>NZ_LT592170.1:918851-2021470 GCF_900088825.1 Thiomonas delicata | reverse complement strand
TTCGGAATCGCATGATGGCGCTCACCCGCTGCTCAATTTCTGGGCAGGGAGCCAGATTCCGGCCAGAATTGACATGTCGCTGGCATTAGGGGCGGCCATTTCCATGGTTTTTCCACGCATCACGCGAACTGGGGACGCAATGCGGCCAGGGAACGTATCCGCGTGAGGTTGTAGGCCACTATCGTCAGGATCAGCAGTTGGTCGACCTTGTCCAGGCCGCGCACCATAATCTGGGGGATCGGGCGGATCGTTTTGCCCCAGCCGAAACATTGCTCGATGCACTTGCATCGGCGCTGGCTCGTCGCGTAGCCGCCGTGCCGCGTCGTGTGCCCGTCGATCGCGCTGCCACCAGTACGGCGCGTGTTGCGCGCCACATGCGGGTTGTCATCGTCCGAGGTGGAGCTGCCAGGGATGGCGAGGCGTAGCCACCACGCGGTTTCAACATTCATACGACCCTCGCTTGACGGTCGCGCCAGGCACACAGAAAACCGTTCATGAAAGTTGTATACGTCGTCATGACCTGGGACCCTCCGGGCGACAGGGGAATGCCGACGGCCATTGCCTGCGGCAGTGCAGCCGCCGCTTCGACATACGCCGAATGTCGTTGCCACAAGCCGGGGCCAGTGCCTAGTTTGGCGGATCTACCGCCGTGCGTTTACCGACGCCCGTTTCCCACCAGCCACGCTGCGTGCCGTCAGGGAGCCGCGAAGCGGGGGCTGCCCGTCCAGGGCAGACCGCCCGAGGCCACGCCGAGGGCCTGGGGGGGGCCGACGACGATGCGGACACTGGCGGAAGGCGCTGGCAAGCGCCTGGAGACAGGGGAGCAAGCTGCGCCCCAGCGCGGCGGTCGTCGTCGGGGGGCGAACAGCCCCGCCCCCGTGCTGGCGCGCGGTTGCCAAAAAAGCTACTCCCTCGCCGCGGGCACCCGCGCGCCCACGGCGCGTGGGGAAGGCGAGAGTGCAGCCGCAGGCTAAACGCGGGGTAGGTTTTTTGGCAACCGCGCGCCAGCGCGGGGGCCGCAAACGCACCGCAGGTGCGCGCGCAGCGAGCAGCGCGAGCGAAGGGCAAAGGGCCGCGCCGGCGGCGCCGTCCAGGCGCCGAGCAAAGCCGCACCCAACGGGGGCCGTCCAGGCCTGCCGCCCCAGGCGGCATGCGGGTTTGCGCCCGGAAGGACCTGCGCAGCGGGCATCGCCCGCGGAGACCTTCGGCGATCCCGACGCGTGGGCGATTTGCCGCCTGCAAGTAACGCACCAGCTTCCCACGCAACCCTGCGCGCCAGTAACGCACCGATCCATTCCCCGCTTTAAAAATCGCCCGCTTCCTGTCACAGCCATGCAGCCACCACCAAAGGAGGTCATCATGGCTCAACTCGGAAGCGCTCTCGGGCGCCGTTCGCGGCAAATCGGCATCGTGCAGGAAGCTGCCGCGCTGGCCTGGGTCGGCCGCTGGGGCTACAGCTCCAGCCCGACCCTCGCCGTCCTGACCAACCGCCAGACCCAGCCGCGCTTGATCCGTGCCGGGCTGCTGCGTCGCGAACTCTTGCGCAACCCCTACGCCTACGTGCACAGCCTGGCGCTGATCACGGCCGAGGGGATCAAGCACCTGGAAAGGCTGCTCGAGAAAATCCGGGTGATTGGCTTCCTGAAGGAGGAAGCCATCAGGCGCGGCTTCGCGGCCCTGCTGCTGGATGACACGCACCCCGACATCAACCTGGTCAAGCGCATCCGGGTCACCACGCTCGAGCACGACGTGCTCCTGCAGGAGCGCATCGCCCTGGAAATCCGCGAGCAGGGGGCGAGCTGGGGTGCCGAGAGCGTGGCGCTCCCGGGTTTCCAGCGCATGCTGACTACGCGGGAGTTGCTGCGCGTGGCGCGCAAGCCGGGAACCCGGGTCGCCGACTGCGTGTTCTTGCGTCCGAGCGCGACTCGCGACGATGCGTGGGTTCGCGTGTACGTCGAGCTGGAAAACAGCACCAAGGGCAACATGGAGAAGGACTACTGCTGCTGCGCGTGGAAAGATCAGCTGCGCGACGAGCACGAGCTGCGGATTCTGTGCACCCGCGAAGCCTTCGCCAGGAGCTGGCGCGCCGCGCTGGAACGCGACGAGGTGCCGCTGACGATGCGCACGGCCAGCGTCCGGCTGCGGAGGCATCCGAGCGAGCGGAAGTCGATCGGGCTCTTCCCCTCCTCCAGGGTGTCCATCGAAGTCTTGTCGCGCGAGGAACACCGCGCTGCACTGGCACGGCCGCCGAGGCGTGCCAGCGACCTGCCCCAGGAGGAACTGGACCAGGCGGTGCAAGCCCGGCTCGAGCGGGACCAGGACGCGCAGGCGTGGGATGTTGAGCGCGCTTATGAAGACGATGTGCTGGCCGAGTGGGAAGACTCGGTCCAGCCCGAGCACACCTGGCGCTTGCGGTGAGGCGAAAAGCCTGGCGGCAGTTGCCGTCCGCGCGATCAAGCACGCCGATTCCGCACCCTTGTGCACTTTTTTCTGCTTGATGGCAGAACGTGCAATCCCCAGGTTGCTGCAATGCTGGAATTTCATGCGGGTCAGCGCCCCTGCCTGCCACGGCCGAGTCGCATGCCCGCCGCGAGCGCCGTCCCGGGGACGACGCTCCCGTCGGTCAGCCACTGCGCCTCAACCGCTTGAACGGCTTGCTGCCGAGGAATGCCGGATGGTGCCGACCTGCATCATCGCGAGCACGTCGGAGCGCCGAAAGCGCAGTGCGGCGCCGATGTGCACGGGCGTCAGCACGCCTCGACGGGTCAGGCGCCACACGCTGGTGCGGCTCAAGCCCAGCATCTGCTGGACCTGGGTGCTGGAAAGAAGAACCTCCGGGTAGGAGAGTGTTGGGTTTTTGTCCATCGACGGATGCCTCGCGAAACCCCGCGCCAGGCGGGTATGCGAGACACAGCAAGCGCCGAAAAACAATTTCCCAGGCCGATCTAAATTGATGACAAGGTTGATGACAAGTAGACGTATAAAATAAAAAGCCCAAGCTTTTCAAGGGCTCGGGCTTTTATATGGCGGAAGCGGTGAGATTCGAACTCACGAACGGTTGCCCGTTGCCGGTTTTCAAGACCGGTGCAATCGACCCCTCTGCCACGCTTCCGAAGCCTGCGGATTGTAGGCGAGACAGTGTGCGGCGAGACTCGGGCGGGAAGACCGCAGACGGCCTAAACACCCTGTGGGGTCTGCAATGCCGCCGGAGCCGGCAAAAACAAGGTGAGAACTTCGTTGAGCAACTCCCAGCCGCGCACGGTCGCCGCGATGCGATCGGGCGTTTCGGTCAAAAGACCGAGTTGGATGGCTTGCTGCAGGCCTGTCCGCAGCGAGGAGAGGGGTAGGCCGGTGCGCTGCACGTAAAGCTCGGGCGCGAAGCCTTCACGCAGCCGAAGCGCGTTGAGCAGGAATTCGAAGGGCAGTTCGCGCCGCGCGACTTCCTGCTCGGTTTCGATTGCGGCGCCCTGTGCGGCCTGCTGCATGTAGCGCTCGGGCTGGCGCCAGCGCACCTGGCGAACGATGCGGTGTGCGAAACTGAGCTTGGAATGCGCCCCTGCGCCGATGCCGAGATAGTCTCCGAACTGCCAGTAGTTGAGGTTGTGCCGGCTGAGATGGCCAGCTCGGGCGTAGGCGGAAACCTCGTAACGGTCCAGTCCGGCGCCCCCGGCCAGATCGGCTATGGCTTGCTGCATGTCGGCCGCCAGATCGGCGTCGGGCAGATTGGCGGGCGGGCGCTTCGCGAACGGTGTTTGCGGCTCGATGGTGAGTTGGTAGAGCGAGAGGTGCGGCGGCGCATAACGCAGCGCCTGGCGCACTTCGCCGAGCGCCTGGTCGAGGGTCTGGCCCGGCAGGGCGAACATGAGATCGATGTTGAAGCTGGGCATCACGCGCGCGGCTTCCTCGATTGCGGCATGCGCTTGCGCGGCGTCATGCACGCGGCCCAGCGAGCGCAGCTGGGCATCGTCAAAGCTCTGCACGCCAATGGACAGGCGATTGACGCCGGCCTGGGCATAGGCCGCGAAACGGTCCCGCTCGAAAGTGCCGGGATTGGCCTCGAGGGTGATTTCGGCATCGGGTGCCAAGCCGACGCGTGCGCGAATCTGCGCCAGCATGGCGTCGATACCGCCGGGCGAAAACAGGCTGGGCGTGCCGCCGCCGATGAAGACGCTGGAGATGCGCCGGCCCCAAATGAGGGGCAACGCGGCATCGAGGTCGGCGAGAAGGGCCTGCACATAGCGTTGCTCGGGAAACTCGGCATGCGCGCCGCGCCATTCGTGCGAGTTGAAGTCGCAATAAGGGCACTTGCGCAGACACCAGGGCAGATGCACGTACAGGGCCAGAGGCGGCAGGGTCTGAAGCTGCAAGGTTCCGGCGCGCATGTAGTGCGGCAGACGGGCGGCGGCGTCTTCGAGTTTCGCCGCAGACGCCGGCTCGGATGCCCTGTGTATGCGGATGTCGCGCGCGCTCATGCCGAGCCGGACGCTGCGCCGGATGGAAGAACGCCCCAGAACGCCTGCAGCAATTGCTGCATCTGCCCCGCGGCGCGGGCACGATGGCTGATGCGGTTCTTCTGCTCGGCAGGCAATTGCGCCAGTGTCAGGCCCGAGGCGGGCAGAACGAACAGGGGGTCGTAGCCGAAACCGCCTTCGCCGGCTGCCGCCGTGGCGACTTGCCCATGCAGCCATCCGTGGGCGATGAGGGGCTCGGGGTCGTCGGCTCGGCGCACGGCGGCCAGCACGCAGACGAAGTGGGCGCGGCGGTCCGCGACGTCAGCCAGATTGTCGAGCAGCAAGCTGTTGTTGGCGGCATCCTGAATCTCGCGCGTGGCGCGTGCCGCGCAGGCTTGTGCGTAGCGTGCCGAACGCACGCCCGGAGCGCCATGCAGGGCGCGCACGCACAAGCCGGAGTCGTCGGCCAACGCGGGCAGCCCCGTGTGTTGGGAAGCGTGCCGGGCCTTGGCCAGCGCGTTTTCGACGAAGGTGGCATGAGGCTCGTCGCACGCGGAAACGCCGCGGTCGGACTGCAAGATCAAATCGAGCTGCAGCGCCGACAAGAGGGCCTTGAATTCCGCCCATTTACCCGGATTCCCGGTCGCCAGGACCAGGCCATACGGAGCGGACTCCACCCCGCTCATTCCAGGCCGAGGGCTCGCTTTTGCAAGCCGATGAGTTCCGCGATGCCCACCTGCGCCGCATCGACCAGCGCGTCAAGCTGTCGGCGCTGGAACGGTTCGCCTTCGGCCGTTCCCTGCACCTCCACCAAGCCGCCCGAGGCGGTGCCCACCACATTCATATCGCAGTCACAGGAGGAGTCTTCCTCGTAGGCCAGGTCGAGCAGGGTCTCGTCCCGCAGCAAACCCACCGAGACGGCAGCCACCAGTTCGCGCATGGGGTTCTGCGCCAAGCGCCCGCGCTGCTGCAGCCAGGTGCAGGCATCCCAGGCCGCCACTGCGGCGCCGGTGATGGCCGCGGTGCGCGTGCCGCCATCGGCCTGCAGGACATCGCAGTCGAGCACGATCTGGCGTTCGCCCAGGGCGGCGAAATCAAACACGCTGCGCAGGCTGCGCCCGATCAGGCGCTGGATTTCCTCGGTGCGGCCCTGCGGCCGGCCGCGCTTGACCTCGCGTTCGCTGCGGGTATGCGTGGAACGCGGCAGCATGCTGTATTCGGCCGTCACCCAGCCCTTGCCGGTGCCCTTGCGGTGGGGCGGCACGCGCTCCTCGACACTGGCCGTGCAAAGCACCCGCGTACGGCCGAACTCGACCAGAACCGAGCCCTCGGCATGACAGGTGAATTGGCGGACAAAATGGATGGGACGCAGCGCGAGGGCTGCGCGCCCGTCGGAACGGGGTAAGGACATGGGGGTTTACTTTCGTGCCGCGGCGCGGCGTATGGCTTCGTTGATTTCGGCGATCGACCGCTCGATGGCGGCGTCGTCGAGTTCGTCAGGTTGCATGTCGGGCAAGCCCGACTGAAAGGTCGAGGCGAACACGCCGGGTTTGATGCCCTCGGTGCTGACGCCCTGGGTGGTATCGCGCTCGGCCTCGGCCTCCCACTCCATGGCGAGCGCGGTGACGTTGTCGGATTCGGCGGCATTTTGCCTCAGGGCCAGCTCCACCATTTCGGGCACGGCATCGGACAGCACGCGCTCGCTGAGCAGGCGCACGATGGTGGCCTCGGGCAACTGGCTCCACAAGCCGTCGGAACACAGCATCACCAAATCGCCCGGGCTGAGCGACTGCGGCACGCCGATTTCGACGAAAGGAAGCTGCGGAGAACCCAGGCAAGTGTAGAGAACGTTGCGGTTCACCGCGCCACCGTCCAGCGTTGCGTCCAGCGCCGCGCCCTCGCCCGCGCGCAACATGCGCTGCTCGGCGTGGGAGTGGTCGCGCGTACGGGTCAGCAAAGCGCCGTTGCGCAGGTAGTACAGGCGCGAATCGCCGACATGCGCCCACTGCGCCACGCCCTTCTGAAGCACGCACAAGACCACCGTGGTGCGCGGGAAATCACTCAGGCTATGGGCCTTGGCATAACGCTGAATCTGCTCGTGCGCCGCGAGAATGGCGCGCCGAAGGAAGGCGCGCACATCATCCAGCGCCGGCTTGGCCTCGCGCTGGAACATGGCGGCGATGGTCTGCAGCGCCAGCTGCGCCGCCATATCGCCGCGGGGATGCCCTCCCATCCCATCGGCCAGACCCAGCAAGACGCTGTCATGGGTATAGCAGTAGCCCATGCGATCTTCATTGGCCAGACGTGCGCCGCGCCGGCTGACCTGATAGACGGAAAATTTCATGGCTTGTCGCGCCCGGCTTGCGCCCGCTCACGCCCCGCGCCGAGCTGGCCAAAACGGGTGGCACCCATGCGCGTGGCTTGCTTGGCCTTGTCCACACGGGACTTTGTATCGTGCACCAGCTCGTCGATTTGCATGCGCAGCTTTTCGCTCAGTGTCAGTTGGGTGTAGCGACGCGGATTCTCCGCGCCGAGCTCCTTTTGCAGGTTGAACACGCTTTGCGGCCGGGCCAGGGGATCCAGCGACATGCACCATTCGACGATTTCAATGAGGTTGTCCGAGTAAATGCCACGGAGCTTGGACAGCTGCATGGGCAGCCTGTCCTTTTCCAACCGCTGGGTGGCCTCGTAAGGCGGATAGCCCGTCATGGACGCGTAGATGCAAGCGCCCACCGCATAGATGTCCGTCCACGGACCGAAGGACGCATCGCGCTTGTACATTTCGGGCGCAGCGAAGCCGGGGGTGTACATGGGGCGAAAACGCTTGTCCTGCTGGCCGAGCACTTCGCGCGCTGCGCCGAAATCGATGAGGATCGGCTTGTCGTCATCGGTGATGAAGAGGTTGGCAGGCTTGATGTCCAGATGCAGCATCTTGTGCTGGTGCACCACGCGCAAACCCTGGAGGATCTCGTCATACAGCGAACGGATGGTGGATTCGCGGAAGATTTTCTTGCGCTTGAGTTCGCGCGCGGTGATGACGAACTCCTGCAGCGAAGAACCCTCCAGGTAATTCATCACCATGTAGACGGTTTCGTTCTCGCGAAAAAAATTCAGCACCCCGACGACGCTGGGATGCGAGATCTGCGCCAGTGACCGGCCTTCCTCGAAAAAACTCTTCAGGCCCAGCCTGTACAGGGCCAGTTTTTCGGGGTGGGCCGCCGGCACCATCTCGCCCGGGGCGCGATCCACCAGGGAAGCGGGCAGATATTCCTTGATGGCCACACGCTGACCATCGGGCGACAGGGCCAGATACACCACGCCAAAGCCGCCACTGGCCAACTTGCGCAGGATGCGGTAGCCGCCAACCTTGGTATCGGGTTCGAGGGGTGCGGGTTTGGCTTTGGACATAGCGCGGGAAAGCAGCAGGAATGCCCTGCAAGTGGAATACTGGCGGGCGAACCGCATTGTGAAAAAATGCAGCGTTCGACCTGGGAGCACCGATTGAAATTACTTTATAGCATGACCGGTTATGCCGAAGTTAGCGAGACTGTCGATGTGGCTCATCCGCCACTCACGGTGCGCCTGGAACTGCGCAGCGTGAACAGTCGCTTCCTGGATCTCCAGTTCCGGCTGCCCGACGAACTGCGCGCGAGCGAAGCCGCGATACGCGCCACGCTGGTCCGTCATTTGCACCGCGGCAAGGTGGAGTGCCGCATCAACCTCGACGAAGCCCAATCCGCGCAGGCACCACCCGACCTGCAACTGGTGGAGCCGCTCCTGCAGGCGGAAGCCATCTTGTTGCAACGCGCCCCGCATCTGCGCACCTTGTCCGTGGCCGACGTGTGGCGGCTGAGTTCGGCGCAGCAGCAACGTCGGCTCGATCCGGCAGCGCTCGCGCTCGCCGTGCAGCGGGCGGCCGACGCCGCGCTGCAGGCCTTGCAGGTGGCACGATCAAGCGAAGGCGAACGCCTCCGCGGCTTCCTGCCGGATCGCTGTCTCCAATTGCAGCAGTGGGCGCAGGCTGCCGAACAGTTGGCGCCGCAGGCCGTCGCCCGCCAGCAGGAGCGCTTTCTTACCCGCTGGAAAGACGCCCTGCAGGCGCTGGGCGGCAACCCGAATCCGGACGTGGTGCACGAGCGCCTTTTGCAGGAAACCGCGGCCTTCGCTCTGCGCATCGACGTGGCCGAGGAAGTCAGCCGCCTACAATCGCATTTGGACGCCATGCGCAAGGTGCTCGAAGATGGTGGTGAAGTCGGCAAACGCCTGGATTTCCTGATCCAGGAACTGCACCGCGAAGCCAACACCCTCGGCTCCAAGTCCGCCGTGCTGGAACTCAGCGAATTGGCCGTCAATATGAAGGTCTGTATCGAGCAGATGCGCGAACAGGTGCAGAACCTCGAATAGCAATTTCCCCGCAGCCCGTCTCGCCGATAGCGGGTCTGGCTCCAGCCGTTCATTGCATGCCCAGGCATGCAGCGATTCCTATCCACCCCTAGCCGACACCACAGCGCATGGACTTTCCGGGCAACTTGTTCGTCGTCGCAGCCCCAAGCGGGGCCGGCAAATCCAGCCTGGTGCAGGAGCTTCTCTCCAGGGATGCGGGCATCCAGCTCTCCGTTTCCTACACCACCCGCGCCCCGCGCGGCCAGGAACAGGACGGTCGCGAATATCTATTCATCGACCGCGCCGAATTCGAGAAACGCATCAAAGCCGGCGATTTTCTCGAATGGGCCGAGGTTCACGGCAATCTCTACGGCACTTCGCGACACTGGCTGCAGCAACGCATGACCCAGGGCGTGGACGTGATGCTGGAAATCGACTGGCAGGGCGCCGAGCAGGTCAAGCAACAGTTCAGCAATGCGGTCAGCATCTATATCCTGCCTCCGTCCTACGAGGAGTTGGAGGCGCGGTTGATGCGCCGCGGCGAAGATGCCGCCGAGGTCATTGTGCGCCGGCTGCGCGACGCCCGCGTGGAAACCCCGCATGCCTCGACCTTCGACTTTATAATTGTCAATCACGATTTCTCGCAGGCGCTGAGCGACTTGCAGGCCGTCGTGGCGGCGCAAAGACTGCGCTACGCCGCCCAGCGCCGAGCCCATCCCGAAGTGTTCAAAGCACTCGGAATCCTCTGAGCACCGAGCTCAGATATCCACTGATTCACTGGAACTGCCATGGCCCGTATCACCGTCGAAGATTGTCTGGAAAAAATTCCGAATCGCTTTCAACTCGTGCTGGCGGCAACCTACCGCGCACGCATGCTGGCGCAAGGCCATACCCCCAAGATCGAAACGCGCGACAAGCCCGTGGTCACCGCATTGCGCGAAATCGCCGCCGGCCAAATCGGCATCGAAATGCTCAAACGCGTACCCGCGTGAACGGCTCCTGACCTCTCCATGCTGTGCGGCGCTCCTGATGGTCTGACATCATGCAAAGCCGCACACCCGCAACAGGCGGCAGTCATCCGCCCCGCAACCGCCCCGTGGTGCGGCGCAAGCCCGCCCCCAAAGGGGATGGGACCGATGGCGGCATATCGGCCCATGCTGCGGCGGCAAACCATGCCGACAAACACGCGGCGGTCAGCTTGGCGGTTTTGCTGGACAAGCTCTCCAGCTACCTCCCCGAGTCCGATCTGCAACTCATACGCAACGCGTACCGCTTTGCTGACGCTGCGCATCTAGGCCAATACCGCGCCAGCGGCGAACCGTATATCTCACATCCGGTAGCGGTTGCAGAAATTTGCGCCGAATGGAAGCTCGACACCCAGGCGCTGATGGCCGCGCTGCTGCACGACACGGCGGAGGACAAGGGCATCACCCAGGCCGAGTTGATGGAACACTTCGGCCCCACCGTGGCGATTTTGGTGGATGGCCTGACGAAACTCGACAAGATTCAATTTTCCAGCCGCGAGGAAAACCAGGCGGAGAGCTTCCGCAAAATGCTGCTGGCCATGGCGCGCGACATTCGCGTCATCCTGATCAAGCTCGCCGATCGCCTGCACAACATGCGCACGCTGGGCGCGATGGCGGCGGACAAGCGCCGCCGCATCGCCACCGAGACCATGGACATCTACGCACCCATCGCGTACCGGCTCGGCCTCAACCAGGTTTATCGCGAACTGCAGGATCTCGGTTTCCAGCATGGTCATCCCATGCGCCATGCCGTCCTCAGCCAGGCGCTGAAAGTGGCGCGAGGCAACCGGCGCGACCTGGTCGACAAGATTCTGGCCGCAACCACCAACTCGTTCGCCGAGGCCGGAATCCCGGCGCAGTTGTATGGCCGCGAGAAGACGCTCTATTCAATTTACAGCAAGATGCAGCGCAAACACCGTTCGTTTGCGCACGTGCAGGATATTTTCGGATTTCGCGTCATCGTTCCCGAGGTGCTCGACTGCTACCGCGCCCTCGGCGTGCTGCATGCGCAATACAAGCCAATGCCGGGCAAGTTCGAGGACTTCATCGCCATCCCCAAGCTCAATGGCTACCAGTCGTTGCACACCACATTGATCGGACCCACGGGCGCGCCGGTGGAGTTCCAGATCCGCACCGAGGCCATGCACAGGGTCGCCGAAAGCGGCGTGGCCGCGCACTGGCTGTACAAGACCTCCAACGGGGCCGAGGCTATCGCGCAGGTCAGCACGGCCGCCTGGCTGCAATCTCTGCTCGACATCCAGAACGAGAACCGGGACGCAGCCGAATTCATCGAGACCGTCAAGGTCGATCTCGCGCCCGACGCCGTCTATGTCTTCACGCCGAAGTCGCGCATCCTGGCCTTGCCGCGGGGCGCCACGCCGGTGGATTTCTCCTATGCCATCCACACGGCCCTGGGCAATCAGACCGTGGCGGCGAAAGTCAACGGCGAACTCGTGCCGCTGCGGACCGAACTGCACAGCGGCGACGTGGTGGAAATCGTCACGGCCCCGCACTCCCGACCCAATCCCAATTGGCTGAGTTTCGTGCGGACCGGGCGCGCGCGCTCGAAAATCCGGCATGAACTCAAGGTCTCCCAGCAGGCCGAGTCGCAAGAGCTCGGCAAGCGCCTGCTCAGTCGCGCCCTGAGCCAGGAAGGCCTACAGCTCGAAAGCCTGGGCCCGGCCGAATGGAGCCGCTTGCTGCACTGGAGCGGCAGTAAGAGCCAGGAAGAATTGTTCGCCGATATCGGCCTGGGCAAACGGGTGGCCGAGATCGTGGCCAAACGCGCGCTGCTCCTGCATGGCAACGGCCAGGCGAAGCTGCCGCGCCAGACCGAGGAAAACGACACGGCGGTGGCGCAGGATCTCTCTTCGAGCGGAGCCCCGGCCGCGGTCGCCGGCGCGCAGGGCGCCGCGGAAATGCCCACACGAGGCGCCCTGATCCTGGAAGGCACCGAGGGTGCCTCGGTGCACTATGCCGATTGCTGCCGCCCGATTCCGGGCGACGCCGTGCTGGGCTATCTCGGCAAGGGCGAAGGCCTCACGGTGCATCTGCAAGACTGCCCGCAGGCCCGGCGCCTGTTCCAGAAGCATCCGCAAAGCTGGATCGATCTCATCTGGTCCGCCTCGGTCACCGGGCTCTACCAGGTGGGTTTGTCGGTCTTCGTCAGCAACGGCAAGGGCGTGCTCGCCAAGCTGGCCTCGGCCATCAGCGAGCACGATGCCGACATCATCCACGTCACGATGGATGACGATTCCGGGCAACCCACCATCGAACTTCGCTTCATCCTTGCGGTTCGGGACCGCAAGCACCTCGCCGACATCCTGCGCGCGGTGCGGTCCCACAAGTTCGTCACGCGTGCCGCGCGCATCAAGCCCCGCCACAGCACGTGACGGCGCTCAAGCTCCAGGCGCCGGATAGCGGACCTCGAGAATCTCCAGCTGCAAGACACCGCCGGGTACCGGCAGGCTGACGACGTCGCCTTCATGGGCCTTGAGCATGGCGCGCGCCACCGGCGACACCCAACTGATGTGTCCGCGCTCCAGGTCGACCTCATCGGCTCCGACGATGGTCACCAGGCGCTGCGCGCCGTTGTCCTCGGCGTAACGCACCGTGGCGCCGAAGAACACCTGCGTGTTGCCATGCTGGCGCGACGGGTCGACCACTTCGGCGAGATCGAGCCGCTTGGTGAGGAAACGAATGCGCCGATCGATCTCGCGCAAGCGCTTTTTCCCATAGATGTAATCGCCGTTCTCGGAACGGTCGCCATTCGACGCGGCCCACGACACGATCTCGACCACTTTCGGTCGTTCGACCTCGATCAGGGCCTTGAGTTCGTCACGCAGGCGCGCATAGCCGCTTGGGGTGATGTAATTCTTGCTGCCGGGCGGAAGATCGGGCAGTCTGACCTCATCTCCATCGTCCTGTTCGGCGGCCGAGGAGTCTTCGCGCGTAAATGCCTTGTTCATGGGGTTTGGACCCGGCGACGCAGGCCTTGTTTGCGGGTCGAAATAAAAAACGCCCGAGCCGGGCGTTTCGTTTGAAGCGGAAAGCTTCAACGCGCACCAAGCCGGGTTTTCCGGCTTGCTGCGCGCCGGACCGTTACTTCACTTGTTCAACCGCGACCACCTTCTTCTCGCCACCCTCGAATTTCGAGATGGTGATGGACGGATCGGCAAGGTTGCCGTTGGCCATGAAGTGAATCTTGTTCTTGGTCACACCGTTGTAGTCGATGTTCTGAATGTACGACAGATACTTCTTCGGATCGGTGGACTTGGCCTTTTCCATGGCCTTGGCCAGCACCATCGTCGCATCGTAAGAATAAGGCGAATAGATCTGGAAGGCCTTGGCGCCGAATTCGGCGTCGTAGCGCTTCTTCCAGGCCTCGCCGCCAGGCATCTGGCTGAGCGGCGAGCCGCCTTCGGCGCACACCGTGCCGTTGACCGCGTCGCCACCCAGCTTCGCCAGGTCGGGCGCGCAGATGCCGTCACCGCCCATCAGCGTGGCCTTGATGCCCAGTTGCTTCAACTGGCGCGCCAGCGGGCCTGCCTGGGTGTACATGCCACCGTAGAAAATCACATCGGGGTTGGTCGACTTGATCTTGGTCAGAATGGCCGAGAAGTCGGTCGCCTTGTCGTTGGTGTACTCACGGTCCAACACCTTCAAACCGTCCTTCTTCGCCGTCGCGGCGAACACGTCGGCCACGCCCTGGCCATAGGCGGTACGGTCATCGATCACCGCCACGGTCTTGGCCTTCAATTCCTTCTTGGCGTAATTGGCCAGACCGGCGCCAAGGGCGTTGTCGTTGGCAATGATGCGGAAGAAGGTCTTGAAGCCCTGCTCGGCGATCTTGGGATCGGTGGATGAGGGCGTGATGTTGGGGATGCCGGCATTGTTATAGATGCGCGAAGCCGGGAAGGTGCAACCGGAGTTCAGGTGGCCGACGACGCCATTGACCTTTTCATCGACGAATTTCTGGGCGACCGAAGTCGCTTGCTTGGGGTCGGCCTGATCGTCCTGAGCATCGATCTTCCAGATGACTTTCTTACCACCGATCATGATGTTTTGCTTGTTCAGATCGTTGATGGCCATGCGCACGCCGTTGGTGTTGTCCTGGCCAAACGCGGCCTGAGGACCGGACATGGGTGCCGCACTGCCGATCACCACCGTGACGTCGTCAGCGGCGTAAGCCGTACCAATTGCCAGGGACAAGCCCAGAAGGGCATATTTCAGCTTCATGAATGAGCCTCCAAAAAGGATATAAAAGTTGCTTTAAGTCGGGAGATTCCCAACGGACCGATACATTAGCTGAAACATGCTGAAAAGAACAGAGAGGCTTCGATGCCCCCCGCATCGTGTTGCGTGCGCGTCAACATTGTGACCTCCATCCCGAAAACCAATTCTGGCCGCGACGACCCCGCCCCTGCACCGGTATCGACACACTCATGCGGTTTCGTATCGAACGATCTGTTTCTTATGGAAACAGATCGGGCGCGAATCATGGCGCCGGGTTCGACCCTTGCATGAGGATTTCCGTCATCACGCCCTGTATTTCGTCGCGGAGCAAGGGCTGCAGTTCGCTCGCGAGTTCCCGCGCCCACGTCTCGGCATGGCGCTGCAACAGCGCCTGAAAATGCCCTTCGAGGTTCCGGCCGAGACGCTCGGCGACTTCGTCCTGAATCTTCTGCAGCAGATCGGCCTGAACGGCCAGACGTCTCGTTTGCAGATGATCCGCCAGGCCAGTCGGGAGGGGCCTGGCGCCGTGGTCAACGGCGGGCTTAGGCGAGACGGGCGGCGATACCCATGGGCCGGCGCCTGCGGTGGGGGCTGCGCCCTGCGCAGGCAGCCCGCTTTGGCGTTCGGACTGCACAACATCGGCCGTCGCGCCAGCGCCGGGGTCGATGACTTCAGTCAAGACGGGCAAACGATCCGTGAGCGGGGGCGTCATGCTGCGATCTCCAGGGTGGTGGGTTCAGTTCCGGCTTCGCGATAGGCGCGGAAACGCGACCGCCCGGCCTGCCTGTCCGCCGAGGACGTGCCCACGATTTCGATCACGCGCGGCAAAGCCTGCCAACCCGAAGCGGGATCGGGCGCCAGATTCACCAGGCAGTCGCGGTCGCCGAAGCTGCGCAAGTCCGGCGCGTCGGTCAGCACGACCGGCGTGCGCTGGGCCAGGGCATCGCCTGCGCGGCAATGCGGCAGAAAATCGAATTGGGAGAAGGTCCATAGGCGCGCGTCCAAGTCATCCATCTGCGACGGCGCGGCGCGCACCACGAGTCTGGCGCCTTTCGCGACGGCGACGCGAAGCAGCACGCAAGCATAAGCCAGCGGGTCCGCGGCGCCCACGCGAAACTCGACTGAACTCATGCGCCTCCTCCGCGGCGCGGCAGGGGCCGGGCGCTGCCGGAACTGGCCCGTGCCTTGCAGATGGTCATGCCTTGCGCGCGGTCTCGGCGCTGTTGAGCAGATACTGCACCAGCAACGCCACGGGCCGGCCGGTCGCTCCCTTGGCTGCGCCGCTCTTCCACGCCGTCCCCGCAATGTCCAGGTGCGCCCAGCGATAGGCCTTGGCGAAACGCTGCAGGAAGCATGCCGCCGTGACGCTGCCGGCCGCACGGCCGGCGATATTGGCCACGTCGGCGAAGCTGGTCTTGAGCCCCTCGGCATAATCGTCGCCCAGCGGCATGCGCCAGCAACTGTCCTGCGCCTGTCGCGCGGCGTCAAGCAAGGCGTCGGCCAAGGCGTCGTCCGGGCTGAACAGGCCGCTGTGGATATGACCGAGCGCGATGACGCAGGCTCCGGTGAGCGTGGCGATGTCGATCACGCTGGCCGGCTTGAAGCGTTCGGCATAGGTCAGCGCGTCACACAGGATGAGCCGACCCTCGGCGTCGGTATTGAGGATCTCGATGGTCTGACCCGACATGCTTGTGACCACGTCACCCGGCTTGACGGCGCGCCCTCCGGGCATGTTTTCGGTCGCCGGAATCAGGCCCACCAGATTCAACTTGGGCTTGATGCGCGCGATGGCCTCGAAGGCGCCCAGCACCGAAGCGGCCCCCGACATGTCGTACTTCATCTCGTCCATCTCGGCCGCGGGTTTGATCGAGATGCCGCCCGTGTCGAAGGTCACGCCCTTGCCCACCAGCACGTGCGGCGCATCCTTCCTGCCCGCGCCGTCGTAGCGCAGCACGATGAAGCGCGGCGGTTGCTCGGAGCCTTGGGCCACGGCGAGAAACGCGCCCATTTTCAGGCGCTCGATCTCGCCGCGGCCCAGCACCTCCACGTTGATGCCATGACGCTTGCCAAGCTCCTGCGCGGCCTTGGCAAGATGCGACGGCGTACAGTGGTTGGCCGGCAGATTGGCCAGATTGCGGGTGAGATCGATGCCGGCCTGAACCGCCTCGGTTCGCGCAAGCTGGGCCTTCAGCGCCGCCGCCTGACGGGGATGGCGGGACAGCACATGCACCGCGTCCACCTTGTAGACCTTGTCAGGCTCGGGTCTGCGCGTGGCGGTGTAACGGTAGGCGGCGTCGCCGAAGGCGCGCGGCGCCAGTTCGGCCAGAACCGCCTCTCCGTCGGCCGCCAGCAAGTGAACCTGGCGCGCCGCAAGCGTTTTGAGTGCGCCGGCCGCGGCCTGCACGGCCTTGAGCCAGCTCGCGCTGGATACGGGAGTCGCCCCCAGGCCGACCAGGATCAGCCTCTTGGCCGCCAAGCCGGCCGGCCGGCTGCGTACGTACGTGGTGCCAAGCGCACCGGAGAAATCGCCGTCCTGCGCGGCTTCGGCCGCGACCGGGTCCACCATATCGGCCTCGACCAAGCCGCACGACGTCCCTGGCTGGTGCAGGAAAACCACCAGGGCGTCGGTCTGCAGACTGGCCAGTGATTTCAAGGGGGCTATGCTAAATTTCATGAGGTCTCCTGATGACGCCTGCATTATTCCACCAGGCTTTCCGGAGCGCCTCGCCTCCCCCCGTTCTTCCGCTCGGCCACCCCCGCCAAGCCCGATCTCGCCGCCCGACCGATGCTGCTGGACACCTCCTTGCGCCGCGAAATGGCCCGCAATTTCGGCGGCAGCTTCACCGTGCTGTTTTCAGTGGTACTCACGCTCATGCTCATCCGCGTCCTGGGCCAGGCGTCGGAAGGCCAGGCCAATCCGCAGGACCTGTTCCTGCTGATTGGCCTGGCCTGTCTGACCTATCTCCAGTTCATTCTGGGCCTGGCCCTGTTCATCGCGGTCCTGATGAGCTTCTCACGCATGCACCGCGACTCGGAGATGGTGATCTGGGCCGGTGCCGGCGTAACGCCGATGCAGTACTTCCGCACCGTCCTGCGCTTTTCGACGCCCATCGTGCTGGCCATCGCCGCCCTCACGCTCGTCGCCTGGCCCTGGGCCAACCAGCAGAACGCGGCGCTGCGCGACCGCTTCGAACAACGCTCGGATCTTGCCCGCGTGGCGCCTGGACAGTTCCGCGAATCGTCCTCCGGCAAACGGGTCTTTTTCATCGGCAAGGGCGCTGATGCGGATGGCCTGGCCCACGACATCTTCATTCGCGACAAGAGCGCAGGCCAGGAAACGATCACCCTGGCTCAGTCAGCCAAACTGCAGAATCTCGACGGCTCACGCTATCTGATGCTGGCCAACGGCCACCGCTACAGCCATGCACAGGGACAGGCCAACTACCAGATCACGGGTTTCAAGCAGATGGGCATTCGCCTGTCGTCGCTCAGCGCTCCCGCACCCTCGGCGGCCCTACCGACGGCGGTGCGCCTCGCGAATACGCCCAGCCGCGAGATTTCCACCCTGGCCCTCGCCATGTCGACGGTCCCGGCCTGGCTCGGGGAGCTCTCGTGGCGCATCGGCATCCCGATCTCCACAGTGCTGCTCACCCTCATGGCAGTTCCGCTGGCGGCCACCAATCCCCGCGCGGGACGCGCGCTGCAGCTCATTGTGGCGGTGCTCATCTACCTCACCTACATCAACTTCCTGAATGCCACGCAAGGCTGGATCGACCAGGGCAAGCTGAGCTTGCCCATCGCACTGCTCGTGCTCCACGGAACAGCCGCGGTGCTCCTCCTCGGACTTGCTTTGCGCAAAGGCTTGCTGCCCTGGCCCCGCAGCCATGGAACGCGTGCCATACCAGGCGGCCTCTCCGGGCCGACCGCCGCGCCCTGACTCCCGCATCATGCGCACCCTGCGACGCTACCTGTCCTTGCAGATCGCTTCTGCCAGCGGTCTTGTGCTGCTGGTGTTTCTGGGCCTGCTGTTTTTTCTCGATGTGATCAACGAGCTGAGCAATACCGCCGAGTCCGGCGCCTCGCTCGCGCACACCTTGCTGCTGGTCTCGCTGCAGTTGCCGAACCGCGCCTACGAAGTGCTGCCGATCGCGGCGCTGACCGGCACCGTGTACGTGCTGGCGAGTCTGGCGGCCTCGTCGGAATTCACCGTCATGCGCATGTCGGGGCTCAGCCCGCGCCGGGCGCTGACGCTATTGCTCGGCCTGGGCCTGGCGTTCTCGGTGCTGATCTTCGCGCTGGGGGAGTTCGTCTCGCCGATTGCCGAACGCGTCGCCGCCACCATGCAGGCCCGCTCGCAAGGCGGCCATTTCGGCACCAACCTCAGTTCTGGACTGTGGCTGCGCAACCGGCAGGGCGGGAAGGACGACCAGATGATCAACATCCGCAGCGTGACGGCCTCGGGCGAGCTGCGCGGCGTGCATGTCTATGTCCTTGGCGACGGCGCGCAACTCCTGCAGACGATCCACGCCGCCAGCGCCGTGTACCAAAGCGGAGGGACCTGGCTGCTGCGCCAGGTGACGTCGGTCGCAATCCCGACCCAGCCCGGCAAGGCTTTGGACGTGCGGCATGAAGCCGAGCTGCCCTGGCGGACGTCGGTCTCGCCCAGCGTGCTCGATGTGCTGCTGCTCAGTCCCGAGCGCATGTCGGTGGTGGATCTGTGGCGCTACATCGGTCATCTGCGGGCCAATGGCCAAGCGGTGCAGCGCGATGAAATCGCGCTGTGGCGCAAATTGCTCTACCCGCTCAGCGCCGTGGTGATGATGATGCTGGCGCTGCCATTCGCCTATCTCCATGGGCGTTCGGGCCAGATCAGCTGGAAGGTGTTCGGCGGCATCATGCTGGGCATCAGCTTCATTCTCCTGAACACCCTCACGTCGCGTCTGGGTCTGCTGGCGAGTTGGCCGACCTGGCTTGCCGCCGCCCTGCCCTACATGTTCTATACTGGCTCCGCGCTGGTTTTCTTCGTCTGGCGCGTGCAGTTCCGCTGAGTCCTCCACTCCAAGTCTTCGCCTCGGCCGCATGCCATGAATCTGCACCAGTTCCGCTTCCTGCAGGAAGCGGTACGCCACAACTTCAATCTCTCCGAGGCGGCGCGCGCGCTGTTCACCTCGCAACCCGGCGTCTCCAAAGCCATCATCGAGTTGGAAGACGAGCTGGGGGTGGAGATTTTCAGCCGCCATGGCAGGCGCATCCGCAAGCTCACGGCCCCTGGCGAGGAAGTCCTGCGCAGCGTGGAAGTCATTCTTCGCGAGGTCAACAACCTCAAGCGCATCGGCCAGAACTACGCGGCCCAGGACAGCGGCCAGCTCACCATCGCCGCCACCCACACCCAGGCCCGCTACCGCCTGCCGCAGGTCATCGCCGAGTTCCGCAGGCGTTTCCCGCGTGTCCAGGTGCACCTGATGCAAGGCAACCCGGACCAGGTTGCCCAGGCGGTGCTGGACGAGCGGGCCGCCATCGGTCTGGCCACCGAGAGCTTGGCCGAGCATGCCGAACTGGTCACGCTGCCATGCTACGAATGGCAGCATTTGGTGGTGACTCCGCTGAACCATCCGCTCAACGACTGCGCGGACCTGTCGCTCGCCGAACTGGCGCGGTACCCGCTCGTCACCTACGACCCCGCCTTCACCGGCCGCAAGCGCATCGACCAGGCCTTTGCGCAGCAGGGACTCGCGCCCCAGATCGTGATGGAAGCCACCGACTCGGACGTGCTCAAGACCTATGTCGAACTGGAACTCGGCGTGGGCTTGATCGCCGAGATGGCGTTCAACCCGGAGCGCGACACCCAGCTTCGCGCCAGGCCCGCCGGGCAGCTGTTCGGCCACAATCTCGCACGCGTCGCGTTCAAGCGCGGCGTGTACCAGCGTGGCTTCGTCTTCGTGCTCACCGAGTTGTTGTCGCAACGTCTGTCGCGCAAGCTGGTCGAGCAGGTGCTGCGCGGCCAGAGCGACGAGAATTTCTCGATCTGAACTTCATGTCACCGCCATGTCCGCCGTTCAACACTCCAGAACCGCTGCCGAGCATCCGGTCAGCCCCGCGCTGCGCAGCCGGCTGCCCCAGGTCGGCACCACCATTTTCACCGTGATGTCGGCGCTGGCGCAGCAATGCGGCGCCATCAACCTCGGCCAGGGTTTCCCCGACTTCGACCCTGACCCCAAGCTCCCCGAAGCCGTCAACGCCGCGATGCGCGCGGGCCACAACCAGTATCCGCCGATGGCCGGCGTGCCGCTGTTGCGCGAAGCCCTGGCCGAGAAGATCGAGGCCCTCCACGGCGCGGCCTACGACCCCGGCGAGGAGATCACCATCACGGCCGGCGCCACGCAGGCCCTGCTCACCGCCGTCCTGGCCGTTGTGCATCCGGGCGACGAAGTCATCGTGCTGACCCCCGCCTACGACAGTTACGCGCCGGCGATCGCGCTGGCCGGCGGGGTCGCGCGTTTCGTGCCGCTGGATGCGCACTACCGCCCTGACTTCGACGCCATCGCCGCCGCCATCACGCCCCGGACCCGGGCGATGCTGGTGAATTCGCCGCACAACCCCAGCGGCCGGGTCTGGACCGCGCAGGACATGCAGCGCCTGGGCACCTTGCTCGCGCCCACCGACATCGTGCTGATCTCCGACGAGGTGTACGAGCACATGGTGTTCGACGGCGCCACGCACCACAGCGCGGCGGCCTACCCGCAGCTGGCGGCGCGCAGCTTCGTCGTCTCGAGCTTCGGCAAGACCTACCACGTCACCGGATGGAAGGTGGGCATGGTCGCGGCGCCACGCGAGCTGACGCGCGAATTCCGCAAGGTGCACCAGTTCAATGTGTTCACCGTGAACACGCCGATGCAGCACGGGCTGGCCCACTACCTGCGCACGCAGCCCGAGGCGCATCTGAACCTGCCCGCCTTCTACCAGGCCAAGCGTGACCGCTTCCGCGCCGGACTGGCCTCGACCCGCCTTCGGCTGTTGCCCTGCGAGGGCACGTATTTCCAATGCGCCGACTATGGGGCCGTCAGCGATCTGCCCGAGGCCGCGTTCTGCGAGTGGCTCACGCGCGAAGTGGGCGTGGCCGCCATTCCGCTGTCGGCCTTCCATCCGGACCCGGTCGAGCGCAGCACCGTGCGCTTTTGCTTCGCCAAGCGCGAAGCCACGCTGGACGCCGCGCTGGAACGCCTGGCACGGCTCTAGCCAAGCGCACTGCCGGAAGGGGAAGGCGACACGGCATCCGGTGTTGCCGGCAGCGCCTGGGTATCCGCCCCCAGGGTGAAATCCAGCGGAGTTTGCGGCGCTGGACCTGATGCCGCGACTTGCGACGGCTTGCTGACGGTCTCCAGCGGGGCCAGGGACAGCGAGATCAGGGACAGCGGCAGATCGAGATCGGAATGCTCGTCGAAAACCGGCACCGGCCGCTGGTCCTTGGGCTGGACGGGGTTGCGGCTCAGGTCGCGGGCAACGGCGTACAAATCGAGCAGATCGCGATAGGCGGGAAGCTCGAATCCCATGCGGCGCCTACTGGGGTCATCCAGCAGCATGCGTTCGATCACAGTGAGCATGGGCGGCAGATCCCAGGTCTCGCAAATGAGTGCAAGCGCGCGCGGATAGGCCTCAAGATCGCGCCCCGGGCCGACGAGCGGCTCGTCCCAGGGCGGAATTTGCACATTGAAGCGATGCTTGAAACGCACCAGCAAGGCCTCGTAATCCTGCTTGCGGCCGTGCTGGCGGTACAGGCCGAACAGATAGAGATAGGGCAAGGCTAGCGACCCGCCACTGGCATCGTTCAGCGCCTTCTCCATCACGACGATGGCCTGTTGCGGATCGTCGATGCCTATGAAGAATTCGGCCAGCTGGCGCAGATCCATCATTTCGTCGATCTGCACCAATTCCACGCCCGAAAGCGGCTGGGTGTAGGCCTTCCTTTCCACCGTTTCCTGCACGCCCCAGTCAGCCGCTTGCGTGGTCTGGGCGACGGTTCGCGCGGCTTCGGCTTCGGCTGGAACGCCATGGCCTTGATGCTGTTCCGGAGGCCAGGTGGAAGGCCCGCTGTCCTCCGGGTGTCGCGCTTCATCTGCAGCGGCCGGCACGGCATCGGCCGGCGCCTCGGGAGCCGCGGTCGGAAGCCACCGCTCCCCCAGGGTCGCGCGGCGGCCAAGCTCGCGCCACAACCACAGACTCAGCAAAGCGAAACCCGCGGCCAGTCCGCCCAGGACGTCAATCGACATGCGGCGGCTGCTTTGCGCCGCGGTCATTCGTTCCATTTGCTCCCGAAGCCGGAGCCATTCGCCGTCGTCCCGCAAGCGCGCGGCCTTGAGTTCCGCGATCTGAGAGGTCAGCGCATTGATTTTCCTGTCGAGATCGACCTGCGTGGCGCGCGCTGGCGAAACGGTTGGGACGCTGGCGTCGGGGCCGTTCGCAGCCTCCGCAACGTTGCGCATGTCCGTCTTTCCAGGCACAGACAGCGCGGTGGACAGGCGCAGCGAGGACGATGGCGCAAGCTCGGTCGACAGCCAGTCCAGCTTGAGTTCGCTGCCGGGCTTGGCGTGCGCAGCCAGCGCCGCGTGGCGCGCCGTGACTCTTGGACGCACGCGATGGGGAAGCGAAGGTTTGCGTGTGCCCGCCGCGCGCCGTGCGGCTTGCCGTCCCGCATCGGCCCAACTTTCCTGGGGATTCGATGCGGGGAGCTCAGCGGCATGGCCATTGCGGACCTTCGCCTTGACCGCCGGGGCCACAGCCGGGTGCCGGGGCGAAACCGCGGTTGCCGCGTCGATGGGCACCACGGGCAGTTCTGGCGTCGGCGGGTTGACAAGCAGCGTGTACTGCTGGGTGCGCTGGAACTGGCAGCCGAGCTTGACTGTGAGCACGACATAGGGTTCGGTCATGGGTACGGTGGACCGAACCCGGATGCCGTCCTCCGCGCTGCCCAGATGCCGCAAGGTCACGACGAGCAGATCCTGTCGCAGGGCATCGCTGCCAACATCGGCCTGGGCCTGCACGCAGTTGGATGCCAGTTGTTCCGAAGCATCCAGGCGCACCGGGATGTCCACACGCAAGGGCTGCCCGAGAACGGCATATGTCTGCGGCGGCTCCAGCAGCAAGGCCTGCGCAGGCATGGCCGCCAGCACCGCGCCTGCGGCCAGGACCGGCTTGAGCCATGTCGGCAGGCGGAGCATGCGCCACGTGAAGTCCGGACGGCGAAACATGTGGACAATCCTGATGAAAAATCGGGCCATTTCGATGCGATTCGACTCTATCAGTCGATACGACGCGAATTTGCTTGACGCACCTCACGAAAATCGAGATTTCGTGAACCATTTTGCAAAAATGCGCTTTTCCGCACAGGCCCCCGCGCACCCCTTCAGGAGACCCTTGCCATGGCCCAAACCTACGACGAACCTGCAGGCGCCGACGCGCGCGTTTGCGTGCTGAACCTGCAGCTCGGCAGCGCCGGTCCGACCATGACCCCGGAGACGGCGCATGCCGGCATCGAAGCCCTGTCGACCGCACTGCGCGATCCCGATATCGGCGTCATCGTGCTCACGGGCAGCGCCGAGCAGTTCTGCGCCGGCGTGCCGGCGCCCGCGCGTCCCGCTGGCGAGATGGCGCGGGACGGGAACGCGCCAGCGTTCGTCGACGCGCTGCACGACTGGCTGCTGGCGCTGCGCGAAAGCGACAAGCTCACGATCGCGGCCGTCGAGGGACAGGCCAGCGGCGCCGGACTGGCGCTGGCGCTGGCATGCGACCTCATCGTCGCCGCGCGCCATGCCCGCTTCGTCTTGCCGGCCGCCAGCCAGACGAGCGGCCGCAACGTCGGCGCGCTGTGGCTGGCGGCGCAGTCCCTTCCGCGCAGCGCGCTCGCCGAGTTGAGTCTGCTCGACGCCGCCATGCCGGCCGAACGCGCGCACGCCCTGGGGCTGGTGTGCAAACTCACCGAACCTGGCCTGGCCTTGCAGCAGGCGACGCAACTCGCAAGGGCTGCGGCGCAGCGCGAGCCTGCAACGCTGGCCGCGCTGAAGGGGCAGATCGCGCGCGCGATGGAGCAGCCGCTGCATGAAGTCCTGGCCGAGGAACGAACCCGCTGGCTGCGCGGCGAGGCGCCCTGAGCCGAACCCTGCACGATTTCCGGCCCGGCGTCACAATGCGACTGGCGCGCGGCCGCTGGAGCCGCTGCCCGTCCACCACGCAACCCCATGATCGACCTTTACTCCTGGCCCACGCCCAACGGTCAAAAAGTCCACATCCTGCTCGAGGAGCTCGGTCTGAGCTACAAGGTGCACGGCGTCAACATCGGCACCGGCGAGCAGTTCAAACCGGAATTCCTGCGCATCAGTCCAAACAACAAGATTCCGGCCCTGGTCGATGCCGACGGACCGGATGGCCAGCCCCTGGCGCTGTTCGAGTCCGGCGCCATTCTGGTCTATCTGGCCGAGAAGACCGGGCGCTTGCTGCCGGCTTCGGGCGCCCAACGCTACACGACCCTGCAGTGGCTGATGTGGCAGATGGGCGGACTGGGGCCCATGCTGGGCCAGGCCCACCACTTCCGCATCTACGCGCCGGAAAAGATCGACTACGCCATCGCGCGCTACACCAACGAGGCCAGGCGCCTGTACGCCGTGCTCGACCAGCGCCTGATGCAATCGCCCTGGCTGGGCGGCAACGACTACTCGATCGCCGACATCGCCGCCTTTCCCTGGTGCCGCAGCGCCAAGAACCAGGGCGTGGACTGGGCCGAATACCCGCACGCCAAGCGCTGGTTCGACGCCATCGACGCCCGGCCGGCCGTGCAGCGCGGCCTGGCGGTGCTGGCCGAACAGCGCAAGCCCCTGCTGGACGAACAGTCCCGCAAGAATCTGTTCGGCGAGGCGCAATACCAGCGCCGCTGAAGTTTCCCGAAGCCGCACCGGTTTGATTCCTCACCCCCCGACGACAACAAGACAAGAAGGCATTCCATGAAACTCGTCCGCTACGGCCCTCCGGGGCGCGAACAACCCGGTCTCATCGACGGCCAGAACAGGCTGCGCAGCCTGCGCGATGTGGTGCGCGACATCGGACCCGACGTCTACGCTCCGCAAGGCCAGCGCGCCCTGCGCAAACTGGACGTGGAGGCGCTGCCCCTGGTGCGTGGCAAGCCGCGGCTCGGCGTGCCCTTCGTCGGCATCGGCAAGTTCATCGCCATCGGCCTGAACTACCGCGACCATGCCGCCGAGGCCAGGCTGCCCATCCCGAGCGAACCCATCGTGTTCAACAAATGGACCACCTGCATCAGCGGGCCGAGCGACCCGATCGAGCAGCCCCCGCATTCCACGCGGCTGGACTGGGAGGTCGAGCTCGGCGTGGTGATCGGCCGCCAGGCGCGCTACGTTCCGGTGGGCGAGGCCCTGGCCCATGTGGCGGGCTACTGCGCCGTGCACGACGTGTCCGAACGCCAGTTTCAGTTCGAGCGCGGCAGCCAGTGGGACAAGTCCAAGGGTTGCGACAGCTTCGGTCCGGTCGGCCCCTGGCTGGTGACGGCCGACGAGTTGCCCGACCCGCAGAGCCTCGACCTGTGGCTGGACGTCAACGGCCGGCGCATGCAGTCCGGCAACACCCGCGACATGATCTTCAGCGTCGCGCAGATCGTCAGCTACCTCAGCCACTTCATGACCCTGCGGCCCGGCGACCTCATCGCCACCGGCACGCCGGCCGGCGTCGGCATGGGACAAAAACCGCCCCGCTACCTGCAGCCGGGCGACCTGGTCGAACTCGGCATCCAGGGCCTGGGCTGCCAGCGGCAGACCGTGCTGGCCTCGGCCCGCAAGGTGGCGCAGGACGCCGCCGGCCTCGTGCTCGCAACCAAGACCTGAGCGGGACAGGCCCTGGGAACAACCCGGGCATCCTGCCGTCCGGGCTCCGGTTCGGGTTTTGTGTGCGCCCGGTTCCTGGGCGATCAGCCGGACGCGTCGTTGTCGCGCGCCTCGAGTTCGCCAATGCGTAGCGCGGCGCGAGCGTCTTCAGGCTCGGACAGTCCGCTGGCGACAGCCAATGCGATGACGATGAAGCTCAGGATCACCACCAGGCCCATGCCTTCGTAGAAGGTCAGCGTGCCATTGCCGCCAATGGGCTCGGCCGGGCCCAGATTGGTGATGGCCCACATCCCGAGGAAATACGGGAACAGCCACCACGCGCCTTTCCAATGCAGTTCGCCGATGCGGCCGGAAACGGCCTGCGCGATCACGTACAGCACGAAGATCACCGCCAGCGCGCCGAACAGGAAGTCGTCGGTGCCCGCGCCGGACCAGAAGATGATGAAGTTGGCCGCGATGAAGGCCAGCGGCGCCCACAGCCAGGCGCCCTTCAGCGTGTAGGGGCGCCGGTACGCGCCCAGCGGCAATGTGCGACGCAAGGTCAGCAGCGATACCGGCCCCACGCCGTAAGCCAGCACCGCGGCCGACGAGATGAAGGTCACGATTTTCTGCCACGAGGGGAAAGGCAGGAAGAACAGCAGGCCGACGATCCAGGTGACCCAGAGGCCGGCCGAAGGCGCTCCCTTCGCATTGAGTTTGGCGAACCAGGGCAGCGACAGGCCGTCCTTGCCGGTGGCATAGACCACGCGCGCGGTCGTGCCGCCGTACACCAGGCCGGTCCCGGCCGGGGACACCACCGCGTCGATGTAGAGCAGCGCCGCCAACCAGCTCAAACCGAGCAGGGTGGCCAAGCCGGCGAAGGGGCCGGAAGCGCCGGTGAAATGCACCTTGGCCCAGCCCTGGGCGATGTCGCTCGGGTTGAGCGCGCCGATGAAGGCCACTTCGAGCAAAACGAAGATCGCCCCCGCGATCAACACCGAGCCGACGATGGCGATCGGTACGTCGCGCTGCGGATTCTTGGCTTCTCCCGACAGTTCGATGGCTTGCCGAAAACCCAGGTAGCTGAACACGATGCCGGATGTGGCGATGGTCGAGATCGTGCCTTGCATCCCCATCGGCGCAAAGCCCTGCGAGGTGAAGTTGGCGCTGTGAAACGACGACACCAGCAACATGACGATGGCGAGGATCGGCACGATGAGCTTCCAGACCATCATCGTGTTGCCCACCCGCAGCAACATCCGCACCCCCATGGCATTGATCAGCACGAACACACCCAGCAGCACCACGCTGGCGCCCATGCCCTCGGGCGTGAGCAGCTGGGTCTTGGCGTTGACGAAGCCGGGCAAATAGTTGTTGGCGTAGGTGACAACCGCCAGCACTTCGGCCGGCGCCACCGTGACATAGCCGAGAAACACCACCCAACTCATCACCGCGGCCATCAGACTGCCGTGGCTGAGCTTGGGGAAGGTGATGACCGCGCCCATCCCCGGGAATGCGCTGGTGAGTTCGGCATTGACGAAGGCAAGCAACAGAATCGCCGCGCCGCCGATCACCCAGGACAGGATGCTGGAGGGTCCGGCCTGCTGGGCTGCGGTGAGCGGCGCGAACAGCCAGCCCGAGCCGATGATGGCGGTGAGGCTGGCGAACAGCAGGCTCCAGATGCCCGCTTCTTTGTGAATCTTGCTGCGCTGGGTCTTGGGCGGGGTGACCGCACCGAGAGGAACACTGGCCATGATGATCTCCGTTTGAGAGGGAAATGGCTCGCTGTCGTCGCGAACTTCGTTGACGCTCAACGTTTGTATTCCAGTCGACCGCATTTGCAGGTGAACGAAGGTAAAACGCGCAGCGAGATACGACAGCGGCCCGACCTTCCAGCCGATCCCCGCACTGCTCGACGGTGGGCATGGCGTCCGGTCTTGCTAGGCTTGTGCCATGAACGCCCGCCTCGATGCCCGCCCCGATGCCGAACACCTCTTGCAGCATGTCTGGGGCTACCCGGCGTTTCGCGGCATGCAGCGCGACGTGGTCGACCATGTCGCGGCCGGCGGCGATGCGCTGGTGCTGATGCCCACCGGTGGCGGCAAGTCGCTGTGCTATCAGATCCCGGCCTTGCTGCGCGCGGGCATCGGCGTCGTGGTGTCGCCGCTGATCGCACTCATGCAGGACCAGGTCGCGGCGCTGGAGGAACTCGGCGTGCGCGCCGCCTTCCTCAATTCCACCCTCGATGCCGCCACCGTGCAGGACGTGCAGCAACGTGCCCGCCGCGGCGAGCTCGACCTGCTCTACATGGCGCCCGAACGCCTGCTGAGCGAAAGCGGCCTGCGCCTGCTGGGGCAATGCCGCATCGCGCTGTTCGCCATCGACGAGGCGCATTGCGTATCGCAATGGGGGCACGATTTCCGCCCGGAATACGGCCAGCTGGCCGTGCTGCGCGAACGCTGGCCCGAGGTGCCTCGCATCGCGCTCACCGCCACCGCCGACGTGCCGACACGGCAGGAGATCGCCGAGCGCCTGCTGCGGGACGGCCGTGCCTTCGTCTCCAGCTTCGACCGCCCCAACATCCGCTACCGCGTGGTGGAAAAGCGCGATGGCCGCGCCCAGTTGCTCAACTTCATCCGCACCGAGCATGCCGGCGACTGCGGCGTCGTGTACTGCCTGTCGCGCAACACGGTGGAGGAGGTTGCCGCCATGCTCGCCGGCCACGGCATTCGCGCCCTGCCTTATCACGCCGGCCTGCCGGCGGCCCAGCGCGCGTCCCATCTGCGCCGCTTCCTGGACGAGGACGGCGTCGTGATGGTGGCCACCATCGCCTTCGGCATGGGCATCGACAAGCCCGACGTGCGCTTCGTCGCGCACCTGGACATGCCGCGCTCCATCGAAGGCTACTTCCAGGAAACGGGCCGCGCCGGGCGCGACGGCCTACCCGCCCAGGCCTGGATGGCCTACGGCCTGTCCGACGTGGTGCAGCAGCGCCGGCTGATCGAACTCTCCGAAGCCGACGACGCCTACAAGCGCCTGTCCAGCAGCAAACTCGACGCCATGCTCGCCCTGGCCGAAGCGGCGGACTGCCGCCGCGTGCGCCTGCTGGGCTATTTCGACGAAGCCAGCGGCCCGTGCGGCAATTGCGACAACTGCCTGAACCCGCCCGAACTGGTCGACGCCACCGAGTCTGCGCAAAAACTGCTGTCGTGCATCTACCGCTGCCGCCAGACCAGCGGCACCAGCTTTGCCGCCACCCACATCATCGACGTGCTGCGCGGCAAGCGCAGCGAGAAGGTCGAGCGCCACAACCACCATGCCCTGTCCACCTTCGGCATCGGCGCCGACCTGAGCGAGCAGGACTGGCGCCAGCTGCTGCGTCAGCTCGCGGCCCAGCACCTGGTCGAGGTGGACCCCGCGCATTTCAACGTCCTGCACCTCACCGAGTCGAGCCGCGAGGTGCTGCGCGGAGCGCGACGCATCCACCTCAAGCGCCAGGAACCGGCGGCCGCGGGCAAGCGCCGCGCGAGTTCGACGCCGCGCCCGGTGGCGCAAGCCCTCGCGGCGGACGATCTCGCCCTGTTCGAGGCCCTGCGCGCCTGGCGCAGCGGCGTGGCCAGGGAGCACGGCGTGCCGGCCTACGTCGTGTTGCCCGACAGCACGCTGCAAGCCATTGCCCTGGCCCGCCCTGGCGACCTCGACGCGCTGCGCAGCATCTCCGGCGTGGGCGACAAGAAGCGCGACAGCTACGGGGCCGCCCTGCTCGACATCATGGCCCGGCACGCCGGGGCTTGAATTCCGTCGGGCCAGCCACCGTTGCGCTCGACGCGACCACCGCCGCGTGACCCCCGGCGCGGCGAAACAACCCTGGGCCGTCCGGCCGCAGGATCAATGCCTCCCGCCTGAAAGCACGTGTGCGCGCACACGCCGCACGATGTCGCGCAAGGCGCGGTCGAGCAGATTCTGCGCGGCGGCCGCATAGTGCGGCGCGTCGTTCGTCGTCACGGCTTGCCATTGATCGAATCGCCAATGCGCCACGATACCCCGCGGCTCGTCGCCTGCGAGTTGGCACGTCAGCTCCAGCCGCACCACGCCGCGCGTGCCGTCGATGTCGTGCTCCAGCCGGCCCAGTTCGCAATGCAGGGCCCAGGCGGGCGGCGCCAGGCGGACATTCGTCTCCACCGCGCTGACCCAGGGCTGCCGCGACAGGGTCTGCGCGATGGCCGCGCCGATGAGCTGGGCGGGGGGCGCGAGCCAACGGCTGTCCCGGTAAGGCATCAGCGCCAGGCCTGGCCGCACCGGGCTTTGCGCGCCCTCGCCCGGCGAAGCGCCGCCAGCATTCGGCGCGCCGTCGCCGGCCCCCTCGCTGTAGAGCATGGCGGAGCTTCCCAGCCCCGGCGCCGCGGCGACAGGCAGCAGGTGAATGACGACGGATCGCGGCGACCGTTCTGCCGGCCTGGCCTCGGCCGCGACCGGCTGCAAGCGATAGACCTGCTGCGCCCTCTGGCTGGCCGTCGGCAAGGAACAGCCGGCACCGCACAATGCCAAAACGAGCGCGGACGTCCGCACGAAAATATTCATCGGTGTTCTCCGGGTCCGGGGGGCGGCTGGGGCACGCCGTAAAGCAATTGGCTCGGATTGCCCTTGAGGCTTCGGACCAGGTCCGTGAGCTGGCTGCTGAGCCGCTGCAGGTTGTCGGTGAGCCTGTCGAAACCCGGCAGGGTGCGGCTCTGCAACTGATCCAGGGCCTGCGTTCCGGTGGCACCCAGCTTGGCCGCACCCTCCCCGGCCTGACGCCAGCTCTTCGCCGCCGCGTCCATCTCACCCAGGGTGTCCTGCAGATGCACCGTGGTGTCGCTGAGCCGCGCGATCAGCTTCTCGCCGCGGGTGCTCAACTGCTGGCCTTGGGCGCCCAGCGCCGCGAGCTCCTGGCTGGATTGGCGCAAGGCCACCAGGGTCTGCGCGATATCTTGCCGATGGGCGGCGAGTGTCCCCGTGATCTGTTCCGCGTGCATCAGGGTTCGGCTCAGCGCCTGCAGATTTTCATGGCTCAGCAGCATGTCCAGCCGGGTGGCGATTTTCGACAGCATCAGCGTGGCATCGCTCAGGCCGCCCTCCAGGCGCGAGAACACCGACGGCGCGTAGCGTATGACCGGATAGGGCTGGCCGGGGGCCGTGCTCAGCGGCTGGGGCGACGCGCCGCCCGTGAGGTTGATCACCGACAGCCCGGTCACACCCTGCGGAATGAGCTGCGCGACGGTGTCGGCGCGCACCGGCACGGTCTTGTCGATGTCGACGCGGATGCGGATGAGGGTGGGGTTGGCCGGGTCGATTTCGATGGAATCCACCCGCCCCACACTCACGCCGCGATACAGCACGTTGCTGCTATCCCTCAAGCCGTTGACGTTGTCGGTGGCGTAGATGAGGTAAGGCGTGGTGTTCTGCTGCCGCCCACCCACCGCCAGCCAATAGACCGTGGCCGACAGCAGCAGGCACAGCAGCAGGATGAAAACGCCGACCGCCGTGTAATTGACTTTCGATTCCATCATTCCACCTTCGAGCGGCGTTTCGTCTTGTTCATGATGTCCCCTTGATCTGCGTGGCGTGCGCCTGCTGCGCAAAGACCAGCGAACGCCCCTGCCGGAAATAAGCCGCGAGTTCGGGTTCGTCCCGCTGCGCCAATTCGGCCGCCGTTCCCAGCGCCAGCACCTTCTTGCGCGCGAGAAAGGCCACCATGTCGCTGCCGTGCCAGATCGAGTCGAGGTCGTGCGTGGCCTGCAGGATGGTCAGCCCCAGCAACTCGCGCAACTCGCGCACGAGATCGTCGAACGCGGCGGCGCCGATAGGATCCAGCCCCGAGGTCGGCTCGTCCAGCACCAGAAGTTCGGGGTCGAGCGCCAGCGCGCGAGCCAGCGCAGCGCGCTTGACCATGCCACCGGAAAGCTCCGCCGGATACTTGTGCGCGGCATCCGCCGGCAAGCCGGCCAAACGGATTTTCAGCATGCCGATGTCGGCCAGGAGCGCGCGCTCCACCGCGCCGTGCTCGCGCAGCGGCAGCAACACATTCTCCAGCACCGTGAGCCCGGTGAACAAGGCCCCGCCCTGGAACAGCACGCCGATGCGCTGGCGCAGGCGCTCGCGCACCGGCCCATGCGCCGCGCGCGCGTCCTGCCCGAACAAGGCGAGTCGGCCCGCCTGCGGCTCGCGCAGCAGGATGAGCGTGCGCAGCAGCACGGTCTTGCCGGTGCCGGAACCGCCGACCAGGGCCATGATGCAGCCGCGCGGAACACGCAGGTCGAGGCCGTCGTGCACGACCACGTCGCCGAAGCGGTTGACGATACCGCGCGCATCGATCACGTCGCTTGCGTCGGCATGGCCTTGCAACCCGGCCCGGCTCGCTTCGACGCGCTCGCGCCGATGCCCCGTCGTCGCGCTCATAGCCCGAGCAGGTTGTAGAGAATGGAAAACCCGGCGTCGATCACGATCACCAGGAAGATGGCCTGCACCACGCTGACCGTGGTGGCGCGGCCTACCGCCGCGGCGCTGCCGGACACGCGCATGCCCTGCATGCAGCCCACCAGCGCGATGATCGCGGCGAACACCGGCGCCTTCACCAGCCCCAGCGCCAGGGTCTGGGCCGTGACAACCTGCGGAATGCGGCTGATGTATTCGCTCCAGGGCACGCCATAGCCCATCGACGCCACCACGCCGCCGCCCGCCAGCCCCATCACATCGGCGAACAGCGACAGCAGCGGCAGGGTGATGACCAGCGCCAGGACCTTGGGAAACACCAGCACGTCGAAGGGCGACAGGCCCAGCGCGCGCAGGGCGTCGATCTCCTCGGTGATGCGCATGGTGCCGAGCTGTGCGGTATACGAGGAACCGGTGCGCCCCGCCACGAGGATGGCGGCAAGCAGCGGCCCGAGTTCGCGCAAGGTGATGATGGCCACCAGGTTCACGATCAGGATGTTGGCGCCGTAGGTCGCCAGTGTGGCGCCGCCCTGGTAGGCCATGACCATGCCGATCAGGAAGGACAGCAGGCCGATGATGCCAAGGGCGCGAATGCCCGCCGCGTCGATTTCGGCCACCACCTCGCGCCAGCGGATGCGCCAGAATCTGGCCAGCAGCGGAAGCCCGCGCCAGCCCAGTTCCCCGACGAAGGCGAGGAATTCGCGCCCCTCGCGCCAAGCCGCGACGCCGGCGCGGCCGAGGTCGCCGAGCAGGCCGGCATGCGCCTGGGGCGGACGCCGCGGCGCTTGCGCCATGCGTTCGCGCACGAGGTCGAGCAACTGGTTCTGCGGCGCCGCCAGCCCGGCACGATCGATCTCCACGCCAGCCTCGATCCACACCTGCAGACTGCGCGCCAGCACCAGCGCACCGGCGGTGTCGAGCTGCCAGTCGCTCGCGCTCAGGCGCAGCGTCTTGCACCCGGCGGGAAGCTGCAGGCGCGGTGCCGGGTCCAGGCCCTGGACGGTCCAATTCCCCGCCAACTGCAAATGCCCGACACCCGGCGCGTCGCCGTCGGCCAGCCACTGTACGCGGGCGGACTGCGTCTCGGTCGGTGAGGCTGAGTCTGGCATGGTGTCCCGCACGTGAGTTCGGCAAGATGCCGCGCGGCCGCTCTCAGCCTTGCGCTGCGGGCGTGGCGTGCAGCACCTCGTCGAGCGTGGTGCTGCCTTCGGCCACTTTCATCGCACCGGCCAGGCGCAGCGGCCGCATGCCGTCCTTGACCGCCTGCTGGCGCAAGGCGTCCAAGGGCGCGTTGGCCGCCACCAGGGCGCGCATGGCCGGGCTCAACACCAAGAGTTCGTACAGGCCGATACGACCCAGGTAGCCGGTGTTGCGGCACTCCAGGCAGCCCATCGGCTTGAACGGCACGACCCGCGTGCTGGGTTTCCAGGGCGCCACCGCCTGTTCGAACGTGGCCTGGTCAAAGGCGTCGTCAGGCTGCTTGCAATGCGGGCAAAGCGTGCGCACCAGGCGCTGCGCCAGCACGCCGAGCAGCGTGGCGCTCACCAGATAGGGCGCCACGCCCAACTCCAGCAGACGCGCGATGCTGCCCGGGGCGTCGTTGGTGTGCAGGGTGGACAGCACAAGGTGGCCGGTGAGCGCGGCCTGTACCGCCATGTCGGCGGTCTCGCGATCGCGGATCTCGCCCACCATGATGATGTCAGGGTCCTGGCGCATCAGCGCCCGCAGGCCCTCGGCGAAACCGATGTCGATGCCGGCCTGCACCTGCATCTGGTTGAAGGCCGGCTCGACCATCTCGATGGGGTCTTCCACCGTGCATACGTTCACCTCGTCGGTGGCCAGGCGCTTGAGCGTGGAGTACAGCGTGGTGGTCTTGCCGCTTCCCGTCGGCCCCGTGACCAGCACGATGCCGTGCGGCCGGCTGGTGAGTTCTTTCCAGCGCGCGGCCTCGGTCGCCGGGAAGCCGAGCGCGGCCATGTCGCGCACCACGACGTCGGGGTCGAAGATGCGCATCACCAGTTTCTCGCCAAAGGCCGTCGGCAGGGTGGACAGACGCAGTTCCACCTCGTCGCCGGCTGGCCGGCGCGTCTTGATGCGCCCGTCCTGCGGGCGGCGCTTTTCCACCACGTCCATCCGCCCCAGCAGCTTGATGCGGCTGGTCATCGCGTTCAACACCGAGGGCGGCACCTGGTAGACGGTCTGCAGCACGCCGTCGATGCGAAAGCGGATCACGCCCAGTTCGCGCCGGGGTTCGAGATGAATGTCCGAGGCGCGCTGCTCGAAGGCATACTGCCACAGCCAGTCCACCACCTGCACCACGCCGGCGTCGTTGGCGTCCAGCGCGCGGCCGCTCTTGCCCAGTTCGACCAGTTGCTCGAACTGGTTGACCCCGGTCATGCCGGATGCGGCGCCGTTCTTCTGCGCCTGACGCACCGAACGCGCAAGGTTGAAGAACTCGGTGGTATAGCGCGCGATGTCCACCGGGTTGGCCACGACCAGATGGATGGGTCGGCGCAGCATGCGCTCGAGCTCCGCCTTCCAGGACAGGTCGAAGGGCTCGGCCGTGGCGATGGTCACACCATCCGCGTCGGCGGCGACCGGCAGAATGCGATGACGCTCCGCGTAGCTCAGCGAGACCAGATCGCCGATCTTGCCGATGTCCACCTTCAGCGGATCGATGCGCAGGTGCGGCAAGGCGGCGCGCTTGGCCAGCCAAGCGGTGAGCGTGTCGAGGTCCAGCATCTTCGCGTCGGCCGGGCGCGTCAGCCCGGCGTTGGCCACCTTGTGCAGGACATGCAGGCGCGCACTGGCGTGACCGCAGCGGTCCAGGCCCTGGCGCAAGCCGGCATCGTCGATCAGGCCATCTTCGTGCAACCAGTGCAGCACATCCCGCCAGTCCAGCGCGCCAGACGTCGGACGCGGCGCCTTCTTGCCCTGCGGCGCGTCAAGGTTCGCTGGAGCGGATCGGGATGCTTGCATGCGGTGAGTGTAGATGCAGCATGTTCCCCGGTGTCAGATCAGGGCGTGGCGCGCGAACACCTCGCGCCACACCTCAAGCTTGCGCGCGAAACTCCATGAAGCATTCGCCGGGCTGGTGGACGGCAGGCGGTAACTGTCGGGAACCAGGCCGGCGGTCAAGCGCATCAAGCGCGCGGACTCGCCCCCGTTGTGCGCGATCGCCCGCAGTTGCGGCAAGCCCGCCACCAGACCGCGCAGATCATTGGGCCGGGCGTCGGTGATCGCCGCGTCCAGACTGCCCTCGCGCTCGCAAGCCGCGTAGACGTCCCAGATGCCCAGTCCGCGCTCGCACACGGCCGCCAGGCGGTCGGCATAGGGCAAGGCCACCAAGTCCATCTCGAACAAGGCCGAGAGCAGCGGCCAGAACTGGTTGCGCGGATGCGCGTAGTACTGCTGCGCCTGCAGCGAGGCCCGGCTCGGGAAACTGCCCAGCACCAGCAGCCGGGTCCATGGCCCCGCCACGGGAGGCAGGCCCTGCAATCGAGGAGGAGGCATGCGAAGCAAAGGCGTCTTCGGGCGCGCTGGAAGGTGATGGGAAACCGCGAGAGAGGCCGCTCAAGCACGGCTGCGCGCCGACCAGCATCGCCAGCCCGGCAGACGGCCGTACACGCCGCCTGCCTATAATTGCAGGTCTTCGCGGGCGTAGTTCAATGGTAGAACTTCTGCTTCCCAAGCAGATAGCGTGGGTTCGATTCCCATCGCCCGCTCCACTTCCCTTCGCAGCGATGACCGGCCAAGCCGGTTTTTTTACGTCGGTCATGCATCCGCCCCCCATCCCCGACCCAGACGGCACCGCCGCGCAAGACCGGCCGCTCACACGCGGCATCCGCAGCTTCGTGCTGCGAACCGGGCGCACCACCACAGGCCAGGCGCGCGCGCTTGCCGAACTGGGCCCGCGTTTCGTGGCGCCTTACGCGCCGGCACCCGCCGACTGGGATGCGCTGTTCGGCCGCCGGGCACCGCGCGTCCTGGAAATCGGATTCGGCATGGGAGAGGCCACGGCGCGGATCGCGCAGGAGCATCCGGACAAGGATTTCATCGGCGTGGAGGTCCATACACCGGGGGTCGGCGCGCTGCTGTTGCGCATCGAAGCCCTGGAGCTGCGCAATCTGCGCATCATCCAGCACGACGCGGTCGAAGTGCTGCGCGACATGGTGGCGCCGGTCTCGCTGGCCGGCCTTCACGTCTACTTTCCGGACCCCTGGCACAAGAAGCGCCATCACAAGCGGCGCCTGATTCAGCCCGGTTTCGCCGATTTGGCGGCCAGCCGCCTTGGCGCCGGCGGCATCCTGCACTGCGCCACGGACTGGGAACCCTACGCCGCACACATGCTGGACGTGCTTTCAAGCCACCCCCTGCTGCGCAATACGGCCGAAAACTATGCGCCGCGGCCGGCCTGGCGCCCCTTGAGCAAGTTCGAGCAGCGCGGCCTGCGCCTGGGCCACGGCGTGTGGGATCTGGTATTCGAGCGGCGCGGCGAGCCGGCCTGAAGCCACGGTTCGTCTACAGGCGCCTCAACTCGCCCATTGCACCCAGCCCATGCGCGCGGTGACCAACACCAGCGCACCGAACGCGAGGCGATACCAGGCAAAAGGCACGAAGCTGTGCCCTCCGACGTAACGCAGCAGCCAACGCACCACCACCAAGGCCGACGCGAAAGACACCCCCATGCCCAGCGCGAACGCCGGCAAGTCGGCCGCGCTGAACAATGCGCGATGCTTGAGCAAGTCATAGCAGGTGGCGGCGAGCAAGGTGGGAATGGCGAGGAAGAATGAAAACTCGGTGGCCGCGATACGGCTGAGGCCGAACAGCATGCCGCCGATGATGGTGGCCCCCGACCTGCTGGTGCCCGGAATCAACGCGAAGCTTTGCGCCAAACCCACCTTCAACGCATCCAGCGGGCGCATCGCATCCACGCTCTCGATGCGAATCCCGCCCGCCCCGCCGGATGGGCGGCGTTCGGCCCACAGGATCACCAATCCGCCGACGATGAAGGCCGCCGCGACGGGAATCGGGGCGAACAGATACTGCTTGATGCGCGAAGCGAACACCAGCCCGAGCATCGCCGCCGGAAGAAAGGCGATTAGCAGATTCAACGCAAAGCGCCATGCGGCGCGGCGCGCCTGCTGCTGCGGCGCGGCCAAGCCCTTCACCACCGCATTCAGACGCCGGCGGTAATGCCAGATGACCGCCAGGATCGCTCCGCTCTGGATCGCGATTTCGAAAACCTTGGCCTTGTCGTTGACCCAGCCCAACAGACTGCCCGCGAGGATGAGATGGCCGGTGGAGGAGATCGGCAGAAATTCGGTCAGTCCCTCGACCAAGCCGAGGATGGCGGCGATGAATGCGGTGTGCGTGTCCATGCGGATTGGCGGCAAAAGTCCGCATTATGGCGGCCCGTGCATGACGCGCCGTCATCGGCGCTCAGAACGCCCCGCTCAGTCCGCCATAGACGCCGAGCGCGGACGTCAAGGTCACGACCCCCAGGACGATCCAGAGATACGCACCGCGCAGGCGGTGTTCCGAAGGCAGGGCCTTCACCGCCAACGCCACGAGAAAACCCAGCACCACGGGCAGCATGAGTGCATTCATGACCTCGACGCCGACGGACAGCGCCACCAAGTCCGGGGCCAGGGCGACGATCAGCGCACCGCCCACCACGCCGATCGTGAACACGATGTAGAACCATGGTGCCTCGAAGGGGTGATATTCGAGGGAATGCTTGTAGCCGGTCACCTCGCCGAACCCCCAGGCCGCGGCGAGCGTCACGACGATGGCTGCCACCATCGCCGCACCCAGAATGCCGAGACCAAACAGGGTGTGCCCCAGGCCCACGCCAAGAAAAGGGGTCAAGGCCTGCGCCACCTGCCCCACGGTATTCAGCGGCGGACTGAGGTGTCCGGACCACAGCGTCGCGGCGGTCAACAGCAAGACCGCGGCCATGACCACCTGGGTCAGGATGGCGCCAAGCGCCGTATCCCAGCGTGCGGCAATATATTGCTCGGGCTGCAGGCCCTTATCCGCCACGGCGGACTGTTGGTAGAACACCATCCACGGCATGATGACGGCGCCGATATTGGCCGCCACCAGATACCAAAAGCCGGTCTCGTGTACCGGGACATGGCTCAGCCCCGCCGCCAACTGATGCATCTGGACCGGCGCCTTCAGCGCCACCCAGACGAAGACCAATTCGAACAAACCCAGCGCAATGGCCACGCGCTCGACGCGGCGGTAGCTGCCCGTCCACACGACGATGAGCAGGAAAGCGGCAGCCAGCGCCAGACTCCAGATTCGCGGCACACCGAACAACTCCCCGACACCGGCCACCCCGGAAAACTCGGTGAGCAAGGCGCCGATGGTGGCCACGGCCAGCCCCGCCACGGAAACCCAGGCCCAGGCCGGGCCAAAGGTTTCACGAATCAGTTCGCCATGCCCCTTGCCGGTGAAAATGCCCAGACGGACCGTGAGTTCCTGCACCACGTACAGGATGGGGATCAGCAGCAATTGCAGGCTCAGCAGCTGGTAGCCCCACTGCGCACCGCTTTGCGCCGCGGTGAGCACACTGCCCACGTCGGTATCGGCCAGCATCACCACCAGACCCGGCCCAAGCACAGCCATGAAAATTTTCCAGCGCACGAGAGGTGGCTGCGTTGGTACAGCGGTGGAGATGCGCAGACTCATAGACGAAGCGTGATATTTTTGCGTGGGCGGAAATTTTGATTAATGATAATCGTTCTTGATTGTGATTGCAGCGCCCTTACCTCCCGTTACCCGAGTCGAGCCGGGTCGCGCGCCGAAGATCACCCGGCCCCAGGCCGACAAGGTTGCGGCGCCGGATATTTTCGACCCCTCTAAAATGACCGTTTTTCAACGGAAACCGGATGCCATGGACTTCGAACGAGCCCGTTTCAACATGATCGAGCAGCAGATCCGCCCCTGGGACGTCTTGGACCAGGACGTGCTGGATCTTCTGGGTGCCGTCAAGCGCGAGGATTTCGTGCCGCCGGCCTATCGCAGCCTGGCTTTCACCGATATGGAAATTCCGCTGGCCTGCGGCGAAATCATGCTCTCGCCCAAGCTGGAAGCACGCATGCTGCAGGAACTGGCCGTGCGCAAACATGAATGGGTGCTCGAGATCGGAACGGGAAGCGGCTATGTCGCGGCGTTGCTCGGGCACCGCGCCGCGCATGTGCTGAGCCTCGAAATCCATCCCGAACTGGCCGAGTCGGCGCAGCAAAAACTGCGTCACGCCGGCGTGACGAATGCCACCGTACGCTGCCTTGATGCGTCCAAGGAACTGCCCGCGGGCGAGTTCGACGCCATCATGCTGTCAGGTTCCGTGGCGCAGATTCCAGATGCCCTGCTGGCCAAGCTCAAGCCGGGAGGCCGGATGTGCGCCATCGTCGGCGATGCGCCGATGATGCGCGCGCAGCTGCTCACGCGCACCAGTGCGCAGGAGTCCACCGCGGTGGACTTGTTCGACACCATGGCCCCGCGGCTGCATGGCTTTCCCGATACACCCCGTTTCCGTTTCTGAGGATCCACACATGATTCAGCAATTGTCCGTGAGCGAACTGTCCGCGCTGCTCGACGAACAACCCGAGCAACTGGCGAACTGGCAGGTCATCGACGTGCGCGAACCCTGGGAGCTGGAGCGCGCCTCGATCAAACACCCCAAGTTCCGGCACACCCACATCCCCATGGCCACCGTCCCGCTGCGCCATCAGGAATTGGACAAGGCCAAGAACATCCTCGTGATGTGCAGGACCGGCGGGCGCAGCATGCAGGTTGCGAACTACTTGGCGCAAAACGGCTTCCCGAGCATCTACAACCTGCAGGGCGGCATCACCGCGTGGTCGCGCGAAATCGATCCGTCGGTTCCCACTTATTGATTGCGCGGTTCGCGCAGCACCGCCCGAATCCGCGCCAAGCGTCGTCCCTGCCGCAATCCGCACGGATTCAGGACGGTGGCATGCCGGGCGGTAGATAACGACCGATCCACGCCGCCTGCGCCTTGGCCGCGCCTCTGTGCTCGGCGCTGAACCGCAGTGCCGCCTGCGCCGCACCGCGGCGGCTCTGCGGATCGTCCAGCCAGGCCAGCAAGCGCGTCCAGACCTCCCGCGCATCGGCCGCCTGCACCATGGCACCGGCGGCGACGCCTTGTTCAACGGCCTGGGCAAAATTGAACACATGCGGCCCCATCACCACGGGGCAGCCCTCGGCACTGGCCTCGATCAGGTTTTGCCCCCCCAGCGGCAACAGGCTGCCGCCGACGAAGGCGGCAAGGGCCATGGCGTAATAAGCCGGCATTTCGCCCAGACTGTCACCGAGCCAGACCTGCGTCTGCGCATCCGCCGGGGCCTCGCTGCGCTTGGTGACGCGCAATCCGCGCGCCTGCAACAGGCGGCCGACTTCCTCCATGCGCTGCGGATGCCGCGGCACCACCACGAGCAAGGCGCGCGGCAGCACATTCTCCGGCATGGCATCGAGCAATAGCGCCTCTTCCGCCACCCCTTGATGCTCGCGGGTCGAGGCTAACAACAGCACAGGGCGCCCTGCCTTGCGCCGCCATTCCTCGCCCAGCGCATGCAGTGCGCCGTTGGAGCCGCGATCGAATTTGATGTTGCCCAGCACGGACACCTCGCGCAAACCCAACTCACGCAAGCGGGCAGCATCGTCCTGCGTCTGCGCCGCCGCTGCGGTGAGGGCGCCGTACGCCGACTGCGCCAGGCTCGGCCAGCGCGTCCAGCGCGTGGAACTTCGAGCCGACAAACGCGCGTTGGCCAACAGCAGCGGCACGCCTTCCCCCGCACAAGCCTGTGCCAAGTTCGGCCAGACTTCCGTTTCCATCAAGACCCCGACGTCGGGCCGCATGCGCCGCAGAAAGCGCCGCAGCGGACCAGGGATGTCGTAAGGCAGCCAGAGTTGCATGTCGCCATCGCGCAGCAAGGCTCGTCCCGCCTCGCGTCCGGTCGCCGTCATGTGCGTGAGCAGCAGGCGCATCCGGGGATGCGCCATGCGCAACGCCTCGACCAGCGGTTCGGCGGCACGGGTCTCGCCGAGCGAGACCGCATGCAGCCACACCGTGGGCAGCGACCGCGCCGGCTCCGCCTGCCTTTGCCCATACCAGCCGAAACGCTCGGCCAGATGGGCGCGATACAGCGGCTCGCGGCGCGAGCGCCAAAGCAGGCGCAACACGGCCATGGGCGCCAGCAAACGCCAGACCCATGTGTAGATGCGCAAAACGCGGGGCCGCACGCGCCGCTCCGAACCGTCAATCGCGGACGACATTGCCGAGCGGCTTCAGGGGCTTTCGCCCAGGCCCATGCCGCAATCGGCGGGAACCGACGCGGGCAATGAGCTGGCTTCGCGCCAGCGCGGTGCGAGCACATCCTCGACGGCCGCGAGCACATCCTGAACCGCGGGCGGGCGCCCGGCGTCACCCAGGCTGCGCCAAGGTCCGGCGGATTGGAATTCGACGCTGTGCGGCGAGGAGCCGGAATAGATCGCCACGGCGGGCGTGCCGACCGCGGCGCCAAGATACAAAAGACCCGTATCCACGCCCACCACCAGATCCGCCGCCGCCAGAACCTGCATCCAGACATCCAGTCCGAACGCTTCCGGCGCAGGCCTTGCGGGGCGATCGACCGCGTCCGACGGATACGCGCCGTTGACCGACGCGGATAGGCGCTCGGCACGTTCGAGCTCGGCAGCGTTGCCCCAGGCAAAGACGCTGGCGATCCCGCGCGTCCACAGCCAACCGGCCAACTGGGTCCAGCAATCTTCCGCCCAGAGCTTGCGCGGCTTGGCGGTCGCCGAAAGCAGCACCGCAAAGGGCCGCGACGCCGCGGCAGGGAGCCAGACCGGCCGCTGGGCCTGGACCTTCAAGCCAAAGCGCGGGGGTCCGGACGGCGTGTAGTCCAACGCCCATGCCGCCAGTTCTCGATAGCGCTGCACGGCGGCCTCGGTTCTGCGCAGCGGGGTCTTCATGCGACGGTCGTAGAACAAAGGCGCCAACGCCTCTCGCGACGAAGCCCAGGACAGACCGATATGCGGGCCGCGCGCCAAGCGGGCGATGACGGCGCTTTTCACCAGACCCTGCAGATCGATGACGGCGTCGAAGGCATGAACGCGCAGGCTGCGGACCAAGTCAGCCCACTGCTGACGGGTTTCGGCCTGCCGCAAATGCTTGCGCCACCGCCGCAGCGCCAGCGGAATCACGCGCTCGACCCCTGGGTGCGCTTGCACCAGGGGCGCGTAGGCCTCTTCAACCAACCAGTCGATCCGGGCCTCCGGATATGCGGCATGGATGTCCGCGACCACCGGCAGGGCATGGACGATATCGCCCATCGAGCTGGTCTTGACCAGCAGCACGCGCATCACCGGGTGACTCAGAACGGAAGCTTCAGTGCCGGATCGAGCGCATGCAGCGCAGCGCGGAACTCGCCCTGGATGCGCGCCAGAGCCTCGGCATTTTGGCCTTCGAAGCGCAAGACCACGCATGGCGTGGTGTTCGACGCGCGCGCCAGTCCGAAGCCATCCGGGTATTCGGCGCGCACGCCATCCATGGTGTGCAGCTGCACCGCTCCTGGGAACTTCGCCTCGCGCTGCAGACGCTCGCACAACGCGAAGTTCGCCCCCTCGGCGGTATCGAGCTTGAGCTCGGGAGTCGATACGGAATCCGGCAAGGCCATCAGGTGCGACTCCGGATCGTCGACGCGCGAGAGCAGTTCCAGCATGCGCGCAGCACCGTACTGGGCATCGTCGAAGCCATACCAGCGGTCCTTGAAAAAGATGTGCCCGCTCATCTCGCCCGCCAGCGGCGCATCCACCTCCTTCATGCGTGCCTTGATGAGCGAATGCCCGGTGCGCCACATCATGGGTTCGCCGCCGTGCTTGCGAATCCAGGGACCGAGGTTGGCTGTGCACTTCACGTCGAAGATGATGGGCGCTCCGGGATGGCGGGTGAGCACGTCGGCCACGTAGAGCATCAGTTGACGATCCGGCCAGATGACATGGCCATGCTTGGTGACCACGCCCAGCCTGTCACCGTCGCCGTCGAAGGCCAGGCCGATTTCGGCATCGGTGTCACGCAACGCGCGCTTGAGGTCTTCCAGATTGTGCGGGTCGGCTGGATCGGGATGATGATTCGGAAAGCTGCCGTCGACCTCGCAGAACAGTTCGACGACCTCGCAACCCAGCATGCGCATCAGTCGCGGTGCGAACGCCCCGGCCACGCCGTTGCCACAATCCACCACCACCTTCATCGGGCGGGCGAGCTTGACATCCTCGACGATGCGCCGCAGGTAGGCCTCCACCACGCTGTCCTCGCGCAAGCTGCCGGCCCCGCTTGCATACCGCTCGGAGAGGGTGATGTCGCGCAAGCGGGTGATGCCCTCTCCGTGCAGGGCATCGCCACCCAGCACCATTTTCAGACCGTTGTAATCGGGAGGGTTGTGGCTACCGGTGATCTGGATGCCATTGGGCACGTCGCTGGTCGCGCAGGCGTAGTACAGCATGGGGGTGGCATTCATGCCCAGATCGATCACGTCCAGGCCGCCAGCCCGAAGGCCCGTGATGAGCGCGCGCCCAAGCGCCGCACCCGAAAGACGGCCATCGCGACTGACGTAGACCGCACGCTGCCCCTGCTCCCGCGCCAGCGTGGCATAGGCGCGGCCGATGTGCTCGCAGGCAGGCTCCGTCAGGTTGCGTCCGACGATGCCGCGAATGTCGTAAGCCTTGAACAATGTGGGATCGAGTTGAGCCATGTGCTTGTTCCGGGAATGGGTGATGCGTTGAACGGGCATGCGCGGCCGCAAAAAACCGACAAAGACTGTCTGCAGCAGGACGGTCGCGCATGCTTCGGGAAATCCCCAGCTATTCTAGGAAGCTATGACGACCTACCTGATCGGAGACCTGCAAGGCTGCGACGACGCCTTCACTCGCCTGCTCGACACCATGGGCTTCGATGCGGCGCACGACCGCCTCATCGTGCTGGGCGACGCCGTCAACCGAGGTCCTGGCTCACTGCCGGTACTCCGCCGGCTCATGGCGCTGGGCAAAGCCGCCGAATGCCTGCTCGGCAACCATGACCTGCACCTCCTCGCCGTCGCCCAGGGCATACGCAAGGCTCATCGCAGCGATACCCTGGACACCATACTCCAGGCACCCGATCGCGATGCCCTGCTGGACTGGGTGCGACACCGTCCGCTCGCCCTCTTCGAGCAAGGCTGGTTGCTTGTTCATGCCGGCGTCCTTCCGCAATGGTCCGGCGAGCAAACCCTGGAGCTCGCACGCGAGGTGCAAACGCAATTGCGAGGAAACAACCTCACCGGGTTTTTGCGTGACGTGTTCGGCAACCAGCCCGACCGTTGGCACGACGCCCTGCAGGGGCCTGAACGCTGGCGCATCGTCATCAACGCCTTGACACGCATGCGCTACATCGACGTCAGCCCCGGCGGCGCGGGACGCATCGACTTTCATGTCAAGCAGGAAGCCGACCGGGCGCCGGCCGGACTCGTTCCATGGTTTGCGGTGCGCGAACGCCGAACTGCGGAGATCCCCATCGCTTTCGGCCACTGGTCCACTCTCGGCTTGCATTGGGCATTCAACACGCTGTGCCTGGACAGCGGCTGCCTCTGGGGCGGGAGCCTGACCGGCGTCCCATTGCCTGCCCCCGCGCAAGACTGGATCGACGTCCACAGCGTCCCATGCCCCCGCCAACTCGAACCCATGCTGGGGTGAGCCCGGGCGCCGAATCCACGCCGCAGGCCCGCCCCTCGCGGGACAAGACTGGCTCTAGGAAGTTGTCCGAGCAACGTGTATAATTTTTCGTTTGTTTGATCGAACTAGGTGGAGTGCTCCATGGCACGAGTCTGTCAAGTAACCGGCAAAGCGCCGATGGTGGGCAACAATGTTTCCCACGCCAACAACAAAACCAAGCGTCGCTTCCTGCCCAACCTGCAATACCGCAGGATCTGGGTCGAAAGCGAGAATCGCTTCGTCCGTCTGCGCATCTCGAATGCCGCCCTGCGACTCATCGACAAGATCGGGATCGACACGGTGCTGGCCGACCTGCGCGCCCGTGGCGAAGTTTGAGCACTGAACAGGACAGGAGCTAGAGACCATGGCCAAGGGCGGACGTGAAAAGATCAAGCTGGAATCCACTGCGGGAACCGGCCACTTCTACACCACCACGAAGAACAAGCGCATCCAACCGGAAAAGATGGAAATCATGAAGTTCGATCCGGTTGCGCGCAAGCACGTCGCATACAAGGAAGGCAAGATCAAGTAAGGTTTTCTCCTGCTTGGTTTGACTTCCAATAAAAAGAGGCCTGCCGTCCATGGACGGCGGGCCTCTTTTTATTGATGCCTCAGCTTGAACCCGATGCACCCTGGCCCGCTCCATCAAGCACGGGCAAGGCCATAAAAAAGCCAGCTTGCGCTGGCTTTTTTACTCGACGCGAAAACTCGAGTCGAATTGCTTACTTGCTGGCTGCGCTGGCGGGAGCAGATGCAGCAGCAGGCGCCGAGGCGGCCGCGGGAGCGGAAGCCGGCTTGGATGCAGCAGCGGCCGGAGCCGAAGCCGGGGCAGCAGCGGAAGCAGGAGCCGAAGCGGCAGGAGCTGCTTCTTCTTTCTTACCGCAAGCGGCCAGGGCCAGGGCAGCAATCATGGAAGCCAACAGAAGGGACTTTTTCATTTGTATCCTCAAAGCGTCAGGCGAATCAAACAGTCAATAGAAATCGGTGGATTCCGGGATTAATTTCAATGTTGAACCTGCATGCCACATGGGCAATGTCGAGTTCAGATGGAAAGTATAACGCTAGCCAGGGCTTCCCCTAGTACATCCGGCCGGTCCGCAACATAATGTTGCGCAAAATTCACAAGCCCAGAGCTTGTGCAGGGAACCCTGGCTCCGATTGCTGCCACACCTGATCGAACAGGCCCACGGCCGCATGCAGCCTCGCTCCGGAGCACCACGAACCCAGACGGAATGCCTGGCTTGGCAGAGCAAGCAGGCCTCGATTGCGCAACAGCAAACATTCTTGAGGCGCTGCAAATTCCTCAGGCAGCACGTGGCAGACGACGAGATGCGCAAAGCGTGTGCGCCACTGCGCAAATCGCGGCGCGTCCCGCTGAACGACGTCGAAGTGCCGCGCCAGCATGCGTACGCAAGGTTGGCGCCGGGCCTGCCCCCAGGCATCGAGGGCGGCGATGACATCAGCCTGGTTCAGCGGCCAATCCGAGAAATCGGGGCTGTACATGCTGATGACCGCGCCGGGGGCGCCCAGCAATTCCTTGATGGCCTGCTGCCAAGCCATGCGGCCACGGATCTCCTGGCCATCCCCATCGCCCTGCGAGCCGAATTCGTTCATGCGTCATTCCCCTCGACATCGGCGTGCAGCCAGCCCTGTGCGCACCATTGCAGCAACAGCGCCCGCTCATGCGCCGATGCAAGCTTCCAGTCCGCATGACCGAGCGCATGCCGGTCGGCCAGCACGCGCAACCATTTCGAGCGCGCCAGCCCTGCCTCGACGCGCTCGCCGTTGATGTAGACGTCCGTCGCCGAATAGAGCATGCGGCTGCGCCGGTCCAGGCGCACGCCGCGACGCGCACAGATGCGGTCAAGTTGCGTCGGTTTTTGTTGTGACGGCTCGAACCAGACCTGCTGCTTCGGCTCCGTGAGAAGTTCACCGAGAGCCACTTCAAAATCGCGCGCAGCGGGCTTCAAGCGATTGAAAGCGGTGTGCAGGAACTGCACCATGTCGCCAGGCAGACGCGCCGGATGCCTCGCGCAAGCAGGATCGATGCGGCCCCGATCGCTATACCGCGCACCTTGCTCCAGCCCATCGGCCAATTTCCAGAGCAGTTGCTGCAGGAGTTCGCCGGCGGGAGGCGCGCGAAACCCGATGGAATAGGTCATGCATGGGCCAAGTGCAACGCCGTCGTGCCCCCACCCCGGTGGCAAGTAGAGCATGTCGCCGGGGTTCAGCACCCACTCCGTATCCGGCTCGAAATCCACCAACAGCTTCAGCGGCTGCTCGGGTTGAAAGCATGGTCTTTTCACCGGACCGATGCGCCACCGGCGCTGCCCCTCGGCCTGCAGCAGGAACACGTCGTAAGCGTCCACATGCGGGCCCACGCCGCCGCCGTCACTGGCCCACGAAATCATCACGTCATCCAGCCGCGCGTCCGGAATGAAGCGGAACCGCTCCAGAAGTGCCGCCACCGCGTCATCGAGCAGATTCACCCCCTGAACCAAGAGCGTCCAGTCCGGTTGGCGCAGGGGCGGCAGTTGGCGCCTGCCGAACGGGCCGTGGCGCAAGAACCAATGCTCGTCCTTGCGTTGCACGAGGCGCGACTCGGCATCCTCGCTTCCCGCCCATCTAAACAATTCGGTCCGGGTCAACAACGGTTTGAAACCTGGAATCGCCTGGCGCAGCAGCAAGGGCTTGCGCTGCCAATATCGCTCCAGGAAGTGGGCGTGGCTGATGCCCGGCAAAGGCCAGTCCGGAGTGTCGATGTTTGACTTCATGCCATGGAGCGGGAAGGTGGGAACGCGGACACGCATGCAAGGCTCGTGATACCGGGCGCTGCTGCATGGCCGAGCCGAAAAAATTGCAGCCGAGTTTAGCTTGGGCGCACAGCAGGCGCTAAGCTTGCAAAGTGGGAAGTGGCCCGCATCCGTGACCTGGCTACGGGGCACTTCGTCTTTATCGTATTCATCCCTCGCGAACCTTTTTTATGCAAGCCGCTCTCGATACCGTCGTGACCCTGGCCTGGCAATTGACCGACGCCCAGAACGAACCCATCGCCGACGACGCGGAGGGCTCGGATTTTTACGTCGGCGGTGCGGATCTCCTGCCCCAGATCTCGCAGCATCTGCTCGGCAAGCAAGCCGGCGCGAGCGGACAGCTGCAGATCGAGCCGCATGACGCCTTCGGCGATTACGAACCGACGCTGCTGCGGATCGAGGATCGCGCGCTGTTTCCCGAGGTGCTGGAGCCCGGCATGCAGTTCGAGCACCTGCCGCCGGGATGCCGGCCGGGCGAGTCCGGCGTCATCTACACCGTGAGCGACATCGCCGAGGGCAAGGTGGTGCTCGACGGCAACCACCCGCTCGCGGGCATGGCGCTGCGTGTGTCCTACACCATCCTCGACGTGCGAGAACCGGACCCCGACGAACGCGAGGCGCAAAGCGCCCATCTCGACGACGTGGACAGCGGCATGTTCCTGGCCGGAATGCCGCGCAACGTGACGTAGGCGTCAGGGTCGCGCGCGCTGCGCGCGGCGCCTGGCCCACTGCAGGCGGATGGACCAGTTCCACCCCACCCGAACGAGCAGATACCCCAGCACGGCAAGGCAAAGGCCCAACAGGGGAAGGCCGACAAGCAGGGGCTCGCCAAGGCCCATCGCCCAGTGCACCAGCGCCTTGGTGGAGTCGACCAGATGCCCCCAATCGAATCGAGGAAGGGGGCCGAGCTTGGCACGCCCGTTCATGCCGGTGGCCCAGCTCCCGAGCTGGTAAGCCATCAGATACAGCGGCACGATGGTCAGCGGGTTTGAGTACAGCGTGGTGGCCAGCGCGACGGGAAAATTGCAGCGCAGGATCACGGCAAGAATACCCGCGCCCAGCATCTGCAGCGGGCCGGGAATCAGCCCTGCGAACAGCCCGACGGCGAAGCCCAGGGCCACGCTGCGCCGATGCAGGCTCCACAGCGCGGGATGCGCCAGGTAGCGAGCGAACGGACGCAGCGCCGCATGTTCGCGCATGGCGTCGAAACGCGCCGTCATGCGGCGGGCCAAGTGGCGCACCATCGTGCTGAATCAGCCCCGGCCGGTGGAGCCGAAACCGCCTTCGCCACGATGGCTCGGCGTGAAGGATTCGACCACCGTCCACTGCGCCTGCATCACAGGAACGATGACCAGTTGCGCGATGCGCTCGAGGGGCTGCACCGCATAGGCCTGCGTGCCACGGTTCCAGCAGCTCACCATCAAGGGCCCTTGATAGTCGGAGTCGATCAGCCCGACCAGATTGCCCAACACAATGCCATGCTTGTGTCCCAGCCCCGAGCGCGGCAGGATGAGGGCCGCGTAGCCTGGGTCGGCGACGTGGATGGACAGGCCCGTGGGAATCAGTTCGGCCTGCCCCGGTTGCAGGGTCAGTGGGGCATCCAGGCAGGCGCGCAGGTCCATGCCGGCGGCGCCGGGTGTGGCGTAGGCCGGAAGCTGCTCGCGCAGGCGTTGGTCGAGCAGGCGAACTTCGATCGGAAGGGTCATGATTGATCGTTGGGTAAACGCGCGGCGATTTCATGCAGGATGCGCCGCGCAAGCGCGAGCTTGTCCATGCGCGGCAATTCGGTCATGCCGTTCGCGTCGATGAGCACGCAGGCGTTGTCGTCACGGCCGAAGGCTTGCGGTCCGATGTTGCCGATCAGCATGGGCACGCCCTTGCGCAGGCGCTTGGCCTGGGCATTGGCGGCGAGGTTGTCCGTCTCGGCGGCAAAGCCCACGCAGTAAGGCGCATCGGCACGGGCAGCCACTTCGGCCAGGATGTCCGGGTTGGTATCGAGGTACAGCACAGGCGGGGGCTCGCCGGACTGCTTTTTCAGTTTGCCGGGCTGCGCCGCCGCCGGCCGCCAATCCGCCACTGCGGCGGCGGCAATGAAAACGTCGACGCCCGGCAGCGCGGCTTGCACGGCTTCACGCATCTGCCGTGCCGTTTCGACACCGACCCAACGCACCCCATAGGGTTCGTCCAACGCGGTGGGCCCTGCGACGAGCTGGACCTCGGCGCCACGCTCCCAGGCCGCGCGCGCCAGAGCCCAGCCCATTTTCCCGCTGGAGCGGTTGGTGAGGCCGCGCACAGCGTCCCAGGGCTCGAAGGTCGGCCCGGCGGTGATGAGCACCTTGCGGCCCGCCAGGTCCTTGGGCTGGAACAGCGCGTCGATCTCGATGGCGATGTCCTCGGGCTCGATCATGCGCCCCTCGCCCACCTCGCCGCAGGCCTGCTCGCCGCGGGCCGGCCCCGCGATGCGCACACCGTCGGCGCGCAGGCGTGCCACATTGCGCTGCACCGCCGGATTGGCCCACATCTCGCGATTCATCGCCGGCGCCAGCAGGGTTGGAACGTCGCCGCGCGCCAGCATGAGCGTGGACAGCAAATCGCCGCCCAGTCCCAGCGCGGCCTTGCCGATGAAATCGGCGCTGGCCGGGGCAATGACCAGCGCATGCGCGGCCCGCACGAGGTCGATATGGTCCATGCCATTGGCGACAAGCGGCTGCCACGGATCGACGGCCACAGCCCGGCCCGACAGCGCCTGGAACGACATGGGCGCGACGAAGCGGGTGGCCGCCTCCGTCATCACGACCTGGACCGTATGCCCCGCCTTCACCAGTTGCCGCGTCAGCTCGCAAGCCTTGTAGGCGGCCACGCCGCCGGTGACGCCGAGCAGGATATGGCGAGGTTTCATAGGCCGGCCCGCGCCATCAGGCCGACTGCGCCACGAGGCGCTGCGTCACCCAGACGCGCGCGGCGTCGAGCGCGGCATCCGCCGCCTCGGGCTTGTTGCCTCCGGCCATGGCGAAGTCGGGTCGCCCGCCGCCCTTGCCGCCGACCGCTTGCGCGGCGATGTTCACCAGTTCGCCGGCCTTGACGCGCGAGGTCAGGTCGGCAGTCACGCCCGCGGCGAGTTGCACCTTGTCGCCGTCGACGCTGAGCAGCAGAACCACCGCCGACTTGAGCTTGGCCTTGATCTGGTCGACCACGGTACGCAAGGCCGTGGCATCCGCACCGTCCAGGCGTGCCGCCAACAGCCTGGCCCCGGCAAGCTCCTGGGCTTGTCCCGCGAGCTCGACGCCGCGCGACGCGGCCTGCTGCGCCTTGAGCGCAGCCAGATCCTTTTCCATCCCGCGCAGCTGCTCGAGCAGCTGCGCCGCGCGCTTGTCGAGCTCATTCTCGGGCGTCTTGAGCAAGGCCGCCAGCGACGCCAGCTCGGCGCCCTGGCGTTGAGCCAGGGCCAGGGCGTTCATTCCGGTGGTGGCCTCGATGCGCCGCACGCCGGCGGCCACGGAGCCTTGCGAGACGACGCGCAGGCTGCCGATGTCGCCGGTGCGCGCGACATGCGTGCCGCCGCAGAGTTCGCGGCTGTCGCCGATGTCGAGCACGCGCACCTGGTCGCCGTACTTCTCGCCGAACAGCATCATCGCGCCGGTCTTTTTCGCCTCCTCGATCGGCAGCACGCGCGCCTGGGTCGGCGCGTTGAGCAGGATCTGCGCGTTCACCCAGCGCTCGATGCGCGCGATCTCGTCGGCGGAAATGGGGGCATCGTGGGCGAAGTCGAAGCGGGTCTTCTCCGCGTCCACCAGCGAGCCTTTTTGCTGCACATGCTCGCCGAGCACCAGGCGCAAGGCCTTGTGCAGCAGGTGGGTGGCGCTGTGGTTGCGCATGGTGGCCAGGCGGCGCTCGGCGTCCACGCGGGCGGCGACGGTTTCACCGACGCGCAGGCTGCCGGAAACCAGCACGCCATGGTGGCCGAACACCTCGGCCTGGATTTTCTGCGTGTCGTGCACGGTAAAGTTCAGCGCGCAGTCGTCGCCCTCGAACAGCATGCCGCTGTCGCCCACCTGACCGCCGGATTCGGCGTAGAACGGCGTGCGATCGAGCACGACGATACCTTCCTGCCCCGCCTCCATGCGCGGCACCGAGGTGCCGCCGACGTACAACGCGAGAATCTTGCAGGCGTCGAGCTGCAGGTGCTCGTAGCCCTCGAACCGCGTGGCCTGGCCCGCGTAGTCGAGACTGCCGGCCATCTTGAACTTGCCGGCGGCGCGCGCCTGCTCGCGCTGTCGGTCCATGGCCGCGTCGAAGCCGGACTCATCCACCGCCACGCCGCGCTCGCGGCAGACATCGGCGGTGAGGTCGAGCGGAAAACCGTAGGTGTCGTACAAGGTGAAGGCCACATCGCCGGACAGCGTGGCATCGGCGCGCCCGCGCAGCGCGTCCAGTTCGGCGTCGAGGATGCGCATGCCGTTCTCCAAGGTCTCGACGAAGCGTTTCTCCTCCGCCTCGATCACGTCCTGGATGCGCGCCGAAGCTTGCGCCAACTCGGGATAAGCGGCGCCCATCTCGGCCACCAGGTCGGGCACGAGTTTGTGGAAAAAGGGTTGGTGCCGACCCAGCTTGTAGCCGTGGCGCAGCGCGCGGCGGGCGATGCGGCGCAGCACGTAGCCGCGGCCTTCATTGCCCGGGATCACGCCGTCGACGATGAGGAAGGCGCAGGCGCGGATGTGGTCGGCGATCACCTTCAGCGAGACATGACCGAGATCGGCGCAGCCCGTTTCGCGCGCGGCGGCACGGATGAGTTTCTGGAACAGGTCGATCTCGTAGTTGCTGTGCACGTGCTGCAACACCGCAGCAATGCGCTCCAGCCCCATGCCGGTATCCACGCAAGGGCGCGGCAGCGGCTTCTGCGCATACGTGGTGCACTTCCAGGTTTCGCCCTGGCGCGCCACCAGGGCGATGCCGCCCGCGCGCTCGATCTCGGCCTTGGCGGCCTGGGCCTCGACCTCGCTGGGGAAGCTGCGTTCCTCGGCCACGCTGCGCTCGAACTGCATGAACACGAGATTCCAGATCTCGATGTAGCGGTCGCCGTCGGCCTCCGGCGATCCGGGCGGGCCGCCCCAGACGTCCGGGCCGTGGTCGTAGAAGATTTCGCTGCATGGCCCGCAGGGGCCGGTGTCGGCCATCTGCCAGAAGTTGTCCGAGGCGTAGCGCGCGCCCTTGTTGTCGCCGATGCGCACGATGCGCTCGGGCGGCACCTTCATCTCGTCGGCCCAGATGGCATAGGCCTCGTCGTCTTCCTGATACACCGTGACCCACAGCTTGTCGGCCGGCAGCTTGTACACCGTGGTCAGCAGTTCCCAGGCATAGCGGATGGCGTCGCGCTTGAAGTAGTCGCCGAAGCTGAAGTTGCCCAGCATCTCGAAGAAGGTGTGGTGACGCGCCGTGTAGCCGACGTTCTCCAGATCGTTGTGCTTGCCGCCGGCCCGCACGCAGCGCTGCGCCGTGGTGGCGCGGGTGTAGGGCCGGCGGTCCTGGCCGAGGAACACGTCCTTGAACTGCACCATGCCCGAGTTGGTGAACAGGAGCGTGGGGTCGTTGCCCGGCACCAAGGGCGACGAGGGCACGCGCGCGTGGCCCTGGGCGGCGAAATAGGACAAAAACTTCTCGCGGATGTCGGAAACGTTCATCGAGGCACCTGAATGAGGCTGGGTCGGCGGCAGCGTCCAAACCACAGCAAAACGGCGATTTTAGGCGCCGTACCCTTGCCAGGCGCGAGGCGGGATACCCGCCCTCCCTACCAGTGGTTGCCCCGGCCGCTTCAAGGTGGTGCTGTGCAAACGTCGCCCGGCGGGGCTAAATTGGCGCTTGATTGCGTTCACACACAAGAAAGACCGCCATGGATACCGCCACCTCACCGCTCGCCCAGTTGCAAGATCCCTCTCTGCTCAAAACCCAGGCCCTGATCGACGGCCACTGGGTCGAGTCCGCCAACACCGTGCCCATCCACGACCCCGCCACCGGCCGGCTGCTTGCCCAGGTGCCACGCCTGGGCGCCGCCGAGGCCGAGACGGCCATCGCGGCGGCGGAACGGGCATGGCCGGCCTGGCGCGCCCTGACCGCGAAGCAGCGCGGCGGCGTGATGCGCCGCTGGTTCGAGTTGCTGATGCAGCATGCCGACGACCTCGCCCGCATCATGACCGCCGAGCAGGGCAAGCCCCTGGCCGAAGCCAAGGGCGAGGTGACCTACGGCGCCAGTTTCGTCGAATGGTTCGCCGAGGAAGCCAAGCGCGTGTACGGCGAAACCATCCCCAGCCCGGATCCGACCAAGCGCCTGCTGGTCCTGCGCCAGCCGGTGGGTGTGTGCGCCGCCATCACGCCGTGGAATTTCCCGCTGGCGATGATCACCCGCAAGGTCGCTCCGGCGCTGGCCGCGGGCTGTCCGGTGGTGATCAAACCCGCGGAACAGACGCCGCTGACCGCGTTGGCCGCAGCCGAGCTGGCGCAACGCGCCGGCATGCCGCCCGGCGTGCTCAACATGCTGACCAGCGACGCCGCCGGCTCGGTGGACATCGGCAAAGTGCTGTGCGCGAGTCCCGTGGTCCGCCATCTGTCGTTCACCGGGTCCACCGAGGTCGGCCGCATCCTGATGGCGCAATCGGCCCCCAGCATCAAGAAGCTCGGCCTGGAACTCGGCGGCAACGCGCCCTTCATCGTGTTCGACGACGCCGACGTGGATGCCGCCGTGGAAGGCGCGATGCAGAGCAAGTACCGCAACGCCGGCCAGACCTGCGTCTGTGCCAACCGCTTGTACGTGCAGGACGGCGTCTACGAGACCTTCGTGCAGAGACTTGCCGAGCGCGTGGCCGGCATGAAGGTGGGCAGCGGCTTCGACGAAGGCGTGCAGGTCGGCCCGCTGATCGACGACCAGGCCCTGACCAAGGTGCAGCGCCACGTCGACGACGCCCTGGCCAAGGGCGCGCGCATGCTCACCGGCGGCAAGGTCCTGCATGCCGGATCGGGAGGTCGCTTCTACGCCCCCACCGTGCTGGCCGACGCCCATGCCGGCATGCTGTGCGCGCGCGAGGAGACCTTCGGCCCGGTGGCGCCCGTGTTTCGCTTCTCCACCGAGGACGAGGCCATCGCCGCGGCCAACGCCACCGAGTTCGGCCTTGCTGGCTATTTCTACAGCCGCGACGTGGGCCGCATCTTCCGCGTCGGCGAGGCGCTGGAGTACGGCATTGTCGGGGTCAACACCGGGCTGATTTCGAACGAGGTCGCCCCGTTCGGCGGCGTGAAACAGTCCGGCCTGGGACGCGAGGGTTCGCACCACGGCATCGACGAATACGTCGAGATGAAGTACCTCTGCCTGGGCGCCATCGACCGCTGAGCCGCACCGCGCGGTTCCCTGGCCAGAGCACGTCTCAACGCGGCGGCGGGCAATCTCCGGGCCGGCAATCGGCTTCGGCACGCAGCCGGGCGATGCGCCGACGCACATGCGCGGCCAGGCAATCATCCTCGCGCTGCGTCCAGGCAGGACCGCCATCGCGACGCGGGCCATGGCTGAACATGCAATCCGCGTTGGCATAGCGCCGCCACTGGTTCTGCGCATGGATCAGCCGGCGCTCGGCGATGGTCCCCTGGGTGCGCGCCAGCTCCGCGCGATAGAGCCTGCGCATCGTCGCGTTCAAGGCCTTGAGCTGGGCGGCGGCACAAATCGCCGGCGAGCCCGCACCGCCGTCACAGCCAGCCTGCGCCGGAGGCGGAGCCGGCGATGCCCGCGCCGTGGCCAGCCCGGGCAAAGCCGGCCCCGCGACGAGGCACACCAAGACAGAACGCAGCACGAAACGGGTGAACGACATCGGCATCCTCCAGGCCAAACCTGCGCCTTGAGAATGTCGCACGGCAAAATTCGTTCAATGCGCCGCGGCGTAGTAGCGGTTCTGCGGGTGATTCACCTGGGCGAAGAAGTGCCAGCGCTCCGCCAGCAGTCCGGCCATCTGCACCAGCCAGGCCAGGGCAAACCAGGGCAGCGGCCGGCTGGCGCCGAGCCCCGCGCCGAGCAGGGCCAGCGGAACGATGAACCCCAGCAGAACGAAACCGCCCTGCACGCCGCGCACCACCGCCTCCGGCTGCCCGTGGAAGAACTCGTGCAGATTGAAGCTGCCTGCCGTGAAGCCGCGCGAGATTTGCACGATGCGCTTGCTGCGCACGCCGATGGCCGTCTGCAGGCTGCCGGCCGGTACGAGACGCGCCGTGCGCAAGAGCGCGGCCATGCGGCCCAAAAAGGCCAGCAGCGTCCAGCCCAGAGCCCAGCCGGCGAGTTCGGCCGCCGGTAGCCCGAGCGCGGCGAACAGCGCCGCAGCGAGCGCGAAGCCCGAGGCCAGGCCCATCAACACGAAATTCAACAGGGTCAGCGGCGTGGCCCATTCGCGAATGAAGCGCACCCCGGCATAGATCATCGCCGTGCAGACCCAGAGCGTGCCGCAACCTGCCAGCAGCGCCAGCGCCAGCCAGACGGGCCAGGCGTGCAACCGGCTCAGCCACAGCCAGCACAAGGCGGCCACGCCGAGAAAGGCCGGCAGCACGATGACCTCGCGCGATAGCCAGGACGTGCGCCACATGGCCGCGGCGCGCCAAGCTCGCTCGGGCCTGCCGAGGTGCAGGAAAGACGCGATCAGCGCGACCACGCCCAGGGCCAGCACCATGAGCAAGCCCGGGCCGCCAGCCACGCGTGCCGCACCCGGACCGCCGAACAGGCCCAGGACGGCCAGGGCCAACGCCACGGCGAGACCCTGCGCGCAACCGATGAGGGTGGTGAGAAACAGCACAGACCAGGCTGGACGCATGCTCAACCCTCCGCGAAAAGGCGCGACACCGGCAGGCCGGCCGCCGCGGGAAGCTGACCGCCAAGGCCGGGCCCCGCCGGCTTCGCACTGGCGCACCCGCCCTGCCCTGCACCGCAGGCGCAGGACTGCGCGGCCTTCGGCAGCTGCAACGCCCCGGGCGCCGGCTGCGCACGTTTGCGCGCTTTCCCGCGCAGGCCACCGAAAAGACGTGCCAGGATGGTCTCGGATTCGCGCACCAGTTCGGCGGCCGCCGCCGACTCGCCGCCGTCGTGCGCGGAATTTCCGCGCGTCACAGGCGCCGGCGTCGACTGGGCCGAGCCCGACTGCGTTCCCGCGGCGACCATGGCGCGCCTGGGCAGATACTGGTTGGCGGGACGCGTGCCGAGCTCGGGCATGAGCGCATAGCCGCCGCGCTCGCGGATGGCGCGCGAGATGTCGGAGTCGGGGTCGTGCACGTCGCCGAACAGGCGGGCGTGAGTGGGGCAGGCATTCACACAGGCGGGATTGCGCCGCTCGGGTGGCGTGCTCTCGTCGTAGATGCGATCCACGCACAAGGTGCACTTGGTCATGATGCCGCGCTGTTCGTCGAACTCACGCGCGCCGTAGGGACAGGCCCAGGCGCAGTACTTGCAGCCGATGCACTTGTCGGCATCGACCAGCACGATGCCGTCCTCCTTGCGCTTGTACGAGGCGCCAGTCGGGCACACCGGCACGCAGGGCGGCTCCTCGCAGTGCAGGCAGCTTTTGGGGAAATGCACCACCTGCGTGTCGGGATACTGGCCGACCTCGAAGGTCTGGACCCGATTGAAGAACACGCCAGACGTCTCGGGGCCGTAGGGATCGTGGTCGCTCAGCGGGCCCGCCGCGCTCGATGTGTTCCATTGCTTGCACGAAGTGACGCAGGCATGGCAGCCGACGCAGACGTCGAGGTCGATGACCAGGGCGAGCTGGGTCATGTGGGTGTCTCCTGTTCGGTGGTCTTGCCGCGACGACCGCGTCCGGCGAAATACTGCAGCACATGGGCCGCGCCGCTCGAGACGCGGTGCATGCCGGGATGCTGCCCCGGCGCTGGCTGCGGCGCGCTGTGGCGCGGCCAGGTGGTTTCGGAATGGAGGGCGAGCGCGTCGCCCGCAGCGGGCAGCGGCTCGCCGTGCACGTCGGCGTAGTGATCCCCCGCCATGGCCTCGTCGTCCCGCGGCGCTCCGGCTGGGGCGAGACGCACGCGCAGGTCGTACCAACCGGCCTGACCGGTGACGGGATCGCTGTTCGACAAGGTTCCGGCATCTCCGGGAAGCTCGTCGGTGATCAGGTGATTGAGCAGGAAACCGCGGCGGGACTCGTCGGCATGGGGATGCAGGCCCCACAGCCCGCTGGACTTGCCGATGGCGTTCCAGGTCCACACCGTGCCGGGCTCGACGGCCTCGGAATACTGGGCGACGCAGCGCACCCGGCCCCAGGGCGACTCCACCCACATCCAGCCGCCGTCGGCGATGCCTGCGGCCTGTGCGGTCCTGGGATGCACGTGAAGCCGGTTGTGGCCGTGGATCTGGCGCAGCCAGGCATTCTGCGAGTCCCAGGCGTGATACATGGCCATGGGCCTCTGGGTCACCGCGGCCAGCGGAAACTTCCCCAGATCGACGGCGCCATGCTCCAGCGGAGGTGCCCAGAACGGCAGCGGATCGCCATGCCGGGCAACGCGCTCGCGCAGTTCGGCCGGAGGCTGCCGCCCGGGTCGCTGCCCTTGGGCGGCAAGGCGGAATTTCTGCAGCACCTCGGAGTAAATAGCGATGACCACCGGGTCGTCGCGCTTGCGCCAGCCGTTCTCCTTGGCGTAGCGCAGGTAGTCGCGGTTGACGCCGCGCATATAGCGCATGGCCTCGGGGATGGGCGTGAAATGCACGCAGTCGTGCTTGGCGTACTGCTCCCACTGATTCGGATTCGGTTCGCCGCGCAGGCTCTTGCTGCCGTCCGCGCCGCGCCAGCCGGTGAGGAAACCGATGCCCGAACCCGGTGCGGTTTCGTAGTTGACGATGAAGTCCGTGTAGTCCTTGAACTTGCGGCTGCCGTCGGCCCGCGTGAAGGCCGGGAACTGCAGGCGCGAAGCCAATTCGATCAGCACGTCCTGGAACGGTTTGCACTGCCCGAGCGGCGGCACGACGGGCACGCGCACCGAGTCCATCGCGCCGTCGTACTCGGAAATCGGCCGGTCCAGCATGGACATGGCGTCGTGCCGTTCCAGATAGCTGGTATCGGGCAGCACGAGATCGGCGAACGCCGTCATCTCGGAATGGAACGCGTCGCACACCACCAGGAAGGGAATGCGGTGCTCGCCGTCCGCGCGCTTGTCGGTCAGCATGCGCCGCACGCGCTGGGTGTTCATGGCCGAGTTCCACGCCATGTTGGACATGAAGATCAGCAGGGTGTCGATGGGATAGGGATCGCCGCGCCAGGCATTGGTGATGACGTTGTGCATCAACCCGTGCGCCGCCAGCGGGTACTCCCACGAGAACGCCTTGTCGATGCGCATCGGGCGGCCATCGTCGTCCACCATCAAGTCACCGGGCCCGGCGGGCCAGCCCAGGGGCGAACCGGCCAGCGGCGTGTTGGGCTTGATGTCGTCCCAGCTCTTTGCGGTGCGCACGCCGGGCGGAACCTGTTTGGGATACGGCGGCTTGTGGCGGAATCCCCCGGGCACGTCGATGGTGCCCAGCAGACTCATCAAAATGGCCAGCGCGCGAATGGTGTGGAACCCGTTCGAATGCGCGGCCAGGCCGCGCATGGCGTGGAAGGCCAGCGGGCGGGCGCGCACGGTGTCGTGCTCCCGGCCCCACCAGTCGGTCCAGGGTTGGGGCAGATCGAAGGCCTGGTCGAGCGCGGCCTCGGCCATTTCCGCCGCCAGTTGCGCGATGCGGGACGCGGCGATGCCGGTGATGTCCTCGGCCCACGCTGGCGTGCACTCGGCCACGCGCTCGCGCAGCAACTCGAGCGCCGTCGCCACCGGGGTGCCGTCGGGCATGGTGTAGCGGCCGAACAGCGCCGGCTGCACGCCTTCGCTCCAGGCGGCGACGGGCCGGCCAGCGGCCTCGTCCCACCACCAGGCGTTGAGCGGGGCATCGGGGTTGACCTCGGGCGCAGCGGGGTTGCGCACCATCATGCCGTCGTCCGGGTGCCCCGGCTGCACCCGCACCAGTTGCGCGGCGTTGGTGTAGCGCGCGGCGAACGCATCGTCGAAGCGCCCGGTGCGCAGCAACTCATGCGTGATGGCGAGGAACAGCGCGCCGTCGGTGCCGGGGCGGATCGGAATCCACTCGTCGGCAATGGCCGAATAGCCGGTACGCACCGGGTTGATGGAAATGAAACGTCCGCCCGCGCGCTTGAAATCCGACAGCGCCATCTTCAGCGGATTGCTGTGATGGTCTTCGGCGGTGCCGATCATGACGAACAGCTTGGACTGCTGGAGATCCGGGCCGCCGAACTCCCAGAAGCTGCCGCCGGTGGTGTAGATCATGCCGGCGGCCATGTTCACCGAGCAGAAACCGCCATGCGCGGCGTAGTTGGGCGTGCCGAACTCGCGCGCGAACAGGCCGGTGAGCGCCTGCATCTGGTCGCGCCCGGTGAACAGGGCGAACTGCTTGGGGTCGGTCGCGCGCAGGTGGCGCAGCCGGCTTTCCAGCATGGCGAAGGCCTCGTCCCAGGAAATGGGCTCGAATTCGCCGGCGCCGCGCTCGCTGCCCGGCTTGCGGCGCAGAGGCTGGGTCAGGCGCGCGGGAGAAACCTGCTTCATGATGCCGGCCGAGCCCTTGGCGCAGATCACGCCATGGTTGAGCGGGTGGTTCGGGTTGCCCTCGATGAAGCGCACCTCGCCGTCGCGCACATGCACGTTGATGCCGCAGCGGCAGGCGCACATGTAGCAGGTGGTGGACTTGACTTCGACCTCGCCGGGCGGCTTGGCGATGGGGTCGTGCAGCGGTTCGCCGTTGGAGAAGATCCGGTCGATGCGGTCGGTGATCCAGGCCATGGAATGCCCTCGATTGCGATGAGGCTCAACCCTAAGGCCCGTTTGCCATGAATTCCAACGCAATGTTTCGGTGAAGGTCAGCAGTTTTTTCGATGGAACCCGCCAGCTCGGCTAACACGCGTCGCGCGAACCTGCTGCGGCATGGCCTCTGCAAGCCTTGCGGCAAATGCCTAGGATTGCGGTTTGCGCATTGCAGCAATCAATATTCACGGAAACCGAGACGGCCCCGATCGGAATCCACCTAACCCAGGAAGCCCGCCATGTCCAAAACCCTGTTCAGCCCGCTCAGCGTGGGCGCCCTCGAACTGCCCAACCGCGTCGTCATGGCGCCGCTCACGCGCTCGCGCGCAAGCCAGCCGGGCGACGTGCCGAATGCGATGAACGCGCGCTACTACGCGCAGCGCGCCACGGCCGGCCTGATCGTCAGCGAAGCCACCCAGATCAGCCGCCAGGGCCAGGGCTACGCCTTCACCCCGGGCATCTACACCGACGCGCAGGAGCGCGGCTGGCAAATCGTGACCGACGCGGTGCATGCCGCGGGCGGACGCATCGCCTTGCAGCTGTGGCATGTGGGCCGCATCTCGCACCGCGCATTGCAGGAAGGCGGCCAGGCCCCGGTCGCGCCGTCCGCCCTGCGCAGCGACACCGGCGAATCCTTCGTCGTGCTACCCGAAGGCCCCAAGCGCGTGCCGTGCGACGCGCCGCGCGCCCTGGACACCGCCGAGCTCCCCGGCATCGTGGCCGACTACGCGCGCGCCGCCGAGCGCGCGCTGCGCGCCGGCTTCGACATGCTGGAACTGCACAGCGCCAACGGTTATCTGCTGCAGCAGTTCCTTGCCACCAACACCAACCAGCGCACCGACGCCTACGGCGGCAGCCTTGAAAACCGCGCCCGCTTGGTGCTCGAGGTGATGGACGCCATCATCGCCGTGGCAGGCAGCCAGCGCGTGGGCGTGCGTATTTCGCCGCATTTCACCCGCCACGACATCGCCGACACCGAGACCGAGGCCATCCACCTCCATCTCGCCCGCGAATTCGACCGCCGCGGCGTGGCCTACATCCACGTGGCCGAGCCCGACTGGGCCGGCGGTCCATCCCTCACCGCCGACTTCCGCAAACAACTGCGCCAAGCCTACGGCGGCCGTCTCATCGTCTGCGGCAACTACACCGCCGACAGCGCGCAGGCACGTCTCGACGAGGGCCTGGCCGACGCCGTGGCCTTCGGCCGCCCTTATATCGCCAACCCCGATCTGGTGGAGCGCATGCGCCGCGGCGCCGCGCTGAACAAACCAGACACCGCCACGTTCTACGGCGGCGGCGAGCGCGGATACACCGACTATCCCCTGCTCCAGGAGCAGGTTGCCGCATAACCCCCAAGTTCCAGGAGCGGCTTGCAAACGCCCGGCCCGCCCGGTCGTTTCACGACGGGCGGGCCGATCCGACCAACGACACCGGCGCCGCGGAAACCTTGCTCCGGGTCGGTGAACCGCGCCCAGCCCATCCGCCCCTCAGGATGGGTGGTGCGGATGCATCACCTTGTCTTGCAGGCGTTTGAAGCCGATGAGCTTCATCACATATTTTTCGTAGACGGGCTCGGAATTGCCTTTCTTCATTTTTCGGATGAAGTATTTTTCAAAAGCGATCTTGGCCAGGTGGACCCAGCGGCCGTGGCCGAACCAGTTCACGTCGCGCGGGGGTATCTGGGGAATGGCGACGAACGCCGCCCCGGTGGTGCCGAAATCCGCCAGGCAGATGGCCTGCCAGGTGCCCTTGTGCGTGGGCTGAAGACCGGCGAGTTCTTCCCGGATGTTATGCACGATGGCGGTGACCATGGACTCGATCATGTAGCCGGTCTTGGGCACGCCGCATGGCACGGGGGTCGGCCCCACCGGCGGGATGGCGATGCACACGCCGGCTGAATAGATGTTCTTGTATTTCGGATTGCGCTGGTAGGCATCCACCATGACGAAACCGCGGGGATTGCACAGCCCTTCCACCTTGGCCACGGCGTCGACGCCCTTGAAGGCGGGCAGCATCATGGCGTGCCTGAACGGAAGTTCGTGTTTCTTGAGCAGGTTGCCGTTGACGTCCAACTCGTCCACGTACATCTTGCCGTCTTCCACCCTGGTGGTCTTGGCATTGGTGATCCAGCGGATGTCGTGGTCGCGGAACTCGTGTTCCATGATGCCCTTGGAGTCGCCGACGCCATCCAGCCCCAGGTGGCCGATATAGGGTTCGGCGGAGACGAACGTCATGGGCACCTTGCTGCGCAGCTTTTTCTTGCGCAGTGCGGCGTCGAGAACCATCGCGTATTCATAGGCGGGGCCGAAACAACTCGCGCCCGGCATCGCCCCGACGATCACGGGCCCAGGGCTTGCGCACAGCCGCTCGAAATCCTCATGGCATTTCTCGGCATGGTCGATCGTGCAGATGGAGTGCGTGAATCCACCGTGCGGGCCGGCGCCTTCGACCTCCTCGAACGACAGCCTGGGTCCGGTGGTGATGATGAGGTAGTCGTACGAGACCTTGTCGCCATTGCGGAGGGTGACGGTGTTTTCCGCGGGATCGATGCCGGTGGCCGGCTGGGCGATGAACGCGATGCCCTTGCGCTCCAGGTAGGGACCGATGGGAAACACCACGTCTTCGCGTGACCGCCAGCCCACCGCAACCCAGGGATTCGACGGCACGAACTGGAAATAGTCGGCCTCGTTGATCACTGTGATCCGGTGCTCCTTGCCCAGCAGATCGCGTGCCTCATACGCCGCCGGCATGCCGCCGATGCCCGCCCCCAGTACAACGATGTGCGCCATGTCTTGCCTCCTTTGCTTTGTCGATTGAAGCGCGTGGCCAAGACCTCGCGCAAGGCAGCGCCCATCCCACGCCCAAGTACACCGTCTCCAGCGCAAACGCGCACGGTAGCGGCAAGTATGGGGCGGCCCCTTGAGCAGGGTCAATCGAATCGCACCGAAATCCGTGTTTGCCCTACCCTGGACAAACCCTAATACTCCGGGAAGCATGAAAAAAACGTCCCTATACTCATTGCAGTTCCCGGATAAGACATCTAAATGCAGGGAATTTGGTCACGCGCAAATTTCACACCACCCAGGAGGAAACTACAGCCATGCAGCCCCCCCGTCCACTCTGGAATTCCTATGTCGCCGGTGTCGTTCTCGGCCTGGCTCTTCTGGCAACGTTCATTTTCACCGGCCATGGCTATGGCGTGACCGGCGCCACCACCTCGGCCACCGCGGTCGCCGTGGGCGCAGTGGCCCCCAGTGCCGTTGCCAACCATCAATATCTGCATGTGGCGTACGAAAACGGCTTGAACAACTGGACGGTCTGGGAGGTCGTCGGCCTGTTCATCGGCGCCTTGATCGCCAGCCTGCTCGCCGGTCGCTTCAAGTTCCAGATCGACGGTCCGACCCAGGCCAAGCGCAGCATGCGCCTGGTGCTCGCCCTGGTCGGCGGCACCGCGTCCGGCTTCGGCGCCCGCATGGCCCTGGGCTGCACCAGCGGCCTGGGCCTGTCCGGCTCGGCCACGCTGGCAGCGTCCGGCTTTCTGTTCCTGATCGGCTTCTTCGTTTCTGGCATCGTGTTCGGTCAACTCACCAAGGGGCTGTGGAAATGAACTTCCCAATGGAATATTCCGGTGCGATCTCCGGCATCTTGCTTGGCCTCATCTTTGGCTATGTGCTCGAAAACGCGGGCTTTGGCAGCGGCTGCAAGCTCACCGCCCAGTTGCGCCTTCAGGACTGGGCCGTGTTCAAAGTCATGTTCACCGCCATCCTGGTCGCGGCCGGCGGGCTTTATGCCCTGCAAGCCATGGGCATGGTGGCGATGAACAATATGTTCGTCCCGTCGGTCCTGCTGTGGGGGAGTTCGCTTGGTGGCGTCCTGATCGGTGCCGGCATGGCGATCGGCGGATACTGCCCCGGCACGTCGATGGTCGCCTTCTGCTCCGGCAAACTCGACGGCCTGGTGTTCATCATCGGCTTGGGCGCCGGTACGCTGCTGTTCAACAGCGTCTACGCTTCCATAAAAAGCTGGGTCTGGATGCAGGTCGGCCCGGATTCCCTGACCCTGCCGCAACTGCTGCACATGCCGGCTTGGGCGGTCTGGAGTTTGCTCTTTGCCGTGCTGGTCTTGGTCGGCTACTTGACGCGTGGCAACAAGCGGAACAAATCTTCGTCGGAATCCCCCGCGTCGGGCATGGCGCCTCAACATTCCTGATACGGGAACCCGGTGGGCATGCGAAGATGCCCACCGCCCGTACACCGTTCGGCTGACTCGTGCGTTTCAGATGGACCGGCCCGATGAAAATCGGTCGGGCTGGATACCGCGCACATTTGTTTTTCGTGTTTTCACTTTTAGGAGATTCTTCGATGGCAAAGACCCGTCTCAAACTTTCCCAAGCCATTCCAGCGCTTGCGCTGGCCGCCGCTGTCGTGGCCCCCATGCCCCAAGCTCTGAGCAGCCTTTCCGCGGCGCCCGCGGCTCAAGCCGCCACCAATCCGTGCGCCCCGTCGAATCCTTGCGCACCCGGCAAGAAAATGGGCAAGACCGACAAGAAGGCGGGCAACCCTTGCGCGCCCAGCAAGAAGTCGGACAAGAAAGCGACCAATCCCTGCGCGCCTTCCAAATAATCGCGTTGCAACACGCGACAGACTTCCGCCCCGTCTTTGCAATCCCCGCGGAACTTCCATGCAAGCGCGTGCTGATCGGGGCTCGGGTTTCCGACTCGCCCCAGCGGAGTTAAAGACCCTGCTGCAGGCCGAGCCTGTGCAGCGGCGGGAGCGTATTGCCGAAGCTGCCGGGACTCTCCTGGGATGCATCGACACCTATGCAAGACGCGGCGCGGGCATGCTTGCCGATGTGCTCGGCAGGCATGCCCAGTTCGAGGAATGGGCACATTACCCAGCCGGCGACGCCGTCGACCGCACCAGCGGCTACAGTTTTTATTACCACGCCCACGAGGCTCGCCAACGCATGCGCGGCGAACACGGCCATTTCCATGTCTTCGGGCCGGCACCGACAACGGGCCGGCACAGAACACCCGCGGCTGGCGCTGCGCCCCGCTATCTGCATATCGTCGGCATTTCGGTCGATGATCGAGGCTTTCCCTTACGCCTTTTCACCACCAATCAATGGGTCACCGACGAGCGCTGGCTGCCCGCTGCGGTCGTCATCGCCACGCTGCACAAGCTCGACTTGCGTCATGCCAGGCCCGCGCGGCTGGCCCGCTGGGTCGAGGCCACGACACGCCTGTTCTCCGTGCAAATCGCAGCGCTCCTCCACCGGCGCGACGCGCGCGTGGAGGACAAGGCACGCCACATCGCCCGCGAGCGCCTTCTGGCGGACCGGCGCACGCATATCCTGAGCCAGTGTCGCGTCGATCTGGCCAGCCAGTTTCAATTTTTGGAGGGCGCCGGCATCGGCTGAAAACAACCCATGGCCGAGCCGGCATTTTTGTTTGTTCAACGAGGAGAAGAGCATGAAATTGGTCAAATGGATTGGCATTGGCATTCTGGGAGCTGCTGCCCAGATCGCCTCGGCCGCCGGCCTTCCGGGCCCGCTGGTCACGCCGCAATGGCTGCACGAGCATCTGAACGAGGTCACGGTCGTCGATATCCGCGATGACATGAAGACCTTCACGGCGGAACCGAAGTACGAGACGGACAAGAAAACCGGCAAGAAAACCCTGGTGGAAACCGGCGGCCATATCGCCGGCGCGATCTCCGTGGATTTCAACAAGATCCGTCAGGAACGCACCGTGGACGGCGTGAAGATCAAGGCCCAGCTTCCCACGGCCGAGTACTTCACGAAAGTGATGGACGACTTCGGCCTGAACAAGACCGACAAGCCCATCGTCATCGTGCCAACCGGCGAGAGTGTGGACTCGATGGACATGGCCACCCGCCTGTACTTCCAACTGCGCTATTTCGGCGAACCGCGTGACAAGCTCGCGATCCTGAACGGCGGCGTGAACGCGTGGCTGCAAGCGGGGTTCCCGGTGAGCACCGACAAAGCCGCGAACGCCAAGGGCGACTGGACGGCGGGTCCTGAAGACAAGGCCATCCTCGCTTCGCTGCAGCAAGTCAAGGAAGGTCTGCAAAATGGCTCGGACCAGTTCATCGACGCGCGTCCGACGGCCCAGTTCCTGGGTATCGTGAAAAAGCCCATCAACAAGACCGGCGGCCACCTGCCGGGCGCCAAGTCCTTCCCGACCGACGCCATCGTCAAGCCCGTCGGCGCTGCGCACGAATTCATGAGCGCCGAGGATTACAAGAAGATCTTTGCCGAGTTCAACATCCAGCCCAATGCGCCCACGGTGACCTACTGCAACACCGGCCACCTGGCTTCCGGTGCCTGGTTCGTCGCCCACGAGATCATGGGCAACAAGAACTCCAAGCTCTACACCGGCTCGATGATCGAGTGGACCAATCTGGGCAACCCCACCGTGGGCCTGCCGCAGTAATCGTGCAACCGGTCATGCCGTCGCCCAAGGCGACGGCAACGCGAAAACAAAAAAGGCGCTTCGGCGCCTTTTTTGTTGCGTCCGCGGCATCGACGCGGGATTCAAACCACCAGGGGTTCGAACTCGAGCGTGATGCCGAATTTCTGCCTCACCGCCTGTTGCACGGCCTCGGCCAGAGCCTTGATCTCCTTGCCGCTTGCGCCACCCCTGTTCACCAAGACCAGGGCGTGCCGGGCGTCGACAGCAGCGCGCCCGAGTTCCCGGCCCTTCCAGCCGCACGCCTCGATCATCCAGGCGGCGGCAAGTTTGTAGCTGCCATCCTCGAGCGGATAGCTGACGATCTCTGGGAAATCCTCCAGGATTTCGTTGCGTATGGTGCGGTTGACCACCGGGTTCTTGAAGAAACTGCCGGCATTCCCCAGCACGGCGGGGTCGGGAAGCTTGCTCCGGCGTATCGCGCAGACCGCATCGAAAATCTGTTGTGCATCGGGCGCCGCGACACCCAGCTTGGCGAAATGGCGCTCCAGATCGGCATAACCGATCCTCGGCACCCATGGCTTGGGCAAGCGCAAACGCACCTGGGTGATGACCGACTTGCCGGCGAGTTCGTGCTTGAACAGGCTGTCGCGATAGCCGAAGCGGCATGCCGTCGCGTCGAGCGTGACCACGCGCCCGGTGGTCAGGTCCACGGCATCGAGCGCGTGGAAACGTTCGGCCAGTTCCAGGCCGTAGGCGCCGATGTTCTGCACCGGAGCCGCCCCCACGGTGCCTGGAATCAGCGCCAGGTTCTCCAAGCCGGCATGCCCCTGCGCAAGGCTCCAGCGCACCAGTTCATGCCAGCTGACGCCGGCCCCGGCCTCGATGATGGTGGCATCGGGGTCGTCGCGCACGACGCGCAGCCCTTGAATCTCCACCTTGACGACGAGTTGCCGCGGATCGCCGGTGAGCAGAAGGTTGCTTCCCCCGCCAAGAATCAGCTTGGGCGCGATGCCGAACTCCGGATGATCAACCAGTTGCCGCACATCGAGTTGACTGTGCACACGCACCAGGCGCGCGGCGCGTGCCGCCACGCCAAAGGTGTTCATGGCGGCAAGGGGAACATCGGTTTCCAGCAGCAAGTCCATACAATCGGCTCAGGCAAACCGCCATTATCCCTTTCAAGACCAGCACCATGCCATCTTTTGACGCCGTCCTCGAGCCCAACCTGATCGAGATCCGCAACGCGGTCGATCAAACCGGCAAGGAAACCGCCAACCGTTTCGACTTCAAGGGAAGTTCGGCCAAGGTCGAGCTCGGCGACAAGATCATCACCGCCTGGGCCGACAGCGAGTTCCAGCTCGGTCAGGTGCGCGACGTGCTGATGGGCAAGATGGCCAAGCGCAATGTCGATGTGCGCTTCCTCGATCTCGGCAAGATCGAGACCATCGCAGGAGACAAGGTCAAGCAAGTCATCACGGTGAAATCCGGAATCCCGCAGGAACTCGCCAAGCGCATCACGACAGCGGTGAAGGAATCCAAGCTCAAATTGCAGGCCGCCATCCAAGGCGATGTCGTGCGCATCACCGGCGCCAAGCGGGACGACCTGCAGGCCGCCATCGCCATGCTTGGCAAGGCCATCTCCGACGCCCCGCTGTCATTCACCAATTTCCGCGACTGAAGCCCCCGCGCGCCATGCATCGCATTTCAAACCGACGCGTGCTCCGGCGCCTTGCGGGCATGGCGATCCTGGGATGCTGCGCTGGCCTGGCCGCGGCGCAGAGCGTGAGCCTGGTCGGCAGCTTCGGCGACAAGGCCCTGCTCGTGATCGACGGCGCAACCCCCAAGGCTCTGAGTCCGGGGCAGACTGTGCGGGGTGTGAGGGTGGTGCGGGTCGGCGACGGTTCGGCGGTCATCAGCGTCGGCGGCCGGCAACAGGAACTTCGCGTCGGCGCGAGCCCGGTCGATCTCGCCGGCAAGGGCTTGCAGCCCACGGTGCTGCAAGCCCTGCCGAACGGCCAGTTCGTGACCGAGGGCCGCATCAACGGCAAATTGGTGCGCATGATGGTGGACACCGGCGCGACCATGGTCTCGATCAGCCGGGAGCAGGCCGATCAACTTGGCCTGTCGCTGCGCGGGGGCACGCCGATCGCCGTGCATACCGCGAATGGCGTCGTGCGGGCAACCCAGGTCATGCTCAGTTCGGTGCGCGTCGGCACGATCGAGCAACGCGAAGTCCCCGCCGTGATTCAGGACTCCCCGCTCCCCATCGTGCTGTTGGGCATGAGTTTTCTCAAACGCCTGGAACTGCGGCACGACGCCGATCAGCTCATTCTGATTCCGCGCTACTGAGCGGTCGCGATACAGGCTTCGCAGGCCTGCGGTCCCGATCTACTTGCGCTTGCTGCCGATGCGGCTTTCCTTGCCGGCCAGCAGGTTGCGCATGTTCTGCCGGTGCCGCCAGACCACCAGCAGCGCGATCACGGTCACGGCCAACAGCATCGCGGGGTCGCCACGCCACGCCACGCCGCTGCCGAACCAGGCGTAGAACGGCGCGAACAAGGCCGCCGCCAATGCGGCTAGCGACGAGTACCGCGTGAACAGCGCGACGATCAGCCAGGTGCCGATCGTGGCCAGCCCCAACCACGGGCTGACCGCCAGCAGGATGCCGGCGGCGGTCGCCACCCCCTTGCCGCCCTTGAACTGGAAAAAAGCCGGGTAGAGATGGCCGAGAAAAACGGCAACCGCGACCAGCGGCACCGCCGCGTGATCGAGCCAGCCGGCATATGCCGCCTGATAGGCCAGCCAGACCGGCAGCCAGCCCTTGCATGCATCGAGTCCCAGCGTCAGCAGCGCCGCGAGCTTGCTGCCCGAACGCAGCACATTGGTGGCGCCCGGATTGCCCGAACCGAAGCTGCGCGGGTCCGGCAGGCCCATGGCCCGGCTGACGACCACGGCAAAGGCGATGGACCCCAGAAGATAAGCGGCCAGGGCGGCGAACAGTGCTGCGAGGTTTGTTGTCATCGGGCGCGATTCTATTGAACCTTGCCCCCGCGAAACGCAGGGACCCGAAGCGTCAGGGCAGGGAGCAATGCACGGCGACGGCCTGAAGCAGCTCCGTCAACAGCGCTGGACGCATGCCCAGCAGCAGCCCGCGGCGCCCGCCGTTGATGTAGATACGTTCCAGATCCAGCACGCTCGCCTCGACATACACCGGCATGGCCTTGCGCAGGGCAAAGGGCGAGGTGCCGCCCACCTGATAGCCGCTATGCCGTTGCGCCACCTCGGGCACACAGGGCTGCACGCTCTTGGCGCCAATGGCACGCGCCAGGTTCTTGGTCGAGACCTGGCGATCCCCATGCATCAGGACCACCAGCGGCTTGGCCGCTTCGTTCTGCATCACCAAAGTCTTGACGACCTCATGCACATCCAACCCCAGGGCCTCCGCGCCCCAGGCCGCTCCACCGTGCTCGACATAGTCGTAGGCATGCAGGCTGAATTCGGCCTTCCGGCTGCGCAGCCAGGCTGTCGCGGGGGTTTCGGTCGGGCGATGGGCGGTTTGCACGGGTTTGATCCGATGTGGAGTCGATGAAGGCGCGGCGGCGACGTCACGGCATCCGATCCGGGGCTATTCTGCCCAATCGACATCATGCGCGCCAGTGCGATAGCCCATACGCGGCCCCCGCTGGGGACGGCGGCCTAGAATCCAGACATGCCCACAGCGCCCAACGTCGACCTGCACTGCCACTCCACCGTGTCTGACGGAACCCTCGCGCCAGCCGCCCTGGCCAGGCGCGCCAGCGCCAACGGCGTGCAGATCTGGGCGCTCACGGACCATGATGAAACCGGGGGACTGGCCGAAGCCGCGGCTGCCGCGGAAAAGCTCGACCTGCACTTTGTGCCAGGGGTGGAGATCTCCGTTTCGGTTGGTCACCAGACCGTGCATATCGTCGGGCTCGGCATCGATTTTGCCAATCCCGTCTTGCTGGCCGGCCTGGCCCAGGTACGCGCCGGTCGCGACACCCGCGCCCGCCTGATGGCCCAGGCGCTTGAACAACATACCCGCGTGCGCGGCGCCTACGCCGGGGCCTGCCGCTATGCCGGCAATCCGGCGCTGATCTCCCGCACCCACTTTGCCCGCTTCCTGGTCGAACAGGGTGTTTGCGGCAACACGCATGAAGTCTTCGGCCGCTTTCTCACGCCCGGAAATCCCGGTTACGTGGAACATGCCTGGGCCACGCTGCAGGACGCGGTGGGCTGGATTCGCGCTGCCGGCGGCCATGCCGTCATTGCGCATCCCGGGCGCTACCGTTTCACCGCCACCGAGGAATGGGCGCTGTTTACCAGCTTCAAGGAGATGGGCGGCGCCGGCGTCGAAGTGATGACCGGCAGCCACAGTGCGGCGGACTTCCGCAAGTACGCCGGCCTGGCGCTAGAGTTCGGCCTGCGCGCCTCGCGCGGTTCCGATTTCCACAGCCCGCAGGAAAGCCGCTGCGACTTGGGCGGCCTGCCTCCCCTGCCCGCCGACCTCGCCCCCATCTGGGAGCTGTTGCACTGACGGGTTACACGCCGCTTGACGAGTCGCCTCCGAGCCGCTCGCCTGCGGCGGCCCCCTATTTCCCAGCATGGCTCAATACTTCCACATTCACCCCGACAACCCGCAACAGCGGCTGATCAAGCAGGCCAGCGCCATCCTGCATGGCGGGGGCGTCGCGGCCATCCCGACCGATTCGTCCTACGCCCTGGTTTGCCACCTGGATGACAAAGGCGCGGCCGAGCGCCTGCGCCGCATTCGTCAGGTCGACGACAAGCACCATCTCACCTTGCTGTGCAGCGATTTGTCCGAGCTTGGTGCTTACGCCCTGGCGGACAACCGCCAGTTCCGCCTGCTGCGCGCGGCCACGCCCGGTCCCTACACCTTCATCCTGGAAGCCACCAAGGAAGTGCCGCGCAGGGTTTCGCATCCCTCGCGCAAGACCATCGGCGTGCGCGTGCCCCAACATGCCGTCACCCACGCCCTGCTTGCCGAACTGGCCCAGCCATTGCTGGCGACCACGCTGATCCTGCCCGGGGAGCAGGAACCGTTGAACGACCCCGAGATCATTCGCACCCGGCTGGAGAAACTGGTCGACCTCGTCATCGATGCCGGCCCCTGCCCCCTGCAGCCCACGACCATCATCGACCTGAGCGGCGCGGCCCCCACCGTCGTGCGCATGGGCCGCGGCCCGCTTGCCCCACTGGGTCTGAGCGCCGAGTCCTGAACGTCCAAGCCCAAGTCGCGCCCCATCACAACCCGCCCACGATACGAACTGCCGCACCGCACCTTATGGACCAACTCATCCAGGCCGTCACCGTCTACGCACTGCCCGTGCTGTTCGCCATCACCCTGCACGAAGCGGCGCACGGCTATGCAGCGCGCTATTTCGGCGATAACTCCGCCTACATGATGGGCCGCGTGTCGCTCAACCCGGCGCGCCACATCGACCCCATCGGCACCATCCTCATCCCGCTGGTCCTGTATTTCGCCACCAGCGGCGCCTTCCTGTTCGGCTACGCCAAGCCGGTGCCGGTGAATTTCGGCGCCTTGCGCAACCCCAAACGCGACATGATCTGGGTGGCGCTCGCCGGCCCGGCCTCCAACTTCGTCCAGGCTTTCCTCTGGGGCCTGGTGCTGATCGCCCTGACTGGATTGGGCAGTCGCGAAATCTATTTCTATGACGTGGCGCGCGCCGGCATCCTGGTCAACATCGTGATGTTCGTGTTCAACCTCCTTCCCATCCCCCCGCTCGACGGCGGCCGGGTGCTCGTCGGGCTGCTACCCGTGCGGCAGGCCATCGCCTTGTCACGCGTCGAGCCTTACGGGTTTTTCATCGTCATGGCCCTGGTGCTCACCGGCGTCATCACCACCGTCTGGCTGATTCCGCTCATGGGCCTGACGCAAACCGTGCTCGGCCTGCTGCTCACGCCGTTCAAACTCCTGCTTTAAGACTTGCCCGCCCCGTTTTCCTTGCAATGACCAGTTGGAGATCCACACAATGTCGACGACCCTACACAACTTCGCATCCATCCGTTTCGTGCGCCACGCCGTCATCGCGGTCGTCACCACGGCTTCCTGCCTGATCAGCGCGCATGCCGCCGAACTGTCCGCGCTGTGGGGTGAATACAAGGGTTATCACAACATCACCCTGGCCTACCAGACCCGTCCACTGTGGGTCCACAACCTTGCCAACAGCCGCCTCGACCTCAGCCTGGAAGCTTCCGCCGGGCAGGTCTCCGCGCCCTCCGGGTCCGGCCATGGCTCGCTCTGGCATGTCGGGCTCACCCCCTTCGCACGCTGGTGGTTCACCGACCGCAGCGGAATCGAGGTGGGGATCGGAGCCAACCTGTTTTCAGGAACGCGCATCGGCGACAAGACCATCTCCACGGCCTTCCAGTTCGGCGACTCGATCGGCGTCTTCCACCGCTTTGCCAACACGCCGTGGACCCTGGGCTTGCGCCTGACCCACTATTCGAACGCCGACATCAAAGAGCCGAACCCCGGCCAGGACTACATCCAACTGCGCGCCAGCTATGACTTCAACTGAGACCGACCACGCATCGCACGGCAGCGACGAGCGCGTGCTCTCCGGCATGCGCCCGACAGGGGCGCTGCACCTGGGGCACTACCACGGCGCACTGAAAAACTGGGTGCGGCTGCAAGACGAACACGCCTGCTATTTCTTCGTCGCCGACTGGCACGCGCTGACGACGCATTACGAGTCGCCCGAAGTGGTAGCCGCCAACACCCACGACATGGTCATCGACTGGCTCGCCGCGGGCGTGGATCCGGACAGGGCCACGCTGTTCGTGCAGAGCCGGGTGCTGGAGCACGCCGAACTCTTCCTCCTGCTGGCCATGGGCACGCCGCTGGCCTGGCTGGAACGGGTGCCCACCTACAAGGACCAGATCACCAACCTCAAGGACAAGGATCTGCTGACCTACGGCTTCCTCGGCTACCCCTTGCTGCAGGCAGCCGACATCCTCATCTATCAGGCCCGCTACGTGCCGGTGGGCGCCGACCAGGTTCCCCACATCGAGATGAGCCGGGAAATCGCCCGGCGCTTCAACGCCCTGTACGGCAAGGACCCGCAGATCGAAGCCCAGGCCAAGGCTGCGGCAGCCAAGCTGACGGAGACGCAGCGCCAGCAGCTGCTGGCGCTGCGCCGCGAGGCCGACCAAGACGGCCTGGTCGAGAAGCGCGACGAAGCGCGCGCGCTCATCGCCGCGAGCAAGCTCGCCCGCGTCGAGAAGGACGCCCTGCGCGCGCAGATCGACGGTGGGCGGCGCACCATCCTGCGCGAGCCCGAGGCCCTGCTCACACCCGAGTCCAAGCTGCCCGGCCTGGATGGTCGCAAGATGTCGAAGAGCTATGGCAACGCCATCGCCATCCGCGAAGATCGGGCCAGCGTCGAGCAGAAGGTCAAGCGCATGCCCACCGACCCTGCGCGCGTGAAACGCACCGATCCCGGCAATCCCGAACGCTGCCCGGTCTGGCAATTCCACCTCGCCTACAGCGATGAAGCGACGCGGGCGTGGGTCCAGAAGGGCTGCACCACGGCGGGCATCGGCTGCCTGGAATGCAAGCAACCTGTCATCGACGCCATCCTGCGCGAGCAACAGCCCATGCTGGAGCGCGCACAACCCTATCTCGATCAACCCGGGCTGGTGCGCGACATTCTGGATGCGGGTTGCGACAAGGCCGGGGCGGCGGCGCGCGAGACCATGCGCACCGTGCGCGAAGTCATGGGTCTGCGTTGAGCGCTATTTTGAGCGCGATGCCCGGCGCCCGGCGCGCCACCGCATCAGCACCGCAAACGCCACGACAAGACCCACCAGGATCAGAAGCCCGAGTTCGACGCGCTGGATTTGCGAGGACAGGCCCGACAGCGCGCGGCCGAATCCCCAGCCCAACCCGGCGATCAGCGGAGCCCACAACAGGGCACCGATGGCGTTGAACAGCGCAAAGCGCCACGGCGGCACCCCGGCGGTGCCGATGATGATGGGCCCGGCAATCCTGAGGCCATACAAGAAACGCACGCCGACGATGGCCCAGTGCGGATAGCGCCGCAACAGATCCGCCACGCGGGGGAATTGCGCCGCCAACCGGGGGAAGCGCGCAAGCAGGCGCGCACCCCACAGACGGCCGATCCAGTAGAAGCTCTGATCCCCTGCGGTCGCGGCCACGGCCGCCACCGCAGCCACCAGCCACCAGTCGAGCAAACCCGCGTGCGCGGCGTAGCCGGCCGCCAGGAGCACGGTCTCGCCCTCGGCAAAGGCGCCGATGGCCACCGCCGCATAACCCCAGTCCTGGATCCACTGCTCAACCAAGCAAGGCCTCCGTTGCATTCCGCATGCGTCCAACAGCATGCATGGCCATGATGGCACGCATTGGCGCGCATATGCGGCATGCATAAAAAAACCGGCCACCGGCCGGTTCTTGAACCAAGCGCGCCAAAGGCACGCCCAAGTCGTGTTTACAGCGGACGGATCTGCGAAGCCTGGGGACCCTTGGGGCCTTGCTTCACGGTGAATTCCACGCGCTGATTTTCTTGCAGGGTGCGGAAACCCTTGGATTGGATTTCGCTGAAGTGGGCGAACAGATCTTCGCCACCCTCGTCGGGTTTGATAAAGCCGAAACCCTTGCTTTCATTGAACCATTTCACGATGCCGGTGGGCATAATCATCCTTTCGAATCTTGAACATTAAGAAGAATGCAAATCTTCAACAAGCCCAGCCGGTTTATCGATCACCAATCAACCCTAACTGTGGGCAAAAGCCCGTCTTGAAGCGACTGCAGGGCTTACTATACACCGAACGGCGCGTTTGCAAGACCTTCCGCCGACGGCCCCTCAAAATCCCCAGCAGCCCCTGTGTGCAGCGTTGCCCGAGCGCGACACGCCAGCGCTGACGTTCCGACACGAATCCCACTCTATGCAGGTTTTTCGCGGGTTTCACCATGCCGCACTGAATACCCCGAGCGCCGTGTGCATCGGCAACTTCGACGGCGTCCACCGTGGGCATCAGGCCATGCTCGCCCTGCTGGTCAACGAAGCCCGGCACCGGGAACTGGCGGCCAGCGTGCTGACCTTCGAGCCCCATCCGCGCGATTACTTTGCGCAGATCCAAGGGCACCCGGAGCTGGCGCCCAGACGTGTCTCGGGACTGCGCGACAAACTCGCGGAACTGGCCCGTTGCGGCGTGGATCGTGCCGTGGTGCTGCGCTTCGACCAGAAACTGGCCGCGCTGCCCGCGCAGGATTTCATCCAGCGTGTCCTGCTGGAGGGCTTGCACGCGCGCTATGTCCTGGTGGGCGACGATTTCCGTTTCGGCGCTGGCCGCGCAGGAGACTACGCGCTGCTTGACGCGCAAGGCCTGCGCCTGGGGTTCGACGTGGCGCGCATGAACGCCTACGAAGTACATGGCCAGCGCGTCTCCAGTTCGGCGGTGCGGCAGGCTCTGGCACGCGGCGACATGAGCCTGGCGGAAAGTCTGCTGGACCGCCCCTACGCGATGTCCGGCCATGTCCAACACGGCCGCAAGCTGGGGCGTGCGCTGGGTTTTCCCACGCTGAACCTGCGGGTGGCCCATGCGCGACCTGCCGCGCAGGGCATCTTCGCCGTATGCGTGCATGGCCTCGGCGAGCGGCCGCTCCAGGGCGTGGCCAGCCTGGGCCTGCGGCCCACCGTCGACAACTCCGGACGGGTGCTGCTGGAGATCCATGTGCTCGACTGGGCCGGGGATGCCTACGGTAAACTCGTACGCGTGGATCTGCTGCACAAACTGCGCGACGAAGCGCGCTACGACTCCCTGCCAGCCCTGACCGAAGCCATCGCGGCCGACGTGCGGCAGGCGCGCGCCTGGTTCGCCACCATCGAGCGCCATACCAGCTGCTCCCGAATTTGACGCGAGCGCCCGCCATCGCGCCGCGGCGCCCAGGATGCCGCCGGGTCCGCCGTCAACCAAACCCACAAACGCTTGCGCGCGCCGCGCCGCCGCGCTCCCCGACATGACCGACTCCAAGCCCGACTACCGTTCCACGCTCAACCTGCCCGACACGGCCTTTCCGATGCGCGGCGACCTGCCCAAGCGCGAGCCCGGCTGGATTGCGCAGTGGGAGCGCGATGGCGTGTACCAGCGTCTGCGTGCGGCCCGAGCCGAACGCCCGAAGTTCATCCTGCACGACGGTCCGCCCTACGCCAACGGTCAGATCCACATGGGCCACGCCGTGAACAAGGTGCTCAAGGACATGATCACCAAGTCGCGCCAGCTCGCCGGATTCGACGCGCTGTACATCCCGGGCTGGGACTGCCACGGTCTGCCGATCGAGAACGCCATCGAGAAGAAATACGGCCGCAACTTGAGCCGCGACGACATGCAGGCCAAGAGCCGGGCCTACGCCGCCGAGCAAATCGCGCAGCAGATGGCGGACTTCAAGCGCCTTGGCATCCTCGGTGATTGGGACCACCCCTACCGCACCATGGACCCGGCCAACGAGGCCGGCGAGATCCGCGCCTTCAAGCGTGTCATCGAGCGCGGCTTCGTCTACCGCGGCCTCAAGCCGGTGCACTGGTGTTTCGACTGCCATTCCTCGCTGGCCGAGTTCGAGATCGAGTACGCCGACAAGAAATCCCAGACCCTCGATGTCGGTTTCCTGTGCGCCGAGCCCGCCAAGCTGGCGGCCGCGTTCGGCCTGCCCGCGCTGGACCAGGACGCCTACGCCGTCATCTGGACCACCACGGCTTGGACCCTGCCCGCCAACCAGGCGCTCAACCTCAACCCCGAACTCGACTACTGCCTGGTGGATACCGCGCGCGGCATGCTGCTGCTGGCCGCCGCGCGAGTCCAGGACTGCCTGCAGCGCTACGGCCTGGAAGGCCGCGTCGCCGCCACCACCAAGGGAAAGAGCCTGGCCGGCATCAACTTCCACCATCCGCTCGCAGCCGTCGATCCGGGCTACGACAGGCTCAGCCCGGTTTACCTCGCCGATTACGCCACGGCCGACGACGGCACCGGCATCGTGCACTCCTCGCCCGCCTATGGCCTGGACGACTTCAACTCCTGCCTCGCCCACGGCATGCGCATCGAGGACATCCTCAACCCCGTCCAGGGCGACGGAATGTACGCCGCCGACCTGCCCCTGTTCGGCGGCATGCAGATCTGGAAGGCGGCGCCGGTCATCACCGATGCCCTGCGCCGGGCCGGCAGGCTGTTCGCGACGCGGGACATCCTGCACAGCTACCCGCATTGCTGGCGCCACAAAACCCCCGTGATCTACCGCGCCGCGGCGCAATGGTTCATCCGCATGGACGAGGGCGAAGGCGTGTTCACCAAGGACAAGGCGCCCAAGACCCTGCGGCAGATGGCGCTGGACGCCATCGACCACACCGGCTTCTATCCCGAGAACGGGCGCGCCCGGCTGCGCGACATGATCGCCAACCGGCCCGACTGGTGCATCTCGCGCCAGCGTGCCTGGGGCGTGCCGCTGCCCTTCTTTCTACACAAGGACACGGGCGAGCTGCACCCGCGCACCATGGACATCCTGGACCAGGCGGCAAGCCTCGTCGAGCAAGGTGGGATCGAGGCCTGGAGCCGGGTCACGGCCGAGGACATCCTCGGCCCCGGCGACGCGCCGCACTACATCAAGAGCAGCGACATCCTCGAGGTCTGGTTCGACTCGGGTTCGACCTTTTTCCACGTCCTGCGCGGCACCCACCCCGAGGCCCATCACGAAACGGGCCCCGAAGCCGATCTCTACCTGGAAGGCCACGACCAGCACCGCGGCTGGTTCCACAGCTCGCTGCTGCTGGCCTGCGCCCTGGAAGGCCGCGCGCCCTACAAGAGCCTGCTGACCCATGGCTTCACCGTCGACAGCCAGGGCCGCAAGATGAGCAAGTCGCTGGGCAATGGCGTCGATCCGCTGGAAACCAGCAAGAAGCTCGGCGCCGAAATCATTCGCCTGTGGGTGGCCTCCAGCGACTACTCGGGCGACATCGCCGGCGACGACAAGATCCTCGCCCGCGTCGTCGACAGCTACCGCCGCGTGCGCAACACCCTGCGCTTCCTGCTCGCCAACGTGGCCGATTTCGACCCCGCCAGCCAAGCCGTTCCGCTGGAGCAGATGCTGGAGATCGACCGCTGGGCGCTGGCGCGAACCGCCGAATTCCAGGCCTCGGTGCTGCAGCACTACGAAGCCTACGAATTCCATCCGGTCGTGGCCAAGCTGCTCATCTTCTGCTCCGAAGACCTGGGCGGCTTCTACCTGGACGTGCTCAAGGACCGGCTCTACACCACCCCGGCCCGCAGCCTGGCGCGGCGCAGCGCCCAGACCGCGCTGTGGCATCTCACCCACGCCATGCTGCGCTGGATCGCGCCCTTCCTCAGCTTCACCGCCGAAGAGGCGTGGGCCCACTTCGCCCCGCAGCGCGCAGCCGAGACCGGCACGCTGTTCGTCGAAACCTATCACCCGGTCCCCGTGCCCGCCGATGCCGAGCCCCTGCTCGCCAAATGGTCGCGCCTGCGCGCCATTCGCGACGAGGTCAACCGCGCGGTGGAGGCCGTGCGCGCCGAAGGCCGGCTGGGTTCCTCGCTGCAGGCCTGGGTCAAGCTCACCGCACCCGCGGATGACCTTGCCCTGCTCTCCAGCCTGGGCGATGAATTGAAGTTCGCCTTCATCACCTCGCGCGTGCAGCTGCAAGCCGGCACCGAACTCGCGGTGCAGGTCGACCCGGCGGCCGCGACCAAGTGCGAGCGCTGCTGGCACTGGGAGACGGACGTGGGCGCCGACCCCGCCAACCCGGGCATCTGCGCACGCTGCGTGAGCAATCTGCAGGGGCCGGGCGAAACACGCCGCCATGCCTGAACGGCCGGGCGGCGTGTTTCGTCCGCTCCGCACCACACTCCACACAGACCTCCACCATCGAGCACGGCCCACGATGAACCCGCCTGCCAACACCTCAGCTTCCAGCCCCGCACGCCCTGCGCGAGGCCGCGTCTGGCCATGGCTGGCGACCTCGGCCCTGGTCCTCGTGCTCGATCAGTGGACCAAATGGCTGATCCAGCAGAATCTACCCATCAACGCCAGTCTGCCCGTCACGGGGTTCTTCAATCTCGTGCACTACGAAAACCCGGGCGCTGCGTTCTCCTTCCTCGCCGCCGCGGACGGCTGGCAGCGCTGGCTGTTCACCGGCCTGGCCCTGGCCGCTTCGGCGCTCATCGTCTGGCTGCTGTTTCGCCATCGCGGCAGGACCCTGTTCAGCCTGGCCCTCGCGCTGATCCTGGGCGGCGCCCTGGGGAATGTGGTGGACCGGCTGGTCTGGGGCCATGTCACCGATTTCCTGGACTTCTACATCACCGTCGGTGGCCGGTCGTGGCACTGGCCTGCGTTCAACGTCGCCGACAGCTCCATCACCGTGGGCGCGATGCTGCTGCTGGCGGATGAATGGCTGCGTTCCCGCGCAGCGCGGCACGCAACCTTGCCGCGCTGACGCACGCGGCCGCGGTCCGCGGACTGCGCGAACGCCCTCTTGCGCGCCTGGCGGGACGGACATAACCTCGTTGCCGGCGAGGTTGTTCGCCGCCCAGACCCGGGGAAGCGTTCGATGAGTCCGGAAGAAGCCCAGCATCAGACACTGTCCAGCGCAAGCGCACACCGCGTGACGGTCTGCACGCTGACCTGGCGCGACCCGTTCGTGTGGCTGCGCGCCGCCTGGGGCGACATGCTGCGCTGCCCCGCCGTGAGCCTGAGCTACGGGCTGATGTTCACGCTGCTGGTCTGGGCGCTGGGCCTGAGCTTCCTGCGCCGCCCCGAGTACACCTTGATGCTGGGAAGCGCGCTGTTGTTGCTGGGCCCCGCGCTGGCCATGGGCCTGATCGAGGCCAGCCGCTGCTGCGAAGCCGGCATCAAACCCAAGCTGCGGCCCTGCCTGGCATGCTGGTGGAAAACCAGATCCAGCGTGGCGCTGTTCGCCGTGCTGCTGCTGGTCATCGAATTGCTGTGGGCGCGGGCTTCGCTGCTGGTGTTCGCCCTGTCGTTCGACACCACGGTTCCCGAAGGCCATGCGCTGGACATCCTGCTCGATCCGGCCAACCTGGGCTTCGTGCTCGCCTATCTGGGCGTGGGCGCCGCGTTCGCGGCGCTGGCGTTCGCCATCTGCGCGGTGTCCATCCCCCTGATGCTGGACCGCCCGGTGGACGCCATCACCGCCGCCATCACCAGTTTGCGCGCCTGCCTCGAACATCCGTTCGTGATGCTGGGCTGGGGCTTGCTCATCGCCGCCGTCACGCTGCTCGCCTTGCTGCCCCTAGGCCTGGGCCTGATGCTGGCCTGGCCCCTGGTGGGGCATGCCAGCTGGCATGCCTACCGTGGCATCGTCTGCCCGCAGACCTTGGCTGGCGCGTAACCCGCCCGATGCCGCCGCGCCCGGGCGCGGCTCAAGGCAACAGGACGATGCTTCCGGTGGTGGCGCGCGCCTCCAAGGCCGCGTGCGCCTGCGCTGCGTCGCGCAAGGCAAAGCGCTGTCCGATCAAGGGTTTGACCTGGCCCGAGCGCACCATGTCGAACAGCTCCTGCGCCATCTGCTCCAGGGTGGCCCGGTCGGCGATGTGGGTCATCAGCGTCGGTCGCGTCACGTACAAGGAGCCCTTGGCCGCCAGATCGGTGAGCGTCACCGGAGGCACGGGGCCGGATGCGTTGCCGAAGCTCACCATCAGGCCGAACGGCTGCAGGCAGGCGAGCGAGCGCTCCCAGGTGTCGCGCCCGACCGAGTCGTACACCACGGCCACGCCCTTGTCGTCGGTGAGTTCCTTCACACGCGAAACCAGGTCCTCGGTGCGGTAATTGATGCAGTGGGCATAGCCGTTTTTCAGCGCGAGCTGGCATTTCTCGTCGCTGCCGGCGGTGCCGATGAGCTTCACGCCCAGCGCCCGCGCCCATTGCCCAGCGATCAGCCCCACGCCCCCGGCAGCCGCATGGAACAGGGCCACGTCGCCAGCCTGCAGCTTGCGCGTGCGGCGCAGCAGGAACTGCGCGGTCAGGCCCTTGAGCATCATCGCGGCAGCGGTGTCGAAGGCAATGTCGTCGGGCAGCTTCACCAGCACCCGCGCCGGCATCACCCGCGCCTGCGCGTAGGCGCCAGTCGGTCCGTTGCAGTAGGCCACGCGATCGCCAGGTTTGAGGTGATCGACCCCATCACCCACCGCCTCGACCGTGCCTGCCGCCTCCAGGCCGATGCCGGCCGGAAGCTGAAGGGGGTACAACCCAGTGCGGTGATAGACGTCGATGAAATTCACGCCGATGGCGCCGTGGCGCACGCGAACCTCGCCGGGTCCGGGGTCGCTCAGGTTCACGTCCTGCCACTGCAGCACTTCGGGTCCGCCGGTACGCTCGATGCGTATGGCATGCGTCATGGTCATGGTGGTCTCCAAGAATGTGTTGTCAGCCCTGCATTGTGCCCACGCCGCCATGAAATTGCAGGCGCGCAGTTCGCCCGGGGTTCACCCGGAGCGTGCCCCGCCACCAGCCCGCAAGGCAGCCAGCAGCAAGGCTGCGGCCGCCATCGCGGCACCGGCGCCGAACGCGGCCTGCGCGCCGAAACGCTGCCATAACCAGCCGGCGCCGAGGCCGGCCAGCAGTTGCAGCAGGCCGATGATGAGGTAGTACAAACCAAATGCGGTGCCGCGCAACGCGATGGGCGCGCTAGCTGCCACCGCGGCGGCGAACACGCCCTGCGTCAGGCCCAGGTGCAGACCATACAGGGCCACGCCCAGCCACAACGCAGGCATGCCGGGCAAAGCCAGCAACAACATCGACACCAGCAAGACGGCCATGCCGGTCAACAGCGGAACGCGGCGCCCATAGCGCTGAGCGAGCAGGCCCGACGGATAGGCGCTGAGTGCATAGACCAGACTGAAAGCCAGCGTGACCAGCGGAATCCACAGCAACGCCACGCCCTGCTGCTGGGCGCGCAGCACCAGAAATGCCTCGGACAACCTGGCGAGCGTGAAAACCCCGGCCATCGCCACCACGCCCCAGTAAGCCGGCNCGTCAGGCCCAGGTGCAGACCATACAGGGCCACGCCCAGCCACAACGCAGGCATGCCGGGCAAAGCCAGCAACAACATCGACACCAGCAAGACGGCCATGCCGGTCAACAGCGGAACGCGGCGCCCATAGCGCTGAGCGAGCAGGCCCGACGGATAGGCGCTGAGTGCATAGACCAGACTGAAAGCCAGCGTGACCAGCGGAATCCACAGCAACGCCACGCCCTGCTGCTGGGCGCGCAGCACCAGAAATGCCTCGGACAACCTGGCGAGCGTGAAAACCCCGGCCATCGCCACCACGCCCCAGTAAGCCGGCGGCAAGGCACGCGCCGCGGCAAAGCGCTGGGCCCGACCGGCCCCCGCGTCCCGGACGCGCGGCGCGCGCGCGCGCAGGCCATCGGGTTCGCGCACGCCGAGGGCGAGAATGCCGACCGCGACGAGGGCGGGCAACACGCCGAACCACAGCAGCAGGCGCAGCCGGTCGTGCAGCCACCACAGCAGCGCGATGGCGGCCAGCGGGCCGAGAAAAGCGCCCACCGTGTCCATGCTCTGGCGCAAGCCGTAGGCGGCGTTGCGCAAGGGCTCGGGCGTGGCGTCGGCCAGCAGGGCATCGCGCGGCGCGCCGCGAATGCCCTTGCCGATACGATCGATGAAGCGCGCGGCGATCACCTCCGCAGCGCCCGAGGCCAGGGGGAACAAGGGCTTGGTCAATGCCGACAGGCCATAGCCCAGAACCGCCAGAACCTTGCGCTTGCCCAGCCGGTCCGACAATGCCCCGGAAAAGGCTTTGAGCACCGAAGCCGTCGCTTCGGCGATGCCCTCCACGAATCCCACCGTCAGCACGCTCAGCCCCAGCACCGTGGTCATGTACACGGGCAGCACGGCGTGGATGAGCTCCGACGACATGTCCATGAACAAGCTCACCCAGCCGAGGAGCCAGACGGTACGCGGCAGGCGCGTCGAGGCGGGGGTCTGCGAAGGATGACGGGACATGCCGAACGAGAGAGCTTGGAACGCTGGGTTAAGCGCAGTCTAAGACCCCGCGGCGATACTCATGCTTGGTCAACGCGGGGCTGCGGCACAATGCCCCACATCCATCCTGCCATTCCAAGCCCATGCGACTGCTGCTCGTTGAAGACGACGTGATGATCGGCGAAAGCGTGCTCGATGCCTTGCGCGGCGAAGGCTACGCGGTGGACTGGGTGCGCGACGGCCCGATGGCCGACGCCGCGTGGAGCTCCGAGCACTATGACCTCGTGCTGCTCGATCTGGGCTTGCCCAAGCTCGACGGCCTGCAGGTGCTGCGTCGCGCCCGCGCGCGGCATGACCGTACGCCCGTACTCGTGGCCACCGCGCGCGATGCCGTGCAGGATCGCATCGGCGGCCTCGATGCGGGGGCCGACGACTATGTGCTCAAGCCCTACGATCTGGACGAACTCCAGGCCCGCATCCGCGCCCTGCTGCGCCGCTCCGCCGGACGCGCCGAGCCCGTGTTCGAGCATGGCCCGGTACGCCTGAATCCGGCCACGCACGAAGCCGCCCTCAACGGCCAGCCCGTCCAGCTGTCGCAACGCGAATGGGCCGTGCTTGAGGCCTTGATCACGCGGCCCGGAGTCATCCTCTCGCGCACCCAGCTGGAAGAAAAACTCTACAGCTGGAAGGACGAGATTTCCAGCAATGCCGTGGAGGTATACGTGCACAGCCTGCGCAAGAAACTCGGCGCCGACTTCATCCGCAACGTGCGTGGCATGGGCTATGTGATCGCCCGCGAAGCACAGGATCCCGCCCCCGGCGCCGGGAGCGCTGCCAACACCGACCAGCCCAAGGCCGAGCGCCGCACCGACGGCGCTTCCGCCGGAGACCGCGATTGAAATCCCTGCGCGCGCAACTGCTGGTGCTGCTGACGGCCGCCGTGCTGCTGGCGGCCATCGTGCAGGCCGTGGTGGTGTTCAACAACGCGATGCGCGAGGCCGACGCGGTGTTCGACTACCACCTGCAGCAACTGGCCCTGTCGCTGGCCAGCGGCGACCTGGGCCTGCCCGGCTTCGGCCCCGGCGGCCATGCGCGCGACGACGTGGACTACGTGGTGCAGGTCTGGTCGCCCGACGGGCAGCGCATCTATGTTTCGCGCCCGCGCCTCGAGTTGCCGGACCAGGCCGTGCTCGGCTACGCCAATGTGAACGTCGGCACGCAGCAATGGCGCGTGTTCTCCATGCAGGCGGGGGGACGCACCATCCAGGTCGCGCAACCCCTGCTCAGCCGCCGCGCCCTCGCCCTGACCTTTGCCTTCAGCTCGGTGTGGCCCATGCTGCTCATCGCCCCGATCCTGCTGCTGGCCGTGGCCTGGGTCGTGCGCCGCTCGCTCAAGCCGTTGCGCGCGCTGTCGCAGGAACTGGAAAACCGCGCGGCCACCTCGTTCGACCCGCTGGAGCCGCAGGCCGTGATGCTCGAGATGCAACCCGTGGTGCGCGCGATGAATGGCCTGTTCGCCCGCACCCGCCAGGCCTTCGACACGCAGCAGATGTTCGTGGCGGACGCCGCGCACGAACTGCGCTCTCCGCTGGCCGCGCTCAAGGTGCAGATCCAGATGCTCGGCCGCGCGCACGACGACGCCGCGCGCCAGCTCGCGCTGCAGCGCCTGGGTTCGGGCCTGGACCGCGCCACGCACCTCGTGGAGCAACTGCTGGCCCTGGCCCGCGCCGACTCCGGCGGGCAGGAGTCGGTGGAGCCCACCTCGCTCACCCAGGCCGCGCGGCTGGCTTTGTCCGACACCTTCGAGCTGGCGCAGATCCGCGGCGTGGACGCCGGACTGGAACAGGCCGATGAAATCACGGTGGAGGCGCCGCCCAACGGCCTGCGCATGCTGGCGCGCAACCTGGTGGACAACGCCCTGCGCTACACCCCCGCGGGCGGGCGTGTCGACCTGCGCGTGCGACGCGAAGGCGGCTGCGCCGTACTGGAGGTGGACGATTCGGGTCCCGGCATTCCGCCGGAAGAACGGCCGCGCGTGTTCGACCGCTTCTATCGCCGCGAAACCTCGCCACCGGGCGGCAGCGGCTTGGGTCTGGCCATCGTCAAGACCGTGGCCGACCGCAGCCGGGCGCAAATCAGCCTGCTCGACTCCCCCCTCGGGGGCCTGCGCGTGCGGGTGTTGTTTGGCTGCCCGGAACAAGGGTCGCCAACCCATGTTCCGGGCGCCGTCACAGCCTGAACGCAGGGCTCAGGTGGCTTGCGCGTCGAGATCGAAAGCTTTGTGCAAGGCACGCACGGCAAGCTCGAGATACTTCTCCTCGATCAGCACCGAAACCTTGATCTCCGAGGTGGAGATCATCTGGATGTTGATGCCTTCCTCGGCCAGGGTGCGGAACATCTTGCTGGCCACTCCGGCGTGCGAGCGCATGCCCACGCCGACGACGGACACCTTGCAGGCCTTGGGGTCGCCAATGATGTCCTTGGCCCCGATATGCGCCTGGATGCTGGTCTTGAGGATGTCCAGGGTGCGCGCGTAGTCGTTGCGGCCCACGGTGAAGGAGAAATCGGTGAAGCCGTCCACGCTCTGATTCTGCACGATCATGTCGACGTCGATGTTCGCCCCGCCGACCGCACTCAGGATCTGGTAGGCGATGCCGGGGCGGTCGGGCACGCCCACGACGGTGATCTTGGCTTCATCGCGGGCGAAGGCGATGCCGGAGACGACGGCTCGTTCCATGGTCTGGTCTTCCTCGAAAGTGATGAGTGTGCCGCTGTGCATTTCCTGCTCGAGCGGAATGTCCCAGGGCGTGAGGCTGGAGAGCACGCGCAGGCGCACACGGTATTTGCCGGCGAACTCCACCGAGCGTATCTGCAGCACCTTGGAGCCCAGGCTGGCCATCTCCAGCATTTCCTCGAAGGTGATAGTGGCCATCTTGCTGGCTTCGGGCACCACGCGCGGATCGGTGGTGTAGACCCCGTCCACGTCGGTGTAGATCTGGCATTCGTCGGCGCCGAGCGCAGCCGCCAGCGCCACCCCGGAGGTGTCCGAGCCGCCGCGTCCGAGCGTGGTGATATTGCCGTCGGGGTCGATGCCCTGAAAGCCGGCGACCACCACGATCATGCCGCGCTCCAGGTCGGCGCGCATGCGCTCCTGGTCGATCGACTCGATGCGGGCCTTGGTGAAGGCGCTGTTGGTGTGCACGCCGACTTGGAAGCCCGTGTAGCTGCGCGCCTCGCGCCCCAGCGACTTGATCGCCATGGACAGCAGGCCGATGGTGACCTGTTCGCCGGTGCTGGCCACCACGTCGAGCTCGCGCGGATCGGGATCGGGCTGGATTTCCTTGGCCAGGCCGATGAGCCGGTTGGTCTCGCCCGACATCGCGGACACCACGACCACGACCTGATGCCCGGCGTCCGCCCATTTGATGACGCGACGGGCCACGTTCTTGATGCGTTCGACGGAGCCGACCGAGGTACCGCCGTATTTCTGGACGATGAGCGCCATGTTTGGGAAGGGAATGGGCCTTGACGTGCGCACTTGCGCGCCGCTGCGGCGGGAAAACCGGAAATTATAGGCAGCAGGGCTCGCCATCCCGCCCGCAGGCGGCAGGATCAGGTTCCGCCCACGTCGAGCACCAGCAAGCGGCCATGGCGCAGGACGGTGGTTGCGCCCGAGACCACGCGCAGCTTTCCAGCGCCGCGCGCCGTGGCGCGCACCTGACGCAGCAGGTTGTCGATCTGGCCGGAATGGGTCCGCAGGCCAGCCTGTTCCAGCCACAGCCGCAACACCTCGGACAACCGCGCATCGGGCAAGGCGCGCAAGGCGCTCAACACCAGCCCCTCGGGCACGCTGCATGCCCGGAGGTCGCGCTGCGCGACCTCGTCCAGGGTCTGCGCGGCCAGCGCGCAAAGCTGCGCCGAGCGCGCCAGGGTGTTGCGCCAGCCCGGCTCCAGCCGCGCGATCACGGGCAGCAACTCGTGGCGGATACGGCTGCGCCGGAATGCGGGATCGGTGTTCATCGCGTCATGGACGTAGGGCACCTGCTGCGCGTCCAGCAGTTCGCGCAGAGCGTCGGCGGCGCAGCCGAGCAAGGGCCGGCCCAGCCAGATTCCATGCCGCTCGGCGGCTTCAGGCATCGCCGCGAGCCCCCTGGATCCCGCGCCGCGCAACAAGGCCAGTAGGAGGGACTCGGCCTGATCGTCGGCCTGGTGGCCGAGCAGCAACCACCGGCAGCCCCGATCCCGCGCCGCACGTGTCAAGGCGACGTAGCGCGCACCGCGTGCCTTGTCCTCCAGACTGTCGCCGCGCTGGAGTTCGACCTGCACGGGCAACAGGCTGCAATCCACGCCCCACGCCTGGCAAAGCCGTTGTGCGTGCGCCGCGAAGCGGTCAGCGTCGGCCTGCAGACCATGATGAACGTGAAGCGCGCGCACATGCCCAGCGCCCCAGAGCTGGAGCGCGGCCAACAGCAACGCGGTGGAATCCGCGCCGCCGCTGAAGGCGATCGCCACGGGCGCGGGGCAACACTCCTGCGCATGGCGGGACACGAAGCGCCGCAAGGCGTCGACGATCGGGTCCGCGCGCAGCGCGGGCCAGGGTGGAGGGGCGGTGAAGCCTGAAGGAACCATGCATGAACCGGGTCTGCGACCCGTTCAGCCGACGCGTCGCACGCAGCACGCCCCAGCGCGGAGGCTGGCGCGCAAAAACTCAGCGCGTGGCCTTGGTGTCCTGGAACTTTCCAAAGGCGCACAGACGCTCGTAGCGCTGCTTGACCAGATCGGCAGGCTTGATGCCCTGGAACTGGCGCAGGCTCTCCGCCAGGGCGCGCTTGAGGCTGGCCGCCATGGCCTGGGGATCGCGATGAGCGCCACCCACGGGTTCGTTGACGATCTTGTCGATCAGCCCCAGCGCCTTGAGGCGGTGCGCGGTCAGGCCGAGGGCCTCGGCCGCTTCGGGCGCGCGCTCGGCGCTTTTCCAGAGAATGGAGGCGCAACCCTCGGGAGAAATGACGGAGTACACCGAGTACTGCAGCATCAGCACATGGTCGGCCACGGCGATGGCCAGCGCGCCGCCCGAACCGCCTTCGCCGATGATGGTGGAAACGATGGGCACCTGCAACTGGGCCATCTCGAAGATGTTGCGGCCGATGGCCTCGGACTGGTTGCGCTCCTCGGCGTCGATGCCGGGGTAAGCCCCCGGAGTATCGACGAAGGTGAACACCGGCAGGCCGAATTTCTCGGCCAGCTTCATCAGGCGCAGCGCCTTGCGGTAGCCCTCGGGCTTGGTCATGCCGAAGTTGCGCGCGGCACGCTCCTTGGTGTCGCGCCCCTTCTGGTGGCCGAGCACCATGCAGGGCTGGCCGTTGAAACGCGCCAGTCCGCCGACGATGGACAGGTCGTCGGCGAAATGGCGGTCGCCGTGGAGTTCGTGGAAGTCGGTGAACAGCTGCGCCACGTAGTCCAGCGTGTAGGGACGCTGGGCGTGGCGGGCAATCTGCGTGACCTGCCAGGGCGAGAGCTTGGCGTAGAGGTCCTTGGTGAGCTGAAGGCTCTTTTTCTGCAAGCGGCTGATTTCCTCGGAAATGTCGACGGCGGACTCGTCCTGCACGTAACGCAGCTCTTCGATCTTGGTTTCCAGCTCGGCCACCGGCTGTTCGAAATCGAGAAAGACTTTTTTGCTCATGGTTTCTATCCCCACGCGAGTCGCCGCCGGAGAGCGGCGAATGCGCTGGTGGCCGCGCCGCGCAAAGCGGCAACGGCACCAGCGTCTATGTGTCTGCGAATGTCAGTACTCGACCGCAACCGGGTCGAGGCTGCGCCAAATATACCAAGTGCCGACCGAGCGCCAGGGCGCCCAGGCGGAAGCCACCTCGCGCAAATCGCTGCGGCTGACGGATTCACCCGAGAAGTAGCGCTCGCTGATGCCGCGCTGCAGGCCCAGGTCGTCCACCGGCAGCACATCGGGGCGCATGAGGTGGAAGATGAGGAACATCTCGGCCGTCCAGCGACCGATGCCGCGAATCGCGACGAGTTCCGCAATGATGGCCTCGTCGGCCATGTCCGACCATTGCCCGGGATGCACCAGTCCGTCGCGGAACTTGGCGGCGAGATCCTGCAGATACTCGCATTTGCGTTGGGACAGCCCCGCCTGCCGCAACGCCTGCGCCTCCTGGCCCAGCAGGCTGGCCGGTGTGACTTCGCCGACCACCCCAAGCAGCCTGTCCCACACCGATTGCGCGGCTTTCACCGAAATCTGCTGCCCCACGACCGAACGCGCCAGGGTCTGGAAAGCGTCGCCGCGGCTTTGCAGGCTGGTCTGGCTGTGCTGGGGAATGAGCTTGCGCATCACGCGGTCGGAGCGCATGAGCTGGCTGCAAGCCTCATCCCAGTATGAGGGGCGCGTGGCGATCATCGCGTCTTCATGCCTGGCGCCAGACGGTGACGCCACCCGGCTTGTCCTCGAGCACGATGCCGCGCTCCAGAAGCTCGGCGCGGATATGGTCGGCCGCGGCGAAATCGCGTGCCGCCTTGGCCGCGGCGCGCGCCTGCACCTGCTGCTCGATCCAGGCCGTGTCGGCATCACCCGCGCCGGCCTGCAGGAATTGCTGCGGCGCCTGCTGCAACAGGCCCAGCGTCGCGCCCAGGCCCTTGAGCAGGCCGGCGAGTTCCCGGCTGCGCGAGCGATTCACCTCGCTGGCCAGTTCAAACAACGCGGCCAGTGCCTCGGGCGTGTTGAAGTCGTCGTCCATCGCCGCGGCGAAGCGCTGCGCCTGCGGTTGCGCCCAGTCCACGGCGGCCGGCACATCGGCGAAATCCTGCAACGCGGTGTACAGCCGCGACAAGGCATGGCGCGCGTCGCGCAGATTGTCCTCGGTGTAGTTGAGCGGGCTGCGGTAATGGGCGCGGATGATGAAAAAGCGCACGGTCTCGGCGTCGAACACCTTCAGCACGTCGCGGATGGTGAAGAAATTGCCCAGCGACTTGGACATCTTCTCCTCGTTCACGCGCACGAATCCGTTGTGCATCCAGACATTGACGAAGGTTCCACCGCTCGCCCCCTCGCTTTGCGCGATTTCGTTCTCGTGGTGCGGGAACTGCAGGTCGGCGCCGCCGCCGTGGATGTCGAAGTGCTCGCCCAGCAGCGCGCAGCTCATGGCCGAGCACTCGATATGCCAGCCCGGGCGCCCAGGGCCCCAGGGAGAATTCCATCGCACCTCGGCGGGTTCGTCCGGCTTGGCGCGCTTCCACAGCACGAAATCGAGCGGGTCGCGCTTGGCCAGATCGACCTCGACCCGTTCCCCGGCGTGCAGTTCGTCCAGGGTCTTGCCCGAGAGCCTGCCGTAGCCGGGGAAGGCCCGCACGGCGAAATCGACGTCGCCCGCCGCGTCCTGGTAGGCCAAGCCCTTGTCCAGCAGGCGCTGGATCAGGCCCTGCATCTGCGGGATGTAATCGGTGGCACGCGGCTCGTGCGTCGGACGCTCGATGCCCAGGGCGTCGGTGTCCTCGTGCATCGCCTGGATGAAGCGGTCGGTGAGCTCGCGCACCGTCATGCCCCGTTCCACGGCGCGGCGAATGATCTTGTCGTCCACATCGGTGATGTTGCGCACATAGGTCACGCGATAACCGCGCGCCTTGAGCCAACGTTGCACCAGGTCGAACACGGCCATGACGCGGGCATGTCCCAGATGGCAGTAGTCGTACACCGTCATGCCGCAGACGTACAAGCGCACATGGCCCGGCTCGATGGGTGAAAACGGCTGCTTCTCGCGCGACAGCGTGTTGTGAATCTGCAGAGTCATGGATGGGGTCGTGGCCAGCCGCGTCGCGCCATGGAGCAGCGCAAGCAAGGCGGCTTGAGGGCTCAGGGGCAAGCATGCCCGGATAAAATCGCAAACTTAGCACAGCCCGAACCAAGCCGAATCCATGCCCCACATCGCCAGCCCACGCGCCGCGCAACCCCTGCGGATCCTTCGGCGCACGCTGGTTTTGCTGGCCTTTGGGGGCGCCACCGCACTCGTCGCCCAGCCACCGCAGGCGCATGCTGGCGGCCTGTCGGAAGCCCGGCAGCTCGTCGCCGAGGGTCATCTGCCGCAGGCGCTCGCCAAGGTCGACGCGCTCATCGCGGCCAACCCCCAAGACCCGCAATACGCGTTTCTGCGCGGCGTCATCCTCAGCGCGCAGCACAAGACCGAGGAAGCCATTCAGGTTTTCACCCGGCTCACCCAGCAATACCCCGAATTGCCCGAGCCCTACAACAACCTGGCCGTGCTGTATGCCCGGCAGGGCCATGACGAGAAGGCGCGTGCGGCGCTGGACATGGCCATACGCACCAACCCCGACTATGCCACCGCCTACGAGAACCTGGGTGACGTCGAGGTCGCGCTGGCCCGCAAGGCCTACCAGAAATCGCTGCAGCTCGACGCGAGTCGGAAAGATGCCATCGAACCCAAGCTGGCCCTGATCGACAAATTGCTCCCCACCCCCAAACCGGCGCCGCCGCAAGCCGCGACGCCCCGACCCTGAGCCAGGTCCGGCCCATCCAGCGGGTGGCCGGCGGCTCGTTCCCCAGCAGGAGTGCCTTGATGCAACGCCTTGAAATCCCCCGCCCCATCGATCTGTCCCGCCGCCTGCTGCTGTCGGCGGCAGCCGCGCTCGGCTTGGTCCTGTCGACGTCCTTGCCCGCGCGCGCCGAGACCCCGCCCCGCGTGGAACTCGTCACCAGCCTGGGCACGATCGAGGTGCAACTCGACCCGCAGCGCGCGCCCAAGACCGTGGCCAATTTCCTGCAATACGTGAAGAGCGGGTTCTACGGCGGCACCATCTTCCACCGCGTCATTCCCGGCTTCATGATCCAGGGCGGCGGCTTCACCCCCGACATGCAGCAAAAACCCACCCAGCCGCCCATCCCGCTGGAGAGCCAGAACGGCCTGAAGAACCTGCGCGGCACCATCGCGATGGCGCGCACCGCCAATCCGAACTCGGCCACCTCGCAGTTCTTCATCAACCTGGTGGACAACCCCGCGCTCGACTATCCTCAGCCCGACGGCCACGGCTACGCCGTCTTCGGCCAGGTCATCAAGGGCATGGACGTGGTGGACCGCATCGCCAAGGTCCCCACCCAGGACGCCGGCCCCTACCAGAACGTGCCGGTCACGCCGGTCGTCATCAAGCAAGCCATTCTTCTCAAGTAAAGGACCACCCATGGTTGAACTGCACACCAGCAAAGGCGTCATCCGCATCGAACTCGACGCCGAGAAAGCGCCCAAATCCGCCGCCAACTTCCTGGCCTACGTGAAAAGCGGGCATTTCGACGGCACCGTGTTCCACCGCGTGATCGACGGCTTCATGATCCAGGGCGGCGGCTTCGACGCCGGCATGAAGCAAAAACCCACGCTGGCCCCCATTCAGAACGAGGCCGACAACGGCCTGAAGAACAAGCGCTACACCCTGGCGATGGCCCGCACCAGCGACCCGCACTCGGCCACCGCGCAGTTCTTCATCAACGTCGCCGACAACGCCTTCCTCGACCACACCGCCCCCACGCCGCAGGGCTGGGGCTACGCCGTGTTCGGCCACGTGGTAGAAGGCCAGGACGTGGTCGACCAGATCAAGTCCGTGAAAACCGGCAACAAGGGCTTCCACCAGGACGTACCGGTGGAAGACGTGGTGATCCTCAAAGCCGTTGAAGTCTGAGGCCATTCCCGAACTGCGCGCGCCAGCCCCGTCTTCCTGGCGGCGCGCCGCCCTCGTCTCCGACCTGCACCTCGGTCCCGACGCGCCGCGCACGACGGCCCGCTTTCTCGGCTGGCTGCGCGACGAGGCGCGGCGGGCCGACGTCCTGATCATCCTCGGCGACCTGTTCGAGGCCTGGATCGGCGACGACCTGCTCGCGGCAACGCCCACAGACGCCCATCACGCCGTCTGCGACGCCTTGGCCCGCTTCACCGCCGACGGACGCGCCCTGGCCGTCATGCACGGCAACCGCGACTTCCTGCTCGGCGCCGGCTTCGCCGGCCACACCGGCGCGCAACTGCTGCCCGACCCCTGCGTGCTGGACTTCGCCGGCCAGCGCATCCTGCTCAGCCACGGCGACGCCCTGTGCCTCGCCGACACCGCCTACCTGCAATGGCGCGCCCTCTGCCGCAGCCCGCAGTGGCAAGCGCAATTCCTCGCCCAGCCGCTCGGCGCGCGCAGACGCCAGGCCGCGGCCATGCGCGCGCAAAGTCAGGCCGCGCAAGGACGCATGGAAACCTGGAGCGATGCCGACGCGGCCGAAGCGGCACGCTGGCTGGATCGCGCGGATTGCCGCTGGATGATCCACGGCCACACCCACCGCCCGCGCGAACACTGGGACGACGGCCGCCTGCGCCAGGTGTTGAGCGACTGGGATCTGGACCACGCGGCCTCCCGCGCCGGCAAAGCGCAAGTGCTGACCTTGCGGACCGGGGATCGATACACCGCGGTCGAGCGACACGACCTCGCCTGAAACCCCCGCTTCAGGGCAGCGACGGGAAAGCGGCGCGCACGCGCAGCATGCCTCACTCCACCAGCTTTTCGAGCTGATCCTTGTCGAAGTGCTCCACGCGCATGGCCTCCGGCGGACAGGCTTCGGCCGGGCACACGCCCTGGCGCTCCAGCGCCTGCCACAGCAGCGCGACCTGATGCTCCAACTGGGCGGCATGGTCGATCAGGCCCCGGATCGCCTGGGCCTGCGGGTCGTCGCCGTTCTGCGTCACCGCATAGGCGGAAAAACCCATGCGCGCCGCCGTGGCCTCGCGCTGCTGCTCGACGTCCTTGTGAATGATGCGCGCCGGGTTTCCCACCGCGGTGGCCCCGGCCGGCACGGCCTTGACCACCACGGCGTTGGAGCCGATGCGCGCTCCCTGCCCCACGGTGAAGCCGCCCAGCACCTTGGCCCCGGCCCCCACCACCACGCCGGCCTCCAGCGTCGGATGGCGCTTGGTGCCCTTGTACAGCGAGGTGCCGCCCAGGGTCACGCCCTGGTAGATGGTGCAGTCGTCCCCCACCTCGGCGGTTTCGCCGATGACCACGCCCATGCCATGGTCGATGAACACGCGCCGGCCCATCGTCGCGCCGGGGTGGATTTCGATGCCGGTGAGCCAGCGCCCCCAGTGAGAGATCCAGCGCGCCAGCCAATGCCAGCCCCGTCCCCACAGGCGGTGCGCCAGGCGGTGCAGCACCAGGGCGTGCAGGCCGGGATAACAGGTCACCACCTCCCAGCGCGAGCGCGCCGCGGGATCGTGTTCGAGGATGACCTGGATGTCTTCACGCAAATGCCGGAGCATGATGGTGTGCTGAACTGTCAAAGGGGCATTCGAGTGTATTGGAGCCCCGCCCGCGCCGCTCGCCGGCACGTCAATCCGGCAAGCGGCGTGGTGGATCCGCGGGGTCTTCGGCCGTCCGCATGCGCTGCAGTCCGGCCTTGCAGATGCCGCGCAGGATATGCACCTCCTGCTGCGTGAGCGCAGCGCGCGCAGCCAGCCTGGTCAGCCGCGGCATGAGCTTCTTCGGCGCGTCCGGATCCAGATAACCCAGCGCCACCAGGGTCTGTTCGGCGTGCTCCAGCAAGCCTTGAACCTCCGCCTGGGTCGCCGCCGCTTCGACCGGCGGCCCAGGCGGCAGGCTGAAGGCGCCCACGGCCTTGCGCCATTCCCAAGCCACGATCTGCACCGCCTGCGCCAGGTTGAGCGAGGCGTACTGCGAATACGCCGGCAGGCTCAGCAGTGCGTCGCAGCGGTACACCGTGTCATTGTCCAGGCCGTAGCGTTCGCTGCCGAACACGAAGCCCACGCGCCGGCCCTGCGCCGCAGCGTCGCGGGCCAGTTCGGGCAGCCAGTCCGGCCCGCGCAATGGAGGGCCGAAGTCGCGCACGCGCGACGACAGCGCGACGAGCACGCCGCAGTCGCCTGCGGCCTCCACCAGCGTGTCCGCCTGGCGCGCGTTGCGCAGCACGTCGTCCGCTCCGCTGGCCAGGGCCAGCGCCTCGGGCTGCTGCAGCACGTCGGCAAAGCGCGGCGCCACCAGCGCCAGGTGCGCGAAACCCATGGTCTTGATGGCCCGCGCCGCAGCACCCACGTTACCCGGGTGGCTGGTGTTCACCAACACGAACAACGGTGCCGCCGGCCCGCCAGGCGCGGACGAGACCGCCCCTTCGATAAAATGGCCTGATTCGCCCTGCTCTTTCACATCCACCCGCTGTCCTCCTCGAGGCGCCATTGTCGCGTCCTTCGCATCCACCATGCATCCCATGATCAACGTCGCCGTTCGCGCAGCCCGCGAAGCCGGCAAAATCATCAACCGCGCCAGCCTCGACCTCGACCTGCTGCGCGTGTCGCAGAAATCGGCCAACGACTTCGTCACCGAGGTCGACCGCGCCAGCGAGCAGGCGATCATCGACATCCTGCTCAAGGCCTACCCCCAGCACGGCATCCTGGGCGAGGAAACGGGCACCACGCACGGCAAGGCAGACTCCGACTTCCAGTGGATCATCGATCCGCTCGACGGCACCACCAATTTCATCCACGGCATGCCGGTGTACGCCGTGTCCATCGCCCTGGCCCACCACGGGGCGGTGCAGCACGGCGTGGTGTACGACCCCTCGCGCGACGAGCTGTTCACCGCCAGCCGCGGCGGCGGCGCCTTCCTCAACAACCGCAGGCTGCGCGTATCCAAGCGCACCCGCATCGAGGACAGCCTCATCGGCACCGGCTTCCCCTTCCGCAAGGGCGACGACCTCGACACCTATCTGGAAATGTTCAAGAAGGTGTCCGAGCGCTGCGTCGGCCTGCGCCGCCCCGGCGCGGCGGCCATCGACCTCGCCTATGTGGCGGCGGGCCGCTACGACGGCTTCTTCGAAACCGGCCTGAAGCCCTGGGACGTGGCCGCGGGCTCGCTGCTCATCACCGAAGCCGGCGGCCTGGTGGGCAACTTCACCGGCGAGTCCGACTTCCTGCACCGCGGCGAACTGGTCACCGGCAGCCCGCGCATCTACGCCCAACTCGTCACCCTGCTCAAGCCCTACGCGAGAACCGACCGCAATGCGCCCGAGCCCGGCGCCAAGCGCCAGGCTGCCGCCACCCAAGCCGCCGAAACATCGGGTGACGACGCGCCGTTCTGAACGCCCCTGGCTGCGGCGCAGAATGCGCGGCAGCCAGGGGTTCGCCTCGCATCCACGTTCGGATCCGACGGCCATGACGGCACCGGTCGGTGGTTTCACCGGTCGGCGTGCAAGACCCCTCATCGACGCATGATCAACGCATCCAGCGCCTGCACGTCGGCATCGTTCAGCACACCGGCTGCGGCCTTGAGCTTGAGCGTTGACAGCACCACGTCATGCCGGGCACGGACACGGTCGCGCCTCGCCGTGTAGAGTTGCTGCTCGGCGTCGAGCACGTCCACCAGAATGCGCAACCCCACCTGCTGGCCACGGCGGTTGGCTTGCACCGATAAGCCACTGGCCTGCACCGCAACCTCCAGAGCGCGTGTCCGGGCCAGGCCCTGCTGCAGCGCCGCCCACGATTGCCTTGCCTGCGCCTGGGCTTGGCGACGCGCACCGTCGAGTTCGGCCTGCGCTTTGCGCAGCAGGGCGGCGGCCTCGCGTTCGCGTGCGACCACGCCGCCTCCGGCATACAAGGGCACCGACAGCTGCAGCCCGACCTGGGCGGCGCGGTTGCGCTGGCCGATGTCGGCGGTCAGCGTGGTGCTGCCTGATGCATTGTTGTCGCCATAGCTAGCAACCAAGGCCAGGGTTGGGGAATGCTCGGCAGCGGCCTTGCGCAATGCGTTCTCGGCGGCGCGCGCGGCGGCGGCCTGTGCCTGCACCGCCGGGTTGTGTTGCGGTGCTTCCTCCACCCAACGGGCGACATCCAGTGCTGTCGGCACCGGCAACGGCGCATCGCCGGAGGCCGTCCGCAGGGTGCCGTTCTCCAACGAGCCGACCATGGTCTCCAACGCGATGCGCCGCGACTCCAACTCGCTCTCGGCCGCAATGCGCTGCGCGCGGGCCAGTTCCAGCCGGGAACGCGCCTCGTACACGTCGGTGATGCTGGAAAGGCCCGCGGCATAGTTGGCTCCCGCCTGCGCCAGCAACTGATCCACCGCATCCAACTGAGCCTGTGCTGCGACAATGCCATCCTGTGCACCGAGCACGTCGAAGTAGGCTTGGCATAGACGGAGAATCAATTCCTGCTGCGCCTGCGCGTATTGCGCGCGCGCCTGCTCCAGCAAGGCATCGGCCTCATCGCGCGCCGCCCAGGCCTTGGGGTCAAGGACCACCTGGGTGAGTTGCACGGCCCAGCTGGTGGTCTTGATGTCGCGCTGCGAGGTCGAGTAGCCGCTGAAGGTGGTGCGGTTGCTGGCGTATCCGGCGCTGCCAGTGAGCCCCACCTGCGGCAACAAGCCCGCGCGAGCCTGCACCGGTTTCTCGCCAGTGGCCTCCAGCGCATAGCGCGCGGCGGTCAGCGCGGGATCGGACTGCTGCGCGCGCCCGTACAGATTCTGCAAGCTCTCGGCCCATGCCAGCAAGGGCAGCGTGAGAGCAAACCCGGCGAAACTGCCGCGCAAACCCCATGCGCGACCCACCGTCTTGGTGGCGTGCTTCACCGTTCCCGCCCCGCTTCGAAGAACGCCTTGCGCACAGGTGACAGCAGATACTCCAGCACCGTGCGGTCGCCGAGGTTGATCTCTGCCGTCACGCGCATGCCGGGGGCCAGCGTCAGCGCGCCGCCGTCACGCGCCAGGTGTTGCACCCTCAGATGCACCAGAGCGCGGTAGACCAGGCCTCCATCTTCCGGCGCTGTCCGGCGGTTCGATGCTGAACCGCCGGACAGCGCACCGCCCTGCTGCGGTTCCTGCGCGTCGGCGCTGATCTGCGCGACCACACCGTCCACCATGCCGTACTTTTGAAAGGGATAGGTGGCGAGCTTGAGCCGCACCATCTGCCCGCTGCGCACGAAGCCGATGTCCTGGTTGCTCACCCAGACTTCGGCCGTCAAGGGCTCGCCGCTGGGTACCAGGCTCATCAAGATGGCGCCGGGCTGCACCACCGTGCCTGGGGTGTGGGTGGCCAGGTCCTTCACCACCCCGGCCTGCGGCGCGCGCAACTCCATCAGGTCCGCGCGGTGTATCTGCTTGGTCAGCTCCTCGCCAAGCTTGGCGATGTCGGTCATCGCGGCGCTGCGCTCGGCCTGCAGGCGCTGGTGTGCGTCGGACCGCACTTGCGCCAGGCGCTGCCGCGCCTCGGCCAGCGCGGCCTGGCTGGCGCGGATGGCCGCGGTCTGCCCCTGCAGCTCACGCTCCTTCTCCTGGCGCTCGCGCGCCTTGTCGCTCACCATGATGGGGCCGGCAAAGCCATCCTTGCCGAGTTCGGCATAGGCGGCCTCCTGCCGACGGTAGTGCGGCAGCGCCTCTTCCAGCTTGGCGCGCACCTGCTCGGCGACGGCCAGTTCGTGTTGCGCCCGCTCCACCGCGGCCCGCATCTGCACGGTCTGGCTCGCGAGGTTGAGGCGGTCGGCGTCGTACTGCGCCATGGCCTGGGCGAACAGTGCGGGAGGGTCGCCGACTTCGCGCTGCAAGATTCCTCCGGACAGCTCGGCGTCGATGCGACGCAGCGCCAGTTGCCGCGCCTGGTATTCGGCCAGCACCGACTTGCGGTCGGCCTCGGACATGGCGGCATCCATGCGCACCAGCACCTGCCCCGCCGCCACGGCCTGGCCTTCCTTGACCAGAATCTGCTGCACGATGCCGGCTTCGGCCGGCTGCACGATCTTGAGGTAGGTGGACGGCACCAGCTTGCCCTCGGCCACGGCGACGATGTCCAGCGTGCCGAAGGCGGCCCAGCCCAGCAGGCTGGCGAACAGGGCGAGAAAGACCCACAGCACCCAGCGCGCCGCCGGGTGCGGCGGGGTGCGCTGGATGGCCAGCAGGCCAGGCAGGAAATCGCGGGCGTCGGTTCCCATGGCGTCGGTTGCTCGTTCGGGTGCGCGTAACAGGAAGCCGCGGCCCGGTGGCGGGGCTGCGGCGGATTTGAAGAGTAGGGATGGATGGGGGATGAAAGACGGCGGCCCGTGTGCCGCCGTCCCCGCTTCAGCTCAAGGTCACCGCCCCCCCGGAAATCCCGGCGAACGGCCGCAGGGTCTGGCTGGCCGTACCGAACTGGACGTTGCCGACTACCTCCTCGGCAGCCTGCGCGTTCATCCCCGCGAGACCGCCCCGCACGCCATAGTGGTAGGCCAGGTCGCCGCCCAGGGCCGCAGTATCGCTGCTCCCCAGGTGATAGCTGGTCAAGGCGCTGGCCAGCGCCCAGGTGGTGAGCGTGGCATCGGCCGCGCGCGCCTGGTCGAACTGGGCCGCCAGTCCGGCAAAGTCGAACTGTTCCACCTTCTTGTTGCGCAGCGGATCGGTCGATGCGGCATCGAAGTCGGTCGTAGCCTCCAACACGAGCTGCAGCTTGGCCACGCTCTTGTTGTTGGCAGTGGTGACGTACCAGTTCTTGAAGGTGATCTGCTCTGCGCCGCCCAGACCGAACACCAGGTCGTTGGACGATTTGCTCAGGGTCAGGTCGGCGTAGCGGATGCCGCCGCCCAGCGAGACCGTATTGTCCGTGCCGGTGCCACCGTTCACGTTGTCCATCCCGTCGCCGCGATTGAACACGATGACGTCGGCGCCGTTGCCCGTGGTGAGGGTGTCGTTGCCCGCACCGCCGACGAACAACTCGTTGCCGGCGCCTCCAGTGAGGGTGTCTTCTCCAGATAGACTGTTAAAGACATTCGCTCCATTGGTTAGAGTCAATACATCACCACCAACGCTGCCGTTGTACAGCTGCGGCACCAGGGTCTGCAGCTTGGCCAGATCCCACGCCGTGCCGTCGGCGAACCGCACCTCCTCGATGTAGCGCTCGCTGGTGACGAACCAGTCCTTCACCGTCACCTGGTCGGCCCCGCCGGCCTTGAACACCATGTCGTTGCCGCTGCGCCCCAGGCTCACCGCCCCGGGGTCGATCCCGGCGCCGAACTTGAGCACGTCCTTGGCGCCGAGGTTGGCGTGGTAGTAGGCGTTGTTGGTGCCCCACTCGACGATGGTGTCCTGCCCGTCGCCCGGGTTGAACAGGTAGGTGTCGCCCGAGTTGTCCCAGTACAGGCCCGCGGCGCTGAGCGTGTCGTTGCCCGCGCCGCCCTCGAAGCTGCCGTGTCCGCTGAGCGCGTCGTCCCCGGCGCCGCCCCGGAGGGTGTTGAACCCTGCCGCGTCGGCAAGGGTGTCGTTGCCTTCGCCCCCATCCAGCAGGTCGTTGCCGTTGCCGCCGTCGATCTTGTCGGCCCCGGCCCCGCCGTACACCACGTCGTCGCCGTCCCCGGCATTGAGCGTGTCGTCCCCGGCGCCGCCGTCCAGCAGATCGTTGCCGCCCGCGGCGTTGAGGATGTCGTTGCCATCGTGGCCATCGACAACATCGTCTCCGGAACCTGCATCAAACGTATTGTGACCAGCATCGCCAGCGTACCAGTCCGCTGCATTGCCGCCTGTCGTGTCGCCACCTGCAAAATAACTGGCCCCCGTCGCTGCAAACGCGGCTCGCACATTGGCATCTAACGCGCCAAGGCGCATCGTTTCATGCAGTTGCGCAATGCCGTCCCAACCCATCCTGTTAAACGATTCGCCATAGAGGCGATTCAAATCGAGAAAGAGGGCCGCACCCTCGTATGAGTCTTGCGTGCGAAGCGAAGCAATGGCGGCATTCAAGCGCGAGAAATCGAAATTCGCGCCCGACTCGGACACATTCAGATCCAGCATGTCGAGATACTTTGACAAACGCAGCGATGGCAACAGATTGCTGGTGGCGTCATCGACCAGTCTGTTCCAGAGCGTTTCGATGGGTGGCAAGCCGCCCGCGGGCGTTGGAATGTTGACGCGCAAGTATCCAGGTTGGCTGGTGACGAACGCATTCTGATTTTCGTAGAGAATTTGCGATAACGGTACCCAGGCCACGACTGGAACACCACGCGTTTGGACAGCAGCCCTAACCGAGTAGGCGAAGGCGTCGCCCTGGACTCTTGACCAATTCAGAAACGTATACCCTGTAAAAGCCTCGTAGGCATACAGCTTTTCCAAACCGCCCACCATGCGCTCGCGCATGGCATCGAATTTCGCCAGGTCATCCGTTCCCAGCGCCGCCCGGAACGCCTGGCGCGCAGACTCGCTCGCCTTGATGGCCACATCCATCCAGCCACGCTCCTGATCGTCCAGCGGTTCGCTCAGAACCAGGCCGTAGCCAGCCGCCAAGGCCTGTCTGCTCGCGCTCTCATAGACAGAATCATTTCCCCATTCGCGCAGCAGCGCATCCACGGCGCCGCGAAACTCCGCGCGTGTCGCGGCGTCTTGGGCTTGTTTGAACAGCGTGATCAACGCAGGACTGAGCGTCGCGGCTTCCCGCAGGTCGCGCACCCAGCCGCTGCCCTGGAAGGACGGCAGCGCCTGGGCCTCCACGCTCACGGCCATCGGCACGAATTCGCGCACGAAGGTGTTCTGCGCCAGGTTGAAACTGCCGGCCTGCGCCGCACTGCCGTCGGCGCGGGTGTAGCTGCCCTTCTGCACCAGTTGCGCGTCGCCGTAGCTGGTGTTGACCGCCGTGCTGCCGAGCTGGATGCTTTGCACTCCGCTTTCGGCCAGGGTTTTGAGTTCACCCGCCTGGCTGATGCCGTCCTGATTGAGGTCGCGCCAGACGCGCAGGTTGGCGTATTGCGCATCGCGCGCGTCGAACACGCCATCGCCCGCGCCGATCAGTTGGCCGTCCACCACGCTGCCCCTGTCAAGTTCGGCCAGCGCGGCGAAGCCGTCGGCGGCCTTCTGGCCGCTGGCCAGCACGGTTTCGTCGCCGAACAGCTCCGCTCCGCCGTCGATGCTGCCGTTGCCGTTGCGGTCCCACGCCAGCATGCCGTCGTCTGCCCCCACCCAGGCGGTGCCGGTCTTGATGGCGTCGCCGTTGGCGTCGAACAGCACGCCCGCGGACAAGGGCGTGATCTCCAGCCCGTCGCCGTCCAGATCCAAGACCAATGGATCCACGTAGCGGATGGTCTTGACCATCATGTCCGGCGTCGCGCCGAGCGCTTTTGATATGACAGCAATAAAAGGTGATGCAATGAACAACTCTGGATAGCTTCCAATCAGATCCAATACTTTTTCAAGCGCCACCTTAGGCACATCATAAAGCCCTAATTTATAAATAAATGCGCTTTTAATCAGCTCCGCGTCGGAAAATTCTTTTGGGGTTAATTGGCCCCCAGTTTGATCATCAATAATGTCTTTTATTAGCTTAGCATCCGCAATTAATATATCGTAGGGATTCTTCGCGCTCCTGTACGCGAGATCATGTGCTTGGCAGGAAATATCAACTGGCCCCGTAGTAGGAAATTTCATATTCACATCAGAAAATGGCGGAACAAATTGACCATTTGAGTAACCTGGGCCACAAAAATTTGTTTCATCAATTTTGAATTGAAAAATACTACCAGAAGCGCTGGAATAAAATATTTTAAGATTCATTTTAAGCCCCTAATTTAGATTATAAACAAGAATTAATGAAATAGCCCCCGAAAAATCAACTCCCCTCCTTGTTGATCCATCATGATGACATCTCCGGTGCGCCACGCAACGTCGAATTCATAACCAATTACTATGCGACTTAATTCCGTAAGGTTTTTGCCGAATGCATCGACCTTGTATATTGCATAAACAAATGGAGATTTATTGGCCATCGCAGCCTTAAAATATATATTGTCGAGGCGATCCAACCGTGGAATATAGAATTCATTGCCAATCTGCCCTCCAGTGGAAATTAAAAACTCTGATATTCGGCCGCCTTGCAAATCCAATTTGAATGGCGTAAGTAACGAAGCCGACAAACCCCAAGGGTCTTTCTTTTTCGGCGCAGGAATGTGCTTTGATGGAACGCTGGCTGTGAACAAAATTCGACCTTGCCCATCCATATCTCCCGGCATAGCTTTATAGAATTCTTCGTCAGTTATTTTCTTCTCAACGCCATTTTGTAAATCAATGGCATATAAATCGTAATTATCAGCCGGCCTCATCCCGCGCTCTCGGATCTGCGCGTGAAAATAATAAACCGTTTTCCCATCGTTGGAAAAAAAAGGAGACAACCTTACGCCATTGCCTTGCGTGAGAGTGCGAGAGGCCCACGTTCGTGGATCGATCAGCGCGATCTGGGTATCATTCAATTGGTAATAGCCTTTTGGATCCACGCCTGCGGAAACCACCACCAACCGCCTTCCATCGTGTGACCATCGAGGGTCATGCCAAAAACGTCTGGAATTCTGATTGATGATTCTGATTTGTCCCGTCTGAAGATCGAGGTGGCGAAACCCATCGGGCATGTGACTCGTCGTAAAGACAAGGGCGCGGCCGTCAGGCGTAACCGCAACCGTCCCAGACTTGACGTTGAACAATCCCGTTCGGAAAACATTATTTTCCGCGCCGAATGCGGGAGGATGCAGCAGCCATACCAATATCAGAATGACGGATGGAACCCTCACCCATAATCTCATTGGCGAGAATATGTTTTGTATTGATTTTCTCTCGATCATCTTTCTTTCCTGTTCATGCAGTTACTTGCCCTGACGTATCGGCTTGCCCGACGTTGCCGCCTCTGACCCCTGATTGATCCGCCGCCCCCAGCCGCACCACCCCATCGACCTGCAGGCCCTTGGGCAGCTGGTGGGCGATGAACAAGAGGGTGACGCTGCCCTTGAGGGTGTTGATGGTGGCGGCGAGGTGTTCGGCGGTGGCGGCGTCGAGCGCGCTGGTGGCTTCGTCGAAGATGAGCACGCGCGGGCGCTTGAGCAGGGCGCGGGCGATGGCGATGCGCTGGCGCTGTCCGCCGGAGAGGCCCACGCCGCGCTCGCCCACCTCGGTCTGGTAGCCACGGGGCAGGGTTTCGATGAAGGTGTGGATCTCGGCCATGCGGCAGGCGGCGACGATGTCGTCGAAACCGGCATGGGGCGCTGCGGCCAGCAGGTTGTCGTACAGGGTGCCGGAGAACAGCAGGGTCTCCTGCGGCACTACGCCGAAATGGCCGCGCAGTTCGTTGGCGGCGAGGTGGCGCAAGTCCACGCCGTCGATGAGCATGCGCCCTTCCTGCGGCTGGTAGAAGCCTTGCAGCAGCTTGGCCAAGGTGCTTTTTCCCGTGCCGGAGGGGCCCATGACGGCCACGGTCTTGCCGGCGGGGATGAGCAGGCGCATATTCCTGTACAGCCATGGCTGCTTGTCGTCGTAGCGAAAACCGAGGCCGTGCAGTTCGATGCGGGCGCCCTGGGCATGGGGCCGTTGCGCTCGCGCGGAGACGAGGCTGTGGGGTTCCTGCGGCACGTCCAGGATGTCACCCAGGCGGGCAATGGCGATGCGCACCTGCTGCAGTTCCTGATACAGCCCCACCAGCCGCAGCACGGGCTGCGACAGGCGGCCGGAGAACATCTGGAAGGCCACGAGCATGCCGACGGTGAAGCCGTCGCTGCCCATCACCAGCAGGGCGCCGGCCACCAGGATGCCCAGGGTCTGGGCCTGCTCGATGGCGTTGGCCGCAGTGTTGTACAGGTTGGCGAGCTGGCGGGTCTTGAAACCCGCGTCCAGGTAGTCGGCCAGCAGTTGGCCGTAGCGGGCGTCGAGCTGGGGCTCCATCTGCAGGCTCTTGACGGTTTCCACCCCGGCCGTGTATTCGGTGATGAAGCTCTGGTTGCGCGCGCCGCGCAGGAACTGCTGGTTGAGCCGGGCGCGAAGCGTGGGCGTGACCGCCAGGCTCAGGCCGGTGAGCAGAACCAGCATGGCCAGGCTGATGAGGGTGAGCTGCCAGCTGTAGACGATCATCACCGCGATCAACACGAGCATGAAGGGCAAATCGAGCAGCAGGGTGACGAGGCTGCCGGCGAGGAATTCGCGGATGGTCTCCACCCCGTGCAGGCGGGCCACGAGAACGCCGGTGGGCCGGTGCATGAAGTACGGCAGCGGCAGGCGCAGCAGGTGGCTGAACACCTGGGCGCCGAGCGCGGCGTCGATGCGGTTGCCGGTGTGGATGAGCAGGTATTGCCGCAGCCCGCTGAACACGGCGGAGAACACCATGGCGATGAACAGGCCTGCGCCGACTGCGGCCAGGGTTGATGCGGTGTGATGCACCACCACCTTGTCGATCACCACCTGGGTGAGCAGCGGCACAGCCAGCCCCAGCAGCTGCAGAACGAGCGAGGCCAACAGCACGTCGCGCCAGATGTGCTTGTGTTTCAGGAACCCGGGAACGAACCAGCGCAGGCCGAAGCGCCGCCCCTGGGGCTCCGCGACGCCGTCATCAGGCGCCGGCTCGACCTGGCGCCGCGCCAGCAGCACCTCGGGTTCGAACAATGCGGCGAACTGCGCGCCAGGCACGGTATGGGGCAGGTCGCTGCCAGCCTCGAAATACAGCAGCCGGTCGGCGTCGGCGCGCAGAATCAGGGCGGGTCGGGGTGTGGGTGAGGGGTGCGCGGGGCCCGGCGTTGACGCAGCGTCTGCTTCGCTTGCTTCTGCGGCAAGCCCAGGGGCTGAAGTGGCGCTGCGCAGCCAAGCCACGATCGGCGTCGGCAATCCCGCCGGCGATGGAACCTGAACCCGGTGTGCGGCCAGCGCCAAACCCAGGGAACTCGCCGCTCGGATCAGGGATGGGCCGTCATGCGGCGGGGGAAACTCTCGCTGGACCAGCTCTGCGTCGAAGGCCACGCCCTTGGCCACAGCCATGCTGCCGAGCAACCACAACCAGTCTTCCGCAGCAATGGGCGTATCCGGCAAGGCAGGCATGAATGTCTTTGAAAGTTACTTTTGATACTAAACATTACATTCTTTGAAAGTTTGCGGCAATCGGTTTTTATCGCAGGAGCTATGCATCATTCTTGGTGTCTTGGTACCTTGGTGCGCAATCAGGCCTATTTCTGGGGTTTTCTACGGCTGGAGATCGCCTCGATCACCCCTCGTCACAGGCCGAATTACCGGCGGATTGCGGCCCGGACCCAGAATGCCCTTGTGCCGTCCTGCCATGGGCGCCTCGACAAATGAGGTTCGGTCCGGCTGTATCAAAACACCGGCGATCTGTTCCAATGCGCCAGATTTGCGTGACGGTCCAGGCCATCCGAAGTTGCCCCGCCCACCCACCGCATAGAGGCTGTGGGCATGCGAAAAAGCAAGCGCCGAGGCGCTGAATCATCGGCTCCATGCAGCGCGCCCTTGCTGGTATGGTTCTGACGGCTGGCTGCGGCTAGAGTGAGGTTTCCCGCCGCTCCGTCAACGTGGAGTCGTCAGGGCAGACCCAAAGCGCCTCGAGAATCCGCAAGGCCTCGCTCGCCTCTTGGACGCCACGGGAAACGGAGGTGCTGTCCTGGCTTTCCAAGGGGAAGACTAACCGCGATATCGGCGACATCCTTGGCATGAGCCCGCGCACTGTGAATAAGCACCTTGAGCATGTATTCAAAAAGCTTGGTGTGGAAACCCGTGCCGCGGCTGCAGCGCTGGCCAGCAGCGGGCATTGGGTGGTTGATGCCGAGGTCGAGACGCCTACGGGCACGTCGTCATGGCCGACAAGGGCCGCGCGGTCGATGCGCTGATCGGCCAGCGCGAGCGCCTGACCGCCAGTATCCGCGCCAAGGTCGCGCATCCGTTTCACGTGATCAAGAATCTCTTCCGGCACCGCAAGCTGCGCTACCGTGGACTGGCCAAGAACACCGCGCAGCTCTTCAGTTTGTTGGGTCTGGCGAACCTGGTGATTGCCAAGCGAAGCTTGTTGGCGCTCCAAGCCCGAGGTGCGTCTTTGAGTGTGCCGCAGAAGCGCGGCAGCCGCCCAGCGAGTGCGATTTCGCGCCACCAGCGGGCTCAATGGACGCTTTCTTCGCTCGCCATGGCGACCCAAAGCGAGATTGGCCGACTCGCGTCGGCCAATCTCAATGATTGACGCTGATTCTTGGATTGATCAGCGTCTCCATGCACGGGGTCGAGCCCATCTGCAAAGTGCTGCAGATGGCCCCGTCGTGTTACTGGCGCCATGCCGCGCGCCATCGCGACCCCGAGTTGCGCAGCGCCCGTGCTCAGCGCGACGATGCGCTGGCTGCGGACATCCAGCGTGTGTGGCACGCCAACTGGCAGGTGTATGGAGCTGACAAGGTTTGGTTGCAGATGAACCGCGAGGGCAACCGGATGGCGCGCTGCACGGTCGAGCGGCTGATGAAACGCCTGGGGCTGCAGGGTGCGCGGCGGGGCAAGAAAGTGCGAACCACGGTCCCCGACACTTGCACGCCGTGTCCGCAGGACCACGTCAAGCGGGTGTTCAAAGCCGAGGGATCCAACCAGCTCTGGGTGTCGGACGCGTCAACGGCAAAGGTACCCAAGAAAGCATGCCCCAGTTTCGGGAATCTGTACCTGGGGACGTTACGGGGAATTGCGTCGTCGAGCGTCTCAGTTAATCCGTGCCAGCCGCCGCGAGATACGCCCGCCAGCCGCCAAACGCGGTGATGTCGCGGGCACCATCGATGCCGATGCCTTCGCAGATGAAGCCGTTCACCGTACTGCCGCCCTCGAGCTGCAGGCTGCCGATGCCCAGCGGCGCGGGGATGCCGGCGACGAAACTGCCGAAGGTGCTGACAGGTAGTTCCCACACCTCGCAGGCAATGGACGCGCCGCCGCTGGGCACGCGGACCAGGCCCGGACGCTTGCCGTCAGGCAGCGCATAGAGCTTGTAAATAGGCGCCGTGCGCGTTTCGGCCACCAGGCGACCGCCGCGTGAAGTGAGTTGTCCGTTCAGCGGCAAACCGCTGAGATGGGCGCCCACCACCGCGACGCGGACCTGGCCGCTCGGCACGGCGTATGCCACTGTCGGAGACTCCGCTGCCGGCGAGGTTTCCACCGCGCCACACGGCCTGTCGATGCTGCGCTCCCAGCGTGCCGCCAGATGCAGCAGCGGCACGTCCTGGTGCGCCGGCGCGAACAGCGTGGCGCCGAACGGCAGGCCGTCGCCACGGAAACCGGCGGGCACCGCGATGGCGGCGTAGTCCAGCAGGTTCATGAAGTTGGTGTACAGGCCGATGTCGGTGTTGCGCGCGATGGGCTCGGCCAGCATCTGCGCCCGGGTATAGATGGTGCCCGCGGTTGGGGTGATCACGCAGTCCACGTCCTTCCAGATGCGGTCGCAAATGCGCTTGAGTTCGCGCAGCCGGTATTGCGCGGCGAAGGCGTCGGCGGCCAGCGGCTTGGCGCCGCCGAGTGTGATCTCGCGCGTCACCGGAAACAGGGCCTCGGGCTGGGCGTCGACGAAGGCGCGGATGGCCTGATAGCGCTCGGCCACCCAGGGGCCGCCGTAGAGCAGGCGCGCGGTGTCGACGAAGGGGGCGAAGTCCAACTCCACCACCTCGCCGCCCAAGGATTGCAGCCGCGCCACGGCGGCGTCGAACAGATGCGCGGACTCGGCGTCGCCGAAGAACTGCAGGTCCTTGCGCGCGGGCACGCCGAAGCGAAAGCGCGGCGCGGCGCCGAAGTCGAAACCATGCGGCTGCGCTGGGCGCGAATAGGGGTCGGCGGCGTCCTCGCCCAGCGCCACGCCGAACACCTGCTGCGCGTCGCTGGCCGACAGCGCGAAGATGGACACCACGTCCAGCGAGCGGCAGGCCGGCACCACGCCATGGGTGGACAGCAGGCCGCAGGTGGGCTTGAGACCGATGAGGTTGTTGAACGCGGCCGGCACGCGCCCGGAGCCTGCGGTGTCGGTCCCGAGCGAGAAGCTGGCCAGGCCGAGCGCCACCGACACCGCCGAGCCGGCGCTGGAGCCGCCGGAGATGTAGTCGGGGTCGAAGGCGTTGCGGCAGGCACCAAACGGCGAGCGCGTGCCGTTGAGCCCGGTGGCGAACTGGTCGAGATTGGTCTTGCCCATGGCGATGGCGCCGGCGTCCAGCAGCTTTTGCACCACGGTGGCCGATTGCGCCGGGGTGTAGGCATAGGCCGGGCAGGCGCAGGTGGTCGGCACGCCGGCCAGGTCGATGTTGTCCTTGATCGCGAACGGCACGCCGAACAGCGGCAGCCCTTCCATGCCGCGCGCCTCCAACTCGCGGGCGCGCGCCAGCAGGCGTTCGCGCTCGGGCGGGGTGATCCAGATGGCATGGTCCGGGTAGCGCGCATGGCGCGCCAGCAGTTCTTCCACCAGGGCCGTGGGGGTCAGGGTGCCGGCGCGGTAGGCGTCCAGCAGCGCGGGGATGGTCAGGCTCGTGGGCATTCAGGTCTCCGTCAACACCAATAGGTTCTGGCCGGCGCTCACCGCGCCGCCCTCGCGACACAGCAGGCGCGACACCACGCCGTCGGCCGGCGCGGCCACGCTGATCTCCATCTTCATCGACTCGAGGATGCACAGCACCTCGCCCGCCTTCACGGCCTGCGCCGGCTCGACCAGCACTTTCCACACGCTACCGGCAACGTGGCTGGCCACCAGGCGGCTGCCCGGCGCGAGATCGAGCTCGCTGTCGCTGGCGGCCTCGGCCACGCCGGCGTCACTGGCGCAGTCGGCCTGGCCGCTGCGTTCCCAGCGCTCGCGCTCTTCGGCGAAGGCCTGGCGCTGGCGGGTGCGGAACGCGGCGATGCTTGCGGCGTTGTCATCCAGGAAGCGGCGATAGTCGGCGAGGCTGAAGCGGTCCTCGCGGATGTCGAGCGGGTAGCGCCCGTGCAGGAAATCGGCACGGATGGCGGCCAGCTCCTCGGTGCTCACCGGGAAGAAGCGGATCTGGTCGAAAAAGCGCAGCAGCCAGGGCTTGCCGCCGGTGAACACCGGGGTCTGGCGCCAACGGTTCCACATTTGCAGCGTGCGGCCGACGAACTGGTAGCCGCCCGGGCCTTCCATGCCGTAGACGCACAGATACGCGCCGCCGATGCCCACCGCGTTCTCCGGGGTCCAGGTGCGCGCCGGGTTGTACTTGGTGGTGACCAGGCGGTGGCGCGGGTCCAGCGGCGTGGCCACCGGCGCGCCCAGGTACACGTCGCCCAGGCCCAGCACGAGATAGCTGGCCTCGAACACGATGCGCAGCACGTCGTCCACCGACTCCAGCCCGTTGATGCGGCGGATGAACTCGATATTGCTCGGGCACCACGGCGCGTCCTTGCGCACGCCGGCCATGTACTTCTCGATGGCCAGGCGCGTGGCCGGATCGTCCCAGCTCAGCGGCAGGTGCACGATGCGCGTGGGCAGCTCCATCGCTTCGGCCGGCGGCAGCGCGTCTTCGGCCTGGCGCAGCGCGTCGAGCAGGGTGCGCAGCGGCAGGCGGCGGCTGTCGTAGTGGATCTGCAGCGAGCGGATGCCCGGCGTGAGGTCGACGATGCCCGGCAGGCCGGCGGCGGCGATCCACTGCATCAGCGCATGCACGCGAAAGCGCAGTTCGAGGTCGAGCACCAACGGGCCGTATTCGACCAGCAGGTTCTTGTCGCCGGCCACGCGGTAGGCCACGCCCACCGGATGCCCGTCCTGCGCGCCGCGCCGCGCAACGACGGGAGAGTCCAGCGCCGGCGCGGCCGCCAGCGGCGGGTCCAGCGGCGGGCCGTCGGGCGCGTGCAGGCTTTGCAGCGCGGCATCCTGCGCGGCTTCCAGCCGGGCGGCCTCGTCCAGGCTCACGGGCACGAAGCGCACCGTGTTGCCGGGGCGCAGCTGGCCCATCTTCCACAGGTCGGCGGCGACGATCACGCCCGGGCAGACGAAGCCGCCCAGGCTGGGACCGTCGGGGCCGAGCAGGATGGGCATGTCGCCGGTGAAGTCGATGCTGCCCACGGCGTAGGCGTTGTCGTGGATGTTGGACGGATGCAGGCCGGCCTCGCCGCCGTCGCTGCGCGCCCATTGCGGCTTGGGGCCGATGAGGCGCACCCCGGTGCGGTTGGAGTTGTAGTGCACCTCCCAGTCGGTGGCGAACAGCATGGCCACGTCGTCGTCGGTGAAAAAATCCGGCGCGCCATGCGGGCCGTAGCGCACGGCAATTTCCCATTGCGCGGCATAGGCGGGCCGCGCCTGCGCGGCCACTTCCGCGCCCGCCGTGGCCTGCGGGTTGCGGCCCATGTGCAGCACGTCGCTGGCGCGCAGGGTGCGACCGGCGTGGCCGCCGAACTGCCCCAGCGTGAAGGTGGCGCGGCTGCCGAGATACGGCGGCGCGTCGAAGCCTCCCGCCACGGCAAGGTAGGCACGGCAGCCGCCACCGCGCACGGCGCCCAGCTTGAGCACCTGCCCGGCGCGCACCGCATGGCTACGCCAGGCCGCCAGCGGCTCGCCGTCGAGCCTGGCGTCGAGCTCCGCGCCCGCGAGGGCGATGACGGTGTCGGCATTGAAGCGCAGCGTCGGTCCGGCCAGGGTGATCTCCAGCGTCACGGCATCGGCCGGGTTGTGCAGCAGACGGTTGGCGGCGCGGTGGGCCAGCGCGTCCATCGGCCCCGAAGGCGGCACGCCCACGTCCCAATAGCCCAGGCGTCCGGGCCAATCCTGCAGGCTGGTCTGCACGCCGGGCTCCAGCACGTCCACGGTGCGGGCATGGTAGGCCAGGCCGGTGAGGTAGCGCGTGGTCTGGCGGCCCTGGACGAAGGTAGCGTCGGCCGCGACCTGGCGCAGATAGCCGAGATTGGTTTCGAAACCGTACAGCCGGGTGGCGGCCAGCGCCGCCTGCAGCCGGGCCAGGGCGTCGGCGCGGTCTGCGCCGCGCACGATGAGCTTGGCCAGCATAGGATCGTAGAAAGCGCCGACCTCGCTGCCGGGCTCGATCCAGGTTTCCACCCGCGCCTCGGGCGGGAACACCACCTCGGTGAGCAGGCCTGTGGCGGGCTGGAAGTCCTTCGCCGGGTCTTCGGCGTACAGGCGCACCTGGATGCTGTGGCCGCGCGGTGCGTGCACATAATCGGCGCCGGGCGACTCGCCCGCGGCCTGGCGCACCATCCACGCCACCAGGTCGACGCCGCCGACCTCCTCGCTCACGCCATGCTCGACCTGCAGGCGGGTGTTGACCTCGAGGAAGTAGAACGCGCCGGTGTCGGCGTCGAGCACGTACTCCACGGTCCCGGCATTGCGGTAGTTCACGCTGCGCATGAGCCGCAGCGCGGTGTCGCACAGGGCCTGGCGCACCGCGTCCGGCAGATGGGGCGCCGGGGTCTCTTCGATCACCTTCTGGTTGCGGCGCTGCACCGAGCAGTCGCGCTCGCCGAGGTGCACCACATGCCCGGCGCCATCGCCGAACACCTGCACCTCGATGTGGCGCGCCGCCTGCACGTACTTTTCCAGGTAGATGCCGGCTTCCTTGAAGTTGGCGCGCGCCAGACGCTCGACCCGGGCGTAGGCCTCCTGCAGCTGGTCTTCGCTCCAGATCAGCTGCATGCCGATGCCGCCGCCGCCGGCCGTGCTCTTGAGCATCACCGGAAAGCCGATGCGCCGCGCCTCGGCCAGCGCATGGCCTGCATCCGCCAGCAGGCCGCTGCCCGGCAGCAGCGGCACGCCGTTTTGCCGCGCCAGTTCGCGCGCGGTGTGCTTGAGGCCGAAGGCGCGCATCTGCGCCGGCGTGGGGCCGATGAAGGCGATGCCGGCGGTCTCGCAGGCTTCGGCGAAATCCGGGTTCTCCGACAGGAAGCCGTAGCCGGGGTGAATGGCCTGGGCGCCGGTCTGCCGTGCCGCATCCAGAATGGCGTCGGCACGCAGATAGCTCTGTGCCGCCGGGGCCGGGCCGATGCATACGGCGGCGTCGGCCATGCGCACGTGAACGCTGTCGCGGTCGGCCTCGGAATACACGGCCACGGCGCGAATGCCCATGCGCTTGAGGGTGCGGATGATGCGGCAGGCGATGGCGCCGCGGTTGGCGATGAGGACGGTGTCGAACATCTCAGGACCCGCCCGTCCGCCCGAAAGGCGCTGGAACCCCGGCGGGCAATGCGTCGAATGAACTTGGGAGTCGTTTCATGCTGGACTGCGGCGGGTCGTCCCGCAGGATCTGGGTTGTCCCGTCCAGGCCGTCCCGGCGGGCGTTTGAAAGCGCCTTCGTCAGTTCCAGATCAGCAGGCGCACGGGCGTGGGGTTGTAGGCGTTGCAGGGGTTGTTGAGCTGCGGGCAGTTCGAGATGAGGCACAGCACGTCCATCGCGGCGCGCATCTCCACGTACTTGCCGGGCGCCGACACGCCGTCGGCGAACTCCAGCCCGCCTGTCGGCGTGACCGGCACGTTCATGAAGAAGTTGATGTTGCAGGTGATGTCGCGCTTGGTGAGCGCCCCCAGGGCCGCGCCCGGGCCGGCCTGCCCCTCAAGTGTCCTTGAGAGGCCGTCGCCGTATTGCCACAGGCACTTGAGAAAGGTGTCGCGGCAGGAGTGCATGGGCCGCTTGTCCAGCGCGTAGCGCACGGCGTTGCTCTCGGCCGCGCAGGCGCCGCCCAGGGTGTCGTGGCGGCCGCAGGTGTCGGCGGTGATGGCGAGCATTTCGCGGCCGTGGCTGGACATCAGCTTGCTGCCGGCGGTGAGGTAGATGGCGCCCTGCTGCTTGAGGGTTTCGGTGGCGCTGTAGCGCTCGGTGAAGTCGTGCGCGTTGTAGAACAGGGTGTCGACGGCCTGGTTGCCCTCCAGGTCCAGGATGCGCAAGGTCTGGCCGGCCTGGATCGGGTGCAGCCAGCCCTCGCCTGCGGGAAGCACGTGGTCGTACACGGCGGTGCCGGGGTCGAGCGGACTTTCGACGAGATGGAAGGATGACATGGCGGATCGGTATCGGGGAGTCGGGTTCAGCGAACCAGCAGGTCGGAGCGGTAGAAGCCGCGCTGGTTCTCGGCGCAGGCGTTGCGGCAGAGGTCGCCGGCATCGGCCGGCCCGCAGCGCCAGGCGGTGAGCACCACGTCGCTGGGGGCGTAGCCGGGCCGAGCGTCCATGGGATGCGGCGCGGTGGAAAACGCGGCGAGCACGTCCATGTCGAAGCGCAGGTCCAGCCACGCGCCGGTGCGGCCGTGGGCGGTATCGAAGTACAGCCGCCCGTCGGCGTCGGCCGTGACCTTGCTGAAGAAGTTGACGTTGGGTACCAGATCCCGGCGCCCCAGGCCGTATTTGCCGAGTTCGATCAGCAGGCCGTCCTCGCCGCTGCGGTACATGGCGTTGCGGTGGCGCTGGTAGCTGGCCGCGCCGTAGCGGGCCAGGATGCCGGCATCGGTGGACAGCCCACCGAGCGGATCGTGCCAGCCGCAGGTGTCGGCGGTGATGGAGCACATCACCCGGCCCATGTCGGAGTACAGTGCATGGCCGCGCGTGAGCATGGCGGTGTGCTGCGCCTTGAGGGTGTCGGGCATGTTGTAGCGCTCGAGCTTCTCGTCGGCGCGGTAGAACAGGGCCGCGAGGTTGGCCCGCCCGCCGGTGTCGGTGAGCCGCAGCGCGGTGCCGCGCCGCATCAGCCCGGACCAATGACAGCCGCCCGGAAGGACTTCCTCCCACAGCAGGGTGTCCGGCGGGACGGGATTGACGCTCTGCGTCATGCGATATCTCCTTGTGCGGTGTTCATGACTGTGCTCCCGGTCGCGGACTCGAGATGCTTGCTGAGCTGTTCCAGTTGTTCGAGGTCGGTCTTCATCCCCGAGGTCTCGCGAATGCGCTGCAGGATCTGGCGCTTGATGGCGAGGAACTCCGGCGTGATCTTCAGATCCTGGTCGCGCCGGCGGCCGAAGGGCAGGTCGACCACGCTGTCGATGCGCCCGGGCTTGGGCGCCATCACCACCACGCGGTCGCCGAGGTACAAGGCCTCTTCCACGTCGTGCGTCACGAACACGATGGTCGTGCCCTCCAGTTGATGCACGTGGCGGATGAGGTCGTGCATCACCTCGCGCGTCTGCGCATCGAGTGCGCCGAACGGCTCGTCCATCAGCAGCAGCTTGGGACGGTTCATCAGCGCGCGGGCAATGGCCACCCGCTGCTGCATGCCGCCGGAAAGCTGGTTGGGGTAATAGTCAGCGGCGTGCGCCAGGCCCATGAGCTGGAGCAAGGCGTCGGAGCGGCCCGAGGCCACTTCCACGTCGTTGCTGGTGAGGTTGTCGCGCACCACCTTGAGCTGGCGGCTGAAGCGGATGTTGTCCTTCACCGTCAGCCAGGGATAGAGGCTGTAGTGCTGGAACACCATCGCGCGGTCCGCGCCGGGGCCGTGGACCGGCTGGCCGTCCAGGATCAGACGGCCGTCGTCGTAGCGCTCCAGCCCGGCAAGGATGCGCAGCAAGGTGGACTTGCCGCAGCCCGAGGCCCCGACCAGCACCAGGAACTCGCCCGGCGCGACACGCAGCGACACGCGGTCCAGCACCAGCAGGGGCGGCTCGCTGCGCCGGGCGAAACTCTTGCTGACCGCGTCGAACTGCACTTCCGATTGCGCCATGGTTCAGGCCTCCTCAGGCTCGCTTCCAGGGGAACACCAGACGGTAGATCCAGCGGAACGCCAGATCGAACAGCAGACCGATGAGCCCGATGACGAAAATGCCCACGAAGATCTTGGGCGTGTTGAGAAAACGCTGGCTCTGCAGGATCTGGAAGCCCAGACCGCTGTTGGCCGCCACCATCTCGGCCACCACCAGATAGGTCCAGGCCCAGCCCATGTTGATGCGCAGGATGTCCAGCAGTTCGGGCAGCACGCTGCGCCAGATCACCAGGCCCAGCACCTCCCCCTGCGTGGCGCCCATGGTGTAGGCCACCTCGAGGTAGTTCTCGGGAACCCGCCGCACCGCGTCGGCCACCATGACGATGATCTGGAAGATCACGCCGATGAAGATGATGGCGATCTTCGACCCCTCGCCGATGCCCACCCACAGCAGCACCAGCGGAATGAAGGCCGAGGCCGGCATGTAGCGCACGAAATCGTTGATGGGCTGCAGCAGCGCCTCGAACCACTTGTAGGCGCCGATGTAGATGCCCAGCGGCACGCCGATGACGGCGGCGATGACAAAGCCCATCACCACGCGGTAGATGCTGATGAGGGTGTCGTCCGACAGGCCGTTGTGCGTCCAGTCGACGAAGCTGTGCACCACGGCCCCGGGCGAGGGCAGGAACAGCGCACCCACCCAGCCGCTGGCGGCCACCAACTGCCACACGAGCAACGGCAGCAGGAAGCCGAACACCGAGAGCAGGACATAGACCCAGTTCGGAATGGCGGCGCGAATGCGCATGCGCTCGCGCCAGCGCGCGCCCCCGGACGCCGGCTTGTGCATGCCAAGCGCGAGGCCATCGGCGGAATCCAGGGGTGCAGCGCTCATGGCTGTCCCCTCGGCGCGGTGCGCGCTCCCCCCAAGGGGGAGGGATCGCCCATCTTCGGGCGGCCGTGCGATGCGCTCATGGCTTCATCGCCTCGCTCACGATGGAGGCGTCGATGAAGGTGGCCGGGTCGGGTGTGGCGGTGATGGCCTTCTGGCTGATCAGGAAGGCGCCGGAATCGGCCGTGCTCTTGTACAGCGAGACCGGAGCGCTGCTCTTGTGCATGGCCTCCATGTTCAGCTTGGCGCCGAACAGCCGCGTGCCGGCCAGGCTCAGGGCGTATTCCTGGGGCTTGAGGCCGACGTGGGGCGCCATGATCTCGGCCGCCTTCTGCGGGTTTTTCTCGATGAATTTGACGGCGTCGAACCAGGCCCTGGTCATCGCCACGAAGTCCTTGCGGTGCGCGGCCAGGGCCGAATCGCGGGCGTACACCACGTCGGGAATCAGGCCCGGCGCGGACTTGCTGGTGAACAGGGGATGGCCGGCCTTGGCGTTCTCGATGCGCTGGATCCAGGGGTTCCACACGCCGGCGGCCGGAATCTTGCCGGCGATCACCGCGGCGGCGGCGTCGCCCGTGGACATGTTGACGAAGGTCACGTCCTTGTCGGTCATGCCATGCGTCCTCAGCGCGGTGACGGCGAGGTAATGTTCGATGGAGCCGATTTCCACGCCCACGTTCTTGCCCTTGAGCTCGGGAAAGGTCTTGATGGCATTGCTCACCATCAGCGCGTCGTTGCCGGCGGAGTTGTCGGTCACGAGGATGACCTTGGCCGGAACCTTTTTCTCCACCGGGGACAGCGTGTCGATCAGCGCCTGGCAGTTGGCGTCGATCTGGCCGGCGGCCAGGGCGTTCACCGACGTCATGTAGTCGGGAAACCAGACCAGCTTGACGTCGGCGCCGTACTTCTTGAAGTAGCCCTCCTTCTCGGCCACGTACCAGGCGACCCAGCCGGGCCAGTCCGACAGGCCGAGCGTGACCTGGGCGAACGATGGAATCGGGTGCAGGGCGAGGGTCAGCAGGCCGGCGAGGGGGACAACTCTGCGCAACAGGTTTCGCAACACGGACATGACGGGCTCCAGGGTGAGTGTGTGGAATACAAGCGGAGGCGCGCGACTGGCGACCTCCCGGGCTTTTATCCCTCCGTGGAGCCCTGCATGTGCAGAGCCGGCATGCTCTCGGACCAGACATCGCCGCGTGGCATGGCGACCGGAACCCTAGCTTGCCTCAGTGCGTGCTCGCGGCACGCCTCCTGGCCAACATCAAGCAGAAAGCATGCCACCCGCCAGGTTCGCGAGGTCGATCACCCACTTGCGTGCTTCACGCCTGGGCCGCGGGGCGATCGAGCTCGAACCCAGGAGTCGCGCACTCCGTTCTGGTGCGCAAACGCACCAAAACAAGGGCTCGCTATGAAACCCTGTCACACATCGCACCACGCGATCGCGCCAAACCCCAGGCGCGAGTGCAGACATCGCGTGAACAGGCCCTAACCCCAATACTGTTCAGATAGCAGGCAATCAGTCATAATTCATCCTCATCGAGGTGTCGATGAGGATGAGGCATGGCCAGGACACGCAAGGCGTTACCGGCCCAGGTTGACGTGGCACACCTGATCAGCGCGGGGGTTTTGGCCAGCGTTTGTCCGCGGGCGCTGATCGAGGAGGTGCTAAGCGAGACAGGCCGAGCAAGCCAGCGCGAGCGTCTTCTTCCAGCGCCGGCGGTGGTGTACTACGTGATGGCGTTGGCGCTGTGGCGGGAGGCGCCGCTGGAGGAGGTTCTGCGCGTCGTTTGCGAGGGCCTGCAATGGCTCGGCGATAGCCGGGCTGGTGCAGTCCAGGCCAGCAAGTCGGCGATTTCGCAGGCGCGCACGCGGCTCGGTGCCGAGGTCATGCATCAACTGGCTGATCGGGTGTTGCGGCCGCTTGCAGCGCCCGGGGCACCTGGAGCTTGGTATCGCGGGCTGCGCGTGATGGCTTTGGATGGCAGCGGCATGGACGTGGCGGACGAGGCGGCCAACGCCTCTTACTTCGGCTACCCGAGTGCCACACGCGGACAGAGCGCCTTTCCACAGGCCCGGCTGCTGGGCTTGGTCGAGTGCGGCACCCACGCCGTTGTGGCCGCCGACATCGGCCCCTACAGCCAGAGCGAACGCGTCATGGCGAGCCGACTGCTGCCCCAGAAGTTGACAGCAAACATGCTCGTGCTTGCCGACCGCGGCTTCTACGGATTCAAGCTCTGGCAGATCGCGTGCGCCACCGGTGCCAAACTGGCATGGCGAGTGCCGTCTACGAGCAAACTGCCGATTGAAAAAGCGCTGCCGGACGGCTCCTATCTCAGTACGGTGTTCGACAGCGACGATCGCAGGAGCGAGCGCGTCGGGCAAACGATTCGGATCGTCGAGTACCTGTTGACCAACTCCGCCACGCCAACACAGGACAGCTACCGATTGGTCACCAACATCCTGGATCCCGAGGATGCTCCGGCGCTCGAGCTGGCGGCGCTCTACCACGAACGCTGGGAAGTCGAGAGCGTCTTCGCCGAATTCAAGACGCACCTGCGAGCCAACAGCACCGTCCTGCGAAGCAAGACACCGGAACTGGTGAGGCAGGAACTTTGGGGACTGCTTCTGGCGCACTTCGCGATTCGCCAAATCATGGCGCAAGCCGCCTGGCCACGCGGACTCGATCCGGATCGCTTGAGCTTCACCCACGCAGTGCGAGTGATCAAGCGAAAAATGCCGCAGGCCGCGGCCATTCCCCCCTGAGCGACTGCCTTGCTGGCGCGACGCCTTGTTCGAGGAAATCGCCCGCGGTCGCTGCGTGAGCAGCCGAGGTCGGACCAACCCGCGCGGCGTCAAACGCAAAATGAGCAACTACAACCTCCGACATCGCGGAGAGGTACTCCATCAACACCATCAGCCAACACCAATCCTACGTATCTGAACAGTATTGGCCCTAACCCCGCGCCGCAAGCAGCGGACGCGTCAGATCGGCAAGCGCGCTGCGCTGCCTGCCATGCGCGTCGAAGTTGCCGGCCGCCAGCCAGCGCACATGCGCGGTGCGCAAGGCGGGCCATTCGGTGTCCAGAATGGCGTACCACGCGGTATCGCGGTTGCGCCCCTTCACCACGGCCGCCTGCCGGAACACGCCCTCGAAGCTGAACCCCAGGCGCTGCGCGGCCCGGCGCGACGCGGCGTTGAGCGCGTTGCACTTCCATTCCACGCGCCGATAGCCCAGCGCGAAGGCATGGTCGATCATGAGAAAGATCGCCTCGGTCGCCGCCGGCGTGCGTTGCAGGCTTGGCGCGAAGGCCAGATGGCCGATTTCGATGCAGCCGTTGCGCGGATCGATGCGCAGGTAGGCGGCCACGCCCGCGGGCTGGCCCGTGATGGTTTCGACGATGGCGAACAGCATGGGGTCGGCCACGCCGGCATAGCCCTGCGCCCAATCCGCGTAGGCCTGCGCGTCGGCGAACGGCCCGTAGGGCAGATAGGTCCAGGTGGCGCCTTGCGCATCCGCGGCGAAGGCCGCGTGCAGCGCGGGAGCATGGCGCGCGGCGTCCAGCGGCTCCAGGCGCACGCGCGTCCCGGCCAGCACCCCTCGCGCGGGCGCGGGGGGTGGCGTCCAGCCAGGCAGCTCGGCACCCAGCGGGCCATTGGGGGGCAACGCCTGGCCCTTGTCGGTGGCTGTCGTCGTCATGGCCATGGGTTCAACGCAGGCACGGTGCGGAACGATGCCTCAGCCCACCAGGGCGCGGGCGAAGGCGCGCGCATCGAAGGGCTGCAGGTCCTCGAGCGATTCGCCCACGCCGATGAAGTAGATCGGCACCGGCCGCTCCCGTGCGATGGCGGCGATCACCCCGCCCTTGGCGCTGCCGTCGAGCTTGGTGAGGATGATGCCGGTGAGGCCCAGCGTGTCGTCGAAGGCGCGCAGCTGCGCCAGCGCGTTCTGGCCGTTGGTGGCATCGATCACCAGCAGCGCCTCGTGCGGCGCGCCGTCCATGGCCTTGCCGATCACGCGCTTGACCTTTTTCAACTCGTCCATGAGGTGCAGCTGCGTCGGCAGCCGGCCGGCGGTGTCCACGATCACCACGTCCATGCCGCGCGCGCGGCCGGCGCTCACCGCGTCGAACGCCACCGCGGCGGGGTCGCCGCCCTGCTGGGCGATGACCTGCACCGCGTTGCGGTCGCCCCAGGCGGCGAGCTGCTCGCGCGCGGCGGCGCGGAAGGTGTCGCCCGCCGCCAGCAGCACCTTGCAGCCGGCCTGCTGCAGGTGCCGCGTGAGCTTGCCGATGCTGGTGGTCTTGCCGGCGCCGTTGACCCCCACCATCATCATCACCGTGGGCGTGGACTTGCCGATGTCGAGCTGTTTTTCCAGCGGCGCCAGCAGCTCGGCCAACACCTCGCGCAGCAAATCCCTCACCTGCTGCGGTGTTTCGGCGCGCGTGGCGCGCACCTTCTTGCGCAACTGTTCGAGCACGTATTGCGTCGCCGGCATGCCGGCGTCGGCCAGGATCAGCGCCGACTCCAGATCCTCGTACAGCGCCTCGTCGATACGGCTGCCGCCGAACAAGCCCGAAAGGCCGGCGCCGGTCTTGCGCAGGCCCTGGCGCAAACGCGTCAACCAACTGGAAGACCCGGGCTGCGCCGGCACGGCCTGGCCCGGCGCTTCGGCCTCCTCGCCTGGAGCTGCTTCCTGGGCCGCGGCCAGGACCGCCTCGTCCGCCGTGACCGGCGGCACCGAATCCGGGGCTGGCGATGCGGTCTGCGGAGTTTCGGGCGTGGAGGGTTTGCGCTTGAAAAAACGGAACATGGGCAATGATGGCGGGAAGGGTGCGCATGCCGGGGGCATGCGCAAAACCCTATTGTCGCCCGCATCGGGCCGCCCGCGCCGCGCGGGCGGTCATGCGGCTATGCTCACCCTGCCCGACCCGACCCACATCGCCTCCCACATGCCCGGAAAACCAGCACCCGCCCCCCGCCCCGCCAACCGCCAGCCCCAGCGCGGACCGGGTGTCGTGCGCATCATCGGCGGCAGTCTCAAACGCAGCAAGCTGGTCGTGGCCGACCGCCCGGGGCTGCGTCCCACGCCCGACCGCGTGCGCGAAACCCTGTTCAACTGGCTCGGCCAGGATCTCGGCGGACTGCGCTGCCTGGACTTGTTCGCCGGCAGCGGCGCGCTCGGCCTGGAAGCCGCGTCGCGCGGCGCCGCGTCGGTCGACCTGGTGGAACGCGACCCCCGCCTGGCCAAGCTGCTCGCCGATGCCTGCGCCCGGCTTGGCGCCGCGCAGGCCCATGTGCATGCGCGCGACGCCCTGCAATTCGCCGCGGGCCGCCCAGCCGCCAGCTACGACCTGGTCTTCATCGACCCGCCTTTCACGCAGGCCGCAAGCGGGCTGCATGCCGCCGCGCTGGCCGCGGCCGCGCGCCTGCTGCCGCCCGGGGGCCAGGCTTATCTGGAAGCGCCCGACGCACGGCTGCTGGAGGCATGGACCGCGGGACCGGACTGGACCGTGCACCGCCAGGACCGGGCCGGCGCGGTGCACTACGCCCTGCTTCAACGCCTGCCGGCGGAGCCGGTGCCGGGCTAAACTGCCGCCGTGCAGCAATCTGGAGCCCGACATGCTTCTGGCCGTTTATCCCGGCACGTTCGACCCCTTCACACGCGGCCACGAGGATCTGGTGCGCCGGGCCTCCAAGCTGTGTGACAACATCATCGTCGCCGTCGCCGCCGGCCACCACAAGAACGCCCTGTTCAGCCTCGACGAGCGGCTCGATCTGGCGCGCGCCATCCTCGCCCCCTACAAGAACGTGACGGTGGAAGGCTTCACCGGGCTGCTGCGCAATTTCGTCGTCGAGCGCGGCGCCGAGGTGGTGATCCGCGGCCTGCGCGCCGTCAGCGACTTCGAATACGAATTCCAGATGGCCGGCATGAACCGCCAGCTGATGCCCGACGTGGAAACCATCTTCCTGACCCCGGCCGACCAGTACCAGTTCGTATCCGGGACGTTCGTGCGGGAAATCGCCCTGCTGGGTGGCGACGTGAGCAAATTTGTGGTTCCCTTGGTCACCGAGCGCCTGGCCGCCAAGCTGGCCGAGCGCCAGAGCAACTGACCGACGCCCGAACCACGAGGACGCAAGCCATGGCGCTGTGGATTACCGACGAGTGCATCAACTGCGATGTGTGCGAGCCCGAGTGCCCGAACCAGGCGATTTCGCTCGGACCGGAAATCTACGAGATCGACCCCGACCGCTGCACCGAGTGCGTCGGCCACTTCGACCAGCCGCAGTGCGTGCAGGTCTGCCCGGTGAACTGCATCCCGATCCGGCCCGACCGCGTGGAAAGCCGCGACACGCTCATGGCCCGCTACCAGCGCCTCGCAGGACTCGACGCGAAGCGGCCGGCCGCCGAGGCCGCGAATCCCGCAGCGCAGGCCGTCCCCAGCGACTGAGCGGGGACGCCCCCGCGGCGACTCAGGGCAAGGCCTTGGGGCTGACCGCCTTGCGGGTGGCCAGTTGCTGCGCGGCCTTGCGCGCACGCTCCCTGGCCCGCGCCGCGCGGCGTTGCGCGGCCGCCATTTTTTGCGCCTGTTTCGCCTCGGCCAGCAGGGCCTTGCGGTGCGCGGCCTCGCGCGCGGCATTCTCGCGGTGGAGCTGGTCGGCGAGTTGCTGGTCGCGCGCGGTCTGCGCCCTCGCCTGCTCCACCTGCGCGGGGTCGCGCGGGTCGGCCACATCCACCGGCCTGCCCTGCGGGCATGGCGCATGGGCGTAGGCGTTGCCGCAGCGGTAGACCTGTTGCGCCGCGGCAGGCCAGGACCACCAGGCCAAGCCCGCCGCGACCAGCGCGACCACCGCGCGCGCGGCGGGCAGGACGCCGGTGAGGTGTGAGGCAACGTGGGCGAACGCTGGGATCATTTCGGCGACTCCTTGGCTGGCGCGGCGGGCGGCACGTTGCCGCGGTGCAGATGCATCATCGCCGCCTCGAACTCGCCGCGCAAGAGGCGCGGCAACTCGTCCAGGCCGCGCTGCATGGCCTGCTCGATGCGCTCCAGTTCGCTGCGCGGCGGACGGCCGAGCACGAAGCCGACCACCGCGTCGCGATCGCCCGGATGCCCGATGCCGATGCGCAGGCGCCAGAACTGCGGCGTGCCGATCTGCGCGGCGATGTCGCGCAAGCCATTGTGGCCGGCATGGCCGCCGGCCAGCTTGAGCTTGATCTGCCCGGGCGGCAGGTCGAGTTCGTCGTGCGCCACCAGGATGTGCTCCGGCGCGATCTTGTAGAACCGCGCCAGCGCCGCCACGGCCTGGCCGGAGCGGTTCATATAGGTGCCGGGCTCGAGCAGCCAGACGTCGCCATGGGGCCCGCGCAGGCGCGCGACGTCGCCGAAGAAACCGCGCTCGGCGCGCAGGGCGAGGCCCTCGCGCTGCGCGATCTGGTCCACCCACCAGAACCCCGCGTTGTGCCGCTGCAGCGCGTGCTCGGGGCCAGGGTTGCCCAAACCGACAATGAGCCGGATCAAGGCTGCACTCCCGGTTCGCCCAACGGGGAAACCTCGGGCTGGGGCTCGCGCGCGAGCAGGTTGCGCAGCGCCTCGGCCGGGCTGCGGCGCCCGCCCAGCACATCCGCCACCGCGGCGGTGATCGGCATGTCGACCTGGTGCGCCAGCGCGAGTTCCAGCACTGTTTGCGCGGTGTAGACGCCTTCGGCGACATGCCCGAGCTCGGCCACGATCCGGTCCAGCGGCTTGCCCGCGGCCAGCTGCAGACCCACGCGCCGGTTGCGCGACAGCTCGCCGGTGCAGGTGAGCACCAGGTCGCCGAGGCCGCTCAGGCCCATGAAGGTTTCCGTGCGCGCTCCCATCGCCAGGCCCAGGCGGCTGATCTCGGCCAAGCCCCGGGTGATGAGCGCGGCGCGCGCGTTGTGGCCCTGCTCCAGGCCGTCGCTCACGCCGCAGGCGATCGCTAGCACATTCTTCACCGCCCCGCCCACCTCCACGCCGAGCAGATCGGCGCTGGCGTAGATGCGCATGCCGCCGCCGTGCAGCGCCCGCACCGTGGCCTGGATGAGGCCCTCGTCGGCGCTCGCGGCCGTAAGCGCCACCGGCAGGCCGCGCGCCACCTCCAGGGCGAAACTGGGTCCCGACAGCACGCCCAGTGCCGGCTGCCGTGCCCAACCCTCGAACACCTGCTCCAGCACCTGATGCGGCAGCAGCCGGCTGCCCTGCTCGAAGCCCTTGGCCAGCACCAGCACATGCCTGGGAAAGTCTTGCGGGGCTTCCTGGCCCTGCGCGCGCAGGGCTTGCGCCAGCGGCCGCAGGCCGGCGACGGGCACGGCCAGCACGAGCAGCCCGCCGGCGCCGACATGGGCCAGCGCCGCGTTCAGTTCCGTCGTGAAACCCAGAGCTTCAGGTAAAGCCACGCCGGGCAGGTAGCGGGTGTTCTCGCCGCGCGTGCGCAGGGTCCGGATCTGCGCCGCGTCGCGGCCCCAGAGCTGTACGGCGTGGCGGCGCGCGGCATGGCAGGCCAGCGCCGTTCCCCAGGCGCCCGCACCGAGTATGGAAATGTTCATGCGCATGCTGGACGCATCGCAGCCGGCTCACGAGCGGTCGCGGCGCGGGCCGCGCAAGGCGAGCCGCGCGGACCGGCTCGCCGTCAGTTCAAGGCCGAACCGTCGGGCGCGATCAGGCCGCTGGGGCTCTGGCCGGCTTCCTGGGCGCGCTGGCTTTCGTACATGGCCTGGAAATTGATTTCGGCCAGGTGCACGGGAGGGAATCCGGCGCGGGTGATGACGTCGGCCAGATTGGCGCGCAGATACGGATACACGGTCTGTGGGCAGGCAATGCCCAGCAGGAGGTCGGCATGCTCCTGGGGGATGTTGCGCATTTCGAAAATGCCGGCCTGCTTGCCCTCGACCAGGAACAGGGTCTGGTCGTTGATGCGGGCGGTGATGGTGGCGGTGATGGCCACTTCGAAAATGCCGTCCACCACGGTCTGGGACTCCACGTTCATCTGCACGTCGACCGTGGGTTGGGCCTGCTCGAGCAGGATCTTGGGCGCGTTGGGCTGCTCCAGCGACAGATCCTTGAGATAGCAGCGCTGCAGCATAAAGACCGGCGACTGGTCAGCGCCTGCGGAATTCGTGGGAGTGCTCATGCAAGAAGGCTCCAGGGTGTGGGTTCGCCCGCTGGGCGGGCGGAGGGAATGGAACCCGGCATTGTAGGAGCCGTGCCCGGGGGCGCGGCTGGGGCGGCCTGCGCCCGAGGCGATCAGGAATTCTGGCCCTCGCCCAGCAAGGGCAAAAGCCCGCCTTGCGCATCCAGGGCGTAGAGGTCGTCGCAGCCGCCGACGTGGGTGGCGCCGATGAAGATCTGCGGCACGGTGCGCCGGCCCGTGGTTTCCATCATGTGCAGGCGAGCCTGATGGTCGAGGTCGACGCGGATCTCCTCGATGTGCTGCACGCCGCGCTTGTGCAGCAGCGCCTTGGCGCGCTGGCAATAGGGGCAGACTGCGGTGGTGTACATGCGAACCTGGGTCATACAAACTCCAAACTGGGCCTGGCCGGCCGCAAACCCGAGCGGACCGCCAAGCAATGCCGCGGGCGCCAGGCCCGGCAAGCAACTCGAAAAGGGAATCAGGGAGCGAGGCGCCCCACGCGCGTCAGCCGCGCTCCACCGGCAGTCCTGCCTCGCGCCAGGCCCGCAGGCCGCCGGCCACGGCCACAGCCCGGGTATAGCCCAGCTTGCGCAAGGTGGCCGCCGCGCGGCTGGCGCGGGCTCCGCTTTGGCACATCACGAGCACCGGGGTCTCCTTGTTCTTGGGCAAGTCGGCGAGGCGCTGCTCGAGCTGGCCCAGCGGGACGTTGCGCGCGCCGGTGCAATGCCCGGCGGCGTGTTCCTGCGGTTCGCAGACGTCGATCAGCACGCCCTTTTCGCGGTTGACTAGGCGTACCGCCTCGGCCGCCGAGACTCCTGCGCCACTGCCGCGCGAGAACGTGGTCCACAGCAGCATGCCACCGGACACCAGGGCGATGGCGATGAGGGCGAGGTTGTCGATGACGAATTTCAAAATACCGACTCCGAATCAAGGGAAACCCGGATTTTAGGAACATCGGGCCGAGCCCATGGCACGTGCGGTCACTGGATGCGAGCCGCGCAGGGTTATTGCCGCCACGGCACGCCCCTGCGCGCATGAGAAATCACCAGGCTCCACTACCATGCCGCATCGAGGGGTTCCCTGCCCCGCTGAACCTTGACGAACCTCGGCGCTCCCCATGCGCGACACCGACGCCTGACCATGCACAAACTCGTATTGATCCGCCACGGCGAATCCACCTGGAACCAGGAAAACCGCTTCACCGGCTGGGTGGACGTTGACCTCACCGCCAAAGGCCTGGCCGAAGCGCGGCAAGCCGGCCGGCTGCTCAAGGAGCATGGGCTGGACTTCGACGTCACCTACACCTCGGTGCTCAAGCGCGCGGTGCGCACGCTGTGGGCGGTGCAGGATGAAATGGACCGCATGTGGCTGCCCACGGTGCATGCCTGGCGCCTCAACGAACGGCATTACGGCGCCCTGCAGGGCCTGAACAAGGCCGAGACCGCCGCGAAGTACGGCGACGCGCAGGTCCACATCTGGCGCCGCAGCTACGACGTGCCGCCGCCGCCGATGGACGAATCGCACCGCCACGAACTGGCTGCCGATCCGCGCTACGCCCGCGTCAACCCCCAGGATCTGCCGCTGGCCGAGTGCCTGAAGGACACCGTGCGCCGCGTGCTGCCGCTGTGGGAGGAGTCCCTGGCGCCCGCCATCCGCGCCGGCAAGCGGGTGCTGGCGGTGTCACACGGCAACTCGATGCGCGCCATCATCAAGCATCTGGACGGCATCTCCGACGCCGACATCGTGGGCCTGAACATCCCTAACGGCGTCCCGCTGGTGTACGAACTCGACGCCGAACTCAAGCCCATCCGCCGCTATTACCTCGAAGCGCCTGCCGCCGCCGCGGCCTGAACCGAGGGCGCCGCCGGCTGCCCCTGGGCGCAGACCCAGCCCCTGCGGAATTTCGGCTGATTTTCCCACTCTATACTGTGCTGTCTTCGAGGAATCACGCATGGCTGGCAAATTCAAAATCGCGGCTTGGGTCACCGTCGGTGTGCTCACCGGGGCTCTGGCAACCCTGCAACTGCAAGCCATGGCGCGCAACGCCGTGTCACCGCTGCCGCTGGAGGAACTGCAACAGTTCGCCGCAGTCTACGGCCTGATCAAGGCCGACTATTTCGAGCCCGTGGAGGGCAAGAAGCTGGTTCACGATGCCATTTCCGGCATGGTCAACAGCCTCGACCCCCATTCCGAATACCTCGACCAGAAAAGCTTCAAGGAATTCCGCGAGAGCACCAGCGGCAAGTTCGTCGGCGTCGGCATCGAGATCACCGCCGAGGACGGGCTGGTGAAGGTCGTGTCGCCCATCGAGGGCTCGCCGGCCGCGCACGCCGGCATCCAGGCCGGCGACCTCATCACCCGCATCGACGACACCCCCGTGAAGGGCCTGCCGCTGAACCAGGCGGTCAAGTTCATGCGCGGCAAGCCGGGCACCAAGGTCACGCTCACCATCCTGCGCAAGAGCGAGAACCGCACCTTCAACGTCACCGTCACGCGCGAGGAAATCCACGTCCAGAGCGTGCGCGGCAAGATGGTCGCGCCGGGCTACGCCTGGGTGCGTATCACCCAGTTCCAGTCCGACACCCTGCCCGACTTCACCCGCAAGATCGAGGATTTCTACAAGCAGGATCCCAAGCTCAAGGGCATCGTGCTCGACCTGCGCAACGACCCCGGCGGGCTGCTGGAAAGCGCCGTCGGCGTGGCCTCGGTGTTCCTGCCGCGCGACGTCGTGATCGTGTCCACGCGAGGCCAGATTCCCGAGGCCAACGTCAGCTACCGCAACACGCCGAGCGACTATTCGCGCACCCCGGGCGACAATCCGCTGGAAGGCCTACCCGCGGGCGTGAAAACCGTGCGTCTCGTCGTGCTGGTCAACGGCGGCTCCGCGTCGGCGTCCGAAATCGTCACCGGCGCGCTCAAGGACTACAAGCGTGCCGTCGTGATGGGCACGCAAACCTTCGGCAAGGGCTCGGTGCAGACCGTGCTGCCGCTAGGGCCGGACACCGCGCTCAAGCTCACCACCGCCCGCTACTACACCCCCAACGGCGAATCCATCCAGGCCAAGGGCATCACGCCCAACTACTTCGTCGACCCGCTCCCCACCGGCGACCCCTATGCCGCGCTGCGCATGCGCGAGGTCGACTACAAGAACCAGATCGGCACCGGCGTCGAGGCGTCCGATTCCAGCAGCGTGAAGGAAGCCTTGCGCAAGCAGGAAGAAGCCCGCCGCCTGCTGGAAGCCGAGATCGAGAAAGATCCAAACAAATTCCCCAAGCTGCCGGAGTACGGCAGCAAGGAGGATTGGCAGATGGAGCAGGCCCTGAACTACCTGGAAGGCAAGCCGGTGGTCACGGCGAAGATGGTGGCCGACGCCCAGGAGAAGAACGCCAAGCCGCCCGCACCGACTTCGTCGGCGGGTCCGGTGCAAAAACCGGCGCCGGCGCCCCGCCCCGCCAATCCGGACAGCAAGTAAGAGTAAGCGCGCGGACGCAACCGCCGGGGAATGAAACACCGGGCGCGCCCGGTGCGGGCGATCAGGCCCAGGGGATCAGCCCTGCGGCCGCTCGGGCGCCTCACCCATCTTGACGCGGAACAACTTCGCATCCGTGTCGCGCAATCGCCGGCTCAGTTCGCGCGCCAGGTTCATCTGAATCAGCGCGAACTGTTCCATGTCGTGCTCGAATAGGTGCATCAGGTCCTCGGGACCGAATTCCAGTGCCCGACAGTCCTCGGCCGCGCGTATCGAGGCGCTGCGCGGGTACAGGTCGATCAGCGCCATCTCGCCGAAGCAGTCACCCGGCGCCAGCCGGCGCAACTCCACATCGCGGCCCTGCCAGCTCTTGATCACCCTCACGCTGCCGGCTTCGAGCACGAACATCGACTGCGCCGGATCGTTCTCGCGAAAAAAATAGTCCGCCGTCGGCACCACGGCCACGCGTGCGCGCTGCAGCAGCACCGCCAGGGCCTCCTCGCGGATTCCGCCGAAGATCGGCATGCGCTGCAACAGCTCGAGCCGGTTCGGGTGCATGACTCAACCCCCTCCCTGCGCCCCGACCAGCAACGCAAGCGACTCTCGCCCGCCCGCCGTGAACCCATGCGCTGGCCGCCATTTGGCCTCCACCGCCGGATCGAGAAAGGCACGGTAGATTCTTTCCGGGCTGGCGCGCAGCACCCGGGGAAGCCGAATGGTGTTGGTGGTCATGAGCCTGCCCCTCCATTCAACAGCGTGACACCATTGTGCGTGGGTTGGGTGCGGCAAATGGGCCGGCGGCACGTAAGTTGAGGGCGTTAGACGTCCTCGTCCAACGAGCACGTTTTCAATCAAGGGTTTGCGCCGCGGCATTAGCTACGCCGAGACCCGTTGTGCGAGAAACTCGGCATCATCGTGCCGCTCGCACACCATAGGCACGCATGGCAGCAGCCACCTGAGACGTTTCCGTGGTTTCTGCCGGATAGAGCCGATAGCTCGGAGCCACGATGGGTTCGACGGCGCGCGCCTTGACCACCAGAACACTACGTATGGGAAAGCGCGTTCCAGCCATGGTTTGCAGTGGGGCCACCCACTGCGCGAAATCGGGCTCCTCACGACGAACATTCATGGCCGTGCCAATGACCTTGACGCCCTTCTGCACAAAAATGTCGATGAAACTAACGCAGACCTGCGGGTTGCATGCGACGTTGCGCACACTGGTGGGCGAGGCAATGTTGGCAATGACCAGGTGTTCGTTGTCGAAGACAGAAAAGATCTCTTTCGGCGAAACATTGGGTTGGCCCGCCTCATCCACGGTGGCGAGCCAGCAAAGGACACTGTGATGCGCAGCGTTGAAGACTTCAGGCGAGAGCATGGGCGTCGCGCTTAGGGAATTTGTGATGCCTGGCGATGACATGAGAAGGCATACTTTTACCAGATTACGCCTTCTCAGTGGATGAGTTAAACAACATATCAATCTGTGTATCCACGTGTAGCCAAACCACTGCGAGTTCCGGCGTGGCCATGGTTACAGAGTCTTTCCGGCAGAACAAGCCGCATCCGTCTCTGCCAGTCCATGACCATCTGCCCAAAAGACGGCCCCCGTCCCGGCGGCCCTATGCTTACGCCCATGAACGACGACGACCTGCTGCGCTATTCGCGCCACATCCTGCTCGACGACCTTGGCGTGGAAGGACAGGAGCGCATTGCCGCCAGCCATGCCCTGGTGCTCGGCGCCGGGGGGCTGGGCTCGCCGGTGGCGCTGTATCTGGCCAGCGCCGGGGTGGGCCGCATCACCCTGGTGGACGACGACACGGTGGACCTGACCAATCTGCAGCGCCAGATCGCGCACACCCAGGCGCGCGTGGGCCAGCGCAAGGTGGAGTCGGCGCGCGAAGCCATGCTCCAGATCAATCCGCAGGCGCGGGTGGACACGGTGCCGCGCCGGGCCGACGCGGCCCTGCTGGACGCGCTGGTGGCCCAGGCCACGGTGGCCGTGGACTGCAGCGACAACTTCGCCACCCGCCATGCGCTCAACGCCGCCTGCGTGCGCCACGGCGTGCCGCTGGTGAGCGGCGCGGCCATACGCTTCGACGGTCAGGTCAGCGTGTTCGACCCGCGCCCGCAGGCGGACGGCGAGCCCGGCCCCTGCTACGCCTGCCTGTTCCCGCCGGACGCGGCGGTCGAGGAGGTGCGCTGCGCCGTGATGGGTGTGTTCTCGCCACTGGTGGGCATCGTCGGCAGCCTGCAGGCGGCCGAGGCGCTCAAACTCATGGCTGCCACCGGGCGCAGCCTGGCGGGGCGCTTGATGCTGATCGAAGCGCTGGACATGGACATTCACACCATACGCATTCCACGCAACCCGCAGTGTCCGGTATGCGGCGCGCACGCGAACCCCGCCCAGGCCCACGCCGAAACCATCGCCTTCACGTCCTGCGCCACGCCGCGCGGCGCGTGACGCGGGACGGCGGGTTCACACCTCGCGCATCAACCACCCGGCGAGCGCCGTGACCACGCGGCGCGGCGCGAAGCGCACGCTGGCGGCCATGATGCGGTTGAGCCAGCCTTCCACCGCCACGCGCTGGCCGCGCTCCATGGCACGCACCCCATAGCGCGCCACAGCTCGCGCCGTGGCCACGCGGCCCTGGAACAGCGCCGAGCGCTCGCCTTTGGCACGCGCCTCGAAGCCGGTGGCCGTGGCACCCGGGCATAGCGCGGTCACCGTGACGCCTTGCCCGTGCAATTCCGCGTCCAGCGCCTCGCTGAACGACAACACGTAGGCCTTGGTGGCGAAATACACCGCCATGCCCGGCCCGGGCTGAAACGCCGCCGTGCTGGCGACGTTGAGAATGCGACCCTGGCGACGGCGCAGCATGGCCGGCAGCAGCAGCGCGGTGAGGCGCGTGAGCGCGCTGACGTTGAGGTCGATCATGGCCTGCGTCTGGCCGATGTCGGCCCCGGCGAAACGCCCGTACACGCCGAAGCCGGCGTTGTTGACCAGCACTGCCGGCTCCACGCCGGCCTCGCTGATGCGCTGCGCCAGCGCCTCGGCGCCGCCCGGCGCGCCAAGGTCCAGCGGCACCACGAGGCAGCGTGTGCCGTGCTCGCGCTGCAGGGTATGCGCCAAGGCGTTCAGGCTGTCCACGCTGCGTGCCGTCAGGACCAGAGCATGCCCCCGCGCCGCCAGTTCGCGGGCGATTTCCAGGCCGATGCCGCCCGATGCCCCTGTGACCACTGCCCATCTGTCCATGCTTGCCTCCTCGTTCATGTGTGCCTGCCTTCCGGTGGTGGATGATGCCTTGGCGATGGTGCCGGCCGCGCCGGCATCAGGCTTGCGCGCCATGGCCGATGCTCCGCGCCATCACCACGCGCAGATGGTCCACCAGAAGTTGAACCGCGCGCGGCGTGTTCGGACTCCAGGGCCGAATGGCGTAGATCGACTCGCCGAAAAAGCCTACGGGCTTCCATTGCGGCAGCAGCCGGTGCAAGCGCGCGCGATGCGCGGCCGTGGCGATGCTGAAGTCCGGGACCAGGGCGATACCCAAGCCGCTCAGCACGGCCTCGCGCAGCACTTCGCTGGTGTTGGCGCGCAGCGGCCCCCGCACCGGAACGCGCACGCGCTGCGGTTCGCCGCCCGCGCCGTCGGCATGCTCGAACATCCACACCGCGGCCCCCGGACGCAGATAGGCAAGACAGTCGTGCATCGCCAGTTCGCCAGGATGCTGCGGCGTGCCACGTTTGCGCAGATAGGCGTTGGTCGCCACCAAGAGCGTACGCGTGCCGCACAGCTTCCAGGCCACGTGGCTGTCGGGCGGCGCGGCGACGTGGCGTACGGCGAGGTCGAAGCCCTCCTGCGGCAGGTTGGCGAAGCGGTCCGACAATTCCAGCTCGACGCGGATGTCCGGATAACGCCGGAGAAAGTCCAGCAGGTGCGGCACCACGTGCTGGCGGCCCAGTGCGACCGGGGCCGTCACGCGCACGAGCCCGCGCGGAGCGGCGGCGAGATCATGCACCGAGGACACGCTCTGGACGATGTGCGCGAAGCTGGGTGTGGTGTCGTCCACCAGGCGCTGCCCGGCCTCGGTGAGACGCAGCGCGCGGGTGGAGCGGCGCACCAGCGGCACGCCGACGCGACGCTCCAGGGCGGCGAGATGCTGGCTCACCGCGGCCTTGGACACCCCCAGACGCTGCGCCGCGGCGGTCAGCGTGCCGGCCGAGGCGATCACGCCGAGCCAGTGCACCTGCTGCCAGAGCTGGTCGTCGCGTGGGGGAACATTGGATGGGGTCATATGGTTCTGTCCTGAAACAAGCCGGGCAAGCGGGCACGTGCGCTCCGCAGCCGTGATTGTTCACGCAAATGAACAATGTTGTCATGTTTTCGTCCTGGTCAAGACACGGCCCGCAGCCTAGACTTGCCGCACCAAACCAAGATCTGGAGACTCGCATGGGGGCACCCGAAGCCTTTACCGCCACCGCCACGGTGGGCCATTTCGTCAACGGCCGAATCGTGCCCGGCCGCAGCGGTCGCAGCCAGCCGGTGTTCAACCCGGCCACGGGCGCGCAGGCGCGCAGCGTTGCGCTGGCGGACGCCGCCGACGTGCAGGCCGCAGTGGCGGCGGCGCAGGCCGCGTTCCCGAAATGGGCCGACACCCCGCCGCTGCGCCGCGCGCGCGTGCTGTTCAGGTTCCTGGAGCTGATGAACCAGCAGCGCGACACCATCGCGGCGATGATCACCGCCGAACACGGCAAGGTGTTCTCCGACGCGCAGGGCGAGGTCACGCGCGGCATCGAGATCGTCGAGTTCGCCTGCGGCATTCCGCAATTGCTCAAGGGCGACTACACCGAACAGGTGTCCACCGGCATCGACAACTGGACCATGCGCCAGCCGCTGGGCGTGGTGGCCGGGGTCACGCCGTTCAACTTCCCTTGCATGGTGCCGTGCTGGATGTTCCCGGTGGCGCTGGCCGCGGGCAACACCTTCGTGCTCAAGCCCAGCCCGCTCGACCCCTCCCCCAGCTTGTTCATGGCCGAGTTGCTGAAGCAGGCCGGCCTGCCCGACGGCGTGTTCAACGTCGTGCAGGGCGACAAGGACGCGGTGGACGCCCTGCTCGACCACCCGGACGTGAAAGCCGTCTCATTCGTCGGCTCCACCCCGGTGGCGCACCACATCTACCAGGAAGCCGCGCGTCACGGCAAGCGCGCGCAAGCCCTGGGCGGCGCGAAGAACCATATGGTGGTGATGCCCGACGCCGACCTCGACCAGGCGGTGGACGCGCTGATGGGCGCGGCCTTCGGCTCGGCCGGCGAGCGCTGCATGGCCATTTCGGTGGCGGTGCTGGTGGGCGAGGTGGCCGAGCGCATCCTGCCGCGCCTGGTGGAGCGCACCCGCGCGCTCAAAGTCAAGAACGGCATGGAGCCCGACGCCGAGATGGGTCCCATCGTCACTGCGGCGGCGCGCAGCCGCATCGCCGACCTCATCGCCTCCGGCGAGCGCGAAGGCGCGCAGTTGCTAGTGGACGGCCGCGGCCTGCAGGTGGCGGGCCATGAAGGCGGCTTCTGGCTCGGCGGCACCCTGTTCGACCAGGTGCGGCCCGAGATGCGCATCTACCGCGAAGAGATCTTCGGCCCCGTGCTGGCCTGCGTGCGCGTACCCGACTTCGCACGGGCAGTGGAGCTGGTGAACGCCCACGCCTACGGCAACGGCGTGGCCTGCTTCACCCGCGACGGCCACGTGGCGCGCGAGTTCGGCCGCCGCATCCAGGCCGGCATGGTCGGCATCAACGTGCCCATCCCGGTACCCATGGCCTGGCACGGCTTCGGCGGCTGGAAGGCCAGCCTGTTCGGCGACATGCATGCCTACGGCGAAGAAGGCGTGCGCTTCTACACCAAGCAGAAGAGCGTGATGCAGCGCTGGCCCGAGAGCACGCCCAAGGGCGCAGAATTCGCCATGCCCACGTCCAAGTAGGCCTTGGCCGCGCCCGCGAAGGGCGTGGGGATGCGCGGCGCAAGCGGCCTTGCGGGCCGCGCGCAGCCGTTCCGAAGACGCACAAAGCCTTGCATGGCGGCATGCGCAGCAACGGGAGCTTGCATGAGCGAGACAACGTTCGACACCATCATCATCGGCGCGGGCACGGCCGGCTGCCTGCTCGCCAACCGCCTGAGCGCCGACCCGAACCGACGCGTGCTGCTGATCGAGGCCGGCGGCAAGGACGACTATCTCTGGATTCACATCCCGGTCGGCTATCTCCACTGCATCGGCAACCCGCGTACCGACTGGCTCTACAAGACCGAGCCCGACCCCGGGCTCAACGGCCGCAGCCTGCGCTACCCGCGCGGCAAGACCCTGGGCGGCTGCAGCAGCATCAACGGCATGATCTATATGCGCGGCCAGGCCCGCGACTACGACGCCTGGGCGCGCGCCACCGGCGACGCGGCGTGGAACTGGGACAACTGCCTGCCCGACTTCCGCGCCCACGAGAACCACTACCGGCTCGACCGCGCGCAGGACCCGGCGTTCGCCGCGCTGCACGGCCACGGCGGCGAATGGCGCGTGGAGCGGCAGCGCCTGCGCTGGGACATCCTCGACGCCTTCGCCCGCGCCACGCAGCAGGCCGGCATTCCCGCCACCGACGACTTCAACTGCGGCACCAACGAGGGCGTGAGCTACTTCGAGGTCAACCAGCGCAAGGGCTGGCGCTGGAACGCCGCCAAGGCCTTCCTGCGTCCCGCCTGCATGGCGCGGCCCAACTTCGAACTCTGGACCCGCGCCCAGGTCTCGCGACTGCTGTTCGACACCCTGCCCGACGGCAGCCTGCGCTGCGGCGGCGCGCAAGTGTGGACCGGACAGGAAATGGTGACAGTGCGCGCTTCGCGCGAGGTCGTGCTCAGCGCCGGCAGCATCGGCTCGCCGCAGATCCTGCAGCTCTCGGGCGTCGGCCCCGCGCCGCTGCTGCAGTCGCACGGCATCACGCCGGTGGCCCACCTTCCCGGCGTGGGCGCCAACCTGCAGGACCATCTGCAGATCCGCGCGGTGTTCAAGGTGCAAGGCGTGAAGACCCTCAACACCCTGGCCTCCAGCCTGTGGGGCAAGGCCATGATCGGCCTGGAATACGCCATCAAGCGCAGCGGCCCGATGAGCATGGCGCCGAGCCAGCTCGGCGTGTTCACCCGCAGCAGCGCGCAGTACGCCCACCCGAACATCCAATACCACGTCCAGCCGCTGAGTCTGGACGCCTTCGGCGAACCGCTGCACGGCTTCAACGCCTTCACCGCCAGCGTGTGCAACCTCAACCCGGGCAGCCGCGGCACGGTCGCCATCCGCAGCCCGCGCTTCGAGGACGCCCCTGCCATCGCCCCGAACTACCTGAGCACCGACGAAGACCGCAAGGTGGCCGCCGACAGCCTGCGGCTGACGCGCCGCATCGTCGCGCAGCCGGCGCTGGTGCCCTATCAGCCCGAGGAATACAGGCCCGGCACGCAGTTCCAGACCGACGCCGAACTCGCGCGGCTGGCCGGCGACATCGCCACCACCATCTTCCACCCCGCCGGCACCACCCGCATGGGCGCGGCCGCCGACCCGATGGCGGTGGTGGACACGCGCCTGCGCGTGCTTGATGGCCGCGGCGGCACCATCGCCGGCCTGCGCGTGGTGGATGCGGGCGTCATGCCCACCATCCCCAGCGGCAACATCAACAGCCCGACGCTGATGATCGCCGAAAAGGCCGCGCGGTGGATCCGCGAGGCCGCCGTTTAGGGCCTGTTCACGCGATGTCTGCGCCTATGAACGCGAACTCCACCTCCGGTTTCAGGCCGCTGATGATGCGCGCGACCGATCGGCCCGAGCCACAGGCCAAGGTCCAGCCCAGCGTGCCATGGCCGGTGTTCAGATAAAGATTGGGCAGGCGGGTCTTGCCGATGAGGGGCACGTTGCCCGGCGTGGCCGGGCGCAGGCCGGCCCAGAACTCGGCCCGCCCCGTGTCTCCAGCCCCGGGGAATAAGGCTTCGACGCGGCGCATGATCGCCCCGCAGCGGACGAGATTCAGATCCCGCCCATAGCCGTTGATTTCGGCCGTACCGGCGATGCGCAGCCTGCTGCCCAGGCGCGAGAACACGAGCTTGTATTCATCGTCGGTGAGCGACACCTGATAGGCCATGGCCTCGTCCTCGACGGGCATGGTCACCGAGTAGCCCTTGGCCGGATACACCGGCAGGCGGATGCCCAGCGGCGCGGCCAGGAAGGGACTGAACGAGCCCATGGCGAGCAGGTAGGCGTCACCGCGGATGCGCCGGAAACGGCCTTCGCCGTCGATGACCTCCACATGGTCGATCCGGCCCGCGGCCTCGCGCAGCGCCGTGACCGTGTGGCGCATCAGGAAGCGCGTGCCGCGCTCCCCGCACCGCGCCGCGAGTTCGCGCGCGAACCGGTTGGCGTCGCCGGACTCGTCGTCGGCCGAGAACGTGGCACCGGCGAGGCGGGGACGGATGTGATGCAGCGCGGGCTCGATGCGCACGGCTTCGTCGGCCGAGATCACGCGGCGCTCGCAGCCCAGTGCGCGCATCTGCTCGGCCGGACCGGCCGCCGCATCGAATTCCCGTTGGCTGGTGTAGAAGTGCAGGATGCCCCGGGCGCGTTCGTCGTAGGCGATGCCGGTGTCGCGCCGCAGCTGCCGCAGCGCGTCGCGGCTGTAGATGCCCAGCCTGACGAGATGGCCGATGTTGCGGCGCGTGCGCGCCGGCGTGCATTCGCGCAGGAATTGCAGGCCCCAGAGCCATTGGCGCACATCGGCACGCGGGCGGAACAACAGCGGCGCCTCCTCCTTGAACAGCCAGCGCAGAACCTTGGCCGGCGCCTTCGGGTTGGCCCAGGGCTCGGCATGGCTCACCGAAATCTGCCCCCCGTTGGCGAAGCTGGTTTCCGACGCCGGCTCGGCCTGCCGGTCGATCACGGTCACCTCGTGGCCGAGCTGGTCGAGGTAATGGGCCGAGGCGACGCCGAGCAGGCCGGCACCGAGCACGATCACGCGCATGTTGAAGGTTTTCCGGAGGAAAGATCCGATGACAGGCATCGCGCGCAGCAACGCCGCCGATGCCCGAACGGGCGGAAATCCAGCGCATCGCGCCCAAGCCGCGGCAAGACCGATGCGCCGATTCCCGTTGATCTGCGGCTGGCCTGTTCACGTTGCCGGCCGCGTCCCGGAAGAAGTCTAGGCAGACTCCCGGTCGCGCCGGTTGATATGGATCTAACGAACGCTACAAGGCCTCCGCGCCGTAGCTCACCTCCAAGGTGTGGCTCTCCCCCGGCTGCAGCACGAGCGCGTTGTCGGCGGCATTGGCCGACTCGACGCACAGCATCTGGCGCCACCCCTCGGCGGTGTAGTCGCCCATCGCCGCGGCCTTCTCGGCCCAGGGGGTCCACACCACGGTGCAGGCCGAGCCTTGCTTGCGCACGCGAATGCGCCGGCCCAGGCGCGCGTCGTCGATGAGACAGTCGGCCACGGTGTTCACGTACACGCGGTCGGTCTCGCCGGCGAAGCGCAGCGCACCGCTGTGCTGTTTGCGGGCGAAGTTCTCCACCTTGTCGAGATAGGCGCAGCCATCGAGTCCCTGCAGCACGACCTCGCCGATGTCGCCGACGTGGAAGTAGGTGTGCAGCGCCTCGCTCAAGGGCAGCGCAACGCCCGCCTCGTTGCGCGTGATCAGCGCCATGCCCAGGGTGTCGGACACGCTGATGCGCAGCTCCACCGGGGTCGCATGCGGCCATTGCGCGCGGGTGGCCGCGCTGGGCTCCAGCCGCAGCGCGAGCTGGGTGACACCCTGCGCGGCGCCGCTGTCCACCACCGCCCACGGCACGGTGCGGGCGAAGCCATGCGCCGGAAAGCCGGGTTCGGTGGGATGCGCGCCGAACCAGGGCCAGCACACCGGCACGCCGCCGCGGATGGACTTGCCCGGCGCGAAACGCGCCGCCTGCGACAGCCACACCACCGGCGCGCGCTGCGCCCGGGGCTGGAAGTTGGTGAGATGCGCGCCCTGCAGACAAATGCTGGCCGTGCCGCCGGCGTTGGCGATGTCGGCGTAGGGCAAACCGCCGGGACCGGTGCGAAAGGCCAACTGGCCGGGAATGGAAAAGGGCTTGAGCGCGTCGAGATCTTGCATGGCGGCGAACGATGGTGGCGAAAGCGCCGATTCTGCCTGCGATGCCAAGGCCGGCGCCTTCGACGCAGATCGGTCAAAGCCCGAGGTCGCTCAAGCCGGGGTGATCGTCCGGCCTGCGGCCCAACGGCCAGTGGAACAGGCGCTCGCTTTCCCGGATCGGAAGGTCGTTGATGCTGGCGAAGCGGCGGGCCATGAAGCCCTGCGCGTTGAACGCCCAGTTCTCGTTGCCGTAGCTGCGGTACCACTGGCCCGAATCGTCGTGCCATTCGTAAGCGAAACGCACCGCGATGCGTTCGCCGCCGAACGTCCACAGCTCCTTGATCAGCCGGTAGTCGAGCTCGCGGCTCCACTTGCGTTGCAGGAAGGCGCGCACCTGCTCGCGGCCGACCGGGAACTCGGCGCGGTTGCGCCAGCGCGTGTCCTCGGTGTAGACCTGCACGACCCGGTCAGGGTCGCGCGTGTTCCAGGCGTCTTCGGCCATGCGGACTTTCTGCACGGCGGTCTCGCGCGTAAAGGGAGGTAGCGGGGGTTTCGTGTCCATGATGTCCTCGCGATGCGAAAAAATACCCTAGGTAGACAGATCGGTCTACCCGCACAATGTAGCCGAAGCCGCAATCCATCACCTCTGCATGCCATGGCCCCCAAAACACCCCACGACCGCCCGCTCCCCGCCGCCCGCGAGCGCATTCTGCTGGCGGCGCACGATCTGTTTTACAGGGACGGCATCCGGGCGACCGGGATCGATCGCGTCATTGCCGACGCGGGCGTGACCAAGGTGACGTTCTATCGCCACTTCCCCAGCAAGAACGACCTGGTCGAGGCCTTCCTCGAATACCGGCACGGCTTGTGGATGGCGTGGTTCGCGGCAGCGCTGGAACGCCAAGGCGCCGTTGGGCGCCCGGGCGTCGCGGCGCTCGTCCCCGCGCTCGGCGCGTGGTTCCGCAACGGCGGCTACCGCGGCTGCGCCTTCCTCAACACGGTCGTCGAACTGGGCGATGTCCTGCCCGGCGCAGGTGAAATCGCCAGACGCCATAAAAAGCAGATGACGGCGTTGATCGCCTCCCTTTTGCCGCCTTCGGCGCACCGCCTGGGCGACGCGCAGGCCATCGCGCTCGCGGTGGACGGCGCCATCCTCCGCGCGCAAATGGATGCGAGCCCGACCCTGGCGCTGAAAGGTCTGAAACGGGTGGTGCAGGCGATCACCGCCGGCCCATGACCCGGCTGCGTCAGATCTCCACGCGCGGCACGCGGGTGGAGATCCACACCGCCAGCAGCGTGATTCCGCCGGCGGCAGCGAAGGCGATGTGAAAAGCGCGTGTGACCTGCTGGATGGCCGCCGCGTCCGTGCCGAGCAAGGCGGCCTGCAGGTCGGCGCTGGAAATCAGGCCGAACACCAGCGCACCGAACAGCGCCGTGCCCACCGACGCCCCGGTGGAGCGCGCCAGCGACACCGTGGCCGCCGCCGCGCCCAGGCGCTGGCGTCCGGCGACGGCCTGGATCAGCACTTGCGAGGTGGGCATCACGGTGCCGAACCCCAGCCCGGCGAACGCGCCGAGCACGCCGACGGTGACGCTGCCGGCGGGCAGCAGGCCGAGCAGAAGAAACGCAAGAGCCGCCAGCCCCAGCCCCCAGCGCGGCGGCTGGTCGGGCCGGCCGGTTCGCGCCACCAGGCGGCCGGTGAGGTTGGCTCCCAGCACCAGGCCGCCGGTCAGCGGCAGCAACAGCAAGCCGGCATGCGCGGCGTTGCCGTGGTTGCCGAGCTGGATGTACACCGGCAGGAAAAACACCAGGGCGAACATGCTGGCGGTGGACAACGTGACGGTGAGGCTGGTCCAGGCGATGGCCGGCATGCGCAGCAATTCCAGCGGCAGGAAGGGATGCGCCAGGCCGCGTTCGCGCCGCGCCAGCAACCAGCCCAGCACCGCGGCCGCCCCGGCCATGCCGAGGCTGGGTGCCGAAAGCCAGGCGAAGCGATGCCCGGCGAGCGTGAGCCACAGCAGCGCCAGGCCGGCGGTGGCGGCGAACAGCAGCACGCCGGGCGCGTCGTGTCCCTGCCCGGGCAAGGTGTGACGCGGGCTTTCGGGCAGCAGCAGGGCCCGCCACACGGCCACGGCGGCCAGCGGCAGGTTGGCCACGAACAGCCAGCGCCAGCTGAAGCTGCTGACCACCAGGCCGCCGAGCAGCGGCCCGGTGACGCTGGCGAGCACGAACACGATGCCGAAATACGCCTGGAAGCGCGGACGCTGGCGCGGCGGCACGGCTTCGCCGATGAGCGCCTGGCTCATCACCATGAGCCCGCCGCCGCCCAGGCCCTGCAACAGACGCGCGGCGATCAGCCACCACATGCCTTGCGCGGCGGCGCAGGCGGCCGAACCGAGCGCGAACAGTCCCAGCGCGGCCACCAGCGCGTCGCGCCGGCCGTAGCGGTCGCCCAGACGGCCATACAACGGCGCCATGATGGTGGAGGCCAGCAGATAGCCCACGGCGATCCACGCGCTGTCGCGCAGGTCGCCGAGGTCGCGCGCGATGGCCGGCGTGGCGGTGGCCAGCAGGGTCTGGTCCACCGCGGCGAGGAAGATGGGCAGCATGACCGCCGTGAACAATTGCACGAAGCGGCCGAACGGCACGGCGGCCTCGGGCTGGGCCGCGGATGTCCCTTCTTGCGGTGCGTGGCTCAAGGTCTCGGGCGGGATGGGCTGGGTTCCGGGTTGGCGCACGTCGTCAGCGCCTCGGTGCCCAAGCGTAAGGCGAATTCCGCATCCGCGCCGGCCGCCACGCGCGTCAGCCGCCGCTTTGCCGCATCGTCGCCTCACCGGCCGGGGGCGCCCCCAGCGCCGGCCGCGCCGCGTCGCCCCAGCCTCCGCCCAGCGCCTGGATCAGGCCCGCCGCCGCGACGTAGCGCCGGTTCAGCAGCGTGAGTTGGGCGTTGCGGGCGTTGAACAGCGTGGTCTGCGCGGTGATGACGTTGAGGTACACGGCGGTGCCGGCCTTGTACTGGTTCTCGGCCAGGCGCAGCGACACCCGGGCCGCCTGCACCACCTCGGCCTGCTGCTGCGCTTCCTGCATGAGGATGCGCTGGGCGGCGAGATTGTTCTCGACCTGCTGCATGGCGGTCAGCACGCCCTGCCGGTAGTTGGCCACGGTTTGCCGGTAGGCGGCTTGGCTGGACGCCAGCTGGGCATGGCGCAAGCCGCCGTCGAACAGGGCCGCGGCCAGGCTGGGGCCGAGCGACCAGAACAGGCTGGGCGCCGAGAACAGATCGGCCAGGCGGGTGGCCTGGCTGCCGGCCTGGGCCGAGAGGGTGAGGTTGGGGAACCACGCGGTTTGCGCCACGCCGATCTGCGCGTTGGCCGCTTCCACCTGCGCCTGCGCGGCGGCCAGGTCGGGACGGCGCTGCAGCAACTGGGTGGGAATGCCGGCGGGGATGTCCGGCACCGCAGGCAGCGCGTCGGTCGGGGGCAGCGAGAAATCCGCCGGCGCCTTGCCGACGAGCACGGCGATGGCGTTCTGCAGTTGCGCGCGGGTCACGCCGAGGTCGGTGAGGCTGGTCTGGGCCTGCAGCAACTGGGTGCGGGCCAGGGCCACGTCGGCCGCCGTGTCCACCCCGGCCCTGTAGCGGTTCTCGGTGAGCTGCAGCGCGCGCTTGTAGGCCGCCACGGTGTCCTCGGCGAGGCGGATCTGCGCATCCACCGTGCGCAGCTGCAGATAGCTTTGCGCCAAGGTGGCCTGCAGGCTGAGCTGGGTGAATTGCAGGGTGGCGGCGCTGGCCGCGGCGCTGGCCTCGCCGGCCTGCACCTGCAAGCGCACCTTGCCCCACAGATCGGGCACCCAGCTCGCCGTGGCCGACGCGCTCACGCTGTTGAAGATGCGCCCCGGCACCGCGACGCTGTTGCTGGCGCCCGGCGACTTCGAGCGCGTGGCCGAAAGCCCGGCCGACAGCGTCGGATCGTAGGCGGCCTGCGCCTCGGCGATGGCCGCCTGCGCCTGCTCGTAGGCGGCCAGCTGTGCCGCCAGGCTCTGGTTGTGCTGCGCCACCTGCGGCTCCAGCGCGTCGAGCACGGGATCGCCGAACGCCTGCCACCAGGGGCCGTGCGGCATGGCTGCGGGTGGCTGGGCGGGCTGCCAGTCGCCATGGGCCTGGGCGTAGGCCGGCGGCATGGCGACTTTCACCGGCGGTTCGGGCGGGTTGGCGGCACAGGCGCCCAACAGCAAGGCGAGCAGGGCCGGCAGCAGGGCGCGGTGAACGCGCCCCGGCATGGCATGAACGGTGACTGGCTGCGGTGGCATGGTGGTCTCGGGCATGGCGATCAGACCGGTTTGTCGAGCGGCGCCGGGCGGCCGCTGCGTCCGAACTTGCGCAAGGTCCATTGCCGCAGGCGGTCGAGTTCGAGGTAGATGACCGGGGTGGTGTAGAGCGTCAGCGCCTGGCTGACGATCAGCCCGCCGGCGATGGAAATGCCCAGCGGCTGGCGCAGCTCGGCGCCGTTGCCGGTGATGAAAGCCAGCGGCAGCGCGGTGAACAGCGCCGCCAGCGTGGTCATGAGGATGGGGCGCAGGCGCAGCGTGGCGGCCTGGTAGATGGCGTCGCGCGGCCCGGCGCCGTGCTCGCGCTCGGCCTGCAGGGCGAAGTCCACCATCAGGATGGCGTTCTTCTTCACGATGCCGATGAGCAGGAACACGCCGATGAGCGCGATGATGGAAAACTCGGCGTGGAACAGCATCAGCGCCAGCACCGCGCCCACGCCGGCGGGCGGCAGGGTGGACAGGATGGTCAGCGGATGCAGGGTGCTTTCGTACAGCATGCCCAGCACGATGTAGATGGCGAAGATGGCCGCCATGATGAACAGCGGCTGATTCTTCAGCGTGTCGGCGAACAGCTTGGCCGTGCCCTGGAAACCACCGTGGACGTCCGAGGGCAGGCCGATCTCGGCCATGGCCTGGTCGATCTTGCCCTGGATCTGCCCGAGCGAGATCCCCTTGTCCAGGTTGAAGGAGATGGTCGAGGACACGAACAAGCCCTGGTGGTTCACCGCCAGTGGCGTGTTGGTCAGTTCATCGTGCGCCAGGGCCGAGAGCGGCACGCGCTGGCCGCCGCTGCCGACGAGGTAGATGTCGTTCAGCGCCGAACTGCTCTGCTGGTATTGCGGGGCCGCCTCCATCACCACGCGGTACTGGTTGAGCGGGGCGTAGATGGTCGAGACGAGCCGCTGGCCGAAGGCGTCGTTCAGGGTCTGGTCGATCGTCGCCACCGGAATGCCGTAGCGCGCCGCCGCCGCGCGGTCCAGCACCAGGCTGAGCTGCAGGCCGCTGGCCTGCTGGTCGGTGTTGACGTCGTTCATGCCCGGAATGTGCTTGAACGCCTCCAGCACCTTGGGCTCCCACTCCCGCAGCGCACCGAGGTCGCTGGCCTGCAGGGTGTATTCGTACAGCGCCGCCGCCGGCCTGCCGCCGGCGCGGATGTCCTGCACCGGGAACATGAACGTCTGCGCGCCCGGAACGCGCGCGAGCGCCTTGCGCAACTGCATGATGATGGTCTGCACCCCCGGACGCTGGCTGATGGGCTTGAGCTGCATGAACATGAAGGCGCTGTTGGTCGTGCCGCCGCCGCTGAAGGCCACCACGTTCTGCACGCCCTCATTCTTGCGCACGATGGCGACGATGCGTTCGAGCTTCTTGCGCATGTCCTGGAAGGAAATCGACTGGTCCGCCTGCACCGAGCCCACCAGCAGACCCGTGTCCTGCATCGGGAAAAAACCCTTGGGCACGATCTTGTACAGATAGACGTTGAGCGCGATGGTGGAGAAGAACACCAGCAGCATGAGCTTGGGATGCCCGAGCGCCCAGCGCAGGCTGCGCGCATAGCCGCGGTGGATGCGGTCCCAGGCGCCCGCCAGGCGCGAGGGCCGTGCGGGTGCGCCGGACGGGGCGGCGCGATGCGGCCGCAGCCAGCGCGCCGCGAGCATGGGCGTGACCGTGAGCGACACCAGCAGCGAGATGCCGATGGCCACCGACAGCGTCACGGCGAACTCGTGGAACAGCCGGCCGACGATGCCGCCCATGAACAGCACCGGCAGGAACACCGCCACCAGCGACAGGCTCATCGACAGCACGGTGAAACCCACCTCGCGCGCGCCCTTGAGGGCCGCATCCAGCGGGCGCATGCCGGCCTCGACGTGGCGCATGATGTTCTCCAGCACCACGATGGCGTCATCGACGACGAAGCCGGTGGCCACGATCAGCGCCATCAGCGAGAGGTTGTCCAGGCTGTAATCCAGCAACCACATCGCGGCGAAGGTGCCCACCAGCGACAGCGGCACCGCCAGCGCCGGAATCAGCGTGGCGCGCGCGTCGCGCAGGAACAGCCAGACCACGCCCACCACCAGCAGCACCGAGAGCATCAGGGTGTTCTCCACCTCGCTGAGCGAGGCGCGGATGGTGGTGGTGCGGTCGGACATGATGCGCACCTCGATGGCCGCGGGAATCGAGGCCTCGAGCTGCGGCAAGGCCGCCTTCACGCCGTCCACCGCGTCGATGATGTTGGCCCCGGGCTGGCGGAAGATGATGAGCTGCACCGACGGCTGGCCGTTGGCCAGGCCCATGTTCTGGTCGTTCTGCAGGCCCTCGCGCACGTCGGCCACCTGGTCGAGCCGGATCGGCGCACCGTTCTTGTAGCCGACGACGATGCGCTGGTACTGCGCCGGGGTCGTCATCTGGTCGTTCGCGCCGACCTGCCAGCGGTGCTCGGCGCCGTCCACGGCGCCCTTGGGCGTGTCCACATTGGCGCTGGCGATGGCCTGGCGGATCTGCTCCAGGCTCAGCCCCATGCCGTTGACGCGTGGCAATTCGAGCTCCACGCGCACCGCCGGCAGCGCGGCGCCTCCCACCGTGACCTGGCCGATGCCGGCGATCTGCGAGATCTTCTGCGCCAGGATGGTGGAGGCAGCGTCGTACATCTGCCCGCGCGTCAGGCTCTTGGACGTCAGCGAGATGATCATGATCGGCGCGTCGGCCGGGTTCACCTTGCGGTAGGTCGGGTTGCCCGACAGTCCCGTGGGCAGCAGCGGCCGCGCCGCGTTGATCGCCGCCTGCACCTGGCGCGCCGCGCTGTTGATGTCCTTGGACAGGTCGAACTGCAGGATGATGCGGGTCGAGCCCAGCGTGCTGCTGGACGTCATTTGCGAAATGCCGGCGATGGTGCCGAGCGAACGCTCCAACGGCGTGGCCACGGTCGCCGCCATCACCTCGGGGCTGGCCCCGGCCATGCTGGCCTGCACCGTGATGGTGGGAAAGTCCACCTGCGGCAGCGGCGCCACCGGCAGCAGCCGAAAGGCGATGATGCCGGCCAGCAGCACCGCCAGCGCCAGCAGACTGGTCGCCACCGGGCGGTGGATGAAAGGCGCGGAAATGTTCACGCCCCGCCCTCGCCTTGCACCTCGTCAGGCGCGCCGAAGCGCCGCACCCGCCAGCGGGTCACGCGCGCGGCGAGGCGGTCGAACGTCAGGTAGATAACCGGCGTGGTGAACAGCGTCAGCAGTTGCGACAGCAGCAGGCCGCCCACCAGGGTGATGCCCAGCGGCTGGCGCAGTTCGGCGCCCATGCCGCCGCCCACCACCAGCGGCACCGCGCCGAACAGCGCGGCGAAGGTCGTCATCAGGATGGGGCGCAGGCGCAGGCGCGCGGCCTGCAACATGGCGGCCTCGGCCGGCAGCCCCTGGCGGCGCTGGGCGTCGAGCGCGAAGTCCACCATCAGAATGGCGTTCTTCTGCACGATGCCAATGAGCAGGATGATGCCGATGATGGCGATGACCGTGAGGTCGTGCCCCGAGCCCATCAATGCCAGCAGCGCGCCGATGCCGGCCGACGGCAGCGTGGACAGGATGGTGATGGGATGGATATAGCTCTCGTACAGCACGCCGAGCACGATGTACATGGTGGCCACCGCCGCCAGCAGCAGCCAGAGCTGATTGGACAGCGCGGCCTGGAAGGCGCTGGCCGCGCCCTGGAACTGGATGACCACCGAAGGCGGCAGCGCCGAGTCCTTCGCCGCCTGCTGGATGGCGCTCACCGCCGCGCCCAGCGAGGTGCCGGGCGCGAGCTGGAAGGAGATCAGCGCCGCCGGGAACTGGCCGAGGTGGTCGATGGCCAAGGGCGTGGCCCGCTGCTCGACGCGCGCGATGCTTGACAGCGGCACAGGCTGCCCGCTGCTCGACGCGAGATACACGCTGTTGAACGCCGCAAGCCCCGCGCCGCCCTGCCCGCCGGCGCCCAGCACCACGCGGTACTGCGCCGACTGGGTGAAGATGGTCGACACCAGGCGCTGGCCGAAGGCGTTGTACAGCGCGCTGTCCACCGCGCTCATGGTGATGCCCAGGCGGCTGGCCGCCGCGCGGTCCACGTCCACATAGGCCTGCAGGCCCTGGTCCTGCAGGTCGCTGGTGACGCCGGCGAGCTGCGGCAGCGCGCGCAGGCGTTGCATCAGCGCGGCGTTCACCGCGGACAGCTGCGCCTGGCTGGTGGCCGAGAGGCTGAACTGATAGGGGTAGCGGCTGGCGATGTCGTCGATGGTGAGATCCTGCACCGGCTGCATGAACAGGCGTATGCCTTCGACATTCGCGGCACGCGCGTCCAGGCGCTGGATGATGGGCCCCACGCGCAGCACGCGCTGCGCCAGCGGCTTGAGGTTGATGAGCAGGCGCCCGGTGTTCATCGTCGTGTTCACGCCGTCAATGCCCACCACCGAGGAAATGCTGGCCACCGCCGGGTCCCGCAGCAGCGCATCCACCAGCGCCTGCTGCCGGCGCTGCATGGCGGCAAAGGACACGTCCTGCGGCGCCACCGTGGTGGCCTGGATCAGCCCGGTGTCCTGCACAGGGAAAAAACCCTTGGGAATGACCATGTAGAGCAAGGCCGTGAGCAGCAGCGTGCCCGCGGCCAGCAGCAGCACCAGCGGCTGGTGGCGCAGGACCCAGGCCAGCGCGCGTGCATAGCCGTCGGCCAGGCGCTCGAAGGCACGACCGCTGGCGCGGAACAGCCGGCCTTGTTTTTCCTCGGGGACGTGGCGCAGCAGGCGCGCCGACAGCATGGGCGTAAAGGTCAGCGAAACGAAGGCCGAGATGACGATGGCCACCGCCAGGGTGATGGCGAATTCGCGGAACAGCCGGCCCACCACGTCGCCCATGAACAGCAGCGGGATGAGCACGGCAATGAGCGAGAAGGTCAGCGAGATGATGGTGAAGCCGATCTGCGCCGCGCCCTTGAGCGCGGCGCGCAGCGGCGGTTCGCCGGCCTCGATGTAGCGCGCGATGTTCTCGATCATGACGATGGCGTCGTCCACCACGAAGCCGGTGGCGATGGTCAGCGCCATCAGCGTCAGGGTGTTGATGGAGAAGCCGAACAGGTACATGGCGCCGAAGGTGCCCACCAGGGCCAGCGGCACGGCGGTGGCCGGGATGAAGGTGGCGCGCGCGCTGCGCAGGAACACGAAGATCACCAGCACCACCAGCAGCACGGCGAGCAGCAATTCGAAGGTCACGTCCGAAATCGCGGCGCGGATGGTCACGGTGCGGTCGGACAGCACCGACAGTTGCGCCGCCGCCGGCAGCTGCGCCTGCAGGCTGGGCAGCATGGCATGAATGCGGTCGACCACCTGGATGACGTTGGCGCCGGGCTGGCGCTGCACATTGATGACGATGCCCGGCTTGCCGTTGACCAGCGCGGACAGCCAGTCGTTCTCGGCCCCGGTGTCGATGTGCGCCACGTCGCCCAGGCGCACCGGCGCGCCCCTGTTGTAGGCGATGATCATGTCGCGGTACTGCTGGGGCGACTGCAACTGGTCGTTGGCGTTGATGGTGAACGACCGCTGCGGCCCGTCGATGCTGCCCTTGGGCGTGTTGACGTTCGCCAGGCCGATGGCGGTGCGCACGCTGTCGAGCGACAGGCCCAGCGCCGCCAGCTGCCTGGCGTTGACCGTCACCCGCACGGCCGGCTTGTGCCCGCCCGACAGCGTGACCAGGCCCACCCCCGGCACCTGCGAGAGCTTCTGGCTCAGCCGCGTGTCGGCCAGGTCATAGAGCGTGGTCAGCGGCAGCGAGCCCGAGGTCAGGCCCAGGGTGATGACCGGGGCGTCGGCCGGGTTGACCTTGGCGTACACCGGGGGCTGCGGCAGGTCGGTGGGCAGGAAGCTGCCGGCGGCGTTGATGGCGGCCTGCACCTCCTGCTCGGCCACGTCCAGCGACAGCGAGAGGTCGAAGCGCAGGGTGATGACCGAGGCGCCGCCTGAACTCACCGACCACATCTGCGCCAGCCCCGGCATCTGGCCGAACTGGCGCTCCAGCGGCGCGGTGATCGAGGACGTCATCACGTCCGGGCTTGCGCCGGGATAGAGCGTGGTGACCTGGATGGTGGGATAGTCCACCTCCGGCAGCGCGGCCTGGGGCAGCAGTTTGTAGCCGACGAAGCCGGCCACCAGCACCGCAACCATCAGCAGCGTGGTGGCGATGGGCCGCAGGATGAACAGACGCGAGGGGCTGGGCCGGTCCGCGCCGGCCTCGGCACCGTCGTCCCCGTCGGGCGGTGGTACCGCGCCCTCGCCGTGGGCGGGTGAAGCCGGATGATCCGGTGGCGTGGCCTCGCGCATGTTCAATGCGCCCCGCCGGCAGCGGCTGGCTTCGCCTTGCCGTCAGGCCGGCCGGCATGGGCGCCGGAGGCCACCGGCCCCGGCATGGCCTGCCGCGCCTGCACCACGCGCACCTTGCTGCCGTCGCGCAGGCGGTCGAGGCCGTCGGTCACCACACGCTCGCCAGGACGCACGCCGGAGACGATCTGCGTCAGGTTTTCATACGCCGCACCGGTGACCACCTTGCGCAGCGCCACCTTGTCCCCGGCGCCGATGACGTACACGTAGGTGCCCGGCGCGCCCACCGCCACCGCCGTGCTCGGCACCACGACCGCGTCGGGAAGGGTGCGCACCAGCAGGCGCACGTTGACGAACTGGTTGGGGAACAGCGCCAGGTCCTTGTTGTCGAACTCGGCGCGTAGGTTCAGCGTGCCCGTGGAAGTGTTGATCTGGTTGTCGGCCGCCACCAGCTTGCCGGTGGCCAGCAGCTTGGTATTGCGCGCGTCCCAGGCCTGCACTTCGAGTTGCTTGCCATGCAGCAACTGCCCCACCACCTCGCCGATCTGCTGCTGCGGCAGGGCGAAAGTCACGTCCACCGGCTGCACCTGGGCGATGACGGCGATCGGCGTGGCATTGCCGCCGCCACTGCCGGCGCTGGTTCCGCCGCCGCTGTTTGCGACAGTGACGGCGCCCACCGCGCCCGAGGTGGTCACCATATTGCCGGCGTCCACCGGGCGCAGGCCGGCCAGGCCGGCCACCGGGGCGGTGATGCGGGTCCAGCTCAGCTGCAGTTTGGCGTTGTTCAGCGCGGCCTTGTTCGCATCCAGCGTGGCCTTGAGCTGGGCCACCGTGGCGCGCTGGTCGGACACCTGCTGCGCGGCGATCGAGTCCTGCCCGAGCAGGGTCTCGTAGCGCACGAGATCGCGCTGCGCCCCGGCCAGCTGGGCCTGGGTCTGCTCCACCTGGGCCTGCGCCTGGGCCACCGCGATCTGGAACGGGCGCGGGTCGATCTGCGCCAGCAGTTGCCCGGCCTTGACCATGCGGCCCTGCTTGTAGTCCACGCTCTGCAGGAGTCCGGCCACGCGCGGCATCACGTTCACCAGGCTGCGCGGCGTGACCGTGCCCAGCGCCGTGAACCAGACCGGCAGCGGCAGGGCCTTGGCCACGGCCGCCGTCACGGGCTGCGGGCCCTGCTCGCCGCGCCCCATGCCGCCCGGGCCTTTCTGTGCATGGCCCACGTCGCCCAGGCGCCACCACAGGCCGCCGGCGACGAGCAGGGCGACGATGGCCAACAGCCACCGGCCGCGTCGCGAAGCGGGCTGCGTGATGGCAACGGAATCCGAAGCGGGAGTGGGTGCGGTCATGGAGAGGAGTCAGGACACGGTGCGGAGCAAAGCCGAGGCATCAGCCAGGCAACCAGAACTTGCGTTGACGAAGCTGCCGCATTGTGCAATTCGCGGCGGGGCGTGTCGCGTTCTGGGGATTTTCGTGGACATCGCCGCGACGAAGCCGGGTCGTGGCGCCTGCGCGAATCTTGCCTGCGGGATGTAACGCCGGCATGTGTTGGACATGTCGAAATGTTGCTGGCCCGCGTTCTTCAGCGGCACACCAGCCAGTTCCCGACCACGGATTCAGGCCTTCGGTTTGGCCTTGCGCTCGTGTTTCCAATACACCTCGGTGCTGGCTTCGCTGCCGGCGCGGTTGAGGGTGCGCGCCAGCACGAAGAACAGGTCCGACAGCCGGTTGAGATACTGCAGCGGGAAGGCGAGCGCCATGCCCTCGCCCTGCCCCGGCGCGGCATCCGGCAGCAGGGCGACCACGGCGCGCTCGGCGCGCCGCGCCACGGTGCGGCAGACATGCGCCAGGCTGGCCGCCCGCGTGCCGCCGGGAAGAATGAATTCCTTGAGCGGCGGCAGCACGGCGTTGTACTGCTTCAGCGCGGCGTCCAGGCGCTGCACCTGCGCCTCCTGCAGCAGGCTCATGCCCGGCACGGCGAGTTCGCCGCCGAGGTCGAACAGATCGTGCTGCACCTGCAGCAGCACCTCGCGCAAGGGCTCCGGCATCGCCTCGGTGAGCAGCAGGCCGATGTGGGAGTTGAGTTCGTCCACCTCGCCCAGGGCGTGGATGCGGGCGTCGGCCTTGGAGCGGCGCGAGCCGTCCCCCAGGCCGGTGGTGCCGGCATCGCCGGTGCGGGTGGCGATGGCAGTGAGTCGGTGTCCCATGATGATGGCTCCCAGTTGGCAAGGCTGCGACAGGCGCGGCAAGCGCGTATTCTTGCCCAAGCCGCGCACACGACGCGCCGAGGAGACCGCCATGAACGCCCCCACGATTGCCCAAGCCCTGTCCCGCCCGACCCCGCCCGCCTGTCTGGAAGCACTTGCCACGCGCTTCGGCGCCGCCTTCAGCACCGCGCTGGCGGTACGCCAGCAGCACGGGCGCGACGAGTCGCCCTTCGACGCGCCGCCACCCGCCGGCGTGGTGTTCTGCTCCAGCACGCAAGACGTGGCCGACGCCGTCAAGCTCTGCGCCGCGCACGATGTCCCAGTCATCGCCTACGGCGCGGGGTCGTCGCTGGAAGGCCAGTTGCTGGCCATACACGGCGGCATCAGCCTGGACCTCACGCGCATGAACCGCGTGCTGCGCGTTGCCGCCGAAGATCTCACCGCCACGGTGCAGGCCGGCGTCACCCGCCTGCAGCTCAACGACGAGCTGCGCCACACCGGCCTGTTCTTCTCCATCGACCCCGGAGCCGACGCCACGCTCGGCGGCATGACCGCCACCCGCGCCAGCGGCACCAACGCCGTGCGCTACGGCACCATGCGCGAGAACGTGCTGGCGCTCACCGTGGTGCTGGCCGACGGCCGCGTCATCCGCACCGGCACGCACGCGCGCAAGAGCAGCGCCGGCTACGACCTCACGCGCCTGTTCGTCGGCAGCGAGGGGACGCTGGGCATCGTCACCGAGATCACCGTGAGGCTCTATCCGCAGCCGGAGGCGGTGGCCGCCGCGGTGTGCTCCTTCCCCGACGTGGCCAGCAGCGTGGACTGCACCATCCAGATCATCCAGGCCGGCATCCCGATCGCGCGCTGCGAACTGATGGACGCGAACGCCGTGCGCGCGGTCAACGCCCACGACCACCTCGACCTGCCCGTGCAACCGCTGCTGCTGATGGAGTTCCACGGCTCGCCGGCCAGCGTGCGCGAGCAGGCCGAGAGCGTGCAGACCATTGCTGCCGAGCATGGCGGATCGCGCTTTTCCTGGGCCGACACGCCCGAGGAGCGCACCCGGCTGTGGAAGGCGCGCCATCACGCCTATCTGTCGGCGCTGCAGACCAAGCCGGGCTGCCGCAGCGTCACAACCGACACCTGCGTGCCCATCTCGCGCCTGGCCGAGAGCATCAACGACACCGTGGCCGAGGCCGACGCCGCCGGCCTGCCCTACTTCATCGTCGGCCATGTCGGCGACGGCAACTTCCACGTCGGCTACCTGATCGACCCCGCGAAACCCGAGGAGCGCGAACTGGCCGAAAGCCTGAACGACAAGCTCGTGCGCCGCGCCCTCGCCCTGGGCGGCACCTGCACCGGCGAGCACGGCATCGGCCTGCACAAGCAGGGCTTCCTGCGCGAGGAAGCCGGCGACGACGCGCTGGACGTCATGCGCGCCATCAAACAGGCCCTGGACCCGCGCGGCATCCTCAACCCGGGCAAGATCTTCGCGCCGTCGGAATAAGCGCGTGGACGACCAGGGCCATGCGCCCGGTTAAATGACCCCGTCCTTGCCGAGCATGGCGATCTGCTCGGCGTCCAGCCCCAGTTCGTGCAACACCTCCCGGTTATGCGCGCCCAGTTCCGGCCCCAGCCAGCGCGTGCCGCCGGGGGTGGCCGAAAAGCGGGGTACGACGGCAGGCAGCTTGATCGGCGTGCCGTCGGCCAGGGCATGCTGCTCGAGCATGCCGCGGGCCTGGAACTGGGCGTCGGCGACGATGTCGGCGATGCTGTAGATGCGGCCGGCCGGAACCTCGGCCTGGCGCATGATCTGCAGCACCGTGTCGGCGCTGCGCTGCGCCACCCAGTCCTGGATGGCGGCGTCGATGGCGTCGGCCTGCCGCATGCGGCCGGGATTGTCGGCGAGCTGCGGATTCTCGGCCATGTCGTCGCGGCCGATGGCGCGCATGAGGCGCTTGAAGATGGCGTCGCCGTTGCCGGAGACGAGCACGAACTCGCCATCCGCGCTGCGGTAGGTGTTGGACGGGACGATGCCCGGCAGGCGCGTGCCGGTGCGCTCGCGCACGATGCCGTAGCGGTCGTATTCCATCAGCGTGCTCTCCAGCAGGTTGAACACGGCTTCGGTCAGGGCCACGTCCACCACCTGGCCTTCGCCGCCCTGCTTGCCGTCCCAGCGGCCGCCGGTGGCGTCGCGGTGGCGCAGCGCCATGAGCGCGCCCATGGTGGCGTGCAGCGCGGCCAGTGAGTCGCCGATGGACAGATTGGCGCGCATCGGCGGGCGATCGGGATCGCCGATGAGGTAGCGCATGCCGCCCATGGCCTCGGCAATCGCGCCGAACCCGGGCTGGCCGCGCAGCGGGCCGGTCTGGCCGAAGCCCGAGATGCGCACCATCACCAGGCTGGGGTTGACGGCGCGCAGATCGTCCCAGCCCAGCCCCAGCTTTTCCAGCACGCCGGGGCGCATGTTCTCCACCACCACGTCGGCCTGGGCGGCCAGGCGCAACACGATGTCCCTCCCCTTCGGATGCTTGAGGTTGACCGTGATGCAGCGCTTGTTGCGCGCCTGCGCGGCCCACCACAGCGAGGTGCCGCCCGGCTCGGGATGGAGCTTGCGCCAGGTGCGCAGCGGGTCGCCGCCGGGGTCGCCATCGCGCGCGGGCGGCTCGACCTTGACCACGTCGGCGCCGAACTCGGCCAGCAGGCGCGCGGCGAAGGGCCCGGCAATGAGACTGCCGAGTTCCAGCACGCGCAGCCCCTTGAGCGGACCCTGCGCCGCTGGCGTGGATGTTGCGGCATCAACCATAGAAGGGCGAGAACAGCAGGGCAATGTTGACCAGCAGGGCCAGGGCCCAGGCCGAGGAGCGCAGGGTTGCGCGGTCGTTCAGGTAGCACCACAGGTAGAAGCCGCGCAGCGCGAGCCAGACCATCATCAGCGCGTTGATCAGAGCCGGATCGGCCCGCGCGTAGAGCGCGAACAGCGTGGCGGCGAAGAACAGCGGCAGAGCCTCGAAGGCATTGGCCTGCGCGGCGTTGGCGCGACGGCGGCGCGGGTCGGTCTGGCGTTCGAGCCAGGCGCGCGGCTCGTGGTTGTCGTAGCGGTTGTCGGCCGAGCCGCGCGAACCCGATTTGGCGATGCCGGCAGCCACGATGGGCAATTGCGAGGCGATGAGCAGCAAGGCGGCGGTCAGCAGCATGATGGGAATGGAAGATGGGGATGGCGCCGATTATGCGCGAGGCTCGCGCCACAAACACCGAGGGCCGGCAAAGCCGGCCCTCGGTGTTTTCATGCGGTTTCAAGCGAAGGCGATCAGCCCGCGTAGTCCGCCGCGACGGTGGCATCCCGGTCGTCGGCCATGCCGATAACCCGAATCAGGAGCGTGGCCGCCACGGCAACGGCGAAGTTGATGATCAGCGCGTACAGGCCGATATACGACAGGATGGTCATGCCGCCGAGATGCAGCGCATAGCCCGACTTCTGGAACCCGGACAGCGAAGCCGCCCAGACGCCCCACGCCAGCCCGACCGCCCATCCCAGCAGCAAGGCCTTGGCGTCGAACCAGCGGGTGTAGATGCCGGACACGATGGCCGGGAAAGTCTGCAGGATCAGGATGCCGCCCAGCAGTTGCAACTGGATGGCGTAAGTCAACGGCAGGAAGATGATGAACAGCAGGGCGCCGAACTTCACCAGCAGCGAGACCAGCTTGGCCACGCTGGTTTCCTGCGCCGTGGAGCACTTCGGGTTGATGTAGGCCTTGTAGATGTTGCGGGTGAACAGGTTGGCCGCCGCGATCGACATGATGGCCGCGGGGACCAGCGCGCCAATCGCCACCGCCGCGAAGCCCACGCCGACGAACCAGCTCGGGAAGTAGTGCAGCAGCAGGCCGGGCATGGCGAACTGCGGGCCGTAGGCCTTGAAGTACGGTGCCAGATCAGGCAGCTTGGCGATGCCCGAGGCGTAGGCCATATAACCCAGCAGCGCGATCAGGCCCAGCATGAAGGAATAGGCCGGCAGGAACACCCAGTTGCGGCGCAGGGTATTGGGTCCCTTGGCCGCCAGCACCGCCGTCGTGGCGTGCGGGTAGAGCATCAGCGCCAGCGCCGAGCCGAACGCCAGCGTGCCGTAGAACGACTGCATGCCGGTGTTGCCGTCCTTGATGGGCGGCAGCAGCAGGTGTCCCTTCGGAATGGCGGCGAAGATGTTGGCGAAACCGCCCATCTTGAGCGGCACGACGATGATGAGCGCGATCACCGTGATGTAGACCAGCAGGTCCTTCACCACGGCGATCGACGCTGGCGCGCGCAGGCCGCTGGTGTAGGTGAAAGCCGCCAAGATGATGAAGGCGATGATCAGCGGCAGATCACCCATCAGGCCATGCGTCGTGGGGAAGCCCAGGCCGCCGATGACCACCTGGAGACCGACCAACTGCAGCGCGATGTACGGCATCGTGGCGACGATGCCGGTGACGGCGATGGCCAGCGCCAGCGCGGGGCTGTTGTAGCGCCCGGCGACGAAGTCCGATGCGGTGATGTAGTTGTGCTTGCGCGCCACGACCCACAGCCGCGGCAGGATGGCGAACACCAGCGGATACACGACCACGGTGTAAGGCAGCGCGAAGAAACCCAGGGCGCCGGCGCCGAACACCAGCGCGGGCACCGCGACGAAGGTGTAGGCGGTGTACAGGTCCCCGCCAATCAGGAACCAGGTGATCCAGGTGCCGAAGCGGCGGCCGCCGAGGCCCCACTCGTGCAGATGGGTCATGTCGCCCTTTCTCCAATGGGCCGACACGAAGCCCAGCACGGTGATGAACGCGAACAGGGCGACGAAAACAACGGTGGCAACGATATTCATGGCTTTCAGTCTCCGCTGCCAGGGGGAACGACCATCTTGTAGACGATGGCGATGAATACACCGGAAAGCGGCACCCAGACGAGCTGCCACCAGTAGAAGAAGGGGATGCCGAACAGGCTGGGTTCCAGCGTGTTGTAGTAGGGCACGACAAGCACCGCAATGCAGGGGATCGCGAGCAGAACGACCTGCAGCAACCCGAGCTTGCGTGGGTTGAGGTTGGGTTTCACGTTGAAGTCTCCGCAAGGTTGGCGCCCAGGCGATTGCGCTGGGTGCTGTGCCACAACCCCGGTCGGGCCGGGCGTGGTTTGTCTTTGTCGAAGGTTAGCGATGCGGCCGACAAAAACGTTGTGAGCAGATGCGACTTCGGTAACCAATCGTCACCGATCGAGGGTTTACCCTGGAATCCGTGTTGCGCGGCGTTCACGCCTGCATCTGGCTCCATGCCTTCTCGACGCGCTTGACCGACACCGGCGCCGGGGTGCGCAATTCCTGCGCGAACAAGGCCACGCGCAGTTCCTCCAGCATCCAACGCAGTTCGACGAGCCTGGGGTCCGCGACAGCGCCGCTCTGCTGCGCCTGTTGCAGTTCGCGCCGCAGGCGTGCCAGCAGGGGCGCCATTTCGGCCTGGCGCTGCGCATCGCGGGCCGGGTCGGCGCGGAACTTGTCCAGCCGCAGTTGCACCGCCTTCAGATAGCGCGGCAGGTGGCCCCGCTTGTCGGCGGGCGTGTCCAGCATGAAGCGCTTGGTCACCAGGGCCTGCAATTGGGCGGTGATGTCGGCGGCCAGCGCCGTCTGCGCCTTGAAACCCGCCAGCTTCTTGTGGGCCGCACTCCATTCGGCGACGATGGCGGCCGCGAGCCGCCCCATCTCCTGCGCCAGCAGCTGCAGGCGCGGCCTGCCGGCGTCGCGGCGCGCGATGAAGGCCTGCGCGTCGGTCGGCAGCGGCTCCGCGAGAAAGGCTAGATCGAGCGCGGCGTCCAGGATTTGCCGGCGCAAGTCCTCGGCCGAACCCAGCGGCATGTACTGCATGGCGGCCTGCTGAAACCCCGGAAGATTCTTCTCCGCCTGTTTCAGCGGCTCGCGCAGCTGCAGCGCGAACAGCCGGCGCAGGCCCTCGCGGTGCATGCGCGCGGCCTGCTCGGGGGTGTCGAACACGTCGAGCACGACATGGCTGCCGCGATCGATCAGCGCCGGGAAGCCGACCAGGGTTTGGTCTGCGCGGCGGATTTCGAGCAGTTCGGGCAAGGCGCCGAAGGTCCAGTCGGTATAGCGCGGCTCGGCAGGCGCGGCGCCGTCCCCAGACAGCGCGGCGCCTGCCTGCTCCACCGCTGGTGCGGGCTCACCCCGGCGCACCGCCGCAGCCGGCATGTCGGCCAGGGCTGTCTGCAAGACGCCCGAGCCGGCCTGCGCGCGCACCGCGCTCTGGAACGCGGCGCGCGCCGCGTCGGCCAGCTCGGCCCGCAGCCGCGCGAGATTGCGCCCCATTGCGAGCTGGCGGCCCTGGTCGTCGACCACGCGCAGATTGAACAGCACGTGCGTGCCCAGCGTGTCGAGCTTGAAGTCTTCCGGGCGCGGAATCAGGCCGGTGCGTTCGCGCACGCGGGCGCGCAGCGCGTCGAGCAGGTCGCCCTGGGCGTAGTGCTCGGGCTGGGTGAGGTCGGCCGCGAACTGGCGCGCCGTTTCGGGCAGCGGCACGAGCCGGGCGCGCAGCTTTTGCGGCAGGCTCTTGAGCAGTGCCGCCACCTTGTCGCCCAGCATGCCGGGCACCAACCATTGCAGGCGCTGCTCGGGAATCTGGTTCAGCGCGGCCAGCGGCACGGTGGCGGTCACGCCGTCGCGCGCGCCGCCGGGATCGAAGCTGTAAGCCAGCGCAAGCTCCAGGCTGCCGATGTTCAGGCGCGTGGGAAAGGCCTCGGTGGTCACGCCGGCGGCCTCGTGGCGCATCAGCGCCTCGCGCTCCAGGAACAACAGGCGCGGCTGTTCGCGCACGGCGTGGCGATACCAGGCATCGAACGTGGCGCCGCTATGCACCTCGGGCGGCACGAAGCGCTCGTAGAAGGCCTCGATCAGCGCCGCATCCACCAGCACGTCGCGACGGCGGGCGCGGTCCTCCAGCGCCTCGATCTCGGCGATGAGCTTGAGGTTGTGCTTGAGAAAGGGCCAGCGGCAGTCCCACTCGCCCTCGACCAGGGCGTGACGGATGAACAGCTCGCGCGCCTCGGCCGGGTTGACGCGACCGTAGTCCACGCGCCGCTGGTTGTAGACCACCAGGCCGTACAGCGTGGCGCGCTCGAAGGCGCTGACCTGGGCCGGTTTTTTCTCCCAGTGCGGCTCGAGCAGAGTCTTGTGCAGCAAATGCCCGCCGACGCGCTCGATCCACTGCGGCTCGATGCGCGCCACGCCGCGCGCATACAGCCGCGTGGTTTCCACCAGTTCGGCGGCCATGATCCAGCGTCCGGCCTTGCGCCCGATGGGCGACGACGGATGGATGAGGAACTTGATGCCGCGCGCGCCCAGGTAATGCGGCCCGTCGTCGGCCTTGCAGCCGACGTTGCCGAGCAGGCCGGCGAGCAGGCTGAGGTGCAATTGTTCGTCGGTGGCGGGAGCCGCGGCGCTCACCACGGGCCGCGCTGCGGGCTCCTGGCCGCCAGGAGGAGCCGCCACCTTGTGCTGGCGCGCCGGGTGGCCCGACGCCATCCAGCCCTGCTCGGCCACGACGGTGAGCAGTTGGCTGTGCACGTCCTGCCATTCGCGCATGCGCAGCGGCGAGAGGAACTCGGCGCGCAACTGGTCCTGCAGCTTGCGGTTGGATTTCTTGTGCGTGACCAGTTCCTGGTGGTGCGCCCACAGTTTGAGCCAGCCGGCGAGTTCGGAATGGCCGTCGAAAAACCGCCGGTGCGCGGTGTCGGCCGCTTCCTGCCGGTCTGGCGGACGTTCGCGCGGGTCCTGCACGGCCAGCGCGGAAGCGATGACGAGCACCTCGCCCAGGGCGAGTTGCTTGCGTGCTTCGAGAATCATGCGCCCCAGGCGAGGGTCGAGCGGCAGGCGGGCCAGCTCGCGGCCGACTGCGGTGAGCCGGTTCTGATCGTCCACCGCGCCCAGCTCGGCCAGCAGTTGGTAGCCGTCGGCCACCGCGCGGCGCGAGGGCGGGTCGATGAAGGGGAATTGCTCGATCGCGTCCAGCCCCAGCGACTGCATGCGCAGGATGACCGCCGCCAGCGAGGAGCGCAGGATCTCGGGATCGGTAAAGCGCGGCCGCGCCGCGAAGTCGGCCTCGTCGTAGAGCCGGATGCAGATGCCGCCCGCCACCCGCCCGCAGCGTCCGGCGCGCTGGTTGGCCGCCGCCTGGCTGATGGGCTCGACCTGCAACTGCTCGACCTTCTGCCGATAGCTGTAGCGCTTCACCCGCGCCAGGCCGGTGTCGATGACGTAGCGCACGCCCGGGACGGTGAGCGAGGTTTCCGCGACATTGGTCGCCAGCACGACGCGCCGCCCGCCGCCGGACTGGAACACGCGGTCCTGCTCGGCCTGCGACAGCCGCGCGTACAGCGGCAGGATGTCGATGCCGTGCCGCGCATGCTCGAGGTGATGCTTGCGCAGGGCTTCGGCCGCCTCGCGGATTTCGCGCTCGCCGGGCAGGAACACCAGGATGTCGCCGCCGCCTTCGCGCCAGAGTTCGTCCACCGCGTCGCACATGGCGGCGTGCATGTCGCGCTCCTCGCGCTCGGCCTGGACCCGCCCCGGCAGTTCGGCGCGGGCCGTGGCGTCGGCCGCCGGCTTGCGCTGCGACTCCACACCCACCGGCCGCCAGCGCATCTCCACCGGATACAACCGGCCCGAGACTTCGATCACCGGCGCCGGCCTCCTTGCTGTGGCGAAATGCCGGGCGAAGCGCTCGGCGTCGATGGTGGCCGAGGTGATGATGACCTTCAGGTCCGGCCGGCGCGGCAGGATGTTGCGGAGGTAGCCGAGCAGGAAATCGATGTTCAGGCTGCGTTCGTGCGCCTCGTCGATGATCAGCGTGTCGTAGGCCGACAGCAGCGGGTCGCCCTGGGTCTCGGCCAGCAGGATGCCGTCCGTCATCAGCTTGACCGAGGCCCCGGCTTGGAAGCGGTCGGCGAAGCGCACCTTGTAGCCCACGTGCTCGCCCAGCGGCGTGCCCAGCTCCTGCGCGATGCGCCGCGCCACCGTGACCGCGGCCAGGCGCCGGGGCTGGGTATGACCGATCAGGCCCTTGCCGCCGGCGCCGAGCCCGCGCCCCAGGGCGAGGGCGATCTTGGGCAGCTGGGTGGTCTTGCCCGAGCCGGTTTCGCCGCAGACGATGACCACCTGATTCGCCGCCACCGCCTGGGCGATGTCCTCGCGCCGCCCGCTCACCGGCAACTCTGGCGGGAAGTGGACGGCGGGAATCGGATGGATCGGTGGCGGCATGGGTGATTGGCAAAGCGGCAATTCTCGGATAATTCGCCAGATGCTCGACGACCAGTCCCAGTTCGTGCAATGGCTACGCTCCGTTGCGCCCTATATCCATGCCCACCGCGGCAAGACCTTCGTCGTGGCCATCGCCGGCGAACTCATCGCCGCCGGGCGCCTCAACACCCTGGTGCAAGACGTGGCGCTGCTCGCCGCGATGGGCGTGCGCATCGTGCTCATCCACGGTTTTCGCCCGCAGATCGAAGCCCAGTTGCGCGAAAAAGGCGTGGGCTCGCGCTATTCGCACGGCATGCGCGTGACGGACTCGGTCGCGCTGGACGCCGCGCAGGAGGCCGCCGGGCAATTGCGCTTCGAGATCGAAGCCACGTTTTCGCAAGGCCTGCCGAATACCCCCATGGCCGGGGCGGCCGTGCGCGTCGTGTCCGGCAATTTCATCACGGCCAGGCCGGTGGGCGTGATCGACGGTTTGGACTTTCAGCACACGGGCCTGGTGCGCAAAATCGACGCGCAGACCATTCAACGCGCGCTGGAATACGGCGCCGTGGTGCTGATGTCGCCCTTCGGCTTCTCGCCCACGGGCGAGGCCTTCAACCTGAGCATGGAAGACGTCGCCAGCAGCGTGGCCGTTGCCGTCAAGGCGCACAAGCTGGTGCTCGTCACCGAGGTGGAAGGCGTCATCGGGGAGGACCAGCACCTGCTGCCCGAACTGACCGTGGCCCAGGCCGAAGCGCTGCTCGCCCGGCTGCCGGACCCCCAACAGCCCACCGACACCGCGTTTTATCTGCGCCACGCCGTCAAGGCATGCCGCGGCGGCGTCGGACGCGCCCACATCATTCCCTTCGCCCTCGACGGCTCGCTGCTGCTGGAGCTGTTCACCCACGACGGCGTGGGCACCATGATCGCCGACGAGAACCTCGAGCACCTGCGCGTCGCCACCGCCGACGACGTGGGCGGCATCCTGCGGCTCATCGAGCCGCTGGAGACCGAAGGCGTGCTGGTCAAGCGCAGCCGCACCGAAATCGAGCGCGACATCGCCAACTACACGGTCCTGGAGCACGACGGCGTGATTTTCGGCTGCGCGGCGCTCTACCCTTATCCGAATGACAAGACCGGCGAAATGGCCGCGCTCACCGTGGCCCCTTCCGCGCAAGGCCAGGGCGATGGCGAGCGCATCCTCAAACGCATCGAGCAGCAAGCCCGCGCGGCCGGACTGCAAAGCATTTTCGTCCTCACCACGCGCACCATGCACTGGTTCATCAAGCGCGGCTTCGTCCCGGTCGAGCGTGACTGGCTGCCCGAGGCGCGCCGGCTGCGCTACGACGACCAACGGCGCTCGCGCGTGCTGGTCAAGTACCTCAACTGACGCGCGCTGCGCCGGCGTCACGCGCCGAACCCTGAGCAAGATGCAACCTTCCTCTCCAACCACTGATCCACAGGAACCGACATGACCCGTATGGTGAATTGCGTGAAGCTCGGCCGCGAGGCCCAAGGCCTGGACTTTGCGCCCTACCCCGGCGAACTGGGTAAGCGCATCTATGAAAACGTCTCCAAGGAGGCCTGGCAGCAATGGCTCAAGCACCAGACCATGCTGGTGAACGAGAACCGCCTGAACCTCGCCGATGCCCGCGCCCGCCAATACCTGGCACGGCAGATGGAGCGTTTCTTCTTCGGCGAAGGCGCCGACCAACCGGCAGGCTATGTGCCACCGACGGCTGAGTGACTTGCCCCCTAGCTCGGCCAACCCAATACGGCCAGGCGCCGGTTCAATACATCTATACCCTGTATAGTATTTTTCACGGCAAATCGCTTGGCGCATTACCACAAAAAACGGTGAATTGCCATCACGGCAAAACAGGATGGGGCTGGCACATCGACGCATCTAGCATCGGAGATACGGAATACTGCTACTGAGATGCAGTATGCGTGCCAGGATCTGCGCCAGCGAGCGCAGATTTTTCCCACCCCATGACCGAGGAAGGTCCCATAAGGGAGACAAATCCATGCAACTCAAAAAACTTGCCGCAGCCCTGTTCGTCGCCGGGGTCATCGCCCCCGGCGCCGCCAACGCCACCGATGGCTACTTTCAACCCGGCTACAGCGTGAAATCCGTGGGCATGGGCGGTGTGGGCATCGCCCTGCCGCAAGATGCCCTGGCCGCCGCCGCCAACCCCGCCGGCATGGCCCTGATCGGCAACCGCGTCGACGGCGGCATCAGCCTGTTCCGGCCGGTTCGTGAAGCGAGCGTATCCGGACTGGGCCCGACCACCACCTATTCGGGTAACGACTCGAGCAGTTTCCTGATCCCCGAAGTCGGATTCAACTACATGCTGAACCCGACCATGTCGGTTGGGCTCAGCATGTATGGCAATGGCGGCATGAATACCGGTTACAGCACGATCGGCAACTCTGGACTGCCTTACATGAACGGTGCAGGTGTGGATCTGCAACAGTTGTTCATCAGCCCTAGCTTCTCGATCAAGCTGAACCCCAGCAACTCGATCGGCGTGGCCATCAACCTCGTACATCAGTCGTTCAGAGCCAATGGCCTCGGCGCGTTCGCCCAAACCTCAGGGCCATTCGCCAACGCGTCCACCAGCCCAAGCAACGTAACGGATAACGGTCATGATTCATCCAATGGGGTTGGCGTGCGTATCGGCTGGATCGGCGAGATCGCGCCAGGCTTTTCGCTCGGTGCGACCTATCAGCCCAAAACGCATATGAGCAGCTTCAGCAAATACAGCGGCTTGTTCGCGGGTGGCGGCAGCTTCGACATCCCGGCCAATTACGGCATCGGCTTTGCCTGGCAGCCGAATCAGCAATGGACGGTCGCCGGCGACGTGGAACGGATTCTTTACAGCGGAGTTCCCGCCATCGGCAACACGATCGATTGCTTCTATACCCAATCGTGCCAACTTGGCGGCTCGAACGGACCCGGCTTCGGTTGGCAAGACATCACGGTTGTCAAACTGGGGGTGGCTTACGCGATCAATCCGAGCCTGACTGTCCGTGCGGGCTGGAACCATTCGGACAACCCCATCCCGAGTTCCCAAGTGATGCTGAATACCTTGGCACCAGGAATCGTAAAAGACCATCTGACTCTCGGGGCAACCTATACCCTGAGCCCCGCCATGGAACTGTCGTTTGACTATGTCCATGCGTTCAAAAATTCGGTCACTGGCGCTCTGCCGGCTCAGTTCGGATACCCAGCTGGCGCATCCGAAACCATCAGCATGTACCAGGACACTGTAGGCGTGTCCGTCGGCTGGAAGTTCTGATCCTGCGACTGAACGAAAAAACCGCAGCCTAGGCTGCGGTTTTTTATTTCGGCGTCATGCTCAAACCGGCAGCACCACCCTGCCCCACGACTCGTTGATGATCTCGGCCGCGGCCAGGTAGAAAGCCAGCGCAGCCGTCACCAGGCCGAGGTAGCCGCCCAGCACGGTCAGGCCGCCGATGCCTGTGAGTGCGCCGGCCGCCAGCAAGTAGAAGGTCGGGGTCAGCGCCAGGAAGATCAGCATCAAGGCCTTGTTTTTCTTCCAGGTGCCGATCCACATGAACGTGGTGAAGACTCCCCACAGCAGCAGATACCAGCCGACGAAGGGGCCCTGCACGTCCTTGGCGAAGAACAGCACGAACAGCGCGAAACTCCACCAGAAGGCGCCGTAGCCGCAAAAGGCGACGAAGCCGAACGTATTGCCGCTCGGCGCTTCCATCAGTCCGGCGGCGAACTGCGCCGTGCCGCCGAAGGCGAAGGCGCAGGCCAGCACCATCGGGACGTCCACGCCGCCGAACCAGCCGGCATTGACCATGCTGAGCAGCCACGTCGTGAGGGCGAAGCCTGAAAGCCCCAGCGGGGCCGGGTTGACGAATTTCCTGTCCATTGTTGTCTCCTGAGTCGAATGTCGTGCCGCAGGCCATCGAGATCCCTCGCGGCCTGAGCGCTCATGCGGCGAACAACACGCGTTCGCGCACGGCCCGCAATCTCGCGTCGCCGCCTTACGGACACCCTACGCAGCAAGGTTCCGTTAGTTTTCTTACGTCTTGTTTCGCATCGTGCCGGCCTTGCCTCGCCAGCCATGACGGCAGAACAACTGCTCACGGAAATGGCACAAATCCTCACAGCTCACGACGATATTCATCCCTTATGCTGTGGGGACTATGGCTATCGAACAACTCGCATCCTCAGCTGACGTGGTGCTGACCACGACGCAACATATCCTGGCCGTCATCTCGGGCTTCGCCGTGGGTTTCTCCCTCGGTCTGATCGGTGGCGGCGGTTCCATCCTCGCGGTACCGTTGCTGCTGTACTTCGTCGGGTATCCGAACCCGCACATCGTCATCGGCACCACGGCCCTGGCGGTTTCCGCCAACGCCTACATCAACCTCGTGCCGCATGCGCGCGCGGGCAACGTCCGCTGGAAGGACGCCATACTTTTCGCCATCGTCGGTGCGGCGGCCGCTTTCGTCGGCTCCAGCCTCGGCAAGGCGGTGGATGGGAAAAAGCTGCTGTTCCTGTTCGCCATCATGATGCTGGTCATCGCCGTGCTCATGCTGCGGCCGCGCAAGCCGACCACCGCGCAGGAGGTCACGACCGACCATCCCTCCAAGGCCAAGACCATCAAGCTCATCATCGCCGCGGCGATCGTGGGCACGCTCTCCGGCTTTTTCGGCATTGGCGGCGGCTTCCTCATCGTGCCGGGCCTGGTGCTGTCCACGGGCATGTCGATGATCTCCGCGATCGGCTCTTCGCTGGTGTCGGTCGGCACCTTCGGCCTGACCACGGCGCTGAACTACGCCCGCTCGGGCCTGCTGGACTGGGGCGTGGCGGCCCTGTACATCGGCGGCGGCATCGTCGGCGGCTGGATCGGGACGCGCGTGGCGACCCATCTTGGCAAGAACAGCAAGGGCGCGCTCAACCTGATTTTCGCCGGCCTCGTGGCCTTGGTCGCCGTGTACATGCTGTACAAAAACCTTTCGGCCTTCGGCATCCACTTCTGAACCCTCGCGCAGTGGGGGCTCAGGCTTGCCGCCTCAATCGTCGGTGAGGCGGCAGCGGTCCCCGCTGGCTTCGCGCCACACCTCGACCCGGCTCAAGTGCGGCAGCGCAGGCCGGAACTGGCGCCAGAGATAGGAGCAGAGCCCTTCGAGCGTGGCCGGGCCGAGACCGTCCACGTCGTCGAGGAAGCGATGGTCGAGGGCGTCGCGCACGCGCTCGATTTCCCGGCGGATGTAGGCAAGGTCGACCACCATGCCCGTGACGGGATCCGGAACCCCCGCCACGCTGATCTCGGCCCAATAGGTGTGGCCGTGCACGCGCAGGCTGCCTTCGCGGTCGATGCTGCGGTCGAGGGTGTGCGCCGCCTCGAAGAAGAAGCGTTGCGAGAGTTCGAATTTCATCGGATTCCGGTGATCTTGTGGGTCTGCAGGCTCAGGCGCCAGCGTGGGTCGGCGAGGCAATGGGCGATGGCCCATTGTGTATGCTCGGCACGCGCGGGAGCGTCCATCGGCTGCAGGAAACGGTGGGTGAAATCGAGTGCGGCGAGGGCATCCAGATCCAGGCCGGGTTGCGGAACCACGACCTTGAGTTCGTCGCCGCGGATTTGGCGCAGTTCGGCCCCCGCCTTGGGGCTGACGCAGATCCAGTCCAGCCCGGCTGGCGCCGCGACGGTGCCGTTCGTTTCCACCGCGATCTCGAAGCGCTGCGCGTGCAAGGCGTCAACCAGGGCGTCATCCACCTGCAGCAAGGGCTCGCCCCCGGTGAGAACCGCCAGCCGGCGCCCGGCATGGCCTTGCGGCCACTGCGACGCAATCGTCCGCGCCAGCATGTCGGCTTGTTCGTACTTGCCGCCCAGGCTGCCGTCGGTGCCGACGAAATCGGTGTCGCAGAACCGGCACACGGCGGTGGCCCTGTCCGACTCGCGTCCCGACCACAGATTGCATCCGGCGAAGCGGCAGAACACCGCGGCGCGCCCGGCATTGGCGCCCTCGCCCTGGAGGGTGTAGAAAATTTCCTTGACGGCGTAAGTCATGGTCGATGGGCTGGCGCAAACGCCAGCCGTGCGCACCCGAAGGATTTCGCGCTAGAGCAGATCGGCGACGAGGTCGTGTCCCTGCACACCCACCACGCGGGCGCGCACGAATTGACCGGTGCTTTGCGCCAGGCGCATCTTGTGCGAAGGCTTGGCCGGCTCGCGCAGCAGGATCTTGCCGTCGATTTCCGGCGCTTCGCCGTAGGAACGCGCCACGCCGCCCTGGCGGTTGGCGCTGTCCACCAGCACTTGCAGATCCTGGCCGACGCGGCGGCGCAGCTTGGCGCAGGAGACCTCCTCGGCCACCGCCATGAAACGGGCCTGGCGCTCGTGCCGCACGGCATCGGGCAGCGCCCCCGGCAGGGCGTTGGCGGTGGCACCCTCCACCGGCGAATAGGCGAAGCAGCCAACGCGGTCGAGCTCGGCCTCGCGGATGAAGTCCAGCAAGGTGTCGAACTCGGCCTCGGTCTCGCCGGGGAAGCCGGCGATGAAGGTCGAGCGGATGACGATTTGCGGGCAGATCTCGCGCCAGCGGGCGATGCGCTCCAGGTTGCGCTCGCCGCTGGCCGGGCGCTTCATGCGCTTGAGCACGTCCGGATGGGCATGCTGCAGCGGCACGTCGAGATAGGGCAGGACGCGGCCCTGCGCCATCAGCGGCAGGACTTCGTCGACGTGGGGATAGGGGTAGACGTAATGCAGCCGCACCCAGGCGTCGTGCGCCTCGGCCAGTTCGCCCAGCGCTTGCACCATTTCGGTGAAGCGGGTGCGCACGGGCCTGCCGTCCCAGAACCCGGTGCGGTACTTGATGTCCACGCCATAGGCCGAGGTGTCCTGGCTGACCACCAGCAATTCCTTCACGCCCGCCAGCAGCAAGGCGCGGGCCTCGCCGAGCACATCGCCGATGGGCCGCGACACCAGGTCGCCGCGCATGCTCGGGATGATGCAGAAGGTGCAGCGGTGATTGCAGCCCTCGGAGATCTTGAGATAGGCGTAGTGGCGCGGGGTGAGCTTGAGCCCGCCCGGAGGCAGCAGATCGACGAAGGGGTCGTGCGGACGCGGCAGCTGCGCATGCACATGCTGCAGCACCTCGTCGGTGGCGTGCGGTCCGGTCACGGCCAGCACCTTGGGATGGATCTTGCGCACCAGGTTCTCGCCGTCGTCGGCGCTGCGCGCGCCAAGGCAGCCGGTCACCACGACCTTGCCGTTCTCGTGCAGGGCCTCGCCGATGGCGTCCAGGCTTTCCTGCACCGCGGCGTCGATGAAGCCGCAGGTGTTGACGATGACCAGGTCGGCACCGTCGTAGCTCTTGGAGGTTTCGTAGCCTTCGGCGCGCAACTGGGAGAGGATGCGCTCGGAATCGACCAGCGCCTTGGGGCAGCCGAGCGAAACGAAACCGATTTTGGGCGGCGCGGCGGTGGACGTGGCGCGCGAGGCGGCGGGGATGATGGGTATTTCAGTCATGGGCGCTATTGTCGCCGAGCGCCGCGCACGGCGCCGTGACGGCGGCATGCGCGCGACAGGGACAAATCCGCCCGGCCGCTTGCAGGCGGGTGCCTCGGTCAGTCATGGCGCGGTGCCTGCGCACTGCGCCCGGTGCGGATTCAGCGCTTGGGCGGCGCCTGGAAGGCGCCGAGCATCTGCTTGGTCTGCTGCTGCATCTGCTCTTGCATCTGCATGTACAGGTTCTTGCTCTGCTCGAGGTAATTGCTCATCATGCCCTGCAGCATGGGGGCCTGGCCGCTGAGGAACTGCGACCACATCTCTGGGCTGAAGCTGCGGCTGTCATAAAGCCCGCGCGACTGCTCGGCGAGCTTGCCCTGGATGTCGATGAAGGCCTGCACGGTTTTCTCGAGATAGCTGCCCATCATGCCCTGCATGGCGTTGCCGTAAAAGCGGATGAGCTGCTCGAGCATGGCGGTGCTGAGCATGGGCATGCCCCCCGCCTCCTCCTCCAGGATGATCTGCAGCAAGATACTGCGCGTCAGGTCGGCGCCGGTCTTGGCGTCCTGCACCACGAAGCGTTCGCCCTCCATGACCAGCGCCTTCACATCGACCAAGGTGATGTAGGCACTCGTTTCGGTGTCGTACAGGCGCCGGTTGGGGTACTTCTTGATGACGCGCGCGGGGCTCTCGGAATTGGGCATGGTGACGTGCTGCGGAAACTGCGGGATGGCTTCGATTGGAGCACAAAAAAAGCGACCCGCCGCCGCTTTCTCGTGCAGACAAACCCGCAAGCGCATTGGCCGGACTCGCGGGCCGCCGCCCGGCGGTCTCAGCTCATGTGCAGTCCGCCGTTGATGGACAGTTCCGCCCCGGTGGTGAAGGCGCCGTCCTCGCTGGCCAGCCAGGTCACCAGGGAAGCCACTTCCTCGGGCTTGCCCAGGCGCTTGACCGGAATGGTGGAGACGATCTTGTCCAGCACATCCTGCCGAATCGCCTTGACCATGTCGGTGGCGATATAGCCCGGCGCCACGGTATTGACCGTCACGCCCTTGGACGCCACCTCCTGCGCCAGCGCCATGGTGAACCCATGCATGCCGGCCTTGGCGGCCGAGTAGTTGCTTTGGCCGAACTGGCCTTTCTCGCCGTTGACCGAGGAAATGTTGACGATGCGGCCCCAGCCGCGCTCGACCATGCCGTCGATGACCTGCTTGGTCACGTTGAACATGGAGTAGAGATTGGTCTTCATCACGCGGTCCCAGTCGTCGTAGCTCATCTTGCGGAACACGGCGTCACGGGTGATCCCGGCGTTGTTCACCAGGATGTCGACCTGGCCGTGCTCGGCGAACACTTTCTGGAAGGCCGCGCAGGTGGAGTCCCATTCGGCCACGTTGCCCTCCGACGCGTACACGTCGAAACCCTCGCCGCGCATGGCCTCCAGCCAGGTGTCCTTGCGGGAGGAGTTCGGCCCGCAACCGGCGATGACCTTGTGCCCGGCCTCGCACAAGCGCCTGCAGATCGCCGTGCCGATGCCGCCCATGCCGCCCGTGACATAAGCCACTTTCTTGCTCATCGTTGGATTCTCCGATTGTGATGACATTGAATATCGAGTCGCCGGGCGGGCCTCACCGCTCGACGGCCAGGGCAACGCCCATGCCGCCGCCGATGCACAGCGAAGCCAGCCCCTTTTTCGCATCGCGCCTGTTCATCTCGTGCAGCAGTGTCACCAGGATGCGGCAGCCGCTCGCACCGATGGGGTGGCCGATGGCGATGGCTCCGCCATTGACGTTGACCTTGCCCGTGTCCCAGCCCATCTGCTGGTTGACCGCAATGGCCTGGGCGGCGAAGGCCTCGTTGATTTCCATCAGGTCCAGGTCCTGCGGCTTCCAGCCCGCGCGCGACAGGCAGCGGGTGGACGCAGGCACCGGCCCCATGCCCATATAGGCCGGGTCCAACCCGGCGTTGGCATAGGCGCGGATGGTCGCCAGCGGCTTCAGGCCCAGCGCCGCGGCCCGCTTGGCCGACATCACCACCACGGCCGCGGCGCCGTCGTTCAGCCCCGACGCGTTGCCGGCGGTGACGGTGCCGGCCTTGTCGAAGGCGGGCTTGAGCCCGGCGAGGCTTTCGGCCGTGGCACCGTGGCGCACGAACTCGTCGGTGGCGAAGGCGATGGGGTCGTCCTTCCTCTGCGGCAACAGCACCGGCACGATTTCGTCGGCGAAGCGCCCGGCCTTCTGCGCCGCCTCGGCCTTGTTCTGGCTGGCGGCGGCGAAAGCGTCCTGCATTTCGCGCGTGACGCCGTATTTCTTCGCCACGTTCTCCGCCGTGATGCCCATGTGATAGTGGTTGAACGCGTCCCACAGGCCGTCGGTGATCATGGTGTCGATCATGGTCCAGTTGCCCATGCGCATGCCGTCGCGCGAACCGGGCAGGACATGCGGGGCAAGACTCATGCTCTCCTGCCCTCCGGCCACGACGATCTCGGCGTCGCCGTCGCGCACGGCCTGCGCCGCCAGCATCACGGCCTTCAGGCCCGAGCCGCAGACCTTGTTGATGGTCATGGCCGGCACCATGTCGGGCAGGCCCGCCTTGATGCTGGCTTGGCGCGCACCGTTCTGGCCCACGCCGGCCTGGAGCACCTGCCCAAGGATGACCTCCGAGACCTGGCCCGGCTCGATGCCGGCGCGTTCGACGGCGGCCTGCACGACCCGCGCGCCCAGATCGACCGCAGGCGTCTTGGCCAGCGACCCGCCGAATTTCCCCACGGCCGTGCGCACGGCCGACACGATCACGATGTCTTCGCTCATGACTGGATGTCCTTGGTGATGAAAGCAATGAAAACGGAATGGGGAGCGCGCATCACCGGCACGCCTCCCGCAGGAAAAGACGACGAGCACGAATCATGCCCGCACCTTGACGTAGCGCCCGGGGGCGGGTTCGATGACCTTGTGGGCGCCGCCGCCGTAGGCCTTCGGCGCAGGCTGCAACGGCCCCGACTGCGCGGCCAGCCAAGCGGCCCAATCCGGCCACCAGCTGCCCGCGTGCTCGGTGGCCTGCTCGAGCCAGGCCGCGGCGCTGGCCGGCAGCGCAGTCCGTCCCTTGCCCGGTCTCGGCCCGGCATCCAGGCGCCAGTGGCTGCGTTTGCCCTTGGATGCCGGGTTGATGACTCCGGCGATATGGCCGGATGCGCCGAGCACGAAGCGTGTGGGACCCGAAAGCAGCCGCGCCGACGCGTAGGCCGAGTGCCACGGCACGATATGGTCCTCGCGCGAGGCGTACACATACGCGGGAATGGCGATGCGGCGCATGGCCACCGGCACGCCGCAAACGCAAACCGCGTCGGGCTTGGAAAGTTTGTTCTCGAGGTAGGTGTTGCGCAGATACCAGGCCAGCATGGGTCCGGGAAGATTGGTGCTGTCGGCGTTCCAGTACAGCAGATCGAATGGGGGCGGCGTCTCGCCCTTCAGATAGTTGCCCACGACGTAGTTCCACATCAGATCGTTGGGCCTGAGGCTGGAGAACGCCGCGGCGAGTTCGACCCCGGTAAGCAGGCCGCCCTTGCCGATGGTGGCCTCGCGCAGCTTCACCTGGGCCTCGTCGACGAACACGTCGAGAATGCCGGTATCGGAAAAGTCGAGCAAGGTTGTCAGGAACGTCGCACTCTGCACAGGCTTCTCGCCGCGAGCGGCGAGCACCGCGAGCGCGGTGCCAAGCAAGGTGCCGCCGACGCAAAACCCCAGCGCGTTGATGCCGCCGCCTTCGGTTTTCGCAGGCTTGGCTGCACCGCGCGCAGCCGGTTTCGCGGGCATCGCGGACGCGGCGGCAATTTCGTCCGCCACCGCGATGGCGCGCAGCACGCCCTGCTCGACGTAATCGTCCCAGGTCCAGTGGCCGCAGCTCGCGTCCGGGTTGCGCCAGGACATCAGCAGCACGCGCTGGCCTTGTTCCAGGGCATAGCGCACCAGGGAATTGGCCGGTTGCAGATCGAGGATGTAGTACTTGTTGATGCAAGGCGGCACGATGAGCAGCGGGCGCGCATGCACTTCGGCCGTCAGCGGCTTGTAGTCGATGAGTTGGAACCAGGGGTTCTCGAACACCACGGCCCCCTCGCTGGTGGCCACGTTGCGCCCCACTTCGAACTGGCTCTCGTCGGTCTGCGTCAGCTTGCCGCGGCGCAGATCGGCCAGCAGATTGTCCATGCCCCGCCTCAAGCTCTCGCCCTGGGTCTGTATGGCCGCCTGCATGGCCTCGGGATTGAGCGCCCAGACGTTGCTCGGCGCGGCGGCGTCCACCCACTGCTGCACGGCGAAGCGGATTCTCTGCTGGGTCTTGGCGTCCGCCTGCACCGCCTCGGACAATTCGAACAAGGCCCGGGCGTTGAGCAGGTACAGCGCAGCCGTGTAGGCGGAAAAACGGTTGGCGCGCCAGCTGTCGCTGACGAACCGGCGATCCTTCACCTCGGGCGGCGGCGCGTCTGCCCGCAACAACCCGGACCAGAGTTCGGCGTATTCGCGTGCGAAACGCGCCTGGATGTCGGCGACGCGCGCGGGGTCGAGCGACAGAGCCTGCGCGGCGGTGGCGAAGGTGTGCTGGAGACTCTCGGCGAAAGCAGCGGCCCTGGGCCCTGGCGATTCAGTGGGGCGGGTGGTAGCGGATGGGTTGGCTGACATGGCGACTCAGGCTTGGGACCGCGGAATGCGCAACTCCGGTATTGCGCCACATGATGCCAGGGCCCCGTGACGGCACGCGCGAAGATGCGTGCGCTTCAGGGCGAACCGACAAGTCTGCAGCCTCGGAGACCCAGGTGCTTCGCGCGGCCATCGCCGTGCCGCGCAGCGCTCATGGGCCGGGTTCATTCTTGGACAAAGCACCCAAGGTGTCAACGCCGTTTTCCCGCCGGGCGTCGGCCACGATCCAGACCAGCCCGGCCTGGCGGCCCGTGACGCGGTCGCGCCGGAAAGCGTAGTAGCGATCGGGGTTGGAAACGGTGCAGACATTCCCGCCCTGGATGTGTTCCGGCCTCATGCCGGCGGCGCCGAGGCGTAGACGCGCCAGCGCGAACAGGTCGGCCAACCATTTGCCTGCGCCGGCCGCCGCGCGAAATGCCGTGGCGGCCTCGGCCTGCCTGTCGACAAAGGCGGTGCGCACCTCGCCGCCCACCTCGAAGGCCAGGGGCCCGATGGCGGGGCCCAGCCAGGCCTGCACCGCATTCGGCTCGCACTCCGCCTTGCGGCACAGCGCCAGCAGCGTGTTCTCCAGCACTCCGCCCGCCAGGCCGCGCCAGCCGGCGTGGGCCGCCGCCACGGCACGGCCTTCGGGCGCGGCGAACAGCACCGGCAGGCAATCGGCCACGATCACGCAGGCGGCGAGGTCCGGCGTGCTGCTGACGGCGGCGTCGGCGCGCAGCGTGGCGCTGCCGTCCCAGGCGTCGAGGTCGGCCACCGAGGCGCCATGCACCTGGTCGAGATACACGATCCGCACCCCGCCGAGCCACTCCGCCAGCCGCGCGCGATTAGCCGCCACAGCATGCGGGTCGTCGCCGACATGGCCGCCCAGGTTCATGCCGCCTGCGCCGGCGCGTCCGCTTCCGTAAGGCCCGGCGCTGGCGCCGCCCTGGCGGCTGGTGAACACGCCCAGCACCTGCGGATTGCCGGGCCAATGCGCGGTGATCCAGTCATCCGGCCAGGGTTGCATCATCGCTCCAGAGTCTGGTGTCCATCACGTCCGCACGCCCCCCCAAGGCCAGCCACTGCGCCCGCACATCGGCTGCGACGGGCGATTCGAAACGCATCGACACGCCCGTCGCGGGATGGGCAAAACGCAACACCGCGGCATGCAGGGCCTGGCGCTGCAGATCCAAGGCGGGCGCGCTGCGGCGTCCGTAGAGGGCGTCGCCCAGCAGGGGAAGGCCGGCATGCTGGGCATGCACGCGGATCTGGTGGGTGCGCCCCGACTCCAGCCTGCAGCGCAGCGCGGTGACGGGCCCGTGCGGAGTCGCCAGCACCGCCAGCGGCAGCAGATGGGTGCGTGCCGGCTTGCCGCCCGCCACCACCGCCATGCGCAGCCGGTCGCGGGGATGGCGCGCGATGGGCGCATCCACCGTCACGGGCCGCTTGAGTTCACCCCAGGCCAGCGCCAGATACTGCCGGCTCACGCTGCGCGCCTGCAACTGGCGCACGAGGTCGGTTTGCGCCCGCAGGGTGCGGGCGACGACCAGCAGGCCGCTGGTGTCTTTGTCGAGCCGGTGCACGATGCCTGCGCGCGGCACGGCGGCCGTCTCCGGGAACCGGAACAGCAACCCGTTGAGCAGGGTGCCGCTCCAGTTTCCGGCGGCGGGATGCACCACCAGGCCGGCTGGCTTGTCGATCACGGCCAGTTCGGCATCCTCCCACACCAGGACGAGCGCAACGGGTTCCGGCGTGAAAGCGCCGGCCTCCGGCTCCTGCGGAACCTGCAGTTCCAGCAGGGCGGCGTTGCGCGCCTTGGTCCGCGGCGCGGCCGGCGTTCCCTCCATACGCACCAGGCCGGCCTCGCACCAGGCCTTGAGCCGGCTGCGCGAGAACTGGGGGAAGAGTTGCGCCAGAACCTTGTCCAGGCGCTCGCCGGCCGCCGTCGCCGGGATGCGCGCCTGCAAGGCGGCCATCTCCGCCACGGGATCGCAGGGTTCCAGGTCGGGCGGATCGTCCGCATCGGCCGGCGATGAAGGGTCCGTCGGGGCGGCTGCGCCAGGGTCTCGAACTTGCATGCCGCGAGCATAGTGCAGCCCCCGCCGCCGCCCGTGCAGGCGATCCGGCACCGCACGCCCGCACGGCGCCAAGGCATGCATGGGCGACCCGCTTCCTATAATGGCCAGCTTGCCGATCCTGCGACGAGTTGCCTTGTGAATTCCATTCCATCCACCCCGGGGGTGCGCCGTTCATGGCGTGCGCTTGTCCTGCTTGCCGCGGCTTTGCTCTCCGCCTGCGCGTCCACCGAGGACAAAGACATCACCGCGGGCTGGTCTGCCGCCAAGTTGTACAGCGAGGCCAAGGACGAGATGAGCAGCGGCGCCTACGACCAGGCGACCAAGTATTACGAGAAGCTCGAAACGCGCTACCCCTACGGCGTGCTGGCCCAGCAGGCGCTGATCGAAACCGCCTATGGCTATTACAAGCAGGGTGAACGCGCACAGGCGCTGGCGGCCTGCGACCGCTTTCTCAAGATCTACCCCAACAATCCCGCGACGGACTATGTGCTGTATTTGAAGGGGCGCATCAATTTCTACGACAACGACAGCTGGTTTTCCTGGCTGTCCGACCAGAAGCTGTACGAGCGCGACCAGCACGCGGCCCGGGAGTCGTTCGAGGCCTTCAAAGAACTCACCACCCGCTTCCCGAACAGCAAGTACACGCCGGATGCGCTGCTGCGCATGCGCTACATCCTGAACGCGCTGGCCGAGTACGACACCCATGTGGCCCTGTTCTACTACCGTCGCGGCGCCTACGTTGCCGCCGCCGACCGCGCCCAGGAGGCCATCAAGAACCATCCCGACGCCCCGGCAAGACAACTCGCCCTGGCCGTTCTGATGGAGAGCTACGACAAACTGGGATTGACGCAATTGCGCGACGACACCGAACGCGTGCTCAAGGCCAACTATCCCGACAGCACCTACCTCAGCCAGGGCCTGCCGCCGCGCAACGAGTCGTGGTGGAAGCTGTGGTGAACGGCCGCCTTAAGGTGCGCTGAACCCGTGCGCTGAACCCGCCGCACGATCACGGCGCAGGGCAGCGCGACCTCAGGCGCCGAAAGCCGAATCTTCGGCGGCGTTCGCAGGCACCGCAGATTGGTCGGGCGTATGGCCCGGCTGCGGCGCATGCGCAGCGAGAAAGGCGCAAGCCTCCTCCACCTCGTCGACCTGCGCAAAAGGCTGCAGCGATGCCAGAAGGCGCCGCCCCCATCCCGTCGTGGCCAGGCGCTGATCGCAGACCGCCAGCACGCCCCAGTCGCGCTCGCTGCGGATCAGCCGGCCGGCGCCCTGCTGCAGCGCCAGTGCGGCCTGCGGCAGCGAATAGTCCATGAAGCCATTGCGCCCCGCCGCCTCCAGGCGCTTGATGCGCGCGGCCACCATGGGATCGTCGGGCGGCGCGAAAGGCAGCTTGTCGATGACCACCAGGGTGAGCTGCTCGCCCGGAAAATCGACCCCCTCCCAGAAACTGTGGCTCCCCACCAGGACGGCACGGGGGTCGAGCGAGAAGCGCTGCAGCAGCACCGACTTGGATTCGCTGGCCTGCTCCAGCACGACTCGCCCGGGCGGCAGCAATTCGCGCAGGCGCGCGGCGATGCGGGCAATCGCACGCAAGGTGGTGGTCAGCACGAAGCTGCCACCCGGATTGACCGCGACGAGCCGGGCGGCCAGCTCGGCCACCCGCGTGGAATGTTCGGCATCCGCCGGACGAAAACCCGTGCGCGGCACCAGCAGCCGCGTCTGCCGGGCGTAGTCGAAGGGGCTGGGCACGCGCAGTTCGCGCAGGCGCGGCTCCGCGCCGCCCTCCACCGGCGCCAGCGCCGGGCTGCCCTCGCCCAGTCCCAGACGGGCGCGGGTATAGCGAAACCCGCCGTCCAGGGTCAGCGTGGCCGACACCAGCACCCAGGCCTGCGGACGCTGCGCCAGCAGGGCCGAGAACGCCGGCCCCACCCCGAGCGGCGTGGCCAGCAGGCGCAGGTGGTAGCTGCCGACTTCCAGCCAGCGCACGGATTCCTGCGCCATGGGCGCGCCGCTTTCAGCATCCGGCTGCGGCGTCGGCTGCTGCCATGCGGCCAGCAGTTCGCGCTGCTCCCGGCAGCGTTCGATCAGGCGTGTGAACTCCGGGGCCAGCGCCTCGACGGGACCGAGCGCAGCCTCGAGCGCCGCCAACTCTTCCTGCCAATGGCCCAGAACCGCGGCCCAGCCCGGGAGGGCCTGCGCCTGGGCCTGGTCGAGGCGGTGTGTTCCGGTTGGCGCCGCCAGGCGCTGGTCGCGCGCGGCCTTTTGCAAGCGGCTCGCCAGGCTCTGCCAGTCCGCCAGGCCCCGGGCATGCTGCAGGCCGCAGGCCAGCACGTCGCGCGCCAGTTCATGCGCCTGCGCCGTGCCGACGCTGGTGCCGAGGAACTGCGCGCCGATGTCGGGCAACTGATGCGCCTCGTCCAGCACCACGGTGGTGGCGCTCGGCAGCAGCTCGGCCACGCCTTCGTCGCGCAAGGCGACGTTGGCAAAGAACAGATGATGGTTGATGACGATCACATCCGAAGCCAGCGCCTCGCGCCTGGCCTTCATCACGAAACAGGCGCGGTAGTCGGGACAGTCCGAGCCGAGGCAGTTGTCGCGCGTGGACGTCACCAGAGGAATGACGGGGGACTGTTCGTCCAGCCCGCCGAGCGCCGAGATGTCGCCGTCGCTCGAGGTGCCGGCGAACAGGGCCACGCGGCGCAGTTCCTGCACGGCGCGGCGGCTGTCCAGCAAGCCCTCGCTTTGCGCCCGCTTGAGTCGGTAGTGGCAGACGTAGTTGGCGCGTCCCTTGAGCACTGCGGCGCGGACCTGTACGCCGAGCACCGCGCGCGCCAACGGCAAGTCCTTGCGAAACAACTGGTCCTGCAGGGCGCGGGTCGCGGTCGAGATGATGATGCGCTCGCCCTGCAGCAGCGCAGGCACGAGATAAGCCAGGGTCTTGCCGGTTCCGGTACCGGCCTCGGCCAGGAGGATGCCGCGTTCGGCAATGGCTTGGGCCACCGCGGCCGCGAGCCGGCGTTGCCCCGGCCGCTCGCGCCAGCCCGGCAACGTGGCGGAAAACAGCCCACCCTCGCTCCACAGGCCGTCGTCCGGCGCCAAAGTGTTGTCAGCAGGCAGCGTTTCGACCGCCTTCACGTCCGACACCGCCGCGCTCTGCCTAAAATGCCCCGGCGCTTGGTCATCAATCTTCAAGCGGGTTCATCCGGCTGCAAGGCCGATTCCAGGAGTGCAATTTGGTCGCGCAGCTGCAGCCGCTTTTTCTTCAACCGCCGCAACAGAAGTTCCTGACCGGGGGTCTGAGGTCCAAGCCTGTCGATCGCGTCGTCGAGATCGGCATGCTCCATGCGCAACTCGATCAGTCGCCGGTTGGCGGAACGCAGGTCTTGATGCATCGGGCTTGGGGCTGGCTGGCTGATCAGGGGGTTGGGCCATTGTATGAACGCGCAGTTGCCGGGTTTCGAATTCCATGACTCCGCCGCGTCCCCGCCTGCAACTACAGGCCGCCACCGGCATCCACCGCGGTGATCGCCAGTACCAGCAGGATCGCATCGAGATCTTCACGCATCCCCGCGTTGCCGGCCTCATGCTGGCCGTGGTTGCCGACGGCATGGGCGGGCGCAGCGGCGGGCGCATGGCGGCCGACCAGGTGATCCTGACATCCCGGCAGCTGTTCGACCGTTTCGTGCCCAGTCAGGAAGAGCCGCTCAGCCTGCTGCAGAGCATCGTGCGGGAAAGCCATCTGATGATCAAGCTCAGCGCGATCTCGGCCGAACAGGAACCGCATTCCACGGTGGCATGCGTCCTGCTGCAGCCAGACGGGCACTGCCACTGGGCCCATGTGGGCGATTCGCGGGTGCATGTGTTCCGGGCCGGCCGCTTGCTGGTGCGGACCAAGGATCACTCCTACGTCCAGGAGCTTGTGGACGCTGGAACCCTCAGCGAGACCATGGCGCGCAACCACCCGATGAGCAATGTCCTGACCTCCAGCCTCGGCACCGCGGAAGATCCGCCCTTCGTCAGCGACAGCATGCCCCTCAAGGCCGGCGACGTGGTCCTGCTGTGTTCGGACGGTCTGTGGCACTACTTCGTGGACACCGAGCTGGGCTCCGCACTCGACCGGCTGGAGCCACGCGAAAGCTGCGAATTCCTCATCGCCAAGGCCAGGCAGCGCGCGGTGGGGCGCGGCGACAATCTCTCGCTCGCCGTGCTCAAGCTGGGGCGCAGTGAAGCGCGCGCGGCTGCCGCGCCGCACGGCACCAGGCCTTAATACTGCCGGGGAATAGGCAGCGCCGGCGCCTCACCCGCCTTGTTCTGCTCGGCGGCTTCCTGCTGGCGGCGCTTGTAGTCCGCCAGCTTGCGTGCATACGACGCCCGGGCCCGCGCGGACTGCTGCGCCTCTTGCCCCGACGTCTTGCGTGGCGGTCCGGCGGCAGAGTCTGCCGGTGGCGGGGTGGTCGGCCGCGCCGGGCGCTGCACCGGCTGGCGGGCGACGGCGGCTTCATGGTCAGCCGCCGCGGCCAGCCGCGCGGCATGTTCGCGCTGCCTGGTGGCGAGCTCCTGTTCCCGCGCGGCCCTGGCCTGCCGAATGGCGGCCGCGTCCGGCACCTGACGCTCGCGCAGGTTCTGCGCCACGCGCCGGCGTTCGGCCTCGGCCCGCCGCTCGCGCACCGCAAGGTCCATGGCATGAAGCTCGGCTTGCAAAGCCTGTCTCGCGGTGAGGTATGCGGTGCGCGCCTGATCGAGGCAGGCATTGACGAAGAATCGCCGGGCGCACATCAGCTTGTCTTGCGCATAGGCCGCATCGAGCCGGCCCATACGCGCCTCGATCGACGCGGGCTGGGCCTGGCTCCGGGCGGCGTCGTGCTGGCCGGGAACCGATGCCAGGGCTGGGGGTTCGGGTGGCAAGGGGGCTGCGTGCGCCCCGACCATCGCGCCAAAAGCGAGTGCCAGCGTCAGGCCGGCACGCCGCGCGATGCGGGCAGCTTGCGAGCGGGCTAAAGGCGGCGGGGCATCGCGGTGGGGTGGGTTCAAGGCGTGCGTCATCAAGTCAATTCGGCCTGGACTTCGCGCCTGGACTGCCGCAGGTAGGCGGAAGTCTGCATTTCCAGCAGGCGCGAGGCGGTGCGCTCGAATTCATAGGCCAAAGGGCCCGAAGCATACAGCGCGGCAGGCTCGACCGCAGCGGACATCACGAGCTTGATGCCGCGGTCGTACAGAACGTCCACCAGCAGCGTGAAGCGGCGCGCCGCGCTGGCGAGTTCGGGTGTCATGCGCGGCACGTCCGACACCATCACGGTATGGAAACGCGCGGCAAGCTCGAGATAGTCGTTCTGCGACCGCGGCGTGTTGCACAGGGTGTCGAAGTCGAACCATACCAGTCCACCGGCGCGGCGCCGCGCGACAAGCTTGCGATGCTCGATCTCGAGGATGGGGTCGCCCTCGGCGGCTTCAGCCAGGCGCGCGAAGGCATGCTCCATGGCGAGGTCCGCGGCCTGCCCGAGCGGGGTGTAGTAGAGCCGCATGTCCACCAGGGCCTGATGCCGGTAATCCACCCCGCCATCGACCTCGATCACGTCCATTTGCGTCTTGATGAGTTCGATGGCGGGCAGAATGCGGTCTCTGTGCAAGCCATCCGGATAGAGATCGTCCGGCCGGAAATTGCTGGTGGCCATGAGCACGACCCCTTGCTCGAACAAGCCTCGCAGCAAGCGATGCAGAATCATCGCGTCGGTGACATCGCTGATGTGGAATTCGTCGAAACAGATGAGGCGAAAGCGCCGCGCGATGCGCCGCGCCAGTTCTTCCAGCGGATCTTGCGTGCCCTGCAGGACGGCCAATTCGCGCTGCACCTGGCGCATGAACTCGTGGAAATGCAGCCGGGTCTTGCGCACCACCGGAACGGTGGTGAAGAAGGCGTCCATCAGGAAACTCTTGCCTCGCCCGACCCCTCCCCACATGTACAAGCCTCGCGGCAAATCGGGGTGCACGAGCAGACGCCGCACCGCGGTGGAGCGGCGCGACTTGTAGGCCACCCAGGCGTCGAAACACTGCTGCAGGCGCCGGATGGCCGCGCGTTGCGCGGCGTCGGGCGTATGCCCACGCTCTGCAAGGGTCTGCAGAACGTACGCGGTGAAATCCATGCGAAACCCGTCAGAAGTTCAGGCTGCGGCCATCGCACGCCAATGCCGCCTCCTTCATCGCCTCCGACAGGGTGGGATGGGCGTGGCAGATGCGGGCGATGTCCTCGGCTGCCGCCTTGAACTCCATCGCCACGGCGGCTTCCGCGATCAACTCGGAAGCCATGGGGCCGATGATGTGCACACCCAGGATCTCGTCCGTGGCCGCATCGCTCAGCATCTTGACGAAGCCGGTCGTGTCGCCCAGCGCGCGGGCGCGCCCATTGGCCAGGAACGGGAAGCTGCCGGCCTTGTAGGCCCGGCCGGCCGCCTTGAGCTGCTGTTCGGTCTGCCCCACCCAGGCGATTTCTGGCGCGGTGTAGATCACCCAGGGTACGGTGTTGAAATCCACGTGCGGTTTCTGCCCCTGGATGCGCTCGGCGACGGCCACGCCCTCCTCCTCGGCCTTGTGCGCCAGCATGGGTCCGCGCACCACGTCGCCTATCGCCCAGATGCCTGGGACCGGGGTCTTGCAGTCATGATCCACGGGCACGAAGCCGCGCGCGTCGGTGGACAGGCCGACGGCCCCCAGATTCAATCCCTCGGTGTTCGGCACGCGGCCGATGGAGACGATGAGCCGGTCCACCGTCAGGGTCTGCTCGGCGCCTTGCGCGTCCGCATATCGCACATTCACGACCTTGGCCCCGGCCTTCACTCCGGCGATCTTGACCCCGAGCTGGATGTCCAGCCCCTGCTTCTTGAACTGCTTGAGCGCTTCCTTGGCCACTTGCGCGTCGGCCGCGCCGAGAAAGTCGGGCAGCGCCTCGAGCACCGTCACCTGCGCTCCCAGTCGGCGCCAGACCGAGCCCATTTCCAGGCCGATGACCCCAGCGCCGATCACGCCCAGACGCTTGGGCACCTCGCCCAGCGCCAGCGCGCCGGTATTGGACAGGATGAGTTTTTCGTCGAACGCCGCGTCCGGCAGGGCACGGGGACTCGATCCGGTGGCGATGATGACCTGCTTCGCGGTGAGGCGCTTGGACTCGGGGCCGGTCACATCCACTTCGAACCCCGCATCCAGCTTGGCGGCGAACGAGGCTCGGCCATGCACGAACTGCACCTTGTTCTTCTTGAACAGGTAGAGGATGCCCTCGTTGTTCTGGCGCACGACCTGCTCCTTGCGCGCCAGCATGCGGGGGAGGTCGAGCTTGAGCCCTGCCACGTCGATGCCGTGCTCGGCGAAACCATGGCCCGCATGTTCGTAGTGCTCGGACGATTGCAGCAGCGCCTTGGACGGAATGCAGCCGACGTTGGTGCAGGTGCCGCCGGGGGCCGGGCCGCCCTTGGCGTTGGACCAAGCGTCGATGCAGGCCACCGACAGCCCGAGCTGGGCGGCGCGGATGGCGGCGATATAGCCGCCCGGACCTGCGCCGATGACGATGAGGTCGAATTGCGTTTGCATGATCGCGCCCTCAAAGATTCAGCAACAGGCGGGCCGGATCTTCCAGCGCTTCCTTCATGGCCACCAGGCCCAGCACGGCCTCGCGTCCATCGATGATGCGGTGGTCATAGCTCAACGCCAGGTAGTTGATCGGACGGATGACGATCTGGCCGTTTTCCACCACGGGCCGCTCCTTCGTGGCATGCACGCCGAGAATGGCCGACTGCGGCGGGTTGATGATGGGGGTGGACAACATCGAGCCGAACACGCCGCCGTTGCTGATGGAAAACGTGCCGCCGGTGAGATCCTCGATGGCCAGCTTGCCGTCACGAGCCTTCGCGCCGAACTCGGCGATCTGCTTCTCGATGTCGGCGAAGCTCATCTGGTCGGCGTTGCGCAGGATGGGGACGACAAGGCCGCGCGGGCTGCCCACGGCGATGCCGATGTCGAAATACCCGTGGTAGATCAGGTCGTTGCCGTCGACCGAAGCATTGATGACGGGATATTTTTTCAGCGCATGCACCGCCGCCTTGACAAAGAAGCTCATGAATCCGAGCTTGACTCCATGCTCCTTCTCGAAGCGCTCCTTATGCGCATTGCGCAGGTCCATCACCGGCTGCATATTGACTTCGTTGAACGTCGTGAGGATGGCGTTCTCGGCCTGCGACTGCACCAGGCGCTGTGCGATGCGCGCGCGCAGCCGGCTCATCGGCACGCGCTGCTCGGGACGCTCGGCATAGGCCGAGAGATCGATCTCGGCGTCCACCGGCGGCAATGCCGTCTGGCTGCTGAACGGTCCGGCCTGCGCCGCAGACGCTTGCGTTGGAACCGGCTTGGGCTGGATTTGCGCCGCGGCCGAGGCTGCGCGACCCGCCACGGCGGCCAAGGCATCGCCTTTGGTGATGCGCTCACCCCGCCCGGTGCCCGTCACGCTCGCCGGGTCGACGCCTTTTTCGGCCATCAGCTTGGCCGCCGACGGCATGGCCGCCGGCTGTGCCGCAGCGGCGGGCGTTGGCGCCGCTGCCTTGTCCTGCGCCCCCGCGGCGGGGACCGATTGCACGGCCAAGGGGCTGACCTGGGGTGTCGCTGTTGTGTCGATCTTGGCGATGACTTCCTCGGCAACCACGGTGGCGCCATCGTCCTTGAGGATTTGCGCCATGACCCCGGCCGCAGGAGCGGGCACTTCGAGCACGACCTTGTCGGTTTCGATCTCGATCAGGATTTCATCTTGTTTGACGGCTTCGCCGGGCCTTTTCTTCCAATGAAGCAAAGTGGCTTCGGCGACGGATTCGGAAAGCTGGGGAACCTTGACATCGATAGCTGCCATGGTGGGTCTCGTGATGGATGTGAACGCTATGAAGCGCGGCCCGTGCGAGCGCCGTCATGGCGGCGATCACACACGGGCGACGGCCTTGTTTATTTCGTGAGGATGAAGCCCTTGAGCTTGCCAAAGGCGCCCGCAACGAGTTCCTTCTGCTGCTCGGCATGCTTGGCGTAGTAGCCCACCGCGGTGGAGGCGGATGCCGGCCGCCCGGAGTAACCCAAGCGCTGGCCATCGAGCATGTTCTCGTGGATGTGATGCTGGATGAAGAACCATGCGCCCTGGTTCTGGGGCTCGTCCTGGCACCAGACCAGGTCGCGGACCTGCGGATAGCGCTTGAGTTCGGCGGCGAAGGCCTTGTGCGGGAAAGGATAGAGCTGCTCGAAGCGCACGATCGCCACATCCTGCAATTCGCGCCGCTTGCGCTCCGCGACCAGGTCGTAATAGACGCGGCCCGAGCACATGATCATGCGCTTCACGCGTGCCGGGTCGATGTCCTGCACCTCTTCCAGCACCGTGTGGAAATGCCCCGTCGCCAGATCGGACAGCGGCGAACGCGCCTCATGGTGGCGCAGCAGGGACTTGGGCGTCATCACCACCAGCGGCTTGCGGAAAGGCCGAATCATCTGGCGCCGCAACAGATGGAAGATCTGCGCCGGCGTGGTCGGCTGGCAAACCTGCATATTGGTCTCGGCACACAGCTGCAGGTAACGCTCCAGGCGCGCGGACGAATGCTCCGGCCCCTGCCCCTCGTAGCCGTGCGGCAAAAACAGCGTCAGCCCGGATGCGCGACCCCACTTGACCTCGCCGGCCGAGATGAACTGGTCGATCAGGACCTGAGCGCCGTTGGCGAAATCGCCGAACTGGGCCTCCCAGATGACCAGGGTGTTCGGATCGGCAGTGGAATAGCCGTACTCGAAGCCCAGCACCGCCTCCTCGGACAGGATGGAATCGATGACGACGAACGGCGCCTGCCCATCGGAGACGTTCTGCAGCGGCACGTAACTGCCGGCATCCCAGCGCTCGCGGCCCTGGTCGTGCAGCACGGCGTGGCGATGGCTGAAGGTGCCGCGCCCGCTGTCCTCGCCCGACAACCGCACCGGATAGCCGTTGGCCACCAGCGAGGCGAAGGCCATGTGCTCGCCCATGCCCCAGTCGAGCGGGACCTCGCCGCGGCCCATGGCCGCTCGGTCGGCGACCACCTTCTCCACCAGCGGATGCAGCTTCAAATCGGACGGCACGGTCGTGATGCGCTCGGCCAGGCGCTTGAGCTCGGACAGCGGCAGGGCGGTGTCGGCGTTGTCGGTCCACTTGCGATTGAGAAAAGGCGTCCAGTCGACCGCGAACTTGCTCTTGTAGTTCGACAGCACGGGCTCGATCGCTCGCTCGCCGTCCTCCATGGCCTGACGGTAGCGCTGAACCATCGCATCGCCATCGTCGGCGCCGATCACGCCCTGGCTGACCAGACGATCGGCGTAGAGCTTGCGCGTGCCGGGGTGCGCCGCGATCTTCTTGTACATCAGCGGCTGGGTCACGGCCGGCGTGTCCTGTTCGTTGTGCCCCAGTTTGCGGAAACACACGATGTCGACCACCACGTCATGGCTAAACTCAGCCCGGTAATCGACCGCGAGCTGGCAGCACAGGGCCACGGCTTCGGGATCGTCGCCGTTCACATGCAGCACGGGAGCCTCGATCATCTTGACCACGTCGGTGCAATACAGCGTGGACCGCGCATCGCGCGGATCCGAGGTCGTGAAGCCGATCTGGTTGTTGATCACGATGTGCAGCGTGCCGCCGGTCGAATAGCCTCGGGTCTGCGCCAGCGCCAGGGTTTCCATCACGACGCCCTGCCCGGCAAAGGACGCATCGCCGTGCACCAGAACGGGCAGGACCTGCTGCCCCTTTTTGTCGCCGCGGCGCTCCTGACGGGCGCGCACCGAACCTTCGACGACAGGGTTGACGATTTCCAGATGGGAAGGATTGAACGCCAGCGACAGATGAACCGGTCCCGCCGGGGTCGACACGTCGCTGGAAAAACCCTGGTGGTACTTCACGTCGCCCGACGGCAGATCGCTGGCGTGCTTGCCTTCGAACTCGTCGAACAGATCCTTCGGCCGCTTGCCCAGGGTGTTGACCAGCACGTTGAGCCGGCCGCGGTGGGCCATGCCGATGATCACCTCCTGCGAGCCCAACTCACCGCCGCGCTGAATGACCTCGTCCATGCCGACGATGAAACTCTCTCCACCCTCCAGCGAAAACCGCTTCTGTCCGACATAGCGCGTCGCCAGATAGCGCTCCAGACCTTCGGCGGCGGTCAATTTGTCCAGGATCTCGCGCTTTTTCTCCGCCGAAAAATTCGGTCGCGTGCGGATGCTCTCCAGCTTCTGCTGCCACCAGCGCTTCTGCCCCTGGTCGCTCAAGTACATGAACTCGGCACCGATGGAGCCGCAATAGGTTTCGTGCAGGTTGTTCACGAGTTCCCGCAGGCTCATGCTCTCCTTGCCGAAATAGGTGTTGCTGGTGTTGAACACCGTTTCCAGATCGGCATCGGTGAAGCCGTAGAAAGCCGGGTCGAGGTCGGGAATCTGCGGACGCTCGGTGCGCTTGAGCGGATCGAGGTCGGCCCAGCGCACGCCCACATTGCGGTAGGCGGCAATGAGCTGCTGCGCGGCGACGCGCTTGCGCGACATCTCCGCATCGGAACTGAACGTGATCGGTCGCGTCGGGCCGCTCTTGGCCCGCTGCGCAAAAGCCGAAACGACTGGGGCGTGCGGAATGTCCCGGGAATTGCTGCCGTCGACGGCCGGCACGTGCTGCAAAGCGTCGAAGTAGTCGCGCCAATGATCCGGCACGGCCCCTGGATTCGCGAGATAGGTTTCGTACAGCTCCTCGACATAAGGAGCATTGCCGCCAAACAGATAGGAGTTGGCGCGAAGCTGTTGAATGGTCATGGTGGGCTCACTGGTATGCCGGGCACCCCGGCGTGAAGTGGGTGAAGCACCATACGCCGGAGCAGGTACCCTGCCCTGGCGCACAGCGGTCCGATGACGAAAGACCTGCATCAACTGTAACAGCGGTTTTGATGCATCGCAAAATTAGCCGAGCATGACCACGCCAAGTCCGATGTTCTGTGACGCTGCAGGGTGCGCAGCACGGCCGGACAGCAAAAAAAAGGGCTGGAATTGCTTCCAACCCTTCCTACCCTGCCGCCCTGAGCGGCAGGAACGCAAGCTTCAGCCCGGATCTCAGAATTTGTTGTACTGCGCCAACCCAGGATTGCCTTTCACACCGATCAGCTTGGGCTCGTTGGGCTTGAGCGGCTTGATGACCTTCTGGTGCTTGAGGTATTCCTCCACGATGTCCCAGATCGGCGGATTGCTGGCGTTGGCCGAAGCTTGCTGCACGGGTGCCCAGCCGGCCACCTTGTAGGTCTTCTTCGGATCGAGCGGCTTGCCTCCCAGGCGCATGTCCTGGATGCGGTTGCCCATTTTCTCATTGGGCGCGCACGTGTACTCCAGCGCCCCCAGGCGAACCATGTCACCGCCCTGCTGGTAGTAGGGATCGGGGTTGAACAGGTTGTCGCAGACGTCCTCCATCACGGCCTTCACGGTTTCGCCGGTCATGTCCGAAAGCGTGCAGTACGGATAGGTGATGGCCAGCTGGGTCATCATGGCCTCACGGGTAATGGGTTCGCCCGGAAGCAGGCTGCCGCCCCAGCGGAAGCCCGGCGAGAACGCCAGGTCGCCGCCGCGCACGGCGAGCATGGCATCGACCACGAGTTGATCCCAGGTGCCGTTGAAATTGCCTCGGCGGTACAACACGCCTTCGGTATGGGCGAGCACCTCGTTCATCTTGCTTTCGTACGGTGCGCGGTGCTTCTTGATCAGCGCCGTCATGTCGGCATCGGCCGGGAGCAGCTCGGAAAACACGGGCAGCAGCCGGTACTTATAGCCCGCCATCTTGCCGCCCCGCACATCGAAATCCATCACCGCGAGGAATTTGCCATGCGAGCCCGCATTCGTCACCAGGGTCATGCCGCCGGAAGGCCGGCGCACCTCGACCGCGACGGCCTCGCCGTCGTGCGTGTGGCCGCCAAAGATGCAATCGATGCCTTCGACCAGCGAAGCCATCTTGCGGTCCACGTCCATACCGTTGTGCGAGATGACGACAACCAACTGCGCTCCCTTCTTCTTGACCTCGTTCACCACCTTTTGCATGTGGTCGGTGTCGATGCCGAAGGTCCAGTCGGGAATCAGATAAGCGGGATTCGCAATCGGGGTGTAGGGAAAGGCCTGGCCGATGATGGCGACCTGCACGCCGTTCATCTGCTTCATCACGTAGTTCGGGAATACCGGGTCGCCGAAGTCGGCGGTCTTCACGTTCTGCGCCACGAAGTCGATCTTGCCCTTGAAATCCTTGGACACGATTTCCTTCACGCGGTCCTGCCCATAGGTGAACTCCCAGTGGGCAGTCATCACGTCCACGCCGAGCTGGAGCTGCGCGTCGACCATGTCCTGGCCCTTGGTCCACAGCGACAGTCCCGTGCCTTGCCACGTATCGCCGCCATCGAGCAGCAGCGCGCCGGGGCGGGAGGCCTTGAGTTTCTTCACCAAGGTGGCGATATGCGCATAGCCGCCCATCTTGCCGTACTGCTTGCCGGCGCGCACGAAATCGAGATAGGTGAACGCATAGGACTCGCGCGTATTGGGCTTGAAACCCACGCGCTTGAGATAGTTCGCCCCCACCAAATGCGGCAGATGACCTTCCATGCTGGCCACGCCGATGTTGACGTTCGGCTCACGGAAGTAGACCGGCTGCAAATGCGCATGACTGTCGGTCATATGCAGGAAATGCACATTTCCCGTCACGGGTGGGTTGTACAGCTGATCCACCTCGGCTGCACTGGCTTCACGCATCATCGGAAATCCGCTGACGCCTGCGGCAGCCAAAACACTGAGAAATTCGCGGCGGGAGATGCTCATTGTGGGTCCTTGAAAAAGAAAAAGCCCGCCGATCGGCAACGATGAGGCGGGCAGGTCAGACTCGGCTAATCGGCTGTCGACCAGCCTAGATACAAACAATCAATTATTTGTTGACAGGAGAATCCGGATCCATCAGCAGCGCCATCACGTCCTTCATCTGCTGCTCGGTCAGAATCTTGTGCGCGCCGAAAGGCGGCATATAGCTGCAGGCATTGAACGCTTCGGAATCATAGATACGCTGCCAGGTGTACTTCAGAACGGCTTCGCTGTTGCCACGCAGCTTCGCGTAGTGGTAAAGCTCGGGGCCGATATTGCCCTGGGAAGGATCATTGGCGATCATCTTGTGGCAAGCCAGGCAATTGCCACCATTGGGCGAGCCGGGCTTGTCGCTCCACTGCATGCCTTTGCCATCTTCAGCGATTTTTAGGCCGGCCTTCCAGTCGCCCAGGTACTGGCCGTCCTTTGGATAAACCACCTTGCTCATCGCATCCTGTTCCAACTTCTTCTGCAGGTCGGCCGGCATGGGCTTGCCCAGATACTCGTACTTGGAACACTCGTACTGATGCTGGGTTTGCTTCAGGCGATCCACGCTGGCCTGGCCCTTGCTGACAAAGTCGTCCTTGAGAATTTTTTGAAACGATGCGGTGGCAAAAGGGTCGCCACCATTTGCCGAAGCGGATTTATCCATTCCCGCACAGCCGCTCAGCACAGCGGCGCTGACAGCCGTCATCGCCAATAGAACAATTTTTTTCATGTCGTCGTCTCCTCTTTTAGCGCTTGAAGGTCGGCGTATGGAGCGTGGCGCCATTCGAGTTGACACCCATATAAGTGATCAAGTCGATCACCGCATTGGATGTGAACTTGGGCGCCGGCCAACGTTGTTGACGCATGCAAGCCAGCATGCGCCATTCAAGCGTGCGAGCAACACCTTGGGAGTTGGGGTAGGCAGGCCAAGTGGCATAGGAAACAGCCGCTTCGCTATTGGTCAGATTGGGCAGCGCTGAAATCTTGATGCGCTTGCCGCTTTCCGAGTGGCAGGCGGCACAGGAAAAACTGAACGGGCCGGCGCGGTAGAAAAACAGCTTTTTGCCGTTCTCATACGAAAGCTTTTCCTGCTCGGTATTTTGCGGAATGGCGATCTTCATGCCGTCGGATTCATGCGCCACATACATGGCGATGTTCTCCAGCGGTGAAGCGTTGCCGCCTTCCTTGGCGAAATGATCAGCATCCGCCTGTTTGGGAGTGAATCCTTGAAGAGTCTCCTCGCAAGTCACCAAACGGGACTCAAGATCCTGCACCTTGCCGGTATCCGGGAAGTAGCGCGGCAGTTGGGCATAGGCGCCCTTCACGACACCAGGGCCGAGGCCGAGATTGCACTGTTCGAGAGAAGCATTTTTCGGGCCGCGCTTTTCGCTCCACAGCTTCTTGCCGTCGTCGATGTTGAAATCGGCGGGGTTACCACCCATCTCGTTCATCAGCTGCAGGTAGGCATTGCCTTCCTGGGTTACGGAAGCGGCTTGGGCGTAATGCATCCCGGCCCCGATCAGCATCAGGGCGGGAAGCGTCATCCCGGCCAGTGCTGCGAAATTTTTTAGTCGTAGTCTCATGGTCTCCTCGCGAACAGTGCGTACTGCATCAAACAAATGAGGCGTGAACTTCAGAAGCGGGAACTTCAGGACACTGTGGTGCTGTCAGTCTGGGTTTCGCCCTTGTTGTCCAGCCAGGTCACAGACACCTTGTCACCCGACTTGCCGCCCTTGAAGCGGAATTCCAGGAACGGATTCTTGGAAATGGCGGTGCCCCAATCGCAAGTCATGACGGTTTTGTCGTTGTTCTTGCAAATGACGGATTGAATGAAATGGGCGGGGATGATTTTCCCGTCGGGGCCCTTCATCAGGCCGGTGTCCTCGGGGTGGGTCATCAGGACACGAACAATCACAGCATCGCCTTCGACGTTGGCGCGCATGCGCATCGGATTTGGCATATTGAACTCCAATAAAGTCTAGAAAACCGAAGTAGGAAAGGCCGTTCAGCCGCCGCAGCCACCGAGGGTGACCTTGATTTCCTTCTTGTTGAACAGCAGCTTGTCACCAGCCTTGGCCACGGCGTAGACGTGGGAGGTTTGTGCCATCTTGATGCGGGTCGCCACATTCGGTTCGGCGCCATCCTTGGTGTTGAAGGTCGCGACCAATGCGGTGGGATTCTTTTGCACCACAATGCCGATCATGCTGACACCCGCGGCGGTGGACTTCACACCGACCGGCACGACCGCGCCGTTCTCGGCGATGTCCGGACCGATGATGGAAACATCGGTGCTTTCGGTGGGCGTAGCGCCAAGGATTTTGGCGACTTCATCCAGCGTCTTGGCTTCGAACAGCTTGGGATTCCAGCCCGGGGCGTCGGCCGCCTGGGCGGTAACGGGCAGAAGCCCAGCCGTGGCGGCCAGACCCACAACGGTCGCACCAGCACCCAGCTGCATGACCTGACGACGTGATTGATTCATACGACTATGCTCCTCAAAATGAAAATGCGTAACAGAAAGGCTTGCCTGCGTGGATCGACCACTGGGGATTAACGCTTTACTGCTTCGCTCCGTCTACAACCCAGGTTGCGATCATCTTCGCATCAGCTTCACTGATACTCTGCGGGGGCATGGGGATACTCCCCCATACACCCGAACCGCCCTTCATGATTCGGCCAGTCAACTCGGCCACCATGTCCTTCTTGCCAGCATAGCGCTTGGCAATTTCCTGGTAGCCCGGCCCCACCACCTTGTTGTCGCCGAAACTATGGCAAGCGATGCAACCGTTGGCCTTGATCAGGGAAACGACCTTGGCATTCGGATCGCTGGCAGCCGCCTGCTTCTTTTCGTCGATCTTCTTCAACTCAGCTTTCGACAGCGTGACCTGACCGCGGATCGGACCCCAGGGGCGAGTTTCGTCTGCCAAGTTTCCCCAGGTGTTCATGGCGTACTCGGGGATGAATGAGTCGACCTTCGGCTTAGCGGCGCAGTTTTTCATGCACTCGACATTGTGGGTATCGGGGATACCACCATTGCCGATTTCCTTGCCGGGCCACATCCCATGGTTCCAGGTCATGCCATTGCGGTTCGGCAGCATATCCTGAACCTGCTGGACGTTGTCGCGGGTGAGGGTGAAGTTGGCCGGCACGACATTCGCCAAATTCAGCAAGTAGGCGACCAGGGAATATGTTTGGTTCCAGGTCAGCGTGTCCGGTGCATTCCAAGGCATCGCGCGGTGGATATAGTCGAAGAGCGTCGACAGGGTCGAGAGCTTCTCGATGGATGTGCCGCCGCCATCGGTCACGTTGGCCAGCTTGGCCACGCGTCCCGTGGCGATGTCCTGCTTGGACGCCTGGTAGGCGCCGACGATGGGCGGGAATACGGCGTTGGAATCGGCGAAATCCCCGTGACAGGAAGCGCATGTCGATTCCCACAGCTTGGTGCCTTCGGCCACCGTGCCCTGCCCTTGCGGCAGACCCTGGAAATCGGGCCTTACGTCGATATTCCACGCCTTGATTTCATCCGGCGTTGCGCCACGGCCCAGCGTGGCCCCCAGATTTGCTCCCCAGGCCGCCGAAAAGGCCAGGCCGAGAGCTGCCGCAACGGCGGCCTTACGAATTCGCGAGTTGGACATTGCGAACATCTCCAGTTTCTTCAACTTGCCAAGTTTGGATGGAATTGTTGTGGTACACCGAACGCGTGCCACGGACTTTGCGCATTTCCTGATAGGTGGGCTGCACCATGCCGGTTTCGTCGACAGCGCGGCTTTGCAGGAAAGCACCCTTGCCATTCCACACCCAGGGAATGTTGAAACGGGTCAGCGCCTTGTTCTGGATCGGGCCCTCGAGTCGGGCCTGCTGCCAGCTCACACCACCGTCGAAGGACACGTCGACGCGCTTGATCTTGCCGCGGCCGGACCAGGCCAGGCCGGTGACGTTGTAGACGCCCTTGTCCATCAGGACCTGGCCGCCGGAAGGCGAAGTGATGACGGACTTGCATTCCATGATCGACGTGTACTGGCGCAACTTGCCGTCCGGCATCAGATCGACATAGCCCAACACCTCGTCCTTCGTGGCAAAAGGCGAAGTGCCAAGCTTGATGCGGCGCAGATACTTGATTTGCGACACGCCTTCCACGCCAGGGACGACAAGGCGCAGTGGGTAGCCGTTCTCGGGACGCAGCATTTCGCCGTTTTGCCCGTAAGCGACCAACACTTCCCCGGAGATCACCAGAGACATCGGGATGGTGCGGTTTTCGTGCGACCCATCGGCCCCCTCGGCCATGATGAAACGCACGCCCTTGAGGTCGGCGCCGCAATCTTCGAGCAGCTTGATCAGCGGCACGCCGGTGAACTCGCTGCACGACACCATGCCGTGCGTGTATTGCACGGTGGGCACAGACACGTTGCCCCACTCCATGGCGCTGTTCGCGCCGCACTCGATGAAATGGATGCGGGACACCGGCTGCATGCGCATGATGTCGCCCACGGTATAGACCTTGGGGTTCTTGACCAGGCCCTTCTCGCCCATCACCATCAGGCGATGCTGCGCCGGGTCGATGTCATACCAGCCCTGGTGCGAGCGGTTGAAATGCAGGCCGGAGGGCGTGATGATGCCGAACATCCCCTGCAGCGGCGCGAACGCCACGTTGGCCTGATTCACCGCCGAAAGGCCAGGACTGATGCGGCGCACCAGATTGGCCTCGTACTTGGAAGGCATGCCATAGGGCGGCTCATCCACCGGCTTACCCAGCGTGGTTCCCCACTCGGGCTTGTCCAGAATGAATTTGCTGCCCTTGTCGCCAACCCAGTCCTTGCGGTCCTCGGCGTAAGCGTTTGCGGCACCCCCAGTCACCATGGCGGCACTGGCCGCGGTGAACGCCCGGCGCAGAAAATCGCGACGGCCGCCCTGAACCTGCGCGATCTGCTCGGCAGTCAGGAAGTTTTCCGGTGCAGGACGCAACCGGCCTAGCCTTTTGCTGTAGTCACTCATCCTCGTACTCGCTGGTAAATGCTAAATGCGCCGAGCCAAGCGCTCTGATTGGGAAACGGACTCTGGATCGTCCAGCTCGATGGCAATTTGGGTGCAAACCGTGCGGCATAACTGCACCGCCTTCTCACTCTGCACCCGGTAATAAACCTGGTTACCCACACGCCTCTTGGCCACGATGCCGGCCTGGTACAGCACCTTGAGATGCTGGGACACGTTGGGCTGGGTGGATTCGACCACTTCCATGATCTCGCCCACACCTCTTTCCTGATTGCAGATCGCGTTCAGGATGCGAAGGCGTAATGGCGTGGCAAGGACGCCGAACAATTCCGCCGCAAGAATGAACACGCGCTCGGCGTCTTCATCATCTTCGGCATCGGTGTTCAATAGTGGCAGGGACGTAAGTTGCGCGGTCATTGAATTTGCTTATAAGCAAGCACTTATGATTGTAGGGAAGTGGACCTATGAGTCTAGACGGCGCGCCTAGGATTTTCCCTAGTCAATGGTGAACAATTGCTTCACAAAGGCCCGCCATGGATGCCATGGATCCTTGCGAGCGCGCCATGCTCCATCCGTTTCGGCGGGCTCAGACGGATACCACCGTGCGACCGAGGGCCTGCCCCGCCATGATCCGGGTCGCGGCCGCCAGCGCCTCGCTCAATGGCAGATCGTGCGCCATGCGCTCGAGTTGCGCGGTGTCGACCTCCCTGGCCAGCGCGGCCCAGGCAGCCTGTCGCGCGGCCATGGGTTGCATCACGCTGTCCACCCCGCTCAGCGTCACATTGCGCAGAATGAATGGGGCCACCGTGGTTGGGAAATCCATGCCTTGGGCAAGTCCGCATGCGGCGACCACGCCACCCCAGCGCGTCTGCGCGCAAGCGTTGGCCAGGATATGGCTGCCCGCGCTATCCACCACTGCGGCCCACCGCTCTTTCTGCAAGGGCTTGCCGGGACCGCTCAGCGTTGCGCGGTCGATGACCTCGGCCGCGCCCAGCGCGTGCAAATACGCAGCTTCGGCAGGCTTGCCCGTTGCGGCGACGACACGATATCCGCGACGAGCCAGCAGGCCCACCGCGACACTGCCGACGCCCCCTGTCGCCCCGGTCACCAGCACATCGCCATCCCCGGCCGCAACGCCATGGCGCGCGACGGCCTGCACGCAAAGCATGGCGGTGTATCCGGCCGTGCCGAGAATCATGGCCTGACGGGTGTCGAAACACTCCGGCAGCGGGACCAGCCAATCGCCCTGCAGGCTGGCGCGCTGCGCCAGACAGCCCCAATGCGTTTCGCCCACGCCCCAGCCGTTGAGAATCCAGCGATCCCCAGGCTTCCAGCCCGGGTGGCTGCTGCGCAGCACCACGCCAGCGCCGTCGATGCCGGGCACCATGGGCCAGCGCCGGACGACGGGGGCGCTGTCGGTCAGGGCCAGCGCATCTTTGTAGTTGATGGAGGAATGCAGAACCTGCACCAGCACATCGCCATCGGGCAAATCCTGCTCGTCGACGTCGCGCAACGCCGCATGAAACTTGCCCTCATCCTTGCTCAGCAGCCAAGCCTTGAACATTGTCGGTCTCCATCGGATTTGTTCTGTCGCGAGCCTAGTTCAGCGCGGCGCGCCATGCAGGCACGAGGACAAGCCAGGTTCGTGCAAAGGTTGACAGTCCCGCGCCGGAAAGGGTAAGTTGATCATGTTATGCAGGATTTTCACGCGCACTCGCTGAAACTGATCTTGAGCCTTGCCGTTCTGGTGGCTTCGGCAGCGGCATGCGCGCAAAACAAACCAGTTGGCGAGGACGCCTCAAACGCCGCGCAGGCGGGCTCGCCGGCAGCCTCGAACGTATCCGGGGCATCTTCCGGCAAAAGTGATGTCCTTCAGCAGTGGCTTGCCCGGAACGGCCTGGTTCAGCAGGTTTCGACCCGCGCCTCGGATCTGGTGGTCAACGCCCTGGGTTTTCTAGGTGTGCGCTACAAATATGGCGGCGATCATGCTTCCACCGGGTTTGATTGCTCGGGCTTCGTGCGCCATGTCTATCAGCAGACTCTCGGTCTCGTCTTGCCCCACAGCGCGGCGCAACAAAGCCGCGAGGGCGAGAAAATTTCCGAAAGCCAGTTGCGCCCTGGTGATTTGGTGTTTTTCAACACGCTGCGCCGCGCGTTCTCCCATGTCGGCATCTACATCGGCAATGGCGAATTCGTCCACTCCCCGCGCCCGGGTCAAAGCGTGCAGATCAGCAAACTCGACGATCCCTACTGGGCGCGCCACTTTGATGGCGCGCGCCGCTTGATCACTCACGCCGCCGATCCGCTGCCACCGGCACAGGCCGCAGCGCCAGGCCCGGACCCATCAAGCGGGGGCGCCGCGGACAAGGCCGCGGAGCAGGTCCAGGCCCAGGGCTCCGTCAGCCACTAAGGCCTCGCGACGACCGTCGGCAGGCCCGGCGCAAGGGCTAGCGCTTGGCCGGAGGCAGGTCTGTGCACGCTCCTTCGGCCACCTCCGCCGCCATGCCGACGGATTCGCCCAGCGTGGGGTGCGGGTGGATGGTGCGTCCGATATCCACGGCGTCAGCGCCCATTTCAATCGCCAGCGCAATCTCGCCAATCAGGTCGCCGGCGTGGGTTCCGACGATGCCGCCGCCGACGATGCGATGGGATTCGGCGTCGAACAGCAGCTTGGTGAAGCCCTCGTCGCGGCCGTTGGCGATGGCGCGGCCCGAAGCCGTCCACGGAAACAGCCCCTTGGTCACGGCAATGCCCTGCTCCCTGGCCGCGTCCTCGGTCAGCCCGACCCAGGCGATCTCGGGATCGGTGTAGGCGACGCTCGGAATCACCCTGGCATCGAAAGCCGCGCGTGCCAGTGCCGCGTCCCCGCGCAGTTCCCCGGCGCAGACCTCGGCTGCAACATGGCCCTCATGCACGGCCTTGTGCGCGAGCATGGGCTGGCCGACGATGTCGCCGATGGCATGGATATGCGGAACGTTCGTGCGCTGTTGCGCGTCGACCGGGATGAATCCGCGCTCGTTGACCGTGACGCCAGCCCTCTGCGCCCCGATCTTGCCGCCGTTGGGCGCACGCCCCACGGCCTGCAACACCAGGTCATAGCGCTGCGGCTCGGCGGGAGCGCCTGCCCCCTCGAAGCGCACCCAGATTCCGTCGGGCTTGGCCTCGGCCGCCACGGTCTTCGTGTTCAACAGGATGCGGTCAAAGCGCTTGGCGTTCATTTTCTGCCAGACCTTGACCAGATCGCGGTCGGCGCCCGGCATCAGGCCATCGAGCATTTCCACCACGTCCAGGCGTGCACCCAAGGTCGAATAGACGGTGCCCATCTCCAGACCGATGATGCCGCCGCCGACGATGAGCATGTTTTTCGGCGACTGGTCCAGCGCCAGGGCACCGGTGGAATCCACCACGCGCGGATCCTCGGGCAGAAAAGGCAGGCGCACCGCCTGAGATCCGGCCGCGATGATGGCCCGCTTGAAACGCACGGTCTGCGCAGCCCCCGTCTTGTCCTGCGCCGGACCCTGGGTCAACTCGACCACCACGTGATGCGGATCGGCAAAACTGCCATAGCCGCGCAGCACGGTCACCTTGCGCATTTTCGCCATCGCGCCGAGTCCGCCGGTGAGCTTGCCGACCACCTTGTCCTTGTGCGCGGCAAGCTTGGCGCGGTCCACCTTGGGGGTGCCGAAATCGACCCCAAGAGCCGCGAAGTGGGCGGCCTCGTCCATCACCGCCGCCACATGCAGCAGCGCCTTGGAAGGAATGCAGCCGACGTTCAGACAGACTCCGCCGAGCGCGGCGTAGCGTTCGACCAGAACCACCTTTAGGCCCAGGTCTGCGGCGCGAAATGCGGCGGAGTAGCCCCCTGGTCCCGAGCCCAGCACCATCACGTCGCAATCGTGGTCGACCGTGCCCGCGTAGCTTCCCGTGGCGGGCGCCGCGGTGATCGACGCAGGCGCTGCCGCGGCGGGTTTCGCTGCATCCGGCACGGAAACGGATTGCGCCGCCGACGCCGTGCCGGCGTCGCTCGCATCAGCCTCCAGATCGAGGAGCACCGAGCCTTCGCTGACCTTGTCTCCGAGCTTCACGCGCAACGCCTTGACCACCCCGGCCGCGCTGCTCGGAATCTCCATGCTGGCCTTGTCGCTCTCCACCGTGACCAGTGATTGCTCCACCGCCACGACGTCGCCCGGCTTGACCAGAATCTCGATCACCTCCACTTCCTTGAAATCCCCGATGTCGGGGACTTTGACTTCCATCGTTGCCATGCGTGTGGTCTCCAAGGTTCACAGCAGCGCGCGCCGCATGTCGGCCAGCAACTCGCCCAACAGGGTGGTGAAACGCGCCGCCATCGCGCCATCGATCACGCGATGGTCGTACGACAAGGACAATGGCAGCATCAACCTCGGCTGAAAGGCCTTGCCGTCCCATACCGGCTTGATCTGCGATTTGGACAGGCCGAGGATGGCGACTTCGGGCGCGTTGATGATGGGCGTGAACGCGGTGCCGCCCACCCCGCCCAGGCTGGAGATGGTGAAGCTGGCGCCCTGCATGTCGGATGGCTTGAGCTTGCCCTCGCGCGCGGTGGCGGCGAGCTGGCCCATTTCGGTGGCAATCTGGCCCAAGCCTTTTTGGTCCACATCCTTCAACACCGGCACGACCAGACCTTGGGGTGTATCGGCCGCGAAGCCCAGATGCACGTAGTCCTTGAGGATCAGGTTCTCGCCTGACTCGTCGAGCGAGGCGTTGAACGCCGGCATCTGCCTGAGTACCGCGACGCAGGCCTTCATCACGAAAGCCAGCATGGTGAGCTTGACGCCGCTCTTGGCCAGACGTTCGTTGCTGGTTTTGCGGAACTCCTCCAGCTCGGTGATGTCGGCTTCGTCGAACTGCGTGACGTGGGGAATCATGGCCCAGTTGCGCGCCAGATTCGGGCCGGAAATCTTCTTGATGCGCGACAGCGGCTCGGTGCGGATGGGGCCGAACTTGGCGAAGTCGACCTTGGGCCAGGCCAGCAGGTTCAGGCCGATTCCGTTCTGCGCAGGCTTGGCGGCAGCGGCGGCCTGGGTGACGGCCTTGCCCGACATCACGGCCTTGACGAAGGCCTGCACGTCATCGGCGCTGATGCGCCCCTTCGGGCCGGTACCCTTGACTTCCGCCAGGGGCACACCCAGTTCGCGCGCCAGCTTGCGCACCGTGGGCGATGCGTGCGGCAGGTGAGCGGGCGTCGGCGCGGGCGCCACGGGTTCCAGCGCCACAGTGGGCGGTACATGCTTGATCGGCTCGGAGGCGAAACCCACGCCCACCGCCGCCGGAGCGATTGGCGCTGCCGCAGCGGCCGCAACGGCTTCGACAGGCGCGGAAGCCGTTGCGGCAGTGGGCTCGGCTGCTGCGGCCGACGCAGCCTCGAGCTCCAGCAGGACCGAGCCTTCGCTGACCTTGTCTCCGAGCTTCACGCGCAACGCCTTGACCACCCCGGCCGCGCTGCTCGGAATCTCCATGCTGGCCTTGTCGCTCTCCACCGTGACCAGTGATTGCTCCACCGCCACGACGTCGCCCGGCTTGACCAGAATCTCGATCACCTCCACTTCCTTGAAATCCCCGATGTCGGGCACCTTCACATCCACGACTGCCATGCTTGTCTCCAGTTTTATCAAGGCGCGGGCTCAGGCCAACAAGGGGTTGATGCGATCGGCGTCGATGCCGTACTTGGTGATCGCTTCCGCCACCTTGGCCTGCGGCAGCGCCCCCTCGTCGGCCAGGCTGCGCAGCGCTGCGAGCGTGACGAAATGGCGATCGACCTCGAAATGCCGCCGCAGCTTGGTGCGCGTGTCCGAACGGCCGAAACCGTCGGTGCCCAGAACGCGATAGCTGCGCCCCTTTGGCAGATAAGGACGAATCTGCTCGGCGAACAGGCGCACATAGTCGGTGGAGGCGACCACCGGGCCCGGGTGCTTGTCCAGTTGCTGCGCCACAAAGCTTTGGCGCGGCGCCTGGCCCGGATGCAGCAGGTTCCAGCGCTCCGCGTCGCGGCCATCGCGCGCCAGCTCGTTAAAGCTCGGGCAACTCCAGACGTTGGCGGCCACACCCCAGTCTTTTTCCAGCAAATCCGCCGCGGCGATCACCTCGCGCAGGATGGAACCGGAGCCGAGCAATTGCACCCGCGGCGTGAGCTTGGGCCCCTCGCGCAGCAGGTACATGCCCTTGAGGATTTCCGCCTCGGTTCCGGCACGCAGTCCCGGCTGCGCGTAGTTCTCGTTGAGCAGGGTGAGATAAAAGAACACGTCTTCCTGGTTCTCGACCATGCGCTTGAGGCCGCTGTGCAGAATGACCGCCACCTCGTGCGCGAAGGTGGGGTCGTAGCTGACGCAATTCGGGATGTTGGAAGCTAGGATCTGGCTATGGCCGTCCTCGTGTTGCAGGCCTTCGCCGTTGAGGGTGGTGCGGCCCGAGGTTCCGCCGAGCAGAAAACCGCGCGCCAGCATGTCGCCGGCGGCCCAGATCAGGTCGCCGATGCGCTGGAAACCGAACATCGAGTAATAGATGTAGAAGGGAATGGTGATGCGGTTGCTGTGCGAGTAGCTCGTCGCCGCGGCGATCCACGAGCACATGCCTCCGGCCTCGGTGATGCCTTCCTGCAGAATCTGCCCGGACTTGTCCTCGCGGTAATACATCACCTCGCCGCGGTCTACCGGGGTGTACTTCTGTCCCTCGGGGGCGTAGATGCCGATCTGGCGGTACAAGCCCTCCATGCCGAACGTGCGGGTCTCGTCCACCAGGATGGGAACGACGCGCGGACCCAGGTTCTTGTTGCGCAGCAGTTGATTGAGGCAGCGCACATAGGCTTGGGTGGTCGAGATTTCGCGTCCCTCGGCAGTGGGCTCGAGCACAGGCTTGAAAATGTCCGCCAGGTCGGGGATCGGCAGCGTCTCGTCGGCCTTGCGGCGACGCTGCGGCAAGGAGCCGCCCAAGGCCTTGCGGCGCGCGTGCAGGTACTGCATCTCGGGCGTGTCGTCGGCCGGTTTGAAGAACGGCAGGTTCGGCAACTCGTGGTCGGGAACGGGGATGTTGAACCGATCGCGGAATTCCCGGATATCGTCATCGGTGAGCTTCTTCACCTGGTGGGCCACGTTGCGCGCCTCGGCGGCCTGGCCCATGCCGTAGCCTTTGATGGTCTTCACCAGCAGCACCGAAGGCTGGCCCTGGTGATGCGCCGCGGCGTGGAAGGCGGCGTAGACCTTCTGCGGATCGTGACCGCCGCGGTTGAGGCGCCAGATGTCCTCGTCGCTCATGTTCTTCACCATCTCCAGCAGCTTGGGATGGCGGCCGAAGAAGTGCTTGCGCACGAAGGCGCCGTCGTTCGCCTTCATGGCCTGGTAATCGCCGTCGAGCACGTCCATCATCACCTGGCGCAGGATGCCGTCCTTGTCGCGCGCGAGCAGCGGATCCCAGTACGAACCCCAGATCAGCTTGATGACGTTCCATCCCGAGCCGCGGAACTCGGCTTCGAGTTCCTGGATGATCTTGCCGTTACCGCGTACCGGACCGTCCAGGCGCTGCAGATTGCAGTTGACGACGAAAATCAGGTTGTCGAGCTTCTCGCGCGCGGCCAAGCCGATGGCGCCGAGCGATTCGGGTTCGTCCATCTCGCCATCGCCGCAGAACACCCAGACCTTGCGCTTCGACGTGTCGGCGATGCCACGCGCATGCAGGTACTTGAGAAAGCGCGCCTGGTAGATGGCCATGATCGGCCCCAGGCCCATGGACACCGTGGAGAATTGCCAGAAATCGGGCATCAGCTTGGGGTGGGGATAGCTCGACAGACCCTTGCCGTCGACCTCCTGGCGGAAGTTCAGCAGTTGCTCTTCGCTCAGGCGGCCTTCCATGAAGGCGCGGGCGTAGATGCCCGGTGCGCTATGGCCCTGAAAATAAATCAAGTCGCCGCCGTGGTCTTCCGTGGGCGCATGCCAGAAGTGGTTGAAACCGGCACCCAGCATGCTGGCCAGCGAAGCGAACGAAGCGATATGCCCGCCCAGGTCGCCTCCGTCGGGCGGATGCAGGCGGTTGGCGCGCACCACCATGGCCATGGCGTTCCAGCGCATATAGGCACGCAGACGTTCCTCGATTTCCACATTACCCGGATTGCGCTCCTCCAGATCAGGAGGAATCGTGTTGACATAGGCCGTGTTGGCCGAGAACGGCATGTCCACGCCGTTCTGGCGGGCCTGGTCGAGCAGCGACTCGAGCAGAAAATGCGCGCGCTCACGCCCTTCGGATGCGATCAGCGCCTGGAGAGCGTCCAGCCATTCCCGTGTTTCTTGGGGATCGCCGTCATTGGCGGACGCGGGCATCTCGGGAACTGCGGCCATGATGAATCTCCTCTGTGGTTTGGCTCTAGTATTGCAGAGAGTTTTTCGAATCACAATATTCGTTTTTATATTATGAAAATATAGGGCTGTTTGAAGACAAGCACGGCGGCCAGCGACAAGATTCAAATGCGCCCTTGCGTAAACGCAAACACGCGCCACGACCTTGCCAGCCGCAAGACAAGCCAAGTCCGTCGCACAGTCGGCATGATGGCCGGCCGGCACCGCAGTCGCTTCTTTCGCGGAAACAGCGACCCAGGGCTGCTGCGCGATGGCCCGGGAACGTCAATCAAGCACGGCCGATCCCAACTTGCATAGACTGCAAGGGTGAAACGACCGCACCGAGCCTCGTCCTCCCGCCATCCCGCGCCGTTCGCGCTGGAATGGCGCATGCGCTTCCAGGCCTTTATGCGCAGCCGCAGTGCCGACCGCCTGCTGCTGTTCGGCCCGCTACTGTCTCTCGTGCTGTTTCTGGGGGCTGCCGCCGCCCTCGTGCGCTACACCCAGCAGACGGAGTTGCAGCGCGAACGCGACACCCTGCAGCGCGATAGCGAATGGGCGCAGCAACGCATGAGCCTGGAAATGGCGCTGATGCAAGAGCAGGTGCAGTCCATGGCCAATGCGCTGGAGTCCTCCCCGCGCGGCCCCGCGCGCCTCGAGGCCATGGCCCGCAACTTCATCCATCAGCATCAGAGCGTGGAGTTGATCTACGCCACCGATGCGAAGGCCAGGGTCACGCAGACCGTCATGAACCCCGGCTTGCCGCACGACCTCAAGCTCTTGCAAGCGGGGAAACCGCTCACCCTGGCTTTTTCGGAACGCGCCTATGCACAGGCCCAGAGCAGCCTGCACACCACATACACCCTGCCCTACCTCCTGCCACGCGTCGGCTGGGTGGTCGAGTCCGTCACACCTGTATTACGCGATCAGCAATTCGTCGGCACCGTGAACGCGGTGTTCTCGGTCGATGGCTTGCTGCGCGGCGCCGTGGCCCAGGAATTGAGCAGCCGCTACGCGGTCGCCCTGATCAACCAAAACCAGGATGTTCTGGCCAGCAGTGCCTCGGCGGAGACCGGCATGAAACCCCTGCAGTACTTGGTTGCACTGCACCCCTTTGACGCCGGCCTGTTCATGCGTGTGAGCAGTTACCACACGGCACCCGGTTGGGGTGTGCGCGGCCTGTATTGGGCCGTGTTCGTGCTGTCGGCGCTGATGCTGTGGATGTTGTGGGGCACCTGGCGCCAGATGCGCCAACGCCTGCTGACGCAGGAAAGCCTCACACGCGAAACGGCATTCCGCCGCGCCATGGAGAACTCCCTGTCGACCGGCATGCAAGCCATCGACCTGAAGGGCCGCATCAGCTACGTCAACCTCGCGTTCTGCAAAATGACCGGCTTCGCGGAAGAAGAACTGGTGGGCCGCGCCCCGCCTCACCCGTATTGGCCGCCCAGGCGCTCGGCGGAAATGGCACTGGCCCTGCAACAGACCCTCGATGGACTCGCTCCGCCTTCGGGGTTCGCCCTGAAAATGCGGCGCAAGGACGGCAGCGAATTCGATGCGCGCATCTACGTCTCGGCGCTGATCGATGCACGCGAACGCCAGACCGGCTGGATCACCTCCGTCACCGACATCACCGAACCCACACGCATCCGCCAGGAACTGGCCGCGTCGCACGAGCGTTTCGTCGCCGTGCTCGAGGGGCTGGACGCAGCCGTGTCGGTCCTGGCCATCGACCGCAATGAGCAGCTGTTCGCCAACAAGCTCTACCGCCAGTGGTTTGGCGCCTCGGCCCATGGACACTACCTGCTCAGCGGTCAGGACCCCTCGCCCTATGCCCTGCAGGACGGCGACGACAACGTCGACGCCTATGCCGGACTGCCTGCCGGGGAGATCATCAATCCCTCCGCCCAGGTGCATGAAATCCATGTCGCCGCGCTCGAGCGCTGGTTCGATGTGCGGCTGCGCTACATCCAGTGGGTGGACGGGCGCGTCGTGCAGATGCTGATCGCCACCGACGTCACCGCGCGCCACCAGGCCGAGGACGTGGCGCGCAATCAGGAAGAAAAGGCGCAGATCACCAGCCGGCTCATCGCCATGGGCGAAATGGCCTCGTCGCTGGCCCATGAACTGAACCAGCCGCTTACCGCCATCAACAACTATTGCTCAGGCATGATCGCGCGCATCAAGGGCCAATCCATGCCGCCGCAAGAACTGCAGGCAGCCCTGGAAAAGACAGCGCGCCAGGCGCAGCGCGCCGCCGCCGTGATCCGCCGCGTGCGCGACTTCGTCAAGAAGAGCGAACCCCACCGCATTGCCTGCCGCGTGCAGGACGTGGTGCAAAACACCTTGGAACTGGCCGAAATCGACCTGCGCCGCCGCAATGTCCGCCTGTTCACCCATATCGCTCCGGGCATACCCACCCTGTGGGCCGATCCCATTCTCATCGAACAGGTGCTTCTCAACCTGTTGCGCAACGCCGCGGAGTCGGTCGACAAGGCGCAGCGCACCGGGCTTGCACGCAGCATCGAGCTGCATATCGACGCCGACCCGCGGCAAACCACGTTCAGCGTCAAGGACAACGGCACTGGCGTGCCGGAGGACGTATTGCCGCACCTGTTTGAAGCCTTCTACACCACCAAATCCGAAGGATTGGGGATCGGCCTGAACATCTGCCGATCCATCATCGAGTATCACCATGGCCGTCTTTGGGCCGAGAATCAATACAATCAGGACGGCCTGAGCGGCTGTGTATTCAGCTTCACGCTGCCATTCGAAGCGACGCCGGATGCCGCACCGCCCAACGCCAACGACCCTGCCGAGGTTGGTACCACGATATCGACCAGTCGACCTGTCCCGCCAACGACAACGACGCCAGCGACATCCTCCTTCGTCTCACCATCCGACCACAACCAGACAAACCCATGAAATCCGCAAGCAAAGGGACGGTTTATGTCATCGACGACGACGAGGCCGTACGCGATTCACTGCAATGGCTGCTCGAGGGCAACGACTACCGGGTACGGTGCTTCGAATCGGCAGAAACCTTCCTCACGCGCTTCGATCCGCGCGAAGCGGCATGCCTGATCGTCGATGTCCGCATGCCGGGCATGAGCGGCCTGGAACTGCAAGACCGGCTCATCCAGCGCGGGGTGGCCATGCCTCTGGCCTTCATCACGGGCCATGGCGATGTGCCGATGGCGGTCACGACGATGAAGAAAGGCGCGGTGGATTTCATCGAGAAACCTTTCAATGAAAACCTGCTCCGCGATCTGGTCGACCGCATGCTGCAAAAAGCCCGCATCGACCTCGAGGAACACGCCCAGAACGCCAACCGCGAAGCCTTGCTGGGCAAGCTGACCAGCCGCGAATCGCAGGTTCTCGAGCGCATCGTCGCTGGACGGTTGAACAAGCAAATCGCCGACGATCTCAATATCAGCATCAAGACGGTGGAGGCGCACCGCGCCAACATCATGGAAAAACTCGGCACCAACACCGTGGCCGACTTGCTCAAGATCGCCCTGGGCGCCAATAAATAGCTTGGCGGCCTCGGCGCGCACCTTCGTCGGCTTCAGCCCGCACGGCGCCGTTGCGGTCGTGCGCATTCCCGCTCTTCTCCACACTCCATGACCGCTCAACGCATCGATGGCAAGGCCCTGGCCGCACAGGTCCGCAGCGAAGTGGCAGTCCGCGCCGCCGCGCTCACAGCCGCCGGCCGGCAACCCGCGCTGGCCGTCATTCTGGTCGGCGCCGATCCTGCCAGCCAGGTTTATGTCCGGAACAAGGTGTCGGCCTGCGAACAGGCAGGGCTGCGTTCCGTCCTCGAAACCTACGGCGCGGAACTGCGCGAAGCCGAACTGCTCGCCCGCATCCACACGATGAACCAGGACGACGCCATACACGGCATCCTGGTGCAACTGCCGCTGCCGCCCCATATCGACGCCCAGCGCGTGATCGAGGCCATTTCCCCGCGCAAGGACGTCGATGGCTTCCATGTCGCCAGTGCCGGCGCCCTGATGGTGGGCCAACCTGGTTTTCGCCCCTGTACGCCGCTGGGCTGCATGCGCATGCTCGAGCACATCGGCATGGGCAAACTACGTGGCAAGCACGCCGTGGTGGTGGGCCGCTCGAACATCGTGGGCAAGCCGATGGCGCTGATGCTGCTGGCGGCAGACGCCACCGTCACCATCGCCCACAGTGGCACCCCGGACCTTGCCGCCACTTGCCGCCACGCCGATGTGCTCGTGGCCGCCGTGGGGCGCCCGCGCATGATCACCGGCAGCATGATCAAACCCGGGGCCGTGGTGATCGACGTCGGCATCAACCGACTTCCGGACGGCAGCCTGTGCGGGGACGTGGACTTCGAATCCGCGCAGGATGTGGCCGGCTGGATCACCCCCGTGCCCGGCGGCGTCGGCCCGATGACCATCGCCATGCTGCTGGCCAATACCGTGCAAGCCTGCGCGCAAGGCTGAGGAGCTTCATCAACATGTCCGCCCAAGACCACGCCCAACCGGCCCCGGATGCCGTTTTGCCCGGACAGACCGTGAAGCACAACCCACTCCTCGATTTTTCCGGCCTGCCCGACTATGCCCAGGTGCGGCCCGAGCATGTGCAGCCGGCCATCAGCCAACTCATCGCCGAGGCACGTCAAGCTCTGGCGCAAGCCACCGATCCCTCCACGCCGGCCCGTTGGGAAACGGTGGTGGATCCGCTCAGCGTCGCCACCGAGCGGCTGTCTCGGGCCTGGGGCATGGCCAGTCACCTCAATGCCGTGGCGGACACTCCCGCGCTGCGCGAAGCTTTCAACGCCGCCTTGCCGGAGATCACGGAATTCTGGACCGAGCTCGGTGCCGACGCGCGCCTCTACGCCCAATACAAGCGGCTGCACGCAAGCTTGGCCTTCACCGCGCTCAGCCCTACCCGCCAACGCATCATCGAACACGCGCTGCGGGACTTCCGCCTGGGGGGCGCGGAACTGCAAGGCGCAGATCGTCAGCGTTATGCGCAAATCCAGGAGCGCAGCGCGGCCCTCGCCCAACGCTTTTCCGAAAACCTGCTCGACGCGACCAATGCCTTCACACTTCACGCCCAAGCGGATGCCGTGACCGGCATTCCGGACGACGTCCTCCACACCGCGCGGGACGAGGCCGCCAAGGCCGGCAAACCCGGCTTCCTTTTCACGCTCCATCAGCCTTGCTATTTCCCGGTCATGCAGTATGCGCAGGACCGCGCCCTGCGCGAGCGCATGTACCGCGCCTACGTTTCCCGGGCCAGCGAATTGGGCGATCCGGCGCTCGACAATTCGCCGGTCATGGCCGAACTTCTTCAATTGCGCGACGAGGAGGCCCGGCTGCTGGGCTTTGCCAACTTCGCCGAACTGTCGCTCGAACCCAAGATGGCGGACAGCCCCGAAGCGGTGGAGAAATTCCTGCTGGACCTGGCCAGGCGTGCGCGCCCATATGCGGAACGCGACCTGCGGGATCTGCGCAGCTTTGCCGCGGAACATCTGGGTCTGCCCGAACTGGCCGCCTGGGACATCGCATATGCCTCGGAGCGCCTGCGTGAGGCCCGCTATGCCTATTCCGAGCAGGAGGTGAGGCAGTATTTCACCGAACCCCAGGTGCTCGCCGGCCTGTTCGACCTGGTGCAGACCTTGTTCGGCATCCGCATCCGCGAGGACGATGCCTCCTCAGGCGGAGCATGGCATCCGGAGGTTGCCCTTTGGCGTGTGGAGAACCAACAAGGCGAATTGATCGGCCAGTTCTACACCGACCTGCACGCCCGTCCCGGCAAGCGCTCCGGGGCATGGATGGACGACGCCCGCGCGCGCTGGTTGCGTCCCGGCAGACATCTGCAAACCCCGATCGCCCTTCTGACCTGCAATTTCGCTGCCCCCGTCGACGGCAAACCGGCGTTGCTCACGCACGATGACGTGCAGACCTTGTTCCATGAATTCGGCCATGGCCTGCACCACTTGCTCACGCAAGTGGACGATCTCTCCGCCTCGGGGATTTCGGGCGTCGAATGGGATGCCGTGGAATTGCCCAGCCAGTTCATGGAGAATTTCTGCTGGGAATGGGATGTGCTGCAGCGCCTGACGCGCCATGTCGACAGTGCGGAAACGCTGCCACGCACACTGTTCGAGCGCATGCTCTCCGCGCGCAATTTCCAGGCCGGGCTGCAGACCCTACGTCAGATCGAGTTCTCGCTGTTCGACTTGCGCCTGCACCACGGACTACGGACATTCACACCCCAGGCCGTGGCCGAAACGGCGAGAATGACGCGCGACGAAGTCGCTGTCTTGTTTCCGCCCGACTTCTACCGGTTCCAGCATAGTTTTTCGCATATCTTCGCCGGTGGCTATGCTGCGGGGTATTACAGTTACAAATGGGCCGAAGTGCTGTCGGCTGACGCCTACGCGCATTTCGAAGAGCATGGTGTGCTCGACCCCGAAACCGGCAAACGTTTCCGCGACGAAATCCTTGCGCGAGGCAGCAGCCGTGCGGCGCTCGAGTCGTTCCGGGCCTTCCGCGGACGCGACCCCCAAATCGACGCTCTGCTGCGCCACCAAGGCATGAGCGAAACGACTCGAACCTGACCGGCCTCTTTTCCGATTCTGGAGCAAGCCCATCATGACCCCACGTCCAGTCTTTCTTGCGACCGCTCTGGCCATCCTGCTGGCCTCGCCAGCCTGGGCGCTCTACAAGATCGTCGGACCCGATGGGCAAATCACCTTTACCGACATCCCTCCCAGCAGGCCCGGGCGTGAAGTCCAGCGCCTCGGCGCAATGCCGGAGCAGGTACGGCCCGGCCAAGGCGCCAGCCAGGTTCCTGCCGACCTGGTGCCCATCGTGCGCAAATACCCCGTGGTGATTTACACAACGCCGCAATGCCCGGCTTGCGAAGACGGGATCAAACTGCTGCAGCAGCGTGGCATCCCCTACACCGACAAAAGCATCTCGACGGCTGCCGACATCGCCGCCTACAAGCAGATCAGCCAGGGTTCGGAGAAGTTGCCGCTGCTGACCGTGGCGGGGGTTCGTCTGCCCGTCGGCTACGACCAGGCCGCCTGGAACCAGGCGCTGACTGCCGCAGGGTATCCGCATCAGTCCCGCCTACCGAAGGACTACAGATTCGGGACCGCGGAACCACTCGTACCGGCACCGGCCCTGAAAGCCCCTCAAGCGGCCGGCAAAGCCAGTGCACCGGACCAACTACCTGCGGTTCCTGTCCTCCCGCCGCACAACCCGAACGCACCTCCGGGCTTTCAATTTTGAGTTTGCGTGCAGACACGCCACCGGTGCGCGCGACGCTGCCCGCACGCATGCTTCAGAGATAGGCGTGCTCCTGCACACCGCCGGGAGTGCCGACCAGCGCCACATCGGCTCCGCGATGCGCGAAAAGCCCCACCGTCACCACGCCTGGAATCTGGTTGATGGACGTTTCGAGTTCGCGCGGCCGGGAGATGGTCAGGCCATGCACATCCAGGATGATGTTGCCGTTGTCGGTGAGGTAGTCCTTGCGCAGGCGAGGATCGCCTCCCAGCGCGCGCAAGCGCCTTGCCACGAGCTCGCGCGCCATCGGCACGACCTCCACGGGCAAGGGAAACTTGCCGAGGGTGGAAACCAGTTTGGACGCATCGACGATGCAGACAAAGCGGTCGGCCGCCTCAGCGATGATCTTCTCGCGCGTCAGCGCCCCCCCGCCGCCCTTGATCATCGCGCCTGAAGCGTCGATTTCATCGGCCCCATCGACATAGACCGGAATACGATCGACATCGTTCAGGTCCAGGACTGCGATCCCATGCGCTTTCAGTCGTTCGGTACTACGCTCCGAACTGGACACCGCACCCCGCACCTTGTGCTTGATGGTTGCCAAGGCGTCGATAAAAAAATTCACGGTCGAGCCGGTACCGACGCCGATAATCTGATCTTGTGGAATCTGGCGCAATGCGGCTTGCGCCACTGCCTGCTTGAGTTCGTCCTGCGTCATGTCTACCTTCAAGGGTGGGGTGGCCTTTATTATCGCCGCTTGCACAACCGGTGCGAACAGCACGCCTCGTGCAGATCCGAACCCTCGCCAGCAATGCCACTCCCTTACGGTTTGATCCGCCCGATTTTGTTCAATCTCGATGCGGAGGCGGCGCACGACCTCACGCTGGCGGGCCTGCGCCTGCTGCACCAGACGGGCCTTGCTCTGCTCTACGCGCATGCGCGCGTCCACGACCCGGTGCAATTGCTCGGCTTGAATTTTCCAAACCGGGTAGGCCTGGCGGCAGGTCTCGACAAGAACGGGGAAGCCATCGACGCGCTGGTGGCCATGGGTTTCGGCTTCATCGAGTTGGGCACCGTGACGCCGCGCGCCCAGCCTGGGAACCCGAAACCACGCCTGTTCCGCCTGCCACGGGCCCAGGCGTTGATCAATCGCATGGGGTTCAACAACGCCGGAGTCGATGCCCTCCTTCGCCATGTGCGCCGCAGCCGCCGACAAGTTCCGCTGGGGCTGAACATTGGGAAAAATGCGCGCACCCCCATCGAGCAGGCTCTGGACGACTACCGGGCTGGCTTGCAGGCCGTTTATCCCTACGCCGACTATGTGACCATCAACGTCTCGTCGCCCAACACGCAAGGCCTGCGACAGCTGCAAACCGATGACGCGCTGGAGGCCTTGTTGCAAGGGCTTGCAAACGAGCGCGCCCGACTCGCGGATGCGCAAGGCAAATCCGTGCCCATGCTGGTGAAGGTGGCGCCCGACTTGCATGCCGAGCAGATCCACGCCTTGGCCGATGCACTGCAGCGCCACGGCATCGATGGCGTGATCGCCACGAATACAACCACCGCGCGCGCTGCCGTTGTCGGCTTGCCGTACGCCGACGAGGCCGGCGGACTGAGCGGGGCGCCCTTGCGCGAGCCGTCCACGCAGGTCATCAAACTCCTACGCGCCCGCCTCGGTGCGGGTTACCCCATCATTGGCGTTGGCGGCATCTTGAGGGCCGAAGACGCGGTCGAAAAAATTCGGGCCGGCGCCGATCTGGTCCAGATCTACACCGGTCTGATCTATCAAGGACCGAAGCTTGTCGCGGACTGCGCCCAGGCGCTATCGGGCCGAAGCCACTGAATCTGGGCGGCCGAGAGTCAAAACGGTTGGAGAGGAAGGGCAGAACATCACCCGGACGAACCGGATGATGGATGAGGATTTACTTCTGCTTGAGGCGCGTCTTGTTCGCGGTAATGTGCTCGTAGATTTCACGCGACCGCTGCGACAGCGGCCGACCGAAACCTTCGCGCCAGGGTGATGAGACTTTGACTTGGGGGCGCTTGCGAAAGGTGGAGGCCACCTCGGCTGCGTTTTCCATCATGAGATCCCAGGGATTGGATTCCTTGGATGCCTGCGGCTTGCTGGCCAGAACATCGGCATCGGAGTCCACGGATTTGCGCGTAGTAGTCGTTTTTGCCACGGCTCGCCCTCTAACGGAACTTAGGTCATCAACACAATGATGAAAGCCCATCGATCAAGCCATGGCCTTTCATCAACACACGCAATTGTAACCCAAAACGTCGCGAAGGCGCAACACAGCGTTCTGCATAGCCCCTCCGACCCGGGGTTTCAGCGCTGCGCCTCAAACCCCGCGCGATAGCCTTTGCACGACGACGTCACGCGTGAACAGCGCCAGCACGGCATCCACCGAAGGCGTGTGCAAGCGACCTGTCACGAGCAAGCGCAAAGGCATGGCCAACTGCGGCATCTTGAGCTGATGCGCAGCCACCACCTGCTTGATCTCGGCGCCAATGGCCGATGCCTCCCAGCCCTGCAAGACTGCCAGGCGCTGGCGCAAATCCTCCAGGGCTTCCTTAGCACTCGCCGTGAGATGCTGGGCCAGAACGTCGGCCGCCGGTTCGGGCGGCGCGTAGAACATGCCGCATAACTCGGCCACCTCGGCCAGGGTATGAGCACGCTCGCGCAACAGCGTCACCGCGGCTGGCAGATCGACGCCCTGTTCCTGCAAACCAAGCCGATGCAGGAAAGGCCGCACCAACCGCGCCAGTTCATCAGGGTCCAGGGCGCGCAGGTAGTGCGCATTCACCCATTTGAGTTTCTCACCGTCGAATTGCGCGGCTGAACGACCCAGATGCTCCAGGTCGAACCACTCGATGAATTGTTCGCGCGAAAAGATTTCGGCGTCGCCGTGCGACCAGCCAAGACGCGCCAGGTAATTCACCATCGCATCGGGCAAATAACCTTCATCGCGGTATTGCAGCACGCTCTTCGCGCCGTTGCGCTTCGACAGTTTCTCGCCCTGCTCGTTGAGCACCGTAGGCAAGTGCGCATAGACCGGAGGCTCGTGACCCAGGGCGCGGAAGATGTGAATCTGCCGCGGCGTGTTGTTGACGTGGTCGTCACCCCGAATCACATGGGTGATGCCCATGTCGATGTCATCGACGACCACGCAGAAGTTGTAGGTCGGCGTGCCGTCGGGCCTGGCAATGACGAGGTCGTCGAGCTCGTCGTTGGAAAAATCGATCCGTCCCTTGACCTGATCGTCCCACCCCACGCTGCCAGACGCAGGCGTGCGGAAACGGATCACGGGTTGTACCCCGGCCGGAACGGCGGGCAGCGTCTTGCCAGGCTCCGGACGCCACGTGCCGTCGTAGCGCGGTTTCAGGCCGGCTGCCATCTGGCGCTCGCGCAGGGCGTCGAGTTCATCGGTGCGCATGTAGCAAGGATAGGCGAGCCCGGCGTCGCGCAGTCGAGCGAGCACTTCGCGATAGCGATCCATGCGCCGCATCTGGTAGAATGGGCCCTCGTCGTAATCCAGCCCCATCCAAGCCATGCTGTCGAGGATGACCTGGACCGCCTCCTGGGTCGAGCGCTCGGTGTCGGTATCCTCGATGCGCAGGATCAAGCTGCCGCCGTGATGGCGCGCGAAGGCCCAGGGATACAGCGCCGAACGGATGTTGCCGAGGTGGATGAAACCTGTGGGACTGGGAGCGAAGCGGGTACGGACGGGAAGCTTGGGTGCGCTCATGCGTATGAAGACATTGAATGGCCCATCGGGCTCAGGCCAGGCTCTCGAGGCCCCGCGCCAGATCGGCCTGGATATCGGCCGGATGCTCGAGCCCGACCGCGATGCGGATCAGCCCTTGCGTAATGCCCGCTGCCTGGCGCTGCTGGTCGCTCAGACGGCCGTGCGTAGTGCTGGCCGGGTGGGTGATGGTGGTCTTAGTGTCGCCCAGATTGGCGGTGATGGAGCATAGCCGGGTCTGGTCGATGACGTGGAAGGCGCGCGCCCTGGCCTGCTCAGGATTTGCGGCCTTCACCTCGAACGCGAGCACGGCACCGCCCTGGCCCGATTGCTGCGCCATGGCCAGCGCGTGCTGGGGATGCGAAACCAGCCCGGGGTAGTGCACCCGACTCACTTCCGGTCTGGCTTGCAGCCACCGCGCGAGTTCCATCGCGCGGGCACTGTGCGCCTGCATGCGCAGCCCCAATGTTTCCATGCCCTTGAGGACGACCCAGGCGTTGAAAGGCGAAAGACTGATGCCGGCGCTGCGCTGCATGGGCAACAGCTTGCCCTCGACAATATCGCGGCTCGCGCACACGGCACCAGCAATCACACGGCCCTGGCCGTCGAGATATTTGGTTCCCGAATGCACGATGATGTCGGCGCCGAATTCGATCGGGCGCTGCAATGCAGGCGAGCAGAAGCAGTTGTCGACCACCAGCAAGGCGCCTGCTTCGTGGGCCAGATCGGCCAGTGCGCGGATGTCGCAAACCTCCGTCAACGGGTTGGTCGGCGTCTCGGCGAACAGCAGCTTGGTGGTGCCGGGGCGGATGGCCGCCTTCCACGCCGAGACATCGGTCTGCGACACGAAACTGCTCTGGACGCCGAATTTGCCAAACTCGCTCGCGATGAGCTTGATCGTGGCGCCGAACACCGACTGCGAGCACACCACGTGGTCGCCCGCCTTGAGCAGTCCCAGCATCAAGAGAAGGATGGCTCCCATGCCGCTAGCCGTGCCGATGGCATCCTCGGTGCCTTCCAGCGCGGCCAGGCGTTGCTCCATGCTGGCAACGGTGGGATTGGAAAAGCGCGAATAGATGAAGCCGTCTTCTTCGCCCGCGAAGCGCGCCATCGCCGTGGCGGCGTCGGGCTGCACGAAGCTGCTGGTCAGAAACAGGGCTTCGCTGTGTTCGCCATACGCCGAGCGTGGCAGGGCCTCGCGCACAGCGCGCGTGTCGAGATGCAAAGCGCTGCGGCCGGGTGCAGAGTCGTCCTGCTTCATGGCTGGGTCTCCTCCTGCACGGGGCTTTGCAGATTCAGACAACTGCTCGCCACGTCGTCCCGCGCCGCGCCGAGGCCGGACTTGAGCGCCGCATCGACATCGCCCGTGATGTAGCACCCATCGAAACACGAGGCCTCGAAGGCGCCGATATCGGGCCGCTCGCGGCGCACGGCGCGCTTCATGGCTTCCAGGTCCTGGTAGATCAGGGCGTCGGCGCCGATGATCTGGCGTATTTCCTCGACGTCACGCCCATGCGCAACCAACTCGCCGCTCGTCGGCATGTCGATGCCATAAACATTGGGGTAGCGCACCGGAGGCGCCGCCGAGGCCAGGTAGACCTTGCGCGCACCCGCCTCGCGCGCCATCTGCACGATTTCGCGTGAAGTCGTGCCGCGCACGATGGAATCGTCCACCAGCAAGACATTGCGGCCGGCGAATTCCTGGCTGATGGCGTTGAGCTTTTGCCGCACGGATTTTTTACGCACCGCCTGTCCGGGCATGATGAACGTGCGCCCGACATAACGGTTTTTCACGAAACCTTCGCGGTAGGGACGCCCCAGTTTCCATGCCAGTTGCATGGCCGACGGTCGACTGGATTCCGGCACCGGAATGACCACATCGATCTCGGTCGGCGGCATGGTCGAGATCACCCGCTGCGCCAGCGTTTCACCCATGTTCAGACGGGCCTGGTAAACCGAGATGCCATCGAGCACCGAATCGGGACGCGCGAGGTAGACGAACTCGAAAATGCAAGGATTCAGCGTTGGATTCTCGGCGCACTGTTCACTGAGCATGCGTCCTTCGAGGTCGACGAAGATGGCCTCTCCTGGCGCGATGTCGCGCTCCAGTTTGTAGCCGTTGCCCTCGAGCGCCACCGATTCGCTCGCCACCATGATGTCGCCCTGTTCATCCTGCGTGCCGAAGCACAGCGGGCGGATGCCGTAGGGATCGCGGAACGCCAGCAGGCCATGACCGGCGATCAGCACGACCACGGCGTAGGAACCGCGCACGCGGCGATGCACCGCGCGCACCGCCTTGAACAAATCGCCCGGCTTGAGAGGCAAGCCGTGTGAAGCCAGGTCGAGTTCGTGCGCGAGGACATTGAGCAGCACCTCGGAATCGGAGCCCGTGTTGATGTGGCGATGGTCGTTGTTCTTGAGTTCCTCGCGCAAGACGTCCGCATTCGTCAGATTGCCGTTGTGGGCCAGTGCCAAGCCGAACGGCGCATTGACGTAGAACGGCTGGGCCTCCTCCTCGCTGTCGGCGCTGCCAGCGGTGGGGTAGCGCACCTGGCCCAGGCCGTAGCAGCCGGGTAGCGCGCGCATGTTCCGCGTGCGGAATACATCGCGCACCATGCCGCGCGCTTTTTGCATGTAAAGCTTGCCGCCCTGACCGGTGATGATGCCGGCCGCATCCTGTCCCCGATGCTGCAACAGCAGCAGCGCGTCGTAAATCAATTGATTCACGGGCTGCTTCGAGACGATGCCGACGACTCCACACATGATGCGAATGCTCCTGGACTGAAACGCTGAATGATTCGGGACTTACTGTCGCGGCAAAACGCGTGCCGCTGCCGCGGGAAGTAGGGGTTCGATCGTCGCCGCGGCCGCGGCAGCCGGCGGGATGAACAGCGAAGTCCGCCAAATCGCACTATGCGGCAATCCGGTATAGCCTGCTGTCAGTACGGTCAACACCAGCAACACCAGACCTCGGGCCAAGCCGAACAGCGCACCAAGGCTGCGGTCCATCACGCCGAGTCCGGTCGAGCGCAGCAGCAAACGCATCACCGTGGCGAGCAGGCCCGCCGCCAGAAGGACCAGGATGAAACACGCCACCCAGGCGACCCCGTTGCGCAAGGCGCCCGCGGCGATCGCCTGCAAATAATGTTCGGCCACCCAAGGCGAAAACTGGTGCGCCAGGATGAACGCGGCCAACCAACCGCCGAGACTGATCAACTCATAAGCCGCGCCCCGCAGCACGCCCACCAGGGCCGATAGGCAAAGCCCGGCAAGAATGAACCAGTCGATGGCGTTCACAGCGTCAGCACGACGGCCTTCAAACCCAGCGCCCGGATGCGCGCCAACGCCTTGTCGGCCTGTTCTCTGCTGGAAAATGGCCCCACCCGCACGCGGATGCGCTTGCCCGCGTCGGTATCCACAACCTGGGTATAGGTCTTGAATCCCGCATGCTCGATTTTCTGGCGCACCTCATGCGCGGACTTGGTATCGGCGAAGGCTCCCGCTTGGATGACATAACGCGCCGAACTGGACGATGAACCGGACTTCGCCAGCGCCGCCTCGGCCTGGGACGTGCTGATCTGGTCGGGATGCTTGCCTTCCAGGGCGGCCAGGGCCTGGCGGGCGCTGGCAATTTGATGTTGCGACGGCTGCGGCTTGCCGTGCGCAGCGGGCGCCGCGCCCTTCGCGGCACCTTGCATGGCTTCTGCCGGTTGCTGCGGCTGGGGTGCAACTGCTTGGGCCTGCGCCGGCACCTGCTCTGCCGGAGTGGCCGCGGGCCGCGGCTGCGCGGCAACGGGAGCCTGTTGGCCGGTCGCAGCAGACGCGGGGTACGACCTGGGGGTTGCGCCTTGGGGCGTGCTGGCTGCTTTCGGGCTCGACTCGGCCACGGCCGCCGCGGCCTTCGCCTGCGCGGCGGGGATGCTCGCAGCAGGCGCAGGCAGGATGCCGGGCTGATTCTGCGAAGGAATGACCAGGGTCATGTTCGATGCCACTGGCTTCGGCTGGGTCTCGAAAATCAGCGGGAACACCACGACCCCGGTCAAGACCAGGGCCACCGCCCCGATCAGGCGGCGCCGAGCGCGCACGCGTAACGCTTCTTCGCTTTGCGCCTGCGTGTCGGCCAATCCGCGCGTGGCTGTGCTTGAGGCGTCCTTGCCGCGCTTTCCAGGAAGTTTCATGGGATTGGATGCGTCGAGTGGAGGCCGCGCATGCGCGGCACACCTTCCGCCATCACGCCGCCGACCGTGTAGAACGAGCCGAAAACCACGATTCTATCGGCCGGCTCGGCCGCAGCCGCTGCCGCGGCAAAAGCGTTTTGCGGATCGGCGTAAACACCTTGCACCCGGCTGGTCTTCGACAGCAAGGGCTGCAATGCGGCCTCGATGTCGCTGGCGCGGGCGGCACGCGGCGTGGGGAGATCGCAGAGATACCAGCGGTCGACGAGCGGACCGATGCGCGCCAGCATCTGCGTCACGTCCTTATCCGCCATGGCGCCGAACACGGCATGCGTGCAAGGCGCAAAACCCATGGCGTCCAGATTTTCGGCGAGAACCGCCACCGCATGCGGGTTGTGCGCCACGTCCAGCACCACCACGGGTTGGCCGGGCAGGACCTGGAATCGACCGGGCAATTCCGCACGCGCCAAGCCCTGCCGCACATCTTGCGCACTCGTCGGGAGCCGGTCTCGAAGCGCTTCCAGCGCGGCCAAGGCGGCGCTGGCATTGAGCAGCTGGTTGGCGCCCCGCATCATGGGATAGGCGAGTCCTCGGCGCTTGTGGTGGGGGCCCAGATAGTTCCATTGCTGCTGCCCTGAGGCGCTGAAATTGAACTCCGCCCCGATACGCCACAGTTTGGCGCCAAGCTTGCGCGCATGGCGCAGCACGCTTTCGGGCGGCGCCGGATCCGCAACAATGGCCGGGCGTCCGGCGCGCATGATGCCTGCCTTTTCATGGCCGATCGCCTCTCGGTCGGCCCCGAGGAACTGGGTGTGATCCAGCGCGATGCTGGTGATGATGGCGCAATCGGCATCGATCACATTCACCGCATCCAACCGCCCCCCCATCCCCACTTCCAGCACCACGGCGTCGAGCTTGGACTGGCTCAGCAGGCGCATGATGGCCAGTGTGGTGAACTCGAAGTATGTCAGTTCGACCGCCGGCTGCGTGCCGTGGCGCGCCAGTTCCACCGCGCGGAAGTGCTCCAGCAGAGCCGCCGCTTCGACCATCGTTCCCTGAATGCGGCAACGCTCTTCGAAACGCACCAGGTGCGGCGAGCCGTACACCCCGACGCGGTAGCCTGCGGCGAGCAGGATGTGTTCGATGAACGCGCAGGTCGATCCCTTGCCGTTGGTGCCGGCCACGGTGAACACCGGGCAGTCAAACCGCAGTTGGAGCGAGGCCCTGACCTTCTCGACGCGGTCCAGCCCCAGGTGGATGGCTTGCGCGTGCAGACGCTCGGCATGCGCAAGCCAATCCTGCAGGCCCCAATCCTGCATCGCCGGCGCTAGCGGGGGCGGCGGCCGCTCGGCCCGATCAGCCGGAGACGGCATCGGCGGGCTGCCGCTGCAGCAAAGCCAGCATGTGGGCAAGTTCGGTGCGCAACTCGCGGCGGTCGACGATGCGGTCGACCCCACCCTTTTGCAGCAGGAACTCGGCGCGCTGGAAGCCCTCCGGCAGCTTCTCGCGCACGGTGTTCTCGATCACACGCGGCCCGGCGAAACCGATGAGCGCCTTCGGCTCGGCCAGCACGACGTCGCCGATGAAGGCAAAACTGGCCGACACGCCGCCCATGGTCGGATCGGTGAGGACGCTGATGTAGGGAATGCGCGCCGCAGCCAGACGCGCCAGGGCGGCGTTGGTCTTGGCCATTTGCATCAGGCTGAGCAGCCCTTCCTGCATGCGCGCGCCGCCGGTGGCGGTGAAGCACAGAAAAGGCACCTTCTGCTCCAGTGCGGTTTCGACCCCGCGCACGAAACGCTCGCCCACCACCGAGCCCATCGAACCCCCCATGAATTCGAACTCGAAGCAAGCCACGACCACCGGGATGCTCTGAATGGCGCCGCCCATGACGACGAGCGCGTCGGTCTCCTGGGTGTTCTCCAGGGCCTCCTTCAGGCGCTCGGCATACTTGCGGCTGTCCTTGAACTTGAGCGGGTCGACCGGAAGCACCTCCTGGCCGATTTCGTACCGCCCCTCGCCATCCAGCAAGGTGTCCAGACGCATGCGCGAACCGATGCGCATATGGTGCGCGCACTTGGGGCAGACGTATTGATTTTGTTCGAGGTCCGTCTTGTAGAGCACGGTCTCGCAAGACGGGCATTTGACCCACAAGCCCTCGGGGATCTGGCGCCGGGAGCCGGATTCCGATTGTTGAATCTTGGGTGGAAGCAACTTTTCAAGCCAACTCATGGTGTTCTCCTCAAGTGCTGGCCAGCACGGCTGGCGCGTTGGCATGGGCGTCGATGGCCCGACGGATTTCGTGGACGAACCCGACGGCGTCCTCGATGGCGACCTCTACAGGCTTGTTTTCCATCAATTCGATGATGCGCGAGCCGATCACCACCGCATCGGCGCAGGCCGCGACGGCGGCGGCTCCCGCCGCGTCACGGATGCCGAACCCCACGCCGAGCGGCACCCGCACATGTTTGCGCAACTCCTGCAGCTTGCGACAGACCGCCTGGGCGTCGAGGTTTCCAGCCCCGGTCACGCCCTTGAGCGAGACATAGTAGACGTAGCCGCTGGCGAGTGCGTCGACTTGCCGCATCCTCGCCTCGGTGGAGGTGGGGGCGAGCAGGAAAATGGGATCCATGCCGGCGGCGCGAAGCCGGTTGGCGAAGTCGCCGGCCTCCTCGGGCGGGTAGTCGACCACCAGCACGCCGTCGACCCCGGCAGCCTGCGCCGCGGGAACGAAGTTCTCGACGCCAAAACGCTCGACCGGATTGGCATAGCCCATCAACACCAGCGGCGTGCCGGCGTCCTGTTGGCGAAACTCGCGCGCCCAGGCCAGCACCTGGGCCAGATCCACCCCGCGCGCGAGTGAACGCTCGCTGGCGCGCTGAATCACGGGGCCGTCGGCCATCGGATCGGAGAAGGGCACACCGAGTTCGAGCACATCGGCGCCGGCCTGAACCAGGGCATGCATCAGCGGCACGGTCGCAGCGAGATCGGGATCGCCCGCGGTGATATAGGGGATCAGGGCTTTGCGCCCGCCGCGCGCGAGGCGCTCGAAGGTGGTCGCGATACGACTCATCGTGCGGCTCCCTGACGGCAGGACGGACGGCAGAAGAACTGCGCGCCGGTGAGGTCGGCGATATTGCCGATGTCCTTATCGCCACGCCCGGAAAGATTCACCAGCAACACCTTGTCGCGTCCCATCTCGGGCGCCATTTTCATGGCCTGCGCCAACGCGTGGCTGGACTCAAGCGCCGGGATGATGCCCTCGGTGCGGCACAACCTGTGGAAAGCCGCCAGGGCCTCGTCGTCGGTCACCGAGACGTACTCGGCGCGGCCGATGTCCTTGAGCCAGGCATGCTCGGGGCCGACGCCGGGGTAGTCGAGTCCGGCCGACACTGAATGGGTTTCGATGATCTGCCCGCCCGCGTCCTGAAGCAGATAGGTCCGGTTGCCGTGCAACACCCCCGGAGAACCCGCGGACAGGGACGCGGCATGCCGCCCGCTGGCGAGGCCCTCGCCGCCCGCTTCCACGCCGATCAGGCGCACATTCTCGTGCGGGATGTAGGGATAGAAAATACCCATCGCATTGCTGCCCCCGCCGACGCAGGCCAGCACGGCGTCGGGCTGGCGACCGATCATCTCGGGCATCTGCACAAGACACTCGTCGCCGATCACGCGCTGGAAATCGCGCACCATCATGGGATAGGGATGCGGTCCGGCGACGGTGCCGATGATGTAGAACGTGTTCTCGACGTTCGTCACCCAGTCGCGCAGGGCTTCGTTGAGCGCGTCCTTCAAGGTCTTGCTGCCGGATTCCACCGGCACCACCTTGGCGCCGAGCAGATGCATGCGATACACATTGGGCGACTGGCGCTTCACGTCCTCCGACCCCATATAGACGACGCACTCCATGCCGTAGCGTGCGGCCACCGTGGCCGAGGCCACGCCGTGCTGACCGGCGCCTGTTTCGGCGATCACGCGCGGCTTGCCCATGCGCCGGGCCAGCATGGCCTGTCCGATGGTGTTGTTGATCTTGTGCGCGCCGGTGTGGTTGAGGTCTTCGCGTTTGAGAAAAATCTGCGCGCCGCCCAGTTCGCCGCTCAAACGCGCGGCGTGGTAGACGGGGCTTGGGCGCCCCACGAAATGCTTGAGTTCGCTGCGGAATTCGGCCATGAACTCGGGATCGTTACGGTAATGTTCGTAAGCGGCCTTGAGTTCATCCAGCGCCTTGAACAAGGTTTCGGCGACAAAACTTCCGCCGTAGGGGCCGAAATGGCCGCTGGCGTCGGGATAGGCATAGTTGAGCATGATGGAATTCGGGGTGCAGATTCGCGCGATTCGCGCCGGGAAACCGTAAAGGCAGTCAGCCTTGTGCGGCGGCATCCGCATCGCGCACGGCAGCAACGAAGCTGCGAATGGCCGATGCGTCCTTCACGCCCTTGGCCAATTCGACGCCCGATGAGACGTCAACAGCCCAGGGCCTGACCTGCGCAATGGCCCGCCCCACATTTGACGCATGCAACCCACCAGACAAAACGATGGGAAAGTTGGCGCTTTTTGGAATCAGTGACCAATCGAAGACCTCACCGCCGCCGCCGTAGGCCTCGACGTAGGCGTCGAGCAACAAGGCTTTGGCATCCGCGTATCGGGCTTTGAAGTCTAGCAAATCCAGCCCCGGCCTCATGCGGGCGGCGCGCAAGTAGGGATGCCCGGCTAGCGCACACGCCGCGGGCGTCTCGTCGCCATGAAATTGCAGCATCGCAGGGCGAACGGCATCGATCACGTCGCGCACCGTATCCTGCGCGGCATTGACGAACAAGGCGACTGTGCTGACAAAGGGCGGCAGCGCTCGGGCGATGCTGGCCGCCTGGGACAAGGTCACGCAACGCGGGCTCTTCGGATAGAACACCAGGCCGATGGCGTCGGCTCCGGCCTCCGCGGCGGCCAGAGCATCCTCGACGCGGGTGATGCCGCAGATCTTGATGCGTGTGCGGTGAAGGGAATCGGCAGGAAACGTCACGGATGTCAGGCGAGAAGCACCGGCAGCGCCCGCGCCGGTTCGGGCAGGCCGAATTCAACCGGGTAATGGGGGCCGAGAAAATATAAACCGTCGGGCATGAAAGTCGGCGCCGCCAAACTGCGTAAGCGCGCCATCAAGACATTCTGCAGCCATTCGGTGTCTTGCGCGCCGCTTCCGACGGCGATCAGGCATCCCATGATGTTGCGAACCATGTGATGCAGGAAGGCGTTCGCGTGGAAATCGAAGTTCCAGGTGTTTCCCTGGCAACTGATCTCGATTTCGTGCAGTGTCTTGACCGGAGAGCGCGCCTGGCACTGGCTTGCGCGAAAGGCCGAGAAGTCATGGCGGCCGATCAAGATCCGCGCAGCGGCGCGCATGCGTTCCAGGTCGAGCCTGGCATGCGTCCAGCCCACTAGCGATTCGAGCACCGCGGGCCGCACCGCCGACGCCAGCAGAACGTAGCGATAGCGCCGCGATATGGCGCTCTTCTGGGCGTGGAAATCTTCCGCCACGGCTTGCGCCCAGAGCACGGCAATATCGGGAGGCAGGAAGGAGTTGACGCCGCGCACCCAGGAAAACGGCGCGCGCTCGACCGGCGAATCGAAATGCACCACCTGCTGCAAGGCATGGACCGCGGCATCGGTCCGCCCGGCGCAGACCGTGCGCACGCCCTCGCCGACGAATCTGCGCAGGGCCGCCTCGAGATGGTCTTGCACGGCCTTCCCACTGGGCTGACTCTGCCACCCCAGATAAGCCGCCCCTCTGTAACTCAGCCCAAGGGCGATACGCATGAACCCGTGTTGTCAGGCCAACTCGGACAGCATTTTTTCAGCGCGTTCCTTGGTGGCGCCGTCGCTTTCGGCGATGATTTCCCCCAAGAGATTGCGCGCCATGTCCAAATCGCCCATGGCTCGGCATTCCTCGACCAGGGCCAAGCGTGTATCCAACCCTTGAGAAGCCCCTGGCTTCGCCTGAGGCTGCGACGCCGCCTGCGGTGCGGAAACCTCAACCGCAGGCGCCCGGAACGCAGACGGTTCGCCAGGGAGATCCAGCGACAGAGCGCCCAGATCGAACTCCAGCGGCTGCGCGCTGGGCGGCTCCCCAGGCTTCGAAGGAGAAGCGGCCGGCGGGGTCGGCGACGGAGGAGGAAAGCCGGACATGTCGAAGTTCAGGGCCGAATCGGGCTGATCCGACCCGGCGCCACCCGATGGGGCGGAGGGTTGGGAACCCTTAGCCGCGGCAGCTTCGGGCGCGGAAAGATTGAGATTCAAATCGAGCCGGGAGCCAGGCTCTTCGGCCTTGGCAGCAGCCGAGACCGTCATCAGCGAGGGTAGGCTGGTCAGCAGTTCGGTCGCCGGAACGGTTGCGGGCACAGCCATCAGCGACGACCCCGTGGGCGCAAAATCGGTTGCGGGTATGGTCGTCGGCGCGTTGATGGTGCTGGGGGGGACCGTGTTGTGATAAAGCGGGTTCACCGGATCGAGATTTCGACCGAGATCCTGGGCTTTTTTCCAGTCATCGCCGACACCTTCGGTCAGCGCGAACAATTCGGCCGCCGTCATTTCGAAAGAACGCACGTCCTTGCGCTTGGCATAGATTTCCAGCAGCTTCAGGCGGGCGGCGTTGCGATCGGGATGATTCTTGAGGGACTCCTTGAGAATTTCCTCGGCCTGCAAATCTCGTCCATAGGCCAGATAGACATCGGCCTCGGCAACGGGATCGACATCGCCCGTATCGAGTTGGCTCGGCGAATAGGCCACGGAGGAACCCAGGGTGCTGTTGCGCGTGTCCACCCGTTCCCCGCCGGTACCACCGAAGAAGCTGTCGGCCGCACTCAGGCGGCTGTCGAAGACCGATGTATCGCGCGCCGGCTTGGAATGCTGGCGACGGCGCATGAATGCCAAGGCCGCCAGCAAGAGCACGATGGCGCCGGCGGCAGGTGCGAACAGAGGATTGGCCAGCAAGCCTGACAGCCAACCCATTCCGGGCAACGCCGACACCGCCGGCTTGTTGGTGACCAGCGTGGGTTTGACGGCCGGCTTCGGTTTCGAAGCAGGCGCCGCAGCGGGCAAGGCAATCGCAGATGGCGTCGCGGATGCCGCCGGTTTGGCCACGGCAGCTTGAGCCGAAGACGACGACGCGCCAACCGGAGCTGGCGCAGCTGCTGACCCTGTCATGGCCGGGCCGCTCGTTGCGGCACGGACGGCGGCGCTGGCGCTTGCCGCGAGCTTGGACAACGCGGCGACGTTGGCTTTGGTTTCAGCCAACTGATGCGCCGTCGATTCGGCCTGCTTTTGCTTGGCGATCTCGCTGGCCTGTTCAGCCTGCTTTTGCGCCGCGGCGCCCACCGTCGCCTTGCTCAGCTTCAGTTGTGATTGGGCACCGGATGCGCCGGCAGCCGGCTCCTGCACTTCGGCCTGAACCTTGCCAGTCGCCTTGCGTGCATTGGTTTGTTCCTGCGGCGCGGCCTGGCTGGTCATTTCGGCCAACCTGCGTCGATAGGCCTCGAAATCATGGCTCTGCACGACGACGACCTGGTGCGCCTGGCTTTGCGGAATGGCCTGCACCTCCTGTGCACCTGGAATGCGCAGGATGGCGCCCGAGCGCAGCAAGTTCATATTGCTGTCGATGAAGGCTCCGCTGTTGGCGCGGTACAGGGCCGTGAGCATTTGGTCCAGCGACGCGCCTTCGACGCCGAACCTCTGGGCAATGCTGGAGAGCGTGTCCCCTTGATGCACGGTATAGGTGCTCGCGGCGGACGGCTGACTCGGCCGAGCTGCAGGCCTGGGAGGTGCGGGCGTGGGAGGTGCCGTCTGGCGCTTGCTTTCTTGTCCCGCGGAAGGCGTTTGCTGGGCCAGCGGCGCCTGTTGCGCCGGAGCCTGCGGGGCGATCTGGGTTGCTGCTTGCGGTTCCTGGAAGGACGGCGGATCGAACAGGAGGGTGTAGTCCCGCGTCAACTCGCCATTGGCCCAGTATGCGCGCAACAACACGTCGACGAAAGGTTCCTGCACGGGGCGTGAGCTGGTCAGGCGCAGATAAGGCGTGCCGTCGGGACGATGTTCCAGTGTGACCGTAAGGTCGGGCAGAATGCTGCTGTAGTTGAGCTTGCGCGACTGGAAAGCTGAAGCAGGGGCGATACCAACCTTGAGCGACGAGGCTTCGTTGGGCGTGATCTGGGTGATGTCGATGTCAGCGTGAAGGGGCTGACCCAGCGCGGACTTGACGGTGGCGTGGCCCAGACCGAACGCATAGGCCTGGGAAATCGCTCCAGGCAGTGCTGCCAGACACACCAAGCCGACGGCATGACGCCAATTGGCCACTTTGAACCCCCTGTATTGAGCTTTGGTTTTGTTCACGGCACGCTGCAGATTGATGGTCGAAACAACATAACATCCGCTAGTTAGGCTGACAAGCTCGGCCAAATACTGAAGTTAAGCAATGCCGTGAACTGTCGCGTCCAGGCCATACAAGGGGGCTCATGCAGGGTTTGTGCCAGGCCCCTGCGCGACGTGGAATGGCGTCAGGCGTTCAGCAAAATCCGCAGCATGCGACGCAGCGGCTCCGCCGCGCCCCACAACAGCTGGTCACCCACCGTGAATGCGCCCAGATATTGGGGACCCATCGCCAGTTTGCGCAGGCGGCCGACGGGGATGGTGAGGGTCCCCGTGACGGCGACCGGTGTCAAGTCGCGGATGCTGGCCTCGCGCGTGTTGGGCACAACCTTCACCCAGGCGTTGTCGGCGGCGATCATGGCCTCGATCTCGGCCAGCGGGACGTCCCGCGTGAGTTTGAGGCTGAGCGCCTGGCTGTGACAGCGCATCGCCCCGATGCGCACGCACAGGCCGTCGACCGGAATGGCCGGGGCGGACGGACCGCCGCGCCCCAGAATCTTGTTGGTTTCGGCGCCGGCCTTCCATTCCTCGCGCGACACGCCGCCTCCAAGGTCCTTGTCGATCCAGGGGATCAGGCTGCCCCCCAGCGGCACTTCGAAATTGCGCGTTTCGTCGGCGCTCAGGCTCCGCTGCTTGCCGATCACGCCGCGGTCGATGTCCAGGATGGCCGAGGCGGGATCGGCGAGAAGCGCGCCGACCTCGGCATGAAGGGTGCCGAACTGCGTGAGCAACTCGCGCATGTGCTGGGCGCCGCCGCCGGATGCCGCCTGGTAGGTCATGCTGGTCATCCACTCCACCAGGCCGGCCTTGAACAGGGCGCCCACGCCCATCAGCATGCAGCTGACGGTGCAGTTGCCGCCGATCCAGTTTCGTCCGCCCTTGTCGATCGCCGCGTCGATGACCGGCCGGTTGATCGGATCGAGGATGATGACGCAGTCGTCGCGCATGCGCAGGGTGGATGCGGCGTCGATCCAGTGACCTGTCCAACCGGTGGCGCGCAGGGTGTCGAACACAGCGGTGGTGTAGTCGCCACCCTGGGCGGTGACGATGATGTCGCACGAACGCAGCGCGTCGATGTCGTGCGCGTCGAGCAGCGGGTTGCTTGACTTCGCCCATGCGGGAGCCTGACCGCCCGCGTTGCTTGTCGAGAAGAACACCGGGTCGATGCAATCGAAATCGCCCTCTTCGCGCATGCGCTGCATCAGCACGGAACCCACCATGCCGCGCCACCCCACAAGCCCCACTCGTCTGTTTGCCATCTGATCCGTCTCGTCTTGAATTGCTTTCGTCCGCGCGGCCTCAGCCCAGCGCGGCAACCACGGCATCGCCCATCTGCACGCAGCCGACCCGGCGCGACCCCGGCTCGGCGATGTCGGCCGTGCGCAGTCCCTGGCGCAACACCGCCTGCACCGCCTGCTCGATGCGCACAGCCATCTCGGGCTGCGCCAGCGAATAGCGCAGCATCATCGCCGCGCTGAGAATGGTGGCCAGCGGATTGGCCATGCCCTTGCCGGCGATGTCGGGGGCCGAGCCGTGCGAAGGCTCGTACAAGCCCCGTTTGTCCGCGTTCAGGGAGGCCGACGGCAGCATCCCGATGCTGCCCGTGAGCATGGCGGCCTCGTCGCTCAGGATATCGCCGAACATATTCCCGGTGACGATGACGTCGAACTTCTTGGGCGCGCGCACCAACTGCATGGCGGCGTTGTCCACGTACATATGTTCGAGCTCGATATCCTGGTACTGCGCATGCACCTCCGTCACCACGTCCCTCCAGAACTGGAAGGTTTCCAGCACGTTGGCCTTGTCGACGCTCGTGACCTTGCCCGCATGCCCTGCAGCCTTGCGGGTGCGCGCGGCTTGAAAGGCGACATGGGCGATGCGTTCGATTTCCGGGCGGCTGTAGCGCATGGTGTCGAAAGCCTCGGGCTGGCCGGCGAAGGCGCCGTCGGGCGCGCTGCGGCGCCCGCGCGGCTGGCCGAAATAGATGTCGCCGGTGAGTTCGCGCACGATCAGGATGTCCAACCCGGCCACGACCTCGGGCTTGAGGCTGGAGGCGCTGGCCAGTTCGGCGTACAGCGCGGCGGGGCGCAGATTGGCGAACAAGCCCAGGCTCTTGCGCAAGCCCAGGATGGCCTGTTCGGGACGCAGGGCGCGCTCCAAGGCGTCGTAGCGCGGATCGCCCACCGCGCCGAACAACACCGCATCGGCCTGCTTGGCCAGGGCCAGCGTGGCCTCGGGCAAGGGGTGGCCGTGCTTGGCGTATGCGATTCCCCCGACATCGGCGAATTCGAGCTCGAACCGCACCTGGTGCGACTCCAGCCGGCGCAGCACCTTCACGGCCTCGGCCATGATCTCGGGACCGATGCCGTCACCCGGCAGAACAGCGATTTTCATGAATGATGGGATGTTGGAGGTTCAGAGGATGCGGTGCGCCAGCCATGGCATGCGCGCTAGTCGCTCGGCTTCGAAGGCGCGAATCTTGTCCGATTTCTGCAGGGTCAGGCCGATTTCGTCCAGGCCGCCCACCAGGCAATCCTTGCGGAAAGCGGTGATCTCGAACGGCAGTTCGGTGCCGTCGGGCTTGATTACGCGCTGCCGCGGCAGATCGACCGTGAGCTGATAGCCGACGAAGGCATAGACCTCGTCGAACAACTTGGAGACTTCGGACTCGGGCAGCACGATCGGGAGCAACCCGGTTTTGAAACTGTTATTGAAAAAAATATCGGCGAAGCTCGGTGCGATGACGGCGCGGACGCCATATTGCTCGATGGCCCAAGGCGCGTGCTCGCGCGAGGAACCGCAACCGAAGTTCTTGCGCGCCAGCATGATGCTGGCGCCTTGATAACGCGGCTGGTTGAGCACGAAATCCGGATTGGGCTTGCGCGTGGCCGGATCCTGGCCCGGCTCGCCGTGGTCGAGATAACGCCACTCGTCAAACAAGTTCGGCCCGAAGCCCGAGCGCCGGATGGACTTGAGAAACTGCTTGGGAATGATGGCGTCCGTATCGACGTTTTCGCGATCGATGGGAACCACCAGGCCCTGGTGAATGGTGAAAGCTTGCATGAGGAGCTCGAAAGTGTGAACGGGAACTAGCGTCGCGCGACGCTAGGCCTCAAAGACTGCGGACATCGACGAAATGCCCCGCGACCGCGGCAGCGGCAGCCATGGCCGGGCTCACCAGGTGCGTTCGCCCACCCTGTCCTTGCCGTCCCTCGAAATTGCGGTTGGACGTCGACGCGCAGCGCTCACCCGGCTCCAGGCGGTCGGCGTTCATCGCCAGGCACATGGAACAGCCCGGCTCGCGCCACTCGAAGCCGGCGGCCCTGAAAATCTTGTCAAGCCCTTCGCGTTCGGCCTGGGCCTTGACCAGGCCGGAGCCCGGAACCGCGAGCGCCAGCCTGATGTTGGGCGCGATGCGCTTGCCGGCGAGCACACGGGCAGCGTCGCGCAGATCTTCGATGCGGGAGTTGGTGCACGAGCCGATGAACACCTTGTCGACAAAGATGTCGGCCAGCGGCTTGTTCGGCTCCAGCCCCATGTATTGCAACGCGCGCTCCATCGCGGAGCGGCGCACCGGATCCTTTTCCTTGTCGGGGTCAGGCACGCGTTCGTCGATGGCCGCCACCATTTCGGGCGAGGTCCCCCAGGTGACCTGCGGACGGATCCGGCTGGCGTCGAGATCGACCACGGCGTCGAACACGGCGCCGGGATCCGAGTGCAGCGTGCGCCAGTAGGCGGACGCCTGCTCCCACTCCACATCGGTCGGCGCAAACGGACGGCCCTTGATATAGCGCAGCGTGGTTTCGTCGACCGCCACCAAACCGGCGCGCGCGCCGGCTTCGATGGCCATATTGCAAAGGGTCATGCGCCCTTCCATGCTCAGCCCGCGCACCACGGGGCCGCCGAACTCGATGGTGTAGCCCGTCCCGCCCGCGGTCCCGATGGCGCCGATCACGGCCAGCGCGAGGTCCTTGGCCGTGCAGCCCACGGGGAGTTGGCCGCCGACGCGCACGAGCATGTTCTTCATCTTGCGCGCCAGCAGCGTTTGCGTGGCCAGCACATGCTCGACCTCACTGGTGCCGATGCCGAAGGCCAGGGCACCGAAGGCGCCGTGGGTGCTGGTGTGGGAATCGCCGCACACCACGGTCATGCCGGGCAGGGTGGCGCCTTGCTCGGGCCCGATGACATGGACGATGCCCTGGCGTCGGTCGTTCATCTTGAACTGGGTGATGCCGTTGGCGTCGCAGTTCCGGTCCAGCGTGTCGACCTGCAGGCGCGACACCGGATCGGCGATGCCCGCGGAGCGGTCGGTGGTCGGCACGTTGTGGTCGGAAACGGCAAGATTGGCGCTGATGCGCCAGATCTTGCGATGCGCCAGCTCGAGGCCCTCGAAAGCCTGCGGACTGGTGACTTCATGCACCAGGTGGCGGTCGATATAGAGCAGCGCGGTGCCGTCGGAATCGACGTCCACCATATGCTCGTCCCAGAGTTTGTCGTAAAGGGTGCGTGCCATCAATGTTCCAGGTGCATGGGGCCGTTTGGTGCCCGCTTCTTGTGCAGAACCTGCAATTTTAAGGCGAGCGGCGAGAAAAAACCCGGCCTCGGCCGGGTTACCGTACCGCAACGCCAGACTGATCAGGCGCGCTGGGCGATGGGCACGACATTGCGCTGGACTGCACCCGTGAAGAGCTGGCGCGGGCGGCCGATCTTGTACTCGGGGTCGGAGATCATCTCGTTGAGCTGGGCGATCCAGCCCACGGTGCGCGCCAGGGCAAAGATGGCGGTGAAGAGCGACACCGGCACGCCGATGGCCTTCTGCACGATCCCGGAATAGAAGTCGACGTTGGGGTAGAGCTTGCGCTGGATGAAATAGTCGTCTTCGAGCGCGATCTTCTCCAGGGTCATGGCCAGCTTGAACAGCGGATCATCGTGCAGGCCGAGGGCGTCGAGCACCTCGTGGCAGGTTTCGCGCATCAGCTTGGCCCGCGGGTCGTAATTCTTGTAGACGCGATGGCCAAAACCCATCAGGCGCACCGACGAATTCTTGTCCTTCACCTGGTTGATGAATTCGCCGATCTTGGCCACACCGCCCTGCGCCTGGATGTCGTAGAGCATGTTCAGGCTGGCTTCGTTGGCGCCGCCATGTGCCGGCCCCCACAGACAGGCCACGCCCGCAGCGATGGCGGCGAACGGGTTGGTGCCGGACGAGGCGCACAGGCGCACGGTCGACGTCGACGCGTTCTGCTCGTGGTCGGCATGCAGGATGAGAATGCGGTCGAGCGCGCGCTCGATCACCGGGTTGGGTTCGTATTCGTCGCAAGGCGTGGCCCACATCATGCGCATCAGATTGCCGGTATAGCTCAGCTTGTTCTGCGGATACATGAAGGGCTGGCCCATGTTGTACTTGTAGGCCATGGCCACCAGCGTCGGCATCTTGGCGATCAGGCGCACCGCGGAAATATCGCGCTGCCCCGCGTCGTGCAGATTGATCGAGTCCGGGTAGAACGCCGACATGGCCCCAACCAGCCCGGTGAGAACCGCCATCGGATGCGCATCGCGACGAAAGCCTCGAAGGAAGAACTGCATCTGCTCGTGCACCATGGTGTGCTGGGTGACACGCGCGGTGAAAGCCTTCTTCTGCTCCACGCTGGGCAGCTCGCCATAGAGAATCAGATAACAGGTCTCCATGTAATCGCAGTGCACCGCCAGTTGCTCGATGGGGTAGCCGCGATAAAGCAGCTCGCCTTTGTCGCCATCGATGTACGTGATCGCCGAACTGCACGACGCCGTGGACAGGAAACCCGGGTCGTAGGTGAATTTGCCGGTCTGCGCGTAGAGCTTGCGAATGTCGATGACGTCCGGACCCAGAGAGCCCTGGTGGATGGGCAACTCGATACTGGGCGATCCGTCGGAGAAGGACAGCGTGGCTTTGACGTCAGAGGGGGTCATGGTGCAGCTCCGGATGGTTGGAAGGGACATCGTCTCGGGGCTGCAATAGCCCCTTGGCAGTGCATGGCGTGAGCAAAACAAGCGAGTCTTAAGCCGTCCTGAGCAGGCGCAGCACACGAATCCGATCGGCGTTGCAGGGATCGGGCGGCAACGCGGCCTGGCCGAGAACGAGCTCGAGCAACGTGTTGTCGTCGAGCTCGAGCAGGGACTGCAAGGCATGCCAGTCCCGCGCGCTCAACGATTGCGCATGGCGTTCGAAAAAACGGCCGAGGATCAGATCGTTCTCCAGCAGGCCACGGCGCGCGCGCCAGCGCATCCGGCGCAGCTCGGCGGCGTCGGGAACGCGGGCTTCGGGGCTGGCGTCCTGCAGCATGACTCAGATCGCTCTGCGCAACATCAGATCCTTGATATTGCCGATGGCCTTGGTCGGGTTGAGGCCCTTGGGGCAGACATCGACGCAGTTCATGATGGTGTGGCAGCGGAACAAGCGATAGGGGTCTTCCAGATCGTCGAGGCGGGCATTGGTGGCCTCGTCGCGACTGTCGGCAATGAAGCGGTAGGCCTGCAAAAGGCCCGCCGGGCCGACGAATTTGTCCGGGTTCCACCAGAAGCTCGGGCAGGACGTCGAGCAACTGGCGCAAAGAATGCACTCGTACAACCCATCGAGCACTTCACGCTGCTCGGGACTTTGCAGGCGCTCCTTCTCGGGTGGCGGCGTGTCGTTGATCAAGTAGGGCTTGATCGAGTGATATTGGTTGAAGAACTGCGTCATGTCCACGATCAGATCGCGGATCACCGGCAGCCCCGGCAGTGGTTTGAGGACCACCGGCTCTTTCAAGCTGAGCAGGTTGGTGGTGCAACTCAGACCGTTCTTGCCGTTGATGTTCATGCCGTCGGAACCGCACACACCCTCGCGGCACGATCGGCGAAAGGCGACGGTCTCGTCCACGTCGGCCTTGATGCGCATGAGCGCGTCGAGCAGCATCTTGTCGTTGTGCTGCAGCTCGACCTCGTAGTCCTGCATGTAGGGCTTGGCGTCCTTGTCCGGGTCGTAGCGGTAGATGGAAAACTTCATCTTGCGGGTCATGGGAGTCTCCGGCGGCGGCGATTAGAAGGTGCGCGCCTTGGGTTTGAAGGTGTCCACGGACAGCGGCTTCATCTGCACCGGGCGATAGGCGAGGCGGTTGTCTTCGCTGAACCACAGGCTGTGCTTGAGCCAGTTCACGTCGTCCCGATCGGGATGGTCGCGATGCGAATGGGCGCCCCGGCTTTCCTGCCTGGCCTCGGCCGAAATGATGGTGGCGCGCGCCGTTTCGATCAGGTTTTCCACTTCCAGGGCCTCGACCCGTGCGGTGTTGAACACCGTGGATTTGTCCTTGAGGTGGATGTGCTGAACGCGCTGCTCGATTTGCGCGATGGCGTCCACCCCGGCGCGCAACAGCTCCGAAGTGCGGAACACGCCGCAATGCGTCTGCATGGTCGTGCGTATGGCGTTCGCCACGTCCTGGATCGATTCGCCCGACTTGGATGCATCCAGTCGCGCCAGGCGGGCCAGGGCGAGATCCGCCGCATCGGCCGGCAGGGGTTTGTGGCTGCGCTTGAGCAGATCGCTCGAGGCGATGTGCCTGCCCGCGGCACGGCCGAACACCACCAGATCGAGCAGAGAGTTGGTCCCCAGGCGGTTCGCGCCGTGCACGCTGACGCAGGAGCATTCGCCGATCGCGTACAAACCGCCAACCACCTGGTCGCCGCCGTCCGCCCCCACCGTCAGAACCTGGCTGTGGATGTTGGCCGGGATGCCGCCCATCTGGTAGTGGATGGTGGGCACCACGGGGATGGGCTCCTTGGTGCAATCGACGTTGGCGAACTTCTGGGCGATTTCGGCAATCGACGGCAGGCGCTTGTGGATGGTCTCGGCGCCGAGGTGGTCGAGCTTGAGCAACACATGGTCCTTGTGCGGACCGCAGCCGCGCCCTTCCTTGATTTCCTGGTCCATTGAACGCGAGACGAAATCGCGCGGGGCCAGATCCTTCAGCGTGGGCGCGTAGCGCTCCATGAAGCGCTCGCCGTTGGCGTTGAGCAAGATGCCGCCTTCGCCGCGCACACCCTCGGTGATGAGCACGCCCGCGCCCGCCACGCCGGTGGGGTGGAATTGCCAGAATTCCATGTCCTGCAGCGGAATGCCGGCGCGTGCGGCCATGCCCAGGCCGTCGCCGGTATTGATGTAGGCATTCGTCGACGCGGCGAAAATGCGCCCTGCTCCGCCGGTCGCCAGCACGGTGGCCTTGGCTTCCAGGATGGTGACCTCGCCGGTCTCCATCTCCATCGCCACGACGCCGAGAACGTCGCCTTCGGCGTCGCGGATCAGGTCGAGCGCCATCCACTCGACGAAAAAGTGGGTGCGCGCGGCCACGTTCTGCTGGTACAGGGTGTGCAGCAGGGCGTGGCCGGTGCGGTCGGCGGCGGCGCATGCGCGCTGCACCGGCTTCTCGCCAAGGTTCGCGGTGTGCCCCCCGAAGGGGCGCTGGTAGATCGTGCCGTCGGGGTTTCGATCGAACGGCATGCCCATGTGCTCGAGCTCGTACACGGCGCTCGGCGCCTCGCGGCACATGAACTCGATGGCGTCCTGGTCGCCGAGGTAGTCGGACCCCTTGACCGTGTCGAACATATGCCAGTACCAGCTGTCCTCGCTCATATTGCCGAGCGAGGCGCTGATGCCCCCCTGCGCTGCGACCGTGTGCGAGCGCGTGGGAAAAACCTTAGACAGCACCGCGACGTCCAGCCCATCGCGGGCGAGCTGCAGCGCGCAGCGCATGCCGGAACCACCGGCGCCCACGATGACCACGTCGAATTTGCGTTGATTGACTTGCACGGCTTACGCCCTCCACAGGACTTGCACGGCCCAGCCGGCGCAAGCCACGAGCCAGACGATGGTCAGCACCTGCAGCGACAGGCGCAGCCACACGGGCTTGATGTAATCCATCCAGATGTCGCGCATGCCCACCCACACGTGGTAGAGCAAGGCGACAACGGCGACAAAGCTCAGCAGCTTCATCCACTGCGCGGCGTACAAAGCCTGCCAGCGCGCATAACTCAACGGCTCGGGCCAGACGAAATAGCCCAGCAACACGAGAACGTAGACGGCCAGCACGACGGCGGTGACGCGCTGGGCCAGCCAGTCGCGAAAACCGTAATGCGCGCCCACCACGAGGCGGTGTGCGCCAAAATTCGGTGCGCCCATTTCAGGCTCCCCAAAAAATGTGGGCGGCAAAAGCGGCCGTGGCCAACAGCGAGACCACGAACGTGGCCGCCGCCAAGACGCGGCCCTGCTCCTTGCTGACGACCTGGAAAATATCCATCATGAGGTGCCGCACCCCAGCCGTCCAATGATGGGCCAGCGCCCAGAACAGGCCGAGCAGCACCAGCTTGACGGGCCACCACCCCAGAACCTGCCCAAGCTGGGCATAGCTCTGCGGCGAGCGCAGGCTGGCGTCGAAGGCCCATAGAGCAAAGGGCAGAAGCAGGAACATCACGGCCCCGCTGATTCGGTGCAAGATCGAGGCGATGGCCGCCAGAGGCATGCGGTAGCGCACGATCTGGGCGACGTGGATATTGCGGTATTCGGGTCGTTTTCGTGTGTGAACGGTTTGCATCGTTGTTGGACCTCCACCTGACTGTGAAGCGAGTTTATTGCGTCGTCATGGCCTTCATGTCCGCTGTTTGCCGCCGGGTTCAACTCAGCGCGTTGCGGTAGTAGTGATGCGCCGTGGAATACAGGCCGCGCCGCAATTCCACGGGCTGGTCGCCATAGCTGAACGACAGGCGCTCGACCGACAGCAGCGCTTGTCCCGCGGGCACCTTCAGCAGTTCGGCCTCCTGCTCGCCGGCGTTGACGGCGCGAATCTTCTCCTCGGCCCTGACCATGCGCGTGCCGAATTCCGACTCGAACAGGGCGTACAGGGGCCCCTGGTACCGCTCCAGGCGCTCTGCGGTGAGGCCGCGAAACGATGCGCTTTGCAGGTAAATGTCCTCGTACACCACCGGCTCGCCGCCCATGCGCAGGATGCGCCGGATTTCGAGCACCATGTCACCGGGCTTGATGCCCAAAGTCCGCGCCACGTCGGCCGTCGCGCGGATACGGTGGCAGGCGAGGAATTGCCGCTCCATGCGCAGGGTCTGGCCGGGTTCGCCATCGGGCACCAGACGCAGGAAACGGAACTTGACCTGTTCTTCGTGATGCGTGGAAACGAAGGTCCCGCGCCCCTGGCGCCGGATCAGCAGATTCTCGGCCGCCAACTCGTCGATGGCCTTGCGCACGGTGCCCTGGCTGACGCCAAAGCGCACGGCGAGCTCAGCCTCGCTCGGGATGATTTCTCCGGGCTTCCACTCCCCGCTTTGCAAGCCGCGCGTGATCAGCGCCTTGATCTGCTGATACAACGGGCTGAATACAGGCGCCGCGTTGCCCGCCGCCGATCCGGCAGGCTGATGGGAAGGTGGGAGCGGACTGGCCATGCGCTGCATTGCAGCACAGGCTCGGCAGCTTGTCTAGCCTGTCTTAATAGATGTCTTATATATGACATAGGTTCGTTGACGCCGGGGCGCCACGCGCCTAAACTGCTTGATGCGCCGCATCATGACACGGTCTAATGTGCCGGCCGCCATGGAGCGCCATCCACGCTTCATCACGAAAAACGAGCCCCCGACCTTCCATCCGCCCATCCAACGGAGTCCATCATGACCAAAGCCCCCATGCGTGTTGCCGTGACCGGCGCAGCCGGCCAGATCGGCTATGCCTTGCTGTTTCGCATCGCCTCCGGCGAAATGCTGGGCAAGGACCAGCCCGTCATCCTGCAACTGCTGGAAATCCCCGACGAGAAAGCCCAGAAAGCGCTCAAGGGCGTGATGATGGAACTGGAGGACTGCGCCTTCCCGCTGCTGGCCGGCATGAGCGCGCACGGCGACCCGAACACGGCGTTCAAGGACATCGACGCCGCCCTGCTCGTCGGCGCGCGTCCGCGCGGCCCCGGCATGGAACGGCGCGACCTGCTTTCGGCCAATGCGCAGATCTTCACCGCGCAGGGCAAGGCGCTGAACGCCGTGGCCAAGCGCGACGTGCGCGTGCTCGTCGTCGGCAATCCGGCCAACACCAATGCCTATATCGCGATGAAATCGGCCCCCGATCTGCCGAAGAAGAATTTCACCGCCATGCTGCGGCTCGACCACAATCGCGGCCTGTCCCAGATCGCCGCCAAGCTCGGCAAGCCGGTCGCCTCCATCGAGAAATTCTGCGTCTGGGGCAACCATTCGCCGACCATGTATGCCGACTACCGCTTCGCCACCATCGAAGGCAAGTCGGTGAAGGATCTGATCAACGACGACGACTGGAATCGCAACATCTTCCTGCCCACCGTGGGCAAGCGAGGCGCGGCCATCATCGAGGCGCGCGGCCTGAGCTCTGCGGCCTCCGCCGCCAACGCCGCCATCGACCACATGCACGACTGGTTCCTCGGCACCAACGGCCGCTGGGTGACGATGGGCATTCCGTCCGATGGCTCCTACGGCATCCCCGAGGACATCATGTTCGGCGTCCCGGTCACCTGCGACGCCGGCGCCTACAAACGCGTGGAAGGCCTGCCCATCGATGCGTTCTCGCAGCGTTGCATCGACAAGACGCTTGCCGAGCTCATGGAAGAGCAAGACGGCGTGAAGCATCTGCTGTAAGCCCGGCTCGCACCTAGCCAGCACCCATCGGAGGATGACACCGTGACCCCACTCACAGCCGGGCAGCGCTTCCGCGAAGCGCAGCAACAGGAGCGGCCGCTGCAGGTTGCCGGGGCCATCAATGCCCAGCACGCCCTGCTCGCCAAACGAGCCGGGTTTCGCGCCATCTACCTGTCAGGCGGCGGCGTGGCCGCCGGATCGCTGGGCATGCCTGACTTGGGCATCAACACCCTGGACGACGTGCTCACCGACGTGCGGCGCATCACCGACGTGTGCGATCTGCCGCTGCTGGTGGACGCCGACACGGGTCTGGGTCCGAGCGCCTTCAACATCGCCCGCACCGTCAAAAGCCTGATCAAGTTCGGCGCGGCGGCCATGCACATCGAGGACCAGGTCGGCGCCAAGCGCTGCGGCCACCGGCCCGGCAAGGAAATCGTGAGCACCGCCGAAATGGTGGACCGCATCAAGGCGGCGGTGGATGCACGCACCGATGCCGGCTTCGTCGTCATGGCCCGCACCGATGCGCTGGCCGTCGAGGGGCTGGAAGCCGCCATCGAGCGCGCCGTGGCCTGCGTCGAAGCCGGCGCCGACATGATCTTCCCGGAAGCCATGACCGAGTTGACGATGTACCGGCGTTTCGCCGACGCGGTCAAGGTTCCCGTGCTGGCCAATATCACCGAGTTCGGCGCCACGCCCTTGTTCACGACGCATGAATTGCAATCCGCCGGCGTGGGCCTGGCGCTGTACCCTCTATCGGCCTTCCGCGCCATGAACAAGGCGGCCGAGACGGTCTACGACGCCATCCGCAAGGAGGGCACGCAGAAAGGTGTCATCGACATCATGCAGACGCGTGCCGAACTGTATGACGTCATCGGTTATCACGATTACGAACGCCGTCTGGACGCCCTGTTCGCGCAGGAAAGGGCCAAGTAAACCCGGCCGCACCAAACCGAGGAGACAAGCATGAGCGAAGCCCAAACCACCACACCGCCCAAACAGAAGAAGTCCGTCGCGCTCTCCGGCGTCGTCGCCGGCAACACCGCGCTATGCACGGTCGGCCGCACCGGCAACGACCTGCACTACCGCGGTTATGACATTCTCGACATGGCCGATGTGTGCGAGTTCGAGGAGATCGCCCACCTGCTGGTGCATGGCAAGCTGCCCAACAAGGCCGAGCTGGCGGCGTACAAGGCCAAGCTCAGGGCGCTGCGCGGTGTTCCGGTCCAGGTACGCGCCGTCCTGGAAAACCTGCCCGCCTCCAGCCACCCGATGGACGTCATGCGCACCGGCGTTTCGGCGCTGGGCTGCGTGCTGCCGGAGAAGGACGACCACAGCATTCCCGGCGCACGCGACATCGCCGACCGCCTCATGTCCTGCCTGGGTTCCATGCTGCTCTATTGGTATCACTACAGCCACAACGGGCGGCGCATCGAAGTCGAAACGGACGACGAATACATTGCCGGCCATTTCCTGCATCTGCTGCACGGCAAACCGGCGCCGATGCATTGGGTGCGCGCGATGCACACCTCGCTGAATCTCTATGCCGAACACGAGTTCAACGCTTCGACATTCGCCGCGCGCGTGATTGCGGGAACCGGAAGCGATTTCTATTCCTGCATCGCCGGCGCCATCGGCGCCCTGCGCGGCCCCAAGCATGGCGGCGCCAACGAAGCGGCCTTCGACACCCAGAACCGCTATGACAATCCCGACGAGGCCGAGGCCGACATCGTGCGGCGCGTGGCAAACAAGGAAGTCATCATCGGCTTCGGCCATCCGGTCTACACCATCGCCGACCCGCGCAACGAAGTGATCAAAGGCGTGGCCAGGCGGCTGAGCGAGAAGGCGCACGACATGAGGCGATTCAACATCGCCGAACGCCTCGAGGCGGTGATGCGGCGCGAAAAGAACATGTTTCCGAACCTGGATTGGTTCAGCGCCGTGAGCTATTCCCTGATGGGCGTGCCCACTGCGATGTTCACCCCGCTATTCGTGATTTCACGCACCAGTGGCTGGAGTGCACACGTCATCGAGCAGCGTGTGGATAACAAAATCATCCGCCCAAGCGCGAATTACACTGGTCCCGACGACCTGTCATTCACGCCGCTGGAGCAGCGCCCCTGAGCCTGCGAATGCGGCGAATTCTGCGCTGAGGAGACCTGACCATGATGCGCCAAGCTTTGTCTGCAGCCCGCCCCATTCCGACGTTTTTCGGTGCCTTCATCGCCGCCGCCCTGCTTTTGCCGGCGGTCCATGCCGCGCAACCGTTGCCAGGAAACAACGCCCAACCATCCGCCGAGCAACGCGCCGCTGCGACCGCTGCCGCGGAGCAAGCCGTCAATCCCAGCTACCAGATGAAATGGGGCCACATGCGCTGTGGTTCGCATCAAACGATGGACGTGAAGCGCGAAGGCGCGAACGATCACACCATCCTCATCACCTGGAAAGGCAAGCGTTATTTGCTCACCCGCAAACCCACCACGACCGGCGCCTACCACTTCGACGATGTCAAGGCCGGCCTGGTGATGATCCAGATTCCCGCCAAGAGCATGTTGTTCGACAAGCGGGACATGACCCGCCTGGCCGACGACTGCAACCCCATCGTCGCCAGCAAGTAGTTCACCTCCCCCAACCGCTCCATGACCGCAGCCATCTCCAACGTTCGCCCCGCTCCCGACCAGATCCTTGCCGACATCGCCGACTACGTGCTCGGCCAGCGTCAATTCCAAGGACTTGCGTTTGAAACTGCCAGGCTGTGCCTGATCGACACCCTAGGCTGCGGGTTGGAGGCGTTGGAGTATCCGGCCTGCACCAAGCTGCTTGGCCCGGTCGTGCCGGGAACGGTGGTGCCGAACGGCGCCAAGGTTCCCGGCACGCCTTACCAGCTCGACCCCGTGCAGGCGGCGTTCAACATCGGCGCGATGATCCGCTGGCTGGACTTCAACGATACATGGCTTGCGGCCGAATGGGGCCATCCGAGCGACAACCTCGGCGGCATTCTGGCCGTGGCCGACTGGATCAGCCGCACCGCCGTGGCGACCGGCAAACCACCCCTGGTGATGCGCGACGTGCTCAACGCCATGATCCAGGCGCACGAGATCCAGGGAATCATCGCGTTGGAAAACTCGTTCAACAAGGTCGGACTCGACCATGTGGTGCTGGTCAAGGTGGCCACCACGGCGGTCGTTGGGCGTTTGCTCGGCCTGTCGCGCGACGAGATCATCAACGCCGTCTCGCTCGCCTGGGTGGACGGGCAAAGCCTGCGCACCTACCGTCACGCCCCCAACACCGGCAGCCGCAAGAGCTGGGCCGCGGGCGACGCCACCAGCCGCGGCGTGCGTCTGGCGCTCATCGCCCGCACGGGTGAAATGGGCTACCCCTCGGTGCTCTCGGCCAAGACCTGGGGGTTCTATGACGTCCTGTTCAAGGGCCAACCGTTCAAGCTCCAGCGGCCGTTCAGCTCCTATGTGATGGAGAACGTGCTGTTCAAGATCAGCTACCCGGCCGAGTTCCATGCGCAGACCGCCGTGGAAGCGGCGATGCAGGTCCACGCCCAGCTCGAGGCCATGGGCAGGACCGCGGCGGACATCGCCTCCATCAGCATCCGCACCCACGAGGCCTGCATCCGCATCATCGACAAGAAGGGTCCGCTGAGCAACCCGGCCGACCGGGACCACTGCATCCAGTACATGGTGGCGGTTCCGCTGCTGTTCGGGCGACTCACGGCCGCCGACTACGAAGACGCCGTGGCCGCCGATCCGCGTATCGACGCGCTGCGCGGCATCATCACCTGCGTCGAAGATCCCCAGTTCACCAAGGACTATCACGACCCGGACAAGCGCTCCATCGCCAACGCGCTCACCGTCACGTTCAAGGATGGCAGCCGGCTGCCCGAAATCGTCGTCGAGTATCCCATCGGCCACCGACGCCGCCGCGAGGACGGCATCCCCCTGCTCGAAGCCAAGTTCCGCACCAACCTGGCACGCCGTTTCGCACCGCGGCAACAGGAACGCATCGTGCGCGCCTCGCTCAACGCCGCCACGCTCGCGGCGATGCCTGTGCACGAGTATGTCGACCTGTATTGCCAGGCTTGAAATCCCGACCGTCTTTCCCGCAGCAACAATCCATCCCCGGAGTTCGCCATGGCCACCGCGACCAAGATCACAAAAACCGCCAGAGCCCCCAAGCACGCCTTTGCCGGCACCCTCAAATCCTTCGAGACCGCCAGCGGCAAGGCTGGCAAGTTCTATTCCATTCCCGCCCTGGGCAAGGCATTGGGCGTTGACGCCTCGCGCCTGCCGGTGTCCATCCGCATCGTCCTGGAATCGGTGCTGCGCAACTGCGACGGCAAGCGCGTAACGGCCGAGCATGTGCAACAACTCGCCAACTGGAAACCGAACGCCCGACGCACCGACGAGATTCCCTTCGTCGTCGCACGCGTCGTCCTGCAGGACTTCACGGGGGTGCCCCTGCTGGCCGACCTCGCCGCGATGCGCAGCGTCGCGGCCGAGATGGGCAAGAGCCCGAAAGCCATCGAACCGCTGGTGCCGGTGGACCTCGTCGTGGATCACTCGGTCATGATCGACCACTACGGCGACAAAAAGGCGCTGGACCTGAACATGAAGCTGGAATTTCAGCGCAACCGCGAGCGTTACCAGTTCATGAAATGGGGCATGCAGGCGTTCGACACGTTTGGCGTCGTGCCCCCCGGGTTCGGCATCGTGCACCAGATCAATCTGGAATACCTGGCCCGCGGCGTGCACAAGGGCGCGGGCGACGTGTACTACCCCGACACCCTGGTCGGTACCGACAGCCACACCACGATGATCAACGGTGTCGGCGTGGTCGGCTGGGGCGTGGGCGGCATCGAGGCCGAGGCCGGCATGCTGGGTCAGCCGGTCTACTTCCTCACCCCGGACGTGGTGGGTGTGGAGCTCAAGGGCGCACTGCGCGGCGGCGTCACCGCCACCGACCTCGTTCTCACCATCACGGAAATGCTGCGCAAGGCCAAGGTCGTGGGCAAGTTCGTCGAGTTTTTCGGCGAGGGCACCGAATCCCTGAGCGTGCCGGACCGCGCCACCATCGCCAATATGGCGCCCGAGTACGGCGCCACCATGGGTTTCTTCCCGGTGGACGACAAGACCCTGGACTACTTCAAGGGCACGGGCCGCAGCAAACACGAGATCGAGGCCCTGGCCGCCTACTTCAAGGCGCAGAAGCTGTTCGGCGTGCCGCGCGCGGGCCAGATCGACTACTCCACCACGCTCACCCTCGACCTGTCCACCGTGGCGCCTTCGCTCGCCGGGCCGAAGCGCCCGCAGGACCGCATCGAACTCGGCGCGGTGAAATCGAAGTACACCGAACTGTTCGCCGCGCCCATGGACCAGGGTGGCTTCAGCCAGCCGGCCGAACGCCTGGGCCAAGTGATCAAAACTTCCGAAGGTATCGACCTCCACGACGGCGATGTGCTGATCGCCGCCATCACCTCCTGCACCAACACATCCAATCCCAGTGTGCTGCTGGCCGCCGGCCTGCTGGCGAAAAGGGCCGTCGAGGCCGGGCTCAAGGTGAAGAAGCACATCAAGACCTCGCTGGCTCCAGGCTCACGGGTGGTCACGGAATACCTGGAACGCGCCGGGCTGCTGCCCTATCTGGAGAAGCTGGGCTTCTACGTGGCCGGTTATGGCTGCACCACCTGCATCGGCAACGCGGGGCCGCTGGCGGCCGACATCGATGCCGCCATCACCGCCAACAATCTGGTGTGCGCCGCGGTACTGTCGGGCAACCGCAACTTCGAAGCGCGCATCCACCCCAACATCAAGGCCAATTTCCTGGCCTCGCCGCCGCTGGTGGTGGCCTATGCCATCGCCGGCACGGTCACGCGCGATCTGATGACCGAGCCGCTCGGCACCGGCAAGGGCGGCAGGCCGGTCTACCTCGGCGACATCTGGCCGTCCGCGGCCGAGGTCGACAAGCTGCTGAAGGTCGCGCTCGACCCCAAGGCCTACAAGGCCAACTACACCCAGGTTCAGGACAAGCCTGGCAAGCTGTGGAACCAGATCGCGAAGTCATCCGGCCAGGTCTACAACTGGCCGGACAGCACCTATATCGCCGAACCGCCGTTTTTCGCCGGCTTCGACATGACGCCGGCCGCCGCCGCGTCCAGCGTGCAGGGCGCGCGGGCGCTGGCGCTGTTCGGTGACTCGATCACCACCGACCACATCTCCCCCGCCGGTTCGATCAAGGACAGTTCGCCCGCCGGCAAATGGCTGCTTGAGCATGGCGTGATCAAGGCCGACTTCAACTCCTACGGCTCGCGCCGCGGCAACCACGAGGTGATGATGCGGGGCACCTTCGCCAACGTGCGCATCAAGAACCTGATGATTCCGCCGCAGGCCGACGGCTCGCGCGAGGAAGGCGGCGTCACCTTGTTCCAGCCCTCGGGTGAGAAGATGTTCATCTACGACGCCGCGATGCGCTACATCGCCGAAGGCACGCCCACCGTCATTCTCGCCGGCGAGGAATACGGCACCGGCTCCAGCCGCGACTGGGCGGCCAAGGGCACCCAGCTGCTGGGCGTGAAGGCCGTGGTGGCGCGCAGCTTCGAGCGCATCCACCGCTCCAACCTCATCGGCATGGGCGTGCTGCCGCTGCAGTTCCTCGGCGACGACTCCTGGCAAAGCCTGGGCGTCACCGGCAGCGAGACCTTCGACGTGCTGCTGGGCGACACCGTCAAGCCCCAGCAGGACGCAACGCTGGTCATCCACCGCGCAGGCCAGCCGGACCAGCGGGTGCGGGTGAAGCTGCGCATCGACACGCCGATCGAGGTCGACTACTACCACCACGGCGGAATCCTGCCCTACGTGCTGCGTCAGTTGCTGGCGGCTTGAGCCAAAGAGCCCCGCGTCCTCGACGCCATCAGGACTCAACCCGGGCACGTCCCGGGTTTTTCATGGCGCCTCCAGCACGCGCAAAAGCGAGCTGGTGTCGTCAGACCCCATGCCCAATGCCATGAGCCGGTCGAGCTGGGCCCGCACCACGCGCAGCGCCGGCAGTTGGAGTCCAGCCTGGCTGGCGGCTTCCGCGGCCAGCCCGAAGTCCTTGGCGTGCAGACGCGCCTGAATGCCCGCCGAGAAATCGCGCGCGGCCATTTTCGGCCCCATGAGATCGAGCATGCGGCTGCCGGCCATGCCGGCCGCGATCGCCTGCAGCACGCGCGGCAGGTCGGCGCCCTCTGCGGCGGCAAAACGCATGGCCTCGGCGAGGCCCTCGATATTGATCACCTGCACGATCTGGTTGCACAGCTTGGCCACCTGACCGCAGCCGGCCGGACCGACGTGGGTGATCGTGCTGCCCAGCAGCCGCAGCAGGGGCAGCGCCTGAGCAAAGACCTCGGCTTCGCCGCCCACCATGATCGACAGGCTCGCCTCACGCGCCCCCTTCTCGCCACCCGAAACCGGCGCATCGAGGAAAGACAGGCCGCGTGCGGCCAGTTGCCCGGCGAAGTCCCTGGCGCCCGCAGGCGCGATGGTGCTGTGGTCGATGCAGATCGTGCCCGCTTCGGCACCGTGGATGACCCCATCGGCGCCGAGCAGAACCTGCCCCACATCGGGAGTCGACGTGACATTGCTGAAAACAAACGCGGCTCCGCGCGCGGCCTGCGCCGGGCTGTCGCACACATGCATGCCGCAGCCTCGCGCGCGCTCCCGCTTGAGCGGATCGCGCGCGTAGACGCGCAACGCGTACCCGGCGCGATGCAAATGCCCGCACATGGCCCAGCCCATGGCGCCGAGACCGATGAAGGCCAGGGTGCGGAGATGGTGGGCTGTGGCAGTGGCTCCGGGATGTTGCGCCGCGTCGGGCGGCTGCAGAGTGGTCATGGTCGAGTCCTTGCATGAAACATGGCCCCCGATCGTAGGGGCCGCCACACCGATGGATCAGCCCGACCTGCCGCCATACTCCGGCCTGTCATTGCGCGCCGGCCTGAGCACGCCTTGCGTCCGGCCCTCGGCGCGCTGCTGGCGCCATTGCTGCTTGCGCTGCGTCCACTCGGCAAGGCGTGCGTGAGCATCCAGCGACGCGGCCTGCATCTGCTCCGGCGAGGCCTGCTGCGCGGCCAGCTCGACCCGGATGCCGTTGGGGTCGAAGAAATAGATCGACTTGAAGATGTGATGGTCGGTCACGCCCAGCACCTCCACACCCTCGGCCTGCAGTCTGGCCTTCGCCGCCTCCAGCTCGGCCACGCTGCCGACCTGGAGCGCGAGATGGTTGACCCAGGCCGGCGTGTTGGGCGACGGCTGGCTGATGGCATCGTCGCCCAGGTCGAAAAAGGCGATGAAAGAGCCGTCTGCCATGCGGAAGAAAATATGCGTGTAGGGACAAAACTCGCCCGTGCTCGGGACATGATCGCTCTGAATGATGTGATAGAGCGGCAGGCCGAGCAGGTCCTCGTAGAAATGCCGGGTTTCCTCGGCATCGCGACAGCGCCACGCGAAATGGTGAAGACCGAGAATATGGCACGGGGCCGTGCCCGCGCTTGGCAGCGGTGGTGGCGAATCGGACAGATCCATCATGCGTCTCCATGGTGTCGAGGCGAACTTTGTCGCCCCATGGTTTCATTATGGGCCGAGCCTGGCGTGGTGCAAGACGCGGGCGAAGCACAGGGTCCGCCGGATGCGAATAGAACCCGCCTATGGTTCACATTGAGAAGCTGCATTAGACATCGTCACAGAGGGGGGATAAATTAGCCAGTTGCCGCGTGCAGCGGCAACAATCGTGTCCAGCTTCTGCACCCTAGGAGAAAACGATGACAGCACTCAAAGGCTCGAAAACCGAGCAGAATTTGAAAGACGCCTTCGCCGGCGAATCCATGGCCAACCGCCGCTATCTGTACTTCGCAGCCAAGGCTGACGTGGAAGGGCAGAACGACGTGGCGGCCCTGTTCCGCTCCACCGCCGAAGGCGAGACCGGCCATGCGCACGGTCACCTGGAATTCCTCGAAGCCGTCGGCGATCCCGCCACCGGCCTGCCCATCGGCCCGACTCGCGACAATCTGAAGGCCGCCGTGGCCGGCGAGACCCACGAGTACACCGACATGTACCCCGGCATGGCCAAGACCGCGCGTGACGAGGGCTTCGAAGAAATCGCCGACTGGTTCTCCACCCTGGCCAAGGCCGAGCGTTCCCACGCCAACCGCTACCAGAAGGCGCTGGACGTGCTGGCCGACTAAGCACGATCAAGCGCAGACGCACAAGCCCACGGCAGCCTCGCGCTGCCGTGGTGCATTAAGGCCCGTGCATTTGCGGGCGAAAATTGACGCTCCTGCTGTTGCGGCCGATGCAACCCACGATCCGAGGCAACCCACATGTCCACGCGCGAAGGCAATCTCGACGCACCCACCCGGCACCCGCTGGACTGGCTCAACCCCAAATTCCACGACGAACAGGACTGCCTGCACGAGCTCGAACGCATCTTCGACATCTGCCATGGCTGCAGGCGCTGCGTCTCGCTGTGCCAGGCCTTTCCCACCCTGTTCGACCTGGTGGATGAGAGCGGCACGGGCGAAGTCGACGGCGTGGACAAGCAGGATTACTGGAAGGTCGTCGACCAGTGTTATATGTGCGACCTGTGCTACATGACCAAGTGCCCTTACGTACCCCCGCACCCCTGGAACCTGGACTTCCCGCACACCATGCTGCGCGCCAAGTCCATCCAGTTCAAACAGGGCAAGGTTTCCAAGGCCAACCAGTTCCTGGCCTCGACCGACACCCACGGCAAGCTGGCCGGCATTCCCATCGTCGTGCAGGTGGCCAATGCCGCGAACAAAATGCCCCCGGTGCGTGCCGTGCTGGAAAACACCCTGGGCATCGACCGCAACGCCTGGGTGCCCGAACTGGCCAGCAAGAAATTCCGCGCCGCCGCGCCCAAGGCCGCCACGACCCATGCCCTCGACGGCGAGCGCACGCCCGGCAAGGTGGCGGTGTTCTCGACCTGCTACATCAACTACAACGAACCCGGCATCGGCCTGGATCTGCTCAAGGTTCTCGACCACAACGGCATTCCCTACGAACTGGTGAACAAGGAGCAATGCTGCGGCATGCCCAAGCTCGAACTCGGCGACCTCGACGGCGTGGCGCAAGCCAAGGCGGCGAACATTCCCGTGCTGGCGAAGTACGCCAAGGCCGGCTACGCCATCCTCACCGGGGTGCCATCCTGCACGCTGATGTTCAAGCAGGAAATCCCGCTGATGTTTCCCGACGACGCCGATGTAAAGGCCGTGCAGGCGGCGATGTGGGACCCGTTCGACTACCTCGTGTCGCGCCACAAGGACGGTCTGCTCAAGACCGATTTCCAGCAAAACCTCGGCAAGGTGTCCTATCAGATCCCCTGCCACGGTCGCGTCCAGAACGTCGGGCGCAAGACCGAGGAGTTGTTCAAGCTCATCGGCCAGAGCGTGGACGTGCAACTCACCACCATCGAGCGCTGCTCGGGCCATGCAGGCACCTATGGGGTGAAGAAAGCCCACCATGCCGACGCCATGAAAATCGGCAAGCCGGTGTTCAAGGCCATGGCCGCCCCGCAGCCCGACTTCATCAGTTCCGACTGCCCGCTTGGCGGCCACCACATTGCCCAGGGTATCGCCGAGCTGGGCGGCCCGCAGCCCAGGCTCGAGCATCCCCTGACCCTGCTGCGCATGGCCTATGGGCTCTGACGCGCGGCATCTTTCCGACACGAACCGGAGAACACCATGACCCTGACCCGCGACAGCCTGCTGACGCTCGAGGCCTATGCCAAGGCCCGCAAGCAGATGAAAGCCGAAATCATCCCCCACCGCCTGCTGCGCTCGGTGCGCCTGGGCGAACACATGAACCTGCAGTTCGAGGACGAGAAAACCATCCGCTACCAGATCCAGGAGATGCTGCGCATCGAAAAAATCTTCGAAGAGGAAGGCATCCAGGACGAGATCGCGGCCTATGCGCCGCTGATCCCCGACGGCCAGAACTGGAAGGCGACCATGCTATTGGAGTACCCAGACGTCGAACAGCGCCGCCGCGAGCTGGCCCTGCTCATCGGCGTCGAGGACACGGTGTATGTGGAGGTTCCTGGCCAGCCGCGCGTCTACCCCATCGCGGACGAGGACCTGGAGCGCGAGAACGCGGAAAAAACTTCCTCGGTGCACTTCCTGCGCTTCGAGTTCACCCCGGCGCACATCCAGGCCATGCGCACCGGAGTGCCGATCACCATGGGCTGCGAGCATCCGCACTACGCCATGCAAACCGTCATCTCTCCAGCCACAGCCGCCGCCCTGATCCAGGACTTCAAGGCCGACTGATCCACGCCAGCGGACTGGCCTGTCCTGCAGAGCAGACGCGCCCCGATCCTCCAGACCTCGCACCATGCTCATCGTCCTGTCTCCCGCCAAAAGCCTCGACTACACCAGTCCCATCCCCGCCCTGCCGGTCACCCGACCGCGGTTCATTCAGCAATCGGCCGAACTCATCGATATCCTGCGCCGCAAGAGCCCTGTCGAGTTGTCGAAGCTCATGGACATCTCCGACAAGCTCGCGGTGCTCAATGCGAACCGCTACGCCGCATGGTCGCTGGAATTCACGCCGGACAACAGCAGGCCGGCCATCCTCGCCTTCAACGGCGACGTCTACGAAGGCCTGGACGCCAGCCATCTCCAGCCCAAGGATCTGGAATGGGCGCAGAACCACATCGCCATGCTCAGCGGCCTGTACGGCGTGCTGCGCCCGCTGGATCTGATGCAGCCCTACCGCCTGGAAATGGGGACCAGATTGGCCAACCCCAAGGGCAAGGATCTCTACGCCTACTGGGGCAGCGGCATCGCCCAAACCCTGCGCGAGCAACTCAAAGACCATGAGCACCGCGTGCTGGTCAACCTTGCATCCGACGAATATTTCGGTGTGGTCGACACCAAGGTTTTCGGCTTGCCGGTAATCCAGCCGGTGTTTCAGGATGGCGAAAACGGCAAGTTCAAGATCATCAGCTTCTACGCCAAGCGCGCGCGCGGCCTCATGGCGCGCTATGCCATCGTCCACCGCATCACCGACCCGGAACACCTCAAGGCCTTCGACCTCGAAGGCTACGCTTACGCTTCGTACGCCTCGAACCCGAGCCGCTGGGTGTTCCGCCGCACCAAACCCGTGCCGGCTCGGGTATGATTTCGTTTTTTCGGGGACGTAGCTCAGCTGGGAGAGCGTCGCGTTCGCAATGCGAAGGTCGGGAGTTCGATCCTCCTCGTCTCCACCAAAAACCAGTTCACCGGCATCCGTACAAGGCCGCAACGCTAAGAGAAATCAAGGCTTTGCGGCCTTTTTCATGCCGTAGGCGTTCGCAGGGGTGCGTTGATAGCCGGGGATACATGGGGCTATAAAACGGTGGTATATCCCAAAACGAGGGGATACAAACCACTCAGGAGGGCCGCCATGCCACTGACAGACAGCGGGCAAGGCCAAGCCCGCTGTGCATTGCGTGATCGTTGGCTTCGGGGTCCCCAAGACGGCCCGCACTTTCAGCCGCCACGTTTCCCGCGATAGCCAAACAGCAAGAAAGCGATGATCAGGACGACAACGATCAATCCGATAGGGCCCATTCCCCAGCCCATGCCCATGCCCCAATACAAGCCACCGCCGCCGCCAAACAGCAACAAAAGCACAATCGCAAGAAGTATCAAATCCACGGTTTCGCTCCTAATCGTTCTGAAACGCTATCAGTCCACGTTGGAGTAGGCTGATACCCAATCACCGAATGCCGACAGACGCAGGTTGGTCACTAGCGCGGGGTGATCTTCAGGTTGTTGTGAACTGCTCCAACCGATTTGACTTCGCCGCTAGTTCTGTGGCGCGATCCGACTCATCTTTGCTGTTGGCGGTAAGGTGTCTTTACCGACTTCTTGATATCCGCTTCGGCGTCACCGACCGAGGCCTGGACCGCGCCGACGTTTTTCTGGATATTGCCTTTCACTTCAAGGCTCTTATCGCCCGCAACTTTGCCAACGACCTCCTTCACCTTGCCTTGCGCTTCTTCGGCGCGGCCTTTGACCTGATTCTTGTTGATGCTCATGATTTGCTCCTGAGAAAATGAGCCGACCCAATGTCGACGCGTGGCAAACACCACACAATCGCACAGTAGTTCATGGTCTAGGCCAGGTCTGTTCGCTGACGCACACGTCCAGTAAGCCATCCGCAGGAGAGATGGCCTCCGGCACATCATTCCCTGCCATGGCCTTCTGGAGTTCGTAACCGCTCCGGTTTTGTCGCCGTATCGCGTGGCGCCGGAAATCTGCGAAATCCTTGTAAGCCGACTATCGGGACGGGGTGGCCTGAGAAGCATCACTGGCCGGCGTTGCGCCAGCAGATGATTCAAGCCATAGCGCCACCGCTTGGGCCATGATCGCCTGCATGCCGCCCTCATGGCCGACAGCGCGCTCGCGTAGGCGGCTGACCAACTCGGCGGGAAGCCTGCAGGCAACCGGCACCAGCTTGACTGCGGAGTTCCGCGACTTGCGTTCGGGCCTCGCCCCGGCAGGGCTTTGTCCAAAACGCTGCGGAACGATGCCCGACTTCATTTTCCCGTCGAGTTTTTTCGCCAGGTGTTTCTCGAGATCCGTCTTCTTCATGCTCATGGGTCGTTCCCGGTGGATTGGCCGCCATTGTCTACCACGGTGTTCGGCAGGCTCGATCTGGAACACCGTTGGCGTGCGAAAAGGGCGTGGGTACACTGGAGTGAGGCTTGCGTTCGAGAATTGGCTTCGCCACCCTTGGCTTCCCGCAGCTCAAGGGCCAGCCGAGAACGGCGGCATGGACAAACGACCGCTATCCGGCGAATCCGTCGCCCGTCTTCTGTTGCAATGCACGGGCTGGTGAGTAATACCGAAAAGGGAGCCGACCGTTGGACATCAAAGCCCTGCAAACGACCCTGCGCGAATTCGCCGCCGAGCGCGACTGGCCAGCGTTTCACACGCCCAAAAACCTGGCGATGGCCTTGATGGTGGAAGCCGCGGAACTGGCGGAAATCTTCCAGTGGATGACGCCGGAACAATCGCGGGCCGCGCATGCGGACGTCGTGCTGCAGGAGCGCATTGGCGACGAAGCCGCCGACGTGCTGCTCTATCTGCTGCAACTGGCCGACCACACCGCCGTCGATCTCAAGCGTGCCGTGGGCCGCAAACTGGTCAAGAACGCCAAGAAGTATCCGCCGCGGCGTCCGGGGCTTCCAGCCGGTCCGACGAGCGCGGCGGACGCGCAAACGCATGTGCTGGTGGATTGGGAGAATGTTCAACCCAGGGATACCGACATTCGCAACTTGGCACCTGATGTGACCGACGTCTGGCTGTTCCATGGTCCTCGCCAGAAGAAGGTGGATGCGCACCAAGGTTCGTTCGGTGATCGCATCACCCTGGTGCCCATCGCGCGCGCCGGTAAAAACGCGCTGGACTTCCATCTTTCGTTCTACATGGGCTATATCGCGTCCCGGCATCCGCATGCCCGTTTCGTGGTGATTTCCAACGACAAGGGTTATGCGCCCATGATCGAGCACGCCACGGGCTTGGGGTTTTCCGCCCGCCAGGTTGGGTTTACCCAGGGCAAGGTGGCGGTCAAGCGCGCTCCGAGCAAGACACCGGCGGCCAAGACGGCCGCCAACTCCAAAGGCTCAGGCAGCCAAACCGCAGCGAAACAACCCGCTGCCGAGCCACCGTCCACGGCCCCAGCCGCCAAAACCGCAAGACCCAGAAAAGCAGCCACGGCCAAACCGGCGAAAGCCGAGACGGACAATTCGCCGCCAGAGATCACAACGCCGCCGGCAAAAAGCCCAACGGCGAAAGTCGCGCCAGCCAAACCCGCATCACCCGCCAAACGCACGGCCCGAGCGAAAAAAACCGCCGTGATGTCGGCAGCGTCAAACACGGTACGCGCACCAGAGAACACGACAACTCCAAAGCCGGAAGATTTGCGCAAAGCATTCAACCATGTCGAGGCCAGTATCAGGAAGTCAGCCAACAAGCCGGCGCGCCAAGCCAGACTGGTGGCCAGCATCAAGTCCCTGCTGGGCGCTGCGGCGGACGATGCCGTGGTCCGGGCCGTCTTGCGCCAGCTACAGGATGGTGGCAAGGTGCGCATCGACGGCAAGGGTGCGGTGACCTATGAGCTGTAGGCTCAAGTTCCGATTCCGGGGACATGCCGCGCCAAACATGGCCTGATCCGATGGGTCCGGAACACGACCGAGGGCTGAATGATGTCGCTTCGAACCCTGCCGATTGACGATCGGCTTTTCCAGTACGTTCTCGACCACTCGCTGCGCGAGCACCCGGCGCAAAAGGCGCTGCGCGAGGCCACCCGCGACCATCCGCAAGCCGGGATGCAGATTGCGCCCGACCAGGGCCAGTTCATGGGTCTGCTGGTCAAGATGCTGGGCGCGCGCCGCACGATCGAGATCGGGACGTTCACCGGCTACAGTGCTCTGACTGTAGCCTTGGCGCTGCCCGCCGATGGCCATGTGCTGGCTTGCGACATCAACGACGCGTACACCGGCATCGGACGGCCCTTCTGGAGCCAAGCCGGGGTCGACCACAAGATCGAGCTCGTCCTGGCACCGGCGCTGCAGACGCTTGAGGCGCGCTTGTCTGCAGGCGAGGCCGGAAGTTACGACTTCGCCTTCATCGACGCCGACAAAGTGAACTACCCCCACTATTACGAGCGGTGCCTCGATCTGGTGCGCGCGGGCGGCCTGATTGCCTTCGACAACATGCTCTGGGGCGGTGCCGTGGCGCACCCGGCGAAGGACGCCGATACGGCCGCACTGCAGGCGCTGAATGCCAAACTCCACCACGACGTGCGCGTCGACCTCGCGCTGCTGACGGTCGGCGACGGCCTGACGCTCGCGCGCAAGCGCTGAGCCTGCAAGTCACCACACGCGCCTCGGTGACGCGCCCATGCAACGATCCCCGCGACGCCTCCAGGCCCCGCCCCCTCGATCAACCCAAACTTCACGACCGCGTCATTCATGAACACCAACTGGTTTTCCGCACACATCGATCTGATGCTCTACATCTACGGCGGCATGGCCCTCATGCTGGTGCTGTTCACGCTGTGGCGTGCCCGTCAACGCAGGCGCAAAAAATAGGGATGTGCTTGGAGGTTTTTCAGCGCTCGTAGGCACAACTGGAGCCGGCTCGAGGCGATACAAACCCCTCCGGGTCATGCCCCGCTCCGCAGCCGCAGCAGGCGTGCCGCCTGCTCGACCCGTGTGTCGTCGATCTCGCGCAGAACACCGCTGACGTCGACCGCGCCGTGTTGATGCTCGAAGCGGCCGGTGAGCGCGACCTCGGTGTGAAGAACGCCGCGTTGATACAGATCCCAGATCTCGTGCCCATACTCCGTCTGCAGCAGTTCCGGCGCAAAACGCCCGAAGAAGTTGCGCAGGTTGGCAACGTCGCGCAACAGCAGGCGATTGGCGTGATTGTTGCCGGCGGCATCCACCGCCTGGGGTAGATCGATGATCACGGGCCCATCCGCCCCCAGCAGGATGTTGAACTCGGAGAGGTCACCATGCACGATCCCGGCACACAGCATGCGCACGACCTCCTTGAGCAGGGTGGCATGATGGGCGCGTGCCTGCTCGGGAGCGAACACGACATCGTTCAGGCGCGGCGCGGCGTCGCCATTTTCGTCGGCCACGAGTTCCATCAACAGCACGCCGTCACAGAAGTTGTGGGGCTTGGGCACGCGCACGCCAACTGCGGCGAGGCGGTACAGCGCGTCGACCTCGGCTCTCTGCCAGGCGTCTTCCTGCGCCTGGCGGCCGAAATGCGTGCCTTTGGCCATCGCGCGTGCTTGGCGGGTGTTCTTGACCTTGCGGTTCTCGGTGTAGTCCACGGCCTGCCGGAAACTGCGCTGCGTGGCCTCCTTGTAAATCTTGGCGCAACGGGTCTCGTCGCCGCAGCGCACGACATAGACCATGGCCTCCTTGCCGCTCATTAGCTGACGGACGACCGTGTCGATCAGGCCTTCCTCAATCAGGGATTGCAGTCTCTGGGGTGGTTTCATGCACGCCATTGTGCGCGGGAGCCCGGGAGGACCGCGCCGAACTTCGCTTGACCTCCCGCAGGGACTGCTTGCGCCCTGCCGCGGTAAGGCCGAACCGTCTCGTATGCGGGACAAAAATAGATAGGCAAGCACGAAAACCGAAAAAGCAGTATCCTTCGCCTTGTAGATATGCAATAGACCGTCGTTTTGTAGGCCTCTGCTGTGTCCTGTGACAGGCCCAGTCGATTTCCCCAAGTGATTTTCTTGCGTGTTTCTGCATTGCGCTGGCATGTGCTGCGCATCACTTGTATATGGAACTGATATGACGACTCAAACAGGCACCGTGAAATGGTTTAACGAAGGCAAGGGCTTTGGTTTCATCGCCCAGGATGGCGGCGAAGCCGACCTCTTCGCCCATTTCAGCGAAATTCAAGGCAGTGGCTTCAAGACCCTGACCGAGAATCAGCGCGTTCAATTCGAAGTCAAACAAGGCCAAAAAGGCTTGCAGGCTGCGAACATCCGCCCGCTCTGACATGCATGTCGCGCGCCATGCGCGATGAAAAAACGCAGCCTCGGCTGCGTTTTTTTTCGCCTACATGCGCCTCATGGCAACGATTTTCTGGCGCGCCCGGCTGGAATCGAACCAGCGGCCCTTGGCTTCGGAGGCCAATACTCTATCCACTGAGCTACGGGCGCAATGCTTGACACAATTCTGCGAGCCCCTGCTATAGCGGACTCCGTGATTGGCGACTGCCGATGCGTGGCAACCGCGTCGTGTTCCGCCTTTGGTGACGGAAATCAACGTGCAAGTGTATCAGTTGCTCTGCGGCCGGAGACGGCACCCAAAACGATGCGCGCAGGCCATATCATGCTGCCGGTTGCACCAACTTGACCTTGTCCCCTTCTTTGCATCGACAATCATGAGCGCACATCAACCCAAGCCTTCCAACGAAAGCGGCGATCTGCCTTTTGCCCCCACGCTGCGCAAGACCATCCTCATTCTGCTGATCGGCTTTGCAACGCCGATCATCATCCTGTTGCTGATCGTGCATTTCATTTCGGATGAAACCGTGCCTCCGGCCGGCTCGGCCTCGCTGTCGACGGCAGCGGTGAACGAACGTATCGCACCGGTCGGCCAGGTCGCCGTGGCGTCGAGCGCGCAAGCCGCATCGCAGGCCAATGCAGCGTCGATGTCGAGCGCAGCGCCGACGGCTTCCGCCACCGCGACGGCATCCGCATCCGGGCCGGCCGCCGGTGGCGCGTCGGCTGCCGCTGCGACGGGCGGCGCGGCGATGGTCGCCAGCGCCGATGCTGGAAAGAAGTTGTACGAGTCGACCTGCATCGCCTGCCACGGCACCGGTGTCGCGGGTGCCCCCAAGGTGGGTGACAAGGCGGCTTGGGGGCCCATCATCGCGCAAGGGGTGCCCGTGCTGTATGACCGCGCGATCCACGGCTTCACCGGCAAACTCGGCATGATGCCCCCCAAGGGCGGCAGCACCGCGAGCGATGCGGACGTCAAGGCCGCCGTGGACTATATGGTGGCCCAATCCAAGTAGGGCTGCGCTTTCCAGCCAGCCTGCGCGATTTGCGCACAGGCCGCCCCGGTGCGCGCAACGCCCAGGCAAGGCACAGGAAACCCAGAAAACCCGCTTCGTGCGGGTTTTCTCTTATGCGGTACCCACAGGCGGCTCGCGCCCGGCGTACAAGTCGATGGATGGACGCGTGCGAAATCCAAGCACGCGCTGCAAATCGCCGAAATGAACGCGCTCCAGCCGCAGCGCCTCGCATCCCGGCAAGGCCAGGGTTTGAAGCGCATCGTCAAGCCAGGGTGCGAGCAAACCCGTGTCGAGGCTGTGCATGATGGCGGGACCCGCCGTCGTCGCAAAGAACAAGCGCCCGTTCTCGTCGACATAGCCGGCCGTCGTCACACAAGCCTGGCCGGTTTGCGCCGACCAAGAAGGTTGCAAGCCTCCGTCCTCCATGCCGTGCAGCCGCAGGATCAGGGGCGCGGCCTCCAGATCCACGTACACCCGCTGCGGCCCGTTCTGGAAAAACCAGTAGCCCTGTGGATCTGCGGCGTAGTTGCGTTGGATGAATTCCACCAGCTTCTCGTGCTGAATTCGGCTGGCTCCGACCTTGTCCAGGCGGCCATCGCCCTGGCGCGGCCAGGGATGGACCTCGGCGTCGCGAATCCACCATTGCCCCCTTGCGTCCAACGCCAGCCAGCCGGTGCAGGCGGGTACGTCCGGCCAACGCTGCAGGGCTTTCTGCACGAGTGGATCCATCTCACCGGCCGTGGCGAAAAAAATGCAGCACGCGTTGTGGCATCCAACCCAGCAGTCCCGGGAAGCCACCCTGCGCGAAGCCGGCATGGCCGCCCTGCTCGGGCTGTTCCAGCCACACGCGCGGCGCGATTTCGCCGGGCGCCGGCAAGGCAGACGGCGGCAAGAAAGGGTCGTTGCGCGCATTGAGGACCAGGGCGGGCACACGGATCGAAGCCAGCTGTGGCTTGCTGGACGCCCGGCGCCAGTAGTCGTCGGCGTCACGAAAACCGTGCACGGGAGCTGTGAAGGCACTGTCGAAGGCGTACAGGTCGCTCGCCGCCGCGATGGCATGCACATCCGCCAAGCCCGGATGGCGGCGCACCATGGCGATGGCCTTGGGCTTGAGCGTGCGCAGGAACATGCGCGTGTACACCATCCGGTTGAAGCCGCGCGAAATGGCATCTCCGCCGGCGGCGAGATCGATGGGCGCGCTGATGCTGGCCACCGCCTGCACCTCGGTTGCTGCGCTGTGGCCCGACTCTTCGGCCCAGCGCAGCAAGGCGTTACCGCCCAATGAGACTCCGGCCGCGTAGCGCGGGCCCGGATGCGAGACTCCAAACCGGCGCAAGATCCAGTCGATCTCCTGCCAGTCGCCCGAGTGATAGGCGCGCGGCGCGCGGTTCGGCTCCCCCGAGCAACCTCTGAAATGGGGTACGGCAAGATTCCATCCTGCCCGCAGGCAGGCATGAGCCATGGCCCGCGCATAGTGGCTCCGGCTCGAACCTTCGAGGCCGTGAAACATGATCAGCAGCGGCCCCGCTCCAGCCCGTGCCGCGTCGATCCGATCCACGTCGATGAAGTCGCCGTCCGGCGTATCCCAGCGCTGGCGTACCCAGACGCATCGATCCGTGTGGGGCGCAGGGCGGGAAAACAGGGCCGGCCAGATGGTCTGCGCCTGGCCTCCTGGCAGCCAGCGCGGCGCCGCGTAAGGCGTCAAGACGTGATCGAGCGTATCGCCGCGGCCTTCGCCCGGCATCTCAGCGCCGGAGTGGGGCGTCAATGCAGCCGCTCCGCGGTGGCGATGACCTCGGCCACCTCGTGTGCCGTGCCCGGACTGGCGTGGTGCAACACCATGCGCCAACCGTCGGGGGTCTTGATATAGATGTTGGTGGCCAACACGAAGGCAAATTTCGTGTCCCCGGGGTCTGCCTGCATCTGCACCCTTTCGACGACGCTGTGCACGGCGCAACTGAGGGTGTTGGTCCTCAGGACGCGCTCGGGCGTGATGCGCAAGACCCCGCGAGAGAGGATCTGCTCGAAGCTGGCGCGAATGGCGGCCGCCCCGACAATGCGCGGACCGCCCGGATGGACGCAGACCAGATCGTCCTCGTCGGCCCAGACACGCATGAGCATGTCGACATCGGCGGCTTGCAGCGCCTCGTAGAAAACCGTCTCGGCGGCCTCCGCCGAGCTTTGCAGGCCGGCGCGGGCGGATGTCGATCGTGGCATGAAGACGCTCCTGTCAAGGGTGACGTTTTGCTGGGTGCGGCAGGATGCGGCCCGGAGTCCGCACGCCGGGCTTCATTTGAACACCACCGTCTTGTGGCCGTTCATCAGGATGCGGTGCTCCACATGCCAGCGCACGGCGCGCGCAAGAACCTGATTTTCAACATCCTGCCCTGCGGCCGTGAGGGCTTCGGCATCCAGGCCATGGTCCACCCGCTCCACATCCTGCTCGATGATGGGACCTTCGTCCAGATCCGGCGTGACGTAGTGCGCGGTGGCACCGATGAGCTTGACCCCCCGTTCGTGCGCCTGGGCATAGGGCCTGGCGCCCTTGAAGCTTGGCAGAAAGGAATGGTGGATGTTGATGGCCCTGCCCTGCACCTCGGCGCAGAACTCCGGGCTCAGGATCTGCATGTAACGCGCCAGGATCAGCAGTTCGACATGCTGTTCCCGCATCAATGTGGCCATGCGCTGTTCCTGGGCCCGTCTGCTCTGCATGTCCGCCCCCGGTTGCAGCGGCGCATGGTGGAATGGCACGTCGTAATGCCCGGCCAGCGCCGCACAGTCCGCATGGTTCGAGATCACGCCGACCACCTCCATCGGCAACTGGCCGGCGCGCCAGCGGAACAGCAAATCGTTGAGACAGTGCGCCTGCCGACTCACGGCGATCAGCACGCGCATGCGCCGCGCCACGGCATGCATGGAGACATGCATGGAAAAGCGCGTGCGCATGTCGGCAAACATCGGCTCCAGCTTCTCCACCGAGTCGAGATGTGGGGGCGCCTCGAAATGCACGCGCATGAAAAACAGCCGCGTGGCCGGATCCCCGTACTGCTGGGAATCCAGAATATTGCAGCCGGCCTGGTACAGCAGGCCCGACACCGCATAGACGATGCCCTTGACATCGGCACAGGACAAGGTCAGGACATAGTCGTTGTTGTTGGCGTTCATGCAGCGGTCCGTTCATGCCGCCGAGGCGGCGGCATCCCAAGCGACCGATTCTAGGCAGGCCGTGCTGCAAATTGCCGGGCCGAGCAGTTCCTGCGGCCGGGCGCCGAACTGGCCCCGCCATAGCCCCTTCGCGAGGCTTGACACACCCCACATCATTGAATAAGAATGATTCCTATTTCTTTTTGTAGCCCTTTGCCCCTTTGCCATGACCCAGCCCATGCGAACCCACCCAGGCGCGATCCGCTCCACGACCGAACCAGTCGCTCCCATCGTCCCGCGCACGTTCGGCGCATGCGGGAGCAAACGCGTGGCCGAGTTCGGCGCGAGCCTGGTGCTTGCTGGGTTGCTTGCCGCTTGTGGCGGCGCGGACTCCGGCGAACGGCCCGCCACAGGCGACGGCAGTTCGTCCCCGCCCCAGTTGAGCGCCGCCGCCCGGATCGGGGAACTCGCGTTCAAGGATCCCTCGTTGTCGGCCTCGGGCCGCATGTCGTGTCAAAGCTGCCACGACCCAGCGTTCGGGCACGGTCCATCCCCCTTCAACACGATCACGGCGGGTCCGGTGGCCCTGGGCGGCGCCGACCTCAACCAACCCGGCACGAGGGCCGTGCCGTCGATCAACTATCTGAGGTTCAACAAGGCCTTCCATTTCGCCAAGGACGGCACGCCGACCGGCGGCTTTTTCTGGGACGGTCGCGCGCAAAGCCTGGCGGACCAGGCCGGCCAGCCTTTGCTCAATCCAGCCGAAATGGCGAATGCGAGCAAGCCAGACGTGGTGGCCAAGCTGGCCCGGGCCGGCTACGCGGAACAGTTCCGCGTGGTGTTCGGCGCCGACGTGTTCGACGACCCCGAGGTTGCATACGCGCGCCTGGCTTACGCGATCGCGCAATACCAGCAGGAAGATCCCGATTTCGCCCCGTTCTCCAGCAAATTCGACGCCTTCCAGAACGGGCGCGCGGAACTCACGGCGCAGGAGTTGCGCGGCCTCGCCTTGTTCAATGCGCCGAACAAAGGCAATTGCGCCGCCTGCCACAGCAGCCTTGCGACGGATGGCCACCCGCCCCTGTTCACCGACTTCAGCTACGACAACCTAGGCCTGCCGCGCAACGCCGCGATCCCTGCCAATGCCGACCCCGCGCACACCGACCTGGGGCTTTGTCAAAGCTCCGCACTGCAGGGCGCGCAACGGCCCGATCTGTGCGGGTCGTTCAAGGTGCCGAGCCTGCGCAACGTGGCACGCAAACGCTGCCTGTTCCACAACTGCGCGTTCACCGACCTCGCGCAGGCCGTGCGCTTCTATGTGAGCCGGGACACCCAGCCGCAGGCGTGGTACCCGCCGGATGCCCAGGGCCAGGTGGTGGCCTACAACGATCTGCCCGCCGCATACCGGCAGTACGTCAACACCGCCGAAGCTCCCTACGACCGACGCCCGGGACAGGCCCCGGCCCTGACCGAAGCCGAGATCGATGACCTGGTCGCGTTTCTCTCCACCCTGAGCGACGGCTGGCAAGACGCCGCACGCTAGTGGCGCGACCGCGCCCTTCGGAGGGTCTTTTGCGCGACCATCCGCCCTCGCCTGTTTCCCCACCCATGCAACCACCGCAACCATGTACGCACAACACACCCACACCGATCTGCGCCCATCCTCGATGACCTGCAGGATCCGGCGCGGCGCGCTGGCCGTGGCGCTCGCCGCCTACGGCACATTCGCCTGGGCCGACGCAACCAACCAGGACGGCGCCGCGCTGAGTCTGGAAGTTCAGACGCTGCGCGCCGAGTTGCAAGCCTTGCGCGACGAGGTGCGCGAACTGCGCAAGCAGGCCGTCGCCGAGGCCACGGCTGCCCCGCCGGCCAAGGCGGCTGCCGTCGTCCAGGCTCCGGCAGGCGGCGCGTCCAACGATGCAGCGCCGATGCCTGGAGGGAGCCAGCAACGCTCGCCACTGACCCTGTTCGGCTACGGCGAACTGGGCTACACGCGCCCGACCCGCGACCCGTCCGGCGCGACGGCCAACCTCACGCGCGGCGTACTGGGCTGGGGCTACGCCTTCAGCCCGGACACGCGCATGGCCGCCGAACTGGAACTCGAGAGCGGCGTGGCGTCGTCCAGCGACGCCGGCGAGATCGAACTCGAACAGTTTTATGTCGCTCACGACATCAACCCCGGCCTCACGCTCAAGACCGGCCTGTTCCTGATGCCCGCCGGCTACCTCAACCAGTCGCACGAGCCTGCCGCCTACTACGGCGTGTTCCGCAATGAAGTTGAAACCCGGGTCATTCCGTCCACCTGGCGCGAACTCGGCGCGGGCCTGGAGGGCACCACCGAGTCGGGATGGCGCTGGAATGCCGGACTCGTGACCAGCCCCGACCTGGGCAAATGGGACCCAGCCGCCGGCAGCGAATGCGCGCTGGCGCCGCTGCAATGCACGCATCAGGAGGGATCCCAGGCCAAGGCCAAAGGGCTCACGGTCTACGGCGCTTTGAACTACGACGGCGTTCTCGGCCTGAACGTCGGCGGCAGCCTGTACACCGGCGACGTCGGCCAGGGCCAGGCCGGCTTCGCCGGCGCGCGTTATCAGCTCGGCGAGTTGCACGCGCGCTGGGAACCCGGCCCCTGGCAGTTCCAGGCCCTGGCCGCCTACGGCCGCTTCACCGGCGTGGCGGCGATCAACGCGACGCTGTTCGCCGGCCAGCCGACGCCGATTCCCGACGGCTTCGGCGGCGCCTACCTGCAGGCGGCCTACCGCGGCTGGAACACCGGCGGCTACCGGCTCTCGCCCTTCGCCCGCTATGAGATCCTCAATACCGCCCGCGGCTATTCGGGCATCCCGCAGGGGCTGACCCCGCCCGATGCGCCGACGACACGGGTGCTCACCAGCGGAGCCAGCCTGTTCCTCACGCCTCAGGTCGTGTTCAAGGCCGACTATCAAGTGTTTCGCGGCCAGCGCGAGCGCAATGCGCTCAACCTCGGCGTCGGCTTCCAGTTCTGATTGCGTCCGGAGTCCGTGCCATGCATAAACGCGACCTTCTCCGCCACTCGGCCCGCTGCGTGCTCCTGGCTGCCGGCAGTGGCCTGCCGCTGCTGGCCTGGGCCGTCCAATACCAGAGCCCGCAGGAGGCCATGCGCGCGCTGTTTCCTGCCGCCGCGCGCTTCGCCGCGATGCCCGATCCGCTGACCCCGGCCAGACGCGCACAGGTCGAACGCGAAGCCGGCAGCGGCTTTCCACCCGGCGATACGCCGCGCTGGTGGGCCGCCGTCGATACGCGAGGCCAGTTGCTGGGCCATGTCGCGCTGGACCACGCCGTCGGCAAGACCGAGCTGATCGATTTCGCCGTCGGGTTCGCGCCCGACCACGCCATCGTCGGCGTCGAGATCTTGGCCTATCGCGAATCGCACGGCGCCGAGATTCGCCTGCCCGCGTGGCGGCGGCAGTTCGTCGGCCGCAAACATCCCGGGCAGCTGCGTTTCGGCGACGACATCCGCAACATCGCCGGGGCCACGCTGTCGTGCCAACACGTCAGCGACGCGGTGCAGCGGCTGTCGGCACTCGTGGCGCTGCTGCCACAGGGATGAGGCCGATGCGCCCCGCGCCGGCTCCCGGCGGCCCGCCCGGATTGTTCCGCCGCGCCCACCTCGCGCTCGGCACCCTGGTCGAGCTGCAGTTGCATGCCGACGACCAAATCCAGGCAAGCCGCGCCATGCGAAGCGCCTGCGCCGTGCTCGACCGCATCCAGGCCGCGATGAGCGCGCACAGCCCCCACAGCGACCTGGCGCGCATCGCCCGCGCCACGCCGGGTTCGCTGCTGCGAGTCGACTGCCACACCACCGCCGTGCTGCGCCGCGCGAGGCACTGGCATCGCGCAAGCGGCGGGCGCTTCGATCCGCGCGTCGGCGCCGCGCTGGCGGCACGCGGCCTGCGTCCCGGCCTGGCGCGGGGCGAAGCGGCCTGGGCGCACGATCTTGACGCGGTTTGCATCGAGGACGACACCCATCTGCGCGTCCACCAGCCGCTGGCGCTGGACTTCGGCGGCATCGCCAAGGGCCATGCCGTGGACTGCGCCGTGCTGGCCTTGCAGGAAGCGGGCATCGCCAGCGGCCTGGTCAACGCCGGCGGCGACATGCGCGCCTTCGGCCCATGCAGCTGGCCGCTGACCCTGCGTCTGCCCGCTTCGGCGCTCGCATCCTGCCGCCCCAGCGCCCTACCTGGCTGGCTGCGGCGCGGCCTGCATGACGCGGCCCTGGCGACGTCGCGCCCAAACCAGGACCTGTCCTGGTCCCATGGCCGGCCCGGGCGTGCAGGCCAGGCGCAGTCGCCCCGGCTGGTTTGCGTCCTGGCCCGGCGCTGCATCGATGCCGACGCGCTGACCAAGGCCTTGCTCGTGTCGCGTCGGCTGCCTCCCGGGCTGCTGCAGCAGGCCGGCGCGCGCGGCTGGCGCATGGACGTCGAGGCGCGCTGATCATGCTCGCGCCCATGAAGACCCGCCATGCGGCACCGTCCCGCCACGCCCCACCGGGATCGCGCCACCGGTGGGCCTGGAACCGCGGCGGCATGACCCTGGTCCTGGTCTGCGTGCTGCTGCTGTGGATCAGCGGCCTGGCCGTGCGGAGCATTCCGCAAGACGTGCTGTTCGCCGGCCCGCCCTGGCTGGCGGCGGCGCGGCTCGCGGCCCATGTCGTCCACGGCGTCGCCGCGTGGAGCGCAACGCTGCTGGCTGGCCGCTGGGTTTGGCCCCATCTGGCACAAGTGCTGCGGCGGTGGCGGGCGCGTCCCGCAGGAACCGCCACCCTCGCCGCCGGCGGGCTGCTGGCAGCGTCGGGCATCGCCCTCGGCTACGCACCGCTGGACTGGAGCATGCCGTTGGCAAACTTGCATTGGTGGCTGGGGCTGTTGTGGCCCGCGGCCCTGCTGATGCACGCTGGCAGGCGGCTGCGGCCGCGGCGCGCTCCTGGAGGATGAAACCTGGCTTAAATCGCGGCGCCGGACCCGTCGCCGCGCCTGGGCAAGGAAACCGGCCGCCTCGGGTGGGATCCAATGTTCGCGCCCGGCAACACGGGCCGAGTTGCCGCTGCGGCCATACCGTATGCGCCCAACCATGGCGTGGCCGCGCGGCTCTTCGTCAGACCACATTCGCATGGAGTCGCCATCATGAATCTTCCGCATCCAGTCCTGAAAAATGCCGCGGCCCTGGCCGCGGCAGTCCTCCTGCCGCTGGCCGCACCACAGGCCGGCGCAGCAACCGTTCACACCCAAGGCCCCGTGCAATACCTCTGCGGGGGCGTGGGCGAAGGCGCCTTGCACCGCCTGCAGGCGCAGGCCGACAAGTTCGATCTGGGTTTCTGGATGGTCAAGGGGCCACGCGGCGAATACCTGGCCGACGTGCCGGTCAAGATCGCGCAACACGGCAAGACCCTGGCCTCGTTCACCGCCGCAGGCCCGCTGTGCTACTTGAAAGTCCCTGCGGGAACCTACACCATCACCGGGAGCCATGACGGCACGACGCGCACCATCCGGGCATCCCGCGGCGAGATGGGGCGTGAATTGCGCTGGTAGGCCGGTCGCGACGGGAAAACCGCTGCGGGGCGCGACATGGCCCTCTGGCCGCCCCGGCGGCGGGGTCAGCCGTTGCGGATGCGCGCGACGATCGCCGCGGTGAATGCGCGCGTGTCGGCCCTGCCACCCAGGTCGCCGGTGCGTATGTTGTCGGCATTGAGCGTCTCCGAGACGGCCTGGCGCAGGCGCCGCGCCTTGTCGTGAAAGCCGCTGTGATCGAGCATAAGGGCCGCCGCCAGCATCAGCGCAATGGGGTTGGCGACGCCCTTGCCCGCGATGTCGGGCGCGGAGCCGTGCACCGCCTCGAAGATCGCCGCGTCCTGGCCGATGTTCGCGCCCGGCGCCATACCCAGGCCGCCGACCAGTCCTGCCGCCAGGTCGGACAGGATGTCGCCGAAGAGGTTGGTGGTCACCAGGGTGTCGAACTGCCAGGGGTTGATCACCAGTTTCATGCAGCAGGCGTCGACGATGACATCGTCGAGTTCGATGCGCCCCGCGTACTTCTCCTTGTGCATCTGATAGGCGGTTTCCAGGAAGATGCCGGTCAGCGCCTTCATGATGTTGGCCTTGTGCACCACCGTCACCTTCTTGCGCCCCAGGGCGATGGCCGTGCGGAAGGTGTAGTCGAGGATGTTGCGCGCGCCCTGCCGGGTGTTGACCCCGGTGGCGATGGCCACGGCGTGCGGGTCGTCATTGATCGGGATGTAATGTTCGTAGCCCATGTACAGGCCCTCGACATTCTCGCGAAACACCAGCAGGTCGATGTTGTCGAAACGCCCGCCCGGAATCATGGTCTTCGCCGGGCGCATGTTGGCGAAGAGCTTGAACGCCTCGCGCAGACGCACGTTCGACGAGCGGTAGCCTCCGCCCGATGGCGTTTCCAGCGGCCCCTTGAGCGCCAGGCGGGTGCGGCGGATGCTGTCCAGCGTGGCCTGGGGCAGCGGGTCGCCCGCCGCCTTCACCCCGCCCAGCCCGGCCACCTGCGCATCCCAGTCGAACGGCGCTTCGAGCGCGTCCAGCGCGGCCAGGGTGGCGTCCATGATTTCGGGGCCGATGCCGTCGCCGGCGATCAGGGTGGCGGGAATGCGGGTACTCATGCGGGGGCTCCAGATGTCGTGATGGGTGGCCGTGGATCGGTCAACCACCGAAGCATAAGCCGCGCCGAAGCGGGGACGGCGCGCTGGTCTCAGCGAACGCGCGGGTCCTGGCATCGGCGCCGCGACACCGGGCACGCCGGATCCGACCTCACGATGCGACGCGCCGGGGCGGCTCCATGAAGCCGCCGGCGCGATAGGTCAGCACCAGGGTGTCGCGCCAACCGCGCCGCGCCGGGGCTTCGGCGACGATGGGCGTGCTTTCGTGGATCACGCGCGTGTCGTCCATCAGCAGCGCGCTCCAGGGCTCGTCGAGCGTGAAGCGCACGCCGCGTGGGCCGTCGAGTTCGAACACGCGCGTCTCGCCACCGCGAATGGCGTGGCGCCCGACCAGGACGACGGCGACGAAGTCCACCCCGTCGCGGTGGGCGCCCTCCGGCGTCGGCCGTCCCATGCCGCCCTCGGTGTCGATGCGGAACTGGTGTGCCTCGATGAACCATTGCGGCGCCGTGCGCAAGCCGGCGAACAGCCGCCCCAGGCCCGTGAGCAGGCTTTCCCACCCCGGCATCGCGACGAGTTCGGGCGCCAGCGGCTCATACCAGCGCACCAAGCCGCCATGCAGCGCGTTATAGGTTGCCGGCTGGTAGTGGGCGCGTTGCGCAGCCTGGGTCAACCGGGCTTGGCCCGGTTCCGGCTGCAAGGTCTGGATGAAGCTGCCGTGTCGGCGGCTGCGGTAATGTCCGCCGTCCTTCAGGTAGAGGTCGGCCGGCAAATCGTTCCACAAGCCAGCCGCATCGGCGCAAGCGGCGGCGTCCAGCCCTCCCAACGCGGCCAGCGACGGCGCCGGCAGCACACAGAATCCATGCGCGCCAAGCCGCTGCCGAGCGGTGGCGGCATGCACGGGCGACACGCGGTCGTCCATCCCGATGTCCGGGCCGAACGAAGGGCCGAAAGATGGCTCTGCACACATCGCGGGTCTGCCTCAAGCGCCGCGCCCGTCGCGCAGCGTGGTGGTGCGGTTGAAAACCAGACGGCCCGGCGCGTGATCCCGGACATCGGCGACGAAATAACCGTGGCGCTCGAATTGCACGCTGGTGCCGGCCGGCAAGGCCGCCAGTCCCGGCTCGACCCAGGTCTGCACGCGACGCAGGCTGTTCGGGTTCAGCGCCGCGAGGAAATCGCGCCCCCCCGCATCAGGCTGGGCCTCGGTGAACAGACGGTCGTACAAGCGTATCTCGGCCGGCGCGGCATCGGCCGCGGCGACCCAGGTGATCACGCCCTTGACCTTCACCGCGTCGGCGCCTGGCGTGCCGCTCTTGGTGTCGGGCACGAGCATGGCCTGCACTTCGGTGACCTGGCCGTCGGCATCCAGCGTGGCCCCGGTGCACGCGATCACGTGGCCGTATTTCAGGCGCACGCGGTTGCCCGGGAACAGGCGGAAGAAGCCCTTGGGCGGATCCTGGGCATAGTCGCCGCGCTCGATCCACAGTTCGCGTCCACACTTGAAGCGGCGCAGGCCCCACTCGGGATGGTGGGGATGCACCGGGGCTTGGCAATCGTCCAGCATGCCCGGACCCATGACCTCGTCCCAATTCGTGATGACGAGCTTGAGCGGGTCCAACACGGCCATCGCGCGCGGGGCCTGCGGATCGAGGTCGTCGCGCAGCGCACCTTCCAGCGTGGCGTAGTCGATCCAGGAGTCGGACTTGCTCACGCCGATGCGCTCGGCGAACAGGCGGATGCTGCCCGGCGTATAGCCGCGGCGGCGCAGGCCGGCGATGGTGGGCAGGCGCGGGTCGTCCCAGCCGGCCACATGGCCTTCGTTCACCAGCTGCGCCAGCTTGCGCTTGCTGGTGACCACATAGGTCAGGTTCAGGCGAGCGAACTCGTGCTGGTGCGGCAGCGGGCGCGCCAGCAGGCCGAGGTCGGCGAGCTTGTCCAGCACCCAGTCGTAGAAAGGCCGCTGGTCCTCGAACTCCAGGGTGCAGATGCTGTGGGTGATGCGCTCGAGCGCATCCTCGATGGGATGCGCGTAGGTGTACATCGGATAGATGCACCAGCGGTCGCCGGTGCGGTGATGGTGCGCGAACTTGATGCGGTAGATGGCCGGATCGCGCAGATTGATGTTGGGCGCGGCCATGTCGATCTTCGCGCGCAGCACCATGCTGCCCTCGGCGTGCTTGCCGGCGCGCATGGCCTCGAAGCGCGCCAGACTCTCGGCGGCAGGGCGCTCGCGCCAGGGGCTGTTCACGCCGGGCTCGGTCAGCGTGCCGCGGTTGCGCCGCATGTCCTCGGGCGACTGCTCGTCCACATAGGCCAGGCCGGCTTCGATCAGCGCGCAGGCGGCGCGGTACATGAAATCGAAATAGTCGCTGGCGAAATACTCGTGGCCGACGCCGCCCACCACCCAGTCGAAACCCAGCCAGCGCACCGCGTCCCGGATGGCTTGCACGTAGGCCTCGTCCTCCTTCTCGGGATTGGTGTCGTCCAGACGCAGGTGACACACGCCGCCGTAATCCTGCGCCAACCCGAAATTCAGGCAGATGCTCTTGGCGTGGCCGATATGGAGGTAGCCGTTGGGCTCGGGCGGGAAACGGGTACGGATGCGCGCCGTGTCCAGCGGAGCCGCGGCGAGCTGGCGCGCGTCGCCCGGCACGCCGGCGAAACGCCGGCCGGCATCGCGACCGCTGGCCAGGTCGGCCTCGATGATCTGGCGTAGGAAGTTGGAGGCTTTGGGGCTGCTTGAATCCGTGGGCTGCATGGGAGATGGGGCGAAACGCCGGCCGGGCACCTGCCCGGCCGGCGTGAAACGTCCTATTTTCCATCAAACCCCGTCGCGCGCCGCGCGCGCACGGCTCAGGCGGAGAAACCGGGCGTGCCAAGCGCGCGGCGCGGCGTGTTGATCACGAGGATCTCGACGCTGGCCGCCTCGTCGTCGCCGACACGCAGCAAGCCCGACAAGGACACGGCCGTTTCCGCCATCTGGCGCGAGCCGACTTCGATCGTCACCCACTCGTCGGCGCGCACAGGGCGCTTGAAACTGCATTTGCGGATACCCGCAAGCATCCCCAGATAGCCGTCGCCCATGCTGCGTGCATGCGCGTCGTCGACCAGCATGCCCGCGCCCGCCACCTGCGCCACCGCCTCCACCAACAGGACTCCCGGAACCAAGGGCATGCCGGGGAAATGACCTTGCAGGATGGGTAGATCGCGCGTCCACATCGCGAGCCCGACATAGCGGTTGCTCGCCAGCACCGTCACACGCTTGATGAACAGGATTTCCCCGCGGTGGGGCAGAACCCGCTGGATGGCCGCCTCGTCGAGTTCGATGGGATAGGCGCCCATGTCCCGACTCATGGCGCGATGACCTCGGCACGCTCGTCGGCATTCGCGGCGGATCGGCGAAAACCGCGCGGCCTCGTGATCCAGGCCACGGCGGCCCCCAGCGCGGCGCCGCTGAATACGTCGACCGCGACATGTTGCTTGACCGCCATGGTGGAGTAGGCAATCGCCAGGCACCACAGCATGTTGAGGCGACGCATGCGGGCGCCAAAGCCCAGTCCCGGCGCCATCCAATCCAACCAGAAGGCAGAAAACACGGCCGTGGCCACGTGCAGGGAGGGGCAGGCATTGCCGCCGGCGTCCAGGCCTTTCAGGGCGGCGAAGTCGGGGTGTCGCGCCAAATCGATGCTCCAGGGCGGCACCTTGGTAGGCCAAAGGTAGAACACAGCCAGGCCGATCAAGCATAGTGCGCCGATGCGCAGGCCGAAGCCGACAATCTCGCTGCGCGACGACATCAAGGCCGGCGGCAAGGACACGTAAACCCACAGGGAAAGATAGATCGGCAGCGCCCAAGGCTGAAACCCGATCCAGCGATCAAGCGCCAAGAGCGGCATCGTGGTGACGTGCCCGTCCGGGTGCCTGAGCAAATAGAAGTAGGCGGCAAAGAACACCAGCATGAACGCCGTGGTTCCGATGGACTTGAGCCAGAAATGGCGCCCGAGAATCCGCAGGGTCCTCCAGGCCAGTGCAGCCGCCCCCGGATTGATGCTTGCCGCCTCTGCCTTGGACTCTGCCATGAACGCCTTCTCCTGCTTCCGAATCAGCCCGTCATACGCCGCGCAATCAGGCTCGCGTTGCTGCCGCCAAAGGCGAACGAATTGGACATGACCGCATCGATGCGGCACCCGTGCCTGGCCTGCAAGGGTACATAGTCCAGCGTGCAACGCGGGTCGGGATGTTCCAGATGCGCCGTGGGCGGGATCGATCCGCTTTCCATCGCCATGACGGCCAACGCGAGTTCCAGCGTACCGCCCGCGCCGATCAGGTGCCCGTGCACGGCCTTGGTCGAACTGACGGCCAGTTGCCTGGACGCGGCGCCAAACACGCCGACGATGGACTGCGTCTCGATCACGTCGCCCGCGTCCGTGGCCGTGCCATGGGCGTTGAGGTACTGGATCTGATCGGGCGCAAGCCGGGCTTCGTCGAGGGCCTGGCGCATGGCCGCGACCTGTCCATCGACCGAAGGCGCCGTCAGGTGGTGCGCATCGCTGGTACAGCCGTAGCCCGCCAGTTCCGCATGCGCCACGGCGCCACGGCGCTCGGCGCGGGACCGGCTCTCCAGCACCAGCGCAGCCGCCCCCTCCCCCAGCACGAAACCGCTGCGGTCGCGGTCGAACGGCCGGCAGCTCGCGGCCGGGTCGTCGGCATTCGGCCGCGCCATGACCCGCAGCGCATTCCAGGCCACCATGGATCCAGGCGTCAGCATGGCTTCCGTGCCGATGACCAAGGCCGCATCCAGGTAACCATGCCGGATCGCCCGCAATGCTTCCCCGGCCGCGATGGCCGACGAGGCGCAGGCAACCGAATAGGTATTGCCCATGCCGCGCAAACCATAGCGCATGGAAACCGCCGCCATCGAGGCATTGGCCATCATGCGCGGCACGGACAGCGGATGCACCACGGTGGCACGCTTGCGGCTGTGCTCGCCGCCGAACAGCGCCGTGTAATACCGCGCGAACATCGCGTCCAGCGTGTGGGCGCCGCCGAAGCCGATGCCGACGAAAACGCCGAATCGATCGGCGTCGGAAGGCGTTTCATCGATGCCGGCATCGGCCATGGCCTCCTGCGCGGCCACCAGCGAAAACTGCGTGGCACGGTCCAGTCCCGCATCTTGGCTGTCGAGCAAGGATTCCGGCTCGACAGCGGCAGGCGCCATCAGGACATTGGGCAAACCCGCGCTCAGCGCTTCGGGGGCGCGTCTGATTGCACTGTGCGCCGAGAGCGCCGCCGCGAAACTGGCCTGCCTGTCCTTGCCCAACGGGGACAGCATCCCGATCCCGGTCATGAAAACTTGGTTCATTGACTGGGACTGGCCGAGGAATCGGGCATTTGAATTTCTGGCAATTCCCCGTTGTTGTGCGCCCGAACCTCCGCCTCGATCGCGGCGACCATGTCCTGGAAACGCATGTTCTGAAATTGCATGGGATCCGCAATCTGAAATCCAAAATGCTCCTCAACTTCAAAAAGCATTTCAACCAGCCCCAAGGAATCCAAACCCAGATCGGAAACCAGCAGATCAGGCTGATCGAATTTCACCGGATCGACCTTGGCGCCAGTCATCAAGTATTTTTTAATGAGCTGCTCTAGCATGCATCCCTCAGCGTCGTTCTTTCTTGATGGGCGGCTGGAATCGCCAGTCAGGAGCCAGAATCAAAACGCGGTCTTCTTGGAATTCGATCATTTCAAAACCCTGATATTTCTCACAACCGGTCCGCAAAACCTGGACCGCCATGACACGTCGTGCCTCGATGGACACCATGTTGCCGCCGCGAGGTCTTGCGCCTGAGACAGTCGAGGCTGCCCCATCAATCGTCCGATTGATTCTGTGAATCCCTGGATCCTTCACGCCCAGGCAGACGGCAACGCGAGAATATCAGCAACCCTGCGCACCCAGTCCTTGGGCGACGGGAACAAAAAGATCGGATCCTGTCGGCAAGACGGCCGTTGTGTGCGTTGATGGCGATACATACGCAGGAGAACGCCATGTTGCGACAAACCTTGATCGGCCTGGGCTCTGCAATCGCTCTGGCCTCAGCCCCGGCGGCACATGCGGGAGATGTCTGGTGGTCGGTATCGGTCGGCGTGCCCGGCGTCGCGTTCGACGTCGCCCCGCCCATCGTTTACGCACCGCCACCTCCCATGGTCTATGCGCCACCGATCGTCTATGCGCCGCGGCCCGTCGTGGTGGCGCCACCGCCCGTGGTGTACCGCGCCCCGCCCCCGCCCGCCGTCGTGTACGCGGGCTATCCCTATGGATATGGCTATTACACCCCAGTGGCGCGTCCGGGCTGGAAGCCTCATCCCTACCGGCACGGCTGGAACCGGGGCTGGCACCACGGGCATCACGATGACGATTGAGCTGGCCAAGCACCTCTCGCGCGCGAAAAGCGGGCGCATCCAAACCTCGGGGCAGGCAAGGCCTGCCCCGAGGTTTTGTTCCGGGAGCGCATGCCGCCTTTCGGCCTCTCCAGCCCCCGATTCGCGTTACGTTTTGTCGTCTTTGCGTCGTCCGACATGTCGGCTATGCCCATCGCCGCACCGTTATCGCAACATGTACACAGCCTTATTCGGAGAATCATCATGATCCGTGCATCCTTGTTGGCCCTGGCCTTCTCGGCATCCGCCGCACTGGCCCCTTCCGCCCAAGCAGACGGCGTGTATTGGTCTCTTGGCATCGGCAGCCCCGGAGTCGCCGCCAATTTTGGCAATGTCTACCCGGTGGCTCCTCCGCCTGTCTACGTGGCGCCCCCCCCGGTGGTCTATGCGCAACCCCCCGTGGTCTACAGCCCCGGCTATGTCACTTACGGCGCGTACGGCCGCGACTGGCATCCGTACTGGGGTGATCGCCGTGGCTGGCGCCGCCACCACGAAGACGACGACGACGACAATTGAGCGTCCCAGGGGCGGGGAGCGCCGCCCCCGCGGGGGATAAGGGGAAACATGGGGACGCCCCGATGTTTCCTTGAGTACCCCGGGCCGGCTGTCGCGCCCACATGCACATCCACCGGCAGCCGCAGCGTCCATGCGCCTTGAGTCTTGGCGCCGAACCGTTCATTTATCATCGGACCTCCTTGCTCCTTCCACGCTCCGCGACTTTCCGGCGCCATGTCCGTGCCTTCAACTTCCACGCTACCCGCCGATGCCGCGTTTCTACGCGAGCTGGCCGGCTTGATTGCCGAGTCCCTCAATCTGGACGTTCACCCGGCCGACATCGATCCCGACGCCCCGCTCTACGGCGATGGACTGGGACTTGACTCCATCGACATCCTCGAGCTTGCCCTGGTGGTCTCCAAAAGCTTCGGCGTGCAGCTGCGCGCCGATGACGCGAACAACCACAAGATTTTCAGTTCCCTGCGCAACCTGGCCGATTACGTGGCCGCCCACCGGACGCATTGACATGCGCTGGCGCGCTGCCATGCGAGGCGCATCGATCGCCGCCGCCTGCGTTGCCTACGCCGCGGCGAGCTATCTCGCCGCAACATCGCCGCGCCCCACGCTCGCTGGCGCAGCGTTCGCCTATGTGCCGTTGCTGCTGGCAGGCGCATGGATGTCCTGGAAATCACCGCGTCGTGCCCTTGCGCTGTCCTCGGTCCTGCTCTTGACGCTGATCCTATGGCTTGGTCGCGATGTGCTGCTGCAACACTACCGCTGGGGCTATCTGGCCCAAAGCGCCGGCCCGATGGTGCTGCTCGCCGTGGTTTTCGGCAACAGCCTGCGGCGCGGCCAGACGGCCCTGATCACGCGCCTGGCGCTGGTGGCACACGAAGGCCGCATCACCCCGCGCACCTCGCGCTACACGCGCGGCGTCACCTGGGCCTGGACCCTGTTTTTCACGCTCATGGCGCTGACGTCGACGACGCTGTTCCTCACCGCGCCGCCGGCGATATGGGCCTTGTTCGCCAACGCGCTGACCGCACCCCTGACCCTGGCCATGTTCATCGCTGAATACGGGGTGCGGGTGCTTGCGCTTCCCGCGCACGAGCGCACCGGCCCCTTGCAGGCGGTGGCGGCTTTCATGCGCTATCGCAAACATGCCACGGAGCATGCGGTGCATGGCACCGAGGCCGGCGACGCGCCCGTGGCGAGCCACCAGGCGGGGACGATGGCCCCCGGCTCGATCTCGGCGCGCTGAAACCTTGCGAGACCCCCGCGCGCCCTCAAGCACGAAGCCGATGCAGCTACCCCTCGTCTCCAGGCTTGCCGCGCATGACGTACTGGCTTGGCGGAACGGCCATGCGGTGAACCTGCGCGAATTCCTGCTCGACGTGCAGGCCCTCGCGGCTCGCCTGCCGCCCGGCCGCCACGTGCTCAATGTCTGCCAGGATCGCTACCGCTTCCTGGCCGGGTTCGCCGCCTCGGTCATGGCCGGCAAGACCAGCCTGCTGCCTTCGACCCGCACGCCCGAGGCGATACGCCAATTGCGCGACCTGGCCCCGGACGCCTTCTGCTTGAGCGATCACGATGACGGCATCGACCTGCCGCACGTCGCCTACGCCGAGCGGGATGCCGGCTGCGCCGCGCCTGCCGAGATCGACATGCCGCGCATCGACGCCGAACGCATCGTTGCGCAGGTCTTCACCTCGGGCTCCACCGGAACTCCGGTACCGCACGCCAAGGCCTGGGGCGCGCTCGTCGGCTGCGTGCAATCCGGCGCCTCGCGCCTGGGTCTGCTGGACGGGCGCCGCCATGCTCTGGTCGGCACGGTTCCGGCCCAGCACATGTACGGCTTCGAATCGACGGCCCTCATCGCGCTGCATGGCGGAGTGGCCATGAGCGCCGAACAGCCTTTCTATCCGGCCGACATTGCCGCCGCGCTGGCGCGCATCCCCGCGCCGCGCATGCTCGTCACCTCGCCCGTGCACTTGCGCGCGCTGCTCGATGCGCACGTGCGCATCCCCCCCTTGGACCTGCTGCTGTCGGCCACGGCGGCGCTGCCAGCCGATCTGGCGCAACTGGCCGAGGCCCGGCTGCAGGCTCCGCTGCTGGAAATCTACGGCTCCACCGAGACAGGCCAGATCGCCACGCGCCGCACCGCGCAGACCGACCTCTGGGAACTACTCCCCGACCTGCGCCTGGAACCCGAAGCCCAAGGCCACGTCCGCGTCTGCGGCGCCCATCTGGCGCAGGCGCAGGTCCTGCACGACGTGATCGAGATCGTCGACCAGCGCCGCTTCCGCCTGCACGGACGCAGCGCCGACATGGTCAACATCGCCGGCAAACGCAGTTCGCTGGCCCACCTCAATCACCAGCTCGCCAGCATCCCTGGCGTGCGCGACGGCGCCTTCTTCATGCCGGACGCCGAAACGGATGATTCCGTGACGCGGCTCATGGCCTTCGTCGTCGCTCCGGGGCTGGATCACGATCTCGTGCGCGCCGCGCTGCGCGAACGCATCGACCCGGTGTTCATGCCGCGCCCGCTGGTGCTTGTCGACGCGCTGCCGCGCAACGCCACGGGCAAGCTGCCGCGGTCCGCCTTGCACGCATTGGCCATGCGCGCGCCGCCGCCGCAAATCCACGATTCCAGCCCCCATGCCGACTGAAACGCTGACCGCGCCTTGCGCGGACCACCCCGTTTATGCCGGGCACTTTCCGGGGCGTCCCATCGTGCCCGGCGTCATGCTGCTCGACGCCGTGGTGCATGCCGTGTGCGCGGCCCAAGGCCTTGACGAAACCGGCTGGCACCTCGCCACGGTCAAATTCCTCTCCCCGGTGTCACCCGGCACATCGCTGGAACTGCGCCACGACGCCGCGGCCGATGGCGCCATCGCCTTCAGCCTGCATGCCCAGGCGCGCACCGTGGCCAGCGGGCGCCTGCGCCAATCCGGCGCCCCGCCGCGGATGCCGGCCAGCGAAGCGGTCCGATGAGCACGCGCCAACCGCCGCCAGCCATGCCGCACGCCGACACGACGGGCGTTGCGGCGCGCACCGGCTGGGCACGCCGTGCCGAGCGCAGCAACAGGCTGATGCTGCGCGTCATGACCTGGATCTCCCTCCACCTGGGCCGGCGCGCGTCACGCGTCGTCCTGGCGGGCATCGCCGCGTACTTCCTGCTGTTCGCCCCCAGCGCGAGGCACGCCTCGCGCCGATATCTGGAACGCGCGCTCGGCAGACGGGCTCGGCTGGCCGATGGTTTCGCGCAGGTGTTCAGCTTCGCGTCGACCATTCACGACCGGGTCTACCTGCTCAATGATCGTTTCGATCTGTTCGACATCCGCCTGCACGGACAGGACGTCATCGAAGCCGCGCTGCAGCGCGGTGAGGGCGTCTTCATGATCGGCGCCCATTTCGGCAGCTTCGAGGTCCTGCGCGCCCTCTCGCGCCAGCACCAGGGCCCGCGCGTGTGCATGCTGATGTACGAGGACAACGCGCGCAAGATCAATGCCGCGCTGCAGGCCATCAACCCGCGCGCGGAGCGGGACATCATTGCGCTGGGACACTCGGATTCCATGCTGCGCCTGCGCGAGGCGCTCGATGAAGGCGCCGTCGTCGGCATGCTGGCGGACCGCTCCCTGCATGACGACGAAACCGCGACCCTGCCCTTCCTCGGCGAGCCGGCGCAGTGGCCACTGGGGCCCTGGCGCATCGCCGCGCTGCTGCGCAGGCCCGTCGTCATGGCCCTGGGCATCTACCGCGGCGGCAACCGCTACGACGTGCACTTCGAGACCCTGGCCGATTTCTCCGCGACCGAGCGCGGTTCACGCAGCGAGGCCGTGCAGGCGGCCCTCGCCACCTATGTGCGCCGCCTGCAGGCCCACTGCGAAAGCGCGCCCGACAACTGGTTCAATTTCTATGATTTCTGGGCCGGCGAAGCCGAAAGGCCCGCGGGAACACAAGCACCATGAAGCTCGCATCCGTCCTCAATCCCGCGCTGCGCGCCGGCCTGGCCGGCCTGGCGCTGCTGTGGTCCGCCTGCGCCCCAGCCGCCGGCTGGAACCTGCAAACACTGACGCAAGCCTTGGCGCAGTACCGCGGCGGCCGCGCCGATTTCACCGAAACCAAGACCCTGGCGATGCTGGACAAGCCCATCGAATCGTCCGGCGAACTGCGTTTCGCGGCGCCTGACTTTCTGCAGATGCGCACGCTCAAGCCCAAGCCGCAGACCCTCACGCTGATGGGCAACCAGGTCACGCTGGAGATGGGTGGGCGCTCGCAGCAGTTCGACCTGCGCGACCATCCCGATATCGCCACCCTGATCGACGGCATACGCGCCACGCTCAACGGCGATCTGTCCACCCTGCAGAAACACTACACGCTGACGCTGGAGGGAACGCAGGCGCAATGGACCCTGACCCTGGTTCCGCGCGACGACAAGACACGCGAACACGTGCGTGACATCCGCATCGGCGGGCGCGCGGGCATGGTGCGCACCGTCACCGTGGAACAGAGCGACGGCGACCGTTCGGTCATGCACATCACCCCCGTCGCCTCGCCATGAACCGGCGCGCAGCCCTCCCGGTGCTGCTGTGGCTGGCCGCGCTGCTGGCTTGCGCGGCGGTCATCGCCAACAGCCGCTTTGCCGCCGACATGTCGGCCTTCCTGCCGCAGGCGCCGACGGCGCAAGAACGCGTTCTGGTGAATCAGCTGCGCGATGGACTGATCTCGCGCCTGATCCTGATCGGCATCGACGGCGCCGACGCCGACGCGCGCGCCGCGCTGTCCAAAGCCCTGGCCGAGCGCCTGCGCGCCGACCCCGCCTTTGCCGTCGTGGAAAACGGGGAACCCGTCAACGCAGAGCGCGACGAGCGCTTGCTACTGCGCTATCGCTACGTGCTGACGCACACCACCGCGTCGGAGTTCAGCGTCGCGGGCCTGCACCGCGCCATCGCCGACAGCATCGACCGCCTGGCTTCGCCGATGGGACAAAACCTCAAAAGTCTGCTGCCGTCCGACCCCACCGGCGCGTTCTTGAACCTGCTGCAGAACCTTACGCCGGGCAACGGCCCCGAACGAGCCCAGGGCGTCTGGGTTGCGCACGGCGCAGCGCGCGCGCTGCTGCTGGTGCAAACCCGCGCCCAGGGCACCGACACCGATGCGCTGCAGGCCGCGTTGGCCGCCATCCGCACCGACTTCGCCGCGGCGCAGCGCCAGGCCGGCGGCTCGGCGCGCGAGGCCACGCTGGTGATGAGCGGAGCCGGTGTATTCGCCGTGCAGTCACGCGCGCTCATCGAACGCGCGGCAACGCGTGTTTCGCTCATCGGGGCCGTGCTCATCGTCGGCCTGCTGCTGCTCGTCTACCGCTCCCCGTTGGCTCTGGCGCTGGGCCTGCTGCCGGTGCTGTCGGGCGTGCTCGCCGGCATCGCCGCGGTCAGCCTGGGCTTCGGCGTGGTGCAAGGCATCACGTTGGGTTTCGGCACCACCCTCATGGGCGAGGCGGTGGACTACGCGATCTACCTGTTCGTGCAGTCGGCCCAGCCGGCGCAGCTCGACCGCAACGCCTGGCGGCACGGCTTCTGGCCCACCATCCGCCTGGGCATGCTGACCTCGGTGTTCGGCTTCGCCACCCTGCTGCTGTCGGGATTCCCCGGACTGGCCCAGCTCGGCCTGTATTCCATCGCCGGCCTGGTCGCCGCGGCGCTGGTCACGCGCTTCGTGCTGCCGCAGCTGTTGCCCGCGCGCCTGTCCATGCGCGATCTCGCGCCTTTCGGCCAACGCCTGGCCGCGCGGCTTCCTGCCCTGCGGCGCTTGCGCTGGCTGCTCGGCGTCGCCGTGCTGCTGGCGGCCGGCGTGCTCGTCGCCCACCGCCATGCCATGTGGAACACCAGGCTGTCCGCGCTCAGCCCCGTGAGTCCCGCCGCACTGGCGCTGGACGCGCAGCTGCGCCGCCAGCTCGGCGCGCCCGATTCGGGTGATCTGGTCGCGGTCGAAGGTTCCAGCGCCGATGCCGCCCTGGCGGCAGCCGAGAGCCTGCGCCCGCGCCTGCAAGGCCTGGTTGCGCGCGGCGTGATCGCCGGCTTCGACAGCCCCGCCCACTATCTGCCCAGCGCGGCCACCCAGCGCAGCCGGCTCGCCGCGCTGCCCGATGCCGATGTGCTGCGCTCCCGGCTGGAGCAGGCCGTGGCCGGCCTGCCGGTCAAGGCCGCGCTGTTCGCCCCCTTCGTGCGCGACGTGCAGGCCGCGCGCGCGCAGGGCCTGCTGACGCGCGAACAGCTCGCGCACACCTCGTTCGCCATGGCGCTCGACGGCATGCTGCTGCGCGAGCCCGACGGTCGCTGGCTCGCCATGCTGCCGCTGCATGCCAGGGCGCATGCAAGCATCGACGCCGCGCAGGTGCATGCCGCGCTGGCCGGAACCCAAGCGACTTACATCAACCTGGGCCGGATCAGCAGCAGCCTCTACGACGGCTACCTGCATACTGCCGCCTGGCTGTCCCTGGCGGGCCTGATCTCCATCGCCGTCCTGCTCCTGCTCGCCCTGCGCTCCGCGCGCCGCACCCTGCGGATCCTGGCCCCGCTGCTGGGCGCGGTGGTGGTGGTCGGCGCCGGACTGCTGCTGGCCGGGCGCCAACTCACTCTGCTGCACCTCATCGGCCTGATGCTCATCGTCGCGGTCGGCTCGAACTACGCGCTGTTCTTCGACCAGGGAGCGCAAAGCGGCGGCATCGCGCCGCGCACCCTGGCCTCGCTGCTGCTGGCCAATCTCACCACCGTGTTCGGCTTCGGTCCGCTGGCCTTGTCGGGCGTGCCGGTGCTGCAGGCGCTGGGCATGACCGTGGGCCCCGGGGTGTTGTTGGCCCTGCTGTTTTCGGCCATGCTGTCGGCTCCACCAAACGCCACGCCGCCGCGCCGCGCGCCGGCCTGACGCCGCCCACCCAGCACGCCGATGCCCACCCCTGCCGTCCCTCCCCGTCCCGCAACGCGCTGGCGACCCACGCCGCTCCTCGCGGCGTCCATCGCCCTGCACCCGCTGGCGCTGGGCACGATGCTCGCGCTGCCGCAACTCTGGCCCTGGGCGCTGGGCGCCTTGGCGGCCGATCACATGGCGCTCACCGGCGCCGGACTGTGGCCGCGCAGCCGCCTGCTCGGCGCCAACCACACGCGTCTACCCACCGATGCGGCGGCGCGCGGCGAACTCGCGCTGACCATCGACGACGGGCCCGACCCCCGCGTCACCCCCGCCGTGCTCGATCTGCTCGACGCCCACGACGCCAGGGCCACGTTCTTTTGCATCGGCGAACGCGCCCGCGCCCACCCGGACCTGTGCCGCGAGATCGTGCGGCGCGGCCACGCCGTGGAGAACCACAGCCAGCGCCACCGCCACAGCTTCTCGCTGTCCGGCCCGCGCGGCTTCGGGCGCGAATTGCAAGCCGCGCAAGCCACCCTGACAGACATCACCGGGCAGGTTCCGGCGTTCTTCCGCGCCCCCGCCGGTTTGCGCAACCCTTTCCTCGACCCGGTTCTCCACCGGCTCGGCCTGCGCCTGGTGAGCTGGACGCGGCGCGGCTTCGACACCCGCGAGCGTGATCCAATCACGGTCCTGCGCCGTCTGCGCCGCAGCCTGCGCGCCGGCGACATCCTGCTGCTGCACGACGGCCACGCCGCGCGCACGGCCTCGGGGCAGCCGGTCGTCCTCGAAGTGCTGCCCGCGCTGCTGAGGTCGATCGCGGCCGCCGGATTGCGCCCCATCACCTTGCGTCAAGCTTTTTCATGCGCCTGAACCGAATGTTTCCGTACCTGATCGACGCCGCGCGGACCGATGCGGCACGGCCCGCCGCGTCCGTCGCCTGATGCCGATGCGAACCGCCGCCCCACCCCCCATCGCGCTGACGCACGACACCGTCAGCACCTGCCTGGGCCACGGCCTGGCCGCCGCCCTCGACGCGCTGCGCCACACGCGCAGCGGGCTGCGCCGCGAGGGCTTCGACCTGTTCGATCTGCCGGCCTGGATCGGCGCGGTGCCCGACGTGGACGCCACGCGCCTGCCGCAAGCCCTGCGGCACTATGACTGCCGCAACAACCGCCTGGCCGAACTCGGCCTGCTCCAAGACGGTTTCGCGAGCGCCGTGCAGCAGGCCGCCGCGCGCCTGGGCCCGCACCGCGTGGGGGTGTTCATCGGCACCAGCACCTCGGGCATCCTCCAAACCGAACGGGCCTACCGCGAGCGCGATGCCTCGGGCGCCCTGCCGGCAACTTTCCACTATGCCGAGACCCACAACCCCTATTCCGTCACCGCCTACGTGCGCGAGCGCCTGGGGCTGCGCGGGCCGGCCTACACCATCTCGTCGGCCTGCTCGTCCAGCGCCAAGGTGTTCGCCACGGCGCAGCGCCTGCTGGCCTGCGGCGTGATCGACGCCGCCGTGGTCGGCGGGGTCGACAGCCTGTGCCTGACCACGCTGTACGGCTTCAACTCGCTGCAGCTGATGTCCAGCGACCCCTGCCGCCCCTTCGATGCGCAGCGCAAGGGGCTGTCGATCGGCGAGGCCGCCGCCTTCGCCTTGCTGGAGCGTCCCGCCGAACCCGTCGCGCCGGACACCGTGCTGCTGCTCGGCGCGGGCGAATCCAGCGACGCCCACCACATGTCCTCGCCCCACCCGGACGGCCTCGGCGCGCGCCTGGCGATGCAGCAGGCGCTGGCCCAGGCAGGCCTGCGTCCCGCCGACATCGACTACATCAATCTGCATGGCACCGCCACCTCCAGCAACGACGCCGCCGAGGGCCGTGCCGTGGCCGCGCTGTTCGGCTCCGCAACCCCATGCAGTTCCACCAAAGGCGCCACCGGCCACACCCTGGGCGCCGCCGGCGCGGTCGAGGCCGCGTTCTGCGCGATCGCCCTGCGCCACGGCTTCATGCCCGGCAGCGCCGGCACGCAAACCCTGGATCCCGCCATCGCCGGCGCCGGCGCGCTCGACTACCTGCTGCAGCCCCGTGCCCAGGCGCCGCGCCGCGTCCTGAGCAACTCCTTCGGTTTCGGCGGCACCAACTGCAGCCTGGTGTTCGGCCTGGGAGCCTGCGCATGAACCGCGCCGCGACACCCGCCGCCCCGCTTGAAGCCTGGGTCGACGGCGTCGGACTGCTCGGCCCCGGCCTGGCGGACTGGCCGCAAGCCAGCGCCGTGCTGCGCGGACAGGCAGCTTACGCACCGCAAAAAACCGTGCTGCCCGTGCCGCAGGCGCTGCACGCCGCGGAACGGCGGCGCGCCGCCGCCGTGGTCAAGCTCACCCTGGCCGTCGGCCTCGAGGCCGCGCGCTCGGCCGGCATGGATCCGGCGCAACTGGCCACGGTGTTCACCTCGTCCGGCGGCGACAGCCACAATTGCCATGCCATCTGCGCCGCGCTGGCGTCGGACGACAGATTGATTTCCCCGACCCGCTTTCACAACTCGGTGCACAACGCCGCCTCGGGCTACTGGGGCATCGCCACCGGCGCCATGGCGCCTTCCGCGGTGCTGTGCGCCCATGACGGCAGCTTCGCCGCCGGCCTGCTCGAGGCACTCGCCCAGGTCGCCCTGGCACAGGCCCCGGTCCTGCTGCTGGCCTACGATTCGGATTACCCCGAACCCCTGCATGCCGTGCGGCCGATTCCGGACAGCCTGGGCGTGGCGCTCGCCCTGTCCCCCAGGCCCGGCCCGCGCAGCCTGGCGCGCATCGCCATCGATGCGGCGGCGCCGTGCAGCGACGCGCCTGCCGACACCCTGCGCCTGCCGGAGCTGGAAGCCCTGCGCCAGGCCATCCCATCGGCCCGTGCGCTGCCGCTGCTGCATGCGCTGGCCCACCACGCAGCGGGGCCGCTGCGCCTGGACTATCTGCCCGGCCAGACGCTGGCCGTGAGCGTCGCGCCATGCTGAACGTCGCCACCTTGCGGGGCCAGGCGCTGGACCGCGACTGGATCGCCGCGCGCATTCCGCACCAGGGTTCCATGTGCCTGCTCGACGCGGTGCTCGCCTGGGACGCCGGGCATGTGCTGTGTGCCGCCCGCAGCCACCGCAGCCCCGCCAACCCGCTGCGTCAATACGGCCGGCTGGGCGTGGCGTGCGGCATCGAATACGCCGCGCAGGCCATGGCCGTGCACGGCGCGCTGCGCGCATCGGGCGAAACCGGCGACGCCGCCCCGCGGCCCGGCATGCTGGTCAGCGCGCGCGCGGTGCGTTGGCACGTGGCGCGGCTCGACGACATCGCCGCGGACCTCCTCGTGCAGGCGGTCTGCGACGGCGCCGACGCCCAGCTGCTGCGCTACACCTTCGCCTTGCGCGCCGGGAAACGCCTGCTGATGGAAGGTCAGGCCGCGGTCGTGCTCGACGTCCAGACGACGGGCGCCCGCCCGCCCCTGCCCGGGCCACTTCATTCTCCCGACCACACCCAGCCATGAGCAAGCCCGCAGCAGCCCATGCCCGCCGCGCCCTCGTCACCGGCGGCAGCGGAGCCATCGGCGCCGCCATCTGCCGCCGCCTGGCCGCCGACGGTTGCCACGTCATCGTGCACGCCAACCACGGCGCCGACCGCGCCGAAGCGCTGGCCGCAGAATTGCGTGCGCAGGGCGCAAGCGCGCAGGCCGCAGCCTTCGACATCACCGATGCCGCCGCCACCGCCGCCGCCATCGCCGCCATCCTCGCCGACGGGCCGGTGCAAGTGCTGGTGAACAACGCCGGCGTGCACGACGACGCCGTGTTCCCCGGCATGCGCGCGTTGCAGTGGCAGCGCGTGATCGACGTCAGCCTCAACGGCTTTTTCCACGTCACCCAGCCGCTCATGCTGCCCATGATCCGCACGCGCTGGGGCCGCATCGTCAACATCACCTCGGTGGCCGCGATTGCCGGCAACCGCGGCCAGGTCAACTACGCCGCCGCCAAGGGCGCGCTGCACGCCGCCACCAAGTCGCTGGCGCTGGAAGTGGCGAGCCGCGGCATCACGGTCAATGCCGTGGCTCCCGGCATCATCGCCACGCCCATGAGCGCCGACAGCTTCGACGCCGAAACCATCGCCCGCATGGTGCCGATGAAGCGCGCCGGGCGGCCCGAGGAAGTGGCCGACCTCGTCGGCTTCCTCGCCTCGGACCAGGCCGCCTACATCAGCGGCCAGGTCGTGTCCATCAACGGCGCGATGATCTGACCGCCGCCTTCCCGCCCACACGCCTCCCCCGCGCCCCTCATGCAGCCCACGATCCACATCGCCCAGCATGCAACCGAGTCGATGCTGTTCTTCGTCCTGCTGCAACTGACCCTCATCGTGCTGGCCGCCCGCGTCGGCGGCGAAATCGCCGTGCGATTGGGACAGACCGCCGCCGTGGGCGAGATCGTCGTCGGCATCCTGCTCGGCCCCTCGCTGCTGGGGCTGCTCGCGCCGCGCGCCTTCCATGCCATCTTCCTCTCCATCCCGCCCGCACCGCTGCAGATGCTGTCGCAGATCGGGCTCATCCTGCTGATGTTCCAGATCGGCCTGGAGTTCGATTTCGGCCACCTGCGCAGCGGACGGAACCGCCGCGCCGTGCTGTGGGTGGGTCTGGCCAGCATGGTCGCGCCCTTCGCCCTCGGGGCCGCCTGGGGCTGGGTTGCCGCGCCGGAACTGTCGCCGCAGGCGGGGCGCGTGGCGTCGGCGCTGTTCGTCGCCACGGCGTTTTCCATCACCGCGCTGCCCATCCTCGGCCGCATCCTGATGGACTTCAACCTCACGCGCACGCCGCTGGGCGTGATCGCCATCAGCGCCGCGGCCATCAACGACGTCGCCGGCTGGCTGCTGCTGGCGCTCGTCACCACCCTCACGCTCAGCCATTTCGACGCCGCGTCCTTCGCCATCAAGGTGGCGCTGGTGCTGGGCTTCATGCTGCTGTGGATGTTCGGCCTGCGGCCGCTGATGCGCCGCATCGTCCACCGCTTCCAGGCCGCGGGACGCGACCTGCCGCCGCACCTGCTCGGCATCGTGCTGGCGGCGATCTTCGCCTCGGGCATGGCCACCTACCAGATCGGCATCTTCGCCATCTTCGGCGGTTTCATGATGGGCGTCATCCTGCACGACGAGACCCGTTTCGTGCGCGCCTGGAACGACCAGGTCTCCCCTTTCGTGCTGGTGTTTTTCCTGCCCATCTTCTTCACCTACACCGGCCTGCGCACCGACATCGGCGGCCTCGCCAGCGCCGCGCTGTGGGCCTGGTGCGCGGCCTTGGTGCTGCTCGCCACCCTGGGCAAGTTCGGCGCCGCCTATCTGGCCGCGCGCATCTGCGGCATGAGCCGGCCCGAAGCCGGCATCATGGGCGCCCTGATGAACACCCGCGCGCTGATGGAACTCATCGTCATCAACGTCGGCTACGACCTCGGCGCCATCTCCCGGCCGGTGTTCACCATGCTGGTCATCATGGCCATCTTCAGCACCATCCTCACCGCCCCGCTGCTGCGCCTGTGGCTGCCACGTGCCGGCTACGCCCTGCCTGCGCCCACCGACATGCCCGCCGCATCGCCGCAAGCCTGACGATCCGCCCTGAACTCAGCTCCAGGCCTTGTCGACCCGCCCCGTCTGCACCCCCTCGATGCTGCGCGTATAGGCAAGCGCGCAGATGGACGGATCCCGCCGCCTCAGCCCCCGCGCAAGCGCCGCCACAACAGCAGCGGCAGGCGCAGCACGAAGCCGAGGAACAACCTGGTGTGCATCCACGTCAGCAAGGCGTTGTCGCGCCAGTAGTTGAAGTGCGAGACCCCGCCTTCCTCGGCACGCAGGTAGCGCACCGGCGCGGGCAGGTTGACGGCCGGAATCCCCGCCCAGCTCAGGCGCACCACGGCCTCGGGATCGAAGTCGAAACGACGCATCCAGGTCTGGCGGTGCATGATCCGGCGCAGGGCCTTGACCGGATAGACGCGAAAGCCGTAGAGCGAATCGCCGATGCCGGCCCAGAGGGTTTCCAGATTGGCCCAGGCGTTGGACACCTTGCGCCCCTGCACGCGCAGATTGGGCGCGCTGGCGTCGAACACCGGCACGCCCAGCACCATGGCGCGCGGCTGCTGTTGCGAGGCGGCCATGAAGACGGGGATGCGGTCGGCCGGGTGCTGGCCGTCGGAATCCATGGTCAGCACATGCGTGTAGCCCGCGGCGGCGGCGGCGTCCAGTCCATGCAGGACGGCGGCGCCCTTGCCGCGGTTCTCCGGCAGAACCATCACGCGCAGTTGGGCATCGGCCGCGGCCAGCGCTTGCAGGCCCTCGGCGCTGCCGTCGCGGCTGCCGTCCACGACCACCCAGACCGGCGCCCACCGAGCGCGCGCCGCGCGCACGGTGTCGTACACCTGGGCGCCCGGGTTGTAGCTGGGGATGAGAACGAGATGGGTGGACGAAGGTTGCGGCGGGTTGTCGCCGGGGTCGGTTGCGGATTGCTCAGTCATCGTCCTGGGTGCTTGTCAACGGAGCGGGCAGGCAGGCGTCGGCCAGCGCGCAGCGGAAGTAGGCCTCGAGTTCGGCCACGAACGTTTGCACGTCTTGTGGCGCGTCGAAACGGCGCCCCAGCCGCAGACGGTACGTGATGGGCAACAGCGGGCGGCGGAACAAGGGCCAGCCCTTGGCGAGGAAGGGGGAGTCGGTCTCGATGAACACGGTCTGCACCGGCACCTGGGCCTGCTTGGCGATGAGCCCGACGCTGCCGCGTACCGCGCCGATGGGCAGGCGCGTGGAGCGCGTGCCCTCGGGAAAAAGCAGCAAGTGGTGGCCTTCGTGCAGGTCGGCCACGGCCAGGTTGATCATGTTGCGCAGCGAGTCGTTGCGGATGTAGCGCGCCAGGCGCGCGCCGGCGCCGAGGGACGGGTTGTCGAGAATGCTGGCCTTCATGATGCAAGCCAGCCCCGGCAGGCGCGAGATCACCAGCACCGCGTCGATGAGCGTCGGATGGTTGGGCGCGATGATCATCGGCGCTTGCCCACGCAGTGCGTCCAGCGCCGAGAGGTCGAAGCGGCAGGCGCCGATCACCGCCAGCGTGCGCAGGTAGAAGCGAAAGGCATGGTGGATCAGCCCGCGCCCCAGCGCCTGCCCGAGCCTGCGCGGCAGCAGGTAATACAGCGGCACCGCCAGCAGCGACCACAAAAAGCCCAGCACGCCCAGCACGCCCAGGCCGAAATACACGCGCGCCGCGTCCCAGGCCGTGCGCAGACGGCCGGGCATGGGTGCCGCACGTATCACGTCGTCATTCATGGCTTTCGACCATTTGCGAAGACTGCCCCAGGATCCAGGCAATACCGATGCCGGCCGACACATTGCGGCTGCGCCGCACCAGCGGGCTGTCGGCAAACACCGCACCTGCGAGATTGTCGTAGCGTGTGAACGCCCCTACCCAGAAGCCGGGGAAGCGCTTGCTCAGCGCCAGGGTGAACTGGCTGCCCGCATAGCCCCCCTGGGCGCTGTAGGCCGGTCGCGTGGCGGTGGCCTCGCCGGGAGCGACGCCGTAGAAGGTCTGGTTGTAGCTGCGGTCCGTGAAGATCGGCCCGGCCTGCGCGCCGAGGTTCCAGCCCTGCAGTCCGGCCACATCGGCCATGTCCAGGTTCAGCACCGGCGCGAACACCCAGCCGACCTGGCGCGTATGCGACTCCACGGTGAAGGCGCTGCGCAGCGGCGCGCGAAAATCCAGGCGCATGCGTCGCGCGGCGGAGCCCCACAGATGCACTTCCAGTGCGGGGCCGAATTCGACCATGGGCCTGAGGTCGGGCATGCCGCTGCGCGCGCGGTTGTCGGTGCTGTTGACCGGCGGCGAGGCGCCGAGGCTGAAATAGACCTCGGCGTGCAGACTGTCGAACAAGCGGGCCTGCACGCCGTTGCGCCCGGCCTTGATGATCTCTCCGCGGTAGACGAAATACGGCACCGGCAGCAGGTCGCCGTGCTGCCGGTCCGAGCCGACGTAATCGGGAAAGGTGAGCGCCCCCACCCCCAGCCCCGCTTCCCACAGCGGCTTGGGGTCGGCCTGGGCGCCAGCCGGCAAGGCGCACAGCGCCAGGAAGGCCAGCGCGGCCGGGACGCGGCGGTTCAACATGGAGACTCCGGTTCCGCGGGAAAGGCCACGGCCTCGATTTCCACCAGCAGGTCCGCACGGCAGACGTCGGCCTGCAGATACAGCACTCGCGCGCCGCCGCCCGCGGCGCGCTCCAGCTCGGCGCGCACCAGGGGCAGATCATGCGCGTGGCGCACGTACACCTTGTAATGCAAATGCTCCAGGCGCAAGCCCGCGGCGCCGCGCCGGGCGGCCTGCTGCAACAGCGCCTCGATGTTGCGCAAGGTCTCGCGGGTCTGCATGGCCGCGTCCCCGGCATGCTGGGTCTGGTGGCCGACGATGCTGGCGGTGCCGGAAATGAACAGGACGGACTGGCCATCGATACGCGCCAGGTTGGCGCGCGAAAACGTCGGCGCGCGCGGGCCGTAGTCGCGCGGGTAGTCGTAGGCGCTGATCTGGCGCGGGTTCTCCAGGGCCGCTGCGGGCCGGCGGGCCGCCATGCAGTACACCACCAGCGCAGAACCGTCCTGCGCGCCCAAGGCGCTGGCCGCCGGCACGCTGGCCCCGGCGATTTGACGATCGAACGCCAGGAACGCGTCCTGCCTGCCGATATTGAACAGGCGGTAATGCTCCAGCCCCGCGCTGCGGCCATTGATGTCCGGCACGTGGTTCCACACCCGGAGCAGGTGAGGAAAACCCAGCGCCTCCACGGCGGCGAACAGCTCGGCGTAGGCGCGCTCGGCGGCGCGCTGCATCGCCGGGGCCATGTTGGCGGCGACCGGCTCCGCGTCGGCCACCGGGATCGACAGCGTGCCGAACAAGATCTCTTCGCTGCAACGGTAGCGCAGCCGCCCGTGCTCCCCCCGGCGCAGCGGCGCGGCGGTGGTCCAGACCTCGCAGACGGCGGCAACGGGCGGGGTCGCGCCGGCACACAGGGGCGCGACCCGCACGCAGGCCAAGGGCAGATCCAGCGCCGCCAGCGAAGCCGGCGGCTCGATGCCGAAGCAGGCCGCGCCGAGCACGCCGTCCGGCCCAAGCGACGCTTGGCCGGCAAGCTCGGCAGCCGGCATGAACTGCAGTTGCAACATGGGGGCCCCCGCCATCAGCCGCTCGACGTCTCGAGCGGCTCCGGACGGATTTGCCGCTTGCGCAGCAAAGCGGCCCGCCACGATCTGCCCAGATGGCGCAAGGAGGCGAGATAGAAAATGCCCTTGAGCAGACGCAGCGAGTTCCAGATCGGCGTGGTGCCGAAAATATCGCCCGCCAGCACCGACAGCAGTGCTTCCTTCACTCGCCAGAGATTGCTCGGCCCCATGAACATGTCGCGCATCGTGGGGTGGTTCACGCGATAGATGAACCAGGAAAATTCGCGCGGACCGAAGCGGATCTGGTGGTCGAAGCGCGCCAGGGCCTGCGCCGCGCGCGCGGGGTGGCGCAGACAGACGTCAACCGTCTCGGCAGCGACGAAGGCCCCTTGCATGGCCAGCATCACGCCGGAGGAAAACACCGGGTCGATGAAGGCGTAGGCGTCGCCGATCAGCAGGTAATTCGGCCCGTGCGTGCGGTCGCTGCGATACGAGAAATTGCCGGTGGCCTCGACCTCGGTCACGCGGGCCGCGCCCTCCAAGCGTGCCGACAGCGCCGGTGACATCGCGATGGTGTCGGCGAAGAACTGCTCCAGCGACCTGGAACCGCGCGTCTTGAGGAAATAGGGCCAGACCACGGCGCCCACGCTGGTGGCGCCGTCGGCCAGCGGGATGAACCAGAACCAGCCGTGGTCGAACCAGAAAATGGTGATGTTGCCCTGCTCCTTGCCAGCGTGCCGCTGCGCCCCGGTGAAATGGGCATAGAGCGCGGCGCTGTTGTGCTTGGGGTCGCGGTGCTTGGCCTTGAAGCGGCTGGAGAGAAAGGTGTCGCGGCCCGAGGCGTCGATGACGTAGCGCGCGCGCCAGACCGCCAGGCTGCCGTCGTCCTGCGCGGCGCTGATGACCGCGCCCTGCGCATCGGGCAGGAACCGCACGTCGCGCACCTCGCAGCCCTCCACCACCTGGGCGCCCTTGCGCGCGGCGTTGCGGATCAGGATGTGGTCGAAGTCCGAACGCCGCACCTGATAGGCCATCGGCATGGACTTGTCCCAGGCGTCGGCGAAAACGAAGCTCTGCGACTTCTGCGCATGCCAGGGCGAGACGAACTCGGCGCCCCATTTCTCCATGCCGATGGCGCGCACTTCGTCGGCCACGCCCAGCTTGTCGAACAAGGGCAGATTGGCCGGGAGCAGGGATTCGCCGATGTGAAAGCGCGGATGCCGCGACTTCTCCGCCAGCACGACGCGCAGGCCGCGCTCGGCCAGCAGCGCCGCCGCCGTGGCCCCGCCGGGGCCGCCGCCGATGATCAGGACGTCGGTCTCTTGCGCCGCGGTCGGTGCCGAAGCCCCATCTCGTGAATCCGTCATGAAACTCCCTGAGGACCGGGCATGCCCGGTCGTTGAACGCTGCGTGCGGGTGGGGACACAAACCCTGCCAAAGCCATGCCCCATGCCGCAGTCTATGGTGCCCTGGAAGGTGGCGGCATTTTAGAAGGGACGCAGGCGGACTCCGGCGCGCGCGTGGCTCCCTCCCCTCCCCATGCATGGAGAGGGGAGAGGCGGAGGAGGGGTGCGGACGGTCAAGAATCGGGCACACAGGCAGCGCGCGGCAACCGGCCGTTGGCTTGCCAGGCCTGCGGCGCTATGCTTGCCCGTTGCAGACGGTTACCGGTTGCCGCCATCCCCGAGAACCACCCCCACCACACTCAAGCGCCTGTGCCGCCATCACCCTCCCGCCCGCCGAGTTATGCCGCGTCCGCCACGCGCGAGCAAACCTACCGCTACATCTACCCGATGCGCGTTCTCGGCATGGGCTTGGGCGGCGTGGCCGCGGGCAGCGTGCTGCTCGAGCAACAGGTGCCGCCAGCCTACTGGTGGATCCTGGTCGCCACGTGCTTCGTCTGGCCGCACCTGGCCTACCTGCTGGCACGCCGCAGCAAGGAACGCTACCGCGCCGAGAAGCGCAACCTGCTGATCGACTCGGCGATCGCAGGACTGTGGGTTCCCCTCATGCACTTCAACCTGCTGCCCAGCCTGGTGCTGGTCACGGTGACCACGTTCGACAAGCTCAGCACCGGCATCAAGCGGCTGTGGCTGCATTCGCTGCCCGGCTTGCTCGGCGCGGCGGGGCTGGCGACGCTGCTGACGCGGCCCGAGCCGATGCTGCAAAGCTCGCACCTCGTGGTGCTGTGCACGCTGCCCCTGATCATCGTCCACACCCTGGCCTCCAGCATCGGCAGCTACCGCCTGATCCGCACCGTATCGCGCCAAAACCGCCAGCTCGAGGAATTGCGCCGCACGGACTCGCAAACCGGCCTGTACACGCGCGACCATTGGCAGGAGCGCGCCGACGCGGCCCTGCGCGACTTCCGCGCGCGCGGCGAGCCGGCCTACCTGCTGATGATCGACATCGACCGCTTCAAGTTCATCAACGACACCCTTGGCCACAGCGCGGGTGACGAGGTGATCAGCGCCGTGGGCCATGTCATCCGTGACTGCATACGCGCCCACGACAGCGCCGGCCGCTATGGCGGCGATGAGTTCGCGGTGGTGTGCGCCGACACCCAAGCCGGCGAAGCGCGCGCCATTGCCGAGCGTATCCGCGCTTGCGTGCAGGACCTGCGCCTGCCCGAACAACCCGATTTGCGCCTGACCTGCAGCATCGGCCTGGCGGCCGCGCAAGCACGGCACGACAACCTGCGCGCGTGGATGAACGATGCCGACGCCGCGCTCTACCGCGCCAAGAACGACGGGCGCAACCAGGTGTCGGGGGAGGCGTCGCCCCCTTCGGTCAACTCGGCCGTGCCAAGCACGATCTGAACGGACCTTTCTTGCAACATCCCATTCGCGCGCAAGGCGCTTGGGCCAGCATCGGGTCCGTTAGCTGCTTGTATGGCGCCGGTTAACGTCCGCGCCCACCCAGAATGCCGCCCAGCACGCCGCGGATGATTTCGCGGCCCACGGTGCTGCCGATGCTGCGCGCGGCGGACTTGGCCAGGGCCTCGAGCAGCGAGTCCTTGCGCCCGGTGCCGGTTCCGAGGCTGCCCAGGCCGCCGAGCCAGCCGCCCGAGGCCTGGCCGCCCGCGGAGGCGGGCTGCGTGGCCTGGCCAGGCGCGTTCGCGGGCGCCGGCTGCGCAGCGACGCGGCCCTTGAGCCGTTCGTAGGCGGATTCGCGGTCCACCACCTTCTCGTACACCCCGGCCACCAGCGAGCCCTGCATGAGAACCTTGCGCTCGTCGGGCGTGATGGGGCCGATGCGGGTGCCGGGAGCCAGCATCCACACCCGCTCGGTGGGCGACGGCCTGCCCTTGTCGTCGAGCAGGGACACCAGGGCCTCGCCCACGGCGAGTTCGGTGATGGCCTGCGCGATGTCCAGCCCGGCATTGGGCCGCATGGTGTCGGCCGCCGTCTTCACCGCCTTCTGGTCGCGCGGGGTGTAGGCGCGCAGCGCGTGCTGGATGCGGTTGCCGAGCTGGCCGAGCACGGCGTCGGGAATGTCCAGCGGGTTCTGCGTGACGAAGAACACGCCCACCCCCTTGGAGCGGATCAGGCGCACCACCTGCTCCACCTTGTCCACCAGCGCCTTGGGCGCATCGGCGAACAGCAGGTGGGCCTCGTCGAAAAAGAACACCAGCTTGGGCTGGTCCACGTCGCCCACCTCGGGCAGATGCTCGAACAGCTCGGACAGCAGCCACAGCAGGAAGGTGGCGTACAGCCGGGGCGACTGATACAGCTTGTCGGCGGCGAGGATGTTGACCATGCCGCGCCCGTTGCCGTCGGTCTGCATCAGGTCGGCGATGTTGAGCATGGGCTCGCCGAAGAACTTGTCCGCGCCCTGGCTTTCGAGCTGCAGCAGGCCGCGCTGGATGGCGCCCACGCTGGCCGCGCTGATGTTGCCGTACTCGGTGGTGAACTGGGCCGCGCTGTCGCCCACTTCCTGCAGCATGGCGCGCAAGTCCTTGAGGTCGAGCAGCAGCAGGCCGTTGTCGTCGGCAATCTTGAAGACGAGGTTGAGCACTCCGGCCTGGGTCTCGTTGAGCTGCAGCAGGCGGGTCAGCAGCAGCGGCCCCATGTCGGAAATGGTGGCGCGCACCGGATGGCCCTGCTCGCCGAACACGTCCCACAGCGTGGCCGGGCAGGCGCCGAAGACCGGCTCGGGCAGGCCCAGGTTCTTCAGGCGCTCGGCCAGCTTGGGACTCAGGCTGCCGGCCTGGCTCACGCCGGTGAGGTCGCCCTTCACGTCGGCCAGGAACACCGGGGTGCCGATGCGCGAGAACGCTTCGGCCAGCACCTGCAGGCTGATGGTCTTGCCGGTGCCGGTGGCGCCGGTGATGAGCCCGTGGCGGTTGGCCATGCGCGGCAACAGCTGGCATTGCAGGGCGCCGTGCTGGGCGATGAGAATGGGCTCGGTCATCGGAAAGGTCTCCTGCAAGGCGGGCCGTAAAATGGGCAACCCAGTCTAACAACCCCTTACACGAAAGAGCGCCGCCATGGCGCCGGGAGCGAGAACTTATGGCCGGCCATTCCAAATGGGCCAATATCCAGCACCGCAAGGGCCGCCAGGACGAAAAACGCGGCAAGGTGTGGACCAAGATCATCCGTGAGGTCACCGTGGCCGCCAAGCTCGGCGGCGGCGACCCTGGCGCCAACCCGCGCCTGCGCATGGCGCTGGACAAGGCGCGCGAGGCCAATATGCCGGCCGACAACCTCAAGCGCGCGATCGACCGCGGCACCGGCAACCTGGACGGCGCGCACTACGAGGAAATCCGCTACGAAGGCTACGGCCCCGGCGGCGCCGCCCTGATCATCGACTGCATGACCGACAACCGCGTGCGCACCGTGGCCGAGGTGCGGCATGCGCTGTCCAAGCTCGGCGGCAATCTCGGCACCGAGGGCTCGGTGGCGTTCCAGTTCAAGCATTGCGGCCAGTTCCTGTTCGCCCCCGGCACCAGCGAGGACAAGGTGATGGAAGCCGCGCTGGAAGCCGGCGCCGAGGACGTCGCCACCGGCGACGACGGCTCGATCGAGGTGCTGTGCGCGCCGCACGACTTCGAAGCCGTGCGCAAGGCGCTGGAAGACGCCGGGCTCAAGCCCGAGATGGCCGAGCTCGGCATGAAGCCGCAAGTCGAGGTGGAACTGAGCGGCGACGACGCCGAGCGTATGCACAAGCTGGTGGACGCGCTGGAAGACCTCGACGACGTGCAGCGCGTGGACCACAACGCCATCCTGCCCTGAGCCCGCCAACCCTCCCACCTCCATCATGAAACTTCTGGTCATCGGCTCGGGCGGGCGCGAGCACGCCCTGGCCTGGAAGCTTGCGCAATCGCCCGGCGTCAAGCGCGTGTACGTCGCCCCCGGCAACGGCGGCACCGCCACCGAGCAGCATGTCGAGAACCTCCCCATCACCGATCTGGAGCAACTCGCCGACTTCTGCGTCGCCGAGGACATCCACCTCACCGTGGTCGGCCCCGAGGCGCCGCTGGCCGCCGGCGTCGTCGACTACTTCCGCATGCGCCGCCTGCGCATCTTCGGCCCCACCCAGGGCGCCGCCCAGTTGGAAAGCTCCAAGGCCTACGCCAAGGCCTTCATGGAGCGCAACCGCATTCCCACCGCCGCGCACCGCACCTTCACCGACGCCGCCGAGGCCCATGCCTATGTCGACACGCACGGCGCGCCGCTGGTGGTCAAGGCCGACGGCCTGGCCGCCGGCAAGGGCGTGGTCGTGGCGCAAACCCTGGAGGCCGCGCACGCCGCCGTGGCCGACATGCTCGAACACAACACCCTGGGCCTGCAGCACGGCGAGGACGGCGCGCGGGTGGTGATCGAGGACTTCCTCGACGGCGAGGAAGCCAGCTTCATCGTGCTGGTGGACGGCCACAGCGTCGTGCCGCTGGCCTCCAGCCAGGACCACAAGCGCCTCAAGGACGGCGACACCGGCCCCAACACCGGCGGCATGGGCGCGTATTCACCGGCCCCGGTGGTCACGCCCGAGGTGCATGCGCGGGTGATGCGCGAAATCATCCTGCCCACGGTGCAGAGCATGGCCGCCGAGGGCCATCCCTACACCGGCTTCCTCTACGCCGGGCTGATGATCGATCCGCAGGGCCGCGCCAAGACGCTGGAGTTCAACTGCCGCCTGGGCGATCCCGAGACCCAGCCCATCCTCATGCGCCTGAAGACCGACCTGGTGGCCGTGCTCGACGCCGCCGTCGACGGCAAGCTCGACCAGCTCGAACTGCAATGGGACCGCCGCACTGCGCTGGCGGTGGTGATGGCCGCCGCCGGCTACCCCGAGGCCCCGCGCACCGGCGACGTCATCGGCGGCCTGCCCAAGCCCGAGGACGACCTGCGCGTGTTCCACGCCGGGACACGGTTGGAGGGCGGCAAGCTGCTGACCAGCGGCGGCCGCGTGCTGGCCGTCACCGCGCTGGGCGACTCCGTGCGCATGGCCCAGGCCCGCGCCTACGCCGGCGTGCGGCAGATCCAGTTCGACGGCATGCAATACCGCCAAGACATCGGCCACCGCGCCATCAAACGCTAAGCCGTGCGGTTACCCCGCATGCCCAGGCCCGGACACGGAGGCCCCTCAAGCCTCGGTCCCGAGATCCGGGATGTGGTTGAAGGCAATGCGCATCGGCGCCGCGTCGCGCGCGCGGTGCGCACTGCCGCAATACACCGTGTGCTTGCCGTAGCGCAGATTGATGGCGTCCACCGCCTGCCACAGGCCGCTGCGGCGGGTGTCGTCGTCGAACAGGTTGCCGCTGGCCTGGGCCAGGGGCAACAGGTCGTACAGCACCACGCCCACTTTCAGCGGCGCCGGGCTGTGCCGGGGCAGCGCGGCCCACAGCGTGCCCAGGGTGTGCAGCAGGGTCTGCGTGTCCTGCGTGTGCGGCAGGCGCGCGGCGTTCTCCCAGCGCAAGCGCTGGCCGCGCACGGCGAAGCGCAGCCCCACCGCCATGGCCCCGGCGGCCAGGCCCTCGCGGCGCAGGCGCATGGCCGCCTTTTGCGTCAGGCGGTCCAGCACGCCGCAGGCGTCGTCGCGGTTGCGCTGCTCGGGCGGCAGCACATGGCTGTGGCTCAGGCTGCGGCGCGGCCCGGCGACGCGCTCCACGGTGCGGCCGTGCAGCATGTCGAAGAAATCCTCCCCCGCCACCCCGCCCCACACCGTGCGCAACTGCTCGCGCCGCGCGCGCCAGAGTTGCTCCACGGTGCCGATGCCATGCCCCTGCAGGCGCGCCAGCATGGCGCGGGCGATGCCGGTCAGGCCGTCGAGCTTCATGCCGAGCAGCGGGCCGGGCAGGTCCGCCTCGTCCAGCACCACCAGGCCGTCCGGCTTTTGCAGATTGGACGCCTGCTTGGCCAGGAACACATTGGGGGCGATGCCCACCGACACCCGCAGGCACTCGCCCAGCTCCTCGCGCAGCGCGGCCTTGATGCGCAGCGCCAGCTGCGTGGCCCGCTCGCGACTGCTCCAGCCCATGGGCAGGCCGCAGGCCATCTCGTCGATGGACAGCACCTGCTCCACCGGCGCCACCCGGTCCACCGCAGCGATGGCGCGATGGTGGAACTCCACGTACAAGGCATGCCGCGCCTCGACGAACACCATCCCGGGGCACAGCCTGCGCGCCTCGGCCACCTGCGTGCCGGTCTTCACGCCGAAGGCCTTGGCCTCGTAGCTGGCAGCGATGCAGCAGGTGGTGTCGGCCATCATCGGCACCACGCCCACCGGCCGGCCGCGCAGTTCGGGCCGCGCCTGCTGCTCCACCGAAGCGAAGTAGGAATTGAAATCGACGAGCAGACAACGCAACATGGCCAGCACCTCAAACCCCGGCGCACCCGCCACGGCCCGCCATGGGCGCGGCAGCAAGCAGCCGAGCGCCCATGTTAACTGTTTATTTATAAGGGATATCCACTTAGCTCCAGTGACGCTTGGATGCTGGATAAATACCCAGTACATGCATTCTATGGCCGTCACCCAAACATTCAAGCCTTTCGCACCACATCGCGGTAGGTCACCGGTGCAGTGGCGACGGCTTGTTGCAGCAACCGGTAGAACAACAGGCCCCGCGAGTTGGACGTGCGGCGGTTGAAACGGAACACGAACTCGTCCAGATAGGCATCCAGGTGTTCGGGCTGCACCGAGCCATGGTGGGTGCCCAGAATCCAGCGTTGCACCAGAGCGGCCACCCGATGCACTCCTGCCATCGAGACATGGGCGGGGACATCGGAGCCCAGCATGACCGTGCGCTGATGGATGAAGCCCAACTCCGTCAACGACCGATAGGCGGCCGAGCCGTCCGTGCGCACCTGTGCGCCTGGCTCGATGACCTCCTGCACGAACGGCATCACACACGAGGCGCAATCGTTGGCAATGCGGCGCAGGCGGATGCGGCCAAACCCCTTGGGCTCCAGCATCTCCACTGCCATCACCACCAGCACCTTGCTCGTGCTGCTCTTGCGCCCTTTGGGAGAGATGGGGGCTTGTCTGTCCGTGATGGACAGGTAGGTCTCGTCAACTTCGACCAACCCCCTGAGTTGCTCGCGGCCCGGGCGAACCATGGCACGACGCAGTCGGTGCAGCATGGTCCACGCGGTCTGGTAGCTGCCCAGCCCCAGCACGCGCTGCAACCCCAAAGCGCTCACACCTTGCTTCTGGTTGGTCAGGTACCAGGCCGCAGCCAGCCACACGCGCAGTGGCGTGCGGGTCTTGTCGAAGATGGTGCCGGCGGTCACCGAACTCTGGTGCTGGCAGCTCGGGCACATCAGCCGGCCACGCGTGGCGCGATAGGCCTGCCCAGCGCAGCCGCAGCGTGGGCAAACAAATCCGCTGGACCAGCGCAATCGTTCCAGGTACGTCAGACACGCCTCTTCGGTGCCAAACCAGTCGAGGAACTCGTTCCAGGTCTGTGGGTAGTCTTTTCCGGGCGTTGGCGCTAAAGTCTGGATATCCATCCAGCTATTCTGCCTTCACTGGAGCTAAGTGGATACCCCTTTTATTTATACAGCTTCGAGCGCCGTCTGCCATCGAGGCCGCAACCATGCGCACGGACTTCGCGCCCCGAGGCGCGGAGCCTGCCTTGCCGCCGGTTCAGTGCCCCGGCGGCGCGAGCAGAGCGGTGAGGCCGTCGCGGTTGGTGATGCGGACCCGGCGCTGCTCCACCTGCAGGATTCCATCGCGATGCAGGCGCGTCATCAACCTGCTGACCGTCTCCAGCTTCAAGCCGAGGTAGCTGGCGATGTCTTGCCGCGTCATGCTCAACACGAAGGCATCGGGCGAGAGCCCGCGTGCCCTGTAGCGCTGGGACAGGTCGAGCAGGAAGCGCGCCAGCCGCTCCTCGGCATGCATGCTGCCCAGGGCGAACTGGTTTTGCTGCGCGCACGCCAGCCGGTTGCCGATCAGGCCATGGATCTGGTGCAGCAGGGCCGGCGATGCGGCGGCGTGACGCTCCAGGGTGCCGACGTCGATTTCGCAGGCCTCGCTGTCTTCCAGCGCCACGCCATCGGTGGCGAAGGTTCGCATGGCGAAGCTCTCCAGCCCCATCAGTTCCCCCGCGACGTGAAAGCCGACGATCTGCTGGCGCCCGTCGGGACTGCCGACCACCGACTTGAACGAACCCGCATGGACCGAGTAGAGCTTGCTGACCGGCTGGCCCGCCTCGAACAGCGCCTCGCCCTTGTGCATGCGCACCGTGGCCTGCATGATGTCGCGCATGCAGGCCAGTTCATCTTGGGGCAGTGCGATAGGCAAACAGAACCGGCTCTGAAAGCACTGCTCGCAAGGATGCGCGGCCGCGTTGCGGCGACTGGGCGCTGGCATGACTTTCATCGGCTCCCCCGGCTGGACGGAAACTAACATCGCACAATTTGAATGCAATGTCCATCGCCGCCCCTCCAGAAAGGGTCACACCCTTCGGCTGAACCATGGCGCCCCAATCGGCCCGCGCCACCCCAATTCGCGCATCGCCGCCGCCCGGCGCGATAGCCGCCGCCTCACTTGATCAACGCCACCGTCGGCCATGCAACGCCCAGGCCGATGAGGATCCCGGCCAGCACGTCGGTCGGATAGTGGTGACCCGCGATAATCCGGCATACCGCGAGCAGCGCGACGCCCAAGGCTGCCGGCGGCCACAGCCACGGCGCGTGGTGAACGATGGGCACGACAATGCAGGTCAGCGTCATGCAATGGCCGCTCGGAAACGCATAGCGGCCGAGCACGCGCGTCCGCGCCGCAAGCGCCGGGACGCGGTCGAAGGGGCGCGGGCGTTTCAGACCATGCTTCAGCAGGATATGCACGATGTGCGCCAGCAGCGTCGCCAAAACCGCCTGGCCGATCATCAGCCAGGCGCTCCCGGGCGCCAGCAGCGCGGTCGCCGCGGCGATCGGAAGGTAGATCCACCCGTTGGCCAGGACGTTGACCACGCCGACGCCGGAGCGCACCCAACGCCACCTCGCCAGCGCAACGAAGCGCCTGACGATAGGCAGTTCAAGGTTGTCGAGACGGTCCCAGCGTGGAGGCGGCATGAGCATGCATGTTGGCGCGCACCCATGCTAGCCGAACCCCATCCGTCGCCGCGACCGCTTGTCCGCCCTCTCGATGAAGGGCAGGCGCAGAGCCCGCGTGCGCGGTCAGGTCACACCAGGCCCAAACCACCAAACAGCCACGCCAGGTTGAACGAAATTCGCAAGGGGATTTCGATCCACGGACCGAATCATTCGATTTACTTGTCGAACGCGCAACGAAATCGCGCCGGGCACTGAAAACATCGTAAAGATTGCTGTCCTCATGAATACCGGGCAATCTTTGCATAGCCCCTTGGGGTTTTGCACTTCAGATTTAAGGCCGCCCCACTGTGCGCCGCGTGGATGCGGCAAGCGCCCGCTTTACCCCCATCCCGATCAAGGCAGCTTTGCCCGGCGTTCACGCCTGCGTCGGGTTTGTCCCTCATGCACTGCAACATGGGCTGCGCTATGGTTTGAAACAATCCGAAAATCCACTCGCGTTCACAAGCCCGCAACCCCATGAATGCCCCCATTCCCCAAGACCTCGCCGCGCGCGCGCAGCGCCAGGCCGAGGTGGTGGCCGCCCTGACGGACGTGCTGCCGGCCTCCTGTCTGCTGTGGCAGCGCGAGGACGTGACCCCCTATGAGTGCGACGGCCTGTCCGCCTACCGGCAAAAGCCCATGGTCGTGGCGCTGCCGGAGACCGAGGCCCAGGTGGCCGCGGTGTTGCGCGTTTGCCACCATTTGCAGGTGCCGGTAGTGGCGCGCGGCGCGGGCACCGGGCTGTCCGGCGGAGCGCTGCCGCATGCCGAGGGCGTGCTGCTGGCGCTGTCGCGCTTCAACCGCATCAAGCACATCGACAAACTGGCGCGCACCGCCACGGTGGAGTGCGGGGTGCGCAACCTGGCCATCTCCGAGGCGGCCGCGCCTTATGGGCTGTACTACGCGCCCGACCCCTCCAGCCAGATCGCCTGCTCCATCGGCGGCAACGTGGCGGAGAACTCGGGCGGCGTGCACTGCCTGAAATACGGCCTGACGGTGCACAACGTGCTGCAGGTGCGCGGCTACACGGTGGAGGGCGAGCCCATCACCGTGGGCAGCCTGGCGGGCGACTGCCCGGGGCCGGACCTGCTGGCGGCCGTCATCGGCAGCGAGGGCATGCTGATGGTGGTGACGGAGGTGACGGTCAAGCTCATCCCGAAGCCGCAGCTGGCGCGCTGCATCATGGCCAGCTTCGACGACCTGCGCAAGGCCGGCGACGCCGTCGCCAGCCTGATCGCCGCCGGCATCATCCCGGCCGGGCTGGAGATGATGGACAAGCCCATGACCCGCGCCGTGGAGGACTTCGTGCACGCCGGCTACGACCTCGACGCCGCAGCCATCCTGCTGTGCGAGTCCGACGGCACGCCGGAGGAGGTGGAGGAGGAGATCGGGCGCATGACCACGGTGCTGCGGATGTGCGGCGCCACGGCCACCGCGGTGAGCCGGGACGAGGCCGAACGCCTGCGCTTCTGGAGCGGGCGCAAGAACGCGTTCGCGGCGTCGGGCCGCATCTCGCCGGACTACTACTGCATGGACGGCACCATCCCGCGCAAACGCGTGGCGGACATGCTGCTGTCGATCCAGACCATGGAGCAGGAGTTCGCGCTGCGCTGCGTGAACGTGTTCCACGCCGGCGACGGCAACCTGCACCCGCTGATCCTGTTCGACGCCAACAAGCCGGGCGAGCTGGAGCGCGCCGAGGCCTTCGGCGCCAGAATCCTGGAGACCTGCGTGGAGATGGGCGGCTCGATCACCGGCGAGCACGGCGTGGGGCTGGAGAAGATCAACTCCATGTGCGTGCAGTTCAGCCCCGAGGAACTCGAGCAGTTCCGCGCCCTGCGCCGCGCCTTCGACCCGGCCGAGCTGCTCAACCCGGGCAAGCACATTCCCTCGCACGCGCGCTGCGCCGAATACGGCAAGATGCACGTGCGCGGGGGGCGCGTGCCGTTTCCGGAGCTGGCGCGCTTCTGAACCCGGCGCCCGCCCGGCCCAGGCGTTCCAGGCCGCCACGAGCGTCCCGGGCCAGGCGTCCGCACTCCCGCAGCCGCGGCGCGGTTCCGGCGCCCTGCCGCACCAGCCCTACAACCTTTCATCCGATTCGAGATCCGTCGTGAATCCTCAAGAACACCTCGCCGCCCTGCAGGACCAGGTGCGTCAAGCCGCGGCCGAACACCAGCCCCTCGCCGTGCGCGGTGGCGGCAGCAAGTCCTGGCTGGGCGGAACGCCGGGCCGCGCGCCAGGCGGCCGCGTGCTGGATCTGCGCGCCTATCGGGGCATCGTCAGCTACGAGCCTACCGAACTGGTCGTCACGGCGCGCGCCGGCACCCCGCTCGCCGAGCTGGAGTCGGCGCTCGCCGAGCAGGGCCAGTGCCTGCCCTTCGAGCCGCCGCATTTCGCCCATACCGGCGCCGTCGCCACCGTGGGCGGCATGGTCGCGGCCGGCCTGGCCGGCCCCTCCAGGCTGGGCGCCGGGGGCGTGCGCGACTATGTGCTCGGCGCCGTGCTGCTCAACGGCAGAGGCGAGGTGCTGCACTTCGGCGGACAGGTGATGAAAAACGTCGCCGGCTTCGACGCCTCGCGGCTGCTGGTGGGGTCGATGGGCTCGCTGGGCGCCATCCTGGAGGTGTCGCTGAAGGTGCTGCCGCGCGCGCCGAGCGAGGCCACGCTGACGTTCGACATGGGCAAGGACCGCGCGCTGGACCAGATCAACACCTGGGGCGGCCAGCCCCTGCCCATCGTCGCCAGCGCCTGGTGGCGCGACGGCTCCGGCGCCGACCGCCTGCATGTGCGCCTGCGCGGCGCGCAGGCGGCGGTTGCCGCGGCCTGCGCGCGCCTGGGCGGCGCGCGCCTGCAGGAGCAAGCCGCCGGCGCGCTGTGGCAAGGGCTGCGCGAACAGACCCTGCCCTGGTTCGCCGCCACCTGGGCGCAGCCCGGCGCGGCGGGCGAGGCCTTGTGGCGCCTGGCCGTGCCGAGCACGTCGCCGCCGCTCAAGCTGCAGGGGGACATCCTCGTCGAATGGGGCGGCGCGCAGCGCTGGATGAAAACCGCCATGCCGGCAGCCGTCATACGCGAAGCGGCGGCGCAGGTCGGCGGCCACGCCACGCGCTTTCGCGGCGGCGATCCGTCCACGCCGGTGTTCACGCCCCCGCCCCCGGCGCTGGAGCGCATCCACCGCGAGGTCAAGCGCGCCTTCGACCCGCACGGCATCTTCCCGGCCATCGTGGGGACCTGAGCCGCGCCGGCACGCCGCATCGAACCAGCCCTGTCACGGCAACCCCGCTCCACCGACCCCGATACGCTCGACCCCAACCCTCATGGAAACCCGCCTGTCCCCCGAATTCGCCGGCACGCCCGAAGGCCAGCAAGCCGAGGCCATCCTGCGCGCCTGCGTGCACTGCGGCTTCTGCACCGCCACCTGCCCCACCTACCAGCTGCTTGGCGACGAGCTCGACGGTCCGCGCGGACGCATCTACCTCATCAAGCAAGTGCTCGAAGGCGCCGAGCCCACGCGCAAGACCCAGCAGCATCTCGACCGCTGCCTGACCTGCCGCAACTGCGAAACCACCTGTCCATCCGGCGTGGCCTATGGCCAGTTGATCGACATCGGCCGGCGCGTGGTGGATGCCAAGGTGCCGCGCCCGGCGGGCCAGCGCGCGGCGCGCTGGGCGCTGATGGAGGGCCTGACCTCGCCGCTGTTCGGCCCGGCGCTCAAGCTGGGCCAGGCGCTCAAGCCCCTGGTGCCCAAGGCGCTGAAGGACAAGGTGCCGCACGCCAGGCCATCGGGCGCATGGCCGACGCGCGAGCACGCGCGCAAGGTCCTCATGCTCGCGGGCTGCGTGCAACCGGCCATGGCGCCGAACATCAACGCCGCCACCGCGCGCGTGCTCGACGCCATCGGCGTGCAGGCGCTGACCGCGCCCGACGCCGGTTGCTGCGGCGCCATCCGCCAGCATCTCAGCGACCATGACGGCGCGCTGGCCGACATGCGCCGCAACATCGACGCCTGGTGGCCGCTGGTCCAGCGCGACGCGGTGGAGGCCATCGTGGTGAATGCCTCGGGCTGCGGCGTGCAGGTGAAGGACTATGGCCGCGAACTCGGCGCCGACCCGGCCTATGCCGAGAAGGCCGCGCGCATCGCGGCGCTCGCGCGCGATCCCGTCGAATTCCTCGCCGACCAGGCCGAGGCCCTGGCCGCCAAACTGCGCGCCAAGCCGGCCGAGAACCTGGCCTGGCACCCGCCCTGCTCGCTGCAGCATGGCCAGCGCCTGGGCGGCCGCGTGGAAGATCTGCTGCGCAAGCTGGGTTTCAGCGTCAGCCTGCCGGCGGAAAGCCACCTGTGCTGCGGCTCGGCGGGCACCTACTCGGTGCTGCAGGCCGATCTGTCCAAGCAGCTGCGCGAGCGCAAGCTCAAGCACCTGGCGCACCTGGCGCCGCAGCGCATCCTGAGCGCCAACATCGGCTGCATCCAGCACCTGCAGTCCGGCACCACGATGCCGGTGCAGCACTGGCTGGAATTTCTCGACGAGGCGATGCGGGACCGCTGAGGCCTCCCGGCATCGCGCCCGTCCGCACCTCTCCCCACCCCCGCACGGTGGGGGAGGCCGGGAGGGCGCGCCTCGTGTCTACGCCGTTCCGCGCCCATCGCCCATGGCGCAAACCTCAAGAGGCGATTGCGGGCAGGGGCGCGTCCAACGCCATCTCGATGTCGCCGCGCAGCGCGTCGGGCTGGGTCTGCGGCGCGTAGCGGCGGATCACCTGCCCGTCGCGGCCGATCAGGAACTTGGTGAAGTTCCACTTGATGACTTCGGTGCCGAGCACGCCGCTGGCCTCGTCCTTGAGCCAGCGCCACAGCGGGTGGGTGTGCGCGCCGTTGACGTCGATCCTGGCAAACAGCGGAAACTCCACGCCGTAGTTGGCGCTGCAGAACTGGGCGATCTGCTCGGAGCTGCCCGGCTCCTGTGCGCCGAACTGGTTGCACGGGAACGCCAGCACCTCGAAGCCGCGCCCGCGATAGGCGTGATAGAGCGCCTGCAGGCCGGCGTATTGCGGGGTGTAGCCGCATTCGCTGGCGGTGTTGACGATCAGCAGCACCTTGCCGCGCCATTGGGCCAGCGGCTGCTCGACCCCGTCGATGCCGGTTGCCGAGAAATCGAAAGCCGTGTGGACGGGATGAGGTTCGGCAGGCTTCATGTCAGGGTCTCCCTGGGCGGATGCGTGTGCAACGACAATGCCGGGCGGCGCCACGCCGCGAGCAGGATGGCCAGCAAGATGAGGCTACCACCAATCCACAGCGGCGCGGTGAGGTGCTCGGCCCCCAGCAGCACCGCGCTGCCGCTGGCGAACACCACTTCCGCCGTCATCACCACCGCGGTGAGGCTGGAGGGCAGGCGCTCGGCGCCATATTGCAGCCCCAGGTTGCCGGCCAGAAAACCCAGCGACAACAGGCTCACCGCCAGCATCCAGCCCATCGCCGGCGCGGGCAGCGGGCTGGCCATGCCGCGCGCGGCGAGCAAGGCGGCCAGCCCGCCCGCCACCGCCATGCCGCCGGCGAACATGGCCAGGCCGCGGGCTTCGGGCGGCGTGTGGGCGTATTTGCGCAGCATCACATTGTTCAGGGCAAAGAAAAACCCGCCGATCACCCCCAGCCAGTCCGCCGGCTGGCGCGGCAGCGGCAGCCCGCCGCCGGGCGGCCACAGCACCGCCATCGCGCCGGCCATGGCCAGCAGCAGGCGCACCCCCATCAGCGGCGTGAAGCGCTCGTGCAGCAGCCAGCGCGCCAGCAGCGCCGCCCACACCGGCATGAGGTAGAACAGCAGGACGACGCGCACCACGTCGCCGACGGTGACGCCCCAGTTGAAGGCGGCGTTGGTCGCCCCGGACGACAGCACGATGAGCCACAGCGGGCGGTTCCGCAACAACTGGGCGAACGCCCCCGGACGCCACAGCAGGATGGCGCAGGCGCTCACGCCGTAGATGAAGGCCGTGGCCCACAAGGGGTTGAGCCCCAGGCCGTGGAGGTAGCGGAACGGCCACCAGGACACGCCCCAGACGAAGGCATTGAGCATCAGGCCGGCGATGCCGAGCAGGGTTTGGCGGAATGTGGACATGAAGAGGAATTATTCGCTGCGCCCGCAAGGGCTGCCGGCGTTGCGCCGCAACCACCCAGGCGCCGCCGGCCCTTGGACGGCGTCCCGCACGGGGCGCCTCATGACGCGGGGCTGCGGCGCAGTTCCGCCACGCCCTGGGCGAGGGTTGCCGCCGACAACTCGCCGATGTGCATGCGCTGCACGCGCCCGTCCGCCGCGATGAACAAGGTGGTCGGGAAGCCGGGCGCGCGGTAGTGCGCCATCAGGACATTGTGCGCATCCAGCAGCACCTCGGGCGGCGCCAGGTTCTCGCGCCGCAGGAAATCGGCCACCCGGGCGGCTGGCTCGCCTTCGTCCACCAGCACGATGCGCACGCCCTGCTCCCGCCGCGCCGCCTGCGCCAGCATGGGCAGCTCGCGCCGGCATGGCGGACACCAGGTGGCCCACAAATTGAGCACCACCGGCCGGCCCCGCAGGCTTTGCAAGGCCAGCTCGCCGCCGCCCAGCCTGGGCAGGTTGATGGCCGGGAGCGGCGGGCGCGGCGGCTGCGCGAGCTGCAGCAGACCGAGCGTCGCCAGCACCACGGCCGCGCCGGTGGCTGCGCTTGCCGGCAGGCTGCGCCGCAGCGCCGGACGGCGCCAGGCCCAGAACGCCACGCCCAGCAGTCCCGCGAGCCAGCCCGCCCAGGCATCGAAGCCGCGATCGCGGATGTCGAGCATGGACAGTGCCGTGGGATAGTCCGCAAGGTGCTGCAGGACGAAAGCCAAGCGCGCGGCGACGAGGGCCAGCACCAGCAGCGGCAGCAAGGCGGGCTCGGGATCGCCGCGTCCGGCGCGGCGCGCGGCCCCGGCGGCGAACATCGCCACCGTGTAGCCCAGCGCCAGGACCAGCGGCCCCCAGGGCAGCACCAGCGGACCGAGGCGAAGCGCGTCCATCTTGCCGCTTCGGCAGGCTCAGGGCGCCGACTCGTGCCGCGACTCGCCGATGAGCTGGGTCCAGTCGCGCTGGCGCATATTGCGCGCGTTCCAGCGCATCACCAGCCACATGGTGCCGAGCACGAAGGCGCCGAACAGGCCGATGATCCACTGGATGGGCAGGTCGAGCCTGATGAGCATCGCATACATGAGCAGCATCACCAGCACGCTGACGTTCTCGTTGAAGTTCTGCACCGCGATCGAATGCCCGGCCGACAGCAGCACGTAGCCGCGGTGCTGCAGCAGCGCGTTCATCGGCACGACGAAATAACCCGCCATGGCGCCGATCGACACCATGAACACGCCGGCCAGCAGCAGGTACAGCGGAACGTGAAAGTGGCCGATGCTGAACTGCACGTCGGGCACGAGGTCGCGCGAGTACAGCGACAGCACCATGCACAGGATGCCCATGCCCATGCCCACCGGCAGCACGGTCAGGCTCTTCTTCAGCGGCACGCGGCTGGCGGCCAGCGCGGCGCCCGCGGCCACGCCGAAAGCCACGGTGGCCTGCAGGGTGGCGGCCTTGCTCAAGTCCAGGCCCAGCGCATGCTCGGCCCATTTGATGACGATGAACTGCAGGGTGGCGCCGGCGCCCCAGAACAGGGTGGTCACGGCCATCGAGATCTGGCCGAGCTTGTCGGTCCACAGCACCTTGGTGCACTGGATGAATTCGGGCAGCTGCTTCAGGGGGTTGGCGGTCTGGTGCGGATAGCGCGCGCCGGTGTCGGGGATCTTCAGGTTGCACAGCGCGGCGACCAGGTAGACCAGCACGATCACCGCCAGCGCAGTCTCGGGAACCGTGGTGATGCCGAACCAATGCAACCACGACAGGTTGACCAGGTAGCGCCCGGCCAGCTCGCTGACCAGGAAACCGCCGAGAACCGTGCCAAGGATGATGGAGCCGACCGTGGTGCCCTCGATCCAGCCGTTGGCCGCCACCAGCTGCTGGGGCGGCAGCAGCTCGGTGAGGATGCCGTACTTCGCCGGCGAGTAGGCCGCGGCCCCGAGGCCGACCACGCCGTACGCCAGCAGCGGGTGCACGCTGGCCAGCATCAGCAGCAGGCCGAACATCTTGATGATGTTGGTGATGAACATCACGCGCCCTTTTTGCAGCGAGTCCGCGAAGGCGCCGACGAAGGGCGCCAGCACGACATAGGACACGGTGAAAAAGAACTTCAGCAGCGGCGTCATCCACCCCGGCGCCTGCAGCTGCACGAGCAAGGCGATGGAGGCAATGAGCAGCGCGTTATCGGCCAGCGACGAAAAAAACTGCGCGGCCATGATCCAGTAAAACCCTTTTTTCATTGCGTCGGTAGCTGTTGCGCCGGGCTCAGGCCTGTGGCTCGGGTGTTGTCGCTGCCTCCCCGAACTGGCCGCAGGCTGCTCGCTGCCGCCAGGCTGCGGCTTTATAGCACAGCGCGTCGCCACGGATTTCTGCCAAACTACCATGAGGCGCTTGCCGCGCCCGCCCCGCAAGCCCCGACACGACCATGAGGGTGCGGCGACGCACCCCGCCTGCGGGGTGCCGCCGCCGCACCGCATCGAAAACCTCGAATACACCCCCATGCCACGCCCGATCCAAGCCATCATCCATGCCGAAGCGCTGGCCCACAACCTCGCGCGCGCGCAGCGCGCGGCACCGCGCGCCAAGGTGTGGGCGGTGGTCAAGGCCAACGCCTACGGGCATGGCATCGAGCGCGCCTTCGCCCCGCTGCGCGCGGCCGACGGCTTCGCGCTGCTCGACCTGGCCGAGGCCGAGCGCCTGCGCGCGCTCGGCTGGGGCGGCCCCATCCTGCTGCTGGAAGGCTGCTTCGAGGCCTCCGATCTGGCGCTGTGCGAGCGCCTGAACCTCTGGCACGTGGTGCACGACGTGGCCCAGCTCAACTGGCTGGCGGCGCGGCGCAAGCCGCGCGCCCACCGCATATTCCTCAAGATGAACACCGGCATGAACCGGCTGGGCTTCGCGCCCGCGCAGTACCGCGTCGCCTGGGAGCGCCTGCGGCAGAGCCAGGCGGTGGGCGAGATCACCCACATGACCCATTTCGCCAGCGCGGATGCGCCGCACGGCACGGACGACGCCTTCGATCTGTTCCAGCGCACCGTCTCCGGCCTGGAGGGCGAGCGCAGCGCGTGCAATTCGGCGGCGCTGCTGCGGCATGGGCACAGCCCGCAGAAGTCCGGCGTGCTGCACATGGTGGCGGGGGACGCCGCCGAAACCGGCAACGACGGCGCCGACCGGCCCCAGGCCGCGCCGGCACGCACCGGGTCCGACGAGGTGCTGGGCGATTGGGTGCGCCCGGGCATCATGCTCTACGGCGGCTCGCCCACCGGCCTGGAGCCCGCCGCCGCCGACTGGGATCTGCGCCCGGCCATGAGCCTGGTCACCCGCATCATCGGCATCCAGCAGATTCCCGCCGGCGCCACCGTGGGTTATGGCGGCAGTTTCACCGCCGAGCGGCCCATGCGCGTCGGCGTGGCCGCCGTGGGCTACGCCGACGGCTACCCGCGCCATGCCCCGACCGGCACCCCCATCGTGGTCGACGGCGTGCGCACCCGCATTGTCGGCCGCGTCTCGATGGACATGGTGACGGTGGATCTGGACCCCGTGCGCGCCGCCGGCCGCGCCGGCGACGTCGGCAGCACCGTGCTGTGCTGGGGCCGGCGCAACGGCGCCGAGCTGCCCATCGACGAGGTGGCGATGGCCGCCGGCACCGTGGGCTACGAGCTGATGTGCGCCGTGGCGCCGCGCGTGCCGGTGCGGGTGGAAGACTGATGGCGCGCGACAAGACCGTGTTCGTCTGCGGCGAGTGCGGCGGCCAGTCCGCCAAGTGGCAGGGCCGCTGCCCGCATTGCGACGCCTGGAACAGCCTGGTGGAAACGGCGCCCGCCGCAGCGCCGCGCGCCGGCGTGCGCACCACCGCCCATGCCGCGCTAGCCCCCACCTCGCAAGTGCAGGTGCTGCGCGACGTGCATGCCAGCGCCCTGCCTCACCTGCCCAGCGGCATCGACGAACTCGACCGCGTGCTCGGCGGCGGCCTCGTCCCGGGCAGCGTGGTACTCATCGGCGGCGATCCCGGCATCGGCAAGTCCACCCTGCTGCTGCAGGTTCTTGCGTCGTTGAGTAGGACCCCCAGGGTGCCGCTCGAGCGGCACCCGCCCCCCGAGGGGGTCGAGGCGTCCGCCAGGCCCCAAGGACGCCTCGCGAGCACGCACGCGGCGCAAACCGGCGTGCCCGTGCTCTACGTCAGCGGCGAGGAATCGGCTGCGCAAGTGGGTCTGCGCGCGCAGCGCCTGGGTTTGAAGGACAGCGAGGTGCGGCTGATGGCCGAGATCCAGCTCGAGCGCATCACCGAAGTGATCGCCGCCGAGCGGCCCGCGGTGTGCGTGGTGGACTCCATCCAGACCGTCTACACCGAAATGCTCACCTCGGCGCCCGGCTCGGTGGCCCAGGTGCGCGAATGCGCGGCGCAGCTCACGCGCACCGCCAAGGCCGGCGGCACCTGCATCGTGCTGGTCGGCCATGTCACGAAGGAAGGCGCGCTGGCCGGCCCGCGCGTGCTCGAGCACATGGTCGACACCGTGCTGTACTTCGAGGGCGACACCCACTCCAGCTACCGGCTCATCCGCGCCATCAAGAACCGCTTCGGCGCGGTCAACGAACTCGGCGTGTTCGCCATGACCGAGCGCGGCCTCAAGGGCGTGTCCAACCCCTCGGCCATCTTCCTCTCGCATCACGGCGCCCCGGTGGCGGGCGCCTGCGTGCTGGCCACGCTGGAGGGCACGCGCCCGCTCCTGGTGGAGGTGCAGGCCCTGGCCGACACCGCCGCCGCGCCCAACCCGCGCCGCCTCAGCGTGGGCCTGGAGCCCGCGCGCCTGGCCATGCTGCTGGCGGTGCTGCACCGCCACGCCGGCATCGCCTGCGGCGACCAGGACGTGTTCGTCAACGCCGTGGGCGGGGTCCGCATCACCGAGCCAGCCGCCGACCTGGCCGTGCTGCTGGCGATCCAGTCGTCGCTGAAGAACCGTCCGCTGCCGCGCCGCCTGCTGGCCTTCGGCGAGGTGGGCCTGGCCGGAGAAATCCGTCCCGCCCCGCGCGGCCAGGAACGCCTGCGCGAGGCCGCCAAGCTCGGGTTCTCCGCCGCGATCATCCCCGCCGCCAATGCCCCGAAGGGGGCTGCCCGCCAGTTCGAAGGTCTGACCCTGCACCCGGTGTCGCGCATCGACGAGGCGCTCGAGGTGGTGCGCGGGCTGCAGGGCTGAGGCCGTGCCGCCCAGGGAAATCCGGCACGCGGACGGGTCAGGATCCGTTCATGCCCCGCGCGTCGGCCGCCGCCGGCAAGGCCACGGGCTGCCAGAACTCCCACCAGGCTTCGCGCCCGGCCTTGTTCGTCTTGCTCCGGTAAAGCGCGGCGTCGGCGTGGCGCAGCAGCACCTCGCCGTCCGCGTCGTCTTGCGGATATTGGGTCATGCCCATGCTCAACCCGACCCGGATCTGGACCCCGTCGCGCATGGAAAACGGCTGTTCGACCGCAGCGTGGATTCGCTGCATGATGAGCGGCAGATCATCGAATGCCTGGAGGTCGACGAGCACCACGACAAATTCGTCGCCGCCATAGCGGGCGACCAGATCGGTCTCGCGCACGGCGGCCTGCAGACGCGACGCAAGCGCCCGCAGCAAGGCATCGCCGGTGGCATGACCCCACGTGTCGTTCACGGGCTTGAAGTCGTCCACGTCCAGCATGCCGACGAGAACCTGGGTCTTGTTCTGTTTCGCCCTGAGCAGGGCCTGTGAAAGAAAGCTTTCGAGCGCGTGGCGATTCGGCAGCGCGGTGAGGGGATCGGTGTAGGCCATGCGTTCGACCTGTTCGCGCATGGCGTGCATGGCGGTGGTGTCGCGATGGATGCCGAAAAACCGCTGCACCTTGCCCCGCGCATCGAACACCGGATTGATGTTGAGCTCGTTCCAGAGCAGGGAGCCGTCCTTGCGGTAATACAGAATCTCGCCACGAAACGACTGGCCCTGCCGCAAGGCGTCGCGGATGCGCGCCTTCACCTCGGGATCGGTCAGGGGGCCGTGGAGGATCTGGGGCGTGGCGCCGATGATGTCTTCCGCGGCGAAGCCGGTCATGGTCGTGAAAGCGGGGTTCACCCACTCGATGACGCCATCCGGGTTGGCCAACAGGACGGCATCCGTCGTGGCCGCCAGCGCCGCGTCCAGGATGGATGCGTTCTCCATCAGGCGCATGCGATGGATGACGAGCCCCGCCGCGACAGCGCCCATGTCCAACAGTTTCAATTGCGTGGCGTTCGGCACGCTCGGCTGCGTGCCGAACAGCGCGAAGATGCCCCACGGCTGGCCATTGTCGTGGCGTATCGGCATGGACCAGCAGGCCATGATGCCGAGCTCGCGCGCCATGTCGCGCCATGCCAGCCATCGCGGGTCGCTCGACGTGTCGGCGACGATGACGGGGACCTGGTCATCGGCCGCATGCATGCCGAACACGTCCGCGGCTTCGGCCGACAGGCCATCGAGCCCCTCGGCCATGCGCGAGGGCAAGCTCGGGGCGGCCAGAACCCGCAGCCCCCTGCCGCGGTGCGTTGGGATCATGAGCGCGGCCAAACTCGACGGCGACGCCTGCTCCTGCAGACGGCACAGCGCATCAAGCTGCGCCTGCGCATCGCCGCCATGCGCCATCGTCGCCAAAATGGAGCGACACAGATCGATGATGCATTGCTGCTCGGTTGGATTCATGCATGTATGCCTGTCAAAGTGGTTCGGAGAAGTGCCCGCCATCAAGCCACATCCAGGCAGGTCCGGCGGCGCTGCGCGCCGGCCGATCGACCATGCCTTCTGTTGTCCGAAACCCCCTCAACGGATGCCTGTTCATGGCCGCACACGCAGCGTTTGGCGATCAAACGCCACTTCGGCGGAAGTGCCTGGAGCGGGTAACGCGCCAGACCTCATTGGCATACATTTCTGCGCATCTTAACGTCGATCACACTCAGGTTTGCAGGTGACTTGCAGCGTCATGGCGCCAGTGGTGCCGCGCAAAGCATCGCGCACGGCGAACAGGCCATGCAGAGCATGATGCCCATGTCGATGCGGTTTCTTGCCGCGGCGCGAGGCCGCCCAAGCGCGCGACCCTTCAACCTGTCGCGTTGGCCGGAGAGCCGGCCATGAGGCAGGCGATGCGGCCCACCGTGCGCAACGCCTGTTCGCGCTCCGGCGTCCAGCGCCCGCCGGCGCTGAGCCGCAGGCAGTTGCCGTAGCGATGGGTGTTGGTGAACAGCGCGCCCGGGACGATGACGATGCGCTGCTCGATGCAGCGGCGATACAGCTCGATGGTGTCGATGCCCATGGGCAGCTCCATCCACAGCACATAGCCGCCGCCCGTCCTCCGTGGGCGCCAGGTCGTTGCAAATCACGTCCTCGATCAACGGAACCTTGCGGCGCTCGAGCAGCTCGGCCAGGCGCTTCTTGGACGCGGTGGGCATGATGGTGCCCAGCGGGTTGGATAGCGTGGGCACCGCCAGCACGGCCTTCACCGGCTGGGTGTCCAGCGCCAGTTCCAACGCCTCGAGCGACAGGCCGGCGCGGGGCAGCATGGGAATTTCCACGACTCGCAGCCCCAACGGCAGCAGCACGCGCAGGAAGCCGAAGTAGGTGCAGTTGCAGTGCGAGGCGCAGGCCGCGCCGTGGTGTGTCGCACCACAAAGCGGACTGCAACGTGGCCATGCGTCGCCTCAAAACCCGGCCCGAAGGGTTCCCCCAGACAGGGCGTGAACAGGCCCTAGACTGAGGCCACGGCAACCCTCCCTGGAGCACGCGATGCAAAATGCCCTGAACGCCTTGCTGATGGCCATCGGCCGCATTCTGATGGCCGCCATCTTCGTCCACGCCGGCCTGTCGAAGATCGACGGCTATGCGCAGACCGCCGCCTTCATGCAGTCCCACGGCGTGCCGGCCATGCTGCTGCCGCTGGTCATCCTGCTGGAACTGGGCGGCGGCCTCGCCCTCGCCTGCGGACTGTTCACGCGCTTCATGGCCGCCGCGCTGGCGCTGTTTTCGCTGGCCGCCATAGCCATCTTCGTGCTGCCTGCGAACACCGGCACCGGGGTCATCATCCTCTACGCCGAGCTGGCGATGACCGGAGGGCTGCTGTACGTCGCGGCGCAAGGCGCCGGCACGCTCAGCATCGACCACTGGCGCCAGCGCAAGCGCCGGCGCCGCTCGAGCGGCTTCGCCGACTGAATCGCCGTCACTCCACGGCCGCCCGGCTTGCCACGCGCTTTTCGCAGCCGCACACCGGACGGCCGCGCGGTACCCCCTCAAACGCCGGCCAGCGCCCAGTCGCCCGACTCCGCGGCGGCGCGCGCCTCGGCCTGTTGCGCGGTATGCTGAACGAGCCGTGCCGGGGCGCCGTCATCGCCGGGCTGCACCACCAGGATCTGCTTGTGGAAGCGCACCACGCCGGCACGGTGCGCCACGCTGACCAGGGTGGTGCCGGGCAACTGCTGCTGAAGCAGCGCGTACATGGCGGCCTCGGTGGGGCCATCCAGCGCGCTGGTGGCCTCGTCGAGGAACAGCCAGTCGGGCGCAGCCAGCAAAGCGCGCGCAATCGCCAGGCGCTGCTGCTCACCCGGGGACAGGCGCTGCATCCAGGTATCGGTCTGGTCGAGGACGGCGGCCAGGGCTGGTATCCGCGCCAGTTCCAGCACCTCGCGCAGCCGCGCGTCGTCGAACTGCTCGGGCGGCAGTGGATAGGTCAGCGCCTGGCGCAGCGTGCCCATCGGCAGATACGGCTTTTGCGGCAGGAACAGGCTGCGCCCGGACGCCAGGCGGTAGTGCGTGCCCTGCGCATAAGGCCAGATGCCGGCCAGCCAGCGCACCAGCGTGCTCTTGCCCAGGCCCGAGGGACCGACGAACAGGGTGTGCTGGCCCGGGGCGATGCGCTCGCCGGCGGCCTGCAGCAGCGCCCGGCCGTCCGGGGTGGCGATGCGCAGGTCGCCGAGGTCGATGCCGCCAGGATCCGCGGCCACGGCGGCGTCCGGCGCGGCATCGGCCGGCTCGGTTCCGTCGAGCAGTTCAGTCACCGGCACGTGGCGCACGGCCTCCACCGACTGCACGAAGGTGTAGAGACGCTCTTGCGTCGCGCGCCAGTCGACGATGCGGCCGTACGCGTCGATGAACCACGACAGCGCGCCCTGCACCTGGCCGAAGGCGCTGGCGGTCTGCGTCAGGCCGCCGAGCTGGATCTGGCCGGCGAAATAGCGCGGCGCGGCCACCAGGATGGGAAAGATGATGGCCATCTGGCCGTAGAACGAGCTGTACCAGGTGAACAGCTTCTGCCGTTTCATGATGCCCCACCAGTTGCTCCAGACATAGGCGAAGCGGTTGGTATGGCCCTCGATCTCGCGCGCCTCGCCGCGGTAGAGGGCGATGCCCTCGTTGTGCTCGCGCGTGCGCGCCAGGCCGAAGCGGAAATCGGCCTCGTAGCGCTGCTGGTTGAAGTTGAGCTTGATCAGCGGCTTGCCGACCTTGTGCGCGAAATAGCTGCCGAAGCCGGCATAGGCGAGCGCCACCCACACCATATAGCCGGGAATGCTGACGCCCAGGAGCGAAATCGCGCCTGAGAGGGTCCAAAGAATCATGAGGAAGGACAGCAGCGTGACCACCGAGGAAATGAAGCCGAAGAACAGGCTCAGGCTGTCGTTGACGAACAGGCGGATGTCGTCGGCGATGCGCTGGTCGGGGTTGTCGGTGTTGCCCTGGCGCAGCGACATGCGGTAGTGCGCGCCGCCCACCAGCCAGTCCTTGAGGAAGACCTCGGTGACCCAGCGCCGCCAGCGGATCTGCAGCATCTGCAGGAAATACTGCGAGTACACCGCCAGCACGATGTAGAGGAAGGCGTAGCCGGTGAACACGAACAGCAGGTGCTTGAACACCTCGAACTTGCGCGCCTGCAGCGAGTTGTAGAAGTCGTTGTTCCAGTAGTTCAGCCGCACGTTCACCCAGACGATGGCCAGGTTCATGGCCAGGACGGTGAGCAGCAGCGCCCACCCCTTCTGCTTGTCTTCCGACACCCAGTAGGGTTTGGCGAGCTGGATGAAATGCCGGACTGAGAAACGGTAGGGCTGGGGCTGCTCGGCTTGCATAGCGTTGAAAACTCCTGGACTCCGCTCTGGACGGGCGGCTCATGGTGCGCGATTGTGCATGGGCGGCGGCGCCCGCGGCGGCGGCGCAGCGCCCGGTGATCAAAAAAAATGTACCCAGGCACGCTTAGCCGCGGCTTAACCCGCGCCCGCCGAGACGGCGGGCGACAGGCGAGCGCAGGCTCCTAGAATGGAGAGCTTGATCCGACACACCCCTGGAGAACACCCATCATGGCCCTGCCCACATCCATGTCTGACCGCGACGGCAAAATCTGGATGGACGGCCAGCTCGTCGAATGGCGCGACGCCAAGATCCACGTGCTGACCCACACCCTGCACTACGGCTGCGGCGCCTTCGAGGGCGTGCGCGCGTACAAGACGGACAAGGGCACGGCCATCTTCCGCCTGCGCGAGCACACCGAGCGCCTGTTCAACAGCGCCAAGATCCTGCGCATGACCATTCCCTTCACGCTGGAACAGGCCATGCAGGCGCAGATCGACGTGGTGCGCGCCAACGGCTTCGACTCCTGCTACATCCGCCCGCTGACCTGGATCGGCGACAAGAAGCTGGGCGTCTCGCCGCGCGGCAACACCATCCATCTGATGATCGCCGCCTGGCCCTGGGGCGCCTACCTGGGCGAGGAAGGGCTGAAGAAAGGCATCCGCGTCAAGACCTCCAGCTACACCCGCCACCACGTCAACATCACGATGTGCAACGCCAAGGCGGTGAGCAACTACACCAATTCCATCCTGGCGAACCTGGAAGTGACCAACGACGGCTACGACGAGGCCCTGCTGCTCGACCCGCAAGGCTTCGTCAGCGAAGGCGCGGGCGAGAACATCTTCGTCATCCGCGACGGCGTGCTGCACACCCCCGACCTGTCGTCCGGCGCGCTCAACGGCATCACGCGCAAGACCGTGTTCTCCATCTGCGAAGACCTGGGCCTGACGGTGAAGGAAAAGCGCATCACCCGCGACGAGGTGTACATCGCCGACGAAGCCTTTTTCACCGGCACCGCCGCCGAGGTGACGCCCATCCGCGAACTCGACGGCGTGAGCATCGGCCCCGGCCACCGCGGCCCCATCACCGAGCGCATCCAGAACGCCTTCTTCGACATCGTCGGCGGACGCAACCCCAAGTACGCAAGCTGGCTGACGGCTGTTTGAACGTCGCCGGCTCTCGCGTCACGGCACTGATGTGCAGCGATCAAGGTTGGTGAGATACTTCGTCAGCTGCATAAAGCTGGCAGGGTGCTGGTGGCGACGCGCGGCAGTCATCGTCAGCTCAAGCAATAGCATCCTGAAGCAAGCCGGCCTTAAACAGTGAGGACCACTATGCGTTATGCCATCGTGATCGAACGTGCGCAAAGCAATGACTCGGCCTATGTGCCAGACCTGCCTGGCTGCGTTGCGACCGGCTCGACGGTGGCCGAAGTCGAACGCGAGATCCGCGAAGCGATTGCCTTCCATCTCGAAGGACTGCAGCAGGATGGCGTCAGCATCCCGCCGCCGGAAAGCCGGGTCGAATACATCGACGTCGCAGCTTGATATCCATTTCTCGAAAGACCCCATGAGCGCCATCCCCAAACCCGACATGCCCGTGGTCGAACTCAAGGCCAAGGATCTGCCCGCGCACTGCCCCAACCCCAATATGCCGATCTGGAGCAGCCACCCGCGCGTGTTCATCGACATCACCCACGGCGAAGCCGCCTGCCCTTACTGCGGCACGCGCTACCGCCTGGCGCCGGGCGAAGTGGCGCACGGGCATTGAATCGCGGCCAGACTCGCGCAACCTTGATCCGGCTGGCTCCAGTTCCCGGAGCCGCAACACGCATCCCAACCCGCCCATGCGCCGCGTGCTGCTGATCGCCCCGCAGTGGATCGGCGACGCGGTGATGGCCCAGCCCCTGGTGGCGCTGCTGGCGGGGCAAGGCGCGCGCATCACGGCGCTGGCCCTGCCGGGCGTCGCCCCGGTGCTGCGCGCCATGCCCGGTGTGGCAGAAGTGGTCGAGGCCCCGTTCGCCCACGGCCGGCTGGATTTCAAGGCGCGCCGCGCGCTCGCCGCACAACTGCGGCGGCAAGGTTTCGAGCGCGCCTACGTGCTGACCAACAACGTCAAGTCGCGGCTGGTGCCGTGGCTGGCGCGCATTCCGCGGCGCATCGGCTACCGTGGCGAGGCGCGCGGTCTGCTGCTCACCGAGGCACTGGCCGAAGCCCCGCCGAACAAGCAGCGCCCCGACATGCGCCGCCACTACGCCGCGCTGGCGCGCCGGCCCGAAACGCCGGCCGCGGCGCCAACTTCGCCATCCGGCGCCTGCGATCCCCCGCTGCCCGAACCCACGCTTGCGGCCGACCAGGCCGAAGCGTGTGCGCAACGCGAGCGTTTTGCCCTACCGGAACGCTGGATCGCGCTATGCCCGGGGGCCGAATTCGGCCCCGCCAAACAATGGCCGGTGGAGCACTACGCCGCGCTGGCCCGCCTGGCGCGGCAGCGGGGTTTCAGCGTGGCGGTGCTCGGCGCTCCGCGCGATGCGCAGACCGGCGCGGCCATCGCCACGCAAGCACCGGGCACGCTGAATCTGTGCGGCGGCACGAAACTGGACGACGCCATCGCCCTGCTCGCCACGGCAAGCGGCGTGGTCAGCAACGATTCGGGGCTGATGCACGTGGCCGCCGCGCTGGGCCGGCCGACCGTGGGCGTGTACGGCTCGACCGACCCGCGCCACACCCCGCCTGCCGCGCACCGCAGCGCCACGCTCTGGCTGCACCTGGACTGCAGCCCGTGTTTTCAGCGCACCTGCCCGCTCGGGCATTCGAACTGCCTGCGCGGCATCGCGCCCGAGGTGGTGTGGGATCGTTTGCAGAGCCTGTTCGCGGACACCGCTGCGCCCGAAGCGGGCTGAGCCCGGACTGGCGCCGCGCGGCGTGTGTCAGGCGACGGGCGCCTGCAGCCGCAACCGCGCGCGCAAGCCGGCATGCGGCGCGTTGTCGAGTTCGAGCGAACCACCGTGCGCGCGTGCCAGGCGCTCGACGATGGCCAGGCCCAGGCCCGTACCGTGGGTGGCCGCCTGCGCAGCATCCAGGCGCACGAAGGGCTGGGTCAGCGTAGCCAATGCGGCGGCAGGCACACCGGGTCCGTGGTCGACGATCTCGATCGTCAACATGTCGGCCTGCCGATCGACACGCACCGCCACGGGCGCGAGGCCGTGGCGGCGGGCGTTCTCCAGCAGATTGGCCAGCATGCGGCGCAAGGCCTGCGGCCGCGCCAAGCAGATGGCAGCAGCGCCCTCCGCCAGACTGATCTGTGCGGCGCCCCCCAGCGTGTCGTGTGCCACCTCCTGCAACAGCGCTCGCACGTCGCAGTCCTGCACGGGCTCGGCGTCGTCACGCGCGAAGTCGATGAACTGTTCGATGATGCGGCTGGCGGCCTCGACGCTGCGCGTCATGCGCGCCAGCAATTCGGCGTCGGCGTGGCCATCAAGCATTTCCACCCCCAGCCACAGCTTGGTCAGCGGCGTGCGCAGGTCGTGCGAAATACCGGCCAGCATCAGTGCGCGCTCGCGGTCGCGCGCGTCCAGCCGCTCGGCCATGGTGTTGAAGCTGCGCGCCACCCGTTCGAGTTCCAGCGGCATGGATGCCCGCACTTGGGGCTGCGGCGCGCCCTCGCCCACACGCAAAGCCGCCGTTTCCAGGGCACGCAATGGCCGGATCAGCCCGGCGCGAATGAGCCACGCGCCCAGCAGCGCCAGCAGCACGCTCACCGCCAGCACGGCGAGCGCGGCATCGGTCAGTTCAAGGACGAACCCCTCGGCCGAGAACCCCACCCAGTAGTCTTGCGCCTGCACGGGAACCTTCACCCAAAGCATGCGCTCGGGCGCGCCTTGCCAGGCCAGCGCCTCGCCAGGGCCCAGGCGCGGCCGCAGCAGTTCGAAAAACCAGCGCACCAACAGTTCGGACGGCGGCGCAAGTCCGGCCGGTGGCTGCTGCATGACGCGCAGCGTGCCGCCGGATTGCTGCTGCACGGCGGCGAGAAAACGCGTGCGCTCGGCGGGCGTGCGGTCCTGCAGGGCCAAGCGCAGCGTGGTGGTCTGGGCGCTGACGTAAGGCGCGAAGCGCTCGATGCGCGGGCGTTGCACCATAGCCGCGAACAAGGCCCAGCTGGCGAATTGGGCCACGCCGAACATGCCGACGATGAGCAGCAGGTTGCGCGCGAAAAAGCTGCGCGGCCACAGGCTCATCGCCCGGCCTCTTCCGGTGCCGTGCTGGAAGACGCATCGGCGGCATCCGGCGTGAACACATAGCCCAGACCGCGCACGGTCTGGATGAATCGGGGTACTGCGGGGTCGTCCTCGATCAGGCGGCGCAAGCGCAGGATCTGCACGTCCACGCTGCGGTCCGTGGAGGCATGGTCGCGACCGTAGGCCAGTTCGATGAGACGCTCGCGCGAAAGTGGCCGACCCGGGCGTGCAGCCAGCGCCAGCAACATGGCGCATTCGCCAGAACTCAGGCGCAGGAATTCGCCATCGCGTCGCAGGCTTCGCGCCACCGGGTCGAGCGCATAGCGCCCGAAACGAATGATCCGTTCCTGCCGCGCCACCGGAAGCTGACCCTGCATCTGGTTGCGCCTGAGCATGGCGCGCAGCCGCGCCAGCAGCTCGCGCGGATTGAACGGCTTGGGCAGGTAGTCGTCGGCACCCATCTCCAGGCCGATGATGCGGTCCACCGGGTCGCCGCGCGCGGTGAGCATGAGGATGGGCAGCGTTTCACCGGCTGCGCGCAGGTCGCGGCACACCGTCAGGCCGTCGACACCGGGCAGGGTGAGGTCCAGCACCAGAAGGTCAAAGCGTTCGCGCTGCAACTGGCGCTGCATCTGCGTGGCGTCGGCCACCGCACGTACGACGAAGCCTTGATCGCCGAGGTAGCGCTGCAGCATGGCGCGCAGATCCGCCTCGTCGTCCACCAACAGCAACCGGGGCCGAGCGTCGGGCTGGGGGGTGTCCTGCGGAAGAACCTCGTGCGGCATGACGGATGGGCTGAATGTGAATGGCACCGTGGCGATGGACCTGATGGTAATGAGCGGGACCTGCCGCTCCAACCCGCCGTTTGGTTACTGGCGATGACAAAGCCGAACCCGCGTAACCCGGGTTCATGCAATGGGTCATGCGTGCAATTGCACGCTAACAGGCGCTTCCTAGGATGGCCTCAATGTTCGAGACGAGGAGGCCATGTCCCGTCTTCGCGCCACCCAACCAGGAGATCGCCATGCAACATCAGACATCACCATGCCGCGGCGGCAGCGGCCCCGGGGCCCCGTCATACTCGTCACGCCAGCGCATTGCGGCCATGCTGATCGCGCTCGGTTTGAGCGCGCTGCTCGGCGCCTACGGCGGTGGCGGTGCGGCCAAGGCGGCAACCTCGGCATCGTCGGCCAGCGCACAAGCCCAGGTGCCGTTGCGCGTGGTGGCCACACCCAACCCCAATGTGTTCCCACTCCTGCTGGCGATGGCGAACAACCCCGCGCTTCCCGTCGTCCTGCAGCCGGTGGCCGACAGCAGCGGCATCGACAGCGCGTTCGCCGCCGGCAACACCGATGCGGCGCTGGCGATGACCTACACCATGGCGAAGAAAGTCATCACCGGCAAGGTGCCGAACTTGCAATTGGTGCAGGTGAACGACTGGCGCGGCTTCTGGATGGTGGCGCCGCAAAGCGCCGGCATCACCAGCTTCGCGCAACTGGTCGGCCAGGGTGTGTTGGTGTCTGGCCCCACCTCGGGCGGCAAGGGGGGCGGACCCGACCTGATCTTCCAGGCCGCCTTGCACCGCGCGGGCCAGAGCCCTGCGGACTTCAAGATCTGTTACCTGCCGGTGATGCAGGCCGCTCCCATGATGGCGCAGCAGTTGCCGATGAACAGCAACCCGGCCTGCGACCCGAGCTTCAATATGCCGCCGACGGCGATCTCGCTGGTCGAACCTGCCGCCACCGGCCTGGTGATGCAGACCCTGATGCCGATGAGCGGCGCGGTGCCGATGACAAGGGCCATCGACATGCAAGTCCTGTTCACCGGCTACACCGCCTGGCCGAGCAGCCAGTTGCCCCACGGCGGCGTGGGCGTGCTGAGCACGGTGCTCGACGATCCCTCGCGCAGCGCTACGGCACAGGTCGTGCTACAGGCCTACCGCGCTGCCGCCGACGCGATCATGGCCGCACGCGGCGACCCGCAGGCACTGCAGCAGATTGCGCAAACCATCTCCGCCGGCATCACCACGTATTACGGCCAATATGGCCTGTCGCTCCCGGCCCCGGTGATTGCCGCGTCGCTCGCGCAGCAGGAACTGGTGTTCCGCACCGATCTGACCATGGCCGCCATCCAGCCCGATCTGAACACCTTCCTCACCGAAGTGATCGGCAGCGCGCCACCCGCCTCGTTCTACCGCAGCCTGTAAAACCGCCCAGGAGACTTTCATGCAGATCCGCAAATTTCAGCTGACCATACCCCTCGCCCTGGCCTTGCTGAGCCCAGCCGCGCAGGCCTTCGGCGAGAAGGCGATGCTCGCGCGCATGGACGCGCAGCTGAGCAGCCGCTTCCAGCAAGCCGACGTCAACCACGACGGCCTGCTCACGCGCGAGGAGGCTCAGGCCGGCATGCCGCTGGTGGCGCAGCGCTTCGACGAGATCGACACCACGCGCAAGGGCACGCTCACGCTCGTGCAGTTGCGCGCCTTCATGCAGACGGAAATGGCCCAGCGCACCCCCGCACAGGAGGCTGACCTGAAGCGGCGACCATAGCCCGGGCCAGCCGTACACTGCGGTAACAGGCCGCCAGCGCCTGTTTGCATCCGGCTTGCGCCACGGCCCCCCTCATCCAGCAGCTTGATCCATGCCCATGCCGCAGCGTTGGACCCTCACCGGCAAGATCGCCCTGTTCGCGGGGCTGTTTCTCGTGCTGTCTCTGCTGTCGGTGGGTTCGACCTTGTGGATTTCGTGGAATCTGGAAGGCGGCGCGGCCGCCGTGAACGAGGCGGGGCGCCTGCGCATGATGACCTACCGCCTCGCGCTCAGCTCCACCGCGCCGGGCCGGGCCTCCGTCGCGCAGGACGTGGCGCACATGCAGGACAGCCTCGAACTGCTGCGCACCGGCAGCCAGGCGCGGCCCTTGTTCGTGCCCTGGGACAGCACCATCCGGCAGCGTTACGCCGCGGTGCGAGCCGCGTGGAAGCAACTGGCCCCGCGTTGGCTGGACCCTGCGCTGGGTCCCCCGATCGGCCGCCCCGAACTCGACCACTTCGTCGCCCAGATCGACGCCTTGGTGACCGCCATCGAACACCGGCTGGACTTCTGGACCACGGTGCTGCACGCCTTCCAGATGGCGATGGCGGCATTGGTGGTCATCGGCGCGCTGCTCATGTTCTACGCCGGCTATCTGTTCGTGCTCGATCCGGTCGGGCGGCTCAGCCGCGGCGTGGCGGCGCTCGAGGGCGGCGACTATGCCGCCCGCGTCGACGTGGAATTCTCGGACGAGCTGGGCGATCTGGCCGCAGGCTTCAACCGCATGGCCGAGCAGTTGCAGACCGACCATGCCGAGCTGGAGAACCGGGTCAGGCAAAAGACCGCCGATCTGCAGACCGAGCAGCAACGCCTGGCCGCACTCTATGAGGTCAGCGCCCTGGTGTCGGGCGCGCAAAGCCTGGAGGAACTGTCGGGCGCCTTCACACCGGCGATCAAGCGCATCGTCGGCGCCGACGCGGTCATGCTGCGCTGGACCGACGAGGCGGCGCAGCGCTACGTGCTGCTGGCCGCCGAGGGCATGCCCCAGGCGATCACCGAAGGCGAGGGCTGCCTGCTGGCCGGCACCTGCCACTGCGGGCAGGCGCAGACCGACACCGGCCCGCAGGTGGTGCATTTCCACAAGCCCGGCGAGCGGGCACTCGGTCCCGGCATGGACGAGCCTTGCGTGGAGGCCGGTTTCGCCACTCTGGTCAGCGTGCCGGTGTCCACCCAGCATCGCTTGCTGGGCGAAATCGATCTGTTCTACCGTGCCCGGCACGACGACGATCCGGCGCAGCTCGCCCTGCTTGAAACGCTGGCCGGGCATCTGGCCGTCGCGATGGAGGGCCTGCGCAGCGCAGCGCTGGAGCGCGAGGCGGCCGTGGCGCAGGAACGCGCCTTGCTGGCACGCGAGCTGCACGACTCCATCGCCCAGGCCCTCGCCTTCATGAAAATCCAGTTGCAATTGCTGCGCTCGGCCCTGAAGTCGAACGATCCCGCCCGCGTCGAGGCCACCGTCAACGAACTCGACGCCGGCGTGCGGGAAAGCCTGGCCGACGTGCGCGAACTCCTGCTGCATTTCCGCACTCGCACCCGGGAGCAGGACTTCGAACCCGCGCTGCGCAGCACGCTGCAGAAGTTCGAACTGCAAAGCGGGGTGCAGACGCGGCTGCAGTTCAACGGCCACGGCCAGCCGCTCGACCCCGATATCCAGGTCCAGGTGCTTCATGTGCTGCAGGAATCGCTGTCGAACGTGCGCAAGCATGCGCGCGCCGGCCTGGTGACGCTCGACGTCAGCAGCCTGCCGAGCTGGCGCTTCGAGATCCGCGACGACGGCCTCGGCTTCGACGTCCGACAACGTGCCGCCGACGCCCTGGCCCATGTCGGCCTGCAAATCATGCGCGAACGCGCCGCCAACATCGGAGCCAGCCTGTCCATCGAGTCGACCCCCGGCCAAGGCACACGCGTCGTGCTGGAATTGCCGCAACCCGCCCCCTTGTCCGCAACGCAGCGCCCGGGGCGCGACGCGGACGCCGAGTCCGCCCATGCCGCCTGAGATCCGCATCCTTCTGGTCGACGACCACACGCTGTTCCGGCGCGGGCTGGTCGCGCTGCTGGGCGAAGATCCGAGCCTGGCCGTGGTCGGCGAAGCGGCCGATGCCGGGGAGGCCTTGCGCCTGGCGGCGCAGGTCCGGCCCGACATCGTGCTGCTCGACAACCATCTTCCCGGGGTGAGGGGAGTCGATGCGGTGCCAGGCCTGCGTCAGGCCGCGCCTGCGGCAAAGGTCCTGATGCTCACGGTCAGCGAAGACGCCGCCGATCTCGGCGCGGCGCTACGCGCCGGGGCCTGCGGCTACCTGCTCAAGACCTGCGAGGCCGGCGAACTCATCGGCGCGGTGCACCGCGCGCAGCGCGGCGAGGTCGTGATCGGCGCGGAAATGGCGCCCAAGCTGGCGCAAGCCTTCACCGCCGGGGAACCGGCCCCGCCGGCCGGCGCGCGGCAGTACGCAAGCCCGCTGAGCCCGCGCGAACGGCAAATCGCCGCCGCCATCGCACGGGGCGCGAGCAACAAGCAGATCGCACGCGAGCTCGACATCGCCGAAACCACGGTCAAGGTGCATGTGCAGAGCGTCCTGCGCAAGCTCGACCTGAGTTCGCGGGTGCAAATCGCCGTCTACGCCAGCGAGCACGGCCTGGCGGATTGAGCCGGACTAAGGCCTGTTCACGCGGGCGGCATCGACGCCTTGCGCCGCCGCAGCCCTTGAACGGTCGGGACCGGACGTAGTTCGTTCGAACGAGGACGCGCGCGCATCCTCGTTCTTCTGCCGCCCGCGGTCACTCCATCGACGAATGTCCGCCCGAGCCCCCACGGCCTAGATTGACTCCAGGCAAAGCCAAGGAGTCTGTCATGCGTCCGAATTTGCAGCACAACCGCCAGGCCTGGTCGGTGCTGATCGTCAGCACCTGGGCCTTCACGGTGTGTTTCATGGTGTGGATGATGTTTGCCGTCATCGGCATCCCGATCAAGAAAACCCTCGGCCTCAACGCCACCGAATTCGGCCTGCTCACCGCCATGCCGGTGCTCAGCGGCTCGCTGGTGCGCGTGCCGCTGGGCATCTGGACCGACCGCTACGGCGGGCGCATCGTGTTCGCCCTGATCATGGCGGCGACCGTGATCCCGATCTGGATGCTGGCCTATGCCACGCAGTACTGGCAGTACCTGACCATCGGCCTGTTCATCGGCCTGGCCGGCGGCTCGTTCTCGGTCGGCACGCCCTATGTCGCGCGCTGGTTCCCCAAGGAACGCCAGGGGCTGGCGATGGGCATTTTCGGCGCTGGCAACTCGGGCGCGGCGGTCAACAAGTTCGTCGCCCCGGCTTTGGTCGTGGGCTTCGGCTGGACCATGGTGCCGCACGTGTATGCCGCCGTCATGCTGGGCACGGTCATTCTGTTCTGGGTGTTCAGCCGCCACGACGCGAGCCATGTGGTGCAAGGCCAGACCCGTTTCATGGACCAGTTGCGCGCCCTGCGCGACCCCGGGGTTCTGAAGTACAGCCAGTACTACAGCATCGTGTTCGGCGGCTATGTCGCGTTGTCGCTGTGGATGGTGCAGTACTACGTGGGCGAGTACAAGCTCAGCCTGCCCGTGGCGGCCCTGCTGGCCGCTGCGTTCTCGCTGCCCGGCGGGGTGCTGCGCGCGGTAGGCGGATGGCTGTCGGACAAATACGGCGCGCATAGCGTGACCTGGTGGGTGCTGTGGGTGAGTTGGGTGGCGCTGTTCGTGCTGTCGTATCCGCAAACCGAGTTCACGGTGCTGACCACCAGCGGCCCCTCCACCTTCCACCTCGGCCTCAACGTCTATACCTTCACCGCGCTGATGTTCATCCTCGGCATCGCCTTCGCCTTCGGCAAGGCCAGCGTGTTCAAGTACATCGCCGACGACTACCCGGCCAATATCGGCACGGTCTCGGGCATCGTCGGTCTGGCCGGCGGCATGGGCGGGTTTCTGCTGCCCATCCTGTTCGGCGCGCTGCTCGACCTCACCGGCATCCGCTCCTCGGCCTTCATGCTGATGTACGGCGTGGTGTCGGTGTCGCTGGCGTGGATGTTCTTCACCGAGGTCCGCCGGACCGACGTTTTCAAACCCCCCGCGTCGCACGACGACGCCCGTGCATCGGGAGGCGGGCTCGCGCTAGCCCAACCTGCCCATGCCGCCCGCGACTAAATCAACAGGAGAATCATCATGTCCAGTCATGTGATCCAGCATTGGAACCCCGAAGACGCCGCGTTCTGGCAGCGCCAGGGCCACGGCATCGCCAACCGCAATCTGTGGATTTCCATCCCGGCCCTCACCCTGGCCTTCGCGGTCTGGATGGTGTGGTCGGTGGTGGTGGTCAAGCTGCCGCAGGTGGGATTCAGGTTCACCACCAACCAGCTGTTCTGGCTCGCCGCGCTGCCGGGGCTGTTCGGCGCCACGCTGCGGATCTTCTACTCGTTCATGGTGCCGATTTTCGGCGGCCGGCGCTGGACCGCGATCTCCACCGCGTCCTTACTTCTGCCGGCCATGGGCATCTACTACGCGGTGCAAAACCCCAACACGCCCTACGAGATCTTCGTCATCCTGGCCCTGCTCAGCGGCTTCGGCGGCGGCAATTTCGCCTCGTCGATGGCGAACATCAACTTCTTCTTCCCCAAGGCGCAAAAAGGCCTGGCGCTGGGGCTGAACGCCGGTCTGGGGAATCTGGGGGTGTCCATCGTGCAGTTCATCGTGCCGCTGGTGATCACCGCCGGGGTTTACGGCGTTCTGGGCGGCGGGCCGCAGACCGCGGTGGTCGGCGGCAAGACCACCCAGCTCTGGCTGCAAAACGCCGGGCTGGTCTGGGTGCCGTTCATCGTCGCCGCGACGCTGGCCGCCTGGTTCGGCATGAACGACCTGGCCGATGCCAAGGCCTCGTTCGCCGACCAGGCCGTGATCTTCAGGCGCAAGCACACGTGGATCATGAGCTTTCTCTACACCGGGACCTTCGGCTCCTTCATCGGCTATTCGGCGGGCTTTCCGCTGTTGATCAAGTCGCAATTCCCCGGCATCAACGCCCTCGACTACGCCTGGCTCGGCCCCCTCGTCGGCGCGCTGGTGCGGCCCGTGGGCGGCTGGCTGGCCGACAAGCTGGGCGGCGCGCGCGTGACGTTCTGGAACTTCATCGTGATGGCCCTGGGCGTGTTCGCCGTGCTGAGCTTCCTGCCCCATGCCGGGCAGGGCGGCAGCTTCAGCGGCTTTCTCGCCGCGTTCATGCTGCTGTTCGCCACCACCGGGATCGGCAACGGCTCCACCTTCCGCATGATCCCGGTCATCTTCCTCACCGACCGCAAGCGTGCCACCGCCGGCCAGGCGGCCACAGCGCAGGAACAGGCGGTGAAGGATGCGAACAAGGAGGCCGCGGCGGTCATCGGTTTCAGCTCGGCGGTGGCGGCCTACGGCGCCTTCTTCGTCCCCAAGAGCTACGGTACGTCCATTGCCCTGACCGGCGGGCCGCAGCCGGCGCTGTATGGGTTCATCGTCTTCTATGTGCTGTGCGTGGTGGCGACGTGGTGGTACTACAGTCGCAAAAATGCGCCAACGCCCTGCTGATGCCCCGCTTCAGCGACAGCCGGACGCTGGTGCGCAGGATCATCGCTCCCATTGGCCTTCCAGGAGAATCGCCATGTCCGCCGTGACGGAACCCACGCCGCCCGCTCCAACGCCACCGGGGGCTCCGGCCTATGCCGAACTGGCCGCGACCATCATTCAGACGCGACAGCAGTTCGGACCCAAGCGCCTGCACGAACCGGGGCCCAGCGACGCGCAGATCCAGGCGTTTTTCCTGGCGGCGGCAGCCGCGCCCGATCACGGCCAGATCCTGCCCTGGCGCTTTGTCGTCGTTCCCGGCGACCGGCGCGACGCCCTGGGCGAGGTGTTCGCGGCGGCCTTGCGCGAACGCGATCCGAACGCCGACGACCATGCGCTGGCCGAGGCTCGCGACAAGGCGCATCGGGGGCCATTCCTGGCACTGGCCATCGTCCGCGAGCATGCCGACGGCCACCCGGAAATCCCCGCCCAGGAACGCCTGGTCTCGCTGGGCTGCGCCATCCAGAACATCCTGCTGATCGCGCACGCCAACGGCTTCGGCGCCGGCCTCGTCAGCGGCCAGGCCCTCAACACCGACGGCATGCGCCGGCTGTTCGGGCTACGGGACGGGGAACGCGCGGTCTGCTTTCTGGCCATCGGCACCGTGCAACACCGCAAGCCGATACGCCCGCGCCCCCGGCCGGAGGAATTCGTCTCCCGGCTCTGAACGCCCGACGTCTCCCTCCTCTCCTTCCTTGATTGACCCAGGCTTGGCCTGCGACCCACGGGCGTGGCGCGATTCCCGGTCGCGGTGTTGGAATGTCGTGAAGTTAGAACCGGAATTGGATCTCATCGCTCAGCGAGGCATCAAGATTCATCGGCTAAGCGGCATCCTCGCGTCCCTGGTTAAAGACCGCTCTGTCATTGGTAGCGCAAGCGGCGCTGACATCGTTGACCTCATTCACATGAGTTCACATTCCCAGGGAAGGGTCTGATGCCCAAGCCATCATTCCACCGAATCTGCGCGAAAAGTCGCGCAGGCCGGTGAATTCAGACGCACGGTCCAAGTCCAACACTGCAGACGGCAACAAGTCGATCCCGGCCATCATGGCCGCAGAACGGCAACCCGGCGGCACGCCAGCACCGGGAGCAAAACGGACCGGGCCGCCATGACACGCAGCCCAGTCCGGATCGCCTTTTTTTGATGCGCCAGTCCGCACCCATGGCCCGCAGACCGTGGCCGCGGACTGGTGGAATCAGCCGCGGTTGCCGTCGCGGCGTGGCGCGCTGGAACTGCCGCGGCGGCCGGAGTCGGTACGCGCCGGGGCCGGGCGGCCGCCGTCGCGACGTCCGCTGCCGTGGGCATGGCCGCTGGCGTCGCTGCGACCGTGGCCATGGCCGGCGTTGCCGCGGGCCGGGCCTTCGCCGCGGCGTTGGCCACCGCCACCGGCGGGTTTGCCGCCGCCGATCGTGGTGCGGCCGACGCGGATGGGCTGGGCACGCTCCTTGGGATCGGGTTCGAACCCGGCGATGAGTTTGCGGTCGATGGGCTTGCCGATGAGGGTCTCGATATCGCGCAGGAAACGCAACTCGTCCACGCACACCAGCGAGATGGCCTGGCCTTCGGCGCCGGCACGGCCGGTGCGGCCGATGCGGTGCACGTAGTCCTCGGGCACGTTGGGCAGTTCGTAGTTCACCACCATGGGCAGCTGGTCGATGTCGATGCCGCGCGCGGCAATGTCGGTGGCCACCAGCACCTGCAGCTTGCCGCTCTTGAACGAGGCCAGCGCGCGGGTGCGCGCCCCCTGGCTCTTGTTGCCGTGAATGGCATCGGCGCCGATGCCGTCGGTGTTGAGCTGCTCGGCCAGGCGGTTGGCGCCGTGCTTGGTGCGCATGAACACCAGCACCTGGTACCAGTTGCTTTCGCGGATGAGGTGGGAGAGCAGCTCGCGCTTGCGCTCGCGGCCCACCGGGTGCACCGTTTGCTGCACGGTGGTGGCGGTGGCGTTGCGGCGCGCCACCTCGATCACGGCCGGCTTGTTCAGCAGGCCGTTGGCCAGGGTCTTGATCTCGTCGGAGAAGGTGGCCGAGAACAGCAGGTTCTGGCGCTGCTTGGGCAGCAGGGCGAGCACGCGCTTGATGTCGTGGATGAAGCCCATGTCGAGCATGCGGTCGGCCTCATCCAACACCAGGGTGTTGATGCCGGAGAGGTTGAGCGTGCGCTGGCCGTGGTGGTCGAGCATGCGGCCCGGGGTGGCGACGACGATGTCGACGCCGCGCTTGAGCGCGTCGATCTGCGGCTGCATGCCCACGCCGCCGTACATGACCATGCTGCGCAGCTTGAGGTTCTTGCCGTAGTCGCGCACGCTCTCGGCCACTTGCGCGGCGAGTTCACGCGTGGGCACCAGCACCAGCACGCGGGGGATGACGCGGCCTTGCGCATCGCGCGCCTGTTCGCTCTGGCTCAGTCGGTGCAGGATGGGCAGGGTGAAAGCCGCGGTCTTGCCGGTGCCGGTCTGCGCTGCCGCCAGCAGATCGCCACCTTGCAGCACGGCGGGAATGGCCTGGGCCTGGATGGGGGTGGGCGTGGTGTAGCCCTGCTCGCGCACGGCAAGCAGAATGGGCTCAGCGAGCCCGAGTTGATCAAAATGCATGTGGAGATGGCCGCGAGTCTGCGGCATTGGCTCTGCGGCCGTCGCATGGCGCGACGCCAGTCCGCAACAGAAAAGGCGGCCGGAGGCTCCGGCCATGATGTCAGATAGACCGCCGCCCGATGACTGGACTTTCGGGCAGCAGCGCGCATCCTAGCAGTGAATGCCGTTTTGCGCTCATGGGGAGGGCATCCCCGCGCCGTGCGCGCCCCTGCCGCGCGGGGTTTCGCCCATCTGCGGACGGCCGGGCGATGGGCTCATGCCGCGCCAATGGCCGCGTGCATGGCCCGGCCGGCGCGGCGCCGCCAGGCCTTCTCGACCTCCACGGCGGCGAACACCAGCAACGCGCAGCCCAGGCAGGCCGCGAGTTCGCCGGGCGCGAGCGGCAAGGTATGGAACACCGGCTGCAGCAGCGGCAGGTAGACGACGCCCAGCTGCAGCGCCAAGGTCAGCGACACGGCGCCGAGCAGGGGCAGGTTGCTGCGCAGGCCGAGGGTGAACAGGGATTCGCGCTCGGACCGGATGGCCATCACATGCGCCATCTGCGCGAGCGTGAGCACGGTGAACACCATGGTCTGGCCGTGCGGGTTGCCGACCGCGGCAGCCCAGGCCTGCACGCCCAGGCACAGCCCGCCGATCAGCAGCCCCACCCACAGCGCGTGCTGCCACAGGCCATGCGCGAACACGCTCTCGCCGGGCGGCCGGGGCGGACGCTGCATCACGCCGCGCTCGGCGGGTTCGGTGGCCAGCGCCAGGCCCGGCAGGCCGTCGATGACCATGTTGAACCACAAGATGTGAATCGGCAGCAGCGGGATCGGCAGCCCCACGAACGGCGCCAGAAATAGGATCAGCACGGCTCCGGCGTTGCCGCTCATGTTGAAGCGAACGAACTTGCGGATGTTGTCGAAAATGCGCCGGCCTTCGCGCACCGCGGCGACGATGGTGGCGAAGTTGTCGTCCAGCAGCACCAGGCTGGCGGCCTCGCGCGCCACGTCGGTGCCGCCCGCGCCCATGGCCACGCCGATATCGGCGGCGCGCAGCGCGGGGGCGTCGTTCACCCCGTCGCCGGTCATGGCGACGAATTCGCCGTTGGCCTGCAGCGCGGCCACGATGCGGATCTTTTGCGCCGGATCCATGCGCGCATAGACCCGCACATGCGCCACCGCGTCGCGCAGCGCGGCCGCGTCCATCGCCGCGAGTTCGGCGCCGCCCAGGGCCTTGGCCCCCTCGGCGGCGATGCCGAGTTCACGCGCAATGGCCAGTGCCGTGGCGGGGTGGTCGCCGGTGATCATCACCGGGATGATCCCTGCGGCCAGGCATTCGGCCACGGCCTGCTTGGCCTCGGGGCGCGGCGGGTCGAGCAGGCCGACGAGGCCCAGCAAGGTCATGTCGCGCTCGACCGCGTCGGCCTCGGCCCGCGGCTGCTCATGCCAGTCGCGCTGCGCCACCGCCAGCACCCGCATGCCTTGCGCGGCCAGGCTCCGGGCGAAGTCCAGCGCCTCGTGCACGTGCAACGGCTCGGCGCCGCGGCGGGTGAGGACGTGCGTGCAGCGCGGAAGCACGCTTTCCGGCGCGCCCTTGGTCATGGCGATCCATGGCGGCGCGTTCGCGCCGTCGTCGGCCGCGGCGTGCCACGTGGTCATGCGCTTGCGCTCGGCATCGAAGGGAATTTCTCCCGCCCTCGGCTGCCGCGCGCGCAACGCGACCACGTCGATCCCTTCCGCCCCGGCCTGCTCCACCAGGGCGGTTTCGGTCGGGTCGCCGCGCCAGGCTGCCGCGGCGGTGTCCGGCACGGCGTCGTTGCACAGCGCGGCGGCCCGCCACAGCTGCTGCGCCGGCAGGTCGCCCCAGGTTCGCCATGCCTTCACCCGCATGCGGTTGAGGGTCAGCGTGCCGGTCTTGTCGGAGCAGATGACGGTGACCGACCCCAGCGTTTCCACCGCCGGCAGCCGCCGCACCAGGGCGTGCACCCGCACCATGGCGCGCGCGCCCAGCGCCAGCAGCACGGTCACCACCGCCGGCAGGGCCTCGGGAATCGCGGCCACCGCGAGGCTGACGGCCGTCAGCGCCATCAGCAGCCAGGGTTCGCCGCGCAACACGCCGACGGCGAAGATCAGCGCGCAGATCGCCAGCACCACCAACGACAGGCGCTTGCCGAACGCGGCCAGCCGCAGCTGCAGCGGCGTGCTGCGCGGACCGGCCGCCCGCACCAGTGCGGCGATCTGGCCGAGCTGCGTCGTCGCCCCGGTGGCGATGACGATGCCGGTGGCGCGGCCGTGGGTCACCAGCGTGCCCTTGAACGCCATATTGGCCTGATCGCCGAGCGGCAGGGCGTGCGGCGGCAGCGGCGCGGCGTGCTTCTGCGCCGAGACCGACTCGCCGGTCAGGGCAGATTCGTCCACCCGCAGCTGCGCCACGTGGTGCAACCGCAGATCGGCTGGAATCATGTCGCCGGCCTCGAGCAGCACCACGTCGCCGAGCACCAGCTGCGACGTTTCGACCACCGCCATACGCCCATCGCGCAGCACCCTGGCGCGGGGCGCGGCAAGCTGGCGCAAGGCCTGCATCGCGCGATCGGCGCGCCATTCCTGCACGATGGCGATGACGGCATTGAGCAGCACGATCACGGCGATGGCCACCGTGTCCGCGATGTCGCCGATGAAGCCCGACAGCACGGCGGCGGCCAGCAGCACCATGATCATGAAATCGCGGAACGGGTCGAGCACACGCTGCAGCCAGCTGCGCGGCGTCGTCTCGGGCAGGCGGTTCGGGCCGTGGCGCAGCAGGCGCGCATCGATCTCGTCGGCGGCCAGGCCCACGTCGGGCTGCACGCGCAGATGCCGCGCCACATCGCCGGCGCTCAGCGCATGCGGTTCCTGCGGCAGACCGCTCTCATTCGCCATGGATGAAGTCGGCATAGGCATTGGAGGATGGCAACCCAGTGCATCGCCCGCGTGACCGGGTCGGGATGGGGCGCATAAGCCCGATACTATGGCCCTTCGCCGCGTCGGCGGCCTTGTCCGCATGAGCCGACGCGCCCGGATCACACAGGGAAACGACCATGGCAGAAGACCTCCACGTCCTGTTCGGCGCCGGCCAGGTGGGGACCCTCCTGGCGCAACAACTCGTGCGCGAAGGCAAACGGGTGCGCGTGGCCAAGCGCGCGCCCAAGGACATGGCGCCGGGTATCGAGGCCGTGGCCGGGGACGCGCTCGACCCCGCCTTCTGCCTGCGCGCCGCCGAGGGCGCGCGCACGCTCTATCACTGCATGAACCCGCCTTACGACACGGCGGTGTGGGCCGCGACGCTGCCGCGCCTGATGGACAACCTGATCGCCGCCGCGGCGCGGATAAAAGCGCGCCTGGTGGTGCTGGACAACGTCTATATGCTGGGCCGGCCGAATGGGCGCGCGCTGAACGAGGACTCGCCCGTGCAACCCTGCAGCCGCAAGGGCGAGATTCGCGCCCGCGTGGCCGAAACCCTGTTCGCCGCGCACCAGCGGGGCGATGTGCTGGCGACGAGCGGACGCGCCTCGGATTTCTACGGCCCTGGGGCGGTCGCCAGCTTCATGGGCGACTGGTACTGGCCCGCCGCGCTGGCGGGCAAGCCGGTGCGCCTGCCCATTGACCCGGACGCGGTGCACACCTACCACTACACCCCGGACGTGGCCGCCGGGCTCGCGGCCCTGGGCTGCGCCGACGACGACGCCTACGGCCGCCCCTGGATGCTGCCCTGCGAACCCGCGCCGACGCTGCGCGCGCTGACGCAGCGCTGCTCCCAGCAACTGGGGCGCGACATCCGGCTCGCCCCATTGCCCATCTGGATGCTCAAGACCGCCGGCGTGTTCATGCCCTTGATGCGGGAACTCATCGAGATGCGCTACCAGTGGGATGCGCCTTTCGTCGTCGACGACAGCCGCTTCCGCGCCCGCTTCGGCCTGCAGCCGACGCCAGCCGAGCCGGCCGCCGCGGCCACCGTCGCCTGGGCGCGGCGGCACTACGCTGCGGGGGCGTGAACCCCGTCGAGTCCACAACAGGCGCCCGACATGCAAGCACATCCATCCATGCCGAATTCACCACGCCTTCCCCTCGCCCTCGGCGGCCTCGTGCTGGTCGCGCTCGTCGCTTCCGGCGTCGCGCCGCACGACCGCGCCACCTGGCTGCTCGAAGTGGCGCCGGTGCTCATCGCCCTGCCCGTCATGGCCGCCACCTGGCGCCGCTTCCCGCTCACGCCGCTGCTGTACGTGCTCGTCGCCCTGCACGCGCTGGTGCTCATCCTCGGCGGCACCTACACCTACGCGCGGGTCCCGCTGGGCTTCTGGCTGCAGGATTTGCTGCACCTCGGGCGCAATCCCTACGACAAGATCGGCCACTTCATGCAGGGCCTGGTGCCGGCGCTGGTAGCGCGCGAGATCCTGCTGCGTGGCGGCTATGTGGCGAGGGCGCACGCCCGCATGGCGGGTTTTCTCGGCGTCTGCGTCGCGATGGCGGTGAGCGCTTTCTACGAACTCGTCGAGTGGTGGGTGGCGCTGGCGCTGGGCATGGGCGCGCAGGACTTTCTCGGCACCCAGGGCGACCCCTGGGACACCCAATCCGACATGTTCTTCGCCCTCATCGGCGCCACCGTGGCCATGCTGGCGTTCGCCCGCTGGCAGGACCGCCAGATCCGCGCCCTGGAACATGCCGGATAACGGCGCACCACCCGCACGGCAAAACGCTTTTATGCTGTGCGACTTTCCCCGGAACACATCGCCATCATGTCCGTCTACACCACCCTGCAGGAACTCGGCATCACGCTGCCGCAAGTCGCTGCGCCCGCCGCCGCCTATCTGCCCTTCGTCCAGACCGGCAACCTGGTTTTCCTCTCCGGCCACATCAGCAAGAAGGACGGCGCGGTCTGGGCCGGCCAGCTCGGGCGCGAGCTGACCACCGCGCAAGGCCAGGAGGCCGCCCGCCTGGTCGCCATCGACCTACTGGGCACGCTGCACGCCGCCACCGGCAACCTCGACCGCATCCGCCGCGTGGTCAAGCTCATGGGGCTGGTGAACTCGCTGCCCACCTTCACCGAGCAGCACCTGGTGATCAACGGCGCCTCCGAGCTGTTCGGCAAGGTGTTCGGCGCCAAGGGCCAGCACGCCCGCAGCGCCTTCGGCGTGGCGCAGATTCCGCTGGGCGCGGCGGTGGAAATCGAGCTCATCGTCGAACTCGAATAGGCGCCGACGCCCCCGCGCCGGCAACCGGCTTGATCGCCGGCCGTCAGACGGCGCGCAAGCCCGTGGGCTTGAAGCTCGGCGCGCCCAGGTCCTTGCCCCTGCGCGCGCGCTTGCCGGCATAGGCCTGCAGCGCACGGTGCTCGAAAACCATGGTCTTGGCCGCGCCGCCGCGTCCGGTTCCGGTCAGTTCCAAGGCGGCCTTCGGCATCAGCGCCTGCACCGCACGCACGCTTTCCTTCGCATCGAGCGCCATGAGCATGACGCCGCGCCCGCCGCGCGGCAGTTCGCGCAGCTCGTCGGTGCCGAACACCAGCAGACGCCCGCTGCTGCCGAGCACGGCGATGCGGTCGGCCATCGGCGTCGCGCCGCCTTCCGCCGCCACGCCACGCAGGGCTTGCGGCGCCAGCAGGGTTTCGCCGGGCTCCAGCGCGACGAAAGTCTTGCCCCCCTTCTGCCGGCTGCCCAGGCTCTCGGCCGGGGCGATGAAACCATAGCCGCCCGACGACGCCAGCAGCAGCGGCGTGTCGGCCGGCCCGGCCCAGTAATGGGCGGGCAGCGTGCCCGAGGTCAGTTCGATGAAACTCGTCACCGGCTGGCCGTCGCCGCGGCCGCCCGGCAGGCCGGCGATGGGAATGCTGTAGGCGCGCCCGTCGCTGCCCAGCACCCACAACATGCCCGTGCTGCGGCACTCGAAAGTAGCGTAGAGCGCGTCGCCGGGCTTGAAGCTCAGGTTGGTGGCGGCCAGACCGTGGCCCTTCTGCGTGCGCAGCCAGCCCTTTTGCGAGACGATGACCGTCACCGGCTCGTCGGGCACGCGCACCTCCAGGGTGGCGCGGCTTTCGGCCTGGATGAGCGTGCGGCGGTCGTCGCCGAACTGCTTGGCGTCCTGCTCGATCTCCTTGATCACCCGGCGCGTGAGCGCCTTGTCGTCGCCGAGCAGGGTCTGCAGTTCCTTCTGCTCCGTGGTGAGCTTGTCGATCTCCTGTTCGATCTTGATCGCCTCCAGGCGCGCGAGCTGGCGCAGGCGGATTTCCAGAATGTCCTCGGCCTGGCGGTCGCTGAGCGCGAAGTGCTCGATCAGCGCCGGCTTGGGTTCGTCGCTTTCGCGGATGATGCGGATGACCTCGTCGATGTTGAGCAGCACGATGCGCCGCCCCTCGAGAATGTGCAGGCGCTCCTGCACCTGCTGCAGGCGGTGCGCGCTTCTGCGCCGTACCGTGGCCTGGCGGAACGCGGTCCATTCGCGCAGGATGTCCAGCAGCGGCTTCTGGCGCGGCTTGCCGTCGGCGCCGACCACCACCAGGTTGAGCGGCACGCTCTGCTCCAGGCTGGTGGTGGACAGCAGCACCGACACCATCTCCTCCACCGGCACGCGCGAACTCTTGGGCTCGAGCACCAGGCGCACCGCGGCGTCGCGCCCGGACTCGTCGCGCACGCCGTCGAGCACCGCGAGCACGGTCTGCTTGAGTTGCTGCTGCTCGGCGCTGACGGCCTTCTTGCCGGCCTTGGGCTTGGGGTCGGTGAGCTCCTCGATCTCCTGCAGCACGCGCTGGGTCGAGGTCCCCGGCGGCAGTTCGGTGACCACCAGCTGCCACTGGCCGCGCGCCAGTTCCTCCACGCTCCAGCGCGCGCGCACCTTGAGGCTGCCGCGCCCGCTGGCGTAGGCCTCGCGGATGTCGGCCGCGCTGCTGATGAGCTGGCCGGCGGTGGCGAAGTCCGGGCCCGGCATGAGGTCGAGAATCTCGTCCAGCGCGATGCCCGGCTTGCGCAGCACGGCCACGCAGGCCGCCGCCACCTCGCGCAGGTTGTGCGCCGGAATCTCGGTGGCCAGGCCGACGGCGATGCCGCTGGCGCCGTTGAGCAGCACGAAGGGCAGGCGCGCTGGCAGCAGGCGCGGCTCGATGGTGGAGCCGTCGTAGTTGGGCACGAAGTCCACCGTGCCCATGTCCACCTCGTCCAGCAGCAGCCGGGCGATGGGCGTCAGGCGCGCCTCGGTGTAGCGCATGGCCGCGGCGCCGTCGCCGTCGCGCGAGCCGAAATTGCCCTGGCCGTCGATCAGCGGGTAGCGCTGCGCGAAGTCCTGCGCCAGGCGCACGAGGGCGTCGTAGGCGGCCTGGTCGCTGTGCGGGTGGTACTTGCCCAGCACGTCGCCGACCACACGCGCGGACTTCACCGGCTTGGCCCCGGCCGCGAGATTCATGCGGTCCATGGCGTACAGCAGGCGGCGCTGCACCGGCTTGAGGCCGTCGCACACGTCCGGCAGGGCGCGCCCCTTGACCACCGAAATGGCGTAGTCGAGATAGGCCTGGCGCGCGTAATCGGCCAGCGCCAGGCTGTCGTCGTCGGCCGCGTTCGCAGGCGGGGGCGGCGCGTCGGGTCGGGTGGTGAACAAATCAGGCGTGGGATCGTTGGGGCCGGGTGTGTGCGTGGTCATGGATGCGGTGCGGAAACGGTGTCAGGCATGTCGAGCGTGGCGGTGAGGTGGGCGACGCGGCGTGGACGATCAAACGTCCACCTCCACGCGGTCGCCGTAGGCTTCCATCAGGTCGCGCCGGGCCTGCGCCTCGCCCTTGCCCATGAGATGGGTGAAGAGTTCGGTCGTGACGGCTTCGCTGACCTGGCCCAATTGCACCGGCAGCAGGCGCCGGGTGTCGGGGTTGAGGGTGGTCTCCCACAGTTGCTCGGCGCTCATCTCGCCCAGGCCCTTGAAGCGCGACACGCTCCAGGCGCCCTCCTTCACGCCGTCCTTGCGCAGGCGGTCGAGGATGGCCTGCAGCTCGCCTTCGTCGAGCGCGTATAGCTTGGCCGCCGGTTTCTTGCCGCGCGCTGGGGCGTCGACGCGAAACAGCGGCGGACGCGCCACGTACACATGGCCGCGCTCGACGAGCTGCGGGAAATGGCGGAAGAACAAGGTCAGCAGCAGCACCTGGATGTGCGAACCGTCCACGTCGGCATCGCTGAGGATGCAGATCTTGCCGTAGCGCAGCGCGGCGAAGTCCAGGGTGTCGCCGCGGCTGTGCGGGTCCAGGCCGACGGCCACGGCGATGTCGTGGATCTCCTGGTTGGCGAACAGCCGGTCACGCTCGACCTCCCAGGCGTTGAGCACCTTGCCGCGCAAGGGCAGCACGGCCTGGAATTCCTTGTCGCGCCCCATCTTGGCCGAACCGCCGGCGGAATCGCCCTCGACCAGGAACAGCTCGTTGCGCGCGGTGTCGCGGCTTTCGCAATCGGTCAGCTTGCCGGGGAGCACCGCCATGCCCGAGCCCTTGCGCTTTTCCACCTTCTGCGCCGCGCGCTGGCGGCTTTGCGCCTGCGCGATGACCAGCTCGGCAAGCTGCTTGCCCTGCTCGACATGCTGGTTCATCCACAGCTCCAGCGCCGGGCGCACGAAGCCGGACACCAGGCGCACCGCGTCGCGGCTGTTGAGCCGCTCCTTCATCTGCCCCTGGAACTGCGGGTCGAGCACCTTGGCCGAAAGCACGAAGGACGCGCGCGCGAACACGTCCTCCGGCAGCAGCTTCACGCCCTTGGGCAGCAGGCCGTGCAGTTCGATGAAGCTCTTCACCGCCTGGAACAGGCCGTCGCGCAGGCCCGCCTCATGCGTGCCGCCCGCGGGGGTGGGAATGAGGTTGACGTAGGACTCGCGCAGCACGCTGCCTTCGCTGCTGAACGCCACGCACCAGCTCGCGCCCTCGCCCACGGCAAAGCCCTCGGACTGGCCGTTGGCCTGCCCCTCGCCCTCGAAGGTGAACAGCACTGGCGCCTCGCCCAGCACCTCATTCAGGTAGCCGCGCAGGCCATGGTCGTAGCGCCAGGTGCGCGTCTCGCCGCTCTTCTCCACCAGCAGACTCACCTCCAGTCCCGGCAGCAGCACGGCCTTGCTGCGCAGCAGATGCAGCAGTTCGGCTTGCGGCAGTTGCACGGTGTCGAAGTACTTGGCGTCGGGCCACACCCGCACCCGGGTTCCGCATTTCCAGTCGCTGCGCGTCAACGGTCGCGTCACCAGCGCCTGCACCGGGGCGCCTCCCTGGAACACGAGGGCCGCGGCCTGGCCTTCACGGTGCACCTCGACCTCCAGGCGCGAGGCCAGCGCATTGGTCACGCTCACGCCCACGCCATGCAACCCTCCCGAGAACCGGTAGGCCGCGCCGGCATCGAGCTTGTCGAACTTGCCGCCGGCGTGCAGCCGTGTGAACACCAGTTCGACCACCGGCACGCCCTCCTCGGGATGCAGGCCGATCGGGATGCCGCGGCCATCGTCCTGCACGCTCAAGCTGCCGTCGGCATGCAGGGTCACCGCGATGCGGCGCGCGTGTCCTGCCAGGGCCTCGTCGGCGCTGTTGTCGATGACCTCCTGCATGATGTGCAGCGGACTGGAGGTCGACGTGTACATGCCCGGGCGCTGCTGCACGGGCTCCAGTCCCTTGAGCACGCGGATGGACGATTCGCTGTAGGCCGTCGTGGTTCGGGTTGCCATGGATGTATTGTGGATAAATGGGCAGAATTGTGGACAAGCTGAAGACCGCGATGGCCGAACGTCGGCCGAAAAACTTATCCCCACCGAATGGGGATAGAGTCCCTGCCGCAGGCCCGGAAATCCAGATTCCATGCGGGTCGGTCTGGGTCTGCTCAAAAAAGCGGCAGCAGAATCAGATCGGCCGGGCAGCGCGAATAAGGCTTGACAGCGCGACGCCAAGCGTGTTCGAGCGCGGAGGATTCTAGAAGCCGGCCCGCGCCGGCCGCACTGCGCCGCACCAACCCGATTCTGCTTGAATACACCCGATGCACCCGATCTCACCGCCCATGACACCCGACCCCGCTGCCGCAACGTCCGGTCCGCACACCCTGCTCGCGCCGTCGCCCTGGGTCATGCGTTTCGTGCCGCTGATCGAGCCTGGCGCGCGGGTGCTGGACCTGGCCTGCGGCGGCGGGCGCCATGTGCGGGCGCTTGCGGCGCGGGGGTTCGCCATGCATGCGGTGGACCGCGACGCGCAGGCGGTGGAACCGCTGCGCGCCATGGCGCAGGTCACCGTGGCCGACCTCGAAGCCGGCGCCTGGCCGCTGGGCGAGAACCGCTTCGGCGCGGTGGTCGTCACCAATTACCTGTGGCGCCCGCTGCTGCCGCACATCGTGCAGGCGGTGGCCGAAGGCGGGGTGCTGATCTACGAGACCTTCGCCCTGGGCAATGGCTCCGTCGGCAAACCCAGCAACCCCGACTTCCTGCTGCGCCCCGGCGAACTGCTCGACGCCGCGCGGCCGCACCTGCGCGTGGTGGCCTACGAGGATGGCTTCGTGGCCGCCCCCAAACCCGCCTTCGTGCAGCGCATCTGCGCCGTGCGCGAGCACCCGCCCGCGCCTGCCGCCGGGGCCGGGTCCCACCCTGCCAAGTACAATCTTTGATTTTCACAAATGCGCGGCATGAATCCCATTACCGGCAGCATCGTGGCCCTGGTCACGCCCATGTTTGAGGATGGCAGCGTCGATTTCGACAGCCTGCGCAGCCTCATTGAATGGCACATCAGCGAAGGAACCGACTGCATCGGCGTGGTCGGCACCTCGGGCGAATCCCCCACCGTGAATGTGCAGGAGCATCGCGACATCATCCGCGCCGCGGTCGAGCAGGCCAAGGGCCGCGTGCCCGTCATGGCCGGCGCAGGCGCCAACTCCACGGCCGAGGCCATCGAGCTGTCGCACTTCTGCAAGGAGGTCGGCGCCAATTGCACGCTGCAGGTCGTGCCCTACTACAACAAGCCGACGCAGGAAGGCATGTACCGCCACTTCCGCGCCATCGCCGAGGCGGTGGACATTCCGATGGTGCTGTACAACGTGCCCGGCCGCACCGTGGCCGATCTGCAGGCCGAAACCGTGCTGCGTCTGGCCGAAATTCCCAACATCGTCGGCATCAAGGAAGCCTCCGGCAACATCGACCGCGCCGCGCAGATCCTGCGCGCCGCGCCCGAGGGTTTCGCCGTGTACTCGGGCGACGATCCCACCGCCGTCGCGCTGATGCTGCTCGGCGGGCATGGCAACGTCAGCGTCACCGCCAACGTCGCCCCGCGCCAGATGCACGCGCTGTGCACGGCGGCCATCGCCGGCCATGCCAAGGAGGCGGCGCAACTGCACTTCAAGCTCATGGACATCAACCGCCTGCTGTTCGCCGAGCCCAACCCCATTCCCGTGAAGTGGGCGCTGCAGGCCATGGGCAAGATCGCGGGAGGCATTCGTTTGCCGCTCACGCCGCTGTCCAACGCTGAGCATCAGCAGGCCTTGCGTGCCGCGCTGTCCGCCCTGGGCATCCCCGTTCTCCACTAAAAATTCAGCCATGCGCCGCATCCCCGCCTTATCCGGACTTCCCGTCCTGCGTTTGACCGCTCTCGCACTGGCCGTGGCCGCGCTGGGCGGCTGCTCGTCGATGAGCACCGTGGTCAGTGGCAAGAGCGTCGACTATGAAAGCGCCAAGGCGGCGCCGTCGCTCGACATTCCGCCCGACCTCACGCAAATCACGCGCGAGCAGCGCTACACCATGCCGGACAACGCCAAGACCGGACCGGTCAGCGCCCTGGCCTATCAGAAGTCGGCCACCGTGCAGACGGCCGAGCCCACCAACGACGCCGTGCTGCCCCAGTACCCCGGCATGCATATCGAGCAAGCCGGCGGCCAGCGCTGGCTGGTCATCGACGCGCCTCCCGCCAAGCTGTGGGACAAGGTCAAGGAGTTCTGGCAGCAAAACGGCTTCTACCTCACCAAGGCCGATGCGGCCACCGGCGAAATGGAAACCGACTGGGCCGAGAACCGCGCCAAGCTGCCGCAGGACTTCATTCGCAAATACCTGGGCAAGGTGTTCGACAGCCTCTACGACACCGGGGAGCGCGACCGCTACCGCACCGTGTTCGAGCGCACGCCGGACGGCAAGGGCACCGAGATCTTCATCACCCACCAGACGATGGTCGAGGTCTACACCAATCAGGACAAGACCCAGACCACCTGGCAGCCCGGCACCCCCGATCCCACCCTCGACACCGTGTTCCTGCGCAAACTCATGGTGCATCTCGGCATGAGCGAGCAGCAGGCCAAGGCCGCGGTGACCGACGTGACCACGCCGCCGAACGTGCCACGCGTGAGCCTGATCGACGGCGGCCGCGCCCTGCAGGTGCAGGACGGTTTCGACGAAGCCTGGCGCAGGGTCGGCCTGGCGATCAACACCGCGGGATTCACCGTGACCGACCGCAACCGCGCCACCGGCACCTACGATATCCGCTACGTCAACCCCGTCGCGGCGATGAAGGCCGAGGAGAACCAGGGCGGCTTCCTGAGCCGCCTGTTCGGCGGTGGCAAGACGCAAGTCAAGCCCGAACACTTCCGCATCCTGGTGCAGCCCGCCGGCACCGTGTCGCAGGTCAGCGTGCAGGCCATCAACGCCGGCGCCGACAGCGCGCAGTCGGCTCAGAACATCCTCAAGGTGCTGCAGCAGCAACTGCAGTGATCTCCAGCTTCGCCGACAAAAAAGCCGCTTCGCAGCGGCTTTTTTGTCGATGGCGTGCAAGACCGGTTTGGCCCTCCCGCTCGCAAACCTGGCGCGCAGGGCTTGCGCAGGCCCGGAACCGCGACGTCGCCCCCGGGATTCAGGCGTAGCTGCGTAAACGCAGCGAGAGTCCCTGCAAGGCCGCGATGCCGCTCTGCTCCGCGCGGTGACACCAGTCCTGCAGATGCTGGCGCAGCTGCTCGGCCGAAGCCGACGACTGCTCCCAGACGGCCTTGAGGTCTTCGCGCATGCGCAGCAGTTTGTCGATGGCGGGACTGGTCTGCGCCGCGGCATCCACCACGGCACGCGACCTCGCATCCAGGGTTTCGCGTTCACGCGCGATCAGGTGGCGCGCGGCGCGCAACACCGCGCGCTGACCGCTGCGCGCCGCGCTTTGCGCCCTGGCGCTCGCCTCCGTGCGCTGCAATTCGGCATGCAGGGCGCGCTTGAGTTCACGCGCATAGCGGGCCATGAGGTCGTAGCGGTTGGCAATCACGGTCTGCAGCAGGGCCAAGTCCACGTTCGGGCGCACCGCGCCGATCCTGGCCTTGGGCGGAAGCTTGCGGGGCTTGGCCAAGCCGACCCAGGACAGCAGGCGGATATAGGCCCAGCCGATGTCGAACTCCCACCACTTGAGCGACAGCTTGGCCGAAGTTGGATAGGTGTGGTGGTTGTTGTGCAATTCCTCGCCGCCGATGATCAGGCCCCAGGGAAGAACGTTGTGACTGGTGTCTCGACTGGCGTAGTTGCGGTAGCCCCACCAGTGGCCCAGGCCGTTGATGACCCCCGCCGCCCAGACCGGGATCCACAACATCTGCACCGCCCACACCGTGGCGCCGATCGCGCCGAACATCAGCACGTCGGCGATGAGCACCAGCCCCACGCCCTGCCAGGCCAGGCGCGAATACACATGGCGCTCCAGCCAGTCGTCCGGCGTGCCGTGGCCGAACTTGGCCAGGGTTTCCTGGTTTTTCGACTCGGCACGGTACAGCTCGGAGCCGCGCAGCAGCACGTTGGAGATGCCCTTGGTCACGGGGCTGTGCGGATCGTCCACGGTTTCGCACTTGGCATGGTGCTTGCGGTGGATGGCCACCCATTCCTTGGTCACCATGCCCGTGGTGAGCCAGAGCCAGAACCGGAAAAAATGCATCACCGCCGGATGCAAATCGAGGCTGCGGTGGGCTTGGGAGCGGTGCAAGAACACTGTCACGGCAACGATGGTGATATGGGTCGTCACCAGGGTGTAAAGCACGATCCGCCAGGCCCCGGCATGCAGCAAGCCATGCCCAGCCCAGCTCAGGAAACCATCCAACATGTTTTTTTCAATCCGTCCAACTCAAAACGCCAACCCAGGGGGGTCACGAGCATCGCTTGTGTGGTCTGCAGGGTTGCAAGACTCGCCAAAGTACCAAGCCCATTTTAAGGAGCCCCGATATCCGACTTTTTCGAAGGCATTGCGGCGCTTGGACGCGCGGCACGCGCTTCGGCGGACCTTTGCATCACGGCGGCAAAAAACCCGTCCGTGTTGTGCCGGTGGGGAAACAGCTCCAGCATGTGGCCGTCGGACCCCTGGGCGATCGTGATTTGCTGGTGAGCCAGAATCTCGCCCGCGCTTTGCAAGGCAAAATCCGGCCGCTCGCGCAGGAACTGCTCGACCACCTGCCGGTTCTCCGCAGGAAACATGCTGCAGGTGGCGTACACCAGCCGCCCGCCGGGTTTGAGCAGGCCAGCCGCAGCCTTCAGGATGGACGCTTGCTGCGCCGCCAGCTTGGGCACGTCGGCCTCACCCAGTCGCCACTTCAGGTCGGGATTGCGGCGCAGCGTGCCGGTGCCGGTACAGGGGGCATCCACCAGAACGCGGTCGAGCTTGCCGGCCAGGCGCTGCACGCGATCGTCACGCTCATGGCTGATGACGACCGGATAGACGTTGGACAAGCCGCTGCGCGCCAGCCGGGGGCGCAGCTTGCTCAGGCGGTGCTCGGCCACGTCGAAGGCGTAGAGGCGCCCGGTGTTGCGCATCATCGCGCCGAGCGCCAGCGTCTTGCCGCCAGCGCCGGCGCAGAAGTCGGCCACCATCTCGCCGCGCCTGGGTTCGAGCAGCAGGGCGAGCAGTTGGCTGCCCTCGTCCTGCACCTCGATGGCGCCGTCGATGAACGCTTCGGATCGGTTCAGCGCCGGCTTGCCCTCGACACGCAAACCCCACGGCGAATATTGCATGGGCTGGGCCTCGATGCCCAAGCCCAGCAACTCGGCACGCGCGGCGTCGCGCGTGGTCTTGAGCAGATTCACGCGCAAATCCAGCGGCGCGGATTGCAGCAGGCTTGCCGCCAGCGCCTCGAACTCACCGCCACCGAGATCGCCGCGGGATTGCAGCGCCTGCGCCATCCAATCGGGCAAGCTGTAGCGCAGTCCGACCGGCAGACCCGACAAGTCCGAAGCCAACACCTTTTCGCGCCAGTCCAGCAATTCCGCAGGAAATGCCTCGCGCAATTGCTGCGCGTCGGCCTGCCAGCCCAGGGCCAGCAGATGCAGGTCCAGCGCGCCGCCGGCGGTTTCGGCCAGATGGCGGTACAGGCGCAGATGGCGCACGACCTGATAAATGCTCTCGGCCAGGATGTGCCGATCACGCTGACCGAGTTGAGGGTGAGCGCGGAAATAGCGCGAAACGACGACATCGGCGGGCAGTTCGAAGCGCAGGACCTGGCGCAACAGCTCGCGCGCCGTCGTGACCAAGGCGCGCGGCTTCATGCCGACACCTCCTGCATGGGCCGCACGAACACACGCAAGCCACGCACTTGCAGGCGCCCCTCGACCAGGGCGCGCACGGCGGCCGGATAGATGCGATGCTCCTGCTCCAGCACGCGCTCGGCGAGCATGGCCTCGGTGTCGTCATCGTGCACCGGCACCACGGCCTGGGCGACGATGGGACCGTGATCGAGATCGTTCGTCACCAGATGCGCCGTGGCGCCATGCCATTTCACGCCGGCGTCGAGCGCGCGCTGGTGCGTGCGCAGCCCCGGAAAAGCAGGCAGCAGCGAGGGATGGATATTGATCAGGCGCCCGGCATAGCGTTGCACAAAGGCGGGCGTGAGCACGCGCATGAAACCGGCGAGGACGATGGCGCCGGGACTGTATTGATCGATGCGGGCCGCCAGCGCCGCGTCGAAGTCCTCGCGGCAGGAATAGGCGGTATGGTCGACCACCGCGGTGGCGATGCCGTGGCCCGCGGCGTAGGCGAGCCCCGCCGCATCGGGCCGGTTGCTCACCACCGCGGCGACGCGCGCCGGCCAATGCTCGCGCTCGCAGGCATGCACGATGGCCTGCATATTCGAGCCCTGGCCCGAAATCAGGATGACGATCTTGTTCTCAGAACCTTGGGTTTGCATGGCCGGCAGTGTAATCGCCGGCGATGCCCGCGCGGCAGATCAAAGCCAGGCCAACATGCCGCCGGACGCACCCCTCGTTACCAGCAATCGGCCACGGTCAACGTCCCGCCGCTGACGGATTTCACACCAAGAGAATTCACCGCGAAATTGCCGCAGCCGTCCTTGGTCTGATCCCCCTGCGCGGTGGCCGTGGCCGTGAAGGTCGGCGGGTTGGTGGTGTTGTCCGTCGCCACGCTGAGTTGGTAGTAATTAGTCGACGCATCGGGAATCGCCGCCGGCAACGCGGCATAGCCCATGTCGCTGGCGGTGGACGTGTACGCGTTGTTGGTCGTGTAGAACTTCTCCTCGCGGCTGGCCATGTCCAGCACCGCCGTCTTGGCCGCGGTGCGACGCGACTTGCGCACCGCGTCATTGTAGGCCGGCAAGGCGATGGCGGCCAACACCGCCACGATGACGACCACGATCATCAGTTCGATGAGCGTGAACCCCTTGTATCGATCTTGATTGCCCATCATGTGCTTTTAGCGTAGTTCAGTCCATGTCCGGCGTTGGCCTGCACCATTGGGCGCAGGATTCACCTGTTGGACGTTCGGATTCCCGCTGTTGTCCTGGTTGATCATGTAGGGTTTGCTTCCAAAGGTGACGAAACTTGGGGATCCAACCGCGTTGAGGTAGACGCCACTCACGATCTGCCCGCCGATCGTGACGAAATTGCCCGTACTGTCAGCAAAGAAGGAATTGGGCAAAGCGCCCCCGTTCAATGGATTGATTGCCATGGTCCAGCCGCCGGGCGGCGACGGCGCATAGCAACTCAGTCCTTGAGAATTCGGGGAAGGAATCGTGCTGTTGACAACAAAGGTTCCAAACGCAAGCGTCGGGTTATAAATAACACCTTCTCCAGCTCCCGGCAAGTCAAGGTAAAAACCATACTTATTATTATTAGAAGGACAAGATGACGTATTTTTCCAGCACACCGCATCCGTGCTCAGCGTACGAAATCCCGTGCCCACCCCTGCGAAAGCCTGGCCACTTGCATTATACGAACCCAAGACCGTCTGTTGCTGCATCACGCTTCGGCCAATGCTTTGCATACCAGTCAACGAGGCGTACTGGGCTTGAGATAGTGCGTTCCAGTTGGCCATGTCCCAGTCCCAGATGCCGTAGATACTCTGTACACCAGTGGGCGAATTATTAGGCAACTGATCAGCTGTCTCAATATTCTTGCCAGTACCGAACATGACTTCGATGCGCGGTTGCCCCACAGGCGAAGGTACGGATAAGATCTGGACTTGCGTCGTGATAGGTTGCGGACTCCCCGTGGCATTTACAGCCGAAAATAGGGCCGTCGAGGAGCTGCCGCCAAATTTTGAAACCGCCCAGGCACCTGCGCATCCGGCGCTTGCGATTCCGGGCGGATTACAGCTCGTCACATCGAAACGCCACAAATTTCCATACAAATCACCCGCATAGAGGTAATCGATGATGTGATCCCCGTCCATATCCGCGGATGAGATGTAATTGATACCATTGGCTCGATGCTGCCCCGTGGGATCGGAGATCGGGCCTGCACCAGTATCCAATTCATAAATGGTCCATGTCTGACCACCCGCATTTGTTCCTGCACCGCCACTCTTGATTGTGGCAATGAAAATTGCCGCAGTTCCTGTGCTGCTGTTGTAGCCGTTACCAAAAATGACTGCCCAGTCACCACTGTGCATGCGTCGGATAATGGGTGTTCCGTATGTGTATCCTAAATCGTTCTTGCAATTCGAGTTGTTGGCGCAGGCTATATTACTCAGATTGATTTCCTTGACAACCAGCGAGGAAGCATTGCTCTGCGTGAAATTGGCTGGGTTTGTGATATCTAGAGCATACAAACCTTGACCACCGCCGCCTAGCCCTCCTACCAACCAAGTATGCCAAGCCCCATTGTAGTAAAGATCCCCAGCTCCTGGTGTCGCATCCACGAAGTAACGGTGCGTATAGCCCGGATCTGTGAAATTAAAATTACTACCGATCGAGGCTCCAGACGAATTGCTGGCAATCTGGCTGAGAACAGTACTTGGCATATAAGCAAGCAACTCTTGGCCCTTGTTCGTCGCAGCGTTGAAGGTGCCGCTGGACGTAAAATTCCCAGCCCCGAATCCATGGACGAAGCCATCGTTACTCCCCGCATACACAACATGCTGGCGCATGGCATTGTTCGTTTTGTAGGAGCCATAAGTATCGCTTGCTGCATTTTCCGCGGGTGTTAACCCAGCGTAAATTGCATCACCCCATGCTGTTGGATAACTCAGGCTGGGAGGGCCAACCCACACGGGACTTGAATCGACAATATCCCCCAGCACGCCGGTGCGGGTGCGGAACGGCCCTCCGGCGCTTTGTTCTTTGCTACGGGTTCCGCGCAGATAGTTCACGACGTCAGTCCCCGTCGATGTCGTGCCACTCAGCACAGGATCATTGTTCAGTGCCGTTTGCTGCGCGCTCGACAGGCTGGTATAGGCAAACGCCACCCCCTGGGTTCCATTCCATGTCAGCATCGTGCGGCTGGTCTGTGCACCGGTCGGTGGCGAACTGACCGCGATCGGGCATGGAGGACCGGTCAAAATGCAGGACGCGTCCCAGTTCGGGATTGCGCCGGCAGCCAATTGGCCGCTTGTGTTGGCCCCCAAGGGATAAGCCAGCAACTGACCCCACCAGTTTGCTGGATGATACTGGCCAAGGTAAATCTGGGTTGAGGTTTGCACAACAGCACCTTTGACTGCGTTCACGCCAATCGAATTAAGCGTTTGCGGCACTTGCGAAAGATTTAAATTTGCAGTGCTGGGGTTCGAGTCGATGGATGTTGTCAGAACAGAATTGTTATTGTTTAAATAGGCATCATTAAATCCAGAAGGCTCGACCACACTCGCCGAGTTAATCAATGAACTCGAGGTGCCAACTGGCACTTGCCCCTGGATCGTAAACGTCACGTTCCCCACCAGAGCCAAATCGATGCCGCCCACACTAAAGTTTTGACCGGAGATTGTCCCTGCGCTCGCTGGAGCAGGACAACTTGATCCGGCGCTTGCTGTACAAGACCAACGCACATTGGTCAAGGCATTCGGCAATACATCCGAGAACGTTACGTTACTCGCCGGTGTTGAGCCAATATTCGTTACCGTCACGACATAGGTTATATTGCTACCTGCCGCGACCGCACTAGGTGCGGTTTGACTCACGCTCAAATCAGGCAAACCCTCCGTGAAATAAACATCGCGCACCTCGTGATAATTCGTCGCGCCCCCGGTAGAGCCGGCAAAACCAAATTTGACGGTCGGAGGCAATGGCGTCCAAGACGAAGGAATGGTGAATTGCGGGGCCCCGTTGCCGGTCTGGGGAGGTGTATTGCCTTGTGGATAGGGCGCGCTCATCATTTGCGTAAAGGCGCCATTCGGCGTTGTTGCCCAATACAAGGTGACCTTATAACCGTTCTGTGGATTTTTGGGGTCGGCTGGTGAGATATTCAGCCTTACGCGGCGGTAGAACTGCGCATCCGTTGGACGCACCGTGGCAGCAGGCGTGTAGAACGTTGAGAACGTTCCAATTGATCCTGGTACATTTTTCTGATTAACGTCCGCGAGCCACTTGTACCCCGCACTGCCATTTCCAGGACCTCGCATGCCTAAAGCTGTGTAATAACCTGTGCTATGCCCCTGCGGCTCGCCATAATTCTGACAGCGATCATACCCATTCTCAAAATTACCATAATCATCGATCCCTACGCCAAGCACAGCATTGCTCAAACCTCCGGGTGAGTTACCGTAACCTGCGCAGTAGCCAAGCGCACCGCCAAAGTCACCTTGAACAAACTTGGTGGTGGCGCCATCAAACAAATACATGCTAATGCCGTCTGCGCCAGTGCCACCCCAAGCCGTATAAGTGAATTCGACCTGAATACCGAGACTGCTCACATTGATAGGGAGGTTGTAATAAGCTGAACCTTTTTGGTTGTTCTGATTGTTGGTCAGCCGCAACCATCCTTGGCCCGCTGCATCGATACCCGTTGCTGCCGTCAATGAAGAGTTTTGACCCGTATAGGATGTCCCGGGACTCGCTGCTGCGCCATATGTCCAGCCGGACGCGCCGGCATCGCGAAAACACTGCGAGACCGGTTGAAAACTGACGGACGTTCCATCAGCCCATGCAGCAGCTGTCATGATGAGGGATCCGACGGCAAGCAAGGACAGTCGGGCATAGCCACGGAGTCGAATGAAATTGGATCGAGCCATGATGGATTCCCCTGCAATGTTGTGTCTGTGTTTCACCTACATGAGGCCGATCGCGAAAGCCCTGGACATCAAGGGCCCGTCAAATCCTTGATGGCTGTAAACGCATAGGTGCTTTGCACCACGGCCACGGCATTCTCATTTCCGCCATACCCCATTGCCGTGATGAGATAGATTGTGGAGTTTTTCGTCGCATCAAGCCCGAGGTACTGGATGTAAAACTTGGGGCTTGCGTAATAAGTGCCCACACCTCCGCTGCTGGACACGGTCGCCGATGGCAAGGTATAGGTAGATCCCACGGTCCAGTTCGAGAGCAAGCTAGGATTGTTCAGCTGATTGGTGCACACCCTCGCGGCTCCTGTCGGCGAAGGCGCTCCACTGCAATTCGACCCTGTCCCCGCGTTGTTTTGATTCAGCCACCACTCCGCATAGCTCAGGGCACTATTGGCCGCCTCAAGTGCGCGCGTTTTTTCCCGTAGATTTCTAGCCATCAGCTCTTGCAACCCGAAGCTGCGAAACATGGCCACGGCGATGATGGTGAGAACGACAAGGATCAGCAGGCTGGCAATCAACACGAATCCGTCCATTCGTTGTCGTAACGCCAAGCCCCTGGTCAAGACGCGCATCCTTCGTGGTTTTTTCATAACTGCCCCAAAATATCGATGACGCGCGTGAAATCAACCGTCGCAGGCTGCCCTGGTTGACCGGCCAAGGGGTTGGTGAAAGTCAGGGTCAATTTCACGCTTTTGACATTCATCCAATTCGTCACGCTGGCAGCGGTAACGTACTGATTGGCCGAACCCCCGCCATTGGTGTCGAGGCCATACAGCAAACGCATCTGCGTCACCCCGTCGGCCTCGAGCGTCCCCGCGAGATTGCTACCGACCAAGGTTTGCGTCTGACTCGCGGCGCCGTTGCCGGCGGTGCTGGTTGAGCATTGCAGGTTGTTGCCATTCATCGAATAGGTATTGAGATAAGTCACGTTGGACGTGGCCGCGGACGGGTTGGTATCACCCAAGCAACTCATGACACTGCTGCCAGGCGCCGCGACGTAGCGCACGATGACAGCATCTTGACCGTTGACGGTTCCTCCGAATATTGCTTGTCCCGGCGCGAAATTCACTGGTAACGGCGCGGAAGCCGCGTTCTGTGCGGGAAGTGCGGTTCCAGCGTTGGGAATCACGGTCGGAGGCTGTGGTGTCGGGTAGTACCCGGCGCTTTCGATGACACTGCTGACCAGGGTCATGGCCAGGCGCTCGTTGTCCTGCAGGCCGGCTAGCCCCTGTTGTGCGCTATAAGTTTGCCGAGTCGTTTCGAAAATGGTGAAAAGCCCGCCAAGCAGAAATAACGCAATAGCCATGGCAACCAGGATTTCAACGAGTCCTAGGCCGTGTTGCTGACTCGCCTGCTGCGACCGATAAGCGCGAATCACAGGGCCACTGCAATCTAGCTTCATGGCTGCACCGCAAGGGTATAAGTTTGAATCGCCGACGAGCCTGCCGCGGCATTCAGCGCAACCGCTTTTTCAGCCCACGACACACTCACCTGACAGCTCACAGGTGCGCCTGCTGCACATTGCACCCGCCCTACTCCCTTCGGCAGCTGCTGCGCGATGTACCAGCCCCAACTTTGCAAGTCGTATGCGGCCATTTCAACCGGGGTGCAAGCGAATGCCGAGCAGTCAGTCCCTTGACCACTCAACGAGCCGCTCAATGAGGTAGTGGCCCAGGATGTTCCTGAGGACGTCCCCGTAGCCGTCACATCGATTGACGATGCGGCCTCCCAGTAGCCCCTGTTGGCGCGCATCATTGATCCCATGCTGGCCGCCTGAATCGCGGCCAAACTGCGCTGCCTTGCCGTGCTGGTATTGCTGATCGCGAGCGCCTGCATTCCAGCGATCCCCAAGAGACCGATGGCGATGACCACGAGCGCGATCAAAACCTCGATAAGGCTGAAGCCTGGCTGCAAATGGCACGTTTTCATGGGCAGCTTGCCCCAGTTTGAAGTTGCACATAGCCGACGCTGGAAACCACAGCACACTTGCGCCGATCCGTCGAACTTGCCCCGTCGTTCAGTGTGATGCTGCCGGCATTGCTACTGAATCCATTCCGGTTGAATGTCACAGCTCTGATCGTTGGCGAGGAATTGCTCTGCAGTGAATCAAAGGAACCAAGCGCTGGCTGCACACGCAAAACCGGTTCTCCCGAATTCACGGTCTGACTGCCGTCAGCATCAGAAAAGACAATCCAACCACTGGCCCAGTTGGCTGAATTGCTGCAGTTGTTTCCCGTGCTTGAAACGCAGATGGTTACCGTCTGTCCCTGCTTGACGGCCTCGCTTCGCGCATATTGCAAATCGCTGATAAGCGCGTTCATCTCGCCAGCCATGCGGTTGGCCGTCGAGATACCTTGATAAGACGGTATGCCAACGACCAGCAGAATGGTCACCAGAGTCACCGCGACCAGAAGCTCGACCAAGGTCATGCCACGCAAAGTTTTCATGTCTGCAGCCTAGCCAATCATTAATTTCCTTTTGTATCTTTTAAGACAAAAGGTATGGATTGGCCGATGAACGGTTCAAATGGACCGCCGCATGCAGAAACTTCGTGCCCCACCCCGTTGTGCTTGCGTTTGCCGATCCCTCTCCTGGCCGCAATAATGCCGGCTGACCTCCTCCTGCGGACACGCCATGAAATGCCCTTTCTGCCAGCACCCCGACACCCAGGTGGTGGAAACGCGCGAGGTGGAAGACGGGCAGGCCCTGCGGCGCAGGCGGCGCTGCGCGGGGTGCGACAAGCGCTTCACCACGTACGAACGCGCCGAGGTGAGTTTTCCGGGCGTGGTGAAAAAAGACGGCCGCCGGGTCGACTATTCACGCGACAAGCTGGCCGCCTCGCTGGCGCTGGCGCTGCGCAAGCGCCCGGTGAGCGCGGATGCGGTGGACGCCGCCATTGGCCGCATCGAGGAACGGCTGCTGCAGACCGGCTCGCGCGAGCTGGAGTCGGCCCAGATCGGCGAATGGGTGATGGACGAGCTCAAACGCCTGGACGACGTGGCCTACGTGCGCTTCGCCTCGGTCTACCGCAGCTTCAAGGACCCGGCGCAGTTCGTGCAGATCCTGGAGGAAATGGCGCGCGGCGGCAAGACGATCCGCGCGCCACGCGGGAAAAAATCCTGAATCGACGGCCCCGAAATGATCCTTGCGGCGCGACTGCGCCGCCTCAACCCCAGCCTCCAGACGCCATGTCCGCCGAACCCGGTTTCAATGCCGCCGATGCGCCCTTCATGCGCCGCGCCCTCCAGCTCGCGGAGGGCGCGATGTACCGCACCAGCCCCAACCCGCGCGTGGGCTGCGTCGTCGCGCAGGGCGGGCGCGTGATCGGCGAAGGCGCGACCGAGGCCGCCGGGCAGCGCCATGCGGAAATCGTCGCCCTCGACGATGCCCGCGCCCGCGGCGAGGCGCTGCGCGGCGCCACCGTCTACGTCACGCTGGAGCCCTGCGCCCACTTCGGCCGCACGCCTCCGTGTGCCGATGCGCTGGTGGCGGCCGGAGTGGGCCGCGTGGTGGCCGCCGCACGCGATCCCAACCCGCGCGTGAACGGCGGCGGGCTGGCGCGGCTGGCTGCCGCCGGAATCGACACCGCCTGCGGCCTGCTGGAGCGCGAGGCGCGCGAGCTCAACATCGGTTTTTTCTCGCGCCACGAGCGCGGCAGACCCTGGGTGCGGCTGAAGGCCGCCGCCTCGCTCGACGGCATCACCGCACTGCCCAACGGGCAGAGCCAGTGGATCACCGGTCCCGAGGCGCGTGCCGACGGCCACCACTGGCGCGCACGCGCCTGCGCCGTGCTCACCGGCATCGGCACCGTGCGCGACGACGACCCGCAGCTCACCGTGCGCCACGTCGCCACCCCGCGCCAACCGATACGCGTGGTGGTGGACAGCCGCCTGGAGTTGCCACGCACGGCCAGTCTGCTGCAAACCGAGCCCGACAAGGTGTGGGTGGCGCACGCCTTGCCTGCCGACGAGGCCGAGCCGCGCGCGCGGCTGCTGCGCGAGCTGGGCGTGCAGATCATCGGCCTGCCGGTGGATGCGGCCAAACCGGGCAAGACCGATCTTGCGGCGCTGATGCACGCCTTGGCGGCGCGCAATGTGGGCGAACTGCACGTGGAGGCCGGCGCGCGGCTGAATGCCTCGCTGTTCACGGCGGGGCTGGTCGACGAGCTGCTGCTTTACCTCGCCCCCAGGCTGCTCGGCCAGGGCGCGGGCATCGCGCCGTTCGGCCCGTTGAGCGCGGTCGATCAGGCCTTGCGCCTGGAGCGCGTGGAGATGCAGGCCTTCGGTCCCGACTGGCGCGTGCGGGCCAGGGTGGCCGGACCCGAGTAAGGCCTGCCCACGCCTGCCGCCACGCCGCGAGGCTCAGGCCAGCGGCTCATCGGCCATCGCCCGGCGCGCCGGGTCTGCCTGCCGCTCCCGGGGCCGCAGGTACGCGCCGAGCCGGTCGGCGGCTTCGCGCAGATTCTCAACGCTGTTGGCATAGCTCAGGCGAAACCAGCGCTCGGGCTGGATGGTGGCGAAGTCCTTGCCGGGCACCAGCACCACGCCGGTTTCGCGCATGACGTCGAAACAGAAATCCCAGCTGTCGCGGCTGTAGCGCGAGCAGTCGACCCAGACGTAGAACGCGCCGTCGGGCAGCACCGGAACGTCCAGCCCCAGCACCTCGAGGGCCGGCACGATGACGTCGCGCCGGCGCGCGAATTCGGCGCGGCGGCGTTCGGCTTCGGCCAGGGTTTCCGGAGCGAAACAGGCCAGCGCCGCGTGCTGCGCCGGGGAACTGGGGCAGATGTAGAGATTGCCGGCCAGGCGGGTGAGCGGCTCGACCAGGTCTTCGGGCACGACCATCCAGCCCAGGCGCCAACCCGTCATCTGGAAATACTTGGAGAAGCTGTTGATGCTGATGACGGTGTCGTCCAGCGCCAGCGCCGTGCGGCCGTAGGCGGGATCGAACCCCAGTTCGAGGTAGATCTCGTCGACCAGCAGAAAGCCGCCCCGCTTGCGCACCACCGCGGCGATGCGGGCAAGCTCGTCGGGCGCGATGGACGTGCCGGTGGGGTTGGACGGTGAGGCCAGCAGCACGCCGCGCGTGGCGGGCCCCCAAGCTGCGTCGATCTGCGCCGCGGTGGGCTGGAAGCGCGTGGCCGCGGTGGTGGGCAGCAGGCGCGGAATGCCGCCGGCTGCGGCGACGAAATTCTTGTTGCAGGGGTAGGTGGGGTCGGGCATCAACACCTCGTCGCCCGGCTCCACCAGCAGCAGGCAGGCGAGCGTGAGCGCACCCGAGGCACCGGCGGTGATGAACACCCGGCGCGGATCCACAGGCACGCCGTGCTTGGCCTGGTAATGCGCGGCGATGGCCTCGCGCAGCGCGGGCAGACCGGGCGCCAGGGTGTAGCCGCTGCGGCCTTCGCGCAACGCGGCGATGCCCGCCTGCACCACTGGTTCTGGCGCGCTGAAGTCGGGTTCGCCCACGCTGAGGTGGATCATGTTGCGGCCCTGCCGCTGCCACTGCGCTTCCTGCTCGCGGGCGGCACGCACCACGTCCATGACGTAGAACGGCGCGACCTCCTGAATGCGGCGTGCGAGTTTCATGGTTGCTCCCTCACCGGTCACGATTCATCCGGCTTGCGGCGCGCGGCGGGCTTGCGCCGGGCCCAGACATCCTCGGCCTTGCCGGGGACCTCGGGAGCCGCGCTGCCCGCGCCCGCGGTGCGGTTTGGGGCCGTGCGGCGCGGGGCGCGTTCGGCGCCCGGGCGCGGCGTGGAGCGCGGCTTGAAGCTCACGGGAATCTTGGCGGCGGGGTTGGGCGGCATGCCGCCAAGGCCGGGCTGGTAGTGTTGCGGCGTCTGACGGTCGCCGGTTTCGTCGGGCCGCAGCACCACGGCCAGACGGTCGAGCACGCCGTTGACGTACTTGAAACCGTCGGTGCCGCCATAGACCTTGGCCAGGTCCACGGCCTCGTTGATGATGACCTTGTAGGGCACTTCCAGCATGGCCTTGAGCTCGTAGGTGCCGAGCAGCAACAGCGCGTGCTCCACCGGGGAAAGCTCGCGCGTGGGACGATCCAGGTAAGGCTGGATGTCGGCGTCGAGCGCGCCGGCATCGCGGATGCAGCCGTGCAGCACGGCCTGGAAGTGCTCGGTGTCGAGCTTGATGGTGGGATAGCGCTCGTGCAGGAAAGCCTCGATGGCGCCGGCGTCGCTGCCCGACACCAGCCACTCGAACACGCCTTGCAGCGCCAGTTCGCGCGACTTGCGCCGCGCGCTCTTCGGGTTGGCCTGGATCATTGCACCACCCTCGCGCTGCGCGCGGTCCCCGCGGGACTGAGCGCCCCTTCGGAACGGCCGTGCGGGGCGCTCATGCCCCGATCTCCGCCAGCAGATTGGCCATCTCCACCGCGACGCGGGCGCATTCGGCGCCCTTGTCGGTACGGGAGATCGCCTGCTCTTCGGTATCCACGGTGATGATGCCGTTGGCCACCGGCAGGCCGAAATCCAGCGCCACCTGCTGCACGCCGGCGGCGGAAGTGTTGCACACCAGCTCGAAGTGGTAGGTGTCGCCACGGATCACGCAGCCCAGGGCGATGAGCGCGTCGAAGCTGCCGCTCTCGGCCAGCGCGGAAAGCGCCTGCGGCACTTCCAGCGCGCCCGGCACGGTGACGTGATGCACGGCGTCGGACGGCACGCCCAGGGTGCGCAATTCGTCCAGACAGGCCTCGGCCATGCGGTCGGTGAGATGCACGTTGAAGCGCGCCTGCACGATGGCGATGCGCAGGTCCGCGCCATTGAGCATGGCGGTGTTGTCGCGGTGTCGGGCTTGTTGCATGGATGGCTTGATGGGTTGGGCGGCCGGGGCGCGAGCGCCCTGCTACAGAAAGCGTGAAGACGTGCCGGTTGCGCTGATCGGCCCGGTGTGTGCCGGCGGCGGCTCGAAACCCTCGACCTCGAGCCCGTAGCCGGTCATGCTGGGCATCTTGCGCGGCGCGCCGAGCAGGCGCATGCGGCGCACGCCCAGGTCGCGCAGGATCTGCGCGCCGATGCCGTAGGTGCGCAACGCGGCGGCCGCGCCGCGCGGCGCGGCCGGCTGATGCAGCGCCGCGAAGTGCCGCATGAGCCCGGCGCCGCTTTCACCGGCGTTGAGCAGCACGGCCACGCCGGCCTCGGCCTGGACGATACGCGCCAGCGCCTGCTGCAGGTTCCAGGAATGCGTGGTGGCCTGCGCGTCGAGCAGATCCAGCGCCGACAGCGGCTCGTGCACCCGCACCAGCACCGGCTCGCGCGCCTGCGCAGGCGCGCCGTGCACCAGGGCCAGATGCGCGCCGCTGCCCGCGCGGTCGCGGTAGAGCATGGCCTGCACCGGGCCGAAGGCCGTCTGCATCGGGCGCGCGTCCACCCGCTCGATCAGGCTTTCGGTGCGGCTGCGATGCTCGATGAGATCGGCAATGGTGCCGATCTTCAAACCGTGGCGCGCGGCGAAGCGCTCCAGGTCGGGCAGGCGGGCCATGGTGCCGTCGTCGTTCATGATTTCGCAAATCACCGCTGCCGGCTCCAGCCCCGCCATCTGCGCCAGATCGCAGCCCGCCTCGGTATGGCCGGCGCGCATGAGCACGCCGCCGTCCTGGGCCATGAGCGGAAACACGTGGCCCGGCTGCACGATGTCGGCGGGTTTGGCATCGCGCGCCACGGCCGCGGCGACCGTGCGGGCGCGGTCGGCGGCGGAAATGCCGGTGGTCACGCCTTCGGCCGCCTCGATCGACACGGTGAAGGCCGTGCCGTGCGACGACCCGTTGTGCTGCACCATGGGCTTGAGCCCGATGCGCTCGCAGCGCGCGCGCGTGAGCGTCAGGCAAATGAGCCCGCGCGCATGCGTGGCCATGAAGTTGATGGCCTCGGGCGTCACATGCTGGGCGGCCAGCACCAGGTCGCCCTCGTTCTCGCGGTCTTCCTCGTCGACGAGAATGACCATGCGGCCGGCCTGCATCTCGGCGACGATCTCGGCAATGGGGGATAGCGGCATGCGGCTTGCTGCGCCCCAAGCGAGGGCGCGCTGAAATCAAAACGGCATTGTAGGAGCGCGGCCACCGCGGCGCAGCGAGGCCGGCGCGCCGCGCCGCGAGCAGGCTTCAATCGAAACGGAAGGTGTAGAACATGTCGACCGCGCTGTCCGAGCCCGACTGCAGGCGCAGCGACAGGCGGCGGGTGAAGTCGTAGCGGATGTTGAACAGGTTGCCGGTGGTGCCCAGGCCCCGCTCCACGCTCACCGAGAGTTTGGAGGTGATGCGCTTGCCCAGGGTGACGATGCTGTTCTGCAGTCCGCCCTGGCCGCTGAAGGAGAGCTGGCTCAGGCCCAGGCTGTTCGCGATGCGGCTGGTGACCGGAGCGCCCTGTCCCGAAGCCAGCAAGGCGCCGGCCGCGGTTTGCAGCAGGGCCAGCTTGTCGGGGTTGGCGGCGTTGAGGTCCTGGCCGAGTACCAGCCAGGAAAGGATTTCGCTGTCAGGCATCGGCGGCGTCGAGGTCAGCGTCACCACCGGCGTGCGCAGCGTGCCGGTGACCTGCACGCCTACCAGCACCGGAAGATCCTTGCGCTGCGCGGCGAAATTCAGCCCTGGGTTGTCGATCGGGCCGGAGAAGTTCACCGTCCCGCCCTGCACCAGCGTCAGCGTCTGGCCATAGGCGGTGTAGGTGCCCTGACGCACCTCGATGCTGCCCGCGGCGGCAAGCGGGCTGCCCGTGGCGGCGTGCAGCGTGAGCCGGCCGCCAAGATCGGCATCCAGCCCATAGCCGGTGATGTGCACCTCGCGCCCCAGATCCACCTGCACCGCAGCGGACACCGCGTAGCGCGCCATGGGCGATGCGGTAGGGGTCTGCGCCTGTCGCCCGACGACCACGACGTCCCTGGCCAGCTTGGGCGCGCTGCCGCGCGGCAGCGCGACGTTGGCGCTGTCCACCTTGAGCTTGCCGTCGAGGCTGATCGCACGGCCTTGCAGGCTCAGGGTGCCGGTACCGCTCACCACGGCCTGGCGGTCCGGACGGTTGAGCACCTGCAACTGCTGCGCGGTGAATTGGAGCTGCGCCTGCGGCTTGCCGCCCACCAGCTTCGCGCTGCCACTGGCCGTCAATTGCCCCTGGCCGCCCTCGGCCGCGAAGCGCGTCAGTCGCAGACTGTCGCCGGTGAAGCTGGCGTCGAGCACACCGCCGCGCAGGTCCAGGCCCTCGTCGGGCAGGGCCAGCGCCAGGCCGCGGCCGGTGAGCTGGCCGCTGAGTTCGGGGCTGGCCACGCTGCCGGCGGCCTTCATGTCCAACGCCAGGCCGCCGCCCAGCTTGGCGGTGGGCCCGAGCAGCGGCGCGGCCCAGGCGATGCCGGGCAGCTCGGCGCGCACCGCGCCGACCAGCGGCGCGGTGCCGGCAATGCCCCAGGCGCTGCCGCGCCGCTCGACGCGGGTCTGCATCTCGCCATGCACGCTGCCGAGCAGACTTCCTGCGGCGTCGAAGGTGGCGGAGACGGCGTCGGCCCGCGCCCGCAGTTGCAAGCGCAGGTTCGACAAACCCAGGCTCAAGCGCGGGTCGGTGGGCAGGCTGAGGTCGCCCGCGCTGCGCGCCACCTGCAGGTGGCCGGACAGGGTGCTGCCGGCTTGGATCGCCCAGCCGGCGTCGAAGCGCAGGCTGGAGCGCACGCCGTGCATGTCCACGCCCAGCAGCTTGAGCCAATAGGCGGGGTCGATGCCGCGCGCGTCGCCCGCGGTGTCGAGGGTGCCGGCGTTCCACACGGCATGATTGAGGTTCAGGTCGCCGCCCCCGCTGCGCAGCCTTGCGTGCCGCACCTCGACATGATTCTTCTCCAACAGCAACTGCGCCGGCCCCAGTAATTGCACGGCGTAACGCCCGCCGTTGCTGAGCTGCTCGACCGTGCCCTGCCAGCCCTTGGCCGCCGTGTAGCCGCCTTGCAGCGCCGCGCGCAGGTCGAGTTCGGCGTTGCGCAAACGCAGGCTGATGCGTTGCGCGTCCAGCCGCCCCTGGGCCTGGACCTCGGCCTGTTGCAAGGCGAAGGTGCCGGCGGTGATGCCGTGTCCCTTGAGTTGCAAGTCCAACCGCCCTTGGGCACCGGCCTGCAGGCGGCCGCTGGCATCCAGCGCGTCGGCCCGCACGCGGCCGGGTGCTTCGAGCTTGGCCGCGTGCAGGTCGAAACTGCCGGCCGGCGCGGCGAACGTGCCCGACAAGGTTCCGCGGCCCTGCAGCCGCCCGGCGAAAGCGGGGTCGATCTCGCGCAGCGCGGGGGCGTCAATCCGCCACTGCAGGCTGTCGCCGGCATGGCCGAAATCGCCCTGGGCGTCGAGTTTGTTGTCGCCCAGCAGCAAGGCCGCCTGCAGGCCGCGCACACCGGCCGGCGACACCTGCCCACGCGCCTGTCCCGAAAACACATGGCCGCGCCAGCGGCTGGGCCGCACATTCAACTTCACCCGCGCGCTGCGCGTCTGCACATCGCCCTGAGCCTGCACGTCGAGGTTGAGGGTGGCCGCCGGATAGGCGCCGAAACGGCTGGGGTCGAAGTGGTCGAGCGCGGCCTTGAGGTCGAAGCGCTGCGGGGCGCGCGTGTCCAGCGTACCGCTGGCGTCCAGCCGGCCGCCCTGCGCCTGCAGGCGTGCTTGCGCAATGTCGATGCGGCCCCCGTCCCGACTGGCGCGCAGCGCGACCACCCAGCCGGGCTGCTCCAGGCGCGCCTGCAGTTCCTGGCGTTGCAGGCTGCCGTGCAGTTGCAGCGGGCCGTGCAGGCGGGTGGCGAGCAAGGTGGAATCGATGCGCCGCAGGTCGAGATTTCGCGCCTGGAGTTCGAGGCTGAAACGCCCGCCCGCCGTGGCCGGCGACGATGGTGCCGCGCCGGCGGCATGCGAGCGGCCCGGCGCAGGCGGCGCGTCCCATTGCGCGCCGCCGACCAATTCCCCGCCCCCGGCGAGACCGGCGTGCAGATCGTCGATGCGCAGGCGCCCGGGCTGCAGACGCAGCACCGCCCGCAGGCTCTCCAGCGGCAGGCGCCCGGCGTTCACCGCGCCGGGCTGGGCGTTGCGCAGGCTGAGACTGCCGCGTACGTCCTGGGCATTGGAGGGCTGCAACGCGAGCCGCAGGTCGAGCAAGGCGCTGGGCGCGCCCTTGACGATGCGCGCCGGATCCACATGGTTGGCGCTGATATGCGCCTCCCGCAGCGGCTGGCTCGAAAACGGCGCCAGCCGCGCCTCGAAGCCGGCCTGGGCTTGCACGGCACTGGCCTGGCCGCGCAGTCGAAGGTGCTGCAGGCTGCCGGAGGGCTGCATGGTCAGCAACAGGGTCTCGCCGCGCAGGCGCAATGCGGCCTGCACATGGCCGCGCAAGGCAAAAGGCCGCGTCGTGCCCAGATCGACCCGGGCCTGGCCGTCGCCCCAGGGCGTGGTGGCCTGCACCCGCAGGCGCAGGTTTTGCGCGCCGGCCTGCACGCTGGCGTCGAGTCCGCCCAGGCTTCGCAGGGCGCCGGGGGCGCCCATGCGCAAGGCGCCGATGTGGAGTGCGTCGATCCGCACCCCCAGCGGCAGCGCAAGGCTCTGCGGCAAGGCGGGAGGCCCGCTGGACGGGCTGGGCAGCAGGGTGACGTCCAGTTGGCCGATGGACAGGGCCTGCACGTCCAGCAGCCTGGGCTTGGCGAGCAGGGCCCGCGGGTTCCAGCGCAGGTGCAGATCGCGCACGTCGAGGTCCACGCGCGGGCTCTGCACCTGCAGCCGGCCCATGCGCAGCTCGCCCCACAGACTGCCGCGTACGTCCTCGACTTCCAGATGCGTGGCGCCGAATTCCAGGGGATGGCTGGCGAGCCAGCGCAAACCCGGCCCGCTGGTCAGCCATGCCAGCCCGGCAGCCAGCAAGGCGGCGAGCAGCACCAGCAGCGCCAGGAACCAGGCCAGCGCCCGCCCGAGCTTGCGCAGGAGCGAGACCTTTGGCGACGGCGTGGCATGCGAAGACGTGGGGGGACGGGCCGTTTCGCCGCCCGCGGGGGGCTTGGGTGCGTCGGAATCGGCCATCTAGAAATTCACCCCGGCGTTGAATTCCAGGCGCAAGGATTGCGTGGCCTGGCCGTAGGCCAGATCGACGCTGATGATCCCCGCCGGGCTGCGCCAGCGCGCGCCCACGCCATAGCCGGCCACGGGCTTGAGCGCGCCGAAGCTGTCGGCCGCGTTGCCGGTGTCGTAGAACACCGAGGCGCCCCATTTGGGCGTGATCCAGTGCACCGCCTCGACGCTGGCCGTGAGCAAGGCGCGCCCGCCGACGATGGCGTCGCCCTGGTTCACGCCCAGGCTCTGGTAGGCGTAGCCGCGCACCGAACCGACGCCGCCGGCGCGGAACAGCTCCTGCTGCGGAATGCCGTTGGCCGAAGGGCTGAGCACGCTGCCGACCTCGCCGCGCAGGATGAGCTGGTTGCTCGCACCGAGCGGAATGAAGTCCACGCCGCGCAACACCAGGCGGATGAAGTTCTGGTCGGACAGCAGCGCCTTGCTGGCGCCGCCGATCTGGGCGTTGACCAGGGTGCCGCTGGTGGGATCGAGCGGGTTGTCCAGCCTGCGCCGGGTCCAGCTGTAATTGGGCATGAGCGCCTGCGCCGTGGTGCTGCCGAAGCCGGCCACGTCCTGCCGTTCGGTGATGTACTGCAGCGAAAGCACAGTTTCGATCGGCCCGTCCAGGCGCTGGCGTTGCCCGCCGAGGATGAGGCTGCGCGTGGTCAGGCCCTGGATGTTGGCATGCTGCGCGTCGGCGCTCAGGCCGTAGCGCGCGCCGTTTTCAGTGCGCGGAAAAGTCAGCCCGGAACTGAGGCTCTGCTGCAGGGTCTCGAGCTTGAGCGCGGTGTTCAGGCGCCAGGCGCGGCCGAGGATGTTGAGGTTTTCGTAATCGGTCTGCACGCGCGCGCCGGTGTTGCTGCTGTAGCCCAGGCCCAGACCCAGCTTCTGCGGCTTGTATTCGTCCACCTGCACCAGCACCGGGATCTGCGTACCCTGCGCCTCGGCCAGCGGCGCGGCCACCGTGGCGGTGCGGAAGTAGCTGCTGGCCTGCAACCTGGCCTGGTAGTCCAGCAGCTTGTCCTGCGCGTAGGGGTCGCCCGGGTGGATGGGCGACAGGTGCTGCACGATGGTCGCGGGATAACGCTTGAGCCCTTCGATGCGAAGGGCGCCGAAGGTGTAGCCCTGCCCGGTGTCCAGATGCAGCGACAGTGCGGCGGCGTGCTGCTGCGGATCCACCAGCGCCCGGCTTTCGGCGATGCGCGCGGCCGGATAGCGCCGCGTGAGCAGGGCCAGCAGCGCGTTGCTCTTGGCCGTTTCCCAGGCCGCGCTGACGAACACCGCGCCATCCGGCAGGGACCAACTCTTGCGCAAGGCCGCCGCGAGCCGGGCGTCCGGCTGGCCATTCGGGCCAGTGACCTGCAGATCGAGACTGCGCACCAGCGTGGGCTGGCCCGGCGTCACCCGCACCGTCACCAGGGGGGGCGTCACGGCCGCGTCGAGCGCGGCCTGCACCTGCGGCGAGAAATAGCCCCGCGCCGCGAGCAGGTCTTCGGCCTGCTTGGGTACCTTGTCCACCAAGCCGCGAAGCTGCTCCGGTGTGAGATCGGGGAAAAAGCGCCAGCGTTCGATGTCGAGGTTTTGCGCGAGCATGGCGCGCAGCTTGTCGGGCGCGTCGATGCGCACGCTGTAGCGCGCCAGCGGCGCCGGCGCGGATGTTGCCGCCGCTGGCGCCGCGGCGGCGGGCCGCGCCCAGACCCCGGCGCCGAGGCCGAGGCCGCACATGCACAAGGCCAGTGCCCGGCGCCAGGCGCCAGCGCCCGCCTTGCCAGTCGGCCGGCCGCCCTTCACGCGAACCGCCGGCCATGGCGAGGAGACAAGCCGCATGCGCCCTGCCTCGGGTCGAAACCGGTCGGTGTCAGCGCGCCGCCCCATGCGTCATGTCGCGTCGCGCGCACCCGGCAACATGCGCGCCACATAGCGCGCGATCAGGTCGACCTCCAGGTTCACGGCGCGGCCGGCCTGCAGAGTATGCAGATTGGTGTGCTGCAGGGTGTGGGGGATGAGGTTGATGTGGACCGTGGCGGAGGCGTCCGAGGCATCGTCCACGCGGTTGACGGTCAGGCTCACGCCGTTGACCGCGATCGACCCCTTGTAGGCGAAGAAGCGCGCCAGCTCCGCCGGCACGCGCACGGCCAGATGCCAGGACTCGCCCACCGGCTCGAACGCTTCCACCCGCCCGACGCCGTCGACATGGCCCGTCACCAGGTGCCCGCCGAGCTTGGTGGACAGGGTCAGCGACTGCTCCAGGTTCACCAGCGTTGCAGGCGCGTCCAGCCCGGCGGTACGCGCCAGGCTTTCGGCCGAGACGTCGAAGGCGAACGACTCCGCGCCGAGCTCGACCACGGTCATGCAGGCGCCGCTGACGCAGATGCTGTCGCCCAGTCCGGCGCCGCGCAACCAGTCGGCCGGCGCCTGCACCGTGACGCGCAGGCCGGCGCCGGCGTCCGGCTGGAGGGTCTGCACATGCGAGATACGGCCCACGGCCGTGATGAGTCCTGTGAACATGGTGCGCCGAGCGTTGTGGATAGGGAAGCGGACGAGCATAGCCGCAGAGCGCGCCTGCGGGGGCATCGCCGCCTGCATGTCCCCACCCGGTTTGGCGCCATGCGCGCCGGCGCGGGCGCAGAAATAGCGTGAACAGGCCCTAGACTCGCGCAATGCTTACGAAAACCGCCTCGCCTCCCGCGCCCGCCTTCCTCTGGCCCGTGCGCGTGTACTGGGAAGACACCGACGCCGGCGGCGTGGTGTATTACGCCAACTACCTCAAGTTCTGCGAGCGCGCCCGCAGCGAATGGCTGCGCAGCCTGGGGCTGGACCAGCAGGCCATGGCCGCGCGCGATCAGGTGCTGTTCGTGGTCAGCAGCGCCCAGGTGCGTTATGCCGCCCCCGCCCGGCTGGACGATCTGCTGGAGGTCAGCGTCGCCATCACGCAAACCGGCGGAGCGAGCTTGGACTTGCTGCAGGAAGTCCGGCGCCGCCCCCCGGCCGACCCCGCCGCGTCCGGCGCCCTGCTGGCCAGCGCGCAAGTGCGCGTGGCCTGCGTGCAGGCCGGCAGCTTCAGGCCCGTGCGCCTGCCGGCCGCCGTGCTGGAGGCCGTCGCCCGCGGTTGCGCCAGCCCCGCCGGCGGCAGTGCAAAATAGAACTTTCCCTGGAACCGGTCGCCCGCGGCCTGCATCGAAAACGCAGCGGGCTCCTCCCACCACTCTCAGCCTGGACCTTGCATGGACCAAAACTTTTCCATCGTCTCCCTCGTACTGGGTGCCAGCACCGTCGTGCAATTCGTGCTGGCGCTGCTGATGGCGGTGTCCCTGGCGAGCTGGACCGTCATCTTCCGCAAATACTTCGCCATCAAGAGCGCACGGCTGAAGACCAACGATTTCGAGCAGGAGTTCTGGTCCGGCACCAGCCTCAACGACCTGTACCAGGCCGCCATCAACAGCGCGCGCCAAGGCAGCCCGCTGCAACGCATCTTCGCCTCGGGCATGCGCGAATTCCTCAAACTGCGCGAACGCCACCTCGACTCCACCACCCTCGTCGACGGCTCGCGTCGCGCCATGCGCGCCGCTTTCCAGCGCGAGATGGACGCGATCGAGGCCAATCTCTCCTTCCTCGCCTCGGTGGCTTCGGTGTCGCCCTACGTGGGCCTGTTCGGCACGGTCTGGGGCATCATGCACGCCTTCGTCGGCTTGTCCAACCTGCAGCAGGTCACGCTGGCCACGGTGGCGCCCGGCATCGCCGAGGCCTTGGTGGCCACCGCCATCGGCCTGTTCGCCGCCATTCCCGCGGTCATCGCCTACAACTTCTTCGCCCGCGACATCGACCGCCTGTCGATCCGCTTCGATTCGTTCACGGAGGAGTTCTCCAACATCCTGCAGCGCCAGGTGGCGCCGCATCCGGGCCAGGGCGCCGCCGCGCCGTCGGCCGGCCCCTCGACCCGGCCGATGGGAGCGCATTGAATGGCCGCCATCCAACACCGGGGCGGCGGGCGGCGCCGCGCGCTGGCCGAGATCAACGTGGTGCCCTACATCGACGTGATGCTGGTGCTGCTGATCATCTTCATGGTCACCGCTCCGCTCATCACGCCCAGCGCCGTGAAGCTGCCCACGGTCGGCAAGGCGACGCGGGCGCCGGACACCGTGGTCGAGGTGGACATCAAGGCGGACAAGACGCTGACCGTGCTCCTGCGCGACCCCAAGGCCAAGCCCGGCAGCAGCGGCCTCGCCCCGCAGCCGACCACCATGGGCGACTTGCAACGGGCCGTCTCCCAGCTGGCACAGCAGTCGGGCAGCAGTCTGGCCGACATGCCGGTGCTGATCGCCGCCGACAAGAATGTCAAGTATGACGACGTGATCAAGGTGCTCAACCGCCTCAAGCAAGGCGGCGTGCAGCGCGTGGGCCTTGCCGTGCAAGCCACGGGGCAGCCATGACGCCAGCCTCGGCCGCCGCCCTGCATGCCTGCCGCGCCACGGGCTGCGCTGTCATCCAGACGGGTTCCATCTGCGTTGGTTCCGGGTTGCGTGCCTTGCATGCGCTGCACATGCGACCCCAACCACTCCCGATGCCGGCATGAATACCTACAACCCCTCGGCAGACACGCTGCGGCCGCCGCCCGAGCGCGGCGTGGGCCGCGCCCTGCTGTTCGCGGCGCTCATTCACCTGCTGCTCATCGTCCTCATCGCGCTGGGCGTGCACTGGAAAAGCCACACGCCCGAGGCCGTCGAGGCCGAGCTGTGGACGCCCACGGCGCACCTGGCGGCGCCACGCCCTCCTCAAGTCCAGCCCCAACCGCAGCCCCCGGCCCCCAAGCCGCAACCCCAGGCGCAGCCGGCGCCGCCTCCACCACCGCCTGCCGCCAAGGTCCAGCCCACGCCCGACAACGCCGCGATCGCGCTGGAGAAAGCGCGCAAGCTCAAGGAGCAGGAACAGAAACGCCAGGCCGCGTTGCTGGCCGAGCAGCAGGCGCAGAAGCAAGCCGAGAAGCGCGCGGCTGAAAAGCTGGCCTTGCAGCAGCAAAAACTCGCTCAGGAGCAGCAACTTCAGCAGCAACGCCTCGCCGCCGAGAAGCGCAAGCAGGAGGCGCTGAAGCGGCAGGAGCTCAAGGCCGAGCAATTGGCGCAGCAGCAAGCCCGGGAAGAGGCCGCGCAAAAAGCGGCCGAGCTCAAGCGCAAGCAGGAACTGCTGCGCGAGCAGCAACTCGCCAAGCTGCAGCAGCAGGCGCGTTCCGACTACATGAAGAACCTCATGGCCCAGGCCGGTACCGGCCCCTCCACCAGCACGGGCCACGCCGCGGTGACGTCGGGCCCCTCGGGGGCGTATGCCGCGCGTCTGGCCACCCTGGTGCGGAAAAACGTGATCTACGGGCAGATCGACCAGATCCAGGGCGACCCGAAGGTGATCATCACCGTGACGCTGGACCCCAATTCGGGCGAGGTGCTGGGCTCGAAAATCGAGCGCTCCAGCGGCGTGCCGAGCTGGGATCAGGCCGTGCTGCGCGCCATCCAGCGCGTGGGCCGGTTCCCGCCCGATGAAAACGGCAAGTGGTACACGCCGATGGAGATCAAGGCCGGACCAAGGGACGCGGGCTGAGCCGCGACCAGCTGGCGTGCCTGCGCACGCCAGCGCGCGCGGCGAAGGGCCTCGGGACCTGCCAGTCCCGAGCCTCCGAGCCCAGGAAGCTCCGTCAGGAATGCGCGCGCATCGGCGCGGCCGAATCGCTGCCCTCGTACACCACCTGCACCCGGCCTTCGATCGCGAGTTCGCGCAGCGCGGCGAGCACGTCGTCGCCGGGGCGCAGGCGCAAGCGGTCGATGCGCAAGGTGGCCTCGGCGCCGCCGCGCTCGACTTCGACGTCGAGCGGCAGGCCGCCTTCCTCGCCGGCGGCGTGGGTGCGCGCCAGATCGATCAGCGGGCCGGCATCGGCCAGCCCGTTGACCCGCATGCGGATGCGCCGGCCCAGGCGCACGCGGGTCTGCTCCAGAGTCCAGACGGCGTCGACGTTGAAGCGCAGGCCGCCGCTGAAACGGTCGTTCTGGGCGCGGCCCTGCATCACCAGCAATTCGTCGTCGCGCAGCAGGGCGCGCACGGTGTCGAGCAGGCGGTCGTTCACCACCGCCTCCAGCGTGCCTGAACGGTCTTCGAGGGTGACGATGGCGACGCGTCCGCGCTGGCCCTGCACCACGCGCACCGCGGCGACGATGCCGGCGACGATCTGCGGTTCGCGCGCATCGGCCAGTTCGGCCAGCGGGCGGGGGGCGAAACGCCGCACCTCGGCGGCGTGGGCGTCGAACAGATGGCCGCTGAGCACGAAGCCGATGGCCAGTTTTTCCTCGGACAGTCGCTTGCGCAAATCCCAGGGGGGCTGGGGTTCGGGTTCGGGGGCGCCGGCCGCGGCGGCGCCGGGCTCGTCGAACAGACTGTCGAACAGGCCGCTCTGGTCGGCATGCTCGGCGCACTGCGCGGCATGCTCCAGCGCCATGCCCACCGCGGCCAGCAGGGTGGCGCGGTTGGGGTCGATGGAGTCGAAGGCGCCGGCGCGGATCAGCGCCTCGAGCACGCGGCGGTTGATGCGGTTGCGGTCCACCCGCGCGGCGAAGTCCATCAGCGACGCGAACGGCCTGTCGGCCCGCGCATCGACAATGGCCTCGATGGCCGCGCGCCCGGTGCCCTTGATGGCGCCCAGCGCGTAGCGGATGGTGTGCGCGTCCACCGGATCGAAGCGCCAGCCGCCCAGGTTCACGTCGGGCGGCAGCAGCTTCAGGCCCATGGCGCGGGCGTCGTCCACCAGCACCTTGAGCTTGTCGGTGTCGTCCAGCGCGATGCTCATGTTGGCCGCCATGAATTCGGCCGGGTAATGCGCCTTCAGCCACGCCGTCTGCACGGCCAGCAAGGCATAGGCGGCGGCGTGCGACTTGTTGAAACCGTAGCCGGCGAACTTCTCCATCAAGTCGAAGATCTCGTTGGCCTTCTCCGGCGCGATGCCGTTCTTCGCCGCGCCTTCGGCGAAGATGCCGCGATGCTTGGCCATCTCCTCGGGCTTCTTCTTGCCCATCGCGCGGCGCAGCAGGTCGGCGCCGCCGAGCGAGTAGCCGCCGATGACCTGCGCCACCTGCATCACCTGCTCCTGGTAGACCATGATGCCGTAGGTCTCCTCCAGCACGCTGGCCATGCGCGGGTCCGGGTAGACGATGGGCTCGGTGCCGTCCTTGCGGTGGCAGAAGCTGGGGATGAGGTCCATCGGCCCCGGCCGGTACAAGGCCACGAGCGCGATGATGTCCTCGAAGCGGTCCGGCTTGGCCTCGCGCAGCATGCCCTGCATGCCGCGCGATTCGAGCTGGAACACCGCCACGGTGTCGCCGCGCGCCATGAGCTTGTAGGTGGCGGGATCGTCGAGCGGAATGTCCTCCAGCTTGAAGTCGGCTCGCTCCGGGTGGTTGCGGCGGATGTGCTGCGCCGCCAACTCCAGGATGGTGAGCGTGGCCAGGCCGAGGAAGTCGAACTTCACCAAGCCGATGGCTTCGACATCGTCCTTGTCGAACTGCGACACCGCGTCCGTGCTGCCGGGCTGGGCGTACAACGGACAGAAGTCGGTGAGCTTGCCCGGCGCGATCAGCACTCCCCCGGCGTGCATGCCCACATTGCGCGGCAGCCCTTCGAGCTGCTGGGCCAGGCTCAGCAGGTGGCGCACCTCGTCCTCCTGCTCCACCCGCTCCTTGAGCTGCGGTTCGACCTCGATGGCCTGGGCGATCGTGATGTGCTGTCCCGGCTTGTTGGGGATGAGCTTGGCCAGCGCGTCGCAGAAGTTGTAGCCCAGTTCCTGCACCCGCCCGGCGTCGCGCAGCGCGGCGCGCGCCGCCAGGGTGCCGAAGGTGGCGATCTGCGACACCGCCCCGACGCCGTATTTCTGCTTGACGTAGTCGATCACGCGGTCGCGGTTTTCCTGGCAGAAGTCGATGTCGAAGTCGGGCATGGACACCCGCTCCGGGTTCAGGAAACGCTCGAACAGCAGGTTGTAGGCGAGAGGGTCCAGATCGGTGATCCGCAAGCTGTAGGCCACCAGAGAGCCGGCGCCCGAGCCCCGCCCCGGGCCCACCGGGCAGCCGTTGTCCTTGGCCCAGTTGATGAAGTCGGCCACGATGAGGAAGTAGCCTTCGAAACCCATCTTGGCGATGGTGCCGAGTTCGAACTCCAGGCGCTCCACGTAGCGCGGGCGCTCGGCCTCGCGCCGGGAAGCGTCCGGGTAGAGCTGCTGCAGGCGGCGTTCCAGGCCCTGGTAGGACTGGGCGCGGAAATAGTCCGCCAGCGGCATGCCGTCGGGCGTGGGAAAGTCGGGCAGCTGCGGTTTGCCCAGCTCGAGCGTGAGGTTGCAGCGCTTGGCGATCTCCACCGCGTTGGCCAGCGCCGAAGGGATGTCGGCGAACAAGGCCTCCATCTCGGCCTGGGTCTTGAAGTACTGCTCGGCGGTGAAGCGCTTGACGCGGCGGGGGTTGCCCAGGGTCTCGCCCTCGGCGATGCACACGCGCGCCTCGTGCGCCTCGAAGTCGTCCGCCGCCAGGAACTGCACCGGATGCGTGGCCACCACCGGCAAACCCAGTTCGGCCGCCAGGCGCACGGCCGCCGGCACATGGTGCGCGCACTCCGGCTGGCCGCTGCGCTGGAGTTCGAGGTAGAAGCGTCCCGGAAACACTTCCGCATGGCGCCGCGCCAGATGGCGCGCGCGCGCCATGTCGCCCGCCAGCAAGGCCTGGCCGACGGCCCCCTGGCGCGCCCCGCACAGCGCGATGAGGCCTTCCCCCGCGCCGTCCTCGAGCCACTGCCACCGGATTTCCGCCTGCCCGTTGCGCTGCCCCTCCAGCCAGGCGCGGCTGAGCAGGTCGCACAGGTTGAGGTAACCTTGACGCCCCGTGGCCAGCAACAGCAGGCCGGTGCCCGGGGCCTGCGGCGCGGGGTCGTCGGGGGCGACCCGCACATCGCAGCCGATGATGGGCTTGACCCCTGCTGCACGCGCCCCGGAGTAGAAACGCACAGCGGCGAACAGATTGTTCAGGTCGGTGATGGCCAGGGCGCCCTGGCCATCGGCGCGTGCCGCGGCGACGGCGGCGTCGATCCGCAGGCTGCCATCGACAATGGAGTACTCGGTATGGATGCGGAGGTGGACGTGGGGCATGCTTGCATTGTAGGTAGACGGCCCCGGCGCAAACACACGCAACACGGGCGCGAGAATCCGGTCCGCCACCGTGCAGCGCCCCCATGATCGTGAGCGCTCGCTATCGCTCAAGCCATTGTTTTATCTTGATTTATTTCAATTGAACCCGCTTGGAACCAGACCCGATCGCTTCCTATAATTTCGCTGCTTGCGGCCCCCAAAGGGCGCTCAAGAAAACGCCGGGCCGCTCCCGAGTTTTCTTGACCCCCATGGGGGGCGGGGCGGTATGCCGCCCCTGGGGCACTCGAAACACCGGGCGAACCCGGGCGTTGCCGCATGCCTTCCTCCCCCACCCCGCGCCACGCCTCACATCTCGCGCCACATCTCGTCGCCATGCCTGATCTCCACCCGCTCCCTTTGCTGGCCCTGCATGCCGACGGCGTGCTGTGGGTAGGCCTGGCGCTGGTGCTGGCCACGCTCATGGGGGAATCGGTGTTCCGTTTCCTGCATTGGCCGCGGCTGATCGGCTACACGGTGGCGGGGCTGGTCATCGCCGCCGGCGGCAGCCGGCTGCAGGCGCTGGACCTGCAGCCCAGCGTGCGCGCCATCGTGGACGCGGCCCTGGCCATGCTGCTGTTCGAGATCGGCCACCGCGTCAACCTGCGCTGGCTGCGCGCCAACCCCTGGTTGATGCCCATCAGCCTGGGCGAATGGGGGCTGGCCCTGCTGGCGATGTGGGCGGTTCTGACCGCTTTCGGCCTGGGTGGCCTGCACGGCCTGGCCACCGCCGCCGCGCTGGCCTGCACGGCTCCCGCCGTGGCGCTGCGGATCAGCGGGGAGTTCAACGCGCGCGGCCAGGTCACCGAACGGCTGTTGCTGCTGTCGGCGCTGGGCGCGATGTGGTCCATCCTGGCCCTGGGCGTGTTCGTCGGCTGGCTCGGCGCGCAGCACAGCGCCGCCTGGTGGAACGCTGTGCTGCAGCAGATCTATGCCATCGGCGGGGCCGTGCTTGCCGCCGCGGTGCTGGCCTGGTCCGTGAACTGGGTGGAGCGCCATTTCGACTTCACCGATGAAGGCGCCGCGCTGCTGCTGGTGGGCCTGATCCTGCTGGTGCTGTCGGTCACCCGCATGCTGCATTGGTCCACCCTGCTCACGCCCTTGCTGGCCGGCCTGCTGTTGCGCGTGCGCAGCCAGCGCCCCCGGGTCTGGCCGCGCCACTTCGGCACGGCCGGCGGGGTGCTGGTGGTGCTGTTGTTCCTGGTCCTGGGCCTGAGCCTGGACTGGCCCCTGCTGGCCCGGGGCCTGACCTTGGGGCTGGCGCTGTCCCTGGCGCGGGCGCTGGCCAAGCTGGCGGTGCCGCTAGCCCTGGGCCGGCCCTCGGGGTTGAGCTGGAAACAGTCGGCCGCGCTGGGCCTGGCGCTGAATCCGGTGGCCGGCGTGAGCTTCGTGCTGCTGCTCGACCTGGCTCACCAGGTGGCCGGGTTTCCGCAGGCGCTGATTGCCGGTGCGTTCGCCGCCATCGCCATGCTGGAACTGGGCGGCACCTTGCTGGCGCGCTGGGCGCTGGGGCGCGCGGGCGACATTCCATCCAAGCGGAAAAACCCATGAGGACAGCGCGATGAACCTGGGGACGTTCAAGGAGTCTGCCGCGCTGAGCCTCGGCATCGAGCTGGAACTGCAGATCGTCAGCCGCCACAACTACGACCTCATGCCGAGCGCGCCCGACCTGCTGCGCCTGCTGGAAGGCCGCAAGCTGCCCGGGCTGGTCACGCCGGAGATGACCGAGAGCATGATCGAGCTGTCCACCGGCATCTGCACCGGCTACGACGACGCGTTGGCGCAACTCGGCGAAATCCAGGCCGCCTTGGTGGAAGCGGCGAACAAGCTCGACGTGGGCCTGGCCGGCGGCGGCACCCATCCGTTCCAGCACTGGGCGCAGCAGCGCATTTTCGATAAGCCGCGCTTTCTGCAGCTCTCCGAACTCTACGGTTATCTGAGCAAGCAATTCACCGTGTTCGGCCAGCATGTGCACCTGGGCTGCGCCAGCAGCGACGAAGCCCTCTACACCCTGCATTGCATCTCGCGCTACATCCCGCATTTCATCGCGCTCTCGGCCTCGTCGCCCTATGTGCAGGGCGAGGACACCGGCTTCCACTCGGCGCGGCTGAATTCGGTGTTCGCCTTTCCGCTGTCGGGCCGGGCGCCCTTCGTGCTCGACTGGGCCGATTTCGAGACCTATTTCGGCAAGATGACCGCCACCGGCGTGGTCAAGAGCATGAAGGATTTCTACTGGGACATCCGCCCCAAGCCGGAATACGGCACCATCGAGGTCCGCGTCATGGACACGCCGCTGACCATTCCGAAGGCCGCGCGCATCGCCGCCTACATCCAGACCCTGGGCCGCTGGATCCAGACCGAGCGCCCGTTCGCGCCGCAGGAAGACGACTACCTCGTCTACACCTTCAACCGCTTCCAGGCCTGCCGCTTCGGCTTCGACGGCACCTTCGTCGACCCCGCCACGCGCGAACACCGCACCCTGCGCGAGGACCTCGTGCGCACCCTGGTGAAACTGGAAGACCACGCCATCGCCCTCCGATCCGACCCGGCGCTGCGCGAACTGCTGACCGACGTGACCGGTCGCGGCAACGACGCGCAATGGATCCGCGAAACCTTCGCCCGCGAAGGCCACCTGCCGGAAGTGGTCAGGCAGCAGTGCGAACGGTGGATGGGCCGCATGCCGCGAAACCCAGCCCCGGGGGACGCACCGTCGACCTGAAGTGCCGTCAGTTTCCGCCCACCCATTCCTGCGTTCCCTGTCCGGCGAACTGCATGCGATGCAATTGGGCATACAAGCCGCCGCGCGTCAGCAGTTCGGACTGCGTTCCCAGTTCCACCAGCCGGCCTTGGTCCAGCACCGCGATGCGGTCGCAGTGAGCGATGGTGGCCAGGCGATGGGCGATGACGATGGTCGTGCGGCCCTGCATCAGGCGGTCCACGGCTTGCTGCACCAGGCGCTCGCTTTCGGCGTCGAGCGCGCTGGTGGCCTCGTCCAGAATGAGCAGCGGCGCGTCGCGGTATAACGCGCGGGCGATGGACAGACGCTGGCGCTGCCCGCCGGAGAGCTGCGAGCCGTTATGGCCGATCTCGGCATGCAGCCCGCCCGGAAGGCCGCGCACGAAGTCGGCCAGCGCGGCGGCTTCCAGCGCGCTCCAGGCGCGCGCCTCGTCCACCGGCTCGCCGAAACTCACGTTCGCCGCCACGCTGTCGTTCAGCAGCACCACGTCCTGACTGACGAGGGCGATCTGCTGGCGCAGCGCGTGCAGCTTCCAGTCGCGCAACGGCACGCCATCCAGGAGCAGGCGGCCGGAACTGGGTTCCAGCAGACGCGGCACCAGACGCATCAATGTGGTCTTGCCGGCACCGGACGGTCCCACCAGCGCGAGACTCTCGCCCGCATGCACGTGCAGGCTGACGCGGTCGAGCACCGGGCGATCGATGGCGCCGATGCGCACCGTCACGTCCTCGAAGCGCAGCTCGCCGCTGGCGCGTGCCAGCTCGAACGAGCCCGTGTCGGCCTCCTGCGGCGTGTCGATGATGCCGCGCAGCCGCTCCAGCGAACTCAGCGCGCGCACCATGGGCTGCACGATGTCGGATACCCGCCGCAGAGGCGACAGGGTCATCAGCATCGCGGTGATGAAGGAGACGAAGCCGCCCACGCTGTGCTGGCCCGACACATCGCTCTGGTGCAGCGCATAGACCATCACCACCGACACCGCCAGCGCCGACAGCCACTGCGACACCGGCGTGGTCGACGAGCCGGACACCAAGGTCTTCACCGTGGTACGGCGCAGACCTTGGTTGATGGCCTCGAAGCGCGCGGCAAACCCGCTCTGCGCGTTGTGCACGCGGATCACCGGCGCCGCCAGCATGCCCTCTTCCAGCGCATACGAGGTGACCTCCGCCGCCTTCTGCATCTGCGCGTTCAGGCGCTTGGCGCGGCGGCTGATCAGACGCATGGTGAACAGCAGCGGCAGCAGGATGGCCAGGGTCAGCAACGTGAGGCTCCAGTTCAGCCACATCAGATAGCCGAACAACGCCAGCAGCGTGAGGCTGTCGCGCACCAAGGTGAGCAAGCCGGGGAAGATCATGCCCAGCGCCAGTTGCGCCTCGTACACCGCCGCGCCGATCAGGCTGCTGGCGCTTTCGCGCTGCAGTTGCGCGAGCTGGGCATGCACAATCTGGCCGTACACCAGCGTGCGCACCCGTGCCAGCACGTTCTGCGTCATCCACTGTGTGAGAAACTGCGAGGTCAGCCACGCCAATCCGCGCACCGTGAACAACCCAAGCAAGACCGCCGGGACCGCCCACAGGGGGAAATCGCGGCGCGATGTGAAGCCAACATCCAGCACATGCTTCATCAACGCCGGAAGCGCAGGCTCGGTCGCCGCGACGATCGCGGCGCACAGCACGATGAGTAGGGCTGCGGCGCGGTTGCGGGAGTCGGCCGAGAATAGTTTTCGCAGAAGCCGCATTGGCGCGGTGGATGACACGAGCAAATGCTTCCCCAGGGTTTTTGAATGATCGATACAAAACATCTGACACTGAAAACGCCAAGAGACTTCGTCGGGCCGATCGCCATCTTCGCCGCGTTCAGTTTACCCTTGCCCACCGCCTGGGGCTCGGTGGGGCTCGTTCTTCTGCTCACCACCCCCTTCTTACATGGCCAATGGGCCCAGCAGTGGCAGCGCATCAAATCTTCCCCGCCAGCGTGGATAGCCTTGATTTTCTTTGCGCTATACATCGTGGGCGCGATATACAGCGTGGCACCGGCTGCACAAATCAACAATTTTTTGGGGAAATACGCCAAACTACTGATCCTCCCTCTATTAGTTGCTGTGCTTGATACAGATAAGTGGCGGCGCCTTGCCATGCATGCTTTCCTTATCGCCGCGGGTCTGGCCGCCACAGTTTCTTACGCACGATTTCTTGGCCTTATCCAACAATTTCCAGATCCAAATCAAGCTTATACTGCATTTCAAAATCGCATTAGCTTTGGAACTTACTTAGCTTTCGCAGCGTATCTTCTCGCTTGGCGAGCGATCCATGATGCCCACAAACGATGGTTCTGGGCCGCATTAGCTTTGCTTTACGGACTGTCCGTGCTCATGATCAATAATGGAAGAACTGGCTATGTCATCATTCTCGCGTTGGTCATTCTACTATTCTTTCAGAAGTTTGGCATCAAAGGTGCTGGCATTGGATTGATCGCTGTATCATTTCTTGGATCCGCAGCATTTTTCCTATCGCCGACAAGCCACGAAAGAATCACCAGAACCGTACAGAATTTTGAAAAATATAAAATTGGAAACGGAGCCACCGAAACCTCCACTGGATTGCGTTTGCAGTTTTATTACCATAGCCTTCAAATCATCTCGAAACATCCTGTTTTTGGGACAGGCACGGGTAGCTTTCCAGAGGAATATGCAAAATCGGTGGCTGGTACGAGCGATATACGCACATCGAATCCGCATAATGAGTATTTCCTCACGGCGGTGCAGCTTGGGCTGGTAGGCCTAGCCATGCTGTTTATTTTCGGATTTTCTTTATGGCAATCGACAATATCGTTGACGGGTGAGAACAAGGCCGCCTTGGAAGGCCTCGTTCTCACAATCGGGATAGGCTGCCTTTTTAATTCACAACTGCTTGATGCTGGGGAGGGTCGATTTTTTGTCGTGCTTTCCGGCATCATCCTTGGCAGCATTGCTGGTGACAAGTCAGCGCCCAGATAACAACCGAACAACATGGATTCACCGATTTCAGCGATCATTATCACACTCAACGAATCCAAAAACATTTCCGAATGTATTGATTCGTTGCGCTGGTGCCGGGAAATCATCGTGGTGGACAGTGGCAGCACGGACGACACAGTCGCCCGTGCGCGCGATGCTGGGGCTCGGGTGCATATCACGGAAGATTGGCCTGGTTTTGGCGTTCAGAAAAATCGCGCTCTAGCTTTAGCCACACAGCCATGGATTCTATCCATCGATGCGGATGAACGCGTGTCACCAGCCTTGGCTCGCGAAATTCAGATGGCTATCGCCGAAAATAATCGGTTTGACGCCTATGCGGTGCCGCGCCTTTCCAGTTACTGCGGCCAATACATGCGGCACGGCGGATGGTACCCAGATGTCATCGTTCGGCTATTTCGGCGCGGCAAAGCTAGATTCAGCGATGCTCTCGTCCATGAATCCGTTCAAGTCCAAGGCACCATAGGCCGCTTGCACCATCATCTTTATCATGAGAGTTTTCATGATCTCGAACAAGTGCTTGTCAAGCTGAATGTATACTCGACCTCCGGCGCGCAGATGATGCTGCGCGACAATCGCAGCAGCGGCGTCTTAACCGCCTTGGTGCATGGTTGGTGGACGTTTATCCGTTGTTATGTATTGAAGCTCGGTTTTCTAGACGGGCGCTTGGGATATGTTTTGGCCATGTCGAATGCACACGGCGCGTATTACAGATACCTCAAATTGTGGCTCATCAACAAAAAACGCTCTCAGGAGAAACAGGGATGAACCGGCCGGTGGTCGCACACCCCAGTCAAACCGGGAAAATGCTGATCAGCCTGATTATTCTGACCTACAATCGCAGCGATGCGCTCCTGACTGTTCTCGATGCCCTTTGTCAGCAGACCGACATGGATTTTGAAGTCGTGATCGCCGACGACGGCTCACATCAAGAGCATGTTCACGCAATGACAACCAAGGAAAAAAAATGGCCCTTCCCGCTATGCCATGCTTGGCATCCAGACGTAGGTTTCACCGCGGCTGCCGCTCGCAACATGGGCGCGCGCCTCGCCAAGGGCACTTATTTGATCTTTCTGGATGGCGACTGCGTCCCTCTTTCTGATTTTATACAGCGTCACCGTACTTTGGCGCGTGAAAATTGCTTTGTAAATGGAAGTCGAGTTTTACTGAACGAAAAACTGACCTTCACGGCGATACGGCAGAGTTTGCCTGACCCGAGGAAAAATCCAATTTTCTGGCTTCGCCAACGATTTCAAGGCCATTGCAACAAACTACTCGGTCTCTTCTTGCGTTGGCCTGCGACGCTACGGGTACGGAAAACGCGATTCCACTGGAAAGGCATACGCAGTTGCAATTTCGGTTTATGGTACGAAGCTTTCGAACGAGTCGACGGTTTCGATGAGGCTTACGATGGGTGGGGGCATGAAGACGCCGATTTGGTTTTGCGCCTTCATCGTGCAGGATATGCGCGCATCGATGGCTTTTGGGCGACCGAAGTCTTGCATCTGTGGCATCGGCAAGCAAGCCGGTCCGACGAACTTGCAAACCGCAGGCGCTTTATGGCCCGTATGCGCGCAACAAATGCAGAGTTCAAAGCGGAAATTGGCCTGCACACTCCGCGTATACATGCATCGAAGGTCAAGGTACGAATTCTTTCGCCCTAGTTGCCGCGCCTGCAGCCAGGCTGGCGAAATCCCAAGCGTTCCACTCAATGGAAGCAACTTACACATGCCGGAAAATGTTGCAATCCATTACCGCGTCGCCGTGAGGTCGCGCATAGAATGAATTCGTCATTTTTTGCGCCCGATGCGACAATCAAGCCTTGCTGAGCACGCGCTTCCCTACCCGACGCCCATGAAACGTAGACGCTTTCTTCTCGAAACGGCAGTCACCATTTCAGGTAGCCCGTTTATGCTGGAAAACATCGGTGCAGTTGTCGCTGCCGGCTTCCCAACTTTGGCACGCGCCCAGTTCAAGGTCGACGTGTCTGGTATCGGTGCCACGCAGATTCCGGTGGCCATCGCTCCGTTCAAGGGACAGGACCGCTGCCCGCAGCCCATCGCCGACATCGTGCGCGCCGACCTCACCCGCAGCGGGCAGTTCCGCACCTCCAATCTGGGCGGCGCGGTGCTCACCGAGCAAGGCCCGCCGAACTACGCGGCCTGGCGCACCCAGGCGCTGGAGGCGGTTGCCGGCGGCAGCGTCACCCCCGAAGGACCCAACCGCTGGATGATCCGGTTCCGCCTCTGGGACGCCGTGAAGCAGACCGACATGGGCGGCGAGATCTACCAGGTCGTCACCGGCGACTTACGCCTGGCCGCCCACCGCATCAGCGACTTCATCTATCAGAAGCTCACCGGCCAGCGTGGCGTATTCGCCACGCGTATCGCCTACATCAGCAAAGCGGGGCCGCACAGCTTCTCGCTGGTCGTGGCGGACAGCGACGGCGAAAACTCCAGGGCCGCGCTGCGCAGCCGCGAACCCTTGTTGTCCCCGGTGTGGTCGCCAGACGGCGGCAGCCTCGCTTACGTGTCGTTCGAAACCGGCAAGCCGGTCGTGTTCATCCAGGACATCCGCAACGGCGCACGCCGCGCCGTTGCGAACTTCCGCGGCACCAACAGTGCGCCCGCATTCTCGCCCGATGGTCGCACCTTGGCCGTGGTGCTCACGCTCACGGGCCGCTCGCAAATCTACCTGCTGCCGCGCACCGGCGGCCGGCCACGCCAGCTCATGCACAGCGGGTCCATCGACACCGAACCGGTGTTCTCGCCCGACGGCAAGAGCATCTACTTCGTCAGCGACCGCGACGGCTCGCCGCAGATCTATGCGGTCGGCGTCGACGGCAGCGGCGTGCGCCGGCTGACCTTCGACGGCGGCTACAACGTCAGCCCCGCCATCAGCGCGGACGGCAAGAACCTGGCCTACATTTCCCAGCAGGGCAACAACTACCAGCTCTGGTTGCTGGACCTGTCCTCCGGAAACACCCGTGCGCTGGGCAACGGCAGCGACGACGGACACCCGAGCTTTGCCCCTAACGGCCAGATCCTGCTCTATTCGGCCCACGAGAGCGGCGCCGAAGTGCTCAAGACCGCTTCGCTCGATGGCAGCGTGCGCACCACGCTGGCAGCCGCGGGCCTGCAGGTGCGCGAGCCGTCCTGGGGGCCCTGGACACCGGGCAACTGAGCGTTCTCGCCGCGATGCGTCGCCGAGTCCGTTCTACAACACCGTTTCATATTTCACCGCCACAATCGTTCGTGTTTTTGTAAGCTCTGTTTTCAGCCTCACCCGTTTTCAACCTACACGCAAACCCTGACCATTTGGAGAACAACGATGAATCAACGCTCTGCCCTTTTGCTTACGGCACTTGCCGCGGCACTGACCCTGGGCGGCTGCGCCTCGGGCGTCAAGACGAACAAGGCTCCGGTCGAGTCGCAGACCGCGGCTCCCGTCACCGGCAACGCCGGTGCCAACGCCCAGGGCGCGGGTCAAAGCCAGGTGGCGGCCGTGCAGGCCCCCGCCGAAAACAATGCGGGCCCGGGACCTGACGTCCCCAAGAGCGTGTACTTTGCCTTCAACAGCTATGTTGTCGAGAGCAAATACCGCCCCGTCCTGGAAAACAACGCCCAGTACCTGGTGAGCCATCCCGCCGCCCATGTCCAGTTGCAAGGCAACACCGATGCGCGTGGTAGCCGCGAATACAACCTGGCGCTGGGCCAGAAGCGCGCCGACGCGGTGATGAAGGGCATGGAACTGCTGGGCGTCAAGCCCAGCCAGATGGAAGCCATCAGCTTCGGCAAGGAAAAACCCAAGGCGCTGGGCACCACCGAAGCCGACTACGCGGAAAACCGCCGCGTGGACATCGTCTACCAGAAGTAAGCAATGATGCAGCGGCCATCCTCCGACGCACCCCGCGCAGCGGGCATGGCCGGGCTGCGCCGAGCAGCCCTGGCCATGCTGCTCGGGCTGAACCTGGGCTGGCTTCCCCAGGCGCATGCCGACTTGTTCGCCGACAACGAGGCGCGCCGAGCCATTCTGGATCTTCGCAGCCAGGTGGCGCAGAACCAGCAGGCCAACCAGAATCAGCTGACCCAACAGGCGCAGCAAATTCAGCAGGTGCGCAGCTCGCTGCTCGACCTGGCCAACCAGATCGAGCAGCTCAAGACTGAAATCGCACAGTTGCGCGGCCAGCAGGACACCACCACCCGCCAGCTCAGCGACACCATCGCCAAGCTGCAGAACAGCCAGAAGGACCTCACCCAGCGCATGGCGCCGCTGGAACCGGTGACGGTGCAGATCGGCGGCAAGAGCTACACGGTGCAGCCGGCCGAGAAGGCGGCTTACGAGCAGGCACTGGCGGCTTTCCGCAATTCCGATTTCACCGGCGCCAGCACCCAGTTCAAGGCCTTCCTGGCGCAATACCCGGCCAGCCCCTATGCGCCCGAGGCGCAATACTGGCTGGCGAACTCCTTCTATGCCCAAAAGCAATACAAGGAAGCCGTCGTGGCGTTCAACGGGCTGATCAGCGGCTACCCCAACAGCAGCCGGATTCCCGAAGCGCTGCTGGGCCTGGCCAATTGTCAGGTCGAATTGCGCGATGTGCGCCTGGCCCGCGTAACGCTGAAGAAACTCGTCAACAACTATCCGCAATCCGAGGCGGCGCAAGCCGCCAAGGACAGGCTGGCCAAGCTGCGCTGATGGGCGTCCCGACAGCGCAGGGGATGGCGCCCAAGGCCGTCGTGCTCCTGTCAGGCGGGCTGGATTCGGCCACCGTGCTGGCCCAGGCGCGGGAGCAGGGCTATGCCTGCCACGCCCTCTCCTTGCACTATGGCCAGCGCCACAGCGCCGAATTGGACGCGGCGCGGCGCGTCGCCGCCGCGCTGGGGGCGGTCCGGCACGAAGTCATCCAGCTCGACCTGGCCCGCTTCGGTGGTTCGGCCCTCACGGACACCACGCTGGATGTGCCGGTCACGGGCCCGCAAAACGGCATCCCCGTCACCTACGTTCCGGCGCGCAACACCGTGATGCTGGCGCTGGCGCTGTCGTGGGCCGAGGCGCTCGGCGCGCGCGACTTGTTCTACGGCGCGAACGCGGTGGACTATTCCGGCTACCCTGACTGCCGCCCCGAATTCGTCGCGGCCTTCGAACGCCTGGCCAATCTCGCCACCAAGGCCGGCGTCGAAGGCCAGCCCATGCGCGTGCATGCCCCCATCATCCATCTGAGCAAGGCGCAGATCATCCGCGAAGGCCTGCGCCTGGGCGTGGACTATGCCCTCACGGTGAGCTGCTACCAGGCCGACGCGCGAGGGCGGGCCTGCGGCCGCTGCGACTCCTGCCGCATTCGCGCCGCGGGCTTCGCCGAGGCTGGGGTTGTCGACCCCACGCAGTACAAGACCGCGGACTGAACCGCCGCGCGGCAGATCGGCAACCGCGCAGGCGGCATCCTCGCGTGGCCTGCTGGGCGAGCAGCCGCAGCGGGAAATCCCTGCGCCCGGCTCGGCTCCTCCAAAGCCGCGGCTCACGTGTGACAATTCCTACCCTTGGCATGTCCGGCACGGCCATCGCCAGGCCGCTCCGGCTTTCACCCCTCACCCGTCGCCCACCACCTTGCAGGACATCTCGGTTTCCGCACTCAACACCACCGTGCTGTGGTGGACCTTCCTGCTGAGCCTGTGCTTCGGCGCCGTCATGCACCGCACCCAGTTCTGCAGCATGGGTTCGGTGGCCGACATCGTCAACTTCCGCGACTGGACGCGCATGCGCATGTGGACGCTGGCCATCGCCACCGCCATGCTCGGCACCAGCCTGCTGGCCGCCTTCGGCTTCATCAACACCGACCAGACCATCTACACGACCAACCGCGTGCTGTGGCTGTCCGCCCTGGTCGGCGGGGTGATGTTCGGTTTCGGCATGGTGCTGGCCTCGGGCTGCGGCAGCAAGACCCTGGTGCGCATGGGCGCCGGCAGCCTCAAGGCCCTGGTGGTGTTCATCATGCTGGCCATAGGCGCCTATGCCACGCTGCGCGGCATCACCGCCGAAGCGCGCGTCTTCGGGCTCGATCGCATCGCGGTGGTACTCGCCGGCCCGCAGGATCTGCCGTCGATCCTGGCGCGGCACACGGGCATCGGCCGCCCCACCTGGCTGCTGGCGCTCGGCGTCGGCCCCGCGCTGGCCCTGGGGGCATGGTCCATCTGGCCGCGCGAGGCGCGCAGCCCGCGCCACCTGCTGGGCGGCATCGGCATCGGCGGCCTGGTCGTGGCGCTGTGGTGGGTGTCCGGCCATCTCGGCTACCTGGCCGAGAGCCCGCTGACCCTGCAGCACGCCTACATCGGCAGCGTGGGCAACCACATGGAATCGTTCACCTTCGTCGCTCCGCTGGCTTATACCCTGTCGTGGTTCCTGATGTACAGCGATGCCAGCAATGTGCTCAATATCGGCATCGTCTCGGTGTTCGGCGTCGTCGCCGGCGCGGCGCTGCACGCGCTGGCCACGCGCCGCTTCCGCTGGGAAGGCCTGGCCGGGCTCGAAGACACCGCCAACCATCTGGTCGGCGGACTGCTCATGGGCATCGGCGGCGTCACCGCCATGGGCTGCACCATCGGCCAGGGCATCACCGGCGTGTCCACCCTGTCCATCACCAGCTGGATCGCGCTGGCGTCCATCATCGCCGGCGGCGTGCTGGGCGTGAAGTACCAGGCCTGGCGCCTGGACCGCGTCGGCTGAGCCGTGCGAACCCGTGCCGCCCGCGAAACCGCCCCACCCGAGTCCCTCCCCCATGTCAGCCCTGCTCTGCCTCGCCTCCACGCCCGACCCGGACCGCCGCTTCGGCGGCGTGACGCGGCTTTACGGCGACGAGGCGGCCCAGCGCATCCGTGCCGCGCATGTCGCGGTCATCGGCGTCGGTGGCGTCGGATCCTGGGCAGCCGAAGCGCTGGCGCGCAGCGGCGTCGGGCAGCTCACGCTCATCGACCTGGACCATGTCGCCGAATCCAACATCAACCGGCAGATCCAGGCCTTGGATTCCAGCCTCGGCATGGCCAAGGTGCGCGCCCTGGCGGCGCGAATCGCCGACATCAACCCCGCCTGCGTCGTGCATGAGGTCGAGGCCTTCGTCGAACCCGACAACGTCGCCGCCCTGATTCCGGGCGAGGCGCAAGCCCTGCTCGACTGCTGCGACCAGGCGCGTGCGAAAGCCGCGCTGGCCGCGCACGCCCTGCATACCGGGCAGACCATCGTGATGGCCGGCGCCGCGGGCGGCAAGCGCCGGCCTCAGCAGGTGCAGATGCTCGACCTTGCCGACGTGCGCAACGACCCCCTGCTCGCCAAGGTGCGCTACCGCCTGCGGCGCGAGTTCGGCGCCCCGCGCAGCGGCCCGATGCGCCTGCCTTGCGTCTGCTCGGCCGAACCCGTGCGCCCCGCCCTGCAGGCGAGCTGCGACAACCCGCAAGCCGCACAGGGGCTCAATTGCGCAGGCTACGGCTCAAGCGTCATGGTCACCGCCACCTTCGGCATGGTCGCCGCCAGCGCCGCGCTCGAAGCCATTGCCATGCCGCGACGCTGAACGACAAACGCCGCCCTCCGGATGGCCTCTTCAACGTCCCCGCACATGGGTCCAAGACCCGCGACTTTTGCTATGATTGCCGGCTTTGGGTCGTTAGCTCAGTCGGTAGAGCAGCGGACTTTTAATCCGTTGGTCGCGTGTTCGAGTCACGCACGACCCACCAGAACAAAAAGCCTGTGTTTGCCGCGTTGGCAAACACAGGCTTTTTTCTTCGCGGTGTTGTATTTGACGTACCCAATGGATGAAAAAAGGGCCGCTGCTAGCGGCCCTCCTTGATCTTCATTCCTTATTGGATCGATCGCTTGATCTTTCGCAATTGAAGGTCGATCCAATCTTTGAAGTCGTCATAGCTCTCTTGGCTCAGAGAAGAGGGCCATTGAAGTACGACGGTACCCTCGTCTAGGCTGAAAGTATCCTGCTTTAGCCCGGCGCCAGGGGGCGGCGAGGGAGGGCTCGGGTGCGCTCCTGAGGGCGCGTTGGGCGGGGCAGAAACCACTATTAACTCCTTGATGGACAGTCCGGTCGAACTGCCCTCTACGAATGCAAACATACCATCGGGCGACAAGCCAACGACTCGCTTTGCCGCGAATTGGATGACGCCATTCAGTTCCCAGCACACGAAGTCTCCGATCTTCACCTGCCGATCGGAAGAATCTTCTCGGTTGGTCTCAGCCACGAGCGCATCATCCTTGTCACCAATCCTAGTCTCTCCATCTCCTCCACTCAAGCCCGCGAAGTCGATAGTGTCGTCATAAACGCGCAAGAAAGTGGCGGCAGCAGACTGCGTAAAGCCGTCCTTGATGACGAGTTGATCCAAGCAAACTTCGTCAATTGGACGATCAGCCCCCCATTGCTTCCAGTAGGTAGCAAGCGCCTTAGGACGCAGAGCGCAGGATTTCAGAACGCCCGCTTTGATCTCTTGTTGCTGTGCGCGAAGGTACGTCCGTGCATCATCGGTCAGCATAGCTTGCCGATCCTTGTTTGAGCCCTGGTACTCGACGAGACCATAGGCCTTGAGAGCAGCTAGTGTTTGGAACGCTTGACTGCTCTTTTCCTTCATGCTCCACGCGAGCCCCACCTTCTCCGCTGGAGCCGGGTGACGCCCAAACTTTCCTTCAAGCGCAACCAACCGGTCAACTGCGGCCTTCAACGAAATGAAGGGGAAGGACGGACTACGATCACGCGCGATCTTGCTCGCGACATCGTCTTTGCTATCAGAATCGGGTGCCATGCTGCCCTCCTGGATTGGTGCATTTACGGGAATCCTATCACGACGGACTTGACAAGACAATCCAATAGGAGACAATGCGCCTGAAGGAGGGAAAATCGATGAGGAGATGACTCGGCCCCGGTGATGAGCCTGCCGTAACCGGGGCGGAAAAAGGAAAGCCTTCGTAGCGCATGATCTTGGCGGATAGACGCTACGAAGGCTCCAGGCGGGCACAGCCGAGCGGCTGACCCTTTTCAACACCTAACCGCCGTCATGACGGCAGAAAGGAGGTGATATGGATGAAGCAACTGAACTTCGGATTCCCGATTCCTGAGGGCTACACCGTGGTGTTCCGAGCCTGGATCACCCTCAAGAACGGCCAGAAGCTCTATGCGTCCCAAATTGGGAAGCGGGCATTCCCGCTCCTAGTCCGGGTCGATAAGGGATAAACCCTTCAGAGCAGCCGCTCGTCCATAGGGCAGAAAGTCTAGCCCTTAGTCTTCTTGGCCGCCACTCCGGATTCGGGTGGCGGTCTCTTTGCGTTGGCGAGGACCAACGGCTGAACAGCCCTATCAAACTTGGCGCCAGATTCGTCGGCTTCAAGCTCTTTGGCGGCTTCTAGGAAGCGCCTCGATTGCTCCGTATCGTCCGCCTTCGTTTTCGGCTTGGTCATACGCTCTCGCTTGCGGTGCGCGAACTCCTCAGTGAGTTCTTTGATACGTGAGGCGCTTGCCACTTGAACCGCCCCGGGTTTCGTGGAGGCTAGTTGGTTTAAGTCATGCCGGAATGGCGTGTTGACTGGCTTGTTGGCGCCAGTAGTTTGCCTCAGCTTCTGCCGGAGGGATACCCCCAATCGGTTTGAGCAGTCGGGTGTGGTTGAACCAGTGCACCCATTGCAGGGTGGCCAGTTCGACGGCTTCCCTGGTTTTCCAGGGTCCGCGGCGGTGAATCAATTCGGCCTTATACAGCCCGTTGATGGTCTCGGCCAGGGCGTTGTCATAGGAGTCTCCTTTGCTGCCCACGGAGGGCTGGATGCCTGCCTGCGCCAAGCGTTCGGTGTACTTGACGCTGACGTATTGCACGCCTCTGTCCGAATGGTGGACCAAGGCATGGGCAGCGGGCCGACGCGCGTACAAAGCCTGCTCCAGCGCGTCCATCACGAAATCGGTCTGCATGGATGTGCTCACGCGCCAGCCCACGATGCGTCGGGCAAACACGTCGATGACGAACGCCACGTACAGCCAGCCCTGCCAGGTGCTCACATAGGTGAAGTCCGACACCCAGAGCTGGTTGGGTCGCTCGGCTTTGAACACCCGGTTGACGTGGTCCTGCGGACACGGCGTGCAAGTGTCGGGGACCGTGGTTCGCACCTTCTTGCTCCGCCGCGCACCCTGCAGCCCCAGGCGTTTCATCAGCCGCTCGACCGTGCAGCGCGCCACCCGGTTGCCCTCGCGGTTCATCTGCAACCAAACCTTGTCAGCTCCATACACCTGCCAGTTGGCGTGCCACACACGCTGGATGTCGGCAGCCAGCGCATCGTCGCGCTGAGCACGGGCGCTGCGCAACTCGGGGTTGCGATGACGCGCGGCATGGCGCCAGTAACACGACGGGGCCATCTGCAGCACTTTGCAGATGGGCTCGACCCCGTGCATGGGGCGGTGCTGGTCGATGAATCGCTTCAACTCTTCAAACGGCGGTCGAGCTCCGCCTGGGCGAAAAAAGCACTCGCCGCTTTGAGGATGTCATTGGCCCGGCGCAATTCCTTGTTCTCGCGCTCGAGTTGTTTGAGGCGTTCACGCTCGCTGCTCGTCAGGCCGTCGCGCTGGCCTGTATCGACTTCCTCGCGCTTGACCCACTCCAGCAGCGTCTGTGGCACGCAGCCAATCTTGGGGGCCATGGATTCGACTGCGGCCCACAGCGAGGGGTACTCGCCTCGGTGCTCCTGCACCATGCGTACCGCGCGCTCGCGCACTTCGGGGGAAAACTTGTTCGTCTTGTTCATGGCTCCATCTTCTCAAAGGTTGGAGCCTCCTCAAAACCCGGGGCGGTTCAACTCACGCCTTTGAGGACCGCTTCGGCGCGCTCGAAGTCATTGAACCCTAGCGCCTTGCGATGGTTGTAACGATGATCATACTCTGCAAGATAGCGATGCAGATGGTTGTGCCCGCAATGTTGGTACACACCCTTCATGCCGCGTTTGAACACCGAGAAGAATCCTTCGATGGTGTTAGTGTGCACGGTAGCGTCGTCCGACGATACGTATTCACCAGCGCCGTGGCGCGTGAACGCGTGGCCGCCATCGAAGACCTTTCCGACGTGGACGTACTGCCCTGCTTCGTCGGTCAGGATGCGCGCCTCACGGGAGATGTTCGCTTGAAGGATCGGCATGATCGTCGAAGCCTTCACATCGTCGATCACCATGGAACGAGCCTTCCCGGACTTGCGATCTACGAGGGACAGCACTTTGTTCTTGTGGTGATAGCCCCGGCCACGCTTCTCGCCCTTGGGCTTGATCGTTTTGTCGTGCCCGATGAAGGTTTCATCCACTTCCACATCTCCGCCTTCCAACCCGAACACGTCGAAACCGTTCTCGCGCATCGCCTCGCGGATGCGGTGCGACATGAACCATGCTGACTTGAGAGTGATGCCCAAGGTACGGTGAAGCTGGTTGCTGCTGATGCCTGAACCGCCCCGGGTTTTGAGGAGGCTCCAACCTTTGAGAAGATGGAGCCATGAACAAGACGAACAAGTTTTCCCCCGAAGTGCGCGAGCGCGCGGTACGCATGGTGCAGGAGCACCGAGGCGAGTACCCCTCGCTGTGGGCCGCAGTCGAATCCATGGCCCCCAAGATTGGCTGCGTGCCACAGACGCTGCTGGAGTGGGTCAAGCGCGAGGAAGTCGATACAGGCCAGCGCGACGGCCTGACGAGCAGCGAGCGTGAACGCCTCAAACAACTCGAGCGCGAGAACAAGGAATTGCGCCGGGCCAATGACATCCTCAAAGCGGCGAGTGCTTTTTTCGCCCAGGCGGAGCTCGACCGCCGTTTGAAGAGTTGAAGCGATTCATCGACCAGCACCGCCCCATGCACGGGGTCGAGCCCATCTGCAAAGTGCTGCAGATGGCCCCGTCGTGTTACTGGCGCCATGCCGCGCGTCATCGCAACCCCGAGTTGCGCAGCGCCCGTGCTCAGCGCGACGATGCGCTGGCTGCCGACATCCAGCGTGTGTGGCACGCCAACTGGCAGGTGTATGGAGCTGACAAGGTTTGGTTGCAGATGAACCGCGAGGGCAACCGGGTGGCGCGCTGCACGGTCGAGCGGCTGATGAAACGCCTGGGGCTGCAGGGTGCGCGGCGGAGCAAGAAGGTGCGAACCACGGTCCCCGACACTTGCACGCCGTGTCCGCAGGACCACGTCAACCGGGTGTTCAAAGCCGAGCGACCCAACCAGCTCTGGGTGTCGGACTTCACCTATGTGAGCACCTGGCAGGGCTGGCTGTACGTGGCGTTCGTCATCGACGTGTTTGCCCGACGCATCGTGGGCTGGCGCGTGAGCACATCCATGCAGACCGATTTCGTGATGGACGCGCTGGAGCAGGCTTTGTACGCGCGTCGGCCCGCTGCCCATGCCTTGGTCCACCATTCGGACAGAGGCGTGCAATACGTCAGCGTCAAGTACACCGAACGCTTGGCGCAGGCAGGCATCCAGCCCTCCGTGGGCAGCAAAGGAGACTCCTATGACAACGCCCTGGCCGAGACCATCAACGGGCTGTATAAGGCCGAATTGATTCACCGCCGCGGACCCTGGAAAACCAGGGAAGCCGTCGAACTGGCCACCCTGCAATGGGTGCACTGGTTCAACCACACCCGACTGCTCAAACCGATTGGGGGTATCCCTCCGGCAGAAGCTGAGGCAAACTACTGGCGCCAACAAGCCAGTCAACACGCCATTCCGGCATGACTTAAACCAACTAGCCTCCACGAAACCCGGGGCGGTTCAGCCCTTCTTGCTAGAGGCAATGAGGAAGATGGCTTGCAGCCACAGGTGCATCTTGATGTGGCTTGCCTCAAAGATGGTGCCAACCTTCACCGTAAAGGGCTTGCGGCAGCCGTAGCACTTCCAAGTTCCGATGCGGGTGGACTTTCCTTGCAGCTTATTCGCGCGGCCAATTTCACCGCAGTGCGGACAGACGGCACCGTTCGGCCACAGACGCGATTCGACGAACTCGTAAGCGGCTTCTTCGTTGTGGAAGAACGGTTGGGAAAGGATTGATTCGCTCATGATTTCCTCGCTTGGGTATGCGAAGTATCGGCGATCATGTTGGGTACGTCAAGTATAACAACGCGTTTTTCTTGCCATGCCCGCATGGCGCCGTCGCGGGCACACACGCCGCTTCGGCCGAACGGCTTGCCCTCCTCACCCCCGTCGGCCCGATCGATGCCATACGCCTGCGAACTACGCTATGATTGCCGGCTTCGCGGGGGTATAGCTCAGTTGGTAGAGCAGCTGACTCTTAATCAGTAGGTCCTGGGTTCGAGTCCCTGTGCCCCCACCAACGGATTCAAGCACTTAGCCCAGCCTAACCGCTGGGCTTTTTGCTTTGCGGGGCGCTGGCGAGGCGCTCGAACGCAAAAGCCCATGGCGGAGCACGGCGTCCAGTCGGCGCTGTTTGTTTTGCCGTCGCCGCTGCCGCAACGGCCGATGCGAACGATGACTGCGTTAAATTGCGGCTTCTGGCAGCCTTCTACGCCGCGATGAACCGACTTCGATTCTTGGCCGGATCTGGCTTTTGCGCCCTTGCCTTCGTCTGCTCGGCTTGGCCGGCGAGCGCGCAGCAAACGGCTTTCGCCCCCGCGAGCTCGGCGAGCACGCCCGCCCCCGTGGCCTCGCAATCGCTTGGGCCGGGGCAGGCCGTGCTGTACATCATCAACGACAGCGGCCCGACGCTGATGTCGAGCAATCAGGACATCACCGACAACGGCGAGCAGATCGCCAGCTTGCCCCGCCAGACATACGTCAAGCTGGACATTGCCGGTGGCCATCACGAATTCCGTTTCAAGCCCTTTCCGCAAGGCAAGCGCGTGGCCACGCTGGATGCGCAGGCCGGGCAGATCTACTACCTGCTGGTGGGATACAGCCCCGGGCGCTCGTGGGGGTTTCCGTTCGGCGGCGACCCGATGACCATCAGCCTCATCGACGAGGAACAAGCCGCCGCCCTGATGAAGGGGATGAAGCCGCTGTGAGGGATGGACCCAGGCTGCCTCGGCTTGCGGCTTCCCGAAGCCGCGCCGTTTCGACATCCCTGAAAGCCGGGGTCAGCGCAGGTGTTCTCCACGCGACGGCCCCATGGCTCTTGCCTTATGCTGGCCGCACACTCATGACCCTTGATCCTGGAGCCTCGTCTTGACACCGACCATCCTCGTCACCGGCGGCGCCGGCTACATCGGCTCGCACACCTGCGTGGCCCTCATCCAGGCCGGCTACGCGCCTGTGGTGTACGACAACCTGTGCAACAGCAGCGCCGAGTCCTTGGCACGGGTGGAGCGCATCACGGGCGTCAAACCCGCCTTCATCCGCGCGGACGTTCGTGACACTGCCGCGCTGGATGCCGCGTTCGCGCAGCACCGGGTGCAGGCGGTGATTCATTTTGCCGGGCTGAAAGCGGTGGGCGAGTCGGTCGAGAAGCCGCTGGCCTATTACGACAACAACGTGGGCGGAACGGTCACGCTGCTGCAGGCCATGCAGCGCGCGCAAGTGGGCAACATGATTTTTTCGTCGTCGGCCACGGTGTATGGCGACCCGGCCTCGGTGCCCATCCGGGAGGACTTCCCCTTGAGCGCCACCAACGCCTATGGCCGCAGCAAACTGATGATCGAGGAGATCCTGGGCGACTTGCACCGTGCCGAGCCGCATTGGCGCATCGCCCGGCTGCGCTACTTCAACCCGGTGGGGGCGCACGAAAGCGGACTCATCGGCGAGGACCCGCGCGGCATTCCGAACAATCTGATGCCCTATGTCACGCAGGTGGCGGTCGGCCGGCTGGAGAAGCTGCGCATCTTCGGCGGCGACTGGCCCACGCCGGACGGCACCGGGGTGCGCGACTACATCCACGTGATGGACCTTGCCGAGGGCCATGTGGCGGCCTTGCGCCATCTGCTGCAGCATCCGGGCATGTTCACGGTCAACCTCGGCACCGGCCAGGGCTATTCGGTGCTGCAGATGGTGCAGTCCTTCGGCCGCAGCATCGGGCGCGAGCTACCGTATGAGATCGTGGCCCGCCGCCCTGGCGACATCGCCGCGTGCTGGGCCGATCCCACCGCAGCGGAAAATCTGCTCGGATGGAAGGCCAAGCGCGGGCTGGACACGATCTGCGCCGACGCCTGGCGCTGGCAACAAAGCAATCCGCAGGGTTACGGCGAATAGGGCCGAGGAAAGCGGCGGATCCGGCTGATCCGGCCCAAGATCCGCCGCCAGACGCCGCCGTGCTCAGTACCCTGACTGCGCATGCACTTGCGGAAGGTCGACGCCCGGCGCCAGCAGCGACCACAGCAAATGCGCGACGCTTTCCGGGGCAATGACCGTATGCCGGTTGTTCGTGGCCGCCAAACCGTCGCGCAACTCGCGGCGCACCGTGGCAACCCCGGTCAGGTCGAAAACGATGTCGATCTCCGCACAGCGCTGCAGGATTTCGGGCAGCGCCAGCACCGGAATTCCGCGGCTTTGCGCCATGGCAAGGCCGGGCGTCGGGCTGGACTCCGCGACCGCCACGATATCCAGGGCCTTGCCCTGCTGCTTGAGCAGCGCATCCAGAAACACCGAACCCACCCGTCCAAGCCCGACGATGGCCACGCGTTGTGTTTGCATCATGTTGTCTCCTCCTTGGTGATGAAGTGCCGCTGCGGCCTTCATGCACGGCCACTATACGAAAGTTGGCCGCCAGGCCGTCGCATGGGCAGTCGTCCACGGCGCTGACGACGCCGCGTTTCGGCGCCCAGGGCCTCTACCGCCCCGACGATTCGCGACGCATCATCACCGCACAAGCCTCGATTCCCATGGCCTACACTGAAGCGCGCTTCGGCCTCGGCAGCAGGAAGGCTCGGCGCAGCCGAGCCGGCGAAGACACGGCCGATTTCCAGATCGCGCGCGAGCCTATCGGCGAACTCCGAGCGCGCGCGAGGCCCTGCCGGAGCGCCTGATGGCGGCTTGTGCCCGCGCCGCGCGAATCGCCGAGAAAGGAAAACGGTCATGCTCAAAGGTGGTTGTTTATGCGGTGCCATTCGTTACGAAGCCACGGGCCCGGTTACGCACCAGACGATTTGCCACTGCACGATGTGCCGCCGCGCTGCAGGAGCGCCGTTCGTGGCCTGGTTCAGCGTGGCGCGATCCGCGCTGCGCTTCGTGGAGGGCCTGCCAGCGCAGTTCCGCTCCAGCGCGAAAGCCGTGCGTGGTTTTTGCTCCCGCTGCGGCACCCAACTGACCTTTGCGCATGACGACGCGCCTGACCTGGTCGACCTCACCACCTGCAGCCTCGACGACCCTACGCTGCTCCCGCCCAAGGACCACACCCACACCTGCAGCCGCTTGCCCTGGGTACGTCTTGCCGACGGCCTGCCCGAATTCCATGAGGCCCGCCCGGCAGCGTGAATCCGGCCGGGCGAGAAAGAGAACCATGCACGCCCCGACACGCCCCCGCACCGCAAAGCCGTTTGCCGCGTCCGTGCCCGTTCTCGCGCGTCACGGAACGCCCGCGCCCTTCGTGGTCGGCCCGTTCGATGGCGTTGCCCGGCACCACGCCTGAAGGTCCGATCATGCGCCGCAACGACACCTTCGCCCAGTTCGTCACCGAGCACATGGCCTTCGTCGACGGGCTGCGCCTGCGCGCGATGTTCGGCGGCCACGGCATCGACCAAGACACGCGCATGTTCGCCATCCTCACCGACGGACGACTCTATTTGAAGGCGGACGCCGTCACCCGCAGCGCGTTCGAGGCCCGGGGCCTGGCGCCCTTCACCTACGTGGCGCGCGGCAAGACCGTGGCCCTGCCGTATTTCGAGGCCCCGCCCGAGGTGTTCGAAGACCCGGAGGCCATGCGCAACTGGGTGGAACTGGCTTGTGCGGCGGCCTGCCAAGCCGGGCAGACCCGGCCCTAGACCGTACCGGCCCGCACCGCCTTCGCCGCCGACACCAGGTGGGCCAGCGCGGCCTCGGTTTCCGCCCAGCCGCGGGTTTTCAGGCCGCAGTCCGGATTCACCCACAGGCGCTCGGCGGGAATCACGTCCAACGCCTTGCGCAGCAGGCGCTCCATCTCGGCCTGGTCGGGCACGCGCGGGGAGTGGATGTCCCACACGCCGGGGCCGATTTCATTCGGGTACTGGAACGCGCCGAAGGCTTGCAGCAGTTCCATATCGGAGCGGCTGGTCTCGATGGAGATGACGTCGGCGTCCAGCGCGGCGATGGCCGGCATGATGTCGTTGAACTCCGAGTAGCACATATGGGTGTGGATCTGGGTGTCGTCGCGCACGCCGCTGGCCGACAGGCGGAAGGCGCGGCCGGCCCAGTCCAGGTAGGCCTGCCAGTTGCGCTGGCGCAGCGGCAGGCCTTCGCGGAAGGCGGGTTCGTCGATCTGGATCATGCCGATGCCGGCGGCCTCCAGGTCTTGCACCTCGTCGCGCACCGCCAGGGCCAGTTGCAGGGCCACTTCGCTGCGCGGCAGGTCGTCGCGCACGAAGGCCCATTGCAGCAGGGTGACGGGGCCGGTGAGCATGCCCTTCATCGGCTTTTGCGTCAGACCCTGGGCGTAGGCGCTCCACTGCACGGTCATGGGTTTGGGACGCAGCACGTCGCCGAAAATCACCGGCGGCTTGACGCAACGCGAGCCGTAGCTCTGCACCCAGCCGTATCGGGTGAACAGCACGCCTTCAAGCTGCTCGCCGAAATATTCGACCATGTCGTTGCGCTCGGCCTCGCCGTGCACCAGCACGTCCAGACCCAGTTCCTCCTGCTTGCGCACCGCCAGGGAAATGGCCTCGCGCATGCGGCGTTCGTACGCGGCAAGGTCGATCTCGCCGCGCTTGAACGCGGCGCGTGCGGCACGGATGTCGGCGGTTTGCGGGAACGAGCCGATGGTGGTGGTGGGCAGCAGCGGCAAGGCGAAGCGCGCCCGCTGCCGCGCGGCGCGCGCCGCATAACCGCTGGCGCGCTGGTCGCACGGCAGGGCGGCGATGCGCGCGCGCAGCTCGGCACGGCGCATGCGCGCGTCGGCCAGGCGGTTGGCGCGCGCGGCGCGGCTGGCCTGCAGCGCGGTGGCGGTGGCGGGACTGAGCGCATCGCCCTCGCGCAGGGCTTGCGCCAGCCATTGCAATTCGCCCAGTTTCTGCCGGGCGAAGGCCATGCCGCCCTTGAACGGCTGCGGCAGTTCATCCTCGGCGTCCAGGTCCACCGGCACGTGCAGCAGCGAGCACGACGGCGCGATCCACAGTTCGCCGCCGCGGCTGCGCAGGCCGCGCAGCAGGGCGAGTGCGGCATCGAGGTCGTCGCGCCAGACGTTGCGACCGTCGATGACGCCGGCCGACAGCACTTTGTCCGCGCCCAAGCGCTCGGCCACCCAGGCGGCTTCGCCCAGACCGCGCACCAGGTCCACGTGCAAGCCGGCAACCGGCAGCCCGCAAGCCAGGTCGAGGTTGTCTTCCAGCGGGCCGAAGTAAGTGGCCACCAGCAGCTTGAGGCCTGCTGTGCCTTGCTGCGCACCGAGGGTGCCGGCAAGCTGGGCATAGGCGGCGCGCATGGCGTCCTTCCAGACGTCGGGCAGGTCAAGGGCCAGAATGGGCTCGTCCAGCTGCACCCATGCGGCGCCCGCGGCATGCAAGGGGCGCAGGATCCGCACGTAGGCGTCGAGCAGCGCCGGCAGGAGCGCGAGGCGGTCGAATCCCTGGGCGCGGCTCTTGCTCAGCCACAGCCAGGTCAGCGGGCCGGGCAGCACAGGCTTGGCGGCCAAGCCCCGCTCGCGCGCCAGTGCCAGCTCGTCCAGCAGATCCTGCGCGTCGGGCGCGAAGCGAGTGGCAGGGTCGAGTTCGGGCACGAGGTAGTGGTAGTTGGTGTCGAACCACTTGGTGAGTTCCAGCGCCGGCTGGCTGGACGTGCCGCGCGCCAGCGCGAAATGCCGCGCCCAGCGCGACTGCCCCGGCTCGAAGCCGAAACGGGCCGGGGCCGCGCCCAGGCGCAGGGTCATCGCGGCGATGTGGTCGTAGGGCGCGAAATCGCCGGCTGTCACCATGTCCAGCCCGGCCTGGCGCTGGTCGTCCCATTGCTGCAGGCGCAGGGCGCGCCAGCTGCCGGCGAGTTCGGCCTCGCTGCTCTTGCCGGCCCAGAACGCCTCGAGCGCGAACTTCCACTCCCGTTTCGGGCCGATGCGGGGGTAGCCCAGGGTATGCGTGCGAATCATGCTTATTCCTCGAATGAATCAACAACGCGCATCATGGCTCATGCATAGCTATGATTCAAGCGAATTGTTTTCATGGAAATCATGCGTCGAAATCATGAGCCCTCTCGATCTGCGTCATCTGTCCACCCTGCAGGCACTGGCCGAGACCGGCAGCCTGACCCGCGCCGCGCAGCGGGTGCATCTCACCCAATCGGCCCTGTCGCGGCAGATCGCCGTGCTGGAGGAACATTACGGCCAGCGCCTGTTCGAGCGCACCCAGCCCGCGGTGCGCTTCACCCCCGCCGGGCAGCGCCTGCTGCATCTCGCCGCCGAGGTGCTGCCCCGGGTGCGCGACACCGAGCGCGCCATCGCCAAGTTGCGCGAGGGACAAAGCGGCAACCTGCGCATCGCGGTGGAATGCCACAGCTGCTTCGACTGGCTGATGCCGGCCATGGACGCCCTGCGCCCGCGCTGGCCCGAAGTGGAGATGGACCTGCTCTCCGGCTTCCTCGCCGATCCACTGCAGCCGCTGCGCGACGGCCAGGCCGACCTGGCCATCCTCGGCGAGAAGGTGGCCGCGCCCGACCTCGCCGTGCTGCCGCTGTTCGGCTTCGACTTCGTCGCCCTGCTCGCACGCGACCACCCGCTGGCCTCGCGGCCGCACCTGGTGGCGGCCGACTTCGCGCGCGAAACCCTCATCACCTACCCCGTGCCCGACGACAAGCTGGACGTGATGCACCAGGTTCTGCTGCCGGCGGGGGTCCAGCCCCCGGCGCGCCGTACCGCCGAACTCACCGCCGCCATCGTGCAGTTGGTCGCCTCGCGCCGCGGCATCGCCGTGCTGCCGCGCTGGGCCGCACTGCCCTATCTGGAGCGCGGCTATGTGGTCGGCCGTCCGGTGGGCGAGCCGCCGCTGCGCGGCGAACTGTTCGCCGCCGTGCCGGCGCAGCTCGCCGAGCGCGCGTATGTGCGCGAGTTCGTGGAACTGGTGCGCGGCAGCGCCCAGGCGCTGGAGGGCGCCGCACAGTCGGCATAGGCGCGTCAACGACGGGCAACGCCGCCTCGACGCGCACGGCCGCGCCAGCATGCGCGCGGGCGAAACTTTCGAAACCCGATTGAACCGGGCCCCCGGTATGCAGGGATTTATACGTTCACATTCTTCACAGATTCAAACAGCGGAATTTCCGAACTTCGGGATGCGGACTCGCTCTATGTTGCCTAGATATGCATGCGGCTGCATCCATCGGCATCCTCGCCCCCGGCATGACAGGCAAAACCACCGCGCCGGGCTCGACAAAACGCGGGCCAACCCATCCTGTTTCCGCACGCCCGACGATCCACGCGCCATGGCGCCGCAGCCTTGGCGTTCAAGAACGCTTGTCTTAAAGCCGGCCCGAATCGGCCGTCCCGGGGCATTTTTGGCCCGCACTCGACCCGAACCATTTATGAAAAAACTATGTTCATCCTTGGCCCTGGCCAGCATGCTTGCGGCACCGCTTGCGCACGCCAGTCCCGGTTTCACGCTCGGCGCGAACGTCGCGGGCACCAGCGCGTCGGGATATGGAAAATCCTCCGATTTCGGTTTCAGCGCAGGGTATCGATTCAATCCAAACGTCGGGCTCGAAGTCGGCTACGAATCGCTGATGGGCTATGAGATGACCTTGCTCAGCGCCAGCGTCTTGGGCCGGTACAGGATTGCCGATCATCTGCACCTTCTCGGCCGCCTGGGCGTCGCCCACTGGACGGAAAGCCCGACCGGCGCCCACAACGCCACCGGCACGGATCCCCTGATTGGCGTGGGCTTGTCCTATGCCATCACCAAAGCCATGAGCGTTCGCACCGAATACCAATTCGTCTCCAACACAAGCGGCAAGCTCGGGGCGAATCTGGACACCCTCATGCTCGGCATCAACTACGCGTTCTGAATCTGTCCGGCGCATTCGGAACGCCTCCGCCCGCGTCAATCGGCCACTCGCATGGAATACCCCATGCGAGTGGGCGCGCAAGCCAAGCCACCGATGCCCTGTTCAAACCAACCATCGGCGCCCCGCGTCCCCACTCCCACCCAAGCACATCATGCGCTGGACACTACTTGCTGTTTTACTCGCAGCCATCTCGATGCTGGCCCCCGCCAGCCAGGCGTCCGTCCTGGGGTCCGCGCAGAACTGGGCGGACGGCGTCGGCCAGAACCTCACCAACATCTACGACAACGGCAATTCCTCNGTACGCCAAGCAGTGGTTGTGGAACCCCGTGGGCAAGCTCAAGTTCGGCGCCGGCTACACCGCCGGCATCACCTCGCGCGCCGATATTTTCGAAAACATCCCCTTCCCGATCGCCCTGCCCCTGCTGTCGGTGGGCTACGGCCGCTTCACCATCTATGGAACCTTCATTCCGCGCATCAACAGCACCCTGAACAACGGCAACGTGGCCTTCTTCTTTGCCGGCTATGCCTTCCAGTAGGCCCGCGAAACCGACACACGCGGACCGTTCCACGATGGTTTCAGAATTTCGCGAGGTAAGGCCGCCAGGTCCTATGCCAACGAGGCATCGTGCGCTGGTTTGGATGAACACTGCAACAGCGCGGTGATTTCCAGCATGAGGAATAGCGGAACCAGATAAGCCGGGACGAGGATGAGCGGCATGAGGGCCATCGGGCGCGTCGTGATCTCTCCCGCGGCTCCAGTCGCGAGGAAGGCGCTGAGCCCGCCGAGGCTGACGGCGACGATGAGGTCCAACATGCCGAACAGATTCCAGGCCGCGAAGGCCCGGCTCGCGGCGAAACCGGGCCGGCGCAGCAAGGCCGCGAGCACCCATGGGGCGGTGAAGCCGATGGCCATGTCGCCAAGCCCGGCGGGCCAGGCGAACATACCGGGCAGGATGCCGTGCGCCCACAGCGCGAGAAAGGCGAAGCCGGCCGCGCGCCAGCCCTGCACCGCGACGATGAAACGCAGATCCGCTGCGAGCACGTAGGCGCGAAACGCCGCCGAGCCACGCCACGCCGCCAGGAACACCAGCAGCGGCGCCACGACACCAAGCAGGATGGGCAGCGGCGGCGTGCCGGGCGCGGTGGTGAACAGGCCGCGCACGCCCAGCGCGACGACGACGGCGAGCCAGACGGCAAGAACGGCGCCGACCAGCAACGGCATGGGCGATGCGCCCGGGACCCGGGTGCGGCCGGGTTGGGAAAGCGTGGCATTCGACATGATGGGCTCCTTCGCAAAGTCACTTGCATTATGCAAGTTGCGGCAGCGTAGCCCTAATACTTGTAATATGCAAGTGACACGACGCCAAACCATGAACCGCCCCACGGACTTCAAGCGATCCCCCTGCCCGGTCGCCAACACGCTCGACCTCATCGGCGACAAGTGGACCCTGCTCGTCGTGCGCGATCTGCTGCTCGGCAAGCGCACCTATGGCGAACTGCTCGACTCGCCGGAGCGCATTCCCACCAATCTGCTGGCCGACCGGCTGAAGCGGCTCGAGCAAGCCGGGCTGATCGAAAGCGCGGCTTACCAGGATCGTCCCGTGCGCTACGCCTACACGCTCACGCCCAAGGGCGCGGCGCTCGGCGACGTGCTGCAGGCCTTCGTGCGCTGGGGCAAGGCGCACATTCCAGGCACCCGCGCGCTGCGCGAGCCCGCCAAACCGCAAGCCCCAGCCAGACCCGCCGCCAAGCCGGCGACCCGGCGCGCAACGACGCGCTGAACCCCTTGCGCGCGGATCTTGGCGAAACCGCCGCCGAGGCACACAATCGCCAAGGCTTGGCCTGGGCATCCAGCCCCCGCGCCGACGCCCGCACCGGTGACGGGCTCGCGGCCAGACCCGAGCGCCGCTCCAACAGGGCGCTCGCGCGCTAGTCTTCCAGCGCGGCCCCACGCATCCAGCAACGAGGAGAGTGCCATGGCAACAACCAATACCTTCGTGGTGTGCACCCGCGCCATCGACCATTCCGGCCAGTACATCCCGGAGCCCGGTGACACCACCTTCCTGCGCGTGTCGCCAGCCAAGCAAAACTACACGCCGGCCGACAAGATCTCGCGCGAGCGCTGGAAAAAAGCCGTCATCGCCGCGGCCGACGGCGACGAGGACGACGTGACCGGCTCCACCGGCGACGTGCTGTTCTTCGTGCACGGCTACAACAACGACATCCCCACCGTGCTCTGGCGCACCCGCACCCTGCAGAGCACGCTGGCGGCGCAAGGCTGGCGCGGCCTGGTCGTGGGGTTCGACTGGCCGAGCGACAACTCCACCCTCAACTATCTGGAAGACCGCAACGACGCTTCGCAGGTGGCGCAGCGCCTCATCGACGACGTGCTGCAACTGCTCATCGACGCCCAGTTCCCCGACGGCGTGGAAGACCCGCGCTGCACCATCAACGTCCACCTGCTCGGCCATTCCACCGGCGCCTACGTCATCATGGAAGCCTTCGCCAACGCGTCGAAAAAGGGCGGCTTTTTCAAGAAACCCTGGCGCATCGCCCAGGTCGCCTTCATCGGCGGCGACGTGTCCAGCGCCTCGCTGGCCGAAACCTCGGACTGGGCCAGCCCGATGTACGCGCGCATCTTCCGCCTGACCAACTACGCCAACGGCTACGACAAGGTGCTGGGCGTCTCCAACATGAAGCGCCTCGGCACCTCGCCGCGCGCCGGGCGCGTGGGCATCCCGGCCAACGTGCCGCGCAAGGCTGTGAACGTGGACTGCTCCGACTACTTCAGCACCAAGGACCCCGCCACGTCCGTGTTCACCGGCACCTTCAACCACGCCTGGCACATCGGCGACCCCACCTTCGCCCTCGATCTCGCGCTCACGCTGGAAGGCGAGATCGACCGCCTGGTTGTGCCCACCCGCGACAACGCGAACGGCAGGCTCAAACTCGTCGGCGGGCGCAGCCGGCCCGAACACCAGGCCGATTGGGACGACCCGAGGCCGATAGCGCCGTGAGACGATGCTGATCACCGTCCAACATTGCATCGAACACCCCATGAAAATCTTCCACAACCCGCTGCACGCCCAGCATGCCGGCCGGCAGGAAATGTTTCGCGGCCGCATGGTGCCTTGTCATGAGGTGCCGGCCCGGCTCGACTTCGTGCTCGCCGCGCTGCAAAGCCGCCCGCTCGGCCCGCTGCTCGCCACCGCCATTCCCGACGCCGAACTGCACGCCGCCATGGCCCGCGTGCACCGCGCGCCCTACCTCGACTTCCTCGCCCGCGCCTGGGATGCCTGGGTGGCGATGGACCAAGCCAATGCCGAACGCGACGCCCTGCCCTCGGTCTGGCCGCTACCCAGCCGGCATGGCTTTCGCACCGACGTGGTGCCGCGCAACTTCGCCGCACAACTGGGCCTGTATGCATTCGACGCCGGGACCCCGCTCATGGCCGGCACCTGGGCCGCCGCCCGTGCCGGCGCCGGCTGCGCACTGGCTGCCGCGCAGGACGTGCTCGGCGGCGCGCGCAGCGCCTTCGCCCTCTCCCGCCCGCCCGGCCACCACGCCGGGCCGGACTACTTCGGCGGCTACTGCTTCCTCAACAACGCCGCCATCGCCGCCCAGGCGCTGCGCGACGGCGGCCACCCGCGCGTGGCCGTGCTCGACGTGGACTACCACCACGGCAACGGCACCCAGACCATCTTCTACGCCCGGCCGGACGTGCTCACCGTCTCCATCCACGGGGACCCGGCCACCGAATACCCCTTCTTCCTCGGCCACGCCGACGAACGCGGCGCCGAGGCCGGCGCGGGCTGCAACCTCAACCTGCCACTGCCGCGCGGCACCGGCTTCGCCACCTGGCGCGCGGCGCTGGACCAAGCCCTGAACGCGGTGGCCCGCTTCGGCGCCACCGCGCTGGTGGTGCCCATGGGGCTGGACACCTTCGCAGGCGACCCCATCTCCGGCTTCCAACTTCACAGCGCCGACTACCTCGCCGTCGGCCAAGCCCTGGCCGGCGCCGGCTTGCCCACCGTGTTCACCTTCGAGGGCGGCTACGCCGTCGCCGAGGTCGGCACCAATGCGGTGAACCTGCTGGAAGGGTTTGCGCAGGCGGTGTGAGTCAGCCTTGGCGGCGTCGATCCAGCTCGCGCCCGCCGCGGATGTTCCATGCACGACATGGTGCCGGTCATTGTCAAGACCGCCGACCTGGTCGGCGACATCAACACCGCCAGCGAAGAACAAGCCAGCGGCATCGAGCAGATCAGCCAGGCCGTCGCCCACGTCAACACCTCCACGCAGCACAACGCCACGGCATCCGAGGAACTTGCGGCAACGGCCGACGAAATGAACCAGCAGGCCGCGACGTTGCAGCGCACGGTCGAGCAATTCCAGCTGCCCGACACGGTCGCCGGCACCGCACCGGCAGCGGCGCTCTCCGCCCCCGAGGCGCATCGGACCCAAGACCAACGCCCACCGCCTCGCACCACCGCCATGGCCGTCATGACAAGCATGCCCGAAGGCGAGTTCGTGAAGTTCTGACCCGATGCGATCGCCGGCCCGGCGTGGCGGCCGGGCGGGGGGAGATCTTTGTAGGCGGCGATCTTGGACTTGCCTTGGATGGCCGTTGACAATGCGATGCCGGATTGGATGACAACTGCTGACTGCGGGGAGGGCTAGTCGAAGGTCTCATCTCGACCATATCTGACGGCCAGGCTCAATCCGCCGCAGTGCTCGGAATCGTGGAGGCACCAAGGAATGATCTCAGGGCGCCATCACCGCGATGCAGCCATCAGGCCTCACATCATTCACCTTGATAATGTGCCATCCGGCTTGGTCTTCGACCGGCACCCGGCTGTATTCCCCCTTTTTCAGACCCACAATGGTTGCCCTCCACTTCGGAAAGACATTTGGAGAAATCCACCCCACCAAACCCTTTTGAAGTCGCAAAAAAGGTCGATTGCGGATGGCCGCCAACTGCTCAAAGCTCTCCCCTTGGTCGAGGGCTTGCTCGACTTTCTCCGCCTCTTCCCTGGTGTCGACAAAAATCTGGGAGACGTTGTACTCGCACGCCTGAGGGCGCTCGATCGGCTTTTGCGGGATCATCGCGCCCGGATCGTAGGGCAGCAACCTTCCGACCCACGCTGACGAACTGCCGGCGAATGGAATTGGACCGTATGCGCCGACCCCCGAGCTTTCTTCATTCACGACGAGGGAACCTGAGGTGTCCTTGCGAACACGCAACAGAGTCGAGTCGTAGCCAACGGTCCCCTGTCCTGCCTGGAACCTCCGGCCGAGGTCCAGTATCAGCGAGTCCCCGCTGCATTGAAAATCGTATTGTTTTTGAGCGATTATCGCGCCGTCGAGGTAAGCGGTTGCCGTGAGGCTGTTGCCTGAAATTCTCAAATCAAGTCGATCGGCGGCGACGACCTTGGCAGGCGGCTCAGGATACGCGTTACCGGCCACCCAGCTGATGACAAGGCGGGAACGGTAGTCATACGGGGTGTATTCCCCATTGATATGAGCGCACAGCAGCGGGTCATTTGCGATCGGGGCCCATTTTTCCGGATACGGCTCGTGATATGCGCATCCGCTGGTGGCAACGGCAAACACCACGAAGCTCCGACGATCAGTCAATGCACGCCAGAGAAATTTGAGCCATTGGATCATTTGCACCCGTACTGGCCGTTATTTGTTTTTCTTGCTTTCGCCGAAAATTCTATCGTGGAAATAGACGCTGACATATAGCCTCCGGCCAGAATCAGGCATCCAGAGCAGGTCTGACAATGTCCACTCGTGGCCGACAGTCTTGCATCCGGCCGCTTCAAGCCCCTTCAAAAGCCCAGCGGTCAAACTCATCGAAAACCGTGAGCTGACCATGCGCCTTGGCGTCTGGCCGCAAGCCAATGCCGCGCCGCGGCGCGGCCTGCCGTGCGCGCAGGCCATGGCTAAGCGCTGGCCCCGCCATCCTCGTCGGCATCCAGCCAAGCCGGCAGCGCGCCGCGCAGCGCGTTGGTCAGGCGCAGGTCTTCGGCGGCGAGTAGGTCGGCGCGGGTGAGGACGCGTTCGCGTGCGGCGAAGGCGGGGTCGGCCAACAGCGCGGCGCGGGCCACGCCGGGGAGCAGGCCGCAGCGCAGCGGCGGGGTGTACCAGCGGCCGGCGAGCTTGACGAACACGCTGCTGCGCCCGCCTTCGCACAGCTCGCCGCGGGTGTTGAAGAACAGGGCGTCGAACGCGCCTTGCGCCTCGGCGGCTTTCCAGGCGGCGTCATAACGGGCGCGATGGGTGGTCTTGTGGCGCAGGAAGACATCCGCCGGATCGAGCACGGCGTCGGGCAACAGTTGGTCGGCGAGCAGCACGCGCACGCGGCCTTCGTGCAGGTTCAGCGGGGCGATGGGTGCGGTGGCGAGAGTGAAGCTGCCGTCGTGCCGCAGTTCGATGCGGGTGCGGTGGTTCCAGGGCCAGGCTGCCGTGGCGGGCAGCGGGGCGTGGGCCTGCGCCAGACGTTCGAGCAGGGCGCGGCGGTCGAAACGGAAGCCGAAATAACGGGCGGAGCGGGCCAGGCGCGCCAGGTGCGGCGCGATGTGGGCGCCCTGCTCGGGCCAGCGCGCGGCGAAGGTTTCGATGAGGCCGAAGCCTGGGTCCAGCCCGGTGGCGAAGCGGGCCTTGAGCAGGCATTCGGCCCACTCGGCCTTGGGGTCGGAATCGGCCACCACGCCGCTGCCCAGACCCATGCGCGCGGCGCGGGTGCCGGCGCGCACGCCAGCCTCGATTTCCAGGGTGCGGATGGCGACGCTGAACACGCCGCGCACGGCCTGCGGGCTGCCGGGCCGCACCGCGCTGTCGTTGGCGGACGCGGGTTGCAGCCAGCCGATGGCGCCGGTGTACAGGCCGCGCGCAGCGGGCTCCAGCTCGCCGATGATCTGCATGCTGCGGTGCTTGGGCGCGCCCACCACCGAGCCACAGGGAAACAGCGCGGCCCATAGCGCGGGCCAGCCCACCCGGGGCGCGAGTTCGGCCTGCACGCTGGAGGTCATTTGCCACACGCGGGGATAGGGCTCGACGGTGAAGCGCCGCGGCACCCGCACGCTGCCGGGCACGGCGACTCGGCCCAGGTCGTTGCGCAGCAAGTCCAGGATCATGAGGTTCTCGGCGCGGTTCTTCGCGTCGGCCGCCAGTTCGCGCGCGGCGCGTGCGTCGGCGGCAGGGTCGGCATGGCGCGGCGCGGTGCCCTTCATGGGCCGCGCGCTGATGCGCCCGCCCGGTTCAAGGGCGAAGAACAATTCGGGCGAAAGGCTGAGCACCCAGCGCCCCCCAGCCCGCGCCGGCTTGGAACCGCCTCGGGGAGTGACGTCGCAGGCATCCGGGGGCCGTCCATCCAGCCCGCGCCGAGCCGCCTCAAGCAGGCTGGAACCCCCTCGGGAGGCGACGCCGCAGGCATCCGGGGGCGGTCCATCCAGCTCGCGCCGAGCCGCCCCAAGCGGGCTGGAACCCCCTCGGGGGGCGGCGCCGCAGGCGTCGGTGGGCCGTCCATCAACCTCCGCCAGATAGGCCAGGCAGCGGTAGGCGGTGGGCTGGCTCCGGCGCAGGGCGCGGTACAGCGCCAGCGGGTGGCCGAAGGCACGGGCGTGCAACGGGAAGGTGTAGTCGATCTGGTAGGTGTCGCCCGCCGCGAGATAGGCGGCGATGCGCGCGAGCGCCTGGGTGTAGCGGGCCTGCGTGACGCCGCGCCGCCAGCCGGCCAGACCCGCCGGGGCATCGGCCTCGCCGCGGGCGGCGAGCTGGGCGCACAGCCAGGCGTCCACCGCGGCGTCGCCGTCCAGCGCGGCGGCCCCGGCAAAGCTCAAGCCCTGCACCAGCGGCGTGATGGGCGCGTGCGCCAGCGGCAGCCCGGCCAGCGCGTGCGCGGCCTCGAAGGCGGCGAACAGCGCCACCTCGCGCCCGCGCGCGAGTTCCTCGCCGGCCCAGGCTGGCATGGCGGCGGCTTCGGCCTCGGTGCGGGCGGTGCGCTGCGCGAGGAGTGCGGTGTACAGACGCGCGGGGCCGTCGGCCGGGTCGAACAGCACGAAGGACGTGGCGGCGTCAGGCAGGCCGGGCGCGGTGGGTGTGGTCACGGTGAGTAGTTTCGCGGGCGTTGCGGCGGGGTGCGTGGTCTGGCCGTGCCGGCTCAAGCCGCCGCCGCGCGGCAGTCCAGCGCCTGCTGCGCGATGGCCAGGCCCCGGCGCACGGCGGCCTGCGGGTCGGCGGCCTGGGTCACGGCGCTGACCACGGCGTAGCCGTCGGCCCCGGCGGCCATCACGCCGGGGGCGCGTTCCAGGCTGATGCCGCCGATGGCCACCGTGGGGTAGCGCGGGCGGCAGCGGGCGGCCCAGTCCGCCAGGCGCGGCAGGCCCAGCGGGCGGTAGGGCATGACCTTGAGCGTGGTGGGATACACCGGGCCGAGTGCGATGTAGCTGGGCCCCAGCGCATGCGCCCGCGCCATTTCGCCGGGGGTGTGGGTGCTCACGCCCAGGCGCATGCCGGCGGCGCGCAGCGCGGCAAGGTCAGCCACCTGCAGGTCTTCCTGACCCAGGTGCACACCGTAGGCGCCGGCATCCAGCGCCTCGCGCCAATGGTCATTGACGAACAGCTGCGCCCCCGCCTGACGCGCGGCCTCGGCCACGCGGGCGATGTCGGCGCGCAGGGCCGCGCCCTGCAGGTCCTTGATGCGCAGCTGCAGGGTGCGCGCGCCCCAGTCGAGCACGCGCAAGGCCCAGTCGGCGTCGGGCAGGATGGGGTAGAAGCCGGGCGGCGCAGTGAGCGGGGCGAAGACCGAGGCCTCGGCCTGGGGCAAGCTTTCCGGCGCCGGTCGCTGGGGGAAACTGCCGCTGTTCAAAGTGGCGGCGGGGTTCACCAGCGGGCGGGCTTCGGGCTCCGCGCGCCAGGCCTGAGCGATGCCGGCATGGGTGCGCCATTGCGCCTCGACCACGGCGTCAGCCACGCTCCAGCCTTGCGCCAGCATGGCCGCCAGCACCGCGCCATACAGGCAGCCGGTGCCGTGGGCGCCGTGGGCCAGGCGGGGCACGGCGAAGGCCTGCGCGCCGTCGCGGGTGACGAGCCAGTCCACGCTGTGCGCGCCCTGGGCATGCCCGCCCTTGAGCACCACCGCCTGGGTGCGGCCCTGCCCCAGCCAATGGGCGCGCATGGCGGCGAGCCAGTCCTGCGGCATCGCGCCGCCGTCGCTCCATGCCGGCAGGCCCAGCAGTTGCGCGGCTTCCACGCGGTTGGGCGTGATGACGGTGGCGGCGCGGGCCATGGCGGCCAGCGCACCGGCGCCGGCCTGCAGCAGTGGCACGCCGCCGGCGCTGGCGGCCAGCACCGGGTCCCACACCACGGGGCCGTCGGTGAACGCGGCGCAGAAGGACGCCACTTCGACCGCCACGTCCGCATCCCCCAGCATGCCGACCTTCACCGCAACGGGCTGCGCCTCGGCGGTGAAGGCGGCGAGCGCCGCGCGCAGCACCGGCACGGCGGTGGGCACGACCTGCCGCACGCCTTGGGCGTTTTGCACGGTGAGCGCGGTGCACACGCTGGCGCCTTTGCAGCCCATGGTCTGCCAGGCCGCCAGGTCGGTGGTGAGCCCGGCGCCGCCGGTGGGGTCGTGCCCGGCGAGGGTGAGCAAGAGCGGAGCGGACGTGGGGCTTGGCGACATGGGAGGCGGGGAATGTTCAGGGTTGCGATGGACGTGGTTGTGCGCGCAGGCAGACGTGCCGTGGCTTGCGTTCGTGCTCAGGCTCAAGCGTACCGAGATGCCGATCCGCGAGAACCGGCGCGACGCCGAACTGCGCACCCAGGGAGAGGCGAGCTTGCCGGCACGGCTTGCGATGCTGCAACTCCATCGCGAGCGTCTGGCCACCAGAATGCTTGAGTTGACGACTTGCGCCGGCGCCCTCGACGCCAAGATTCATGCCCCTCTGGCGACGACGGTCGAAGCGCCGCCGCGCTCAACAGCCTGTTCGCGGCCAAGGAGGTGTTGGCGGAACGCGGGCTCGCGCAGGCGAGCTGACACGCACCCGGCAGCGATGCGGCAGGACTTCAAGCTGCCGGCTCGCGGCCCTGAACGGCGGCGGCATCGTGCCAGAACGGCATGCCCACCGTGGGGGTGGAAGCCCGGGCGGTGTCGCGCTCGGGCATGGCGCCGGCCAGGTGCCCGAGGCGGCCGGCCTGCACCGCCTGGGCGAAGGCGGCGGCCATGCGCACGGGGTCGGCAGACTCGGCCACGGCGGTGTTGAGCAGCACGGCGTCGAAGCCAAGCTCCATGACCTGGGCCGCGTGCGAGGGCTTGCCCAGCCCGGCGTCGACCACCAGCACGGCGTCGGGCAGGCGCTCGCGCAGGGTGCGCAGCGCGTGCAGGTTCTGCGGCCCGCGGCCGGAGCCGATGGGCGCGGCCCAGGGCATGACGGCGGCCACGCCGGCGTCATGCAGACGACGGGCGAGCACGAGGTCGTCGGTGGTGTAGGCGAACACGGCGAAGCCTTCGCGCACCAGGCGCGCGGAAGCCTCCAGGGTGCCGAAGGGGTCGGGCTGCAGGGTGTAGTCGTCGCCCACCACCTCGAGCTTGATCCATGAAGTGCCGAACAGCTCGCGCGCCATCAGCGCCAGATTCACGGCCTGCTCGGCGGTATGGCAGCCGGCGGTGTTGGGCAGCAGGTGGCAGCCCAGCGCGGCGATGCGCTGCCAGAACGCCTGGCCGCCGCCGCTTTCCGGCTGCAGGCGACGCAGGCCGACGGTGAGCACCTGGGCGCCGCTGGCGGCCACGGCGTCGTCGAGCACCTGGGGGCTGGGGTAGCGCGAGGTGCCGAGCAGCAGGCGGCTGCGCAGGGTGATGCCGGCAACGTGCCAGGCATCGTCGCCCTGCGCGGCCGGCGGCGCGGCGGCGCCCGCCAGCGCGCGCAAGGCGCCTTGCGCGGGCGCGGTCGCCGCCGCGCCCTGTGAGACGGAAAGTTCAGGCGCGGTGATGTCGGTGTCCATGGTGCGAAGCCTCCGGGGGTTCAGCCGCCCACGACCGGGGCGACGATGTCGATGCGGTCCTGCGCGGCGAGCGCCTGCTCGGCCCAGCGTGCGCGGGGTATGAAGGTGCCGTTGACGGCGCAGGCGAAGGCGCGCTGCGCGGCGTCGAGCCCGCGCTCGGCGAGCAGGGCGTGCAGCGTGCCTGCGCGGGTCTGCACGGCCTGGCCGTTGAGCCAGAGGGTGCGGTCGGCGGACTCAGGCTGCATGACGCAACTCCGTTTGCGGCCCCGGCGCGCCCAGCGCCGCAGCGATGCCCTGCTCGACCTGCCGCACCAGCGCGGGAGCGATGAGGTAGCCGTGGCGGAACAGGCCGTTGATGCGCCACACGCCGCTCGCGTCCGGCCCGGCGACGGGGTGGTGGTCCGGCAGCGCGGGACGCAGCGCGGCGGCCAGGCGCAGCACGCGGGCCTCGCCGAATTCGGGGTGCAGGCTGTAGAGGGCGCTGCCGAGTTCGAGCGTGGAACGCAGCGTGGGCGGGCCGGCGTCCTCGCTGTCGAGCTCGGTGGCGCCGACGACGAACTGCCCGCCCGGTCGCGGCGCGACATAGATGGCGTAGCGCGGATGGATGAGCCGCACCGGGCGGCGCAGGCTCACGCCGGGGGCGAACACGGTGAGCACTTCGCCGCGCACGCCGTGCAGGCCGGGCACGCCGCCCCGGGCGCCGATGCCGCGGCAGTCCACCGCGAGGTCGAAGCCGTGGCGCCGGCCGTGGGCGTCGAGCAGCGCAGCCGGCGCCACGGCGTCGATCGCCACGCCCTCGTGCCAGGCGCCGCCGCAGGCGGCCAGGCCGGCGTCGAGCGCGGCGGCCAGCGCGGCATAGAGCTGGTCGTTGGCGAGCTGGCCTTCCTGCGGCAGGAACAGGCCTTGGCCGAAGCGCCCGGCCAGCAGGGGTTCGAGCGCGGAAATCTGCTCGCCGCCCAGCGTCTGCATCGACGCGCCCCCATCGCCCGCCGGCAGGTGCGCGCGCAGCAGCGCGGTGTAGTGCTCGAGCGCGCCGCGGTCGGCGGCGTGCGCCACGACCAGGGTGCCTTCGCGGCGGAAATAGATGTCGTGCCCGGTCTGCGCGTGCAGCTCGGCCAGCCACTGCGGCCAGATCGACAGCGAGGCCACGCCCAGGGCGTGGATGCCCGCGTCGGCCGCCGCAAGCTCGGCGGTGGGCGAGAGCATGGCCGCGGCGGTGGGCCCGGCGCTGCTGCGGTCGGCGCGGGCGTGGGCGTCGAACAGCTCGACCGCATAGCCCGCGCGCAACAGGCGCCAGGCCAGCAACCGGCCGGCGAGCCCCGCGCCGGCGATGCCGATGCGGGGCGCATCCCCCTCCCGACCTCCTCCACAGATGGAGGAAGTGAGCGCCGAGTTGGGGGCGGCAGGCTCCCGCACGCCTTCACCGCCCTGCGGGAAGGGTTGGGGAGGGGAGGTCTCGGCGCGGGGCGGCGCGGCGTTCACAAATAGATCTCGCTACCGGTCTTGCGGAACTCCTCGGCCTTGCGCGCCAGTTCCTGCTTGAGGTCGCCCGCCGCCACCTGGCTTTGCGCCGCGTTGCGGATGTCCTGGCTGATTTTCATCGAGCAGAACTTGGGGCCGCACATGGAGCAGAAATGCGCGGTCTTGGCCGCTTCCTTGGGCAGGGTCTCGTCGTGGAAGGCGCGCGCGGTGTCGGGGTCGAGCGCGAGGCGGAACTGATCTTCCCAGCGGAATTCGAAACGGGCGCGCGAAATAGCGTTGTCCCACAACTGCGCGCCGGGGTAGCCCTTGGCGAGGTCGGCGGCGTGGGCGGCGATCTTGTAGGCGATCAGCCCCTGCTTGACGTCGTTGCGGTCGGGCAGGCCCAGGTGTTCCTTGGGCGTGACGTAGCACAGCATGGCGGTGCCGGCCCAGCCGATGTTGGCCGCGCCGATGGCGCTGGTGATGTGGTCGTAGCCTGGCGCGATGTCGGTGGTCAGCGGGCCCAGGGTGTAGAACGGGGCCTCGAAACAGTGCTTGAGCTCCTCCTCCACATTCACCGCCACCATGTGCAGCGGCACGTGGCCGGGACCTTCGATCATCACCTGCACGTCGTGCCTCCACGCGATCTGCGTCAGCTCGCCGAGGGTGTGCAGCTCGGAGAACTGGGCCTCGTCGTTGGCGTCGGCAATCGAGCCGGGGCGCAGGCCGTCGCCGAGCGAGAAGGTGACGTCGTAGGCCTTCATGATCTCGCAGATGTCCTCGAAATGCGTGTAGAGGAAATTCTCCTGGTGATGCGCCAGGCACCACTTGGCCATGATGGAGCCGCCGCGCGAGACGATGCCGGTCATGCGCTTGGCGGTCAGCGGCACGTAGCGCAGCAGCACGCCAGCGTGGATGGTGAAGTAGTCCACGCCCTGCTCGGCCTGTTCGATCAGGGTGTCGCGGAACAGCTCCCAGGTGAGGTCCTCGGCCACGCCGTTGACCTTTTCCAGCGCCTGGTAGATGGGCACGGTGCCGATGGGCACGGGGCTGTTGCGCACGATCCATTCGCGGGTTTCGTGGATGTGCTTGCCGGTGGACAGGTCCATCACGGTGTCGGCGCCCCAGCGGATGGCCCACACCATCTTGTCCACCTCGTCCTCGATGTCGGAGGTGACGGCCGAGTTGCCGATGTTGGCGTTGACCTTGGTGAGGAAGTTGCGGCCGATGATCATCGGCTCGATCTCGGCATGGTTGATGTTGGCCGGGATCACCGCGCGGCCGGCGGCCACTTCCTGGCGCACGAATTCGCCGGTGATGGCATGCCGCATGCCGAACCAGCTGCCGCGGTGCTGGCCGCCGTTCTGCTCCAGCGCCTCGGGCAACTGGGCGCGCTGCAGGTTCTCGCGCAGCGCGATGTATTCCATCTCGGGCGTGACGATGCCGCGCCGGGCGTAGTGCATCTGGCTGACGTTGGCCCCGGCCCCGGCCTTGGCGCGGCGCGGCGCCGGCGGCTGGGCGAAGCGCAGCGCGGCGGTGGCCGGATCGTGCGCGCGCTCGCGGCCGAAGGCGCTGCTCGGGCCGGCGAGCTGCTCGGTATCGCCGCGCGCGGCGATCCACGCCTCGCGCAGCTTGGGCAGGCCGGTGCGTACGTCGATGGCGGCCTGCGGGTCGGTGTAGGGGCCCGAGGTGTCGTAGACGCGCAGCGGGGCGTTCTTCTCCAGGCGCGTCACCTCGGGCGAGTCCTGGATGATGGTGTCGGACAGGGCGATTTCGCGCCAGGGCACGCGCACGCCATGCGGGCCCTCGGCATAGACCTTGCGCGAGGCGGGAAAGGGGTCGCGGGTGATGCGACTGGCAAGCCGTGTGGGATCGACGGCGCGGCGGACTTCGGACATGGGGCCTCCTGGAGTGGTTGGCCTGCCGAAGCGCCCGGGTTGACAGCCCGGCGTCTTGGTTTCCTACGCGGGCATGACCCCGATCAGGTTCAGCGGATTTCGCAGCGCTGCGATCTCAGCCGGTGACGCGACGCATCGACCACCCGGCACTCCGACAAGCCGTTCAAGTATAGGCGCCGGCGCGCGCCCCGGCGCCATGTCCCCGCAGGCATGACTGTCTTGTCGATTCGTGCGGGAATGGGGCGGCTCGGACGCCCCTCAAACCCACGCCGGCCCCCGGCCACGGCGTGCACAGACCCTAAAACCCCGCGCCGGGCTGGCGCAGGTACGCCTGTTCGGCCTCGCTGCTCGCGCGGCCGAGGGCGGCGTTGCGGTGCGGGAAGCGGCCGAAGCGGGCGATGACATCGCGGTGGCGCACGGCGTAGTCGAGAAAACCGTCGAAAGGCTGGCGTTGCTCGGTTGGCATGGCATCGCGCAAGGCGGTGAAGAGCGCCACCGCGCGCTGCTGCACGGCGAGGTCCTCGGCGTGCTCGAGCGGCAGGTAGACGAACACGCGCTCGATGGGCCACAGGCGCGCATCGTCGCCCGCGTCCACCACGGCCAGCGCCAGCCGCAGCGCCTGCGCGTCGCTGGCGAAGGCTTCGGCGCCGCCGCGGAAGATGTTGCGCGGCAACTGGTCGAGCAGCACCAGCAGCGCCAGGGCGCCGCGCGGACTGGCGGCCCAGGACGCGCAGGCGCCGCGCCGGGCCTCGCGCAGCAGGGGCAGGTAGCGCTGGCGCAAGTCGGCATCCACCTCGGGCGACTTGCCGAACCATAGGCCGTGCTTGGCCTCCAACGTGGCCGCCGCGTCCTGCGGCGCGGCGCCGAACCAGTGGTGCAGCAGCGCGCGGGCTTCCTCCGCCTTGGGTTCGTTTGGCTCAGGCATCATCCGGCTTTCCGCGCCGCGCGTGAGGCGCCCGGTCTTGGTTGACGCCCGACGGCACGTGGTCCACGCGCCTGCCGATTTCAGGATCCGGACGCCGACGATGGCGCCGCGGGCGGCGGGGCGCGCAGCACCGCCTCGACCTGCTGCCGCGCCTGGAAGCGGATCCGGTCGACTTGCTGCCGATAGCCGGCGAGGCGCTCCCACGCCTGGGACACGGCGGCCGGGTCGGGTTTGACGGCAGCGTCCAGAGCCAGAAGATCGGCGCGGGCGGCGTAGACCTGGGCCTGCAAAGCGCCCTCCCGGCGCAAGGCGTCCGCCTCGATCTGGCCGATGCGGGCACGCTGCGACGGCGTCAATCCCGCCAGCCGGCCAACGCCGCTCGCCGCAAACTCATCGCCGCCCATCATGCCGTCGCCGCCATATCCCCCATAGCCGCCATGCCAGCGCATCATGCCCCAGCCCATGTGGCCGCCGCGCCAGCCGCCGCCAGCAGACCCGGGCGGCACGCCTTCCCCCCACCTCGCCCCCCAGAACGGCATGCCCCCATATCCGGGGTCCAGCAGCATGTGGTAGCTGGCGGTGCCGGCCAGCAGGGCGAACAGCAAAATCGCCAGCGCGAGGATCCACGTCGTGGCCCGGTTCAGGTTCATGATCGCCCTTTCATTCCAGATCCCGCCGCATGCGGTCGTAGGTCTCGCGGTCGATGTCCCCGCGCGCGTAGCGCTCCTTCAGAATATCGAGGGGCTTCCTGGGCGCCGGCAGAAATCCCGATTCGCCACGCCCCCCTCCGGCCAGCCAGCGCACCAGGGCGACGACCAACACGAGGATGAACGCCCACCAGAGCACCATCATGAACCAGCCCAGCGCGAAGCCGCCTCCGCCCATCATGCCGTAACCGTAGCCACCCATGGCGATGCTCCCGTCCGTTTGTTCAGCCGCCCAGTTGGAATGCGGTCCAACGCCGTATTGACCCATGCACTTCTCACTCTAGGCCGGGTCCCTGTCGAAGGCAAAAGAAAAGCGCCAAGCGTTTTCTTCCGACGCCGATTCGCGCGCCGCCGGGAAGGCCGCTCGCACGGCCCAGCCGGCTGTCGCAGCGCGAACGGTTACTTGGATGACGCGACCGCGATTTTGGTGATGACATATCGGCCTGCGGGGTCCTTGGTCAAATTGAAGTTCACCGTTTTCCCAGGCTCGAGGCCCTTGAGCAGGGACGGGTTCTGCACGCCGAAATCCATGGTCATTCCCGGCCAGCCCAGCGCCTTGATCGGCTGATGCGTGATATTCACCGTGCTGGCGGCGCGGTTGACGCTGTTGATGGTCCCGTGCGCCATGAAACCTTGGGTCGCACTGGCCGCGGCGGACATGCCGCCCATGCCCCCGGCGTCCATCGTGCCCATGCCGGGCATCGCGTTCGACGCGGCGACAGCGGACGACATGGCGGCCGCGGAACCGATCAGAATGAGGGCGAGGTCGAAACGTTTCATCGAGTTCTCGTGTGTTGATCCATGATGTTTGTTGGGGTGGTGAGCTTATTGCTTGATCAAGAATCCATGCGCCCTCCTGTCATCATCCGAATATCCGACAAGACATCCTGCGGTGCCGGGCCTGCGCCCAGGCCGAGGTGCCGCTTCTGCCACAGGGCGTAAACCGCGGGGATCACCAACAGGGCCAGCAAGGCGGCGGTCAGCATGCCGCCCACCATGGGCGCGGCGATGCGCTGCATCACGTCGGCGCCAGCACCCTCGCTGAACATGATGGGCAGCAGGCCGCCGACCACCATGGTCAGGGTCATCGCCATCGGCCGCAGCCGCAGCAGCGTGCCCTCGACCACCGTCTGCTTGAGGTCGTCCCAGGTCTCGAGCGTGCCATCAAGCTTGCGCCGCGCCAGCGCGGCGTCGAGATACAGCAGCATGACCACGCCGAACTCGGCGGCCACCCCGGCGGTGGCGATGAAGCCCACGCCCACCGCCACCGACAGCTTGTAGCCCAGCCAGTCGACGTACCAGAATCCGCCCACCAGCGACAGCGGCAAGGTCAGCAGGATGATGGCGACCTCGGTGAGGTTCTTGAAATTGAAGTACAGCAGCAGCGCGATCAGCCCGATCACCGCGGGAACCAGGATCTTCAGGCGCTGCACCGCCTGCTCCAGGGACTGATACTGCCCGACCCAGTCCAGCGTGAAGCCGGGCGGCAGGCGCACGCCTTGCGCCAGGGCCGATTTCGCCTTGGCCACATAGCCGCCGATGCTGGTTCCCGGTGCGAGATCGATGTAGACCCACGAGTTCAACTGGCTGTTGTCGCTGGTCAGCATGGGCGGGCCGCCTTCGATGCGCAGGGTCGCGACCTGGGCCAGCGGGATCTGGGTTCCCTGCGGGGTGGTGACGCGGCTTTCCATCAGCGTGGACAGGGACTGGCGCAGTTCGCGCGGATAGCGCAGGCTGATGGGGAAGCGTTCCAGGCCGTTGACGGCGGTGGTCAGCATCTGCCCGCCGATGGCGGTCCCGACCAGGCGGTTCACGTCCGCCACCGAAAGACCGTAGCGCGCGGCGGCGAGCCGGTTGGTGTCGACCACGATGTAGCGCCCGCCGGTGGCCCGTGCCGCATAGGCGTTCTGGGTGCCCGGCACTTTTTGCAGCGCCGCCTGGATCTCCTGCCCCAGCCGGTTCAGGGTGTCGAGATCGCCGCCGGTGACCTTGATGCCGAGCGGCGTCTGCAGGCCGGTGGTCAGCATGTCCACCTGGCCCTTGATCGGCTGGGTCCAGGTGTTCGACACCCCCGGAATCTGCAGCGCCTGGTTCATCTTCTCGATCAGCTTGGCGGTGGTCATGCCGGCCGGCCAGGTGCTACGGTCCTTGAGGTTGACCACGGACATGAACATCGAGATCGGCGTCGGGTCGGTCGCGGTCTGCGCCCGGCCCGCCTTGCCGAACACGCTCTCCACTTCCGGGAAGGTCTTGATGATGCGGTCGGTCTGCTGCAGGATCGCGGCCGATTGGCCGATGGAGATCGACGGGTCCTGCGACACCGGCATGTAGAGCAGGGTGCCTTCGTTCAAGGGCGGCATGAACTCGGAGCCGAGATGCTTCCAGGGAAAGTACAGGCTCGCCACCGCGACGAGGGCCAGCACGATGACCAGCCACGGCGCCCGCAGCACGCCGTGGATCAGCGGCCGGTAGAGCCAGGTGAGCAGCCGGTTCAAGGGGTTCTTCCCCTCAGGGCGGATGTGCCCGCGGATGAACCAGGCCATCAGCAGCGGCACCAGGGTGATGGACAGGACCGCCGCGGCGGCCATGGCATAGGTCTTGGTGAACGCCAGCGGACTGAACAGCTTGCCCTCCTCGCCGCCGAGCGCGAACACCGGTAGGAAGGACACGGCGATGATCAGCAGCGAGAAAAACAATGCCGGCCCGACTTCCGATGCCGCCACCCGCGCCTTGATCCAGGGATCGGCGCCCGGGTCGTGCTCCATGTGCTTGTGCATGTTCTCGATCATCACGATCGCGGCGTCGGTCATGGCGCCGATGGCGATGGCGATCCCGCCCAGGGACATGATGTTGGCCGGAATGCCCTGCGCCCACATCACCAGGAAGGCGGCGAGGATGCCCAGCGGCAGCGACACGATGGCCACCAGCGCCGAGCGCGCGCGCAGCAGGAACAGGAAGGACACCAGGGCGACGATCAGCGACTCCTCCAGCAGCTTCTCGGTGAGGGTGTGGATGGCGCGCTGAATCAGCGGCGCCTGGCTGTAGGTGGTGACGATCTTCACCCCCGGCGGCAGCGAAGGCCGGATGGCGCGGATCTTGTCCTCGACCCGGCGGATGACGGCGTCGGCGTTCGAACCCTGGTTCATCATCACGATGCCGCCGACCACCGCGCCCTCGCCGTTGAGGTCGGCGGCGCTGTTGGGCAGCTCCGGCCCGAACTGGACGCGGGCCACGTCCTTGAGCGTCAGCGGCACGCCGTCGCGCGCCGCCAGCGGCACGTTCTCCAGGTCCTGCAGCGAGCGGATGTAGCCGGTGGTGCGCACCATATAGCTCGCCTCGCCCATGTCGACCACCGAGCCGCTGGTCTCGCCGTTGGCGGCGCGGATCGCATCCTCCACCTGCGGCAGGGTCAGGTTGTAGGCCAGCAGGGCCTGCGGGTTGACCACCACCTGGTATTCCTTGACCAGACCGCCGACGGTGGCGACCTCGGCCACCCCCGGAATGCCCTGCAACTGGTACTTGAGGAACCAGTTCTGCAAGGTGGTGAGCTGGCTCAGGTCCTGCGTGCCGCCGGTGTCGGTCAGGGCGTACATATAGACCCAGTCGACCCCGGAACTGTCGGGTCCCAGCGCCGGGGTGACCCCCGGCGGCAGCCTGGACTGCACTTGGCTGAGATACTGCAGCACCAGGTTGCGCGCCTGGTAGATGTTGGTGCCGTCCTTGAAGATGACGTAGACGAACGAGTCGCCGAACATCGAATAGCCGCGCACCGCGCGCGCGCCGGGGACCGACTGCAGGGTGGTCTCCAGCGGATAGGTCACCTGGTCCTGCACCACCTGCGGCGCCTGCCCGGGGTAGGAGGTCTTGATGATGACCTGGGTCGGCGAGATGTCGGGAATGGCCTCCAGCGGCGTGTTGAGCACCGCCAGAATGCCGCCCGCCAGCAGCATCAGGGCGCCGATGACGGTCAGGGCGCGGTTGTCGAAACACCACTCCATCAGCCGCCTAATCATGGGACGCTCCGGCCGGGGTCATGTTCATGCCGGCCATCGATCCGGCGGATGCCGGCGCGGCCGGCGGCGGCGCCACCGGGCTGGCTTGCGGCGAGCTTGCCGGCGGCATGCCCGGCATGGCGCCGGCGGCGGGCGCGGCGTCAGGCCCGGTGTTGCCGCCCAGCATGCGCGCCTTCACCGACTGGAACTGCGACTCGGAGTACAGCAGGAACTGGGCGCTTTCCACCACCCGGTCACCGGCCTTCAGCCCCTTGAGGATGGCCACCCAGCCGTTCGCCTCCGGCCCCAGCGCGACCTGGACGGGCAGGAAGTGGCCCTGCGTCTGCGCCAGCATCGCGTAATCGCCGTCCTGGGTGCGCAGCACCGCGCTGCTCGGCACAGCCAGCGCCGTTTGCGCGTGGCCCAGCACGGTGGCGTTGGCATACATGCCCGGACGCAGAATGCCGCCTGCGTTGGCGAAGCTCAGGCGCGCGGTGACCGTGCGCGTCTGCGGGTCCAGGGTCGGATAGAGGAAGCTCAGGCGGCCGTCCCAGGTTTTCCCCGGGTAGGCCGGAAGCTGGAGCTGCACGGCGTCGCCGATCCGCACCCAGGGCAACTGATAGTCGTACAAGGCCACGTTGACCCAGACCCGTTCCAGGTTGGCGATCTCGAACAGGCTGGTCTGCGACGAGACATACCCGCCCTGCCGGATGTTGAGCGCCGTCACCACCCCGCTCTCGGGAGACAGGATGGGAACGTTGCGCATGGGTTTGCCCGTGGTCTCCAGGGCCTTCAGCGCGGTCTCCGGCATGCCCAGCAGGCGCAGCCTTTCCTGGGCCGCGGCCAGCAGGCCCCGGCCGTCCCCCGCGAGCTCCCGCTGGCGGGCGATCAGGTATTCCTGCTGGGCGCTGTAGAGCTCGGGCGAGTAGACGTCGGCCAGCACCTGGCCGCGGGCGACCGGGTCGCCCACGGCGCGCACCCGCAGATGCGCGACCCAGCCGGAAAAGCGGGGGGTGACGGCTTCGATCCGGTTCTGGTCCAGCGCCACGGTCCCCACGGTTTGGATGGCCTGGCCCATGGGTCGCGTCTGCACGGTGACCAGGCGCACCCCCAGGTTCTGCGCCTGGCGCGCGTCGATGCGCAAGCCGGCCTCGCCGGCCCCGGATGCGGATTCGGCCGGGGCGTAGACCGGCACGTAATCCATACCCATGTTGTCCTTCATCGGATGGTCCGAATGAATCGCCGGGTTCATGGGATTGGCCCAGTACAGCACCCGGCGCTGCGGCTGCGCGGCCGGCGCGTAGACCGGCACGTAGTCCATGCCCATGTTGTCCTTCATCGGATGGTCCGAATGGATGGCCGGGTTCATCGGGTTCGCCCAATACAGCACCTTGGGCCGTGCCTGCGCCGCTGCGGAAGCGGCGGTTGCCGGGACGCTCGCGGCCGGCTTCGGCGCGGCGGCATCGCCCGCCAGCCACCGGCCAGCCCAGAAACCCGTGCCGATCCCGGCCAGCAACAGGCTGGCGCCGAGGACGATTTGTCGCAATGTCATGGTTGCTGCTCCGATGGGGTCGTGAGTTCATCCAGTTCGGCCTGCGTCGCGAGCAGGTCCCTGCGGTCCTGGAGTATCTGGAGTTCTAAGGCGAAGACCGCCTGCTGCGCCTTCAGGACATCGCCCATCGAGGCGCGGCCATTGGTATAGGCCGTGAGCGTGGAGTCGAAGGTCGCATGCGCCAGAGGCAGCATTTCCGCGGTCATGCGGGTCCATTTCTCTTGCAGGCTGTGCTCGCGCGCCGCGGCCGAGCGGATCTGCTGCAGCAGGGCCAGCCGCTGGTCCTGTTCGTTGTAGCGCGCCTCCATGACCTGGGCCCGGGCGCTGTCGAGTTCCTGGTCGAGGCGGTGGGTCGAGAAGATCGGCAGCGTCATCGACACCCCGGCGGAGAAGAAGTTAGGCGACCCGGGGAAGAAACTCTTGCCGTAGGACGCCCCCACCGTGATCTCCGGCAGGAAATTCTTCTTGGCCATCTGCACGTCGGCCTGCGCCACCTGCACCTTCGCCTGTGCCATGCGAAGCAGCGGCTGGGTCGCGGGCAAATCCTTGGAACCGGTCAAGGCGCCCGACAAGCTGGGCCAGTCCGGATCGATGTCCGGGGTCTGATCGGTGCCGAGGTACTGGGCGATGCGCGCCAAGGCCGCGGCCTCGTCGGCGGCGAGCGCGCTGCGATCGTTGCGCAGTTCCGCCGTCGCCAGCCGGGCGCGCAACACGTCGCTCTGCGGGGCCGTTCCCGCACGGTAGGCGGCCATCGCGGCGCGTTCGTTCTCGTGCGCCAGGTCTTCCTGGCGCCGCACCGTCTTGACCGCCTGTCGCGCATACACCGCGGAGAGCCAGGCCTGGCGCAGCCCGAAAATCAGCTCCGCGCGCTTGGCCTCGCGGCTGTAATGCTGGTCCGCGGCTTGCGCCTGCAGCTTGTCGCCTTCGAGGTTCAGCTTCCCGGGTGGAGGAAAACTCTGGCTCACGCCGACGCTCAGCATGGTCATCCCCTGTTGCGTCAGCGAGAAGCTGTTGGTTGGCAAATTCACCGCATCCAGGGACAGATGCGGGTCCGGCAACTGCGTGGCCGCTACAGCCCGGTGTTCAAGCGCGGTGACGCGCTGGGCGGCGGCGGCCAAGCCGGGATTGCTGCGCGCCAGTTGCGCCTCGGCCTCAGCGAGGGTCAGGGGCGCGGCGTGCGCGGGTAGGGCCAGTCCGGCAAGCCAGACTCCGAGCAGACAGCCCAGGGTGACGATGGCCGACTGGCGGCTGGGCAGGACGGCTCGCGACCACCGGCTTTGCGCGCGGTGGCACGGATGCATGAAAGTCATCTCTTTCCTCTTCGGCGAATGGCGCCGCTGCCGTGCGGCGGCGCGCGATCAACAAGCTCACACGCAGATGGCCCGGCGGGTTCGCCGGGTCCGGTGCTGCCGAAGGTGTCAAACCAAGAGACGGACCGCGAGGAAAGGAGGTTTGGAGAGGCGCGGCAGATCGGTCTGCCGGACATGCGGGAAAGCCCGGGCGGGCTCGGGCTGCAGAACGCGCACCGCGCGCAGGAACAGTGCCGCATGCGGCACTTGCAGGTCCCTGGAGGGGTTGGCGACGGTGGCGGCGCTCAGATCCTGGCAGGCGGCCTGGCAAAAGGCGCGCTCGACTTGACCGTGGTCGTGGCCCGCCAATGCGGTCTGCTCGGCCGCGCCCGGCATCGACATGCCGGCCATCGCCGGCATGTCGGCGCAGCAGGAAGCGGGCAGGATGTCGACCTGTGTCGCCGTCGCCTGTGTCCAGGGCAGAAAGACTAAAGCACAGACGAACGCCCAGTCACGGCAGAAGTTTCGAAATGCGCGCATGGACTGGACAGGACGGGTCGATGAGGAGATGTTGGACGTGACGTACGGATTTGGCACACGGATCGGATCCGGCGAAACCCATCCTTATCGCCAATATTCTATGCCGACGCCGCGCCTGTCAATGACGTGGCGCAAGAAAGAGTACGGCCTGGACGGATCGAGGCATGCGGGCCGACCCCGGGTCTGGGCCTGCCGTGGCCTACTTGATCGCGGCGTGGCGCTTGGCGCTGGCGGTGATTTCGGCGCGCGCCGCATCGACACCGGCCCAGCCCTCGGTCTTCACCCACTTGCCGGCCTCGAGGTCCTTGTAGTGGTTGAAGAAATGCTCGATCTGCTTGAGCAGTTCGGGCGGCAGGTCTTCGGGTTTCTGGACATGGCGGTACATCGGCAGCAGCTTGTCCACCGGCACGGCCACCAGCTTGGCGTCGGGGCCGGCCTCGTCGGTCATGCGCAGCATGCCGACCGGACGGCAGCGCACCACGCAGCCGTGCACCAGCGGGATGGGCGTGACGACGAGCACATCCACGGGGTCGCCGTCCTCGGAGAGCGTCTGGGGGATGTAGCCGTAGTTGCAGGGGTAGTGCATCGCGGTGGACATGAAGCGGTCGACGAACAGCGCGCCGCTGGCCTTGTCGACCTCGTACTTCACCGGCGGGGCGCCGGCGGGAATCTCGATGACCACGTTGAAATCGTCGGGCAGGCTCTTGCCTGCGGGAACATTGAGCAAGCTCATGGGAAGTTCGCCTTGGTGGATGGGGAAATCGGTCGTGCGCCCACCTTCAGCCATGCATGCGGCGGGCTTGCGTGCGTTCAGGGCGACGCGGGCGAGGTCGGCGGCGTGCCCTGCGGCGTGATCGGGGTCTTGGCGGTGCCGGAGTACATGTCCTGCAACTGCTGGGGGGTGATGATGTTGAACATGGTCACCACCTTCTTCACTCCCGAGACGCCGCTGGCCACCGCCGCGGCCTGGTCGGCCTCGTCCTGGGTGACGATGCCCATCAGGTACACCACGCCCTCGGAGGTGGTGATCTTGAAGGCCTGGGAGTACAGCTGCTTGTCGTCGATGAACGAGGCGCGCACCAGCGAGGTGATGAGCGTGTCGTGGGCCTGTTCGCTCAGGGTGGAGTTGGGGCCAACCACCAGCGCGTTGAGCACCGACTTGACGTTGGGAATGCTGGAGACGATCTGCTGCACCTGCTGCTTATAGGCCTCGGTCGGCACCTGGCCGGTGATCAGCACCTGCTGGTTGTAGCTGTTGACGTTGACGTTGCCGTTGCCGCGCAGGGCGTTGTCGATCTGCGTCTGTGCCTTGAACTGGATGGTCTGGTCCTCGAGCTGCGCCCCGGCTGTGCGGCGGTCGGTCGCGACCAGCGCGGTGCCGCCAACGGCCGCCGCCCCCAGGATGAAACAGCCCTGGAGCTGGGTCACGGCGACGGCCGCCATCAGCAGCAGGCCGGCGCGCGACACGGTCATGCGGGTGGCGTTGAAACGCATCATCTTCAAGCGGGTATGTGTGCGGGATGTCATTCGATGTCCTCCGGGTCGCCCATCAAGGTCCAGTCTACCCCGTCGCAAATGCAGTGCAGCATGAGCAGGTGCACCTCCTGGATGCGGGCGGTGCGGTCATGGGGCACGCACAGGTGCACGTCGATGTCGCGCAGCAGCGCCGTCATCTGCCCGCCGCCCTTGCCGCTCATGCCCACCACCAGCAGCTCGCGCTCCTGGGCGGCGCGCACGGCTTCGATCACGCTGGGCGAATTGCCGCTGGTGGAGATGGCCACCAGCACGTCCCCCGGCTGGCCAAGGGCGCGCACCTGGCGCGAAAACACCTGATCGAAGCCGAAATCGTTGGCCAGCGCGGTGAGAACGGAGGTGTCGGTGGTCAGCGCGATGGCGGCCAGCTCGGGACGCTCGCGCTCGAAGCGCCCCACCAGTTCGGCGGCGAAATGCTGGGCGTCGGCAGCCGAGCCGCCGTTGCCGCACACCAGGATCTTGCAGCCGTTGCTCACCGCGTTGGCGATGCAGGCCACCGCCTGCGCCACGGGCTCCGCGAGCAATCCGGCGGATTGTTGCTTGAGCTGCGCGCTCTCCTGGAATTGCTGCTGGATACGTTGTTCGAGCATGGCGATGGGAAGTGCGAAAACCGCCATTATTCCCCGGGTCGCGCCACGCGCGCCAATCCGGCTCAACCATCCCCGGCGTCGAAGGCGTTCTCGATCCAGCGCAGCGCGCCGGCCTCGATCGCCACCACGTCGAAGCGGCAGGCCATCTCGGCAGGAAAACGCATCAGGTAATGCCGAGCCGCCAGCAGGATGCGTGCGCGCTTGCGCGCATCCACGCTCGCGCCGGCGCCGCCGTAGGCCGCGCTGGCGCGCGAACGCACCTCGACGAACACCAGCATGCCCGACGGCAGCCGGGCGATGATGTCGATCTCGCCGCCGCGCACCCGATAATTGCGCTCCACCAACTGCAGCCCCTGCCGCTGCAGGTAGCCCCACGCCGCCTCTTCCGCCAGCGCGCCCACGCGCCCGGGTGGACGGGCGGCTGGCTTTGCCGGGAATCGCTCCATGTCCACTCCTCCGTCCGAACGCAGCCACGACCCGCTGGCCGCGGCGCGCCAATTATGCGCGGGCCAGCAGCTGCCGCCCGGATGCCTGCTGGTGGTGGCCACGCCCATCGGCAACCTCGCCGACATCAGCCTGCGCGCCCTGGCCATGCTGGAGCGCTGCGACCTCGTCGCCGCGGAGGACACCCGCATGGCGCAGCGCCTGCTGCAGGCCTACGGTCTGTCCAAGCCGCTGCTGCGCGCCGACCGCCATCGCGAACAGGCCGCGGCGGCGGACATGCTGGGACATCTGGCCGCCGGCAGGCGCGTGGCCTACGTGAGCGACGCCGGAACCCCAGGCATCAACGACCCCGGCGCGGTGCTGGTGCGGGCCGCGCGCGAGGCGGGCCATCCCGTGCTGCCGCTGCCCGGCGCCAGCAGCGTGACGGCCGCGCTCAGCGCATCGGGCCTCGAACTGGAAACGGGCTACACCTTCGCCGGCTACGTGCCCGCCACGAAGCAGCAGCGCCTGGCGTTCTATCGCGAACAGCTCGCGTCCCACCGCGCGGTGGTGTGCTTCGAGACGCCGCACCGCATTCAGCAGAGCCTGGACGACCTCGCCGCTCTTGCGGCGGCGTCGCCCGCGCCTGTGCGCATGCTGCTGGCCAAAGAGCTGACCAAACAGTTCGAGACCATCGCCGCCGGCACCCCGGCCGAGCTGCTGGCCTGGCTCGCGGCCGACCCGAAGCGCGCGCAAGGCGAGTTCGTGCTCGTGCTGCAGCCGCCCGCCGGCGCCGACGCCCAAGCCATGGACGGCCGGACCCAGCGCTGGCTGCTGCGCCTGGCCAGGGAACTCCCCGCCTCGCGCGCGGCGGCCGTGGCGGCGGACATGCTGGGCGCCGACCGCAAGACGCTGTACCGCTGGCTGCTGGCGCAGACGAACGCGCAGCCGCGCGAGGACTGAACCCGGGCCCGGCCAACGCCAGCGCACTCGGAGCTTGCGGGCTGGCACGCCCGCAGATCGTTCGTGCGTCACACGGCAGTGCGCAGGCACTGCCGTGTGTACGCACTCACCGCATCGCGATGACGCGGTTGCGGCCTTGGCCCTTGGCCTCGTAGAGGCTGTCGTCGGCCTCGGTGAGCACGCGCACGATTTCGTCCTGCGGCCCTTGCAACGTGCCGATGCCGATGCTCAGGGTGATGTGCAGGCTGCGCTCGGACACCAGGAAGGCGCGCTGGCTCACCCGCTGCCGCAGCACGTCCATGGCCGCGGCTGCGGTGGCCGTGTCGAAGCCGGGCATCATGATCAGGAACTCCTCGCCGCCCCACCGCGCCACCCAGCCGTTGCGCGGCACGCCCTGGCGCAAGGTGCTCGCCATCTGGCGCAGCACCGAGTCGCCGGCAGCGTGGCCGTACTCGTCGTTCACCTGCTTGAAGTGGTCCAGGTCGCACAGGGCCACGCTGAACGAAGGACCGCCGCGGCGCATCTGCTGCAGCGCCTCGTCCATGCGCAACTGGGCCGCGCGGCGATTGAGCAGGCCTGTCAGCCCGTCGGTATAGGCTTGGCTGAGCAGGGTGTCGCGCTGGCTGCGGTCGTGCAGCACGCGGGCGAACCAGGCGGCGAGCAGTTCGGCGTACTGGCGGTCCACGGGGTCGAAGTCGTCCCCCTGCGGCACATCGCCCAGGAGCAACAGGCAACCCATGGTCTGGTGGGACAGGGTCAGCGGCAGCCGGATGACGCAGCCGATGCCGGCAGCCTCGGCCAGCCCCGGATGGCGGCTGGCGTCGGCGATCCACAGCGCGCCGTTTTCGTGGTTCTCGCAGGCGCACAGAGGATGATTGGGCGCCAGGGTCTGTCCCTGCTCGAAACGACCGTGGATGTCCTGGGCGTAGGCCATGAAGCAATCGTCGCCCAGGCGCAGGCAGATGATGGCCGCCTGCAGCCCCAAGGCATCGCGGCCCTGGGCCAGCATGCGTTCGATGGAGTCGCCGCCGTCATGGTCACCGGTGCCGCTGCCGGCGGCCATCTGCCACAGCGTATGCAGGCGCTGCGATTGGCGCTCGACCGCGCGCAGAAGGTTTTCCCGCTCGCTCACGTCGATGGCCAGGCCATGCAGGATCTTGTGCCCTTCGCGGGTGATTTCGGCGTGTTCGGCGAGCGATAGCCAAATCGTCTCCCCATTCGGGCCACGCGTCCAGACCAGGCGGCGGCCGCTGTCGAGCGCCTTGGCCTCGCCAATGGGCACGCCGCCCGCGGTGTTGAACAGTTCGTCCCACTCGCGGCCGATCAACCGGCGCGCCGGCCGGCCCAGCATGCGGGCGAAACTGGCGTCCACCGCCACCAGCACGCCGTCATGCGCGGTGCGCGTGTACGTGCCGGCCTGGGCGGCCTCGAGCAGGGCGCGTTCGCGATTGCGCGCCAGGTGCCGGATCTGCTCGCGGGAACGGACCAGCTGTCGCAGCAGGGCGTCGATTTCCGCCACGCCGCTGCTGGACAACTCCTCGGCGCGGCGATGGTTCATCTGCTTGCGAAGGCCGACCATGCGCGTGACGAAACCCCGGATCAGCGTGATCCACGCCACCAGCAGCACGACCAGGACCGTGCACAGGCCCAGCAGAGGCCCGCGCACCTGTCGCCACCATTCGGCCACCACCTCGCTGTGCGGCAACGACAGAAAGGCGACGACCGGAAGGCTCCCGAGACGCGCCCAGGCGCCGTCGCGCTGCTGCCCGTCGACCGTCTTGCCAAAGTAGAAACCCGAGGATGCGTTGCCCGATGCGGCCAATGCGTCCATCAGGGCGCCGCGCGCGCGCGCGCGGTAGATCTGCGGGTTGGCGATGGTGTCCGGGTAACGGCTGATGAGCCAGCCATCCGTGCGCAGCAGGCCCACCGCGGTGCCGGCCTTGAGCGGAAGCCCGCGCCACAGCTCCTGCTGACGATTGAGCAAGATACTGGTCTGCAGGACGTACAGCGGCCTGCCGTCGGCCGCGCGGACGACATAGCGCAGGGGAATGAACCATTGCCCGAGCAAGCGACCTTCCTGCGGCCGCCCGACGCTGATGCCCCGGGTGCGCAGGGCCAGTTGGAAATCCTCCCGATAACTGGCGTAGAGCGTGTCGCGCAGCACATTCGGCTGCGCTCCCTGCGAACGCATCAGCGTGCCGGCCAGCAGCTCGCCGTCGGGCGCCCAGACCGAAGCTCCGCCCAGCCAGGCATGGCGCGCCTGGAAGGTTTTCAGCAGCGCAACCGCCTGCTCGGGGTGATCCCGCGCGGTCTCGCCCAGCGTGTCGCCGAGATGCATCAGATCGTCCTGCACGCGCTGGAAAATGGTCTCGGCGTTGACCGCCAGCAAGGAGGCCGTCAACAAGGAGCGCTGGGCGTTCGCATGCCGCACGGAGATCCACGACGTCCACAGCCACAGCCCGATGAGCAGGGCGAACAGCACGACTCCCCCAGCCAACAGGCGCCAGCCCAGCTGCGCCAGGGTCAGCGCGCCGGGCCGACCCGGGTCGGGCTTTGGCTCCCGGTTGTGCGCAACCGGTGTGAGCGGTAGGGTGGCAGGATCGTCCATGTCGGTGTCGGGGGCGCCGCAAACCGGGAATTTCGGGATGAAAACCCAGGTTCGGCGGCACTTGAGTTCATTATGGGGAAACCTCCTGGTACGAATCCCCCCCGAAACGCAGGAAATCCGGGAGTGCTGTGAATTGCTTCACGAAACACCCCTTTTCTTGCACGATTCCCGTAGCCCCCTCGCCACACGCCGCGGTCGGTGAGGCGGCCAAACCCGGCCCGGCCTTGTGCGATCATGCGCGGAGCCGCTCCCACCGGGGCGAACCGGTTCCCGCCCAGATTGCCATGCGCGCACCCCCAGCCTTCCCTACCTGCCTGCCGCCCCGGCAAACGCCGCCCGGCACCGCGGTTTCGCCCCCGCTCGCGCCGCAACCCGCCTGGGCCTCGACACTGCATCTGCGCTACGGCCGGCGGCACGGCCGCAGCACGGCCCATAGCCGGCATGCCGGCGCGCTGCGGGTACTCGCCGCGCTCCACCCCGAAGGGCCGGACATCTGCCACCACGTGCTGGTGCATCCGCCCGGCGGTCTGGTGGGGGGCGACCGCCTCGACATTCGCTGTGATGTCGAAGCGCAGGCCCATGCCCTGGTCACCACGCCGGGCGCGACGCGCTTCTACCGCAGCCTCGGCGCCCCTGCCGTGCAAACCCTGGACGCCACGCTGCACGAAGGCACGCGGCTCGAATGGCTGCCCCTGGAAACCCTGGCCTACAACGCCTGCCTGGGCGAGAACCGCAGCCGCTTCACCCTCGCCCCCGGCGCCGAACTCTTCGCCTGGGACATGCTCGCCCTCGGCCTTCCCGCCGCGGGCCAGGCCTTTCAGTCCGGCCGCTTCACCCAGCACCTCGAACTGCCCGGCGTCTGGCTGGAGCGCGGCCAACTGGATGCCACCGACGCCGCCCTGCTCCACAGCCCCAGCGGCCTGGCCGGCCGCACCGCGCTGGGCACCCTGGTGTTCGCCAGCGGCAGCCCCATCGCCGCACCACGCCGCGACGCCCTGCTCGACGCCGCCCGCCAGCTCGCCTGCGGCGACGCGGAGCGCCCCGCCGGCGCCACCAGCCCGCACCCGCAGGTGGTGGTGCTGCGCGCGGCCAGCCACCGCATCGAGCCGCTGGCCGCGCTGTTCAAACAGGTCTGGGCCGCCTGGCGCCACCTGGCATGGGACCTGCCGCCCTGCGCGCCTCGGGTTTGGGCCACGTAACAGCATGCGCACCGCCGCGCTGAAGACCCTGCACTTCGTGCTCGGGCCTGGAGCGGCGAACTTCGATTCTGGCGAATGGCATGGCCGCCAGCTTACCGCGCCGCAGCGGCCGTACGACTGTGCACCCCCGCACCTCGCGAGTCGGTGCCACCGGAGAACTCCGTCGGTGTTCCTCTGCAATCGTTCGAGAGTTTGATTGAGGAAGACAAAGCTAAGGCCAGCCCGCTGGATCAGTTGCGCAGCGTGTGAAGAAACGACTGCAGCGCCCTACACCGCGATCAGTTCACGCACGCCGTCGGCGTCCATTTCCGTCCCCTTCCCCGTCTTGATCACCTCGCCACGCGACATGACGGCGTAGCGGTCGGCCAGGGATTTGGCGAAGTCGTAGTACTGCTCGACCAGCAGAATGGCCATGTCGCCACGTGCGGCGAGCATGCGGATGACGCGCTCGATGTCCTTGATGATGGAGGGCTGGATGCCTTCGGTGGGTTCGTCGAGGATGAGCAGCTTCGGCCCGGCCGCCAGGGCGCGGGCGATGGCGAGCTGCTGTTGCTGGCCGCCGGAGAGGTCGCCGCCGCGCCGGTGCAGCATCTGCCTGAGCACGGGAAACAGGTCGTACAGCTCGGCGGGTATGGGGCTGCCGCCGGGCTTGGTGGCCAGGCCCATACGCAGGTTCTCCTCCACGCTCAGGCGCGGGAAGATTTCGCGGCCCTGGGGCACGTAGCCCAGCCCCAAGCGCGCCCGCGCGTCGGGCCGCAGGTGGTCGATGCGCTGGCCGTCCAGCGTGATGCTGCCGCTCTTGATGCCCACCAGTCCCATGAGGGACTTGAGCAGCGTGGTCTTGCCCACGCCGTTGCGCCCGAGCAGGGTGAGCACCTGGCCTTTCTCGAGTTCGAGGCAGACGTTGCGCAGGATGTGGCTGCCGCCGTAGTACTGGTTGACCGCTTCGATCTTGAGCATGAATTGGGGATGGCGTCCTTCAGCGCCCGAGATAGACCTCGACCACACGCTCGTCGGCCTGCACCTGCTCCAGGCTGCCTTCGGCCAGCACGCTGCCCTCGTGCAGCACCGTGACCTTGTGGGCGATCTTGCGCACGAATTCCATGTCGTGCTCGACCACCACCAGGGTGTGCTTGCCGGCGAGCGAGGCGAACAGCTCGGCGGTGCGGTCGGTCTCAAAGTCGGTCATGCCGGCCACGGGTTCGTCCAGCAGCAGCAGCTTGGGGTCGAGCATGAGCAGCATGCCGATTTCGAGCCATTGCTTCTGCCCGTGCGACAGGTCGCCGGCGCGGCGCGCGGCCTGGTCTTCCAGGCGGATTTGCACCAGCACCTCCTCCACGCGCTGGCGCTGCGCGGCGCTGAGGCGAAAGCCCAGGGTCTTGCGCGCGCGCTTGTCGGTCTTGAGCGCCAGTTCCAGGTTGTCCTGCACGCTGAGTTGCTCGAACACGGTGGGCTTCTGGAACTTGCGGCCGATGCCGGCCTCGACGATCTCGGCCTCGCGCAGCGCGAGCAGGTCGATGGTCTGGCCGAAAAAGGCTCCGCCCGCGTCGGGCCGGGTCTTGCCGGTGATGACGTCCATCATGGTGGTCTTGCCGGCGCCGTTGGGACCGATGATGCAGCGCAGTTCGCCGGTGTCGATGGTGAGCGACAGCTTGTTCAGCGCGCGAAAACCGTCGAAGCTCACGCTGATGTCGTCGAGGTACAGCACCACGCCGTGGCTGGTGTCGAGCCCAGCCTTGCGCATGTGGCCGTAGCCGGGCTGGGCGTCGCCGCCCAACTCGGGGCCGGGTTGCTGGAACACGATCTCCCGCCAGTCGAGCTCAGCCACGACGCTGCCTCCATTGCGTCCAGATGCCGGCCAGACCGTAGGGCGCGAACAGGGTGACGACGATGAACAGCCCGCCGAGCAGGTACAGCCAGACCTCGGGCATGGCCACGGTCAGCCAGCTCTTGGCCGCGTTCACCAGCACCGCGCCGACGATGGGGCCGATGAGCGTGCCGCGCCCGCCGATGGCGGCCCAGATGGCGATTTCGATGGAATTGGCGGTGGACATCTCGCTCGGATTGATGATGCCAACCTGCGGCGCGTACAGCGCGCCGGCCACGCCGCACATCATGGCCGAGATCGTCCATACCCCGAGCTTGAACCACAGCGGGTTGTAGCCGCAGAACATGACGCGGCTCTCGGCGTCGCGGATGGCGGTGAGCACGCGGCCGAACTTGCTGCGCACCAGCCAGCGCGCGAACAGAAACATGGCCGCCAACGCGAGGCTGCTGGCGACGAACAGCGACACGGTCATGCCCGTGGTGCCCACCGGGAAACCCAGCAGCACCTTGAAATCGGTGAGGCCGTTGTTGCCGCCGAAGCCGGTTTCGTTGCGGAAGAACAGCAGCATGGCGGCATAGGTCAGCGCCTGGGTGATGATGGAGAAGTACACGCCCTTGATGCGCGAGCGGAAGGCGAAAAAACCGAACACGAAGGCCAGCAGGCCCGGCGCGGCCACGGCCAGGAACATGGCGTAGGCGAAGTGTTGGGTGCCCGCCCAGTACCAGGGGAAGTGGGTCCACTGCATGAACTGCATGAAGTCCGGCAGGTTGCCGCTGGCGGCGTTCATCGCGCGGTTGAGGTACATGCCCATGGCATAGCCGCCCAGGGCGAAGAACAGGCCGTGGCCCAGCGACAGAATGCCGGCATAGCCCCACACCAGATCCATCGCCAGCGCCACCATGGCGTAGCAAAGAATCTTGCCGGCCAGGCCAATCCAGTATGGCGACACATGCAGGCTGCTGCCCTGCGGCACGGCCAAGGCCAGCAAGGGCATGGCCACGCAGGCCAGCAGCAGGAAAACGATCAGCGCCGCCCAGCCCCACGGCGGCAGGAAGGCGGTGGGCTGCTGCAGTTGCGCGCGCGGCCGCGGCGCGGCGGCGGGGGAGGGAATGACTGCGGCCATGTCTTAGCCTTCCACGCTGCGGCCCTTGAGGGCGAACATGCCCTGCGGCCTTTTCTGGATGAACAGGATGATGGCCACCAGCACGGCGATCTTGGCCAGCACCGCGCCGGCCACGCCTTCGAGCAGGGTGTTGACGACGCCCAGGCCGAGGGCGGCGGCCACCGTGCCGGTGAGTTGGCCCACGCCGCCGAGCACCACCACCATGAAGCAGTCGACGATGTAGCCCTGGCCCATCTCGGGGCCGACGTTGCCGATCTGGCTCAGCGCGCAGCCCGCCAACCCCGCGATGCCGGCGCCCAGGCCGAAGGCCAGCATGTCCACCCGCGGCGTGCGCACGCCGACGCAGGACGCCATCGCGCGGTTCTGCGTCACGGCGCGCACGAACAGGCCCAGCCGGGTGCGTGCGATCAGCAGCCACATGGCCAGCAGCACCAGCACGGTGAAGGCGATGACGACCATGCGGTTGTAGGGCAGGATGAGGTTGGCCATGACGTGCAGCCCGCCCGACATCCACGGCGGGTTGTCCACCTGCACGTTCTGCGGCCCGAACAGGCTGCGCACGGCCTGGATCAGCACCAGGCTGATGCCCCAGGTGGCAAGCAGGGTTTCGAGCGGGCGGCCGTAGAGCCGGCGGATGATGGCGCGCTCGACCAGCATGCCGATGGCGCCGGCGACAAGAAAGGAAAACGGCACCGCGGCGACCAGGGCATACTGCGCCGCGCCCGGCGCATAGCGCTCGAACAGCCCCTGCATGACGTAGGTGGCGTAGGCGCCGAGCATGATGAACTCGCCCTGCGCCATATTGATCACGCCCATCAGGCCGTAGGTGACGGCCAGGCCGAGCGCGGCCAGCAGCAGGATGCTGCCCAGGCTGATGCCCGAGAACAGCGTGCCAAGACGCTCGCCCCAGGCCAGGCGCTCGTTGATCGCGCCGAGGCTTTTCTCGATCTGCGCCCGCACGGCGGGGTCGGTTTCGACGAATCTCCCGCCGTTCTTGTCCAGGCGCGACAGCAGCAAGCTGCGCACCGCGGGGTAGTTGCTCGCGGCCAGGTCTTTCGCCGCGGCCAGGCGGTCGGCGGCGTTCGCGCTGGTCAGCAGGATGGCGGCGTGCAGCAACTGCAGCCGCTCCAGGATCTCGGGGTCCTTCTCCGTCTTCAGCGCCTGCTCGACCAGGGTGCGGTCGACCGAGGTCGGGTCGTCCTGCAACTGCCGCACCGCTCTCAGGCGCTGGGCGCGGTCCCCGGCGAACAGGTCCAGCGCGGCGCGGGCCGATTGCAGCTCCTTGCGCACGTAGTTGTTGTTGATCACGCCCTGCGCGTTGGCGCTGGGCGTCACCGCCTTGCCGGTAGCGAGGTCGATCCAGCCGTCGCCTTGTTGTACCTGGACCATGCTGCCGTCGATCTGCACCGCGTTGTTCAACAGGTCGGCGAGAAACGCGGCGAGCTGCGGGTCGGGGTGCTGCACGGCTTGGTGCAGGGCGGCGATGCGGGCGTCGGTATCGCCGCTGGAAATCGCCATCGCCTCCTGCGGCGTGAGCGCGTGCGCCAGAGGCAGCAGACCCAGCAGCAGCAGGCCGAAGGCGGTGCGGAGCCAGGCGCAGGGCCGGTGCCGGAGGAAATGCTGGAAGGTCATGGTGCGGATACGTGATTCAACACAGGCCGGTGCTTGCAAGACTCCCCTCCCCCACCGTGGGGAGGGCGGGAGGAGGAGGGTTTCCTTGGCCGAGGCTCAGGCGTTCTTCGGCTTGGGCACGTAGGGACTCCAGGCCTCGCCCTTCACCAGGCCCTTGGACTTCCACACCACGTCGAACTGGCCGTCCGCGCGCACCTGGCCGATGAACACCGGCTTGCTCAGGTACTGGTTGGGCAGCACTTCGACGGTGTAGCCGTCCGGCGCGGCGAACTTCTGACCGATGAGCGCCTTGCGCACGGCGTCGGTCTTGGTCGACTTGGCCTTCTCCACCGCCTGCTTCCACATGTGGATGCCGATGTAGGACGCTTCCATCGGGTCGTCGGTGACGGGATAGTCCTTCAGGCCTTGCTTCTTGACCCATGCCTTCCACGCGTTGACGAACTTGGTGTTGACCGGATTCCTCAGCGACTCGTAGTAGTTCCACGCGGTGAGGTAGCCGACCAGCGGCTTGGCGTCCATGCCGGCGAGTTCCTGTTCGGCCACGGAGAAGCCCACCACCGGGATGTCGGTGGCCTTGATGCCCTGGTTGGCCATTTCCTTGTAGAACGGGACGTTGGAGTCGCCGTTGATGGTGGAGATGACGCAAGTGGGGCCGGCGGAGGCGAACTTCTTGATGTCGGCGACGATGTTCTGGTAGTTGCTGAAACCGAAGGGGGTGTAGACCTCGGCGATGTCGCTGTCCTTCACGCCCTTGGAATGCAGGAAGCCGCGCAGGATGGCGTTGGTCGTGCGCGGGTAGACGTAGTCGGTGCCCAGCAGGAAGAAGCGTTTGGCACCGCCGCCGTCCTTGCTCATCAGGTATTCGGTGGCGGGAATGGCCTGCTGGTTGGGCGCCGCGCCGGTGTACACCACGTGCGGGTTCTCTTCCTGGCCTTCAAACTGCACCGGGTAGAACAGCAGACCGTTCAGTTCGTCGAGCACCGGCAGCACCGATTTGCGCGATACCGAGGTCCAGCAGCCGAAGATGGCGGCCACCTTGTCCTGCGAAATGAGCTGGCGCGCCTTCTCGGCGAACAGCGGCCAGTTGGAGGCCGGGTCCACCACCACCGGTTCGATCATGTGGCCGTCCACGCCGCCCGCGGCGTTGATCTCGGCGATGGTCATCAAGTCCACGTCTTTCAACGCGGTTTCGGAGATGGCCATGGTGCCCGACAGCGAATGCAGGATGCCGACCTTGATCGGCGACTTCTTCGCGGCGATGGCCGGAAACGGCAGGCTGCTCGCGGCGGCCGCGGCGATCGTGGCGCCGACTGTTTTGATTGCTGAACGACGATCCATTGAGATTTCCTCCTGAGTGGTGCGAGTTGCAAGGCTCATGTCAGCAAGTCCTGTGCCATCCCCCGGAAGGCATGGACATCGGAACGCGAAACGACGGCCGGTGCTCACCCTGGCCAAGGCCCGCCGCATTGCCACCGGCGGCCGACGCGGCCCGGCCGGCGCCACGTCCCGGCGCGAGGTGCCGGCTGTGGTTTGGGGCACAGCCATGGCGCCCTCCGAACCCTCAAAAACCTGGGCGCACCATGTCGGGGCGAGCGAGGCGCAGGTACGGTTTTTGCGGCTGTGGAGCGCCCCCTACCCGCGACACCCCGCAGCCGCTAAGCTCGCCCACATTCCCCCGCAAGCCCGCAAGCCCATGGATCTCACCCCGCGCGAAAAAGACAAGCTGCTCATCTTCACCGCCGCCCTGCTCGCCGAACGCCGCCGGGCGCGCGGGCTCAAGCTCAACGTCCCGGAGGCCGTCGCCTACATCACCGCGGCGGTGCTCGAAGGTGCGCGCGACGGCCGCACCGTGGCCGAGCTGATGAGCTTCGGCCGCACCCTGCTCGGCCGCGACGACGTGATGGACGGCGTGGCCGAGCTGATTCCCGACATTCAGGTGGAAGCCACCTTCCCCGACGGCACCAAATTGGTGACCGTGCACCAACCCATCGCATGACGCCCCATTCCGGAGCCCGACCATGATTCCCGGAGAAATCCTCTGCGCCGAAGGCGACCTCGCGCTCAACCCCGGCCGCCCCACCCTCACCCTGGTGGTGGAGAACGCCGGCGACCGCCCGATCCAGGTCGGCTCGCATTACCACTTCGCCGAAACCAACCCCGCGCTGCGCTTCGACCGCGCCGCCGCGCGCGGCATGCGCCTGAACATCGCCTCCGGCACCGCGGTGCGCTTCGAGCCCGGCCAGCAGCGCACCGTGGAGCTGGTGGCCTACGCCGGCGCCCGCGTGGTGGTGGGGTTCCGCCAAGGCGTGATGGGCGCGCTCGATGGATGAATGATGTTGATGTCGCGCGAACCGATGCCGCACGCCGCAAGGCTCCCCGCCCCAACCCTCCCCACGCGTGGGGAGGGGGAAAGCGCGCAGCGGCAACCTGAATCCCTGAAGGCCTGACCCATGCCCACCCTTTCCCGCCGCGCCTACGCGGACATGTTCGGCCCCACCATTGGCGACCGCGTGCGCCTGGCCGACACCGAACTGCTGATCGAAGTCGAGGACGACTACACCCTGCGCGCCGGCGGCTACGGCGAAGAAGTGAAATTCGGCGGCGGCAAGACCATCCGCGACGGCATGGGCCAGGGCCAGGCCACGCGCGCCGAAGGCGCGATGGATCTGGTCATCACCAACGCCCTCATCCTCGACCACTGGGGCATCATCAAGGCGGACGTGGGCATCCGCGGCCAGCGCATCGCCGCCATCGGCAAGGCCGGCAACCCGGACGTGCAGCCGGGGGTGGACATGGTCATCGGCCCGGGCACGGAAATCCTCGCCGGCGAGGGCATGATCCTCACCGCCGGCGGCATCGACAGCCACATCCACTTCATCTGCCCGCAGCAGATCGAGGAAGCGCTGATGAGCGGCGTCACCACCATGCTCGGCGGCGGCACGGGCCCGGCCACCGGCACCAACGCCACCACCTGCACGCCGGGTCCGGAAAACCTCGCGCGCATGCTGCAGGCGGCCGAGGCCTTCCCGATGAACCTGGGCTTTTTCGGCAAGGGCAACGCCAGCCGCGCGCACGCGCTGCGCGAGCAGATCGACGCCGGCGCCATCGGCCTCAAGCTGCACGAGGACTGGGGCACCACGCCCGCGGCCATCGACTGCTGCCTGTCGGTGGCCGAGGACACCGACACCCAGGTCGCCATCCACACCGACACGCTCAACGAGAGCGGCTTCGTCGAGGACACCATCGCCGCCTTCAAGGGCCGCACCATCCACACCTTCCACACCGAAGGCGCCGGCGGCGGCCATGCGCCGGACATTCTCAAGGTGCTGGGCGAGGCCAACGTGCTGCCCTCCAGCACCAACCCGACGCGGCCGTTCACCGTCAACACCATCGACGAGCACCTCGACATGCTCATGGTGTGCCACCACCTCGACCCCAACATCGCCGAGGACCTGGCCTTCGCCGAAAGCCGCATCCGCCGCGAGACCATCGCCGCCGAGGACGTGCTGCACGACCTCGGCGCCATCAGCATCATGTCCAGCGACAGCCAGGCCATGGGGCGCGTGGGCGAGGTCATCCTGCGCACCTGGCAGACGGCGCACAAGATGAAGATGCAGCGCGGCTGGCTGGCGCCGCCCCAGGCCGGCGCGACACAAGGCGGGACCCGCAACGACAACTTCCGCGCCAAGCGCTACGTCGCCAAATACACCATCAACCCGGCGCTGGCCCACGGCATGGCGCACGAAGTGGGTTCGATCGAAGTGGGCAAATGGGCCGACCTGGTGCTGTGGCGCCCGGCCTTCTTCGGCATCAAGCCCAGCGTCATCCTCAAGGGCGGCTTCATCGCCGCGGCGCTGATGGGCGACGCCAACGCCTCCATCCCCACGCCGCAGCCGGTGCATGCCCGCCCCATGTTCGGCGCCTTCGGCGGCGCGCGGCTCGCCACCTCGCTCACCTTCGTCTCGCAGGCGGCGCTGGGCCTGGGCCTCGGCGCCCGCCTGGGCTTACGCAAGACACTGGCCGCCGTGCGCGACTGCCGCAGCGTGAAAAAGGCCGACCTGGTGCACAACGCCTACACCCCGCGCATGGAGGTGGACGCCCAGACCTACGAGGTGCGCGCCGACGGCCAGCTCCTCACCTGCGAGCCGGCCACCGTGCTGCCGATGGCGCAGCGGTATTTCCTGTTCTGAGGTCCGGAGAACTTTCATGCCCCTCGATCACTGGCTCGCCTTCGTCGCCGCCTCGACCTTATTGCTCGTGATGCCCGGCCCCACCATCCTCACCGTGATCAGCTACGCCATGTCGCACGGCAGGCGCGTGAGCGTGCCGCTCGTGGCGGCCGTCGCGCTCGGCGATTCGACGGCGTTGCCGTGCTCGCTGGCCGGGCTCGGGGCGCTGCTGGCCAAGCGGCCAAAAACTTGAGGCCGGCGACCGATAGCCAGCGTCCAACGCCTGCGTCGCGTCTGATCTCAACCCGGGCGTCTCAGGACGGGGCCATTGTCGCCGCCCTGCGGGTGATCGATCCCTTGACCTAGCGCGGTTGCAGATGCGCCCGTATCCACGCTGCGAACTCGTCTTCTCCCAACGCTCCCGAAGCGATCGCGAGCATCGTGAGTGTGGCGTCGGCTTGCGTGGCGGCGAGGCGCTGGCCATTCAGGGCGACGAACAAGCCCACTGCAAGAAAGGCCGCGCGCTTGTTGCCGCCGACGAAAGCATGATTTTTCGCCAAGCCCACGCCATGGGCGGCGGCAAGCGCGGCAAGATCCGGCTCGCCGTAGGCCACCAGATTCAAAGGCCGGGCCAACGCCGAATCGAGCAGACCTTCGTCGCGCAGGCCAGGGGCGCCGCCGTGTTCGGCCAGACTTTCATCGTGCAACAACAGCAGCGCGCGCCGCTCGATGAAGCGCCAGCTCATTTGGCGAGTTGGTGGAAGGTGTCGCGGTACTCGCGCATGAATTCGCGGCCCAGTTGCAGTTGCTCGTCCAGCGCAGGATCGTAGGGTGTGAGTGTGATGCCATTCGCCGCCTCGGTGACGAACACCGTGTCGCCTTTTTCCAGTTTGAGGCGGGCGAGGAGTTCCTTGGGCAGAATGACGCCGACGGAATTGCCGATCTGGGTCAGTTTGAGGGCGGACATGGCGGCCTCCTGGTGGCGATAAAGTTATAACGATTGTTATATTAAACCTTGACCCTTCTTCCTGCAAACCATCACAAACCCGCCGCCATGCTCACCGTCAACAAACACCTTCCCGCAGCGCGCGGCCTTGCACCTGCGCTGGTCAAACGCGCCGCAACGGTCAGTCTGGACTGGGACACCCGCAGCAAGAGCCGCTTCGACGCGCACGACAGCGCCGGACGCCACATTGCCGTGTTCCTGCCGCGCGGCAGCGTGCTGCGCGGCGGCGACGTGCTGGTGGCCGAGGACGGCTCCCTGATCCGCGTCGAGGCCGCGCCGCAGGCCGTGCTGCAAGTGCGCACCTGCGCCGCGCACGGCACGCCGATCGACCTGCTGCGCGCCGCCTATCACCTGGGCAACCGCCATGTGCAGCTCGAAGTCCAGCCCGACCTCCTGCAATTCGAGCCCGACCCGGTGCTGCGCGACATGCTGCGCCGCCTGCACCTGATCGTCACCGAGGCGCATGCGCCGTTCGAACCCGAGGCCGGGGCGTATGGCGAGGGCGGCGGGCACCGCCACGATCATGCGCACGACCACAAGCATGCGCATGGACATGACCACGCGCATTGAGGGTGACGGTGTGACTGCACAAGGCGCTGCGCCGTTCTCACCTCCCCCACAAGGTGGGGGAGGTCGGGAGGGGGAACCTCGCGCACCGTATTGCGCCGCGCCCGCGAACGCGCACGAGCCCGCCGCGCTGCTCGCCGCGATGTGGCTGGCCTCGCCCGCGCTGCCGGTGGGCGGGTTCAGCTATTCCGAAGGACTGGAGGCCGCGGCGGACGCCGGACTCGTCGGCGACGAGGCCCAGGCCCTGGCCTGGCTGCGCGGCCAGCTGCAGCTCACCCTGGCCCGCAGCGAACTGCCGGTGGCCTGCGCCGCGCACGCGGCGTGGCAGGCGGGCGACGCCGCCGCGCTGCAAACCATCCAGGCCTGGGTGCTGAGCACGCGCGAAACGGCTGAGCTGCGCCAGCAGACCTTGCAGATGGGGCGCTCGATGCTGGAGTGGTTGCGCAACCTGCAGCCCACCCACACCGGGCTGGCGCTTGCCGCGCAGCTGCCGCCGGCGCCGGCCTGGCCGCTGGCCTTCGCCCTCGGCGCCCTGGCCCTCGGGCTGGACGCCGGGCACACCGCGCATGCGCTGGCCTTCTCCTGGCTGGACAACCAGGTCCAGGCCGCCGTGCGCACGGTGCCGCTGGGGCAAAGCGCCGGCCAGCGCCTGCTCGCGGCGCTGACGCCGGACATCCCCGCCGCCGTCGCCCAGGCACGAAACCTGCAGCCCCGCATGGACGACTGGCAGAGCTTCGCGCCCATGCTCGCCATCCTCAGCGCCCGCCACGAAACCCAGTATTCACGCCTGTTCCGATCATGAACGACGCCGCCAGCCCCGCAAGCCACGCCACCCCGCTGCACGCCATTCCCAAGCGCAGCAAGCGCCTGCCGCCGCTGCGGGTGGGCATCGGCGGGCCGGTCGGTTCGGGCAAGACCACCCTGCTCGAAATGCTGTGCAAGGCCATGCGCGAGGACTACGAGCTCGTGGTGGTGACCAACGACATCTACACCAAGGAGGACCAGCGCCTGCTCACCGTGGCCGGCGCGCTGGAGCCCGAGCGCATCATGGGCGTGGAAACCGGGGGCTGCCCGCACACCGCGATCCGCGAGGACGCCTCGATCAACCTGGAAGCGGTGGACCGCATGCTGGACAAGTTCCCGGACGCCGACATCGTGTTCATCGAATCGGGCGGGGACAACCTCGCCGCCACTTTCAGCCCGGAGCTGTCGGACCTGACCCTCTACGTCATCGACGTGGCCGGCGGCGAGAAGATTCCGCGCAAGGGCGGCCCCGGCATCACCAAGAGCGACCTGCTGGTCATCAACAAGACCGACCTCGCCCCGCATGTGGGCGCCGACCTCGACGTGATGCGCGCCGACACCGAGCGCATGCGCACCGGCCCGCAGGGCCTGCGCCCCTACGCCATGACCAACCTCAAAACCCTGGATGGGCTGCAGACGGTGGTGCGCTTCATCGAGACCAAGGGACTGCTGCGGACGACATGAGCGAGCCCGCGCCGCCCTCCCGCCTCCTGCTGCTGGCCCACGGTTCGCGCCAGCCCGAATGGGCGCAGCCGTTCCAGGCCGTGCTGGCCGCGCTGCGCGCCGCTCGGCCCGATCTCGACATCGAACTCGCCTATCTCGAATCCATGCAGCCCTCGCTGCCACAGGCGCTGGACGATGCCGGCGCCTCGGGCTGCGCGCTGGTGCACCTCGTCCCGCTGTTCCTGGGTGCCGGCGGACACCTGCGGCGCGACATTCCGCAGGCGGTGCGCGAGGCGCAGGCCCGCCACCCGCGGCTCGACGTGCGCATCGCCGCCGCCGCCGGCGACAGCCCGGACATCGTCGCCGCGCTCGCCGCCTACGCCCTGCGCTGCGCCGGCCACTGAACACGCGGCGCGGGGCACGAAACTTGCACGCCCGGACGCATGGCCCGACCACGCTCGACCTCGCTGCGCGCCCTCAAGGTTGCCGTCATCTCGCCAGACCCCGCGCTGGCGCAGGATGAGCACGCGGCCGACCATGCGCGCCAGGCGCAGCGCAGCGCGGCGCTGGTCCACGCCCTGCTCGATGCGGGCTACGAGGTGGTGGCGGTGCTGCCGGCCACGCCGGATCTGGACGACCGTATCGCCCAGGCCCGGCCGGACCTGGTGATCGTGGACGCCGAATCCGGCGTGCGCGACCTGCTGGAACACGTGGTGCTGGCCTCGCGCGACACCCCGCGCCCGATCGTGCTGTTCACCGACGACGACGACACCGAGACCGCCCAACTGGCCATTTCGGCCGGCGTCACCGCCTACATCGTCGACGGCCTCAAGCCCAGCCGCGTGAAACCGGTGATCGAGGTGGCGCTGGCGCGCTTCCAGCGCGAGCAGGGCCTGCGCGCCGAGCTGGACGACGCGCGCACCCAGCTGTCCGAGCGCAAGCTGATCGAGCGCGCCAAGGGCATCGTGATGCAGCGCCAGGGCTGCAGCGAGGACGAGGCCTTCGGCCGCATGCGCAAGCTGGCGATGGAAAAAGGACTCAAGCTCGCCGAGGTGGCGCAGCGCATCCTGGACACGGCCAGCCTCATCTGACCGCGCCCGCCAGCGCCTCGGATACTCCCCAAGGCATGCACCGCATCCGGGCGTTTTCCGCCCCGCGTGCACAGCCGCAGTGCAGCGCACCATTCATGACGGTGCGGCTTCGTCGACCCGCAAGCCCATCCTCCTCTGAAAACCATCCGCCCGAAACCTGGCATGGCGATTGCTTGAATGAAGGCGTAAGCCAACGGCGGCTTATGCAAGGACTGCTGGTGCGGGTGTCTCCCCCCACCAGTTTGGCAATGACGCCCTTGAGAGCACCACGTCTGTGGCTGCCCTCAGGGGCTTTTTTTTCGACCCTACCTTCACTGGATCGTCATGCGCAGACAGGAACAAGCCACATCGCAGTCGAATGCCCCGGCGCAGCCGGTGCGTCGCGCCATCATCAAGTCCGCCGCCGCGACCGCGGCCGCCAGCCTGCTCCCCGGACTGCAGACCCAGGCCCGCGCGGCCGGCATCGGCAAGCCCGAACTCGCGGAGGTGAAGATCGGCTTCATCCCGCTCACCGACTGCGCCCCCATCGTCATGGCCTCGGTGCTGGGCTTCGACAAGAAATACGGCGTCAAGATCATCCCATCCAAGCAGGCCTCGTGGGCCGCGGTGCGCGACAACCTCGTCACCGGCGGCATCCATCTGGCGCATGTGCTCTACGGCCTGCCCTACGGCGTGCAGCTCGGCGTCGGCGGTCCGAAAAAGGACATGGCCATCCTGATGGGCCTGAACCGCAACGGCCAGGCCATCACGCTGTCGGACGCGCTGGCCAAGGATGGCATCACGACCGGTCCGGCGCTGGCCAAGGCGATCGCCGAGAAAAAGCGCACCTACACCTTCGCCCAGACCTTTCCCACCAGCACCCACGCGATGTGGCTGTACTACTGGCTGGCGACCTATGGCATCAACCCGATGAAGGATGACAAGGTCATCACCGTGCCGCCGCCGCAGATGGTGGCCAACATGCGCGTGGGCAGCATGGACGGTTTCTGCGTCGGCGAGCCGTGGAACGCCGTGGCGATCAACCAGAAAATCGGCTTCACCGCAGTGACCAGCCAGGACATCTGGACCGACCACCCCGAGAAGGTTCTCGGCACCACCGCCGAGTTCGTGCAGAAGTATCCCAACACCGCCAAGGCCGTGATGGCCGCGGTGCTGGAAGCCAGCCGCTGGATCGACGCCTCAAACGCCAACCGCACCAAGATGGCCGAGACCATCGCCGCGCCCGGCTACGTCAACACCCAGGTGGAAACCATCCTGCCGCGCATCCTGGGCGAATACACCAACGGCCTGGGCAAGAGTTGGCACGACAAGCATCCGATGACCTTCTACGAGGACGGGCAGGTTCCCTTCCCCTGGATCTCCGACGGCATGTGGTTCCTCACCCAGTTCCGTCGCTGGGGTCTGCTCAAGACCGACCCCGATTACCTGGCCGTGGCCAAGGCCATCAACCGCGTCGACCTCTACAAGGAGGTCGCCGCCGAACTCAAGGTGCCGGTTCCCGCCAGCGACATGCGCAGCTCGAAGCTGATCGACGGCGTGGTGTGGGACGGCAAGGATCCCAAGGCCTACGCCCATGGCTTCAAGGTCAACGATCTCGCCGCTTGATGTCCGAGCCGGGAACCAGGAGTCCAGCATGAATACAGCCGTATTGCCCGGCGCCGCCGGGACCTTCGGGCCCGCGCCCCCGCCGCAAGCGCCTTCCATCGAAAGCCAGACGCCCTCGACGCCCGACGCTGCGGCGGCGCCGGGCGCCAGGCCGGGCATCCGCCCCATGAGCCCCGAGGACCGCAAACGCGCGCGCAACCGCCAGATCGCCCTGACCCTGATCGCCCCGCTGGCGGGGGCCTGCCTGCTGCTGGCGCTGTGGACCCTGGCGTCCGACAAGAGCGCGCAGTTCCCCTCGCCGCTGGCCACCTGGAAGTCGGCGCAGCAGGTGTTCGCGCATCCCTTCTACGACAACGGTCCCAACGACGTGGGCATCGGCTGGAACCTGCTGGCCTCGCTCAAGCGCGTGGCCTACGGCTTCGGCCTGGCGGCGGCCCTGGGCATTCCGCTGGGCTTCGCCATCGGCCGCATGCGCTTTCTCAACCACATGCTCGGCCCCATCATCAGCCTGCTGCGCCCGGTGTCTCCGCTGGCCTGGCTGCCCATCGGGCTGTACGTGTTCAGCAGCGCGCCGGCCGCGGCCATCTGGACCATCTTCATCTGCTCCATCTGGCCGATGATGATCAACACCGCCATCGGCGTGCAGCGCGTGCCGCAGGACTACCTCAACGTGGCGCGCGTGCTGAACCTCTCCACCTGGAAGGTGTTCACCAAGATCCTGCTGCCTTCCGTCATGCCCTACATGATGACCGGGGTGCGGCTGTCGGTCAGCACGGCCTGGCTGGTCATCGTCGCCGCCGAGATGTTGACCGGCGGCACCGGCATCGGCTTCTGGCTGTGGAACGAGTGGAACAACCTCAACATGGCGCACATCGTCATCGCCATCCTGGTCATCGGCGTCACCGGCATGGTGCTCGAAGCCCTGCTGATGCTGCTGGCGCGCCGCTTCAGCTACGACCAGGCCCATTGACCCGCGCAAAGGAACACACATCATGGAGCGCTTTATTTCAGTCCAACAGGTCGAGATGCTGTTCGACACCGCGCGCGGCCCCTTCCACGCCCTGCGCAGCATCGACCTCGACATCGCCAAGGGCGAGTTCATCACCCTGATCGGCCATTCCGGCTGCGGCAAAAGCACCCTGCTCAACCTGATCGCTGGGCTCACGCGCCCGTCGTCCGGCGTGATGGTCTGCGACGGACGCGAAATCACCGCGCCCGGACCGGACCGCGCGGTGGTGTTCCAGAACCACTCGCTGCTGCCTTGGATGAGCTGCTTCGACAACATCCACCTCGGCGTGGAACGTGTGTTCGGCGCCACCGAGAACAAAGCGCGACTCAAGGCCCGCACCCAGGCCGCGCTCGAATTGGTGGGCCTGCCTCACGCCGCGCACAAGCATCCCCACGAGATCTCCGGCGGCATGAAGCAGCGCGTCGGCATCGCCCGCGCCTTGGCGATGGAGCCCAAGGTGCTGCTGATGGACGAGCCCTTCGGCGCGCTCGACGCCCTCACCCGCGCCAAGCTGCAGGACGAGCTGCAGGCCATCGTCGCCGCCAGCGGCAGCACGGTGGTGATGGTCACGCACGACGTGGACGAGGCCGTGCTGCTGTCGGACCGCATCGTCATGCTCACCAACGGCCCGGCGGCCACCATCGGCGAGATCCTCGCCGTCGATCTGCCGCGCCCGCGCGAGCGCCTGGCGCTGTCGGAAGACCCGCACTACGCCCACCTGCGCGCCCAGGTGCTGGAGTTTCTCTACAAGCGCCAGGCCCATTCCCAGGCCAAGGCCGCTTGATGCCGCCGCCCGCTGTCGCACAAACACCTTGAGGAGTTCCACCATGAGTCTTACCGCCGAGCAAATCCAGTTGGTGCAATCGAGTTTCGCCAAGGTCAGGCCCGTCGCCGACCAGGCCGCGGCGATCTTCTACGCGCGCCTGTTCGAGATCGCGCCCCAGGTCAAGCCGATGTTCAAGGGCGACATGGCCGAACAGGGCCGCAAGCTGATGGCCATGCTGAACACCGTGGTCAACGGGCTGACGAATCTGGACAGCATCGTGCCGGCCGCGCAGAGCATGGCCAGGCGCCATGTGGACTACGGCGTGCAGCCCGAACACTATGCATACGTGGGCAGCGCCTTGCTGTACGCGCTAGGCCAGGGCCTTGGCACCGATTTCACCCCCGCGGTGAAGCTGGCCTGGACCGATGCCTACGGGTTGCTGTCGGGCGTGATGATCGCCGCGGCCTACCCCGCGATGCAGGAGCAGCGCGCATGAACAAGCTCAAGCTCGTCCTCGTGGGCAACGGCATGGCCGGCGTGCGCGCGCTGGAGGAGTTGCTCAAGCTCGCTCCGGATCTGTATGACATCACGGTGTTCGGCGCCGAGCCGTATCCGAACTACAACCGCATCCTGCTCTCGCCGGTGCTGGCCGGCGAGCAGACCGTCGAGCAGATCATCCTCAACCCGCTGTCCTGGTACGCCGAGAACGGCATCACCCTGCACACCGGCAAGACCGTGGTGGAAATCAACCGCGTCAAGCGCATCGTGCGCGCCGACGACGGCACCGAAGCCGCCTACGACCGTCTGCTGCTGGCCACCGGATCCAACCCCTTCATCCTGCCCGTGCCGGGCAAGGACCTGGAGGGCGTGATCGCCTACCGCGACATCAAGGACACCGAGACCATGATCGAGACGGCCAAGCGCTACAAGCACGCGGTCGTCATCGGCGGCGGCCTGCTCGGTCTGGAGGCGGCCAACGGCCTGAAGCTGCGCGGCATGGACGTGACCGTGGTGCACATCATGCCGTGGCTGATGGAGCGCCAGCTCGACGAAACCGCGGGCAAGCTGCTGCAGAAATCGCTGCAAGACCGCGGCCTGCATTTCCGCATCGGCGCGCAGACCGCCGCGCTGCTCGGCAACGAACAAGGCCGCGTGCGCGCGGTGCAGTTCAAGGACGGCAGCGAGATCCCGGCCGACCTTGTGGTGATGGCCGCGGGCATCCGCCCCAACACCGAGCTGGCGGAGAAGGCCGGCATCTATTGCAAGCGCGGCATCGTCGTCACCGACACCATGCAGACGGTCACCGACCCGCGCATCTACGCCCTGGGCGAATGCGCCGCGCATCGCGGCGTGGCCTACGGCCTGGTGGCGCCGCTGTTCGAGCAAGGCAAGGTGGCGGCCAATCACCTGGCGCAGTTCGGCATCGGCCGCTACACCGGCAGCGCGGTCAGCACCAAGCTCAAGGTGACGGGCATCGACCTGTTCTCCGCCGGGGAATTCATGGGCGGCGAGGGCTGCGAGGACATCGTGCTGTCCGACCCGTTCTCGGGCGTGTACAAGCGCCTGGTGATCAAGGACAACAAGCTGCTGGGCGCCTGCCTGTACGGCGACACGGTGGACGGCTCGTGGTACTTCAAGCTGCTGCGCGAAGGCCGCAGCGTCGGCGACATCCGCGACAAGCTGATGTTCGGCGAAAGCCATCTCGGCGACACCGGCCACCAGGGCCAGAGCAAGGCCGCGACCATGGCCGACAGCGACGAGGTCTGCGGTTGCAACGGCGTGTGCAAGGGAACCATCGTCAAGGCCATCAAGGACAAGGGCCTGTTCACGCTGGAAGATGTGCGCAAGCACACCAAGGCCAGCGCCAGCTGCGGCTCATGCACCGGCCTGGTCGAGCAGATCCTCATGTTCACCGCGGGCGGCGACTACAGCGCCACGCCCAAGAAAAAGGCCATGTGCGGCTGCACCGACGTCAGCCACCAGGAAGTGCGCGACGCCATCCGCGACGAGCATCTGCTGACCATTGCCGAGGTGCAGGCCAAGCTCGGCTGGCGCACCCCCAACGGCTGCTCCAGCTGCCGCCCGGCGCTGAACTACTACCTCATCTCCACCTGGCCGCACGAGGCCAAGGACGATCCGCAAAGCCGCTTCATCAACGAACGCGCGCACGCCAACATCCAGAAGGACGGCACTTTCTCGGTGGTGCCGCGCATGTGGGGCGGCGAGACCTCCGCCGCCGAGTTGCGGCGCATTGCCGACGCGGTGGACAAGTACAAGATCCCCACCGTCAAGGTCACCGGCGGCCAGCGCATCGACCTGCTCGGGGTGAAGAAGGAAGACCTGCACAACGTCTGGCGCGACATCGGCATGCCCAGCGGCCACGCCTACGCCAAGGGGCTGCGCACGGTGAAGACCTGCGTGGGTTCGGAATGGTGCCGCTTCGGCACGCAGGACTCCACCGGCATGGGCAAGAAGCTCGAGCGCGCCACCTGGCGCATGTACGCCCCGCACAAGGTGAAGTTCGGTGTCAGCGGCTGCCCGCGCAACTGCGCCGAGGCCGGCATCAAGGACGTGGGCATCATCGGCGTCGATTCGGGCTGGGAGATGTACGTGGCCGGCAACGGCGGCATCAAGACCGAGGTGGCGCAATTCCTGGTCAAGCTCAAAACCGAGGAGGAGGTGCTCGAATACACCGGCGCCTTCATCCAGCTCTACCGCGAGGAAGGCTGGTACCTGGAGCGCACCGTGCATTACGTGTCGCGCGTCGGGCTCGATCACGTGAAAAAACGCATTCTTGACGACCCCGAAGGACGCAAGGCGCTGTGGGAGCGCCTGCAGTTCGCGCTGCAGGGCGAGCCCGATCCCTGGTTCGAAGCCGACAAGGCGCGCGTGGACACGCGGCAGTTCATTCCCATCGTGCCCGTCGAAGTGCGGCAAGGAGAGCCGGCATGAGCCTGTCGAGCCGCCTCAAAGGCGAATTCCATCCCGAAGGAACGACGCGCAGCGTCAGGGGAGCCCATCCATGAACGTGCAGAAGGAATGGACCGCCGTGTGCGCCGTGGACGACATTCCCGTTCTGGGCGCGCGTCAGGTGCGCCGCCCCGACGGCGTCAACGTCGCGCTGTTCCGCACCGCCAGCGGCGCGGTGCGCGCCCTGCTCGACCGCTGCCCGCACAAGGGCGGGCCGCTGTCGCAAGGCATCGTGTTCGGCGAGAGCGTGGCCTGCCCGCTGCACAACTGGACCATACGCCTCGACGACGGCCAGGCCCAGGCCCCCGACGCAGGCTGCACCCCGGTGTTCGCCGTGAAGGTGGAGGGCGGGCAGGTCTATTTGCGCCGCGACCAGTTGCTGGCACCCATTCCTGCATTGGCCGCCGCCAATTGCGACGGTGCTGCCTGCGCAAGCGCGGAAGCCCCATGAACACCGCCGATCTGCCCGCCGCTTCCATCGCCATCGTGCCCGAACGCGCGGCGCACGAGACCCGCTCCACCTGTCCCTATTGCGGCGTCGGCTGCGGCGTCATCGTCGAAAGCGTCGACGGGCGCATCACCGGGGTGCGCGGCGACCCCGACCATCCGGCCAACTTCGGCCGCCTGTGCGCCAAGGGCAGCACCCTGCACCTGAGCGCGGCGCCGGAGCTGGCGCCGCAGATCCGCGCCCTGCACCCCGAACTGCGCACCGCGCGCTCAGCGCCGCGCCAGGCGGTGAGCTGGAACGACGCGCTCGACCATCTGGCGCGTCGCTTCGCCGGCATCATCGCCGAGCACGGCCCCGACAGCGTGGGCTTCTACATTTCGGGCCAGATGCTCACCGAGGACTACTACGTCTTCAACAAACTGGCCAAGGGCCTGATCGGCACCAACAACGTGGACACCAACTCGCGGCTGTGCATGAGCAGCGCGGTGGCCGGCTACAAGCAAACCCTGGGGGCGGACGCACCGCCGTGCAGCTACGCGGACATCGACGACGCATCCTGTCTGTTCATCGCCGGCAGCAACACGGCCTGGGCCCACCCCATCGTGTTCCGGCGCATCGAGCAGGCCAAGGCGGCGCGGCCCGCTATGCGCTTGATCGTGGTCGATCCGCGCCGCACCGAAACCGCCGAATTCGCCGACCTGCACCTGCAACTGCTGCCCGGCACCGACGTGGCGCTGTTCCACGCCATGCTGCATCTGATGATCTGGGAAGACCTGATCGACCCCGCCTACATCGCCGCCCACACCACGGGGTTCAACGCGCTGCGCGAACTGGTGCGCGACATGACCCCGGCCAAGGCCGCCGGCATCTGCGGCCTGCGCGAGGCCGACATCGCCACCGCGGCGCGCTGGTTCGCCCTCGGCGGCCCCGGCGCCGCGGCCGCCACGCGCAGACCGACGCTGTCCATGTATTGCCAGGGGCTGAACCAGTCGAGCTGCGGCACGGCGAAGAACGCCGCGCTGATCAACCTGCACCTGGCCTGCGGGCAGATCGGCAAGCCCGGCGCCGGGCCGTTCTCCCTGACCGGCCAGCCCAACGCCATGGGCGGGCGCGAGGTCGGCGGCATGGCCAATCTGCTGTCGGCCCACCGCGACCTTTCCAACCCTGACCACCGCGCCGAAGTGGCCCGCCTGTGGGGCGTGGACGACGTTCCCGCCGCGCGCGGCAAGACCGCGGTGGAGATGTTCGAAGCCGCCGCGCGCGGCGAGGTCAAGGCGCTGTGGATCGCCTGCACCGACCCGGCGCAATCGCTGCCCGATCAGGCCCTGGTGCGCCGCGCGCTGGAGGCCGCCGAACTCGTCGTGGTGCAGGAGGCCTACGTCACCGCCGCCACCGTGGCCTATGCCGACGCGCTGCTGCCCGCCACAACCTGGGGCGAGAAGGAAGGCACGGTGACCAATTCCGAGCGGCGCATCTCGCGCGTGCGCGCCTCGGTGCGCGCGCCGGGACTGGCGCGCCACGACTGGGCCATCGCGGCGGATTTCGCCACGCGCCTGGAAGCCCTGCTGCCCCGACGCGCCGCACCGCACGGCGCCGGCCCGATGGCGCCCTCGGGCCGCCAGCTCGGCGGCCGGCCCACGCTGTTTCCGTACACCTGCGCCGAGCAGGTGTGGAACGAGCACCGCGAATCCACCCGTGGGCGCGACCTCGACATCACCGGCCTATCCTGGAGCATCCTGGAGCGCGACGGCCCGCAGCAATGGCCCTATCCGGAAGGCGCGCGCGGCGGCAAGACGCGCCTGTACGAAAACGCCACCTACCCCACCGCCGACGGTCGCGCGCGCTTCGCCGCCACGCCCTACGCACCGGTGGCCGAGGCCTGCGACGCACGCCATCCCTTCGCGCTCACCACCGGCCGCCTGCGCGACCAGTGGCACGGCATGAGCCGCACCGGCAGCGTGCCGCGCCTGTTCGGCCACGCCCCCGAGCCCTGCATCGACCTGAACCCCGCCGATCTGGCCCGGCGCGGCTGGAGCGACGGCGAACTGCTGCGCGTGAGCTCGCGCCGCGGCGACCTCGTGCTACCGGCGCGGGCCAGCGACGGCCTACGCAGCGGCCAGGCCTTCATCGCCATGCACTGGGGCGCGGAGTACCTGGCGGGGCGCGGCGCCGAAGGCCAGGCGCGCCTCGGCGTCAATGGGCTGACCCTGCCGGTGTTCGACCCGCAGTCCTTCCAGCCCGAACTCAAGCACGCCGCGGTGCGACTGGAAGCCGCCAACCTCCCCTGGCACCTCGCCGCCTTCGGCTGGATGCCCGCCACGCAGGCGCACGCGCTGCGCCGGCAACTCATGCAGGAACTCGGCGACCTGCCCTTCGTCATGTGCGTGCCTTTCGGGCGCGAGCGCACCGGGCTGCTGCTGCGTGCCGCTGCACGCGGCGCGCCCGACGCTGCCTGGCTGGCCCGCGTCGAGACGCATTTCGGCGTGCGCGGCGACGAAGCCCTGCACTACGCCGACCCCAGCCGCAGCGTGCGCCGCGCGGTGCGGCTGCACGGCGAGCGCCTCGAAGCCGCCATGCTCTGCGGCCCGGCCGACAGCGTCGCCGCCCAGCGCTGGCTGCGCGACCTGCTGGAAAGCGGGGCCAGCGCCAAGCCCTACGGCCAATGGCTGCTGCTGCCCAGCAGCCAGCCGCCGCGGAACATCCCCACGCCGGGCCACCAGGTCTGCAATTGCTTCGACGTCTGGCAGATCAAGATCGAGGCCGAGTTGTCGAAGATCGACGGCGATGCCGACGCCCGCCTGGCCGTGCTCCAGCAACGCCTGCGATGCGGCACCAACTGCGGCTCCTGCCTGCCCGAGCTGCGCCGCCTGGTGCGCGAACACGCTGCGCTGCCGGCCTGAATGAGCGAGGAAGCCGCCATGACACACCCCACCGTGGCAAGTTCCGCACCCTCAACGGCCCAGCTTGCAGCCGGCCCGGCGCGGGGCGGCTTCAACCCCGATGTCGTGCCGATGCTGCGCAGCCTCGGCCGCGGAGCCCACGGCAGCCGCGGCCTGAGCGCCGAGCAGGCGCAGACCCTGATGGGCTGGCTGTTGCGGCGCGAAATGTCCGATGCCCAGATCGGCGGCGTGCTGCTGGCGCTGCGCATGAAGGGCGAGAGCGCCGAGGAGCTGGAAGGCTTCGCCCGCGCGGTGCGCGCCACGCTCCCCGCCATCGCCCCGCGCCGGCCGGTGGTGATCATCCCCAGCGTGAACGGTTCGCGCCGCCTGCCCAACCAGGTCGCGCTGCTGGCGCTGCTGCTGCGCCAGCGCGGCATTGCCGTGCTGGTGCTGGGCGCCGAACAGGACGACGGCCGGCTGCACACCGTGCGCGTCTGGAGCGCGCTGGGCCTGCCCGTCGCAGCCAGCGCGATGCAGGCGCAGAACCTGCTCGCCGACGGCGAGGCGGTCTACCTCGACCTGGTCCACATCGGCCCGCAGCTCGGCGAGCTGCTGGCCTGGCGCCGGGAACTGGGCGTGCGCAACAGCGGGCACGCCGTGGTCAAGCTGCTCGCGCCGATCGCCGGACCCTGCCTGCTGCTGACCAGCTACACGCATCCCGAATATGCGGTGCTGATGCGTGAAGTGCTGCAGCGCCTGGCCCAGCCCGCGCTGCTGATGCGCGGCTGCGAGGGCGAGGCCGTAGCCCATCCCCACCGCGCCGGCGAACTTCTGCACATCGGCGCCGACGGCGCGGTGCGCGCCGAACCTGCCGCGGCGCAGGGCGAGGCCGAAGTCGCCCTGCCCGCCGACGGCACCCACCTGGCGGCCACCCTGGCCTGGATCGCCGACGTGCGCAACGGCGACAAACCCATCCCCGTTCCCCTGCTGCGGCAGGTCGAGCAGGTCGCCGCGGCGATGGCCTGCCTCGACGCGGCCGGTGACGCCGTCGAGACCGTCGCCGGAATTTCCCGACACGCCTGACCCCCCTGGAGCCCCGCCATGAAGCCTGCCGACGCGATGGATTGCGCACCGACCACCGTCCACCTGGTCGGCGCCGGTCCCGGCGATCCCGAACTGCTCACCCTCAAGGCCGTGCGCGTGCTGCAACAAGCCACGGTGGCCCTGGTCGACGATCTCGTCAACCCGGCCTGCCTGGCTCACCTGCCCCCCGCCTGCCGCGTGGTTGCCGTGGGCAAGCGCGGCGGCTGCGCCAGCACGCCGCAGGCCTTCATCGAGCGGCTGATGGTGGCCGAGGCGCAGCGCGGCGAGCGCGTGGTGCGCCTCAAGGGCGGCGACCCCCTCGTGTTCGGCCGCGCCGGCGAGGAAATCGCCGCGCTGCGCGCCGCCGGCCTGCACGTCGAGGTGGTGCCCGGCATCACCGCCGGCATCGCCGCGGCCGCCGCGGCCTGCACCTCGCTGACCCATCGCCACCACACCCCCGGCGTGATCCTCGTCACCGGCCACCGCCAGCCCGGCGGCGCCTCCCCGCGCTGGGATTCGCTGGCCCAGACCGGGCTCACCCTGGTCGTGTACATGGGCGTGGCCGAGGCCGGCAGCATCCAGGCCGGCCTGCTCGCCGGCGGCCTGCCGGCCGACACGCCGGTGCTGCTGGTACAGGCTGCCAGCACCGCGCGCGAACGCCGCGTCGGCACGAGACTGGCCCGCTTGCAGGCCGCCATCGCTACCGAGCAATTGGGTTCGCCCTGCGTGATGATCATCGGCAACGCGATGGCCGAGGCGCTCCAGACCGTGGCCCAGAACGCCGTTCGAGCTTCCATCGTGAACGTCTCGCAGGCCGCCTGATCGCGCCGACCCCATGGACATTTCCGCCCCAGTGTCCGACCCCCGAGCCTCGACGGCGGCGGCAGCCTTTATGCGCTGCGGCCACGAACATCTGGATTCGGCCGAGCGCCTGCTGTTCCGCGAAGTCACCAAACGCCTGGGCAACAGCCTGGACCCCTATCCGGTGATCCGCGAGATGCTGCATCTCATGTCCGAGCTCCTGGGCCTGAACCGTGGTCGCGTGCTGTTGCCGGACGCCAACGGGACGCTGCGCATCGCCTGCGCCTACGGCTTGCGCGCGGAGGAAATCGCGCGCGGCAGTTATGCACCGGGCGAGGGCATCAGCGGCCGCGTGATGCAACGCGGTGAGACGGCCATCGTGCAGGACATCGATTCCGAACCGCTCTACCTGGCGCGCGCCGTGCCTCGTGAACGCTTGCCGCAGGAAACCGTGTCCTACATCGCCTTGCCCGTACCGGGCGACGGTCAACCCGCCGGGGTGCTGGCTGTCCACCGCCTGCGCCGCCGCCAGCGCTCGCTGGCCGAGGATCTGGCCGTGCTCGACTCCATCGCCACGCTGATCGGCCAGGTCCTGCGCCTGAGCCGCCTGGTGCAGGAACGCACGGCGCGTCTGGTGCAAGAGAACGCCGAACTCAAGCGGGCGCTCGAGAACCGCACCCCGACGGTGGCCGCCTACGGCATCGTCGGCCAGGCGCCCAGCCTGCTGCGGGCGATTCGCAAGCTGGAACAGGCCGCCGCCACCGACGCCACGGTGCTGCTGCTCGGCGAGTCCGGCACGGGCAAGGAACTGTTCGCGCGCGCCATCCACCAGCACAGCGCGCGGCGCGATGGGCCCTTCGTGCGCGTGAACTGCGCCGCGATTCCCGACACCCTGTTCGAGGCCGAGTTGTTCGGCCACGAAAAAGGTGCCTACACCGGCGCCGCCACGGCGCGCACCGGACGCTTCGAGCAGGCCCACTGCGGCACGCTGTTTCTCGACGAGATCGGCGACCTGCCACGACTCATGCAGGTCAAGCTTCTGCGCGCCCTGCAGGAGCGGGTCATCGAGCGCCTGGGCTCGCAGCGCGAGATCGCGGTGGACGTGCGCATCGTCGCGGCCACACACCAGGATCTCCGCGCGCTCATGGCCGCCGGCCGCTTCCGCGAAGACCTGTACTACCGCCTGCACGTCATTCCCATCACCCTGCCGCCGCTGCGCGCACGGCCGGACGACGTCAAGCACCTGGTGCGCCATTTCCTGTTTCAGCTCAACGAACGCCATCAGCGCAGCGTGCGTCTCTCGACGGCCGGCTTGGCCAGCCTTGTCAGCTACCCCTGGCCGGGCAATATTCGCCAGCTCTACAACGTCCTCGAGCGCATCGTGGTGCTTGCCGAGGCCGATCTGGCCGACGAGGCCGTGGTGGATTCCGCACTCATCAGCGAAGTGCAGGGGCAGGCCCTTGAGCCTGTCGCGGCGTCCGCGATGCCGCGGCCATCGCAGTTCCCGGCCCGTTCAAACGCAGCGCCAGGCATGGCCGGGACAGGCATCTCCGCAATCCGGCCCTACCAAGCGGTCATGGAAGACGAGCGCGACATCCTGTTCGAGACCCTGCGGCGCACAGGAGGCAACAAGTCGCAGGCGGCAAGGTTGCTGGGTCTGACTCTGAGGCAGTTCGGCTACCGTCTGGCGCGCTTTGACATCGGCCCTGCCTCGACAAAGCGTTAACACATTGTCAACAATGTGAGTCCACGTTTCTCGCACCTCGATGCATAAGCTCATGATTTAAATATCGTTTTCTCCTGGCATGAATGCTGCTCAGATTCGTCATGCCCATAACGGGCGACCGAGCATGAAACTGGAGAAATCTTCATGAGCCAAACCGCAACGCAGAAAGTCACCTGCCTTTACCCCGACCTGCTGCGCCCCATCGACAAGGACGGCCTGGGTCAACTGGCCTCCAAGGGCAAGGCCAACCCGCAGCACATCGTCACCCTCAAGGCCAGAACCGTCTGCGAAGGACAATTCCGCAACCTGACCTACATCCGCAATCTGCCCGCCTACGTCATCGACGAGCCGCCACACCTGCTCGGCGAAGACACCGCACCCAACCCATCCGAAGCTACCCTGGCCGCGCTCGGCGCCTGCCTGTCGGTCGGCGTGCATGCCAACGCCACCGCGCGCGGCGTGGCATTGACCAAACTCGAACTCGAACTCGAAGGCGACATCAACGTCACCGCCGTATGGGGCGTGGGCGATCTGGATCCGGCCAAGAAACTGGGGTTCACCGATATCCGCGTGAAGATCACGGCCGAGGGCGACGCAACGCGCGAGGTGATCGACGACATCATCGCCAACGCCAACCTATGGTCACCAGTCGCCAACACCCTGCGCAACCCGGTGAACGTGGTCGTCACCACAGCATAAAACCTGCCCACCTCGCAGATCGAACCAAGCCCATGACCGCCCTGTCCCTGGCCCGAACGGCGTCCCTCGCCGCGCAGCTCCCCGTTCAAGCCGCGCCCCCCACGGCATCCGGCGGCTACCACGCCACGCTGCACCGGCTGGTGGCCGAAGTCCTGGCGCCCCAGGTGTTGGACATTGATCTCAAGGCCGCCTACCCGGAAGGCTTTCTGCGCGAATTGGGCGCGGCGGGCGGTTTTGGTGGTGCCGCCTCGCCAGAGCATGGTGGCAACGGCCTGGGTCTGATGCAGGTGATCGAAACCATGGATTTGGTGTCCCAGACCTGCTTATCCACCGGCTTCCTCGTCTGGTGCCAGACGGCATGCGCGCGCTACATCGAGATGAGCGAGAACGCAGAACTCAAGCGCGACCTGCTGCCGCACATCGCGCGTGGCGCGTTGCTGGCCGGAACCGGGCTTTCCAACACGGTGAAGTCCTGCGACGCGGTGGAGGCGTTCCGCCTCTCGGCCAGACGGGTGGAAGGTGGCTATGTCATCAACGGCGTGCTGCCCTGGGTGTCCAACCTCGGGCCCGACCATGTCTTCGCCACCGGTTGCCCGGTGGAGGCCGCTGGCCCCGGCGACGATGGGCTGGTCTTCATCATCGTCGATTGCAACGCCACCGGATTCAAGATGGTGGATTGCGCGCATTTCATGGCCATCGACGGCACGCGCACCCTGGCCTGCCACTTCAAGAACACCTTCGTGCCCGATGGCATGGTGCTTTCGCACCCCGGCCAGTCCAAGGCTTATGTGCGGCGTATCAAGCCCGGCATGATCCTGGGCCAGATGGGCATGTGCCTGGGCCTGGCCCAGGCCTGCTTGGACCTGATGAAGCAATCCAACCGCACCCATGCGCACGTCAACCGCTACCTGGACGACCAGGTGGATGACCTCGCGCCCGAACTGGCCGACCTGCGCGATCACACCCTTGTCGCCGCGCGCACGCTGCAAGCCAACCCGTTGGCCGACATCGTGCTCGACATCCTGAAACTGCGCCTGCGCGGCGGGGAGCTTGCGCTGCGCGCCGCACAAAGCGCCCTGCTGCACCTCGGGGCCAAGGGTTATCTGCAGAAAAGTCCAGCGCAGCGGCGGGTTCGCGAGGCGTATTTCGTCGCCATCGTCACGCCCGCGACCAAGCACCTGCGCCGAGAAATCGCCCGGCTCGAATCGGGCCAGGCGGTCTGTGCGGCCTGAAGCCGTCGCCGCACACACGCCACGGCGCGCGCTGCCATCCTCCCTCCCATGCAATGCGCACCACTCCTTCACGTCCCCAGCCCATCCAGGAGCAGCCAACATGAGCGAACGCATTCTGCTTTCCCCGGCCGAACTCGCCGCCGGCATGACGACCGAGCCCATGGTCATCATCGACACGCGCGACCCCGATGCCTACGCCGCGGGCCATCTGCCCGGCGCAGTGAACATGCGCGACATCTTCACCTACCTGGCCACCTCCACGCCGGAAGGCCGCGAGGAACTCGAAAAGCGCTTCGCTGACGAGTTCGGCGCCGCCGGTCTGTCCGGCAAGGAAACCGCGGTGCTGTACGAGGAATCGATGAACAGCGGTTTCGGCCAGTCCTGCCGCGGTTATTTCCTGCTCACCTATCTGGGCTACCCCAAGGTAAAGGTGCTGCACGGCGGCTATGCCGCCTGGGTGGATGCCGGCATGCCAGTGAGTATGGAGTCGCCCAAGCCCACTCCGGCACCATTCCCGCTCAAAGCCGGCGCCGAAGCCGTCATGGTCGACAAGCAGCAGATGCTCGCCGCTCTCGACAACCCGTCCATCGTCATCCTGGACGTGCGCGACGTCGACGAATGGGTCGGTACCAGTTCCTCGCCCTATGGCAAGGACTATTGCCCGCGCAAGGGCCGCATACCAGGCGCGCGCTGGATCGAGTGGTACCGCATGATGAAGCCGACACCGCAGGGCCAGATGTTCAAGGAGCCCGAAGAGATCCTGGCTGAATGCGCCACCGCCGGGATCACGCCCGAATCCACGGTCTACCTGTACTGCTTCAAGGGCGCGCGAGCCTCCAACACTTATCTGGCCCTGCAGCAGGCCGGCATCACGGACGTGAAGATGTACTTCGGCTCGTGGAACGAATGGTCGCGCGACTTCTCCCTGCCAATCGAGAGCGGGATGCCCGAACTCGCGGCCGCTGCATGATGCGCCGCCGGCGGCGGGGCCGCCAGACAACCGACGGAACACGCCGCCCCTTTTCCCCGATCCTCCACACGCCATGAACACCGAATTCGCCGCCAGCGGCCCGCCCCATGCACCGCCCGATTCTCCCGTAGACGACACGCGTCAATGGGTGTGCAAGGTCTGCGGCCTGGTCTACGACCCCGTGGCTGGCATGCCCGACGACGGCATCCCTGCAGGGACCCGTTTCGAAGACATCCCGGACGGTTGGTACTGCCCGGACTGCGGGGTCACCAAAGCCGACTTCGAACTGCTGGTGTTCTGAGAATCCACCACGGCCAAGAGACCAGTCATTGGCACACAAGTTGCAGATCCACGTCATCACCAGACGATGACCCTTTGTGCGAAACCACGCACGCGACACCGACGATAAAGACCCTCCATGAGCGTTCACGACGATCCCTTCAACCCCTATGTCCGCCTCGGCGCCTGTGCCTGCGGCCGCCATGTCAGCCAAGCCGCACATGATGCCGAGGATCGCATCGACACGACGGACCCGCTGCAACTCAACCGGCGCGCCATCGAGACCGCCGTGATGCGCGCGATCTTCCCCGACGACGGCGAGCGCCGTCGTTTCCTGCGCGCGGTCGGTCGCAACACCGCCCTGGCCGCGCTGTCGCAATTCGTGCCATTCGGCGCACTGGAAGCCATGGCGCAAGAGCCCGTCGGCGTCCCCGAGAAGAAGGATCTCAAGATCGGTTACCTCCCGATCACGTGTGCCAGCCCCATCATCATCGGCAAGCAAAGCGGCTATTTCGAACAAGCCGGCTTGAATGTCGAGTTACTCAAAACCCCCGGCTGGGCACTGGTACGGGACAAGACCATCAACGGCGACTTCGATGCCGCACAGATGCTGGCGCCCATGCCCTTGGCCATCAGTATGGGGGCCGGTTCGGCCCCCAGCGAGACCTATGCCGCGTCGATGGACAACCTCAACGGCAGCGCGATCACGCTCAGCGTCAAGCACAAGAACAAGCGCGACCCCAGGCTTTGGAAAGATTTCCGTCTGGCCATTCCGTTCGACTATTCGATCCATAACTATCTCTTGCGCGCCTATCTGGTCCAGCACGGTGTCGATCCCGATCACGATGTGCAACTGCGCGTGATGGCACCGCCCGATATGCTGGCCAATCTGGCCAGCGGCAACATCGACGGTTTCATCGTCGCTGAGCCCTTCAACCAGCGCGCGGTGTTCGAGGGCATCGGCTTCATCCACCTTCTCACCCTGGATCTGTGGCGTGGCCATCCCTGCTGCACTTTCGCGGTCGAAGCCTCGTTCGTGCGCAGCCACCCCAACACCTTTGCTGCGCTGTACAAGGGTATGCTCAAGTCGGCGGCATACCTGAATGTTGCGGCGAACCGTGACGCCGTGGTCGACACGCTATCCGCGCCACAGTACCTCAATCAGCCGAAGATCGTGATCAAACAGGTGCTCACCGGCACCTACGCGGACGGTCTCGGCAATGTCAGGACGGCCCCCGACCGCATCGCCTTCCAACCTTTCCCATGGCCCTCGATGGCGGTCTGGATTCTGACGCAGATGAAGCGCTGGGGGTATGTGAAGGGCGACGTGAACTACAAGGGCATCGCCGAAAAGATCTACCTTGCGACAGATGCACGCAAGGCCATGAAGCAGCTCGGTATGGAAGCCCCAAGCCGGAACATGGAGAACTACGCCATCCTCGGCGAGTTGTTCGACCCGCTTCAGCCTGAGCGCTATCTCAGGAGCCTTCCTGTAATCGGAAAGACCTAGGAAATCCGTCATGCGTCCTATGCGCCTGCCTTTGGCCTGGTCGTCGGCACTGCTGTCCGTGGCGCTGTTCGTCCTGCTGGTCGGAATTTGGCAAATGCTTACCCTGCCAAAGCCTTCGAAACCACCTCCCGGCGTGAGCGCCGAATACGCCGCGCTGATGGGCCATGGCGCAGCCAAGTCCGATGGTTTTCCCACGCCCGCGCAAGTGGCGTCCACCTTCATCAGGGAATTGCGCCATCCGTTCTATGACCACGGCCCGAACGACAAGGGCATCGGCCTGCAGCTCGCGTATTCCCTGGCGCGCGTTGGCGCTGGCTTCGGCCTGGCCGTGCTCGTCGCCTTGCCGCTGGGTTTCGTGATCGGCATGTTCCCACTGCTGCGACGCGCGCTCGACCCGTTCATTCAGGTGCTCAAGCCCATCTCGCCGCTAGCGTGGATGCCGATCGCGCTCTACACCCTGAAAAACGCCGACGTCTCGGGTGTGTTCGTCATCTTCATCTGCTCCATCTGGCCCATGCTGGTGAACACCGCCTTCGGCGTGGCCTCGGTGCGGCGCGACTGGCTGAACGTCGCCCGCACGTTGGAAGTAGGTGCGTTCAAGCGCGCCTTCCAGGTCATCCTACCCGCCGCTGCGCCCACCATCCTCACCGGCATGCGCATTTCCATGGGCATCGCCTGGCTGGTGATCGTGGCTGCGGAAATGCTGGTCGGTGGCACCGGCATCGGCTACTTCGTCTGGAACGAATGGAACAACCTCGCCCTGCCCAGCGTGATATTCGCCATCGTGCTCATCGGCCTCGTGGGCATGCTGCTCGACCTGTTGTTTGCCCGTCTGCTGCGCCTGGTGACTTATGCGGAGTGATGCGATGACCCAACATTTCCTGCGCGTCGAAGCCCTGTCCAAAAGCTACCCAGGTTCGGACGGCACGCCCGGACCCGCCGTGTTCGACGACGTTCACTTCACCATCGACAGAGGGGAATTCGTCGTCATCATCGGTCATTCGGGTTGCGGCAAGACGACCATCCTCAATGTTCTGGCCGGGCTTGAGCAGGCAGATGGCGGTCATGTGTTCATGGATGGACGCGAGGTCGGCGGGCCATCGTTGGAGCGCGGCGTGGTATTTCAAGGCCACGCCCTCATGCCCTGGCGCACGGTGCTGGGCAACGTGGCCTTCGCGGTGGGCTCACGCTGGCCCCAGTGGAGCCGGGAACAGATCCGAACCCACAGTCTGAAATTCCTGGAGATGGTGGGCCTGGCTGCCGCGGCCGGCAAGAAGCCGCATCAACTCTCGGGCGGCATGAAACAGCGGGTGGGCATCGCACGCGCGTTCGCCATCAGCCCCAAGATGCTGCTGCTCGACGAACCCTTCGGCGCACTGGACGCGCTCTCGCGCGGCACCATCCAGGACGAGCTTCTGGCCATCGTGCACGCCACGCAGCAGACCGTGTTCATGATCACGCACGATGTCGACGAAGCCATCCTGCTGGCTGACCGCATCCTGTTGATGAGCAACGGCCCACATGCCAAGATCGCCGAGATGGTGGAGGTGACCATGTCGCGTAGCCGTACCCGCGAAACCCTGCACCACGACCCGCAGTACTACCGCATCCGCAACCACCTGGTGGACTTTCTGATGCGCCGCGCGCAAACGCATCCGCCGTCGATCTCGGGCTACGATGCGCACCATATTCCCCTGGTGCGGCCAGGTCTGGATGCGCAGGCCTCGCCTGAGATGCTGCTCCACGCGGTATCGCTAGCGCCGCAGCAACGCTTGGTGCAACCGCGCCAAAACCAACAGGCGTGCGCTGCATGAGCCTTGCCGATCGCCCGATCCCTTTTCAATCCACAACGCTCCAAGGAGCTGACATGACCCGCAACGACGTGACCGAAGCCATCATCGCCGCCAAAATCAGCAAAGGCCTGAGCTGGGCCGAGATTGCCGAGACGGTGGGCCAGAGCAAGGAATGGGTGACCGCAGGCTGTCTCGGCCAGATGACTTTCACCGCCGCGCAGGCGGCCACGCTGGGCAAGCTTTTCGACCTGCCCGATGAGGCCGTGAAACTGCTGCAGGTCGTGCCCTACAAGGGCTCGCTGCCCACGGCCGTACCCACCGACCCGCTGATCTACCGTTTCTACGAACTGATCAACGTCTACGGCACCACGTTCAAGGAACTCATCCACGAGGAGTTCGGCGACGGCATCATGAGCGCCATCGACTTCAAGATGGACCTCAGCCGCGAGCCCGACCCCAAGGGCGACCGCGTCAACATCACGATGAGCGGCAAATTCCTGCCCTACAAGATGTATTGAGAGCGCAGGCTGGATAGCAGAAGGCCCGCTGCGACAGGCGGCCGGCGATGTATGCCGCCTGTCGCAAAATACCCGGGATAACCCGGGTATGGGTTATGGCTGGATTTGCACGTAGCCTTCCTGCACAAGTTGGGTGATACGCCCGATGGCGCCTGAATTCACCAGAACACCCGGCAGCAGGTTTGCATTACCCCAGTGGTGGACTTTCATGGAATACCCGCATTCCTCGATTTGCACACCTTGTTTTTCCAAACCGGCAACCAATTGTGCATAAGGATTACCTGTCGTAACATGGCGGGCTTCGTCATAAGCCTTGTCATTGAGCACCATATACGCAGCCGGGCCATGGAAAACGCCGATGATCTTCCCCTTGGTTCCCATCGCCTTCATGTGATCGGCCAGCAGATGCATGTACAGCATGCCGACGGGATGATCGCCGACAAACGCCGGGTGATCCAGGTTGAAGACGACATAAGCCTCGTTGTTCTTGAAATGCACCGGGATGTCGATGTGAATGGGATCGGGCTGCGTGGCGGCATAAACGGGGGCTGCCCCCAGAATGGCCACCGTGCCCAAAATCGTTGTCAGCCAGGATTTCAACATGTTCACTCTAGGAGGCTGTCGGACTTTCCAGGCTTACGCCTGATGGATCAATCCGAGACAATGGCGACAGTGCATTGAGGAGTTCCTCGCGATGAGCCGCTTTGTTTGTGTTGATCGAGACACGGCCTACCTTCTGCCGCCTTCGGTGGACGAGTGGTTGCCCAGTGATCACCTTGCGCGCTTTGTGGTCGAAGTGATTGATCGGCTTGATCTGGACGATCTGGTCAAGCAGTACGCGGGCCGTGGCTCTGCCGCGCATCACCCTGCGGTGCTGCTGGGGCTGCTGATCTACGGGTATGCCAACGGGGTGCATTCGAGCCGCAAGATCGAACGCGCGACCTACGACTCGGTGGCGTTCCGCTTTGTGGCGGCCAATACGCATCCCGATCACGACACGCTGGCGACGTTCCGTCGGCGCTTTCTGAAGGAGATCGAGGCGCTGTTCGTGCAGGTGCTGGTGCTGGCGCGCGAGATGAAGTTACTCAAGCTCGGTCACATTGCGCTGGACGGCACCAAGATTGGAGCCAACGCGAGCAAGCACAAGGCGCTGTCGTGGGGTCATGCCAACAAGATCGAGGCGCAGTTGCGCCAGGAAGTCCAGGACCTGTTGGCGCGGGCGGAGAAGGATGATGGATCCAGCGCGCCCGATGGCATGGATGTGCCCGCCGAGATTGCCCGCCGCGAGGACCGTCTGCGCGCCATCGCGCAGGCCAAGGCCAAGATTGCGCAACGCGCCGCCGAACGATTCAAGGCGGAGCAGCAGGAGTTTGAGGCCAAAGAGGCCAAGCGCCGCGCCCAGCGCGAGGCTGGCAAGAAGCCGCGCGGGCGGGATCCCGAGCCGCCCCAGGCCGGTCCCCAGGACGGCGACCAGGTCAACCTGACGGACGAGGAGTCGCGCATCATGCCGGTGTCCGGCGGCGGCTTCGAGCAGAGCTACAACGCCCAAGCCGGCGTGGACATCGAGACGATGATGGTGGTCACCGCGCACGTCACGCAGTCCTGCAATGACAAGCGCGAAGTGGTGCCCACGCTGGAGCAGATAGCGGCGTTGCCCGAGGCGCTGGGCACCGTGCAGACCCTGGTCGCCGACAACGGCTTTTGCAGCCAGGCGAACGTGGTCGCCTGCGTGCAGGCGGGAATCGAGCCGCTGCTGGCGATGAAGCGCGAGTCGCATCACGTGCCACTGGCCGAACGGTTTGGGCCCGACCCCGACGCGCCGCGAACTGCGGAGCCGGTCGCCAACATGGCCCACCGCCTGTCCACACAGGCAGGCCGGGCGCTGTACAAACTGCGCAAGCAGACCGTCGAGCCCGTGTTCGGCATCATCAAGCACGTCATGGGCTGGCGTCAGATGAGCATGCGCGGACTGCACAAGGCGCAAGGCGAGTGGAACCTCGTGACCATGGCCTGGAACATCAAGCGCATGCATGTGCTGCGCGCCAGGTGACGAGCAAAGGGGGAAGTGCGCCCAGATCACGCCCCACCGCACGACCTGCTACGCGCCCCAACGGGCCGCCCAGGAGCCTGTGCAAGTGATGAAGACGCTGGCGGCGTGCCGGGTCACGCAAAAACCGCGCCGCTCGCCGCCGCCACCCGCCCCTCGGGCTTAAGTCCGACGGTCTCCTAGGTCTCCTCAAAAATCCCTGCATTCCAGGGCGGATGCGTAAGCTAGCGCATGGTCGGCCTGGAAAACAAACAAATTAATTCGATCATCCATATTTAACAAATCTCTAATAAGAAATAGACGGTTATCTCCTTATGCAACGGCATCTGCCGGACTACCCCCAATCCGGCACCAACAGCATGAGCGGTTCTGCACCGCGCAGCCGCTTCAAGCCCCCGGGCGTTCAACGCCAGGCTGGCTTCGTTTCGGCGGCAATTTGTGGTTCGGGAAAGCCTGGCGCAGGGTCTGGATCATCGTGCCGGATTCGACGAAGCTGTAACCGGGAAGCTGATTCACCGCGTCCTGGAACTCCCGGCGGCGCAGAATGCCCAGCATGGCCTGCATCTGGGGCTTGGCCAGCGACTGTTCATGGCAGAGCAGGAAGTAGCGCTCGCTGGCCACGGGAATGAAGTCGAGCTTGAACTGCCGCGCCGGCGGCTCCACGCCGAGGCCGACGTCGGCCATGCCGCTGGCGACGTAGGCGGCAATCGCAGCGTGGGTGTATTCGCCGTGCTCGAAGCCGTTGATCTGCGCCGGGACGATGCCGGCCTGGTCGAGCAGGCACTCAAGCAGGATGCGCGTTCCGGAGCCGATCTGGCGGTTGATGAAGCGCACGTCCGGCCTCACGAGATCGCGCATGTCGTAGATCTTGCGCGGATTGCCCGGCGCCACCATCAGGCCCTGGCGCCGCACGGCCAGGCAGATGACGCGACTGGTGCGCGGGTCGAGCCAGCGCATATGGTGCTGCAGCACCCGTGCCTCGAAGTCGCCGAGCGGAACGTGGAAACCCGCCAAATCGCAGGTGCCGTCATGCAGCGAGGCCACGGCTTCCTGGCTGCCGACGTACTTGCGCTCGACCACCACATGGTCGGCCGCCAGGGCGTCGAGCAATTTCTCGATGGTGAAGCCATGGCTGGCGTGCACGCGCAGCAAGGCGGGGTTGGTGGCGACGACGCTCTGGATCTCCACCTCCAGTTCCGACGCCAACGTGTCCAGCGCGGGGGTCAAACGCGCGGCGATGCGGCGGTCGGCCCACACCAGCTTCTCGCCCAGCGCCGTCAATTTCGAGCCCTTGCCGCGCTCCATCTGCAACAACGGCATGCCGAACATGGCCTCGCCCTGGCGCACCAGGTCCCAGGCGTGGCGGTACGAGGAGCCCGTGCGCTGGCAGGCCGTCGACAGGCTGCCGCATTCGTGCACCTGGACCAGCAGCGCCAACAGCCGCGGCGACAGCACCTGGCCTCCGGCGTGCTGGATGGTCCACTGCGGACGGATCGAAACCTTGTGCATCCGGGTATCCCCTTTAAGCGTCACGCGGCATAAGGATCGTGCTGTCAACCGCAAGCTTGATGGCCCGCAAGCGCATATTGCGCCACCTGGGGCAGCCGCGTAGATTGACGTCTCGAGTTGGATGACATTATGCATAGCGCGGCATATTCTTCCCAGCGGCGCAGACCGCCGGGGCAGGATGCGACACGAGGAGACAGCATGACCGAACCGAACCACAACCCACCATCCGCCGCGCAGCCGCATGCCGAGGTGGTGCGCGCCTTGATCGCCCGCCACGGCGCACAAGCCGGCGCCTTGCTGCCGCTGTTGCACGCGGTGCAGGACGCGCTGGGCCACATCCCCGCCGACGCCGTGGCGCTGATCGCCGAGGGCCTCAACCTCTCGCGCGCCGAGGTGCATGGCGTCATCACCTACTACCACCACTTCCGCGCCGAGCCCGCCGGCCGGCATGTGGTGCAGGTGTGCCGCGCCGAGGCCTGCCAGGCGCGCGGCGCCGAGGCCCTGATGGAACACGCCGAGCAAGCGCTCGGCTGCGCGCAACACGGCACCCGCGCCGATGGAGCGGTCACGCTGGAGCCGGTGTACTGCCTCGGGCTGTGCGCCTCGTCGCCGGCGATGCTGGTCGACGGCACGCCGCATGCGCGGGTCACCGCGGACCAATTCGACCGCATCGCCACGCAACTGAAGGTGCTGACATGAGCCAAGCCGTGAAAGTCTTCGTGCCGCGCGATGCCGCGGCGCTGGCGGTGGGCGCCGACGCAGTGGCCGCCATGCTGCAGGCCGAATGCGCCCGGCGCGGCCTAGCCGTCGAACTGGTGCGCAACGGCTCGCGCGGCATGTTCTGGCTGGAGCCGCTGGTGGAAGTCGCCACGCCGCACGGCCGCGTCGCCTACGGTCCGGTGGCCGCCGAGGACGTCCCCGGATTGCTGGACGCGGGCTTTTTGCACGGCGGCGCCCATGCGCTGAGCCTGGGTCCGACCGAGCAGATCCCCTTCCTGGCCAAGCAGGAGCGCCTGACCTTTCGCCGGATGGGCGTGACCGATCCGCTCTCGCTGGACGACTACGCCGCGCACGAAGGCTGGGAGGGCCTGCGGCGCGCCCTGGCGCTGGATGGCGCCGCCATCGTCGAGCAGGTGACGCAGTCCGGCCTGCGCGGGCGCGGCGGCGCGGCCTTCCCGGCCGGCATCAAGTGGAAGACCGTGCTGCAGGCCGGCGCAGCGCAGAAATACGTGGTGTGCAACGCCGACGAGGGCGATTCGGGCACCTTCTCCGATCGCATGGTGATGGAAGGCGATCCCTACATGCTGATCGAGGGCATGGCCATCGCCGCCCTCGCGGTGGGCGCCACGCGCGGCTACGTCTACATCCGCTCGGAATACCCGCATGCCATCGCCGCCATGCGCGAGGCCATCGCCCGCGCCGAAGCGGCCGGGTTTCTTGGCGCGAACTTGTGCGGTTCGGGCCGCGCCTTCCATCTGGAGGTGCGCAAGGCGGCGGGCTCCTACGTCTGCGGCGAGGAAACGGCCATGCTGGAAAGCCTGGAGGGCAAGCGCGGCATCGTGCGCGCCAAGCCGCCGCTGCCGGCCGTCGCCGGGCTGTTCGGCCAGCCGTCCGTGATCAACAACGTCATCACCCTGGCCAGCGTGCCGCTCATCCTGGCGCGCGGCGCGGCGTTCTACCGCGATTACGGCATGGGCCGCTCGCGCGGCACCCTGCCGTTCCAGCTCGCGGGGAATGTCAGGCAGGGCGGCCTGGTCGAGAAGGCATTCGGCCTGACGCTGCGCGAGCTGTTGCACGACTTCGGCGGCGGCACGGCCTCGGGTCGGCCCATCAAGGCGGTGCAGGTCGGCGGCCCGCTGGGCACCTACGTGCCGCCTTCGCAGTGGGACATCCCGCTGGACTACGAGGCCTATGCGGCGGTCGGCGCGGTGCTTGGGCACGGCGGCATCGTGGTGCACGACGACACCGCCGACATGAGCCGGCTCGCGCGCTACGCCATGGAGTTCTGCGCCATCGAGTCCTGCGGCAAATGCACGCCCTGCCGCATCGGCTCCACGCGCGGCGTGGAAGTCATCGACCGGATCCGCAACAACCAGAACCGCGCGCAGCAGGTGCATCTGCTGCGCGATCTGTGCGACACCATGGTCCACGGCAGCCTGTGCGCCATGGGCGGCATGACGCCCTACCCGGTGCTGTCGGCGCTGAACCACTACCCGCAGGACTTCGGCCTCGAAACGCCGGACCAACAGGCCGCCTGAGACAAGGAGACACGCCATGCTCGACCACCTGAAACACGACATCGATTACGGCACGCCGCGGCGCGAGGCCGAGGCCGAGGTCACGCTGGACATCGACGGCTTCGAAGTGACCGTGCCGCGAGGCACCTCGCTGATGCGCGCCGCCGCCGAGGCCGGCATCCAGATTCCCAAGCTGTGCGCCACCGACAGCCTCGAGCCTTTCGGCTCCTGCCGGCTGTGCCTGGTGGAGATCGAGGGCCGCAAAGGCTACCCGTCCTCCTGCACCACGCCGGCCGAGGCCGGCATGAAGGTGCGCACCCAGACGCCGAAGCTGCAGGATCTGCGCAAGGGGGTGATGGAGCTCTACATCTCCGACCACCCGCTGGACTGCCTGACCTGCAGCGCCAACGGCAACTGCGAATTGCAGGACATGGCCGGCGTCACCGGCCTGCGCAACGTGCGCTACGGGGTCGGTGCCGCCGCGGGTGCCCACCACTGCGACGCGAAGAAGGATGAATCCAACCCCTACTTCACTTACGACCCGAGCAAGTGCATCGTCTGCAGCCGCTGCGTGCGTGCGTGCGAGGAAACCCAGGGCACGTTCGCCCTGACCATCAGCGGCCGCGGCTTCGACAGCCGCGTCTCGCCGGGCCAGGACCAGCCCTTCATGGACAGCGAGTGCGTGAGCTGCGGCGCCTGCGTCGAGGCCTGCCCGACCGCCACGCTGCAAGAAAAAAGCGTGATCGAACTCGGCCAGCCCGAGCACAGCATCATCACGACCTGCGCCTATTGCGGCGTGGGCTGCGGCTTCAAGGCCGAGATGAAGGGCAGCGAAGTGGTGCGCATGGTGCCGTGGAAGGACGGCAAGGCCAACGAGGGCCACTCCTGCGTCAAGGGCCGCTTCGCCTGGGGCTACGCCACGCACAAGGACCGCATGACCAAGCCCATGATCCGCAAGTCGATCACCGACCCGTGGACCGAGGTGAGCTGGGACGAGGCGATTGCCTACGCCGCGAGCGAGTTCAAGCGCATCCAGGCCCGCTACGGCCGCGAAGCCGTGGGCGGCATCACCTCCTCGCGCTGCACCAACGAGGAAACCTACCTGGTGCAGAAGCTGGTGCGCGCCGCCTTCGGCAACAACAACGTCGACACCTGCGCCCGCGTGTGCCACTCGCCCACCGGCTACGGTCTGGGCCAGACCTACGGCACCTCGGCCGGCACGCAGACTTTCAAGTCGGTGGAAAAAGCCGACGTGATCATGGTCATCGGCGCCAACCCGACCGATGCGCACCCGGTGTTCGCCTCGCGCATGAAGCGACGCCTGCGCCAGGGCGCCAAGCTCATCGTGATCGACCCGCGCCGCATCGACCTGGTGCAGTCGCCGCATGTGCGCGCCGACCACCATCTCCAGCTCAGGCCCGGCACCAACGTCGCGGTGGTGACGGCGCTGGCGCACGTCATCGTCACCGAGGGCCTGCTGGCCGCGGACTTCATCGCCGAGCGCTGCGACGACAAGTCCTTCGAGACGTGGCGCGAATTCGTCGCCAGGCCCGAGAACGCTCCCGAGGCCGTGCAAGACGTCTGCGGCGTACCCGCGGCCGAGTTGCGCGCCGCCGCGCGCCTGTACGCCACCGGCGGCAACGCGGCCATCTACTACGGCCTGGGCGTCACCGAGCACGCGCAAGGGTCGACCATGGTCATGGGCATCGCCAACCTCGCCATGGCCACCGGCAACATCGGCCGCGAGGGCGTGGGCGTCAACCCGCTGCGCGGCCAGAACAACGTGCAGGGCTCCTGCGACATGGGTTCCTTCCCCCACGAGCTGCCCGGCTACCGCCACATCTCCGACAGCACGGTGCGCGGCGACTTCGAGGCCGCCTGGGGCGTGCGCCTCGACCCCGAGCCGGGCCTGCGCATTCCCAATATGTTCGACGCCGCGCTGGACGGCAGCTTCAAGGGGCTGTACTGCCAGGGCGAGGACATCGTGCAGTCGGACCCTGACACCCAGCACGTGGCGGCGGCGCTGTCGGCGATGGAATGCATCGTCGTGCAGGACATTTTCCTGAACGAGACCGCCAAGTACGCCCACGTGTTCCTGCCCGGCTCGTCCTTCCTGGAGAAGGACGGCACCTTCACCAACGCCGAACGGCGCATCTCGCGGGTACGCAAGGTGATGCCGCCGCAGGCCGGCCTGGCCGACTGGGAAGTGACGGTGCGGCTCGCCGAGGCGCTGGGCTATCCGATGCGCTACGACCACCCCGAGCAGATCATGCAGGAGATCGCCGCGCTCACGCCCACGTTCCGCGGCGTGACCTACGCGAAGATCGAACGCCTGGGCAGCCTGCAATGGCCGTGCAACGAGACCACCGACGAAGCGGGCACCGCCATCATGCACCGCGAGCGCTTCGTGCGCGGCAAGGGCCGCTTCATCATCACGCAATACGTGCCGACCGACGAGAAGGTCACGCGCAAATTCCCCCTGCTGCTGACCACCGGACGCATCCTCAGCCAGTACAACGTCGGCGCGCAGACGCGGCGCACGCCGAACAATCTCTGGCACGACGAGGACAGGCTGGAGATCCATCCGCACGACGCCGAGGAGCGCGGCATCCGCGATGGCGACTGGGTCGGCATCCAGAGCCGCGCGGGCGACACCGTGTTGCGCGCCACCGTCACCGAGCGCGTCGCCCCGGGCGTGGTCTACACCACCTTCCACTTCCCGGAATCGGGCGCCAACGTCATCACCACCGACAGTTCGGACTGGGCCACCAATTGCCCGGAATACAAGGTCACGGCGGTGCAAGTCATGCCCGTGGCGCAGCCCTCGCGCTGGCAGCGCGAATACAAGCGATTCAACGCCCAGCAGGCCGAGCTGCTCGCCAGCCGCCACGCCGCCGACTCGGTGCCGGCCAAATGAACGTGAACGACGCCCCACTGCCCGGCGGCGCCCGTCTGGCGCCGGTGCTGCGCCTGCGGGACGGCTTGTGCAGCAACGAGATGGACTGGCTCACCGAGGAGGTTCCGGTGGCCTTGGAGTTCAACGGCATCTCGCATGCGGTGATGCTCGCCACGCCGATGGACCTGGAGGATTTCGCGCTCGGATTCAGTCTGAGCGAAGGCCTGCTCGACCATGCCAGCGACCTTTACGACTGCGAGGTGCTTGCCTGCGCCGAGGGGTTGACGGTGAGCATGGAGGTGTCGTCGCGCTGTTTCGCCCGACTCAAGCAACGGCGCCGCACGCTGGCCGGACGCACCGGCTGCGGCATCTGCGGCACCGAATGCCTGGAACAGGTGCTGCGACCCGCGCCCCGGGTACGCCCCGGCCCTCCCATTCGCAGCACCGCGGTGGCGCGCGCCATGCACGGCATGCGCGAGCGCCAGGTCCTCGGCCAAGCCACCGGCGCCACCCATGCCGCCGCCTGGTGCGGGCCCGTCGGCGAGGTGCGTCTCGTGCGCGAAGACGTCGGCCGCCACAACGCGCTCGACAAATTGATCGGCGCCCTGGCGCGCGCCGGCATCGAGGCCCACGGCGGCTTCATCGCGATCACCAGCCGCGCCAGCGTCGAGATGGTGCAAAAGGCGGCCGTCGCCGGCGTGCCCTTGCTAGCCGCGGTCTCGGCGCCGACCCAGCTCGCCGCGCAGACCGCGCATCACGCCGGCATGTGCCTCGCCGGGCTGGCCCGGCAAGGCAATCTGGTGGTGTATGCCCATCCGCAACACATGGTTCTCGACACCAAGGATTGACCCGTGGATACCGACAATCTCGTGCGCATGGCCAACCGCATCGGCCAGTTCTTCGCCGCCATGCCCGACCGCGCCGAGGCGCTGCAAGGCATCGCGCTGCACATCCAGCGCTTTTGGGAGCGCCGCATGCGCGCCGCGCTGCTCGCGCATATCGATGCAGGGCATGGCGAGGGGCTCGACGCCATCGTCCTCGAAGCCTTACGCCTGCACCGCGACCTGCTGCACAAAGCCTAGGGCCTGTTCGCGCGAGTTCTCCACCCGCGCCCGGCGGGCGGCCCTGGGTTCGCGCAACCCGGGCCATCAGCCGGCGACTTCGCGCCCCCGCGTCCAGCCCAAGCCTTGGACCGTTCCGGCACGGTCGCGCCTGGGGCATCGCTTGACGCAGCCCGGACGCAGCCAGCCAACCTTGACAAGCTTTGAAATCCTCAAGAAGATAGGGCTTGCTTTCGTCTGATATATCACATATTGTGTTGAAAATTGAAATGAGCTTCTGGTCGATCGGGCCTTGCCGCACACCGTCAATCTCGAGCCGTTCATGCATGCGGAGGCGCCATCCACGGCACTCCTGACGCTTTTTGAAATCGGGCGCGAAGCGTTCTTAATGAAGGAGACAACCATGTCAGCAGCAGCGATTGCAGAAACGGCAGCGGCAACGACCACGGCCGACGACACACTGAAGCAGAAAAACAGGGCCGCGGGGGTCATTTCCGGCGGGCACCTGGTGGCCAGGGCCCTGAAGAACGAGGGGGTCGACACCATCTTCACCCTCTGCGGCGGCCACATCATCGACATCTACGACGGCTGCATCGACGAAGGCATACGCATCATCGACGTGCGCCACGAACAGGTCGCGGCGCATGCCGCGGACGGCTATGCCCGCCAGACCGGCAAGCTGGGCTGCGTGGTGACCACCGCCGGTCCGGGCTGCACCAACGCCGTGACGGGGGTGGCGACGGCGTTCCGCTCCGAGAGCCCCATCCTGCACATCGGCGGCCAGGGCGCGCTCAGCCAGCACAAGATGGGCTCGCTGCAGGATCTGCCCCATGTGGACATGATGTCGCCGATCACCAAGTTCGCCGCCAGCGTGCCCAGCACCGAGCGCGTGGCGGACATGATTTCGATGGCGGTGCGCGAATGCTTCAACGGCGCCACGGGCCCGAGCTATCTGGAAATTCCGCGCGACGTGCTGGACCGCGAAATCGATGTGACGCGCGCCATCATTCCACGCCCCGGCCACTACCGCGCCTCGACCAAGTCGATCGGCGACCCGCGCGACATCGAGAAGCTGGCCGACATCCTGGTCCATGCCGAACGGCCCGCCATCCTCTATGGCCAGCAGGTGTGGACCGCGCGCGGCCACCAGGAAGCCGTGGCTTTACTGCGCGGGCTCGACATCCCGGGCTATTTCAACGGCGCCAGCCGCGGCCTGCTGCCGCCCGGCGACCCCCACCATTTCGACCGCACCCGCTCGCAGGCTTTCGCCAACGCCGACGTCATCGTCATCGTCGGCACGCCGTTCGACTTCCGCATGGGCTACGGCAAGCGCATCAGCAAGGAGCTGACGCTGGTGCAGATCGACATGGACTACCGCACCGTCGGCAAGAACCGCGACATCGACCTAGGCCTGGTCGGCGATCCCGGCGCCATCCTCGGCGCGGTGCTGCAGGCCGCCAGCGGACGCATCAAGAACGACAAGCGCCAGGCACGGCGGCAATGGATGCAGCAGCTGAGCGAGGCCGAGGACGTGGCCACGCAAAAACTCATGCCGCTGTTCAAGTCCGAGAACACGCCGATCCACCCCTACCGCGTGGCCTACGAGCTGAACGAATTCCTGACCGACGACACGATCTACATCGGCGACGGCGGCGACGTGGTCACCATCTCGGCGCAAGCGGTGCGCCCGCGCCGCCCCGGACACTGGATGGATCCCGGCGCGCTGGGTTCGCTCGGCGTGGGCACCGGCTTCGCCATCGCGGCCGGGCTGGCCAACCCGGGCAAGGAGGTTCTCTGCTACTACGGCGACGGCTCGTTCGGCATGACCGCCTTCGACATGGAAACGGCCAACCGCTTCGGCGTGCCCTACCTCGCGGTCATCGGCAACAACTCGGCGATGAACCAGATCCGCTACGGCCAGCTGGCGAAGTACGGCGAGGCGCGCGGCAACGTCGGCAACCTGCTCGGCGACATCCCGTTCGGCAAGTTCGCCGAGATGCTCGGCGGCTACGGCGAGGAGGTGCGCGACCCGGGCCAGATCGCCGCGGCGCTGCGGCGCGCGCGCGAGTCCATCCACCGCACCGGGCGCTCCGCCGTGGTCAACATCTGGGTCGACCCGCGCGAATACGCACCGGGCACGAAGAACCAGACCATGTACAAGTGAACAGCACAGGGAGAAGCCAGATGGGCAAGGCATTGGAAGGTGTACGCATTCTCGACTTCACGCATGTGCAATCCGGTCCGACCTGCACGCAGTTGCTGGCCTGGTTCGGTGCCGACGTCGTCAAGGTCGAGCGCGCGGGAGAAGGCGACATCACGCGCGGGCAGCTGCGCGACATCCCCGACGTGGACAGCCTGTATTTCACGATGCTCAACCACAACAAGCGGTCGATCACGATCAACACCAAGACCCCGCAGGGCAAGGAGGTCCTCGAGGCGCTGGTGCGCAAGTGCGACGTGCTGGTGGAGAACTTCGCCCCCGGCGCGCTGGACCGCATGGGGTTCACCTGGGAGCGCATCCAGCAGCTCAATCCACGCATGATCGTCGCCTCGATCAAGGGCTTCGGTCCCGGACCCTACGAGGATTGCAAGGTCTACGAGAACGTGGCGCAGTGCGCCGGCGGCGCCGCGTCGACCACGGGCTTCGACGACGGGCCGCCGCTGGTCACCGGCGCCCAGATCGGCGACAGCGGAACGGGCCTGCATCTGGCGCTGGGCATCGTGACCGCGCTCTATCAGCGGGTTCGCACCGGCCGCGGGCAGCGGGTGATGGCGGCCATGCAGGACGGGGTGCTCAACCTCTGCCGCGTCAAGCTGCGCGACCAGCAGCGGCTTGCGCGCAACGGCGTGCTGCAGGAATACCCGCAGTACCCCGACGGCCAGTTCGGCGAGGCGGTGCCGCGTGCCGGCAACGCCTCGGGCGGCGGCCAGCCCGGCTCGATCCTGAAGTGCAAGGGCTGGGAGCACGACCCCAACGCCTACATCTACTTCATCACCCAGGCGCCGGTGTGGCAGGCCATCTGCAAGGTCATCGGCAAGGAAGACTGGATCACCAACCCCGACTACGCAACGCCCGCCGCGCGGCTGCCGCGGCTGGCCGAAGTGTTCGCCACGATCGAGCAGTGGACCATGACCAAGACCAAGTTCGAGGCCATGGAGATCCTCAACCAGTACGACATCCCCTGCGGGCCGATCCTGTCGATGAAGGAAATCGCGGAAGACGAATCGCTGCGCAAGACCGGGACCATCGTCGAGGTGGACCATCCCAAGCGCGGCAAATACCTCTCGGTCGGCAATCCGATCAAGCTGTCGGACAGCCCGACCGAAGTCAGACGCTCGCCCCTGCTGGGCGAACACACCGACGACGTGATGGCCGAGCTGGGCTACACGCCGGCGCAGATCGCGGAAATGCGCGCGGCCGGCGTGATTTGACGGCGCGACAGGCGGCGCCCGCCGCGCGCGGGCCACGCCCCAACCAATACTGGAGACAACCATGGCATACGAGAAAACGGTAGAAGGGCAGATTCGGCGCGAGGCGAAGTCGGGCGGTGGCGGCTACGGGGGTTCGGCGCCGGCGAAGGCGGCCGGCGACAAGACTGCGGTGCGGCGCATTCTCGATCAGGTCAGGGCCGAGGGGCGCGACGCGCTGACCGCGCCCGAGGGCAAGCTGGTGTGCGACGCCTACGGCATCGCCGTGCCCAAGGAAGGCGTGGCCGCCACGGCGGCGGACGCGGCCAAGCTCGCGCAGGACATGGGTTTCCCGGTGGTGCTCAAAATCGTGTCCCCCGAAATCCTGCACAAGACCGAGGCGGGCGGCGTGCTGGTGGGGCTCAGGTCGGCGGCCGAGGTCGAGCGCGGCTTCGTCACCATCATGGCCAACGCGGCGAAGCACAACCCGCAGGCCCGCTTGCTCGGCGTGCAGGTGCAACAGATGATCGGCGGCGGGCAGGAGGTGATCATCGGCGCGGTGACCGACCCCTCCTTCGGCAAGTTGGTGGCCTTCGGCCTGGGCGGAATCCTGGTCGAGGTGCTCAAGGACGTCACATTCCGCCTGGCGCCGCTGGCGCAGGGCGAAGCCTTGTCCATGCTCGATAGCATCCAGGCCGCCGAAGTCCTCAAGGGCGTGCGCGGCGCCGAACCGGTCGATCGCGCCGCGCTGTCGGCGATGATCGAGCGCGTGTCGCAGCTGATTGCCGACTTCCCGGAAATCGCCGAGATGGACCTCAACCCCGTGTTCGCCAGCGCGAAAGGGGCGGTGGCGGCCGACGTGCGCATCGTGGTCGACTTCGCGCCGCAGCCCGAGCGCTTCCGCCCGAGCCAGGACGAGATCGTGCGCCAGATGAACCGCATCATGCGCCCAGCCACGGTGGCGGTCATCGGCGCCTCGTCGGAAGACCGCAAGATCGGCAACTCGGTCATGAAGAACCTGATCAACGGCGGCTACCAGGGCAAGATCTATCCGATCCATCCCAAGGCCGACGAGATCATGGGGTGCAAGGCCTACAAGAGCGTGCTCGACGTGCCCGGCGACATCGACGTCGCGGTGTTCGCCATTCCGGCCAAGCTCGTCGCCCAGGCTTTGGTCGAAGTCGGCAAAAAAGGCATTCCCGGCGCCGTGCTGATCCCCTCGGGATTCGCCGAAACCGGCAATGTCGAGGGACAGACCGAACTCGTGCGCATCGCGCGCCAGTACAACATCCGCCTCATGGGGCCGAACATCTACGGCTTCTACTACACGCCGAAGAACCTGTGCGCGACGTTCTGCACCGCCTACGACGTCAAGGGCAAGGCCGCGCTGTCGTCGCAGTCCGGCGGCATCGGCATGGCCATCATCGGCTTCTCGCGCTCGGCGGGCATGGGCGTCTCGGCCATCGTCGGGCTGGGCAACAAGTCCGACATCGACGAGGACGACCTGCTGACCTTCTTCGAGCAGGACGAGAACACCGAGATCATCGCCCAGCACTTCGAGGACCTGAAGGACGGGCGCTCCTTCGCCGAAGTGGCGCGGCGGGTGTCGAAGAAAAAACCCGTGGTGGTGCTCAAGGCAGGCCGCACCAGTCTGGGCGCGCGCGCGGCGAGTTCCCACACCGGCGCGCTGGCCGGCAACGACAAGATCTACGACGACGTGTTCAAACAGGCCGGCGTGATCCGCGCCCGTTCGCTGCGCGACCTGCTGGAATTCGCGCGCGGCATCCCCAAGCTGCCCACACCGCAGGGCGAGAACGTCGTCATCATCACCGGCGCGGGCGGCTCCGGCGTGCTGCTGTCGGACGCCTGCGTCGACAACGGCCTGTCGCTGATGACCATGCCGGCCGATCTCGACGCCGCCTTCCGCAAGTTCATCCCGCCGTTCGGCGCCGCCGGCAACCCGGTGGACATCACCGGGGGGGAGCCGCCGGCGACTTACGCCAACACTATACGGCTCGGACTGGAGGACCCGCGCATCCATGCCATCATCCTCGGCTACTGGCACACCATCATCACCCCGCCCATGGTGTTCGCGAAGCTGGTCATCGAGGTCAAGGAGGAGATGAAGGCCAAAGGCATCGAGAAGCCCATCGTCGCCTCGCTCGCCGGGGACGTCGAGGTGGAGGAAGCGGCCGAATACCTGTACCGGCACGGCGTTCCGTCGTATGCCTATTCGACCGAGATTCCCGTCGCGGTTCTTGGCGCGAAATACAAGTGGGCGCGCGGCGCCGGCCTGATCTGAGCCAGACCCGACCTCCAAGGGGAAACGCATGCCTGCAACCAGCCAGCCCGCCATGCGGGCCGTCGAGATCAGCCAGCCCGGCGGGCCGGATGTGCTGCGCATCGCCGAACGCCCCCGGCCCACGCCCGGGCCGGGCGAGGTCCTGATCGCGGTCGCCGCCGCCGGCATCAACCGGCCCGACGTCATGCAGCGCAAGGGCATCTATCCGCCCCCGCCCGGCGCATCCGACATCCCCGGCCTGGAGGTGGCCGGCCATGTGGTCGCGCAGGGCGAGGGCGTGCGCGAGCCCGCTCTCGGCGCGCAGGTCTGCGCCCTGGTGACGGGCGGGGGCTATGCGGAGTATTGCGTGGCTTCCGCCGCGCTTTGCCTGCCCATCCCGCGCGGCCTCGATGCAATCCAGGCCGCGTCGCTGCCGGAAACCTTGTTCACCGTGTGGAGCAATGTGTTCGAGCGGGCGAGACTGCAAAAGGGGGAATCGCTCCTGGTCCATGGCGGCTCGAGCGGCATCGGGGTGGCCGCCATCCAAATGGCCTCGGCCCTCGGCAGTCCCGTCTACGTCACCGCGGGCAGCGCGGAGAAATGCGCATTCTGCGAGCGGCTTGGCGCACGGCGCGCCCTCCACTATGCCGAGCAGGATTTCGTCGCCGTCCTTGGGGATCTCACCGGCGGAAGAGGCGTCGACGTGATTCTCGACATGGTGGGCGGCGATTACGTGCAGCGCAACCTGACCGCCCTGGCCGAGGACGGCCGCCTCGTCTACATCAACACCATGCGGGGCGCGCAGGCGCAGATCAATCTGCGCGACGTCATGGTCAAACGGCTGACGATCACGGGGTCGACCCTCCGCGCCCGCCCCCTGGCGGTCAAGGCGGCGATTGCAAATGCGCTACGCGAAACGATCTGGCCGCTGCTGGAATCCGGCCGCGTCAAGCCCGTCGTCCACCGCACCTTTGCCTTGTCGCAAGCGCATCAGGCCCATGCACTGATGGAGAGCAGCGCCCATCTCGGCAAAATCGTCTTGACCACGGCGACGGCTTGAAACGGCCGCCGCGGCCGCGTGTACCGGTCCTAATGGCAATACTGTTCAGATAGCAGGCAATCAGTCATAATTCATCCTCATCGAGGTGTCGATGAGGATGAGGCATGGCCAGGACACGCAAGGCGTTACCGGCCCAGGTTGACGTGGCACACCTGATCAGCGCGGGGGTTTTGGCCAGCGTTTGTCCGCGGGCGCTGATCGAGGAGGTGCTAAGCGAGACAGGCCGAGCAAGCCAGCGCGAGCGTCTTCTTCCAGCGCCGGCGGTGGTGTACTACGTGATGGCGTTGGCGCTGTGGCGGGAGGCGCCGCTGGAGGAGGTTCTGCGCGTCGTTTGCGAGGGCCTGCAATGGCTCGGCGATAGCCGGGCTGGTGCAGTCCAGGCCAGCAAGTCGGCGATTTCGCAGGCGCGCACGCGGCTCGGTGCCGAGGTCATGCATCAACTGGCTGATCGGGTGTTGCGGCCGCTTGCAGCGCCCGGGGCACCTGGAGCTTGGTATCGCGGGCTGCGCGTGATGGCTTTGGATGGCAGCGGCATGGACGTGGCGGACGAGGCGGCCAACGCCTCTTACTTCGGCTACCCGAGTGCCACACGCGGACAGAGCGCCTTTCCACAGGCCCGGCTGCTGGGCTTGGTCGAGTGCGGCACCCACGCCGTTGTGGCCGCCGACATCGGCCCCTACAGCCAGAGCGAACGCGTCATGGCGAGCCGACTGCTGCCCCAGAAGTTGACAGCAAACATGCTCGTGCTTGCCGACCGCGGCTTCTACGGATTCAAGCTCTGGCAGATCGCGTGCGCCACCGGTGCCAAACTGGCATGGCGAGTGCCGTCTACGAGCAAACTGCCGATTGAAAAAGCGCTGCCGGACGGCTCCTATCTCAGTACGGTGTTCGACAGCGACGATCGCAGGAGCGAGCGCGTCGGGCAAACGATTCGGATCGTCGAGTACCTGTTGACCAACTCCGCCACGCCAACACAGGACAGCTACCGATTGGTCACCAACATCCTGGATCCCGAGGATGCTCCGGCGCTCGAGCTGGCGGCGCTCTACCACGAACGCTGGGAAGTCGAGAGCGTCTTCGCCGAATTCAAGACGCACCTGCGAGCCAACAGCACCGTCCTGCGAAGCAAGACACCGGAACTGGTGAGGCAGGAACTTTGGGGACTGCTTCTGGCGCACTTCGCGATTCGCCAAATCATGGCGCAAGCCGCCTGGCCACGCGGACTCGATCCGGATCGCTTGAGCTTCACCCACGCAGTGCGAGTGATCAAGCGAAAAATGCCGCAGGCCGCGGCCATTCCCCCCTGAGCGACTGCCTTGCTGGCGCGACGCCTTGTTCGAGGAAATCGCCCGCGGTCGCTGCGTGAGCAGCCGAGGTCGGACCAACCCGCGCGGCGTCAAACGCAAAATGAGCAACTACAACCTCCGACATCGCGGAGAGGTACTCCATCAACACCATCAGCCAACACCAATCCTACGTATCTGAACAGTATTGGGGCTAATGGCTCTGCTGGCCATCCAGGCCCTGGCCGGCCACGCCCTCCTGCAAGCCGCGCTGGCGAAGGTAGGCGTTCTTGCGCTCGCAGATCAGTCCGCTCAGGAATTCCGCATCGTAGGCCTTGAGCAGATGCGGGTGATGCCGCCGAATGAATTCGGCCATGCGCGTTTGCTCGCACCGGGCGTCGCCCATGCTGCCCAGCGCCCCAGCGTCCCAGCGAAAGCGCAACCCGAGTTCGCTGAAGGCCGCGTTGTAGGCGCAGACCAAGATTTCCGCTGGCGCATCCGTCGGGCCGGATACCGCGCGATTGGGTGCTGCTTCGATCGTTTGCATGGCCAACTCCATCGGAAAAAGCTGTGACGTGCAATCGAGCTTAGTGGCTCCGATCGATTGATGATAGTTAAAGATTTTTTAGTAAATCATAATGAATACATTATGATTTACGGCCGGCTCACGCCACCCGGATGCCCGTCAGCGTCTGGATGAGTTCGGCGCCATCCTGCATCAAGAACCCCTTGAACGCCTCGGCCACTGGGGGCAGGCGCTTGTTCTTGCGGTGCACCAGATACCAGTTCAGCATCACCGGAAATCCCACGATGTCGAGCACCGCGAGTCTGCCCACTTCAAGTTCGAGGCTGACGGTATGCGCCGACAGATAGGCAATGCCCATGCCGGCAATGACGGCCTGCTTGATCGTTTCCGTGCTTTTGATCTCCATCGCGATCTTCAGATTGCGAATGCGCCCCGCCAAACCCTCCTCCATCGAGTTCCAAGTGTCCGAACCCTTCTCCCGCACGATGAACGACTCGTCGCTGAGTTCCTCGAGCGCCAGGCCGCGGCGTCCCACGAGCGGATGGCTGGGAGCCGCGACGATGACATACGGGTGCGGCGCGAACGGCAGGCTGACCGTGTCTCCCCCCTGAGGTGGACGGACCATCACGGCCAGATCGGTCAGATTGGCCGCCAACTGATGCAGCAATTCCTCGCGGTTGTAAACCGCCAGATTGAGACTCACACCTTGGTTACGGCGCAGGAATTCGGCCAGCAAGCGGGGAAAGAAATAATCCCCGGCGCTGATCACGGCGATATTCAGCACCCCCCCCGATACCCCCTTGAGTCTTGACATCGCCTCATCGGCCTCGTGAAATTGCTGGATGATGGCGCGGCTGTAGTGAAGCATTTCTACACCGGCCGGAGTTAAATAGATTTTCTTGCCCAATTGCTCGAACAACGGAAGGCCGACATGCCCTTCCAATTGGCGGACCTGCGTCGAAACCGCAGGTTGTGTGAGATGAAGCTCCTCGGCCGCACGTGAAAAACTCAACTGGCGCGCAACCACCTCGAAAACCTTGAGCTGACGCAGCGTGGCATTTTTCATGGCTTACATGGCTTGCAATCCATAGATGACCCGTAATGATCATAATAAAAAACTTTCACTATTGCTAATTCAACTTTAGACCTAGCATCAATCGCAGGTCGACATCCCATCGGGATCTCCACAAATCCGGGGAAACCCTGGCCGTGCGGTGACAGCGACCGATCCGATACATGATCCGACAACGATGCAACACCCACTTCAGTCGCCTCACGAGAAGCCCCGCGTCCTTGGCGGCGCCGATCGAATCCAAGCATTCATATCCATCGTGATATGAATATCTTTGCGATGACGCCTGGAAACCGGCGCGAAAGGAAAATCTCTCGCACACCACGAAGATCGATGTATCAAAACACTCAGGAGACAAGCGATGAAGCTAGAAAATCATGATGGCGGCGCCCAGCCAATTTCCGCAGAGCGCGAACATAATCGATGGTTTCAATTGATACTGGCGATCTTGTGCATGGGCCTGGTTGCCAATTTGCAGTACGCATGGACCCTTTTCGTATCCCCCATGCATACCGCGCACAACTGGAGCGTCGCGGATATTCAAGTTGCATTTTCGATTTTTGTGCTCACGGAAACCTGGCTGGTTCCACTGGAAGGGTGGATCGTCGATAAATTCGGCCCACGCCCGGTTGTCGCGGTGGGCGCGATTTGTGTTGGCCTGTCATGGGTCTTGAATTCCTATGCCGCATCGCTGCATGCCTTGTATTTTGCCGCCGTGATCGCCGGCATCGGCGTCGGATGCGTTTATGGGACCAGTGTCGGCATTGCGCTCAAATGGTTCCCGGATCGCCGTGGATTGGCCGCCGGCCTTGCTGCCGCGGGCTTTGGCGCGGGGGCGGCAGTCACGGTCATCCCGATTGCCAACATGATCCATACCGCGGGCTATGCGCATGCCTTCTTCTTTTTCGGCACCCTGCAGGGCATCGCGATTTTCATTCTCGCCATGCTGATGGTGAGGCCACAGCCGCGCAAGGGACTCGTCGCTCCGAAAGCGATTATGACGAGCCGCCATCATTACACCCCGGCGCAGATGGTGAGAACGCCCGTTTTCTGGGTGATGTACGCATGCTTTGTCGCGGTCGCGGCTGGCGGCTTGATCGCCACGGCGCAGATCGGACCGATCGCCAAGGATTATGGTTTTGCCAAGATGCCGATCACCCTTTTCGGCGCCACGCTGCCCCTGCTCACGATGACGCTATCGATCGATAATTTGTGCAACGGGTTTACGCGGCCGCTGAGCGGGTTTATCTCGGACAAAATCGGGCGTGAAAATACCATGCTCATCATCTTCATGGGTGAAGGCCTGGCGCTGCTCGGGCTGCGGGAGTTCGGCCACAATCCCTACGCCTTCATGGTGTTGGCGCCCATGGTCTTTCTCTGCTGGGGGGAAATCTTTTCGATCTTTCCCGCGCTCAACGCCGACACCTTCGGCGCGAAGTACGCAACGACCAACTCGGGCGTGCTCTACACCGCGAAGGGAACAGCCTCGCTGCTGGTTCCGCTGGCCAGCGTGCTGGCGGCCTATGCCAGCTGGAACGCGGTGTTCGTCGTCGCCGGGCTGGCGTCGATCATCGCCGCCCTGGCGGCCAAAATGGTGCTGGCCCCCATGCGCCGCCGCTGGATTGACGCACGTGAGAACGCCTCGCCCGAAGGCGACGCGCTGAATTTCCGCGATCTCCCCTTGCAAGCCGGCGAATAGCCACGCATGCCCGGGGGCCGGCACGGCAACGCGGCTGCCGGCCGGCCCTCCTCGCGGAGGTTCTCGGCCCGGCCGCGATCCGTGCCGGCCTCCCACTGTTTTACTGACTCCCGGCCGACGGCCAGCCCGCGGTCGTGTTGCGCTCGCTAGGTGCAGTCGGCGACAGGGTCGCCCGCGCGCGAGACCATTTCAACCCAACGGCACCATCACCATGAAGATTCACGAATACCAAGGCAAGGCGCTTTTGCGAGAGCGAGGGGTTCCTGTACCGCGCGGGGAGGCGGCGTACACGGTGGACGAGGCGGAGCACGCGGCGCGAGAGCTGGGCGGGCCGGTGTGGGTGGTCAAGGCGCAGATTCATGCGGGCGGGCGCGGCAAGGGCGGGGGCGTCAAGCTGGCGCGCTCGGTGGACGAGGTGCGCACGCTGGCCGGGCAGATGCTTGGCATGCAACTGGTGACGCACCAGACCGGCCCCGGCGGGCAGACCGTGCGGCGGCTGCTCATCGAAGAAGGCGCCGACATTCGCCAGGAGTACTACGCCGGGCTGGTGATCGACCGCGCCGCGCAATGCGTGGTCGTCATGGCCTCCAGCGAAGGCGGCATGGACATCGAAGACGTGGCCGCCCACACCCCCGAGAAGATCCACAAAGTCTGGGTCGACCCCCTGGGCGGGCTGCCCGAGGCCGACGCGCTGGCCCTGTGCGCCAAGATCGGCCTGCCCGAGGCCAGCCGGGCCCAGGGCGCCGCCGCCCTGCAAGGGCTGTACCGCGCCTTCTGGGACAACGACGCCTCGCTGGCCGAGATCAACCCCCTCATCGTGCAAGGCGACGGCAGCGTCAAGGCGCTGGACGCCAAGTTCAACTTCGACGACAACGCCCTGTTCCGCCACCCCGAGCTCGTGGCCCTGCGCGACCTCGACGAAGAAGACCCCGCCGAGATCGAAGCCTCCAAGCACGACCTGTCGTACATCCAGCTCGACGGCAACATCGCCTGCCTGGTCAACGGCGCCGGCCTGGCCATGGCCACCATGGACACCATCAAGCTGTTCGGCGGCGAGCCCGCCAACTTCCTCGACGTCGGCGGCGGCGCCACCGCCGAGAAGGTCACCGCCGCGTTCAAGATCATGCTGCACAACCCCCAGGTCAAAGCCATCCTGGTCAACATCTTCGGCGGCATCATGCGCTGCGACGTCATCGCCGAGGGGCTCATCGCCGCCAGCCGGGCCGTGGCCCTGAACGTGCCCCTGGTGGTGCGCATGAAAGGCACCAACGAAGACCTGGGCAAGCGCATGCTGGCCGACTCCGGGCTGCCCATCATCAGCGCCGAGACCCTGGCCGAAGCCGCCCAGAAAGTCGTCACCGCCGCGGCCTGAGCCCACATCCCCTCCGCAGTCTTTGACCCCTCATCCACATCATTCGCAAAAAGCGCAGGGCCGCCCCAAGCTTTTTGCGCTGGCCAAGCCGGCGCAAAGTATCGCAGGAGCGCAGCGACTGAAACTTTGCGACGAAAGGCTTGTATGTCCATCCTCATCGACCAGCACACCAAAGTCATCACCCAGGGCATCACCGGCAAGACCGGCCAGTTCCACACCCGCATGTGCCGCGACTACGCCCACGGGCGCGCCGCCTTCGTCGCCGGGGTCAACCCCAAGAAGGCCGGGGAGGACTTCGAGGGCATCCCCATCCACGCCAGCGTGGCCGAAGCCCGTGCGGCCACCGGGGCCACCGTCTCCGTCATCTACGTGCCGCCCCCCGGCGCGGCCGCGGCGATCTGGGAGGCGGTGCAGGCCGACCTGGACCTGGTCATCTGCATCACCGAGGGCATTCCGGTGCGCGACATGATGGAAGTGCGCGCCAGGATGCGCGCCAAGGAGGCCGCCGGCGGCAAGAAGACCCTGCTGCTGGGGCCGAACTGCCCGGGGCTGATCACGCCCGGGGAAATCAAGATCGGCATCATGCCCGGGCACATCCACCGCAAGGGGCGCATCGGCATCGTCTCGCGCTCGGGCACGCTGACCTACGAGGCGGTGGGCCAGGTCACCGAGCTGGGGCTGGGGCAAAGCAGCGCGGTGGGCATCGGCGGCGACCCCATCAACGGCCTCAAGCACATCGACGTGCTCAAGCTGTTCAACGACGACCCCGACACCGACGGGGTGATCATGATCGGCGAGATCGGCGGCCCCGACGAGGCCGAGGCGGCGCGCTGGGCCAAGGAGCACATGACCAAGCCCATCGTGGGCTTCATCGCCGGCGTCACCGCCCCGCCGGGCAAGCGCATGGGCCATGCCGGCGCCCTCATCTCGGGCGGCGCCGACACCGCCGAGGCCAAGCTCGAGGTCATGCACGCCTGCGGCTTCACCGTCACCCGAAACCCCTCCGAAATGGGCAAACTCATCCAGAAAAAATTGGGCGCGGTCTTTGCCCCCGCCTGATGGCGAATAGCGATGCGCAGCGCCGGAACTGACGACCCCGCCGCTGTCGGCGCGCCAGCGGGCGGTCCCTCGAACGCGGGGCCGCCGCCCTGCGCTGCATCTGCCCTCCCCTGGGGGTCAGAAAACTTGAAAGCGGCCCGCCATTTCCTCGAGGCGCCGCAGGATGCCATGCGACCCTAGGAGCCGAACATGAAAATCTGCATTTTTGGTGCTGGAGCCATCGGTGGGCTCATCGGCGGGCAACTCGCCCGCGCCGGCGTGGATGTGAGCTTCGTCGCCAGGGGGCCACATCTGCAAGCCATGCAGGCGCACGGCTTGCGCCTGCGCATCGACGGCGCTGAGCATGTGGTCCGGGTTCCATGCACGTCGAATCCCGCGGAACTGGGGCCGCAGGATTATGTCTTCATCACCCTGAAGGCGCATTCCGTGCCCGGCGCGGTTGAATCCATGCGTCCGCTGCTGCACGCCGACACGGCCGTGATCACCGGCGTGAACGGCCTGCCTTACTGGTATTTCCACCACCATGGCGCGGACTACGCCGGCACCATCCTCAACAGCGTCGATCCCGGAGGGCTGCAGTGGCGCGTGCTGGGCCCGGAGCGGGGCATTGGCTGCGTGTTGTACCCGGCTGCCGACCTCGTGGCCCCCGGCGTGGTGGAGCACGCCTATGGCAAGAAATTCCCGCTCGGCGAACCCAGCGGGCAACCCACCACGCGCATCCAGCGCCTGCACGAGGCCATGACCGCGGCGGGGTTCGAGGCACCGATCCGCGCCGACATCCGCGACGAGATCTGGCTCAAGCTGTGGGGCAATCTATGCCTCAACCCCATCAGTGCCCTCACGCATGCGACCCTGGACGTCATCGTCGCCGATCCCGCCGTGCGATCGCTGGCACGCGGCATGATGCAGGAGGCGCAAATCATTGCGGAACGTCTCGGCGTGCGCTTTCGGGTCGGCATCGAGCGGCGCCTCGACGGCGCGGGTGCCATCGTCGGCCACAAGACATCCATGCTGCAGGATCTGGAGCAGCGCCGGCCGATGGAAATCGACCCGCTGCTTGGCGTGATCCAGGAGTTGGGGCAGCTGACCGGCCAGCCCACACCGCTGGTCGACGCCGTGCTCGCGCTCATCAGGCTCAGGGAAAAAACCGCCTTGCAAGCCTGAATTCCCCCCGCAGTGCGGCTGCGGGGCGCATCCAACCGCATCTTCATCAACGCGGCGCCAAGCTGCGGTGCGCGGCTGCGCGCCTGCCGGCAAGCCATTGTGTCCGGCAGGAAGCGGAAGCTCGCCAAGGCTCGTTGTTTTTTGTATACTGTATCAAGGATACATTGAAATTTTGTTGCAGTGCAGCGTAAAATGAGAACTCCTCAGCAAACTTTGCATCGCGCAAACTGGAGTTGTCATGGATGCCTCAACGTTGTTCATCTACGCCATCGAGTTGATCGCCGCGGGTTGCGCCGCGACATTTTTGATCGCGGACAGCCTGCCGCTGCGGGCGGACGAAGCCCCCAAGGGCGCTGCCGCACCCAGCGGTGGCGCCACACAGGCGGCTGGCCGAAGCGTTTGCAAACACAGCACGGGTCCATGAATGTCCATCGCCACACCATCTGAAGCACGCGCCGGCGCACTGACCTTGTCATTGCAGCCGATCCACGCGGTAGCCAGCTTGCGCGACCAGGCCTATGCCATGCTGCGCCAGGCCATTGCCGACGCCGACATCTACCAATCCCGCGAGGAAATCCGCCTCGATGAACGCGTCCTCAGCGAAGCGCTGGGCGTGAGCCGCACCCCGATCCGGGAGGCCATGACCCTGCTCGAACAAGAGGGGTTCCTGCGCATGGTGCCGCGCCGCGGCATCTACATCGTGCGCAAGACCAAGCGCGAGATCGTCGAGATGATCCAGATGTGGGCCGCGCTGGAAAGCATGGCGGCCCGGCTGGCCACGACCCAGGCCAGCGACGAGGAGATCCGGGCCCTGCGGCATATGTTCGACAACTTCCGCGATACGACGCCGGCCGAGCACATCCAGGAATATTCGGACGCCAACATCGCGTTTCACCAGGCGATCGTGCAGTTGTCCAAGTCGCAGGTCATCATGGAGACGATCAAGAACATCTTCATCCATGTTCGCGCCATCCGGCGCATGACCATTTCACAAAGCGACCGCGCCTCGCGCTCGATCGCCGACCATCTGCGCATCATCGAGGCGCTCGAGCAACGCGACACCGAACTGGCGGAGAAACTGGTTCGCCAGCATTCGCTCGACCTGGCCGACTACGTCCAGGCCCACTGCGAGTTCCTGGATTAGGGCCTGTTCACGCTATTTCTGCGCCCGCGCCGGCCCATTGCGGACAACGCCGTCGCCCGACCTCACTGCTTCTGGCCCTTGACCGCATGCCAGAACGCCTGGCCGCCCTTCTTCGCGGCGTGGCCGACTTCCAAGCCGACCTTCTTGCCCGCATGTCCGACGGCCAGGCCGACTTTCTTCCCCTCCTGGCCAATTTTCCGGGCGGTAGACCCCACGGCGGACCCCACCTGACTGGCGTCCTTGGAAAGGCTGCTGTCGGCCGCCTGCGCGGGCGACAGCAGCAGGACCGAGAGCGCGAAGAGCCCGGCGCCAACCCGGGCGGATACGGCGAGCGTGCTGACCTGTCGGTTCATGGCTTGACTCCTTATCGCGTGGTGTTCGGCATCGCGGCTGGGAGCCGAACTCCCAGCCCCATGCTGGAAGGGTCATTTTGACACGCCGCGGCCTCCCGCGCCCCGCGCCAGGCTGTCAACCATGCCCGGCATGCGGCCGATTCCCATGGCCCATCCGGCGTTGGCGGATCATGCTGCGCAGGCGCTCCAAACCCATGCGCGAAAAATCGCATAAATCGCGCCGAACGGTTCATTTTGTTACCAATCCTCGGCTTGCCGTCCATTGATCCCAACAATCTTGCCTGCGATACTTACCTATACAAGTATCCATATAAATCGATTTGGAAACTGCGGTTGTGCGGGAACTCCGGTGTGTTGCGAAGCACCGAGTCTGCCGACCCCAGGTTTGCCGATGGTGACCAGGATCAGCGGCGTGAGGAGGCTTGACCCCAGCGAACGGAAGCGTTGAGACAGCACATCGGCTGAACTTGGGGAGGGTGAAATGCACCGATTCGAGCGGGAAACGCTCACCGTCTATGGGCTCGCTGCGGCACTCATTCTGATGATGGCCAGCGCCTCCATTGCCTACCGCAGCGTCGACCGTTTCGCCGCGCGCGCGGCTCTGGTGCAGCATTCCCACATCGTCATCAACCAGACCAATGTGCTGCTGTCGGAACTGAAGGACGCGGAAACGGGTTCGCGCGGTTATCTCCTCACCCGCGACAAACGGTTTCTCAAGCCGTACGGACAAGCCGTTCGCGTGCTGCCCGCGCAGCTTCAAACGCTCAAGGCGCTGACGCGCGACAACGCCGGCCAACAACAGGCCATTGCGGTTCTCGGCCGGCTGACCGCGCAGCAACTGGCGATCCTGCGGGAGGGCATCGCCCTGGAGCCGCAAATCGACCATGACCGCAACGCCAAGGTCATGGCCATCGCGCTGCAGGGCAAACGGGTGATGGACGAGATACGCGCCGTCGTCGGCCATATGGCGGCCGGCGAAGAGCAGATCCTGAGGCGGCGGACCGCGGCGGAAAACTCCGACTCCCACCGCACCAAACGATGGGTCGTTCTGGGCAGCCTGGCCGCCATTGCGCTGCTGCTCGCCGCTTTCTGGGCCCTGCACCACGAAATCCGGAAACGCAGGGCGGCGCAGGAACAGGCCGAAAAAACGGCGCTGGAATTGGCCGACCTCTACAACAACGCGCCCTGCGCCTATCACTCGGTCGACGCGCAGGGCGTGATCACGCGGATCAACGACACCGAACTGGCCTGGCTGGGCTATACGCGCGACGAAATCGTCGGCAAGATGCGCCACCCGGACCTGATGACGCCGGAAAGCGCCGAGCGCTACCGCCAGACCGTGTTCCCGCTGTTCCAGGAACAAGGCTGGTTGAAGGACGTCGAATTCGAGTATGTGCGCAAGGACGGCAGCATTCTGTGCGGCGCGCTCAACGCCACCGTGGTCCGCGACGCGCAAGGCCGTTACGTGACAAGCCGCACCAGCCTGTACGACATCACGGACCGCAAGCAGACCGAGTTGCGCATTCGCCAACTCAATGCGCAACTCGACCAGCGCGCCGCAGAGTTGGAAATGACCAACAAGGAACTCGAGAGCTTCAGCTACTCGGTGTCGCACGACCTGCGCTCTCCCCTGCGGGCGATCGATGGCTTCTCCCGCATGTTGGAGGAAGACTACGCCGACCGGCTCGACGACGAAGGACGGCGCATCTTGCAGGTCATCCGCGACAACAGCAAGAAGATGGGGCAGTTGATCGACGACCTGCTGGCCTTCTCCCGGCTTGGGCGCAAGCCGATCGAGGCGGCGCTGATCGATATGGATGCCCTGGTCGACGAGGTGTGGTCACAGGCCTGCGCGGAAGCGCGCGGCGGCGCCCGGGATGCCGTGCCGCGCCTGCGCCGGGAACCGCTGCCGGCGGCCTGGGGCGACGCCGCGATGATCCGCCAGGTCCTGGCCAACCTCGTCTCGAATGCCATCAAGTACAGCAGCCGCCAGGCCGAACCGGTGGTGGAGATCAGCGGTTCGCAGGAAGGGACGGAAACGCTTTACCAAGTCCGCGACAACGGCGTGGGTTTCGATATGCAGTATTACAACAAACTCTTCCGCGTCTTCCAGCGCTTGCACGGCGCCGACGAATTCCCCGGCACCGGCGTCGGGCTGGCCATCGTGCAGCGCGTCGTGGTCCGCCACGGCGGACGGGTCTGGGCGCAGAGCGAGCCGGGTGTCGGAAGCATCTTCACGTTCAGTTTGCCCAAGAAGGAGACGACATGAACCCAGTGCAGCCCATCGAGGTCCTGCTGGCGGAGGACACGGCGACCGACGCCGAAATGACGCTGCGCGCCTTGAAGAAAGTGGGCGTCATCAACCGCATCATCTGGGTGAAGGATGGCGAGGAGGCGCTGGATTACGTGTTCCGCAACGGCGCCTATGCCGAGCGGCCCGCCGTGGAGCCCAAGCTCATTCTGCTGGACCTGAAAATGCCGAAGGTCGATGGCATCGAGGTGCTGCGCCGCCTCAAGCAGACCGAGCGCACACGCTCGATCCCCGTGGTCATGCTGACGTCCAGCGCCGAGGAGCGGGACATGATCCAAAGCTACCAGTTCGGCGTCAACAGCTATATCGTCAAGCCCGTCGAGTTCGACAAATTCGTCGAGGAGGTCTCCAAGGTCGGCTTCTACTGGGCCATCGTCAACCGGCTTCCGGGCTGCGAGTGAGGCGCGAGCGAGGACCCCAAATGCCTGCGTTGCGATTGCTGCACATCGAGGACGCCACGACCGACGCCGAACTCGTCGCCTACGAGTTGCGGCGCGCGGGATTCGAGTTGTCGGTCCGGCGCGTGGAGACGGAAGCCGCGCTGCACGAGGCGCTGGAGAACTTCGCGCCCGACCTGGTTCTCTGCGACTACTCCATGCCGAGGTTCGACGGCATGCGCGCCCTGCGCATCTGCCACGAAGCGCAGCCCGATTTGCCTTTCATCTTCGTCTCGGGGGCGATCGGCGAGGAGACCGCCATCGAGTCCCTGAAATCGGGGGCGATGGACTACGTGATCAAGGGCAACCTCAAGCGCCTGCCCGCGGCCGTCCGTGGCGCGCTGGAGCGATCCGCGGAGAGGCAGGCACGCCAGCGCGCCGAGCAGGAACTGCGGGAAAGCAGCCACCTGTTCCAGACCTTCATGGAGCATCTGCCCGGGGTGGCGCTGATGAAGGATCGACAAGGCCGCTACGTCTTCACCAACCCTGGCATCGCACTGACCCTCCTCACCGGGCAGCGCGACATCACCGGCCTGACGGCGCATGCGCTGCTTCCGCCGCCGGTGGCCGACCAGCTCGACCGGGTCGACCGGCTGGTGCTCGAGAGCCGGCAAGTGGTCGTGGATGTGCAGGCCTTTCCCAAGGCGGATGGTGGCGACGCGTATTGGGAGATCACGAAATTCCCCATCATGGACCGCCAAGGAAAGGCCGAGTATGTCGGTGCCGTGGCGTTCGACCTGACCCCGCGCATCGAGGCCGAGGAGGCGCTGAACCTGCGCACCCGCGCCATCCAGGTGAGCGCCAATCCGATCCTGATCGTCGACATCACACAAGACCACGCGCCGCTGATCGACGTCAACGAGGCCTTCGAACACCTCACCGGCTACCCGCGCGGCGAGGTCCTCGGGCAGAACTGCCGTTTTCTCCAGGCAGGCGACAACGCGCAGCCGGAACTCGACAAGATCCGCGCCGCGATACGCGAGCGGCGCGCCGCGACGGCGGTGCTGCGCAACTACCGCAAGGATGGCAGCCTGTTCCTCAACGAACTGCATATCGCCCCGGTGCACGACCCTCGCCACGGAAAGGTCACGCATTACGTCGGGATCATGCACGACATCACGCAAATCCGGCGCTACCAGGACGAGCTCGAGCACCGCGCCAACTATGACACGCTGACGGGCCTGGCCAACCGCAACCTGCTGCAGGAACGCGTGCGGCAAGCCATCCTGCATGCCCAGCGGCATGCGCTCGCGTTCACGATCGCCTTCATCGACGTGGACAACTTCAAACGCGTCAACGACGGCCTAGGCCATGGCGCCGGCGACAAACTGCTGGGGCTGATCGGGCAGCGGATACAGGACTGCATCGGGCCCGGCGATACCGTGGCGCGGCTCAGCGGCGACGAATTCGTGCTGCTGCTGTCCGAGCACGACACCCAGAGCAAAAACTACCAGCTTGTGCAACGCATTCAGTCCGAGATCGCGAAACCGCTGGAGCTGCTCGGCCGGCAGCTCACCGTGACCTGCAGCATCGGCATGGCGATGTTCCCGCGCGACGGAACCCAAACCGAGCATTTGGTGGCCAACGCCGAGGCCGCCATGTACAGGGCCAAGGCGCAAGGGCGCAACAGCTTCCAGTTTTATGCGCAGGACATGAATGCGCAGGGCATCGCCCGCCTGTCGATGGAGAACGATCTCTGGCATGCGCTGGACAACGCCGAGTTCGAACTGCACTACCAGCCGCAGATCGACCTGCGCCTGGGCAGGATCACGGGCATGGAAGCGCTCATCCGCTGGCGCCATCCGACACTGGGTCTCATCCCGCCCCTGCAGTTCATTCCCCTGGCGGAGGAAAACGGCTTGATCGTCCCGATCGGGAAATGGGTGCTTGAAACAGCCTGCCGGCACAACAGGCAGTTGCAGCGCGAAGGCCTGCCACCGGTGCGCGTGGCCGTGAATCTGTCGGCGCGGCAGCTCAGGGACGGCCGCCTCGGCGAAGACGTGAGGAAGGCGCTGGAATCCACCGGCCTGGCGCCCGGTCACCTCGAACTCGAAGTCACCGAAAGCATGGTGATGCACGACCCGGACGCGGTGCTCGGCATCCTGCAACAGATCAGCGGCATGGGGGTCGAACTCTCGCTGGACGACTTCGGCACCGGCTACTCGAGCCTGGCCTACCTGAAGAAATTCCCCATCGACCGGCTCAAGATCGACCAATCCTTCGTGGCCCACTGCACGACGGACCCGGACGACGCCGCCATCATCCAGGCCGTCATCGCGCTGTCGCACAGCCTGAATCTGCTGGTGATCGCGGAAGGCGTCGAGACGGCCGAGCACCAGGCATTCCTCGCGCGCCACGATTGCGAGGAGGGACAGGGCTACCTGTTCAGCAAACCCATCCCGTTCGAGGCCATGCGCAGCCTGCTGGCCTCGAACCCGGCATACGCCGTGTGACCGCGCAGCGGCGGAGAAGCGAAGCCGGTGCCGCCCCGGCCGGCGCCTCAGCGCTGGCCGATGTGCGCGTGGGCGAACACCCCGCGCGCCTCGCGCGGTTCGCTGCGCCAGTATTGCGGCGGCACGCTCACCGTCGCCCGCAACGCCGCGGCGGCGTGCCACGGCCAGCGCGGGTTCCACAGCAAGGCGCGGGCCAGCGCCACGAGGTCGGCGCTGCCGTCCCGCACGATGGCCTCGGCCTGGTGCGGCTCGGTGATCAGACCCACGGCCATGGTGGGCAATCCCGTGGCTTGGCGCACCGCGCGGGCCAGCGGCACCTGGTAGCCGGGGCCGATCGGGATCTGCTGCAGCGGCGACACGCCGCCGGACGAGACGTCGATCCAGGCGCAGCCGCGCGTCTTGAGCGCGGCGGCGAAGGTCAGCGTCTGCTCCAGATCCCAGCCGCCATCCACCCAGTCGGTGGCCGACACCCGCACGCCCAGCGGGATGTGCGCGGGCAATGCGGCGCGCACGGCGTCGAACACTTCCAGCGGAAAGCGCATGCGGTTCTCCAGACTGCCGCCATACGCGTCCGCGCGCTGGTTGGCCAGGGGCGACAAAAACTCGTGCAGCAGGTAGCCGTGGGCGCAATGCAGTTCCACCGCCTGCAAGCCCAGGCGCGCGGCGCGGCGCGCGCTCGCGACGAAGGCGTCCCGGATGCGCGCGAGGCCGACTGCATCGAGCGGCTGCGGCGGCGCCTCGTGCGCGCCATGCGGCAGCGCCGAAGGCGCCACGGTTTGCCACCCGCCCTGTTCCGCGGACAGCAACTGTCCGCCGTCCCAGGGCCGCGCGCTCGAGGCCTTGCGCCCGGCATGGGCGAGCTGGATGCCGATGGGGATGTCGGCGAAACCGCGCACGTCCTCCAGCACGGCGGCCAGCGCGCGCTCGTTGGCGTCGCAATACAGGCCGAGGCAGCCGGGCGTGATACGCCCGATGGCCTCGACGGCGGTGGCCTCGATGAGCAGCAGCCCCGCCCCGCTTTGCGCCAGTTGCCCGAGATGCACGCGATGCCAGGCCGTGGCGTTGCCCTCCTCGGCGCTGTACTGGCACATGGGGCTGACGACGATGCGGTTGGCCAGCGCAAGCCGGCCGAGCTGGAAGGACGAGAACAATGGACTGGACATGGGGATAAAGGGTCGGTGAGAAACATGAACAAGCCCAAGCGCGCGGTGTCGATAGCGCCGGCTTCTCGGCATGATTGTGCGGGTTTTGCGCAGGCTTTGCCGCGCCGTCCGTCACCCGGCTTGCTTGAAATCGACAAAGCCACGTATGGCTTGCAACCCACATTGATACATCATGTTTCACATGCGGGGCCCTAGCGCACGAACAATTCACCCAGCCGATTGAACGCCGCCCCCCGTGGGGGGCAAGAAGACTTGGGAGCGGCCCGGCGTTTTCCTGAGAGGGTTGTCTGAAACCCGGTGGCCTGAGGCTTTGCACATGAGCGTGATCTACGAAAAAACCGAGACGGGCCGGCAAGCCCTTCAAACGCGCGACCCCGACCTCACCCGCCCCTTGCGCAATCTCTTGTTGATGATCGACGGCAACAAGAGCGATGCCGATCTGCACGCGCTGCTGTCCGCCAGCGGTGTCGATCTCGGCAGTTTCGACGCCTTGCAGCAACATGGATGGATCCGGGCGCGCACGGTCGTGCACGAATCCGCGCCCGGCGCCGAAGGTCCGGCCACCACGGTCGACCCGGCTGCGCGCCAGCGCCGCGCCGACCCCAAACCCGAGCCGCGACAATCGGCGTTCTCCCGCCTCGGGCAGAGCCTGCGCACCGCCATCGGCCCGCGCGAACAGTCGGCGCGCGAAATCTCCGCCGGGCTTGCCGAGGTGATCAAGTGCGCAGCCGTGGCCGACGCCGAGTTGTTCGCCTGGCTCGAACATCACGTTCAGGACCTGCTCGCCCAGCAGCCGCAGGCGGTCACCCATGCCGTGCAGCGCATCCAGCAACTGCGCAGCGACATCGAGGCCGAAGACCGGGTGCAGCGCAGATCGCCCTCGCCGCTGGAATTCGGCATGCCGCTTGCAAGCGTGATCGAATCCATCCTGGGTTACGGCCGTTACCTGCACGGCGAAGCCCTGGGCCTGGGCATGGCGGTGGCGGTTGAAATCTCGCATGAACTCGGCATGCAAACCACCGCTTCGGCGCAACGCTTCATGACCCTGCTGCGGAACACCGGTCTGCCGATGGACCTGCCGCAGGCGCCGGTGGACCGTTGGCTGGAGCTGCTGCCGGTGCAGAACGACGGCTCGTCCGGGCACCTGAGCCTCGTGCTGCTGCAAGACGTCGGCCAACCCGTGTCGAAGTCGGTGCCGCGCACCCTGATCATGGACATCCTCGACCGCGCAGGCACGCTCGTGTTCTGAATTCCTGGGCGGCGCGCCTGCGCCGTTCAGAACGGCTTAAGGCGCACACGCCACAATGCCGGAGAAGCATGCATCCGCGCCCCCTGACGCAACATGGCAGGGGTCTGCCGTTTCACCTGACGGCTCTACACTCGGATGGTGCTTTGCACAGACAGCAAGGCTGGTTTCGGCTCGCGCGTGGTCGGCAAACGCGCATGCTCACCTCGCACAACGCAACCCAGGAGAATCCCATGCAAAACACTTCCCATCAACTCCAAGGCAAGACCGCGCTCATCACCGGCGCGGCCAGCGGCATCGGCAAGAACATGGCGCTGGTGTTCGCCAAGGCAGGCTGCGCCGTGGCCGTGGCGGACATGAACCAGGCGGGCGCCGACGCCACCGCCAAGGAGATCGTGGCCGCCGGCGGCAAGGCCGTGGGCGTGGCGATGGATGTCACCAGCGAAGAGCAGGTCAACGCCGGCTTCGACAAGGCGGTGGCGGCGCTCGGCCCGATCGACATCCTGGTGTCCAACGCCGGCATCCAGATCGTCAACCCGATCGAAAACTTCGCCTTCTCCGACTGGAAGAAGCTGCTCGCCATCCACCTCGACGGCGCCTTCCTCACCACCAAGGCCGCGCTCAAGAGCATGTACAAGGACGACCGCGGCGGCGTCGTCATCTACATGGGCTCGGTGCATTCGCACGAAGCGTCCAAGCTCAAGAGCGCCTATGTGACGGCCAAGCACGGACTGCTGGGCCTGGCCCGCGTGCTGGCCAAGGAAGGCGGGCCCAGGGGCGTGCGCTCGCACGTCATCTGCCCCGGCTTCGTGCGCACCCCGCTGGTGGACAAGCAGATCCCCGAACAGGCCAAGGAGCTGAACATCACCGAGGAGCAGGTGATCAAGAACGTGATGCTCAAGGACACCGTGGACGGCGAGTTCACCACGGTGGACGACGTGGCCCAACTCGCGCTATTCCTCGCCGCCTTCCCGACGGCAGCCCTCACCGGACAATCGGTCATCATCAGCCACGGCTGGTGCATGCAATGAGCGCCAAGAGCGAGACTGTCCCAACGCGCACGCGCAGCAGGCCACGCAAGGCCATCGCTGCGGCCTTGGCCTCCGCCACGGTGCCCAAGCCGGCGCAGGCTCCGGTTCAAGAAGGCAAGCGGGTGGCGAAGACGCCTCAAAAAGCGGCTTCCGCGCCTGGGCGCCGCCTCGATGCAGCCCTCGAACAAGCGCAGGCCAAGCTGGCGATCGAGCCACCCGGCTCGAACCCGCTGCTGTCGCGCGTGGCCGCCTACGAGCACATCGCGCTGGTGCTGCAAGGCGGAGGCGCTTTGGGCGCCTACCAGGCCGGGGTGGTGCAGGGACTGGCGGAAGCCGGCATCCAGCCCACCTGGGTGGCGGGCATTTCCATCGGCTCCCTTCATTGCGCCATCATCGCCGGCAATCCCCCGCACCGCCGCGCCGAGCGCCTGCGCGAATTCTGGCATCGCATCACCCAGCCGCCCGTGCTGCCGCCCACGCTGTGGGAGCAGGAGCCCTGGGTATCACTGCTGCCGGAGAACGCGCTGCGGTGGATGGCGCCGCTGCAAAGCCTGCGCGCGCTGGCGGAGGGGCAGAAGGGGTTCTTCGTGCCGCGCGCCCTGCCTGGCATCGGCCCCGACCAGGCCAGCGTCTACGATACCTCGCCGCTGCGCGACACGCTCGAAGAACTGGTGGATTTCGACCGGCTCAACAACGGCGAGATGCGCGTCTCGGTCGGCGCGGTCAACATACGCACCGGCAACCTGGAGTATTTCGACTCCACCGAGCAGCGCCTGGGCCCGGAGCATTTCATGGCCTCGGGCGCGCTGCCGCCCGGCTTTCCAGCGGTGCGCATCGCCGACGATCTGTACTGGGATGGCGGCCTCGTGTCGAACACCCCGCTGACGCAAGTGCTGGGCGGGCACCCGCATGCGCACACCCTAGTGTTCCAAGTGGATTTGTGGAGCGCCCAAGGCGACCCGCCGAGCAATCTGGGCGAGGTGGGTGAACGGATGAAGGACATTCAGTACTCCAGCCGCACGCGCGCCGTGACCGACATGCTGGAGCGGGCGCACGAACAGCGCAGCATTCTGCGCGGCCTGTTGGCACAAATCCCGCAGACCGGCCGTAGCCACGATCCAATGCGCAGCCGCGTAGAGGAGATGGCGCGCGACAAGCGCTACAACGTCATCCACCTGATCTACAAGGACAAACCCTACGACGGCCAGGACAAGGACTTCCAGTTCGGCCGCGCCACCATGCGCGCCCACTGGAACAGCGGCCTGCAGACGGTGCAACGCACCCTCGCTCACACCCATTGGTTCGACCTGCCCAGCGCCGAGCGCCCCTTCGTCACGCACGACGTGCATCGGCAAGACGCGCCAAGCTGAGCCGCGCTCAGGTCGCCTCCACCCCGCTTTCCTCGCCCTGCTTGCGCATCTTCATCGCGGCGATGCGCGCCAGCGCCGCCGCCCGGCCATCGGTCTTGGGCAACTCGGCGCGCAGTTCGGACAGGAAGCGGCTGGGTTCTGGGGCGCGCGCGTTACGCCCGGCGCGGCGCTTGCGGCAATGCGACAGCACCAGGGTGCTGCGCGCGCGCGTGATGCCCACATACATCAACCTGCGCTCCTCCTCCAGCCCCGTGTCGCTCAGCGGCCGGTCCTCGGTGAAGAACGGCAGCAGGCCTTCCTCGCAGCCGGCCAGCCAGACATGCGGCCACTCCAGGCCCTTGGCCGCGTGCAGGGTCGACAGCGTCACCGCGTCCTGCTGGTCGCCGCGCTCGGCCAGCTGGGTGATCAGCGCCACGGTCTGCGCCATGCGCTTGAGGCTGGCGCCGTCCTCCTCGGACTTGCGCGCGATCCAGTCGCAGAAGTCGCCCACGTTGCTCCAGCGCTGGCTGGCCTCGCGGTCGTTCTCCGCCGATTCGCGCAGATACGCCTCGTAGCCGATGGTGGCGAGCAGTTCGCGCAGCAGGGGTCCGGCCGGCTCGGTGCGCTCGCGCCACTCGATGTCGTGCATCAGCCGGGCGAACTCGCGCAGGCCCTCGGCGTGGCGCGCGCCGACCACCGTCGGCAGCGCGTCGCGGAACAAGGCGTCGAACAGCGACACCTTCCACTGCGAGGCGAATGCCCCCAGGCTCTTGAGCGTGGCCGCGCCGATGCCGCGCTTGGGGGTGGTGACGGCGCGCAAGAATGCCGGGTCGTCGTCTGGGTTGGCCAGCAGGCGCAGGTAGGCGCACACATCCTTGATCTCGGCGCGATCGAAAAAGCTCTGGCCGCCGCTCACGGTGTAAGGAATATTGGCCTTGCGCAGCGCCTGCTCGATGGGGCGCGACTGGTGATTCGCGCGGTAGAGCACGGCGATGTCCGACAGCTTGGCGTTGCGCCCGCCGCGCAGCGCCTGGATGCGCGCGGCGATGCGCTCGGCCTCCTCGTCGTCGCTGTCGGCCTCGCGCACCTCCACCGCGTCGCCCTCGCCATGGTCGCTCCACAGCTGCTTGGGAAACAGCTTGGGGTTGGAGGCGATCACCGCGTTGGCCGCGCGCAGGATGGCGTTGGTGGAACGGTAGTTCTGCTCCAGCTTGATGACCTCCAGCGCGGGATAGTCCAGCGGCAGCTGGCGCAGGTTGTCGAGCGTGGCGCCGCGCCAGCCGTAGATGCTCTGGTCGTCGTCGCCTACCGCGGTGAAGCGCCCGGCGTCGCCCGCCAGCAGCTTGAGCAGCTGGTACTGCGCGTCGCTGGTGTCCTGGTATTCGTCCACCAGCAGGTAGCGCAGGCGCTGCTGCCAGCGCGCCCGCACGTCGGCATGTTCGCGCAGCAGGCGCAGCGGCAGCACCATCAGGTCGTCGAAGTCCACCGCCTGGTAGGCCGACAGCTGCTCGGCGTAGCGCAGCCAGACCTTGGCCACCTGCGCGTCCTCCGGGCTCTGCGCCTGGGCCGCCGCGGTATGCGGGTCGAGCAAGGCGCTTTTCCACTGGCTGATGCGCCATTGCCACTGGCGCGCGAGCTTGGCATCGGTGGTGGCGCCCGCCTCGCGGATCAGTCCGGCGACGTCGTCGCTGTCGAGGATGGAGAACGCCGGCTTCAGCCCCAGCACCTCGCCGTCCTCGCGCAGCATGCGCACGCCCAGGGCGTGGAAGGTGGAGATCACCAGTTCCTTGGCCGCCTTGCGGTCGTCCAGCAGGGTCTTGGCGCGCTCGCGCATCTCGGCGGCAGCCTTGTTGGTGAAGGTGATGGCGGCGATCTCGCCGGGGGCGTAGCCGGCCTTGAGCAGGCGCGCGATCTTGTGCGTGATCACCCGCGTCTTGCCGCTGCCGGCGCCGGCGATGACCAGGCAGGGGCCGTTCAAGTGCGAGACGGCGCGTTCCTGGGCGGCATTGAGCATGGATATCGGATGGAGGAGGCTAAAAGGAAGGTCGGGACGGCAGGCCCGGCGGGCCCGCCACCCTCGGTGCGGATGGCCAAAGGCTAGGTCCGGCCAGGCCTGGTCCGATAGGGTTCGCCTTGCGGCAAAAAGTCGTGCTCGGCGCGTCCCTCGTCGCACCACTGGCGCACGGCAGGCGCGTCGAGCACGCGGTCCACGTAGTCGGCGGCAAAGCCCGGCAGCTCGGGGGCGTAGGTCCGAAAGCGGGTGCACACCGGTGCGTAAAAGGCATCCGCCGCGCCGAACGCGCCGAACAGGAAAGGGCCGCCGCTCATCTTGAGGGCGCCGTCCCATAGGGCGCAGATGCGGTCGATGTCGCGCTGCACCGCGAGGTTCCAACCGAGGCCGGGCAACTCGGCCTCGATGTTCATCGGCATCTGCTGGCGCAGGTTCTGGAAACCTGAATGCATGTTCGCGCACAGCACCCGGGCCCGGGCACGCAGCACCGGATCAGCGGGCCATATCGCATGCTCGGGGTGGCGTTCGGCCAGGTATTCGGCAATGGCGAGCGAATCGGGCACGACCAGGTCGCCGTCGAGCAGCACCGGAACGGTCTGCGTGGGCGTGATGGGCGCCAGCGCGGCATGGAACTCGGCAGCGTAGAGGCGCAACAGGCGCTCGGCGAAATCGATGCCGAAATGGCGCATCAACACCCACGGCCGCATGGACCATGACGAATAGTTCTTGTTGCCGATGATCAGGGTCAGCATGGTTGTCTTTCGCGTGGTGGTCAACGGCAGCCATTCTGCCGCGCAGGGTCCGGACGTTCAAACGCAGGGTTTGCATGGCCGCCATGCCGAAACCGCATGGCCCAGCCATGGCGCCGCACGTGGCCCGCCGCGTTAGCGCCCGGCCGTGGCGCGCAGCTGGTCGTAGCGGGTCTGCGGATCGCGTCCGGACAGATAGATCGGGGCCACGGACTCCAGACTGCGCGGATGCGTCACGCCCAACTCCACGGCGAAACCGGGGAGCTCGCCCCCGGCGACATTCGGCACGCGCATGGAGTCGAGGTTGTCGCGGCTCATCAGCGGCTCGCCGGGAGCCAGTTCCATCAACAGCGCCAGCAGCCTCGCCAGCGGGCCGGGCAGGCCAATGACGGGGCGGCCGCGGCCGTGGTTGACCCCGGCCCAGATGCCGGCCAGCTTCACCAACTCGGCCAAGGCGTAGTCCGCGGGACCCGTGAGCTCGTAGATCCGGCCCACGGTGTCATCGGCCTTGGGGCCGATCAGCGCGTGCACGGCGGCCTGCACCACGTCGCCCACGTACACCGGAGCGAAACGAGCCTTCGCACCGCCCAGCAGCATCACCGGCAGCAGGCGCTGCAGGCTGGCGAACAGGTTGAGGAAGCGGTCTTGCGGGCCGAACACCACCGAGGGCCGCAGGATGGTCCAGCGCAAGCCCTGCTGCTTGCGGATCGCGGCTTCGCCATCGCCCTTGGAGCGCAGGTACATGGAAGGCCCTTGCGGGTCCGCGCCAAGCGCGCTGACATGCACCAGACGATTCGCCCCGGTGGCCACGCATGCGGCGGCCAGATTCTGCGGCAGGCGCACGTGGGCGATGTTGAAATCCTCGCCATAGGGCTGGCCGCGGCGGCCGTGCAGGATGCCGATCAGATTGACGGCCGCGTCCTGGCCTTGCAGCAGACGCTCGAGCGTGGCGGTGTCGAAGGTGTCGATCTGCACCACGTCGACCGTGGGCAGGGGCAGCAGATGCTTGGCCCGTTCGCGCCGGCGCGTGGGCACCAGCACGCGGCAGCCCGCTGCGCTGAGCCGCGCCACCAGCTGCGAGCCGATGAAGCCCGCGCCCCCGAACACCACGATGTTTTGCATGATCATCCCTGTTTGGTTTGAAGTTCGAGATGCCCGCGCCGCGCCGGGCTCGGACACGCATGGCGTGTCAAGGCAGCGGCTCGGCGTCGGCCTGCTGCAAAAGCGCCGGGCCGACCTCGCCGAGACGCGATTTTAGAGATTGCGGCTGCCCCGTCAGCAACGCCGCATACACCGTGGCATTGGCCAGCACGTGCTTGACGTAGTCGCGCGTCTCGGGAATCGGAATGTTCTCGGCGAAGATGGCGCCCGACACCTCGGGCGACATGGGCAAGCCCATGTCGCGCCAACGGGCAGGCCGCGTCGGGCCGGCGTTGTAGCCGGCGGCGGCCATCGCCTCGGAGCCGCCGAAGCGATGCAACAGCATGTCCAGATAGGCCGAACCCAGCGTGACGTTGGTGCCCACGTCGATGATGCGGTCCTGGGTGTAATCGCCCATGCCGATCTTGCGCGCGACCCAGCGCGCCGTGGCGGGCATGAGCTGCATCAAGCCGTTGGCGCCGGCCCAGGAACGGATGCCGGCGATGAAACGCGACTCCTGCCGGATCAGCCCGTACAGGAAGGCTTCATTGACCCCGGTGGACTTCGCCGCCGCGGCGATGGCCGTGCGGTAGGGCATGGCGTAGCGCTGCGACCAGTCCACGCCGCCCTTGACGCGCTCGCTGGTGTTGATGCACAGCAGCCAAACCTTCTGGTCGCAAGCCACCTGCGCGGCGGCATGGATCTGGTCGCTGTTCAAGCCACGCAACGTGAAATTCCACTCGCGCACCGCGGGCGAGTAGATGTTGAGCTGGAACAGCGCCAGCGCGCTGCGCAGCCCTGGGCGTTCGGCTTGCTGCTCCACCGCCCGCGCGCGCGGCGGAGATAGCGAGGCGGGCAGGCTGATGGGCATGCCCAGGGCCTCCGTGGCGAGCTGACCGTAGTAGCTCCAGGGCGAAGCGATCTGGGCGAACAGGGCCTGAGCCTCGATGGGATGACCGAGTTGGCGCTGCGCCATCGCGTGCCAGTAGATCCAGTCCGGGCGCTGGGCCTCGGAGCCCTCGAAATCGCGGCTGGCCCGTTCGACCAGGGTCCAGTCGCGCACGCGCAGCGCGGCGCGCACCATCCACTCCAGGGTGGAATTCCCAGGGTGGTAGCTGGGGTCCATGTCGCGCGCCTGGCTGAACCACAGCGCCGCGTCCGGCAACAGCTGCAAAGCCCCGCTGCGCGCGGCAAGGTAGGCAATCTCGGCGCGTTCCTCAGGCGACAAGTCGGTGAAGCGCGTCAGCAAGAGCCGCATGGTCTGTTGCGGATCCTGCTCGCCCAGGCGCAGCATGGCCAGCACCAAGAGCTGCCGCTGCATGCCATGGGGCAGTGCGCGAGACCGCGCGGCGTCGAGCACCATGCGCAAGGGCGTTCTTGCCGCATCGTTGATGCCGGCCCAGGCGCCTACCGGCAAATAGGGTGCAAAGCCCAGCGCGGCTTTGAACTGCTCGTCCTTGAAAAACCGGCGCAGGCGCATCCAGAGCTGGTGCTGGCTGATCTTGCCCGCCGCGAGCAGGCTCTTGGCGGCGCTGTTGCAGCCGGCGCCTCCGTATTTCTGCGCGGTCCACAGCGGCAGCAACGCGGCGCTGGTGTCGCGGTTCTCGGTTTCGAACTCGCGCTGCAGCGCATAGCACTGCACCTGCGGGTCGTCGCGCATGATGAAGTCGGGCTCGACCCGGGCGAAATCGTCCCAGTCCTGGCGCTTGCCGAGTTCGAGCAACCAGTCGTTGCGCAGGCGATCCAGCACATAGGTATGGGGATAGGCCTGGGCAAAACGGTCGAAATCCGCCTCGGTCATGGTGCTCAGGGTGGGCTGGATCGCCCAGTACGCCACCCAGGGCTCGAGCAGATTGCCGCGCAGCCGGGGCAAGGCCTGCTGTGCCGGCTTGGGGTCGCCGCGCTGGAACGCCTGCCAGGCGTCCTGGACGAGCTGGCCAACCGGGTCGCCGACGAGGGCCGGGCTGGCCGCGTGGATGGCGTCCGAGGCATCCGACGCGCCCGCAGAGGCTTGCGCTCGCGCCACGGTCCCGAGGGTTGCAAGCATGGCCAGGGCTGAAATCAGGCTCGCCAGCTTCCCCCAGAACTCCCACCGCTTTCCCGGCCCCGGCTGGAAGCGCATGGGCAGGGGCACAATACGCGAAACCATGTCGGCACACTCCATACCCCCTAGCTTACAGTGAGCCCCGATTCCCCTACCGCTATTCCGACTGGCGCCCATGGGCAAGACCGCGCCGCGCTCAGGCGCGAACTCCTCGCCAGGCGCGAACGTCTCGAAGACCGCGACACCAAGGATGCGGCCCTGGGCGCCGCCTTGCTGCGCAAGCTCATCGCGCTGCGCCCCGCGTGCCTGGGCGCTTATTGCGCCATGCGCGGCGAATTCGACCCGCTGCCGATCCTGGCCCAGCTGGCGCGAGCCTTGCCCGGCGTGCGCTTCGCCCTTCCGGTGGTGGACGCCCGGGCGCGCCGCATGCGCTTCGTTCCCTGGATGCCCGGCGATGCCCTGCAAGCCGGCGCCTACGGCATCGACGAACCTGCGCACGCGGCAGCCACCGCCGAACCCGACACCCTGCTCGTGCCCTGCGTGGGCTTCGTCGAAGCCGGCCTGCGGCTGGGCTATGGCGGCGGGTACTACGACCGTTACCTGGCCGGCCGCAGCGAGGTCTACACCATCGGCCTGGCGTATGCGGCCTGCGAACTCGACGACCTGCGCGCCGAGCCGCACGACCAGCTGCTCGACCTCATCCTCACCGAGACCGGCGCGCACGGGCTGGACGCGGACGCCGCCGACTCACAGGGCTGAACCGCGCGCCCCGCCGCATCGCCACCGCACCGGCCGCCAGCCCTTGAGTCAACCCGTCCCCATCCATCCCGAGCCGCTTGCGCGCGACGCCGAGGGCCGCCCCTACAGCACGCGCTACGGCGACATCTACGCCAGCCGCGCCGGCGCCCTGGGCCAGGCGCGTGCCGTGTACCTGGCGGGCTGCGGCCTGCTCGACACCCCGCCAGCGTGGGCCGGGCGCGCGCAGTTCGTCGTGCTGGAAACCGGCTTCGGCCTGGGCACCAACTTTCTCGCCACCTGGCAAGCCTGGCTCGACGACCCGCAGCGCAGCTCCACCCTGCACTACGTCAGCGTCGAACTGCACCCGCTGGCCGCCGCCGATCTTCTGGCCTGCGCCAAACCGGCGCTGCGCGATCTGGCGCAGGAACTGGCCGCCGCCTGGCCCCCGCCCGTGCGCGGACTGCACCAGCTCCGCTTCGCCCAGGGCCGCGTGCGCCTGACCCTGGCCCTGGGCGATGTGCGCGAGCTGCTGCCCCGCCTGGAACTCGGCGCGGACGCCATCTATCTCGACGGCTTCGCCCCGGCGCGCAACCCCGCCATGTGGGAGCCCGGCGTGCTCAAGGCCGCAGCCAGACTGGCGCGTCCCGGGGCGCGCCTGGCCAGCTACAGCGTGGCCGGCGCGATTTGCGACCCCCTGCGTCAGGCCGGCTTCGAGGTGCGCAAACTCCAGGGCTACGGCGGCAAGGCCGAGCGCCTGCAAGCCGCGTATGCGCCGCGTTGGCGCACAAGGCGCGTGGAACCGCGCGCAGCCCTGCCCGCCGCAGCCGACAGGCGCGCCATGGTCATCGGTGCCGGGCTGGCCGGGGCGGCATGCGCCCAGGCCCTGGCCTCGCGCGGCTGGATCGTCGACGTGCTCGATGCCGGGCACGCCGCCTGCGGCGCCTCCGCCCTGCCCGCCGGGCTGGCGCATGTGCGCCTGTCGCCCGACGACGACCGCCTCGGGCGGCTCACCCGCGCCGGAATCGCCGCGTTGCGGGACGCCCTGCCGGCCGCCGGGCGCGATGCATGCTGGCAGGGGGACGGCGTGCTCCTGCTCGACACCGGCACCGATAGCGCTTCGCGCGGGGATGCCGGCAGCGTCCCCCAGGCCTTGGCGCTTCCCCGCGACGTGGCGCACCGCGTGGACGCGACACAGGCCAGCGCCCTGGCGGGCGTTTCGCTCCATCGCCCCGGGCTCTGGGCCGCCGGAGGCATCGCGGCGGCCGGCGGCCTCGCGCAAGCCTGGCTATCCACCCCGGGAGTGCGGCGGCGCGACGCCTCGCACGTCCACCGGCTCCAGCGCGCGCCATGCCCGGGCTGGGCGCGCAGCCTTGCGTCCGAGGCCGACATGACCACCGCCGACGGCCCACCGTGGCAGGCGCTGGACGGCGACGGCCGGGTGCTGGCGCAAGCGCCGGTCTGCATCGTCGCCAATGCCCTGGATGCCAGTCGCCTGCTCGACGCGAGCGGCCTGGCTTCCGGCCTGCCCCGTCTGCCCCTGCGCGCGCAGGCCGGGCAGGCTTTCATCGTCCCGGCCGCCGAGCTCGGGCCTCTGCGCGGCTTGCGGCGGGGCATCCTGGGCGACGGCTACGCCCTGCCCTTGCCGGACGCCGCCGTGCAGGCATGCGGCCTGCCGGCCGGCACGCGCTGGCTTTTGCTCGGCGCGACCTACGAGAACGATCCGGCCCGGCCGATGCCGGCCGAGCAGGCGTGGGCCGAGATCGTCGGCGGCCTGCAATCCATGGTCGGAGCCTTGCCCGCGACAGCGCCGGCCGCCGCCCGACGGTTTCATGGCGTGCGCGCGGTGGCGCACGACCGCCTGCCTTGCGCCGGACCCTGGCCGGACTGGGCCGCGCTCGGCCGTCTCGGCCCCGCCGCCCTGCACCGCCCGGCATACGAACTGCCTCCCCTGCCCGGCCTGTACCTCAGCGCGGCGATGGGTTCCCGCGGCCTGACCCTTGCCGCGCTGGCCGCGGCATGCATCGCCACGCACATCGAAGGAGAGCCGGCGCCGGTCGAGCAGGACCTGATCGCCGCGCTGGCGCCAGGGCGCTTCGGCCTCAGGCACCTGGCCCGGCTGGATCACAGCATCGACATGCCGGCCTGACCGCGTGCGGCGCGCCGGCGGCCCCGGCTCAGCTTGCCCGTTGCGCGTGCTCGGAACCGGAGCGCGGCGCCGCCAGTTGCTTGAACATGACATATGCGTCCACGTCCCCCAGCCGGCCGTGGTGGAACGCGCCCGGCAGCGTGCCGACGATGCGAAAACCCAGCTTCTGCCACAGGCGCACCGCGCCCGCATTGGTCGACACGACCAGGTTGAACTGCATGGCGCGAAAGCCGTGCGCGACGGCCTCGGCCTGGGAGTGCTCGCACATCGCCGACGCCACGCCCCGGCCGCGCGCCTCGCTGGCCACGAGATAGCCGCAATTGCACACATGCGCCCCCAGGCCAGGCTGGTTGGGCTTGATGTAGTAGGTGCCGACGACGGCGCCGGCGTCGGAGGTCGCGACATAGGTGGCCAGCGGAAGCTCGGTCCAGGCCTTGCGCATGTCGGCCTCCGTGCTGTCCGGGGCGAAGGCGTATTGCTCCGCTGTGGCCAGGGTGGCCTGCAACATGGCCCACACGCGGGGCCAATCGGCGGGTTGGAAGCGTCGAATCCGGATCATGGTGTACGTATCAGGGTCAGAATTACGGCGCCTGCGCGTCAAGCGCCGGGTCGTAGCGCACGACCCGGTTTCTCCCCGCCTGTTTGGCCGCGTACATCGCCGCATCCGCCTCGGACACCAGGCCCTGGATGTTGCTCGCGTGCAGCGGCCATGAGGCCGCCCCGATGCTGACGGTCAAGTGCAGGGACGCGCCGTTTCCGGCGGCGAACGTATGCGCCTGCACGCTCGCGCGCAGGCGCTCGGCGATGCCCGCCGCGGCGTCGATGTCGGTTTCGGGCAGGATGATGGTGATTTCTTCACCGCCGTAGCGGCAGATGCGGTCAATCTCCCGCGCCTCGCGGCCCAGCAAGGCGCCCAAATCCTTCAGAACCGCGTCCCCGGCCTGGTGTCCATAGGTGTCATTCACGGACTTGAAGTGGTCGATGTCGAGCAGCAGCAGCGAAACCGGGCGATTGAAGCGTTGGGCGCGCGCAAGTTCACCACGCAGCAGAACATAGAAGGTGCGGTGGTTGTAGAGGCCGGTCAGTCCGTCGAGCGTGGCCAGCTCCGTCAGTTCGGCCTGGTTTTTTTCCAAGGCCGAGGCCATCGCGTTGAACGCGGCGGCCAACTCGCCCAGTTCGTCATGACGCTGAAAGTCGATCCGATGCGACAACTTCCCGGCGGCCAACTGCTTGACGCCCCGTTGCAGCACGTCCACCGGGTTCGTCACCGAACGCGCCAGGGCCAGGGCGGCAAACAGGGACACGGCGATGGCCGCCCCGAAAACCGCGAAGGACGCCCACAAGGTTGCCATGCGGGTCCTGATCGCCTGCGCTCGGCTTGCGTCGATCACCTGGCGGAAGTGGTACTGCACTTCCTCCAGCGAAGTCACCGCTTGATCAATATGCGCATCGAAGCGCTTCATCTCCTGGGCCGCGTCCGCGTTCCCGATCGGGTCGGGAACGCGCAGGATCTTCTCGCCCAGGCGCAGCGCCAGCCCCCACTGCTCGCGCGCAGACGTCAATTCGAGATGCACATCGTCAGGCGTCGAATGCGCCTGCTGTACGGCCTGAAAAGCCCTATCGACTTTCTGACGCAGGCGCGCGAACAGTTCCTGTTCATCCTCTTGGCCGTTGATCAGATAGTCGTTGACCGGCATGGCCGCCTGGAGCAGCGCCGTTTGCAGTTGCATCGCCGGGGCCTGCTGCTCGGCAAACACCCTCACGATGTTGTCGAGCGGGCTGACCAAGGCTGGAAGCAGGTAGGCGTAGCCAATACCCATGGCCACCAAAAAAGGCAGGAGCACGGCCCCCAGCCCCAGGACGAAGCGCGTATGCAACGATTCGCGAAACGTCAAGCCACGCATGTCCAACGCCATGGATCGCCCTCTGACGCGCGTGCATCAACACGCGCATAAATCAGGAAACATGCATATTACCTTCGGCCAACCCCGGCAGCCCATGCGGCGCAGCCAGCCGGACGCGAAGCTTGCAGACGACGGCGACTCACTCCGAAACGCCCACCGCCGCCTGCGGGAGCTTGCGATACACCCAGCCGCCTCCGTAGAGCGACAGGCCCAGCACCAGCAACACGACCACCCGCAGCAGGGGCGCGGTGTTCGCCAGGTCGAACAGCACGATCTTCAAGCCCGCAAGCAGGAATAGCAGCAAGGAGGACTGCCCCAGGACCCGGTCGCGCAGGACGAAGCCCGCCGCCAGGGCCAGGGTGGCGACCGCCAGCCAGGCCACGGAGGCCAGCGCGGCGATGTCGATCAGGCGCACGGCGGCGGTCATGGCCGACAAGTGGGCAAGCGCCAGCAACAGCTGCGCCGCCTGGGCGAGCCTGCGGTCGCGGCGCAATCCCAGGTAGGCGACATAGCTCATGGCGGGATAAAGCACCTGCAGCAAGGGGCTGACCGGAGCCTGGGTGAATGCCTTGTCGAGCAGGACGTTGGCGAGGTTGAGCAGCAGGATCAGGCCGCCGGCCAGCAAAAAAGGCCAACGCGCCAGCAGGCCTTCGGAATCCTCCCGCTTGCGCGCGAGCCACGGCAGGATGCCGAGGATGGCCAGGCCGACCCAGGGCTGCGCGAACGGCGGCAGCAGATCGAGATAGACCGCGTGAAACAGCACCAGCGCGATGTAGGCGCTGACCAGCGCGCGCCCGGCCTGGCTCTGCGCACCCAGGCTCATGCGGGCGAGCAGGTAGGCGCCCAGCAGGAGCGCCGCGGTGCCCAGGGCGATCCACGGCGCCCAGGCATGCAGGTGGCGATCGAGCAGGTCGTATTGCAAGGCGTAGAACAACAGCAGCGCCGGGAAATGGGCCCAGGCCTCGGCAAACTCCAGCGGACGCCCGAGCCGCACCGAAAACAACACGGCGGTGCTCAGGAAGATGCCGAACTGCAGCGACTGGAACAGCAGCGCCCCCTCCCAGGACTCGCGCAGGTATCGCGTGAACAACAGCGAGAACACGATCAGTGCGAGGTACATCGCCAGCAGATAGACCACGCGGCGCCGCGACTTCAGAGCATAGGCCGAAAACACCAGGCTCCAGACGCTGAAGTAGATCACCAGATCGCCCATGGCGCCGCGCAGATCCGGCAGGAACAGCGGCCCGGTGTAGGAGCCGAGCACCGCGAACAACGCATACAACTCGCTGTCGAACGAGGTGCCAAGGCCGAGTGCGAGCAGGGCGATGGCGATGACCCCGAGAGCGGCTGCCTGGCCGCCGATCAGGCCGTAGTAGAGGTGCGCCGCGTAAACCGTGGCGAACAGCACCACCACGCCGGCCGCGGGAAGAAAGGCGGCGTACTGGCGGTCGTGCCGGCGCAGCAGGAGGCCGCCACCGATCAAGCCGCCGGCGCCCAGGGTGGCAAGGACGAGCTGGCGCACCGGCGTCAGCCAGCCGCTGTCGATGCCCAGACGAATCAGGTAGATCGCCGCCAGCACCAGCGCGGTGGCGCCGCTCCAGCCGAGCAGTTGGGTGGTGTCGAGGCTCGGCGCGGACGAAGACGCGCGCTGGGGCCGCGCGGCGCTGTCCGGCTCCTGCAGGGCAAAGGGTGCGGCCAGCGGCGCGGGCGATGCGGGCGGCGACAAGGACGCCGGGCCCTCGCTCGACGCGGCGGGAGGCTGGGTCACGGAAGCCGGTTCCGGCACGGACAACCTCAGCAGTTTTTCCAGCCGCGCCAGTCGTGCCTCGATGATGGCCAACTGCTGCTCCAGGGCGTCGTGATCAGGCATGCGCTTGCTCCGGTGGCGGACGCTCGGCCCCACGGGGCGATGGCGTCGGGTCGGCGGATCAGGCCTACACCCTACAGGGCAGAGGCAGGCCCACGATTGTTACGAACCGTATCGCCGCAATCGTAGCCGCCCTGCGCCGGGCAACCTGCGCCGCGCGCACGGACTCCGCCAAAGGCGAGCGTGAGCAGGCCCTAATCGCTCGCGCAAACCCGGCCCCGCAACCGCTTGACGCCACCGCGCGTGGTCTTCGCCTCGAGACGCTTGCGCTGCGAACTGCGCGTCGGGCGCGTGGGCCTGCGAGGTTCGGGCACCTTGGCCGCGCTGTTCACCAGAACCTGCAGCCGCGCCATCGCCTCGGCCTTGTTCTGCTCCCGGCTGCGGCTGGTCTGGGCCTTGATCACCACCACGCCGTCCGCGTTGATCCTTTGGTCGTTCAGCGCCAGCAGCCGCGCCTTGATCTCCTCGGGCAGCGAGGACGCGCGGATGGAAAAACGCAGATGCATCGCGCTGGAGACCTTGTTGACGTTCTGGCCCCCTGCGCCCTGCGCCCGAATCGCGCTGAAAACCATCTCGTCTTCGCGCAGGACAAGGGTTGGCAAGGTCTTCGTGCGCCGGCCAGATGCCTGCCGGGACGGGTCCGGAGCCTGAGCGTCCGGCAGCGACGGCGGCCCCGCGGTCATGCCGGCTTCAACTGAAACTCGACACGCGAGAACTCGCGCAAAGGCGCGGTGACGCAGTCGGCCAGCGTGCTGCGGTCCATCTCGGTGTAGAACGCCCGCCGCGCCAGGTCCAGCCGGCTGCGCAGTTGGCACATGGGCTGCAGGCAACAACCGCCTCCGTCGTCACGAAAACATTCCACCAGGGCCTGGCCCTCCTCCATCCAGCGCAAGACCTCGCCCAGCCGGATGGATTTTGGCGCGCGCGCCAACGACACGCCGCCGCCTGCGCCCCTCGCGGTCTGCACGTAGCCGGCGGCAGCCAGGCGCTGCACCACCTTGATCAAGTGGTCCCGCGAGACTTCGAGCTTGGTTGCAAGTTCGGCGCTCGACCAGCTCGGGCGGTCGCTGCTGGCGAGCACGAGCAGAACGCGCATGCCGTAGTCGGAAAAGGCTGTTAATCGCATCTTGAATAGGTATTGCTTTTGCCACAATGGCGATTTATATTGGCATCCATTCTACCAATTCAACGCCCCGCCACCGCTTGGACAGGCCAGCATGACGCCACCCGTATCGAGCATCGAGAACATCCCCGAGGCGTGGCGCGCTTTGGATGTTTGACAAGGTCCTTGATGGACGCACTTCTCTGAGAAAGGGGGAAACATGTACACGAAAGATCCCGCATTCTGGCGGGCGGGGGCGATCAGCGCCACGCTGGTGATGCTGGTCATCCTGGGATTCCTCTCCGCGAACAGTCTCGCGGTGATCACGGCAGGCGGCGGCGGGCATGTGCCGCCCTATACGGTGATCAACCATCAGATTTCCTACCAATACGACCCCGAGAAAGACCAGGACATGCCGGTCATCGGCGGCGAGCAACTGCTGTTCGGCAAGCGCTACGACGCGGCTCAGGCGAGCGCGCTGATCGGCCAGGGCAAACTGGTCATCCAAAGCCGGGCCTGCATCGATTGCCACACCTTCCTGGGCAATGGCGCGTACTACGCGCCGGATCTGACCAAGTCCTGGCTCGACCCGGCGTGGAAGGCGCAGTGGATGCCGATGACCCAGAGCAAGACCAAGGAGGAAGCGATGGTGAAGTTTCTGATGCATCCCGAGCGCTATCCGACCTGGAGCCGCGAGATGCCGAATCTGCAGCTCAGCCAAAGCAGCGCCGAGGCGGTGGTCGCGTATCTGAAATGGCTCTCCAGCATCAACACCAACGGCTTTCCGGCCAATTTCAACAACGCGTCACAACAACAGTAAGGGGGAGACGCCATGTACTTATCGCAAAAACTGGCCATCAAGTATTTCGTGGTCGCCTTCGCCCTGTTCGGGGTCATGATCGTCGCCGGGCTGATGGCGGCCGTCTACTACATCCAGCCGCAATTCCTGTTCAACACACTGGAGTTCAGCACGACCAAGATCCTGCACATCGACACCCTGGTCATCTGGAATCTGATGGGATTCTTCGGTGCCGTGTACTGGTTCCTGCCCGATGAGGTCGGCCACGAGGTGGTCGGCATCCGCCTGGGCGAAATCATGTTCTACGTGTTCTGCCTGGCGGTGGTGGTGGTCGCCGGCGTGTTCATCTTCGTCCAGTACGGCCATGCCAACGCCTTCAGCCTCTGGTTCATCAACCAGGGCCGGAAATACGTCGAGGCTCCGCGCTGGGCCGCGATCGGCATCGTGCTCGTCGTCGCGACCTTCATGTACAACGTGATCGCCACGGCCATCAAGGCGCGCAAGATGACCGGCATCCTCGCGGTGCTGATCGTCGACCTGATTCCGCTGTTCGTCCTCTATCTCGACGCCTTCCCGGCGGAGACGAACATGGTGAAGGACATGTACTGGTGGTGGTGGCTGGTGCACCTGTGGGTGGAGGCGACCTGGGAGGTGCTGATCGCCTGCATCATGGCGTGGGCGCTGATGCAGATGCTCAATACGCCGCGGCGCATCGTGGAGACCTGGCTGTACATCACCATCGCCCTGGTCATGGGGTCCGGAATCCTTGGGCTGGGCCATCACTACTACTGGATCGGCACGCCGCAATACTGGTTCGGCATCGGCGGCTTCTTCTCCGCCCTCGAGCCGCTACCGCTGGTGGGCATGGTCATCCACGCCGTCTATGACGCCGGCGTGCACCGCATGCAAAGCAGCAACCGGCCGGCCTTCTACTGGATGTTCGCCGAAGCCTTCGGCAACTTTTTCGGTGCCGGCGTCTTCGGCTTCATGATGACCCTGCCGCAGATCAACCTGTTCACCCACGGTACGCAATGGACCGTCTCGCATGGCCACTTCGCCTGGTGGGGGGCCTATGTCTGCGGCCTGATTTCGGTGTTCTACATCATCCTGGCCAAGGCTCGCGGCGCGCAGAGCGTCAACGGAAGCGCCTGGAAATGGGCTTTCGCGCTGCTGAATATCGGCCTGATCGGCATGGTCGGCGGCCTGCTCATTTCGGGAATGGCGCAAGCCTTCTACGAACGCGCGCTGGGCGGCTCGACCGTGCAGGCCTACATCAGCGCTCAGGGCAGTTCCTGGTTCGTCGAGGGGATGTACGTGCGGCTGGCCTTCGGCGCGCTGTTCGCCCTGGGCTACCTGATCCTGATCTACGACCTGGCCACCTTCGGCAAAGGCCGCCGCGTCCAGCAGGCCGAACCGCCCCAGTCCTTGGCCGTGGGAGCCCATCCATGAGCCCGTCGCACGGCCGTTCCGAAGACGGGCGAAGCCCCGCACGGCGGGGTCGCGCACAGCGCGGGGGTGCCGGCTTGAGCCCGTCGCACGGCCGCCCGAAGACGGGCGATACCCCGCACGGCGGGGTCGTGCGCAGCGCGGGGGTGCCCACCTTGAGCCCGTCGCACGGCCGCCCGAAGACGGACGAAACCCCGCATGGCGGGGTCGTGCGCAGCGCGGGGGTGCCGCGATGAACCCGCAAGCCTTGCTTCCGACCGCGACACTGCTGGGAGCGTTCGTGATTTTCGCCGGCCTTTACGCCATGCTGTACGCGGCGGGGAAAATGCGCCGCAGCCGGGCGCTGCAGGCCGCCGGCTACGTCAGCTACGCCGCCCAGTGCCTGGTCGTCGCCGGGTTGTGGTGGCTCAGCCCGCTGGCGCTGGCGTGGAAACTTCTGTTGGTGGCCACAGGGCTGTTCTGCAGCGTCATCCCCAGCCTGGCCTGGCGCCATCTCCATCAATTGCATCAACTTCCGGAGGCATGAAAACCATGGTGCCCAATCTGATTGCAACCCTCATCGGCATCTGGCTGTCCTATGCGGCGGTGCTCGATTTCTCGCGGGTGGAAACCTCGCGGTGGCTGGTCTACGCCGCGGCGGCTGCGGTCATCGCGCTGGCCTTGTGGTCAAGACGACGCGATTTCGCCAAGTGGCCCGGCACCAGCAGCATGGCCGCGAGCCTCGCGCTGATCGCAGCCATCGGCATGGGGCAGTTCGGCCTGTTGTCCCACCTGGCCCTGTTCTGGGTGGTGTTCTTCTCGGGCAATATCGTCGCCGTCCTGTCCTTCTGGGCGGCCATCTACCGGCCGAAGCAGATACCTACGTCGCAGGCCTAGGCTGCGGTGCCCGGCATCGCCCTTTCTTGTCTTGGAGCAAGGCCAGGCGACGAAACCAGACTTATCTTGGTCGACAGGTTCCCTACCGCTCTTGCGCCTGCCGCCGCGGCCTTGATCAAGCCAGGCCGCCCAAGGTTCGAGCCGGCGACGTCGGGACCCGGAACAGGCGGCGAAGCCTCGCTCCCCGGGACGGGAGCCGCCCTGAAACAGCCAGGGCGGCGTCCCGACGAGTCAGGTCTTTGCGCCATCTTGGAGATGCGAGCATGCCGGAATGGATCATCGATGCGGGGATGGCCGCAGCCCTCGTGGCCTTGGCCTGGGTCATCTGGCGCGGGCTGCGCGCCGAAGAAGGCCGGGACGCGCAGCGCCAGGCTGCGTGGGCGGATGTCGACCCCGATCAGGACGGATGACCGTCCACCCGAATCGCGCCGTCCCCGGCGCAACGCCGCGCTAAACGCCTTGGACCGGACGCACGCAGGCCGCCGCCTGCTTCGCCCGGCTGCGCGCTTGGTCGGTGTCGGCGCCAGCGGCCAAGGCCACGCCCATGCGCCGCTTGACGAAGCTCTCGGGCTTGCCGAACAAGCGCAGGTCGGCGCGCGGCACCGCCAGGGCTTCGGCCACGCCTTCGAAAGCGATGCCCTTGGCGTCCAGGCCGCCGTAGATGACGGCAGAGGCGCCGGGCTCGCGCAGCGTGGTGTCGACCGGAAGACCGAGGATAGCGCGGGCGTGCAGCTCGAATTCGGACTGGCGCTGCGAGCACAGCGTGACCAAGCCGGTGTCGTGCGGGCGTGGGCTGACCTCGGAGAACCACACCGCGTCGCCGCGCACGAACAGCTCCACGCCGAAAATGCCGCGCCCGCCCAGTGCCGTGGTGACGCGCTCGGCGATGCTGCGCGAGCGCTCCAGCGCCAGCGGCGACATGGGCTGCGGCTGCCAGGATTCGACATAATCGCCGTCCACCTGCAGATGGCCGATGGGCTCGCAAAACGCGGTGGCCACCTCGCCCGTGGCCGGGTTCACCGCACGCACGGTAAGCAGGGTGACCTCATAATCGAAATTGATGAAACCCTCGACGATCACCCGCGCCTGCTGCACCCGGCTGCCGGTCATGGCGTAGTCCCAGGCACGCTGCACGTCGGCCGGTCCGCGCAGCACCGATTGCCCCTTGCCGGATGACGACATCACGGGCTTGACCACGCAGGGGTAGCCGATCCCGGCGTCGATCGCCGCCTGCAGTTGCTGCACGGTGTCGGCGAAGGCGTAAGGCGAGGTCGCCAGCCCCAGTTCCTCGGCCGCCAGGCGGCGTATGCCTTCGCGGTTCATCGTGAGTTGCGCCGCGCGCGCCGTGGGAATGACCTCGGCCAGCCCCTCGGCCTCGATCTCCAACAACGCCGCTGTGGCGATGGCTTCGATTTCCGGCACGATCAGATGCGGCCGCTCCGCTTCCACCAGCGCGCGCAGCGCCGCCGGGTCGGTCATGTCGATGACATGCGCCCGATGCGCCACCTGCTGCCCCGGTGCGTTTGCGTAGCGGTCCACCGCGATCACCTCCACCCCCAGGCGCTGCAGGGCGATGATCACCTCCTTGCCCAGTTCTCCCGCGCCGAGCAGCATGACGCGAAGCGCAGAAGGGGAAAGAGGGGTTCCGAGACGGGATGGCGAGGTCATGCTTGGCTCCATGCAGACAGGCGCACGCCCTGGCGCGTGCAAAACGCACAAGCATATCGAACGCCGGTCCGAGGAATAGAGGTTCATCTTCGCGGCCGGCGACACGCCGATCTAGGGCCAATACTGTTCAGATAGCAGGCAATCAGTCATAATTCATCCTCATCGAGGTGTCGATGAGGATGAGGCATGGCCAGGACACGCAAGGCGTTACCGGCCCAGGTTGACGTGGCACACCTGATCAGCGCGGGGGTTTTGGCCAGCGTTTGTCCGCGGGCGCTGATCGAGGAGGTGCTAAGCGAGACAGGCCGAGCAAGCCAGCGCGAGCGTCTTCTTCCAGCGCCGGCGGTGGTGTACTACGTGATGGCGTTGGCGCTGTGGCGGGAGGCGCCGCTGGAGGAGGTTCTGCGCGTCGTTTGCGAGGGCCTGCAATGGCTCGGCGATAGCCGGGCTGGTGCAGTCCAGGCCAGCAAGTCGGCGATTTCGCAGGCGCGCACGCGGCTCGGTGCCGAGGTCATGCATCAACTGGCTGATCGGGTGTTGCGGCCGCTTGCAGCGCCCGGGGCACCTGGAGCTTGGTATCGCGGGCTGCGCGTGATGGCTTTGGATGGCAGCGGCATGGACGTGGCGGACGAGGCGGCCAACGCCTCTTACTTCGGCTACCCGAGTGCCACACGCGGACAGAGCGCCTTTCCACAGGCCCGGCTGCTGGGCTTGGTCGAGTGCGGCACCCACGCCGTTGTGGCCGCCGACATCGGCCCCTACAGCCAGAGCGAACGCGTCATGGCGAGCCGACTGCTGCCCCAGAAGTTGACAGCAAACATGCTCGTGCTTGCCGACCGCGGCTTCTACGGATTCAAGCTCTGGCAGATCGCGTGCGCCACCGGTGCCAAACTGGCATGGCGAGTGCCGTCTACGAGCAAACTGCCGATTGAAAAAGCGCTGCCGGACGGCTCCTATCTCAGTACGGTGTTCGACAGCGACGATCGCAGGAGCGAGCGCGTCGGGCAAACGATTCGGATCGTCGAGTACCTGTTGACCAACTCCGCCACGCCAACACAGGACAGCTACCGATTGGTCACCAACATCCTGGATCCCGAGGATGCTCCGGCGCTCGAGCTGGCGGCGCTCTACCACGAACGCTGGGAAGTCGAGAGCGTCTTCGCCGAATTCAAGACGCACCTGCGAGCCAACAGCACCGTCCTGCGAAGCAAGACACCGGAACTGGTGAGGCAGGAACTTTGGGGACTGCTTCTGGCGCACTTCGCGATTCGCCAAATCATGGCGCAAGCCGCCTGGCCACGCGGACTCGATCCGGATCGCTTGAGCTTCACCCACGCAGTGCGAGTGATCAAGCGAAAAATGCCGCAGGCCGCGGCCATTCCCCCCTGAGCGACTGCCTTGCTGGCGCGACGCCTTGTTCGAGGAAATCGCCCGCGGTCGCTGCGTGAGCAGCCGAGGTCGGACCAACCCGCGCGGCGTCAAACGCAAAATGAGCAACTACAACCTCCGACATCGCGGAGAGGTACTCCATCAACACCATCAGCCAACACCAATCCTACGTATCTGAACAGTATTGGATCTAGGGCCTGTTCACGCTCTGTCTGCATCCGCGCCGGGGCTTTGGGCGGATGCAGTGCGAGGCGCAGGCCGCGCCGTGGTGTGTTGCACCACAAGCGGACTGCAACGTGGCCATGCGCCGATATACTGGACCCATGCCTGTCTACCGTTCAGCAGTCATTTTTGCGCCAGTCGCCACGCACTGCGACTCCGACGTAACGCGCGCCGCACACCTCAAATCCAAAAAACAGCCGCTCATCTGACCGGAGCGCTGTTCCGTCAGAACGACGGGACGGCGACAAGGCAACACCCACATCTCCTTCCCGAGAACTGATCGGTTTCAAACGGTCGTTACTTGGAGAAATGCATGTCTGCTTTCACTGGAATCTGGGTGCCGCTCGTCACCCCATTCACCACGGACGGTACTGCGGTGGACCACGCCGCGCTGCACCGCTTAGTGCAACACTTGAGCGCTGCAGGCGTATCAGGTTTCGTGGCCCTGGGCACCACAGGTGAGCCCTCGGCACTGGACGACGCCGAGAAGGACGCCGTGCTCGACACGGTGCTGGCCGCCGCAGGAAGAATTCCGGTCGCCGCCGGCCTTGCCGGAAACAACGCGGCCCATCTGCGTGCCAGCATGCCCCGCATGAATGCCCGGAGGCTAGCTGGCCTGCTCGTCCCCGCACCTTATTACGTTCGCCCCGGACAAGATGGGATACGCCGGCATTTCCTCGATCTAGCGGACCTCAGTGACCACCCTTTGATCGTCTACGACATACCCTACCGCACGGGCGTGCAGATCGACACCGAGACCATGCTGGCCTTGGCCGCGCATCCCCGGATCCGGGCCGTGAAGGATTGCAGCGGCTCGCCCGACAAAACCCTGGCGCTCATCCTCGACAGTCGGCTACAGATCCTCGCCGGGGAGGATCTGCAAATCTTTTCCACGCTGTGTCTGGGCGGCAGTGGCGCCATCGCTGCCAGCGCGCACCTGCACACCGGGCGCTTCGTCGCCTTGCACCAAGCTGTCAGCGCAGGCCGGCTGGCTGAAGCGCGCGCATATTTTCATGGCTTGGCACCCTTCATACGCGCCCTGTTTTCCGAACCGAACCCCGGTCCGGTGAAGGCGGCACTGGCGGCACAAGGCCTGATGCATGACACCGTGCGAGCACCGATGAGCTGCGCCAGCAAAGACTTTCGCGCTCACTGGGCCCGACTCGACTGTTGCAGGATGTAGCAGCACAAATCGCCCCCTCAACCACAGCCTGAGCGCGATTTTTCGCGCAGCACGTCGTAGGCCCAGTGGTAGGCATAGGTGTAGGGCAAGAAGAACAGGAGCAGGCCGAGGTCGAGCAAGACGGCAGCAACGAAACCGATGCCCAGCCACCAGGCTGCCAGGGGAACTGTGATCAGCAACAAACCGCCTTCGAACAGCACTGCATGCGCGGCGCGCCAAATCGCGTCAATACCCATGCCCTTGGGCAATGCGTGGCGCCACCGAAGCCGATCAAACACGACATTGAAGATCATGTTCCAAAGCACGGCGATGGCGCTGCTCGCCACAGTAAGTGCGCCCATTCGCATCCATGACGTACCCATGATCCAGGAGAACAAGGGCGTGCAGAGCAAGATGGCAAGGAGTTCAAACCCCAGCGCTTGCAACAGACGTTCTCGAAGCGACTTGTTTTGCATAGAACTCGGTGGCATAGGGGTTTGATCAAGCTTGATGCTTGCCATCATCACCGGAATCACCAATACTTTTTAACCAATAAACATCGACCATATCGATAGACCGTGAATCCCAGTCCTGACGTACTGCTTGCCTTTGCCGAATCTGCCAGCCTGGGTTCGTTTTCCGCCGCAGCCCGCAAACTGGGCAAAAGTCAATCGACGATCAGCACGGCCATCGCGAATCTGGAGATCGATCTTGGCCTGGAACTGTTCGACCGCAGCAGCCGAAAACCGACGCTGACCGAACAAGGCGAGGTCGTCCTACGCAGAGCGGAGGAGATATTGGCCGCATACAGCCAGTTGAGTCATGCGGCCAGCACATTGGCCCAGGGGCAGGAAGCACGCTTGAGCGTTGCGCTGTCCGACACCTATCAGTCGGATCGCTTCGAAGACATGCTGAACGCGTTTCAGCAGCACTATCCCGACATCGAACTGGAATGTCTGATTGCCGAATGCACAGACCTCATCGCACTGGTCCAGAGCGGGCGTGCACAGATCGGTTTTGTCGAGCAGCAACACAGCTATCCGACCGATATCGGCTTTGGCACGGTTGCAGAGAGAACAGAAATTGCACTGTTCGTCGCCAAGTCCCATCCACTCGCCATCGAAATGCGCATTCATGCTGGCAAACTTCGGCAATACCGCGAACTGCGCCTCGCCACGGTGCTCAATCCACAAGGAACGCAAACGCATGGCCGCTCATGGGCCGCGCCCAGCTACTTGATGTTGATGGAAATGGCCCAGCGCGGCTTCGGTTGGGCGCCTATCCCACGCTGGCTGGTCGATCGCTTCGCGGGCGGCTCGCTGCACGAGCTGAACGTGCATGGCTGGCCAAGGCAGATTGCCGTCGATGCGGTATGGTCGAGACGGCATCGGCTGGGGCCTGCCGGGACTTGGCTGCTGAAAGCGATGCTGGCTTGAGCCTGTCGTCATGCAGTCAACCGACAAGCGATCCTGTCAAACCACCAGCATAGCGCGGAAGTCGTTGACGTTGGTGTAGGTCGGGCCGGTAACCAGCAGGTCGCCGGTGCCCTGGAAGAAGCCGTAGGCGTCGTGCGCGTCGAGCAGGGCGCGGGGTTTGAGCCCGCGCTGGGCGGCGCGGGCCAGGGTGTCGGGCGTGATCCAGGCCCCGGCGTTGTCCTCGCTACCGTCGATGCCGTCGGTGTCGCCGGCCAGGGCCCAGATGCCTGGCTCGCCCTGCAGCGCCAGCGCGGCAGCGAGCAGGAATTCGGTGCCGCGTCCGCCGCGCCCGGCCTGCGCGCCCCTGGCAACGGTGACCGTGGTTTCGCCGCCCGACAGCATGACGCAGGGCTTGCTGAAGGGCTGGCCGTGGCGCGCCACCTGGCGGGCAATGGCGGCATGAGCCAGCGCGATGTCGCGCGATTCGCCCTCCATGTCGTCGGCCAGGATGTGCGCGGCCATGCCGGACTGGGCGCAGGCGTCGGCGGCGGCGCGCAGCATCTGCTGCGGCGTGGCGATGAGTTCCACGCGGTTGCGGGCGAAGACGGCGTCGCCCGGTTTGGGCGTTTCCAGGGCGCCGCTGCGCAGGCCCTCGCGCACCATCGGCGGCACGGCGATGCCGTAGCGGTCGATGACCGCGAGCGCATCGACGCAGGTGCTGGGGTCGGGCACGGTGGGGCCGCTGGCGATGACGGCCGGGTCATCACCGGGCACGTCGGAAATCAGAAGGCTGACGACGGGCGCCGGGGCGCAGGCCGCCGCCAGGCGTCCGCCCTTGATGGCCGAGAGGTGCTTGCGCACGCAGTTCATCTCGGCGATGGTGGCGCCGCTCATGAGCAGGGCGCGGTTGATGGTCTGCTTGTCGGCCAGGGTCAGGCCAGGGGCGGGCAGCGCCAGCAGAGCCGAGCCGCCGCCCGAGATCAGCGCGATGACCAGATCGTCCGCCGTCAGGCCGTGCGTCAGTTCGAGCATGCGCCGCGCCGCGCCCTGCCCGGCGGCATCCGGCACCGGATGCGCCGCCTCGACCACCTCGATACGCCCCGGCAGCGCGCGCAGATGCGGCGGCACATAGCCGTAGCGCGTCACCACCAGGCCGGAGATGGGCGCGTCCTGCGGCCACAGCGCATCCAGCGCGGCGGCCATCGCCCCGCCGGCCTTGCCGGCGCCGAGCACCAGGGTGCGGCCCTTGGGCGGCTGGGGCAGATAAGCCGCCATCACCCGCTGCGGCTGGGCGCGGGCCACGGCCACGTCGAACAGGGCGCGCAGAAAACCGACCGGATCGGTCTGGGGGCGTGGGAGATCGTGCATGGCGGCGACTTTCCTTAGCGCGAGGTGAACGGACCGGTGTCGCCGCGCGCGGCTTCAGGCATCGGGCGCGATGGTGTGGTTGCCCATGATTTCGATGGCGCGGCATAGCGCGGAGTGGTCCAGACCGTCCATGCCGTTGGCGGCGCAGGCGGAGAACAGCTGCTGCGCGATGGCCGTGTTGGGCAGCGACAGGCCAAGCTGCTTGGCGCCCTGCAGCGCCAGGTTCAGATCCTTCTGGTGCAGGTTGATGCGGAAGCCCGGCTGGAAGGTGCGCTTGACCATGCGCTCGCCGTGCACCTCCAGGATGCGCGAGGAGGCGAAGCCGCCCATCAGCGCCTGGCGCACCTTGGCCGGGTCGGCGCCGGCCTTGCTGGCGAACAGCAGCGCCTCGGCCACGGCCTGGATGTTGAGCGCGACGATGATCTGGTTGGCCACCTTGCAGGTCTGGCCGTCGCCGTTGCCGCCCACCAGGGTGATGTTCTTGCCCATGAGCTGGAACAGCGGCAGCACCTTGTCGAAGGTCTCCTGCTTGCCGCCGACCATGATGGTGAGCGTGGCGGCCTTGGCGCCGACCTCGCCGCCCGACACCGGGGCGTCGAGATACTCGCAGCCGAGATCGTTGATCTGCTTGGCGAAGGCCTTGGTCTCCATCGGCGCGATGGAGCTCATGTCCACCACGGTCTTGCCCGCGCTGAGGCCCTCGGCCACGCCGCCGGCGCCGAACAGCACCTTCTGCACGTCGGGCGTGTCGGGCACCATGATGAACACGATGTCGGCCTTCTGCGCGACTTCCTTGCCCGAGGTGCAAGGCTTGGCGCCGGCGTCGAGCAGAGCCTGCGGCACGGCGCCCACGGTGTGCGCGTGCACGGTGTGCCCCGCGGCCAGCAAATGGCCCGCCATGGGTGCGCCCATGATGCCCAGGCCGATGAATCCGAGTGTTGCCATGTCGATCTCCGTTCGTTTCGTGGTTCTGTGAGGGTTCGCTTCAGAGCGCGCTCAGCCAGCCCAGGCCCGCCGTGGTGGTGGTCTTGGGCTTGTACTCGCAGCCGATCCAGCCGGTGTAGCCGATGGCGTCGATGTGCTGGAACAGGAAGCGGTAGTTGATCTCGCCGGTGCCGGGTTCGTTGCGCCCCGGATTGTCGGCTAGCTGCAGGTGGGCGATGCGCGCGAGCTGCTTCTGCATGGTCGCCGCCAGCTCGCCTTCGGTGCGCTGCATGTGATAGATGTCGTACTGCAGGAACAGGTTGTCCGAGCCCACCTCGTCCATGATCGACAGCGCCTGCGCGGTGCGGTTGAGGTAGAAGCCGGGGATGTCGTAGGTGTTGATCGGCTCGATCAGCAGCCGGATGCCGTGCGGCGCGAGTTGCGCCGCGGCATAGCGCAGGTTGTCGACGAAAGTGCTGCGCAGCGCGGCGGGGTCGGCCCCGGCAGGCGCCTTGCCGGCCAGGCAGTTGAGCTGGGTCACGCCCAGCACCCTGGCGTAGTCGATGGCCTTGGCCACGCCCTCGCGGAACTCGGCCACGCGCGCGGGCAGGCAGGCGATGCCGCGCTCGCCGGCGTCCCAGTCGCCGGCCGGCAGGTTGTGCAGCACGATCTGCACGCCGGCCTGCAGCGCCTTGTCGCGGATGAGCTCCGCGCCGTGGGCGTAGGGGAACAGGAACTCCACGCCCTTGAAACCGCTTTTCGCCGCCGCCTCGAAGCGGTCGAGGAAGGGCAGCTCGTTGTAGAGCATGGTGAGGTTGGCGGCAAACTTGGGCATGGCTTCAGGCCTCCACGGGGGACAGGTCGAGAATGGGCTCGAATTCGGTGACGTTGTCGATCTCGGTGCCCATCGAAATATTGGTGACGCGCTCGAGGATGATCTCGACCACCACCGGCACGGCGAACTCGGCCATCCAGGCCCGCGCCTGGGCGATGGCCTCCTGGATCTTGGACGGATCGCGCACGCGCACGGCCTTGCAGCCCAGTCCCTCCGCCACTTTCACATGGTCCACGCCGTAGCCGTCGAGCTCGGGCGCGTTGATGTTCTCGAACGACAGCTGCACGCAGTAATCCATGTCGAAATTGCGTTGCGACTGGCGGATGAGGCCGAGATAGGCATTGTTCACCACGATGTGAATGTAGGGCAGCTTGAACTGCGCGCCCACGGCGAGTTCCTCGATCAGGAACTGGAAATCGTAGTCGCCCGACAGCGCGACGATCTCGCTCTTGGGGTCGGCCGCGCGCACGCCCAAGGCCGCAGGCAGCGTCCAGCCCAGCGGGCCGGCCTGTCCGGCGTTGATCCAGTTGCGCGGCTTGCCCACCTTGAGGAACTGGGCCGCGGCGATCTGCGACAGGCCGATGGTGGTGACGTAGCGCGCATTCGCGCCGAAGGCCTCCACCATTTCCTGGTACACGCGCTGCGGCTTGATGGGAATGTCGTCGAAGTCGCTCTTGCGCAGCATGGTCTGCTTGCGCTGCAGGCAGTCGGCGGCCCAGGCGGCGCGGTCCTTGAGCTTGCCGGCCGCCTTGCGCTCGCGCGCCACCGCGACGAACAGCTCCAGCGCCGCATGCGCGTCCGACGCGATGCCGAGGTCGGGCATGAACACGCGGCCGATCTGGGTCGGCTCGATGTCCACGTGCACGAACTTGCGGCCCTTGGTGTACACGTCCACCGACCCGGTGTGGCGGTTGGCCCAGCGGTTGCCGATGCCGAGCACGAAGTCGGACGCCAGCATGCTCGCGTTGCCGTAGCGGTGGCTGGTCTGCAACCCCACCATGCCGGCCATCAGCGGGTGGTCATCGGCAATCGCGCCCCAGGCCATCAGCGTGGGCACCACCGGCACCCCGGTCAGTTCGGCGAACTCAACCAGCAACTCGCTGGCGTCGGCGTTGATCACACCGCCGCCGGCGACGATGAGGGGGCGCTCGGAGGCTTCCAGCATGTCCAGCGCGCGCTCGATCTGCGCACGGGAGGCGCGCGGCTTGTGCACGGGCAGCGGCTGATAGAGCTCGGGATCGAACTCGATCTGCGCCACCTGCACGTCGAACGGCAGATCGATCAGCACCGGCCCCGGACGGCCCGAGCGCATGAGGTGGAACGCCTGCTGGAACACGCCGGGCACCTGCGCCGGCTCGCGCACGGTCACCGCCATCTTGGTCACCGGCTTGGCGATGGACTCGATGTCCACGGCCTGGAAATCCTCCTTGTACAGCCGCGCACGCGGCGCCTGGCCGGTGATGCACAGGATGGGAATCGAATCAGCGGTGGCCGAGTAAAGCCCGGTGATCATGTCGGTCCCGGCCGGGCCGGAGGTGCCGATGCACACGCCGATGTTGCCCGGCGCGGCGCGGGTGTAGCCCTCGGCCATGTGCGACGCCGCCTCCACGTGGCGCGCCAGCACATGGGCGATGGAGGCGCGCTTGCGCAGCGCGCTGTAGAAGGGATTGATGGCGGCGCCGGGCACGCCGAAGGCCTGGTGGATGCCTTCTTTCTCGAGAATGCAAACGGCGGCTTCCACCGCGGTCATCTTGGGCATGGAATGTCTCCTGGGCTGCCATGCCGGATGCATGGCGCAGTCGCACGCCAAGGGTGGCGCGGTTTCAGGAAACTTTATGAGCGACGCAACCCAAGATAAACAGGACTGAAGGACAAGGATTCGAAACCGGCATAAGGGTAATGAACGCCAACGCGCGGCCCGAATGCGCCGGGACGCTTTTTCGCCACCGCATGAAGACTAGCGACGGGGCGGCACCAGCCGGCTAAGCCCAGCCGGGCGGCGCCCAACTGTCCATCAGCTTGCGTCGGGCCGCGTGCAGGCGCCGCGACATCAGTGCGGCGAAGATTTTCATCAGCGCGTAGCCCAGCGCCGGATCCTGCTCGCACTCCTGCAAGATGGCCTTGCCGTCGAACACGAGCAGTGTCGAGTCCGTCTGCGCCCTGGCCTCGAAGGTCCACTGATACGGCGGAATCAGCCACGACCAACCGATGACGTCATCGGCGCCGAGCGTCTGCACATCCAGCGCAGGGCCGTTGATCGCGGGCACCCTGATCTGCACGGTTCCCTCGCGCAGGACATAAAAATGCTCGGCGGCGGTGCCCTGGCTGAACAGCAACTCGCCAGCCAGCAAGCGTTGTTCCTTGGCATGACCGAGCAGCCGCTTCAATTGCTGCGAGTCGAGTGCCGAAAGAATGGTCCGCGTTTGCAAATCGTTCACGAGATTGGCTGCGTGCATGAATCGGGTCCCTTCCAGTCCGCTGATCCTTCGCATTGAATCCCGGTCCGCGGCGCCATGCCTTGTCCGGCATCAAACACCGTCACGCAAAACCGCTGAGCGCCATGCGCCGCCTCGGCATCGAAACGGCGCGCGTCGCGCCCGATCGCAGCCGGAACCCGCCCCACGGATGGAAGCAGTGACACGATTTCCCGTTTTGAAATGCGAATGCTGCCGAGCACGGACGTTAGGATGTGTGACGAATGTGTTCATTCGCGACACAATGTCATGACGAATTCTCAGGGGCCACAAATGGATAAAAACGGCTTGAATCGGCGGACCTTTATTTTGGGCGTGGGAGCATCGAGCATTCTCGCCGCCTGCGGCGGTGGGGGATCGTCCAGCACAGGTGGCAGCGGCGGAACAACGCCCCCGGCCGGCATGAAAGTTCCGTTGACTATCGACCTGACCCAGGCCAATCTCCCCGCCGGCACGGCAGCGTATGCCTACATCATCGGCGGGCTGTACACGAATTCGAGTCTGACCAACTTCGCCTGCTACCGCCTCGACGCGTCGGGTGCCGTCCACGCCATTGCGACTTCGGATAACACCATTCCGAAGCAATCCTTCCCCGACCCGAATGGTGTCGTGAATGCCACCGACACCGCGACGATCAACGCCACCAACTACCCCACGGATTGGGCAGATTACGGCATCCCCTTGTCGCCGACTGCGCCGAACTACATCGAACTGGGCAACATCAATCCGGCCAACATCCAAGGCCTCGGCACAGGCAACAATGCTTTCAGCATGCGGGTCTATATCTCACTGGGCGTGCCCAAACTCCCGTTCACCGCGCAGGCAGCCTACAGTGCGGGCGGAGTCAGCTATGCCAACCCCTATGCCGGCCCCGGGTTCGATACGGGAGCGCCGGGCTCGCTCTGCCTGTTCGACTGGTTCGAGTGCTCGATCGACAGCGCCGGGGTGCTGAACGGGAATTCGACTTATGTGGACCAGTTCGGCATGCCCTTGATCGTGAATGCGCAACCGGGCGGATCGCCGCAGGGCGAATTAACGATCACGCGCGCACAGGCCTTGGCCAATATCGCCGCCTTTGACCGAACGGTCTATGCGGGCCTGGCCCAGCCGGTCACCGCGCCATCGGCCTACCCCGCCAACACCGCTTACCTCCGCGCCATTTCCCCCGATCACCTGTCCGGGCTTCCCAACACGCCGGGTGCCGGCGCCAGTTTCAATTCCTATTTCGATGCTGCGATCGCCAGTTGGAACGGGCAACTCATCAGCATTACGGATACGGCCTCCGGCACCTACACCGGCACGCCGTCGGGGGGCGTTTGGACATTCACGTACCAAAGCGGCGGCGCGCCTGGTGCCGGCTCTCCATCCTCGCTCAGCTACGGCGCCATCACCACGGCCAATATCTGGCAATGCAGCGGGACCCTCGCCACGGGCAGCGCGGCCCAACAAAACATCGGTAAGCAGATTCTTGCAGCGTTCAACCGAGGCGTGATGAGCCATGCCCTCAGCGATGACCCCGGTACATGCCCATCGCCGACCAATAACGCTTATTACCAGGCACCGCCCTCCAATCTCTGGTCTCAAAGCTTTCACGCCTGGAGCGCCAATGGCCAGGCCTACGGCTTTGCCTACGACGACGTGTGCGGCGCCAACCCATCGTTCAACACCACGGGCGCACTGACATCGCTGAGCATCACGCTAGGAATAATGATGTAATCGGCGGCCGACCATCAACGACAGATGGGCCAGCGTTGGCAATGACGTTGTGGTTGCGTTAAGGTCGGCAAACGCCCCGTGCAAAACGCCCTAAGCAAATCTCGCTGAAGGGTCTCCTCGATGGCGGTTATGACGGCCGCCATCGCGCGCTTCATACTTCATGCCGGACTCGGGTGAAGCCCTGTTAGAGCGCAAGCCGGGTGGCCGCGTCGCGGCGCACACTTGAAGAATGCGTTCCAGGCCGGAATTCCCGGGTTCTGATTGCATGCATCGAAAGAACCGCGCACTGGAGGAAACATGCCAAACGTACGTCAAGAATCGGACAGCTTGGGTGTGGTCGAGGTGCCGGCGGACCGGCTCTGGGGGGCGCAGACGCAGCGCTCGCTGGAACACTTCAGCATCGGCACGGATCTGATTCCGCGCGAGATGATCACGGCTTACGCCATTCTCAAGAAAGGCGCGGCGGCCGCCAACCTTGCGGGCGGGCGACTCGGCGCGCCGAGGTACGAACTGATCGCTCAGGTCTGCGACGAAATTCTCGCCGGGCAGCATCACGACATGTTTCCGCTGCGCGTCTGGATGACGGGCAGCGGCACGCAATTCAACATGAACGTGAACGAGGTGATCTCGAACCGCTGCTGCCAGCTCGCCGGAACGCCGCTGGGCAGCAAGACGCCGGTGCATCCCAACGATCACGTCAACATGGCGCAGTCGTCGAACGACTCGTTTCCGTCGGCCATGTACATCGCCACCGCCGTCAACGCGACGCGGCGGCTGATTCCCGCGGTGCGGGCGCTGCGCGACGCCATCGCGGCGAAGGCGGAGGACTGGAAGGACATCGTCAAGATCGGGCGCACCCATATGCAGGACGCCACACCCCTGACGCTGGGCCAGGAATGGTCCGGCTACGCGGGCATGCTGGCCGACAACCTCGAGCGGCTCGATGCGGCGCTGGGCGGCGTCTATCAACTCGCGCTGGGCGGCACGGCGGTGGGCACCGGCATCAACTCGGGCCCGGGTTTTGCGGAAAGCGCCGCGGCCGAAATCGCACGGCTGACCGGACTGCCTTTCGTCAGCGCGCCGAACAAATTCACCGTGCAGGGGGCGCACGACGCCCTCGTGCAGTTCTCGGGCACGATGCGCACGCTGGCCGCCTCGCTCTACAAGATCGGCAACGACATTCGGCTCATGTCCTGCGGCCCGCGGGCCGGTTTTGCCGAACTGATGATTCCCGAGAACGAACCCGGTTCGTCCATCATGCCGGGCAAGGTCAACCCGACCCAGGCCGAGGCCCTGACGATGCTCGCCGTGCAGGTGATGGCCAACGACGTCGCGGTCGGCTTCGGCGGCGCCAGCGGCTATCTGGAGATGAACGTCTACAAGCCGCTGATCATTTTCAACGTCATGCACTCGATCACGATCCTGAGCGACGGCTGCACGAACTTCCGCAAGTTCCTCGTCGAGGGAACGCAGCCCAACCGGAAGAAGATCGCCGAGTATGTGGAGCGCTCGCTGATGCTGGTGACCGCGCTTGCGCCGGTGATCGGTTACGACAAGGCGTCCAGGATCGCCCACTACGCGCAGGATCACGACCTGACGCTGAAGGCTGCCGCGCTCCAGCTGGGCTATGTGACCGAGGCCGAATTCGACCGCATCGTCGACCCGGCCAAGATGGTCAGGCCCTACGTTGCAGCGACCCAGTCATAACGCTTGGGGCTTTCGGGGCGCTCTGGATTTTCGAACCGCTTCGCCGGCCTTCTTGGCCTCTTGCCGGCTTGATCGACTCCGCATCAGGGCAACAGGACCTCGCGCCTGATGCAGCGCCGCGGGGACATCGTGTGCCAAGGTCGAGGCGCGGGCGATGCCGCGCCACAATGCGCGCCCCATCCTCTTCGCGCCGACCAACCCGGCGCCAAAGCATGCGTGCGGCATCCACCGACCTCCCCGGCGCGAGCCTGGCGCTTGCGTGCGCGGCATGCGCGCAAGGGCGGAATCGCGCGTGTCTACTGCATGTCTAAGTCCGCCTCGATGGCCTGCGCGCCGGCCTTGGCGCATGCCTCGTCGGTGTCGCCCGAAGGGGCGCCACTGACGCCGATGGCCCCGTACAGCACACCTCCTGCGGCGATCGGCACCGCGCCGGCCGAGAACAGCAGGCCCGGCACATGCGCCAGGCTGCTTTGTGCCTGCCGATCGAGCGCCGAGGTCGGCGCGTTGAACGACACCGCGGTGTAGGCCTTGAGTTGGCTCACGCGCACGGTGAGGTCGGGCGCCAGCACATCGCGCAGCATGACCTGCGGCTGGCCGCTGCGATCCACCACCGTCACCCCGACCTGGATACCCTTGGCCCGGCAGGTCTCGATGGCGGTCTGCGCCGCCTTGAGCGCGGTTTCCAACGTCAGCCGCTTGATGCCGATGGCCAGGGGTGGCGCGGCGTGGACGGCGCCGGCGCCGAGCAGGGTCATGCCGAGAACCGCGATCGCGGCACGGCGTTTCTGGTTTTTCATGCGGGTCTCCTCAGGCTCAAGATGCGCGCCGGGTTGGCGCCAAGCTGGCCTTTGTCGCATTCACAAAGGCTTAAAGCTGGATGGGCGCACCGATCATTGCTCGCTCCACAGCTTGCCGCCCGTGGCCCAGTGCGACTTGGGCACTTCGTTGAGGATGATGTCCACCGCCTCGGGCGAACACTTGAGGGTCTCGACCACGGCCTGGGTGATGTTCTCGACGAGTTCTTTTTTCACTTCGGGGCTGCGGCCCTCGAACATGTCGATGCGGATTGCGGGCATTGCGGGTTCTCCATCTGGCCGGCGGGCACGATGCCCGCCGCGCAGACGGGATTATGGACAGGTCGCACGAATCGCTGCCACGGCGCCTAGGGCTTGGCGCCCTGTTTCACCCACTGCGCGATCTCGGCGCGCTCGGCATCCGTGATCCGCGTGGCGTTGTTCAGCGGCATGGCCCGTGTGACCACCACCTGCCGGTCGATGTCCCGGGCGTGCGACACGATGGCCTGCGCCGAATCCAGGCGCACGCCCTTGCTCGCCGCGGCCCCTGCGTGGCACATCAGGCAGCGCTCCGCGACGATGCGCTGCACCTGGGCGAAGGTCACCGGTTTGCTGGAGGCCGGGGCCGGCTGCGGACTGGGCCCCAGTGCCACCGCGACGGCCAGGATGATGGCCGCCGCCACGACCCAGTACCGCCACTTCCAGGCGCCCTTGTGCTTGAGCACGAAGAACTGGCGAATGAGAGCGCCGGCCAGCATCATCAACACCAACACCAGCCAGTTGTTCGGCGCGTCGTAGACGAAGCTGTCGTGGTTGGACAGCATGGCGAACACCACCGGCAGCGTGAAATAGGTGTTGTGCACGCTGCGCTGCTTGCCACGCTTGCCGTCCAGCGGATTGGGCGGCTGTCCGGCGCGCATGGCCGCCACGACCCGGCGCTGGCCTGGGATGATCCAGAACAGCACGTTGGCGCTCATCATGGTGGCCAGCATGGCTCCGGTGAGGAGGAACGCCGCGCGCCCGGCGAACAGATGGCAGGCCAGCCATGCGGCCATCACCACATAAACCGCCACGAGCAGGCCGACGTTGCGGTCGCCTTTTTGACCCTGGCCCAGAAACCGGCAGATGGCGTCGTAAACGAACCAGCCGATGACCAGGAAACCGATGGCGGCGAATCCGGCCAAGGCCGGCGACGGCCAAGCGTAAACCTGTGGGTCGACCAGAAAAATACCGGCGTTGTACAGGTAGAGCACCGACAGCAGCGCAAAGCCGGACAGCCAGGTGGCGTAGCTCTCCCAGTAGAACCAGTGCAAGTGCTGCGGCAAGGTTCCGGGTGCGACCAGGTATTTCTGCGGGTTGTAGAAGCCGCCGCCATGCACGGCCCATAGTTCACCGTCCACCCCTTTGGCCCGGATGTCGGGATCCTTGGGCGGCTCAAGACTGTTGTCGAGCCAGACGAAATAGAACGAGGCGCCGATCCAGGCGATGGCGGCGATGACGTGCAGCCAGCGCAACAGCATGCCGGCCCAATTCAAGGCGTAGGGAATCAGGGTGGCGAGAAGGTCGTTCGTCATGTTCTTGTCCGTGCATCACATGAAGACGACTTTCGCCACGGCAGGCTCTGCGAAAGTCTCCAAGGCCGCGTGCCGTCGCAAGCAACGGCGGTGACGCTCTGCGGCGACCCGAGCGCCGGACGTGCATCCATGCGGACAACACCGGCGCTTGCATACATTGTCCTGGCCGGCGTTTCGCAAGGAAACGTCGGGCCGCTCCCAAATTTTCTTGACCCCGCGGGTGGGATGAGCCGCACCGCGCGTTCGCCTGCGCGTGGCTGGCGAACGCGCGGTGCGGTGTGCCGACCCTGGGGCACTCAGAAGTGATTTTCATACGGATCATCGGTGTCCAGGCTTTGGTGCCAGCGCTGCAGGCCTCGGGATCGTCGGCGCCCGACTCATGCTCGCTCTCCCGCACACCACCTTGCATGAATCGTGCTCCACCTCAACTGCCGCGATAGGTGGAATAACTCCATGGCGTGACGAGCAAGGGCACGTGGTAGTGCGCGCTTGCATCGCTGACACCGAATTCGACGGGGATCCGCTCCATGAAGGCCGGTTGTTCCACGACGGTCCCTTGCTCTCTGAAATAAGCGCCAATGTGAAACACCAGCCGGTAGCGGCCACAGGCGAAGCCGGCATCCTGCAGCAGCGGCGCATCGCAGCGACCGTCGGCGTTGGTGACGGCGGTGCTCAGTTCGACCCACACCCCATCTTGCTCGCGCGACACCGTGACGCGTACGCCCGCCGCGGGCTTGCCGTTTGCGGCGTCGAGGACATGGGTGGTCAGTTTGCTCATTTTTGCATACAAGAAATTGCGTTTTTGTATGCTATTTGAAGCAAAATCGAAATACAATGACTCGGCCAAACAATTTTGTCGCAACGCACTCCGAGAACCCTCGGACAAGCATGCCACCGAGTCATGCAAACACCGCGCCAAAAGGGGCGGACGCGTTGCGGCAACCAGGCGCGTGGCGAACGAACCTGCATGCACCCGCTTGCGCGCCGCTGAATTGCTACGCTGCGCGATCATGAACCCATCACCACGCCTCACACCGCCGCACAAGAGGACAACGATATGAGGGACGCCACGTTGCCGCGCGCCAAACCGCGCCGGACGCCTGAGCCGGAAACCGGGGTCGCGCCCGCAAGAAGGCCATCGCGCCCGCCACTGGCGGAGGCGGATTCGACGCAGACCATCGTGGCCGCCATCACCGCGGCCATCATCGAACACCGGCTCGCACCGGGCGCCAAGCTCACCGAGCAGAAAATCGCCAGCATCTACGGCGTGTCGCGCACCATCGTGCGGCAGGCGCTGTTCCAGCTCTCGCGCGACCACCTCATCGCACTGGAGCCCTCGCGCGGCGCCTTCGTTGCCTCGCCCTCGGTGGAGGAGGCCAGACAGGTGTTCTCGGTGCGCCGCATGCTGGAACAGCACCTGGTCGAGGAGTTCTGCGCCAAGGCCACGAGCGCCGACTTTCGCGCCCTGCGCGCGCACATGAAGCAGGAGCAGACGGTGGTGAGGCGGATCGACGTGCAAGGCCGCACGCGCCTGCTCGGCGACTTTCACGTGCTGATGGCCGAACGCATCGGCAACCGGGTTCTGGCGCAAATCCTGTCCGAGCTGATCTCGCGCTGTGCCCTCATCACGCTGATGTACCAATCGTCGCGCGCGGCGGAGCATTCGTCCGACGAGCATCTCGAAATCCTCCAGGCGATGGAAGCCCGGGACGTCGAACGTGCCAAGGCGCTGATGGAGGCACACCTGGCCGACACCGAGAACAGCCTGCTCTACCAGCCACGCACCGCCAGCGCCGACCTGCTGCAGGCCCTCAACCCCGCGCGCGGTGCCTGATCCGGGCGAGATGCGATGAACGCGCCGTCCCCTCGTCAATACCCGCGCGACCTCGCCGGCTACGGCCGCAACCCGCCGCACGCCCGCTGGCCGGGCGCGGCGCGCGTCGCGGTGCAGTTCGTGCTCAACATCGAGGAAGGCGCCGAGAGCAGCGTGCTCCACGGCGACGCCGGCAGCGAGCAATTCCTCTCGGAGATGTTCAACCCGCCGAGCTTCCCGGCCCGGCACCTGAGCATGGAAAGCCTCTACGAATACGGTTCGCGCGCCGGCGTGTGGCGGCTGCTGCGCGAGTTCGAGCGGCGCGGCCTTCCCATCACCATCTTCGGCGTCGGCATGGCCCTGCAGCGGCTCCCGGACGTGGGCCGCGCCTGCGTCGAACTCGGCCACGAGATTGCCTGTCACGGCTGGCGCTGGATCCACTACCAGAACGTCGACGAAGCCACCGAGCGCGAACACATGCGCCTGGGCCTGCAGGCGATCGAACAGGTCTGCGGCGCGCGCCCCTTGGGTTGGTACACCGGGCGCGACAGCCCGAACACCCGCCGCCTGGTGGCCGACGCCGGCGGGCTCGTGTACGACAGCGATTCCTATGCCGACGACCTGCCCTACTGGCTGCAGGTGCGCAAGACCGATGGCGAGCTTGTCCCGCACCTCGTCGTGCCCTACACGCTGGACGCCAACGACATGCGTTTCGCCCTGCCGCAGGGCTACGCCCAGGCCGAGGACTTTTTCATCTATCTGCGCGACGCTTTCGACGCTCTCTACGCCGAAGGCGCCGAGGTGCCGAAAATGATGTCGGTGGGCATGCATGCGCGGCTGCTGGGCCGGCCCGGACGCATCCGTGCGCTGCAGCGCTTTCTCGATCACATCGAGCGCCACGACCGTGTCTGGGTGACCCGGCGCATCGACATTGCGCGGCACTGGGAAGAGGTCCACCCCTTCGATGCCGCCACGGCCCTCGTGTGGAATTGAACATGTCCGGTGGCGCGATATCCGAAGACGGCGGCGAACTGCTCGCCAAACTCAATGCGGCGCCGCGCGGGGATTTCATCGCCAAGCTCGCCGGCGTGTACGAGCATTCGCCGTGGATCGCCGAGCGCGCCTGGGACCTGCGCCCCTTCGCCTCGCTGGCGGCGCTCAAGCAGGCGCTGGTGCGCGCAGTGCGGGAGGCAGGCCACGAGCAGCAACTTGCGCTCGTCCGCGCGCATCCCGAACTTGCCGGGAAGGCCGCGCTGGCTGGCGACCTCACGCCGGAATCGCTCGACGAGCAGGGCCGCGCAGGCCTCGCACATTGCTCGCCCGAGGAATTCGCGCAGCTCCGCGACCTCAACGCCGCGTATTCGGCCCGCTTCGGCTGCCCCTTCATCCTTGCGGTGCGCGGGCCACGCGGCACGGGCCTGACGCGCGGACAGATCATCGCGGCGCTCGAACGCCGTCTGCACAACCCTGACGACGTCGAATTCGCCGAGTGCCTGCGCCAGATCCACCGCATCGCCGAAATCCGGCTGAACCCAAAGTTCGGCTTCGAACCGGCGCTGGGCAACGCGGTGTGGGACTGGTGCGAGGCCCTGGCTGCCCACAGTGAACCCGAGTGGGCCGCGAAGGGCCAGCTCACGGCGACCTACCTCACCGACGCGCACCGGGCCTGCGCGCACGACATCCAGTCCTGGATGCTGGACTGCGGCTTCGACGACGTCGCCATCGACGCGGTCGGCAATGTCGTGGGCCTTTATCACGGCAGCGATCCTCAGGCCCGCCGCCTGCTCACCGGCAGCCACTACGACACGGTGCGCAACGCCGGCAAATACGACGGCCGCATCGGCATTCTCATTCCCATGGTCTGCGTGCGCGAACTGCGCCGCGCGGGGCGGCGCCTGCCCTATGGCATCGAGGTGGTCGCCTTTGCCGAGGAGGAGGGGCAGCGCTACAAAACCGCGTTCCTCGGCTCGGGCGCGCTGGTCGGCGCGTTCGCCCCCGCGTGGCTGGAGCAGCGGGACGCCGCGGGCATGACCATGCGCGACGCCATGCTCCATGCCGGCCTGCCCGCCAGCCTGGACGCCGTCGCCGCGCTCAGGCGCGACCCGGCACGCTATCTGGGTTTCATCGAAGTTCACATCGAACAGGGCCCTGTGCTGAGCGCGCTGGACCTGCCGCTCGGCATCGTCACCTCGATCAATGCCAATGTGCGCTGCGTCGGCGAGATCTGCGGTCTGGCCAGCCACGCCGGCACGACCCCGATGCGCCAGCGCCGCGACGCGGCCTGCGGAGCGGCCGAGCTTGCGCTGTACATGGAACGCCGCGCCGCCGCCGACGGCGATGCGGTGGCGACCATGGGTATGCTGGACGTGCCGGGCGGATCGATCAACGTTGTGCCGGGGCGCTGCCGCTTCAGTCTGGACCTGCGTGCCCCGAGCGATGCGCAGCGCGACAGCCTGCTGGGCGACGTGCGCGCGGAACTGATGGCCATCTGTTCCCGCCGCGGCCTGCGCTTCACGCTCGAAGAGACCATGCGCGAGCGCGCCGCGCCCAGCGACCCCGCATGGCAGGCGCGCTGGGAACGCGCCGTGCAGGCGCTGGGCCTGCCGCTGCATCGCCTGCCCAGCGGGGCGGGGCACGACGCGATGAAGCTGCACGCGACGCTGCCCCAGGCCATGCTGTTCGTGCGCGGCGAGAACGCCGGCATCAGCCACAACCCGCTCGAATCGAGCACGGCGGACGATCTGCATCTCGCCTGCGCCGCCTTCAACCGTCTGCTCGACGACCTCGCCGCCCCCCCATGCTGACCCCCGCGACCGACTTCGACGCCATCGACCGCTGGGTCGATGCGCATTTCGACGCCCAGGTGCGCCTGCTGCAGGCCCTGGTTCGCGTACCGACCGACACGCCGCCCGGCGACAACGCGCCCCATGCCGCGTGCACGGCGGAACGCCTCGAGGCCCTGGGGCTGCGCGTCGAGCGCCACCCCGTCCCGGCCGCGCAGGTACGCGCATGCGGGCTGCAGAGCATCACCAATCTGATCGTGCGGGAGCGCTTCGGCCCGGGCCGCACCATCGCTCTCAACGCGCATGGCGACGTGGTCCCGCCCGGGCCCGGCTGGACCCACGACCCCTACGGCGGCGACATCGTGGACGGCAAGCTCTACGGCCGCGCCGCGGCCGTGAGCAAAAGCGACTTCGCCACCTACACCTATGCCCTCCTCGCGCTCAAGGCCCTGGGCGTGGAACTGGCCGGCAGCGTGGAACTGCATTTCACGTACGACGAGGAATTCGGCGGCGAGCTCGGTCCCGGCTGGCTGCTCGAACAGGGGCTCACCCGCCCCGATCTGTTGATCGCCGCCGGCTTCAGCTACGAAGTGGTCACCGCGCACAACGGCTGCCTGCAGATGGAGGTGACGGTCCATGGGCGCATGGCACACGCAGCCGTTCCGCAGACCGGGGTGGACGCACTGCAGGCCGCCGTGCGCATCTTGCAGGCGCTGTATGGGCTGAACAGCCGGTATGCGCAGGTGCAATCGGGCATCGCCGGCATCGGTCACCCCTATCTGAACGTCGGCACGATCGCCGGCGGCACCAACACCAATGTCGTGCCGGGCGAAGTGGTGTTCCGGCTCGACCGACGCATGATTCCCGAGGAAGATCCCGTGCGCGTGGAAGCCGAGATCCGCGCCACCATCGCCACCGCTGCGGCGGGCATGGCCGTGCGCGTGGACCTGCGCCGGCTCCTGCTGGCCTCGGCCCTCAGGCCGCGTCCCGAGAGCGCCGAACTGGTGCGCGTCATCCAACGTCATGCTCAGGCCGTGTTCGGCGCCACCCCGCCCGAGCGTGGCACGCCGCTTTACACGGACGTCCGCCTGTATGCAGCACGCGGGATTGCGGCGGTGATCTACGGCGCCGGCCCGCGCACGATTCTTGAATCCAACGCCAAGCGCGCTGATGAGAACCTGGCCCTGGACGATCTGCGCCGCGCCACCAAGGTCGTGGCGCGCAGCCTGCTCGACCTGCTGCGTCCGCAAGCCTGAACGGCCGCTCCTGCCGGCTCACCGCCGCCAGCCCATGAAAAAACCGCCCCAAAGGGCGGTTTTTTCATGCCGAGGCCTGAGCCCCGGTTGATGGCCGCTCAATGCACTTCGTCGCGGATGTAGAGCGGGCCCTTGAGACTGGACACGTAGGCGGCGATGTCTTTCAGATCCTGGGTGCTGAACTGCGCCATGACACCGCTCATGATGGGATTGTTGCGCCCGTACAGCGGGGTCTGGTGCTTGGTCTGGTATTGCTGCATGGCGTGGAACAGGTACGAGGCGTACTGTCCGGCAATGATGGGGTAGTTGGGCGCGATCGGCTTGTCGAGGCCGGCGCCGTGGCAGGCGATGCAGCCACCCTTGTTGACCAGGGCCTCACCCTTCTTGATGTCGGCGGCATGGACCGGTCCGGCGAAAACCAGGGCGGCGGCCGCGGTCGTGGCCAAGAGGGACAGTTTTGCGAGCAGTCGGTTCATCTGGGCGGTCCTCACTTGGCGCTCTGGCCCTTGGGCAGTGCGTAATAGGCGGCGATGTCGGCCATTTCCTTGTCGGTCAGGGAACTGGCGATGGCTTTCATGGTGGGGTTGCGGCGCGCACCGCTACGGTAGTCCTGCAGAGCCTGCACGATATAGCCGGCGCTTTGCCCGTTGAGCATGGGAACGTCGTATACGTCGGGGAAGGCGGTTTTATAGCCGCCGCCCATGTTGTGGCAACCTTCGCACATGAAGGTTTTGCTTTTGCCAGCCGCCGCATCACCCGAGACGGTTTGGGCTTGCGCACTGGCAGCAAGCAAGAGCGAGACCGCAAATATCAGCTTTTTCATCGCAGGCTTGACAAGGTCATTGAAAGGAAGGGAACGACTCGAAGCCTGCGATTATAGGGAGCCGGAGCGCCCGATCCCCGACCATTGCCAACCCGGCTTGACGATATGCACACAATTTGATCCTGCTCAGTGCGCCTCGTGAGCGGGATCACACGGTTGCAACCATGCATGACAAAGTGGCGTCTTTTCGCCACACGAGCCGGCTGCCGCGCCGCCCGCTCGTCAAGCCTCAGGCCGCCACACCGAGCGGACGCGCCAAGGCCTGGACGCGGGTGATGATCTGGGGCTGGTCGAGCGGAAGCATCTCGGCCAACTGATTCGCCACGCGCAAGGCCACGCTCGGCTCGGCAAGCTCGACCAGCAACTGAAGGCAGTCGACGATGGCCACGGCAAGCTGATCTTGCGTCGCCGCGGCGCGAAGATGCTGCCGCACCACATCGCTTTGCTGGCCGAGGATGCGCTCCATCATGTCGAACAGATACATGCGCGCCATCACCAGCGAACGCCGCGGTGCCGGCGCCGAAGTCTTGCCCGCCGGCACCTCACTCCCGGAGGCGGCCCCCGTTCCACGTGCCGCGCGCCTGGGGTTCGACTCCGCGTCTGGCGCAGCTTGGGTGCGCGCGCGCAGAAACCCCCGCTCGGTCAGATGCTGCACCTGCGCGGCCGCCTGCGGCCCCATCAGCGCGGTGATTTCGGCCAGTTGCCGCGTCCCGTTGCACAGGATGAGGATCTGGCGCTCGACCGGTGTGAGTCCATGCCCGCGATGCTTCAGTTCGTCGTGGGCCTTGTCGGTTTTGGTGGGGGTCATGAACAACTCCTGTGGGGCTCAAAGGACTTGCTCCGTACAGTATTGGGGCTTGATGACGAATCCGTGTCGGACCAGGTGCGCGCCGAAATAAACCGCCAAAACGTGAAAAAACTCACGCCGTCATCGGGAACTGCAAGAATGCCGGCTCGGCTCGACAGGAGAGCCGCTCGCATTCCGGGAGCATGCATGCATTCATCCGTCTATCTGCTGGCCATGGCCGCGCTGCAAGGCGTGACCGAACTCTTTCCCATCTCCAGCCTGGGGCACAGCATTCTGGTTCCAGCCTTGTTCCACTGGCCGATCGACCGCGAGGCCGACTGGTTCCTGCCTTTCGTCGTGGTCCTGCACCTGGGCACTGCCCTCGCCCTGCTGCTGTATTTCTGGCGCGACTGGGTGCAACTCATCGGCGGCTGGCTCAACGCCAAGGGCGGCACCGGCAACCCACAAGCCAGACTGCTGTGGCTGCTCGTGGTCGGCAGCATTCCCGCAGGGCTGCTGGGCCTGCTGCTGGCGCACAAGATCAAAGCCTTGTTCGGCGGCTTCACCTTCGCTGCCGTGGCGCTGATGCTCAACGGCGTGATGCTGGTGCTGGGCGACTTCTGGAAAAACCGCCGCGCCACACGCGATCTTTCCGCGCTGGGCTACAAGCGCGCACTGCTGGTGGGGGCAGCCCAGGCCCTGGCGCTGATTCCGGGCTTCTCACGCTCGGGGGCAACCCTGGTGGCCGGCCTCGGCGTTGGGCTGGAATACGAGGCTGCGGCGCGCTTCTCCTTCCTCCTGGCCACGCCCATCATCGCCGCCGCCGGTCTGCTGGAAGTACCCAAGCTGCTGCATGCCGGGGTGCCGCACGAACTGCTGGGCACCATCGTGCTCGCGGGCGTGTTGTCGGGCGTATGCGCCTGGCTGTCGACCTGGTTTCTGATGCGCTGGTTCCATGGCCACGAGGTGAAGGCCCTGCGCCCGTTCGGCATCTATTGCCTGCTGTTCGGCGCGGTCGCCTTGTCGACATTGATCGTCTGAGGCCACGCCTCAAGACTGGCGCAGCAAACCGCGCAGCACGGGCAGCTGACGGCGACTGATCGGCAGGGTTTCGGACAGGCCCCGCACCCGCACCACCCAATCGGCGTTGTCATCGCCCACCGTGCAAGCATGCGAAGCCTCGCGCTCGAGTCCGGCGATGGCATCCACCGCGACCAGGGCGCTGCGGTGGGTGCGCACGAAACGACCGGCATAGCGCTGCTCGAGCTCGCCGAGCGCGGTGTCGATCAGATGATGCCGCGTGGCGGTGCGTAGCAGGGTGTACTTGTTGTCGGAGCGAAAGTACAGAACCTCCGCCAGCGGGACGCGCAAGAGGGCGCCGCGCTCGACCACGGATAAAGCCGGGGCGTCGTTGGCCGCGCCTGCCGTGCCCCCGCCTTGCGCGCGCGCCCGCGCCACGAGGGGCCCCACGCGTTCCAGGGCCTGTGCAAGACGTTCGCGGCGTACGGGCTTGGTCAGATAGTCGACCGCGCCGTGGTCGAAAGCGGCGAGCGCGTGTTCGTCGTGCGCCGTGACGAACACCACCGCCGGCAACGCCGCGGCGTGGGGACGTCTGCGTACCAGATCGGCCGCGAAGTCGAGGCCGCTGGCACCCGGCATCTGGATGTCGAGCAGCAGCAGTTCGTAGCTCCCCACGCGCATCAGCTGCCGAGCACTGTCCACGTCCCCGGCCTCGTCGATGCGACTCGACGCACATTCGGGCAATTCATCGAGCAGTCGGTGCAGGCGCGTACGCGCCAGGGGTTCATCGTCGACGATCAGGATCTTCATAGTCTCACAGGGGCAAGCGGATGCGAACGCGGTAGCGCGGCGGATCCAGGCCCTCGACACGGCCGTGGCGCAGATCGGCGGTGATGTCGTAGAGCAGACGCAGGCGTTGGGTGATATTGGCCAGTGCCACGCGCGTTCCCTGGCCGGCGCTGCCGTCGCGCGGCGCGTAGTCGTTGACCACGCCGATTTCCAGCATGCCGGCGCGCGGCGAGACCCACACATCGATATGGCACGGCCCTGCGCACGATTCGACCCCGTGGCGCACCGCATTTTCCACCAGCGGCTGCAAGGTGAGGGCCGGAATGCGAAGACCTTCCAGACCGGGTTCGACGGCCCAGCGCACCTGCATGCGCTCGCCGAAGCGCACCGCCTCGATGCCCAGATAGCGCCGCGCCAGGTCCACCTCCTCCGCCACCGTGCTGAGGGTGCCGGGGCGGCTGACCGTGGCACGAAACAACTCGGCCAGATCGTCCAGCACCTGCTCGGCTTGCAGGGGTTGCTCACGAACCAGGGCACTCGCCGCGTTGAGGGCATTGAACAGGAAGTGCGGGCGGATGCGCGCCTGCAATTCGGCCAACCGGGCCTGCACCGTGGCCGGTGTGAGCGCCTGGGCGCGCAGGCTCAGATAGTGCAGGAAAACCGCCGCCAACGCGGCCCCCACGAGGGCGCTGCGCCAGTCCGGCAGACCCCCGCCTTCACCCGCCGCGAGCACCGAGCCGACCAGGGCCTGGGCCATCCAGCCCGCCGCGGCCCCCGCCCCCACGCCGACCGCCACGCGCATGCTCGCGCCCAGCCGGCGCCACCTGCGGCGCGACAGGCACATGAAGCTGAGCCAGATGGCCGCGGCCGGCTCGGCCACGGCCAGCCCCTGCAGCAGTGGCCCCCACCATTGCGCCGGCCTGGGCCCGGCAGCGAGGGCCAGCAACACCACCACGGCATTCACCAGCATGTAGGCGCGAATCGCCGTGCCGGCATTGCAGGCATCAGGCAATGGCGCCGCCGCGCTTGCGGCCCGTCCCGCATCCTCCCTGGAACCCTCCACCGGCCACATGCTGGTCGGGGGGCCGGCCAGCTGGCTGTGCGGGCCGGACTCCGTCTTGCGGCCCGTGCTCAATACAATCCTCCGCTGTCCGTCGCCATTCCCATATCCATGAGTTCATCTCTCGACCGTAAGCAGCAGGCCTGGTCGGCCCTTTTCTCCGAGCCGGTCGACGCGCTTGTGCAACGCTACACGGCTTCCGTCGGGTTTGACAAGCGTCTGGCGCGATTTGACATCCAGGGCTCGCTTGCGCACGCGCGCATGTTGGCTGCCCAACACATCATCAGCAGCCAGGACCTTGCCGACATCGAACGCGGGATGGGCCTGATCGCGGAAGACATCGCCGCCGGCCGCTTCGACTGGAAGCTCGAACTGGAGGACGTGCACCTCAACATCGAGGCCCGTCTGACCCAACTCGTCGGCGATGCCGGCAAACGCCTGCATACCGGTCGCAGCCGCAACGACCAGGTGGCCACCGACATTCGCCTGTGGCTGCGCGACGCGATCGACCGGATCCAGGCAGTGCTGCGCGCCCTGCGCGCGGTCCTGGTCGACGTGGCGGAGGCGAACGCCGACACCATCATGCCCGGTTTCACCCATCTGCAGGTCGCCCAACCCGTGACCTTCGGCCACCATTTGCTGGCTTATGTGGAAATGTTCGGGCGCGATGCCGAGCGCCTCGCGGACTGCCGCCGCCGGGTCAATCGACTGCCGTTGGGGGCAGCCGCGCTGGCCGGTACAAGCTATGCGCTGGACCGCGCCAGCGTCGCCCGCGAGCTGGGCTTCGAAGCCATCAGCCAGAACTCTCTGGATGCGGTCAGCGACCGCGATTTCGCCATCGAATTCTGCGCCGCGGCCAGCTTGATCATGGTGCATGTTTCGCGCCTCAGCGAGGAACTCGTGCTGTGGATGTCGCCCGCCTATGGCTTCATCGACCTGCCCGATCGCTATTGCACCGGCTCGAGCATCATGCCGCAGAAGAAGAACCCGGACGTGCCCGAGCTGGCGCGCGGCAAGACCGGACGCGTGGTCGGCCATCTCAGCGCCCTGCTGGTGCTGATGAAGGGCCAGCCGCTGGCCTACAACAAGGACAATCAGGAAGACAAGGAACCCCTGTTCGACACGGCCGATACCCTGCTGGACACGCTCACCCTGTTCGCCGACATGGTGCGTGGCATCCGTGTCAACGGCGAAGCCATGGAGAAAGCCGCGCGCAGGGGCTATGCCACCGCAACCGACCTGGCCGACTACCTGGTGAAAAAAGGCCTGCCCTTCCGCGATGCGCACGAGGTCGTGGCGCATGCCGTGCGCGACTGCACGCAGCACGGCTGCGACCTGAGCGAGCTCAGCCTCGCCGAACTGCAGCGCCTGCATCCCGCGGTACAGGCTGATGTATTCGAGGTCCTGACCCTGCATGGTTCGGCACAATCACGCAACATCTTGGGCGGAACCGCCCCGCAACAAGTTCGCGCCCAAATTGCCCGGCTGCGCGCCGAGCTCGCCGGCTGAATCCGTCAGCGCTACACGAGCGCACCGCCATGGTCCATTCGGCTTGGATGGTGCGGTCCCGGCGCGCGGCTTGATTGTCAAGTCTTGGGCAGGGTGACCCCCTTCTGCCCCTGGTACTTTCCGCCTCGATCCTTGTAGCTGGTCTCGCAAACCTCGTCGCTTTCGAAGAACAGCACCTGGGCGCAGCCCTCACCCGCATAGATCTTGGCCGGCAAGGGTGTCGTGTTGGAGAACTCGAGCGTCACATAACCCTCCCACTCGGGCTCGAAGGGCGTGACGTTGACGATGATGCCGCAGCGCGCATAGGTGCTCTTGCCCAGGCAGATGGTCAGCACATTGCGCGGAATGCGGAAGTACTCCACCGTGCGCGCCAGGGCAAAACTGTTGGGCGGGATGATGCACACATCGGCCTCGATATCGACGAAGCTGCGTTCGTCGAAATTCTTCGGATCCACCACTGTGCTGTAGATGTTGGTGAACACCTTGAATTCACGAGCACAACGGATGTCATAGCCGTAGCTGCTGGTGCCGTAGCTGACGATGCGGTGCCCATCTGCCGCATGTCTGACCTGCTGCGGCTCGAAAGGCTCGATCATGCCGTGCTCCTGGGCCATGCGGCGGATCCAACGATCGGATTTGATACTCATGCTCGTGCTCTGTAGGTTGTTACGGCGGAGTTGAAAAAGCGAAGCTGCGGAACGACCCTCGGCGTATGTCGCGGCGCTGGCGAAGCTGCCTATTGGAACAGTTGGGCATGCCGCGACGCCGATCGCGCCAGCGCAGCTCCTCGCAATCTTGCATGGTCCGGCCTGCTCATGGCCGACGGTGCGCGTTCTGCGCCATGTCCACCAGGGGCTCGAGGATGCTCGCCACGCTTTCCGCGGACATGGCCACGGCCAACTGTTTACGACGTGATTTCTCCCCGCGCAGGATGCTGACATCGCGACGCGCTAGGGCCAAGGTCTCGGCCAACCAGGCACATAAGGCAGCGTTGCCGCGGCCATCCAGCGCTGGAGCCGCGATGCGTACACGCAGCGCCCCGGCGTGCAGACCGACCAACGCTGTCGTCTTAGCGCCGGGTTGGGCAGCCACGCACACAATCGTCTTGGTTTCAGCGGCGCGCAACCATGATGGGTACTCGACTCGCATGCGTAAAAAAACCTGGGCACTAGGCCCAGGTTTTCACGGTGGCAGGCTCGATTAAGGCTTGTCGCCGGTCGGGAACGGCCAGGCTGCCTGAGGGCTAAGCGCCGTCTTCGCAGCAGGAGCGGGCTCCTTCTTCGCCGGAGCGGCCTTCTTCGCCGGAGCGGCCTTCTTCGCCGGAGCGGCCTTCTTCGCCGGAGCGGCCTTCTTCGCCGGAGCAGCCTTCTTCGCCGGAGCAGCCTTCTTCGCCGGAGCAGCCTTCTTCGCCGCGGGTTTCTTCATTGCAGTTGCCATTTGGATTCTCCTTGATCAAGTGTTATTGAAATTCATTCACATCCATTGCATCCAAAGCTCCTCATGGTCCTGCCTCCCGGCAGTTTCCGATACGGGACATTTGCAAATGCACCGATGTGCACAACCCCCGACAAACCAGCGCTGGCTTGCCAGGGGCCACTCACGAAACGCAAGATTTGCGTTGGCGTTTCGATGAATGTTGGGGTTTCCGACAGGTGGGTTGCATGAACACCAGAATTGTCGGATCTTGTCTTTGAACCCAGGGAACCGGCGGCGGCGCCGCCGCGGTCCATGCGAAGAAAACCCGTCACGACGCGGGCCGCAATAAGACGAGAAACGAAGGACAAAGCACCAACACCGCGCATCATCCTGAAGCGGGGATGGAAGATCCCGGCGGAACGTATTCCACCGATTTGCATCCCAGGCCTTAAATCACAGCCCTTCAAGTTGTCCGTCCTAAAGGCTTGATAGTCATGGTGTGTTTCGGGAGTCGATGCCGAAAGTCGGCCTCGATTATTCCCAGGACAGGGCTCCGCCCGACTGGTACTCGATCACGCGGGTTTCGAAGAAATTACGTTCCTTTTTCAGATCGATCATTTCGCTCATCCATGGGAACGGATTCTCTTCGTTCGGGAAAATCGCGTCCAGCCCGATCTGCTGGGCGCGCCGGTTGGCAATAAAACGCAAATAACCCTTGAACATGGAGGCGTTGAGCCCCAATACCCCTCGCGGCATGGTGTCCTCGGCATAGGCATACTCGAGGTCAACAGCCTTATGGAATAGCGCCGTGATTTCGTCCTTGAACGTGCGGGTCCAGAGATGCGGGTTTTCGAGTTTGATCTGGTTGACCACGTCAATGCCGAAATTGCAATGCATGGATTCATCGCGCAGGATGTATTGATACTGCTCCGCCGCTCCCGTCATCTTGTTCTGGCGCCCCATGGACAAAATTTGGGCGAAGCCGACATAGAAGAACAATCCTTCCATGAGGCAAGCAAAAACTATGATGGAGCGCAGAAGCTCCTGATCGTTGCGCTCGGATCCCCCGAAGGCGGAGGTTCGGAACTCGGGATTCGTGAGGGTGTCGATGAAGGGGATGAGAAATTCGTCTTTATTGCGAATCGACGGAATTTCATGGTAAGCATTGAATATTTCACCCTCATCCAAACCCAATGATTCGACGATGTACTGGTAGGCGTGGGTGTGGATCGCCTCTTCGAAGCCCTGCCGCAGCAGGAACTGCCTGCACTCCGGGTTGGTGATATGCCGATAAGTGCCAAGCACGATATTGTTGGCGGCAAGCGAGTCGGCGGTGACGAAAAAACCCAGATTGCGCTTGACGATGCGACGCTCGTCCTCTGTCAAGCCGTTGGGATCCTTCCATAAAGCGATGTCCCGCGACATATTGATTTCTTGCGGCATCCAGTGGTTGGCGCAGGACGACAGGTATTTGTCCCAGGCCCACTTGTACTTGAAAGGGACCAGTTGATTGACATCGACGCGGCAATTGATGATGCGCTTGTCCTCGACCTGAACCCGGCCCGTGGACGAGGCTCTTTGGCTGTATACATCCGCCGTGCCTGGCGCGTTCAGGGCGCCCAATACACCGTGCTGGACGGCGCCCGCGGATGCGCTGCCGGAGAGGGTTTGGAACAAGGGCCGTCCTACCCCCTCTTCCGCGGCCGGGGAAGACGCAGACAAAGATGCGAGTGAAATGGCGGACGAATTGATGGACGATTTGGCGGGCGAAAAAGCGGATGACCCACGCGCCATGGGCGCGCTTGCGCTTTCAGTATTTTCTTCCCAACTCAGCATGGCTTTTCCTTCTTTGAATTATCAGATGTTTATGACATACATTCAATATGCGGAGCACGAAATCGGCGCGGATATCGCGCTTCATCGCTGCAGCATGACGCGCAAAACCAACGGCAAGGCGCTATGGCGACGAAACCATGCTCCATGACAAATGTTGGGCTTACTGGCAAGCCTCGCAAGTTGGATCATCGATGGCGCAGAACTTGATATCGCTTCCAGCCGTCGGCGGCTCCACCGCCGGGGCCGCAACCGATGAGGCCTGCATATGTTGCGCGCCGCCCGCAGCTTGCGGCACGGCATTGAGTCGGCCGGATTTGACGGTGGACTTTTCCGCGTGTGTGGCGCTCATGGTGCGGAGGTAATAGGTGGTCTTCAGACCGCGCAGCCAGGCGAGTTTGTAGGTTTCGTCGAGTTTCTTGCCCGAAGCTCCAGCCATATAGATGTTGAGCGACTGCGCCTGATCGATCCACTTGCTGCGTCGCGCTGCCGCCTCGATGATCCACTGCGGGTCGACTTCGAACGCCGTCGCATACAGCGCCTTGAGATCGGCAGGAATACGATCGATGGGCTGCACGCTGCCGTCGAAATACTTCAGGTCGGCGAGCATGACCTGGTCCCACAGTCCACGCGCCTTGAGATCGCGCACCAGGTACTGATTCACCACGGTGAACTCTCCCGACAGATTGGACTTGACATACAGGTTCTGGAAGGTCGGCTCGATACAGGCGTCCACGCCGATGATGTTGGAGATCGTCGCGGTGGGTGCGATGGCCACGCAATTGGAGTTGCGCATGCCATGGGTTTGGATGCGCGCACGCAGCGCGTCCCAATCGAGGCTGGCGGATGCATCGATGTCGACGTAACCGCCACGTTGCTCGGCGAGAAGTTTCAGCGTGTCGTGCGGCAGGATGCCCTGGTCCCACAAGGAGCCTGGATAGCTGCTGTAGCGCCCGCGCTCCTGCGCAAGTTCGGTAGACGCCCAGTAGGCGTGATAGCACACGGCCTCCATCGAGCGGTCGGCGAATTCCACGGCCTGCTGCGAGGCGTAGGGGATGCGCGCCAGATGCAGACAATCCTGGAAGCCCATGATGCCCAGTCCCACCGGCCGGTGCTTGAGGTTCGAGTTGCGGGCCTTGGCCACGGCGTAATAGTTGATGTCGATGACGTTGTCGAGCATGCGCATCGCCGTGGACACGGTGCGCCGGAGCTTGTCGTGGTCAAGCACGTAGCCGCCATCGGGGCCTTGCTTGAGATGCGCCACGAGGTTGACGGACCCGAGGTTGCACACCGCGATCTCGGTCGCGCTGGTATTGAGGGTGATCTCCGTGCACAGATTGCTCGAGTGCACCACGCCCACATGCTGCTGCGGGCTGCGCACATTGCAGGCGTCCTTGAACGTGATCCAGGGATGTCCGGTTTCGAACAGCATGGTCAGCATCTTGCGCCACAGCTGCGCCGCGGGAATGCTCTTGTGCAGCTTGATCTCGCCTTGCGCCGCCTTCTCCTCGTAGCGCAGGTATGCCTGTTCGAAAGCCAGCCCGAACTTGTCGTGCAGGTCGGGCACGTCGGAGGGCGAGAACAGCGTCCAGTTGCCTCCTTCCATCACGCGCTTCATGAACAGGTCGGGCACCCAGTTGGCGGTGTTCATGTCGTGGGTGCGGCGGCGGTCGTCGCCGGTGTTCTTGCGCAGTTCGAGAAATTCCTCGATGTCCAGATGCCAGGTTTCCAGATAGGCGCACACCGCCCCCTTGCGCTTGCCGCCCTGGTTCACGGCCACGGCGGTGTCGTTGACCACCTTGAGGAAGGGCACCACGCCTTGGGATTTGCCGTTGGTGCCCTTGATATGGCTGCCCAGGGCGCGCACCTGGGTCCAGTCATTGCCCAGCCCGCCGGCGAACTTGGACAGCAGGGCGTTCTCCTTGATGGCCTCGTAAATGCCATCGAGGTCGTCGGCCACCGTGGTGAGATAGCAACTGGAGAGCTGTGAGCGGCGCGTGCCCGCATTGAACAGGGTTGGCGTGCTGGACATGAAGTCGAAGCTGGACAGCACTTCGTAGAACTGAATGGCGCGCGTCTCGCGGTCGATCTCGTTGAGCGCCAGGCCCATGGCCACGCGCATGAAAAAAGCCTGCGGCAATTCGATGCGGCGACCGTCCTTGTTGTGCCGGGTGTCGGCGCGGTTGGCCAGGAAATAGCGGTCGTACAGGGTCTGCAGGCCGAGGTAGTCGAACTGCAGATCGCGCTCCGGTTTGAGCGCAGCGCCCAGGCGGGCCAGATCGTACTGGGCAAGGCGCTCATCGAGCAATTCCAGGCCGACGCCTTCCTTGATGAATTGCGGGAAGTACTCGGGATAGCGCGCCGCCATGTGTTCCTGCACGACCTCCTCGCCCAGCACGTCCTTGCGGATGGTGTGCAGCAGCAAGCGTGCCGTGGCCTTGGCGTAGCCGGGGTCGCTTTCGATCAGCGTGCGCGCGGCGAGGATGGCGGCCTTGTACACCTCCGCCATGGGCACGCCGTCATAGAGATTGCGCTGGGTCTCGGCCAGGATGGGTTCGGGTCTGACCTCGGCGCCGAGATCGGCGCAGGCCGAGCGAATCAGGTCGTCGAGGGCGGCCAGGTCCAGCGGCTTGCGCACGCCATCGTCGGTGACATGCAGGGTTTGCACGGCCGGGACCGCAGTCTCCTGCTTGTGCCTCGCGCGCTCCTGCGCACGACGTTCACGGTAAAGCACATAAGCACGCGCCACCTCGTGCTGGCCAGCGCGCATCAACGCCAGTTCGGCATGATCCTGGATGTCTTCGATATGAAAGGTTCCCCCGCCCGGACGGCTGCGCAGCAACGCACGCACCACCGCCTGGGTGAGTTCCTCGACCTGCTCGCGCATGCTGGCCGACGCCGCGCTCTGTCCACCCTGCACGGCAAGAAAGGCCTTGGTCAACGCGATCTGGATCTTGGCCGGCTCGAACCCCACCACCGCACCGTTGCGGCGAATGATCTTGTAGTCGGCATAGTGTTGCGGCGTGTTCGCGTCGTCGCCGACGGGCTGCCGGAGGACGGAGGCTTGTGAATCGGCGGCGAGCGGGGATGGGACGAGGTTCACGCAAGATCTCCTAAGGCTAGATGGTCACGCCAAACGCCATCGTGGGGACGCTCGACGGCAAATTGACGTTGAAACGAATGTTGGGTGGGGTCTGGCGCAGACTGGGTTTGGGAAACTCAGACGCTGACGGCAGCGGGACCGGAAAACAGTTGGGGACACTGATTTGGAATCCATTTCGAACCTGCGCGCACAACCCTTGTTTGCACTATATCTAGCGTTTGGATGGATAGCAAGACCCCATAGCTAGCGCAAACCCTGCTCACAGGCTTTGCACAGCCTTATCCACAATCAAGTGGTTCGGAGCATGCTGCCGTACTGGCATTTGCACCCCGAACGGGCGTGAAAGATCGCCCGTGGGTGAACAGGCCCTAGCCTTCGTGCGAAGGAAAGGCCGACGCAGCAAGGCCGCTTGCGCGGCGTATGACCGGCCAGTCGAAAAGAGGACCGGGATCCGTCTTGCGGCCCGGCGCGATATCGGAATGTCCAGCCATGGCCTTGATGGGATAGGCCTGGATCAGCGCAGAAACGAGCGCGACGAGGCTGTCGTATTGCGCCGGCTCGAATGGCATGGCGTCGGTGCCTTCGAGTTCGATGCCAATGCTGAAGTCATTGCAGCGGGCTCGCCCCCGGAAGGACGATGCCCCTGCATGCCAGGCGCGCTGGTCACACGACACATACTGCAACAAGGCTCCATCGCGCCGGATGAGGAAATGCGCCGAAACACGCAACCCCTCCAGCTCGGCGAATTCGGGCCGGGCCCGGTGGTCGAGCGCGCCGAGAAACAAATCATCGATGAACCCGCCGCCGAACTCGCCCGCCGGCAGCGAGATGCTGTGCAGCACGAGCAAGTCCGCATCGACCCCGGCAGGCCGGGCATCCCAATGTGGCGAAGGACGACGCAACGCGTGGCGATACCAGCCCTGATCGAACAAGGCGCCTGCGGCCCCATCGCCACGCCCCTTAGCGCGGCTCATCGTAAGACTCAGAAGCGGCGCCCTCGTCGCGGATGTCGAGGCGCTCCATGCGGTAGCGAATCTGCCGCAAATTCAACCCGAGCAACTGTGCCGCCGCGGTTCGGTTGAAGCGAGTCCGGCGCAGGGCCTCGAGCAAGATGTTGCGCTCGATCTGGTCCAGATAGGTCGACAGCTCCAGCGGCAGCGCTGGGGGCGCCCAGGCCGCAACGGGTTGCGTGCCGGCGTCACGGCGCGCCGGGGGCTGCGTCCAACCAGTTCCACCATGCCCGGGCGGGGCCGCGACGGCCCCGTACAGCGGCGGCTGCATCTCCGCGGGCGGGTCCAAGTCCTGCGGCCCGATGAGGTCCGTCGCAGCCAGCGCGGTCGCGCGGTGCAGAAGGTTTTCCAGCTCGCGCACATTGCCGGCGAAAGCATGCAGCCGCAATTGCTGCAGGGCATCCTGGCTCAGGCGCAAGCCCGGCCGGCCGTGATCGGTCCGGATGCGGCCGAGCAGGGCTTCGACGAGTTGCGGCAGATCGTCGAGCCGTTCACGCAACGGCGGAAGCGTCACGCCGATGACATTGAGCCTGTAATACAGATCCTGCCTGAACGTGCCCTCGGCCACGCAGCGTTGCAGGTCGCGATGGGTGGCGCTGACCAGGCGCACGTCCACCGGCGTTTCGGCGATTTCGCCCAGAGCGCGGACCTTGCGCTCCTGCACTGCGCGCAAGAGCTTGGCCTGCATGGACAAAGGCAATTCGCCCAGTTCGTCCAGGAACAGCGTGCCCCCCGCCGCCGCGGCGAAAAAACCGTCATGCGAGGCTAGAGCCCCAGTAAACGCGCCCTTGCGATAGCCGAAGAACTCCGCCTCAAGCAGATGCTCGGGTATGGCACTGCAATTCACGGGAACGAAAGGCCCTGCCGCACGGTTGCTGAGTTCATGCACGGCACGCGCGGCCAATTCCTTGCCGGTGCCGGATTCGCCCTGGATGAGGACCGGCGCCATGCCGCGCGCCGCGCGCCGCAGGGTGTCCTTCACGGCAAGCATCGGGGCGGAATCGCCCACCATCGCCAGCAATGCCGACGCCTGCCGGTCCAGTGAGCCGGCAGCGGCACCTTGAGCAAGCGCGGATCGCACAACCTGGCGTAGCTGGCGCAAATCGACCGGCTTGGTCAGATAGTCGAACGCGCCCATCTTCAGCGCCTGCACGGCGGTGGCCGCGTTGCCGTAAGCGGTGGCCATGACGATGCGTTCGGCGCGGCGCTGCGCGGCAGCCCAGGCCAGGATGTCCAGTCCCTCGCCGTCGGGCAGGCGCATGTCCACGATGGCCACGTCGAAGCCCTGCTGCGCCATGCGGGCACGCGCCTCGCCCACGCTGGCCGCCTCCTCCACCTCCCAGCCCTCCCGCACCAGGGTCAGGGTGTAAAGCTCGCGCAGATCGGGTTCGTCATCGACGACCAGAATGCGTATCGGTGTTGCTGCTTCAGGCATAGGATGTTTCGTCGTCAGAACATCGATTCACATGCAGCGCTGCGCGGGCCGCCTCATGGCAGTCAGGTCTCGCCAGCTCGCACAGGCGGTTCGGCGGCCATGGCGAAGATGACGAACTCGCCAAACGCCTTGGGCTCGTGTTCTCGCCGCACCCGGTATTCCAAACGCGCCGCATACCGGGAACACAGTTCCTGGGAAATATACAGACCCAGTCCGGTGCCACGGCTGTCCGTCGTGAAAAAAGGCTCGAACAATTGCGCGCGCAGCGGCGCCGCCACCACCGGCCCGTCGTTGGCCACGCTGATTTCCTTCACTCCTCCGACGCCCCGCTGGCGAATGCGAATGGCGCCGTGGCGATTGCTGGCAAAACGTCGTGCGTTGCTCAGCAGGTTCACAAGCACCCGGCGCAGATGCTGCGGGTCGAAATGCATGATGGCCGCCTCGTCGTCGGCCATAAGCTCGATGCGCCCGGGTGTGTCGTGGCCGAATTCGAAAGCCAGTTCACGCAGCAGGCGCATGGGCTGAAGCTCGACGCCTTCGCGTGCGGACGAGCGCCCAAGATCGAGAACGTCTTCGACGATGCGATTGAGCCTGTCCACATTCTGCGCGATCAAGGCCGACATACGCTGACGCTGCTCCTCGCTCAGTCCTGCCTCGGCGGCAAGCTGATTGGCCTGCGCAATGGCGCCGAGCGGATTGCGGATTTCATGCGCCACCCCAGCCACAAGCCGGCCCAGCGCGGCGAGTTTGTCCTGCTGAATCTGGTGGCTGATCTCGCGCAAGTCCTGTACGAACACCACATAGCCATGCCCGCCTGGAAGTTGGCGCAGAAGTTGCACGCGTGCCTGCAAACGCAATCCGTCGGCGCCGTCGAACATCACCGGCTGCTGCACCTTCCCGGACGCGTCCTGCCGGCGCACCGCGTCGGCCAGCACGCGCGCGCCAGGATAGGTGGCCAGGCCCGCACGCTCGAATTCGGACACATCCTTGTCGCGCAGGCCCAGCATGCGCATGGCGGCGGGGTTCGCCGCTTCCACGCGCAATGCCGAGTCGAGGACGAGCACGCCGTCGGGCTGCTCCAGCAGGACGTGGCGATTGATGGCCTGCTGCCGGTTCGCGCGAACTTCGCTACTGCGCGCGCGTTGTTCCTGCCGCACCAGGCGCTGGGATAGCTGCCAGGCGAGCAGTCCCATGGCGAAATAGGCCGCGCCGACGAAGCCAGCGCCGAGGAATTGCGGATCGGCCAGGCCGGCCGGCTCGGTCAGCATCAGGAAAGCCTGCGACAGCAGGACCAACGTCACCGCTGCCGCCGTGGCCAGCGTGAAACGCAAGTTGCCATAGACGCCCGCGGCCAGAACGGGCAGCGTGTAGCTGAGCACGAATTCGCGCGAAGGCTGGCCAGCGAGAAACTGCAGCGCCGCGTAGCCAAGCAGGTCGGAGCACACGGCGGCCAGCACTTGCCAGGCAAAACCTCGCGACGTGATCAGGCTGAAACCGAGTTGCAGCACGACCAGCACGACATAGGCGGAGGCCACCCGCATGCCCAGGGGGTTGAAGCCGCGGACCTGGGTGAGCGCCATCAACACGAACCACCCCAGCAGGATGACCCCCATCACCAGTCTTGCCCCACCCAGCAGCCGGAATGCGCGCAAGCGCTCGCGGCTCGGCGCGGCGCCTGAGATCAAGCGGTCGAGCAAGTGTCGGGATTGACCGGAATCCGAGGCCGATCGCGGGTAGGCGAATCCGCTGTCCGCCTCGGTGGACCGACCGCGCGATTCAGCCCAGGCGGGCATGTTCGGAGCAGCAATACGGCCGCTCGCCCTTCCAGACGCAGCGACTCGCCGGGACGTGAACCCCGCAGTGCTGGCAGGCGTGCATGGGCTCGGGCGGCGCAAGCGCCTTGCGCTTGCCTGTGCGGTGGATCGGGCGCTGCTGGCTTCTCTTGAACACCATCAGTCCGACGATCACCACCACGAACAGAACGAGGTACTTCATCGGTGCAGGATGACCTGAAGCACGAACCGGGAGCCCACATAGCTCAGCAGCAAAAGGGCCGAACCGGAGAACAACCAACGCAAAGCCTGGCGACCCCGCCAACCCAACATGCCGCGCCCCAACAGCAACACCGCGAACAGCAACCAGGACGCGACCGCGAAAACCGTCTGATGATTGAACTCAAAAGCGTGACCGAACAGTTTTTCGCTGAAACTCACGGCGAACACCAGCGAAGCCGTGAGAAGCGCGAAACCCAAGGCTGCGAGACGATAGGTCAGCTTCTCCAGCGTCAGCAGGGGCAATGCCGGACCCAGGCCAGCCAAGGTCGGCCGGCGCCGGTGCAAGGCGCGCTCGGCCGACCACAACATGAGTCCATGCAGCACGGCCGCGCCGAACAGCCCGTAGGCTGCGATCCCCATGGCCCAGTGCAGGGCGAAGGCCACGCCCGCCCCCGTTGGGGTCGGCCGGTCGCCCGGAAAGATCCAGGTCAGCAGCAGGGAAATGGCCGCCAGCAGGCAAATCCAGGCCCGCAAACCCTGCAACGGGTAGTACAGGCTTTCAATCCAATACACCGCCGCAACCAGCCAGAAGGTGAGCGACAGCGCGGGAGCAAAACCGAAATCGGGATCGTGCAGCCCCCTGAGCACCAGAATGAAGGTGCCGGAATGCGCAACCCAGGCCAACAGCATCGCGACCGTTGCCGCATCGCGATATGCCGGCATGGCGGGAGCGGCGACCGCGGCAGACCGCGGACCGCGCGGGCGGGCCAAGAACGAAGCCAGCAGGTAGAGTGCGAAAGCCGCACCGTTGACTAAAATCCACATGTTTCGAGTTTAACCGAGGGTCTCGCCACTCTGGCCCGCCCCCTGCAGCCATCCGGCGACCCGCGCCGCCTCCTAGCCGCCCCGGCATGACGCAGCCTTGCCCGCACCGGGCGGCCCCACCTCCCAACCCCGAACACGCATGCTCAACAATCTGACCCAGCGCTTGTCCCGCGTCGTCAAGACGATTCGCGGCGAGGCGCGCATCACCGAAGCGAATGTTGCCGACATGCTGCGCGAGGTTCGGCTCGCCCTGCTCGAGGCCGACGTCGCCCTGCCCGTGGTGCGCGAATTCACCGCGCGGGTCAAGGACAAGGCTCTGGGCCAGGAAGTCGTCGGCTCCTTGTCTCCTGGCCAGGCGCTGGTGGGCGTGGTCCACAAGGAACTCGCGGCGCTGATGGGGCCGGGCGCTGTCGGGCTCAACCTCGCCGTGCAGCCTCCCGCCGTGGTGCTGATGGCAGGCCTGCAAGGCGCCGGCAAGACGACGACGACGGCGAAGCTGGCGAAGTGGCTGATCGAGCGCCAGAAAAAAAAGGTGCTGACCGTGTCGTGCGACGTCTATCGCCCAGCCGCCATCGCCCAGTTGCAAACCGTGTCGCAACAGGCCGGCGCCGAGTTCCTGCCCTCGTCGCCAGACGAGAAGCCGCTGGACATCGCCAAGCGCGCGATCGCCCATGCCCGTGCGCACCATATCGATGTCCTGCTGGTGGATACCGCCGGCCGGCTTGCCGTGGACGCCGAGATGATGCGCGAAATCGCCGACCTGCATGCCGCGCTCGCGCCCATTGAAACCCTGTTCGTGGTGGACGCCATGCAGGGCCAGGACGCGCTGGCCACGGCGCGCGCGTTCCATGATGCGCTGCCTCTCACCGGCATCGTGCTGACCAAGTTGGATGGCGATGCGCGCGGCGGCGCGGCGCTATCGGTTCACCACGTCACCGGCGCGCCGGTCAAATTTGCCGGCGTCTCCGAGAAGATCGACGGCCTTGAGGCGTTCGACCCGACGCGAATGGCCGACCGCATTCTGGGCATGGGCGACGTGGTCGCGCTGGTCGAGGAGGCGCAGCGCAGTGTCGACATCCAGGCCGCGCAAAAGCTGGCGCAGAAGGTGAAGTCGGGCGAGCAGTTCGATCTCAACGACTTCCTCATGCAACTCCAGCAGATGAACAAAATGGGCGGCCTGCAGAGCCTGATGGACAAGCTGCCCGCCGAGATGCAGGCGCGAGCGGGTCAGGCCGACATGGACAAGGCCTCGCGCGATGTGCGTCGCATGCAAGGCATCATCTGCTCCATGACGCCGCAGGAACGGCGCAAGCCCGACCTGATCAAGGCCTCGCGCAAGCGCCGCATCGCCACCGGCGCGGGCGTCCAGGTGCAGGACGTCAACCGCATGCTGGGCCAGTTCGAGCAGATGCGCGACATGATGAAAAAGATGAAGGGCGGCAAGCTGTTCAAGATGATGCAACGCATGGGCGGAGCCGGAACGGCGCGGCGCTGATCGGCGCTGCGCCTTACCTGGCTCCGCACTCGCGGATCAGCGCCCAGAATGATTGTTGGAGGCGAACAGCGTGCCCCCGTTGCCGACCATCCACGACTTGCGCGCCGCCAGCACCGCGTCCGGATAGGCCGCCTGGCCCCGGGAGCCGTTGTAGCGTCCCAGCGCCATGAACAGGTCGCCATGCTCCTCGTCGAGGTAATGACGCAGGATGACGCATCCGTATCGCAGGTTGATCTGCATATTGAGAAGCCGCTCCACATCGCCATCGCCGATCTGCCGGGTCCAAAACGGCATCACCTGCATCAGGCCCATGGCCCCCGCCGATGAGATCGCGTACTTCTTGAATCCGCTTTCCACCTGGATCAGACCAAGCACCAGCGCGGGTTCGAGTCCTGCGCGATGCGCCTCGTACCACACGGTCTGCAAAAACGCCTCGCGCACGACGAAGTTGGGCATGCGTGCGCGCAATCGGGCCGATTCCGTCGCCAGCCACATGAGATAGCCGATCAGGTGCTGGGGGCTGCGGAAATGCGGCTTGGGCGGCGAAGGATCGGCGATCTGCGCCGCGAGGGCCAGGCGCACGGCGTCCGACAGCCGCTCCTCTTTTTGGCCCCCGGCCCAGGCCGAGCCCGCGCCGGCGCCTATCGCACAGAACAGGGCGATGCCGACGGCAAAGCTGCGCAGCGCCCGGACGCCCACACCATTCTTCATGGCCTGCGCCCCCGGAGGAAAGCAACGGGCCGCACGGCGCTCAGCTCTGGGAACGCTGACGCAGATGCGCCAAGACGCCGTCGAGCCGAACCGAGGTGGGCGCTTCGTCGCGCCGGTGCTGGTATTCCAGCGTCCCTGCCGCCAGGCCCCGCTCCGAAACCACCAGGCGATGCGGCACGCCGATCAGTTCCCAGTCGGCGAACATCGCCCCCGGGCGCTCGCCGCGATCGTCGAGCACCACGTCCATGCCGGCTTCCTGCAATTGCGCGTGCAGCCGGTCCGCCGCCTCGCGCACGGCGGCATTGCGCTCGTAGGCGATCGGGCAGATGACGACGGTAAACGGTGCGATGGCCTCGGGCCAGATCATGCCGCGGGCGTCATGGTTCTGCTCGATGCACGCCCCGAGAATGCGAGTGATGCCAATGCCGTAGCAGCCCATTTCCAGGGTCTGCGACTTCCCGTTCTCGTCCAGATAACTGGCACCCATGGCCGCCGAATACTTGGTGCCGAGGTAGAACACATGTCCGACCTCGATGCCGCGACAGATGGCCAGTTGTCCCTTGCCGTCCGGGCTCGGATCGCCGGCCACGACATTGCGAATATCGGCGACCTCGGGCTCCGGAAGGTCGCGGCCCCAATTGACCCCGGTGTAGTGGAAATCCTCGACGTTGGCGCCGACGACGAAATCGTGCATATTGACCACCGTCCTGTCGGCCACGACGCGCAGGGGCTTGGCGGTGGCGATGGGACCGATATAACCGGGCCTGCAACCGAAAGCATCCACGATCTCGGCCTCGGTGGCCATGCGCGCATCGGCCATGCCCGGCAGCTTAGAAACCTTGATGTCGTTGACCGCGTGATCGCCGCGCACCAGCAGCAGCACGATCTGCGTCGACAGCACTTGGCCCTTGTCGCCGCGCGTATCGGCCGCCATCACGACCGATTTGACGGTGCGCGACAAGGGCAGTCCTAGGAGGCTGGCGACGTCCTCGCACTTCGCGGCGCCTGGCGTCGGGGTTCGACACAAATCCTCCGCGGGGGCCTGGCGCGCCGGGATCAGCGGCAAGGCTTCCGCCAGTTCCACATTCGCGGCATAGCTCGAATCGGGACAGTAGGCGATGGCATCCTCGCCGGTTTCGGCAATGACGTGGAATTCATGGCTCATGGACCCGCCGATCGCCCCGGAATCGGCGGCAACCGCGCGGAATTCGAAACCGAAACGCTGGAATATGTTCTGGTAGGCGGCGTACATAACCCTGTAGCTGCGCTGGGCGCCGTCGAAATCGCGATCGAAGGAGTAGGCGTCCTTCATTACGAATTCCCGCGCGCGCATCACGCCGAAGCGGGGGCGGCGCTCGTCACGGAATTTGGTCTGGATGTGATAGAAGTTCACCGGCAATTGCCGCCACGACCGGATTTCGCTGCGCGCAAGATCGGTGATGACTTCTTCCGAAGTGGGTTGGACCACGAAATCGCGCTGGTGCCTATCCTTGATGCGCAACAGCTCAGGACCATACTTCTCCCAGCGGCCGCTCTCCTGCCAAAGCTCGGCAGGCTGCACCACCGGCATGAGCAGTTCGATGGCTCCGGCACGGTTCATTTCCTCGCGCACGATGGCTTCGACCTTGCGAATGGTGCGCAGGCCCAGAGGCATGTAGGTATAAAGGCCGGCGGCCAATTTCTTGATCATTCCCGCGCGCAGCATGAGGGCTTGGCTGGCCACCTCGGCATCAGCAGGAGCCTCTTTTTGAGTGGATATAAAAAAGTTGGAAACGCGCATGGAACGTATGGGCTTGGAAGTGGGAAGCGAACAAGGAGGGAGCGGTGAGCCGCGATTCGAACTCGAGCTTGCTGACCCTACCGGCATCGTGCAAGGTCCTGAAAAGGCGCTGCCTGACCGAGGGCTGGTGCCTATAATCAAAACCAGATTCTAAAAGATGAGGGCTATTGGCCATGTTGGACCGCGAGGGTTATCGTCCCAACGTCGGCATCGTCCTGCTCAACGGCAAGAACCAGGTGTTCTGGGGGAAGCGGGTCAGCGCGCATTCTTGGCAATTCCCGCAAGGGGGCATCAATGCCGGTGAAAATCCCGAGCAGGCGATGTACCGCGAACTGTTCGAAGAAGTCGGACTCAAGCCTTGCCACGTGCATGTGCTCGGGCGCACCCGCAACTGGCTGCGTTACGACGTGCCGCAACAATATCTCCGTCGCGACAACCGGGGCATCTACAAGGGCCAGAAGCAGATCTGGTTCCTGCTCAAGCTCACGGGCCGTGATTGCGACGTCTGCCTGCGCGCGACCAGCCATCCCGAGTTCGACGCGTGGCGCTGGGACGATTACTGGATGCCGCTGGACAGCGTGATCGAGTTCAAGCGCGAGGTCTATCAACAGGCCTTGTCCGAGTTGGCGCATCTGCTGCCGCGGGTGGAACCGCGCACCCGCTACTTGCGCTCCAATGTGCGGCATGGTCGGCCGCTTCATGGCGCGGCGCTCAATCCGGACGCCGTGCCCGAGTGAATAACAGCGCACATGCGCGCTGTCCTGCCTGGCATCACTTCTTTCGACCTGTGCGGCGCAAGCACTATGGCTGCGTCAGCACCAGGTTGTCGCGGTGGATGAGTTCGGGCTCTTCCATGAAACCCAAGATGGAGGCGATCTGCGTCGTCGGCGCGCGCCGGATCAGCCTGGCTTCGGCCGCCGCGTAATTCGTCAAGCCGCGTGCGATCTCCCGGCCTTGCGCGTCGAGCACAGCAATCACGTCGCCGCGCTCGAACTCACCCACCACATCCACGACCCCGACCGGCAACAGGCTGGCACCGCCTTCGCGCAGACGCTGCGCGGCACCGGCGTCCACCTGGACGCGCCCGCCAATCTGCAGATGATCGACCATCCACTGTTTGCGCGCCGCAAGCTTGCCCGCACCAGCGCGCAGCTGGCTACCGATGACTTCGCCCGCGGCCAAGCGCAACAGGACATCCGCTTCCCGGCCACTCGCGATCACGGTATGCGCACCGCTCTGCGCGGCGCGCCTGGCAGCCAGCACCTTGGTCAGCATCCCCCCCTTGCCAATGGAGCTTCCCGCGCCGCCGGCCATGGCCACGAGCGAGGGGTCGTCGGCCTGCGCGTCAACGATCAACTCCGCAGCCGGATCCTTGCGCGGATCCGCTGAATACAGGCCGGGTTGGTCGGTGAGAATGACGAGCGCGTCGGCTTCGACCAGATTGGTGACCAGGGCGCCGAGGGTGTCGTTGTCGCCGACCTTGATCTCGTCGGTGACCACGGTATCGTTCTCGTTAATCACCGGCACCACGCCATGCGCCAGCAAGGTCAGCAAGGTGCTGCGCGCATTCAAATAACGGCGCCGATTGGCAAGATCGGCATGCGTGAGCAGGATTTGCGCGCAATGCCGTCCGCGTGCGCTGAACGCAGCCTCATACGCCTGCGCCAGCCCCATCTGGCCGACCGCGGCGGCAGCTTGCAACTCTGGAATTTCGCGTGGACGCTTGGCCCAGCCAAGACGTTTCATGCCTTCGGCGATCGCGCCACTCGAAACCAGAATGATCTCCTTGCCCAGCCCATGCAGGGCCGTGATTTGGTCCGCCCATCTGGCCACGGCGGCATGATCGATGCCACGTCCATCATCCGTCACCAGGCTGGAACCCACCTTGACAACGAGGCGGCGCGCGGCGGCGATCACGGAAAGCTTGTCGAGTTGCTCAGTCTTCATCGCGGACAAATCGGGGATCGTGCGTCGCTTCGGGACCTTCGGGCGCAGGCATGCGTACGGCATCGAAGATGTCACGCAGCAAAGGCTCGAGCCCCTCGCGCGCCAGGGCAGAAACGACATACACCGGCCCTTTGTGGCGCAAGCGCCGCACGATGGCCGACACGCGAGCCTTGCGTTCGTCGGGCGGCACCATATCGATCTTGTTGAGCACCAGCCAGCGAGGCTTGGCGGCTAGATCGGGGTCGTATTTCTTGAGTTCGGCGACCACGCTGCGCGCATCGCGGACGGGATCGGCCTCGGGATCGAATGGCGCCACGTCGACCAGATGAAGCAACAAGCGGGTGCGCTGCAGATGCCGCAAAAACTGGTGCCCCAATCCCGCGCCCTCGGCCGCGCCCTCGATCAGCCCCGGAATATCGGCCACGACAAAACTCTGCCCCTCGCCAAGTCGCACCACGCCGAGCTGCGGATGCAGGGTGGTGAAAGGGTAGTCGGCGATCTTGGGCCGCGCATTGGACACGGCGGCGATCAAGGTACTCTTGCCGGCATTGGGCATGCCCAGCAGCCCCACATCGGCCAGCACCTTGAGTTCGAGTTGCAGCTTGCGCTGCTCGCCCGGCTGCCCCGGTGTGCACTGGCGCGGAGCACGGTTGGTGCTGGATTTGAAGCGCAAGTTGCCCAGCCCCCCCGCACCCCCATGAGCAAGCACGATACGTTGGCCCGACTGCGTCAGATCGGCCACCACCTCGTGACTCTCGGCGTCGCGAATGAGCGTCCCCACGGGGACGCGCAACAGCAGGTCGTCGCCCGCGGCCCCGAACTGGTCGGCGCCACGACCGTGCTCGCCATTTTTGGCCCGGTACAGGCGTTGATAGCGAAAATCGATCAGCGTGTTGAGATTGGAATCCGCCTCGACGTAAACATGCCCACCACGTCCGCCATCACCGCCGTCAGGCCCGCCGAACGGGATGAATTTCTCGCGACGAAAGGACATACAGCCGTTGCCGCCCTTGCCGGCAAAGACTTCGATCAGCGCTTCGTCGATGAATTTCACGTGCGGATGCTCTCAAAACACAAGCCCCGGCTTGCCAGACCCGTGGCAAGAATGCCAGCGGGCTGCAAGCCGGGGCTTGAGGGTCATCAGGAAAAGCCGCGGCATGCCTGCCGCGGCTTGCCGAACTCAGGCCTCGGCCGTGTTCAGCGGAGTGATGTTCACAAACTGGCGATTGTGTTCGCCTTTGCGAACAAACTTGACGTGGCCATCGACAAGCGCGAACAGCGTGTGATCCTTGCCCGTGCCGACATTCACACCGGCGTGGAAGCGCGTGCCACGCTGGCGCACGATGATGGACCCCGCAGGAATGGCCTCGCCACCGAAAGCCTTGACGCCAAGTCGCTTGGCTTCCGAGTCACGCCCGTTGCGGGTTGAGCCGCCACCTTTTTTCTGTGCCATGTTGTTCTCTCCTCAAGCTGCGATGCTTTCGATCTGCAGCTCGGTGTAATTCTGCCGATGACCTTGCCGCTTCTGATAGTGCTTACGGCGGCGCATTTTGAAAATATGCACCTTCTCGCCGCGCCCATGCGCCAAGACCTTGGCCTTCACCGCCGCGCCCGCAAGAAGCGGGGTCCCGATCTGGGTGTCGGCGCCGTTGAATACGGCAAGCACCTGATCGATCACGATGTCCTGGCCAATGTCTGCGGATAACTGTTCTACCCTGATCTTTTCGCCGGCGCAAACTTTATATTGCTTGCCCCCGGTTTTTATGACCGCATACATATGACTACTCCTGGAAAATGACTATGCGGGAACGCATGGCTGCCACGCAGGCAGCCAACCTTAGGTCGCGCACTCGCAACCGGACCCGCACTCGACCCGCCCCGAGGACCAAAATGGCCAAGCAAAGGGCGTTGAACATTGCATCATAGCAGAATGCGTCTCAGCGAACGCCGCTGCCGCGCCCAAAGACCGCACGACGCCAGCCGCGGGCAGAAGCACGCCGATCTGCGATGGAAGATCCACGACACGCCGCCTCGGCTCGACCGAAGGACCTTATAAAATGCCGCTGGATTTGCCAAGTGCCTTTCAGCCAAGCGCACGCCCCTCTCCAAAACCAGCACACTTCGTGACTTCCACGCACTCGATTCAGTCGATTCTTTCCCCGGTAGCCCAGGACATGCTGGAGGTTGACGCCGCCATCCGCCGCAACCTGTCGTCCGAAGTGCAGCTGATCAACGCCATCAGCGCCTACATCATCTCCGCTGGTGGCAAGCGCCTGCGACCGGCCCTTTTGCTCTTGACTGCCAAAGTCCATGGATACACGGGGCCGCATCATCACACCCTCGCGGCCGTGGTCGAACTCATCCACACGGCAACGCTCCTCCATGACGACGTGGTTGACGAGTCCGCTCTGCGGCGCGGCCGCAAGACCTCGAATGCCGCCTTCGGAAATGCGGCAAGCGTGCTCGCTGGAGATTTTCTCTATTCGCGCGCCTTCCAGATGATGGTGACTGCGGACAATTTGCGCATCCTGCAAATCCTGGCCGATGCGACCAATGTCATCGCCGAAGGCGAGGTGCTGCAGCTGCTGAACCTGCATGACCCCGAGGTCAGCGTGGAGCGATACCTGAAAGTGATCGGCTACAAGACTGCTGCTCTGTTCGAGGCCTCCGCGCGCATAGGCGCCGTGCTCGCAGGTTGCGGAAAAGAACTGGAAGACAACGCCGCCGCCTATGGGCGAACGATAGGCACGGCATTCCAACTCATCGACGACGCCCTGGACTACAGCGGCAAACCGGGCGAGATGGGAAAGAACGTCGGGGACGATCTACGCGAGGGAAAACCCACGCTCCCGCTGATCGTCGCCATGCAACGCTGCGCGGCGCCGGAGCGCAAACTGATCGAGGACGCGATCCGCTCCGGACATGCCGAAGAGATGCCGCAAATCCTGCGGATCGTCGACCAAACCCGAGCGCTCGACCTTGTTTACGCAACAGCTCAGGCCGAGCTGTCTAAGGCGCGAGGCTTCGTCGACGCGCTAAAGCCAGGCCCTGAACGCGAGGCTCTGATAAACTTATGCGCTTACTCTTTGGACCGCAGCGCCTGAGCCATTGAAGCCCAGGAGCTTGTGTGTCCGCCAATCCGCATCGGGGTGTAGCTTAGCCTGGTAGAGCGCTACGTTCGGGACGTAGAGGCCGGAGGTTCGAATCCTCTCACCCCGACCAAAAATCTTTGCAAAATCAATAAATTGCGAAGATTTTCCGGAAAGAAAAAATCCCGCGAATTGAAATCTGTGGCAATTCTGTGCCACAGATTGCCTCAAAGTCCGGCGTGCGACGCACGCCAAACGGCTTGAGGGCCATGCGTCGCCGACCTTGCGCGGCGCATAAACCTGGTTGCTTCACGGTGTCCCCACTTCGTTTTGGAGACACGCATGGCAACCCTGGAAAACCGCTCCCGTTTTCGCGTCACAGTCAGAAATCGCGAGGACCTCACGCGGGAGTTCCCCTTCAACGCACCAGCGCGCGTGGCCAGCCACATGGCCGAGCTGCGGGCGCAGGGATTCAAACCTGCCGTGACCCAGCTCGAAGACACCATCCTGGTGCGGGTACGGCAGAAAGGCCGCGCGCCACAAACCTTCACCCTGCCGTCGGTCGAGACAGCCGAAAAGCTCATCCGCAAAATCGAGGAGGAGCGCGGACGAGGTCTGTACGTCGACTACGCACGCTCCCACAAGGTCACGGTCGCGCAACTCATGGTTCGGTACTTGAAGGAGAAGGTGCCCAAGCTCAAGTCCGCCGACATGCTCACCTACAAGCTTGAGGCCATGCTCATGGACAGCGGCCCGCACGGAAAGGCGCTGGTCGAAGAGTTCAAGGACTGGCAAAAGGCCCATGGTCGTAGGGTGCACCCCGGCAGCTTTCAGATGCGGACAACCTATGGCAGCCTGGAATGGCTGCACAAACCTCTGCCCGAGGTCACGACCGATGACCTCAACGACTTTATTGAGGAGCGTCTGCAGGACAGCGAACCGGCCACGGTCGACCGTGAAGTCGACATCTTCAGCGCCTTGTTCACGTTCATCCTCGACGTTTGGAAATACCCTCTGGCCGACTCACCCATCAGAGGTGTCCAACGACCACGCTACCGCAACGAGCGTAACCGCCGACTCGCTGACGGTGAAGAAGAGCGCATTTTTGCCGGTGCACGGGCCTGGGACCTCGAACGCGCCGTCGATGCGACCGTCGAACAACTGCTGGCAAGCCATCCCGAGGTCCCCGAGCAGTACCGCAGCCTCTCGCAAAAGAAGCGCATCGAGGCGCGACTGCGCAAGGAATTGCGCCCGGTAGCGCAGGCTCAAGCGCAACCCGGCACCATGATGCAGGCTTTCGTTGCATTCCAGCTGATGACCGCTGCGCGGCGGGGCGAGACCCTCGGATTGACATGGGCCCATGTGGATTTGGTCAAGCAAACCGCGTTCTTGCCCGAGACCAAGAATGGCTTGGCGCGCACCTTGCCGCTGCGCGCTGAACTCGTGGCGATGCTCGACGCCCTTCCTCGCCATGACGAACGGGTGTTCCCCATGAGCGTGGACAAGGTGCGTGACGCCTGGGCTTACATCCTGAACCATGCGCACATTGAAGGGCTTCATATCCACGACTTGCGGCACGAGGGCATCAGCCGCGTCGCCGACACGGGTCAATTCAATCTGGTCGACCTACAGGCCTTCTCCGGTCATCGTGACCTTCGAATGCTCACACGGTATGCCCACCTTTGCGCATCCAAGATGGCGCTGCGACTCGATGCCGCGTTCGCTACCGAGGGTGCGCACTACACGCATAAGGGCCGTGAACGGCTTGCCGAAAAGGCGAATGTCACGATGGCGGAGCTCGTGTCAAACGGGGACGCGTCCACCTTGTCGGTGAACTTCATTGCCGCCACGGCAATGCCCACGCCACCTCGGTCGAACGTCATCGCTTTTCCGGAACGACGCGTAAGAGCCTAGGAGATGCGCTCGAGGAACAGCTCAGCAGCGAAAAGCCACCGCTTACCAAAACCCAGATAGCGGCGCGTGAAAAATTCACGCTTTGGCGGGATTTGTTTGGCCGCGCTTGCGGGCGCGCTTCCGTAAAGCGCGGCGGTGGTCTTGAATCGCGTTGTGATGCGGTGCCCCGTAACGACGTAACGCTGCACCAAACGCGCCTCTTTTTTATGGGAACGCACGCGCCCTGCAGAACCGCCGATGTCCCTCCGACACAACAAGCCCTGGCGCTGCTTGCGACGCAAGGCTCCAGCTCGGCACAATGCTGTTGACCGGAACACGCCGTTCCGCCCGACACGGATTGACAAGGGGGAGCTTCGGTGCTGACCAAATCCGACCTGATGGCCTGGCGCCAATGCCCGCGGATGCTGTGGCTGCATCACCATCCGCCCGAGCCGCAAACTTCTGCGTCCGTCCCCGTCGACCGCCGCACCCTCGACGGCCGTCTCGTCGGCGAGTATGCGCGTCGGGATGTCGGGGAGTACCTCTGGCCGAACACCTCCGGAGACCCGGCAAGCGATGCTGCGACCGCGTTGGCCGAACTGACCGCCGCCGCCATGCTGCCCGCCGTCGAAATGCCCATGGTGCGCGACGGCTTGTATGCCCGCGCCGATGCCTTGCTGCCGGAGGCGGCGGGCTATGTCCTGCGCGAGACCAAGGCCTCCACGTTTCCGCTGAAGCCGGACAAGGCCACCCCGAGTTCGCCGGACGAGCATCATTTGGATGATGTCGCCGTGCAGGCCTGGGTGCTGGAAGGCGCCGGCCTGCCGCTGGCGCGCGCCGAGCTCAATCTGCTGGACAACCAATGGCGCTATCCAGGCGCCGGCGACTACCGCGGCTTGTTTCGCCAACTGGACGTCACCGATGCGGTGCAACAGCGCATGCGTGCTGTTCCACAATGGCTGCGGCAGGCTCGGGATGTGGTTGACGGCGACATGCCCGACGTCCGCATGGGCAATCAATGCACCCATCCCCACCCCTGCCCTTACGCGGCGCTGTGCCAAAGGCTGGAGCCGCCCGGCCCCGAACATCCGCTGAGTTTGCTCCCCGATACGGCTGGGAAGGCCTTGGCGCGCAAGCTCGCCGCCAAGGGCTATACGTCTTTGCTGGAGCCGCGTCCCGGTGAGCTGGTCGGTGCACAGGCGGCGTTGTACCGCCGCATCCAGCAGGCCCACCGCACCGGGCGCCCTATCCTCGCCCCTGGCGCCAACACCTTCATGCAAAGGCTGACGTATCCCCGCTACTACTTCGACTTCGAAGGCATTGACCTGCCGGTGCCGCGGTGGGTCGGCTTGCGACCTTACGAGCAGGTGCCGTTCCAGTGGTCTTGCCATATCGAGCGGGCGCCCGGCGTGTTCGAGCACCGCGCCTTCCTGGACCTCAGCGGGCATGACCCCTCCGAGCCCTGCATCGAGGAGATGCTGCACGCCATCGACGTGGGGGACGGTGGCCCCATCCTGGTGTATTACGCCACGTATGAACGAGGTCGCATCGTCGAGCTGGCCAAACGCCATCCGGCCTTTGCGGACCGGCTGAAGCGACTGGCCGCGCGATTGGTCGACCTGCACCCCGTGGTCAAGGAGCATTTCTACCATCCGGCGATGAAGGGGTCGTTCTCCATCAAGAAGGTGCTGCCGGTCATCGCCCCCGACCTGAACTATGGAGAACTGGACGAGGTGCAGGACGGCACCGGCGCGCAGGTTGCCTACCTGCAGTCCTGCTTCGACGCCGAGCTGACGCCCAGGCGCAAGGCGGAGTTACGTCGCAACCTGCTGGCCTACTGCGAACAGGACACCTGGGCCATGGTCGAGATTGGGTATTTTCTGGAAGGCAAGGGCCGGCCGACCGAACTGAGGCCGCCGTCGTTCCAGGTGTGAAATATGCGGTGTCTGGAACGCAAGCCAATCGGCACATCAGGCGTACGTATCCTTCTCAAACATCCTACGCCGTCCACCCCAGCAACTCCGCCAGGCGCGTCACCACCCACCGCGCCTCCTTGGCATCAAGGCCAGAGCCTTCGACCTCCAAGCCGCGGTGGATGCGTTCAAGAACATCCGACTCGGTCACCCCCAGGTCGAACTTGATTTCCGATGCGCGGTCGGTCAGCATCGTCGCCAGGTCTTCGCAGAACTCGTAGCGCTGGGTGATGACGTCGCGCGGCGCATGGGGCTTGGTGCGGCCTGGCTCCACGTAAAGGGCGATGAAGGACGGCGGGATGGTGAGTTGGGATTCGTCGGTCATCGGTTCGCTATCAATGCGTGCAAAGCCGTTCCGGCTGCCTTGGCGAGTTTCAAACTCCTGGCCCGCAGGGTCATGAGCTAAGCCTCCGGCACGTCGTCGTAGGAGACAAGTGGCGAATTATCACAGCGACCAGGGGCCCATATGACGCGGGCGAACTGTGATACAGGAACCGTCAGGCGCAAGAAGTGCCGCACAACCGTGCCAAGCCGCAGCGCGCCGAGGGTTCAGCGCATGATGCTGGAGCGGGCGGAGTACTGGGGCCCCGCGTGTAGACCTGCGCGGGAGTTCCTGCAGCCCGCGTGTGTGCTGGCAACCATTTGCCTGCGGCATCGGTCATTGCGAGCTCGACGCGTGCTCTTGCAACGAATGCGCCCAGGGTCTTGCCCACTGCGAATGCTCCTTAAGCGGCCTCGAGCAGCGCCGTGTTCCGTCAGCTCTTAGCAGCGTCCTTGGGGAGGAACTCCGCAATCGCCGCGCGGTTCCTCAGCGTGATTTGCTGGTCCTGCGGGGACTCGACTCCCTCTTTGAGCAAGCGCAGAGAGCGAAGCGTGTAGAAGAGCATCGATTGGCGGCACTGCAAGGTAGTACAGCCGTCCACCATCCCGTAGTCCAGGGCAATCGCGTGTTGCTGCTCGGGGCTCAGTTCAGGATGCGGGGCCAGAACCAGCGGAACCATGCGATGCCAAGCAGCGTCGTCAGCCCCATCCGTACCAGGGCGTTGGCTTGGAGCCACCTCGAGAAAGCGCCCCAACTGGAAGTCGAGGTACTTCTCCCGCTGGGCGCAATAGGCACGGACGTGCCAGCGCATCCCGTCATGGGCAAGCGCGTGCGGAGCAATGACGCGCTCCTGTGGCCGCGGAGTGCTCATTGATTGATACACCACCGTCAATGCCTTGTGACCGCGGATGGCATCCAAGACCTGGAGAAAGACATCAGCCCGTGCGACGCGTCCAGGTCGCGGCATCACGGCCAGTGGCGGGACCCAACCGATGAAGCTGAGGCCCTTGGGCACGACGCCAGCCTCACGTGCCAGCAACTCGTTGAGATAGCGCTCGGGGTTGTTGTCGGGAAAAAGCGGCTTGAACTCCTTGGCTGCCAAGTAGCTGCGTGAGCTGCGGTCGTAGAAGGCATTGCCGGGTGCCAGCTCCAGGTACCGCCCGATGTCCATGGAAGCCCGCGGTGTGGAGATGCTGAAGAACTCCATCACGTCAGACCGGTTCAAGCGCCCCTCCCAGCGCAGGCGAAAGTCAATGAATTCGAGCCGGCGGCCTTGGCCCCAATGACCGGCAGGGTCGAGCGCCGACGGCGTGGATGTGTGGTGTTGCGTGTTTGCCATAGGCGCATTGTGCCACACGTCTACTTTATTGACACGCATAGAAAATAGACGTATTATTTATATTCGTTGATTGTGATGCCGGTTCGCCCGGCAACGGACCACCAAGTTGGTGGCTCGCGTTCCTTAAAAACTTGTGCTCAGGCATCGACCGGCAACGCATGGCAGTCGCGGTGCGACTGCCATGACAGAGAAGAAGGCAAGGGGCGCCTCCAAGACCCCTACCACGGCGCAATGCGCCAAAGATTCCCCATGTCGACTATTCGACACACACACACACACCTAAGCATCCGCAACAAATAACCTGGAACGCTTTCATGAACAAAAACAACCAAGCCGCGCGATACATCGCAATGTTTGACGAATCGCTGCGAAGCGTCAGCCAAGGCAAGAAGGACCCCGCGAGTGGAATCGTCTATGACGCGGCGTCACTGCTGAACGCAACGACCGGCGCCCTTTACGCAGTCCGCCATCTTGGCAGCCCCAATCTGTTTGCAATGCATGCAACGGCCAATCTGTTCAGCTTGTTTTCCCGGAGCGCGCTGACGGAAATGCTGGCCAAAGGAGACCTGAAGGCATGGCCCACGCTGTTCGCCAAAGACGCGCTTCTGCATGTTCGCCTTGACCTCGAGCGCCGGCGAGACGCCGAAGTCGAAGGCGCTCTCATTGGCACCTTGGATGAACTGGAGCGCTGTGCTTCAGACCTGCTCCAAACGCAAGTGAATTGGCTGAACTCTCCTTGGTCTTCCAGGGAGAAATCCTTCGCTGTCCCGATTGCAGCATCGCCAAAATCATGGCGCGCATCGGTCGTCACCAATTCGGCTGTTCGGCACGTGCTGGAGAGAACACTTCGTATCAGTGGCAGGACGACAACATTCAAGTCGCTTTGCGAGGCGCGTCATTCAGCTGGGGGGCATGCATCCCGTGTCTCGGACCAAAGACTTCGGCGAAATGGCCTCCACTACTGTGAACCGGGCATCGTCGTGCTCGGGACACGAGATGACGGCGGTCTGGCAAGAAACTTCGCAGGCAGTCCCTTCGAGAACTCCTGGCGCGACTCGCTGGCGAAGACCGTGGCTTTCGACCTCGAGGGAAAGACGTACACGGCGGCAGACCTTGAGCAACATGTTCCAGACGCCCACTATGCGCTGGAAATTTTTTGCAAATGCGAGTAACCGCAGACGATGCTTCACCCGCCACGGGGTTTGAGCCGGCCATACCCAAAAAGCCGAACCCGCGCCATCCGTTCGCCGACGCCCAATAGTGGCAGCTGACCGCCGTTGACGGCGCCGGCCCCTGAATTGCGGCCAAACACTAGCACTCCATAAAACGCATCGACCGTGAAAGGCCATGAACTCGGCAAGCGCTCGAAGCTGGCAGCAATCGAACCCCTCGAGCATGCAAGGACCGTTCTTTCTGGAGGGGCAATTTGCGCAGAACCCCACTCTCTCGACGCCACGCCCGTGGATGAACTCGAGCTTGCCAGGGCGCATCGCCCTTGGCATTTACATCAACATGCAACAGCAGAAACAAGATATCTCGGATGCCGCGATTTCCGAACTGACTGCCTACACCATGGCGTAAGTCAGATGGCTTACGCAACCTACCCACTGAACTCGGAGTAAGCAATGAAAGAATTTCAACCTCGTTCCTATGTAGAGTGCTTCAAGGACCCGAGAAGCGAATGGCCAGAATACAGCGTGTACGTCTGGGACGACGAAGCGAACGCCTATCTGTATTCAACGTATATGTACCGCCGTGACGCAGTAACGGCAGCGGTACGCGCAATGAATCGTGAAGCGGAGGAAGCAGGCGAGCCGCAAATTTATGACGCTGGCGATGTCGAAATTGCAGACGACTATTCCGGACTTGCAGACGGCATCAAAGATAATTTGAGGCGCAATATGTCCCGCTCTGAAATTGATGCTTGTACGCGAGATGAAGAGACATTTCAGCGACACATCGACAGTTATCAAGATGTGATGCAGGAAGACGACGACGGCAATAATTGGTCACAAGATTTTGATGCTGAAGATTTGCGTCTAGAAATCAGGGCAAACTACGAGTTGGATTAAACGCTCTTTCACGGGCAAGACCTGCTCACACTTGAGCCGATGGCCAGCAATCGACTGCTGGCCATCGGCTCTCTTATTGACGCACTGAATCGTGATGCTCTGATAGACCAATTGCGAACGGAAGCTCCGCGACGCTGTTGTGCCACTTTGCTCACCCTACCCATTCCGCCGACAGCATCTCCGCCTGCTTGAGCACCGTCTCGGTTGCCTCCTCCTGCTTGTCCGGCGGATACTTGTAACGCCGTAACAGCGTCTTGACCATCACCCGAATGCTTGCCCGCACCGCGTCGCGCACGGACCAATCGACGGTTACAGAGTTACGCAGTTTCAGCGTCAGCTCGACCGCAATCTTCTTCAGCGTCTCGTCGCCCAGTTCTCTGACCGCCGACTCATTGGCGGCCAGCGCGTCGTAGAACGCCCGCTCCTCGGGACTCAGCCCCAGCGCGGCGCCCCTGATGGCCTCCTGCTGGAACTGCTTGGCCATCGCAATCAGTTCCTCGATGACCTGGGCCGTCTCGATGGCGCGGTTGCGGTAGCGCTTGAGGCTTTCCTGAAGCAATTCGCTGTACTTGGCCGCCTTGACCACATTGGTCTTGAATCGGGTCTTGATGTCATCCTTGAGCAGGCGCTCCAGCAGCTCCACCGCCAGATTGCGCTCCTTCATGTGCCGCACGTCGTCGAGGAACTCCTCGGACAGAATGCCGATATCCGGTTTGTTCAACCCGGCCGCCTGGAAGATGTCGACGACCTCGGCGCTGACCACGGCCTTGCTCAGAATCTGCCGCAGCGCGTGTTCTTTCTGCTCGTCGCTGAGCTTCTTGTCCTGTGTGGTGTGCTTGGTCAGGGCAGCCTTGGTGGCCTGCAGGAAGGCCAGTTCGTCCCGGTGTTCAAGAGCCTCGTCAAGCGTGCAGCACAGCGCGAACGCCTTGGTGGCGGACAGGACGGCGTCGGCGAAGCGCTTCTTGCCGTCATCCTGGCCCAGGATATGGTTGGCCACCTTGGGCAGCAGTTGCCAGGCTTGGGTGCGGAAGTCCGCGTAGTCGCAGCCGTGCAGGATGCCGTGGAGCACCTCCATCTTCTCCAGCAGCAAGCGCAGGGCCTCGTGGGTGTCGATGGTCGGCCGCCCCTTGCCGTGGGCCAGGGTGTAGTCCTTCAGGGCGGCCTTGAGCTCGTTGGCAATGCCGATGTAGTCGACGACCAGACCGCCGGGCTTGTCCTTGAACACCCGGTTGACCCGGGCGATGGCCTGCATCAGGTTGTGGCCACGCATGGGCTTGTCGATATACATCGTGTGCAGACAGGGCGCATCGAAGCCGGTCAGCCACATGTCGCGCACGATGACCAGCTTGAACGGGTCGGCAGGGTCCTTGTAGCGCCGCTCCAGGCGCTTCTTGACCTCTTTGGTGTAGATGTGCGGCTTGAGCATCGGCTTGTCCGAGGCCGAGCCGGTCATGATGATTTTGATGGCGCCTTTGTCGGGGTCGGGGTCGTGCCATTCCGGCCGCAGGGCGACGAGAGCGTCGTAGAGATGGACGCAAATCTCGCGGCTCATGCCGACGACCATGGCCTTACCGTCCAGGGCGGCAAGGCGGTTTTCGAAGTGTTCGACGATGTCGGCGGCCACCTTCTGAATCCGGGGCGGTGCGCCAACGAGTTTTTCCAGCGCGGCCCAGCGGCGCAGCTTGCTGGTCTTGCTGGCGTCGTCCTCATCGTCCTCGGTCAATTGGTCGACGTCATCATCAAGCCAGGTGGTGTCCTCCTCCGCGAGTTCGAGCTTCGCCAGGCGCGACTCGTAATAGATGGGCACCGTGGCGCCGTCCTTGACCGCCTGCTCGACGTCGTAGATGTGGACGTAGTCGCCGAACACGGCGCGGGTGTCGCGGTCCTCCAGCGACACGGGGGTGCCGGTGAAGGCGACGAAGGTGGCGTTGGGCAACGCGTCGCGCAGGTACTGGGCGTAGCCGTAGCGCACGCTGGAGGCCGGGGCCGCTGTGACCAAGGCCGTGGTGGCCCCAATCGCGCCGGCATCCTGCGCGCTCAGCGGCGCGGCCGCGGTCTGGCGGTAGCGACGGGTGGCATCGTCCTGTCCGGGCAGCTTGGCGGCAAAGCCGTACTGGCTGCGGTGGGCTTCGTCGCAGATGACGATGATGTTGCTGCGCTCGGACAGCACCGGGAAGCTGTCTTCGTCCTCGCCAGGTGCGAACTTCTGGATGGTGGTGAAGACGATGCCGCCGCTGGGGCGGTTGCCCAGCAGCTCGCGCAGCTTGGGGCGGGTGGCGGCCTGCACCGGGGTTTCGTGCAGCAGCTCGGTGGCGCCGGCGAACACGCCGAACAGTTGGTTGTCCAGGTCGTTGCGGTCGGTGACCATCAAGACCGTGGGGTTCTGGAGCTCCGGGTGCCCGATGAGCATGCCGGCCAGGCAGGTCATCTCGATGCTCTTGCCAGCCCCCTGGGTGTGCCACACCACCCCGCCCTTGCGCGAGCCGCCAGGGGCGCTGGCCTTGAGCACGCTGTCGACCACGGCGCGCACGGCATGGAACTGGTGGTAGCCGGCGACCTTCTTGACCAGCCCCCCATCGTCCTCGAACAGGATGAAGTGCTGCAGATAGTCGAGCAGGGTCTGGCGGTCGAAGGCACCTTGGACCAGGGTTTCCAGTTCGCGCATGGACCCGAGCGGGTCGGTGGTGTGGCCGTCGATGGTGCGCCAGGCCATGAAGCGTTCCCGGTCGGCGGTGAGCGAGCCCATGCGGGCGGAGATGCCGTCGGTGATGACCAGCAGCTCGTTGTCGATGAACAGGTCGGGAATGTCGTCTTTGTAGGCCTGGAGCTGGTTGAAGGCGCCCCAGATGTCGGCGTTCTCGTCGCCGGGGTTCTTGAGTTCCAGCACCACCAGGGGCAGGCCGTTGAGGAACAGCACGAGGTCGGGGCGGCGGGTGTGCTTGGGGCCTTGCACGGTGAACTGGTTGACGGCCAGCCAGTCGTTTCGGCCAACGTCGCTGAAGTCGATGAGCCGGACGCGGTCGCCGCGGGTTTCGCCGTCCCTCTGGTACTCGACCGGGACACCTTCGACCAGCCAGCGGTGGAACTGGCGGTTGGCGGCGACGAGGCCGGGGGTGTTGGGGTTGAGGACTAGGCGCAGAGCCGCGTCCCGTGCGCTCGTCGGGATGTTGGGATTCAGGCGCTGAATCGTGGCCGCAAGGCGATGGGGTAGGCAGACCTGGCGGTAGGTGTCGCGCTCGGTGCCAGCGGTCCTGGCGTCGGGCGGTGAGATGTCAGGGCCATGCGCGGTTTGCCAGCCGAGCGCGGAGAGCCACTGAAGCGTGGCTTGTTCGAGGTGGTCTTCAAGGACTGCGCTCGTCATGGCTTGGGCTTTGTGTTCAATTGTTCGCTGGCTATGCTCGGCTCACTCCTCCGAAGAGGCAATCATCCAGACTCGCTTGAGTGGAAGTTCTGCACGGACATCCTGGTCAAGTTTGTCGTAATTCGCCAGTACCTGCTCAACGAGGTCCTTCTCGTTCCAGACACGCACCGAGAAGAAATGGGTCGGGACTTCCTTAAGCACAGTCGGCTTGAACCCCGCCCACGAGACAAAGAGACCCTGCTCGGCCTTCACACTCTGCATTGCCCCAATAAGTTGGGTGAACTCGGGTCGGTCCGCCGGCGTGTCGCCCGATTTGACTTGCACGCAGATGCGGGGACGCTCGAATCCGAAAGCGCCACCGGCTGCCAGGATGTCGATTCCCTTGTCTGGCCCCTCGGGGCTGAGGTACGTGGCAAAACCTTGGGCTTTTAGGATGGCTTCGACAAGCCTCGCCATCCCATGGCCCTTAAATCTCTGGATGATGAGTTTGCCAATGGCATCGCGCGCAAGCTCTTCGAGGTCCACGTCTACCGCGTCAGCCTGACTTTCGGCACCCCCGTTGCTTGGAACGGATGCCGTCGTATTCACGAACACATCCCGCCATCCATTGGCCGCCATTTTGCGTACGCGCGCCTCCGCGTCGTTGCGCTTGATTTCGCAGACCGTCAGGAATGCACCCATCGAATACAGAAGGTCTTGGCCAAATGCACTGCGAAGGACGGCCTTGTTTAGCCATTTGATGGCACGGGAGTGACGGTACATCGGCTCCGCTTTGGGGTCGAACGCATATGGCCCGACGACTTCCCCAATCGCAATCGTGGGTGACGTCTTACTTGGCACTACCACCCAATCTCCGACCTTCATGGCGAGGAGAAAGGCCCACACTTGCCCTGACCAGTTTCCCAAGCGGCGCGATGGCTCGCTTGGATAACGCTGTGACATGAGGGCCTTGACGCCTTCGTAGTCCTTCGCGACCGATAGGTCGGTCTCCGTAAATGCATCCCAAGTCAGATAGATGCGGTTGTCATCGAGAAACCGAGTTTCATGTTCCCCATACTTGCCAGCGCGAACGAGCCAAAGTGCCATTGTGAGCCCTGTTAGAGGTCAAGAAGTTGCGAAGGCTTCCTCGGCCTCGGGCAGGCGAAGTTTGCCTGAAATTAGGCGTGGCAAGAGGGCGTCGCGGACGGCAGCCAACTCCCGCGCATGTAGCGCGCCAATCACTCGTCGTTCCAGAATGGACCTCATCAGCGGCGAAAGAGCGTCCAAGACTTCAGGTGCTGGCATGGCCACGCTCGCCTCCATCAAGTGCACCCGCTGGATATGCCCCATCGTAGTCGCCTTGTGGGCGGCAATCTCACGAAATGTGGGCAGGAATTGTTTCGTTGCCAAGTAGTAGAACCACTTTGGCACCTTGCTGGACGTTACTTTGAACAGATGTTGATTCAGGGCGCCATTTCCGCCGCACCATAGCTCCACTTCAAGCGAACCAGACCATGAGAAGAGGACATCACCATCACGCACAATGTAATCGGGTTTAAGCCGCGAGCTAGCCCTGTCAGCGCCACTGGTGTTGCCTGCACGAAGCTGTGCAATCTTGATTACTGGCAGGTACTCTTCATCACTCTCCGGCGGGAACTTCTGCATGGCCAACCCGTTGAGGTAGTTCGCGAACGAGTCAAGCGAGCGAACCCCCCACCCTTTCGGAATCTCCCCCAGCGCCGACTCCTCGAACTCACTTGGAAACAACGCCGCCGTTGCTGCATCCATGCCTTCGGGCTCGCGCCCCTCGGCCTTGGCGCGCACGGGGTCGAAGTCGATGAACCAGCTCTTGAACAGCGCCTGGGCGATGGCTTCAAGCGTGGCGTTGGTTTGGCGCAGGAGGTCGATGCGACGGTCAATAGCTAGCAACGGAGCGAGCACTTCATCTTGAACAGACAGCGGCGGAACGGGCAGGCGCAGCAGCTTCGCCGACGCCACGTTGAAGTGCTGCTGAACAGCGCCAACCGTATGGGCAGTGACGTGCGAAGCCGCCATGGCGTTTACCCAGTAGGACAAGAAGTGCGGGTTCAACTCTTCTCCGCAGCGAACTATGACGACGTCAGAGCAATTCGCTTCAGGCAGAGCATCTGAAACGACGGCACACGTCCCTGGCTTGCCGGTCCGCACGATGACCACATCACCAGGACGTAGCGCCGACTTCCGCAGGCGGTCGTGGAAGTCACGCGAGATGTACTTCACATCACCAAGGTCAATCTCGAATGGACGAACATTCAACGACCGCAAGAACGGCACTCCCTCGGCGACGTACTGGTCTGCCATCGTCCCCACAAATCCCACTGTGATTTCGCGAGCCACTTCGGAGAGAGGTCGCGGCACCCACTCAAACCGCATACCCAATCCTCCCCAGCTTCTCCCGAATCACCGCATCGAGCTCCGCGCCTTTCGCCATCTGCTCGGCAAGCAAGGTGGTCAGCCGCTCCATCTTCTCGTTGAACGCCTCATCGTCATCATCCACCGCCTCCGCGCCCACATACCGCCCCGGCGTGAGCACATGGCCGTGTTCGGCAATCTCGGCCAGCTTCACCGCGCGGCAGAATCCCGGCACATCGGCATAGGGCTCTTGCGCACCAGCCTCCCCATCCTGTCGCCAGCGATGCACCGTGCCGGCAATCCTGGCCACGTCCTCGTCATCGAACACGCGGTTGACACGGGTCTCCATGCGCCCGAGCTTGCGGGCATCGATGAACAGCACCTCGCCCCTGCGGTCGCGGCCATGGGCGGTCTTGCTCTTGGTCAGGAACCACAGGCAGGCGGGAATCTGGGTGTTGAAGAAGAGTTGCGGCGGCAGCGCCACCATGACTTCCACCACGTCGGCCTCGACCATGGCCTTGCGGATGGTGCCTTCGTTGTTCTGGTTGGACGACATGCTGCCGTTGGCCAGCACCACGCCGGCCTGCCCGTTGGCGTTCAGGTGCCAGAGGATGTGCTGCAGCCAGGCGTAGTTCGCATTGCTCGGGTTGGGCGTGCCGTAGAGCCAGCGCTTGTCGTCCAGCAGGCGGTCGCCGCCCCAGTCGGAGATGTTGAACGGCGGATTGGCCAGCACGTAGTCGGCCTTGAGGTCGGGGTGCTGGTCGCGGTGGAAGGTGTCGGCGGGTTCCTTGCCGAGGTTGAAGTCCATGCCCCGGATGGCCAAGTTCATCGCCACTAGGCGCCAGGTCGTGGGGTTGGCCTCCTGGCCGTAGATGGAGATGTCGCCAAAGCGCCCGCCGTGGCTCTCGATGAACTTCTCGGACTGCACGAACATGCCACCCGACCCGCAGCAGGGGTCGTAGACCTTGCCTTGGTGCGGTGCGAGCACTTCGACCAGCACCTTGACCACCGAGGCCGGGGTGTAGAACTGCCCGCCCTTCTTGCCCTCGGCGCTGGCGAACTGGCCGAGGAAATACTCGTACACCTCGCCCAGGACGTCTTTGGCCTGGGTGCCCGTGCCGAAGCCGATGGTGGAGACCAAGTCCACCAGCTCGCCCATCTTGCCCGGCTCCAGTTGGGCGCGGCCGTAGCGCTTGTCCAGGATGCCCTTGAGGCGCGGGTTGTCGGCCTCGATGGCGTCGAGTGCCTGGTCGATGCGGATGCCGATGTCCCAGAGCTTGGCCTGGGCGCGCAGGGTCTCCCAGCGCGCGACCTCGGGCACCCAGAACACATTAGCCATGGTGTAGTAATCGCGCTCCTCCAGCGCGGCGGCCTGGTCGGCCGCATCGGGCAGGTACAGGTCGGACGCGGGGTCGTTGAACTGGGTTTTGAGTTGCTCGCGGCGCTCGTCGAATGCGTCAGAGATGTATTTGATGAAGATGAGCCCAAGCACGATGTGCTTGTACTCGGCGGCGTCCATGCTGGAGCGCAGCTTGTCGGCGGCGGCCCAGAGCGTTTTCTTGAGGTCTTGGTTCATGCAGGGTACAGACGCCTTGTCCTTGTACTTGTTTTGCCGTACTCCGCCAGCGCTTGCGCGATGTCGGCGAGGCTGGCATACAACTTGATTGGAATCCCAGTTTACGGGCAGTGGCAGAGATGTAACTGGAGGAAATGTGACCAAGCGTACAGAGTCCTGTAACGGCGCAACACGGGGGCATTCTCGATTTTGCGATAGTCATGGCGTGACGCGGATGCATCCGATACCAGGCCGCACCAAGGCTGCCGATGGCCTGGCAAAGAAGCCTGCCCCGCCGCGACAGCACAAAGTCGGCATCCAACGGAGAATTCCCGGTTGGGCATGCCAGGGGCCTAGTCCTGGGCCCTTCTCACTCACCAACAAGGAATCCACGATGCAAGACTCATCGGTCACTTTCATCGGTCTGGGCGCCATGGGGGAACCCATGGCCTCGAGCGTGCTGCGCAGCGGCGTCGCGCTGACGGTCTACAACCGCTCCCGCGAGCGCGCCGCGCCGCTGGCCGCGGCAGGCGCCAAGGTGGCCGACTCGGTCGCAGCGGCGGTGACCCCTGGCGGCGTGGTCATCACCATGCTGGCCAACGACGCTGCACTGCTGGACGTCACCCTTGGCGGCTCGGGTGTTGCCGACCGGCTGGGCGCTGGCGGTCTGCATATCTCGATGAGCACCGTCTCGCCGGAAACGTCCCGCCATCTGGCTGCCGAGCATGCCAAGCGGGGCAGCCTGTGGCTCAGCGCACCTGTCTTCGGTCGCCCAGAAGCGGCCGCTGCGCAGAAGCTGTGGATTTGCCAGTCCGGCACGGCCGAGGCCAAGGCACGTGCCAAGCCACTGCTCGAGGCCATGGGCCAGGCCATTCACGACTTTGGTGAGGAGCCGGGCGCTGCCAATGTCGTGAAGCTGTCGGGCAATTTTCTGATTCTGTCCGCCGTGGAGGCGATGGCCGAGGCGCTCACCTTGGCCGAGAAGAGCGGAATCGACCGGCAGGCCCTGGCCGGTTTCCTGGGACAGACGATATTCAACTGCCCCATCTATCAGAACTACGGCCGCATCCTGGCAGCCCAGACTTACGAGCCGGCGGGATTCAAGCTGGAGCTGGGCATGAAGGATGTGCGCCTGGTCCGCGATGCGGCCGAGAGCGCCACGGTGCCGATGCCCTTGGCCGACTTGCTCCATGCCCGCCTGCTGACCAGTCTCGCCAAGGGGCGCGGGCAACTCGACTGGACAGCCATCGAGATGGTCAGCGCTGAAGACGCGGGCAAACGTGCCTGAGCGGCGATGCGGTGGCATGCATAGTTTGGCCCGACACCGACCCACCCATGAGTACTGCAGGTTCTCGTAGATGCCGGCTGCGGCGGGATAGGTCGGCAGCCGGCATCGAGGAGGGCTCCGATGACACATTCGCAAGCTCCTCGCGCAGTTTCTGCGCGACGCATGGTTGCGTCTAGGCTTGGGCGTGTTTCGATTCGTTTGCCGGATGGAAGCAATACGTGTGGCGGTGCTCTACCCCGCCAACTGCTCTTGCACCGCCCGCCGAAACTGCAGCGGCGCGGCGATGCGATGGAACGGGTCGTGGGTTCCGCCGGTTCCGACCACAGCAATCGAGCCGAAGTTGAAAATTCGCCCGGCAATCCCCTGGTCGACGGTGATGCTCTCAATTTTGCTGAGCACAATCTCCACAGAGGTCCTGCGGATGAGCCCTACCTTCATGATGACGCGCTTGTTCGTGACTGCGAATTCGGACGTCTTGTAACGAATGAAGGCGCCGAGCAAACCAGCCACGCCTGCGAGCAGGAGGATGACGCCAATGACCGCGACATCACCGTCGAGCGCGAGGACGGCGAGCCCGAGGAGGAGAAGCAGGGACGGTGAGACGAACACGATGCGGCTGAGGTAGCCGCGGTGCAGGATTTGCTCGTTGGTCAGCAGATTGCGGTCGATGTAGCTCATCAGCTCCCCCTGGTTGAGCCGCGCTTGGTGCGGCTGGCGGCTTTGCCTTGCTTTGCCGCCACCTTCGTGTGGCTAGCTTAGCGGCGAAAGTGGCGGGGGGACGGAAGAAGTCCGCGATTCGGCAATATGCGGAGGTCAGAGGCGTCGTCGGATTGGAGATGCAATGGGCGGCCCCGGGCAAAGCGCGAGCCGATGTTGATGCGGCGGCGTCACGCTGTAACCGCGTAACGACGTAACGACAAAGCCATGCGCTTCCACGATTGAAATCGCCGGCCCCGAAGCCTGCAAAATCGTCGCCACAAGGTCTCAGGCCTTGGCACTCAGGCCAGCTTGCAACGCCTCAATGGCCGCAGGGTGCGCGTTTTGCAAAAGGCTCTTCACAAAAGACAAGGCACCTCGAGCCTTCGCGCGCGCGGCACTTGGCAAGGCCTGGCAGGCGTCCTCGATGTCCCCCGGGCGCTGCTCGGCAAGCATGGCCAACAAGGTGGCCGCTTGCTGGAGGTCCTTGCTGGCCTTGGCGTGCATCGCAGCAGGACGCAGCCGCCCGACAACCAGCTTATGCAGGGCAAAGCGTGCGGCGTCAGGAATGCGGACCGGAACTGCGCCGTGCCGGGCCAGCAGCACGCTCATCTGGGTGTTTTCAAGCAGGTAGCCCAGATAGGGCAGCGCCGTGGCATGCGCGCGCAACTCGGGTACCGGGACGATGGCAATGTCCTGCGTTCTGGCCGGGACCAACAGGTCCACATGGAAGCGAGAGGGACCGATTTGGGTGAACGATGTTGCGGGTTCAGCCGGATGCAGGCCGGGAACCTCCACAAACGCAATACCAGTCTGTCGCAACATGCCCAAGAGGCCATCGTCGGGTACGCCGGCCAAGGCCAAGGGGTGCCCGCGAGCGATGTCGACGTCTTCGGTGCGGTACGCCACGGCCTGAATGCCCAGCATGTTCAGCAGCACGGCATAGGCATGTGAGCCCACGAGAACAGCACCGGCGGCAAACAGACCATGGTTGTACAAGACACCAACCGTGGCGCACGTTTTGTTGTCGGCGAGTTGAAAGCCCAGCCGCCCAAGCTCGCGAATGCGCGCGATGAGGCCGTGGCTGCGCTCCATGCGTTGGCGCATGGTTTGTACACGCTGCAGCACGTCAGGGTCCCTGGCGGTGCCCCCTAGGGTTTCTTCGCACCGCTTGCCTTCCGGACTCATGAACTGCCGCGCGAAATAGACGTGTGCGCCCCGTTTGTGCTCGATGATGGTGCCGGGCGCGCCCAAGAGAACCTGCTCCTGCGTGGCAGCCGATTGAGCCAGACTGGCAAACAGCGTGCTGTAGGCCTGTTCGTGCACCCGGTACAGGGCAAAGGCATGCATGGCGTTGCGCGAATTTCAGTAATTTCAAATAGTTTACTGAAACATGGGTGGCATCTCTCATGGACTGATTCAGGCGTCAGCAAGTCAAGCGTCATCGACAGAAGTCGAAATCACAGCGCAAGCACCCAGCCACCAGCGGGACGTTGCGGGCGCGCATGCGTCCTTCAGCTTGGTTTGCCAGACCCACCGCGCCGGAACGCATCCTTGGAGAGCCGCGTCGACCCTGGACCCTTTCCTTCCTGGATAGATTGTCTTGCTTCATGCACTGGCCAACTCTGGTCGGCCAGTGTGGCGGTGGGACGCAGAGCCGGTTGCCCCTGTCCCATGCGTATTCGAGGCCTGCCACCGGCGGTTCGTGGTGGTCGCCCTGCCTGGCCCCGACTCGGGCCAGGGTCATGCGCCAAGTGGCTGCCTTGGCTGTGCTGGCTGTTGCCGGGTCAAAGGCGCACCCGGCGCATGTTGTAGGTGATTGTTTTGATGGATGAATGCTGCTTCTGTGCCGAGTGTGACGGGTCAGAATCCAAACTTTCGCGAAAGATAAGGAAAAAGGAAATAGGAGTCACACAACCCAAAGTCTTTGGGATTTTCGCCTGGCACACTCGGCACGGCCATTCCTCGGGCAGAGCCAACGCAAAAGGGCGCGAGACCAATGCACTCGCGCCCCGCGCCCTTGATGCAGCCCTTCAGTTCAGATATCCAGGTCTGTCGTCGATGCCGAGAGCTTCACATTGCAGACCCGCCGCTGGCCAGGCCCCGTCCGTATGCGCGCCTCGGTCAATTCCCGAAAATGCTCGCGCACCCGCTTCCAGAATTGGACGACGCTCACCTCGTGCATGGCATTGACCGCGCACCAGTTGCGATAGTGTTCGAACACACGCTCCTTCGGGACATCACACGCCAGCTGTAGTTTCACGCCGAGGTCTTCAACCCACGCCACGACGGAATTCGTGTCCGCTTTGGCTTCTTGCAGCATCGCCTGCATTGCCGCCGGCATGACAGGGTCAAAGCCTCCACGGGTTTGTAGCCGCACCAGTCCATCGAGAGCCCAGCGCAGCACGCCGGACAGTTCTTCGCGGACGATGGTCTGCGCGAGGAGCGGGTCACGCTCGCGCTCCGGAATCGTGACCGAAAACGGCACCACGTCCCAACGCCGCCAAAAGCCGCTGCTGTGGTCGGATATGGCCGGGAGGTGGTTACCGAGAACAAGCCACTTTCCGCGCACATGGATGCTGAGTGGTTCGCGGTACTTGCGGTCCACGGGCATGCGCTCCCCGGCAATCATGGATTTGAGCCGCTGCTCGTCAATCGGTTTGCGAGGCACCTCGTCGACATAGACCAGGCTTGCACCAACGAGGACCGACAGATGAAAGCCGGCCAACTGGTCCAGCGCCATTGCCGCGATGTGGCCGTGGAGGGCTTGGACCACATTTGCGAGAACCCCCTTGCCATTGGCGCCTTCGCCGAGCCAAAACTGTGCCCGCTGGTAACGCGCATCCGCAAGAAGTGTGTAGCCGATGTACTCCTGCACGCGTGCCCGTACGCTGGGGTCCGGCAATACCCTTTGGACAAAGGCTGCGAAGTGGGCTGGCATCACGCCCTCAGGCGCATAAGGGCAATCGAGACAATGCGTCAGCCCCAGGCTCGGGTCGGCGGGCTTTAGAACGAGCTCTGCTCCGTCAAGATGCACGTAGCCGGACTGGGTCGGCACGACGACCGCATCCGTGAGCTTGGGCAGGCGTGGGGAAAAAAGACTCGCAGCACGAACTGCCTTACGGGCGTTCTCGGCACTCGCCCAAGCAGGGTCTTGCGCGACGAGCCACGCGTACGCATCGCGTTCAGCCGCTTCTTCATCGATAGGGGACCAGTGAGTGCCCGTCCACTGATAGAGAAGGTTGGAGTCCGAGGCGATGCCACCGGTCGCGACGGCGTGGCTGGCGTAGAGATGGGGCTGGAATGCGCGGCGCGTCATTGCAGCCTCCCGCGAGGCATGGCCGGCTGCACGTATTGCCCAAGCCAGGCATCGACATCCACAGCGCGCCACCGCAGCAGGCGCGTATGCGGCAGCATCAATCGCGGCGGCACGGCGTCTGGGTTGCGGCGAAGGTCTTTTTTGATGGTCTCGGGGCTGCGTCGCAGCATCTGCGCGAGCTCGTCCAGGTCGAGCAATTTTTGTGCTTCCATGGTGAAACTCCAGCCGGTCGTTTATGGGCAGAGACGCCGACCGACTGCGGACTCTCACGCCGACTGACGCCTGTTTTTGGCATCAGCTGGCACGTCTAGGCAGTGCATTTATCCACCTGCAGTCATCGGCAGGTCTTCGACACGCGCCAAGCCGGCGATGGGAGCTATGGAGGGTCAGCCGTGGAAGGTTTTTCCATAAAACCAAGAAAAAAGCCCCCGGTGTCGGGGGCGCTGGAATCAACGAAGACCAGTCAGTCTTCTTGTTCTTGCCGCGCAGGCTCGGTGGCCTGCGCGGCGGGTTTGGCCAGCTTGGTCGCCTCGAATGCCAGAATCAACAGGGTGCCGGTCGGTTTGCCTTCGCGTGAAAGGTAGAAGTCGGTTTTCAGCTTTCCAGTGACTTTGACAAACGCGCCCTTGTCGAGCTTGGGGTTGTGGTCCTTCATCACGCGCACCGTGTACCAGGTCGGTTCGGTATCGACACCGCGCTGGCTCTCTGCCAAGCGAAACTCAAAATGTCCCCGCCCAGTGGATTTGCTGACCTTTCGCTCCGGCGCGGTCGCGACGTTTCCAAAAACTTGCATGTTTTGTCCTATTCGAATGGAGATGGCATGGCGCCATCCCTTCGTGTAGCGACGGGTCACTCATCGTCCACCGTGACGAGCGGCGACCCGGGCATCGGCCATAGGCTGAGGTTTCCTGGCCGCCTGTACGGGAGGCAGTTGTCGCTGAACCAACCATCGGTGCTCCATCGATTGCTCGCGTCAATCCGCACCTTCGGCAGCCAGATTGGCAGCATCTGCACGATGACATGCCCAACTTGCTCGTCTATCAGCGCGGTTCGACCGTCCTGACGCTTGACCGGGATTGCCGCCATCACTTCATAGACGCCATCACTCTGCCGCCGGATGTGCCTACGCCCTTCGGTCAGCACGAGCTGATTGCAAGCAGCCGCGAGCTGCTCGACGATGCGCAGGGCATCCCGCTCAATGCGCTCGGTTTTGCACATGACGACAACGCGGCGGAGAACGCGACCGTCGGCCGTTTTGTTGCCAATTGCTCCGACCAGAGCAGCCAAGTCGGCCGCGCGGTCTGAGCCACGCTTGCTGCGGTCAACCTCGAACCAGGTGACGCCTCGCCCCTCCACATCGAACGCGACGGCATCTGGGCGCAGGTGCTTGCGGACAGAGGCGCCGCGGCGATGGACGCTCACGGTGATGTAACCTTGGACGGCCTTGCTGCTCCCATTGCGCGTGCCAGCTTTGGCATTGGCATTGAGGTCATGCAGGAGCTCGGATTCTGTGACCGCACGGAGGCCTCGCGCCCAGCTGCAAACCACAAGAAATTGGGCCCACAATCGGTGTTCGGGATTGGTCATATCGCTGACCCTTCGCACTGAAGATGCGGCGTCGTGGCCATGGTCGCCGAGCCAATCTACGCCGGGCTGCGTGAGTCCGTAGACCGTCTGGAATCGGTCGGTCCTGTAACGACGCAGAAGGCCACGCTTGACCATGCCGCGGACCGCCCGTTGGGCTGCTGTCAGGGAAGCTTTGAATGGGCGCTCGGGAAAGCAAGCGGCGGCGACGTCGATGGTGCGGATGACCCTAAATCTGTTTGCGAGCCGAAGGGACCGTTCGAAAATGGCGTCACGCAGATGGAGGCTCGATGCCCTGGTGGTCAGACCGCGAGAGGGTGCGAGCGGGCGTTGGTCGTCGTAACCGTGTAACGCTGTAACCGGCGTGTCGCCGAGTTTGGCCTCGTTGGTTACGCCGTTACGCGTTACAGCCGTTACGCCGTTTCGCGTGCTCACGGTGATGCCGGAGGTGGCGCCACCTGTTGCGGGCGAGGGTGAACCTGTGGCGACTGGCCCGGCATCGCGTGTTGCGTTTGGGCGTGTCTTCGTTCGTGCTTGCATGGCTGGGGGCTCCGTGTGTGTCGTTTTCGGGGCCGCTGTCCAGCGCTTGTCTCGTCACGGCAGCAGCGGCATGTCTCGTGTAGAGATGACCGCGCCATCAGGGCCTAATAGCCAGCCCACCACGCCGCCGTCGGGCTGATGTTGGTTGGGCGAGGGTTCACGCACGGCCGCCTGCGGGCAGGGGGCAATGGGTGTCATCCCCGCAGACTGCCTCGCGCGCTAGGGCGCGCGTCGTTCATGTTTTCGTCGCGACGTCCGACAAGGCCGCTGTGCTCCCCGCCCGGCTTCGCCGGTGCGAACCGCCGCCGTCCCTAACCGTCTATCGAGGCCCTATGTCCATCGACGTCGGCACCAACTGTTCTTCCAGCAGCCGTCTCCTCGCAGCTGGCCCGGTCTTTCAAGCAGCCGTGCCATCGAAGGTGCCCCCGGGGAAGGTGACTTTCCACGTGGAAAATCGTGCTCCCACCCCTTGGGTGAGCGCGCCACCCTGGGTTCGGTCATTGAAAGCCCGGGGCCCGAGCTGCTTGCAGCCGCGCGCCTGGCGGCGCCCGCTCAGTCCATCGGAGGGGGCTGCGCTGGGACGGCGGCGGTTCGCACCGCCTTGCCGTGCCCGGTCGCGGCAGCTGACTCCTCGTTCGCGTATCGACTGGGAGTAGCGTGACCCTTACTCTCAGCAACTCTCCGTGCAATGCACGCTGCTGGACGCAGCACCGTCCGCCGGAGGGCTCGGCAAGGTGATGGCCTATGGCGCCGTCGGGGTGGGGGTTTGTGATGGCGCGCTAGTCGATGGTGAGGGTGCCGCCGGTTGCCCTGCGAGGGCATCACAGTGATGCCACGGACCGTGCACGCATGTTGCTTGCATCGGTGTCACCGCTGGCATCCCGGCGATGCGCGGAGAGTGCTAAGTAGCGGCCTCTGAGGGCGTGGGCGGGGTGCTGCGCTCGTGCCAAGCAGCAACGACGTCCGAAGCATCCGCCAGCAGCCGGTTGGTGAATGGCATGGGGTTAGCGTGAGCATGATTGGTCTGCCGACCTAGATACCTTTTATAACGGAAAACGTTCCAAGCTGCTACTGCACGGAAGGACATCTCAGCACTGCCGTCCAGCATGCGTGACAGAAGCTTCTAGATGGTTTCTCAAGTGGTAGAGCGCCAGGACGCTTCAGGGAGCCGCGGCTTCGGGTCGACCGGCTCCTTGAGCACTGTGCCCCTCCGGACCACACCGCTGCTTAAGCCAAAGCTCTTCGCCGATTCACGTGAACGCGCAATCGCAACTGGCTATTTGACCCTGGGCGCAAATTCTTGTTACGTTTGCCCGCGTAGTGAAGAGGAAGGCTCGGGAACTACCTAAGCACACACGCGCTATTCTCCCTCATAGTGCCCGGTAGGTGCGGACGTGCTTGAGGGGAAGGGCTGGTGGCAAGAAGAAGAAAATCGAGCTCAGGCGGCGCGGCGGCGGTTCTGTTTTTTGGCGCGCTCGTACTTCTGACGTCCATTCCCAAGGAGGTCTGGATTGGCATCGGCGTGGTCGCGGCAGTCGGCTTCCTTCTGTACCTACTCGCCACAAAATACAAGAAATCTCCCTCACCGGTGTCCGTGCCCCGGCCGGCCCAGCGCGACGTGTGGCAATCCACAGTTCCGTCGCCGATGACCCAGGCCCCTGTCGGAAAGGATGTGCTCGCGGAACATCTTGCAGCGCCTAGAACGGCTCACATGGAGCAACTTTCGGCACATCGAATCGAGCCGACACTTCAACAGGTTCAAACGCCCATAGCCGCCAAGACTTCAACGCCCGACGTGCCCGTCCCCATCTCCGGCCCGATAGTAAAACCACAAGCAACACCAACCTTTCGGGTGCCCTCTCCTCCTAAGGGCTTTGGCCAGGCCCGCTGGACACCTCCGGGTGAGTCGGTCGCCGTCGCTGGGATGGTCCTGCCGGACGGCATGGTCTACGTCGGCACGTCGCTGCCGACGCCGTATGGCCGCAATGACCCGTGTCTCATCGACCCATCTAAGCCGGTTGCCAAAGTCGGCAACTATGCCGAAAGGCAGACGACCTATTGGCCAAGCTATGCCGAGGTGTCGCCCGACGCTCGGCGCGCGTACCTCACCTGGCTGGCTAGCGGACGTCGAGACCCAGCCGCTGACGTAGGGTTCGTCTTCCTCTTCTTCTACGGGCTGGAGCGGCGGGTTCTCCTCGACGCGCCTGTAGACGAGCGGGCCCGGTTCGAGCTACCTGCCATAGCGGCCGAACTGCGCGGACTGCTGAGCGCCTATGGAGCTGCGTCTGGTTCGTTTCGGCATCACGCGCACCAGCTCCTGGAATGGGTAGAGCTGGCTGAGTACCCGCCCCGTCTGTACGAAAAGCCCGTTCCCGCATTGGCCGAGGCCTACGAGCTTCCGCTTTACCTTCGACTCGCGCTCGGTCAGACCGCGGTCGACGGCGTGCCCGTTCCAGTCCATATCGCGCTCGCTTGGGCGCGGATGGCGCCGACTGTCTACCTTCGCACGCCAGCGCAGAGATGCGCAGACGAATTCGAAAAAATGTTCCACCAAGAGTACGAGACACAGTGTGGTCGTGGCATCCAATTACCGCACAATCGGACCAAGCTGAAATTCAGCTACCACCCAGCTTCTTCGGGCTTCCGCGGTAGCTCTGAGGTTCACGAGCCGAAACTCACTTTCGGCAATATCCCAGACATCACCGTACTCACGGGGCCGACCAAGAAGCTTCAAGCGGTCGTTGACGCGGCAACCAAACCACTGGAGTCGTACAGCCGATTAGTTGGGAGGGACCCCGCGTTCAAGGAGTCCCTAGAGGCAGTGCTGCAACTTCCGGAACCGCTCTGGCCCTTGGCGGTACGAGAAGTCATCCAGAACCTTCAGTCACGCATGGTCGACGGCGTTGCCGAGATGACCTTCGGTGCCTTGCTGGCCGCTTTGAATGCAAAAACCATCTTCACGAAGGAGAAGACCCTTGCTCTGGCGCGCGTTCTAGAGGCCTCCGGTATCGGCTTTGAGCCTGACGTATTGGGGGAAGCCAAACTCCCAAAGCCAGAAGACCCTGTGGTTGTATTCAAACTGCCTGCTGAGTCGGGAGCGATACGCGGAGGCAGCTCCTTCCATGTGGCAGTTCTCACCCTCCAACTGGCCTCGACCGTGGTGGGCTCGGACAACGAGACAAGCAACGCCAAGGCGGGATTCTTGCGCGAGGCAGTCCGCTCCTGGCAACACCTAACACCTGGGCAGGCATCGCGATTGCTGGCTCTGCTACGACTGCTGCATCAAGCACCTACATCGCTGACGGCACTTAAGAAAAAGTTCGAAGCCGTTGAACTTCCAGCCAAGGAGGCCATTGCGGCGTTCATGGCGACTCTGGTACGGCCGGATGGCGAAGTCTCCCCGGCGGAGTTGAAGACCTTGGAAAAGGTTTACAAGACCCTGGGTGTCGACCCCCAAAAGGTGTTCTCCGATGTGCATGGAGCCGCAGCGGGCAAGCGCCTCACAATCACGCCTGCTCCTGCCAAAGATGATGCGGGACTCCGGCTTGACCCGGAGCGCATCGCCGCCCTCCAGAGGGACACGGAGCGTGTGTCGGCGCTCTTGGCAGACATCTTTGTGGAGAGTGAGCAAGCACAGGGACCCGCCGCTGCCTCAACGACTCCGGTGGGGGAGCAGCCGGAAGACACGGACGCTGCGCCGACATCCACGACGCTACTTGGACTGGATGAGGCGCACTCCTCCTTCGCACGCATGCTGGTGAGTCAACGCGAGTGGAGTCGCGAAGACCTTCTGGACATCGCTGGCGACCTCGACCTCATGCTTGATGGCGCGCTTGAGCACATCAACGACGCAGCATTTGACGCTCACGATATCCCGTTCTCCGAAGGGGATGACCCGGTCATCGTGAACCCGGAAATCCTCGAAAAAATACGAGCATGAATACCGCCATCATTCGCCCCAAGGACCGAGACGCCGTCCTCCAATCGCTGCGTGCCGGAGTGGTGCCCAGCGTGGGGCAGCGTCTTATTCAGGTAGGTCGTGCGCGAGAGATTGAAACCCTCGTTGCGGACATTGAGCGCGTGGCCGATGGGGGCTCCGCATTCCGCCTTGTCATCGGCGAATACGGCGCAGGAAAGACGTTTTTCTTGAACCTGGTTCGCTCGGTTGCCATGGAGAAAAAACTCGTCGTTGCAACGGCCGACCTGAACCCGGACCGCAGGTTGCATGCGGGCGGTGGTCAAGTTCGGTCGCTATATGCCGAGTTGATGCGCAACTTGTCTACGCGCACCAAGCCCGACGGCGGAGCACTTAGTAGCATCGTGGAGAAATTCATCTCCACCGCGAAGGCCGAGGCCAAAACGTCCGGGCAGCCCACGGAACCTGTACTGCGCCAGAAGCTTGACCAACTGACTGAGCTGGTCAACGGCTACGACTTCGCGGACGTCATCGCAGCCTACTGCAGAGGCCATGACGAGGGCAATGAGCAGCTCAAATCGGATGCGGTGCGCTGGTTGCGTGGCGAGTTCAGCACTAAGACCGATGCCCGCGAAGCCCTTGGAGTACGTAGCTACGTTGACGACGCTTCTGTATACGACCAGCTCAAGCTCATGGCCCGGTTTGTTCGGCTCGCAGGCTTTTCCGGCTTGCTGGTCGGGCTCGACGAGATGGTCAATCTGTACAAACTGGCGAACGTGCAAGCTCGCAACGCGAATTACGAGCAGGTGCTGCGCATCTTGAACGACTCGCTACAAGGCACAGCTGTGGGCCTCGGCTTCGTGCTGGGCGGAACACCCGAGTTCATGCTCGACACACGTCGCGGGCTGTTCAGCTACCCCGCTTTGCAGAGTCGATTGGCCCAGAACAGCTTTGCCACCAACGGCCTGGTGGACCTCAGCGGCCCGGTCATCCGGTTGTCCAGTATCGCCCCCGAAGAGTTCTACGTGCTTCTCCAGAAAATTCGCAGCGTCTACGCTTTCGGCGACGTGGAGAAGCACCTTATCCCGGACCAGGGCATCTCCAGCTTCATGGAGCACTGTTCGAAGCGCATAGGCAACGCCTACTTTCGAACGCCGCGAACCACCATCAAGGCCTTCATCGACTTCTTGGCCGTGCTTGAGCAGAACCCGGGAACCTCTTGGCAGGAACTGCTCGGTGGCCTCGACGTGGTGGAGGACAAAGGCGGAGCTGCAGACCTAACGGTCGAAGTCAACGACGACGAGTTCGCATCGTTCAAAATGTGACGCCCAGCCTCTTGCTATCCATGAGACCCGGAAGACAAGTCGCGGAGTCTCTCCACAGGCTCCTGCCACCCTCCGTCAGTTTGGCCTTGCCGCACGTGCGCAGACAACCATGACTCAGCAAGAGTCCAGCGCGTTTTACTTGTTGGATGAGCGCATCCAACGCTTCATCTGGGCAGAGGGCTGGGAGTCACTGCGATACGCCCAGGAGAAGGCAATCCCGCTCATCGTTCGCGCAGACCGGGACGTCATCGTGGCGGCGGCCACCGCAAGTGGCAAGACGGAGGCAGCCTTCCTGCCAGCACTGACGCACTTGCTTCAATCTTCACCTCCCGGGCTCATCGCCTATATCAGCCCGCTCAAGGCGCTCATCAACGACCAGTTTGGGCGCCTCAGCCAATTGTGTGAACAGCTGGAAATCCCCGTGTGGCCCTGGCACGGTGATGTCTCCGCAGCCACCAAGACGCGGTTCCTGGCCAAGCGGCATGGTGTCTTGCTCATCACGCCGGAATCGTTGGAGGCTTTGCTGTGCAACCGCGGGACTTCCATCGCCGCGGTCTTCGGAAGTCTCACTTTTTTTGTGGTCGACGAGCTCCACGCATTCATTGGCTCAGAGCGTGGTAAGCAACTTCAGTCGCTGATGCATCGCGTGGAGCGTGCTATTGGCCGGTCGGTTCCTCGAATTGGCCTGTCGGCAACGCTCGGGGACATGAGCTTAGCTGCAGAATTCCTGCGCCCAGGGGCGGGCTCAGGGGTTGCATTGGTCGAGTCCAAAGAATTCTCCGCAGAGCTGAAGGTTCTGGTGAAGGGCTACGAAGAACCGCTGGTTGTGCGTCAGCGGGACGACGATGAAGCGCCTGAGCCAGTGACGCCTGCCCAGATTGCAGCGCATCTCTTCAAGAGCCTTCGTGGGTCGAATAACCTCATTTTTCCCAACTCACGTCGCGAGGTTGAGCGCTACACGCACTTGCTGAATGGGCTATGCCAGGAACAGCAGGTACCGAACGAGTTCTGGCCGCACCACGGAAGTCTCTCGAAGGAAATTCGCTCGGAAACAGAGGCAGCGCTCAAACAAAGAGAGCGCCCGGCGACGGCCATCTGCACCAACACATTGGAGTTAGGCATCGACATAGGCGCGGTGAAGAGTGTGGCCCAGATTGGACCTCCTCCGTCCGTTGCGAGCCTCAGGCAACGGTTAGGCCGCTCCGGGCGACGCAAAGGCGAGCCAGCTGTACTCAGGGGATACTGCGTAGAGAACGCTCAGGGCGGCAGACTTTCCCTCGCTGATGAACTCCGTCTCGACACCGTTCAGATGACAGCGATGATTTCGCTTCTGCGGGAAGGTTGGTTCGAGCCGCCGGTAGCTAATGGCGCACATCTTTCGACACTGGTCCAGCAAATACTCTCCTTCATTGCGCAGAACGGAGGCGCGACCATCGGAGAGCTTTACCACCTTTTGTGTGGCCCGGCATCGCCCTTCATCGGTGTCTCGAAGGGTGAATTAGTGGAGCTGGTTAGGCACCTCGGGAAGAAGGAGCTGCTCATGCAGGACCCGTCTGGCCTCCTACTGCATGGGCGTATTGGCGAGAAGATGGTCAACCACTACTCGTTCTATGCTGCATTTGCGACGGATGAGGAATTTCGCATCATCGCCGGCAGCAAGACGCTCGGCACCTTGCCTGTATCCCAAGCTCTGACAATTGGGCAGCGCATCTTGTTCGCTGGAAGAACCTGGCGCGTTGAGGAAATTGACGAAGAACAGAAATCCATTTTCGTCACACGCGCAGGAGGCGGCACACCTCCGCTCTTTTCCGGTGGGGTCGGCCGTACGCACACTCGGGTACGCCAGCGAATGCGGCAATTGCTCGAATCGACTGAGGTTCCAGCCTATCTTGACGCAGCAGCTGCGCGCTTCCTGGACGAGTCCAGAGCTACCTATGCCAGACGCGGCCTCGCTGAGTCCTACTTGGTGGACCAGGGCTCCGAACTGGTCCTTTTAACTTGGCTCGGAGACGCGGCAAACGAAGCCCTAGCTTGCCTCCTGCAGTCTCGGGGAGTCGCCTCGACAGCAGGCGGTCCAGGTATCGAGGTCCCCAAACACCACGAATCAGCGCACGAGATTGCCGCCGTCCTGTTAGAAATTGGCGCGAGCGCCACTCCTTCCCTTGAGTATCTGCTGGCTGACGCAAAGAATCTCCAGCGTGAAAAGTGGGATTGGTCGCTTCCGGATAGTCTGCTACGCAACACGTATGCAAGCCTCCGGCTTGACATCGATGAGGCGCTGACTTGGGCAAGGGGTCTTTCGCCGGGCTAAGCGGACTCGTACTCAAGTTGCCAGTCAGACGGCGCCTTTTCTGCGCGCAGGTCCCACTTTAGCCATTGCGCCGCAGCCGTTTCTGCTACAAGTGCCAATTGCTATCGACCCAATGAACGGATTGCTTCTCGTTGCCCACGTCGACAAGCTTTTCGACGGCTACCAGCTGAGCTTTGACCCGTCACGCGAGGGCTTCCGCCCAATCCATCCGCGTGTTCGCCAAGAGGTGACGCAGCTTGAACTACAAAGAAGAGTGGGCGCGTCCTCAATGCCAGTCAGCTACGGCTTGAGGATGAGGGGAAATTTGGCCGGTACATGGGCGAGCACCTGGAGCGCCACCTAGCGCTGGTTGAGGTGTACCGGCCAATGGAGTGAGCGTTCTCGGCCTCAGCGCCTCCCCTCACACCTCGACGATTACGTACCGCATCCTCCCACTCACCCTGCAGCTCTGGCGTATCTGCTTGTGGGCAAGCAGCTGCTGGAAGAGCCCGGCCGGCAACGGGGCCGAATCACTACCGAGTCGGATGCGGTAGGCGAGCGGAGCGTCCGAGACCTGCTCGATGAAGGCGCCGGCGGCGAGGAGTTCGCGCGCGGCTTCGTACTGGTTTTGCATGTTGACCTCAACTTTTTGCGGACGCACGAACCCTGTGTCGTGCGCTTCAAGTTGAGGTCGGCGGGCGTGGCGCCCGCGGTGGGTGGTCAGTTCATGCCGGGAATTCTATTGGGAGCCCATGAAAATTTGCCGTTCATTTCCGCTCGTCGCACTTACCCCCTCGTTGGTCGTTGTGGCCGGTAAGGCACGCGCTATGACTTCAGACTTCAGACTTCAGACCAAGCCAAACAATTGGCATTGACTACCGTCGACAGACACGATTCATCTGCGCTTCAGCAACTGCAATCTGTCGCGCAATACGAAGACTCCTCGGCGCAGTATGTGCCGTTAGCTGATTTTTGTCCCCCGATTTGTGAAGCAATTCCTGGCCCAGCGGATAGCAGAAAAGCATAGGTTGACCAAAAATTTATGCTCTGGACACCATCCTCACCGAGATTTGGATTCCGCTGGATGCGCGCTCCATCGGTTCACATCTCCCCACACAATCCGAAACACTCTTAGGTTTGTTAATCCTTGCCGAGAGATGTACTCTTTTCCTATAACTTGTGGCTGTAAAAGCCCACTAGTCAAGGACCATGTTGCAGCCATTTCCGCGACATTGTTCGGTTAATGCGGGCGCCGATGCGCACTGGACAAGGGGTCACGCTATGGCATTTTCTTCCGGCTATCAGTTTCAAGAAGCGCGCGATGCATTGAATCTGTGCATGCAGCTCAACGGGAACGGACTGCCTGCTCCCGCCCCTCTCCCGCCCCCTCCTACGTCGTGGACGCTCGATTTCGCGAGCCTGACGCAGAACCCTGCATCGCCCGAACCATCGCGATTCGGTGGAACGCAAGATGGTGTTGGCCCCTTCAACAATGCATGGGCCGGTTGGCGCAATAGTGCGAGCACCGGCGCATCCGGTTCCTACGCAATCGTCATCCGGGGCACGGTTGGGACTGTTTCCAGCATGCTGGACGATGCCTTGGCAACGACCGTGCAGTGCAATGCATCCTTTCCCCTAACTGCGGCCGGTCCGCCGTTGGGCAACCTGTCGTACGCGACGGTGAAACCAAGCAATTCCGAAAAATCGGGCGTCCATTTGGGGTTTTTATGGAGTGCGCTGGTTCTGCTGTATCACAAAGACATTGGCATTCTGAAGAAGCTTCAGCAACTCCCTCGGGGTTGCAACATACTAATCTGCGGTCATAGCCAAGGAGCGGCCATTGCGACGCTGTTGCACTCGCTGTTGCTGCATAGCAGCGGAGGAACTGACGCGCTAGCACACGCACTGGAGACTAAAGAGTTCAACTACAAGTCCTATGTGTTTGCGCAACCAAAACCAGGCAATTGGCAGTATGGGCACGACTTTGCGCAAGCTGCCGGGAACATCGGCTTGGCCATTTGCGTCAACAATTCGCGGGACTGGGTCCCGCAAACTCCATTGGCACTGGACCTTCCCGATGAGGTCATCAACAACCCGATTGACAGTTGGCTCGCACGGAAGAACGCCATACTGAAAACGGTAGCCGCGTGCGTGGAGTCCTCAGTAGCCACTCTGCGAGACGGCCTCGCCGATGTCGTAAAGCATGGGGCAGAGGCTGCAGCAGGTTACCTCGGTCAGAACATCGACACCAGCTACCTGGCTCAAGGCCCAAGCGTGAACAATGCTACCCCGTACCTGAACTATGTGCAGTGCGGAAAACTGTACTCACTTGAGGCAGTGCCTGCACCAGATGAAGAAAACGCGGATTCCTTGTGGCAGCATCATCTTGGAAATTACAGCGCCTTACTCGACGCGCAGGGAGCTAGCTTCATTTGAGCCGGTCCTGTTCCATAGCTGTCAACATTCCACTCGCAACAACTTGGCCAAGAGGCAAGCGATGCGCTGTGGATTGCTGCGGTTCAACGCGCCATTGACGTCGGCCCATTGGAGCCGGCCACACAGCGTCCTAGCGCGGCGGCGCCTGCCCTCACCCAATAGGTTGCGCGCGGACCTTCGCTGACCATGCGCCGTCGATGAATCTTTCAGGCTCGCCGTACTTACAATGGGTGTGCCACCGCAGCTAGAGAATCCGCACCCAACACGAAGAGCAACCAGGTAGTCGACCTTCTTGCCCGTGGACATGCCTGGGGTACTCATACCCCGGCCAACCGCTTCTTTTCTTGCTCCACAAATTCGAAGCGACTTCGAATAAGCTCATTTATTTGCCGGGTTGACTGGACGAAAGTCAGCACTTCCCGGGCCCGCTCCAGAGAAACCTGTTCCAGCAAGCGGACAAATGCAGCATTTACAAACGCAGATGGCACTGACGTAATGCCCGTGAAATCGACTTCAACGCGCTGTCCTTCCATTACCGGTGGAAGGATGAGACGAAAGATGACATCTCCATCCTCGTAGGAGGATGCGGTCCTCACATGGTCCATAACCTTCACTACCATGAGAACGGCTCCACTTCTGCGTCCGATGCGACCCGCTCTAGCGTATCTGTTCTAAGCGTCACTCGAACCAACGTTCCCGGGTAGCCCCCCCCTGTGGCTCGTGCCGTAATTTTATATGGGGGAGGGCCGGCAGGGTTCGGAACCGCGGACAGGCTCCCACGGGCGGAAACAATGAGCACATTGCCTCCATTGTTCTGAGTGACGTACTTGATGAGAGTGGGCAAACCCGCCCCTCGGTTCTGCACATTGCTCTTCGTTGTGAAGCCCTCTTGGCATGCCAGGCGAAGTGCCGCAGAGTCACTAGCGCTCGGCTCTCTCGTTCGTACTACGCGCGGAATTCCGGCACCGAAGTCGGAAATGGCTATCTGGATTTGATTTTTTTTCGGAAAGTACTGCGCGAAAGTGCACCCGATGCGTACCCCAGAGTGGTCTTGCACGTTGTGAAGAACCTCCTCGAGCGAAACGCGAACGCCATCGAGCGACTCTGGCCTCATTCCCACACGCTGACCAACCCACGGCATAACGTCGCTCAGCAAATACGCCTGAGCCTGTTCGCTATGTATGAGCCTGAGCGGCATGGTGGTAGAGCGAACGGAGCCACCAAATATCCTCTTGCCAAGATACCGCTCGAAGAAAAGGGAGTCATCGAGGAACTTCGTTCCTGCAGTCTCCGTCGCATGGTTCTTGAAGCTGACCTTGCAACCCAGCGTTTTGAAATACTCAATAACATTTGATAAGACAACGACACCAACCGGTTCGACGAAGGTCAACCTGCTGAAGTCGAAAATGACCTTTGAACACTTTGCGTCACGCTGCTCGTCGACGACCTCGGCCAAAAACGGAAGCATCGTCTCTGCGTTGAAGATAAGAGGTAGGAGGACGGCCCTCTCCACGGGAAAAAGAATCTTCCAAATCATGCGTCGCGTCAGCCTTCTCTTTTTGCACACGCGTCACTAGCGTGATATGGCAACAGGTCTTATTTTAGGGGCCACGTGTCTTTGTCTTGCCCCTTGAGTAAAGCGCCCCATGCCGTGGCATTTTTCGCGCGCTTGGCGCACGTACGCACATCAATGTCGATGACCTCGACCGCTCCATCCGCGCCGACTTTTAGCAGGTTGTACTCCTTGCCTATCCGGGTGCGCAGTTTGGTCAGGTGCTTCCAAAAATCAAGGGTGAGGATAACCACAGCGGTCACCCGTCCATCGTCGAGCAGGACGTCATAGATGTGATGGTTACGGCTTTGGATTTCCTTTTTTGAGCGCGTGCAGTACGACTCGGGGAGTAGGTCGGCCTGGATGGCGCGGCCCAGCAAGGAGGCGACGGAGGTTCGTTCCTCTGCGGATAGGGTCCGTTCGGGGCAAAGGGCCCCAAATTCGTTACGGGTGACGAGACGGCTGGGGACTGCGGCGGTGTGAAGCTCGGGCATGGTGAAGTCCTGTCCAGAGAAGTTGGGACTTCATGTAGGCACCGCGTTTATCTCCGTGGTGCACCCACGCCGATGCCACGAGGTATTGGCCCGGTGCCGACGTGTTGGCAGGCTTCGTGCCGCTGGGTCCATACGCCGGGTCACCCTGCGACGGTGGCGTGTGGAACGGTGATGGCTACACATGGCATCACTTGTCACCAGAGCCGTCGCCATGCACATCAAACACCGCCGAGCCCGCGCCCTTCTCTACCGCTCCGTCTGGGTGCCCAAGGGCTCTGCCGGCAACACGCACGGCTACTCGCGGCAGGTCTATGTAGGCAGCCTGCCGGTGACCACCGAATCCATCCCCGCCGCACTACGCGAGCAGATGTCAGACGACGAGCTCGCCTTCATTGATGCCAAGATTTGCGGGCCCGCGCGGGAAGCTGCGGAACGGCAACGGCTGGAGGATGAGGTGAGGGAGCGCGACCCTGGGTGGCGGCTGGAGGAAGCGCAGCGGCTGGTGCGTGAAGCCGCTGCGCGCAGTGCCGGAATGCCAGTGTCTGCGACCAGGTTAGGGGCTTTGCAGGATGCGCTCTCTGGCGTGAAGACCGACAGCACGGCAATACAGATGCCAACCAATGCCAAAGGGACCGATGACCCCTTGCGGTCGGCATTGGCGGCCGTTCAAGAAGCCGCCCGAGCCGTTGCCGCAGGTCGCTATGGCAAGGCACCGGACGAACAGGTGCGCTCGACAAAGACCTACCGGCTATGGGCCGATTTCTGGGAAGCTACGCAGGGCGAAGGGGAAGCAAGTCTGCTGCGCGCGCTACAGGCAAAGGGCTTTGTCAAGCGCCGTGGACGCTAGACCATGGGGGCAGCGGCTGTTCACGCTGGACGTTTGATTTGATAATGCCCTGACAAATCGAGAGCCCCACCCGTTCCGACAACCATCACCAGGACATTGCTACATGTTGAATTGGCTTGCCATCCTGGCCCTCGCGCTGACCCTCTGCGTGCTGGCACGCGACCTCCGCAAAACCTGGCTGCGCCATGCGTGGTCTCTGCGCAGCGTGCCGCACATCCGGCCGTAACGCAAGGCCGCCACGCATCGCTGCGCTTCTCGGTACACCCCGCCGACCTGCACCACCGCCGCTGGATTGGATGCAAAAAGCCCCCGCAGTACGGGGGCGTGAATGGGCTCAATGACCGCGCGACAGTTTCTATTCTTTCTTCGCCGCGAGCTCTGCCCTTATCGTGCTGATGTGAGCCTGCATCGCGACCACTTCGGTTTGTAGCGCCGCGATGTCCATTTCGGGTAGCAGCTTCTTGCCTTCAGCCTTCTCGTACATCTTGACCAGCGCGTACTTTGACACCATCGAAACGTCGCGGAGTTCCCCGGTCACGAGCGGTCCCCAGGCTGCGTCCTTTGACAGGACTTGAAACGCCGGTTCAATGGTCTGCGGGCCATACAGCCCCGGTTCCATCAGGTCGGCTTGCGTGATGCGTCCAGCCATCATCAAAATACTCATGCGAGGCACGCGCAGATAGGCTGCGCACGCCCGAGCGAAGTCGTCAGAAATCTGATTGACCTGTCGGACCCCGCTCATCAGCAGGTTCAGGTACGGGTAGCTGTAGCCCAGTTCACGACACATCTCCGGAAAGGACTGGCCTCGCTCTGCGGCGCACTGCACGAGAGCAGCAATCAGCAGGCCACCGGGCCGGACGGCGAATGTCTCGCTGACCTCACCGCTCCAGGGAGCGTGAGGCTTATGAGGTGCGGGTTCTGCTACTTGGGGCTCGGCGGGATTGACTTCTGTGCAGGTGGTGAGGTCCTTGGTTTTCCTGGCTTGCTTGACTTTCACATGTGACTCCTGAGGGGTTCTGGAGGGTCGATTTCGACCGCCAGAGGACTGGCCTTTCAGGTGTAGTCACCAGCATCCAAGCGTCGGTGCCTCCAGCTCGCGGATTACTGCTGGCCCAGTCTCTTGACGTTGCGCGTGGATGGTTCCGCATCCATACGCTCTGTGATGCCGCGAAACCACGGTCGCTATAGGAAGCGCACGGATTTGCGTGCACACAGGACATCACCATGGAACACAAGGCAGCACTCCATCCACCGCTCGACGCGTCCGCATACGTCGCCCCGGAGACCCCGGCCGAACGCGTGTTGCGGCTTTACCAGCACCCAGGCGGCCCGCTCATCGGCTGGGTGCTCGACGATGCGGCTCGGCGCCGGCATGACGCCAACCATTTGGCCCACGTCCTCGGCATCAGCCTGGAGGAGCTTGAACGCTGCGAACGCGGTCATGCCTCCAGGCTGGTCAGGGACCGCGCCTTCATGACGAAGGCCGCGCGCTACCTGGCCATTCCTCCGATTACCGCACGGCTACTCGCCGGCGACATCCGGGTCGGCGACTTTGCCACGCGCATCGAGTCACCGACCGACACGATTGAACGGGAATTTGCGCGGATGCTGACGGACCCGAAACTGCGCGCGCTCGTGCCGGACTCCGTCGCGGACCTGACCGACGAGTACAGGCATTACCTGGTGATGGTCTATGGCAAGAATCGGGCGATGGAACTGGCCGAGTTGCCGCTCCTGCCGGACATCCTGCGCTGGTTGCAGCGTGCGGCCATCCAGCATGACGAACATGAAGCCATGGCAGCGCATGCAGCCGGGAAAGACCGGAGCTTGATGGCGTCTTGATTTTTCCTTCTTTTGTTCGCGGGCCTGCGGGCCCGCTTTTTTTGTCTGGGCGCCGGTCGCTACACGAGAGCAGGCCATCCAACCCAGGAGAAAAAATGCCTACGAAGAGAAATTCCATCGGCTTAGGGCTGCTGCTCGACCCGTCGCAGTTCGCCGCCGAACTGACGACGCTGAAGCAAAGGCCCCATTACGACGGCCACGCCCTGTTTATCGAGCTACCGGACCGCGTGGCGCGGCTGTTTGAGAGCAGCCTCGTGCCGACGGGTCAGGGCCTTGCCATTGCGGGCAATGGTGATGGTCTTCTGTGTGCAATCGTCACGCTGCAAGCCGCATCGACGCAAGTCGTGTGCCTCGTGCCGATGCTGAACACGGTCGCAAAGGCCTGGTTGTTCGAAGCGGTTGAAACACGGCGCTCAATGAACATCGCCGTCGCGATTGCCGACAAGCCCCAAGTCATCGTCGTGACGTCCGGGCCGCCCGTCGGAGACCCGGAAAGCGCGCAGTGGGGAGCCATTCGTAAGCGGGTCGATGAAGCGCCGCTTGGGGGTGAGTTCGTGACGCGCACGCTGGAGATGGTCGCATTGTTCAAGCGCCTTGAAGACTCGCCGGAGAGCCTCGTCCCGGGCTTCGAGGTCGGGGAGCGGTGGGCGGTCGCGTGCATGCCTCCGCCCAAGACGCACGACAGTGATGTTGACGTCAGACAAGCTGGGCGGCTGCAGGTGCCAGCGGGTGCTGTGTTGCACTGAGAGCCGGCGGTGGAATCGACCGCTGAGGGTGATGGGGCCCCAGCGTTGGGACTGATGTAATTCTTGGGCGGCCCCGACTTGGGGCCGCTTTTTCATGTTCTCTTTTTACATCGCCCTCAAGGCGTCGCAACGACTCGAAGAACGGCGGCCGTCTTTGCACGCATCGCGTCCACTGGGGAAGCCGAGCGTCGTCGATGCGGCGGGCCTTTCGCATCAGAAACGGATAGCTTCGTTGCGGTGGCCGCTCTCGCTCGCCGACCATCGACTGTCGGCTCAATCGGTTGGCTCGGCGTATCAGCATGGTCGACCTCGTTGACCGAGAATCGAGGAGCATTTGTTTCTCGCAACAGCTTGGCGCTGAGCGCCCCATAAAACTCATCGGGGTGCCAGTATGCCCGGCGACCGATTTTTGTCGGTACAGGCAACTCACCTGCCTCGATGAGCTTGTCAATCCAGCGTAGGGAGCAGCTCAGTGCGGCTGCAGCAGCTTCTTTTGTTACGGCGACAAATGGAGAGATGGACGAAGCCTTTGGAGCAGTCATGGCAGGAGCAGAAGAGGATGAACACTCAGCGTCTAGCAAGGCTGTTTATTCACCGATTCAACTACGTGCTCAAAATCCCTCTTTAGAAATTCTGTGGCAAATCTGTGCCAATTTCAGTGCAATGCAAGTTCTCGCAAGTGCTTGCATATTCCGTTTGCAAGCTCGTAAGATATTGATTTTGTTTAGACACCTGTTTTTGCAACCAGGCCTCATTTGAGAATAGTTCGCGTTCGGGACGTAGAGGCCGGAGGTTCGAATCCTCTCACCCCGACCAGAAACATCCTTGTATATCAAGGACCGAGAAGCCCCTGGTGCAGGGGCTTTTTGCTTTCCTGGCGTGGTTGGTGGCAATTTGGTGGCAATCGCTTGCCCTTCGTGCCACTTCCACGCAGGGATGGATAAAACCTTTCCCTCGACCTTGCTCCACAACAGACGGAGCAACTTCGCGGTTCAGGTTCAAAGTCACGGTCCGGACCGCGACCCTCACCCAGACCCTCACACACCGCAAGCCTTCACCCTGCGCGCGTACACCCCATCGGCTCATGGCCCGCCTGGAAGGACTTCGATGCCTGGATTGATGTGCGATACCGCACAGACAGGCCGTATGTAGCGCGATATTGTGTTTCCAATAGAAGGCAGAACCCCATGGTATTGCGCTTCGATCTTAAAAATCGCCATTTATTTGGCGCCCACTTGGAGGCTGACCATGTCTTTAGGCACGCTGCTGCTGATTATTCTTGTTTTAATGCTGATCGGCGTTTTACCGAGTTGGCCCCACAGCAGGAATTGGGGCTATTTTCCGAGTGGCATTCTCGGATTTGTACTCATCATCGTGATCATTCTTTTTCTTACAGGCCGGATGTAATCACAACTCCAGGCTGTCGAAAAATATTTTCGCTTCTGTGACCTTGCAACAAGCTTGGCCATGGCGGATCGAGTCATTGACCAAGGATTCATATGCGCTTACTTAAACCCCTCTACGCCATTGTGCTGGCTGCTTCCGCGCTCACCATCGTGGGATGTGCGTCGACATCGAAACAGGAAAGCACGGGTCAATACCTCGACGACACGGCCATCACGGCCAAAGTCAAGGCGGCGATCTTTGCCGATCCGGACCTCAAAGTCGCAGAAATCAATGTCGAAACCTTCAAGGGCGACGTCCAGCTCAGCGGCTTCGTGCGCTCACGCGCTGACGAGCTCAAGGCGATTGAAATCGCGCGGCGTGTGGGCGGGGTCAAATCGGTGAAAGACGATATGCGTCTGAAATGAAACGGCCGCCAAATAAAAAACAAAACCAAGATGCGGGCCAGTCATAACGATTTTCCAGCGGCTTCCGGCTGGGTGATGTTTAGGCAATTTTCTGCACGTTGAATCGCTGGGCCAGGCTGATTCTCAGATTATCCAGGGCAAGCCACAGCGGTTCCGCGGCAGATCAAGCACAGCGCCGAACTTGTGACGCCCGGTTCGGGCATGATCTCATGCGCTGAGTCGTTCAATTTTTCGCGCCGTGCAGATAATCCGGCACTTCAACAACGTGAATCAAAAGGTCGCTTTATGAAAACCAAGCAAAGATTCAATCCCGTCATCGTTGCGGCAATCATGCTGCTGACGTTGGGAGGCTGTGCCGGCATGTCGACACGGGATCAGAACACCGCCATCGGAGCCGGCGTCGGCGCGGTCGGCGGCGCGGTCTTGTCAGGCGGGAGCGGTGTCGGCACGGTCGGTGGCGCGGCCGTGGGCGGGATCATTGGCCACCAAGTGGGCAATTGATGAAGGATCCGGCAAACATCGGCTCCACGCGGATGCGATGTTTGGAGGCCTCAGCGCATTTCGCCCATCAGCGGCGTGCGCCGTCGGGATGGGCAACGTTAGGGTGCAAGCATGCGATATAGCCAGATTCAGATGACCAGATTCGTGGCGATCATCGGCCTTGCCTTCGCCGCGAGCGCCTTGATTGCCACGCTTTATGGTTGCCAAAAACAGGAAGGCCCGGCCCAGAAGGTCGGCAAGGGAATCGATCAAGGTGCGGCTAAAGCCGGCCAGCAAATCGAAAAAGCGGGCCATAGCGTGCAAAACGCGGCGAAGGGCGAGCAGCGGCCGTGAGCATGCGTCGTAGCGCCCCGCCCCTATCGGCCGAGGGGTTGGTGGCGCCAGAACTGGCGACCCACGGTTCGCGCTGGCAAGACGATGCATCACGTCCGTGACGCATTCCAGGCGATGGGCCGGCGTGCTGGCTGTGCGCGAGGAGAGCGCATGCAAGGCCGGCTCCAGACGACGGCTGTGAACATCCCCGCGCGGTCCCGACTGTTGTCGCCATCGATGGGGTCATGACGCCCTAGAAATCCTCGGCCGAACCGCAAGGATCCGTCGTGTCGGCAGGGCTTTTCTGACGAACGTTCGATAGCGTACAGACGCCGCGAACACGTTCTGCCAACATGATCACGTAGCCATTTTGGCTGTGATTTGACAAGGGATCATCATGAACTACTCAATACCTGCCGTACTTCTGTTGGCATCGTTCGCGCTTGGTGCGTGCACAGGCCCGATGGGACCCCAAGGCAATACGGGCAACACGGGCTACACGGGCGCTCAGGGCGCCCCCGGCAACCAGGGGAATCCCGGAGATACTGGCAGCACGGGTATGCAAGGCAAAACCGGCAGTCAAGGGGATGCAGGCACAGGGGGTAGGACTGTCATTGTTGTGCCTCCGGCGCAATGAGCGGAGCGAAGCGCGGGAGCGGCGCGCTCCTGCGGTGAAAACGTTGCATCCATCCTCGCGAAGGGATGGGTGCATTGCAGCCACGTGACACTTGGAGTTGGTTTGTCTGAGCCAAAAAAGATGCGCTCGCTCACAAAAAATTGCCCCATATCGGCCTATGCTGCGCATACGGCCAGAAACGGTGGCCCCACGATCCCCGGCATCTGTCGGTCATGTGAGCTAGATGCCCAAAAAATATCGATGTAGTTTCCCTCGACGACGTTCAGGGGGCTGCCCAAAGTTTCGCTGCGGGGGGACAGCCATCACAGCAATTTCTGCGCATAGGACGACCTATGGAAATGCTTGAGCAGCGGCAGTTCGAAGCCGCTCTGATGCGCCGAGGGGGCATAGATGGCGATTCCGCGCAAATCGCCAGCGCGGTGGTTTCGATCTGGCAGGAGATCGCCACCTGCCTGAGCCCCATCATCGGCAAGGGCGGGGTTGACGCGCTGTACCAGCGCAGCCTCTACCTCGCCGGTCGCACGCATCCCTGGCTGATGACGGTTCATGACCGCACCCACCTCGCAGCCATGGGTCTCGAGGCGTTGAAATCCAAGCTCGCAGAGCAAAGCAGCGCCAACGCCGCCGCGGGCGGCGCGGCCCTGCTGCACGCGTTCTATGCGCTGCTGTCCAGCCTGATCGGCGCCTCGCTGACCGAACGTGTGTTGTACCCCATACGGATCAACTTCTTGAGCGAATCGCCCGAGCGGAACACCCTGCCATGACGAACAAAGACAAAGTGACCATCAACCGTTTGTCCACCGGCGTCCCCGGCTTGGACGACGTGCTGGGCGGAGGATTGCCGGAGTTCTCGTTCAACCTCATCGCCGGCGCTCCCGGCTGTGGCAAGACCACGCTGGCCCACCAGATGATGTTTGCGTTGGCCACGCCCGAACGCCCGGCGCTGTACTTCACGGTGCTCGGCGAGCCTCCGCTGAAAATGCTGCGCTATCAGCAGTTGTATACGTTCTTCGACAACACCTTGATCAATCGTGGGGTGTATTTCTTCAACCTGTCGGACGACGCCATGGCGGGCGATCTCGACCGGGTCTTGCAGCGCATCGTTGCCGAGGTCGAAGCGCATGGCCCGGCGTTCGTCTTCGTGGATTCATTCCGCTCCGTCGTGCTCGCCAACGAAGCCGCGCAGAGCCCGCACAATAGCCTGCAGCAATTCGTTCAGCAACTCGGCATGCTGATGACAAGCTGGCAGGCCACGACCTTCCTGATCGGTGAATACTTCACAGAAATCGACGCCAACCCGGTGTTCACCGTCGCCGATGGACTGATCTGGCTACGCCAGAGCGTGCAACGCAACTCCATGGTTCGCAAGATGGAGGTCATGAAAATGCGCGGCCAACCGACGCGCCCCGGCCTGCACACGTTCCGGATCAGCAGCTCCGGCATCAACGTCTTCGCATCCTCCGGCCTGGCGCTTGATGCAGGCGTCGCGGCCGAGGCGGTCTCGCCGCTGTCGACCGCACGCCTCAATCTCGGAGTTCCGGGACTGGATGAGATGCTGGGCGGCGGCCTGCCGCGTGGCTATTCGCTGCTCGTCGCCGGCCCCTCGGGGTCGGGCAAGAGCACGCTCGCGTCGGCATTCTTGGCCGAAGGCGTTCGGTCCGGAGAAACCGGCGTCATCGCAGCTTTCGAGCAACACCCGAACCGATCCCGCGACCGTGCGCTCATGGCTCTCATCGAGAGCGATCGCGTGGGCCTGGTGGACAACCGCACGGCCGATCTCTCGATCGATGAAATCATCTTGCTGCTCATGCGCGAAATCCAGCGGCTGAAGGCAAGCCGTGTCGTGATCGATTCACTTTCGGGTTTCGAGCTGGCGCTGGCTCCAACGTTTCAGGACGATTTTCGTGAATCCCTCCTGCGCCTGGTCACCACATTAACCGGCGCCGGCGTCACCGTCCTGATGACCTCCGAATTGGAAGACCGCTATACCGACCTGCGCTTCAGTCCCTATGGGGCGGCCTTCATGACCGACGCCATCGTCGTGCAGCGATACATCGAGATCGACAGCCGGCTGTTGCGCGTGATGGCGGTCGTCAAGGTACGGGCCAGCGCGCATTCCAACGCCTTACGCGAGTTCACCATCGATGGCGAGGGCATCCGTGTCGGTGAAATGCTGGCCGGCCAGGAAGGGTTGCTAGGCGGGCGGCCAACGCACAAACCCGCGAGCACACCCGATTCACTCGCGATCGGCAAGGCGGAACCGTCCAATTGATTGCCTGCGCGCTGTGAATCAGCCACCGAACCCCAAGGTGAGCGAAGCGGAACGATCCGCGCGCGAGCTTGCTCAGTTGCAAGAGCAGGTCAATGCCGCGCGCGTGGTGTTGAACCGATTGCTGCAGGAGGTGGTTGTGGCCGAAAGCCGTGTGGATGTCCCCCGCCCATCTCAGATCGTCGAGGCCAACGAACAGTTGGTGCTGGCCACGCTCCGCGCCCAGGCTCAAGCCGATGAGGCGACGCAACAGTTGGGGCATGCCTCGCTTGCGGCGGGGCTCGACGCCCTGACCCAGATACCCGGGCGTGGCTGGATGCTCGACCAGCTTGCGCAGGCCATCGTCCAAGCGAAACAGCATGGCACTCGCCTGGCCGTTTTGTACCTGGACTTGGACAACTTCAAGCAGGTCAACGATACGTTGGGACATGCGGCTGGGGATCAGGTGCTCAAGTTGATCACCCACCGTCTCGTGACCTCGATTCGCGAAACGGACTTCGTGAGCCGTTACGGCGGCGATGAATTCCTGATTCTGCTCACCGACATCTCCCAGCCTTCCGATGCTGCCTTGATCGCGCAAAAGATCATCTCGACTCTCGATATGCCAAGCCGCGTGGGCGACTATGTGCTGCGCTTGACGGCGAGTATCGGACTCAGCATCTATCCCGATGACGGGGATGCCGCCGATACCTTGATCGATCGAGCAGACACCGCCATGTATCGCGCAAAATCGCAGCAGCTCGGCAGCTTTGCTTTCTATGGCGGGGAACCATTGACCGACGACGACCATCTGCAGCGGCCACGCCTTGCCGCGCTACAGCACCCCGCCGCGCCTGTTGTCCTGACGCACGAGGAGCAGGAGGAAAGGTATTTGCAACTCCGCGAAGCGAACGAACAACTGGTGCTCGCCGTCCTCGGTGCGCAAGAACTGCGGGAGGCCGCGGAACAGGGACAGCGACGCCAAACCGAGTTCCTGGCCGTGGTCGCGAATGAGCTGCGCGACCCGCTGACGCCCATCCGCCTGGCGACCGCCATGTTGGGCCGGGTTCGCACCGACGAGCCCCTCCTGCCGCGGGCGCAATCGATGATCGAGCGCCAACTGGCCCAGATGAAGCATTTGGTGGACAGTTTGGACGACATATCCAAAATCCAAATGGACAAGCTGACGCTCACGCGCCAAAGGGTCGACATGACGAGCATCATCGACGAAGCGGTGAAGATCAGCCGACCTGTCATGGATGCGCGCATGCAGGGATTCAAAGTCCGCACGCCGTCGCGCGCCCTGGTCATGCATGGCGACCCGAATCGCCTCATCCAGATTCTCGGCAACCTCCTGGACAACGCTTCCAAGTACACACCCAACGGGGGAAAGATCGATCTGACCGTCACGACAGCGGGCGACGAAATCGTGCTGACGGTATCCGACAACGGCGTGGGCATCACCGCGCCGGCATTGCCCAGGATTTTCGAACCCTTTATGCAAGACACGCAGACCATCGGACTCAACGGCGTTGGCCTGGGTATCGGGCTTACCGTGGTGCGTGCATTGGTCGATGCCCATGGCGGAAACATCACGGCGACCAGCGCCGGGAGCGGATTGGGCAGCCAATTCGTCGTCAAACTGCCACTGGCCGGGCGCTCAGGGCATGACCAAGGCAGAGATGGCCTGAGCGACCCGGAGTCCATGCATTGATGAGCACACCACACCCGAATCAGCCGTGGAAGCTCCTGGGGGCCAATGCCCGAGAACCCAAAGGGAATCAGCTCCTCGCCGCATTGCCGGACGCCGAACTCCAGCGCTGGATGCCGCATTTGGAATGCATGGAATTGCCGCTTGGCCAGTCCCTGTACGAATCAGGCACGACATTGAGCCACGCCTATTTCCCGACCACGGCCATCGTCTCGCTGTTGTACGTGACGGAAGATGGTTCTTCGGCTGAAATCGCCGTGGTGGGGAACGACGGCATCGTCGGGATTCCGCTGTTCATGGGCGGCGGATCCACGCCCAGCCGCGGCGTCGTGCAAAGCGCAGGGTATGGCTTTCGCCTGAGGGCGCAGGCTCTGATGCAGGAATTCAACGCTTCAGGGCCGGTGATGCATCTGCTGCTGCGCTACACCCAGGCGCTGATCACGCAGATGACGCAGACCGCCGTGTGCAACCGCCACCATTCGCTGGACCAGCAGCTCTGCCGCTGGTTGCTGCTGAGCCTGGACCGCCTGCAGGGCAGCGAACTCATCATGACGCAGGAATTGATCGCCAACATGCTTGGCGTACGCCGGGAAGGCGTGACCGAGGCCGCGGTGAAGTTGCAGAAGGCGGGCTTGATCCGCTATGCCCGGGGACACATCACCGTGCTGAATCGGCAGGGCCTCGAGCAACGTTCCTGCGAATGCTACGCGGTGGTCAAAAAGGAATACGACAGGCTGCTGCTGCGACAGATCGTTTGAGCAACCCGCGATGACGCACGGCGTCGAGGCATGGAACCGGCGTCTCCAGCGAACGGTGTCATTGGCTGTGGCTGTTGGCAAACAGACGCGAAGTTGAGGTCGGCGCAGACTTGGCCGATGCGTTGTCGCCTCGGCCCAAAGCCGAACCTGATGGAAAGGCTTCCCCCGTGAAGATCAGACGCCGCGGTGCCTGCCGCCCATTCCGGAAATCTCAAGAAGCGGTCGCGGTGTGACTCAGAGGAACAGTCAACACACGTATTGCGCTCAGCCGCGCCACGCCGTCGGCGACGCTGCCCAGAATTCGGCGCGCCACACTTTCGTGGCCATCGCTGCCAAAGACGATGAGATCGGCCCCCCAGGCGTTGGCATCGGCAGCGATGACGTCGGCCACACTGGCATTGTCGAGATTGGTTTCCCCGATGGCGGTACTGGCGACGAGCCCGCATTGCGATGCCTTTTCCATCCACCCGTCCAATATTTGGCGGGCATCGTCGCTCATCACCTCGATCATGTTGGGAAAGGCGCCGATGAAACTGTTGAAATCAATCACGGTCAAGAAACGCACCGCGGCATGATGGTCGCGTGCCAAGACGACCGCGTGTTCCGCCGCGATCTGGGCTGTGCTGCTGGCGTCCAGGGGAACGAGGATTTTTGTGTACATGGTCTGGGGGTGTCCTTGAGCTTGGGGCAGGGTTACGGATGCGCCGGGGCAAACTCACCAGCGCAAATAGTGATTCATGCTTCCTGAATGCGCCGTGATGGCGCGCGTTTGGCCCTTGTGGCTCCCGACAATGGTGTACTCGCCGGCTGGCACCTTGAGGTAACACAGCGGTCCTTCCGCAGTAAACGTGGCGATGGTCTTGCCTGCGACCTTGACCTGGATCGGAACATCGGCGAGATAGGTGCCGCGCGGACCCTCGACCATCCAGAAACCGAGGTTGAAGGCATGGGCTTGGGCCTGCAACGCTTTCAAATGCTCGGCGCCGACCCCCCCGCACATGTGGGTGATGTTCGGGTCCGTTTTGGATGTCGCATGAACCGCATCTGAATAAACCCAAAGAGCAGCCGCGCCGGCAAGGGCGGCAAGGGTGATGCGCAGATGTGAAACCGCGTTCTTGATCATTGGACATTCCTTGAAAACCGGGTTCAATGCCGGCCGTCACGCATTCGCGCGGACTCGCGCCGTCAAAACCGATGCTTCAGCGGTTGCATCTTCCGGGTCAATTCTTGTTGCTCTTGCGCTTCGATCGAGAGCGTTGCCGTGGGACGTACGAGGAGCCGTGCGATCCCGATCATCTCGCCCGTCTGTTCACAGATGCCGTAACTCCCGTCTTGGATGCGCGCCAGCGCCTCATCGATGGCGTGCAAGTGCTTGCGTTCACGGTCGCGCACCCTGAACTCGAGAAAATGGTCTTCTTCCAACGAAGCCCGATCCGATACATCGGATGTCGGCTCGAATTCCTGAAGATGATTCATGGTCTCATGTGCGGCTCGCAGCAACGAAGCTCTCTTGGTTTCCAGCAGGTTTCTGAAGAATGCGAGTTGCTGAGGAGACATCGCTTCAAGCGCGCGAACCGGCAGCGATTGGGCGCGCTGCGCGGGAGCCGCTGTCAATGCTTGTGAATTCATCATGATGGATCACCTTGTTCATGAAGGAAAACATACCGGTCCGAGGCCACCGGCATGACAAGACCCAGACGCGCGAGACCGGACATGCCCGCCGAACTGTCGGACGCGGCCTTGCGGCTGTCCCGGATCGCGTTGTTGTGTCGATTCCTTAAAGCTAGCGTTTCAGCACGGCACGGTCTGTACGGCGGCGCACGATGTGCCGGGCACTCCGGATGGCCTGATGGAGCCGGTCGTTCATGCGCCATGGCAGGAAGGTCGAATCGCGGCCAAGCCACTGCGCGCCCGTTCACGACTTTCGCGAGCGCCGCACGGGCGACGTTTTTGAGTCCGCGTCCAAGTCGTCTTCGCCATCGAAATTGATACCGCTCCATCCGGGTAGATGCGACGACTCCTTGCCGTGGGCGAGTTCTTGGGCACGGCCGACGGCCCCTTCGGGGTCGGTCTTGAGCATTTGTGCGGAAATTCGTCGGCGAAAGAAATCTGCCCAGAGGAACTCGGCAAACGGCTCGCCATCCTTCGGAAAACCGCCGGAGCTCTTGATGACGCCGGCAAGACTGCGATACGGGTCGTCGATCAAGTCCGTCAGTTTTTTGGGCAGTTCGTTGAAATCACGTCGATGACCGTGCCGATCATATGGATGCACCCATTGGTGTTGGTCCATGACAACCCAGAACTCACGCGGACTCAATGCCGCGAAGTCTTGCATGAGAACGAGTTGGGTGCTCTGCACCTTTTCTAGGATCAAGGCCAGTCCCAGGTGATGATGATCGATGATGTAATAACGCGCTTTCGGGCCCCGTACTGCCGGGAACCAATGCCGCGAAAGGTAATGACTGCGCTGCAGCGGATCGAGCGTGGACCAGTGTTCCGACTTCTGGCGAACTTCTCCCATGCCCACGGTCATCTGTGTTGGTCTCAGCGCTTTTAATTCAACCTCGATAAGGTGATGGCGGTAGATGGGCATGACGAAAGGCCAGGGTTGGGTTGCAGGGTGCGTGATGCGAAGCCTCGGGGGCGAACGGTTCACGTCAAGGCGAATGCAAGGGGATCGCGCACATCAATCCGGGCAGCGACTGAACGGGGCAGGCATGCGGCATGGCTCGGTTCACGCGGATACCTGGCCCGGCTACGGCGTATGTGTTTCGGACTTCGCATCATCGAGGCCGAGGTCGCCTTCAGCGGCCATCGTTCCGGCGGAGCTGGGCTTTCCCCTGAGAATGGCTTCGAACGCAACCCCGATCAAGGCCCCCAGGATGGGGCCGACGATATAGATCCAGGTCGTCGCAAAATCGCCGCGCACCAGATCCGGAGCCAGCGATCGCACAGGGTTCATCGATGCGCCACTGATCGGCGCCGCCCAAAGCCCCGCCAAGGCGATGTAGCCGCCAACAGCGATGGCTCCGTTCGTGCCGATATTGCGGGCTCCCGAGGCCGTGCCCAGAATGGTGTTCACGAGCCCGGCGGTCAACACCACCTCCATGGCGAGCGCCTGTGTACTGCTGATCCCGCTTCCGGGGTAGGTTGCACCCAGCGCTCCGACCGTTCCGAACATGGCACGCAAAAACAGTGCTGCGGCAACGCCCCCAGCCAATTGAGCCAGTACGTAACCTGGCACCCGCTGCCAGGGGAAATTGCGCCGAATGGCAAATGCCAGGGTCACGGCGGGGTTCAGGTGCGCGCCACTGACCGTCCCCATGAAGTAGATGATCGCCATGACCATGAGGCCAGGAGCCACCACCTGCATGCCCAGGGTCACCGCGCCATGGCTGCGGGCCGCGACAACCCCGGCGCCGGCAGCCACGAGGACCAGAAGAAACGTGCCCCAACATTCGGCAAACAAACGTCGCCACTCGATGGAAGGATCGAGGAAATCGACAGAGGACGGTCTCGACGTCCCGTGCCGCGCGCGTGCCGCCGCGATCTTGGGTTTACGCATCGATGTCCTGCCCAGAGGGCGCCGCCCATATGCCGGGATTGCAATGTTCCGCCGTTCGATGGCCCCGGCCAGGAGCGGGTGGAACCTGGGTTCGTGATGAACATCCGGGTCTTTTCATCTGCACCTCAACAGGAAAGCGCATGCCTGCCGCCCGGCAGGGGGAATCCATTCGGCAGCGGCCTATTCGCGTTGGTCCACAAGGGAAGCGTTTCCAATTCTCCGAGTCATGAAGGATCGTTGATTTCCGGCGGAATTTCTGCGTGCTGCTTCTTTTCCACCCAATCAGTTGCGCGGCGCCCCATCCTCGGCCGACCTTCATTCGTCGCTCCGACATTTAGCGCAGGTAGAAATAGAGACCCAGCATGGCAAAGGCGAGAATGGCGCCAAACCAGGCCATCGCGGAGCTTCTACGCCGCCTCCTTATGAATAATTCCCTCGACATTTTCTGCTTCATGGCTAGATCAGATGAAGGGCGCATTGGGGGGTCGTGGATTTGCTGCCGGCAGGCCCGCATTGAAAACGGGAAAACTGGCAAAATATTCCCATGCGAACTCGCAGTCTGTGCGTTGGCGCACATCAGGCCACACCGGGGGACGTAGCTCGCACAGCAAGCCCGAACTTGGCATTCGGACCCGCTGCGGCTTGGAAAAGATGCAGAGATGCTGCCCGCAGCTCCTCGATCTGGGGTGAACTGACTGGATGTATGGGCTCGTTGTGTGCGTTACCGTACGGTACGGCATCGCTGTCCAGATTAAGCTGCGCCGTCATGTCGCATCGCGCAGGCTTTGGGCATCTTGATGCCAGCGCCGCGCGCTGGCTTCGATGGCGCGATTGCCGCGATCGACCCATGCGTATCCAATGGCCAGCGCGGCCAAGCAGAGCGATGAGGCCACGGAGCCTCGCTTCCGATCATCTTGAATCGCAAGCCGTGCCCGTCGAATCAAGAAAAACGGGAAGATTGAATCAATCAATGGAAGGATGAATGATGAATCTGCACTTAAGCATCGCCCCCCTCGTATCCCTGATCGCCGGCATACTCATTCTCGTGGTTCCTCGATTATTGAATTACATTGTCGCCATTTATCTGATCATCATCGGGCTCATTGGCATCTTGGGCGCCGGGGGCATCTATATGCATTAGGGCCTGTTCATCCAAGAAGGCGCCTCGACTCCGCATGGGGAGCACATCGTGGCCTGGTTCTTGAGGGATTCCATGCGCACAGCGCCGGCACAGGCAGACGCATTGCTCTCACAACGAGATTTTTGCAAGCCGCGATACGTTGGCCACTGCAGTCCGGGACACTCTGATGAAACTTGGCATGATCGGTCTGGGGCGCATGGGCGCCCATATGGCGCAGCGCCTGATCCATGGCGGCCACCAGGTGGTGGGGTTCGACCCGAAACCCGAGACGCGCCGTGATCTCAAAGGCAAGGGCGTTGAATCCACGGATTCGCTGGCCATGCTGGTCAGCTCGCTGCCCGCGCCACGCACGCTGTGGCTGATGATTCCTTCCGGGGAGCCCGTCGATGGCGCGCTCCAGGAACTGCAACCGCTTCTGGCCGCGGGCGACACCATCGTCGATGGCGGCAACTCCAATTACAAGGACACGCTGCGGCGCGCAAGGATTTTTGACGACTGTGGTGTGGGCTACGTCGACTGCGGCACCAGCGGAGGCGTATGGGGCATGGCCGAGGGCTACAGCATGATGATCGGCGGCAGCGAGGCCACGGTGGAAAAGCTGCGGCCGGTTTTCGAGGCTTTGGCGCCAGCCAAAAATCGCGGCTGGGGGCGCGTCGGCCCGGTCGGCGCCGGACACTTCACCAAGATGGTCCACAACGGCATCGAATACGGGCTGATGCAAGCCTATGCCGAAGGCTTTTCCATCCTGCAACACAAAAGCGAATTCGGTCTGGACTTGCACCAGGTCGCCGAGATCTGGCGCCACGGTAGCGTGGTGCGTTCGTGGCTGTTGGACCTGACCGCCCACGCGCTGGACGGCAATCCGGACATGACTGGCATTGCTCCTTATGTCGCCGATTCAGGCGAGGGCCGCTGGGCGGTGGCCGAGGCCATCGACCTCGACGTTCCCATACCGGTCATCACGCTGTCGCTGATCCAGCGACTGCGCTCGCGCGACAGCGAGTCCTTTTCCGACAAGCTGCTGTCCGCGATGCGCAACGAGTTCGGTGGCCATGCCGTGAAAAAGGCGTGAGGACGCCGCAAACCGGCGATGCCGGCGTCCGCTGGCACCGCGTCCAGAACGCAGCGGCCCTGCCTGGCGAGGCCTGCCGCCGCATTCGGAACGCGGCTTCCGACGCCATCCGGCAGAGGGGCCGTTTCCTGATCGTGCTCGCTGGCGGGGACACACCCCGCGAGGTCTACGCGATGCTGCGCAGCGTCGATACCGACTGGTCGCGCTGGCAGGTGTACTTCGGTGATGAGCGCTGCCTTCCCGACGACGATGCCGGACGCAACAGCCGGATGGCCGCCCAGGCATGGCTCGACCATGTTCCGATCCCGCATGACCAAGTGTTGGTCCCGCCTGCCGAACAGGGCGCAGCGATCGCGGCAAGTGCCTATGCGAGGACACTGCGCGACGTTGGCGAATTCGACCTGGTTCTGCTTGGGCTCGGCGAAGACGGCCACACTGCCGGCCTGTTCCCAGGCCGGGACTTGGGCGTTGCGGCGGAGGCACCCGATGTGCTGCCGGTCTTGGACGCGCCCAAGCCCCCGTCGCAGCGCGTCAGCATGAGCGCAAGGCGCCTGAGCCGCACGCGCGCGGTGCTGTTCCTCGTCGCAGGCGCATCCAAGCGCCATGCCGTCAGGCAATGGCGCTTGGGCAACGACATCCCCGCCCGCTCTATTCGCCCGGAGTCCGGAGTCGATGTGGTGATCCAAGCATCTTTGTTGTGTGTCTAGGGGCATAGCGCTTCGTTTTTCGGGAGCGGCTTGCAATCCGTGGCCCCCTTCACCATGCTCGGCAAGCGAGCACGGCCGTTCCGCGCCTCCCGCTCTTCCAGCGTGATTGACGACCGATCTGCGCAAGATGTTCGCCAGCGCACAGACCGCGCGCATCGCGTAAGTCAACATGAGCACTTCCATTCGGGATGTGACCCAAGCCCGGAGGAGACGCCAACACTGGAGAGTCCATTGCTCGTTCACCGCAACCCTGTGCACCGTATTCGGCTGACCTTAGCCGCGACCTTTGCGTTCGCAGCGCTGCTGGCGGACAACGTGGCCCACGCCACGACGCTGGCTTTTCCAGTCCTCGCGCCGGTTTTCTCGAAGCTGGAAACATCGCTGCACGATCGCCCCGTGGTCACCGATCTGGCATTTCTGCTCGGTCTGATCGTCTTGGTCATGATGGCCTATGCCGCACGACACATCGCGTTCACCTTGAACCGTCTCTTTGGCAAGCAGCGTCACCCCTATCTCGACATCGACACGGCCGACTGGCCAATGCTGACGGTCTTCATCGCGGCGCACAACGAAGAGAAGGTGATTGCCGGATGCTTGACCGCCCTGCTGAATTCGGACTATCCGGAAAATAGGCTCAAGATTGTTCCCGTCAACGACCGTTCTCAGGACCGGACGCAGAGCATCATTGACGGGTTCGCGCAGCGATTTCCTGATCGCATCCATCCCTTCCATCGGCTAACCGGCAAACCGGGAAAGGCTGCCGCGCTCAAAGACGCGTTGCCACTGGCAGAAGGCGACATCGCGCTCATCTTTGACGCTGACTACATCCCCGGAAAAGGCCTGCTCCGGCAGTTGGCTGCTCCCTTCTTTGATCCGGAAGTCGGTGCCGTCATGGGGCGCGTGGTGCCTGTCAACGGCGGGAGCAATCTCCTCACGCGGCTGCTCGACCTGGAGCGATCGGCCGGATATCAGGTGGACCAGCAAGCACGCATGAATCTTCGCTTGGTGCCGCAATATGGAGGAACCGTCGGTGGAATTCGCCGCTCGGCAGTGGACGCGGTGGGGGGATGGAACGACGACGCCCTTGCCGAAGATACGGACATCACATTTCGTTTGCTGATCCATGGCTGGAAAACCGTGTACAGCAACCGCTCCGAGTGTTTCGAAGAGGTGCCGGAGGAATGGTCGGTGCGCATTCGTCAGGTCCGGCGCTGGGCCAAGGGGCACAACCAGGTTCTGGCTCGCCAGTGGCGCGGCCTCTGGGGTAGTCGGTTTTTGTCGGCGCGGGAGAAAGTCGATGGCTTCATGCTGCTGACGATTTTCGCTGTTCCTCCACTGCTGTTGCTGGGCTGGGGCCTGGCCTTGACGCTGTACTACCTGAACGCCAGTTCCCTGGTCGCGCTCGTCCTGCCCGTATTTGCCGTGATGGCCTATGGAACGTTGGGAAATTTCGCCACCTTTTACGAGATCGTGATGGCGGTTCTTCTGGACGGAAATCGGCGGCGTGTCCGCCTGCTGCCCATCAATTTGCTGTGCTTTTTCGTGAGCCTGTTCGCGATCACTTGGGCATCCGTTGAGCTCGTGACGGATCGACTTCTGCAGCGCGAACTGGTCTGGCACAAAACCCTGCGTTACAGGAGCGCGAGTCCGACATGAGTCCGATCGAGTTGACGCTCATGGTGGTTTTCGTGCTGGGAACCATGACCTTTCTCACGCTCCCATTCCTGCCGGCATGGCAGGAATGGCGCCATCCGAGTGACGAAGCCGCCCTACCGGTGCCGGCACACGACAGCAACCAAGTGAGCCATTTCGCCAACTCATGGCGAAAGCAGCGCGGTGGAGACGGCCTGAATACCCCCTCCGTTGACACCTCGAACGAACTCCAGCTTCAGCACATGTTCGACGTTCACGACGTGCAGGCCTGGAACCATATCGACGCACCTGTGGTTGCAACCAAAACCGTCGTGCTCGCCACCCCGGTGGAATGTCTGCGCCCGGTGCACGCCGCTGTGGATTTCCGTGCGGTCGGCGGTTCCACCTTCTCCTCCATCATGTCGAGCGGATGGATCAAGCTCGGCCCTCTGAGCCGAGTGACGGAGTGGGCGCATGGGGACAAGGGGCTCCGCCTGGGTGGATTCAGCATCGGCCTGCGCCGCCTTTCATCGGATGGCACGATCGAACTGGCCAAGGGTTGCTGCTTCGAACGGATGCATGCGCCCGCCGTGCAGTTCGGCAGAACCCCCGCCCGATCGGAGCGCCCAGTTCCGCCCGCGGGCTCGCCGAGCGAATTTTCCGAATTGCCTGGGATGGAGCATCGCGGAGGGCACTTGTATCGGGTGAACGGCAATTGCACGGTTCCAGAGAATCGGCATTACGTCGGCTCGCTGATTGTGACGGGAATACTCACAATCGGCGCGTTCACACGCATCGAGGGTGATGTCAAGGCACGTCAAGGAATCCGACTTGGCTTTCATGCCGAGGTTCTCGGGTCCGTGATCTGCGAAGACACGATCCACTTCTTGGCGGGATCCTCGGCGAATGGCCCCGTGACATCCGAAACCAATGTTCTGCTTGACCACGGTGTTCAGGTTGGCCACGAACACGGGCCAACGTCAATCAGCGCACCAACCATCATTGCCGAAAGCGGCGCCGTGGCACATGGCACGGTATGGGCCCGGGAAGCTGGCGTCGTTTGGGGGCTGGCATGACTTCACGATCATGGCTTCGATGTTTGGCTGGAATTCCGCTCTTGGCGTTTCTCGCGACGGCCGAGGCCGTACCGCTTGACCTGTCCGGCTACGCCGGCGATTCAGGCGCCATTTCAATTCAGTTTCACGGCGATACCGTCGACCCTTATTTCGCCTTGCAAGCCCTTCTTTTAGCGCAACAGAACGGCTTGAGCATTGCCGCCTACAGCACGAAATGGGCTGATTGGCTGCTCGCCCGGCAAAAACCTGATGCCACATTCGATCGATTCTGCCGTAACGGTCCGGTGTGGGCGCCGTGCAAGACGGCTGACGCGGACGATTCGCTGCTTGCACTGTGGCTCAAGTTTCTGAGAACCATGCCCGCCGAACTGAAACGCAACCCAGCCTGGCGTCATAGCGAGAAAGTTTCCCAGCTAGCTCTGTCCAGACTGGTCGATCCCTCACGCGGGATCTATCTCGTCTCGCCGGTCTACCAGCACGGGCTTTTCATGGACAACCTTGAAGTCTGGTCAGGAAAACCCAACCGCGCGGCCGCTGAGAATGCAGCGCACCCAAGCCTGGCGGAATCGATCGACAAAACGTTCTGGGACAGCAAGACAAAACGGTTTTTGGTTTCCACACAACCCGGGCAGGAGCGAGTCAAACCCGCGTTCTATCCCGACGCCGTCGCTCAGATCTACCCGCTGTTGGAAAACTACCCGCTCATTCCAGGTGGAGCCCATGCCTGGTATGCGCAGTGGATCAAACAATATCGCGGACTTTGGCTGCGCCAGGTCCACACGGATTTTGCATGGGGGCTTGTGGCGCTGGTTGCTTGGAAGCAGGGAGACGTGGGATCGGCGCGGTGCTGGTTGCGCACAACCTTGCCATTTCGTCATACCGCGCACTGGACCGTGACCGATGAAGTCGTGGTGCAGATCCTCAACGCGCACCACGTGGCGCCAGCGAACAAGAAAGAAAACTGCACATGAGAACTTATCTCGCCTGCGTAGGGACCCGGCCGGAAATCATCAAGATCGCGGTGCTGTACCGTCTGCTGCGCGAACAGGGGCATCATGTGCAGCTGTTGCACACGGGGCAGCACGAGGAGGTGGCACAGGTGCTGTATCGGTTTTTCGGAATGCCACCCGACTATCAAATCGAGTTGCCTCGTCGCTCGCCGTTGCTGGGAAACTTGACAGCGACGCTCCTGGAGCGCATCGACAAAGTCGTTGAAGAAGCCGACCCGGACGTGGTGCTGGTGCAGGGAGACACCACATCAGCTTTTACCGGGGCCTTGGCCGGCTACTACCACAACATATCGGTGGCGCATATCGAAGCCGGTTTGCGCACGGGCGAGCATGAACCGTTTCCTGAAGAAAAGAACCGAGAGCTGATCGGTCGTTTGGCCCACTGGCACTTCGCTCCCACGGCCCAGGCCCAAGCCAATCTGATCCGGGAAGGCATCGAGCCGGATCGCATTTTCATGGTTGGAAACACGGTGATCGATGCCGCCCTTTGGGTGCGCGAACGTATCAGCCAAGGATTGTTTGATCCGCGACTGGCCATGCCACGGCAGTTACGCAGCTTCCTGGCGCAATACAGCCAAAACAGGTTGATGCTTGTCACCGCGCACCGCCGTGAAAACTGGGGACAGCCGATTCGCGATATCGCGGCAGCCGTGGTGAAGCTTCTGAACGCGTACCCGGAACTGGTGGTCGTCTGGCCCGTTCATCCCAACCCATCCGTGCAGGACGACGTCTCCACAGGCTTTGCCGGGCTGGCCGCGCAAGCACGGTCGCGACTGTGCCTGACGCAGCCGCTCGACTACCCGGCCATGATCGCGCTCCTGGCACGCTGCTATTTCAGCTTGACGGATTCAGGAGGCATCCAGGAAGAGGCGTCGGCCTTGGCAAGACCGGTTCTGATTGCTCGTCACAGCACCGAGCGCCAAGAGTTGGTGCAGGCCGGTGGGGCCTGTTTGGTCGGTACCGACACGCAACGCATCGTGGACGAAGCCGCGAAACTGCTCGACGACGAAGCCACTTACCGGCGCATGCAACTTCCGGCGAGCCCGTTTGGCGACGGACAAGCTGCGGAGCGCATTTCCAAAGTTCTGATCACAACCTAGGCAAAGCCCTATGCAAAGAAAAAGCGTCACTTCCCTCTTGGGCTGCTTGTTGGCATGCCTAGCCGCCCCGTGCATGGCGCAAACCGACCTGCCAGCCGCAGCCCCGGCCGCAACCCCGGCTGCTGCCCCGACCCCGACCCCGAGCTCGACTCCGGTCAGCATCAGTACCTACGCCAGCTATCAGAGTCTCTCAGCCGGGTATGGTCAGTGGAGCGAAACGGGAGTGTTCGGCACGTATGAAACGGGCGCCAATGTGCTCCAAGGCCAGTTGTCGGCCATGCGTCGGTTCGGCGAACCAGGCAAGTACGCGGGATTCGGCGATACGCTGACGATCAATCCTGATTGGTACGCAAGTCTGAGTGTGGGTGCGGGTGATGGCGCGTTCTACCTGCCGCGCTACCGCGTCGATGCCTTTATCAACCGCAAGCTGCTCGCGCAAAAAAACCTGGTTGCCACGCTTGGCCTGTCCTACTACGTCGCACCCGACGGCCACACCGACAGCAGCGTTGGTCTCGGCGCCATTTACTACTACTCGACCCTACCGCTGGTTCTTCAAGGAGAGGTGCGATTCAACAACAGCAATCCGGGGGGTGTGAATACGCGCCAGCAATTCGTTGCGGCGACATGGGGGTACGACAAACAAACGCAGATCATCGGACGCTATGCCTGGGGCATGGAGGGATACCAGACCATCGGCGCTGGAGTTCAGTTGGTTGATTTCTACAGCACCGACGCCAGCCTCGCCGTGCGCCATTGGCTTGGCTCGAATTGGGGAGTTTCAGCCATGCTGGAACGCTACCGAAACCCCTACTACGTCCGCCAGGGCGTCACGCTCGGTCTGTTTTGGCAACTGTGATGAAAACGGCATCACTCGAGTCACACGAACGCAGCTTGGCAAGAGCCGATGCACTGGAAGCCGCGAAATTCGCCTTGAACGAGGTCCGGTCGAACTTTCCGGGCCAGGGCGCACACCGCGCCATGCGCAGCGCCAAGCTGCGTTTGGGCGCCTTGCTCCAGTCGCTGACCTGGGCCGTACTGTTCACCGCCCTTTTGCTCTGGGGCAAAGAACCGCTGATGCACTGGTGGCGAGATGTGATTTTGTTCTGGGGTTTGCATCTAGACATTCCTCTGCGTGCCGGAAACGGTGAATCCGGGCTCCTGCTCTGGATCCAAGCCGCCGGGACATCCGTGATGCCGACATCGGACATCATCCTCGCCACCACCGCAGCAGTGATCGCCCTTTATGGAGCGACGTTCTGGTTGAGCGATGCCATGACGCCGCTGAAGTACCTGATCCGCACTTTGTGTGTTGTTCAGGCCACGGCCATCCTGTTTTTCACATTCGAACCCTCCCTGTTCTCCTACAGCATCCCGGGGCATTTACAGGCCATTCTGAATGCCGGATACGGGGTCATGCTCGCGGTGCCCGTACTGCTTGCACTCGGCTACGGCATACTTCCCATTCGCGCTCGAGATCGATTCCTTCACACCGCTTGGGTACTTGGCTACCTGGCGCTGATGGTGCCGCACATGGCGGTTCTGCACGCCATCGTGCTGCAATACCTGTCCGTGCTGTTTATGCCTCTGCTGTATCTGTGCTTCGGTGTGGTGTTCGATGTCATGATCTTTGTGGCCCTGTATTCATGGCTCGCAAGCCGAGTGCCGGCCGAGGCGTTGAATTGATGGGGGCGGGAAGCCGAATGGAGCGGGAACGAACCGCGTCAACATAGAGGCTGCGCCTCGCGCTTCGGATCGTGCCAGCCCTCGCCACCAAGCACGAGCTGCGCAGCCGCGGGCGGCCCCCAGCTTCCGGGCTCATAGAAGATGACCGTTTCAGCATCGACGAGCACCGGTTCGACAACGGCCCACGCCGCCTCGACGCATGCGTCGCTCGTGAACAGCGCGGAATCGCCGCAGATGGCGTCCCCGAGCAATCGTTCGTAGGGCAGCTCATTCCGCTGGGCCTGATGCCGCACCACCAGTTCCACCGCCTCGCCGCGCATTGCATCGCCAGGTTTTTTGACGCGAGCACCCGTCGAGATCAAGACCTCCGGGCTGAGGCGAAAGCGGAAGTAGTTGGACGTGGCTGCGCTGATTTCATCGAAGATCGCCAGCGGCGGGCACTTCAAGGTGACGCGGACTTCAGTGGCGGTGATCGGCATATTTTTCCCAGCGCGTATGTAGAACGGCACGCCGGCCCAACGCCAGGTATCGATGTGCAGGCATAGCGCGGCGAACGTTTCGACCTGGGATGCTGGCGCCACGCCCTGTTCGCCGCGATAACCGCGGAACTGGCCGCGCACCACCTGCTTCGGGTCGAGCGGACGCATGGCGTGGAACAGCCGCAGCTTCTCGGCGCGCATGGATTCGGCGTCCTGGCCGACCGGTGCGTCCATGGCCAGCAACGCAATCACCTGCAGCAAGTGGTTCTGCACCACATCGCGAATCGCGCCAGCTTCCTCGTAGAAACTGCCGCGACCCTGCACACCGAAATTCTCGGCCATGGTGATCTGGACGTTGTCGACGTAGTGGCGATTCCAGATCGGATCGAGGAAAGCGTTGGCAAAGCGGAAATACAGAAGATTCTGCACGGCCTCCTTACCCAAGTAATGATCGATGCGAAAGATCGCTGACTCGGGGAAGACCTCGTGCAACATGCGATTCAACGCCTGAGCCGAGGCCAGATCGTGCCCGAACGGCTTTTCGACAATGATCCGGGCATCCTTGGCGCAACCGGCCTTTGCCAGGCCCTGCACCACCATCTCGAACAAACTCGGCGGAATGGCCATGTAGTGCAGCGGACTTGCCGCGTCGCCCATGCACTGTCTCAGGCGGCAATAGGTTTGCGGGTCGTCGTAGTCGCCGCTGACGCAGCGCATCTGCGCGCAGAGCCTGGCGAAAGCGTCGGCATCAAGGCCGCCGTTCATCTCCAGACTCTCCCGCGCCCGCCGGCGCAACTGCTCCAGGGTCCCGCTGGCACGCACCACGGCGATGATCGGGATGTCCAGATCGCCGGCGCGGATCAATGCCTGCAGCGCCGGAAAAATTTTCTTGTACGCCAGATCGCCTGTCGCACCGAAGAATACAAAGATGTCCGAACAGGGCATGCTCATGGCGGGGCATTCATGCATCGCGGCGGCAAGGTGCGGTCGCTGGAATTTGCCGGTATCGACGCACCCGGCCGATGGCGGATCTCGACCTGATGCTCCAGGCCGTCGTCGACCAGCTCGATGCTGGGCCGCGGCAGAGGTTTGCCGTCCATGATGCAGCTGTTGTCCTCGTCGGCGTCGTTCGCCTGCAGCACGGTGATGTGGTAGTGCGTGTCGCGATAGCGATAGTCGAGCTTGAATGAAGGCCAGTCGGTCGGCAGCACCGGGGCGATGCGCAGACACGCACCCTCCCGTCGCAGACCCAGCAGCGACTCCACGATCAATCGGTACATCCAGCCGGCCGACCCGGTGTACCAACTCCAGCCGCCGCGGCCCACGTGCGGAGCGACGGCGTAGACATCGGCGGCCACCACATAGGGCTCGACCTTGTAGATGTCGATGTCTGCGCCGCCTTGCCCGTGGCTGACCGGATTGATCATGCGCAGCAGTTCCCATGCGCGCGCACCGTCACCCAGTTCGGCAAACGCCATGGATGCCCAGACTGCCGCATGCGTGTACTGCCCACCGTTCTCGCGCACGCCAGGCACATAGCCTTTGATGTAGCCGGGGTCGAGCGCGGAATGGTCGAATGGAGGATCCAGCAACTGCACCAGCCCCTTGGCGCGGCGCACCAGGCGTTTGTCGAGCGCGTTCATGGCCTGATGTTGACGCCCCGGGTCGGCCGCTCCGGACAGTACCGACCAGCTTTGCGCAATGGCATCGATCTGGCATTCGTCGTTGCCGGCGGAACCCAGCGGAGTGCCGTCGTCGAAATACGCGCGTCGGTACCAGGCGCCGTCCCAGCCGTGCCGCTCGATACTGGCGCGCAGTGTGGCCGCCTCCGCCTCGCAATGCGCGGCAAGCGCCGCGTCGTCGCGCAAGCGTGCAATCGGGGCAAAACGCAGCAGCACGTCGTAGAGAAAGAAGCCCAGCCAGATGCTCTCGCCGCGTCCCTGATCGCCAACCCGGTTCATGCCGTCGTTCCAGTCGCCGCTGCCGATCAGCGGCAACCCGTGCGCCCCACGCGGCATGCTGTGCTCGATCGCCCGCACGCAGTGCTGATAGAGCGTCTCACGCAGCTCCGAGCGCGTTGGCAAATCGTAGTAGGCCTCCTCATCGAGGCCGACGCGTCGGCCTTCGAGGTAGCCGACGCTCTCGTCGAGCACACTGGCATCGCCGGTCATCAGGACATAGCGGCTGGTGGCCAGCGGCAGCCACAGATAATCGTCGGAGCATCGGGTGCGCACGCCGCGATCCTTCGGCGGATGCCACCAATGCTGCACGTCGCCTTCGAGGAACTGGTGCCCGGCGCACAACAGCAGATGCTGGCGTACGGCATGCGGCGAGGCATGGATCATGGCCATCGCGTCCTGCAATTGGTCGCGGAAACCGATGGCGCCGCCGGACTGGTAATAGCCGCTGCGTGCCGTGAAGCGGCAGGCGATGGTCTGGTACATCAGCCAGCCGTTGACGAGGACGTTGATGGCCGCATCCGGCGTCTGCACCTGGATCTTGCCGAGGATGTCGTGCCAGTGCTGACGCACCGCCTTGAGCGTAGCTGCCGCGGTCCCGAGCCCGCGGCAGCGCTGCACAAGCTCGCTTGCCTTCTTGACGTCGCCGGCCAGGCCCAGACGGAAGATGATTTCGTGCTCGCTGCCGGCATCCAGGTCGAAGCCAATCTGGATGGCCGCGCACGGGTCCAGGCCCGCGCCGACCTGACCCGACAACCGGGCGTTCGCCATCGCCGCCGGCGCGCGCAGGCTGCCGTTGCGGCCTAGAAATTCGCTGCGATCGCCACTGACGCTGCGCGCCGGATTGTCGACATCGAAAAATGCGACCCTGCCCGGAAACTCCATGTTGTAGGCATTGCGCGCAAACAACGCACCGGTTATCGGATCGGACATGGTCACCACGTGCATGGCGGATTTCTCACGCAGATCGCCGAGGACCCATTCGACGTAGCCGGTCGCGGACAACCGGCGCATACGGCGCGATACGTTGCGCACCTTGAGTACCGAGAACTTGACCGCCGAGTCCAGCGCCACATAGATCCACAGCTGTGTCTGGATTCCGTCCTCGCTGTGCTCGAACACGCTGTAGCCGAAACCGTGTCGGGTCAGGTAGCTGCCTTGGCCGCGCCTGGGCAGCGGCGTGGGCGACCAGGAGTGGCCGGTCTCCTCGTCACGCAGGTAGATCGCTTCTCCGCTGGCGTCGGTGACCGGATCGTTATGCCAGGGCGTCAGCCTGAATTCATGGGCGTTCTCGCCCCAGGTGTAGGCGCTCCCGCTCTCGGAAACAACCGTGCCGAAATGTGCATTGGCCAGCACGTTGGCCCACGGCGCGGGTGTCATCTGGTCCTGCGCGAGGGTGATGACGTATTCGGTGCCGTCCGCGCTGAAGCCTCCGTACGGGTTGCTCAGCAGCAAAGAGGGGGCAGCCGGCTCGGGTGCCGGGTTTGCGGAGACCGATTCGGCGAGGCGGCTCCTGGTCGCGACGAACTGCGGCGGCTGGGTCTGCATCCGGCGACGCCCGATCTGCTCGGACAGGGGACCGCCCCCGTCCGTGAGAACGATGCGCGCGGCGGATTGCATCAGGATGCGATCCTCGTCCGAAATCTGCTGCGCGGGGCGCACGAAAATGCCGCCGGGGCGATCGATCAGGCTGGCCTCGACCCCTGAGGCGATCAACCCCATGATCAAGTCCTGCAACTGCTGCCGGTAGCCGGCGCGGTCCTCGTTCCAGATCACAAGATCCACCGCCAGGCCTTTGAGCCGCCAGTAGGCGTGCGCCTGCACCAACTGGCGCACGAGTTCGATATTGGCTGAATCGGCGATGTGCAGCAGAACGATCGGCAGATCGCCAGAGATCGCCTGGCCCCACAACCCGGACTGACCACGGCGGTTGGCCCGCAGGATGCTGGATTCGGCACGCAGCGCGGCGCTGGCGTAGATGATCGATGCGGCCATCTCCTCATAGATCTGCGCATCGGCCAGGCTGGCGTTGAGCTGGCGCAGCAGTACCTGGCTGTGGGTCCAGGCCAGATCGAACACGCGGTCGGCCAGATGCCGGTCGCGATATTTGCCGATCAGATGCAGGCAGGCCTCGCGGCTGTCGCCGATGCCGGTGACCATATCCACCAGCGCGGACTGCTCCGGCTGGAGCTTGATGCGGCAGCGAATCGCCACGATCGGGTCGAGCACCGACCCTTCGCTGTCGGTCAGGCGGCGATGCATCTTCGAGGCGCTGCCCATCGCGGCGGGACTCGCCACGCTGCCGCCCCGGCCGATGAAGCGGGCGCGGTCGGTCTCGTAGGAAATCTCGTCAACGTCGGCGTCGTGCACGGCCAGCAAGTGGCACAACGACGGTATCCGCTCGCTGCCCGAGCGCGGGCGCCGCGTGCAGATGATCGCCTGCAGCGGCCGCACGAGCTCGCTCTGGACAAACAGTTTGCTGAACGCAGGATGCAGCGCATCGGCCATCGCCGGCGCCAGCACAACCTCGGCATAGCTGGTGATTTCGATGGTCCGCGCCACGCGCGCGCGGTTGGTGATGCGAACGCGGCGCAGCTCGATATCGTCCTCGGGCGACACCACGATTTCGGTATGCGTGTCGAAATCGCGCTCGCGTACGCGAAACTCGACTCGCGCATCGGAGAAAATCGCTTCGTAAAGCTCTGGCTTCTTCAACGTCGGCTGGTGCGCGCTCGACCAGAACTCTCCGCTGGCCACATCGCGCAAATAGCAGAACACCCCCCAGTTGTCGCCGCTGATGTCCTCGCGCCAACGGGTGACGGCCATTTCGCGGAAGCGGCTGTAACCGCCGCCCGCACTGCTCACCATGACGTGGTAGCGGCCATTCGAGAGCAATTGCACGGCAGGCCGCGACCTGTCCGGATCGGTCGTGACGCGCAGGCTGGATTCGGCTGCGCGCAACATCGCGTTCGGCGCCTGGAGCCCCGAGGCGTGCCGATACTCCACAGCGGTTTTCGGCACCCGCTCCTGCAAGAGCAGGAGCGTTGCCCGCAAGCTCGCATCGGATTCGAAGCGCCTTTGCATCGGACGCTGTCTGAGCACGTAATCCAGCGCCAGCAGACTCATGCCCTGGTGGTGCGCCATGAACGAGCGGATCACCGCCGAGCCCTGTCCTCGCGATAGGCGCGCGGGGGTGTAGTCAACCGCCTCGTACAGTCCGAAGCGCCCATCCAGACCCTGGTTGGAGAGCCGCTGGAGATTCGCGCAGGCGGCCTCCGGCGCCACCATCAGCGCGAGCGCCGACGCGTAGGGCGCGATCACGATCTCATCACCCAGTCCGCGCTTCAAGCCCAGTCCGGGAACCCCGAAGGCCCTGTATTGATAATTCAGGTGAACGTCCTGCGTGTTGTAGCCGGACTCGGAGATGCCCCAAGGCAAGCCCAGCTGGTTGCCGTATTCAATCTGCCGGGCCACTGCTGCGCGGCAAGTCTGATCGAGCAGTGTCCCCTGATAACTCGGCATCACCAGCAAGGGCATCAGGTACTCGAACATCGAGCCGGACCACGACAGCAGCACGGGTTCGCCGCCCGTGGTGGTCAACAGCCGGCCGAGGGCGAACCAGCTTTCCTGCGGCAGCCGTTCCTGCGCGATCGCCACGAAGCTGGTCAGCCTGGCCTCCGAGGCCAGCAAATCGTAGGAACTTGCGTCGAGCCGGCGCTCCTCGACGTTGTAGCCGATCGAGAGCAAGTCGCTCGGGGCGCCGTAGAGAAAACCGTAATCCATGACCGCGAGGTCCCCGGCCTGTTTCACAAACTGGCCGATGGTCGCGATGAGAACTGTGGCCTTGCGTTGCATTTCCGCGGCGGCGGTGGCGTGGGCGGTGCAAGTCCCTGGGCGAGCGTCAAGTTCCGCCAGCTGGCGCAATGTGGGAATTTCATCCATCCCCTCTTCGGCAAGATCGACGGATGCGAAGTTGAATTGGGCGAGATACGCATGCGCGTCACGGCATTGACCGACCAGCGCCTGCTGCCAGAATTCCGCCTCGCTCGCAGCTTCGGCGGCGTGTGCGGGGGCGATGAGGGCCTCGGCATGGCCGAGGAGCCGCTGCATGCAGTCCGTGGCCGCCGTCATCGTCCGCGGCGTGGCGGCAAGGGCGGAAGCGAGTTCGTCGCGAAAACCAGCCAGAGGACCGGCTTGCGGAGAACCGGCAAGGACCGCTTCGCACAAAAGAGCAAAGGTGTCATGCACACCCTCGAGCATCCGCCCGTCGAACAAGGGTTCATCCGCCAGCGCGAGCAAGCCGGGTCGCAAGGTCAACAAATGACCCGCGAGGTTGCCGCTGTCGACGGTCGAGACGTATCGCGGCGGCAGCGGCTGCAGAGTCAGCGTGTCGTACCAGTTGTAAAAATGGCCGCGATGCCGCTGCATGCTTTGCATCGTTCGTAGGGTGTGACCCGTACGTTCCAACAAACGGCCCGCCGTCAGATAGCCCAGATCGTAGGCCGCGAGATTGGCCAGCAGCGCCAGCCCCATATTGGTGGGCGAGGTGCGGTGGGCGATCACCGCGGCCGGGTATTCCTGAACATTGTCCGGCGGCAACCAGTTTTCCTGCGAGTGGACATGAATCTCGAAAAAGGCCCAGGTCTTGCGCGAGAGCCTGCGCAGAAACCGCAGAATTTCCGGGGTCGGGGCAAACGCAGCCAGCACCGGCGGTTTACTGATTCGCCAGGCGATTGCCGGCGCCAGCAGCCACAGCAGCAGGAAAGGCGTGGCCACGGCCAGCGCATCCGGCCGCAGCAGCAGCAAACCCAGCGCGACAAGGAACGCAAGAAATGGCTCGATCCACATGGACCTGTACAGGCCGATCAGATCGTTGCGGCTGGCGCGCTCGGCATCTCGCGATGGATTCCACTGCAGCAGTTGTCGCCGACTGATGCCCAATCGCCACAGCGTGCGCGCCACGGCATCCAGGGTGTAGAGCGCCTCGTGTGGAAGCCAAGCGAGAAAAAGCAGTATCCGCACGAAATGCTGGCCAGCTGCGTGCAAGGCGGCGCGCAAGTGTTGATCGAGTCGAACGTCGCACGGCTTTCGAAAAAGATCCAGCCAGGACGCCAACAACGCGGGGACCAGCACGACGGCCAGTACCGCAACGGTCCACGCCACCACGGGCAAGATCGCGATCCAGCCGAACAGGAGCAAGGCCAACAAAGCGGACGGAACGAGGCTGCGGCGCAGGTTGTCGAAAATCTTCCAGCGTGAAAGCACCGTGAGCGGATTCCGTTCCCAGCCCTTGTTCTGCGTTAGCGTCCATGGCATGAGCCATGGTAGAAGTTGCCAGTCACCACGAATCCAGCGATGGCGCCGATTCACGTCGGCGAGGTAGTGAGACGGATATTCCTCGTAGAGCTGCACATCGCTGATCAGCCCGGATCGGGCGTAGCAGCCCTCCACCAGGTCGTGACTGAGGATGCTGTTCTCGGGAAAGCGGCCATCAATGGCCTGCTCGAAGGCATCGACGTCGTAGATGCCCTTGCCGATGAATGAACCTTCCCGGAACAGATCCTGATAAACGTCCGAGACGGCGCGCGTGTAGGGATCGATTCCCGCATCGCTCCCGAAGAACCTGGCATATGTCGAGCGCGCAGCGCTGGGCAGGCTGATGCCCACGCGCGGTTGCAAGATGGCGTAGCCCGCGACGACGCGCCGTTTAGCAGGGTCGTAAACGGCACGGTTTAGGGGGTGCGCCATGGTGCCGATGAACTGGCGCGCGGAGGCTCGCGGCAACTGGGTATCGGCATCCAGGGTGATGACGTACTTCACCCCGGCCAAAACCTCAGTGCGGCCAACGATCAGGGAAAATTGCTCGCGGCATCGACCGCGTAGCAACGCATTGAGTTGCGCAAGCTTGCCCCGCTTGCGCTCGTGCCCCATCCACAGCTTGTCGACCGGATTCCATCGCCGTGGGCGGTGAAAGAGAAAGAAACGGTCCGTGTGCGGATCGGCGTCGGGATAGGCCGCGTTGAGCGCATCGATGCGCCGTCGAGCAAGCAGCAACAGCGACGCATCCTGCTCCAGTGTCTCGGTTTGCGCATCTGGAAAATCGGTCAAGAGTGCGAAGTGCAAGTACGGGTCGCGATTGGCCAGAAAGCGCACCTCCAAGGCATCCACCAGATCTTCGATGTCCTGGGGTCCGGAAAACATCGAAGGAATCACCACGAGGGTACGAACCTCTTCGGGCAGGCCGCCGGAATAGTCCATGCGCGGCAGCATGTTCGGCGCCACCACAATGGTGGCAAGCCAGTTCACCAGACTGATCGCCAGCTGGCTGGTGACCAGCACGACGGGAATGGCGACCAGCAACCATGCCCAATCTTGTATCGGACCGCGTGGTGCGGCCAGCAGCAAGGGGCGCGCGAGCAACGCCGTGAGCAGCACGACCAGACCCAGATAAATCTGCAACGGCGTCCGGTCGATCAACGACTGCAAGGCTTTTGCAGGCGTGCGCGGCTTGACGACGTGCCGCTCCAGCGCCGGGAGGCCCTTGTCCACCAGGTAAAAACCGACATGTGCTTCAGCGCGAGGCCGGGTCCCCGCAAGCCTGCTTTCTTGGGCGCTTTCGATGGCAGCGCGCGCCACCCCGGTTTCGGATAAGGAACTGTGCCTCGCCAGACGCTCCACCACATGGCGGTAATGATCGCGCGTGGCGAAATCCATCGCGGCATAGACGCCGGCGGGATCCTCGCTCAGGACGTGCTCGACGCTGCTCATGGATTCCACGAATTCACGCCAGTCCATCGCCGAAAGCGTGCGAAGGCTTCCAATGCTGTTGCCGATCGAGACTTGATCGGCCGCCTGCTGTTGCGCCTCCATCTGCACCAGATGTTCGACGCCATGCCCCGATTCGGAAAGCCGTTGTTCGATCCAGGTCAGGGCCAGCGCCAAGGCCGGTCCCTGACCCTGCAGCCGTCGCGTCAATTCGGCGACAAACGAACTCGCCATCGGCGGGTTTGAACGCGCCATGTCGGCAACCACAAGCACCACGCTCTTGGGATCGCTTTCAGCGATCTTGGTCATCCGGTCCGCCCACTGTCCGGCCAGATTGCGACCGGCCCAGTCGGTCATGACGCGTACCGCAACGCGGCGCAGGTTCTCGATCAACGCCAGCCGGAGCATGATCGGAATGGCCCAAAGCTCGCCGAGGGTCAGGGCGGTCTCCCTCTGGTACGAAGCCACGAAGCAGCTCAGGCTCTCGCTGTCCACCCGGCCATCGCCATGGGAAATCGTTTCCAGCGCAATGTCGTAGACCCTGGGCAACTTTGCAGATTGCCCATTGAGCAGGCGCGGTAACTCGCGGCTGTAGCCCCTGGGTAAATGTCTTTTCGCGGTGCGGATCTGTTCTTCGATGAGGTAGTAGTTGTCGAGTAGCCACTCCGCCGCCGGCGTGATGCGGCGGCCAGTCCGCAAGGCCAGCGCGAGCTTCTCGCTGGCATGTCCAAGAACGGCTTCGTTGTCCGACAAGCGCGCCAGCAAGGAGTTGTCCCGCGCGACATCGGTCGATCGATGCCGACGGGCAAGCACGGCCCCATACAGGTCCATTTGGTCGGTGCTGAACAACTCCGAACGCAGGGCCGGTTCGTGTTCGAGACTGCGGCGCAGAACCGACTCGCGAGCAATACGGCGTCGCAGTTGGGTCAGGTTGAGCCAAGAGACGGGAGAACGAATTTTCAATGGATGCTAGGCATGCGCGAGGAGGTGACAACGAGGTGTTGGGCGGCGCTCAGGGCGGTGATCGGGCCTGACCGTTCGATCTTCGTGCAGTCGTGATTTAGGGCGCAGACCTCGGTTCATCGCGCATCCACAGTCAACATTCTTCAGGTCAACCTCTCTGGTAGGCGCGCTTGACCGAGATGTTGTCCCGCGCAATCACGCCCTGAGACGACACTTGACTGCTTTCGGCTTTGCAGGGCGTGAATAGAACATGAACATTGCGCGGCGTCGCGTCGTTTGTCGTCGCGTGGCGGCGGTGGAAGTCGCGCACACAACCCAGCGCGCAAAGCCAAGATGCACTTGGTGCAATTTAGGTCAAAAAGCTTCTCCGCACTGTGCGCTTACGCACATACAGAGTCGGGAAACGATCGGTACGTCCAGCGGCTGTGCCTTGGCAAGGATGCCCATGCCGATTCCCGGCACGTCAGGTCGCAAGCGTTCTGCTGTGATCCGCGTGAATAAACAATCCTTGCTGCAAAATACCGGAATTCTTGCGAATTTGCGACATATTTCCGGTTCCCCACCCACCATGGCGCGAAGCCTGATTTACAAAGGAGCCCGCAGACAGCATCATTCAAGAGCCATTCTCCGCGAGCCATGTCCACCGTCATCTCGGCCTCACCGCCCCTCAACAAATCGCCAGCCCAACTTTCGGGATTGGCGCATGCGCTGGTCCAGTCGGATCAGTTGCAACGCACGATTGCCGAGCAAATCCAGAAGCGCGCCGCCGAGTCCCGCACCAGCTTCATCGCCACGCTGCTGTCCAGCGGCTCGATGAGCGCGGCGGACCTGGCCCATTGGATCAGCAGGACATTCGCCTTGCCCATGCTGGATCTCGATGCGCTGGACCCAGCGCGCGTGCCCAGCGGCGTGCTCGACCCCAAGATCATCAAGGCCTACAAAGTCCTCCCGCTGATCAAGCGCGGCAACAAACTGGTGGTGGCGACGGCCGATCCGGCCGATCACGAAGCCGAAGACAAGATCAAGTTCCAGGCGCAGTCGGCGGTTGATCTGGTGGTGGTCGAGTATGACAAGCTAGTGCGCTGGATCGACCAGAGCACGCAGTCGGCGTCCACGCAGATCAGCGCGCTGATCGGCGATGATTTCGATCTCGACGACCTCGACGACGGCAGCAACGAAGCCAGCGGCGAGAAGGACCTCGGGGCCGACGTCGACGATGCGCCGGTCGTACGCTTCCTGCAGAAAATGCTGGTGGACGCGATCAATATGCGCGCGTCCGACCTCCACTTCGAACCTTTCGAGAACTTCTACCGCATTCGTTTCCGCGTCGACGGGGAGTTGCGCGAAATCGCCCAGCCTCCGGTCGCGATCAAGGAAAAACTGGCCTCGCGCATCAAGGTCATTTCGCGCCTGGACATCGCCGAACGGCGGGTGCCGCAAGATGGCCGGATGAAATTGCGATTTGGCCCGGAACGGGCGATCGATTTTCGTGTCAGCACCCTGCCCACCATCCATGGCGAGAAGATCGTCATCCGGATTCTCGATTCATCCTTGGCCAAGATGGGCATCGAGACCCTCGGCTACGAGCCTGAGGAAAAAGAACGGGTGCTGCGCGCGATCAAGCGCCCCTAGGCATGGTGCTGGTGACGGGCCCCACCGGCAGCGGCAAAACGGTGTCGCTCTACTCCTATCTGAACCTGCTCAACCAGCCCGGCGTCAACATCTCCACCGCCGAGGACCCAGCGGAAATCAACTTGCCCGGGGTGAACCAGGTCAACGTCAACGAAAAAGCCGGCCTCAACTTCGCCACCGCGCTGCGCGCCTTCCTGCGCCAGGATCCGGACATCATCATGGTGGGCGAGATTCGCGATCTGGAAACGGCCGACATCGCCATCAAGGCCGCGCAGACCGGCCACATGGTGTTCTCGACCGTCCATACCAACGACGCCCCAACCACGCTGACACGCCTGATGAACATGGGTGTGCCGGCATTCAACATCGCCTCCAGCGTCATTCTCATCACGGCGCAGCGCTTGGCGCGCAAGCTTTGTCCACAATGCAAGACGCCGATGGACATCCCTTCGGCGGCGCTGCTGGAGGCCGGGTTCAAGGACAGCGACCTTGACGGCTCGTGGAAGCCGTACAAGCCGGGCAAGTGCAGTTCATGCAATGGCAGCGGCTACAAAGGGCGCCTGGGCATCTATCAGGCCATGCCGATCAGCGATGAAATCCAGCGCATCATTCTCAACCATGGCACGGCGCTGGACATTGCCGATCAGGCCAAGCGCGAGGGCGTCCGCACCCTGCGGGAATCGGGCCTGATCAAGGTTAAGCAAGGGCTCACCTCGCTTGAAGAGGTGCTGGCCGTGACCAACGAATAACCGACAGGCTGCAACCGGAGGACATATGGCAACAGCCGCAATGCGCACGACCAAGGATTTTCTGTTCGTCTGGGAGGGCAAGGATCGCCAGGGCAAGCTGCAACGCGGGGAAATGCGCGCCGGCAGCGAGAACATCGTCAACGCCTCGCTGCGCCGCCAGGGCATCCTGGTGACCAAGGTCAAGAAGCGCAAGATGGGCGCCGGCAGGTCCATCAAGGCCAAGGACCTGACCACCTTCACGCGGCAGATGGCCACCATGCTTCGCGCCGGGGTGCCGCTGCTGCAGTCGTTCGACATCGTCGGTCGCAGCCACCCCAATCCGTCGATGGCCCGGCTGATCACGGAAATTCGCAACGACGTCGAAACCGGCACCAGCCTGTCGGCCGCGTTCCGGAAGTACCCGCGGTATTTCGATCACCTCTACTGCAATCTGGTCGAAGCCGGCGAGGAGGCCGGCATGCTTGAGCTCATCCTCGACCGCCTCGCGACCTATCAGGAAAAAACCCTGGCGATTCGCAGCAAGATCAAATCGGCCCTGACCTACCCGATCGCGGTGATGATCGTGGCGATGATCGTGGTCACCATCATCATGATGTTCGTCGTGCCCACCTTTCAGGACGTGTTCAAGCAATTTGGCGCCGACCTGCCGGCCCCCACGTTGGTGGTGATCGCGATCTCGAATTTCTTCGTCCATTATTGGTACATCCTGTTCGGCTCCATCTTCATCGGCGGCTATTTCATCTTCCAGTCCTGGAAGCGCTCCGACAAGGTCAAGGAGTTCGTCGACCGCATGATGCTGCGCCTGCCCGTGTTCGGCGATCTGGTTCTCAAGGGAACGCTTGCGCGCTGGACCCGCACGCTGTCCACCATGTTCGGCGCCGGCGTGCCGCTGGTCGAGGCGCTGGATTCCGTGGGCGGCGCGTCGGGCAACATCGTCTATCAGCAAGCCACCGCGAAAATCCAGCAGGACGTGTCGACCGGGACCAGCCTGACCCTGTCCATGCAGTCCACCGGGGTGTTCCCGCCCCTCGTGCTGCAAATGGCGTCCATCGGCGAGGAGTCGGGCTCGCTCGACCAGATGCTGGCCAAGGCCGCCGATATCTACGAAGCCGAGGTCGACGAGTTGGTCAAGGCGCTGTCGAGCCTGCTGGAGCCCATCATCATCGTGGTGCTCGGCGTGCTCATCGGCGGCCTGGTCATCGCCATGTACCTCCCCATCTTCAATCTCGGCAAAGTGGTGGGCTGAGCATGCCCGACGCATGGGCAGGGCTGCCTGCTGGGTCCTGGGTGCTGGCCGCGGCGGTCGTCGGCCTGTTGGTGGGCAGTTTTCTGAACGTGCTCATCCTGCGCCTGCCGGTGATGCTGGAGCGGGCATGGCACCATGAAGCCCACACCACCCTTCACCCCGAGAACGCGCCGCAAGCCGCGGAGACCTTCAATCTGCTCCATCCGCGCTCGCGCTGCGGCTGCTGCGGCCATACCCTCCCCTGGTGGGAGAACATTCCCGTCCTGAGCTGGCTCATGCTTCGCGGGGAATGCTCCTCGTGCGGCACGCGCATCTCGGCGCGCTATCCCTTGGTGGAATTGCTCACGGCCGGACTCACGGCCGCCACCATCTGGCTGCATGGGGCGACGCCCTGGGCGCTGGGCCTGGTCGTCCTGCTTTGGGGGCTGATCGCGCTGGCCTTCATCGACTACGACACGACCCTGCTGCCCGATGGCATCACCCTGCCGCTTTTATGGCTGGGCTTGCTGCTGCACGCCAGCCTCGACCCCGCGTTTCTGCCTCAGGCCATATGGGGCGCCGCGATCGGCTACGCAAGCCTATGGAGCATCTACCAGGCGTTCAAGCTGCTGACGGGCAAGGAGGGCATGGGCTACGGCGACTTCAAGCTGTTCGCGGCACTCGGCGCCTGGTTTGGCGCCCTGGCCCTGTTGCCCATCATCCTGCTGTCGGCGGTTGCCGGAGCAGCCATCGGCATCGCTCTGCAGTTCAGTGGCCTTGCCGAGCGGGGCAAGCCGATACCCTTCGGCCCGTTCCTGGCAACGGCCGGCTTGATCATGCTGCTGCTGGGACCGCAACGCCTCATCGCCTGGGTTCTGCCCGGCGGGGCCTGAGGTCCCGGCAAGCATGACGACGCCGGCATCCTCCGCTGAGCATCGGCTGACCATCGGGCTCACCGGCGGGATCGGCTCAGGCAAATCGGCCGTGGCGGCGCTGCTGGCGGCGTTGGGCGCCGGCGTGCTGGATGCCGACGCCATCGCCCACGAACTCACCGCGCCGGGCGGAGCCGCCATTGCCGCCATCCAGCAAGCCTTCGGCGCCGAGATGATCACCCCCGCAGGTGCGCTCGACCGCGACCGCATGCGCGCCGCCGTCTTTGCCGACCCCGCCAAACGCTGCGCGCTCGAATCCATCCTGCATCCCCGCATCGGCCAGGCCATGCGCGAACGTGCCGCCCGAACCGCGGGGCCCTATCTCGTTCTGGTCATTCCGCTACTGGTCGAGAACCTGCCCCGCTGGCGCAGCGCCGTGGATCGCATCGCGGTGGTGGACTGCCCTGAAAGCCAGCAGATCGCTCGCGTGATGCGCAGGTCGGGCCTGGACGCCGCGCAGGTCCGCGCCATCATGGCCACCCAGGCCACGCGCGAGGCGCGCAGGCGCGCGGCCGATGATCTGATCGACAACAGCGCGGACCTCGCCGCATTGCAAAAACGAACCCGCGATCTGCATGCCGGCTACCTGCGCATGGCGGGCTGATTTGAATTCCCGCATCACATGCGTGACAATGCGCCCCAATAAGGGCGCAGTCCCTGCTGGCCTCCCGCCGGCTGCTGCGCGCCCACACAAAGCTCCGGCCCGTGATCCTCTACGAATACCCACTGAGCGAGCGCGTTCGCACCCTGCTACGACTCGAGCACCTGTTCCGCAGAGTCGATTTCCTGCTGCAGCGCGCCCACCCCTACGACCACCACTACGCCCTGCTCTCGCTGTTCGAGATCATGGACGTGGCCACGCGGCAAGATTTGAAGTCCGAACTGCTCAAGGATCTGGAGCGGCAGCGCCAGCAATTCCTCAGCTTTCGCGGCAACCCCTCCGTGTCCGAACTGGCTCTCGACGAGGTGCTGGCGGAGATCGATTCGGCCTTCCAGGAACTGAGTCAGCAACTCGGCAAGCCCGGCCAGTCGCTCCAGGACAACGAATGGCTGATGGCCATCCGCAGCCGCGCCAGCATTCCGGGCGGCACCTGCGAATTCGACCTGCCGGCCTATTACGCCTGGCAGCACTTGCCGGAAGACCAGCGCCGGCTGGACATGGCGCGTTGGCTCGAAGTCTTCAGCCCGCTGTCCATGGCCGTGGAACTGCTGCTGCGCCTGCTGCGCGACTCGGGGGTCCCGCACAAAACCCTGGCAAGCGGCGGCACCTACCAGCAGAACCTGGGCGGACGCCACTATCAGCTCATGCGCCTGCGGGTCGATGGCGCCCTGGGAGTCGTGCCCGAAACCACCGGTCACCGGCTCATGGTCTCCGTGCGCTACATGCGCCCCGACGCCGACTGGAAGCTCAAGCCCGTGACCACGGACGTGGCCTTCGAAATCGCGCTCTGTCCATGAATTTGTCCATGAATACACCGACCCAAACCGACACCGCCCGCATCGTGCGTTGCCCGACATGCGAGGGCCCTAGCCGCTATGCGGCCGACAACCCCTGGCGACCGTTTTGCAGCGAGCGCTGCAAGAACATGGATTTAGGGGCCTGGGCCAGCGAAAACTACCGCGTCGCCGCCGCGCCCCCGCTTGAGGATGAGGAAACGGAGCCGGCGCCGCGCCCGGCTGCGCGTCCGGGTTCGTCATTTTCCACGCACTGAAGATCGCGCCAATCGCCCTCGCTTCAGGTGATGTGAGTGGGTCCCTCGTGGGCGCGCTCCCGAGCCAACCATTGCAGCACGGGCAGCGTGCCGGGCAGGACCGGCGCGACATCCACCGGCAACTGCTGCCAGGCAATGGCTTGGCCTTCGCAGGGACGAACCTCGCCCGACCATTGCGTCACCTTGCAGAACTGCAGCTCCACGCGGGCATGCGGGTAGTCCATGACGCAGGACCGCCAGAACGTGGCGCGCAGATCCCGGATGTCGAGTTCCTCACGCAGTTCGCGTTCCAGCGCCTGCGACAGGTTTTCGCCCGGCTCGATCTTGCCGCCTGGGAACTCCCAATAGCCCGCATAGGGCTTGCCGGCCGGGCGGCTGGCGAGGAGAAAGCTGCCGTCCGGGCGCAGCAGAACCCCGACAGCCACCGGCACCAGCGGGCGCGCCGCGGGCGTCGCGCCGGGCACGGCTCCGGTTCCCGGCGCGGCATTGGCGGCCATGGTGTCAGCGCACCTTGCGCCCGGCGAAATCGCGCGCGAACTGCTGGGCCACGCGACCTGAACGCGAACCCCGCTCCAGGGCCCAGACCAGCGCCTCGGCCTGCGCCGCCTGCGCCTGTTCCGGCGCCACGCCAAACGCCTGCAGCCAGTGCTCGACGATGCGCAGGTAGTGTTCCTGGTCGAAGGGGTAGAAGCTCACCCACAAACCGAAGCGCTCGGACAAGGAGATTTTTTCCTCGACCACCTCGCCAGGGTGGACCTCGCCGCTTTCGGTGTGCTGGTAGGTCAGGTTCTCGTGCATGTACTCCGGCAGCAGATGCCTGCGATTCGATGTCGCGTAAATGAGGACGTTGTCGGCATGCGCCGAAATCGACCCGTCGAGCACCGATTTGAGCGCCTTGTAGCCGGCTTCTCCTTCGTCGAAGGAGAGGTCGTCCGAGAACACCACGAAACGTTCGGGGCGTGAAGCCAGCAGATCCATCAGATCCGGCAGATCCACGAGATCGGCCTTGTCCACCTCGACCAGCCTCAGGCCCTTGGCCGCGTACTTGTTCAAGCAGGCCTTGACCAGGGAGGACTTGCCCGTTCCCCGCGCGCCGGTGAGCAAGACGTTATTGGCGGGCTTGCCGGCGACGAACTGGCGCGTGTTGCGCTCGATGCGGCGCTTCTGCTCGTCGATGCCCTGCAAATCGGTCAAGCGAATGGGCGAAAGCGTGCGCACCGGCTGCAGCACCGCATGGTTGCCGCGCTTGCGCCAGCGGAAGGCCACGGCGGCACGCCAGTCCGGCTCGGGCGGGGTTGGGGCGAGGACGAGTTCCAAGCGGTTGAGCACGCGCTCGGCATGGTCGAGCAGCGCGGCGAGGCGATCCGCCGTATCGAATGTGGCCATCGGCTCTCAGCTCCGGTAGTCGGCGTTGATCGAGACGTAATCGTGGGACAGGTCGCAGGTCCATAGCGTGGCCGCAGCCGGGCCGCGCCCGAGGGCGATGCGCACGGCGATCTCCGGCTTGGCCATCACCCGCTGGCCGTCGACTTCCTTGTAATCCGGGTGGCGTCCGCCGTGCGTCGCCACATGCACCTCGTCGAGATAGAGGTCGACGCCGCGCACGTCGAGGTCGTCGACGCCGGCATAGCCGACCGCGGCAAGAATCCGCCCGAGGTTGGGGTCGCTGGCGAAAAACGCGGTTTTCACCAGCGGCGAATGGGCCACCGCATATCCAACCTGGCGCGCCTCCGCGCGGGACTTGGCCCCTTCGACCCGGATGCTGATGAACTTGGTCGCGCCTTCGCCATCGCGCACGATGGCCTGCGCCAGTTGCAGCGCGACGCGGGCGAGGGCCTCGCGCAAGGCCCGCGCCGGGGGGCTTGCGACATCGTCGATGGCGGGCAGGGCAGCGTGTCCGGTGGCCGCGATCACCAGCGCGTCGTTGGTCGAGGTGTCGCCATCGACGGTGATGCAGTTGAACGAGGCGTCGGCCACGTCGCGCACGAGTTCCGCGAGCACGCCGGCGGCAACCGGCGCGTCGGTGGCGATGAAGCCCAGCATGGTGGCCATGTTGGGGCGGATCATGCCGGCGCCCTTGGCGATGCCGCTGATCGTGACGTTCACGCCGTCGATCACCACCTGCGCGCTGGCGGCCTTGGGCACGGTGTCGGTGGTCATGATCGCGGCCGCGGCGTCGCCCCAGGCGTTCGCCCGAGCGTCGGCCAGGGCCGCCGGCAGCCCGGCCTCCAGCCGCTCCAGCGGCAGGGGTTCGAGAATCACCCCGGTCGAGAACGGCAGGACCTCGCGCGGCGCCACGCCGGCCAGCGCGGCCACGGCCTCGCAACTGCGCCTTGCCGCGCGCAAACCAGGCTCGCCGGTGCCGGCGTTGGCACAGCCGGTATTCACCACCAGCGCGCGCACCGGGGCACAGTGGGACTCACCCAGATGCTCGCGGCACACCTGCACCGGCGCCGCGCAGAAACGGTTGCGCGTGAACACGCCGGCCACCAGGGTGCCGGGATCGAACAGGAACAGCGTCAGATCGTTGCGGCCCGCCTTGCGGATGCCGGCCTGGGCCACGCCGATACGCACACCGGGCACGGCATGCAGCGCAGCGGGATCGGGGGGGTTCAGGTTCACAGCCAAGGCTCGTTCTCCATCAGGGTCGAGTTGGGTCGGCGTCCGGAAGGGGCCATGGGTTCCGGACCGCCGCCGATGCAAGCGCGCGGACCACCCCCGCCGCCGCAAGGCAAGACGGGACGGCCGCGTGCGATCTCAAGTCAGCTTGCCGTGGCAATGCTTGTATTTCTTGCCGCTGCCGCATGGGCAAGGATCGTTGCGCCCGACCTTCGGCGCGGCATGGATGCTGGGCTGCATGACCAGCCCCGCCGTCGCGGCGCCGGCCAGGGCGAGTTCTGCGCCTTCGATCTCGCCATCTTGGGTCGCCGCCCCGCCCGCCTCTGGATGCTGGAACACGAGGTTGTGCAGGCTCTGGGCTCGCTGCTCGATCTGCTCCGCCGCCGCCTCGGCCTGCTCCTGGGTCTGCACCTGCACCGTCATCAGGGTGCGGGTGACGTCGTTCTTCACGGCGTCGAGCATCTGGCCGAAGAGTTCGAAGGCTTCGCGCTTGTATTCCTGCTTGGGCTGCTTCTGCGCGTAGCCGCGCAGGTGAATGCCCTGGCGCAGGTAGTCGAGCGCGGACAGGTGTTCGCGCCAGTGCAGATCGAGAGACTGCAGCAGGACCATGCGCTCGAAGCTGGCGAAATTGGCGGCGCCGACGGTCTCGACCTTGGCCTTGTACTGGGCATTCACGGCATCGAGCACGCGCTCGAGCACATCTTCGTCGGTGATCGTCTGGTCATCCTCGATCCAGGCCTGCAGCGGCACATCCACTTGCCAGTCGTCGCGCAGGGCGCGCTCGAGCCCGGGAATGTCCCACTGCTCTTCCATGCTTTGCGCCGGCACGAAGTTGTGCACCAGATCGGTCACGCTGCCCTCGCGCAGGTCGGCGATCTGGGCACTCACGTCCTGATTGTCGAGGATGGCGTTGCGCTGCTCGTAAAGGATCTTGCGCTGCTCGTTGGCCACGTCGTCGTATTCGAGCAGTTGCTTGCGGACATCGAAATTGCGCGCCTCCACCTTGCGCTGCGCGGATTCGATCGAGCGCGTCACCATGCCTGCCTCGATGGCCTCGCCTTCGGGCATCTTCAGGCGATCCATGATGGCGCGGACGCGGTCACCCGCGAAAATGCGCATCAGCGAATCGTCGAGCGACAGGTAGAAGCGGGAGGAACCCGGATCACCCTGGCGGCCGGAGCGGCCACGCAGCTGGTTGTCGACCCGGCGCGACTCGCTGCGCTCGGTGCCGACGATGTGCAGGCCGCCCTGGGCAATGACGTGATCGTGCAGCGACTGCCATTCGCTGCGGATGGTTTCGATGCGCTGGCGCTTCTCCTCGTCCGACAAGGCCGCATCGGCTTCGATGAACTCGCACTGCTTCTCGACGTTGCCGCCCAGCACGATGTCGGTACCGCGGCCCGCCATATTGGTGGCGATGGTGATCATCTTCGGCCGCCCGGCCTGAGCGACGATTTCCGCTTCGCGCGCGTGCTGCTTGGCGTTGAGCACCTGGTGCGGAAGTTTTTCGCGACTCAGCAGCTGGGACAGGTGCTCGCTGGCCTCGATGGACGCCGTGCCCACCAGCACCGGCTGGCCGCGCTCGTAGCAATCCTTGATGTCGGCCACCACCGCCTCGTCGCGCTCCTTGGCGGACTTGTAGACCTTGTCCTGATAGTCCTTGCGCTGGCTGGGCCGGTTGGTCGGAATCACCACGGTTTCCAGCTTGTAGATTTCCTGGAATTCGTAGGCTTCGGTATCGGCCGTGCCGGTCATGCCGGCGAGCTTGCCGTACATGCGGAAGTAGTTTTGGAAGGTGATCGACGCCAGCGTCTGGTTCTCGCTCTGGATCTGCACGCCTTCCTTGGCTTCGACAGCCTGGTGCAGGCCGTCGGACCAGCGTCGTCCGGCCATGATGCGGCCGGTGAATTCGTCGACGATGATGATCTCGCCGTTCTGCACCACATAGTGCTGATCGCGGTGGTACAGATGATGGGCCCGCAGCGCCGCGTACAGATGGTGCATCAGCGCGATATTGGCCGGGTCGTAGAGGGTGCTGCCCTCGGGGATCAGCCCCATCTCGCCGAGAATGCGCTCGGCCTTCTCGTGGCCGGCTTCGGTCAGGTAGACCTGGTGGCTCTTCTCGTCCACCGTGAAATCGCCGGGCTTTTCCACGCCCTTGCCGGTGAGCGGGTCCTCCTCCCCGATCTGCCGCTCCAGCAGGGGAACCACCTTGTTGAGCTTGAGGTAGAGGTCGGTGTTGTCGTCCGCCTGGCCGGAGATGATGAGCGGTGTGCGTGCCTCGTCGATCAGGATGGAATCGACCTCGTCGATCAACGCGTAGTGCAAGCCCCGCTGCACGCGCTCGCCGGGTTCGAACACCATGTTGTCGCGCAGGTAGTCGAAGCCGTATTCGTTGTTCGTGCCGTAGGTGATGTCGGCGGCGTAGGCCGCCTGCTTGTCCTCGCGCGCCAGGTTGGGCAGGTTGATGCCCACGCTCAAGCCCAGGAAGTTGTAGAGCTTGCTCATCCACTGCGCATCGCGCTGGGCGAGGTAATCGTTCACGGTGACGACATGCACGCCCTTGCCGGTGAGGGCGTTGAGATAGACCGGCAAGGTGCCCACCAGGGTCTTGCCTTCGCCGGTGCGCATTTCGGCGATCTTGCCGTCGTGCAGCGCCATGCCGCCGATGAGCTGCACGTCGAAATGCCGCATGCGCAGCGCGCGCTTGCCGCCCTCGCGCACGACGGCGAAGGCTTCGGGGAGCAGGTCGTCGAGGCTGCGCCCATTGGCCACCTGTTGCTTGAACTCGGCGGTCTTGCCCCGCAGTTCCTCGTCGGTGAGTTTTTCGAACTGGGCTTCCAGCGCGTTGATGCGCTGCGCCACGCGCCTGTATTGGCGCAGCAGCCGCTCGTTGCGGCTGCCGAAAAGTCGTGTCAGGAAGGATGCGGGCATGGGTCGGTCTGGGTGTGGCACGCGTCGGGCTGGAACCAACCACGGCCCTGGCTGGGGTATGCGATGCGCCCCGCGTGCCATCGCGAAGAAATATTCATTCTACTCAGCGCCCCCATGGCGCGAGTCTGCTCCGTCCTGCATGACAATGACGCCCATGCCACCTTTGCGGTCCTCATGACCCCCAACGCCCCACGGCCGCGCAAGACGCGCCGATCCGAGTTCCGCTCCCCGCCAGCGGTCACCATGGCCATGCTGCCGCAGTGGATGCAGCGTACGCAAACCTTGATGGCCCTCAAGGAGCAAGCGCTCACATCGCAAAAAATGTGGGCCGCGCTGCGCACGGCGCTGCCCTCGGAACTGGTCGAGGCCGTGCGCCCGGGCAAATGGGCGGAAGGAACATGGCACCTGACGGCATCCTCGTCGGCGGTGGCGGCCAAGCTCAAACTGTATAGACCCTTGCTGCTGCGCCACTTGCAGCAGGCGCAGTGGCCCGTGCAGCGCATCGCGGTGCGGGTGAACGAGCCCGGCTCGCCGCAGGCGCCGAGCCGGGCGCTTGACCCGACCGTGACGACCTCGCAGGCGCCAGCCGCGGTGCGTGCGCGCCTGCGCGAGCTGCGCGCGCGCCATGCGCGGGATCACGAAGATTGAGATGAGCGCGCGTGCGCCGCGGCGGGCGTGCCCGCTCAGGCCGCAGCCTTGAGCGTGTCGCGATACCCGGCAGGCGCGTCGGCGGCGTCGGCGAAACTGACGATGTCGTAGGAATCCGGGTCGGCCAGCACGGCGCGCAGCAAGGCGTTGTTGACCGCATGTCCGCTGCGGTAGGCGCTGTAGGCGCCGATGATGGGATGACCGATGACGTACAGATCGCCGATGGCGTCGAGCATCTTGTGCTTGACGAATTCGGCGTCGAAACGCAGCCCTTCCTGGTTGAGGATGCGCGACTCGTCCATCACGATCGCGTTTTCCATGCTCCCACCCTGGGCCAGGCCCAGCTCGCGCAGCGCGTCGACGTCGCGCATGAAACCGAAGGTGCGCGCGCGCGCGATGTCGCGCACATAGGCCTGCATGTCGAAATCGAAGCTGTAGTCCTGCACGGTCTGGTCGATGGCGGGATGATCGAACTCGATGGCGAAACGCAGGCGGAAGCCGTCGTGCGGTTCCAGGCGCGCCCATTTCTCGCCGTCGCGGTCGCTGCTGCGAACCTCGACGGCATGGCGCATGCGGATGAAACGCTTGGGCGCCGCTTGCTGCTGCAGGCCGGCCGACTGCAGCAGGTAGACGAAGCTTGACGCCGATCCGTCGAGGATGGGAATTTCCTCGGCGTCGACGTCCACCAGCAGATTGTCGATGCCCAACCCGGCGCAGGCGGAGAGCAGATGCTCGACGGTGTGGATTTTCGCGTCGCCCGCGCCCAGCGTGGTGGCCATGCGCGTGTCCACCACGGCTTGGGGGTGCAGGGCGATGGTCACGGGCTGCGGCAGGTCGGTGCGCCGGAACACGATGCCGGTGTCGGGCGGGGCCGGGTGCAGCGTGAGTTCGACGCGCTCGCTGCTGTGCAGGCCGACACCCACGGCGCGGTTGGCCGAACGGATGGTGCGTTGAGACAACATGGCTGGTCGTTTTTGCAATCGATTCACAATCATTGATAACCAGTGCCTATTTTAATGACGCGTGAATCACCCTACGGGCCGGTCGGCGTGCGGGAGGCAGCGCACACCGACCGGCCACCCTAGGCGCCAGGCCCTAAGAGGCGAGATGAGATCCGATCCATGCCGGGCGGAACGGGGCCATCCGCCGGCCTTCATCGGATCTGCCGCCGCATGCGACCGGAGGCGTCGCAGGAGGCGGGAACCCTATCGACGTCGATCTCTCGTCGAACAATCCCCTCAATCCGCCTGCTTGCGCAGGAAGGCCGGGATCTCCAACTCGTCCATGCCGCTTTGCATCAGCGCATTGACATGGGCCGACGGCGCGTTGCCGCGCGGGTTGCGCCAGATGGCCGGAATCTGATGCTCGTCGACCGGTTTGCCGGACTGCATGCCCCCCATGGCCATGGGCATGGAATCCGTACCCGTGCGCAGCACCGTCAGCGCGGGAGCCACCTTCATGGCGGCCTTGGCGCGCGACAGGCCGGTCGCCAGCACGGTCACGCGCAGCGAATCGCCCATGGTCGGATCGTTCACGGTGCCGAAGATGATGTGGGCGTCGGGCGCGGCATAAGCGCGGATGGCGTTCATCGCCTCGCGCGTCTCGGACAGCTTGAGCGAGTCGTCCGCGGTGATGTTGACCAGCACGCCCTTGGCTCCCGAAAGATCCACGCCGTCGAGCAGCGGGCAGACCACGGCCTGCTCGGCTGCCAGACGGGCACGGTCGGCGCCGCTGGCCACGGCGGTGCCCATCATGGCCTTGCCCGGTTCGCCCATCACCGTCTTCACGTCCTCGAAGTCGGCGTTGATCATGCCCGGAACATTGATGATCTCGGCGATGCCGCCGGTGGCGTTCTTCAGCACGTCGTTGGCCTTGGCGAAGGCCTCCTTCTGCGAGATGTCGTCGCCATAGACCTCGAGCAGTTTCTCGTTGAGCACGATGATCAGGGAGTCGACATGCTTTTCCAGTTCCTCCAGGCCGCTTTCGGCGTTCGACAGGCGCTTGGTACCCTCGAACTCGAAGGGTTTGGTCACCACCGCGACGGTGAGGATGCCCATTTCGCGCGCGATGCGTGCCACCACCGGTGCGGCGCCGGTGCCCGTGCCGCCGCCCATGCCGGCCGTGATGAACAGCATGTGCGCGCCGGCCAGCGCGTCGCGGATTTCGGACTGCGCCTGCTCGGCCGCGTCACGCCCCACTTGCGGCTTGCCGCCGGCGCCCAGACCGGTCTTGCCGAGCTGGATGAAGCGGTGCGAGCTCGACACCTTCAGCGCCTGCGCATCGGTGTTGGCGCAAATGAACTCGACGCCTTTCACGCCGCACTGGATCATGTGCTCGACGGCGTTGCCGCCGCCGCCGCCCATGCCGATCACCTTGATGTTGGTTCCGCTGTTGAACGCGCTGTCGCTTGCGTCCTCGATCATTTCAAAAGCCATGATGCACCTCCGTCGATAAAAAGAAAAAGACCCTCTCCTGCCCACTCCATGCCAGCCACCTCGCAGTGGCAAGCCCCGTTGAATCTTTAGAAATTTCCCGCGAACCAGTCGCGTATCCTCGTCACCAGCGTGCCGGCGCTGCCGGCTTTCTGCGCGATGCGCGCACCGCGCTGGCGCTGCGTCTGCGCCTCCACCAGGAGCCCCATCGCCGTCGCGTTGCGCGGACTGCGCACCATGTCGGAAAGCGGCCCGGTGTATTGCGGCAAACCAAGCCGCACGGGCTTGAGAAAAATGTCCTCGCCCAACTCGACCATGCCCGGCATCTGCGCCGCGCCGCCGGTGAGCACCACGCCTGAGGACAACAGCTCCTCGAAACCCGAGTCGCGCACCACCTGTTGCACCAGGGAAAAGATTTCCTCCACGCGCGGCTCGATGACTCCGGCCAGCGCCTGGCGCGAGAGCATGCGCGGCCCGCGGTCGCCGAGGCCCGGAACCTCCAGCCGCTCGTCCACGCCGGCGAGCAGCTGCTTGGCGACGCCATGCTCGATCTTGATGTCTTCGGCGTCCTTGGTCGGCGTGCGCAGCGCCATGGCGATGTCGCTGGTGATGAGCTCGCCGGCGATGGGGATGATGGCGGTATGCCGGATCGAGCCGCCGGTGTAGATGGCCACGTCGGTCACGCCGGCGCCCACGTCCACCAGCACCACGCCCAGTTCCTTTTCGTCTTCCGTGAGCACGGCATGGCTGGAGGCCAGCGGGTGCAGCACCACGGCGTCGACTTCGAGGCCGCAGCGGCGCACGCACTTGATGACGTTCTCGGCCGCGGTCTGCGCGCCGGTGACGATGTGCACCTTGGTCTCCAAGCGGATGCCGCTCATGCCCACCGGCTCCTTGACCTCCTGGCCGTCGATGATGAATTCCTGCGGCTCCACCAGCAGCAGGCGCTGGTCGGTGGGGATGTTGACCGCCTTGGCGGTTTCGATCACGCGCGACACGTCGTTCTGCGTCACCTCGCGGTCCTTGATCGCCACCATGCCTTCCGAGTTCTGGCCGCGGATATGGCTGCCGGTGATGCCGGTGATCACGCGCGTGATGCGGCAGTCGGCCATCAGCTCGGCCTCCTTCAGCGCGGCCTGGATGGACTGCACCGTGGCCTCGATGTCCACCACCACGCCGCGGCGCATGCCGGCCGTGGCGGCCTGCCCCATGCCCACGATCTTGAGCTTGGCCGCCGGGCTGTCCTGCTGCGGCAGGATTTCGGCCACCATCGCCAGCACCTTGGACGTGCCGATGTCCAGCCCCACCACCAGATCCTTGTAATCCTTCGCCATCACCTGTGCTCCCTCGCCTTGCCTTGTCTTTGCGTCGTTTTCGAATCGGGTTTTCCGCCCGGCAAATCCACTCCCGCCAGGCGCACGGCAAAGCCGTTGCTGTAGCGCAGATCGGCGCTCGTCAGCGCACGTCCGTAGCGCGCCTGCACGCGCGGCGCCAGCACGAGGAAACGCTGCAGGCGCTGCTGGAAGGCCTGCGCGTCGTGATCGCTGCCCAGATCCAACCTGGGCCCGTCCTCGACCTGCACCCGCCAGTTGCCCTCGGCGCCCATCTCCAGCTTGACGATCTTCCATTTCAGCGGCGCGAAATCCCGGGAAAGCTCGGCATACATCTGCGCCACCCGTCCCTCGCTGCCGGCCGGACCGGAGAAGCTGGGTAGCGCCATGTCCTGCACCTCGCCCAGATTGGCCTCGAACAGTTGTCCGTGGGTATTGACCAGACCCACCACCGAGCTGCCGTCGCTCCAGAAAGCCAGCGGCTGCTGCGCCTCGAGCGTGACCAGGAGCGAGAGCGGCCACACGCGCTGCACCACAGCCTTGCGCACCCAGGGCACCTGGTCGAACGCCTGCTGCGCGGCGGCCAGGCTGACCGTGAAGAAATTCCCCTGCAGTCGCGGCAGCGCCTCGCCGCGCAGCGCCGTGGCGCTGACGTGCTGCAAATTGCCTTCGACACGCACGCTTCGAATGGCCCACCAGGGACGCTGGACAAGCCAGTTGCCGGCCACCGCCAAGGCGCCGAGCATGAACAGCCACAGCAGCGCGCGGCTGGTGACGTTCATCAACCGGATGTCCAGGGGCAGTTCGCGCGTCACGGTCGTGCTCCGGGAACGGCGCCCGTGCCGCTGTCCAGGCGGGCATCGGCCAGGATGCGCAGGCACAGATCCTCGTAGTTCAGGCCCGCCACGCGCGCGGCCAGCGGCACCAGGGAGTGGCCCGTCATCCCCGGGCTGGTGTTGAGTTCCAGCAGGAAGGGCTTGCGGTCGGTGGCGCGAATCATGATGTCGGCCCGCCCCCAGCCGCGGCATCCGAGCGTGCGGTAGCTCGCCAGCACGAGTTCGGCGATGGCCTGCTCCTCCGCCGGCGGCAGGCCGCTCGGGCAGATGTACTGGGTCTCGTCGCTGAAGTATTTGTGCTCGAAGTCGTAGTTGCCGCCGGGCGCCACGATGTGGATGAGCGGCAGCGCCACCGCGCCGGCGCCCTCGCCCAGCACGCCGCAGGTCACCTCGTCGCCGGCGATGAACTGCTCGGCCAGCACGGCGGCGTCGAAACGCGCCGCCTCGGCATAGGCCGCATCGACCTGCTGCGCGGTATCGGCACGCGCCAGGCCGAGCGTCGACCCCTCGTGGGAAGCCTTGAACATCAACGGCAAGCCGAGTTCGTGTGCCGCGGCGTGCGCCTGCGCCGGGCTCGCCACCATCCGCCAGGCTGGGGTGGACAGCCCCTCGCATTGCCAAAGACGCTTGGTCATGTGCTTGTCGATGGCCAGGGCCGACGCCATCACCCCGGGGCCGGTGTAGGGGATGCCGAGCAGTTCGAGCGCACCCTGCACCGTGCCGTCCTCCCCATGCCGGCCGTGCAGGGCGATGAACACGCGCTGTACGGCCAGTGCGCACAGTTCGCAGAGGGCGCGCTCGGCCGGATCGAAGGCGATGGCGTCAACCCCCCGCGCCTGCAGCGCGGCGAGAACGCCCTTGCCGGACATCAGCGAGACTTCGCGCTCGCTCGACGAGCCGCCCATGAGCACGGCCACCCGACCCAGGGCGCGCGGGTCGATCGTGGTGCTTTCGATCCGGTTCATGCCTGCCCCTCCATGCTGAGCGCGAGATCCACGACCTGTTGCGGCACACCGCCGATGGAGCCGGCGCCCATGCACAGCACCACGTCGCCATCCCGCGCCAGATCGAGGACGGCCCGCGGCATGGCCCCGATGTCGTCGACGAAAACCGGCTCGGCCTTGCCGGCCACGCGCAGCGCGCGCGCCAGGCTGCGCCCGTCGGCGGCGACGATGGGCGGCTCGCCCGCCGCGTACACCTCGGCCAGCAGGACCGCGTCGGCCTGGCCGAGCACGGCGACGAAATCCTCGAACAGATCGCGCGTGCGGGTGTAGCGGTGCGGCTGGAACGCCAGCACGATGCGCCGGCCCGGGTACGCGCCGCGCGCCGCGTCCAGCGTTGCCGCCATTTCCACCGGATGGTGGCCGTAGTCGTCGATCAGCGTGAATCGTCCGCCCGCGGGCAGGTCGATCTCGCCGTAGCGCTGGAAACGCCGGCCCACGCCGTGGAACTCGGTCAGCGCCTTGACCACCGCGGCATCGTCCACGCCGAGCTCGGCCGCCACCGCGATGGCGGCCAGCGCATTGCGCACGTTGTGCAATCCCGGCAGGTTGAGCGTGACCGCGAGCGGCGGCAGCATCACGCCGTTGTGCCGCAGCGCGGTGAAGTGCATGCGGCCGTTCTCGGCGCGCACGTCGATCGCGCGCACCTGCGCCTCCTCGCTCAATCCGTAAGGCGTCACCGGCTTGGAAACAAAAGGAAGAATCGCCCTGACCCCGGGATCGTCCACGCACAGAATGGCCGCGCCGTAGAACGGCAGGCGGGCGATGAACGCGACGAAGGCCTGGCGCAGCCTGGCCATGTCGTGACCGTAGGTGTCCATGTGATCGGCGTCGATGTTCGTCACCACCGCCATGACGGGCAGCAGGTTGAGAAAGGACGCATCGGACTCGTCGGCCTCGACCACGATGTACTCGCCCTGCCCCAGCTTGGCATGGGTGCCGGCGCTGTTGAGCCGTCCGCCGATGACGAAGGTGGGATCGAGCCCGCCCTCGGCCAGCACGCTGGCCACCAGGCTGGTCGTCGTCGTCTTGCCGTGCGTGCCGGCGATGGCGATGCCGCGCTTGAGGCGCATCAGCTCGGCCAGCATCACCGCGCGCGGCACCACGGGAATATGGCGGGCTCGGGCGGCGCGCACCTCGGGGTTGTCCGGCCCCACCGCGGTGGACACGACCACCGCGTCGGCCCCGGCGATATGCGCGGCGTCGTGGCCGAGCGCGATGCGCGCGCCCAGGGAGCGCAGGCGCAGCACCGCACCGTTTTCGGCGAGATCGGTGCCGCTGACGGCGTAGCCCAGATTGAGCAGGACCTCGGCGATGCCGCTCATGCCGGCGCCGCCGATGCCGACGAAATGAATGTGTTGAATGGCGTGTTTCATCGTGGATTCTCCAAGGCCTCGCACGCCGCGACGATGCGCTCGACCGCGTCGCGGCGGGCCAGGCCATGGGCCTGCTGCGCCATCGTCAGCAGGCGGGGCCGGCTGAGATCGCGCAGTTCGGCGGCCAGGCGCTCGGGAGTCAGCTCCTTTTGCTGCACGAGCAGGGCCGCGCCCGGTTCGGCCAGGAAACGCGCGTTGGCGGTCTGGTGGTCGTCCACCGCGTGCGGGAACGGCACGAACAGCGCGGCCACGCCGGCACAGGCCACCTCGCTCACGGTCGAGGCACCCGCGCGGCAGATCACGAGATCGGCCTCGGCGTACGCCGCAGCCATGTCGTCGATGAACTCGCGGCAGTCGGCCTGCAAGCCCAGTTCCGCATAGCGCTGCAGCAGGGCCTGCAGATGCCCGCGCCCGCTCTGGTGCAGCACCGTCGGGCGCTGCTGCGGGTCGAGCAGGGCCAAGGCCTGCGGCACCCGTTCGTTCAACGCTGCCGCGCCCAGGCTGCCCCCCACCACGAGAATGCGCAGCGGCCCGCTGCGGGCGCCGTAGCGCTGCGCGGGCGGAGCCAGATCGCGGATGCCCTGCCGCACGGGGTTGCCGACCCAGTCCCCGTTCGGCAAGGTGTGGGGAAAAGCGGTGAGCACGCGGTCCGCCAACCTGGCCAGCAGGCGGTTGCTCATGCCGGCCACGGCGTTTTGCTCGTGCAGCACCAGCTTCGCACCGGCCCAGTCGCTCATCAGTCCGCCTGGCACGGTGATGTAGCCGCCCATGCCCAGCACCACGCCGGGACGCACGCGGCGCAGCGCACGCAGGGCCTGCCAGAACGCGCGCAGCAGGCGCAGAGGCAGCAGCAGCCTGGTCGTCAGGCCCTTGCCGCGCAGGCCGCCGAAGTTCACCCACAGCATCGGATAGCCCTGCGCGGGAACCAGCCGCGCCTCCATCCCGTTCGGCGCGCCCATCCAGTGCACCTGCCAGCCGGCCGTGCGCAGGCCCTCGCCCACGGCAAGCCCGGGAAAGATATGGCCACCGGTGCCGCCAGCCATGATCACGGCGGTGCGCGGCGTGCTCATACGTGGCCTCCACGCATGAGCAAAGATGTGGCGCAGCCTTGCGGCTTGCCGTTGTGGCTCCGGCATAACTTGCGCTGCGCGCAAGTGAGCCTGCTCCGAAACCGCGTGCTCATACGTGGCCTCCACGCATGAGCACGCGGTTTTCGAAATCCACGCGCAGCAGGATGGCGAGCGCCAGCAGCGACACCAGCGTGGCCGAGCCGCCGTAGCTCAGCAGCGGCAGGGTCAGGCCCTTGGTCGGCAGCAACCCCAGATTGACGCCGATATTGATGAAGGCCTGGCCGCCGATGAGAACTCCGACACCCTGGGCCACCAGGGCCGAGAACATGCGGTCGGAGGCCAGCGCCTGGCGGCCGATGTCGAAGGCGCGCTTGGTGATCCAGGCGAACACCAGGGTCACGGCCAGCACCCCGGCGAAACCCAGCTCCTCGCCGATGATGGCGAGCAGGAAATCGGTCTGCGGTTCGGGCAGGTAGTGCAACTTCTCCACGCTGCCGCCCAGGCCCACGCCGAGCCAGTGACCGCGCCCCATGGCGATGAGGGCGTGGGCGAGCTGGTAGGCGCTGCCCTGCGCGTTGGCCTCGGCCCAGGGATTGAGGTAGGCGAAGATGCGATCGCGCCGCCAGGGAGACAACACGATCATCAGCACGAAAGCGCCGATCATCACCACGGTCAGCGCGGTGAACATCTTGCCGTTCACCCCGCCGAGAAACAGGATGACCATGGCCACCGAGGCGATCACCAGGAAGGCGCCCATGTCCGGCTCGGCCAGCAGCAGCACGCCGATGAAACCGAGCGCGGCGGCCATCGGCAGGAAAGCCTTGCCGAACCTCTGCTTGACGTCCTGTTTGCGCACGATGAAATCGGCCGCGTACAGAATGATGGTGAGCTTGACCAGCTCCGAGGGCTGGAAATTGAACACGCCGAGCGGAATCCAGCGCCGCGAGCCGTTGACGCCCTTGCCCAGGAATGGCACCAGGACGGCAACCAACATGACAAGGGAAATCACGAAGAGGTAGGGCGCCCAGCGCTCCCAGACTTTCATCGGAAACTGGAACACCACCCAGCCGCCGACCAGGCCCAGCGTCACGGCGGCCAGGTCGCGCCAGAAGAAGTGGAACTGCGACCAGCGCGCGTAGTGCGGGTCCTCGGGAATGGCGACCGTGGCCGAGTACACCATGACCAGGCCGAAGGCCAGAAGCAGCACGATGACCCAGAGCAGGTTCTGATCGAAGTCCAACATGCGCGACGCCGCCGGCCCCACGTAGCCGATACGCACCGGCATGGGGGTCTGCTTGTCCTTGCGCGGCTTGCGGCCGAACCATGGCAGCGTCATCACGGCTGGACCTCCAGCATCGCGCCATGGGACTCGGCCCATTCGCGCACCGCGGCGGCGAACACCTCGGCCCGGTGCACGTAATTGCGGAACATGTCCAGGCTGGCGCAGGCCGGCGAGAGCAAGGCGACGTCACCCTCGAAGGCGAGCGCCGCGGCGCGCTGCACGGCCTGCTCCAGACTTTCGGCCTGCTCGGTGGGGCAGACATCCCCAAGCGCCTGCGCCAGGCGCGCGGCATCGCGTCCGATGAGCACGGCGGCCCGCAACTTGCCCGTCGCCGCCTGCGCCAGCGGCGCGAAGTCCTGCCCCTTGCCGTCGCCACCGGCGATCAGCACCACGGGACGGTCCATGCCGCGCAGCGCGGCGACCGTGGCGCCGACGTTGGTCCCCTTGCTGTCCTCGATCCACTCGACCCCGCGGACCACGCCCAGCACCTGCATGCGGTGCGGCTCGCCGCGGTAGGCGCGCAAGCCGTGCAACATGGATGCGAGAGGCGCGCCGGCGCTTTCGGTCAGGGCCAGCGCGGCCAGCGCGTTGGCCCAGTTGTGCCGGCCGCGGATGCGCAGCGCGTCGGCCGGCATGAGCCTTTGCAACACCACGGACGCTTCGGCCGCAGGCAAGGCGCCCTTGCCGCGGCGCTTGGGCGTTTCCTCGTCGACCTGGCTTTGCGCGCGGACCAGCCAGGCCATGCCCTGCTCCTGCGCCACGCCCCAGTCGCCTGCGACGCCGGGCGCGTCCAGGCCGAAGGTCTGCTGGCGCCTGCCTTCGCGGCGCATGGCCATGACCTGCGCATCGTCGCGGTTGAGCAGCATCAGGCCCGGCGGCTCGGCCAGGCTCCAGGGTTGCGGGCCGAAGATGCGCGCCTTGTCCGCGGCGTAGGCCTCCATGCTGCCATGCCAGTCGAGGTGGTCCTGGGTGACATTGAGCACGGTGGCGGCGCCGGCCGCGAAATCGTCCACGCCGTGCAGCTGGAAGCTTGAAAGTTCGAGCACCCAGGCAGCAGGCAGGCGGTTCTCCGCCAGGCGCTCGCGCAACACGTCCAGCATGGCCGGTCCGATGTTGCCGGCGGCAACCGCGTCCATGCCCGCGCCACGCAGGAGTTCGGCGGTGAGCGCGGTGACCGTGGTCTTGCCGTTGGTGCCGGTGACGGCGAGCACCTTCGGCGCGTAGTTCCGGCCCTGGCCCAGGTCGCGCAGGGCCGCCATGAACAGCCCGAGTTCGCCGAGCACGGCGATGCCGCGCTGACGCGCCGCCGCGATCAGCGGACCGAAGGCGCAGTCGTGCGGAGCGATGCCCGGACTCACGGCCAGAAGATCGATGCCGTCGAGCAAGGTCGGGCCGGGCACGCCGAGGTGGATATCCAGAGCCGGCCATTCCTCGCGCAGCGCCTGCCGGCTCGGCGGCTCGGCGCGGCTGTCCGCCACGCGCACCGCAGCGCCCTGTATGGCGCACCAGCGCAGCATGGCCAGCCCGGAGATGCCGAGGCCGAGGACGAGGACGGACTTGCCTTGCAGGTTCATGTCCGGTTCACCGCAGCTTCAGGCTGGCCAGACCGGCCAGGCACAGCATCATGGTGACGATCCAGAACCGGATCACCACCTGGGACTCTTTCACGCCCAGCTGCTCGAAATGGTGATGCAGCGGGGCCATCTTGAAAATGCGCCGGCCCTGGCCGTATTTGCGCTTGGTGTACTTGAAATAGCCGACCTGGATCATCACCGAGAGCGTCTCGACCACGAACACCCCGCCCATGATGAACAGCACGATCTCCTGGCGCACGATAACCGCGATGGTGCCCAGCGCCGCCCCCAGCGCCAGCGCCCCGACGTCGCCCATGAACACCTGGGCGGGATAGGCGTTGAACCACAGGAATGCCAGCCCGGCGCCGACCATCGCGCCGATGAAGATGAGCAGCTCGCCGGTGCCCGGGATGAACGGGAACAGCAGGTATTTGGAGAACACCGCGTTGCCCGTGACATAGGCGAACACGCCCAGCGAGCCGCCCACCATGACCGTGGGCATGATGGCCAGGCCGTCGGCGCCGTCGGTGAGGTTGACGGCGTTGCTCGCCCCCACGATGACGAAGTAGGTCAGCACGATGAAGCCGGCGATGCCCAGCGGATAGCTCACCGACTTGAAGAAGGGCACGATGAGGTCGGCCGCGGGCGGCAGCGGCATGGTCAGGCCGCTCCTGATCCATTCGACGAACAGGTGCAGCACCTGCGGGTTGCCCTTGCCCGACACCGCGAAGGCCAGGTAGAACGCCGCCAGCAGCCCGATGAGCGATTGCCAGAAATACTTCTCGCGCGAGCGCATGCCGTTCGGGTCGCGATGCACCACCTTGCGGTAATCGTCGACCCAGCCGATGGCGCCGAAACCCAGCGTGACGATGAGGACCAGCCAGACGAAGCGGTTGGACAGGTCCATCCACAGCAGGGTCGAGGCGGTGATGGCGATCAGGATCAGCACGCCGCCCATGGTGGGCGTGCCGGTCTTGATCAGATGGGTTTGCGGCCCGTCCTGGCGCACCGCCTGGCCGACCTTCATCGCGGTGAGCTTGCGGATCACGCCGGGGCCGGCCATCAGGCCGATGAACAAGGCGGTCAGCGTGCTCATCACGGCGCGGAAGGTGATGTAGTTGAACACCCGGAAAAAGCGCAGGTCGGGCGACTGCGCCATCAACCACATGGCCAGGCTATGCAGCATGGGGCGCCTCCTGTGTATGCGCGCTCTGCGCCTGCGCGCCGAGCGCCTGCACGGCGCGCACGACCCGCTCCATGCGCATGAAGCGCGAGCCCTTGACCAGCACGGCGTCGAATCCGCGCAGCGCGGCGGCGTCGATGGCCAGCGATGCGCAATCGGCGGCGTGAAGCACGGCCACGCCGCCGCGCCCGGCGGCCTCGGCGGCGTGGCGGGACTGATCGCCCACCGCCCACAGCGCGTCGATGCCGCGCGCGGCGGCATGCGCGCCCACTTCGGCATGGAAGGCGGGACCCTGGCTGCCCACCTCGCCCATGTCGCCCAGCACCAGCAGGCGCCGCCCGGGCAAGGCGGCAAGGGCGTCGATGGCGGCACGCACCGAATCGGGATTGGCGTTGTAGGTGTCGTCGATGAGCGTCAGACGCCCGCCTGCAGCCAGCACGACCCGGCTGCGCTGCATGCGCCCGGCCACCGCGCGGAAGGCTTCCAGCCCCGAGACCACCGCCTCCAGCGGCGCGCCGCTGGCCAGCCCGGCTGCGGCCGCGGCCAGCGCGTTATGGGCGTTGTGCACGCCCATCACCTGCAGGCGCAAATCCGCCTCCCCGGCCGGGGTGCGCAGGTGCAGGCGCATGCCGTTTTCGTCCCCTTGTTCGCCCGGGAGTATCCAGCCGGCGACCTCGGCCGCGACCGGGGCCGCCGCATCATGCAGAGCGAAGCGCATGAGCCGACGGCCGGCGGCAAGCCGGGTCCATAGCTCGGCAAAGGCATCGGCGGCCGGAAACACCGCCACGCCATGCGCCGGCAGGGCGGCCAGCACGTTGCCGTTCTCGCGCGCCACGGCCTCGACCGTCTGCATGAACTCCTGGTGTTCGCGCTGCGCGTTGTTGACCAGGGCCACCGTGGGCTCGGCGATGGCGGCCAGCGTGGCGACCTCGCCCGGATGGTTCATGCCGAGTTCCACGACGCCGGCCAGATGTTGCGGAAGCAGGCGCAGCAGGGTGAGAGGCACGCCGACCTCGTTGTTGAAATTGCCCCGCGTGGACAGATAGCCGCCATCGCCCAGCCACGCGCAGAGTATGGAGGCGACCATTTGCGTGACCGTGGTCTTGCCATTGCTGCCCGTGACGGCCGCCAACGGCATGGCCGCCTGCTGACGGCGCCACGCGCGGGCGAGCAGACCCAGCGCGCGCAAACCGCTGTCCACCTCCACGCCGGGCAGGCCGCAGGTGTCCACGCCGCGCTCGGCGAGAACGGCCGCTGCGCCGGCCTGCGCCGCCAGGGGGAGGAAATCGTGCGCATCGAAACGCGCGCCGCGCAGGGCGACGAACACATCGCCGGCGCGCAATTCACGGGTATCGGTGCAGACGCGCCCAATCGGTGTCGCGGGATCCCCATGCATCCGGCCGCCGACCCAGGCTTGCAGTTCGCCGAGACTGAACAGGCCTCCTCCGCGCGCCTGCAAAGCCATGCGGGCATGGAAGACATCGCTGAACGGCTGTTTGCGCCCGCCTTGCTCCTGCGTCACTTCGTGGCCCTTGCCCGCCAGCAAGACGACGTCGGCGGCATCGGCGTGCGCCAGGGTCTGGGCGATGGCCTGGGCGCGATCCTCCACCGCCACGGCCTGCGCTTGCGATCGCAGGCCATGCAACAGGTCGTCGAGAATGGCCTGCGGCGCTTCGCTGCGCGGGTTGTCGCTGGTGAGCACGACGCGGTCGGCATGCGTTTCGGCGGCAGCCGCCATCAGCGGGCGCTTGCCGCGGTCGCGGTCGCCGCCGGCGCCGAACAGGCACCAGAGCTTGCCGCCGCGCTGCAACGCCACCGGGCGCAGAGCCAGCAGCGCCTGGGCCATCGCGTCGGGCGTGTGGGCATAGTCCACCACGACCAGCGGCGCCTGTCTGCCGCCGACAAGCTGCATGCGTCCCGGAGGCGGCGCGACCTTCGCCAGGGCCTGCATGATGGCGTCGAAGCCGAGGCCGCAGCTGCCCAGCAAGCCACAGACGGTGAGCACATTGGCGGCGTTGAAACGCCCCACCAGCGGCAACTCGAGCCGGGCTGTCCGCCCGCCGTGGGCGAGTTCGACACGCATGCCGACTGCCGTGCTGGCCACGCTCAGGGCCCGCCAGTCGGCGTCCCGCTCCAGCGAGGTGGACACGACTTGGAGCCCGCGCTGGCGGCAGTGCGATGCCAGGCGCTCGCCCATGGCGTCGTCGGCATTGAGCACGGCCGCCTGCAGGCCGGGCCAGTCGAACAGCCGGCGCTTGGCCGCGGCATAGCGCTCCATGCTGCCGTGGTAGTCGAGGTGGTCCTGGGTGAGATTGGTGAAAGCGGCGACGTGCACCCGCAGGCCGTCGAGCCTGCCTTCCTCGATGCCGATAGACGAAGCCTCGATCGCGCAGTGGGTCACGCCACGTGCCCGCATGACGGCGAGTTCGCGGTGCAGCCGCACCGGGTCGGGCGTGGTGAGCCCGGTCGGCGTGAGCGCATCCGGCATGCCGACGCCCAAGGTGCCGACCACGCCGCATGGATGCCCGGACGCGCCCAGCGCCTGGGCCGTCCACAGGGCGCAAGACGTCTTGCCGTTGGTGCCGGTGACGGCCAGCACGGCCACATGCCGCGAGGGGTGGCCGTACCAGGCGTCGGCCAACTCGCCCGCCAGGCGCCTGAGCTGGCGCACCCGCAGGACCTGTGCCGCAAGCGCGAAGGCTTCGGCGCCCTCGTCTTCCACCAGCGCCGCCACGGCGCCGCGCGCAAACGCCTCGGCCAGAAAACGGCGGCCGTCCGTGGCGGCGCCGGGCCAGGCGACGAACACGTCGCCCGCACGCACTTCGCGCGAGTCGCACGTCCAGTCAGCCGCAGCCGGCACGCCGGCGCTGCGCAGCGCGTGAAGCACGGAAGCCGCGGTGGCGTAGGCCGCTGTCATGCGCCGGCCCCGTTCTGTTCGGCGCGCGGAGCGGGGCGTGCCTGCGCGGAAAGCGCTGGCGCCACATCCGGCTTGACGGGAAGGTCGGGCGGCACGCCGAGGATGCGCAAGGCCTGCGGGACGACCTGGGCGAACACCGGCGCCGACACGTCGCCGCCGAAATGTTTGCCCGCGCTGGGTTGGTCGACGGAGATCGCCATCACGATGCGCGGCTTGCCGATGGGAGCCATGCCGACAAACTGGGCGCGGAACAGATGCTTGTCGTAGCTGTTGCCCTTCCAGATATAAGCCGTGCCGGTCTTGCCGCCCGTGGAGTAGCCGGGCACCGCGGCCGCGGGCGCGGTGCCGCCGCTTTGCGTCACCAGGGCGAGCATGCTGCGCATCTCGCGCGCCACCTTGGGAGACACCACCTGCACACCGCGCACCGGCGCATCGCTCTTGAACAGCGTGGCGGGAATGATCTCGCCGTGGTTGGCGAAGATGAGATAGGCGTGCGCGAGTTGAAAGGTCGAAACCGAAATTCCGTAGCCAAAGCCCTGGGTGACGGCGTCGATCGGGCGCCATTTCTCCCATGGCCTCAGGATGCCGCTGGCGGCGCCGGGGAAGGCCACATGCGGGCGCTGCCCCAGGCCCACCGCGGTGTACATGTCCCACTGCTGGCGCGCCGACATGCGCATGACGATCTTGCTCGTCGCCACGTTGCTCGAATACTGGATGACCTGCGGCAACGCGATGGTGCCGTTGTCCGAGTCATCGCAGATGTTGTTGCCATAGACGTTGAGACAGCCCGGCGCGGTGTGGAACACGGTCTGCGGTGTGACGATGCCGGCCTGCAGCGCCGCGGCGATCGTGATGGGTTTCATGACCGATCCCGGCTCGTAGGTATCGGTCAGCGCGTAGTTGCGCATGTCGGCCTGGTCGGCACGGCGCCTGTGGTTGGGATCGAAGCTCGGGTAATTGGCCATGGCCAGTACCTGGCCGTTGGTGGCGTCGAGCACCACGGCGCTGCCGTTCTTGGCCTTGTTGTCCACCACGGCCTGCTTGAGCGCCTGGTAGGTCAGGTACTGAATCTTGCTGTCGATGGACAGTTGCACGTCTTCGCCGTTGATCGGCGGAATGCCGCCGCCCACGTCCTCGATGACGTTGCCGAGGCGGTCGCGCATGACCTTGCGCGTGCCCGGGTGTCCGGCCAACTCGCGCTGGAATGTCAGTTCAAGGCCGCTCTGGCCCTGGTTCTCGATGTCGGTGATGCCGACCAGTTGCCCCGCCGCCGCGCCCTCGGGGTAGTAGCGCCTGTAGCTGGGGGAAAAGTAGATGCCCTTGATCCCCAGCGCCTGCACCTTGCGCGCGGTGTCGATATCGACCTGGCGCTTCACGTAGACGAACTGCTTGTCCAGACGCAGCCGGCGCTCCAATTCGGCGGCGTTGAGGTCGAGGGTCTTCGCCAGTTCGGCGACCTTGGCGGGATCGGCGTCGAGGGTTTCGGGGTCGGCCCAGATGGTTTTCACCGGGATGCTGGAGGCCAGGATATTGCCGTGGCGGTCCAGGATGCGCCCGCGCATGGCCGGCAGCTCGATGGTCCGCACAAAGCGCAGATCGCCCTGCTTCTGGTAGAAGTTGGTCGTGATGACCTGCACCCAGAGGGCGCGTGCGATCAGGGCGAAGAAGGCCAGATAGAGCAGGCCCTTGACCAGCCAGGCCCGCCCCGGCGGCAGGCGCAGGCGCAGAAGCGGACTGGCATGCGCCTGCCGAACACCGGGTCCGATTGTGCGGGCGGCGAGCTTCATCGCGTCGGCACCGAGGCGGGAATGTTGGGCACCTGGGCGGCGCTGATGTAGTCGGTGCGCGCCGGGGTCACCGGCACCAGGCCGAGGGTGTTGCGGGCGAGCTCCTCGATGCGCCCGGGCACCGAGAGTGCGCGCACCTCCACCTGGAGTCGGTCATGGTCGAGCTGGAGCTGGGTCGCGCGCTGCTGAGCCGCGTCGAGCGCGGCGAAGGTGCGGCGCGCCTCGTATTGCGCCCGCACCACGCTCATGGCGCTGGCCATGGTGATGATCAGCAGCAAGAGATTCAGCCGCGTCATGCAGCCTCCGCCTCGGGCAGGCGTTCGGCCACGCGCATGATGGCCGAACGCGCGCGCGGATTGGCGCCCACCTCCGCCGGCCCGGGGCGCAGTTTTGCCAGCAGCTTGAGACCGGGGTGGAAGGGCGCGGGCTCGACCGGCATGCGCCGCTGCTCGCGCGTGAGTTCGGGCGCGCGGGCCTGGCTGGCCATGAACTGCTTCACCATGCGATCTTCGAGAGAGTGAAAGCTGATGACCACGAGGCGTCCTCCATCAGCCAGTCTGGCCATTACCTGCGCGAGTGCCGCTTCGAGTTCGGCGAGCTCGGCATTGACGTGAATCCGAAGAGCCTGAAAGGTCCGAGTGGCCGGGTCCTGCCCCGCTTCGCGACTGCGCACCGCTTGCGCCACAAGGGCGGCAAGCTCTGCGGTGCGGGTGACGGGCTCGCCCCGTTCGCGGCGAGCCACAAGCGCCTTTGCAATCGGGAAAGCAGCCCGTTCGTCGCCATAGTCCCTCAACACCCTGGTGATTTCGTCAACGCTGGCCTCGGCCAGAAATTGCGCCGCCGTGGCGCCTTGTGTCGTGTCCATGCGCATGTCCAAAGGCGCGTCGCCACGGAAGCTGAAACCTCGCCGCGTCTCGTCGATCTGGGGCGACGACACACCCAGGTCGAACAGGATGCCCCGCACACTTGCGATCTCGAGTCCGTTCAGCACCTCGCCGAAGGCCGAGAACGGCGCATGCACGAGCGTGAGCCGGGCGTCCGCCTGCGCCAGCTCCCGCCCCGCGGCAATCGCCTGCGGGTCGCGATCCAGCGCCACCACGCGGCCGGCTGACGCCAGGCGCGACAGCAATTCGCGCGTGTGGCCGCCGCGGCCGAAGGTCGCATCCAGGTAAATGCCGGCCGTGTCGGTCACCAATCGATCGACGGCCTCGTGCAGCAGTACGGTTCGGTGCTGCAGGGTCGCTGCAGCGTGGACGGGGGTCGAAGGCATTCGCGTTCACCTTCACACCACGATGTCGCGCACCGCATCGGGCATGCCGGCCTCGATCACAGCCGCCTCGCGCGCATGGTGCGTGACGCGATCCCAGACCTCGAAATGCGACCCCATGCCGATCAGATCGATGTCGCGTTCGATCCCCGCCGCGGCGCGCAGTTCAGGCGAGATCAGAACCCGCCCGGTGGCGTCGATCTCGGTTTCCGTGGCATGGCCCAGATAAATGCGCTTCCAGCCCTGCGCCGACATCGGCAGGGCTGCGATCTTGGCGCGGAATTCCTGCCATTGCGGATCGGCGAACAGCAGCAGGCAGCCTTCGGGACTCTTGGTCACCGTCAGGCGACCGGCCGCCTGCGCCAAAAGCACGTCGCGATGACGCGCAGGCACGGTCATCCGACCCTTGCCGTCCAGCGTCAACGCCGATATGCCAATGAACACGCGCTTCTCCGATTGCCTTGAGCGCAGAGCCCAGCCCCTGCACTTTCACCCACTTTTTTGCACTTGGCTGCACTGTAGGTGGCAAAAAGAGCATCGTCAATAGGGAAAATTGAAAAATTGGCTTATCAAACAAGCACTTAGCGCCGCTTTCTCGGCTGTGTTTTTGTACAGATCAAATCAAAAAAATGCTATTAAATGAAATACTTGAATTCATAAGTGCAAGCGATACATTCGGATTGAAGCCCTTGCCTCGCGTGAAGCTCTCGATCGTCCTGCGCAGGACACGGCCATGGCCCGCATTTGGGCAGGTGCGGCCCGGCCTGACCAGGAGAGGAAGACGGCACCCGGCGTCCGTCGCTTGCCACACCAGCGGCATCGTTGGGCAGGGGCCAGGGCCGCCTGCGTGCGCCACGGGAACCTGTTTTTTGTCGTGCTGGGTTGGTTGCATTTAGGCACGAATGTCGCCTTGACCTGAGTCTTTCGACGCTTTTAAACTCATCGCAAACGAGACGGCGATGGAGTTCGCCGCAACCGCCATCGGCGCCAGCCGGGGGCTGATGACTCCTACCCAGTGGCCGCGGCATGCGGCGGGTGATCCGCCTGGGAGGAGTCGATGCAAGCACAAGCCGTATGGCAACCAAACAATCGCCCAGATTCTGGCGATTGTTTTGCTCTGTCCGCTGCTGCATGGCTTCATCGCCACGATGGAGGAGAAGGTGCAGCGCGGCGCAGGCCCCCGCCCGCTTCAGCCCTGCCGCGATCTGGCCAAATGGTTGCGCAAAGAGATCGTGGTGCCGCAAACCGCGTCGCGGATCTTCTGGGCCGCGCCGGCGGTGGCGTTCTCGGCCACGCTCACGGCGCCCGTCCTGATATTGGCGCAGTTGCCGCTCGGGCTGGTCTGGCGACGCAGGCGCTTCGCGGTGCGCCGCGCGCCGCGCGCCCCGGAAAAAACAACAACAATCCCGATGGCTTGCGCGACGCTTTGGACCGCGCGCCAAGCCCCCCTTGCGGCACCGCCCGCTTTTTTTGATTTGCAGGACGTTGCATGGTTTCCGTTTACATCTCCGTTTTCGCCATCCTGGGCGCATTCGCCCGCTATGGGCAGTCTGTCGTCGTGCAGAACATGCTGGGCGACACCTTTCCGTTCGCCACCTTGTCGATCAACGTGCTGGGGTCGTTCCTGATGGGTTTCCTGTTTTTCGAGACGCTGGAGCGCATCAACGTCAGCCCGGAACTGCGCACGGGCATCCTCACTGGCGGCCTCGGCACCTACACCACGTTTTCCACCTTCTCCATCGAGGCCCTTCATCTGTTCGAACTGGGGCATTTGATCCTGGCCGCACTCTATATCGGCGCGTCCGTCGTGCTGTCGATCGCCGCCGCGTTCTTCGGCGCCTATCTGTCGCGCCATCGGCAATTCACCGACTCCTGAACTGCGAGCGACTTCGATGACCTTTCTCTACATCGCGATCTTCGCGCTCATCGGCGCTTTCAGCCGCTACGGGCACACCCTCGTCGTGCAGCGCTCGCTGGGGAGGTCATTCCCCTTCGCCACGCTGTCGATCAATATCGTCGGCTCGTTCCTGATGGGCTACCTGTTTTACGAAACCCTGAAATATGCCGCCATCAGCCCGGCCATGCGCACCGGCATCCTCACGGGCGGTATCGGCACCTACACCACGTTTTCCACCTTTTCGCTGGAAACCATGGCCCTGATTGAAAACGGCGAGGCGACCAAGGCTGGACTCTATGTGGTGCTGTCCGTCTTTCTGTCCATGCTGGGCACGGCGCTCGGCGCCTATCTTTCACACAACCTGGGAGGCTGACCCATGAAAACCGTCACGATGGCGCGCATCTACATCAAGGAAGGCGACAAGTTCGGCGGCGGCAACTTGATGCGCGAAATCTTCAAACTCCTGCACGAGGAACACAAGGTCCACGGCGTCACGGTGTTTCGCGGCGTCGCCGGTTTCGGCAGCAAGGGCGAGGTGCATGCCGACGATCTGCTGCGGCTGAACGTGCACCTGCCGCTGGTGCTGGAGTTCTACGACGACCCCGAGGTGGTGGCCTCCGTGCTGCCCCGCATCCAGCAGATGGTGCCCACCGGGCATATCGTCTCCTGGCAGGCGCAGTGCGGCTGCGACTGAACCTGCCGCCCACGCCGCGCGGGTGCGAGCCGGGCCGACGCAGGACAAGGACCGCATGCCTTCGCCCGTTGCGCATCAAGCCGAATCACTTCCGAACACTTCGGCGTCGAGGCCGGTGCCGAAAACGCGGTGGGTCGAGGCCTTGGCCCGACCATGGTGGAAGCGGACACTCCGACCGAACAAGGGAAAAGAAGCGAAGCGGGCCTATAGGCCGGATTCTGTGCATCGGTTGCCCGATGTGGCAGCCATTCCTCTGGGCCGCGCGTTACCGCAGCGGCTCGTTGCCACCTACCCGCAGGCTCGCGCGGGCCGCGCTTTCTCCCGACCTTGGCCGGGCATCGCCTGCCTATTTGGTGTTGCTCCGGGTGGAGGTTGCCGCGTTTCACGTCCACGCCGGTCGCCCGGCGCTTACTCGTCTCTGTGGCCCTGTTCGTCGCGTCGCCGCGCACGGCCGTTAGCCGTCACCCTGCCCTGTGGAGTCCGGACCTTCCTCACCGCGCGGGTCGCCCCGCGCCAGCGCGGCTGCCCAGCCCGCTTCGCCGGGCGGATTATGCGCCACGCCTGCCAGGATCTAGGCGCTTGAAAGCCCGGCTGCGATGCGCCAGGGCAAAATCTGCCCGGCATCCAGCGGGACGATTTCGCCATCCGCATAGGGAAGTCGCGCGGGAACGGTCGTCGGCACGCGTTCCAGGGTCAGGGTTCCGGTGTTGCGCGGCAGGCCATAGAAGTCCGCGCCGAAATGGCTGGCGAACGCTTCGAGTCGGTGCAAGGCGCCACACTGTTCGAAGGCAAGCGCATAGAGTTCCAGCGCATGTGGCGCTGTCAGGCATCCGGCGCAGCCGCACGCCGCCTCTTTCAGCAGGCGGGCGTGCGGCGCGGAATCGGTGCCGAGGAAAAAACGCCCATCCCCGCCCGTTGCGGCGCCCAGCAAGGCCTGGCGATGGCGCTCGCGCTTGAGCACGGGCAGGCAGTAGTAATGCGGCCGCATGCCGCCGCTGAACATCGCATTGCGGCTGTAGAGCAAATGGTGCGCCGTGATGGTGGCCGCCAGCAGAGGCGTACTGCGCGCATCCAATTCGGGCTGGGCGCGCACGAAGTCCGCCGCATGCTGCGTGGTGATGTGCTCGAGCACTATTTTCAACCGCGGAAAATCGCGACGCAGCCGCGTGAGGTGGCGTTCGATGAAAACCGCCTCGCGGTCGAAGACGTCCACGTCCGGATCCGTCACCTCGCCATGGATCAGCAAGGGCATGCCCAGTTCCTGCATGGTGTCCAGCACGGCGTGAACGCGGCGCAGATCCGTCACGCCGCTGTCGGAATTCGTGGTCGCCCCCGATGGGTAGAGCTTCACGGCATGGATCACGCCGCTGGCCTTGGCGCGGACGATTTCATCGGCAGGCGTGGTGTCGGTGAGATACAGCGTCATCAAGGGTTCGAAGGTCGAGCCCTTCGGCACCGCTGCGAGGACGCGCTCGCGGTATGCGAGGGCCTGCGCAGTGCTCACCACGGGCGGCTTCAGGTTCGGCATGACGATGGCCCGCGCGAACTGCGCGGCACTCCAAGGCACGGTGTAGACGAGCGCGCCGGCGTCGCGCAGATGCACGTGCCAATCGTCGGGGCGGGAGATGGTGAGGGTTTGCGGTTCAGGCATGAACTGGAATTCGGCGGCGGTGAACCGCGTCATGGTAGCCCGCGCATGCGCGCTGGGCCGCCCTGGGGTCAGTGCGCCAGAATCTTGCCCAGAAACTGTTGCGCGCGTTCGCTGCGCGCCTGGGTATTGCCGAAAAACTCGTGCGTGGCGCAATCTTCGACGATGCGCCCGGCGTCCATGAACACGACCCGGCTGGATACGCTGCGGGCAAAGCCCATTTCGTGCGTCACCACCATCATGGTCATGCCGTCCTTGGCCAAGCCGACCATGACTTCCAACACCTCGCCCACCATTTCCGGGTCGAGCGCCGAGGTGGGCTCGTCGAACAGCATGGCGATCGGGTCCATGCACAGGGCGCGCGCGATCGCCACGCGCTGCTGCTGCCCGCCCGACAACTGGCCGGGAAACTTGTCGCGCTGGGATGCGAGCCCCACGCGCGCCAGGTAATGGTCACCCTTCTCGGCGGCCTCGGCCTTGCTGCGGCCGAGCACCTTGATCTGCGCCAGGGTCAGGTTTTCCATCACGGACAGGTGCGGAAACAGTTCGAAGTGCTGAAACACCATGCCGACGCGCGAGCGCAACTTGGGCAGATTGGTCTTCGGGTTCGCCACCGAAATGCCATCGACGATCACGTCGCCCTTCTGGAAGGGTTCGAGGCCATTCACGCACTTGATCAAGGTCGATTTGCCGGACCCCGAGGGGCCGCAAACCACGACGACCTCCCCTTTGTCGACATGCGTGGAACAATCGGCGAGCACCTGGAAACTGCCATACCACTTGCTGATGGCCTGGATCTCGATCATGGACATTGCGGTTGGATTCGAAGCGGTCAACGAATGATGGCAATGCGCCGATTCAGCGACCTGACGCCCTGCGACAGGCCGTAGCTGAGGACAAAATACACGACAGCCACGAAGGTATACATCTCGACGATGCGGCTGTCGCGCTGCGCGATCTTCACCGCGGCGCCGACGAAGTCGGTGACATTGAGCAAAGCCACGAGGGACACGTCCTGGAACAGCACGATGGTCTGCGTCAGCAGGACCGGCAACATGTTGCGCAGCGCCTGCGGCAGGATGACCAGGCGCATGGCCTGCGCATAGCCCAGCCCCATGGCGTACGCGGCACTCAGCTGGCCCTTGGGTATGCTTTGAATGCCCGCGCGGACGATTTCGCAGAAATAGGCGCCCTCGAACAGAATGAAGGTGACGTAGGCCGAGCGCTCCGCGCCAATTTTGGGGGGATATGCGGCGCCGGTGATCCACTGCAGCATGATGGGCACCAGAAAATAGAACCAAAAAATCACCAGCAGCAGCGGGATCGAGCGCATCAGGTTCACGTATACCGCTGAAGCCCGGGCCAGCGCCTTGATGCTGGACAGCCGCGCCAGCGCCAGCAGAATGCCCCACAGCGTGCCGCCAACGCCCGCCACGAGCGTGAGCTGCAGCGTATACGTCAGGCCCTTGCCCAAAAAGGGCAGCGCTTGAACGATGGAAGACCAGTCGAAGCCGCCCATCTCAGGTCTTTCCACCGATATAGCCAGGAATCGCCACGGTCCGCTCCACCCAGGCAAAGACGCGGTTGATGGCGAACGCCGCCAGCACGTACAGCACCGTGGCGGCGCCGAAGGCGGCGAAGTAGCGGAACGTCATCTCCCCCATTTCGCGGGTGCGGAAGAACAGCTCGGTCAGGCCGATCGAATACGCCACCGCCGAATTCTTCATCAGATTCATCGACTCCGAGGTCAGCGGCGGAATCACAATGCGAAAGGCCATGGGCAGCAGCACGAAGCGGTAGGTCTGGACTTGGGTCAGCCCCATGGCATAGCCCGCCAGCCGCTGGCCTCGCGGCAACGCGAGAATGCCGGACTTGACCTGCTCGGCGATGCGAGCCGAGGTGAACAGCCCGAGACATAGAACCGACTCAAGCAACTGAAAGCTGGTCGGGTTCATCGCAATGGCGAGACGCTTGAGCGGAGGAATGAATTCCGGGATGACGAAATACCAGAGGAAGAACTGCACCAGCAAGGGAATGTTGCGGAACAGTTCGACATAGGCGTTGCACAGCCGGACCGCCCAGCGCCGGTCGGTGGTGCGCACGACGCCGAGCAGGGTGCCGAGCGTCATGGCCACGATCCAGGCCAGGGCGACGAGGATCAGGGTGTATTTGAAGCCGGAGAGCAGCGACAAGCCCCAGGTGGTGTCGCCATCCGGGGTGTCCTGCGAAAAAATGCCGAGGTCAAGCATGAGGGGCTTTCATTCCGTGACCGTTTGGGTCTGCGGATCTCCCCGATGGCCGGATCGCGGCCGCCGGGGCATTCGAGACGAGGCTATGCTGCCCTGCGGGGGGCGGCGCCCGACCCGAATCGGCTTACTTACTCCACGCCCTTGTCGTTGGGGTGGGCGAAAGCCTCCTTGATCGCCGCAGTCTCAGGGAAGTTCAGATTGATCCCCTTGGGCGGAATGGCGGTGGTGAACCACTTGGTGTAGATCTTGTTGATCTCGCCCGAGGTCATCACGCCTGCGATGGTCTTGTCCACCAAGGCCTTGAACTGCGGATCGTCCTTGCGCAGCATCATGCTGTACGGCTCCTGCCGCAGCGAACCGGGCAGGATCTTGTACGCGGCGGGGTCCTTGGCATTGGCAATCTGGCCCGCGAGCAGAATGTCGTCCATCACGAACGCCGAGGCGCGGCCGTCGGCCAGCAGCAGGAAGCTCTCGGCGTGATCCTTGCCGTAGATTTCCTTGAATTCCAGATCCTTGGTCTTTTCGTACTTCTTCAGCAACGGCACGGCGGTCGTGCCCGAGGTCGTCACGATGTTTTTGCCGCCGAGCTGCTCGAAGCTGTTGATGCCCGAGTCCTTCTTCACCGCTGCGGTGACGTTGATGACGAAGTAGGTCGGGCCGAACGCCACCTGCTTTTGCCGCGCGACCGAATTCGTGGTCGATCCGCACTCGAGGTCGATGGTGCCGTTGTCCATCAGGGGAATGCGGTTGGATGAAGTGACCGGGACGTAATTCACCTTGAGATCAGGCATCTTCAGGTCAGCCTTGACCGCGTCGACGATCTTGCCGCACAGATCCATGGCGTAGCCGATGGGCTTGCCATTGTTGTCCAGGTAGGAGAAGGGGATCGACGACTCGCGATAACCCACCGTGATGCTGCCGGTCTCCTTGACCTTCTTCAGTGTCCCCGTCAAACCCTGCGCCTGGGCGCCTGCCGCGAATGCCGTGAATACCAGGCCGATGACGGCCGCCTGCAATGTACGCATAAGAATCTCCGTTTGGGTCATGGAATTTATACCTCCAGTGTAACAACCGGATTCTTCGTGATAAAGATTGAAACCCCCGCGAAAGAGTGGGCGCCGAATGATCGCGCCTCACCCGGTTCAGGCCACGCGCTGTAAATCCAAGTCGTCGTCCAGGCGCACGTCATCCCGCTGCAAGGCCCACATGCGGGCATAGACGCCGTCCAGTTCGAGCAACTGCGCGTGCGTGCCGCGCTCGACGATGCGTCCGCCGTCCAACACCAGGATCTGGTGCGCGTCGACGATCGTCGACAAGCGATGGGCGATGATCAGCGTGGTGCGGTTTCTCGCCGCCATGCGGATTTCCCCCTGGATGGCCCTTTCGTTGCGCGAATCGAGCTGCGACGTGGCCTCGTCGAAAATCAGGACGGGAGGGTTCTTCAGCAAGGCGCGGGCGATGGCCACGCGCTGTTTCTCGCCGCCGGAGAGCTTGAGCCCCCGCTCCCCGACCTGGGTCTGCCAGCCCATAGGTTGACGCTCGATGAAACCCTGGATTTGCGCGGCGCGCGCAACCTCCTCGACCTCGTCCTGGCTGGCTCCGGGGCGCCCATAGGCGATGTTGTAGCCGATGGTGTCGTTGAACAGCACCGTGTCCTGCGGCACCAGGCCCAGGGCCCCGCGCAGGCTGGCCTGGCTCACCTGACGGATATCCTGGCCGTCGATGGTGATGCGACCGGCGTCCACGTCGTAAAAGCGGAACATCAGCCGCGACAGGGTGGACTTACCCGCCCCGGAAGGCCCGACGATTGCGACGGTTTCGCCACCGGGGACCTCGAAGCTCAAGCCCTTGAGCACGGGGTGACCCGGCACATAGCCGAAATACACGTCCTCGAAGCACACGCTGCCGTGCGTCACCACCAGCGGTTTGGCGCCGGGGACATCGGCGATGTCGCGGTGCTGTTCGAGGATCGTGAACATGCGCTCGATGTCGGTGAGCGCCTGGCGGATCTCGCGATAGATCACGCCCAGGAAACTCAGCGGCGCGTACAACTGAATCATGAAAGCATTCACAAGCACCAGATCGCCGAGATTCATCGTGCCGTTCACCACGCCCACGGTGGCGCGCCAGACCAGCAGCGTCACCGCCGCGGCAATGATGAAACTCTGCCCCATATTGAGCAACGACAGCGAGTTCTGAGACTTGACCGCCGCGCTCATCCAGCGGTGCAGGTTGTCGTCGTAGCGCCTCGCCTCATGCGCCTCGTTGCCGAAGATTTTCACGGTTTCATAGTTGAGCAGCGCATCCACGGCGCGCTGGTTTGCGCGCGAGTCCTGCTCGTTCATGGTGCGGCGCAAGCTGGTTCGCCACTCGGTGACCACCACGGTGAAGCTGATGTACAGCGCCAGCGCCACCAGCGCAATGCCGGCGAACCACCAGTCGTACCTCACGATCAGGATCCCGATCACCAAGGCCATTTCGACCAGGGTCGGAAGAATGCTGTAGAGCGTGTAGGAGACCAGGCTGGAGATGCCGCGCGTGCCGCGCTCGATATCGCGCGACATGCCTCCAGTCTGCCGCTCGAGGTGATAGCGCAAGCTCAACGCAAACAGATGATCGAACACCTCCAGGGCGATCTTGCGCACCGCGCCTTGCGTGACGCGTGAGAACACGATCTCGCGCAACTCCGTGAACAGGGACACGGCCAAGCGCAAGGCCCCATACGCGACCAGCAACGCGACAGGCACGACCAGCACAGCACGCGGATCGCCGGGCCGCAGATCCAGCGCATTGACGATGTCCTTGAGCACCAGCGGCACGCCGACGTTGGCAACCTTGGCCGCCAGCAGCATGACCAAGGCCAGCGACACGCGCAGCCGGTATTGCCAAAGGTAAGGCGCGAGATTGCGCAGCGCGGCCCAGCGGGACTTGGCTGCGCCTTGCGCTGGAGGCGGTACGTCGAACGAATCGTGATGTCGCATGAATTCGAGCTTGTCTGGAATTGGGTTGTCACGTGGCGATATCCGCAAGCCTTGGGATGGGTGCCAGGCAGCAGCAAGCCCCGGATTCATGCATTATTCAGGGCTGATCATCATCACTGCTGAAAGCGAGAAATTCCCGTGGAACAACCCGCACAACTCCCGCCGGACCGGGAACCCATTCTGCGCATCCAACCCAGGCCCGCGGACGTGAACATGCATGGCGACATCTTCGGCGGCTGGATCATGGCCCAGGTGGACATGGCCGGCGGCATTGTCGCAGCCAGGCGCGCCGAGGGCCGCGTCGCAACGGTGGCCGTGAATCAGTTCGTGTTCAAGCATCCCGTCTTCGTCGGCGACGTGCTCTCGCTCTACGCCATGGTCACGCGCGTCGGCCGTACATCCATGACCGTCGAAGTCGAGGTGTACGCCGAACGCGGGATTCCGGATACCCAGGTATTTCGCGTCACCGAAGCCACGCTGACCTTCGTCGCCGTCGACGAGCAGCGCCGTCCTCGCCCCGTTCCATCCCATTGATCCGTGGATATGGCGCATTGAATGCAAAGAGCCGCCCGAAGGCGGCTCTCGGCGCAAACCTGCCGCGCGGGGAACCCGGCGCAGGCGGGCGTCGTTACTTCTTCTCCGCTTCCTTGGCGGCCGGTTCGGCGGCAGCCTCGGCCGCCTCCTCGGCGGCTTGGGAAAGCACGGTTGCGATCACCGGATTCTCGGAACCGTGGGTCACGACCGTCACCGAGCCCGGCAGCTTCAAGTCGTTGGCATGCAGGGAATGCCCCTTGTGCATGCCGCTCAGATCGACCTCGATGAATTCGGGGAGATCGCCAGGCAGGCAGTTGATTTCCAACTCGCTGAGCACATGGCTGATCATGCCGCCTTCAAGCTTGACCGCGGGTGACTCCTCGGCATTCACGAAGTGCAGCGGCACCTTCATCGTGATCTTGCGATCGGCAGCCACGCGCATGAAATCGACATGCAGGACAAGGGGCTTGAAGGGATGGACCTGGTAATCCTTGAGCAGGACCCGGGTCTGTTGCTCGCCCACCGTCAGGTCGAGAATCGACGAGTGGAACTGCTCCTTCTTCAGCGCGTGGTAGAGCGCGTTGTGATCGAGCTCGATCATTTGCGCTTTCTGCTCACCGCCATAGACGATGCCGGGAACCTTGCCGGCGCGGCGCATGCGGCGGCTCGCACCGGTACCTTGCGCCTGACGTTCAAATGCGACGACTTTCATGTCGACTCCTCAAAAGGGGACTTGAGCCCCGGGGTTGCAAAACGGGAAGCTTGCGACCAGCATTCCCGCAGGGTTCGCGCCCCGTGGCGCGAATTCAGCACAGACGGGGCCGGCACGACGCCAGCCCCGTCTTAAAAAAGAGTTTCCTGCTCGTTGAACAACTGCAGCACCGAGCCGCCCTGCGCAATGCGCAACATGGTCTGCGCGATGAGCTGGGCAGCCGAGAGCTGGCGGATCTTGGGACAGTTGAGCGCGTTGTCGCGCAGCGGAATGGTGTTCGTCACGACGACCTCGTCCAGCGCGCTGGCGTTGATGCGTTCGATGGCCGGCCCGGAAAAAACCGGATGCGTGCAATAGGCCACCACGCGCCTGGCGCCGCGCGCCTTGAGAACCTCGGCCGCCTTCGTGAGGGTTCCAGCGGTATCGACCATGTCGTCCATGATGATGCAGTTGCGACCATCGATGTCGCCGATCACGTTCATCACCTCGGAAACATTGGGCTTGGGCCGGCGCTTGTCGATGATGGCCAGATCGCAGTCCATCAGCTTGGCCAGCGCGCGTGCGCGCACCACCCCGCCGATGTCGGGCGACACGACGATCAGGTCCTGATAGTTTTTCGCGCGCAGGTCGCCAAGCAGGATCGGGGACGCGTAGATGTTGTCGACCGGGATGTCGAAAAAACCCTGGATCTGGTCGGCGTGCAGATCCATCGTCACGACCCGGGCCAGACCCACGGTTTGCAGCATGTTCGCCACGACCTTGGCCGTGATCGGAACGCGCGATGAGCGCGGACGACGGTCCTGGCGGGAATAGCCGAAATACGGTATGACGGCAGTGATGCGCTCCGCGGATGCGCGCTTGAGCGCATCCGTCATGATGAGCAGCTCCATCAGGTTGTCGTTGGTCGGTGCGCAAGTGGACTGAATGATGAACACCTCGCGGGCGCGCACGTTCTGCTGGATCTCGACCGTGACTTCACCGTCCGAAAACCGCCCGACATAAGCCTGCCCCAGCCCGATGCCCAACTGTTCGACCACCTGCTGCGCCAGCGCGGGGTTGGCATTTCCGGTGAAAACGACGAAGTCGGCCGCGTTCTGATTCATGGTTTGGTGTGGGATATCGGCTGCTCGGCCTGCCTTTCGGCGGCGCGCAGCCCGCAAAAATCAGACTGACTTCAGGCCTTGGCGCACAAACCGGAACATCCCGCGTGCTGCCGCTTGCGGCTGCCGGAAAACCGGAGGTGGCTGGGGAGGAAGGATTCGAACCCTCGAATGCCGGAATCAAAATCCGGTGCCTTAACCAACTTGGCGACTCCCCAACGGCACAACTATGAATGGGCCGCCATGCCGATGCATCCGTGCATCCTGAATAGCGATCCGAGATCTTGAAAACAGAAATTGTACGTAACTTTCACCTGAGCTCTCGGCCGTTGCCAGCCTCAGCGCCCATCCAACGCCATTTACACGGCCCAATCAAGCAGCGGGTGGCTGCCTAAAGCCACACACTTGCGCACCATCCAGGACTGCGGCGACGCGCCCGTGAACCGCAAGCCCGACTCGCAAGGCGAAAACATGGCGGACCCTGAGCCACTCATCGTGACGAAACCGCTGCCTGTACGCTCGAGCAACCATGCGCCAGCCTGATCGATTTCGGGCAAGGCCGCTCGCGCCGCCGGCAGAAGATCGTTACGGCCCAGGCCAAGGCTCATGCGACCAATGCCCTCGACCTCGACCACCTTGCCCTCAACCGCCTTGCCCGTAACCTTTTCGCCCAGATCCTGCATGAACCCAGAATCTCGCGCGCCTTCGCCAGCAAATCGTGCAAAGCCTGAAATTGTCTCGATACGCGCGCTTCTTGTCAAGAAGGGCGAACCGAACACCTCGGCCGTGGACAGTCCTTTGCCCGGCCATGCCACGAGCAGGCTCCATGCCGGCAAGTCGACGGCCGCGAGCCTGTCGCCAATCCCTTCGGCCCAGGCGTTGCGGCCCAAAACGAACACCGGCACGTCGGCGCCAAGCCGCGCCGCCAGGCCTTGCAGTTCGACGCGCGGCAAATGCAAACCCCAAAGGAGGTTCAGCGCGAGCAAGGTACTGGCTGCGTCCGAACTGCCTCCGCCCAGGCCGGCCTGGGCCGGAATGGCCTTGCGCAGGCGAATCTGAACGCCGTCGCCGCATCCAGCATGTTGTTGCAGCAAGCGCGCGGCTCGCACGCTGAGATCCTCCGCGGGCAAACCGTCATCGCCCACGCGCAAGATCATGCCGTCATCGCGGCGCTCGAAGTCCAGCCAGTCGCACCAGTCGATGAACTGGAACACCGTTTGCAGATCGTGGTATCCGTCCGGACGGCGGCCCAGCACATGCAGGAACCAGTTGATCTTGGCCGGCGCCGGCACGTTGTAGAGCGCCGCGATGCCTAACCCCCGCTTCACCGCGTGCAATGCGGGCCGATCCATCACTGCGGCTGCGAGGCCGGAACTCGCGCTGGACGGGCCGGCGCGGAACCCGCGGCCGGCGGCAAAGCGTCTTGCGCATGGTCGATCACCAGACTGAGTTGCGCGGCCCCGCCCTCGAGCCGGCTGGCGCGCAGGATGCGCAGCCGGCCATCCTCAAACCGCGGCTGCACGCGCCAGCCCAATTGTTCGAATCCTCCGCTGGCCAGTGGGGTAAACGGCAGGGCGGCAGCGGGCTCGCCACGCACCCAGTCCTGAAGCGCCGCTCGGGGCAAGGCAAGGCCGAGTCCGGCCAGGGTCATGGCTTCAAAAGATGGGTAGTCTCGCGTCTGCCGGCCGTCATCCAGGCGGGCCGAGCGCGGCGACCAGGTGGCCTGGACGATCATCTGGCCCAGCGGCGTGAACACGTCGAACTCGCCGCGTCCGGCGGACAGCAACTCGAGTTTGAACCCACCATAGAGATTCTTCTGCGCGGGCGGTTCGCCGGTGACCACGGAGATGCGGCCGCTGATGTCTTGCCGCACGGCCCCCATCTCGGCCGCGTTCCGGCGCTGCTGCGAGCCTGGCAGCGCACAAGCGCCAAGGGCGAGGACAAGGCAGAGCGCGGCGGGCAAGGCCCACCCCCTGCGCCGCGGCACACCAGACGGCGCCATATGCCGACACCGCGACGAAAAGCGCGCGACAACGGCACTCAAAATCGCAGGCCCGTCCTGTGCATGGCGGCCTTCACGCCCTCGTCGTGGGGAGCGCGCTCGTAGGCCTCCTGGAGGATTTTTCGGGCCCGCGCCCGGTCACCCTGCGCCCACAGCACTTCCGCCAGGTGCGCCGCGATTTCCGGGTCTTGGCGCGCAGCGTAGGCGTCCTCCAAGGCGGACAGCGCCCGCTTCAAATGACCAAGCCGGAACTGCACCCAACCCATGCTGTCGAGCACGAAAGGGTTGCCGGGCGCAAGCGCGAGGGCCCGCGTGACGAGCTTGAGCGCGACGGGGAGATGCCGGTTCTGGTCGGCCAGGGTGTAGCCCAGCGCGTTGTAGGCCGGCTGGTAGCGTGGCGACCTGGCGATGATCTTGCGCAGCAGCGCCTCCATGGCCCGCGATTGCCCGCTCTTCTCCGCCATCATGGCCGTCTCGTAGGCGTAATCCGGGTCTTTGCCGAACTGCGTCAGGCCCGACTTGAGCACCGCATAAGCCTTGTGGAATTGCTTCGCCGCGCGATAGATCTGGGCCCGGGCCAGAAGCTGTTCGCGCCGCTGCTGCGGCGTGGCTGACGGAAGCTCGTCGATCAACCGCAGCCCTGCGCGCGGCTTGTTCTGTTCGGTCAGGATGATGGCCTTTTGCAACGCAACGGCGAGCGCATCCTGATCCGCCGGAATCAGCGACAACCAGTGCTCCGCCTGCGCGTAGTCGCGCTGCTTGCGCGCAACCTCGGCCAGCGCGAGATAGGCCCGGTTCCTGGCTTGCGGCGAGGCCGCCGGCTGCGACTTCTCGATCAGGCCCAAAAACGTGGTGAGCGTCTGCTGCGCGCGCTGCGTCTGGTCTTGTTGCAACTGCAGCGAACCCAGGATGAGCCAGGCCTCGGGAATGTCGGGCTTGACCTTGCTGAGGGCCTCGGCCTGGGTCAGCGCGATGCCGTCGCGCTGCTGCCCGAGCAGCGCTTCGATCCAGGCCATGCGTAGCCGCGTGTCGTCGGGTTTGAGCGCGAAATAGCCTTGAAGCAGTTGGTCGGCCCTCTGGGGGTGATGCGCGTAGGTCTGCAGCAGCAAGGCCGCCGCTGCGGTCATGCCGGGGTCGGCCGCCAGGGCCTTGGCGGCATGATCGAACGCCTCGGCGGTTTGACCCGCCCGCGCCTGGAACTGGCCGATGACCACGCCGGATTGCGGGATGTCCCGATACGGCGTCAGCACTTTTTTCGCCAGGGCGAGCGAGGCGTGCGCGTCGCCGGCGCGCACGAACAAGCTCGCAAGCGAGAGTATGGTGTTGGGCCGCTGCGGCTGCGGCGTCAGCGCCAGAACACGCGAAATGGCCGTCGCCGCCTCATTGCCGCGCCCCATCGCCACCAGCAACTGCGCGCGCCAGATCTGCGCCTTGAGCGAATCCGGCAGCGTCTCTTGCCATGCCTTCACCGCGGCCAAGGCCTGTTCCGGCGCACCGGCGCCTAGCGCGACCGAAACGGCACGTTCGAACAAGGGCTCGGAATGCATGTCGCGAGCCGCCTTGAGCAACTCGGAGTACGCGGTGCCCGGATGACCGGTGTGCGCGGCGATTTCACCGGTCAAGACGGCATAGAACCAGCGCGCCTGATCCTGTGCGTTTTCTCTCACGCCCTCCGGCGCGGGGGGTGCGTGGTTGGGAACTGCCGATGCGCTGCTGGGCGCGGAAGCGGCCTCCGGATCTGCGGCAGGAATCTGGCTGGCCCAGGCGTGGGCTGCGAACAACGCGGCAACGAGTACGACAAGGCGCATGGGCGAATCCTGGTTATTGGGCGATTTTAGGGCTGGGTCCTCGCGCGTCGATAAAGTCCCGACGCAATCCCTTGGAAGCCCCGGCTCAAGCACAATCCGGGCATGCCTGAACTCCCCGAAGTCGAAGTCACGCGCCTGGGCCTTGCCGACGCACTCCGCGGCGCGCGGATCACCGGATTGCGCCAAGGCAAACCGCTACGGTGGCCCTTGGGTTGCACGGCGCAGGAACTCGCCGGCCAGCGCATCGAGCGCCTGGACCGGCGCGGAAAATACCTGCTGCTGAAACTCCCGGCGGGAGACCTCATCGTGCATCTGGGCATGTCCGGATCGCTGCGCTGGATCGCTGCGGGTGACGACGCCTCGGCGCCTGGCGCGCACGAGCACTTCGTCCTGCAGACCGACCGCGGCCAGCTGCGCCTGCGGGATCCGCGCCGCTTTGGCGCCGTGATCTGGCATCCCACCGGAAGCCCACCCCATGCCCTGCTCGCCAGGCTTGGCCCGGAGCCCCTCGGCGCCGAGTTCGACGCCGCGCAATTCCATCGCCGGCTGCACGGACGGCATGCGGCGATCAAACCGCTGCTGCTCGACCAGTCCATCGTCGCCGGCATCGGCAACATCTACGCCTGCGAAGCGCTGTTCCGCGCCGCCATCCATCCCGAAACCCCGGCCGGCAGCCTCTCGCCGCGGCGCTGCTCGCGCCTTGCCGCCGAAATCCGCGCCACGCTGGCCGACGCGGTCGCCGCGGGCGGCAGTTCGCTGCGCGATTTCGCACATGCCGACGGCGAACTGGGTCATTTCCAACTCGACACCCGGGTCTATGGCCGCGCTGGCCAACCGTGCCGCGTCTGCTCGACGCCCGTTGTACAAATCACACAGGGACAGCGCAGCACCTACTTCTGCTCGAGATGCCAACGGCGTTGAACCCCCGCCCCGCCCACGCGTTTCATGCGGCAACCTCGTTGGATGGCTGACATACAACAAAGGGGCTTGCACCAGACCCAGAACCGGCCGGGCACGATACGCTATGGCTTGTATCCCGACTTTTCCAGCGTCGTATTTGCCGCCCATCCATGAGTGACCAGGCCCTACCTGTCGAATTGCAAGCCGATTGGACCCGCTTCGGCGCCTGGCGTGAGCAGCGCCTGGGACGCCTTGCGGCCTTGTCCAACTGGCTGCGCCAGTCGGGTTTCGACCCGGCCCTGTGGCAGGACAGCCTGAACGGCCTGGAGCAACGCCTACGCCAGGATCTCGTGCAGCTCGCCTTCGTCGCCGAGTTTTCACGCGGAAAGTCCGAACTCATCAATGCCATCTTTTTCTCCGGCCATGGCCAGCGCATTCTGCCGGCTGGAGCCGGGCGCACCACGATGTGCCCCATGGAACTGGCCTCGGACCCGCGTCTGCCGACCGGGCTGCGCCTGCTGCCCATCGAAACCCGCCTGGACGCCGCGACCCTGACGCAATGGAAAACCAGGCATGACGCCTGGCAGGACCATCCCTTCGCGCCGGATGACGCGGCCGGCATGAGCTCGGCGCTGTCGCATCTGTCCGACACCCTGGCCGTATCCCTGGACCGCGCCCAGGAACTGGGCTTCTACCTGGATGAGGCCGCCCGCGCGGTCATGGTCCGCGACAGCGGCGGCATGGTGGAAGTGCCGCGCTGGCGCCATGCCCTGCTCAATGTCGACCACCCGCTGCTGGCGCAGGGCCTGTCCATCCTCGACACGCCCGGACTCAATGCGCTGGGCGCCGAACCGGAATTGACGCTTTCCCTCATTCCGGCAGCCCATGCCGTGGTGTTCCTGCTGGGGGCCGACACTGGCGTGACCCGCAGCGACCTCGAACTGTGGACGCAGCACGTGGGCGAGGCCGGCCGGCTGCGCAGCTATGTCGTGCTCAACAAGATCGACACCCTGTGGGATCCGCTGCGCAGCAGCGAGGACGTGCGGGCGCAAATCGACCGGCAGTGCGAATCGGTGGCATCCATCCTGCAGATCCCGACCCAGCGGGTGTTCGCCATCAGCGCGCACAAGGCCCTGCTCGCGCGCATCCAGCAGGATCCCGAGTTGCTCGAGCGCTCGGGCGTGCCCGCCCTCGAGGCCGCCCTCAGCCAGGTGGCCGACCAGGAACGGCGCGAGCTCATCGACAGTGGCTGGCGCGCCACGCTGCTCGACACCCTGATGCTGCTCGAACGCCAATTCCAGCAGCAGATCCAGCAGGCCGACGAGCAGCGCCTGGAGCTCGCGGCGCTGGAAGGCAAGAACAAGCATGTCGTGCGCAATCTGGTGCTGCGCATCGGCATGGAACGCAAGGAGTTCGACGCCGGGCTGGTCAAGATCCAGGCCCTGCATGCGGTCAACGCCCGGCAACTGGGCAAAGTTGCCGAACTGCTGGACGCCCAGACCGCGCTGGCCCAACTCGCCGACTTGCGCCAGCGCCTCAAATCGGCGGTCCTGAAAACCGGGGTGCGCAGCGTGCTGGAAGCCACGTTTGCCGATGTTCGCCGGCGCATCGATGAGGTCGAGGCTGCGCTGGAGGAAAACCGCTCCATGCTGAGCGCGGCCTGCGAGCAACTCAACACCGAATTCGCCTTCACCATCCCCAGCCCCAAACAGCTCAAGCTCGAAGGCATACGGCTTGAACTCGACAGCACGCAGCAGGATTACATGCGCTACCTCACCCCTGCGCGCTGGTTACGCCTGCAAAACACCGCGCATGCCGAACGCCTGGTGTTGTCCGCGCTGGCGCGTCTGCGCTCCTTGCTGGAGCGCGGGGTACGCGACGCCCAGCATTGGAACCGTGCCGCGCTGGCCCAACTCGATGTGCAGGTGCGCGAGCGCAAGCGCAATATGCACCGCCGGCTGCAGAGCCTGGAACAGGTCGAGCATGCCGAGGGCGAACTCGGCCAGCGCATCGCGCAACTGCGCAGGCAAGGCAGCGAACTGCGTGGCCGTCGCGCCCAATTGCGGCAGCACTTCGAGGGGGCCATGAAGTGAGTGGCAAGCCCGCTGCGGCCCTGGTGATCCAGGGTCCGCAGCGGTTCGCCGAACGCCTGATCGCCTGGCAGCGCGAGCATGGCCGTCACGGCCTGCCATGGCAGGCGAGCCGCGACCCTTACCGCGTGTGGCTGTCCGAGATCATGCTGCAGCAGACTCAGGTCAGCGTCGTCGCGGCGTATTACGCGCGCTTTCTCCAACGCTTCCCCTCGGTGCGGGAGCTGGCCGCGGCCAGCCTCGACGAAGTCCTGGCGCTTTGGAGCGGGCTTGGCTATTACCGGCGCGCACGCCATCTGCACCAATGCGCCCAACAGGTTTGCACCCTGAACGGCGGCGAGTTCCCGCGCTCGGCCGAGGCCTTGCGGCAGCTCGCCGGCATCGGGCGCTCCACCGCGGCGGCCATCGCCGCGTTTTGCCATGGCGAGCGCGCCGCGATTCTCGACGGCAATGTCAAACGCGTGCTGAGCCGCGCCTACGCCATGCCGCAGCAGACCAGCGAAGCCGCCGCGCAGCGCGCACTTTGGCATCTGGCCGAGGCCCTTGTGCCGGACCGCGACGTCGCGGCTTATACCCAGGGACTGATGGATCTTGGAGCCACCGTGTGCAAGCCACGCAATCCCGCTTGCGGTCAATGCCCGTTCGGCGATGATTGCAGGACCCGCGGGGCGGAAGATCCTGAAGGCTCCGGCCCGAACGCCATGGCGGCACGCCCGTGGGTTGCCGCCAGGCGCAAACCGGCGGCGCCGAGGAGAACGCAGCGCTGGATCCTGCTGTGGGCCGAGGATGTGCGGGCCGCAGCACCAAGCATCTGGCTGGAGCGGCGGGGAGCGGCGGGAATTTGGCCCGGGCTGTGGTGCCTGCCGCAGTTCGACACGCACGAGCAGGCTCTGCACCATGCCGGCCTGCTGGGCGTCGTGCAAAGTCATGACGCGCTGGCTCCCAGCACCCATGCCCTGACCCACCTGGACCTGCAACTCTCCCCTCTGCGGGTGCGCATCGAGCCGCGACCGGCGGTGCACGAAGACAGCGGCGCGTGGTTTCCTCTGCGCGCCGCGCTGGAACTCGGGCTGCCCGCCCCGGTTCGCAGCTTGCTGCAAGGCCATGGGCCGGACGACGATGCGGTCATCGTCTCCGGCACCGTCGGGCATTAGGGCCTGTTCACGCTATGACTGCGCAAGCGGATCGAGGCCGACGATGCCGTGCTGACGCAAATAGCGATCCACCACCTCCAGCCGCTGCGTCCCGTCGGGCAACTCCATCAGCCGCTGTCTGGCCTCTTGGCTGATCGGCAGGATCTCGGCCCATCGATTGGCGACCCAGCCGGGCAAATCGAGCCGATAAGGCGGCTGGAACGGTTGCTGGCGTTGCGCGGCGAGTGCCGCGATGGCCCGTCCCAGCGCCATCGCCGCGGCCGCATGGCGCGCCTCGAGCGGAGCCGGAGGATCGTCGGCCATGGCTTGCACGCGCCCCATTTCAAGCCCGAGTTCGACGGGCTCGTGACTGCGCAGAACGAACCGGCTTTCGCCCTTGCAGCGCACATGCAGCAGGCCTGGCTCCTGCATGTCGCAGTCCAGCACGCGGGCGCTGCAGCCCACGGCGGCGAGATCGGGACTCTGCGCTGCCTGGCGCACCTCGCTGCCCGAAAGAATCAGCACCACGCCGAAGGTGTCGCCGGTCTTCAGGCAACGGGTCATCAGGTCCATATAGCGGGCCTCGAACACGCGCAGGCTCAGCAAGCCTCCCGGAAACAAGACGCTGTGCAGTGGAAACAGCGGAAGGCCGTGTTCACCGTCCCTCACGTTGCACCGCCGTGCGGGCGAGATGCTGCGCCGATGGTGGCCGAGGCATCGAGTTCGCGGTGCCGTACCAGCACGCTACAGGCTCCGGCGAAACGCCTGCCGAGTTCCTCCGTCAGAAAAACCGAACGATGCTGGCCGCCGGTACAGCCCACAGCCACGACGACGTAACTACGCTGATCCTCGGCCATGGCGGGCAGCCATTTGCGCAAAAAGCCGGTGATGTCTTCCAGCATGCGCATGACGGCGGCTTGGCTACGGAGATAGTCGGCAACCGGAGCATCGCGTCCGGTGAGGCCGCGTAGAGAGGGATCGTAGTGTGGGTTGGGCAGCATGCGGACGTCGAACACGAAATCGGCGTCGAGCGCCACGCCGCGCTTGAAGGCGAACGACTCGAACAGCAGGGTCAGCTGCGCCGCGCCCACGCCCACGGCTTGCCGCACCCATGAGCGCAGCTGCGCCGGACGCAGGCCGCTGGTATCGATGTGCAGGCCCAGGCGCGCGATCGGGGCGAGCAGCTCGCGCTCGAGTTCGATGGCCTCGATGAGCGCCGGCGCCGAAAACGGCAGGGTTTGGTTCGGCTCGGTGGATGCCAACCCCCGCGCCGTGAGCGGATGGGCGCGGCGCGTCTCGGAAAACCGCTGCACCAGCATGTCGGTGGCGCAGTCGAGGTAGATGAAATGCAGATCGCAGCGCTGGCGCAACCGTTGGGTCAGCGCAGGAAGCTGGCCCAGACCTTCCGCGCTACGCACATCCATCGCGATGCCGACCCTGGCGTGTCCCGCCTGGGCGGCAACGACCAGCAGCTGGTCAACCAGCTGGGGCGGCAAGTTGTCCACGCAGTAATACCCAGCATCCTCCAACGCATTGAGGGCGATCGACTTGCCCGAGCCCGACACGCCGGAGAGCAGCACCAGCCGGATGCGCTGCGGCAGCACCGTGGTCTCGTCCATCACGACTGCCCCGCGGACAATGCCGATTGCAGCAATTCGCGCGCATGCGCCTGCGCGACGACCGACTCGGTGTCGCCGCCCAGCATGCGCGCGATCTCCGTCACGCGCGCGCCGGCGTCGAGCGCGGCGATATGGCTTTGCGTGCCGCCACCCGCGCTTTGCTTGCTGACCTGGAGATGGCGGCTGGAACACGCCGCGACCTGGGCGAGATGGGTGACTGCCAGAACCTGCCTGCCCTGCCCAAGGCCCGCCAGCAAGCGGCCTACGGTGTGGGCCACCGCCCCGCCGATGCCGGCGTCGACCTCATCGAAAATCAACGTCCCCACGGGCTGCTGTGCGCTGGTGGTCGCCGCCAGGGCAAGCGCAATCCGCGACAACTCCCCACCCGAGGCGACGCGCGACAAGGGCCGCAGCGCGGCGCCGGGGTGGCCGGCGACGAGCAGTTCGACGTCCTCCGCGCCCTGGGCCTGAACAGCAGGCAACGGCGACAAGGACACATCGAAACGACCTCCCTTCATGCCCAGCTCCTGCATCAGGATCTGCACGCCCTTGGCGAGCCTGGGCGCCGCAGCGGCACGCTGCGCGCTCAGCCCGGCCGCGGCTTGCCGCAAGGTGTTGCCGGCGGCCATGACCTGGCGCTCCAGTGCGGGCACGTCAACGCCCTGTTCCAGCGCGGCGAGACGCGCCTGCAAGCCCTGCCACAGGGCATGCAACTCGGCGGGCTGGACGCGATGACGGCGCGCGAGCCCCATCCAGGCCGACAGGCGGGCGTCGACCTCCGCCAGCCGCTCGGGGTCGAGATCGGCCTGGCGCAGCCGCGCTCCCAGTTCGTGGGCCAAATCCTGCATGATGGACAGGACGGATTCGAGCTGCTCGCACACCGGACCCAGCGCTGCATCGATCTGGTTCGCCGCCTGCAGCGTCTGGCGCGCGCGCGCCAGCTGGCGGGCCGCGCCGGTCTCGTCGTCGTCCAGCAGGTTGGAAGCGGCCTGCAGCAGCTCGATGAGTTCCGCGGCATGCGCCAGCCTGTGATGCTCCGCATTGAGCGGCTCCCACTCCTGCGACTGCGGCGCCAGGCGGGCCAGCTCGGCGATCTGCTCGGCGAGCTGCTCGCGCTCCTCGATCAGGCGACCCGCATCGTTGCGCGCCGCGTCCAGCCTGTCGCTCAAGTCCTTCCAGTGGCGCCAGGCTGCGGCGCAAGCCTGGCGCGCCTCGCCCGCGTGCGCATAGGCGTCGAGCAAATCGCGCGCGGCGCCGCTGCGTCCCAGACTCTGCCATGCATGTTGGCCGTGAATGTCGACCAGCATGCTTCCCGCCGCGCGCAACTGTGCGAGGGTGGCGGGGCTACCGTTGATGAAGCCGCGCGACCGTCCCTGTGCGTCGATCACGCGGCGCAGCAATGCCGTGTCCTGGACCTCGAATCCTTGCTCGTCGAGCCAGTCAGCCAACGCGCCCGGAACGTCGAATTCGGCGCTGATCTCGGCTCGGCTGCTGCCAGGGCGCAACACATCCGTGTCGCCGCGCTCGCCCAGGGCGAGCTTGAGCGCGTCGATCAGGATCGACTTGCCGGCACCGGTTTCTCCGGTCAACACGGTGAAGCCGGCGCCAAGCTCCAGCTCCAGCTCGCTGACGAGCACGAAATCGCGAATGTGCAGGCGTCGCAGCATGCCGGCCTCAGACTTCGACACCAAGGATCTCGTGCCAGTGCAGCTTCTTGCGCAGCGTGGCGAAGTAGCTCCAGCCTGGTGGGTGCAGGAACACGGCGCGATGCGGCGCGGTGCGCAGGCTGATGCGGTCCCCGCCCAGCAGGTCGGCGAAATGCTGCATGTCGAAGTTCACGCCGACATCTTTCTGCGACACGATTTCGATATCGATGTGCACCTGCTCGGGCAGAACGATGGGCCGGTTGGACAGCGTATGCGCCGCGATCGGCACCAGCACCACGCCCGGGAGGCTGGGATGCAGGATGGGGCCGCCGGCCGACATGGCGTAGGCGGTCGACCCGGTCGGAGTGGCCACGATCAAGCCGTCGGCGCGCTGCACGTACATGAAGCGCCCGTCAACGTCCACCCGCAATTCGACCAGCCCCGTCGAGCCACTGCGATTGACCACCACGTCGTTGATGGCGATGCCGTCGTAGATGCGCTGGCCGTCGCGCAGGACTTCGCCGGCCAGCACGGCACGGTGTTCGCGTTCAAAATGCCCGGCCAGCATGGCCCCGAGCGCCTGGTGCCACTCGGACTCGGCGATGTCGGTGATGAAACCCAGGCGGCCGGAGTTGATGCCCATCAGCGGCACGCCGAAGGGCGCCAGCTGGCGCGCCGCGCCCAGCATGGTCCCGTCTCCGCCGACCACCACCGCGACCCAGCCGCCATTTGCGGCGCGCGCACCCACCTCGTCCAGGCTGAGGTCGGCGTAACCAGGCAGGTCGCAGTGGTGCGCAGTCTGCCGCTCCACGCTGACCTCCACCCCGTTTTCGGCCAGCCAGGCACCGATTTCAGCCAGCGTGCGCCCCACTCCCACCGCCTGGTGCTTGCCAATGAGGATGGCCTGGTGAAAAACGGGAAAAGGCATGGGCGCTGTCAGAAGATTGTGAACCGGACGGGATGTTGGCAGGCTGTCGCGGCGGCAACCTAGCGTTGTCGGATTACATCACAGCCCTGCGAACTGCAGTGCCGGCAGTTGCGAGACGCTGAACTGCCTAGAATCGAAGCACGATGGATGAACGCGCCCGTGTCCTGCTCAAAACCCTGATCGAACGCTATATCGCCGACGGTCAGCCGGTGGGCTCGCGCACCTTGTCCAGGGCGTCGGGCCTCGAACTCTCGGCCGCCACGATTCGCAACGTCATGGCCGATCTGGAAGACATGGGCCTGATTTCCAGCCCGCACACTTCGGCCGGGCGCGTGCCCACGCCGCGCGGCTACCGCCTGTTTGTCGACACCATGCTGACCGTGCATCCGGTTTCCGAGGTCAACGAACTCGAGCAAAGCTTCAAGTCCCAGCTCGCGACCGTGGAGCCGCAAAAAGTCATTGTGCAGGCGGCCCAGCTGCTCTCCAGCTTGTCGCACTTCGTTGGCGTGGTGATGAGTCCGCGCCGTAACGCGGCGTTTCGGCACATCGAGTTCCTGCGTCTGTCGGAGCAGCGCATCCTGGTGATCCTGGTGGATGAAAGCGGTAATGTGCAAAATCGCATCATCCTCTCCGACCAGCCCTACACGCAAAACCAGTTGATCGAAGCCGCCAACTACCTCAATGCCCATTACAGCGGCTTGAATTTTGAGCAGATTGGCGCCCAGTTGCGCGGGGAGGTCGAACACTTGCGCAGCGAAATCGTCACGCTGATGCAAGCGGCCGTCCAGGCCGGCAGCCAAGCCGTCGCCGAGCAGCAGGAACAAGTGGTGATCTCGGGCCAGCAGCACTTGCTCAAAGTCGACGATCTGTCCAACAACCTCACCAGTCTTCGCCGCTTGTTCGACTTGTTCGAACAAAAATCGCACCTGCTCAAGTTGCTCGACGTGTCCGCGCGTGCGGAAGGCGTGCGCATCTACATCGGCGGCGAGAACGAGGTCGTCCCGTTCGAGGAACTCTCCGTCATCACGTCGCCGTACGAGGTCGACGGCAAGGTGGTCGGCACGCTTGGCGTCATCGGCCCGACCCGCATGGCCTACGACCGCATGATCCAGATCGTGGACATCACCGCCAAGCTGGTCGGTAACGCCCTGAGCCAGCGCTGAGGCGCAGGAGCGGCAAGCTCCGAGGCGTACGCCTCCCAAGAAAACGCCGGGGCGCTCAGCAGTTTGCGGCGTCAAGCCTGACGCGGCCCGTGCGCGACAAGACAATCTTGCGCCCCTGCTGCCGCTCTACGCACACGGTCAGCGTGCCCATCTGCAACGCCCCCGTGGTCAGGCGCGGCCAGCCAAGCGATGAATACGACACATAGCGCGCCACGGGCTGATTCCCGGTGATGGACAAGGCCTCGAGGGCGGGTTGCACGTGCAGCAGCGCTTCATTTGCACCTCGCTGAGCATTCGCATCCGGATCATGAAACACGATCCACCCGCGATGCCACCCGCCCGTGGCGCTGCAGCGATCACCATCGTCGCTCACGCACATGGTGACGCGCTCCCCTCGAAGCACCGCCTCGGAGCGCGCCAGATGCATGCTTCCCGACAAGGCGTTGCTGCCCGCGCTCAGTCGATTCGCCTGCGCGACGCTTTGGTACGACGGCAAAGCCAGCGTCAGCGCAAACGCGACGATGGCCAGCGTCACCACGACTTCGACAAGGCTGAGTCCCGTTTGCGACTTGGCCATGCCAGCCTCGGGACGCTCAGCGCACGATCAACACAGGAACGCGGCAGGACGCCAGGACTTTCGTCGCGACGGAACCGAGCGCGACGCTGCCGAGCGCAGTATGCCCATGCGACCCCATGACGATGAGATCGTTTTGATGCTCGAGCGAGAACTCCACGATGCGCCTGGAAGCCTCCCCGACCTGGCGATGCACCAGCACGTCCAATCCAGCTCCCTGCAGCGCGGCTTGCGCCGGCGCAAGCACCCGTTCGCTCTGTTCGGCGTAATAGCTGTCAAGCACTTCGCGCGACAAATAGGAGCGCGCGAGAGCCGTGCCGACAGGCGGCTCAACATGCAACAAATCAACCCGTGGAGGTTCTCGCCACCATGTCAATCGATCAAGAAGAAAATCCAAGGCACGCTTTGTGAAAGCCGAACCATCGACAGGCAAAAGTAAACGAACGGGCTGTTCCATGTGTCCAATTATGACAAACCTCGAATGCTTTCACAATCATCAGGCCTTCGCCTCGAGCGGCGGCATGTGCCATGGCCCGTAGAATCGCCGCCTTGTCGCACACGGGCCGTTAGCTCAGTTGGTTAGAGCAGAGGACTCATAATCCTTTGGTCGTTGGTTCAAGTCCAACACGGCCTACCACGATTTTCCGCATTCTCCTAGAGCTGTTGGCCTAGAGGCGCATAATTAAGGTTTGCCCTTTCAAGCCACCACTCATTGATGAATATTCCATCCTCAGCCCCCGACACCGAAATTCAGTCTGCGCAACGCTATGACGAACTCGGCCTGGACGCGAGGCTGTTGCGGGCTGTGGCCGAGATGGGCTATACAACGCTTACGCCCATCCAGCAGCGAGCGATTCCCATCGTGCTTTCCGGACGCGACGTCATGGGCGCCGCACAGACGGGCACGGGCAAGACGGCCGCCTTTTCCCTCCCGATTCTGCAAAAGCTGCTGCCGCTGTCCAGTACCAGTGTGTCGCCGGCACGGCACCCCGTACGCGCTCTCGTCCTTGCGCCGACTCGCGAACTCGCGGATCAGGTGTACAGCAACATCCGGGCTTACGCGAAACACACGCCCCTGCGCTGTGCCTGCGTGTTCGGGGGCATGGACATGGCGCCGCAGACCGCCGCGTTGCGCCTGGGCGTCGAAATGCTGGTCGCCACGCCGGGCCGCCTGCTCGATCACCTGGAAGCCAAGACGGTAAGCCTGGCACAGGTCCAGTTCGTGGTGCTGGATGAGGCCGATCGCATGCTGGATATCGGTTTCCTGCCCGACCTGCAGCGCATTCTGGCCTTCCTGCCGAAGAGCCGAACCACCTTGCTGTTCTCCGCGACCTTCTCGCCCGAGATCAAACGCCTGGCGCAAAGCTATTTGCAGGACCCCGTCCTGGTGGAAGTGGCACGGCCCAACGCGACCGCAACCAATGTGGAACAGCTCGTCTACAAGGTCAGCGAGGACAGCAAGCACACGGCTCTTTTGCAGTTGTTGCGCGAACACGATCTCAAGCAGACCATCGTGTTCGTCAACAGCCGCCTGGGCGCGAGCCGCCTGGCGCGCATTCTGGAACGCGACGGTCTGAAGGCGCAGGCCATGCATGGCGACAAATCGCAGGCTGAGCGCTTGGCCACGCTGGACGCCTTCAAGCGCAATGAAGTCGAGGTGCTGGTGGCCACTGATGTGGCGGCGCGAGGTCTGGATATTGCCGAGTTGCCGGGCGTGATCAATTACGACGTGCCGTTCAGCGCCGAAGATTACGTGCATCGGATAGGCCGAACCGGGCGCGCAGGCGCTTCGGGCCTGGCCATCACGCTGGCCACGGAACGCGAGAGCCGCTCGCTTGGCGACATCGAGAAGCTGATCAAGCGCACGATCGAAGTGCGCAGCTTGAGCGTCGAGCCGCGGGCGGCACGACGCTCCCCGCCGAGAAGGGAACCCGAGATGGCGGGTGCCAGCCCAGCACGCTCCTCCGGCACGCAGCGCAACGCGGCGCGCGACACCTGGTTTGACAAACCCTATGAAGCGGACCCGAACGCCAGCCCGGCATGGGAAGACGCATCGAGCACCCCGGCGCGAAGCGTGCTATCCCCGAACATCCGCCCGCGCCGCAAAGTCGCGGCACTGCTGGGCGGCAAACCCGCGGCCAAGGCTTGAAAGCCTAGTTTTGCGCCGACCTCGTGGCCTCCCATCTGGCGCGCTGGTCAGCCCACCCCGCCAGTGACGAGGTCAACACCTCTGCGAGGGTTGCTCCGACCGGCTCCAGCCCGAGGAATCTTGCCGCCCGCATGATGGCGTGCAGGCCTGGAATAAAAGGCTCCGAGCCATCCTGCTTGGACAGCTTGCGCCCCTGGGCGTCGCGCAACAAGGGCACGTGCAGGTATTGTGGCGTGGGCAGGCCCAAGGCTCGCTGCAGCTGGATTTGCCGCGCCGTCGAAGCCACCAGATCCTCGCCTCGCACCACATGGCTGATGCCTTGCGCTGCGTCGTCGACCACCACGGCCAATTGATAGGCCCATAAGCCATCGGCGCGCTTGAGCACGAAGTCGCCGACAACCTGGTCGACTTGCTCTTGCTGTGCGCCCAGGCGGATGTCAGTCCAGTTCACCAGCGCCAGATTTCCCTGCGGCAAACGCAAACGCCAGGCTCGCGCTTTCCTCCCGCCCAGCCCCGTCCGGCATGTGCCGGGATAAACACGTTCGCCGGCCTGGCGAAGATCGCGGCCGCTCTCACGCAAGGCGCGGCCGACATCGCTGCGCGAGCATGCGCAACCGTACGCAAGTTCGCGATCCAACAACTGATCCAGCGCCGCCTGATACGCCGCGTCCCGCTCCGACTGCCGCCAAACTGGAGCGTCGGGCAACAGTCCACATCCAGCGAGTTGCCGCAGAATTTCCGCATCGGCCCCAGCCTGGCAACGTGGCGTGTCGATATCTTCGATACGCACCAGCCAGCGCCCTCCGTGGACCCTGGCATCGAGCCATGACGCCAGCGCCGTGACGAGCGAGCCGGCATGCAGCGGACCCGTCGGTGATGGGGCAAAACGGCCAACGTACATCATGCATGCTTTCGCGTGCCTACGCGACACACAATGGCCGCCATGAAAAAAGCCGCCGGAACCCGGCGGCCTTGGAGCCTGGACGGCCGGAGCGCGTCATCCTCAAAAACGCAAGTAATGGTCGACCAGCATGGCCGCGAACAACAAAGACAGGTAAACGATGGAATAGCGAAAGGCCTTGCGTGCAAGGGCGTCGCTATAGCGGCGTTTCAATTCCCAAGCGTAAGCGACGAAAATGGCGTCGAGAATCACGGCCGCAATGGCGTAGAGAACACCACTCATGTGCATGGCATACGGCATGAGGCTCACAGCCGACAGCACCAGCGTGTAGAGGAGAATCTGCAGCCGCGTGTAGTCAGATCCGTGCGTCACGGGAAGCATGGGAAGGCCGGACTTCTTATAGTCCTCCGTGCGGTAGAGCGCCAAAGCCCAGAAATGCGGCGGCGTCCACAAGAAAATGATGAGAAACAGGAGCAGCGCCTGGGCGGAGACGCTATTGGTCATCGCGGCCCAACCCAGGACCGGCGGCATAGCCCCCGATGCCCCGCCGATGACGATGTTTTGTGGGGTCGCGGGTTTAAGCAAGACGGTGTAGATGACGGCATAGCCAATGAAGGTACCCAGTGTCAGCCACATGGTCAAGGCGTTGACCTGCGTATACAGAATCAACATGCCTGCGGCGCACAATACGCCAGAGAACAAGATGATGGACACCGTACCCAATTCCCCCGTTGCCGACGGACGCCAAGAAGTCCGGCGCATCACGGCATCGATCTTTTGCTCCACCAGGCAGTTGAAGGCGGCGGCGGCGCTCGAGACGAGCCAAATTCCCACCGTACCGAAAACCAGCGGCTTCCAGTCGGGCAGTCCAGGTGTTGCCAGGAACATCCCGATCACGGCACAAAACACGATGAGCTGGACGACGCGAGGTTTGGTCAGCGCATAAAGCTGTTCAATCACGCGCAACGGCCCCGGAGGGCGAGCAAGGCTGGTGGTCTTCATGACTTGGCGGAAGCCCGTTCGATATTGACAAAAGCAAGCGAAGCATCGTCAAGCGATGCCTGGCGCGACTGGGCGCCACTGACGCGGTAGACCGCAATGGTCAGCAGCAACATCATCAGCGCAGCCACGCCATTATGAGCGACAGCAAGTTCCAGCGGATGCGCGAACAGGACGACGCTGGCGCCCAAAGCGATTTGCACGACCAGCAGCGCCGTGAGCCAGCCCGCCAGCCTGCGCAGCGGCTGGTAGCGGCTGAGCCCCCACATCGCAGCCAGCACGATGACCGACGTCACGACCGCAAACAGGCGGTGTCCCCATTGAATGGCCACCAGGGCCTGCAGGGAAATCGCGGAGCCATCTGGATTCTCGCCGAGATTACGCCAGAAGGTGAAACCTTGGGCCCAATTGGCGGCCGGATGAAAACTGCCGTTACAGGTCGGAAATCCGGTGCAGGCCAGCGCAGCGTAGTTTGTGCTGACCCACCCCCCGAGGAAGATCTGCCACCCCGTCGCCAGCAAGGCCGCCCAGGTCAAGGCCTGGACCAGCGTACTGGTTGGAACCTTGGGAAGATCGGAACGGTTGCGCATCCAGAACCACGCAGCCAGCATCAGCAAAATAATGCCCCCCATCAAATGCAGGGTCACGATCAAGGGCTTGAGCAAGAGCGTCACCGTCCACGCGCCGAACAAGCCCTGCAAGATGACCCATCCAAGCAACAGAAAGGGCAGCCCAAGAGCGATGTTCCTGCCATGCTTGCGCGCCCAGGCCGCGCGTACCGCCATGGCCACGATCAGCGCCCCGATAATGGTGGCGATATAGCGGTGAATCATCTCGACCCAGGCCTTGAATGGGCTGACATTGCCCTGCGTGCCGCCCTGCTCGGCAACAGCCTCGCTGATTTGATGATGCGCCTGCGCAGGCGTGAAGTGGGCATAGCAGCCTGGCCAGTCCGGGCAACCCAGCCCCGAGTCCGTCAGGCGCACGAACGCACCAAACATGACCAGATCCATGGTGAGAAAAACCAGCAGGGCGACGAGCTTGGGCCAGCGCATGCGGAAACCAGCCCAGAGGATGAGAACCAACCCCGCCACCCACATCCCGGCCTGCAGCCAATGCAGCGAGAAAGACCAGACCGTTGGCACGGCTGTCGACAGATTGGTCATGGCAATGGCTCCAGGTGCTTGGGTTTCCATGCTGCGGTGTTGTAGAGCAGCTTTTTGAACACGGAAAGCGTTTTCAGGGGATCGGGATTGGATGGAAACCGCATCATCAAGTTTCCAAGAGGATCGACCAGCCAGATCGGCCCCTCCAGATGTTCTCCAGCCGCCAGCGGAAGCCACTTCTTCAATTGTTCCGGCCGCGCTCGCAAAATCACGGTGCCTGCCGCAGGTTCCAACACGCCACGATTCACGGGGCCCTGATCCGTCACCAGCCACACGCGCGCAACGCGGTACCGATCGTCACCGGCGGCGATGAAAAATTGCCGAATGTCGAACAACAGGTTCTGGCAGCGTGCATCGCAAGAGGCGGGGCCGGCCACGATCATCAGCCAGTAGCCGTTGTATTTGCGTAAGTCGACCGGCTTGCCAGCGAGCGTCGTCAGCTGCAACTGCGGGACCGGCCGCTGCGGCTGCACCAGTTCCCCATAAGCAGGTTTGCCTTGCGGCTGGATCACGTAATACACGAAAAAACTGGCGACAATCGGGGCCGCCGAGACCAGCACAACCATCCAGAACGACCACATGCTTCGCTTACGGGGCGGCACCTCCGTGCCGGGCTGGACGGCGCGAGCCACATCTTGCGTCACGACAGAGACTCCTTACGGGATGATTGCCTGAGACGCTGACGAATACGCTTGCTCAGGAAGTAGATGGTCAAACCAAGCCCCAAGGCTGTCATGGAAAACCACTGGAAGGCATAGCCATAATTGGTATCCATGCCCACGTCGGGCTGAGGCCAGCTTCGCACAAGACCATCTTTTGCGTTAGCGCCCAACTCCTGAATGACGTAAGGGAGCATCTGAATGTGGTGATATTTCGCAAATTGCCCGATTTGCACGTTCTGTCGAATCACGGCACCGGGCGGATCTTTCGCGAAAGAAAACAACTGCGAGGGCGCTGGGGCGAGACGGCCATCGACCTCAACCGTCCCTTTGGGGGTCGCAATCTTAGGCAGTAAGTCGATCGCATCAAAATTTCGCGGCACCCAGCCACGCATCACCATGACATACACCTGACTGTCGCCGAGCCTCAAAGGTGTCAACACCCAGAAGCCGGGCTGATTGTTGTACTGACGATTTTGCAGGTAGATGGTCCATGATGACGCATATTCGCCCTTTGCCACGACATGACGCCAGACATTGGGCTCGAAATTCAATGCCAGGGGCCCCTGCTCAAGCGGCTTCGCCTCCATGCGTTCGGCAATCCGCGCGGTCAGAGCCTTCTTGTACTCGGCACGACCAAGCTGCCAGCGCCCCAGCAGCGCCGTAGCGACGATCAACGCGAGCGCCACAACCAGGGTCAAAATTTCCCGCACATTCAACAAGGGCGGCAAATCCTTCGGCTCTGGTGGTGGGACAATTGAAGCCTGCATCGGGTTTCTGAATCTAGGAGTCAGTGTTGGACATCATTGTGGTCATCGCGTTCATTCTCATTCTCGCCAGCTTATTTTCCGGCCTGTATTTCGTGATGAAAGACAAGGGAAAATCCAACAGGGCCGTCAACGCGCTTACATTCAGAATCGGTTTCTCGATTCTCCTGTTCCTGTTTATATTGGTGAGTTACAAGCTGGGCTGGATCCACCCGACGGGGATTCCACTCTCGAGTCGCTGAGTCCGCCTCGACGATCGACCGTGCGCCACGAACCAGGAAATCCTGAAGAAAAAACGCCGCTCTTGCGGCGTTTTTTCTTGCTCGAAACCTGGAGAATTTAGAGCCAATAGACAAGGACGTATAGCAACAGCCAGACGACGTCGACAAAGTGCCAGTACCAAGCAGCCCCCTCGAACGCGAAGTGATGGTCCGCCGTGAAGTCACCGCGGATCAGGCGGAACAAAACGACGGACAGCATCGTGGCGCCAAGCAATACGTGGAAACCATGGAATCCCGTGAGCATGAAGAAGGTGGAGCCATAGATTCCAGAGGTCAGCTTCAGACCCAGTTCCGTATAGGCATGATGATATTCAAAAGCCTGCAGAAACAAGAAGCACACGCCCAGGACCAGCGTCAGAGCAAGCCAGAAGATGGCCTTGGAACGGTGATTGGCGCGCAAGGCATGGTGGGAAATCGTCAGCGTCAGGCCTGAACTGAGCAGCAATGCCGTATTGATGGTCGGAATCGGCCATGGGCTCATGACCTGAACAGCTGGAATCAACCCCCCGGGGCCGACACTAGGCCAAGTTCCTTGAAACGTGGGCCACAGTATTTTGCTGTGCAAGGCCGCCAGATCCGGCAAACCGTATACCCGGGCGTAATAGAGCGCGCCAAAAAATGAGGCGAAAAACATCACTTCGGAGAAAATAAACCAACTCATGCTCCAGCGGAAAGACGTATCGACCGCCTGATTGTGCATGCCGCCTTCACTCTCCGAAATCGCTCGGCCGAACCATTTATACATCGTGGTCACCAGCCAGATAAAGCCGGCGAGCAAGAGCCACTCGGCATGCGGGACGCCGTTGAACCAGAATCCAGCACCAAAGGCCATCATCACGAGGCCGGTCGCCGCCAAAACTGGGAATGGCGATGGACCAGGTACGAAATATCCTGTGTGCTGCGCAGATGTTGACATATTGTCTTCCTCGTATTTATGGAGTCGGGGACGTAACAATCCAATGGATAATGGCCATAAGCAAGCCGATGAAAACAGCTGCGGAAATCAGCCCCGCAACGGCGATATGGACAATGTTCAGGCTTTCAAAATCTCTCTCCCGATCCTTGTTTTTTCGAATACCAAGAAAGGCCCAGGCGATTGTTTTAAACGCTCTAAAAAAAGATCTCACGGCGCTGCAAACCTCTTCATTCGAGCGATGATGACGCACAGCGCGAGGCACATCGCCCGATCAAAGAAGTTTCCACTTAAAAATAAATCCCAAAAAAAGCGTCGCGGCAACACTCGCCAGGATCAGGGCCAAACGAAGATTTTGGCGACGCCTCTCAGGTGGGATCGATCGGGGTTGAACAGGTTTCATCAATACCCAAGAACCTTGGTGGCCGTAGCGTCGAGCTTTGGCGGCGTTTCAAAAGTATGGAAAGGCGCGGGAGAGGGCACCTCCCACTCCAAGCCGTGCGCACCGTCCCACGGACGTTGCGGAGCCTTTTCCCCTTGCCCGCGCAGGACCGGAATGACCACGGCGAACAGGAAATAAGCCTGCGACAAACCGAACCCGAAGGCACCGATCGACGAAATCATGTTGAAGTCGGTGAATTGCACGGGATAATCAGCATACCGCCGCACCATGCCTGCGAGGCCCAGGAAATGCTGGGGAAAGAAGGTAACGTTGAACGTGATCATCGACGCCCAAAAATGGATTTTTCCGGCGCGCTCGTTGTACATCACACCGGTCCATTTCGGAGACCAATAGTAAAAACCCATGAAAATGGCGAACAGGGAACCCGCCACCAACACATAGTGGAAGTGCGCGATCACGTAATAAGTGTTATGCACATAAGTGTCGATCGGCGCCATAGCCAAGACAAGGCCGGAAAAACCGCCGAATGTAAAAACAAAGATGAAGCCGATGGCGAAGAGCATGGGCGTCTCGAAGGTCATCGAGCCGCGCCACATCGTCGCCACCCAGTTGAACACTTTGACGCCGGTCGGCACCGCGATCAGCATCGTGGCGTACATGAAAAACAGCTGTCCCGTGACCGGCATGCCCGCCGTGAACATGTGGTGCGCCCACACGATGAAGGACAGGATGGCGATCGACGCCGAGGCGTAGACCATCGAGCTGTAGCCGAACAACTGCTTGCGGGCAAAGGTCGGCACGACGGCACTGACAATGCCAAAGGCCGGCAAGATCATCACGTAAACCTCGGGGTGGCCGAAGAACCAGAACAGGTGCTGGTACAGCACCGGGTCGCCGCCGCCGGCGGCGTTGAAGAAGCTGGTGCCGAAATGGCGGTCGGTCAGCGTCATGGTCACCGCCCCGGCCAGCACCGGCATGATGGCGATCAGCAGATAGGCCGTGATCAGCCAGGTCCACGAGAAAAGGGGCATCTTCATCAGCGTCATGCCCGGCGCGCGCATGTTCAGGATGGTGACGATGATGTTGATCGAGCCCATGATGCTCGATGCGCCCATGAGGTGGATGGCGAAGATCACCAGGTCCATGCCCATGCCCTGCTGGATGGTCAGCGGCGCGTAGAGCGTCCAGCCCACGTCCGGCGCTCCGCCGGGGACGAAGAAAGACGCGGTGAGCAGAAGTGCAGCGGGGATGAGCAGCCAGAAACTGAGGTTGTTCATCCGCGGGAAGGCCATGTCGGGGGCGCCAACCTGCAAGGGAATCATCCAGTTTGCGAAGCCGACCATTGCCGGCATCACGGAACCGAAAATCATCATGATCCCGTGCATCGTCGAGAAGGAGAGGAAGAGCTGCGGGTTCAGGAACTGGATCCCAGGCTTGAACAGCTCGGCGCGGATGCCCATGGCCAGAATGCCGCCTTCGAACAGCATGAACAGGGCGAACACCAGATACATCGTGCCGATGTCCTTGTGGTTGGTCGAGAACAACCAACGCCGCCAACCATGCGGATGATCATGGGCATGGTCCCCGCCATGGGCGGGGGCATGAACTGGGTCTAGCACTGCGCTCATCGTGCACTCCTTGCGAAAAACTGCATCAAAAATATTATTGTGGTCCAAATTGAAGACACCGGAATCGGTGCCTTCTTAGCTCGTGGCCCCGGAAGGAGCCAACACGCCCCCATTCTTTTTCAGCGTGGCCTCTTCCGACTTGACCCATGCCTCGTAATCCGGCTGCGAGAGCACTTTGACGACGATGGGCATGAAAGCGTGGCCCCTGCCGCACACCTGGGCACACTGGCCGTAGTAGGTGCCAACTTGCTCGGCCTTGAACCAGGTTTCACGGATGAAGCCCGGGATGGCGTCCATCTGCACGCCGAAGGAGGGCACGTACCAGCCGTGCAGCACATCCATCGAGGTGGTGAGAATGCGGATTTTTTTGTCCACCGGCACGACCAGGGGGTGGTCGACCTGGAGCAGGTAATCATTGGGCTTGGGAGCGTCGCCGAAAATCTCCGACATCGGCGTGGTCAACGTCGAGTAAAAAGAAATACCCTTGCCCGGGCCGTCCACATATTCGTAGCCCCACTTCCATTGATAGCCCGTGACCTTGACGGTCATGTAGGAATCCGAAACGTTTTGCTGTGCCACCACGGTTTTGGTCGCGGGAATCACCATCGCGATCACGATCAGCAGCGGCACCACGGTCCAGGCCACTTCGACGGCCGTGCTCTCATGGAACTGCGCTGCCACAGCGCCCTTCGATTTACGGTGCTTGAACACCGAATAGAACATGACGCCGAAGACGAGAATGCCGATGGCCAGGCAAATCAGCATGACCATGTAGTTCAAGTCGCGCTCGTCCCTGGCGATGCTGGTCACCGGGTGCTGGAAATCGATGCCGTTGACTTGCGGACCGCCTGGCAGGCTTTGATCGGCAAAGGCCGACGAGACAAAAAGGGCCGAGGCCGCAGTCAGGTAGTACTTCAACTGTTTCATCTTGGATGTCACCTTATTTGAAAATGATTCGGGCGGCTTGTCTCAGACCACCAGCAATGCGCGGCGCAAATCCCTGGCCAGCTTCTCGCGCCGTTCGGGACGCGTATAGCGGCCGATGAAAGCCTGCCGACCCGTCCCGGAAATTTCGATCAAACCCTTCTCACCCACCACAATCCTCGCCCACCTCGGGTTGAATTCGACCCGCTCGATGCGGCCGGCGCTCTCCCACTCGACGACCAACAACTGCGCGGACATCACGACACGCTCACGATCCGCGGCATGGCGCGCATACGCCAACAAGGCTGCCCCCAAGGCCAGCAACTCCAGCACCGTGAACGGCGTGACCAGGGTTGCCCCCGCCTCCCAGGTCAGCATCGCCACGAAGGACGACGCAAGCGCCAGCGAAACGAAAAAAAACAGCAGTTGCTTCGGGCTGATCGAACAGTTGCGCTTGAACTGCCAGACCAACTCGCCATCCTGTTCGGACGGCGCACAGAACGAACTGGAATCCAGGGTGCTCACCCAATGCGCTGCCATTTCGACCACCTAGTTCAACACCGCAGACGGGAACGGAGCAGCGAACAACGCTCCAACCTTGACCCAACTCCGCCTCGACAGTATCAGCGCCGAATTATAGAGACGGCCTTCGTCGCGCATCGCCCGCGGCGGGTCATTTGCACTGATTTTGCTCACAATCAACACGGCCTGCCACCTATCTCGTTCTCTGGATACAACAAAACCGCAGCTTTGTCGGGATGGCCGCGAAAACACAACCATTCGGCATCATGCCCGTTTCACCGCCGAACGGCCTCGGGAACTTCCCTGGATTGACGCCCGCCAGCGCCTCGTGATCCTGGACTCAACGCCTCCGGCCCGAAGCACGCAATTGCTCAAGCGGAAAAGTCGCCACCCCGGCTTTGGCCGCCTGCGTCACGGGCTTGAAGGCATGACCGTAGACCAGTTCGAAACTCAATTCGATGGGAGGCCCGTCTACCGCCCGTGCATTGCGGAGCAACATGTCCTGCAAGGCACGCCATTGCCGTGGCGTGCGCAGGCCATGCGCGGCGCCGTCGTGCGGCGCACGTCCCAGTTCGGCCAGTTCGGCCAATGCGGCGTGAGGGCTCGGATAGCGCAAATGCACCATCTCCATGTCCATCACGGGCTCGGCAAAACCCTCGTGCACCAGCATGTCGCCAAGATCGTGCATATCTGGGTAGCTTGGCGGACGTATCCCCGTGGCCTGCAGCGCCGGAAGGCGCAGTTCGCGCAAGGTGTCGGGGCCGAATGTCGTGAACAGCATCACCCCTTCCGGCCGCAAGGCTCGATGCCATGCAGCGAACACGGCACGGATATCGCTCGCCCAGGGCAGCGCCAAGTTGGACCACAGCATGTGCGCCCCGGCCGGCATGTCCGCAATGTTGCGCGGGAAGTCCAGCGGCGCGCAGACCACCTCGGTACTCCCCTGCCCCCGCAAACCCTGCAACCACCCCCTCCGCGCATGGGTTTTGCGCGCAACAGCGGCGAGCAAGGCCGAGGGTTCCAGCCCCACGAGGCGCGCTTTTGCGTACTGCCGGCGCAGCAGGGCAAGCCCATCCCCCCAGGCGCAGCCGACGTCGAGCACCCATTCCGGCTGGGCCCGCAACAACGACAAGCGCTCGGCCATGCGGCGGCCCGCCTCCAGCCAGATGAAAGGGGCCGGCCTGCGAGCCAGGCGGTCGCGGGCGTAGCCGACCCCTGGACGGGCCTGGTGCTCGGTGGGAACGGATGTCATGCTGCGAACGGCGAAGGACTTGATAGGGAGCGCAATATAGTTCGCGCATGCCGAGCCGCCCCTTCCTTCTCCTTCAACGCTTGCACGCCGTCCTGCGTCCCACCGGCTTGTGCGGGCTTTGCGCATTGCCCAGCACCCAGCCTCTGTGCGAGCCCTGCCAGGCTCAGTATCTGCCGCCGGAGCCGACGCGCTGCCAGCGCTGCGCACTCGAACTGGCCGGCGGCGCCATGGTCTGCGGGACTTGCCTCAAGTCACCGCCTCCATACATCCAGGCCCTGGCTCTGGGCGACTATGCCGAGCCGATCGACCGGCTGGTCCAGCGCCTGAAGTTCGGCGGGGAGCCCGCCATCGGCCGCTGGCTGGGGCGCTTGCTGGCCCAGCGCTGGCAACAGGACGGCCGACCCCTGCCCGACCTCGTGGTCCCCGTACCGCTATCCAAGGCCAGGCTGCAGGCGCGGGGTTACAACCAGTCCTGGGAAATGGCGCGGGGTTTCGCAGGGGAATTGAACCTGAGGGCGCGCAGCGATGTCTTGCTGCGCGTGCGCGACGCGGCGCCGCAAAGCGGCCTGCCGCTGGCGCAGCGGGCGCGCAACATACGCGGGGCGTTCACGGCACCGCGCGCGCTGGAGGGGGCCCGCCTGCTGCTGATCGACGATGTCATGACCACCGGCAGCACCTTGACGGAAGCCGCTGCCGTCCTGCTGCGCCAGGGCGCAAGCGAAGTCAGCGTGGCGGTTGCGCTGCGCACCCCGCCGCCGCGCTGAAACCCTCCCCGCGCGTGTTCCGTTCCACGCCTGCCTTGCAAAATCCATGTTCAACATCGTCCTCGTCCACCCCGAAATCCCGCCGAACACCGGCAACGTCATCCGCCTCGCGGCCAATACCGGCTGCGTCTTGCACCTGGTGGAACCTTTGGGATTCCTGCTCGATGACAAGCACCTGCGGCGCGCGGGTCTCGACTATCACGAATACGCCGATCTGCGCGTGCACCGGGACTGGGCCGGCCTCCTCGATGCGGAGAAGCCGGATGCGTCGCGGATGTTCGCCTTCACGAAATTCGCCGACCGGCTCATCGGCTCGGCATCGCTGCGCCCCGGCGACTGGCTGGTGTTCGGCGCTGAAACCGCAGGCTTGCCTGCAGCGGTGCTGGACGGCTTTCCCGCGTCCCGGCGCCTGCGTCTGCCGATGCGTCCAGGCCAGCGCAGCCTGAACCTGTCGAACGCCGTGGCAGTCGCGGTATTCGAGGCCTGGCGGCAATCCGGCTACGCGGGCGGCGTGTAAGGCATGCAGACACGGCCGCGCCTGCGGTCAAAAACCGGAAAAATCCGGCTTGCGCTTGGCGAGGAAGGCGCTGAACGCCTCGCGGGCTGCCGGCCCCTTGAGCATGCGCTCGAAGTGGCCAGCCTCCTCGGCCATCACCGCATGCACGGCGCCTTGCTGCGGCTTGCGCAACAGGCTCTTGGTCACGGTGAGCGAGACCAGCGGTTTGGCTGCGAGCTTGCGCGCCTGGGCCTGGGCATAGGCATTCACTTCGGCCGGGGGCAGCACGCGGTTGACCAAGCCCAGTTCCTGCGCCTCGTCGGCGGCGAAGGGCTCGCCGAACAACAGTTTTTCAGCCGCCGCCGCCTGGCCGATGCGCAAAGGCAGCAGCAGGCTGGACGCGGCTTCCGGGCAGAGTCCGAGATTCACGAAGGGCAATGAGAACAGCGCGTTGTCGCCGGCATAGACGAGGTCGCAATGCAACAGCAAGGTCGTGCCGATGCCCACCGCCGGGCCGCAGACTGCGGCGATGGCCGGTTTCGGAAAGTCGGCCACGGCGCGCAAGAAACGGAACACCGGGGCGTCGAGATCGGCGGGCGGGCGCTGCAGGAACTCGCTCACGTCGTTGCCGGCGGTGAACAGGCTGTCCTGCCCCTGGAACACCAGCACGCGTGCCTGAGAGTCGTGCGCTGCGTGTTCCAGGTGATCGGCCAGTTGCCCATACATCGCGCTGGTGAGCGCGTTCTTCTTGTCCTGGCGGTTGAAGGTCAGGGTCAGGACCCCGGCATCAAGGTGGTGAAGGATTTCGCTCATCGTGTTGGTTTGCGGCTCCATGGTGATGCAGACGAACCCGACCTGTCGTGCCGGCCGGGCGGTGCGGTGTCAGACCCGCTCGAAAATCCCGGCCGCGCCCTGGCCCGTTCCCACACACATGGTGACCATGCCATATTTCAGATTGCGCCGGCGCATGCCATAGATGGCGGTGGCGGCGCGTATGGCGCCGGTGGCCCCGAGCGGATGGCCCAGAGCGATGGCACCGCCCAGCGGATTGACCCGGGAGGGATCGAGCCCGCAGGTGTTGATCACCGCCAGCGACTGCGCGGCGAAGGCCTCGTTGAGCTCGATCCAGCCGATATCGTCGAGCTTGAGCCCGGCGACCTTGAGCGCGGCGGGAATGGCCTCGATCGGGCCGATGCCCATGATTTCCGGCGGCACGCCGCGGCTGGCGAAGCTGACGAAGCGCGCCAGCGGCTGCAGGTTGAAGCGCTTGACCGCCGCCTCGGAAGCGAGGATGAGGGCGCCAGCCCCGTCCGAGGTCTGCGAGCTGTTGCCGGCCGTGACGCTGCCCAGGCCGGTCGCCCTGCCGGTGGGATCCTTAGGCGCGGCGAAAGCCGGGCGCAGCTTGGCCAGCGCCTCCAGCGAAGTATCCGCGCGCGGACCTTCGTCCAGGCTCACGGTGCGGCGACGCTCGGCGACCGCGCCGTTGGCGAGATCGGGCATGCGGTCGATCACGTCCACCGGCACGATTTCATCGGTGAACTCGCCCGCCGCGAACGCCGCCAGCGCGCGCTGGTGCGACTGCAGGGCGAAGGCGTCCTGCTGTTCGCGCGTGACCTTCCATTGCTGCGCCACCTTCTCGGCGGTCAGGCCCATGCCGTAGGCGATGCCGATGTTCTCGTCGCGCGCGAACACCAGCGGGTTGATCGAAGGTTTGTTTCCGCTCATCGGCACCATGCTCATGCTCTCGGCGCCGCCGGCGAGGATCACGTCGGCCTCGCCGACGCGAATGCGGTCGGCGGCCATCTGGATCGCGGTCACGCCCGAGGCGCAGAAGCGGTTGATGGTCACCCCGGCCACGCTGTCGGGCAAACCCGCCAGCAGCGCGGCGATGCGCGCCATGTTCAGACCCTGCTCGCCTTCGGGCATGGCGCAGCCGATGATGGCGTCTTCGATGGCCTTCGGGTCGAGCCCGGGCGCCTGTTTGAGTGCGGCGTGGATGGCGGCGATCAGCAGATCGTCCGGACGGGTGTTGCGGAACACGCCGCGGTGCGACTTGCCGATGGGCGTGCGCGCGGCGGCAACGATGTAGGCGTCTTGGACTTGGCGGGACATGTAGGTCTCCTGATGATTCGTGTCGGGTTCAGTTGCGCACCGGCTTGCCGGTCTGCAGCATGCCCATGATGCGTTCCTGGGTCTTGGGGTTGTCGAGCAGGGCGCAGAAGCGCTCGCGCTCCAGGCGCATCAGCCAATGCTCGTCGACCACGCTGCCGGCGTCGACCTCGCCGCCGCACATGACTTCGGCGATGGCCGCGCCCAGCGCGTAGTCGTGCGCGGTGATCTGCCCGCCGTCGCGCATGTTCACGAGCTGGCCCTTGATGGTGGAGATGCCGCTGCGCCCCGCGACCGCGATGCGTGCCGGCATCGGCGGGCGATAACCGGCATCGGCCAGGCCGCGCGCCTGGCCGATGGCCACGTGCAACAACTCATCCTTGTGCATGACGATCACGTCCTCGGGCAGCACATAGCCCATCTGCCGCGCCTCGATGGCCGACTTGGACACCGCCGCCATGGCCGGCTGCATGTACAACTGCTTGAGGAAAGCGAGGATGTCCACGCTGGCGCCGTTGGCTTGCGCCAACTCGCTGGCCCGGCGCGCCAGATAGGTCAACCCGCCGCCGCCCGGGATCAGGCCCACGCCGACTTCGACGAGGCCGATATAGCTCTCCAGCGCGACCACGCGGCGCGCGGTGTAGGCCGCAAGCTCGCAACCGCCGCCCAGCGCCATGCCGCGTATGGCGGCGACCACGGGGACCAGGGCATAGCGCAGGCGCAGCATCAGGTCCTGCAGCTTTTTCTCCTCGGGTTCGATCGCCTTAGAGCCGCCGGCCATGAAAGCCGGCAACATGGCTTGCAGGTCGGCGCCGGCGGAGAAGGGTTCGCCGGCCTGCCACACCACCAGGCCGGTGTAATCGCGTTCGGCCAAGTCCACCGCACGGTGCAGGCCGGCGATCACGCCAGGGCCGAGGGTGTTCATCTTGGTCTTGAAGCTGGCCACCAGCACGTCGGCGGCCCCCGGCGCGGTCCACAGCCGGATGGAGTCGTCCTCGAAGACCGTGGTCCCGGCTGTGGCGGGGCCCGGCGCGGCCTCCCCCAACACGGTTTGCGGGAAGATCTGCCGCCGCATCACCGGCAGCTCACGGCGCGGCTTGTAGCGACCTTCCGCCGCCGACCAGGAACCCTCGGGCTTGTGCACGGCGTCGATCTGCGCCACCCAGGCCGGCAGCGGTGCGCCGCTCAGCGCCTTGCCGGCGGCGATGTCCTCGGCGATCCAGCCCGCGATCTGCGCCCAGCCCGCGGCCTGCCAGGTCTCGAACGGCCCCTCGCTCCAGCCGAAGCCCCAGCGGATGGCGAAATCCAGATCGCGCGCGTTGTCGGCCACCGTGCCGAGATGCACGGCGATGTAATGCCACACGTCGCGGAACACGCCCCACAGGAACTGGGCCTGCGGGTTGCTCGATTCGCGCAGCAGCTTGAAGCGTTCGGCCGCGGGTTTTTTCAGCATGCGCGCGACGATCTCGTCGGCCTTGCCGCCGCCGGCCACGTAGTCGGCGGTGGCCGGATCGAAGCGCAGGATGTCCTTGCCGACCTTCTTGTAGAAGCCGGCGCCGGATTTCTGGCCCAGCGCGCCCTTGTCCACCAGGGTCCTGAGCACCGCGGGCGTGGCATACAGCGCGGCGAACGGATCCTTGTCGGCCGGCAGCGTGTCGAACATGGTCTTGATGACGTGGGCCATGGTGTCCAGCCCCACGACATCGGCGGTGCGGAAGGTGGCGCTCTTGGCGCGGCCCAGCTTGCTGCCGGTGAGGTCATCGACTACGTCGAAACTCAAGCCGAACTTCTGCGCCTCGTGCATCACCGCCAGGATGGAGAACACGCCGACGCGGTTGGCGACGAAATTGGGCGTGTCCAGCGCGCGCACCACGCTCTTGCCCAGGGTGGCGGTGAGGAAGGTTTCGAGTTGGTCGAGCATCTCCGGCCGCGTCGCCGCGGTGGGAATCAGTTCCACCAAGGGCATGTAACGCGGGGGGTTGAAGAAGTGCACCCCACAAAAGCGCGCGCGCAGGTCGGCGTCGAAGCCTTCGCTCAGGCTGGTGATGGACAAGCCCGAGGTGTTGGTGGCGAACAGCGCGTGCGGCGCCAGGTGGGGCGTGACCTTCTTGTACAGGTCGTGCTTCCAGTCCATGCGCTCGGCGATGGCCTCGATCACCAGGTCGCAGTCCTTGAGCCTGGGCAGGTCGTCCTCGTAATTGGCGGCGCGGATCAGTCCCGCCTCGTCGGCGAGTCCCAGAGGCGCCGGGCTGAGTTTTTTCAGGTTCGCCACGGCCTTGTCGGCGATGGCGTTCTTCGGGCCTTCTTTCGCGGGCAGATCGAACAGGATCACGGGTACGCGGGCGTTGACGCAATGGGCGGCGATCTGCGCGCCCATCACGCCGGCACCCAGCACGGCGACTTGGCGGATGGGAAATCGGGATGTCATGTCGGGTCCTCGGAATGGAAGGTTCAGGCGAACACCGCCTCGGTGTCCATCAGGGGCTTGAGGCCGCTGCGGGCCATGCGAATGGCTGCGGCGGTTTCCGGGTAGAGCTTGGCGAAGTAGAAACGTGCCGTCTGCAGCTTGGCCTGGTAGAAGGTTTCGTCGCTGCCGGCGGCGATCTTGTCCTGTGCCACCTTGGCCATGCGGGCGAAGGCATAGGAGAACACCAGATGCCCGACCACGCGCAGATACGGCATGGCGGCGGCGCCGATCTCGTCGCGGTTGCCCATGGCCTTCATGCCGAGTTCCATGGTGAGTTTCTGCACCTTGTCGCCAAGATCGGCGAGCGGATTGACGAACTCCTGCATGGATTCGACCACGCCCTCGGCCTCGACGAATTCCTGCACCAGTTTGCCGAATTTCTTCAGCCTGGCGCCGTTGTCCATCAGCACCTTGCGCCCGATCAGGTCGAGCGCCTGGATGGTGTTCGTGCCCTCGTAGATCAGGTTGATGCGCGCGTCGCGCACGTACTGCTCCATGCCCCATTCGCGGATGTAGCCGTGGCCGCCGAACACCTGCAGGCATTCGTTGGCGGCGGCGAAGCCGTTGTCGGTGATGAAGGCCTTGACGATGGGGGTGAGGAGCGCGACCAGGTCGTCGGCGTCCTTGCGCACGTCCTCGTCCGGGTGGAGGTGGGACTGGTCCAGCATCAGCGCCACCCAGTAAGCCAGGAAGCGTCCGCCCTCGGCCCACGCCCGTGCGGTGAGCAGCATGCGTCGCACGTCCGGGTGGACGATGATGGGGTCGGCCGGCTTGTCCGGCGCCTTGGGGCCAGAGAGCGCGCGCATCTGCAGGCGGTCTTTGGCATAGGCCAGCGCGTTCTGGTAGGCCACTTCGGTCAACCCGAGCGACTGCACTCCCACGGCCAGACGCGCCCTGTTCATCATCACGAACATCGCCGCCAGGCCGCGGTTGGGCTCGCCCACCATCCAGCCCGTGGCGTCCTCCAGGGTCATCTGGCACGTGGCATTGCCGTGAATGCCCATCTTGTGCTCGATGCCGGAGCAGAAAATGCCGTTGCGCGCGCCCACCCCGGCTTCTGGCGTTGGCAGGAACTTGGGCACCACGAACAGCGAGATGCCTTTCGAACCCTCGGGCGCGTCCGGCAACTTGGCCAGCACCATGTGGACGATGTTGGCGGCCAGATCGTGCTCGCCGCTGGAAATGAAGATTTTCTGCCCGCTGATCTTGTAGCTGCCGTCGGCCTGGGGCACGGCCTTGCTGCGGATGAGTCCGAGGTCGGTGCCGCAATGCGGCTCGGTCAGGCACATGGTGCCGGTCCACTCGCCCGAGGCGAGCTTGGGAAGGTAGAGATCCTTCTGCGCCTTGTCACCGTGGGCCGAGAGCAATTCGGCGACGCCCTGGGTCAGCCCCGAATACATGGTCCAGGCCTGGTTGGTGGCGTTCTCCATTTCATGCACCACGCTGCCGACGATGTGCGGAAGCCCCTGCCCGCCGTATTCGGGTGCCGCGTTCAGCGACGGCCAACCGGCCTCGACGTACTGCCGCCAGGCTTCCTTATAGCCCTTGGGCGTGGTCACCGCATGGCTTGCGGGGTCGTAATGGCAGCCCTCGCTGTCGCCGCTGATGTTGATGGGAAGCAGGACTTCACTGCAGAACTTGCCGGCTTCCTCGCAGACCTGGTTGATCAGGTCCGCATCCACGTCCGCGTGCGCGGCGAGTTCCTGCAGTTTCGGCACGACGTCGAGCACTTCATGCATGACGAACTGCATGTCGCGCAGCGGTGGGTGGTATTGGGGCATCGGGTTTTCCTCGAGGATGAAGGGTGATGAAACGTGGTCAGTCCGCCGCGTCCAGCAGCGCCTGCAGCAGCTTCTGACCTGCCGGCGTGGCGTAATGACCGATCAGACGGCGATAGCCCTGCCGCGCGAATTGGGCGCTACCCGGCACCCGCAGAAGCCGGGCATCGTGGTGCAGGGCAAGAATCAATCCATGCAGTTCGAACAGCAACTGCTCGGGTTGGGCGTCGGCACGCAGGTGCCCAACCTCGATGGTCTGCCGCACGGCGCGCAGCAGGGCGTCATGCCAGGTCTGCACCATATGGACCAGGGCGTCGCGCACCGGGCCCGGGCGATCGTCGAACTCGACGGCGCCGGAGATGTAGATGCAACCGGTTTCCACCTCGCGGCTGACCTGGGCCAGCCATCGCCCGAACATCATGTGCAGGCGCGGCAGGCCGCGCGGCTGCTCCAGCGCGGGATAGAAAGCCCCCGCCTCGAACAGCGCGTGGTAGTGACGGATGACGGAAATCTGCAACTCCTCGCGCGAGCCGAAATGCGCGAACACGCCGGACTTGCTCATGCCCATGCGGTCGGCCAGCACGCCGATCGACAGCCCCTCCAGGCCGATGCGGCCGGCCATTTGCAAGGCGCAGTCGAGAATGGCCCGGCGTGTCTGGCGTCCCTTGCCCTGGGGTTCGGCGGGGTCGGCGCCCAGAACCACGGCCGCCGCCGTCCTGGGGAGGGCTTCCATGATGGCGGGTGCGGGTGCGGCCGAAGCTGATTTGCGGGGCATGACAAGGGATTCCAAAAATCGAACGGTCGTACTATTTCTGAATCCTTGCGGTTTGTCAACCCAAACCTGCAATTGGCCATGCGCTGGGAGGTCGCATGGCTCAGGCGCAGAAGCACGCCGCGCCCGCGGTCAAGCCGACACGGGATCAGGCCAGGAGAACGCGTAGGGAACGCTCGACCGAATTGGCCGACATGCACCCAGGCCCCGTGCGGGCGAACAGGAACAGGCACCCACTGACATAGGCCGCCAGGAGCTGGGCACGCTGCAGGGGATCGAATTCGGCACCCGTCGCGCCCTGCTCCACCGCGAGCTTGAGGCTCTGGCGCAAGGCGGCTTCGACGCGTTCGAAAAACTGGTTCATGCGTACCTGCAGGCGCGCATGCTCGCCCACCAGCGCATCGCCCGCCATGACGCGACACAGGCCGGCATTTTTCTCGGCGAAACCGAGCAGGGCTTGCACGATGCGCGAGGCCTGGACCAGGCCTGACTCCTGGGCTTGCACGATCTGGTTGATCATGCCGAACATGCTGCGCTCGATGAACTCGATGAGCGCCTCGAACATCTGCGCCTTGCTGGCGAAATGGCGATACAGGGCCGCCTCGGACACTTGCAGGCGCTGCGCCAGGGCCGCCGTCGTGATGCGTTCCGCACCGGGCTCTTCGAGCATGCCGGCCAGGCATTGCAGAATCTGCTCGCGGCGCTCCCCCGGCTTGGGGCGTTTGCGCGGCGCTGCGTCCCGGGGCATGGCGGTGGCCGGACTCATCGAAGCGGGCTTGATCGCATGCAGCATAGCGAGCCGATTCTCGCATACACATAGGGCGGTCGGCCATGCAAGCCGGTACGCTCCATCGGCAGTTCGCGGCGCCTGCGCGCGGCGCGATGCGCGTAGCGCGTGAACCAGATGCCGCGCATGCCGATGGAGCGCGCCGCCTTGAGGTGCTGCAAGGTGTCCTCCACCAGCACGCATCGCGCCGGGCGCAGCCGGTGTTTGCGCAGCACATGGCGCAGCATGCGCGCATCCGGCTTGGGGCGCAGATGGCGGAACTGGCGCATGTCCTCGATGGCGATGACGCCGTCGAACAGGCGCAGCAGCTTCAGGTGCGTCAGCACCCGCAAAGCGTAATCACGCGGCGCATTCGTCAGCACCAGCTTGCGCCCCGGCAGACGGGCGATGGCCGCGCGTTGGCTGGCATCGGCGCGCAGCATGCGCGGCAAGTTCGGAAAGCGGTGCGTTTCGGCCAGGAAATGCTCGGCGCGCACGCCGTGCTCGCGCATCAGTCCGAGCAGGGTGGCGCCGTAGCGCCGCCAGAAGTGGCTGCGGATGCGATGGGCCTCGTCGCGGTCCACGCCGAGATGACGCTGGATATAGGCCGTCATCTCGGCGTTCATCATCGGGAACACGCGCCAGGATGCGTCGTGGAGCGTGTTGTCCATGTCGAACAACCAGGTCGGCGTGAGCGCATTGGGACTGCCGCGCTCAACCGGCATGCTCGGGCTCCAATTGCGCGAACGTGTAGCGCACGGCGCCGAAACGCTGCGGCGTGGTGTAGGCGGAGAATGCGCGCACATGATGCGCGACCGGCTGCACGAAACCGGGACCGTCGAAGACGAAGGTATGAAATTCACCGTTCTCGCCACAGGCATCCACTCCATGTGGAAGGTCGGCGATGAAGTCGGCATCGAACAAGCGACCACAAAAGGTGCCGGGCAGAAACCGGTTGTCCACGCAAACGACCCGAGCCTTGTAACCCAGCGCGATGAACTCATGCGCCAGACCCGGACGTTGCCGGCCCCACAGCGGCAGCATGGCTTGCAGGCCGGCCTGCAAGCAGACCCTCTCCTCCCAGTCGCGATGTGCTTGCAGATCGATATCGCCGAACACGACGGACTTTGCTCCCAGCGCCGCCAATTCGCGCAACCGCGCGGTGAATACGGCTTCGTAATCGTCCCAACTGGCTGGCGGCGCCACGAGTTCGGCACCCAGGGCGCGGGCCTGCGCCCGCATCAAGGCCAGCGAAACACCGTGGCTGCGCAACTTCGCTCCGGTCTCGTCCAGCATGGCGAGCAGCCAGCGCACCTCGACTCCAGCGGCACGCGCCGCCAGCAGCGCGAGCATCGAGTCTTTGCCTCCGCTCCAGGAGGCCAGCGCCAGTTCGGGCATGGGGATGCTTGGCAATGGCCGATCGGTTTCAATGCGATCGGATCATGGTGCCGAAGGCCTGCTCGGTGAGAATCTCCAGCAGCATGGCGTGGGGAATGCGGCCGTCGATGATGTGCACCGAATTGACTCCGGACTTCGCCGCATCCAGCGCCGAGGCGATCTTGGGCAGCATGCCGCCGGAGATGGTGCCGTCGGCGAACATCTCGTCGATTTCACGCGCGGTGAGGTCGGTCAGCAGTTCGCCCTGCTTGTTGAGCACGCCGGGCGTGTTGGTCAGCAGCACCAGCTTTTCGGCCTTGAGCACCTCGGCCAGCTTGCCGGCCACGACGTCGGCGTTGATGTTGTAGTTCTCGTTGTTGGCGCCGAAACCCAGGGGCGAGATGACCGGGATGAACTGATCGTCCTGCAAGGCCTTGACCACGCTGGGGTCGATGGACTCGATCTCGCCGACCTGGCCGACATCGTGCTCGAGCGCCGGGTTCTCGCGATCGCGCATGCGCAGCTTGCGCGCCTGGATCAAGCCGCCGTCGCGCCCGGTCAGGCCGACAGCCTTGCCGCCGGCCACGTTGATCAGGCCGACGATGTCCTGCTGCACCTGGCCCGCCAGCACCCACTCGACCACCTCCATGGTCTCGTCGTCGGTCACCCGCATGCCCTGGATGAAGGTGCCTTTCTTGCCGATCTTGGCCAGCGCCTCGTCGATCTGCGGGCCGCCGCCGTGCACCACCACCGGGTTCATACCGACGAGCTTGAGCAGCACCACGTCCTCGGCGAAGTCCTGCTGCAGCGCAGGGTCGGTCATCGCATTGCCGCCGTACTTGATGACGATGGTCTTGCCGTGGAACTTGCGGATGTACGGCAGCGCCTGGGCCAGGATCTCGGCCTTGTCGCGTGGGGAGACATGCGCCAGTTCGGGCGCGGTCTGCAAGGGGGAATCGGGCATGGTGTCGGAGGTAGCAGTGCGGGGTGGGGAAGGGAAAAAGACCGTCGTGCCTGGCTTGCCGCGGCGCTGCGCCTGAGCAGCCGGCCGCGAGCGCCTGTGTGCTTGCGAATTCTAGGGATACCCGGACACCCGCTAGGGTCGAGCGGACACTTGTTAAACTTTGTTGCATGAAGGCCTGGACTCGTCACCTGCTCATCGTCATGCTGATCCTGCTGCCCCTGCGCGGCTGGACGCAAGCCTTGATGGCCGGCACCATGGACATGCCCCAGGCAAGCTGCGCCTCCATGTCGATGGACGCAGATCCGGCTGCGTCCATGACACATGCGCACGAGGCGATGCAGATGCCTGCCGCCGATCCCGGCCCCGCGCATCAGGCCTGCGCCGACCACGAACACCAGCTGTGCGTGGTCTGCAATATGGCGGCGGCAAGCGTCCCGGCTCTTTTCCTGCCCCAAAGCGGTCAGGTGCAGGTTCCTCGCCCGGCAGCAGCCTGCACCTCGTGGGACAGCGCCGATCCGCGCGCGCTGCTGCGTCCGCCCCGCCTGTAGAACCCGCTCGACCACGCGACGCGCGTACATGACGAGGCCGTCTCGGCCCGCGGTACGCGTCCAGGGCATGGCTTCCCGCATGCCCTGCGTCCAAGCCCAACCGCGTGCGTCCAGGCCCCGCCTGGCCACGCCCGTCTTGCGAGGTTCACCATGCATCATCCCCCTTCCCGGGCCCTGCCACGCGTCGCGATGCCGGCCCTGGCCCTGAGCGCCACCCTGCTGGCTGCCTGCGCGCCGCTGCAAACGCGCGACAACCTGCGCGCGGCCAATGCCATCGTCCAGCCGCGCATCGGTCAGGAGGCCCAGCTCTGGACCGACGCCGAAGCGCAACAACAGGCCCAAAGCCGCATCGACGCGCTCCTGCGCGAGCCACTGAGCGCCGACGCGGCCGTGCGCATCGCCCTCCTCGGCAGCCCCGCGCTGCAAACCCTGCTGGCGCAGAACGCGGCGCAGTCGGCGGCGTCCACCCGCAACGCGCGCCTGGGCAACCCCGTGCTCGGTTTCGAGCGCCTGCTGCAAGGCGGCAGCGTGGAAATCACCCGATCCCTGAGCTTCGGCCTGCTCGACCTCGTCACGCTTCCGGTGCGTGGCCGTATCGACGCCGCGCGCCAGCAGCAACTGCGCCTGGACCTGGCGCGCGACGTCCTGCGCCTGGCGGCGCAGGCGCGTGCGTCCTGGGTGCGTGCCCTGGCCGCGCAACAGGCGCTGCAATACGACAACGACGTGGAAGACGCGGCCTCGGCGACCGCGGAACTGGCGAAGCGCATGCAGGCCGCGGGCAACTTCACCAAGCTCGACGCCGCGCAGCAGGCGCTGTTCGCCGCCGACAGCCGCATGCGCGCGCAGCGTGCGCAGCTCGCCGCGCTGCGTGCGCGCGAGGCCCTGGTCCGCACGCTGGGCCTGAATGCCGCACAGGCCGCCAAGCTGCGCCTGCCGGAGCATCTGCCAGACATTCCCGCCGCCTTGCCAACGGCCAGGCAGGACGCGCAGCAAGCGCTGGAGGCCAGGCTCGACGTCCAGGTGGCGCGCGCGCAATACGAAGCCGCAGCGCGCACGGCCGGATTCGTGCGCACCACCAGCGTGGTCGATGCGCTGGAACTCACCGGCATCCGCAAGACCTTCAGCGACGCCACGCCGCAGAACGGCTTCGCCCTGACGCTGCCGCTTCCGGTCTTCGATCCCGGGGACGCGCAGCGGGCCGAGGCCTCGGCACAGGTTCTGGCGGCACGCAACCATGTGGCCGAAGTGGCGGCGGGCGCGGCCTCGCAGCTGCGCGAGGCCGCAGCCGCGCGCGACGCGGCCTGGACCCTGGCGCGCACCTCGCGCCAGCATCTTGTGCCACTGGCGCAGACCGTGCTGGACGAAAATCAGCAACGCTACAACGGCATGCTGATCGGCGTGTTCCAGCTCGTCTCCAGCGCGGCGGCGCAGGCGCAGACCGTGCGCGAAGTCATCGCCGCCGAGCGCGATTACTGGCTCGCCGAGGCCGACTGGCAAGCCGCGCAATGGGGCGTAGAGCCGCCCGCCGGCAGCGGGACCGCCTCGGCCGCCGCCACTGCGCCATCCCCGTCTTCATCCGGCGGGCATTGACCGGCCCTCCCACCTCACTGGAACCCAACCATGAACACCCGACGTCANTGCGCGAGGCCGCAGCCGCGCGCGACGCGGCCTGGACCCTGGCGCGCACCTCGCGCCAGCATCTTGTGCCACTGGCGCAGACCGTGCTGGACGAAAATCAGCAACGCTACAACGGCATGCTGATCGGCGTGTTCCAGCTCGTCTCCAGCGCGGCGGCGCAGGCGCAGACCGTGCGCGAAGTCATCGCCGCCGAGCGCGATTACTGGCTCGCCGAGGCCGACTGGCAAGCCGCGCAATGGGGCGTAGAGCCGCCCGCCGGCAGCGGGACCGCCTCGGCCGCCGCCACTGCGCCATCCCCGTCTTCATCCGGCGGGCATTGACCGGCCCTCCCACCTCACTGGAACCCAACCATGAACACCCGACGTCATTTCCTCGGCGCCGCCGCGGGCCTGCTCGCCGCCGGCGCCGCCAGCCGCCATGCGCTGGCCGCCGCGCCGGAAGCTGCCAGCCGCGACAGCGCCGAAACCGCCACGCCACGCCAGCCGCAGGCAGGCCGGCCCTACAACCCTGTCGTCACGCTCAACGGCTGGAGCCTGCCCTTTCGCATGCACGACGGCGTGAAGGAATTCCACCTCGTGGCCGAACCGGTGGTGCGCGAAATCGCCCCCGGCATGACGGCCAAGCTCTGGGGTTACAACGGCTCCAGCCCCGGGCCCACCATCGAGGCCGTCGAGGGCGACCGCGTGCGCATCTTCGTCACCAACAAACTGCCCGAACACACCACCGTGCATTGGCACGGCCTCATCCTGCCCAACGGCATGGACGGCGTGGGCGGCCTGACCCAGCCGCAGATCAAGCCCGGCCAGACCTTCGTCTACGAATTCGTGCTCAAGCACCCAGGCACCTTCATGTACCACCCGCATGCCGACGAGATGGTGCAGATGGCGATGGGAGCGATGGGGTTCTTCGTCGTGCATCCGAAGAATCCGCGCTTCATGCCGGTGGACCGCGACTACGTGTTCCTCATCAACGCCTACGACATCGACCCCGGCAGCAGCGTGCCGCGCGTCAACACCATGCTGGACTTCAACCTGTGGACCTGGAACAGCCGCGCCTTTCCCGGCATCGCCCCGGTGCTGGCCCGCACCGGCGAGCGGGTGCGCCTGCGCATGGGCAATCTGACGATGACCAACCACCCCATCCACCTGCACGGCCACAGCTTCGAGGTCACGGGAACCGACGGCGGCTGGGTGCCCAAGACCGCGCGTTGGCCCGAGGTGACGGTGGACATCGCGGTGGGCCAGATGCGCGCCATCGAGTTCGTCGCCGACAATCCGGGCGACTGGGCCTTGCACTGCCACAAGTCGCACCACACCATGAACGCCATGGGCCACAACGTGCCCACCATGATCGGCGTGCGGCAGGACGACCTCGCGCCACGGCTGCAGAAACTGCTGCCCGACTACATGGGCATGGGTTCGTCCGGCATGGCGGAGATGGGCGCCATGGAAATGCCCCTGCCCGACAACACCCTGCCGATGATGACCGGCCGCGGACCCTACGGGCCGATCGAGATGGGCGGCATGTTCACGGTGCTCAAGGTCCGCGACGACCTGCCGCGCGGCAGCTACGCCGACCCCGGCTGGTACCGCATGCCGCCAGGCACCCAGGCGCATGCGACGCAGGCCGGCATCCCCCCCGCGGCGACCGATGCCACGGAACCCGCGCCCACACCGGCCACGCTGGATGTGCGCAAACCCGCGCACGACCATCAAGGCCACTGAAACCCTTTTCCCACCACGCCCTCGACAGGAGCACATGATGAAAACGACCCTTTCCACCCGCACGGCCCTGGCCCTCGCTGTGGCCATGACGCTAGGCACCGGCACCATGGCCGTCGCCCAGACCCATGCCGACCACGACCACTCCACCCCCGAAGGCATGCAGCAGCACATGCAGCTGATCCAGCAGGAACAGCAGGGAAAGGCCGCCGGGCAACACGAGGCCGAGGCCTTGGTGCGCAAAGTGGACCCTGCCGCCGGCAAGATCACCCTGCGCCACGGCGCCATTCCCGGCATGGGCATGGGCGCGATGACCATGGTCTACGCAGTCAAGGACAAGGCCATGCTCGACGGCCTGAAAGCCGGCGACAAGGTGCGTTTCGCGGCCGAGAAGGTTGACGGCAGCTACATCGTCACCCGCATCGAAAAGGCCGAATAAGGCCTGCGGCTGCCACGCCCGGGTCTGGCCTGACGCCCGGGCGTGCGGTGTTTTCCGGCGCGCAGGCCTGCGCCTACACTGCGCGCATGCCGCGCCTGATCCGAATCCACCATGCCTTCCTGCAACGCCCTCGCCTGAGCGGCGCGGCCGCCTTCGCCCTTGTCCTCTTCGCCGCGCTCGACACGATGATGGCCCGGGGCCAGGCCCTGCTGCTGACCTTCGACATCGCCTGCGCCATCTACCTCGGCTCTGTCGCCTGGATGATGGTGCGCGCCACGCCGCAGAGCTTTCGCCGCCGCGCCGAACGGCAGGTCGAAGGCAAGTGGACCGTTCTGGTGCTCAGCCTCGTCATCTCCGGCGTGATCCTGCTGTCGCTCAGGACGGAACTGCACGCCAGCAAAGGCAGCGCTTCCGGTCTTGATCTGGCGCTCGCCGGGACCAGCATCGTGCTGTCCTGGCTGTTTTTCAGCGTCGTGTTCGCCCAGCAGTATGCGCACAGCGACCACCTGGAACGTCTCCACGGCAAGCCCGGCCTGCTGTTTCCCGGCGACGCCACGCCCGACTATTGGGATTACCTGTATTTCGCCGTCGTGCTGAGCATGACCTTCCAGACCTCGGACGTGGACATCGCCGACCGCGGCCTGCGGCACATGGCGCTGCTGCACAGCATCGTCGCCTTCTTTTTCAACGTGTTCATCATCGCCCTGACGGTGAACGTCGTCGCCGGCCTGCTTTAGGGCCTTTTCACGCAGAAAGCCGGAGAGGACGCTGCCTGCAGGGCCCAGGGCGCCATCAAGAAGTCAGGCGCCCCCTGGATCGACGGCGCACGAAGCCCCCCTTTCCCGGCCCGCGCAAACATTGACAAGAACGTCTGCGATACTGCGCAGCGGACGGTTACGGCGCTCGGCCCTGCGGAATAGCGCTTGCGCAGCGACGGCTGACGCGCCGACACCGGCAAAGCGAGGAAACAGCCAGGACATGAGCGCGCAACCGTCTTCGCCGTCCGCATCCCGACGCGTGGTGTTCCATGCCGCCGGCCTGATGAAAAATTACCGCATGGGCGAAGTCACCGTCCAGGCCTTGCGCGGCGTGGAGGAGCAGCGGGTGCGCGTGATCTCCAACCTCGCCACCGCGCCGCAGCGTTGGCGCGGACTCGGCGACGGTTACCGCGTCGAGGCGCGCTTCATCCTGTGGCGCGGCGACGATGTCCTGCAAGTGCCGTCGAGCGCACTGTTTCGGGTGGGCGACCGCTGGGCCGTGTTCGTGGTGCACAACGGCCGCGCGCAGCGCCGGTGGATCGAACTGGGCCACCGCAGCGGCCTTGCCGCGCAAGTCATGCAAGGACTCTCCGCCGGGGAGAAGGTCGTCGTCTATCCCGACGACACGCTCGACGATGGCGCGCGCGTTGCGAGCCGCGCCACCGAACGTCAGCCGGCGCCCTGAGCGCTGCGGCCGTGGTTACTCGAATCCCGCGATGGCGTGCGGAATGTAGTGGGCCTCGAGCGCCGCGACCTCCTCGGCGCTGAGTTCGAGCGACAAGGCCGCCACCGCATCGGTCAGATGCTGCGGCTTGGATGCGCCGATGATGGGCGCCGTGACGACGGGCTTGCCCGCCAGCCACGCCAGCGCAACCTGCGCACGGGGCACGCCGCGGGCTTCGGCGAGCGCGGCCACGGCCTGCGCGACGCGGCGGTCGGAGTCTTCGGTTTTGGCGTAGAGCGACTGACCGTAGGCGTCGGTTCGCGCGCGCTCGGAGGACTGCTCCCAGGGCCGCGTCAGGCGGCCGCGCGCCAGCGGGCTCCAGGGCAGCACGCCGATGCCCTGGTCGGCGCAGAACGGCAGCATTTCGCGCTCTTCTTCCCGGTACAGCAGATTGAGATGGTTCTGCATGCTGGCGAATTCGGTCCAGCCATGCCGGCGCGCCGTGTAGATGGCTTTGGCGAACTGCCAGGCGTACATCGACGAGGCGCCGATGTAGCGCGCCTTGCCCGCCTTGACGACGTCGTGCAGCGCCTCCAGCGTCTCCTCGATGGGGGTGGCGTAGTCCCAGCGGTGGATCTGGTAGAGGTCGACATAGTCGGTGCCGAGTCGGCGCAGGCTGTTGTCGATCTCGGCCAGGATGGCCTTGCGCGACAAGCCCGCGCCGTTGGGTCCAGGTCGCATGCGGCTGTACACCTTGGTGGCGATGACCACGTCCTCGCGGCGCGCGAAGTCCTTGACGGCGCGCCCGACGATCTCCTCCGACGTGCCGTCCGAGTACACGTTCGCGGTGTCGAGGAAATTGATGCCCAGTTCGAGCGCCTGGCGGATGATTGGCCGGCTTTGCTCCTCGTTCAGCGTCCAGGGGTGGGTTCCGCGCTCCGGCACGCCGAAGGTCATGCACCCCAGGCACACGCGGGAAACCTCGAGGCCGGTCGAACCCAGCTTGGTGTATTGCATCGTCATGGCTCCATCCTCCGTCGCAAGACGGACGTTGTAGCGCAAGCCCCAAGGCCATGCTTGGCGCGGGTGCAGACATGGCGTGAACAGGCTCTAGCGGTCGACCGCCAGGTACTGGCTTTCCTTGATTTCCTCCATCACCACATAGCTGTGCGATTCGGCTGCCACGGGCAGGCGCTTGAGGATGTCGCCGAGCAGGACGCGGTATTCCTTCATGCCGCGCAGACGCAGTTTCACCAGGTAGTCGAAGTTGCCCGAGACCAGATGGCATTCCATGACCTCGGGCATGTGCAGCAACTCGCGCCGCACGGTCTCGAACACGTCGCCGGATTTGGCCGAGAGCTTGATCTCCACGAACACGAGCAGGGTCTTGCCCAGGGCTTCGGGTTTCACCAGCGCGTGGTAGCCGGCGATCACGCCGCTGCGCTCCATGCGCTTGACGCGCTCGGTGCAGGGCGAGGCGGACAGCCCGACCTGGCTGGCCAGTTCGGTCATGGACATGCGCCCGTCGCGCTGAAGGAGGTCGAGGATCTTGCGATCGAGGCGGTCCAGTTCGTGCATTTCACTTGCGGCGCCGTCGGCGCACCAGAATGGACATGAATTTCACTGCGCATCCATAAAAAAACAATGAAATTCATTCCGATGAGATTCATATAGTCATCGAATCTCGAAATTCTAAAGCGCTATGCAATGAAAGTCATCGTTCTCGGTGCGGGTGTCGTCGGCACCACCACCGCCTACTACCTGGCCCGCGCCGGCGCCGAGGTCACGGTGCTCGAGCGCCAGCCCGGCCCGGCCCAGGAAACCAGCCACGCCAATGCCGGGCAGATCTCTCCCGGCTACGCCACGCCCTGGGCCGCGCCCGGCATTCCGCGCAAGGCGCTGAAGTGGATGTTCCAGCGCCACGCGCCGCTGGCCATCCGGCCCGACGCCAGCCTGTGGCAGCTGCGCTGGATGGCGGCCATGCTGCGCAACTGCACCCCCGCGCGCTATGCGGTCAACAAGGAGCGCATGATGCGCGTGGCCGCGTACAGCCTGGACAGCCTGCGCCAGCTGCGCGCCGAAACGGGCATCGCCTACGAGCAGCGCGCGGGCGGCACCCTCCAGGTGTTCCGCACCGAAGCCCAGCTCGACGCCGTGCAGCGCGACATCGCTGTGCTGCGGGAATGCGGCGTGCCCTACGAACTGCTGGACCGCGACCAGCTCGCCGCCGTGGAGCCGGGACTGGCGCATGCGCGCGACAAGCTCGTCGGCGGGCTGCGCCTGCCCAACGACGAAACCGGCGACTGCCAGATGTTCACGCAGGAGCTGGCCCGGCTGGCCGGCGGCCTGGGCGTGGACTTCCGCTTCGGCCAGCCGGTCGACGGCCTGATCATGGCGGGACGCGACATCGCCGGCGTGCGGCTGGGACGCGACATGCTCAGCGCCGACCGCTACGTGCTGGCCTTCGGCAGCTACTCGCGCGGCTTCCTCGCCCCGCTGGGCCTGGATCTCCCGGTCTATCCGGTCAAGGGCTATTCGTTGACGGTGCCGCTGGTCGACGAGGCGCTGGCGCCCCGTTCCACCGTGCTCGACGAAACCTACAAGATCGCCCTCACCCGCTTCGACCGGCGCATCCGCGTCGGCGGCATGGCCGAACTGGGCGGCTTCGACCTGCGCCTGAACCCGCGCCGGCGCGCAACCCTGGAGATGGTCACGCAGGATCTGTTCCCCGGCGGCGACCTGCCCAACGCCAGCTTCTGGACCGGCCTGCGCCCGATGACCCCCGACGGCGCGCCCATCCTCGGCGGCACACGCTACGCCAATCTCTTCCTCAACACCGGCCACGGCACGCTGGGCTGGACCATGGCCTGCGGCTCGGGCCGGCTGGTCACCGATCTGGTGCTGGGCAGGACGCCGGACATCAGCACGCAAGGACTGGCGCTCGACCGCTACGACAAGGCCGCCACGCCCAGCTCGCGCATGAAAACCGTGTCCGCCTGACTCCCAGCCCGGGCGCGCGCTTGCCGCGCGCATTGCGGAACGGCGCGCCACGCCGGCAGGCCTTGGGCGTCGCCGGCTGTAAGCTTGCAGGACCGAAGCGCCAGGATCAGCCCCCGCGCCGTGGCCATGGCTGTGCGCATGGCCCCGTTGCGGCCCCAGCCCGATTGCGCCATGCCCATGCCGCCGCCCCAAACCGCCCGCAACAGCGCGCCTGACGCCCTGGTCGAAGGCTTGCGCAGGCTGCTGCAGGCCTCGACCGGGCGCGCCGTGCAGCGTCTCGAAACGCATATTTCCTGGGTCTTGCTCGATGGCGAACACGCCTGGAAGATCAAGAAGCCCGTGCGGCTCGGTTTTCTCGACTTCACGTCGCTGCAAACCCGGCACCAGGCCTGCGACGATGAGCTGCGCCTGAATCGCCGGCTCGCGGCAGGAATCTACCTCGACGTGCTGCCGATCCGCGGCAGCGCCGCGATGCCCGTGCTCGACGGCGCCGGCGAGCCGATCGAGTACGTGCTGCGCATGAAGCAGTTCGCGCCCGGCGCGCTGCTGAGCGAAAAGCTGGCCGCCGGGATCTTGGTCCCGACGGCGATCGACCGTTTGGCGGCGAGGCTGGCCGCATTCCACCGCGATGCCCCCGCCGCCGGCAACGCTGCGCCTTACGGCAATGCCCCGCAGGTTCTGGCGCAAACGGCACAGGTCCTGGACGGCCTGGAGTCGTCGCCCGGCGCCGGCCGCCTGCCCGATTTGCGCGCCTGGTGCGAAGCCGAGGGCCGACGCCTGGCGCCGTGCTTCGCGGCGCGCAGGCGCCAGGGCTGGGTGCGCGAAGGCCATGGCGACCTACACCTGGCGAACGTGGTGGCACTCGGCGAGGATGTCACGGCGTTCGACTGCATCGAGTTCGATCCCGGCCTGCGCTGGATCGACGTGCAATCCGACATCGCCTTCCTCACCATGGACCTCGCCGCCCATGGCCGGCGCGATCTGGCGCTGCGCTTTCTCGACCGCTGGCTGGAGGGTTGCGGCGACCATGCCGGCATCGCTGTGCTGCGCTACTACGAGGTCTACCGCGCCCTGGTCCGCGCGCTGGTCAGCGGCCTGCGCCAGGCCCAGGGCACGACCATTCCGGGACCCGACTATGTCGCCGCCGCGCGGCGGCTGGCCGCGGCGCGCGACGCGCGCCTGCTCATCACGCACGGCCTGTCGGGCTCCGGCAAGAGCTACGTCTCCGCGCGACTGCTGGAGGCTGCGGGCGCCATACGCCTGCGCTCGGACGTGGAGCGCAAGCGCCTGTTCGGCCGGCAGGCGCTCGACGCAACCCCGGCCGCCATGGTCCGCGAGGTCTACGCGCCGGCCGCCACCCGGCGCACCTATGCGCGTCTGCGCGCATGGGCCGCCGCCGCGCTCGATGCCGGCTATCCGGCGATCGTCGACGCCGCATTCCTGCGAGCGCACGAGCGCGACGCCTTTCGCCAGCTCGCGCGCGACAAGGGCGCCCCCTTCGCCATCCTGGACTGCCGCGCCGAACCCGCCGCGTTGCGCGCGCGCGTGCTGGCGCGCAGCTTGCGGCGCGATGACGCCTCCGAAGCCGATCTCGCCGTGCTCGAACGGCAAAGCGCCGATTTCGAGGCCCTGCGCCCCGAGGAGTGCGGCGCCTGCATCACGGTGGACACGGCCCAACCGCTGGACATCGGCGCCATCGCGAAGCGCTGGCTGGACATGCGATGAGCACGACCGGCAGCCCTGCGGGCGCCCGCGCGCCGCGGCAGATCGACGTCTGCAACGGCGACGCCGACGGGCTGTGCGCGGTGCTGCAGTGGCGCCTCGACGCCCCGGCCGACGCGGAACTGATCACCGGGCTCAAGCGCGACATCGCCCTGCTCGAGCGCGTGCAGGCATGCGCCGGCGACGAGGTCCTGGTGTGCGACCTGTCGATGCAGCGCAATCGTGCCGCCCTGCTCCGGCTGCTTGCCGCCGGCGTGCGGGTGCGCTACTTCGACCACCACATGGTGCGCGCCGTTCCACGCCATCCGGGGCTCGAGGCCCATCTCGACTTCGCCCCGGACGCCTGCTCCAGCCTGCTGGTCGACCGCCATCTGCACGGGCGCTGGCGCGCCTGGGCCCTGGTCGGCGCCTATGGCGACAACCTGCGCGGCGTCGCCGACGCCATGGCCGCCTCGTACGGCCTGGACCCGACGCGGCGCGAGCGCCTGCGCCGCCTCGGCGAGGCCATCAACTACAACGCCTACGGCGAGGACGAGCGCGACGTGTCCATCGCGCCGGCCCGGCTCTACCCCATCATGGCGCGCTACCGCGATCCGCTGGACTTTCTCGACGGCGAAACCATCGCGGCGCGCCTCGACGCCGAGCGCCGGGCCGACCTCGACCGCGCCCGCGCGCTGCGTCCGCACCGGGACGACGCGCGCGCGGGCGTCTGGCTGCTGCCCGACGCGGCGTGGAGCCGGCGCGTGATCGGCACCTTCGCCAACGAACTGGCGTTTGAGCAGCCGCGGCGCGCGCATGCCGTGTTGCGTCAAACCGCCAGCGGTGATTTCACCGTCAGCGTGCGCGCGCCGCTCGACGCCGCATCCGGCGCCAACACCCTGTGCGCCCGCTTCGGCGGCACCGGCCGCGCCGCCGCCGCAGGCATCGACCGTTTGCCGCAAGCCGCGCTCGGGCGCTTCCTCGACGCCTTCGCAGCCATGCGCTGGGGTCGGGCACGGCGATAGCTGGGTGCGCCTGATCGAACAATGCGTTGATCGCTGACAGGCGAACGCCAATCCGGCCCTGTTCGTGCGTGGCGCTGTCACCGCCCCGTTCTGCGTGGATAGCGTCGCCGACACCGACATCCACGACCAGGGTGACGCGCATGCGACGACGACGGCGAGAGAGAAGTTGCTCGTCGTGCGCGGCCAACGAGCACTGGCGCAAGCCTATGCCGTCCATGCGATGGATGCCCACGTCAGACTTCTGCATGCATCGCGCGCTCAAACGTGCGTGCCCCCATTGGCGGAAAGGGAAAGATCGGTTTCGGTCATGCCGAGATCCGACAGGTCCGCATAGGGGCGAATCGGGATGATCTCTCGCGTTGCACGCCTCGCGGCAGCAATGTTTGGCTGCACGCGCGCATGCCAGACCGACCAGATCTTGACGAAAGGCCAGCCAAAGGTCTGCGTCACTGCGTAAACCCCTGACTGCCGAGAAAGCGGTTCATGCCTTCCGGGCGATCCCACTGGTAGAACGGCGCGTAAAGATTCTCCGTCGCGTGGCTGCGCCGAGCATCACGGCCAGCATGCAGAAAGGCCTCGAACACCAACTGCGGAAATCCGTCTGTGATGTGCCCTTTGGCCTCGATCCGGCGCCGGATGATCGACATGCCATAGTCTGACGGGAGCGTGAAGCTGTATTGCATGGCCGACATCCTGTCCTCCATTCCATCCATCAAGCATCCTGCACCAACGTCGCAAGACCGTTGCCGAACGACCAATCCTCTGGCTCTGTCATGTGAATGACCACCATCACATCCTCGCGGCGAAGCCCGGGCGCTTTCTCCAGCAATTCGACAAGGCGCCGATAAAAATCCTTCTTGGTTTGCTGGCTGCGCGGCTTGCCCGCCGTCAAAGCAATCAGCACATAGGCATCGCTGCGCGGGCCGCACAGATAGCTGCGGTCAAACACGAATTCCTCCGGCTCCAGCTGATCAAAAATCTGGAAGCAATCCGCTTCCGGAACATCGAACGTCGCCACGAGCGCGCGCTGCAGGCCGTCTGAAATCGCGCGCAAATACGCGGGAGGCTTTCCTTTCAACAACGATATGCGGGCGTAGGGCATGTGCAACGGCTCCTTCAAGCGCGTGAATCCTGGTCCACCCGGCCATCCGGACTTATCGTCGCGTTCAATAGCTGCATGGCCGAAGCCGCTGTTGGCCAGCCTGAATAGAACGCCAGATGCGTGATGATCTCGACCAATTCCTCTTTCGTGACGCCATGCTCAAGCGCGCGAGCGAGATGAAAGGGCAACTGCTCAAGCCGGTACATGGCCACCAGCGCGGCAACCGTCACCATGCTGCGATGGCGCTTTGAGAGCTCGGCTCGCTCCCAGACATCGCCGAACAAAACCTCGTCGGTCAATTGCGCCAACTTGTGGGCGTCCTGGCCTAGTACGCGTTGTGCGTGACTCTCTGCTGATGACATGGTGCTTGCCCTCGTTGAATGTCGAAACGACTTGACGCCGCCACGATAGCAAGACAACATCATCCTGAAAATCAGAAAATATTTGACCAACAATCCCGAAAAAATGGATGATTTGCATGAGGCGCCCGACGTTCGATCTGGAAGTCCTGCGTAGCTTCGTTCTCGGGATCGAGCTGGGTAGTTTTGCCAAGGCCGCAGACCGCCTCGGGCGCTCCACTTCTGCCGTGAGCGCCCAGATCAAGAAGCTCGAAGACCAGATGGATGTGCCCGCCCTGCGGAAATCAGGGCGTGGCATGGTGCTGACGCCAGCCGGCGAGACGCTCTTCGGTTATGCCAAGCGGCTGCTTGAACTGAACGACGAAGCCTCTACCGCCGTACGTGGCGCCACTCTCCAGGGCCACGTACGGCTCGGGCTTCAGGAAGACTTCGGCGAACGTCTGTTGACTGAAGTTCTGGGCAGTTTTGTCCGTGCCCATCCGCGCGTGCACATCGAAGCACGGGTCGCACGCAATGCGGAGTTGATCGATCATGTTATGAGTGGGCGCCTCGATCTCGCGCTCGCCTGGGGCGCCGGTGGCGACATGCCACATGCCCAGTTCGTCGCTCAGTTGCCCATGCGATGGATCGGGCGCCCCGATTGGACGCACGCGCTGCGCCGCGAACCCTTGCCCCTGGTGGCATTCGAACCGCCCTGCCTCATACGTAGCGCGGCGACAGGCACCCTCGACCGAGCCGGGATTCCCTGGCGCATTGCCTTCACCAGCCCGAGCCTCAGTGGAATCTGGGCTGCCGTGAGCGCAGGGCTCGGCGTGACTGTCCGCACTACTGCGGGGCTTCCTGCGCAACTCTCCGTATTGGAGGGGCTTCCCGATTTGCCTCAACTTGGCCTGAATCTGCACTGGGCTCAATCCAATCCCTCCCCATCAGTTAAGCAACTCGGCGACATCCTCTTGGCCCATCTCAAGGAGCGCCTTCCGGCATGATGACGGATCTTTTTACCTCCGCAGCTTCGCAGGCGCATAGCCCAGCGCAACCCTAAAGTTCAGTGGGCCCGCTGAAACGCAGCGCCGTGGCCAGCAAGCCGTGGCGGAAGTAGAACCGGTGCCCCAGGGCATTCGACAGCGGCGTGTCGAGCACTAGCTTCTCGCAGCCCAGCAGCCGCGCCTCGTCCTTGAGCCGGTTCAACAGCCACGCGCCGTGGCCCGCCCGGCGCGCGTCAGCGTCGGTGACGAGATCGTCGACGTAAAGGAAGCGGCCATGCACCAGGTTCTCCTGCACCCGATAACCCGCGAGCGCCAGCACGCATTCGCCCTGGACAAGCGCGACGAGCCGATAGCCGCCTTCCGCGAGCCGGCGCCAGCGCGCCGCGAACGCGTCTTCCGATCCGAGCTGCGGGCGCAATTGCGCCATCAGCGGGTAGCAGCGCCGCGCCTGGGCTTCGTCGTCGATGCGCTGGAAGCGAGCCGCGGGCACGTTCATGCCTTGGGGCCTGGGCTGGAACACGCCTGGGGAATGGGCGCAGCGAACTGCAATGCGCCGGCGATGCGGTTCCAGGCATTGATGGTGGCGACCGCCGTGGTGAGAGCGGCGATCTCTCCCGCGTTGAACTGATGCTGCACCTCGGCATAGACCGCGTCGCAGACATGCGCACGCGCCATCCCGGTGAGCGCTTCGGCCCAGGCCAAGGCGGCGCGTTCGCGCGCCGAGAACACACCGGCGTCACGCCACGCCGCAACCAGGTCCAGCTTCGGCGCGGCGATGCCCAGCCGGCGTGCGATATTGAGATGGAACTGGATGCAGTACGCGCAGCCGTTGAGCTGCGAGACGCGCAGCTTGAGAAGCTCCGTCAGCGCCTTGTCCAGCCCGCTGTCGTCCACGGCCTTCCCAAGAGCGCGGAGCGCCGCCGGCACTTCGGGTGCCATGCGCTCAAAGTCGGACCAGGCGATGCGCGGGGCATGCTCTGGAATGGTCATGGTCGTGGCTCCGGGGAAAATCCATTAATATCAGCACTCGAACACTATATTCGAATTCGATCAATATGAGCAAGCGCGGCCATTCCGCCCAAGTTCCGGCTGTCGGGGAAGCCAAGCGCGGCGAACGGGGCTATCTCGGTTACCTGCTGCGGCAGGCCCAGGTCGCGCATCGCCAGAACATGGAGCATGCGCTGGCCGGGACCGGTCTGACGTTGCCGCAGTTCTCGGTGCTGACGATGTTGGCGGCCTACCCTGGCGCATCCGGGGCCGACCTGGCGAGACTGTCGTTGCTGACGCCGCAGACCGTGAGCGTGATCGTGGCCAATCTGGAGCGCAGCGCAGCCGTGGCGAGACGCGCGCATGCCGTGCATGGGCGCATTCAGCACCTCGACGTGACGCCCGCGGGCGCGCAACTTCTGGCCCGATGCCGCGCGCGGGTCAACGCGGTCGACGCCGCGCTACGCTCCGGGCTCAGCGCACAGGATGAAGCCGTGATCCGGCGCTGGCTGGTTCAGGTGGCCACGCGGCAGATCACGGAATGAGTCTTCGGCCATGCCGAGGAAGTCGTGCTGCCGCGCCAGCCCGCGCGGATGCCTAGGCCCGGCGGGCCGCGACCGCACGCGGCGGAACATCTCGAGGCGCGCCAGGTCCATGTAGGGGTGAACCCGCCCAAACGGGCTGAACCGCCGCAATCCGCGTGTTCAAGACCGCAACGCAACGCCGAACCGCACACGGCACGAACCCAGGAGCCCGACATGCCCGACACCCGACGCCCCGATGCAGACGAGACCTCGCCGTCCAGGACCGCCGCGACGCCGGCCCTGCCAATCCCCACGCGGCGCCAGATGCTGGGCGCGGCGGCCGCCGGCGGCGCCTTGTGGATGGCCGGACGCGCTCACGCCCAAGGCATGGCGGGCATGCCCATGGGGCCGATGTCAGGCGGCATGGCCGGCATGCCAGGCATGGGCGCCGCGCCGGCGCACGCCCCCAGGCCCGCCCGGTTCGAGCGTCCCCTGGTCATCCCCGCGCAGTTGCAAGGCCAGCCGCGGGCCGATGGCAGCCTGGGGTACGCCCTGCGCATGTCTGCCGGCCACAGCGAACTGCTGGCCGGGGTGCGCACGCCGACCTGGGGCTACAACGGCGCCTACCTCGGGCCCGCGTTGCGGGTGCCGCGCGGCAAACAGGTCCGCATCGCCGTGCGCAACGATCTGAACCAGGCCACGACCACCCACTGGCACGGCGCGCATGTGCCGGGGCGCATGGACGGCGGCCCGCAGAGCCTGATTGCGCCCGGTCAATCGCTGGTGTATGACTTCGCGCTGGATCAGCCGGGGGCGACCCTGTGGTACCACCCCCATCCCGACGGGCTGACCGGGGCGCATGTCTATGCCGGACTGGCCGGCATGCTGCTGGTGGACGACGGCGTGGATCGGGCCCTGGATCTGCCCCGGACCTGGGGCGTGGACGACATTGCGCTCATCCTGCAGGACCGTCGCATGGACGCCGGCGGCCGCCTGTTGTACATGCCCAGCATGATGGACCGCATGGGCATGAAGGGGAACCGCTTCCTGGTCAACGGCCGCGAGCAGCCTTACGTGCAGGTGCCGGCGCAATGGGTACGCCTGCGCGTGCTCAATGGCTCCAACGCGCGGGTCTACAACCTGGCTTTCGCCGAAGGCCAGTCCTTTCACGTGATTGCCGGCGACGCCGGCCTGCTCGCGCGTCCGGTGGAGATGCGCAGCCTGCTGCTGGCCCCGGCCGAGCGCGCCGAGATCCTGCTCGATCTGCGTCGCCTGCAGGGCAAGGCCCTGGTGCTGCGCAGCGACTCCGGCTCGGTGGTTCCCGGCTTGAGCAGCATGCCGATGGACGCCGACATCTTCGATCACCAGGGTTTCGACCTGCTGCAACTGCGCGTCGGCGCGCCGCTGGCAAGGTCCGCGCGCCTGCCGGCCAAGCTCGTCTCCATCCCGGCGCTGCGGCCGGATGCGCCCGTGCGGCATTTCAGCTTGCAGGGCATGATGGGCTCGATGATGGCCGGCGGCATGCAGGCCATGGGCGGCATGGCGGGCGCAGCGCGTGCGTCCGCCAACGCCGGTCCCGGCGGAATGAGCCTGGGCATCGGCATGCAGCATCTGTTTTCCATCAACCACCAGTTCATGGACATGGCGGTGATCAATCAGCGCGTACGCCTGGGCAGCACCGAAGTCTGGGAGGTGAGCAATGATGCGGAGATGGCCCATCCCTTCCACCTGCACGGCACCTCGTTCCAGATTCTGGATCGCGACGGCAGCGTGCCGCCCGAGCACGAGCGCGGCTGGAAGGACGTGGTCTTCGTGCGCCGCAATGAAACGGTGCGCCTCGCCGCCCGCTTCGACCAGCCTGCGGGCCGGGCGCATCCCTTCATGTACCACTGCCACATCCTCGAGCACGAGGACAACGGCATGATGGGCCAGTTCACCGTGGCCTGATCAGGTCCTGTTCAGCGCATCAGAGCCTCGATGACCTGCCGAATCGCTGGGCTGTCGTAATCCCGCCCGCCGACGGCCTGCCGGACGATCAGGCCCTGCTTGTCGATCAGATAGGTCGTCGGAATGCCCATCACGCCGAACGCATGCGCCACCTCGCTATGCTGGTCCAGCAACACCGGGAAGGTGGGCGAGGGGTTGAGCTGCCCCATATACGCGAACACATTGTTCAGGGTCTCGCCCTGGTCCAGCGCCAGCACCTCGAAGGGACGCCCCTTCATCGACAGGTAAAGCCGTTCGATGGACGGCATTTCCTGCCGGCAAGGCGGGCACCAGGTGGCCCAGAAATTGACCAGCACCACCTTGCCGCGGTAATCGGCCAGGCGGTGGGTTTTGCCGTTGATGTCCTGCAGACTGAATGCCGGCGCCGGGCGCGGCGGCTGCACCACCGCGAGCGCGTGGTCCTGCACCGGGTCGGCGGCGCGGGCGGTGCGCGCCGCGCCAACGGCCAGCAGCCCGGCGCCGCCGAGCCAGGACAGCACCTGGCGGCGCTCAGGGTTGGGCATGCGGGGCCGCTGCGCATTGCGGTCCGACCAATGTGGCTTGATGCTGCGTTCCATGCTCTCTCCAGAAATAAACAAGTTTGAACCGCGTGCCGCGCGGCAAGTCGACGGTGGTGAATCCCTGGGCCCAATCCCCGGGCTGCAGGGTTTGCTGCGCCGGCAGGATCGACCAATCCGAACTCACGCCCAGTGGCTGCCAGCGGTGCAGCCACTGGGTCTTGGTGATCAAGGGGTGCCGCTTGCCATCCGGGGTCACGGCCTTCCAGTCGGCCACGTCATAGGTGATGGGAGCCTTGGCGTCGTTCCGGATCGAGGTTCCGAACACGCAGACCTTGGCGATGGCATCGATGGCCTTGGGCGGATAGCCCATGTTCTCGTAAAAGGCGCGCACATTGTCGGGGCCGAGCTGGATCAATTGCACGGTGAAGGCGTGCCTGGCGTTCGTCCACGACGGTTGCGCCGCACTCGCCGCTGCGGCCGGGGCGGCATCCGCGGCCTGGGCGGCGCCGGGCGAAAGTCCGGCACAGGCGAGTGCGGCGAGCAAGGGAAAAACACGACCATCCATCGTTCAACTCCGTAAGAACAGCGCCGACGGGCGACTGCGCGGCAACTTCGTCCCCGTCAGTCCGCCCTCCAGGCGCATGGTCAGCCAGGCACCGACGAAAATCGACGCCAGCCCCAGCATCGAACCGACCGAGAGGACCGAAATGCCGCTCAGGCCGTGCCCCACCGTGCAACCCAGCCCCAGGACCGCGCCAGCCCCCGTCAACACCGCGCCGAACAAGGATCGCGCCATGTCGCGCGGGGCGGCGAAGCCCTCGAAGCTGAATTCTCGCCGCAGCAGCGCCGCCAGCAGCGCCCCGCTCAGCGCGCCGAGCACGGCGACGACGCCGAAGCTCAGGGTCTGGCTCGACGGATGCAGCACGAAATAGGCCGCGTCGCTCAGGGGCCCGGCAAAGCTGAAGGACTGTACCCCCATGCCGTCGGGCGGCTGGCTCAGGAAGGCCGCTTCGTCCAGGGCGCGCGAGCCCCATGGCCCGGCGGTGATGGCATAGCCCGCCGCCACCATGAGGCCGATCAGCGCCGCGCCGAGCCACAGTAGGCGGGTTTGCCGCCATGGCAGCCCGCGCCAGGCCAGCGCAAGCAGGCCGAGACCGAGGCAGGCGCCCAGCGCCACGCGCGCGCCGAGGCCGTGGAGCCCGAGCAGGGCGTCCAGCCCCTGGCCCTGCAGCCCCCAGCGGCGCAAGTCGACCGACAGGTGACTCAGCCAGGGGGCGAACCACGCGCCGTACAGCGCGGTGCGCGTCATGACATACGCCGCAACGGCCATCACCACGAGCAAGACCAAGGCCTGCGCGCTGCCCTGCCCCACGCGCACCAGCGTGCGCAGCGGACAACCGCGCGCCAACACCATGCCGGCGCCGAACAACAGCCCGCCCAGGACGTAGCGCCCCCACTGCAGCTCGGGCCCCAGGTAGGCCGGACGCGACGGCGCCAGGGCCTGCCCGAGGACGAGCTGCAGCCCGGCCACAGCCAGCATGGCCACGCCGATGGCGGCCGCATAGGCGGCCATGCGGGCAGGTTTGCCCTCCTGCAAGGATTCGCGCAGGCCGCCCTGCGGGCAAAAGCGCGTGGCCTGGGCCGAGGCGCCAAGCACCAGGGCGGCAGCGAAACCGCCCAACAAGACTTCAGTGATGGCCGTCATCGAACAATCTCCTCATGAATCCAGTCTCTTGCTCGCCTCGCGGCGAACGCTCAGCTCGACGCGGCTAAGGTGCGTCGGCGCCGCGAACCTTGCGCGGAGGCAGCCTTGGATGGGTTTCCTCGGCCCGCAGCAAAACCCAGCCGCCGGAGACCAAGAGCAAGGCCGCGGTGAACCAGAACGCCGGCGCCATGTCGCCGCGGGCCTGCGCGATCAAGCCCAGCGCCAGCGCCCCGAGCGCATAGCCGGTGTCGCGCCAGTAGCGGTAGGTGCCGAGCGAGGAACTGCGCCAGTTCGGGTGCGAGATGTCGGCCACTGCGGCGATGAGATTCGGATACAGCAGGGCCATGCCCACGCCCATCACCGCCGCCGCGGCTAGCCAGGCCGCCATGCCGTGGACCAGCATCACGCTGGCGACCCCCGCGCCGAGCAGCCACAACCCGGCGACCACCGGTTTCTTGCGCCCGATGCGATCCGACAGCGGCCCGGTCCATAACTGCGACGCGCCCCAGACCAGTCCATAGACTCCCGTCACCCAGCCGATCTGCACCAAGCTCAGGCCCTGCTGGTGCAGATACAAGGGGAACAGCACCCAGAGCAGGGTGTCGGCCACCTTGTTGGCCACCCCGGCCTGACACAAGGCTGAGAAGGTGGCGTGGCGAAACGAGACGAACAGGAACACCAGCTTGGAACTCGGGTGGTCGGGCAGGCCCTGGGCAAAGCGCGGCCGGGGCCCGGCGTGCTGGTTGGTGGCGTGACGATGGCTCTCGGCGCGCGCCCAGGGCAGCGTCTCCCGCACGAACAGCAGCGCCGTGCCCAGCCCCAGCGCGATGACCACCAGGGCAAAGCCGAGCAACGCCCCGCGCGGTCCGTACAGATGGCTCAGATAGCCGGTTGCGATGCCCGCCAGGCCCACCGCGGCATAGCCGGCGAACTCGTTGATGCCGGTGGCCAGGCCGCGCTGCTCGGCCTTCGTGATGTCCACCTTGCTGGTGACGGTCATGCTCCAGGCGAAGCCCTGGTTGACGCCGAGGAACAGATTGGCGGCGACGATCCACCACCAGTTCGGCGCGAAGTAGATCAGGAAGGGAATCGGAATCGCCGCCAGCCAGCCCATCACCAGCACGGTCTTGCGCCCGATGCGCTCGGAGAGCCGGCCGGCGATGAAGTTGAGCGCCCCCTTGACCAGGCCGAAGGAGATGACGAAGGACATCAGGTACAGGAACGAGGTCTTGGGCACGCCGAAGTCCTGGCTGGCCACCACCGGCAGGACGTTGCGCTCCATGCCGATGACCAGGCCGACGAACATCACCTGCACCGCCTGCCAGACGAACTGGTGCAGGTTGATGCGGATGCCCTGCACGTAGCGGTCGTGCGGCGATGCGGGTGCGAGCCCGGCGCGCGCTGCCGGGGAGGTGTCGAGGCTGCGTGGCATGGGCAAGCTCAAGCCGCGGTGTTGGCGGCGACGATGCGGTCCATATCGGCCGGGCGCGGCGGGATCTGCGCCGTCAGCGCGTCGATGAAGGCTTCGCGCGGCAGGCTGAGCGCGGGGTTCCAGCGCTTCTCGAAGCCCAAGGTCGACGAGGGCTTGCCCGACAGGCCGGCGCCGCAGGCGCTGCCGGCCTGGTGCCCAGGGTAGATCTCGACGTCGTCGGGCAGGTTGAGGAGTTTGCGGTGCAGGCTGTCATACAGAATGCCGGCCATCTCGCGCTCGCGCCCGGCCAGATCGGGACGGCCCACCGCGCCGACGAACAGGGTGTCGCCGGTGATGGCGAACCAGGGCGCCTCGCCGCGCCGCTTGTCGGTGACCAGCAGGCAGGTGCTATCCAGCGTGTGGCCGGGGGTGTGCAGCACGCGCACCGTCACATTGCCGGCGACGATGGCCTGTTCGTCGCGCAGGGGTTCGAAGTCGAAGTGCACGAGGTCGCGCGCGCTTTCATGCAGGCAATAGGGCGCTCCGGTCAGCTCGGCCAGCTTGCGTCCGCCCGAGACATGGTCGGCGTGCACATGGGTGTCGATGACGTGGGTGATGGTCACGCCGGCCTGCGCCGCCTGCTCCACGAACCAGGGTTCGTCGCCGGCCACCACGTCCACCGCCACGGCCTTGCCCAGGCCGCCACAGCCGAAGAAATAGGACAGGCTGGATTCCTTGGTGGGGAGTTGCTTGAAAAACATGGATGATCTCCTCGACGGTCTTCAAAAAACCAGGACCTTGTCGGCCTGGGTTGTCCACTGCCCGAGCTGCACCATCGTGGACCGGCGGCAGCCCGGGCTCATCTCCTCGTCGCGCAAGCCGCGGGCGTCCATGCAGGTTCCGCACAGGCCGACCTCGCCGCGCTGCGCGACCTTGGCCAGCATGGTCTCGACGTTGTAGTAACCCGCCGGCACTTTCTGCCCGGCCTTGGCGCCAAGCACGGCGTCGCCGATCAGGAACACGCGCACCTGCTGCTCGGGCTGGGCCGTCAGGGTCGCCGCCAGACGCAAGCCGTTGTAGGTGCGTTCGCTGCCATAGGGCGCTTCGTTCAGGATGAATAGAAAGGTGCTCATCAAGGGCTCCCGTGGTTATGAGGCGAGGGATTCGACGGGCAGCCCGGCAGCCTGCCACTCGGCCACGCCCTCGGCGATCTTGTGGGCGCGCAGGCCGTGCTGGGTCAACAGCTTGACCGCCGCGTCGGACATGACGCAAAACGGGCCGCGGCAGTAGGCGATGATCTCCTTGTCCCGGGGCAGTTCGCGCAGCCGGACTTCGAGTTCATCCAAAGGCATGGAGCGCGCCTCGGGCAGATGGGCCGCGAGGAACTCGACCTCGGGCCGAACGTCGATGAGCATGGCCCGGCCGGCGCGAACCTTGTCGAGCAGGGTCCGGCTGCTTTCCAGGGTGAGGCGCTCGGGCCCGGAGAACAGGCGCTGCATGACCATCTGCAGGTCGACCACATGGGTTTCGGCCACTCCGCGCAGCGCCACCCACAAGGCCGAGACGTCCGCCCCGCTCAGGCGGTAGATGCGGCTCTTGCCGTCCTGGCGCACGGCCACGAGGTGCGCCGCCTTGAGCACCCGCAGATGCGCGCTGGCGAGCTTGACGTCGATGGCCGCCTCGCGGGCCAGCGTCTCGACGGCCTTCTCGCCCTGCGCAAGCAACTCCAGCAACTCCAGGCGCTTGGGGCTGGAGACGGCGCGGCCGATGCGGGCGACCTGCTCGTAGAGATGGTTCTTGAGTTCGCGTGAATTCATGCGCACATTCTAACGATTAAACGAATGTCGTCAAGCGGGGCACCCAAACCCAGGCGCCAGGGGCAGAGCTCAAGCCGGCGGGCGCCGGCTCACTGCGGCATCACGCCGCTGTCGGCGCCGACAGGCGGCGCACCGCGTTCACGAAGCGTTCGAGGGTCGGCGACAACGCACCGGGGGCCAGCCGGATATCGAGCAGCTGAAAGCGCCCGCGCGTGGTGTGCGCGCGCGCCAATGCGGCCTTGAGCTGGGCACGCGTCCGCACCACCATGCCGTCGCCGCCCATGCCGGCCGCCATGGAGGCGAAGTCCCAGGCTGGCAGGGCATTGAAGCGCGCTTCGGGTTCGAACACGTGCAGCATCTCCCAGGCGGCGTTGTTGAACACGAGGACGATCGGGTCCCAGCCATAGCGCCCGGCGTTGCCCAGCTCCCAGCCCGTCATCTGAAAGGCCCCGTCGCCGACCAGAATGATCGAGCGCTGCCCGGTCGCCGCCTGGAGGCCCAGCCCCGCGGGCACGCCGTAGCCCATCGACGCGTAGTAGCCCGGCGCGATCAATTCGGCCGGCCCCATGTCCATGGCGGTGAACAGACAGTCGCCGACGTCGCTGGCGAGCGGCATGGGGCCGTGGCGGCGGAACAGATCGTTGACCGCGGCGGCGATGTCGAGCGGGGCGACCGGCGCCTCGTCCGCGATCCATTCCGGGGCCGGCGCCGCGATGGCTTGCGCCACGGCGGCCGCGGCCTCGCCGGCGGGAATCCGTTCGAGCAGGGCGTCGATCAGCGCGGCCAGCGGCAACTCGGGATAGACATGGTGCCCCATCACGACACGGCCCTCGAGGGCCTGGATGGCATGCCGGAGATCGATGCGCCGGGCCGACACGGCGAAGTTGGTGTCCGACACGATCACGCCGAGAAGCAGCAGCGCGTCGGCGCCTTCCACCTCGGCCGCGAGCTCGGGGTCGCCCGCAAGGCCGAGATAGGTGCCGCGCAGGGCCGCGTTCGAATCCGCGAGCAAGCCTCGCCCCATGAAACTGGTCACCACGGGGATGCCCAGTCTGCGCGCCAGCTCGGCCACCCGCGACTCCAGCCCGTAGCGCCGCACCTCGACGCCGACCATCAGGATGGGACGCTTCGCCGCGCGCAGGCGCGCCAGCAGCTCGTCGGCGCAGGCTGCCAGCGCCTCGGCGTCCGGCTGCGGCCACGGCAAGACCGGCACCGCATCGCAAAGCCGCGCCGGCATGTCGCGCGGAATCTCGATGTAGACGGGACGCGAGGCGCGCAGCGCGGCGTCCAGCACGCGCGCCATTCGCTGGGGCGCGGTCGATGGATCGTCCAGCCTCGCCTGGTCCACGGTGATCTCCTGATAGACCTTCCACTGCGAGTCCAGGGTCTTGACCTGGTGGTGGAGGAGAAACCCGCTGGCGGCCTCGTGCGTGGCTGGCGCCCCCGAGACGACGACGACCGGCACGCGCTCGGCGTAGGCGCCGGCCACCGCATTCACCATGTTCAGCGCCCCCGCCCCATAGGTGACGGCGGCCACGCCCAGCCCGCCGCGCACCCGGCCGGAGGCATCGGCGGCGAAGCCGACGCCGGGCTCGTGCGAAAGCGTGTACAGGGGCAGGATCGCGCTGCGCTCGAACTCGCGAAACAGCGGCAAGGCGAAGTCGCCGGGAATCCCGAAAATCTCCGTCGCGCCGCGTTGCTTCAAGGCCCGGAGCAGCTGTTCTGTCAGCGTGGCTTGCATCGCATTCCTTCACGAGGTCCCGATGCTCAGCGCCACAGCGGCCCGATGGCATCGAGGGTGTTTTTCAACAGCAGCCCGAATTCCGTGTCGCCCTCCATCACCAGGGCGCGCTCGAAAAACAAACGATCCGCGTCGTCGACCCCACGCACCAGGCGCCAGAGCGCCGCGCTCGTGCTGCGCACGGTCACCGCGGGGGAGGCGCCCGCAGGCGCCACCCCGAAGCCGCGGGCATCGAGCCGCATGCGCAGCCGCAATCCGAGATCGTCCAGATCCAACTGCACGACCCGGCCGGACCATGCCGCGCGCGCCGGGGAGTCCAGGCGCGGCAGCAGGACGCGATCGAGCAGACGCGCCAGCACGAAGGACGGCGGCTGCGGCGGCAAGGCACGCAGGATCTTGCGCAGGGGTTCGGGCATCGTCGCGGCGAGACGCACGGCGGCGTCGCCCACATCGCTCAACCAAGGCATGGAAGCGCGCGCGTCGATGGCGGTCGGCGCAGCCGCGCAATCCTGCGAGGCGCCGATGGCCCAGGTTCGCTTCGTGGCGTTGTGCATGGGATCTTGCTCCAGGTTCATGGACTGTCCGGCGCAAGCTGCATGCCGGGTTGGCGATGCGCGAAACCATGGATCAAGGCGCCTGGCAAATCCATCCCGCGCAGGCTGGCCAGCGCGCCGTCGGCCGCCGCCCCCTGGTTGTACACGCCCTCGAAAAGATCGAGCACCTCGGCGAAGCCGCGGCTGCATGGCGAGAGCCGAATGCGCGACACGCCCGCCTGGCGCAGCATGCCGGCCTCGCCGATGAGGGCCTGGACGCCTGCGGACTGGATCTGCGTGCCGTTCAGGCTGAGAAAGGGCTGGCCCTCGCCGCTGCGCAGGAGCAGGCCGTCGGCATCGTCGCGGCAACGGAATTCGCAGGAGTCCTTGTGCAGATGATGATGCCGCGCGGTGAAGCATCGCGCCGAGAACGACAACGGCAGGCGGCCGAAGGCCCAGACCTCGGTTGCGAGGTCTCCGGCGACCCCACGCACGGGGGCATGCGCCGGATTGACCGCCGCGATCGCATCCAGCGCCAGCTCCGCGGGCGCGACCCATCGCCCGGCCCCCGCGGCGGCGTATTCCTGCAGGGCCTCCCGGCTGTAGACATTGATGTGCGGGCCGAGAACAAAGGGGCGCGAATCGCCATGCGCGCGCCGCCGCTGCGCCAGGAGCTGGACCGCCGAGACGTCGCCGGCTTCGACCGCAAATTCCGCCTGCTCGACGAGATCGCGCACCGAACGCAGCTCGGCTTCGCTCATCACCAGGGCCTGCGAGGCCAGGATCACGTCCTTGCCGGCGGCGCGGAGTTCGCGGGCCAGGGCCAGCCAGTCCGCCAGCTTCACCTCGTGGCGGCGCGAGCAGACGGTTTCCCCCAGGACGACGGCGTCCGCGCGGCTGTCGGCGATGCCGGCGTAGAAATCCATCAGCGCGGGCTTGGGCCACCAGTACAGGACCGGTCCCACGGTCAGCGCGATTCTTGCGGGGGTCGAGGCTTCGGGCATATCGTTCATCCATTCAGACGGCATCGGATCGCTATCTCCACGGCCGGTCATACGCGCCCAGCGTGTGCTGCTGGCCTTCGGCCCACCGGCCGAGCTCGGCCGACCAGGCGGGCTGCACGGCATAACGGCTGGACGAGGCGGCCAGATCGATGGCGGCGCGCCAGACCCGCGTGACCTCGGCCACGTAGCTCGGGCTGCGCTGGCGCCCCTCGATCTTGATGGCCTTGACGCCGGCATCGATCAGCTGCGGCAGCAGTTCCAGCGTGTTCAGGCTGGTGGGCTCTTCCAGCGCGTAGTCGCGCACGCCGCCGACGTCGAAGCGGCCCTTGCACAGGGTGGGATAGGCGCGAGGCTCGTCGGGCGCGTAGCGGTCGATGAGGACATCGTTCAGGCGCGCCTCCACGGCGCCGCTGCGGTCGATCCAGCGAACCGCCGAAGGGGGGGAGCACACCCCGGCATTGTTGGGGGACTGCCCGGTCGCGTACGACGACAGCGCGCAGCGGCCCTCGACCATCACGCACAGACTGCCGAAGCCGAACACCTCGATGTCCACCTCGGTGTTCCGGATGACGTGCGCCACCTGCGACATCGTCAGCACCCGGGGCAGAACCGCGCGCTGGATGCCGTAGCGCTCGCGGTAGAACGCAATGGCCGCGTAGGTCGTCGCCGAAGCCTGCACCGACAGATGCAGGCGCATGGCCGGATGTTGACGCCGGGCGTAGGCCATCACGGCGGCGTCGGCCACGATCAGCGCATCGGCCCCCATGTCGACCGCGCGGTCGACGGCGGCAAACCAGGGCCTGGGGTCGCGGGCGTCGGCATAGGTGTTGAGCGCCATGAGAACGCTGGCGCCGCGCCCGTGGGCGTAGGCGACGCCGGCGCGAACCTGGGCGTCATCGAAATTCAGGCCGGCGAAATTGCGCGCGTTGGTGGCGTCGCGCAGGCCCAGATACACGGCGTCCGCGCCCGCATCGACCGCCATTTCCAGGGCCCGCAGCGAGCCCGCCGGGCAGACGAGTTCAGGTTGGCGCTTCATTGTCGACATCGTGGGTTCCATCCGAGACAGGTTTGGGGTTTCGGCGGGGACGGCGGTCTTCAAGCGGCTTGGGCGTCTGCGCCGCGCAGCACGAAGCCCGGCATCCGCAGGGTCTCGATCTGCGCCCGCAGACGCGCGCGGTCCAGGCCGGCGCCGCCCGTTGCCGGCTCCCCGGGAAGCCGGCAGGCCTGCACCGCCCAGTGGCGCACGCCGCGGCCGGCGAGCGCCTTGCCCATGGCCAGGAGTTCCGTCTCATCGAAAAGGCCGGGGTGCCAGGTGGTCCGGCATTCGAAGGGCACGTCATCGGCCAAGAGCCGGTCCAGGGACGCCCGCACGCGTTCGCCGCTGCCGGGGACTTCGGTCACCGCGTCGTAGCGATCCCAGGGCGCCTTCACGTCAAACCCGACCCAGTCGGCCAGATGGAGCGCCTCGGCGAAGCGCTCCGGATACATCCCCGCCGTATGCAGGGCAACGGCGAAGCCCAGGCTGCGCACCTGCTGCATCGCCTCGGGCAAGGCGGCCTGCAGGGTGGGCTCGCCGCCGGAGAACACCACGCCGTCCAGCAGACCCCGCCGCCGCGCCAGGAAAGCCATCACGGCGCTCCAGTGCATGCCGGCGGCGGCGCCGGCGTCGAGCAGATGCGGGTTGTGGCAATACCCGCAGCGCCATGGGCAGCCCTGGCAGAAGATCACCGCGGCAAGCCGGCCCGGAAAGTCGATGCTGGTCAGCGCGGTCATGCCGCCCACGCGCAGCGTGGGCTCGCGACGCGTCGGTTCAGGCCCCCAGGGCACAGCGCTGTTCCGCAAAGAACCGGCGCTCATGGTGCTCGCCTTGCTTGCCGATGTTGAAGCTCGACACGGGACGGTGATAACCCATGACGCGGGTCCAGACCTCGCAAGGCTGGCGCTCGTCGTCGCGGAGCTGGGGCTCCAGGGCGGTGTGGCTCGGGACGGGGTTGGAAACAGGGTTCATCATGGTCCTCCGGGGTGGGTGATGCGCGTTGCAAACCTCAGGCGGCGAGCAGGCTGCGCTTGCGCGCGAGCGCCTCTTCGTCGCACTTCGGGCAGAAGCGGTGCTCGCCGGACAGGTAGCCGTGCCTGGGGCAAATCGAAAACGTCGGCGTGACGGTGATGTACGGCAGGCGAAAGCGCGTGAGCGCGCGCCGCACCAGCTCCCGGCATGCCGCGCCGCTGGACAGCTGTTCGCGCATGTACAGGTGCAGCACGGTGCCGCCGGTGTACCTGGACTGCAGGGGTTCCTGCCGTTCCAGCGCCTCGAAGGCGTCGTCCGTGAAACCAACCGGCAACTGCGTCGAGTTGGTGTAGTAGGGCTGTTCGGGCGTGCCGGCCTGCAGGATGCCGGGGTAGCGCTTGCGGTCTTCCTTGGCGAAACGGTAGGTCGTGCCCTCGGCGGGGGTGGCCTCGAGGGTGTAGAGGTGCCCGGTTTGTTCCTGGAAGGCGACGATGCGCCCGCGCACATGATCGAGCAGGCGCACGGCGAAGTCGTGCCCCCATGGCGTGGTGATGTCGTGGCCGTCCGCCGTGAAGTTGCGGATCAGCTCGTTGACGCCGTTGACCCCCAGGGTCGAGAAGTGGTTGCGCAAGGTGCCGAGGTAGCGCTTGGTGTAGGGGAACAAGCCCTGGTCCATGAGTCGCTGGATGACCTTGCGCTTGATCTCCAGGCTTTGCCTGCCCATGTCCAGCAGGGTGTCGAGCCGGCGGAACAGGCCCGCCTCGTCGCCGCGATGGAGATGGCCCAGCCGCGCGCAGTTGACCGTGACGACCCCGACCGAACCCGTCTGTTCGGCCGAGCCGAACAGCCCGTTGCCGCGCTTGAGCAACTCGCGCAGGTCGAGCTGCAGACGGCAGCACATCGACCGCACCATGTTGGGGGAGAGTTCGGAGTTGATGAAATTCTGGAAGTAGGGAAGACCGTATTTCGCGGTCATGTCGAACAGGCGCTGCGCGTTCTCCGACTCCCACGGGAAATCCTTGGTGATGTTGTAGGTCGGGATCGGGAAGGTGAAGACACGGCCCTTCGCGTCACCGGCGGTCATGACGTCGATGTAGGCGCGGTTGATCAGGTCCATCTCGGCCTGCAGATCGCCGTAGGCGAAAGGCATGTCCTCGCCGCCGATGCGGGGCGTCTGCGCGCGCAGATCCTCGGGACAGGTCCAGTCGAAGGTCAGATTCGTGAAAGGCGTCTGCGTCCCCCAGCGCGAGGGGACGTTGAGGTTGTAGATCAGTTCCTGCATGCACTGCCGCACGGCCGCGTAGGGCATCCGGTCCTTGCGCACGAAAGGGGCCATATAGGTGTCGAACGAGGAAAAAGCCTGCGCTCCCGCCCATTCGTTCTGCAAGGTCCCCAGGAAGTTGACGATCTGCCCGACCGCGGAACTCATGTGCCGAGGCGGCCCCGACTCGACCTTGCCCGGCACGCCGTTCAGCCCCTCGTTGAGCAAGGTGCGCAGCGACCAGCCGGCGCAATACCCCGACAGCATGTCCAGATCATGGATATGGATGTCGGCGTTGCGATGCGCCTCGCCGATCTCGGCCGGGTAGACGTGCGACAGCCAGTAGTTCGCCGTGACCTTGCCGGCCACGTTGAGGATGAGCCCGCCCAGGGAATAGCCCTGGTTGGCATTGGCATTCACGCGCCAGTCGGTGCGGCCGAGGTATTCATTCACCGAGCTTTCCACATCGACCAGGGCCTTGTGGTCCTGGCGCAGTTTGGCATGCTGCTCGCGATAGACGATGTAGGCGCGCGCGGTCTTGAAGTGATCCGCCGCGATCAACGTCTGCTCGACCACGTCCTGAACCTGCTCGACGCTCGCGGCCTGATGGCCGAAGCGGTGGATGAGGACCTTGACCGCCGCGTCGCACAGCGTTTGCGCCTGCTCGGACCCGAACTCGCCGCTGGCCTCGCCCGCCCTCGACAGCGCCGAGAAGATCTTGCCCGCATCGAATGCGACGCGAAGGCCGTTGCGCTTGATGATCTCGCGCGGAAGGGTCAGACTGCGCTCTGCGGCTGTTCGATGCATCTTGGTCTCCTGACAACAGGAGACACTATATCTAGCGTTACAGACCCATGGAATCAACTAGATGTAGTCATGACATGGGTCAAACAAGATGCAGATTTCGACCCCGGATCGACACCCCGCGCCTAGGTCCGAGCGAGCCACTCCACAGCGGGCGTTCACGGCGCGGTTGACGCCTTGATCCTGTGGCGCCTCATCTTTTCCCACAACGTTTTCCGGCTGATGCCGAGACTGTCCGCGGTCTTGACGATCTGTCCCTTGTGCTCGGAGACGCACTTCTCAAGGTAGTCGCGCTCGATCCGCGCCAGGTACTGGTCGAGGCGCTCGTGGGGCTGCGCTGCCTCGGCCGACATGGCCGCGTGCGCGCGCTCCGAGCAGGGCAGGCCGGATCGTTCCCAGCGGACCCAGCAATCCGCGGAAAAGTGATAGGCGCGGTCGATGACCGCGAACAGCTCGCGCACGTTGCCCTCCCAGGGCTGCACCTTGGCCCAGGCGAGGAACTGAGGGTCGAGGCGCTTGGTCTGGCACAGCTTGGCGTTGAGACTGTCGACATGCCGATGCGCCAGCCAGGCGATGTCTTCCTGGCGTTCGCGCAACGGTGGCAGGTGGATGGGCACGCCGCTGATCCGGAACAGGAGGTCTTGCCGGAATTCGCCCGCATCGACGAGTGCGTCCAGGGATTTATGCGTGGCGCAAATCAGCCGCACGGCCACCTGGATAGTCTTCTCGCTGCCGACCCGCCTGATTTGACCGTCCTGCAGCACGCGCAACAGCTTGGCCTGGACGTTGAGCGGCATATCCCCGATTTCATCGAGGAACAGGATGCCGCCGTCGGCCTGTTCGAAGACGCCGATGTGCCGCTTGCCGGCGCCTGTGAATGCGCCGGGCTCATGGCCAAAAAGCTCCGACTCGAGAAGGCCCTCGCTGATGGCGGCGCAGTTGATCGCCACCAGCGGCGGCACTCCCTTGCCGATGCGATCCTGGCACATGCGGGCATGGATGTGCTGGGCGACGATCTCTTTGCCCGTGCCCGATTCTCCGTGGATCAGGATGGGCAAATCGAGGGTGGCGACCCGCGCGATCAACTGCTCCAGCGCGCGGGAAGCCGGCGAGACGCCGAACCAGGCGTCAGGGGACGCGCCGCAAAGCGGCAGCCATTCGCCGATGCGCTGCATCAAGACATCGACATCGAAGGGTTTCTGGATGTAGTCCCAGGCGCCTTCGCGCACCAGGCGCACCGCCTGGGCGATCGAGCCATAGCCCGTCATGAAAACCACCGGCGGACAGCACCCGCCGTAGCGCTGCATCATGGCGGCAAGCAGACTTTCGCCGTCTCCATCGGGCAGGCGAATGTCGCTCAGCACCAGGGGATAGAGCCGCTCGTGCAGTGCGGCGCGCGCCTGGCCGAGATCGCGAACCCACTGGCAGCGGTAATGTTCCAGTTGCAACCGCTGCAGCAGGGATTCGCCCATGATGGGATCGTCCTCCACCAACAAAATGGGCTGATCGCGCACGACTGTCTCCTCGGGCCTTCGTTCTCGGCTCTGATGGCCGTGTGAGCGAAATGTAATCCCGTCCGGCATCAAGCGCGTAGCGGGATTTCGATCAGTGCCGTGGTCCAGCCCGCCTCATGCGAAAGCGCCAGACTGCCGCCGATGTCCGACAACAGCCGACGACTTTCCCAGAGACCGACACCGGAGGCCATCGGCATGCTCGATGGGGCGAGACTGGACAACATGGCGGCCGGTGGCGCGGGTCCCTGGTTGCGCACGGCGATGCGCAGCAGCCCCGCGCTCGAGCCCTCGGCCCTGAAACCCAGGACGGAGCCCGGCAATGCGGCGTGACAGGCGTTGAGCAGGATGTTCAGGGTGGCCTGGCGAACCGGACCGGCGGCCACCGGGATGCGCGCGGGGATGTCGAACCCGGTCTGCAGTTCGATCCCGCGCTCATGCTGGCAAGGGCCGATCAGTTCGACCAGATCATGAAAGTCCTGCCGGGCCAGATCACGCTCGGCCGGCCGGGTCTGCGCCAGCAGCGCCTGCGCGATGGTGCGCAGTTGTTCCAGGCCGCGGTCGAGCAGTTCCAGCGTCTGACGCGTGGTGCCGTCGTAGGTTCCGAAACGCTCGGCCGTCCTCACCGCATTGATCATGCCGCCGAGCGGATTGTTGATTTCATGCGCGGTGGCCGCCGCCAGGCTGCCGACCGCGGCAAGCTTTTCGGCCTGCCGCGCTTGATCGACCTGTTCCAGCAGCCGGACGAAGGCGCCGGCCAGGGCGCCGACCTCGTCAGGCCGGCGGGCAAGTGCGGCGCCCACGCGCTGCGCCTGCTCGCCATCCTGGGTCATGGAACGGCGCAGTTGCCCCAGGGGGTGGAGCATGCGCCGGCTCAGGCCCCAGATGACCGGCACGAACACGGCGACGGCCAGGGCGGTGATGCCGGCGATCCACCACAGCATGGACAGCAAGCGCGAGCGATACAAGGTGTCGCTCACGGCATAGACCAAGGTGCCCACGCCAGGGCCGGAGCCGCCGCGCAGCGCGCCGATATAGATGCGCCAATGTCCGCTTTGAATGGGTGGGGACAGGCCGGAACGCCCGCGACGTGTCGCCTGTTCCGGAGGGGACAGCCTCAGCGTTCCCGGGCTCCACAGCGGCGACCAGTCCGGCGCGCGCGCGGTGGGAAACGCGCGGGGGTCGGAACTGGCGAACACCCGGCCTCCCGGCCCCAGCACCACGGCGAGCGCCTGGTTGCGGTGCTGCTCCGCATCCGCGCCCGTCACCGAGGTCAGGGCTTCGTAAACGGCCCAGACATTGTCCTGCTGGATCAGCGTCGGCAGGCTCTTGGTCCAGGACGACATGGCCTGGAAAGCGCCCGAGTCGACGTCTTCGATCAGGTAGCGCTGGGTGAGCAGACCCAAGCCGGCGGCCATCAGCAGGGCCGTCAAGACCACCAGGGTCGCAGCGGCGAGCGGCAGCCGGAGCAGGAGGGAATTGCCCAGGCTCGGGCGCGCCGTGCTCATGCTGTTTCGTAAATCTTGCTCAACGGTATGGGAGCATGCGTTCCATCCAGGATTTCAACCAGTTCCTGGATGCCCGAAAACCAGTTTTCCTGCGGCATGAGGAAGTTCCTCAAGTCCAGGCTCTGCAGCAATCGCCGTCCTTCCTCACTGTTTTGCGCACTGAGCAGCGCCTGCTGCAGGTGCAGATGCAGGCCGTGATCGAGGTTCTTGCGCGTGACGATGGGCGGGAAACCGTAGCGCGTCGATTTGGCGACGATCCGGGTTTTGAGAGCCGACGGCGATCGCTTCTGATGCAGGATTTCCCAGATATAGCCATCGACCGTGCCCGAATCGGCCAGCCCGCTGCCGACCGCCTCGACGACTTTGTGCAGCGAGTAGGTATAGAAGGTGCCTCGGAAAAAACGCTGCGGCGTCTGGTTCATCGCCCGCAAGGCGACGACCGGCACCAGGTAACCGGAATTGGATAGCGGGTCGTCGAATGCAAACACATCGCCTTGGAGGTCGGCAAGGGTGTGAGCCTGGGTTCGCCCGGCCGAAGTGATCAGATAGCTTTGATACCAAGGCTGCCCGTGCCAGCCGGGTTGCGCGCAAAGGCGCACGAAACCCTTGGCCACGACATAGGGAAAGCCGCAGATCCATGCCGCCTCCATTTCGTCGGAGCGCAAGGCTTCGAGCGCTTCCTGATAACTGGATTTCTGGATGATCTGCACCGGCATGCCGAGCCTGGATTGCAAGAAGTCCTGCCAGAGGTGAATCGCCCCGTCGTGCAGGAAGACGTCCGTCACGCCGAAGCGAAACGGATTGGCGCGCAAGACGCTCTTGCCCTGTGCCCATGCCGGCAGCGCGGCGGTGGCACCGAACAGCGCGAGCAGGGTTCTGCGGTCCATGGCCGGGCTCCGTCGTTACGAGATGGAAACATGCCGAGCGAAACGCGTTACGTGGAGGTAACGCACACAACGCTTCAGCTTGCGTCTTGGGCTTGAAAAGGCGCGCAACGCGTTGATCGGTGGTTCGTGGGGCTGCACGGCGGACGTTGGCATGACGCTTGCAATGCAGAGCGCGCGATTGAGCGTTTCACAACCACGAGGAGGCATCATGACCGAAAAAGTATCGCGTCGCATTTTTCTCAAAGTCGCCGGAACCAGCGTAGCAGGCGTGGGCGCCGCCGTCAGTCCGGTCGGCCCCGCCATGGCTGCGGGGAACAACCAGGCCGCTATCCAGGCCGCAGCAGGAGCGGCGGTGCTGCCGTATCCCAAGGCGCTGGTGGGCCAAGCCAGGAGCATGCAGGTCAACACCCCGGTGTCGTTCAGCTACCCGGACGCCGATTCGCCCTGCGTGGCGATCAAGATGGGCCAGCGCGTGGCCGGCGGCGTCGGCCCGGACGGCGACGTCGTCGCCTACAGCAATCTGTGCACCCACATGGGCTGTCCGCTGATGTACGACCCCCAAACGCGCAGCTTCAAGTGCCCCTGCCACTACAGCATGTTCGACCCCGAGAAGTCGGGCCAGATGATCTGCGGCCAGGCCACCGAGGACCTGCCCCAGATCCAGCTCAGCTACGACGCGGCCACCGATACCGTGCACGCCGTGGCCGTCACCGGCCTGATCTACGGCCGCCAGGCCAACGTGCTGTAAACCCGAACCACCGAGGAGACGAACACCATGTCGCAATTCAAGGATCGCGTCGCGCTGCCGCCAGTCGATGCTAAGAAGACCAACCTGACCTGCCAATTCTGTATCGTTGGCTGCGGTTACCACGCGTACAAGTGGGATGCTGAGCGCGAAGGCGGGCGGGCCCCGAATCAGAACGCGCTGGGACTGGACTTCCGCAAGCAGCTCCCGCCTTTCGCCACCATCATGACCCCGGCGATGACCAATGTGCTGACCGACAAGAACGGCAAGCGCTACAACGTCATGATCGTGCCGGACAAGGACTGCGTGGTCAACCAAGGGCAGAGTTCCACCCGGGGAGGCAAGATGGCGTCCTACTTCTACAACGCAGACGGCATCACCCGGGAACGCCTGCTCCATCCCCGCGTCTACCAAGGCGGCGAATGGCTCGACACCTCCTGGGACTATGCCCTGCAGATCTATGGCGGCCTGGTCAAGAAGATTCTCGACAAGGACGGCCCGGACGCCATCGCGGTGGCGATGTTCGACCATGGCGGATCGGGCGGCGGCTTCGAGAACACCTGGGGCACGGGCAAGCTCGTGTTCTCGGCGATCCAGACCCCGACGGTGCGCATCCACAACCGCCCGGCGTACAACTCCGAATGCTTCGGCAACCGCGACATGGGCATATTCGAGCTGAACAACAGCTACGAAGACGCCGAACTCGCCGATGTCATCTGGTCCAACGGCAACAACCCCTACGAGAACCAGTCGAACTACTTCCTCGTGCACTGGCTGCCCAATCTGCAGGGCGCCACGCTGGACAAGAAGAAAAAGATGTTCCCGGACGAGCCCGTCGCCGCAGGCAAGTTCATCTTCGTCGATCCGCGCCGCACGCCGTCGATCTCGATCAGCGAAAGCATCGCCAAGGATCAGGTGTTGCATCTGGCGATCAATCCGGGCACCGACGGTGCCTTGTGGAACGGCCTGCTCACCTACATTGTCGACCAGGGCTGGATCGACAAGGACTTCATCGCCAACCACACCGAGGGTTTCGACGCTGCGGTCAAGGCCAACAAGATGTCGCTCGACGAGTGCAGCCGCATCACCGGACTCCCCGTGGCGCAGATCCAGCAGGCCGCGGCGTGGAGCTACAAGCCCAAGGCGCCAGGCAAGCTGCCTCGGGTCATGCATGCGTTCGAGAAGGGCATCATCTGGGGCAACAACAACTACCTGACCGAACAAGCCATGGGCGCCGTCGTGGTCGCCACGCACAACGTGGGACGGCGCGGCACGGGCTGGGTGCGCATGGGAGGACACCAGGAGGGCTATTGCCGCCCGGGCTATCCGGAGCCCGCACACCGCTACCCGGCGGCCAGCTTCCCCATTCCCATGCACGACAAGCTGATCGAGGTGGATGACTACCTCATCAACGGCAAGGGCAAGATGATGACCTACTGGGCCTGCAACAGCTTCCAGACGACGAACAACGCCCAGGCCCTGCGCGAAGCCGTGATCCGTCGCAGCCAGATCGTCAGGCAGGCCATGGCCAAGGCGCGGGGTGCAAGCCCCAAGGAAATGGTCGATGTCATCTACGCTGCGACGCAAAAGGGTGGCCTGTTCGTCGGCATGATGAACATCTATCCGACCATGCTCGCGGAAGCCGCCCACGTGATGTTCCCGGCCGCGGTCTCGGGCGAGATGAACCTCACCTCGATGAACGGCGAGCGCCGCATGCGCCTCTCCGAGAAATTCATCGACCCGCCCGGCGAGGCGCTTCCCGACTGCCTGATCGCCGCGCGCATCGCCAACACCGTCCGCGTCCTGTACGAGGCCGAGGGCAAGGTCAAGATGGCCAAGCGCTTCGAAGGGTTCGAGTGGGCCACCGAGGAAGACGCCTTCAACGATGGCTTCCGGCGTGCCGGCCAGCCCGGCGTCGGCGAGATCGACAGCCAGGGCGGCAAGACCGGCTACATGGCCACCTATCCCTTGCTGCGCAAGGCTGCCAACAACGGCGTGCAGTTGCCGGTGCAGAAGGTCGAGGGCGAGACGCTGGTCGGCACCGAGATGCTGTACACGGACGGCAAGTTCGACACGCCGAACGGTAAGGTGCACGTGTTCCCAGCCAAGTGGAACGGCCTGCTCAAGCCCGCAGCCGAACAGAAGGCGAAATACAAGTTCTGGATCAACAACGGCCGCCTCAACGAAGTCTGGCAGTCCTGGTTCAACAACCAGTATGACAAGTTCATCACCGACCGCTATCCGGTGGCCATCATCCAGATGCACCCGGACGACATGGCCGCGCTCGGCGTCAAGCCGACCGACGTGGTGGAGATCTACAACGACTACGGAACCACCACGGCGATGGCCTACCCCGAAGCCACCCTCAAGCGGCACGAAACCTTCATGGTGTTCGGCGCCCCCAAGGGCGTACAGGGCTCGGTGACGACGACGGCGTTGGACGAACACTTTCTCCCCTACTACAAGGGAAGCTGGGGCAATATCCGCCGCGTCGGCTCGATGCCGGACTGGCAACGCACCGTCTCGACCAAGAGCCGCATGTACGGCGCTTGAAGTCTCAAGCGTCTTCCCGGAGTTTCCCACGGGCTTGGGAGAGCCGATTTCCTCCTCGGGTGGCGACTCCCTTGGGCTCCCCTGCAGGGGAGCCCGTTTTTTTGTCACGCGACGAGGATCGGCCGTGCCGCAGAACTATTGCGACACCTGTCCGCGACAACCGTCGCAAATGGTGCGGTCGATGCCATCGTGTTGCGCGACGCTGCGGAGTCGTTGCCGCGGCGCACGGGGGTGGAATGGCACCTGCAACACCTGCCTGACGAGCCTTGCCTGAGCGAGCCGCACGCACCACAAGAACCGTGCGCGCATGATGCCGCCTCGGCCGCCGCGCCAGGCCATGCCACGGAGGGGAAGTACCAGCGATCCACACTGGTCGAGGTGCTGCAGCGCTATCGATGGAATGTTTCCGCGGCGGCGCGCCAGCTGGGGATCAGCCGGTCGACGCTGTATCGGCAAATGTCACGTTTTCATATCGTCGAGCCCAACCACCGCGAAGGGCGTTGAAGTCCCCGGCACGCCGAAATCAACAACCTTTCTCGCAATCGCCGGGGTCGACTGTGCTGCCCTCGACCTTGTTGATCGCGATTTCCACCGTGGTCTTGCGAATGAGCCCCGTCTTCAGGATGACTCTCTTGTTCGTCACGACGAATTCGGATGTTTTGTAGCGGATGAAGCCACTGAGCAAACCAACCAAACCTGCGAGCAGGAGAATGACGCCGACATCGCCGTCGAGCGCGAGAACGGCGAAGCCGAGGAGCAAAAGCAGACACGGCGAGATGAACACGGCACCGTTAAGGTGACCGCGGTGCAGGACTTGCTCGTTGGCCTGCAGATGCTGGTCGATGTGGCTCATCAACTACCCCTTGTTGGACCGCGCCTGGCGCGGCTGGCGGCTTGGTCTTGCGCCGTGGCCGCCTTCGTGTGGCTAGCTTAGCGGCGAAAGTAGCGGGGGGACGGAAGAAGTCCGCGATTCGGCAATATGCGGAGGTCAGAGGCGTCGTCGGATTGGAGATGCAATGGGCGGCCCCGGGCAAAGCGCGAGCCGATGTTGATGCGGCGGCGTCACGCTGTAACCGCGTAACGACGTAACGACAAAGCCATGCGCTTCCACGATTGAAATCGCCGGCCCCGAAGCCTGCAAAATCGTCGCCACAAGGTCTCAGGCCTTGGCACTCAGGCCAGCTTGCAACGCCTCAATGGCCGCAGGGTGCGCGTTTTGCAAAAGGCTCTTCACAAAAGACAAGGCACCTCGAGCCTTCGCGCGCGCGGCACTTGGCAAGGCCTGGCAGGCGTCCTCGATGTCCCCCGGGCGCTGCTCGGCAAGCATGGCCAACAAGGTGGCCGCTTGCTGGAGGTCCTTGCTGGCTTTGGCGTGCATCGCAGCAGGACGCATCCGCGCGACAACCAGCTTATGCAGGGCAAAGCGTGCGGCGTCAGGAATGCGGACCGGAACTGCGCCGTGCCGGGCCAGCAGCACGCTCATCTGGGTGTTTTCAAGCAGGTAGCCCAGATAGGGCAGCGCCGTGGCATGCGCGCGCAACTCGGGTACCGGGACGGTGGCAAAGTCCTGCGTTCTGGCCGGCACCAACAGGTCCACATGGAAGCGAGAGGGGCCGATTTGGGTGAACGATGTTGCGGGTTCAGCCGGATGCAGGCCGGGAACCTCCACAAACGCAATACCAGTTTGTCGCAACATGCCCAAGAGGCCATCGTCGGGTACGCCGGCCAAGGCCAAGGGGTGCCCGCGAGCGATGTCGACGTCTTCGGTGCGGTAAGCCACGGCCTGGATGCCCAGCATGTTCAGCAGCACGGCGTAGGCATGTGAGCCCACGAGGACGGCACCGGCGGCAAACAGACCATGGTTGTACAAGACACCAACCGTGGCACACGTTTTGTTGTCGGCGAGTTGAAAGCCCAGCCGCCCAAGCTCGCGAATGCGCGCGATGAGGCCGTGGCTGCGCTCCATGCGTTGGCGCATGGTTTGTACACGCTGCAGCACGTCAGGGTCCCTGGCGGTGCCCCCTAGGGTTTCTTCGCACCGCTTGCCTTCCGGACTCATGAACTGCCGCGCGAAATAGACGTGTGCGCCCCGTTTGTGCTCGATGATGGTGCCGGGCGCGCCCAAGAGAACCTGCTCCTGCGTGGCAGCCGATTGAGCCAGACTGGCAAACAGCGTGCTGTAGGCCTGTTCGTGCACCCGGTACAGGGCAAAGGCATGCATGGCGTTGCGCGAATTTCAGTAATTTCAAATAGTTTACTGAAAGATCGATGGCGTCTCTCACTGAACCGCCCCGGGTTTCGTGGAGGCTAGCCCCATGCAGCGCATGAGTGGTAGGAGACGCAGTTGCTGGGCATGCTTGATGCCGCTCACTCAACGGGTCCATCAAAGGCGCGCTCGGAGCGTGGTCGATTGCGGGGCTGACGCCCCCGGCGGGCAATTGCAAACCCGAGAACCGTGCAAGCCACTGAGCAGCCAGGCTCATGGACAGGATGCGCGCAACCTCGCGGTCGAATGTGTTGAGCTGTACGCGGATGAGTTCGCCGAACTCGACGCGGTGCTTGCGCGGCACGCGCATCTGAAAGAAATAAGCGCCGCGCTGCTGGGTCATGTACACCATCTGATGGCCTCCGGAAGCGTTGAAAAACAACGTCGCGGAAGCCTAGCGTCGAATGGCGTGTACAACAAAAAGTACAGCAACCCGGAAAGCGAGCCACTGAATCGTAAAAAAAATGCGCTTACGAATCAATGGCTTAGGAAATCATTGGCGGAGAGAGGGGGATTCGTTTTGTTCATAAAATCATCCACTTAGTGTATTGATACCATGATTGGTACCATATTCAGTGGTGCCGCACCGACATGACCAGCGCTGAAATCGCAGCTCGCTCAAGCCTTTTGTGCCAGCATTTCTTTGCGCAAGATGGCATTGATGCGCGATTGGTAGCCCTTGCCCTGGCCCTTGAGCCAGTCCAGCACATCGGCATCGATGCGGGCCGTGATCTGCTGCTTGATCGGTCGATAGAACCGCCCACGCACGGAGGTATCCCATTGCGCTGCGCTCAACACAGGGCTGTCGCTCGTATCGATGGTACTGTCAGGCTGCGCAGCCAGCGCCTTCAGGTGGGCCTGCTGTGTCGCCGTCAGGGGCGGCAGCGAGTCCATAGTGTGTCTAACGATTTTGCTCTTCATAGCGTTGTCTTTCCATGCGGTCGGCGCGACGCGCCGAGATGATACGGATGACCTCGATGGCGTGGCCGTTTTCATCGTCCTCGCGCACGGTATGCGCCACCATCAGCAGAACCACACCACTGACCAGACCGAAGGTCTGCCAGCGTTGCTCGCCGCCTTCAATGCGATCCTGGATGGAGACCTGCAATGGGTCGTGGAAGACGTGAACAGCCTCTTCAAAGCTCACCCCATGCTTGCGCTGATTGGCGCGGTTCTTGGCCTCATCCCACTCAAAGCGCAAGTTGGTTGTCATGCCGCTATTGTAGTTGCATTTTTGTCAATCAACACTCGCAAATCCCCCTGGACGCTGAGGCACACAGAGCGGTGCGGCTCAGCAGCTCGTTCCGTTCGACCCCCAGCGGGTAATTTGGACATTCAGTTGCCAGACTATCTACCCACGCGCTGCCCGAGCATTGTCGCCAACAGCTTGCTCCCTGGGTGGGCCGCCGCGATCAGGTCACGGACCTGCGCTTGCACATGGTCGACCGCAACGCCCGCTGCCGGTGCAGCCCGCAGCGCCGCCGTGTAGGCATCGAGCACATCGGCTCCGGTGATGTCGTAGCCATACCCGAGCGCCATCCAGTGCAATGCAGCCAGACCGGCGGCGAGCGCGAACCCCGGCTGCATTTCCGCATGGTCACGGGCAGCACGCGTCAGGGTGCGCGGGTCAGCCGACCGGTGCCTGGCCAACTCGGTCGCCATGGCGAATAGCCCCGTATCCTTGGCCGCGGCGAACCACTTGCCCTCGCTGCCCGGCGTGCTGGCCACGAGATCGCGCAGGATTGCCGCCTTCGGAATTCCCGGGTACTTCCTGGCGATCGCCCGGAACGTCGCGAGATAGGTGGCGCCTTGATTCGCCTCGATCGCAAAGCGCTTGTACGCCTCTTCCGCGAGACCCGATTCCAGCAAGATCGCCTCACACGCTTGGGCGATCTGCCAGGGCGGGTCATTGAGTCCGCGCGATTCCTCGGCATAGCGCAAGGCCTCGGCCCGCCGACCCATGGCCACCAATGCCTTCACACCCCAACGCCGGTCGCGCCACCACTTGAACGGGGCTTTCTCGAGGAGCGCCAGAAGCTGCTCGTTGCGCCCTGCTGCGTATAGGCAAGCAAGACAGGCGGCTGTGCCGCCGTAGTACCGATGCTCACCTTGAGGTGACCCCCAGGCTGACTCCAAACCCGGCAGGAACTCCTCCGCCCAGGCCACCGCGATCTCGGGCGTTGCGCACAGATCACCCCAGAGTTCACCCAGTGCTTCGATGTAGGACATGCCGTCATTCTCGACGGCGGCCCATAGACGCTGCAGCCAACGCTGCCGCACACCGACATCCACAGTTGCCTCAGCGATGATTGGCACCAGGGTGTCGATGGCCCGATTCACTGCCGAGCCGATCGCCCCCGAAGAACTGTCCACCTGCTCCAATGCGGGAGAGAGTTTTTCCAGCAGGATGACAGCACCTTCCGCGGCAAGGACAGGCTCCTTGCGGGACATCGCCTTGATCTCGGAGACCGCTTCCTTGATCCGCTGGATCGGCAGATCCGACCGCCAGCCGAACGCGCCACGGCGAAACTTCGGTGCGAACTGCCAGGCGTGCTTGGTCAAGGGCTCTTTTCTGTTTGTCGCCAAAATCTCCGATCTCCTTCAGTCGTCGTCGGCATCTGATTCTCCAGCCCCCAGCTCGTGTCGCAGCACATTTCTCGCCATGCATTACTCCGAATGCGAATGATCGAGGCAAATCTGGATCGCGTCGCCGCCACCTTCGCGGCTGCGATGTAGTCCCTGGTCGATACCCAATTTAGAACCATGTGATGCGCACTCAGAGGCATTCCTCAAGCGCCCCCTTTGCCTTCTTTGCCTCTTCAGGCGGCAAGTTCTTGCGTCAAGTCCGGGTGACGGGCGATGAGGCGCAGCAAGCACAGCACGCCGCCGGACGGAGCGAAACGCCCCTGCTCCCAGTCACGCAAGGTGGCGACTGGTGTCGAGATGCGTTCCGCGAACGCTGCCTGCGTCAATCCCGACGCCTCTCGGGCCTTGCGCACGAGAAGCTGCTCGGGAGTCATCACGCGCCCCGCCCGCGTCCGCGCATCGTCCAGCGCCTGAAGCAGATCGGGCAGCGGCTCTCCCGCGTCGGCCTCGATGGCCTTGGCGATCTTGTTCACGTCCATGTCACACCACCTTTCGGATGTCCTTGGGAAGCATGTTGTCCTGCTCCACTTTGGCGTAGACCGCCACCAATAGCACGGCCTCCTCGTCGGTCAGATTCAAGTAGATCAGGCGCGCCCGCCGGACTTGCCGCTGCCAGCGCACCTTGCGGGATCCATCCGCCCCAGGAATCACGTCGACCGCGTCAGCATGCTCGACGATCTATGTGATGAACTGCAGCCGCCTCCTTCGGCCCAGATGCGATCGGCCTGCTTCTGAGTGCCCCCAGGGTCGGCTCGCCGACCCGTCCCCCGTGAGGGTCAGGGAAACTTGGGGTGGCCCGGCGTTTCGATGACCGTGCACATGGCTAAATTTTGTACTGGATTTCCGTAGGCCTGCTTCAGCCACTTGGTCGTAAATCCCCATGCGGCACGCCTTGGCCTTCGCGCTACCGGCCTGGATACTGCGTTCACCTCCAGTTCAAGGAGCGACGAGCGCCGACAACCAGCCTGCGATCGCACAGACGGCGAAACCTTCCAGTGCCTCGCGCGTACCGAATGCAGCGCTGGCCAGCGGCCCCAGGAAACTGGCCAATGCGAAGGCACCGAACAGCAAGCCGAACGCCGTCTCGGCATGGCCATCCTTGACGACATGTGCGGCCAGCGCCGGCAGCTTGCCTGCCATGCCGCCGAAGGCCAGGCCCATGAGCAAGGGATACAGGGCGAACGCCCTCGCGTCCAGGCCATGCAGCACGGCCAGCAGGATCGCCGCAGCCAGGGCGTTGACGGCCAGCACCACCTTGCGGCTGAAGCGTCCGCCCCGGACGTCGGCCAAGGCGCCGAAGCCCAACCGCCCCAGGCCGTTTCCGATCGCCATGGCAGCGACCGCAACGAGGGCGAAGCTCGAGCCGAAGCCAAGTTGGCGGGTGAGATGTCCAACCGTCGCGAATGACGCCGACCCCAGAGGGGCGGCGATCAACACCAGACCCAGTGCCCAGCGCATCGACCGATGGCCCAGCATGGTCCGCATTCCGATACGCGGGGCCAAGTGCACGTCCTGCGCAGGCAGAACCGGGAGGCCGGCCCAGGCCAGCCAGCCCAGTGCGGCATACAGGCCGAGCAGCAAAGCCAGCGCCGCGCGCCAGCCAAAGTGACCATTGAGCGACTCGAACAAGGGCGCGCTTACCACCGACGACATGCCATACAGCGCCAGCAGTGCGCCGCCCAGCACACCCCGGCGTTGTGGGTACAGGCGCGCGACGACGGCGATGCAGGCCGCCGTGGACAACCCGGCGCCAATCCCCAGGGCCACGATGCTGTAGCCCAGCATGAACGGCAGCGAATCCCCGAACACCAAACCGACCGCGCCACCGATCGTGAAGCAGCCGAGCGCCACCGCCAGCATCGCCCTGGGCGACATCCGCCGCAGCCCATGGCCGGCCAGGACAACAGCCGGAAGCAACGCGAGAGGCGTCAGCGAGAACGCCAGGTCGAGAGTCGCCCGAGGCCAGCCGCTTTGGGCATGGATGGCGGGCGCGATGGCGCCCCAGGAATAGATCAGCCCGAAGATGAACTGGAACGGCGCCAGCAGCAGCATGGGTGGCCATCGCCACCCGGTGCTCTCGCCACGGGCCGACACCATCATGCCAGTTCCCGGTGGATATCGGAGAACAGCCGCTCGGAAGCCGCCATGCCGCGCACGACCCCCTTCCTCATCCGGTGCAGCGCGTCAGCGCCCTGCGACAGCTTTCTCCGCAGAAGGCCATCCAGCGCAGCGCTGTGTTCGACGTCACAGATGCAATGCAGATCGATGGTCCGCATGTCCAGGCTCTCTTCGCTGCAGCCCATGCCCACGAGAGCGCGCTTCCAGAAGGCATACAAGTCGCAGACCCAGCACTCGATGGTTGAGAACGCGGCAAAGCTTTGCAGGTCATCGCCGTCGGTGATGATCGCCGCGTGTGCGTCGTAGAAGCGTCTGGAGATGGCTTTCGACGCGTTCTCGATAGTGGTAATGCGCTGTCCGATGCCCGTCGCCCGGTAGGGTTCGATCAAGCGTAGGCTGTGGATGAACTGGCGGTAGAGTTCCCCATGCTGTACCTTCCAAGTGCTTGGCTTCGCCGAACCAAGACCAAGCTCATCGACCAGATTCTCATAGATCACGGATTTCATCTCCTCATCCCGCAACGCCATGAACAAGCGGCAGACGTACTCGGTAAAGTCGTACACGAAGTCGGCGTACAGCTCGAACATCAGGAAAAGCCTTCCGGGGTCACCCCCGACCGCCTGATTGAGGGGATGCTCCAGGACCAGCGCGGTACGCAATTTCAGCAAGTCATCCAATCCGGCATCAGGCTGAACGGGAGGCGCAGAAACCACGGAAGCATGGGAATCGGTCATGATGGCGGACATGGTTTCCCTCTCCTTTGGGATGAAAACGGGTGACAAACAGTCTAAGAAGCACCAGTCGGCGAGCTTGCCGCTACATGAACCGAATTTTTGGAAGGAGATGAACACGTGGAAAACCAGACGCAGGGGACGTCGGCGCACGCATGGGAGCGGCTGCTGGCAGATCGCTTCGTGCCAGGCCAGGTCATCCTCGATGACGGCGGCCCCGGCGGCCGCCTGGAGCAGCATGCGAAGTTCAACAGGCTGTGGTTGGCGCAGCTATCGGTTCGCCCGCAGTCGATCACTCACGCGGTTCCAGATCTCGGCACGCTATCGGCCGAGGTACGCGCATCCATCGTCGCTCACGTCGTTGTCGAAGGCGACGGCTTCATTGAACAGAACGGCACGCGCCTGTCCTTCGGCGCCGGGGACATCTCGTTCCGCAACCTTGCCGAGCCATCGCGTGTCGTGTTCAAGACGCCCGGCAGCTTCTACGCCCTACGCCTGCCGGCAACGGCCATACGCCTCCATCGTGCGGACCACGCGAGGTACCGCCCCCTTGCGCCGCGGATCGCGCGCGGCGCCGCTCTGCCTGCTGAGACAGTCCGCCGGGCTCTCTCTGGCATGGCCATGGATGGCTCGTGCGGTACCGCCGATTTCTACATGTCCTTTGCGCTGCCGTGGCTGTTGGCAGCCGCCTATCACGGTGATTCAGCGCCAGCGCCCGCCATCCGAGCCGGAAATGAACTGCGCTGGCAACAGGCGCTCGACTACGTTGAGCAGCATTTGTACGACGCGGACGTTCTGTCCGCCGTGGCCTGCGCGCAAGCGATCGGCGTGTCAGAACGCTATCTGCACCGGCTGTTCGCCCAGCGAGGACTGCGCTTCTCGCGGATCGTGCTGGCCAAGCGTCTCGAGGCCGCGCAAGCGATGCTGCAATGCGAGGCCTACCGGGAGCAGGCCATCGCCTCCATCGCCTATCAATGCGGCTTCAAGGATCCCGCACATTTCAGCAGGCTGTTCAAGGAGCGCTACGGCGTCTCGCCGCGGAACTGCCGAACGAATGATTAGGGCACTCTGCCACTTGTCGGTGGTCAGACTAAACAGCTTCATCATCCAATGATGGCATCCGATTGTCTTCGCGCCGAGCGCGCCGATGATTCATCAGCGTAAGGCCGAAGCCGAAACAGGCCAGCACGATACTCAACTCGCACATTGCGCTCCAGCCGTAGCGCAAGATGCGTATTCCGGCGAACGTGACCGCTGATTCCGGTCATCGTGACCGATGGTGGTGTTGCGCGGCTTGATTTTAGGTTTGGCTTGCTTTGAGGGTTGGCTTTCCTTTCTCAAATTGTTGTTGAAACGGTTTCGTCAGGCCCCCGCCAGGCCGCCGGAGGCACCCCCCGATCGGGCATGTATGCATGATCCCGCTCGACAGGCATCAGAGAATCAATCGGTATCTTTGCTTGCGGGCGCCTGCGAGCCCGCCTTGCCTTTGGCCGGCACCTTCTTGCGCAACGACTCTCCGGTGAGCGTGAGTCGGTGATGGCTTTGCATCAGCCGATCCAGCATCGCGTCGGCCATCGTGGCGTCACCAATCCATTCGTGCCAATGCTCAATGGGCAACTGGCTGGTGATGATCGTGGCGCGGCTGGCCGCCCGGTCATCAATGATCTCCAGCAAATCGGCCCGCGTTTGCGCATCCATGGCCGTCATCCCCCAGTCATCGAGCAGCAACACGTCCGTGTTCTTGAGCGTGTCCAACCAACGCGTGAAGGTGCCATTGGCGTGCCGTATGCGCAGCTCCTCGCCCAGGCGGGGCACGCGTTGGTAGATGGCGCTGTGGCCACGCCTGCAAGCGTGCTGCGCCAAGGCGCACCCCAACCACGATTTGCCCGCCCCGGTGGGGCCGGTAATCAGCACCGCATGCCCGGCCTGCACCCAATCGCCCAGGGCCAGGCTCATCACCGCGCTGCGCTCAATGCCGCGCGTGCTGCGGCTGTCCAAGTCCTCAATGGCGGCCTGTGGGTATTTGAGCTTGGCCAACTTGAGCAGGCGCGCGCAGCGCCGGTCCTGCCGGCCATGCACTTCGCGGTCCACCAGCAGGGCGAGCCGCTCCTCAAAGCTCATGGCGGCCATGCCGCCGGTGCGCAGTTGCTGCTCCAGGGCCTGGGCCATGGTCTCCAGCCGCAAGCCGCGCAGCTGATTCAGGGTCGTGTTCATCATCATGGTCGTCTCGTTCTCGTGTGGGATGTTCATTGGTAGTAATCCGCGCCGCGCACATGCGCGTGCGACGGGCTCGTCCACTCGGGCGTGGTGCTGGCTTGCAGCAGGTCGCGCCGGTTCACCAAGATGTCGCGGATGTGCGTGTACTTGGAGGTGCCCAACGCGCACGCCAACACGCAGGCCGCCTCCAGGCGTGCGTCGCCGTAGCGTTTGCTCAAGGACAACAACCCCAGGCACGCTCGGTACGCGTGCTCGGGATGCCGCTGCCGCTCCAGCATCCGGCGCACCGTGAGGGCGCAGGCCACGCCGACACGCTCGCCCCAATGGATGAGCCGCTCGGGCGTCCACTGGGCCTGGGCTTGGTGCCGATCGGGCAGGTGTTCAGCCACGGTGGTGAAGCCCCCCGGGTGCGCACAGCGCCTGTGGCTGGCCACGCGTTGCCCGCGGTGCACCACCTCCACGGCACTGGCCGTGATGCGCAGCTCCAGCGCCATGCCCACCAGGGCGTGGGGCACGCTGTAGCGGTGGGCTTCGAACTCGATGTGGCTGTCGATATGCACGCGCACGGTTTTGAAGACCGCCCATTCCCAGGCTTGCAGCGGCAGCGCCATCAGCGCCGGGGCATCGATTTCCTTGAACACGCTGGCCCGGCAGCCGGGCAGCTTCTGGAAGGCGCGCTGGTTGAGGTATTCCAGCAGCGGGGCCATGGCGTCGTTGACGTCGTCGATGGTGGCGAACTGGATCTTGCGCAGGCGCGCCAAGATCCAGCGCTCCACCAGTTGCACGCTGAGCTCGACCTTGGCTTTGTCCTGTGGGTGATAAGCCCGCGCGGGCAGCACCGAGCAGCCGTAGTGGCGGGCAAAGTCGAGCACGGTGTCGTTCAACTGTGGCTCGTAGCGGTTGGCGCTTTTGACCAAGGCGCGTGGGTTGTCTGGGACGATGAGTTGCGGCACGCCGCCAAAGAAGGTCAGCGCGCGCGCCGTGGCGCCGAGCCAGTCGCAGGCCGTTTGCGCCGGCGTGGCCAGCGCGAAGCAGTAGCCCGAGGCGCCCATGGCGGCGACAAAGATGTTGGCGCGCTGGCCATTGGTCAAAGCCACCGTGGGTCCGGCGTAGTCGATGAACAGCTTCTCGCCGGCGCGGTGGACTTGGCGCATTGAGCGCTTCAGACGATTGGCAAACTGGCGGTAGTTCTCGCAGAACTGCGAGTAGCGCCAGGGTTTGACGGGATGCTCGGGGTCGTGTTCGTCGCCGGTCTGGGCGCAGTATTCCTCCCACAGCAGTGCCAGCGTCATGCCTTTGCGGCGCAGCTCCTGGTGAATGCGGCCGTAGTCGGCCTGGGCGTAGATATCGCTGGGCCGCGGTGCGGAAAGAAGCTGCCGCTCCAGGGCTGCTTCGTCCATCGCTGCCACGGTGGGCCAGTCCAGGCCGGCGGCCACGGCCAAGCCGACGTACTTGGTGACCACACCTTTGGAGATGCCCAGAGCGGTGGCTATTTGCTGGTGGGATTGCCCACCTTCGAGTTTGAGACGCAAGGCGTCTTTGAGTTTGCGCATGTTGATCCTTGGGGCGGCCATGGGGCTCCTGCAAATGCAGTGAAGCTACTTGGTCCGCCAGGTTGATTCATGCGCAACACCATTCCGGTGTCGTAGTCCAACGGCCCGGTCACGATGACCGGATTCGCCGGTCACGTTCCCGGAATCGCCCGGTCACGATGACCGGAATCAGCGGTCACGTTGGTCCGGAATACGCACAAGAAGATCATCGGCCCAACGACCGAGCCAATAGCGCCAGCCGCATAGTAGGTGAACATATAGACGCTGTAGATGCGACTGCGCGCCGCAGCGTCGATCGCAAGCAGCCGCGTCTGGTTCGCCACTTGGGCCGCAAAACAGCCCATGTCGAACAATGCCACGCCGATCGCCGTCCCGATGATCGAAGCGGAGGAGACGTAGAGGAATAGGCACCCGATCACCACAAGCAGGAATCCGCCAAGGATGACGGGGCGGTGGCCCCAACGGTCTGCGAACTGGCCCGCGGGCCGAGTCGCGAACAGGCCGAGCAGTCCTGCAAATCCGAACAGACCCACCTGCGCCGGCGTTAAGCGCAACGGCGGTTCGGCCAGCCCCAGGGCAAGACAGACCCAGAGCGCGCTGAAGATGAAGAACCAGCAAGCACCCACGGCAATGCCCTCGCGAAGCAACGGGTGCTGGCGCGGCAGATCCGTCAGGCTGATCAGCAAACGCAGGTAGGGCTCCTGGCTCTGCTGGCTGGCATGCCGTGGCAGCAGCCGCCAACACAGCCCGCCGAACACGACTGCGACGACGCCGAAGCTTGCCAGCATGACGCGCCAATCCGACATTTGGGCGATCAGTCCCCCCACGAAACGGCTGAGCAGGATGCCGGCTGAAATGCCCATCGCCACGGTGCCAACCGCACGGCCCCGCGTCTGCGGAGGCGACACGCGAAACGCCACGCCCGACAGGTGCACGGCGTTGGTCGCCATCGCGCCCACGAGGCAAGCCGCCGCCAACAGGGCATCGAGGGACGGGGCGGCTGCGCCAAGAAACAGCGCCAGCCCAAGGAGCAGGAACTGCCAAGCGACCAAGGTGGCCGGCTTCAGTTTGTCGCCCAGTGGCACGAGCAGCAGAATTCCTGCCATATAGCCAATCTGCAGGCTACCCACGATCAGGCCGGTTGTCTCTTGCGAGACGCTCAGATCTCTGGCCACGATCGGCAGCACGGGTTGCAGCGCATAGTTGTTGGATATGGCCATGCCTGCTGCAGCAGCGATGAAGATCGTCAGGCGTTCGGAGTTCTTTGTCTCGTGTTCCATGTGTCCATAACTGTCGGAATGAACTGGCATCAAGCGGCATCCAGATCAAGGCTGGTTCGATCACAGCCGGAATCTCGGGAATCGAGAGGGGCAGCGTCTGTACCGGCGTGGACGCTGCCGACTTCCCTCCGCTGGCTTAGGCCAGTCGGCCGCGCTAGTCGCGCTGGCCAAGCGTCTCGGTCATTCGGATGTCCTGACCGCAATGGCCTCAACTTCGACCAAGATCGACGAATCGACGAACGGCAGGGCATGCACCAGGGAGAAGGCTGGACGGATCTGGTGATAGACCTCGCCATGGGCACGGGCGGCATCCTCCCAGTGCTCGAAGTCTGCTACCACCAGTCGACTCTGCACGACGTCGGACATGGCGAAGCCATTGTCACGCAGCACTTTCTCGACGATAGCCAACGCGTCTCGGGTCTGCGCATAGACGTCTGGTCCTTGTCCAGCTGTGCCAGATAGGTAGATGGTGTCGTTCACCACTACGGCCCGCGAATACCCGACTTTGGGCTCCCAAGGGGAGCCAGTACTGACAGTCTTTCGCATCTGATGCCATCCTTTCATTTGATGTTAAGTGACTACTACCGTAGTAGTACTCAAAAGCATTCTTATACTACTCTGGTAGTTAGTCAAGCGATTGACGTCATGTTGGCCGTAGCAGAAGAAGGGGAATGGAATGGATGTGGATTCGGAACCCATCAGCGCATTGATTCGCCTAGGGTTCACCCAATACGAGGCCCAGGCGTACACGGCCCTGGCGGGGCAGCCGCCCCTTACCGGTGCGGAAGTCGGACGTCGGGCGGGCATGCCGCTATCGAAGGTCTACGAGACGCTCAACCGCCTTGAGGCGCGGGGCGCTGTGCTCGTGAATCGCTCCGAGCCGGTTCGGTATGCGGCGGTCCCGCATACCGATCTGCTGGGCGAGCTGCGTTCGCGAATGGCGGCCGATGTGCAAGCCGCGGCAGCAGCATTCGACCGACTGCCCGCGCAGCGCGAGCCGGGACTGGTCTGGTCGCTCAGTGGGCGAGAGCCCATCGTCCAGGCGTTTGCGCGAACGATCGACAAGGCGTCCTCCATCATCTTTGCCGGGGTCTGGGACGAGGAACTCGAGACGCTGGGGCCATTGCTGGAAGCGGCGGCAGCCCGTGGGATAGAGACTCATGTGGCCATCTACGGCACCCGAATCCTGTCTGGTCCCACGACTTACGACTTGTCGGAATGTGGTGCGAGTGCCCGGCTGAGACTCGCGGGGCGGCGTCTGGCCGTCGTGGTGGCGGACGACAGCGAGGCCGTCGTCGCCGAATTCGGCGATCGCACGCCGGATCAGGCCACCCTCACGACCAACCCAGTGATGGCTTTACTCGCGGTGGAATACGTCAAGGCGGATGTGCTGGGGCGGCTGCTCATCAACGCCATGACGCCTGCGGCTTACAAGAAGCTATTGAGGACCGCTGATGCTCAGGCCATTTTGCGCCCGATCGCCGCATCGAGCAAATAGCGGCAAACCGACACGCCAGGGATTGCGGGTACTGGAGCCCGCTGAACGCAGCAACGCGGACAGACGCGCGGGCCAAGACCGTGGCACCAAAAAAAACGATCGGCACGCTTTGACCTTTCGTCCAACAAGCGCCGATGCGACCCAACCAAACAGCTTCGTCATCCTTGTTGCGCACAGGGACTGATCTTCACTGGCTCGAATACGCCGGCAGAATCATCGTCCGATTCACCAGCACGTTGAACGCATAGCCCGGGCGGATGACGAGTGTGGGCTGGATGTTCAGGTTGCGGTTGAGCAGGTTGGTGCCGACGTTATTGAGTTGCTGCGCCATGGCTGCTGCCGCCTGCTGGCTGGTGGACGGGGTGTTGAGCGCTCCTGAGTTCTGCGGCTGGCTGAGCTGCGCACCGACGCCGAGCAGACTCATCAGGATGGCGCTGCCGAAGACGCGGAAGTAGTGGTTGTCCACCTGGTCGTGGAATCCGGCCTGGCCCTTGCCGTCGGTGCCCTCCATGCCGCGCAGGTCGATGGTGGCGCCGGTCGGGAAGATCAGCCTGCTCCAGGCCACCAGCACGCGGCTTTGGCCGTAGGCGATCTGGCTGCTGTACTGCCCGATCAGGCGGGTGCCCTGAGGGATGAGCACCACACTGGGATTCAAGCTGTCGTACACGGTCTGCCGCACCTGGGCGCTGATGGTGCCGGGCAGATCGCTGTCGATGCCGGTCAGCATCACGGCGGGGATCACGCTGCCGGCGAATAGCTCATGCCGGGCCAGGGGAGGCTGCACGGCTGCCGGCAGATAACCGTTGTCCCCCGGGGTCTGTGCGGCATCGAGAAAGCTCTTGTTCTGCTGCTGGGGCGATGGCTGGCCTGCACCGCCCTGCCCTGTCGCGCCCTGGAGTGCGGTGAGCGCCTTCTGCAGGGCTTGTTCCTGCTCGCCCGGCTTGGGCGCTGCGCCGAGGGCGAGGCGGCGCAGTTGTTCGGCGGTATCGCTTCCGGCCAATCTTGATGCGCTGGGCGCTGCCAGCTCGACCTTGGCGAGGTGCGCGCTCTGAGCCGCCAGCACGGCGCCCTCCAGGTTCTTGTAGTGCTGCTCTTCCAGCCATTGGTGATACTTCTGGGCGGGGGTGAGTTGCTGCGGGTTGGGGGTCGCGGCCAGGGTTGTTCCTGGGGTTTGCAGGGGAGAAGCTGGCGAGCTGGCTGAGGCCTTGGCTTGCGCCGGGTTCGATGCGCCGGGCGCGGGTGTCGCATTCGCCTGGGCCGCGCGCTGCATGGCCGCGATGTCCGGGCTGGTCAGGCCGACCTGTTCCCCCGAATCGCCGCCGTCGGAGGGAGCTGCCTGCTTGTTCCCGGCCGTCATGATGCCCAGGATCATGCCGCCAGCGACGACGCCTCCTGCGACAAAGGCGACTTTCTTGAAGTTCTTGCTCAGGCGGGCGCCGCCCTCACGCGGCGTGCCCTTGATGCTCAGGCCTTTCTCTTTTTTCTTCTTCCCGGCGGTGGCGCCGTCCACGTCCTGCGCGAGCAGGCTGCTGTCGGGTTCTGGGGTGTCGCCCTGTTTGGAGTCGTTCATCGTCGTCTCCATCAGCGGGCCCACCAGCCGGCGTTCATCTGCTGGTGATGGCAGGTGACGCTGCGCGAGCCTTTACCCACGCCGACGACCAGCTTGAACTTCTGCGGCAGGCCGTCGATGACGAAGTAGTCGTGCACCAGGCGACTGTTGAGCAGTTCGGTGGTGTCGCTGGTGACGTTGAACACGGCGGGCGCATCGGTGTAGCGCATCTTGCCCGGCATCTGCAGATAGGTGTGGCCGCCGCCGGAGAACACGCGCAGCGGCAGCAGGTCGTCGTTCTCCAGGTCGGAGTGCCCGTCGTCGAGTTTGCAGGTGTAGTAGAAGTCCAGGGTCGAGGGGTCGATGTGGCCCAGCGGGGCGATGACGGCCTGCTGCTTGGCGGCGGTCTGCGCCGCTTCGGCGGCGCGCTGTTGGGCGGCCTGCTGCTCCATGTTGATGACCAACTGCTGCGGATCGTAGAAGCCGATTTGCGGCACATAGTTGTGCTGGTCGCTGACCAGCGTCAGGTAGTACACCCGGCCCGCATCGGTGGTGACGGCCAGATTGGTCGTCAGGCCCGCGGCGGTCGGTTTGACTACGACGACCGGCGTCTTTCCGGCATCGGCGGTCTGCACCAGCCAGCGCACGCTGTCGCCGATGGACAGGTTGGTGATGTGCTCGCCGGGCAGCAGGTTGATGACGCAGATGTGCAACGGGGCGCAGGTGATGGTGGGCTGGCTCTGGCCATAGGCATACATCACCATGCCGTTGGTGCCGACCATGCTGGGGGCGCTGCCGGTATTCAGCCAGGTCTGGGCTGCGGCCGTGGTCGCCCGCCAGGACAGCGGGATCGGCGCCTTGAGGTCGTAGATCTGATGGCTGGTTTGCAGTGGGATCGATGTCGTGGGCTTGATGTCGGGCTTGGGTTGGGAGGCTGAGGCTGCCGGTGGCGCGGCGTGGGCGGTGGCTGCGGCGGCCAGGATGGCCAGGGCGAGCAGGGATTTGGTGGGAGTCATGTTGGATCCTCCTGATAGAGCGTGATGGAATTGACGAAATCGGGTCGCAGGATGCGCGGGCGCAGCACGAGGCCGACCGCTGCGAGCCAGAAGGCGTAGACGAAAGGGTTGAAGCGGTAGCCCGATAAATCGAGCACGGGGAGCAGCACGAGCAGATCGAGGGGAACGCACAGCATCAGGGCCAGCCCGATCGTCTCCAGGAAGGCGCAGACGATGTACCGCCCAGACCACCGGGCGGCGGCTTTGCGCTGTTCCAGTCGATCGCTCACTTGGCGGCGCCGACGATCTGCGTCCAGGTCACGTTCTTGACGAACAGGCCCAGCGGGTTGTCGAGCATGACCTGGGGGTTGTCGGCCAGCTTGGGGTCGAGGCCGGTGGTGATGTTGGCGCGCCAGTGTTCGACCGGCTTGGGCTGACCTCCCTCAAAGCGCATCTCATCCCAGCCGACCTGCCAGGTGTCCTTGCTGACGGGCAGGACGCTGGTGATGGTGACGTTGACGGTGAAGTCGCCGAACGGCGGGTGGGCGGCGTACCAGGTGTTGAGATAGGACGCGGCGCTGCTTCCGGTCATCGCATAGACCTTGGCGATGAGCGCCTTCTGCGCCGTGGGATCGGGGATGACGCTGCGCGCCGTCCACACCCAGTTGGCGACTTGCGCCTCGATGATGCGCTGGCTGACGGCGCTACCGCCCGCAGGCTGCGCCATGGCGACCGGGTTGCCCATCTTGTCGAGGGCGACGACGAAGGGCTGAATCTTGCTTTGTCCGCCGATGTAGGTGATGCCGGCGACGGCGATCGCGGCCACGGTCAGACTGGCGAAGGCGGCTAGCCGCCAGGTCTTTGCGCGGGCGAGCGCGTCGCCATAGCGCTCATCCCACTCGCGCCGGGCGTTGAGGTAGGGGTTGGCTTCGGCCATACCGTTCTCCAGGGTTGCGGCGCCAGACGTTGGCGCCCTGCCCTGACTCTGCGGGGTGGGGACAACTGCATCAGCGGGTGATGCGTCTGTCAGGGAATCCGCGTCCGTGCTTTGCACCGACGCAAACCCAACGGCCCGGTGCACGGCACCCGGCCGAGGCGGGCAGCGCCCCAGTGCGCTGTGCCCCGCCAACTCGCGCAGCGAATCAGTTGTGCGTTAGAGTTTGCAGAGGGTTTGCATTCCGCTAATACTGGCCCATGTACTCGATTGAATACAGCCGCGAAGCGTTCAAGAGCCTCAAGGCCATGCCACGCAATCTTGCAACGACAGTGCGCGAAAAGATCGAGCAGTTGGCGGCTGCGCCCCATGGACCGAACAACAACGTGAAGAAGTTGCAGGGACGCTCCGGTCTATCGGTTGCGCGTCGGCGATTGGCGCGTGATTTACGAGATTCATGATGACTGCCTGGTGGTGATGATCCTGGCGGTTGCCCCACGAGGAGGTGCGTACCCATGAGCACGATTCAATTCATCGAACGCAACGGGAAGCGGGAATACGCCGTGGTTCCGATGGAGTTGTTTGCGGGGCTCATGCGCGCCGCCGAGAGCCTGGATGACGTTGCCCTGTTCGATGCCGTGAAAGCTGCAGACGATGGATTCCGGGTGCTGGGTGCTGTCGCGCATGCGATCCTTGATGGAGTCCATCCCGTCAAGGCCTGGCGCGACTATCGCGGATTCACCCAGGACGCTTTGGCCGAGAAGGCCGGCATCAGCAAGGCCTATCTCAGCCAGATCGAGACGGGCAAGCGGATCGGAGTGGCCAAGACTCTCAAAGCCCTCGCAGCGGCGCTGGGTGTAACGCTCAACGACTTGCAGCCCTGAGTGCCGCGAAGCTATGAACGCCGGTGATGGCGATGGCAGCGACTGCCAATGCACCCAACGCCGCGTAGCGCCGGCTCCTGGCGCGCCTGATTGCGCTGGAGGTTGCAGGAGGTGCGGGTGTAACACGGCTTTAATGTTTATACAAAAAACACTTTGCACGGCCATTTTGTGTTTATACAATAATTCACATGGACTACGAATTCGACCTATCCAAAGACGAAAGCAACCTCGACAAGCATGGCTTGTCGCTAGCCGAAGCTGAAGGCTTTGAGTGGGAAGCAGCGGTGGTTCGTGAGGACACGCGCAAGCAGTACGCCGAGCAAAGATTTGAAGCCACCGGTTACATCGGCGAACGTCTGCACGTGATGGTCTATTGCCTGCGACCCGATGCAGTCCGCGTCATCAGCCTGCGCAAGGCAAACACGAGAGAGGTGAAGCGCTATGCCGAAACTTAAAACCGGAACGATCTACCCCACGCAGGAAGAGGACGCGGCCATCAATGCAGGCATTGTGGCTGACCCGGATAACCCTGAATGGACAGCAGAGGACTTTGCCAGGGCAAAGCCAGCTAGCGAGGCGCTACCGCCGGAAATGTACGCCGCGCTAGTCGCCAAGCGTCCTCGCGGTCGCCCGAAGGCCGACGAAACCAAGGTATTCACCGCGATACGACTGGACGCCGACCTGCTGGAAACCTTCAAGTCCACCGGGAAGGGTTGGCAGACCCGCGTGAATGCCGCACTGCGTCAGTACTTAAACGAGCATCCCTTCCCCCACTGACCGGCATCGGTCTTGTCGGCGCGGCCCTGAGTGCCGCGAAGCTATGACCGCCGTTTCTCGATCAGGATCGAGACGGTGATCGAAGCGGAAAAGAATGCGGCCCAGATGCCGACTGCCGCGATGGGCTCGAAGCCGCGCTCCCACAGCACGGCGAACCACACGGCGTTGACCACCTGCAGGAGCAGGATCACCAGACTCTTGCGGTCGCGCTGCATCGCTTGTGAGAGACTCGCACCGATTTCGTCGGCAACCTGTCTGCGCAGGCGGTTTTTGTCGTCGGCCATCTCAGTGCTCCACATGGCCGAGGCGGATCTGAATGCCGCTGCCGCCCCCGCCCTCATGCCGGGCAATATCGTCTTTGGTGCTGGCCACCTTGCCGAGGTTGTCTTTCAGCACGTCGAACGGCTCTCGATCCGAGTTGCTCGCCGCCTTGCTCAGATCGGCAGACCCGCTCTCGCCGGAGGGTGCGCCCAGCGCATCGAGCGGGCCTTTCGGCGGGACGCTCGGTGCGGGTGCGGGTTGCGCAGATGCGGATGGGGCAGAGGACGGCAACGGTGTGCTCGAAGGGCCGCTGATGCCCTTGCCTTCCATCATGGCCTGCGACGCTTGGCCCAGACGGGCGGTATTGGCGCCCGCGCCGCTCACCCCGCCCAGCGATCCACCAGGTGTGCCAGAGGACGGTGCGGGCGCGGAAGCACCGCCCCCTTTCCCGCCGCCGCCGATGGAACCCATCATGTCGCCTGCGGGTTTGCCCGCTGCGCCAGTGGCCTGGCCGAGGGCGGCGAGTTTTTCTGCGCCGGCAATCGCGCCGCCCGCGCCTGAGCCGCCACCCGCCCCAGCCCCGACCAGGCCTGCCATTCTGTCGAGACCTTTGGCGGCGCTGGCGTAACCTGCGGCCCCTGCCACGCCCGCTGCGGCGATGCCGCCAGCGATCGCCGCAGCGCCGCCCGCGACGTTGCCCAGGGACATATTCGGAGACCCGTTCATCAGGCTGCCCGCCAGGCCCGGCGCCTGCATGCCGATGACCCCGTAGATCAGCATGCTGACGCCGACCGTCAGCAGATCGGTGGGCGGCAGCGACTTTCCTCCGGTGTATTGCGCGATGTAGGCGAGTTCGCTGTTGATGAGGTTCTGCCCGAGGCCGATGATGGCGTAGATCATCAGCAGCTTGATGCCCACGCTGACCAGATAGCCGATGTATTTCTCGCCGAAGCTGCTGGTCAGGCCGGAGCCCGTGAAGCCCAGCATCACCAGGCCAGCGCCGCCGACCAGATAGGTCTCGATCAGCGTCATCAACAGTTGCAGGGCGACCAGGCCAAAGCCGATCAGGGCCAGCAGCGAGGTGACGGCGATGATGATGGCCAGGAACAGGTTGGTGCCGATGTTGGTAATGCCCCCCGGAGCGTTGTTATAGACCTCATAGAGCTGATGCACCACGGAGAAGGCCATCGACATCACGCCAGAAGGCGAGGCTGTTGCAGCGCTCGAACCGCCGATGGCCTGCCCCATGTCCATGAAGCTCGATGTGATCAGCGGCATCCACATCGGCGCGTACTTGACGATGGTGTAGAAAAAGGCGATGGAGGCGATCTTCAGCGTGGCCCCGGCAATGAAATCGGCCAGATCGTTCTTCTTGAGCACCTGCTTGATCCCCCACCAGGACAGATCCATGGCGGCCAGCGCCGTAAAAATCTTGAAGGCATAGCCCTGAGCCGTGGTCATCCAGCCGGTGGTCGCGGCTTGAAACTGGGAGCTGATGGTGTCGAGGTAGCCCTGCCCCCCTGGGCCGCCCGTCAGGGTGGGCGCCGGGGCGGCGTGGGCGGTGGCCGCCACCGCAAGCAAGAGCATCAACCCCGCAGCGACGGCCCATTGCGTGCGGGTTGGGAGGGCCCCCAGACCTGCCGCGTTCGCGTCAGCCCCCCCAAGGGGGATGAGAAAACTTGGGGCGGCCCTGCGTTTTCTCATGAGGGCATGGCGCGACGTTGCGGCGGTGACGGTTCGCATCATCGCTCCTCAGAATGCACCGGGCCCGGTGGGCGCCGTCAGGATGGGCGTCACGCTGTTGGACTGGTTCACCTGCGTATGCGCCTGCATGGCCATGTAGTTCAACATGGCCTGATTGCCGGCCTGAATGTCGGACTGCAAGCCTTGCATCTGGTTGACCATCATCCCGGCGATCTGGTTGCCGGCCTGCATGACGGCTTTGCGGCCATCTGCCGACTGACTCTGCGCCTGGATGGCCGCCAGGGCCGACTGGGTGGTCTGGAAGTTGGACGCATTCAAGCCATACTGCTTGAGCACGTCAGCGATCTGGCTATCCAGATTGCTCGTCCACGCCTGCAGGCTGGCGTTGTAGTTGCTCAACACGGTGTTGGGGGCGCCGAACTGCGACTGCACGGCCGATACCGTGTTCGCGGCGGCATACGAGAGTCCTTTGGCGTTGCCGACCAGGCTGACCAGACTGCTGAGCTGGCTGCTGATATTCGGCCAGAGCTGAGCCGGGATGTTCTGCATGTTCACGGCCTGATTGAAAACCTGCTGGAACTGCGCCTGTAGCTGCTGCGCCTGGGTCGCGTATTGCTCGACCAGGGTCAGTTCCTGCACGATCTGTTCGGGAAACGTGGCCCCGGCGATCATGCCAGTGGCATGCGCTGGTGCGCTGGCGAGCGCCGCGAGGAGGGTGACGGCGGCGATGCGGGTCTTGTTCATGTTCATGGTCATTCCTTTCCGAATGGATTACTGCTGAGGCACGCCGGTCTGGCTGCCGATGTTTTGCAGGGTGGTGTTGGCCTGATTCCTTGCCGCGCCTTGCGCTGCGGTGTTCAGGGTGTTGGCGATGCCGGGTGACAGGGCATTCGCCTGGGCGGCTGTGGTGTTGCCGGTGGCGATAGCCTGGTTCTGGATGTTCTGCTGATAGGTGTAGATGCCCTGCTGCTGATCAACCTCGTTCTGCGCGATCTGGGCGGCGGATGACCAGTCGGGGTCGCCGGTGGACTGCGCCTGTGCGTTGTCGTAACCGGCGATCTGGTTGGCGGCGTTGCGCGAATACTCGGCGCTCAGTCCGGCCAACCCGGCCTGCGCCGCAGTGACGGCGGCGTTCTGGTTCTGCTGGGCCGCTGCGCCCAGGGCGTTCTGCTGGGCGCAGCGGCGGACGTGTAGCCCGTGTCCGTGCTGGCGGCTGTGGCGGATTGCCCCTGCTGCACGCCGGTCTGTGCGGTGGTTTGCGCCAAGGCCTGTTGAGCGTTCGTCGATCCTGCTGTCTGCCCTTGCGCCACCCCGGTCATGCTGCTGATCTGGCTCAGCGTGCCTTTGGCGCTGTTCAGCGCCGAGGCGGCGGCGGCCACATTGAGGGCCGTGCCGAGCACGGGTGCGGCGGCGACGTTGGCGGCGTAGGCCGCATTGGCATGGGCCTGCTCCGTCGCGTTGACGGCCCACCAGAACGCGGCGCAGCCTGCATTCCATCCCGAGCACGCTGCGGCGTTCTGAGCCGCCTGGTAAGCCGCGATGTTGGCGCTATACCCGCTCACGGAAAGGCCGTTCATCGCCGCCTGCGTCGCCGCCCCGGCGATCAGGTATTCGCCGGTGTGGTTCGTCACCGTGGGCTGGCCTTGCTGCACGCTGGTTTGCTGGCCGATGTCCGCGAATGACTGGCTCGCGCCATGCTGCGCGGCGGACTGCGCCGCCGTGCTGTTAGCTTGCGCCGTGGGCTGCGCGGCATTCTGCGCCGCGTTCAGGCTGCTTGCCTGGGTCGCCTCGTTCTGGTTCTGGACCGGAATCTGGTCGTCGGCCTGCGTCTGGTTGTCGTTGGCGACGGTCTGGGCCTGATCGGCGGCCTGCTGCCAGGCGTCGCCGTACCAGAAACCGCCACTACCCGCATATTGCGCATCCTGATTGGAGATGTCCTGCGCGGTGTTGGCCGCGGCCTGGTAGGCCTGCTGGTTGTAGTACGCCATGCCAGCGTCGTAGGTCGCGTTGCCGTTGGCGTTTACGGCTGCGCTCAGGCTTTGCTGTGCCGAAGGATCGGGCGATGGCTCGGGCGCTGGATACGTCTGCGCATGGCAGGTGGCTGCCGTGGCGAGCGCGACGGCGAGGAAGACGGGTTTGAAAGCTCTCATTGGTAACTCTCCCACAGTTGTGCGGCCTCAAACTGGCCGCGTTCGCGCAGCCACTGGGCGGGCCACGCATGGCCAAGGGTGTCGCGCAGTTCACGGATGCGCGCGATGTCGGTTTTGCCGCTGGCCCCGACGAAGGCCAGTTCGGGGCCGGTCAGGCCGAGGTCGAACAGGCGGCGCCCGTCGGGGTGCATGACGTAGTACTGGCGCTTCGGGGTGGCGAAGGCCAGAATCTTGATTTGCCGGGCGTTAAGGCCGACGGCCTCGTATAGCGGCCGGATGTTCTCGGTCTCGGCCTCGGGGTTGGGCAGAAAGATCTTGGTCGGGCAGGATTCGAAAATCACGTCGGCGATGCCCGAGCGGGTCAAGTCGGTCAGCGATTGGGTGGCGAACACCACGGCGACGTTGGCCTTGCGCAGCACTTTGAGCCACTCCCGGATCTTGGCCTTGAAGGCGGGATGGCTGAGCATGATCCAGGCTTCATCGAGGATCAAGAGCGTGGGCTGGCCCTTGAAGCGCTGCTCGATGCGGTGGAACAGATAGGTCAGCACGGGCAGCACGAGCTTGTCGCCCTTGTTCATCAGGTGTTCCATCTCGAAGACCTGGAACACGTCCTGCCCCAGGCTGTCGGTTTCGGCGTCGAGCAGGTGACCGGCCATGCCGCGCAGGGTGTAGGCCTGCAGGGCTTCGCGCAGACTCTGATCCTGCAGCAGCACGAGAAAGTTGGTCAGGGTGCGCTGTGCCATGTTCTCGGTCGAGGCGCCGAGCTGGGTGATCGCGCGGAACAGCTCCTGGCGGTGGTGGGGCAGCATCCTGACGCCCTGCAGCTCGCACAACTGCTCCAGCCATTCGGCGGCCCAGACGCGCTCGTTCGGTTCATCCACCCGGCCAAGCGGGCAGAACGCCAGATCACCCTGCTCGCCGGCGATGTCGTAGTGCTCGCCGCCCGCCGCCCAGCACAGCGGCAGCATGGAGTAGCCCTTGTCGAAGGCGAAGACCTGCGCACCGGGATAACGGAACTGCTGCGCCGCCACGAGGGCGAGCAGGGTGCTCTTTCCGGCGCCGGTCGGGCCGAGGATGGCGGCGTGGCCCAGATCGCCCGCGTGCAGGCTGAGGGTGAAGGGCGTGCCGCCGTCGGTCTTGGCCTGCAGCAGCGGAGGGCTGTTCGGGGGATAGAACGGACAGGGGTTGCGCTCCGGCCCGGCCCAGACGGCGGTCAGCGGCAGCAGGTGGGCCAGGTTGAGGGTGTGGAGGATGGGGCGGCGCACATTGGCGGCGGTGTTGCCCGGCAGCGTGCCCAGATAGGCCTCGACCGCGTTCACGTCCTCCACGCGGGCGCCGAAGCCGCGGTTGAGGGTGAGCTTGACCATCTCGCGGGTGGACTCGTCGAGGATTTCCGGGTCTTCGTGCGAGAGCAGCAGCACGCTGGTGTAGTAGCCGAACAGCACCATGCCGCTGGACGCTTCGGCCAGCGCCTGCACGGCGTCGCTGGCCATGCGGTCGGCGTCGGCGTTGATGTGGGTGGCCTGGCCGCCGGCGTTCTCGCGCAGCAGGTTCATCATGCTCTTGCGCTTTTGCGCCCACTTGCTGCGGTATTTATTCAGCGTCTTCTCGGCCTGCCCCGGATCGAGGTAGATGAAGCGGCTGCTCCAGCGGTAAGACACGGGCAGGCGCGAGAGCATGTCCAGGATGCCGGGGAAGCTCTCCGGCGGCAGGCTGGTCAGGGCGATGCAGGAGATACTGCGCCGGCCGATGCGGGGGATGAAGCCGGTGGTGAAGTCGTGCTGCCCGAGCACGGCGTCCAGATACATCGGCGCCTGCGCCATGCGGAAGGGACGGCGATCCGGCAACAGGCTGATGCACTGTTCCAGGTGCGCGAGGAGGGGGCTGTCGATGGCGCCGGTGCGCAGATCGATGCGGTCTTTGAGGCGATGGATGTCCAGCAGGGTGGAGAGGCGGGATTCCAGTTCCCGGATCTGTTCCTTGAAGCGCTCCAGATTGCGGTGGGCCGTGGCCTTGACGCGTCCCTCGACGAACAGATCGGCCGTCTTGCTCGCGGCGTCGGGCATGGGGAACCAGGTGACAGTGAGGATGAAGCGGCTGCGGTAGCCGACGAAGCTGCGTTCGTGGCTGTGGCGGCGGGTGTCGTCGATCAGCCGCGTGGTGCGGTCGGGGAAAGCTCCGGGCGGGGCGTAGCCCGGCGCGGGGGCGCGCACGGCGTCGCAGTGCAGCACCCACCCATCGCCCAGTTTGAGGGCGGCGTTGACGCGGGCGGACATGGCGCCGAGTTCTTCCTGGGTGGAAGAGTCCAGATCGGGGCCGTGATAGGCCCAGGCGGCCATCAGGCCCCCGCCCTTGGTCAGCACGATGCCGTTGTCCACCAGCGCCGCCCAGGGCAGCAGGTCGGGCAGGCCGTAGGCGGCCGAGCGGAACTCCTTGAGCGCCATCATGACCGCACCTCCCGATCCTTGGCGAAGGGGCTGGCCTGCGCGGGGTAGTAGCGGCGATATTTGAGCAGTCGGCCGCCGGTTTTGGACAGGATGGGGTCGTAGGCCGCGGCGCGCGACAGCGCCCACTGGCCGACCATCCACAGCGTGACGCCGACGAGGGCGGCCCAGAGCTTGGCCAGCGAGAAGATGAAAATGCCGGCCACGATGGCCAGCAGCAGCACCAGTTGGCGTTCGCCGCCCATCATCAGGATGGGACGGTTGAGCGAATCATGGATGGGGGTTTGGGTGTCGTTCATTGCGGAACTCCGGTCACGCGGTCAGTGAATTCGGTGAGGTCGGCCGTGTGGCGCAGCGCCGCCACGATCTGCGGCAACTCCCAGCCCTGCTCGACCAGAGCCTGCACGACGGCGATCAGGACTTCGGGCAGCGCGGGGCGGGGAGTCGCCTCCCCGCCTTGCCCGGCCTGTGAGAGGGCGAGGTGCATCATGTTCAGAACACCAGGGCGCCGGTCAGTCCGAGCACCTGGAGGAATTTGTTGCCCAGGACGATGAACGCCACGCCGAGCACCACATACAGCGCTTTCTTGGCGATGCCGCCGAGTTCTTCGCCGAACACCAGGGCGGCGCCCGCCGCCAGAAAGGCGATGACGCTGATGGCCGTGGCCACCGGGCCGGTCAGGTCGTTCTGCAGGGTGCTGACCGCGCTGTCCCACGGCAGGCCGCCGGCGCCGGTGGCGAAGGCGTCGGCCATGGTGGCGGCGAATACGGCGGAGGCCAGAACCAGGCGGCGCACGACGGCGGCGCGCAGGCGGTGATGGATGGAAAGCAGTTTGAGACGTTTCATGAGAAGACCTTTCAGGTTGGGAAGGAAGGGCGCCAGACATTGGCGCCCTACCCTGACTCTGCGGGGTGGGGACAACTGCCTCAGCGGGTGATGCGACGGATGTCTTGCCGGGTGATCGGCCCCCAGTAGCGGCTGTCGAAGCTCTGCGCGGCCAGCGCGGGGCGCGCGCCGCTGCCATACACCCAGAACTGATCGGGGCCGAGGGTGAATGTGCCGCGCTGGTACGGGAGATGTACCCATGGATAGCTCGGCGATCCGGGAAGCTGGCCGCTGTGGGCAAGCGCCTTGCCGTCGATGGTCACGGCCTGTGGGGTGACGGTGATGCGGTCGCCGGGCAGACCGACGATCTGCTTGAACATTGGCATGCCGCCGCCAGGACAGTCGCCCTTCATGTAGAAGGGAAAGGCCTGCGGCGTCACGGTGGTGGGAGGACAGAACTCGGCGCGTTCGCCGCGGACGATGCGCGAGTCTGCCGTGACGGGCAGCAGGCGGTAGAGGCCAAGCGGCTCGCTCTCAGTCCAGTTGACCCGCCAGCCGCACCACCACAGGACGTTGATGGTCAGGGCGGTCGCGGCCAGCGCCGCGATGGGAATGAGCAGGCGATTCCAACGCGGCATGCGCTGGCGGGTGATCGCCTGTTCGATGGCGTAGGGGATGCTCATTCAGGGCTCCTGCCGCGCGGATGCGCGCGGTGATTGCCCTGACTCTGCGGGGTGGGGCCGGGAAGCTCAGCGGTTCAGGTCGCGGCGCGTGCTCCTTCGGCGGTGGGCGGGTTGCGCCTTCGTACCACTGTCATCGGCGGGTGCTGCTTGGGTTCCACTCTCGATTGGGGAGAGGGACTGCGCCGTCCTGGACACGATGGGCGCGTAGCTCATCCTTCCTGCATCCCACTCCCGGTGAATGAGGTCCCGCATGGGGCGGGACAGCAGCTCGCCGTGCTCTTGAAGCGCCCGCGTCATGCCCTCGGCGATGCGCTCGACGACTTCACCAGGGCGACTGACGTTGCAACTCACCCGCCCGAAATTCATCAGTTCCTCGCGGGAGGGGTAGGACTTCGACCCTGCGAGTTTGAGCGCCAGGGTGCGGTCGGTCAGTTCTCTTCCAGTGCGGGTATCGGCGTAGCTGTAGGCCGTGGTCGTCACCACGTCGTAGACGGGCGCAAGCCGGGGCGGCTGCAGGGCGTGCGGATGGTCATACAGCACGCCGAAGTTCTTGAGGTGCGCATCGCCGTTGCGCACCATCATGGACAGGGCCACGCTCTCGAACAGCCGACCCAGGGACGGGGGCGTCTCGGCGGCGCAATACAGATGCAGCGCGCGGGCGATGTTCTCGTAACTGCCCTCGTATTTGTAGCGGCCATAGGGGTCGGCTGACTTGCCCATGAGCACGGCCATGTCCTCAAAACCCAGTCGGCTGCCCTCTGGTGTGATGTCAAAGCGCTTCATGACGAAGAGCTGACGGTCGTTGGACAACCAGAAGTCCGGGACAGTCAGGCCGGCGTGACGCGCAGCGCTCATGCAGAGAAATTCGTTGACGGCCAGATCGGGATATTGCGCGCCGCCTGACTTGACGATCAGATCGACCACGCTGGCGGTCGTTCGGTCGGCCGGGAGCGGCAGTCGGTCGGCATCGGGAGCCATGATCTTGGGCTGGACACCGGAAATCCCGGAATCGATGTATTGATCGACCAGAAAGGCGAAGATTTCCGCAGACGATCCGGCGGACAGAATCTCGCGCAGCCCGATCCGGGCCAGGCGCCTGCTGTCAGGCTGGCCGGGCTCTTTGAAGTTCAGCCTGCCGATCTGATGCTCACCGGTGATGGCCAGCAGGCGCATATCGTCCATCGGGCCGTGCCTGGCCATGCGGCGCACGAGTTCCTGCGCCAGCCAGCCTTCGGGCCGGTTCATCGTGAAAATGGGCGGCAACACGTTCCCGGCATAGCTCTGCGCACGCAGCGGCATGGTCAGAGAAATCTCGCAGGAGGGATCGACGCCGCGGCCGTAGTTGAAGACGTACTGCGACTCGCGGCGCAGTGGCCCCGCCATCCCCTGTGGGGTGGAGACTTCAAGTTCCTTGATCTTCATCATCGGGGAACAGCTCCTGCAGCCGAGCCGGGTCGAGCCGGGCGTCCTGGATCAGCAACCCCTTGCCCAGGGCGGCCAGTGCGGCAAAGAGCGTATAGAGGCTGACGTTGCGCCCAGCCTCCAGGGCGACGATGGTCTGGCGCTTTCTGCCGATGGTTTGCGCAAGCGCCGCCTGGCTCAGGCCGCGCGTCTTGCGCTCTGCGCGCAGGGCATGCCCAAGCTCCTGGGCGTTGAGCGCAGGAAGCATAGGGTCTTTGATGTCCTTCATATTGGACATTTTGCTGTATTTCTTTTATTTTGTCCATTTTATTGGACTTTTATTGCCTGCCCGTGCTCGCCGCTGCCCCGAGCTTGATGCGCTCGGCCAGCGCCGCGTCCTGGTAATACTTGATCTTCTGGCAGTAGACGGGGGCATGGCCGGCGACGAAGACCAGTTCGTCGTCGGGCGGCAGGCGCATGCACTCGTCGGGGGTGAGCAGCGGGCGTTGCACGATCTGCTCGTTGGTGTTGACGTTCTGCAGCACCACGGCCAGCCGGTTGCCGCTGTACTGCCGCTGGGTATGGCTGACGGTGGCCTGCCCGGCCATCTTGCTCAGCAGCTCGGCGGTCTCGATCTTGTTCGGAGCGTAGGCCACGCGGATGTGGCAGTTGCTCATGATGGATTCGTCTTTGGTATAGGCCGCATACAACTGGCTCAAGTCCTGCACGATCAACAATGCCTTGAGTCCGTAGCCAGCGATGAAGGCCAGCGCCTCCTGGAAGATGTCGAGTTTGCCCAGGCTGGGGAATTCGTCGATCAGCAGCAGAAGGCGATGGGGATAGCGGCTCTTGCTCGCGCCGCCGGCGTCGAAGTCCATGCCTTCGGTCAGCCGCCGCACCGCCTGATTGATGACCAGGCGCAGCAGCGGCTTGAGGCGATCCTTGTCGCTGGGCGGCACCACCAGATACAGCGCCGTCTTCCTGGTTTCGGGCTTGCCGTCCACGTCGGCGCCGCCCATGATGCTTTCCAGGGTGAAGTCGGAGACGCGGGTGTTGTCGGCGACGATGGGGTCGCGGTAGAGGGAGAGAAAGGACAGCGCGGTGGACAGCACGCCCGAGGCTTCGTTCGGCGCCTTGTTGAGGAAGGACTGACTGGCCTGCGCCACGGCGGCCCAGCCGGTGCGGGCGTGCGGGTCGCTGCTTTGCGCGCCTTTTTCCAGGGCGACATCGCGGATATAGGCCATCACCGCCTGCGAGCCTTCCATCGGCTCGGCGTCTTCGGCCTGGTTGCGCTCGGCGGTTTCCTTGGCGATCTCGCGGATCGGGCCGCCGTCGGAGAGGATGGCCTGCACGGTATGCAGGCAGCGCAGGCGGGCGTCGGGGCCTTTGCCGTCCCAGTAGAGCAGGACGAACAGCACCACCCCGGTCATGAGGTCGAAGCCGGTCTTGGCCCAGTGGTCGTTCAGGCCCTTGCCGTCGGGATCGACGATCATGGTGGCGATGTTCTGCACGTCCTTGACCAGATTGCCGTCCATGCGGATTTCCTGCAGGGGGTTGAACCGGGCGGAATCGGGGGAGGTCGGGTCGAACTTGATGGCGCGATGGCCCAGCACCTTTTCGCGAAAGCCGCTGGTCAGCGCCCAGTTCTCGCCCTTGATGTCGTGCACCAGCACGGATTGATCCCAGCTCAGCAAGGTGGGGATGACGATGCCCACCCCCTTGCCGGATCGGGTGGGGGCGAACACCATCATGTGTTCCGGCCCCTTGTGGCGCAGGTAACGCACCTGCTGTCCGTCGTTCCAGGCGCCGAACAGCACCCCGCCCTTGTTCTTGTCGTCGGGCAGGATGCCGGCGGCGGCGACTTCCGGGGCAGCGGCCCAGTGGGCCGAACCGTGCAGATCGTTGCGCTCGGCATCGGCTTTGCGTGAACGGCGATAGGCGATGCCCACGGGCAGCACCAGGGAGAGGAAACCGCCCACGCCCATGATGAGGTGGGCACGTTCCAGGATGTCCAGCACGGCTTGGCCGTACTCGATGCGGTTGTATTTGAAGGTCCAGATCAGGATGTCGTAGGGGGCGTACAGCCAGGGCGGGATCATGGGCTGGCCCAGCGCCGGGGTGAAGCCGAAGGCCCAGGCGGCGTATTCGGTGGCGGCCCAGGTGGACAGCAGCACGATCAGGATGAACAGGCCCAGGCCCGTCCAGACGAAGCGGGTGATGTCTTTCTGCGCTTTGGGGATGTGGTAGATGGCTTCGGAGGCGGCGGTCATGGTCGTGGGGTCTCAGGGGATCGGGGGCGGCCCGTGACGTGGGCCAGTCGGCGCGCGCCCCCCCGGCAAGGATCGCCAACAGGGGGAAGGAATCCGGTCGCGCGCTGCGGCTGTTTTGCGCCACCTGCCGCTGGGCGTGCTGGATTCAGCGTTCCATCGCCGCGGCCTTGCGGTGGGTCTGACGCAGGCGCGGGCGGGCCGGGCGTTCGGGTTTGTCGGCCTCGGGCGGTTCGGGGGATTTGTCGGCAGCAGGGTCGGCGGCGCTTGCCTTGTCCTGGCCTGGCGCCTGCTCCGCCTGCTTTGTCATCTGATACTCAGATGACTTGCGGTCTTCCTTCGCGCTCACCTTGCGGTTTTCTTCGGTGATGATGTCGGCGGCGAGCTTCTCGGCCTCGTGCGGCTTGGCGAAGCCATGGAATTCGAGCGCTTTTGGCAGGTTCTTGTCACTGAATTCGCTCAGTAGCACATCGTCCAGAATGCGGCGAGCATCCTTCTCATTGCCGCCGCCGTTCACAAAGGTCTGGACGGCTTTTTCGTAGGGGCTGGATTCAGTCATCACCTGGTACTCGGTCGCCTTACGGTTTTCCTCGATCACCGGCGCGAACTTCTTCTGGAGATCGGGGTATTCGTCGAGCACATGCTGAGGCGGCATGCTCTTGGGTTCCATACCAGGCGGGTGAACCGCGTCAGGCATGTGGTCGTAGAGCGCGTTGTTGACCTCGCGCTTGTGCGCCTGACGCAGCGCGCCCTCTGCAGTAGGCCCGTCGGCGAAGCCCAGCGATTCGCCACGTTGGACGCTGCCGTTGAAGACTTCCCACTGCCGCCCATGATCGGGGCCGAGCTTCTGCACTGTGGCGACCTGAGTGAACTCGTCAAACGTCATTTCGTGAGGCTGTTTCGACAGCAGTTCATCTTCACGGCGGAGGGCGTCCTGCATCCTGTTCGGCATCGCCGACGCGGGCTGGGCCTCCGGCTCGCCCTTGCCACGAATCGAGGTCACCCCAAGACTCTTGCCGTGCTCGGCCATCAGCATCTCTTTGGCCGCCTTGTCGAGTTCGGCCACCGCTTGCGCCGGAGGGAGGCCAGCCATTACAGGAACAGAAACGTCATCCCAGCCGTGCGCCATCACGAATCCGCCGGGCCGAGTTTGGACAGAAATGATTTTTTCGGCGACGGGTTTCCCGTGGGTGAACTCGCCGCCCTTGTTTCTATCCTTGTCCAGCAGGAAGGTCTTTTCATAAGAGCCGGACGGTTTCCTCTCCCATCCATCGGCCGCCATCGCCTCGCGCAAGTTAGGTTGCTTCGCGGCTTTCACGGGGTCAACCCCGCTCTCGGCCTGCAAGGTCTTTTCCGGCGCCTTGGGCTTACCTTGCTGCAGTTCGGCACTGACGGCCTGCTCCGGGTCTTTGAGACTCAGCGACAGCGCGGTCGCCACAATTTCGTCACCCTCCCAATAGGTCATGTGACGGCGGGTTCCCGTGTCCAGGTTCTGTTCCGTGGTGGTCGTCGTCCCGGCGGGATTGCGCTCCACGGTCAGCACACGCGACATGCGATTTTTCTCCAAGTCCACCAGATCGATCCCCGGTCTGATCTGGTCGGGGTTGATGAGTGTCAGCCCTGCTCCAAGGGCGGACGGCTCAGCCGCGCGCATCGCCGCATCGACCGAAGCCTGGCGTTCCTGCGTGACCTGCAGCGCCTGCTCCTTGTCCAGCACATAGTCCACGGCCTTGCCCGCTTCGGCTGCGGCCCGGAAGATTTCGTTCTTGTCGTTCTTGAGCGCCTTGGCCCAATCCTGAACGTAGGCGGCGTGGCGTTCGGGGTCATACGGGATGCCGGTCTGGGCGGCGGCGAACAGGCTGAACATCTCCGCGCGCAGTTCTTCCTTGGCGTAGCCTTCGGAGCCGAAGCGGTGTCCGCCAGTGATGCCTTCGCGATTCAGACGGTGTGCGGCGCCGGTGGCATGGCCGATCTCATGCAACAAGGTGCCGTAGTAGCGCGCCGCGCCCTGCTCGTTGCCCAGCTCGGAATTGAAGGCGCCACGCGGAGGAAGCACCACCTGGTCGCGCTTGGGCGAATAGAAGGCGTGCTCGGGATGCTCGCCGTAACTGAGACCATCGCGCGCCATGGCGGCCTTGAGGGACTCGCCTCGCGCCACCGGGTCGAAGTCGGGCGCGGGGGCCAGAGGCTCCAGCTTCAGCCCCTCGCACTGCGCGACGTTGAACACGGTGTGCACGCGGGAGGTCCAGGTGTCGAGCTCGCGCGCCTTGCCCCAGCTCAGGTGTTGCGCACCCTGCTCGGTGTGACGCTGTACGCGCAAATCGGCGGTCTTGACGTGCAGGGTGGCTTCCTTGTCGGTCGGCATGCCGACCTCTGCCCTGCCGTTCTTCTCGCCGAACACCTTCACGCGCATGCCGTTGAGCGTGATGCTGATGTCCTTGCGCTGATAGAAGGGCTGTTCTTTCCACAGTTCGACGGGCAGGCCGTATTCGCCCTTCTTGACGCGGCCGCCCAGGGCGTTGATCTGCTTGACGGTGCCATAGCGCGGATCGGCGTAGCCGCGGTCGGCCTGTTCCAGCATCAGCATGAGGCGGTTGCCGCCGCGGTATTCCCTGCCGGTTTCCATATTGCGCGGCAAGCCGGTTCGCAGCGCGGCCCAGGGCTTGTTCCAGGGAATCTGGCCCTGCTCCAGGGTCTGGACGAGTTTGTCGGTGAGTTCCTGGCGCAGGTCGCGCGGCGGTTTGGCCTGGTCGGGTTTGACGGTCTCAGCCATGATCGGCCTCCGTTGGCGTGTCGTCTTCGAAATCGGCACCGAGGGCTTCGGCCGTGGCGCGGTCGGGGACGGAGAGGGACTCGAATTCGGCGGTGTCACCATCCGGGGGGACGGTTGGGGTTTCGAGGTTTTGCGGGGTTTGCGGGGTTTGCTGGGTTTGCATGACGGACTCCTGTGAGGGATCGGATAGGGCGTCAATGCGACGCCCTGCCCTGACTCTGCGGGGTGGGGACAGGAGGTTCAGCCGCCCAGCCCCATGTCGCGGCTGGGTTGCCGGGGGCGTGGCCTGACGGGGGGGCGCTGCGAGGCTTCGACTTCGCGTTCTTCGGCGCGCTCTTCGGCCCGCTCGTGGGCGACGATCTCGCGTTCGACGGCCTTGTCCTGCGCCTCTTCTTCGACGTGCTCTCTCTTCTCTTCCTGCGCTTCGCGTTTTTTCAGTTCCTCGTCGATGTTGCGGGTGCGCAGTTGCTGCTGAAGCTGCTCGCGTTCGGTCTCGATCTTGGCCCACATGCGCTCGGTCACCTGTTTGCCCAGCGGGGTGAGGCGATCCTGGTCGTCGATCAGGCGGGTCTGTTCATCGTGACCCTGCAACGCCATGCGCTGATCCGGTGTGAGGGGCTGGTAACGTGACGCGCGGTCGAGGGCGTCGAAGCCGTGGATGTCGAGCTTGGCGAGCAGGGCTTCGGCCTGCAGGGCTTGCGTGTCCACGGCGTAGGTGCGGCCGTCGCCGCTCCGTTCGGGGTGCGCGGACTCGATGGCGCCCTGTCCGAGCGCCGGGGCGGTGAGATGGGTGTCGGCACCCAGCTCTTCGCTCTGCAGGGTTTGCAGGCGGCCGAGCTGCCAGGCCTGCTGCAGTTCGGGGTTCTGGACTTTGAGACCCATGCGCCCGGCGATTTCGGCGGCGCGCTCCTGGAATTCGCGGCTGCCGGTGAGCTGCAGGCCTTTGTCCATGTCGTACTTCTGCTCGGCCAGACGCAGCGCCGACTCGATCTCGCGGTCATCGACCTGATAGAGATCGACGCGCTCGCCCCGGTCGGTCATCACCTTCTCGCCATCGCGGGCGTAGTGCACGGCTTTGGGCGGGCCGTCCTCGATGTCGTGGGTCAGGCCGTCGAGCACTTCGGGCTCCACGTCGGCCACGCGGCGGCCGCGGATGCTTTCCGGCGAAGGGTCGCGGGTTTTTTCTTGTTCGAGCAGACGGGCGGCGATGGGGTCGTGCTCGGCGCGCGGTTCCAGGAACTCACGCAGGGTCGGCGGTAGAGGCAGGCTGCTGGCCAGGGTTTTGCGCTGCGCCGCCTGGGTTTTTTGCAAATGCTCGATCTGCTTGGCGGATTCAAACGCATGCACATCGAGGTCGCCGCCGCTCTTGAGGGTTTCGGCGCGTTGCTGGGCCAGGGTGGAGAACAGAGACTCCCGCGCGGCTTGCTGCTGGGCGTTCAAGTCCTGCCAGGCCTTGGCGCGCTGTTCGCGAGCGGGCTGGGCGGATTCGCGCCAGGCATTCAGCAACGCGGCTTCTTCTTTTTGTGCGTCGCTGACCTCCGTCTCCTTTTGCTGTGGTTGTGGCTTCGGCTCCTGTTCGGACTCGACTCGCTCCAGAGCGGCGTTGAGATCGGCGAACTCCGTTCGCTGCGCGGTCACGGCTTGCTGGACGGGGACGGGTTCATCGGAGGGGATGTGCGGCGTCGGTTCGGTTTCGGCTTGTGGTTCCATCGATTGCTCCTGCTTGAGATGGGGAATGGGGGGCTTGGGCTGTCGCCCTTGCCCAGTGGGTGGCGCGAGGCTGGGATGGCTGCGCTGGAAGGTCCACGGCGGGACGGCGCGATCCAGGGTGTTGCGGATCGATTCCGGCCCGCTGTCGCGGAGTTGGTCGCGCGCGTCGTAGCCGGGGGGCGTGACGCCGTTGGGTTTTTCTGGGAGGGCGATGGTTGTGTGCGCGCTGCCAAGGATGCGGGCGGCTTTGAGGGCATTGATTTGCCCTTTGCGTGCGGCGCGCTCGCCGTCGTTGTCGGCGTAGAGGGTCACGCGGCCCTGCACCTGCTCGTGCAGGGTGCGGGCCACCTCGGGCAGGTTCTGCGCCGAGAGGGCGGCGATGACGGGCAGTCCTGTGGCCTGATGGAGGGCCAGCGCCGTGCCGATGCCCTCGCACATCACGATATGGGGGGCGGTTTTGGCGGTCTCGAAGGCGCGAAGCGGGGCTTCAGCGTCCTGGCCGTCGATGGGGATGACGGCAAAGGCGCCCTGTGTGGGCGTGCCGGCGACGAAGCGCTTGTCGGCGGACTGGCCCGGCGCCGCCCAGGCGATGCGCTGCATGCCGACCCATTCGGGCTCGCCGTCGGTGAGTTTGAGCATGGGCACGAGCAGCTGCGCGCTGTGCTGCCGCAGTCCCGCCGTGGGCAGTGCGGGGTTTTGCAGGTAGGGGAAGTTGCGCGGCTCATGGCTGGCTTCCCAGCGCGACAGGCTGCCGGTGAGGGCGGCCTTTTGACGCTCGGCCTGCTGCTGCAACCAGGCGGCGCGCTCGGCTTGGGCCTTTTGTTGTTCTTCGGGCGTGCGCTCTCGCGCCAGTTCCGGGCGGAAGGCGATGGGTTTGCCATCGGCCTTGAAGTTCGTCACCCAGCCGGTGCCGTCCTCGCGCAGCAGGTAGGCGGCATCGTTCCTGCCATTGGGGCGGTCGCCGACATCGGCGCGGTGGATGCGGCCATCGACCTGCAGACGCTGCGGGTCGATGTGCACATCGTGCAGGCGGGCGAAATCGAGAAACGGGGTGAGGTGCGTCGTGTCCATGCCCTGACTCTGCAGGGTGGGGACAGATGGTGCGTCGTCTGATCAGGCCCGCCGTCTTCGTCGCTTCAACCAGTAATCGACCCCGATCGAAGGCTGTCAACGGCACCGACATGTTGATTGGCTACCGCAGCGGCCTGGCGTTGGAACCGATCATCATCATTTGGAGGCGGGTCCCGGCCATTGCCGTCTATCAGACCATTGCACCAACATGTCCGCTCAGGACCACATTTGCGTCATTCGTATTGGCGCCGGTGCCAATTTGAGTCACATGCCGATCGGCGACTGGGCTACGGCAAACGAGCTGCGCGCGGCGTCAGGCTTGAATTGGCGCCGGCTTCAACACGCCATGTTGATAATCATGGTTGCTCCGGGAGATGCTGCGTTAGATCGGATCCGTCGGCGAGCGGCCTCCCTTGCTCGTCAGCGCGCAGAACCTGCTTAGGTCGACATTGCCTCCGCTGATGACAACGCCGACACGCTTTCCACGGAGGCCCTCGGAACTCACTCTCGCTCCAGCAAAGCCGAGGCAACCCGTCGGCTCGACGAGGATTTTCATCCGGGTGGCGAAGAACCGCATCTCGTGCACCAAATCGTCGTCGCTGACGGTCAAAATATCAGCGACCCTCTCCCGGATGATGGCGAAGGTCAGTTGACCGAGATGCTGCGTCTGTGCGCCGTCAGCGATGCTGTTTGGCGTGTCGATGTGCACGATGCTCCCCGTCTGAAAGGACTGCTGGCCATCGTTTCCTGCCTCAGGTTCCACCCCGTAGATCTGGCAGAGCGGAGACAGCGCCCGCGCGGACAAGGCGGACCCCGACAACAATCCGCCGCCGCCAAGAGGGACGAACAGGGCATCAAGGGGTCCAACCTCTTCGATCAACTCCTTTACAACGGTGCCTTGTCCAGCGATCACGTCAGCATGGTCATACGGCGGAATCAGGGTCATGCCCTGCTGTTCTGCGAGTGTGCGGCTGATCTGCTCACGGTCTTCTTCGTAGCGGTTGTAGGTCACCACCTGAGCGCCGTAGCTCTTGGTCGCCTCGACCTTCATGACCGGTGCATCGCGGGGCATGACGATCGTTGCGGGAATGCCCAGCAGCTTGGCCGAAAGCGCGATCGCCTGCGCATGATTTCCCGAAGAAAACGCCACGACGCCTTGGCGACGCTGGGCCGCGTCGAATCGTGACAAAGCATTGAACGCGCCACGAAACTTGAAGGCCCCCATGCGCTGAAAGTTCTCTGCTTTGAAGAATAACTCGCAGCCGAGATGGTTATCCGCAGTGCGTGACGTCAGCACCGGGGTTCGGTGGGCGTGGTCAGCAATGCGTTCAGACGCGGCAATCACGTCGGAGTAGGTGGGTAGGTTGATGGGATGCATTTGGGTTCGTTGCGCGTGCACCTTCGGAGCACCTGGATGGACTGTTGACATTCACGCCGTGAACAAGAGAAAGCGGAGCACCTCGAAATAGTCCGGCGTTTCAAAGACGATGATGCAGGCGTCTTTCAGCTTTGCCCCGGGATAGAACGCATTCCGATAGGCATCGGTGTGTTCCTTGTAGCGCAGTTCAACGCGGAAATGCTCAGGGAGGTCCAGGCCACAGGACGTCAGATCGGTCCGCAAAGCGTGGGCAATTTGCTCGCGAATCCGTCGGACAGCCTCACCCGGATGCAGGCTGACGGTGGAATCGCCGACGCCCGCCTTCACAGGCACCGTCTGGATCGATGGATTGACGGCGACGACGTCATCGCACAGTGCTTGATCACCCGACACCAGAGCGACCGGCACCTTAAGCAGCGCAGCCGTGTAGGCGTTCAGCAAAAACTCAGAGGCATGCCGCCCATTGATACGAAGCTCGGCCAGGCCTTTCGTCAAAGCATGACTGAGCGGATTGCCTGCGGCGCCAGCCGCGGCGTGATACCCGATCATGACGACTGCGGAGAAGGTCTCGTCAAGTTCCTGGAGCATCTGATAGGGGTGGCCGCTCCAGCCGCGGATCAGCCGGGTCGGGGGCGGCAGTCGGGACGCCAGGAGATTGCGTCCGGTGCCATGCCCGTCCTTGACCCAGATCTCGGTTGCCCCCGCCTCCAGCGCTCCTTCGCAGGCCGCGGTGACTTCTGCGGTCATCTGTTCCTGGAAAATGGAGAAGTCAGGTTTGTGGAGGCTGGCCTCGTCCCAATGTGAGATGCCGGCGATGCCCTCGATGTCTGCGCTGATGAAAATTTTCATGGTTCTGGCGTCCGCGCTGGGATCACCCACAGGGGCGATGGTTGCGAATATATCGGTTCCTCCACAGTAGCTTGATGCCCCCTCCGCCGCCGACGGTACCGAGCGTGCGGTCACCTCCTGCCCTGGCGCGGAGATAAATCGCGCGTTGTCGACCTGCTCTGGCCCGGACGGATTGCAGTTGGGCGATTTCCGGGGGCATGGGATGGGTAACCTGTGGGCGCCGATGCCGAACTCGTCGCCACGATGAAGCGGAGCATTGCCACCGCCGACACCATCGTTGGGCAGTTCATCGACTTTGCGCGCGTGGGCGCCGAGGAGGTGTCCGAGCGTCTCGACTTGGCAGTCCTGACACGCCAGGTCGCGATTGACATGTTGCCGCCCGAGCAGCTGCATCTGGACGTGCTGGACAGTTGCCACATCAGGGGCCGACCCGTGACACTTCGACGCGCGATCATGAACCTGCTGGACAACGCTGCCAAGTATGCCGGGGGGCCAAATCGAGGTCCGCCTGCACCGGCTCGACAAGGCGGTGGAATTGGCAGTTCTCGACCAGGGCCCGGGCATTCCCGCAGTGCAGCGCGACGAACTCATCCGGCCATTCATCCGTGTCGACCTCAGCGCCAGCAGTGGTCTTGGCCTGGCAATTGTCGACCGCATCGCCCGTCTGCATGGTGGCCACCCAACTTTGCTTGAACGCAAGGGCGGTGGATTGACGGCGACGACACATCTGCCATTCACGCAGCAAGATGAAGACATCGGGTTGATCCTGGCAGATGATCAGGATCCATGATCAGGATCCCTATTGAGATGCGGGGGCCTGTGTGTATTGCCTTCAGCAAGGCACACTTCATCCCCCAACCCATCGGCGCGTCAAACGACTCCGTCTGTTTCGCGAATCCTTTGACGCGTACGGCCAGCGGCCTGCATCCATAGCAACGCCACAGGAACCGCGAACCCACTGATCGCGAGCGGGTATCCCACCGGCCCCCACCAATCCATGACAGCGCCAAGCAGCGTCGTCCCGCCAAACCCACCCAGACTGTGTAGCACCACGAATGCGGTGTTCGCCACCGGAAGATCGGGTGCGGGAACAAAATGCCCGATCCAGGTCATGCCCAAGGCATAGAAGGCATCGAACAAGGCGCCCAGAATGAACCAAAGGATCAGTGCGACCCACACATGCGACCAGAGCAGATAAACGCCGACGACCAGAACAGCCGTCGTCGCCGCACACGCGGCCAGAACGCGCTCTAGAGAGCTCCGGTCCGCCAGAATGCCGATCGGCACCACGAACAGCGCCCGTCCCAGCGCCATGGCAAACAGCATCAGCGACACCGCGTGGACTGTGGCCCCCATGTCGAGGGCAAAAGGCGGGAGCAGACTCTGAGGGCCGTGATCCGCAAAGCCCGCTGCGAAACCCAGTACGATCAAACCCGGGAAGGCCATAAGTATCGCGGCGGCATGCCGGGGCGGCTGTTGGGCTTCCTCCGTTCTTGTCTCTGAGTCCTGCATCCAGAGCAGCGGCGTCGCTGCCACTCCAAGTAGAGCCGCACAGGTGACAAACGGCAAGACACCGCCCGTTCCAATCACGTTTATCCACAACGGCCCCAGCGCACCGCACACTCCCAGCACGGTCACATACAGACTTGCCACGCGACCACGCACGGAGGGGGCGACCCAGGTATTGATCAGGGATTCGCTCAACACCCAGAAGTGACCGAACGCCAGGCCCTGGATGCATTGCAAGAGACCCCACACCATGACTTGGCTGGTGGTCGTGAAGAGCAGCATCAACATTCCGGCGCTAAAAAGGCCAAAGAGGAGCGACGGTTTGCGCCCGAAACGCCGGATGATCCGGGCATAGAAGGGGCTGCCTGCGACGATCCCCAAGGCCCAGGCGCTGGCCACAGCTCCGATCACGAGATCGCTGTGGTCGGCGTGGGCCAAGCGGATGGTCAGCACCGGCTGCAGCAGGCCGTAGGCCATCGCCGCGACGCCATTGCTGGCGATCACCCCCGCAAGTGCCGCACGATGCGCCGCTGATTCCACGTTCTGCATCAACCTTCTCCTTTGGACGTCATGCGAACACCGAAAGGTTCTTGGCACGACCTGCGGAGCATGCTAAAAGCTCCACTTAACTTGAGGTCAAGCACCATGCCTGCTCTGCCGTCCACTGTGTCTCGGTTTCTGTCCGTCGGCGAGGTCGCCGCGCGATGTGGCGTATCGGTTTCCACGCTTCATTTCTACGAGGCCAAGGGGCTGCTGCGGGCGGTGCGCAATGCAGGAAACCATCGGCGCTACCGCCGAGACGTCTTGCGGCGGGTGGCCGTCATCCGCATTGCTCAACGTGCAGGCATTCCCTTGCAGGAGATCGCCCGCGCCCTGGATACCCTGCCCGAACGGCGGACGCCGACGGCAAGGGATTGGGCCCACCTCTCCGCCCGTTGGGCGTCCGACCTGGACGTTCGGATTGCGCAGCTGATGCAGTTGCGCGACGAACTCTCTGCCTGCATTGGTTGTGGTTGTCTGTCTATCACGGATTGCCCGCTGCGCAATCCGGAGGATGTGCTGGGCGTCGAAGGCGCCGGGCCACGCAGGCTCTCAACCCAGCTTGCGCAAGCAAGCGTGGCTCAGCGTTGATATTGGTATGAAGGTATGAGCTTATGCGCTTTGTCGTTGTGTGGGTCGGCTTACTCAGAGGGGCGTCGCCACGACGGGGACTTGTTTCTTAGGCGTCCACTGGATGATCACGATCCCGCTCAGCAGGACGACAGCGCCGAGCACCCCAACCCACGTCATGCGCTCATGCAGCAGGATGACAGCAAGCACGGTCGCTACCAGCGGCTCAAGCAGGCTCGCGATCGCACCGCCGATGGCGCCTGTGCCTTTGAGCCCGGTAAGGAACAAGGTCTGTGCAATCGCCGTCGGCACTGCTGCCACATACAAAAGCATTGCCCAACCGCTAGGCGAATAGCTCAGTTGCAAGCCCTCGACCAAGCCGAAGGGGAGCAACGCAAGTGCTCCGATGGCGAAGCCGATTCCTCCGGCGTGCATGGGCCCGCAGACTCCGCTCGAGGCGCGAGCTGCAAGCACGTAGAACGCCTGGCAGACCGCGCATACAACGGCAATTGCCACGCCGATCCAGAAGCCATCGGTGTTCTGGTTGACCTCGGTGGGCAAGCCCACCAGCAACACCGTCCCCACGATGGCTGTCACCAACGCGACCAGGGTCCGCGGTTGCAGGCGCTCACCCAGCCACACCACCGAGATCAACGCCACGAAGATCGGGGCAAGGCAGATGCTGATCAGTACGGAGATGGCGACACCAACGCGATCGATGGCCAACACATAAGTGAGCTGATAGGAAGCCATCGCGAGTCCAAGCCAGACCAGCAGGAAGAAGCCGCGCACCGTCAGCGGTGCGAGCCAAATTCCCATACGGATGCGGGCCATGACCAGCAGGAACGGTACGGACAGCGCAAGCCGCAGAAAACTGATCGAGACCGCGTTGGCGCCACCCGACGTGCCCAGCGCGTGGAACACGATGCCCGTTGTCCCCCACAGCGTGGCGGCGGTGAGCACGGCGGCCCAGCCATCACGAGCAGATTTTCCGCTGGCGACCTCCGTGTTGGCGGGACGTTGAATTCTGTCCATGGTTATCCCTTGAAGAGTGAAAATCGCTTGGTCAGTGGTTCGACGTCTTCGCGTGGGCCGAAGAGGACGACCACGACGAAATCCAACTGTTCACCCGCAGATTCTTGTGGCCGGACAGTTCAGAAGAGTCTTCGGGCAACCGCGCTAGAATTGCCATAGTAGTCAACGTTGACATTATCGTCAAAATAGAGAGAGTTGAGGGCCCAAATCCGATGGTCATGGTCAGGCAATTCGATGAGGAAGCCGTGCTCAGCAAGGTGCTGGATCTGTTCTGGGCAAAGGGTTGGCAGGCAACCTCCATGGCCGATTTGGCCGAGGCCACCGATGTTCAGCGCGGCTCCCTGTACCACGCGTACGGCAGCAAGGAGCACCTTTTTCAGTTGGCGTTCGATCGATATGCGGAGCGCGTTCTTGCCGAGTCTCGGCAGGCGCTGGATGCGCCCTCCGCGCGTCTCGCGCTGGAGCGTTTCTTCGACGTGTCTATCACCAGCATGACGGCCGATGTGCCGCCTCGGGGCTGCTTCACGACCAAGACAGCCGTGGAGAGTGACGTGATCGGGGAGTCGATGCAGAACCGCGTGCGTGACCTGCTGGAACAGTTGGAGGCGGTCATCGCCGAGGCGTTATCCCGCGACGCATTGCGGGCATCACTGGCTGTGCCGCCTGACAAAGCCGCTCAGGCCATCATTGCGTTTACGCGCGGGCTTGCCGTCATGGAGCGCATCTATCATGAACCAATGCGGCTGCGCGATTTGGCGGCGCTTCAGATCACGCTTCTTGTTCGGCCTGCAGGCGCCGGGGGTGGAGGCCGCGCTCATCGCCAGCGCGCAGCGTCAGCCGATCAATACATCGGTGTCGATGGCAACTGTCGATCTGAACATCGGCTCGGTTCGCTTCGGAATTTGTAAAGCGTCAAGCTATGCGCTCGACGTGGAACCCGCCGCTGGCCGAGCAGCCGCGCACAGCCGCAACCTCCTCGACTTTGCGGCCATCGGCGGTGCGCTTGATGGACACGACCACATTCACCGCTTCGGCGATGAGTTCGGGGTTGGGCGGGACTCCTGCCTCCTGAATGAGCTGGCCGATGCGGATCAGCGCCGCGCTGGCGTCGTTCGCATGCACGGTGCCCACACCGCCAGGGTGGCCGGTGTTCCAGGCCTTGAGCAGGGCCAGGGCGCTGCCGTCGCGCACTTCGCCGACCACGATTCTGTCCGGACGCAGGCGCATGGTGGCGCGCAGTAGGCGCGTCATGTCGGTGTTGTCGGATGTGCGCAGGAATACCACGTTCTCGGCATTGACCTGCAGTTCACGCGTGTCTTCGATGACCACGATGCGATGCTCACCATCAAGCCGGGCCACGGCATCGAGGATGGCGTTAGCAAGGGTCGTTTTTCCGGTTCCGGTGCCGCCGCAGACCAGCAGGTTGTGCCGGCTGGCCACAGCCTGCTCGATGGCCTGCTTCTGCGCCGGGGTCATGATGCCCTTGTCCACGTAGTCGCCCAGGGTGAAGATCAGTGTCGCCTTCTTGCGCAGGGCGAAGCTGGCGCGCTCGACCAGCGGGGGGATGAGGGCTTCGAAGCGGCTGCCGTCCAGCGGCAGCTCACATTCGAGGATGGGTTGCTGCGGCGTCACCACGGTATCGAGCATGGCCGCCACGGTGTTGACGATGGTCAGCGCCAGCACGGCGTCGATACGGCCGGTCTGCTGCATGCCCTCTCCCAGTCGATCCACCCAGAGCGTGCCGTCGGGGTTGAGCATGATTTCGACGACCTGGGGATCTTCGAGCGGGGTGAGGATGTCCGCGCCCATGGCCCGGCGCAGGGCTTCGGACTGGCGGGCGTGGGTGAGCTGCTGCGCGCTCACTCCTGCTCCTCGGCACCGGGCTGATCTTCGGGTTCGGTAGCCGTCACGTCGATGGGGCGCACGCCGTTGCCGGCCAGCCCCAGGATGTCGTCCTGGCTGGCCGGGCGGGTGTGTTCAAGGGTGGACTCGGTGAGGGATCGGATCAGGCCTTTGGCCGCGCCGCGCAGGGTGAATGCGCGCACGAGATAGTCTTTTCCGCCAAAGCCGACGACGTAGAGTTTTCCGGGGATTGCCATGACTGCTCCAGGGTTGCGGCGCCAGACGTTGGCGCCCTGCCCTGACTCTGCGGGGTGGGGACGGAAGGGGTGAACCAGCGCGCGTGTTGCGAGTCCCTGCAAGGTCGCCTCCCAGCCAGGGTGGAGCAGCTCAGGAAGACTTTTCCTCCAGACTGCGTAGTCTGATCAAACCCGCCAGTCGTTCTGATCCAAAGCCGCCACTGGCACCAGTGTATCGATCGGCCTACGCGGCACGCTGGACTTGGGGCCGATCCGCCCGACCGGGAGACCGGTCCTCGGCCTTTGTTGCCGTTCGAATTGCCGAGCAGAACGTCGGCAATGAACCCAACTGCTGTCACTCGTCAGGGCGGGATGCTGAGTACCGGCCATCTCCAACGATGAGTGCAAGCATCAGAGCGTGCCGCGGGACATTACCGCCAGCCGTATCGCCAGCACGACGAGTAAGAATGCGAGCCCGAGGGAGTGCCACTTGACGGCTCTTGCGTGGCGCCCGAGAAAGCCCCTCGTCGAGCCGGCGACAGCACCAAGCAAGGTATGGAACAGAGTGCTGAGCATGGTCAAAACGCAGCCGAGCACGAGCAACTGTTGCCACATTGGCGCTCCACCCGGAACGACGAATTGCGGCAGAAAGACCAGGAAGAACAGCAAGGCCTTCGGATTCAGAAGACTGTTCAGCATGGCGCGCAGGAAGACCTCACGCAGCGTCGCTCGCGAGGGCTCCGGCTGATGCCGCGTACCTGCACGAGGCACGGTCTTGTAGGCCAGCCTTAGCAAATAGGCCACACCGCCATAGCGGATTAAATCGAAAGAAGGAGGCCATGCAGTGACCGCCGCCGCCACCCCGCTTGCTGTCAGCACGGTAAGGATCAGGTCGGCCAGGCCGATGCCGAGCCCCGCTGCTGCACCCCCCATGAATCCATGCGTCACGCCGTGCGTCATCACGAAAGCCATGTTCGGCCCCGGCGACAGCATGAGCGCAAGAACCGCGGTCGCGAAGATCAACAGAGTGGGAGTCTCGATCATGGTGGCGGGGGCTGTTGCATAAACGCGGAACCGAGCTTAGCCTTCACAACTGATACAAACAAACTATTGTTCTAGATACACCCGATGCGCGAGCTGCGGTATAAATCTATCGTCGATGAACTGGTCTGCAGCATTCGTGCCGGAGCGCTTCCGCCCGGTACACAGCTGCCCACGGTGCGCTCGCTGATGAGACAGCACGGCATCGCCCTGGCGACCGCCTCGCGCGTCTATGCGGAACTGGCGGCCACCGGATTGGTGGTCGGGGAGGTGGGAAGAGGTACGTTCGTGCGCGATACCTCGCTGCCGCGCGGGCTGGGACTCGAACAACACCCGGCGCAAGGGGCCGCCATCGACTTGACGTTCAACTACCCGTCGCTTCCGGGGCAAGACGAGTTGCTGCGCGCCGGCCTGCGTAACCTCTCCGCGGCTGGCGACATCGATGCGCTGCTCCACTCCGCGCCACAGGGCGGCCGCGCGCATGAACGGCAGATCGTGGCCAGGCACCTACGCAACCGGGACATCCGGGTTCCCGGCGAGCAAGTCCTGATCGTCAACGGTGCGCAACAGGGTCTGGCCGTGACCGTGATGGGGCTTCTGCAACCTGGAGACATTCTCGCCATTGACTCGCTGACCTATCCCGGCATGAAGGCGCTCGCCGAGCAGCACAATTTAGACCTTGCGCCGCTGCCGTCTCACGCAGGGTGCGGTCCGGACCTGGATCACCTCGCAGCTCTCTGCCGCAGGCGCCCGGTACGCGCCCTCTACACGATGCCCACACTGCATAACCCGCTGGGCTGGGTGATGGGCGAGTCCGACCGCCTGCGTCTGGCTGAGCTCGCCGAACGACACGACTTCCTGGTGATCGAGGACGGCGCCTACGCCTTCCTGGCCGAACCCGCGCCAAAACCCGTGTTCACGCACGCGCCTGAGCGAACTGTCTACGTTTCCGGGCTGTCGAAAAGCGTGGCATCCGGGCTGAGGCTGGGATTCGTGGCCGCGCCGCGGCGCCTAGTGCCGGCGCTCGAGAGGGCGATTCGCGTGTCGACGTGGAATACGCCGTCGCTGACCGTGGCGCTGGCGTGCCAATGGATCGTCGATGGGACCGTCGATGCGCTTGAGGACCGAAAACGCGAGGACGCGCGGCGTCGGCAGCTTCTGGCGCGCCGTATCCTGCGCGGCACAACCATCGTCGCTCATCGTTCGTCCTACTACCTGTGGCTCGAGTTACCCGACGAGCTGCGCGCCGACCGTGTCGCGGTTGATTTGGAGTGTGAGGGCGTGCTTGTGACAACGGCTGAACCGTTCTCGACGACTCCGAGTACTCCTCATGCGCTTCGATTGGCGATCGGCTCCCTTTCACTGGACGAGCTCAGCGATGCTCTGCATAAAGTCCGCCGCGCATTGATCTGACCCATGACCTTTCGGTCTGACGGTCGCTCATCGGCCTGACCGGTCATTCCCGAGCCCCAACCCGACGACCGCATTGCAGCGGTTGCTGTCGCTGGGATCCAGCAACTCACTGACCGCTTGCAGGGCCACCCGCCATCATGTCTCTGTTGCACAATGTCCGGCAACCCGCTCTTGCGTTCCGCCGCATGATGTCATGCCTTACTTGATCATTCGCCAGTTGATTGCTTGGCGCCTTCGCTGGTGGGGCACGGTCACCACACGTGCCATGCAGCGCCATTGGCAGTGGTTCGTCTTGGCCGGGATTCTCGTACCGATGGACACGCCACTGCGCGGCTTGCTCTTCGCCCTGTCCTATCCCTTGCTTCAGACGTTCCAACCGGGGCACGACTTCCTTTGGCATATCGTGCGATTGGGTGCGCTCCTCGTTGTCGCTGCACTTTGGGCCTTGGTGCAACGCCAAGCGCTTTCCGGTGGTGAAGGTCGTCGCTACCTGCAAACACTGCCGCTGACCAAGACAGTACTTCGCATCGTGGATTTGGCCGTCCTGATTCCTGCCAATACCGTGCTGATTGCTCCGATTGTGGCAACGTTGCTGGTGACGTCCGCCAGAGCGCAGACGGATGGCGGTCGCGATCTTGCCGCGGTCCTGGTTACCACGGCCTTGGCACTGCTGCTCCAGCTCACGGTCGTCGAGCGGCGTTGGTTTGGGGTGATTCCCGTCCTGATGGCAACGCTCTTGTTGAGCCAGGCACTGGAAGTGTCCACACCACCACAGCAAGGGATCATGTTCCTTGGTGCGCTCGGTCTCGGCCTATCGACCCTTGCCCCTTTCCCGCGTCATTCCACCCGATGGCGCACGAACAAGCGACCGCTGGCTCCACAGTTGTTGCGCGTATTGCCGCCGGACGTACGCATCCAATGCAAGGCCCTCTTGGCGCAACCCGTGACACTGCTGCGCGTTGCGAGCCAACTGGGGATCGTAGTGGGCGCCAACGCCCTTTGTGTCGCTTTCGGTTTTGACAGCCGAGCCTTGCCGACCATCGCCTTGGCACTTGCCGTCCTCGCGCTGATTTCCGCGGGGTGGTACCGCACCCTGCGGGATGCCCATGCTCGCGTGTCGACATACCTGAATGCCTTGCCTCTGCCCAGGCATTCCTGGTTCGTACGGGACACGCGTTTTCTTGTGATTCTGGGCACCGTTCCCGCAACCGTCGTGCTGGTGCCGCTGTACCTGCGGGCATCGGATGCACGGGCCCCCGCACTACCGCTGCTCCTGGCTTATTGGGGGCTCATCGTGGCGTTGCGCTGGCCCCTGCTACGCGGTGGACGGCAGGCCACGTTGCTCGCCGCCCTGACGGCGGGTGCCTGGTCCGCCGCCGCGGTTGCGGCAACGATTCACTAGGGGGACGCCATGCTGCGCTTCGAGGGACTGTCCAAGGCATACGCCGGCCGGCGAGTCATTGACGCGATCACTGGCCAACTCGGGCTCGGTGCATACGCCCTGCAAGGTCCGAATGGTGTAGGAAAGTCCACGCTACTGGCCTTGTTTGCGGGGGCTATCGCGCCGGATGCGGGAGAGGTCTGGATCGAAGGCTTGAGCTTGCAAGCCGCTCCTGTAGAAGCACGCAAGCGTCTGGGATATGCGCCAGATACGAGCTCGATTTACCCGTTCATCACCGGCCGCGACTTCCTCGATTTTGTTGTGCAGACTCGGAAGTACGATGGCTGCGGATCAATGGAGGAGATGATTGACGAACTGGGTTTGACGCCCTATCTGGCCGCTCGTTTCTCGGCTATGTCGCTGGGCACGCAAAAAAAGTATCTGCTTTGCGCTGCCTGGATCGGCGACGCGCCGGTGCTCTTGCTCGATGAGCCGAGCAATGGCCTGGATCATGCCGCCCGCACTGCGTTGGCGCGTCGAATTGCCGACAGATCGCAACATGCGTTGACCCTGTTTGCCAGCCATGATGCCGCGTTTGTCGAGGCATGCGGCGCGACGGTGGTCGACATCGATGAGGTTGCGGGCCGACCGAGTCGAGACAGGAGGGCCGGCTAAACTTTGGTGGTGCCCGGTCTGCAATCCGAATCGCCTCGGAGCTCCTACCCGTCCGACGCCACCAGCGACCGCTGACCTCCGCATTGCTGCCACCGCCATCTGCCATGCCCGACGCCCGTTTTGGCCGACCTCCGGTCACCCGTCCAACGTCGGCACCTCGGCCATGACCTAAGCAGCCTTCGCGGCAAGCGCTCCGGGGAGGGCTGCGCGGCTTCGGAAGAATGGCAATCACTATGTTGGTGACCGAGGCATTCGGCTCCGATCATCGAAAGGAGGAGCACCATGAACTCAAGCGGTCCTGTGCTCCACGCGTCCTTTGTCCCTCGGCCATCGAGCCCTAGGTAATGCACAGTCGGCGAAGGTAGCGACGGCCTCAGTCGATTATTTCCGCAGCGGGATTTGCCACCTCCCGGAACGCCCAAAAGTGACTGCCAAGAAAATTCCAGATTAATCCGAAGCCTGTTACGAAAATCTGAGCGATCCAATAATTTACATGGACTGCGTTGACTAAAATCGCCATTGATCCCGTATTTATTAACCAACCGATTCCCAAGACCATGAAGTAACGCGGTGCTGCGGAGCTATGACGTCTCGCACTTCGAAATGTGAATGCATGGTTCAGTCCATAGTTTGAAATTGAACCCAGGATATATCCTGCAGCAGAGGCATCGACTGGAGACCAATGCAACCACTCAACACCCAAGCCCAGGACAATGTATTGGATCGCTGTGCCAGACGCTCCGACAACCGCGAAGCGAACGAAACGGCCACCAACGGCGAGCAGTGACACAGTCGAAATCTTCATGCGGATAGCTTACACCGCACGGTCCGATGCGCTCGGCCGCTCATATCCGAGGCGCCCCGCTTGTCTCGGTTTGAACCGCCCCGGGTTCAGCGGAAGCCGGTTGGGTTGACAGGCCAGGATGGCAGCCGCACAGGCCAGGGGGCCGTTGATCGCGGCGACCGCTGCCTGGCGCATTGCTGCTGTCGGCGCGGGTTGCAGCCAGTGCCCGCTTCGGCCGAGGAGCGCGCGTTCACCGTCCGGCAGGTTTCAGAGTGAGGCAGCCCTTCAAAGCGCAACTTCGCAAACGTCGCGTTGGACTGCTCCTGGCCGACTCCTGCCTTCGAGGTTCTGGCGCAAAGTTGGCGCGCGACCGTCGTTGGTCGCGTCGCTGGCATGTTGCCGGCGATGTTCTCTCAGGGGATCGCCATGAACACACACGATTCGGGTCGGCAGAACACAACCGCCCCATGGAATAAGGGCAAGGTCGTCGGGCAGAAGGCACCGCTCAAGCTAAAAGACATCTGGGCCATCCGCGTCCGTCTGCAAATGCAGCACCGCACGCGCGAGTTGGCCTTGCTCAACCTAGGCTTGGACAGCAAGCTCCGAGGCTGTGATCTCGTCGCCCTACGCGTCCGTGACGTATGCCATGGCGACGCAATCGCCAGTCGGGCGATCGTAGTCCAGCACAAGACTGGCAACCCTGTGCAGTTCGAGATCACTGCTGCTGCGCGCGACGCGGTCGGGGCCTGGATCAAAATGGCCGGGCTGCGAGGCGACGACTATCTCTTCAAAAGTCGAACGCGCACATCCCCGCACCTCGGAACTCGGCAATACGCCCGTATTGTTCACGGTTGGGTCGAGGAAATTGGCCTTGAGGGCCACGCCTATGGCACGCACTCCATGCGGCGCACCAAGGCAACGCTCATCTACCGAAAGACCAAGAACCTGCGCGCCGTCCAGCTTTTGCTGGGCCACACCAAGTTGGAGAGCACAGTCCGCTACTTGGGCATCGAAGTAGAAGATGCGCTCGATATCGCTGAACAGACCGAAATCTGAAGGTCTTTTCGGACCGATTCCTGCGACGGCAGGAGTCGGCCAAGATCTGTCCTTCGCATGCCCACCCAAGTCGTCACCCCTGTGACCGCTGAACACAGAAACTTGACCGTGTCAGCCCCATTGTCAGGATTGAGGTGCCCTGACATTGGTTATCTCCACCCCTTCACCTCACACAATCTCACATCATGCCTGTGTTGTCGGCACAGGGGGAGGTTTTTTCGAGGTGCCCTTCAGATAGCTCCCGCTTCATCCACTCGGTAAAAAACTTAATTCGAGCTGGCAGTAGTCGCGCATGCGGGTAAACAAGATTGATCGGTTTCGCAGGTGGCTCGAACGATGCCAAAACGACGCGAAGATCATTATGCGCGAGTTGATGCGCTACTTGATATAAAAAAAACATGCCGAAACCCAAACCGGCCGTGCAAGCTTCGATGGCTGGGGCGGTGAGGTTGAACATTAGATTACCGCTCACAGCGACCTTGAATGGTTTGTTGTTTTCATAAAACGTCCACCACGGACCCGCTCCGTTAGAGAATCGCACGCAATTGGTCTTGAGCAGATCCGACGGATGGTTGGGCACTCCATGACATGCGAGATATTCAGGGCTGGCGACGACAATGCGGCGCACACTGCCCAAAGCCTGTGCAATCAGCGATGAATCGTCCAGAGCGCCAATGCGAATTCCCACATCGATATGCTCTTCTAGCAAGTTGGCCCTGCGATCGGACAGCAGGAGATTGACACGCACCTTGTCGTAGCGCCGAACGAACCGCGTCACTGAAGGCGCGACATGCATTTGCCCGTAAAGCACTGGAGCCGTGATCGTCAGTTGGCCTCTGGGCTCGACCGCATCCGTGGTCAAGGCCGATTCCGCTTCCTCGATCGCCGTCAGCAACTGGCGGCTGCTATCGATGTAGTGCTGACCTTCCTCTGTCAGTGAAATCCGTCGCGTCGTGCGGTTGAACAGACGGATGCCTAGGTGCGCCTCCAACTGTGCCAGTGTGCGCACCACCGCAGGAAGCGACGAATCGAGCGCTATGGCGGCCGCCGTCAGACTGCCTTCATCTGCAATGCTGACCACGGTTTGCATGGCTTTGAGTTTGTCCATGATTGCTCCACTATTTGGAGCAGTCTAGTGCGAAATAAGCCATTTAACAAACAAGTGATCACTGACAGAATGCGTTGTGGCTTTGCGCTGACTCCTCGTATCCATCTGGAAAATTGCAAAGACCACTAAGACCACTAAGCCATTTATATTAGATGCTTTATTTTCACTAAAGGAGATAGCAAATGAAAGCAAACACCATTTTCTCGGCCGCTCCATCTATTGCCATTTTAGTGCTTGCTGCCTTTTTGTTGAGCCATAATGCGTTGGCGACAACGGCAGGCAATGAGTCCAGTCAAGATAGCGTCGCAAGTAAGATTACAAAGGTTGTTATTCAAGTGAGCGATAACAATCCAAAGCGATGGAATCTCGCTTTGAATAATGCAGAAAATGTTCAGGAAGATCTCGGCAAAGGCAACGTGGACATTTCAATTGTCGCGTATGGCCCAGGCTTGCCTATGTTAGAAATGCAATCCGTTGCGGCCAATAGAATATCAAATGCAATTGCGCGGGGAGTCAAGCTAATCGCATGCGAAAACACCATGAGAAAAGACAAGCTGACGAAACAAGACATGTTGCCGGACCTGAACTATACAAAATCTGGCGTTGTATATCTGGTGAAGAAACAAGCGCTGGGCTATTCCTACATCAAACCCTAACAGCAAGTTTCAACCCCCATGTTCAACGACCACGACTCGTGGTCGTCAGGCGGCGCCTGCCAGCCATTAACTTGTCAGGTCGCGACTTTGAAGCGGCTCTGCAATGCAGGGTGCAGCCCGATCGATATATACCAAGGAGGAGTTGCGATGAAATTCAAATATCTGATGTGCGCCACCGTTCTGGGCTTGGGCTTCACTACCGCGCAAGGCGCCATGGCCATGGGTGTGCCCGGTCCGCTGGTCACACCGCAATGGCTCAAAGCCCACTTGGCTGACGTCGTTGTGCTGGATATTCGCGATGGCGACGGCCTTAAATCGTTCGACGAAAAGCCGGTGATGACCAACAACATGGTGACAAAGAGCGGTGGGCATATTGCAGGTGCCTTGCAAGTCAATTTCAACAATATTCGTGAGGCTCGCACGGTGGACGGCATCAAGCTCAAGGCCATGATGCCAACCGCGGAGTACTTCACCAGGGTGATGGATGGAGTCGGCTTGAACAGCGGTAAGCCCATCATCATCGTGCCCACTGGCGCCACCGTGTTCACGATGGATTACGGCGCCCGCTTGTATTTTCAGATGCGCTACTTTGGCGTGCCCCATGGCCAGGTCGCCATTCTCAACGGCGGCACCAACGCCTGGTTGAACGCGGGCTTCCCCGTGAGCACAAAGCCCGCGCCAATCTCTAAAGGCGACTGGAAAGCGATGGACGAGAACAAGGCGCTACTGGCCACGACGTCGGAAGTCAAGGAAGGTTTGAGGCGCGGCACCGAGCAGTACATCGATGCGCGCCCGACGGCACAGTTCCTGGGTATTGCCAAGAAGCCTATCGACAAGACCGCTGGTCATCTGCCTGGTGCGAAGTCGTTCCCGATCGATGCCATTGTGAAGGATGACCGTGGCGCGACGATGTTCATGAACGCTGCGGACTACAAGCAAATCTTCCACGTCACCAACATTAGCGACAGCGCGCCCACCACCACCTACTGCAACACGGGTCATCTTGCTTCGGGCGCTTGGTTCGTGGTGCACGAAATCATGGGCAACCAGGATTCCAGAATGTACGCCGGTTCGATGAACGAGTGGACCAACTTGGGCAACCCCACGGTCGGACTGCCGGGCTGAGTTTGGCGACTAGCAGGCTGTCCGATCAGAGTTCCTGTGGTCAAACCTTCGCGCTTGGACGAACACACTGACTAGGAGACGCTCATGAACCCACGTGATCGCATCAAACTGCTCGGCGTTGGTCTGGCGGGGCTCGGCGTTGCCGGCGTGGCACAGGCGCAGAGCCAGGGACCTGTGTCCGCCAAGCCCATATCCTCCGAGCCCTGGAAAGTCGCCATGCAGTTGAGCGACGGTCTGGAGCAGGCCTATGAAGGCCTGATCAACATCCAGAACGTGCTGCAACTCGACCCCAAGATGCGCTTCATCGTCGTGGGCTACGGCAAGGCCATTCACTTTTTGCTGAATGGCACCAAAACTCCGCAAGGCGCGCTGTTCGAAGGCTTAATTGGCAGCTTGGCCAACCAGGGCGTGCAGTTCAAAGCCTGCGTCAATACGCTGACATTTCTTAGAATTCCGAAGAAGCGCGTCGTCCTCGAAGCCACGTTCGTCCAGACTGGTGTGTATGAATTGGTCAAGCTGCAATCCGAAGGTTGGTACTACATCAAGCCCTGAGCCTGTCGAGGCAACTCCCGCCAATCGCACAGCGTGTTTTCAATGCAAGCCGAATACCGAAGACCATCATGACGCAGCGTGAAGGCGGATGCCTCTGCGGAAAGGTGCGCTACAAGCTCGTAATGGATCCTGTTGTTTCCAGAGTTTGTTGGTGCCGGACATGCCAACACTTCTCAGGCAACGGAACTGCCAACGCAATTTTCCCGACGGATGGCATGGAAGTGTCCGGCGAGATGAGCGTATTCACCAGCGAGAGCGACAGCGGAAATGTCATCAACCGCAAATTTTGCCCACATTGCGGCTCTCATCTCTTCGCGGATTCTTCGACCCGTCCTGGCGTGACAGTGGTTCGCCTATTGATCAGGCCCACAAACAGTATCAAGCGGCATACTTGACGCGAGGGTCGCGGAAGTAGGCTTTGACGCGTTCAGGTTCGCTGCCGATCACGGCCATGTGTTCCTCGGTGGCGGCACGCAGCTTGGCCTTGGTCCGTGTCGGCACCTTGCGCCGGATGACGTGCTTGAGGTCGGCATTCAAACGCTCCTCGGGGTTGAGCTCCGGGCTGTAGCTGGGCAGATAGAACACCTCCATCCGATCGGTGTGCGCAGCCAGCCACGCCTTGACCGGTTTGCAGTGGTGCACGCCAAGGTTGTCCAGGATCAGGAACACCTTGCGCCCGGCGTCGGCGACCAACGCCTCGAAGAATTCGATCAGCCGCTCGTGATTGAACGCGCCGTCGATGATCATCCAGCGCGCCTTGCCTTGGTTGGTGACGCTGGCCAGCATCGACAGCTTCTGGCGCGTGCCGCCGACGGCCATCACCACCGGGGTCTTGCCCTTGGGCGCGAAGCTGCGGCCGCGCACATCGGTGTTCACCAAGGCGGTCTCGTCGCCCCAGTGGATCTCCGCATCCTCCGCCTTCGCGCGCGCAGCAATGCCCGGATAGGTCTCGTGCAGCCACGTGCGCACCGCAGCGGGCGACTGCTCGTACGCCCGCTTGATCGGCTGTTGCGGCGTGAAGCCCCAGCGCGCCAGATACTTCCCCACCGAACGCACGTGCAAGCGGACCTGGCACTCGCGCTCGATGAGTTCCATGACGGCCACACGGCTCCACAGGGCGAATTCCATCTTCAGCTGCTCGGGGCGCTTGTCGCAGATCGTCTGGCGGATGTGCGCCTCCTGCTCGGCCGTGAGCACCCGCTGGTCTCCGACCCGGCGACCGCGCCGACGTGGCGCCAGGCCCGCCATGCCTTCGGCGGCGAAGCGGTCGATGATCTTGCAGGTCGCTGAATAGCTCAGCCCCACATCGCGCGCGATCTGCCGCTTGTTGACCTTGCGCTGGTACGCCCGAATGACCTGACGGCGACGTTCGTGTTGTTCGGCCGGACTGAGCCGGCGGGCATCTTCACTATCCATGCCCTATCTGACCACGACAATAGCCAAAAGTTCAGACTATTTATGGGCTGCATCTATAGGCACGCTGGACAATCCATCCTCCGTCCGCCCAGCCGCAAACATCTGGGTTGCCAGTGCGCCAGCTTGGGCATGCTTCGATCCCAACTTGGAGATGTTTGAGCATCAGCCCCCTCAACCTTCAAAAAGTGGGACATAACCGCAGAAGATTCTGAATCATCGAGAGCTAGCCTCGGCCGCTCACTGCCCCGTTGCGCGACGCTCCGCCCTGGCGTTGGGCGGTCGCAAGGCCGCGGAGCCTTGCCAGCGCGGGAGTTACCGCTCAGGATGCGAACGACCTAGGCGGCAAAACCTCACCCAAGGAATCTCTTCAATGCTCGAAAGTATCGAACACCAAATTGACGCAGTAGAGGAAGAGCTAAGGCTTGCCATGCTCGCATCTGACGTTGAGTCGCTTGATGCCTTGATCTCGCCGAGTCTTATCTTTACCACCCATTTCGGAAGCTCAATTTCCAAGCAAGATGATCTGGAGATTCACCGTTCTGGCGCACTGAAGTTCCAGGCTATTGAGCCGTCAGAGCGAAAGGTGTTGATTCTTAATGGCCTAGGTTATGTCTCCGTTCGGATGCGCTTGTCGGGTGCTTTTAGCGGTTCACCGTTTCAAGAGGACGTTCGGTTCTCTCGCGTGTGGCAACGATCCCAAAAGAATTCTTGGCAAGTCGTCGCTGGTCAGGCCACCGTCGTGCAACCCAAATAGCAATGTGCGGCCCAACCCATCATTCCACCGGACCTGCGCGAAAAGCTGCGCAGGCCGGTGAATTCAAACGTCGTTGACCGATAAGTTGTGAATACCAGTCATCTGAAGCGGTCAGCCTGAAGACGGCTCAGGCCGACAAGCACGCGTTGGCCCTGGGGCTGCTTTGAGGGCTCATCGGTCTCTCGTAAGTCGGCGTCGGAGAACGGGTCGGACTGTTCCTGGCCGGGACCAGGCCTGCCCAGTCGCCTCCCGAGGCGGACCTCAGTCTTGGCATTGGTCCTCAAACCTGAACCTGCTGTGCCTGCACGAAATCTACGAAGGCCCGCAGCGGTGCGGGAAGGTAGCGTCGGCCCGGGTAGTACAGGAACGGTCCGGTGAAGGGCCGCCACCATGACTCCAACACCGGCTCCAGGGCACCGCTTTCAAGGTAGGGTCTCAGCCATTCTTCGAACAGATGGATGATGCCGCAGCCCGCGACGGCTGCATCGACCGCGAGGTCCACGCCCCCGCTCACGCGCACGATCAATGGTCCGCTGGGTTCCACAGTCACCACCTCGGCACTGCGCTGAAATTCCCAGGCCGGCATCGCACCGCTGGCGAAGCGGCCACGCAGGCAAGCATGGTTCAGTAGGTCGCGCGGATGAGCTGGACGCCCGCGTGCTTCGAGATAGGCGGGAGCTGCCGCGGTGGCCATGCGCTGCCGACGGGGCCCAATGGGGATGGCGATCATGTCCTGAGCCAAGCGCTCCTCGTAACGGATGCCAGCGTCGCATCCTGCTGCGAGGATGTCGACAAAGCCTTCTTCAACCACCACATCCAGGACGATGTCCGGGTACGCCGCCAAGAAGGGCGGTAACAGGCTCGGCAGGACCAGCCGCGCGGCGCTCGCCGGCACGTTGAGTCGCAGCGTGCCGACCGGACGATCGCGAAAGCCGTTGACCACGTCGAGCGCGGCCTCCACCTCCCCGAGCGCCGGCCCCAGCCGCTCCAGCAGTCGCACGCCGGCCTCGGTGGGCATCACGCTGCGCGTGCTGCGGTGGAGCAGGCGAACGCCCAGCCGCGCCTCCAGCCGTCGCAACGCCTCGCTCAGGCTTGACGGACTGACGCCGCCAGACCTTGCCGCTTCACGGAACCCGCCAGCGCGTGCGACAGCCAGGAATGCCGCCAGATCGCTGAGTTGTGCTGCCATCGATACCTCTTGCACTGTTTGCTTTATCGCACAGCCTGTGCCAACTGTGCCTACTTATCGTACGCGTCCTATCTGCCTACATTGTGTCCTTCGTCTTGAATGGGAATCCCAAATGAACGCACTTGATAAGGCCGGTCGCTTTCGCCTCGGCAGTCGTGATGTCAGACGCATGGGCTACGGCGCCATGCAACTCGCCGGGCCCGGCGTCTTCGGTCCGCCCAGGGACAGGGCGGCTGCATTGGCCGTGCTCCGCATGGCGGTGGAAAGTGGCGTCAACCACATCGACACCAGCGATTTCTATGGCCCCTACATCACCAACCAGATCATCCGTGAGGCGCTGCACCCATACCGGGACGATTTGGTCATCGTCACAAAGGTCGGCGCCAAGCGCGGGTCGGATGCATCGTGGATCCCTGCCATGTCGCGCGAGGAGCTGACTCAGGCCGTTCACGACAATCTGCGCCACCTCGGTGTGGACGTGCTGGATGTGGTGAACCTGCGCAGCATGTTGGGTATCCACGGGCCGGCGGAAGGCTCGCTGGAAGAGCCGCTGTCAGCCCTCACCGAACTGCAGCGGCAAGGGCTGATCCGTCATATTGGGCTGAGCAACGTAACGGCCCGCCAGGTCGCGGATGGGCGCCGGATGTGCGACATCGTCTGCGTTCAGAATCACTACAACCTGGCTCACCGCCATGACGATGAACTGATTCAACAACTGGCGAGCGATGGCATCGCCTACGCGCCGTTTTTCCCGCTCGGTGGTTTTTCGCCGCTGCAGTCGAATGCGCTTTCGGCAGTGGCGACAGAACTCTGCGCGACGTCCATGCAGGTGGCACTTGCCTGGCTGTTGCAGCGCTCACCCAATCTCGTGCTGATTCCCGGCACTTCGTTGGTCGAGCATCTGCGACAGAATCTGGCGGCAGCTGAACTGAAACTGCCCGATGAGGCAATTGCCATATTGGACACTATGGCCGCGAGCGCTGCGTCGCACTGAGTTGAGAATGCGCGTCCATGGCTGGACGCCCTTCGACGCAGCCACAGATCAATGTGGCCGCTGACCGCGCCAATGCGGACGTTGCCTCAAGCTATGCTGAACAGCTGTTCAGGCCGAGGACCGGCCAGTGACAGTAACTCGGTCTGAGCGGTCTGTCGCTGGACGGCGCCCTTCGGTTGCGAGCGCCCCGTTCCGGTCCTGCAGACACCGAAACTCGATGGTCGGAACCAGACGTCCGCGAGCAAGCTGTACTGATCTCTCGCCATGGAACACCCGCGCGGGGGCACTAAATCGCGTTCATGGACGCAACGCCTCGTGCTGGAGATAGCCCAGACAAAGCGACTCCAGCTGCCCACGCAATGCGCGCAGCATTTTCGGCGGCGCACCACCTTCGAGCATCGCGCGGGTGGGGCCGGCCATCGCCGCGGAGAACATGAACGATGTCAGTGCCAAGTCGTCGAAGCGTGCGTCGGACGCGGTCGCCAGCATGGCCGAGATCGCGGCACGGTTCCGTCTTCCCACTGCCTTCACAAGTTCCGTCGAATCAAGCTCGCCGGCTACTCCGTAGAGCGCGCATGCTTCGTCGATGCGCTCGGTCTTGGCGCGCACGAAGGCCTCGACAACCGCAGCGACCATGACGCTCAGCCGGGCGTGATGCATTGCTCGAGCGGCCGCCTCGACGGTGTCTCCGACGCGGGTCAGATGACGCTGCAGCACGGCATAGAGCAGCGCCTGCTTGTTCGGGTAGTACTGGTACAGCGTGCCGACCGAGACGCCGGCGCGGTCGGCCACGCGCGTGGTCGTCAGGCGCCGCGGCCCATCGCTCAGCAAAACCTGAATGGTCGTCTCGAAGACGGCGTCCACAGTGACCTGCGATCGCGCCTGGCGCGGCTGTTTGCGAGGCCCGAGGGCGACGGACGATGGCGGCAGCATATGCGAATTCTATATCTGAAGGATTCTTCATAAACTCCAGTATCTCAGCCGACTTTACGAGGAGAGAATTGCAATGCCAACGACCGACAAACGGGTCGCCCTCGTCACCGGTGCCAACAAAGGTATCGGGAACGAAGTGGCGCGTGAGCTGGCGCAACGCGGGCTGACCGTGCTGCTGGGTGCGCGCGATGCGGCGCTGGGCGAGGCAGCCGCAGCGGCGCTGCAATCGCTAGGGCTCGACGCCCGGTTCATCGAAATCGACCTGGGCGGGCCATCCACGCTGACCGCAGCCGCGGAGCGGATCGATGCCGAGTTTGCCCGTCTCGACGTGCTGGTCAACAACGCCGGCATCAGCGACGCACGCGACGCAGCACCGTCAGAGGCCAGCATCGAAGCTGTCCGTCGCATCTTCGACACCAACTTCTTCGGCACGCTGGCCGTGACGCAGGCGATGCTGCCTTTGCTGCGCCGCTCGTCGGCCGGCCGAATCGTCAATGTGTCGAGCGAACTCGGCTCATTGACGATGAACTCAGACCCGCAGTGGAAGTACGCCGCGTACAAGTTCCTGGGCTACAGCGCATCGAAGGCGGCCTTGAACATGCTCACGGTTCAGCTCGCGGCAGAGCTGCAGGAAGCGGGCATCAAGGTGAACGCAGTGAATCCCGGCTTCACCGCCACTGACCTGAATCACCATCAAGGGACGCAGACCCTCGCCGAAGGTGCAGCGGCCGCGCTGCATTACGCGCTGATCGGCAACGACGGCGCTTCCGGCGGATTCTTCAGTGCAGACGCACCGCTTGCTTGGTGAACTCGCGATTGCCGGGCTACTCCGCATCGGCGCGAACTCACCTGCCGGATTGCGTAGCAAGAACGTTATGGGAATCGATGCTTCCAAGGCGGCGTTCATGAACGACCCCTAATGGCCGAACAGCGGTCCGTTGATGCAGCAATGTGAACGACCGCAAAGGCCGAGGACCGGCCAGTGACAGTAACTCGGCCTGTGCGGACACCGATCTTATCGAGGGCAACGTCGGCAATGCGGCTACCGGCATTAAAGATTGCCGCCCGGAAGGCGCGAGCGCTTGGCGTGCCAGCGACGCGATCAGATAGCGACTTGGCGCAATCGGATGCTGCCTGATCAGCGTCTTTTTGGAACACTGGCTCCACCAACAACTCTGGAGCCACACTGTGACCCATCTCACCGTTCTCATCACTGGCGCCTCTTCGGGCCTGGGGCGTGCTACCGCAAAATACTTCCATGCCCATGGCTGGAATGTCGTTGCGACGATGCGCGATCCCAATCAAGAAAGGGAACTGACGCAACTCTCCGGTGTCCTGGTCACCCGACTCGATGTCCAGGATGAAGAGAGCATTCAACATGCCGTGGCTTTGGGCCTTCAGCGTTTTGGCCGCATCGATGCGCTCGTGAACAATGCCGGATATGGCGCCTATGGGCCGCTGGAGGCCACATCCATGGCAAAGGTTCGCCGACAGTTCGATGTGAACGTGCTGGGTCTCCTTGCCACGATCAAGGCCGTTCTGCCGCACTTCAGAGCACAGCGCAGTGGCACCATCGTCAACATCTCCTCGGTGGGCGGACGCCTTGCCTTTCCGCTGGGCACGCTCTACCACGGGTCCAAGTTCGCGGTGGAAGGCCTGTCGGAATCACTTCACTACGAGTTGGTGCCGCTTGGTGTTCGCGTCAAGGTGGTGGCGCCTGGCGGCATGAAGACGGACTTCGGCACCCGCTCCCTGGACTTCAGCAACGATCCCGCCATCGAGACCTATCAGCCACTGGTTCAAACCACCCTTGGCGTGCTGGGCCCGATGCTGGCGCAGGGCGCGGAACCGGAAGATGCGGCGGCGGTCGTCTATGCTGCGGTCGGCGATCCAAGCCCTCGGCTCCACCACGTGGCGGGTGCCGATGCAGCGCAGATGCTCGCTCAGCGTAATCAAGTGGGCGAGGAAGCATTCATGGCCGGCATGCGAACACAGTTCGGCATTCACGGCTGACAGCGGAACAGATCGCAGGAGAGGACACAGCGGGTCATGCAAACCCAGACCTACGCCTTGGATGCGACATGGCGCACGCTGCTCAGCGATCTCGGCATCTCGCCGCAGAACGCGCTGCGTCGAGCGAACCTGCCGGAGGACTTGCTGCAGCAAGCCTCTGTCCGCTTGCCGCCCGACAGCTACTTCCGGTTCTGGGAAGCCATTGAGGCGGAGACCGGCGACGCATGTTTCCCGCTGCGGCTTGCGCGCACCATCCGCAGCGAGTCCTTCCTGCCGCCCTTGTTCGCGGCGCTGTGCAGTCCGGACCTGTTCGTGGCCGCGCAGCGCATCGCGAAATTCAAGGCCTTGGTCGCGCCCATGGACTTGGCCGTCATCGAGGAGCGGGGGACCGTGGCCATCGAATTCACCTGGCCCGACGGGCCGCCTCCACCCGCGTCACTGGTGGTCATGGAGCTGTTGTTCGTGGTTGCCCTGGCGCGCATGGGCACCCGAGAGGAGATCCGTCCAATCGAAGTGCTGACGACGCGCCCTCCTGCGCCCAGCGATCCCTATGAACAGTATCTGGGCCTGCCGATTCGGCGTGGCGGAACCCATCGAGTCACCTTCAGTGCCTCAGTGCGTATTCCGGACCAACGTGACCGCTGATTCCGGTCATCGTGACCGGGCGATTCCGGGAACGTGACCGGCGAATCCGGTCATCGTGACCGGGCCGTTGGACTACGACACCGGAATGGTGTTGCGCATGAATCAACCTGGCGGACCAAGTAGCTTCACTGCATTTGCAGGAGCCCCATGGCCGCCCCAAGGATCAACATGCGCAAACTCAAAGACGCCTTGCGTCTCAAACTCGAAGGTGGGCAATCCCACCAGCAAATAGCCACCGCTCTGGGCATCTCCAAAGGTGTGGTCACCAAGTACGTCGGCTTGGCCGTGGCCGCCGGCCTGGACTGGCCCACCGTGGCAGCGATGGACGAAGCAGCCCTGGAGCGGCAGCTTCTTTCCGCACCGCGGCCCAGCGATATCTACGCCCAGGCCGACTACGGCCGCATTCACCAGGAGCTGCGCCGCAAAGGCATGACGCTGGCACTGCTGTGGGAGGAATACTGCGCCCAGACCGGCGACGAACACGACCCCGAGCATCCCGTCAAACCCTGGCGCTACTCGCAGTTCTGCGAGAACTACCGCCAGTTTGCCAATCGTCTGAAGCGCTCAATGCGCCAAGTCCACCGCGCCGGCGAGAAGCTGTTCATCGACTACGCCGGACCCACGGTGGCTTTGACCAATGGCCAGCGCGCCAACATCTTTGTCGCCGCCATGGGCGCCTCGGGCTACTGCTTCGCGCTGGCCACGCCGGCGCAAACGGCCTGCGACTGGCTCGGCGCCACGGCGCGCGCGCTGACCTTCTTTGGCGGCGTGCCGCAACTCATCGTCCCAGACAACCCACGCGCCTTGGTCAAAAGCGCCAACCGCTACGAGCCACAGTTGAACGACACCGTGCTCGACTTTGCCCGCCACTACGGCTGCTCGGTGCTGCCCGCGCGGGCTTATCACCCACAGGACAAAGCCAAGGTCGAGCTCAGCGTGCAACTGGTGGAGCGCTGGATCTTGGCGCGCCTGCGCAAGATCCAGTTCGCCACCATCGACGACGTCAACGACGCCATGGCCCCGCTGCTGGAATACCTCAACCAGCGCGCCTTCCAGAAGCTGCCCGGCTGCCGGGCCAGCGTGTTCAAGGAAATCGATGCCCCGGCGCTGATGGCGCTGCCGCTGCAAGCCTGGGAATGGGCGGTCTTCAAAACCGTGCGCGTGCATATCGACAGCCACATCGAGTTCGAAGCCCACCGCTACAGCGTGCCCCACGCCCTGGTGGGCATGGCGCTGGAGCTGCGCATCACGGCCAGTGCCGTGGAGGTGGTGCACCGCGGGCAACGCGTGGCCAGCCACAGGCGCTGTGCGCACCCGGGGGGCTTCACCACCGTGGCTGAACACCTGCCCGATCGGCACCAAGCCCAGGCCCAGTGGACGCCCGAGCGGCTCATCCATTGGGGCGAGCGTGTCGGCGTGGCCTGCGCCCTCACGGTGCGCCGGATGCTGGAGCGGCAGCGGCATCCCGAGCACGCGTACCGAGCGTGCCTGGGGTTGTTGTCCTTGAGCAAACGCTACGGCGACGCACGCCTGGAGGCGGCCTGCGTGTTGGCGTGCGCGTTGGGCACCTCCAAGTACACGCACATCCGCGACATCTTGGTGAACCGGCGCGACCTGCTGCAAGCCAGCACCACGCCCGAGTGGACGAGCCCGTCGCACGCGCATGTGCGCGGCGCGGATTACTACCAATGAACATCCCACACGAGAACGAGACGACCATGATGATGAACACGACCCTGAATCAGCTGCGCGGCTTGCGGCTGGAGACCATGGCCCAGGCCCTGGAGCAGCAACTGCGCACCGGCGGCATGGCCGCCATGAGCTTTGAGGAGCGGCTCGCCCTGCTGGTGGACCGCGAAGTGCATGGCCGGCAGGACCGGCGCTGCGCGCGCCTGCTCAAGTTGGCCAAGCTCAAATACCCACAGGCCGCCATTGAGGACTTGGACAGCCGCAGCACGCGCGGCATTGAGCGCAGCGCGGTGATGAGCCTGGCCCTGGGCGATTGGGTGCAGGCCGGGCATGCGGTGCTGATTACCGGCCCCACCGGGGCGGGCAAATCGTGGTTGGGGTGCGCCTTGGCGCAGCACGCTTGCAGGCGTGGCCACAGCGCCATCTACCAACGCGTGCCCCGCCTGGGCGAGGAGCTGCGCATACGGCACGCCAATGGCACCTTCACGCGTTGGTTGGACACGCTCAAGAACACGGACGTGTTGCTGCTCGATGACTGGGGGATGACGGCCATGGATGCGCAAACGCGGGCCGATTTGCTGGAGATCATTGATGACCGGGCGGCCAGCCGCGCCACGATCATCACCAGCCAGTTGCCCATTGAGCATTGGCACGAATGGATTGGTGACGCCACGATGGCCGACGCGATGCTGGATCGGCTGATGCAAAGCCATCACCGACTCACGCTCACCGGAGAGTCGTTGCGCAAGAAGGTGCCGGCCAAAGGCAAGGCGGGCTCGCAGGCGCCCGCAAGCAAAGATACCGATTGATTCTCTGATGCCTGTCGAGCGGGATCATGCATACATGCCCGATCGGGGGGTGCCTCCGGCGGCCTGGCGGGGGCCTGACGAAACCGTTTCAACAACAATTTGAGAAAGGAAAGCCAACCCTCAAAGCAAGCCAAACCTAAAATCAAGCCGCGCAACACCACCATCGGTCACGATGACCGGAATCAGCGGTCACGTTCGCCGGAATACGCACCTCAGATGCCCACAGGCCGTTTCTGACCTCGAATGCCGCCATATGGGCCGTGTTTGAGCCAGAGCTGCGTCTGCGCCTGGCCGACTTGGGCGCTGCGGTGACGACCGCCGCCAGGGTGCATGCGGCGCTTTTGGAAGGGTTGCCGAGCGGCCGCTGCAGCATGGAGGCCATTGCCGCCAAGCTCCTGATGAGCAAGCGCACGCTGCAGCGTCGGCTGGAAGGTGAAGGGCGCAATTTCCAGCACATTCTCCAGGAGACTCGCCAGTCCTTGGCCAGACATTACTTGTTGAAGACCGCGCTGCCCATCGCCGAGATTTCGTTCTTGCTGGGCTTTGACGAGCCGAACTCGTTCTACCGGGCGTTCAAGAACTGGACTGGACGAACCCCGGACGGCGCCAGGCAGGGACAGGTTGCACACTGACAGTCCATCCTCGTCCATTGATCAGGTGTGAGTCTGCGGGCTGTCGATGACGGCAATGGGTCGTGACCGGCCTCTAGGAGACCGTCGGACTTAAGCCCGAGGGGCGGGTGGCGGCGGCGAGCGGCGCGGTTTTTGCGTGACCCGGCACGCCGCCAGCGTCTTCATCACTTGCACAGGCTCCTGGGCGGCCCGTTGGGGCGCGTAGCAGGTCGTGCGGTGGGGCGTGATCTGGGCGCACTTCCCCCTTTGCTCGTCACCTGGCGCGCAGCACATGCATGCGCTTGATGTTCCAGGCCATGGTCACGAGGTTCCACTCGCCTTGCGCCTTGTGCAGTCCGCGCATGCTCATCTGACGCCAGCCCATGACGTGCTTGATGATGCCGAACACGGGCTCGACGGTCTGCTTGCGCAGTTTGTACAGCGCCCGGCCTGCCTGTGTGGACAGGCGGTGGGCCATGTTGGCGACCGGCTCCGCAGTTCGCGGCGCGTCGGGGTCGGGCCCAAACCGTTCGGCCAGTGGCACGTGATGCGACTCGCGCTTCATCGCCAGCAGCGGCTCGATTCCCGCCTGCACGCAGGCGACCACGTTCGCCTGGCTGCAAAAGCCGTTGTCGGCGACCAGGGTCTGCACGGTGCCCAGCGCCTCGGGCAACGCCGCTATCTGCTCCAGCGTGGGCACCACTTCGCGCTTGTCATTGCAGGACTGCGTGACGTGCGCGGTGACCACCATCATCGTCTCGATGTCCACGCCGGCTTGGGCGTTGTAGCTCTGCTCGAAGCCGCCGCCGGACACCGGCATGATGCGCGACTCCTCGTCCGTCAGGTTGACCTGGTCGCCGTCCTGGGGACCGGCCTGGGGCGGCTCGGGATCCCGCCCGCGCGGCTTCTTGCCAGCCTCGCGCTGGGCGCGGCGCTTGGCCTCTTTGGCCTCAAACTCCTGCTGCTCCGCCTTGAATCGTTCGGCGGCGCGTTGCGCAATCTTGGCCTTGGCCTGCGCGATGGCGCGCAGACGGTCCTCGCGGCGGGCAATCTCGGCGGGCACATCCATGCCATCGGGCGCGCTGGATCCATCATCCTTCTCCGCCCGCGCCAACAGGTCCTGGACTTCCTGGCGCAACTGCGCCTCGATCTTGTTGGCATGACCCCACGACAGCGCCTTGTGCTTGCTCGCGTTGGCTCCAATCTTGGTGCCGTCCAGCGCAATGTGACCGAGCTTGAGTAACTTCATCTCGCGCGCCAGCACCAGCACCTGCACGAACAGCGCCTCGATCTCCTTCAGAAAGCGCCGACGGAACGTCGCCAGCGTGTCGTGATCGGGATGCGTATTGGCCGCCACAAAGCGGAACGCCACCGAGTCGTAGGTCGCGCGTTCGATCTTGCGGCTCGAATGCACCCCGTTGGCATACCCGTAGATCAGCAGCCCCAGCAGCACCGCAGGGTGATGCGCGGCAGAGCCACGGCCCGCGTACTGCTTGACCAGATCGTCCAGATCAAGCCGATCAATCACTTCGACCACAAAGCGCGCAAGGTGATCACTGGGCAACCACTCGTCCACCGAAGGCGGCAGAAGGTAGGCCGTGTCTCGATCAACACAAACAAAGCGGCTCATCGCGAGGAACTCCTCAATGCACTGTCGCCATTGTCTCGGATTGATCCATCAGGCGTAAGCCTGGAAAGTCCGACAGCCTCCTAGGCCGAATCTGGCGAGAGTCCGTTCAGGCCGAGGAGCGGTCGTGAGGATTGCACCACATCCAAGAAATGTCGCCTATGGCCGCCGACATGTTGACCTGCCCCGCCTGGCGCCTGTGACCGCTTTGGATCAGAACGACTGGCGGGTTTGCGCTGGAATACTCACAGACACGAGCCAGCGCGGCAACTGCTCGAAAAGCCGGCGCAGCAGATGGCCGTTTTCATCAAGGGCGATGTGATCGTGATCGACCGGAGTCCTGTGGGACCTCCATCAAACCCGGCGGCTGTTCACTCGCGGTGTAGATGCTGCCCCAGAAAGTCTATGAATACGCGCAGCCTCGGAACCATGTGCCGATTCGTCGCCCAGAGAATCTGAAACATGCCTTGACGGGTACTCGCACTCTCGAGCACAGGGCGCAACTTCCCCTCGGCCAGCGGTTCACGCGCGACGAAATCTGGAACGTAGGCAATACCAAGTCCTTGCAGCGCGGCCGACAGTACCGCTTCGGTATTGTTAAAGACGAGCTGCTGCGATCGAACAGAGGCGCTCTGGCCTTGCAATACCGACACGCCATTGAGTAGCCACTCCTGGAGCTTGCCGCTCGACGGATACTTGAATCGCAAACACACGTGATTCGCGAGGTCACGGGCATTGCCAAGCGCCCCATATTGAACAAAGTAGGCGGGCGATGCGCACACGATGAACCGATAGGGGCAGAGAGGTTTCGCCGTAAGGGTGGAGTCGGACAAAGGGCCACTGCGGATCACAGCGTCGAAGCCCTCGTTGATCACGTCGACCAAGCGGTCGCTGAAATCGAATTCCAGGTCAATTTCGGGGTATGCATGGCGAAATTGAGGGATGACTGGTAAGAGAAGGCGGTAACCAATGGTGGGCAAACTGATCTTCAGCCTGCCGCGCGGTGTCCCTTTTGCCTTCGAAAGCTCTGCCTCGGCGTCCTCGATCTCTTGCAGTGCACTGCGGCAACGCACGAAAAACGTCATGCCCTCGTCGGTCAGGCTGATCTGACGTGTGGTGCGATGGAAAAGCCTGACACCCAAATGCTTTTCGAGGCGGGCGATGCTCTTGCCGACAGCTGAAGCGGAAAGCCCGAGATCGCGGCCTGCGGCAACGAAGCTCAGCGTTTCGGCAGCCCGCACGAAAGCGGCCAGCCCACTCAAATTGTCCATAGTGCAAATCGCGTAACGCGTCTTACCGGTATTGCGGAATTTTCATCCACATTGTTCGGATAGCAAAGCCATTTATCTCAAGACGCCCTCTGCCTAGCATCACCCTCAATGCGAAGTGTGGTACGCCTATTCGGGACCATGCCCTTCACCAGCATTTGACTAGAGGATTTCTGTATGAGCATGGACGAATGTGGCACTTACAACGGAACGCAGAAGCTGTTGGTCCTGGGTGCCATTTGCCTTTCCGGACTCTCGATGCCCGTCAGCTTCACTGGCCCGGCAGTTGCATTGCCTGCTATCGCGCAAGGTTTGGGCGGAACCCCCATCGAACTTAGCTGGGTGACGAACGCTTTCATGCTAGCGTTCGGTAGCAGTCTCATGATTGGCGGCTCTCTCGCCGATCGCTATGGACGCAAGCGGCTGTTCATGCTCGGAACGATGGGATTCGCAATCTTGTCACTGATCGCGATGCACGCCACTAGCATGCTCTGGCTGGATACTTTACGGGCGCTACAAGGAGTCGCCAGCGCCGCGGCGCTGTCGTCGGGCGCCGCGGCATTGGCCCAGGAGTTCGAAGGCAACGCGCGCACCCGTGCGTTCAGTCTGCTGGGGACCACGTTTGGCGTCGGCCTGGCCTGCGGCCCGGTCGTCGCCGGATTTTTGATTGAGCATTTCGGCTGGCGTTCTGTCTTCCTGAGTGTGACGGCGATCACGCTGCTCGCCTTCGCGTTAGGGGGATGGTGCATCCGCGAAACGCGCGACCCAGGTGCGACAGGATTCGATTGGCTGGGCGCGGCAACATTCACCGGTGCTTTGACGTTTTTCACCGTTGCGGTCCTGCTCGTGCCGGAAAACGGATGGTTGAGCGCACCCGTGCTGGCCCTGCTCGCAACATCCAGTCTGATCATGGCCACCTTCGTGATTGTCGAACGGCGATCCAAACGGCCGATGCTCGACTTGTCCCTGTTTCGCTACCCGCGTTTCATCGGCGTCCAGTTCCTGGCGGCAGCGCCTGCGTATGCCTACGTCGTCCTGCTGGTGCTTCTGCCTCAGCGCTTTATCGGGATTGAGGGGCTGGACGCGATGACAGCGGGGCAAATGATGTTCGCGCTGTCGGCACCGATGCTTGTCATTCCCTTCCTTGCCGGGATGCTGACTCGGTGGCTTTCGCCTGGTCTCATCTCCGGCGTCGGGCTTCTGCTGTGCGCCTGCGGCAATGTGTGGCTGGCCCAGTGTCCTCCTGGGCAACTGCCGGATCAGACCATCTTGGCCATGATCCTCATTGGCATCGGCGTGAGCCTGCCGTGGGGCTTGATGGACGGTCTTGCAGTCAGCGTCGTACCCAAGGAGCGGGCGGGCATGGCGACCGGCATCTTCAACACAACGCGCGTTGCCGGAGAGGGCATTGCGCTTGCCATCGTGACGGCGCTGCTCGGTGGGATGGTCCAAGCGAACTTGGCAAGCACCGAACCTGCCAGCGTGAGCAGTGCCACTTTGTGCGCTGCGGCCAATCGCCTGGCGATGGGCGACATGTCCCGCGCGCTGCAGTTGCTGCCAAACGCGACGCATATCGGGCTCATGCACAGTTACGCAGACGCATTTCATCTCCTGCTCTACGTGCTGGCCGCCATCAGCTTGCTTTCTGCTGCGATGGTCTTCGGGTTCCTGGGCCACTCCAAACCCACATATGTCGAACTCAGTGAACTCCGTGGCGAGAGTGCCGGGTTGTAGGGATAGCCGTCATTTGGTAACTGCGGACTGACGGTTGCGCCGCAATCTGCGACCATCGTTGTAAAACAGTACCAATCACGACAGATAGTGCCTTTCGCGTCATGAACTTGGCTTGCAGAAGCTGCAAGGCAATCAGCCGTTCACTTTGGGCGAGTACCCTCTCGCATAAAGAAAAAGGTGAGGACGGCGCCCGCCAGAAAGACGGCGGCGATCATCGCCAACGCCAGACCGGCTTTCAGGGTGGCGCCCTGCAGCAATGCGCCGAGGACGGCGATGCCCATGGCGCCGCCGCTCTGGCGTGCAGCGTTCAATACTCCGGATCCCACGCCGACGAGTTCTGGAGGCAGGCTCGAGAGGGCTGCTGCGACGATCAGGGGTAGCGTGCCGCCGCCCATGCCGATGAGCAATCCACCGACGCTCATGCTCGAGGACGTAAAGCCGAAGGTGGCCAAGATCGCTGCGCCGAGCACCCCGGCCAACATCCCCAGGGCGGCTAGCAAGCGAGCACCGATGGCGTTGACGATCCAGCCCGAGGCCGTGGCGAACACGGCGGTCGATAGAGTCATCGGGATCAGCAGGACGCCCACCGACAGCGGCGAGTAGCCCTGCGCCTGCAGCGCCACGGGCAGGACGAACAGCGCACCGTAATACGAGAGGTTGTAGAGAAACGCCGCGCCCACCGACGCGGAGAAGGTCCGAGACCGGAACAGGCTGAGTGGCAGCATCGGCTCCTGCCGACGATGTTCGACCGCAATAAACAGCAGGCTTGCGGCCACGCCGATGGCCAGCGCGCCGACGATGGCTGGCGACGTCCAGCCGTATTGACGGGCCTCAATGGTCGAGAAGGTGATGGTGAACAGAGCCACGACCGCAAGAAGCTGACCAGCAGGGTCAAAGGCGCGCCGATGGGTCGCTGGCTTACCGGCGGAGATGGCGGCGATGGAGAGGACCACCAGGCAGACCGGAATGTTCACGAAGAAGATGGAACGCCAGCCGAGGGTCTGGACCAGGAACCCACCGATCAGCGGCCCCGCCACCAACGCGGTCGCCGAGATTCCGCTCCAAATGGCCACCGCCCGCGCCCGCTGATTGGCCTGCGGAAAGGCATTCGTCAGTAAAGCCATGGAACTGGGCAGGATCGCCGCGGCGCCAAGGCCTTGCACCGCGCGGGCGGCGATCAGCTCGGCCACGCTATGGGCCAGGCCGCAGGCTGCCGACGCCAGGGTGAAAAACGTCAGGGCGCCCAGGAACACCGGGCGCGCGCCCCACCGGTCGCTGGAGGCGCCGGCCGTGAGGAGCAGGCTGGCGAAGACCAGCGTATAGGCACTGGCGACCCACTGCAACGCGGATAGGGGCAGGCCAAACATGTCCCCGATGCTCGGCAAGGCCACGTTGACCGCCGTCACATCCAACGTCACCATGAACGAACTGATGCCGACGGCAGTAAGAACGAATGCTGGCGACTGCATCCCACCGATGCGCTTCGGTGCAGCGAGGGTGGATTTGACTTCGATGGACATGACCAGCACCAAGTGGGGGCGATGAGTCCATTTTGCTCAGCGATGTCGCAGAAGTAAAATTAGACTTGCAGATTCATTGCATAAGTTGAGCTACTGACCATGATGAACCTCATGCACTGGCGACTGCTCATCGCGATCGCAGAGTCGGGCGGCATTTCCAAGGCGGCGGCGAATTTCGGTGTGACCCAATCGGGCGCGAGCCAGGCGATCGCACGGCTGGAAGAGTTGCTCGGGGTGCCGCTGCTGGTTCGAGACCGCAGGCACACGGTGCCGACAGCCGTTGGCGAACAGGTCATCGCCCGGGCACGCAAGATGCTGGCCGAGCTCGACGCGATCCAGGCCCTGGCCGACGAAGCGAAGGGCTTGCATCGGGGACGGATCAAGCTGGCGAGTTTCCCGTCCGTGTTTGTCGCCCTGCTGCCGCCGTTGCTGCGTACTTTCCGCCGACTGCACCCAGGCATCAAGGTGGTTGCCTTGGAAGCCAGCGACGACGAGGTCGAGGCCTGGCTCACCAACAACACCATCGACCTGGGCGTCGTCATGAATCCCTCACCCGAACGCAACGCCGTGCCGCTGGGGCATGACGAATGGGTGGCGGTTGTCCCGGTGCGGCATCCTCTGGCTTTGCGTAGTCCTCATGGCAGTGTGAATCTCGGCGAACTGGTTGAGGAGCCTTTTGTGCTGGCCACAGGAGGATGCGTGATTCATGGGAAAAGTCTGGCGGAGTCCGCAGGCTTGTCGCTGGCCGACCAGCGGGTCACGGTTCAGGACTGGGCGAGTGCGTTTGCCTTGGTCCGTGAAGGGGTCGGCGTCACCCTCGTGCCGAGTCTGACCCTGCCTGAGAATCAAAAGGGACTGCGCGTGCTTCCATTGCAGACACCGATTTATCGTCACTTCGGTTTGGTTTGTTCCGAAGTCGGAAGAGCATCGCATGCCGTGAGCGCTTTTTTGGATGTTGTTCGCGCGACCGAGCGGCCCAGTCGCTGAAGGAAATGCCAGACAAGGCATGCAGCAAATGTACGTTGCACACGCCTTGATCGCGTTGGCACTTGATCTGCGAGAGACTTGGTGAACGCAGGCCGGGATCTCTTCGGTCTCGATGAAGCACCTGACGTTGTGTTGGAAATCAACAAACTCGGTATATGGGTTGGCTGGAATTGATCCGCTGCGCTCCTGACCGCGCATGCGGGTCTCCTCGACGGCCGCGACGCAACCACCCACCACCAGTACCTTGACAAGATGCGTCTCGTTGCGGCTCGGCCCGGCCGACCCCGAGCCTTCGCCCCTTCTCGCCCACCACGGCCACCTCCACTTGCAGCTCCACCGCCTGCAAGATGCCACCGCCAGCAACCGCAGAGCAACCGGACGGCCGAATCGATGGCCTGCCTAGGCCGCGTATCGACGCAGCTTCTGGGCCGTCTGTTCGCGCTGCACGCGGGCACCACGCCGCTGCACTATCTGCAGCGCATTGGCCCGACTTCCGCCGCTGCGGCGTCGGCCGGGTTCACCTCCGACGTGCAGTTACGGCATGCCTGGGCCCGGCTTGGCACCACGGGCGCGAGTCCTTCGCGTCTGCGCAGCTTGGCAGAAAAAGTTCACACAGCAGACTGGCGTGGATCCGTTTACGCGTCGCGTAGTTGAAGTGCCCGTGTTGACGATGGGAATGGGCAGCATGACCCGCCCAGACGGCGGGGCAAAAAAGGGCCGATGTCAAGCACTCCATAAACGGCAGCGCATCGGCTGAAGTCTAAGTGTGACAAGGGCTTGGGCGTTTGTGCCAGCTCCCTGGCCAGTCCGGCTCTTGTAGGCCAGGAGCCACATAGGAGCAACGCGGTTGCGGGCCTGAGCGTACCCAAGCGGGCCTCTGATGAGGCTTGCTTGAATGATATGACAAGGCGCCCGCAAACCATAGCCCTCCCCCAAGACGCGAAAGCGCAGGCCACCGACCTGCGCTTTCGCGGATGCGGCGCAGCGTAACGGTCAAGGCCCGCTTATCCCACCCCACCAATCCGTCACCAGATCAGTGGGACCATGCTGCTTTCAAGATGTCAGAAACTGATGTATCATTTCTCACCTTAAGAGGTGTCCTATGAACACGCTGCCCGAGACCATCCTGCAACAAGCGCGATCCCTCCCCGAGGGAGGCGTCCTGTCGCCCAAGGAGTTCCTGCACTTGGGAAGCCGATCGGCGGTAGATCAGGCGTTCTCTCGATTGGCCAAGGCCGGCAAGCTGCTGCGCGTAGCGCGCGGCGCCTACGCTGCCCCGATTTCCGGTCGCTTCGGTTCTCGCGCTCCCACTCCCGAGAAGGTCGTCAGGGCGCTGGCCGAGCAGAGCGGCGAGATCGTCGTGCCGCACGGCGCCAGTGCCGCCAATGTCCTGGGCCTGACGCAGCAGGTTCCCATCCGTGAGGTCTACCTGACCTCCGGCCGGACCCGGAAGTTGAAGCTCGGGCGCTCGGAAGTGCTGGTGAAGCACGCGCCGCGCTGGATGTTGGCGCTAGGCACGCGGCCGGCAGGCTCGGCCGTGCGCGCACTGGCCTGGATCGGGCCGACGCACGCCGATGAGTCGCTGGCGTCGCTTCGTCGCACCTTGCCTCGTTCCGAATGGAAGGCACTGACCTTGGCGCGCGCGACGCTACCCGGCTGGATGGCGCAAGCCATCGGCAAGGAAGCCGCTCGTGGCTGAATCTTTCTTTGCTCTGAGCAAGAAGGATCAACACGAAGCGCTGGAACACGGGCGCGCTGAAACCGGCCGTCCGGCCCATCTGCTCGAAAAGGACGTGTGGGTGGTGTGGACGTTGCGCGCCCTGTTCGAGTCGCCGCTGTCAGCCGACCTGACCTTCAAGGGTGGCACGTCACTGTCGAAGGTCTACAAGGTCATCGACCGCTTCTCCGAAGACATCGACCTGACCTACGACATCCGCAAGCTGATCCCGGACCTGATCGGCCACGACGGAGAGTTGCCGGCCAGTCGCAGCCAAGCCGGCAAATGGACGCAGGCCGTGCGGCGTCGGCTACCTGAGTGGATCACGCAGAACGTGCAGCCGGTGATTCAGGCGGCCCTGACGCGCGAGCGTCTGGACGCCCGACTCGAACTCGGCGGCCAAGAGAACGACAAGCTGTTCCTACACTACCCAGCCCTAGCGCAAGGTACCGGGTATGTGGCACCCGTTGTCACGCTGGAATTCGGTGGCCGCGCCACCGGCGAACCGCACGAGGTATTTCAGGTGGCCTGTGATATAGCCGAGCATTTTCCTGGAGTGTCCTTTCCCACTGCCTCGCCTCTGGTCATGAGCGTCGCGCGCACCTTCTGGGAGAAGGCTACCGCAGCGCATGTGTTCTGCGCGCAGGGCCGCGTCCGCAATGAACGTTACGCGCGGCACTGGCATGACCTGGTCGCGATCGCACGAAGCGCCCACTTCGCTGCTGTCATGACCGATCGCATGGTGGCAACGGCCGTCGCCCATCACAAGTCGCACTTCTTCATTGAGAAGGACACCAACGGCCAAGTCATCGACTATGCAGCAGCGACTACGGGACATCTGAAAATCGTTCCCGAAGGCGAAGCCAAGGCCGCACTCGCAAAGGACTATGCGGCCATGCTGGCCGACGAAGTGATGGTTGGCAATGCCTTACCTTTTGACGAGTTGCTGAAGATATGCGCCGAACTCGAAGCGAAGATCAACAACTCTGTCGTAGACATCGACAATGATGACCAGAACCTAGGTCGTCAACCTTCTCCGCGATAGTACGTATGAGCAACATCCGATCTATCGACATGATGTTTCTTGACGATGTGTTCGAGATGGGGGGCGGCTATGTCCTCAATTTCTCGGATCGCACCTTCGCGCAGTTCTTCGCCGAAGAACTCAATATCGACATCGACGACCCGATCTATGCGCGCAATGGTGGGTCAAAAGCCAAGCGCCTACGCTGCTTCCTTCAAACAGTCGATAAGGCAACTGTCGCCCGAACGCTAAACGCCCTATGGGTATACCGGGAAGCATTGCGACAACGCTCTGAGCAAGCCGACAAGATTCCGAACGCCCACGGCCGTCTCCTGTCCTTGCTCAATCGGCTTGAAGGCCGGCCGGAAAATTCCCAAGCGCCCAGTCAAGATCCCGTCCCGGCATTTGATCGCCAGAAGTTGGCCCAGATCAAGAGCAATCTCCTCGCGATGACGTCGCTGGAGGCTCATGCGCGTGGTTATGCCTTCGAGAAATTCTTGTGTGATTTGTTTGACACCTACGGGTTGGCGGCGCAAGAACCATTTCGTCTGAAGGGTGAGCAGATCGACGGCAGCTTTCAGTTTGGCAACGAGACCTATCTCGTCGAAGCCAAGTGGCACGGCAAGCCCATCGGTGTCGCCGAGCTTCACACTTTTCACGGCAAGATCGAACAGAAGGCCGCCTGGACTAGGGGTCTATTCGTCAGCAACAGCGGTTTCACCGAAGACGGCCTCGCCGCATTCGGTCGTGGCAAGCGCGTCACCTGCATGGACGGCTATGATCTCTACGAGACCCTGAATCGGGAAATCCCCCTCAACCACGTCCTCGAACGCAAGGTGCGTCGGGCGGCCGAAACCGGCTCACCCTTTGTACGTGTTCGCGACCTCTTTCCACATTGATCCGCAAGGGGGGCGAAGATGGCGCAGTTCAATACTTGGTGTAGCTTGACCAATTCGGCCGTTGGCAACCATGGTCTTTGCGTCCTGACCAGTAATCCAGCAAATCTGGCGAGTGGAATTCAGGCGACGGCGGCGGTCATACCAAACCACTATGCTGCTGAGGAACAGGTTGCGCGGGCTCTCGCCCGCCTCGGTAAACCGGCCGCAGCCGCGCTGATCCAGGGCAAGTTGCCAACCACCAAGACGATCCGCTCCGGCGATCTTGGTGAGATCTATGCGACCGAATGGATCGACACGCATAGCGGTGGCTACCGCGCGCCCATCAAACGTCTGCGCTGGAAGGATCATCGCAACATGGCGATGCGCGGCGACGATGTAATTGGACTTCTCCAAGACCCACAGACCCAACGCCTGTACTTTCTAAAGACTGAGGCTAAGAGCCGTGTCACGCTGACGGCGCAAGTCCTCGCCGCTGCTCGGGCTGGGCTGGACAAGGATGGCGGGCTCCCCTCCGCTCATGCGCTCTCCTTCATTTCCGCCCGGCTTCTCGAACTGGACAACGCTCCACTAGCCGATGCCATCGACGCTGCCCTTCTGAAACATGGCATTCCCGTCGAAAGTGTCCGCCATCTGCTGTTCACCTTTTCTGGCAACACCCCGGACGCTCTTCTCACCGCATCGTTGCAATCCTATCCGGGAACGATCACACAATGGGGCGTCGGACTGCGCGTCGAGGGACACGCAGCGTTCGTCGGCGCCGTCTATGATCAGGTGATCGCCAATGCCAACAACGCCTGAGACCATCGTTGCGGGTATCAACGAGGCGGCAGCGGCAGGTTTTCGCGGCCGCCTCATCGCCCGCGGCCAAGCACGCGCCATGATCTGGCGCGATGGCGCCCTACCACCGGATGCACCTGCCTTCTCTCCTCAGCTCAGCTACGACCTGCATTCCTATGGTTATGCCATGCTTGGGCTCGGTCTGCGTCTCCGTGAGCTAGGTGGTGACGCTGCGCAGGCCCGTGTCGCTTTCGAGCAAGCCGCAACTGCTCTGGAGGCAGTTATGGCCAGAGGAAACCCTGGGGAAGCTGATCGAGACTTCCACTTCATCATGACCGCAGCGAGCTATCACCTGGCTCGGCTGTCTGCACGGGCCTACTCGCTCCTCACTATCGTTGAAACCGAGGAAAATTTCTCGCCGATAGAGCGGGCCTTGGCCCTCCTGATGCTCCGCAATATCGACGGCCTCCGAACCATGTCGCTGGACTACAGGGTTTTGGGGACCGGAAGTGACGAGCAGATCACTGCCACAATCCAGGGGCATCTGGATCAGATCGAAGCAGCCGTAGGCCAGGCAGGCGACGAAAACGCCTTTCTTTTCGACAGCCTGGATACGGCGCTTACCGACTCTTTTCTCGCCGCCATGTCTCTGTTCTTGCTGGCGCTGGAGCGTGGCGAACGGCAGATTCTCGACCAAGCTTTAGCCCGCCTCCAAGAAAGCCTGAGCGTCTGCAGCGAAATGAACTTGCTGCCCCAATGGTGGGCGCATCGCGTGGCGATCCATATCTTGCCCGATCTCTGGTCCAATACCTTCCACGAAAAGGTGCCGATGCTGCCGATTGGTGGAGCCGCCGCCGATTGGCCTCGCCTCCGTGATTTATTCATTGCCTCTCTGCTGAATCGGCCAAGAGCTGAAGTTGATCTATGGCCCTCGCAGATCGAAGCCGCAACGCGCGCTGTCGATCAGTCCGACGACCTAGTGGTTTCGCTGCCCACCAGCGCCGGCAAAACCAGAATTGCCGAGCTGTGCATCTTGCGCTGCCTCGCCGCAGGCAAGCGCGTCGTCTTCGTAACACCGCTCAGGGCGCTGTCCGCCCAGACTGAAGTGACGCTACAGCGAACCTTCGGGCCACTCGGTAAAACCATCTCCGCCCTCTACGGCAGCATTGGAGTGAGTGGCTTCGATGAGGATTCGATTCGCGAGCGCGATATCGTCGTCGCTACCCCTGAAAAGCTCGATTTCGCGCTGCGTAACGATCCTTCACTGCTCGATGATGTCGGCCTTCTTGTCTTCGACGAAGGCCACATGATTGGCATGAACGAGCGCGAGATCCGCTACGAGGTGCAAATCCAGCGACTCCTTCGGCGTGCCGATGCACACGATCGCCGTATCGTCTGCCTGTCGGCGATCCTTCCCGATGGGGATCAACTGGATGATTTCGCGGCGTGGCTCCGCCGCGACCATCCCGGCGGCCTAATCAAGAACGATTGGAGGCCGACGCGACTGCGGTTCGGCGAGGTCGTCTGGAACTCGCCCTTTGCTCGACTCAACCTTCGCGTCGGCGACGAGCGTCCATGGGTACAGCGATTCCTCACCGGATTTGCCCCTCCGGACTTCGTACCACCAAAGCGACGTCGCACGCGCCTCTTCCCGAAAGATCAGCGCGAGCTTAGCCTGGCGACAGCCTGGCGACTCGTTGATGATGGCCAGACGGCCCTTATCTTCTGCCCAGAACGCCGGAGCGTTGAGCCCTTCGCCGACGTTATTGTCGATCTCCACGAGCGCGGCGCACTTCGCTCGCTTCTTGAAGTCGATCCGAATGTGCTGAACGCAGCGGTCACGCTCGGAGAGGAATGGCTTGGGCCAAACAGTGCGCTCCTAAAGTGCCTGAGGTTGGGCGTTGCCCTACATCATGGCGCCCTACCGACGGCTTATCGCAAGGAGATCGAGCGCCTTCTTCGGGAAGGTATTCTGAAAGTCACGATTTCCTCACCGACCCTTGCCCAAGGGCTGAATCTCTCGGCCACGGCTGTTGTCATGCACTCGCTTCACCGCAACGGCGCGCTCATCGAGGTTTCCGAATTCAAGAACGTCATCGGCCGAGCGGGTCGAGCCTACGTTGATGTGGAAGGCATCGTACTCTTTCCGATGTTCGATGAGGTCGCGAGAAAGCGGCTCAATTGGGAGAGCCTCATCAGCAACGTGGGCGCTCGGGAGATGGAGAGCGGACTTGTTCGGCTCGTCGCAGCGCTACTGAGTCGGATGCACGTCAGCATCGGTGACGACCTCGCCCAGCTTGTCGAATACGTGGCGAACAATGCTCAAGCGTGGACGTTCCCTGAGATAGCCAATGAGTCTCCCGAAGATCGCGAACGCGCGCTTGCCGAGTGGGAACGGCGCGTCGCTACGCTTGATACCGCCATCCTGAGCCTGATCGGCGAGAACGACATCCCAGATGACGGCATTGAAACTGCGCTTGATGACATTCTCCAGTCTTCCCTGTGGCAACGCCGCCTACTGCGCCAGAATGAACAGGTGCAGCAGACTCTAAAGGCGGGGCTACTCGCGCGCAGCCGATTGATCTGGGCGCAGTCCACGGCTCCCCAGCGGAGAGGGTACTTCCTCGCCGGCGTTGGATTGGCAACTGGCCACGCTCTTGACGCGATTGCAGAGGGGGCCAACCTACTGCTGGTTCAGGCCAATGCAGCGCTTCTTACCAACAACGCAGAAGAAGCGATCGCGGCGATCACCAACCTCGCTGAGCAGGTGTTCGCCTTCTATCCGTTCATGCCAGACTCCTTGCCTGACAACTGGCACGACATCCTGCGCTGCTGGTTGCTCGGCCAGCCGCTAGCGGGCATTGTCGCTGGCCAGGAGTCGGAGACCCTTCAGTTTATCGAAGGCGGTCTCGTCTATCGTCTGCCGTGGGCCATGGAGGCCATACGAGTGCGGGCCGCCGCCAACGGCGATACTGTCGCTGACCTGGAACTTGAGGATTTTGAACTTGGCTTAGCTGTCCCCGCTGTCGAAACAGGCACGATGAATCGTTCAGCCTCGATTCTGATCCAAGCCGGCTTCAGTTCCAGACTCGCCGCTATAAAGGCCGTCGCCGATACGGCGGCAACTTTCACTACCAGCCAGGCATTGAAGCTCTGGCTCAATTCCGAAGCTATCGCCATGTGGAGTGCACTGCCGGATTGGCCCACTGCAGAGACCAAGGCGATGTGGATCGAATTCGCGCAAAGCTTCACGCCAGCCGACAGGCGAACTTGGACTGAACGCCGCTATTGGGCCGGCGTCGCTTGGTATGGCGTCCCGGTCCCACCTGGTGCGCCTGTCAGGCTCCATCACTGGAACGGTCAGCCGATCGTCCTATCAGGAGAGGGGCTTCCCATGGGCACCCTTCAGGCTGCGCTCAACCCAGTTCGGAGCGGCCTAATGCGGGCCACAGTGTCTCAAGAGCCCGGCAGAATCGACCTGAGTTATTTAGGCCCCGACGATTTGTGGCAGGTGTAACTCCCAATCTCCAAACTATGGATGAAGAAAGCAGGTAGCGTCGTATCGTCGGGAGACCTTCATGCGCCGACTTTGGAGGCAATCACCTTCCTGAATCCCCGATCCCGCGCAATGAACGCCTCCAGCATGTGCGGGATCAGCGTCACCGCATCGACCGCTTCGCCGTAGGTCTGCCCATGCAACGTGGCGTAACGGTCGAGGTCGGCCTTCAGGCTGGCCGGACATGCAAAGGTCAGCTTGACGGTTTCGCTCTTGGGCAGCGGGCCGAGCCGCAGCTTGTTCGTGTTCATTGCGAGGCTCCCCTGTTGAAGAACAGCGGTTGGTACGGACGCAGCACCAGGTCGCGGTTGACGATGATGCGCACCGGCAGGCCGGGGCGAGCCGTCAGCGTGGGCTGGATGTTCATGTTGCGCCGGGTCATCTCCTGGCCGATCTGGTTCACGCTGTCCTGCACGCTGTCGCGGCCGGCAATGACGACGCGATCCCCGCCCTGGCGATTCTCCGGGGCGGCCAGTTCGGCGCCGACGCCCAGCAGCGTGGTCAGCACCGCGCCGGCGAAGATGCGATCCCAATGCCAATCGACACCATCCTCCAGGCCCGCGTAACCGGCCGGGTCCGTGCCCACGAGGTTGTCGAGCTGGCTTGATGAGGTGTCCGGCAGGATCAGCCGGTGCCACACCATCTGGAGTCGGGTCTGCCCGTAGCTGACCTGGCTGTTGTAGCGGCCCAGGATGCGCGAGCCCTGCGGGATCAGCAGATGGCGGCCGGTGGCCGTGTCGTAGATCGGCTCCGTCACCGTGGCGATCACGTCGCCCGGTAGGTCGGACTTGATGCCCGTCACCAGTGCGCCCGCGATCACCGTGCCGGCCATCACCTGATACGGCGAGGCAGGTAGTTGCAGGTTGCCAGAATTGCGGGTTTGCACAGGACCGGCATTGCTCAGAAACGCTTCCTTCTGGTCCTGCCGGTTCTGCACGGCGGTGGGATCGCCCGGCTGCGCGGCCGTCGAAGCCGGTCCGGCGGCCAGCGGATCGAAACCCGCCAGTCCGGTCAGCGGTGGGGTTCCTGCCATGCTCTGAGTGGGAGGGGCTACGGCGGCGCGCTGTCCGCCCGTGCTGAAGAACACGGACGAAGCCGCCGCTTCCTCGGCCTCCTTGAGCCGCGCTAGGCGCTCGGCTTCGGCCGGGTCATAGCCCGGTTGCGAGTAACCCTGCGCTCGCTGTTCGGCGCGCAGGATCGGTGCTCCGAGGTCGCCGGGTAGCGGTTCGCCCAGCTCCGGCGGCAGCGGTGGCAAGGTCGGCGGTAGTTGCGAATAGTCGATGGGCAACTGCGCCAGCCCTTCGGAGCGCGACACGCGATCGACGTTGTACAACTCGGTCGGCTCGCCTGCGCCACGGCGCTGCGGTGCTTGCAGCGACCAGAGCGTTGCGCCCAATACGGCGGCGGCCACGCTGCCGACCAGAACTGCCAGCATGCGCCGGTTCAACCGCGTGACGGGACGCGGCTGCGCCCGCAGGGCGACTTGTTCCGGCGCCAGCTTCGGGGCGGCGCCAAGCATGTCCGGAGAATCGTCCTGGCTCATGGTCAGTTCCTCCGCGCGCCCGTCGTGCCGTCCGTGCGCTCGATGCGCACCACGTCGCCCTTGTCGCCACCCAGGCGCAATTCGGCCGCGCCGAACAGCCGGTCCACGATGTAGTACGGCGACCGGAAGCGGTAGTTCACGAGTTGGCCATCGCCCTGTGCGCCGATCACGAACAGTGGCGGCAACTCGCCCTGTGCGATGCCGCCGGGAAACTGGATGTAGACTTTCTCGCCGTCGTCGAAGGCGCGCAGCGGCTTCCACGGTGTATTGCTACCGCTGATCGCGTAGCGGAAGCGGATGTTCTCCAGCGACAGGCCCGTATCGAGCGGCGCCGCCGTCTGCGCCGCCCGCGCCTGGCGCTGCAAGGCCAGCATGCGGTCGCGCGGATAGTCCCAGGACACCGACGCCATCCACGCCTTTTCGGTCGAAGTCAGTTCGATCAGATAGGTGCGGCGGCTGGTGGTGATGACCAGATTGGTCTTGAGGCCGGTGCGGATCGGCTTGACCAGCACGTTGACGCGCAGTTCGCCGCCGGCGCCGCTCGACGTATCGCCGACGATCCAGCGCACCGTGTCGCCGGCGGCGACCGTCACCAGTTCCTCGCCGGGCTGGAGTGTAATCACCGTGACCCGCTCGGGACTCGTATAGACCTGGTACAGCGCGCCGTCGGTAAACGGCCAGACCTGAATCGCATTGATGTAGCCTTCGCGCGTGGGCGCCATGCGCGCTTCCTCGTTGGCGCGGGATACGCGCACGCGCTCGTCCTCCGGCTCGGGTGTCACCTCCGTTTCCGCGAGTTCGGGCAGCGGCATCAACTGCCCCGGTAGCGGCAAAGGCTCCGGCACCGCAACCACTTCCATCGGCAGAGGTGGTTCGGGCAAGGGCTGCGCCTGCACCGGCTCGTCGAGCGTGATGCTCGGTGGCTTGCGTGGCGTGGCGCAGCCCGCCAGCGTGACGGCAATCAATGCAACAGCATAAAAGCGCAAAGACGGTTTCATGGCCTGCCTCCTTCGGTTGAGTCGAGTTCACGGCTCCATGACAGGCCGTTGACGTAGATGCCCAATGGATTGCGGCGCAACCGTTCCTCGGTGCGCGGCGTTTGCAGCACGATGGAGACCACCGCCGTCCAGCGTTCCAGCCCTGCCGCCGCGCCGTTGACGTAGCGGCGCTCCGTCCAGCGCACGTTGAACGACGTGTCGCTGGCGCGTACAACGCTGTTGATCTCCACCGTCACCGTTTCCCGGCCGATCCGCGCAAAGGGATCGTTGGTGCGCGCGTAGTCGTTGAGCACGGCCGCGCCGCGGTCGGTGGTGTAGTCGTAGGCTTCGAGCCAGTTGTCCCGCACCACGATCGGGTCGATGGACAACGAGCGAACTATCGTGACGAAACGTGCCAAGTGATAGCCGATCTGCACGTCTGTTGGCCGGTACGGCGTGGCTGCCTCACCGACGGCGCGCACCTGCCCGCCGTGGTCCACCTCCACCACGTAGGGCGTGACGATGGACTGCGCCGAGCGCCAGACGAGGCCGCCCGCCATCAGCAGCGCGAGCGCGAGGCAGCCGAAGGCCATCAGCCGCCAGTTCTTCGCCTGTGCGCGGGCCGAGCCGATGCGCTCGTCCCACACCTGTTCGGCAGCCTGGTACGGCGTGGCCGGCTGTGGTGTGTCGGCATAGCGCACCTGCGGTCGTTTGAATCGCATGGCAGGTTCTCCTTATGAGTTCGATGGGTCGCGCAGGCTGGGGCCGCTGCCCGAGCCGCCGCCGTCGCCACCGCGCAGCGTGTGCGCGACGGTGGTGGCGGCATGGGTGAGCTGCTGGCGGCGTTGCAAGCGCCTCGCCCACGCGGGTTGTCCGGTGCTGGCGGCGGCGTCCGCACTGCCGCCCTGAGCGGCCGAGCCGGTAGCAGCGCTGCCCGTGGAAGCATCGGGATTGATGGCGGCAGCGGCACGCGCCTTCAGCGAATGCACACCGGCGGCCACGCGCTGCCCGACCGACTGCGCGCCGGTCCTGGCAACATTGCCCAGACCGGCCGCCGCGCCCTTGAGGCCACCGCCGGCACCAGAGGAACCCGCTTGGAAGGCCGACTTGGCGCTGCTCGCGGTCGATGCCATCGAACGTGCGCCGCCGACGGCCATGCGGGCAGCGCCAGGTGCCATGCGCGCGCCGGCCGCAACGGCACCACCGACGCCGGTGGCTACCGCACCCACGGCAACGGCGGTCCCGGCCGCGCCGAGCGTGGCTCCCGCCATCGCACCGGCGCCGAGCTGCGGCGAACCGGACACCAGTCCGGTAGCAATACCCGGCCCGAAGATCCCGAGCGCCAGCAGCGCAAGGGATGCCAACATGATGACCAGCGCATGGTCGATGGAGGGTTCGTCCGGCGCGACCTGGAATTCGGCGAACAGGCCGGTGCCGATGCCGACGATCACCGCCAGCACCAGCACCTTGATGCCCGACGACACCACATTGCCCAGCACCTTCTCGGCCAGGAACGCGGTCTTGTTCCACAGCGCGAACGGCACCAGCACGAAGCCGGCAAGCGTCGTCAGCTTGAACTCGATCAACGTGATGAAAAGCTGGATCGCCAACACGAAGAACGTGACGATCACCACGAGCCAGGCCAGAAACATGACCGCGATGGGTGTCACGTTCACGAACACCTCGGGGAAGCCCGCCATGTCGCTGATCTGTTCGAGGATCGGCGCGCCGGCGTCAACGCCCACCTTGGCCAGCCGGCCGGGTTGCAGGAACTCCGCCTGCGTGATGGTCGATCCCGAAGCCATCAATCCCAAACCCGCGAACGAGCGGAACACGATGCTGGCCAGCCAGTTGAAATTGCCGATGATGTAAGCGAAGGCACCGATGTAGAGCACCTTGCGGATCAGCTTGGCGATCACATCGTCGCCCTGGCCGGTGGCATGGCTCATCGCCCAATAGAGGCCCGCGATGGTCATGTCGATCACGATCAAGGTGGCGGTGAGGAACGCAACCTCGCCACCCAGCAGACCGAAGCCCGAGTCGATGTAGGTGGAGAAGACGATGAGGAAGCGGTCGATCACCGAGATGTCGTTCATGGCGCGTGCCCTCAGTCGCCGCCGTAGAACGGCACGGTCTGCGGCGTGTAGGGCGTGCCTTCGCCGTGGAAGCGTCGCCGCACTTCGCGGGCGCGCTCGGTGGCTGCTGCCTGCCGCGCCAGTTCCAGCGACGCGGCGCGGTCCTGCGTCAACTGGAGCTGCTGCGCCTGGATCGCCTGCTTGGCCTGCAAGGCCAGCAACTGGTTGGTTGCCTGCATGGCTTGCAACGCGCCGGTGGCCGACTGGCTCTGGCCGACCAGATCGGCCAGCACGCCTTCGTCCTCGTTGAGGTTCTGCGACACCTGCGCCTGCATCCGCATGGCTGTGTGCAGGCCGTCGAGCGTGTGTCGCCAGCGTTCGCGCGCGTCCTGCGCCATGCGGTCACCACTGACGGTCGCGGCGTATTCGTGCGGGTACAGCCGGGCGAATTCCCGATCCATGTTCGTCACGTCGTAGGCCAGACCCTGCGCCTCGGCGATCAGGCGTTCGGTGGTCGCCAGCGTCGAGCGCAGGCGATTGACCACGTTGTAGTCGAGGCTCGTCAGATTGCGTGCCTGGTTGATGAGCATCTGCGCTTCGTTCTGAAGCTGCCGCACCTGGTTGTTGATCTGCTCCAGCGTGCGGATCGCGGTCAGCGTGTTCTGGATCAGGTTGGTCGGGTCAATCACCGCCCATTGCGCCTGCGCGGCAGGCAGCGTGCAGAACAGAGCGGCAGCGACGGTCGCAAGAAGTGTCTTCTTCATGACGGTTTCTCCTGTGGTGGATTGGAAGCGGCAGGTGCGGACGGCAGCAGATCGGCCGCCCAGTCCAGGCCGCAGTGGCGCAGCCAGGCGGCTGCGAAGCTGGAAGACGAAGCCGACGCTTCCACCGCGTCAATGTCGCGCTGGTCCTGCGGCGTCGAAGCACCGGCGAAGGCCAGCGCGACCGGCCCCAGGTCGAGGTCAAAGAGGCGATTGCCCAGCCGCGACTGGTAGTAGTAGTCGCGCTTGGGCTGCGCGGTGGCGACGATCTCGATTTGCCGGGCGTTGAGGCCGAAGCCTTCGTAGATCTTGCGGATTTGCGGCTCAGTGGCTTGTGGATTGGGCAGGAAGATGCGGCTTGCGCAGCTCTCCACGATGGCCGGCGCGATGCTGGAGTCCTTGATGTCCGCCAGCGACTGCGTGGCGAAGATCACCGACACGTTTTTCTTGCGCAGCGTCTTCAACCACTGGCGGATGCGCGCGGCGAACACCGGGTCGTCGAGGAACAGCCACGCCTCGTCGAGAATCAGCAAAGTCGGTGCGCCGTCGAAACGCTCGTCGAAGCGCGCGAACAGATAACCGAGTACCGCCAGCACGGCGGCGCGGCTCGCCATCAGTTCCTCCATCTCGAAACCCTGCACGTCGGCGGTGCCCAGACGGTCGTGATCGGCATCGAGCAAACTGCCGTGCGCGCCGCCGAGCACGTAGGGCGCGAGCGCCTGGCGTAGCGCGTTGTTCTGCAACAGCACGGAAAACCCGGTCAGCGTGCGCTGCTCCACCGGCGCACCGGCGAGACTTTCCAGCGCCGACCAGATGGCCGCCTTCTCGTCGGGGCCGATGCTCGCGCCTTCACGCAGCATCCGGCCTTCGAGCCATTCGGCGGCCCAAGTGCGGTAGCTTTCTTGGTCGATGCGCGCGAGCGGCTGAAACGCGATGCCGCTGTCCGTGCCCAGGTCGTAGTGCTCGCCACCGAGGCCGAGGATGGTGGCGCGCATCGAGCGGCCCATGTCGAAGGCGAAAATGCGTGAGCCGGGATAACGGCGGAATTGCATCGCCAGCGTGGCGAGCAACACGGACTTGCCCATGCCGGTCGGTCCAACGACAAGGGTGTGGCCGACATCGCCGATGTGCGTCACCAGACGGAACGGCGTGGCGCCATCGGTGCGCGTGACGATCAAGGGTGGCCCGTCGAGGTGGGCATTCTTCTCCGGCCCGGCCCACACCGCCGACACCGGCATCAGGTGCGCGAGGTTCAGCGTCGAGACGATGGGCTGGCGCACGTTCGCGTAGGCGTTGCCCGGAATCGACGACAGCCACGCCTCCACCGCGTTGAGTGTTTCAGGGATCGTGACGAAACCCCGGCCCTGAATGACGCGCTCCACCCTGCGCAGCTTCTCGTCGGCCGCGCCGGCATCGGTATCGAGCACCGTCACGGTCGCGGTGACGTAGCCGAAAGCGACTTGATCGCTGCCCAGCTCCTGCAAGGCCGCATCGGCGTCCACCGCCTTGTTCGATGCGTCGGTATCGACCAGCGGGCTTTCCTGTTGAAAGATCGTCTCGCGCAGCAGTGCGACGACGTTCTTGCGCTTGGCGAACCACTGGCGGCGCAGGCGGCCGAGTTCCTTTTCCGCCTCGGACTTGTCCATGCAGAGGAAGCGCGTGCTCCAGCGATAGGCGAAGCCGAGTCGGTTCAGGTCGTCGAGCAGCCCCGGCCAGGTCGAGGTCGGGAAGCCGCGCACCGACACCACGCGCAAATGCGCATCGCCCAACATCGGCGCAAGCCCGCCGGTCAGCGGGCAGTCGGTCAGCAGCGCATCGAGGTGAAACGGATGCTCCGGCACGGCCACGTGATAACGCCGCGTGGAGATGGTGGCGTGCAGATAGGTAAGCGTTTCGCTGTCGTCGAGCCAGGCAATCTCTGGCATCACGCCGTCGAGCAGGTCGAAGCAACGATCCGTCTCCGCGATGAAGGCGATCAGGCGTTCATGCCAATCCACGCCACGCTGCGACGTATTCTCGTAGAGCAGATTCGCGGCGCGTGCGCGGGACTCCTCCGGCGGCAGGCACACCAGCGTCAGGTGATAGCGGCTATCGAAGTGACTCTGGTCTTCCTCGAACACCGCTCGGCGTTCCTCGTCCACCAGCCACGACAGCGGTTCGGGAAACTCGGACTGCGGATAGTCAGCCGCTGACAGCCTTTCGGCCTCGACGAACAAGGCCCACCCGGAACCCAGGCGGCGTAGCGCGTTGTTGAGCCGCGCTGACGTGGCGATCAGCTCGCCCTGCGTCGCGCTGTCCAGGTCCGGCCCGCGAAAGCATGCTGTCCTTTGGAACGAACCGTCCTTGTTGAGCACGATGCCGGGCGCCATCAACCCGGCCCAGGGCAGCCAGTCGGCGAGCAGTGCGGGACGCTGACGGTATTCGGCGAGATGCAACATGGCGTCGTCCTCACACGTCCAGCAGAGGCTTGTGCTTGATGTGCCGCGCGAACACCTGCATGAACTGCGGATCGACGCGCGCCCCCCATACCGCGAGCGAATGGCCGACGATCCACATCACCAGACCCGGAATCCACAGTTGCAGGCCCAGTCCCACGGCGGCGGCCAGCGTGCCGTTGGCAATGGCGACCGTGCGCGGCGCACCGCCCAGCAGGATGGTTTCGGTCAACGAACGATGCAGCGGCACCTCGAAGCCGCTGGCGAACTCATCGGGCGCACTCATACGACAGCCCCACCGGAGAAGCTGAAGAAGGACAGGAAGAACGAGGACGCCGCGAACGCGATGGACAGGCCGAAGACGATCTGGACCAGTTTGCGAAAACCGCCGCTGGTATCGCCGAAGGCCAGCGCCAGGCCGGTGGCAATGATGATGATGACTGCGACGATGCGCGCCACCGGCCCCTGGATGGAGTCGAGGATGGCTTGCAGCGGCCCTTCCCAGGGCATGCTGGAACCGGCCGCGTGCGCCGTGCCGGTCGCCAGCAGGAATACGACCGCCAGCAGCAGCCCCTGTTGTGCTGGCCCGGCCAGGCACCGTAGGCGTGCGAGCAGGGAAAGCGGATTTACGGAAATGCGGGAATCATGAGAAACGTAAGCAGGCGTCATGGCAGTTCTCCAGAGTGGGTTGAGGACGGGGAAGGAAGCGGCGCGAGCGCGTCGTCGAGTTGGTAGCCCTGACCGTCGAAGCCGGTCACGCGGGCGACGGTCTGGACCTGGCGGGCACGGCCGCGCCCGGCAATGAAGACAATGACGTTCACCGCTTCGGCGATCAGCGCGCGCGGCGGCGTCATGGCGACTTCGAGAATCAGTTGTTCGAGGCGCAGCAGCGCGCCGTGCGCGGAGCTGGCGTGCAGCGTGGCAATGCCGCCGGGATGCCCTGTGCCCCACACCTTGATGAGGTCCAGCGCCTCGCCGCCGCGCACTTCGCCGACGATCACGCGGTCGGGGCGCAGGCGCATCGTGGCGCGCACCAGTTCCTGCATGCTCACAACCCCGGCGCGGGTGCGCAGCGGCACATGGTCGCGGGCAGAACACTGAAGCTCCACCGTGTCTTCGAGCACCAGCACGCGATCACCAGTGCTGGCGATTTCGGCCAGCAGCGCATTGGCGAGCGTGGTCTTGCCGGTGCTGGTGCCGCCGGCGATCAGGATGTTCTGGCGCTCGCGCACGGCGCGGCGCAGGAACTCGGCCTGCTCCGCACTCAGGATGCCGTCGCCCACGTAGTCGGCCAGGCCGATTACGCCCACGGCACGCTTGCGCAGGGCGAAGGCCGGACCCGGCGCGGCCGGCGGCAGGATGCCCTCAAAGCGCTCGCCGGTCTCTGGCAGCTCGGCGGTCAGCAGCGGCCGGCCGCGATGCACCTCCGTGCCGACGTGCGCCGCGACCAGGCGGATGATGCGCTCGCCATCGGCGGCCGACAGCGACTCGCCGGTGGCGGCACGGCCCGTGGAGAGCCGGTCGATCCACAGCGCACCGTCCGGGTTCAGCATCACTTCCACCACGTCCGGGTCTTCGAGCGCGGAAGCGATCAGCGGCCCCATCGCCGTGCGCAACATGCGAATGCGCCGATCCAGCGAGGTGACAGAGGACGATGGCGGCTGCGGGACGGCACTCATGCGGCAGCCTCCTGCGCGCGTTCCTGCGCTTCGGCCAGCGCCGCCGTCTCGTCCAGCCGCTGCGTGTCGGGCTGGATCTCCTCGTAGACTTCGCGCACGAGGCTGCGCCCGCGCAGCAGGTGGCGGCCGAGCTGTTCGATGAACTGCTCGAAGCGCGCCTTGCCCTGTGCCTTCGCGGCTTCCTGATGGGCCTCGGGCAGCGGTGTGCTGACGGTCAGGTAGTAGCGCACGAACAGCGCCAGCGTTTCGATCTGGATGTTCTGGTCGCGCTCCAGCTTCTCGAACTGGCGCGACAGGCGATCCAGCCGCTTGGCCATCGCCGCTTCGCGCTGGTCGGCCGCATCCGGCGACAGCCAGGACGCGAGTGCGGCCGCGACGATGCTGGATTTCGAGACGCCTTTCTTCGCGGCCAGCTCGTCCAGGCGCTTCGCATGGTCGCGCTCGATGAACAGGTTCAGGCGATGGCGGGAATGAAGATGGCTCATAGCTGGATTCCGTCGTCGGGGTTGAGGGCGGCCAGCCGAGCCGCGCGCTGCAAGCGCGGGTCGAGCTGGGACGGCAGGGGAAGCGGCAGATCGTCGTCGTCATCGAGCAGCGCCAGATCGCTGGCCGCGTGCTCGGATTCAGAGCTGTAGGCGACGACTTCGGACAGCTCGGGCTGTTGGCGCGGGCCGCCTTCGTTGGCGTCTCCCAAGTCCGAAGCCACAGCGGGCACGGCAGGCATGGCGGGAATCGCCAAGGCGCTCCAGTCATCGGGCCGCGCGGCCGGGGCATCGGCGTAGCGGCCCTGCGCCAGCGTGGGTGCTGGCAACACGCGGCGCTTGAAGTTGGCGTCCGCGTAGTAGCGCAGCTTCTTCGCCTTGATCGGCGGATGGCCGGAGACCATCACCACGGCGTCGTCGGGTGGGAGCTGCATCACCTCGCCGGGCGTGAGCAGCGGGCGCGCCGTTTCCTGCCGCGACACCATCAGGTGCCCGAGCCAGGGCGCGAGCCGATGGCCCGCGTAGTTGCGCTGCGCGCGCAGCTCGGTGGCGGTGCCCAGCGTTTCGGAAATGCGCTTGGCCGTGCGTTCGTCGTTGGTGGCGAAGGTCACGCGCACATGGCAGTTGTCCAGAATCGAATGGTTCTGGCCGTAGGCTTTGTCGATCTGGTTGAGCGACTGCGAAATCAGGAAGGCGCGCAGCCCGTAGCCGGCCATGAAGGCGAGCGCGGATTCAAAGAAGTCGAGCCGGCCGAGTGCGGGGAACTCGTCGAGCATCAGCAGCAGCTTGTGCTTGCGCTCCACGCCGTCGCTGCCATCGAGCGATTCAGTGAGGCGCCGTCCGATCTGGTTGAGGATCAGACGAATGAGCGGCTTGGTGCGGCTGATGTCCGACGGCGGTACCACGAGGTACAGCGATACAGGATGCTGCGCGGAAATCAGGTCCGCGATGCGCCAGTCGCAGCGCGACGTGACTTCGGCCACCGTGGGGTCGCGGTACAGGCCAAGGAAACTCATCGCGGTGGACAGCACGCCGGACCGCTCGTTGTCCGACTTGTTGAGCACTTCGCGCGCAGCAGACGCGACGACGGGATGCGGTGCATCGCCGAGGTGCTTCGTCGTCATCATCCGATGCAGCGTCACCTCGAACGGACACGCGGGATCGGACAGGAAGTTGGCGACGCCGCGCAGCGTCTTGTCCTCGCTGGCGTAGAGCACATGCAGGATCGCGCCGACCAGCAGCGCGTGCGAAGTCTTCTCCCAGTGGTTGCGCCGCTCCAGCGCGCCTTCGGGATCGACCAGAATGTCCGCGATGTTCTGCACGTCGCGCACTTCATGCGCACCGCGCCGTACTTCCAGCAGCGGGTTGTAGGCGGCGGACTTCGCATCGGTAGGGTTGAATAGCAGGCAGTGCGAGAAGCGCGAGCGCCAGCCGGCGGTGATAGCCCAGTTCTCGCCCTTGATGTCGTGGATCACGGCGGACGCGGGCCACGACAGCAGCGTGGGCACCACCAGGCCGACGCCCTTGCCCGAGCGCGTGGGCGCGAAGGTCAGGACGTGTTCTGGGCCTTCGTGTCGCAGGTACTGGCGGCCATGCAGGCCGAGGAAGACTCCGGATGGCTGGGTCAGCCCGGCTTTGCAGATTTCCGCGGCATCGGCCCAGCGGGCCGAGCCGTAGGTCGTGACCAGACGAGATTGGCGCGAGCGCCAGATGGACATGCCTATGGCGACCACCACGGCCACCAAGCCGCTTCCGCCCGCGATGGCGCCACCAATGTCAAAGACGTGCGACGCATAGGCGTCGAAAAGGAACCACCACTCGAACAGCTTCCACGGGTGGTAGATCGGCGTGCCAAGGAAATCGAACCACGGCGAGCCAAGACGTATCTGATAACCAAGGGTCGCAGCTGTCCATTGTGTGGCGCTCCACACTCCGGCGATCACGATGCTGAATACCACGGCAATCTGACCGAACAACACGTTCGTCCCTTGCATCTCCCGGCCTCCGATTTCCCCTGCGCGCACTGCGTTCAACGTGCCGCTGGTGTCAGGATCGGTGCCGGGTCAGTGCCGGTCAAAGACCGTTATCGGGAGAAAGGTCGAACAAAAAGCAAGAACTCGCGCAGGGGCGTAGGCAGAAAAAAAGCCGCAAGCGATGGCGCATTGCGGCGTGTTTGACAGAAATTAAATGATTCGTGGCGAACTGCCTACAATCAAAATTTGGGCGGATTCTCCAGTGATGTATACGGCACCTTGCCGTCGCCATAGAAGCGCTTGCGCGTTGCCTCAGAAACCCGGTTGCACAACTCATTGCCCAGCTTGGCTCGTTCCAGCTTGCATTGCTGACGCAGCTCTTTGAGGCGCTCGGGATTAGCTGCAAGGGACTCCACCGTTTCAATGGTGGTCTTGGTCGCGATCGGGTTTGACTGACCGCATGCGGTTAGCATCAAAGCGAGCAGAAGCAGGATGATCTTCTTCATAGCTCGATATCCTTCAAAGCACCAGATTTTGAGGATGCAGGCCAATCAGGATCGTTCGACTCCATGGACGCCAGCCGTTCAATGAAGCGAGCCAGCATCTGCGACGGTTCGGCGTCCCTACGAAGCAGGTAAGTAGTCAACAAGGGTGGCTGTCCCGCAAGCGGGCGCGCCACGACGCCTAGCTCACGACTGAATGCGATGTGCGCGCCACCCGCAAGGCCCAATGCCAAGCCGGCCGATACCAGCATCATCATCACGTCGAACGTCGCCACACGCTGCGCGATCAGCGGCTCCCGTTCCTGTCGGCGCAGGATGCGATCAACTTGGCGAGCATGGCCTTCGCATGCTGCGGGATCACCCAGCACGATCGGGTAGCGCAGCACTTCTTCCAGCGGAATTCGTTTGTAAGCCAGCACGGGATGACGCGCGGGCACGGCTACCATCAACTGGTCTTCCCAAACTGGATTGACGATGATGCCGTCGCCGGCCTCATCGGCCATGGAAAAGCCCGCGTCGTACAGATCATCATGCAGGCCCTTGATCTGCTGATCCAGCGGCACTTCGAAGAGCCGGATTTCGATTTCTGGATATTCTTCGCGGCAACGTGCCAGTAGCGCCGGCAGGCGCGATGGTGTGATGCCATCAGACAAAGCAATGCGCAACTGCCCGTGAAAGCCATTGGTAGCCGATTTCACGCTTTCACGCGCCTGCTCCAGGACTGCAAACACGCGCGGAATGTGATTGAGGAACAGCTTTCCGGCGAGAGTCAAGCGCGTGCTGCGAGTAGTGCGCACAAAGAGCTGCACGCCCAACTCCTCTTCCAGTTCCTTGATAGCACGTGATAGAGGTGACTGCTCGATGTGTAGCCGCTCAGCGGCACGGGCAAAGTGGAGTTCTTCAGCAACGGCCAGAAAGCAACGCAGATGACGAAATTCCACTGGACGATCTCCTTTGTGTGATAGCACCACCGACTGCTTCGATCGTTGTGGAAGCCTTAGCCTTGATCGCCATCATTTGCGTTAGCCGTAAAGATGGTGTCCCCAGTCAGAGGTGCGAGGAGCAACAGCACCGCCTCAACCCAGCGCTGGAACTAGCGAACGTTGCAGCTTCGTGTTCGCGCGGGGCACGTCGCTGTAGGTCAAGGAAGAGGCGTCGATGCGGCGGTCATTCCTTGGTCTTTCGTGGATGGAGGTCAGAACGCGATCTGCGTGCGGGCACCAACGGCTTGGTACCTCGCGCCAATGTCGCCACCGCCACCCGTTCGCTTGTCCACCGTGCCGTTGATGTAATTAAGCATGAAGCGGATGTTGCTGTTCACATACCAGTTCAGGCCGAGCGTGAGGTTCTCCTGCCGGCCGCCGAAGATGTCCCTGTCGTTGAGATCAATCATGCTGTAGCGCGCAGCAATCTCCCATGCGCCCCAGTCGCCCATCCTCCAGTCGAAGGGACGACTTGGCGCAACGCTCCCATAAGAGCCGGAGCTTGCGCTGTAGCTTCGCTTCTCGCCGGTGAGGATGTAGCCACCCTGGATGTAGTAACCACTGAAGTCGAGGCTGGGCCCGTTGCCGGGGGTCGGCTCGACGTTGAAATCGAAATATTCGCCCTGGAAGTGGAAGCTGCCCAGTGTTCCGGCCAGTTCCGCGCTCAAGACGCGCGCGGAGTCGATCGGAAGAGGACCGGTGCCCAAGATGCGGTTGCCGTCGATGCGCATCTCAATCCGGTCTCGCAGGTTCAGTTCCGAGGCGCCCGTCGGCGCATCGAACAGGTACTGCACGTCGCCGCCGATCAGGAGCGAGGCGCTGTCGGTCAGAACTGGCAGGAACACCACCCGTCCGGTCGCGGCGGTCTGCCTTGCATCGTGCGATGTCCTGCCGGAGGCCGGTCCCGTCAGGAAGGCGCCGGCCCACCATTGCCGGTCGTTGGCGGTAATGCCGAAAGCGGAACGCGTGGCTCCGCCGATGCCGGCGGCGACTTCCACGGGCGCGGCTCGCTCCATAAAGGTGATGTTGTTGTTACTTGTCGCTCGGTCGAGCATGTAAGGCACGCTGAGAATGCCGCCCCAGATCTTGAATGGTTTGAAACCGCTATAGGTAAGGTAACCTTTGTCGAAGACCGCGCTGGTGGCGCCGCCGGACCCGCCGCCCTCAAAGACGAGGTTGTACTCCCAGTCGTCCAGGAACGTGCCGATAACGCCAAACTGCGCTCGGCGCGCGATCGCGCCGCCGACAAGGTCCTGCGGCGTCGTGGCTATGGTGTTCGGCCGGTAGTTGTAACCGCCGAAGTCGAGCTGCAGGCGGCTCGTGAGAGAGATGCAGTTTCGTCCGTCGGGGCTACAGATCGTCGGCCGGTTGCTGGAGGACACCCGGACGCTAGGTGCGTCGGCGGGCGTCGCCGTTCTGGCCGCAACCACCTGTTCGGCGGCCCCTCTGGCTTCTTCCCGCCCCTCCGCAACGTCCCCTTTCAGGGTCGCGACTTCGTTCTGCAGCTTGCTGATTTCCGCCTGCAGCGCCTCCAGCCGGGCGCTGACGGAATCCTGTGCGACAGCGGGCCCGCAGGCGAGGATCACAGCGACAGCCGCCGTCGCCGTGAGTAGATTCCGCATCGCTTCACGCAATTGCATCCTAGGAGGCTGTCGGACTTTCCAGGCTTACGCCTGATGGATCAATCCGAGACAATGGCGACAGTGCATTGAGGAGTTCCTCGCGATGAGCCGCTTTGTTTGTGTTGATCGAGACACGGCCTACCTTCTGCCGCCTTCGGTGGACGAGTGGTTGCCCAGTGATCACCTTGCGCGCTTTGTGGTCGAAGTGATTGATCGGCTTGATCTGGACGATCTGGTCAAGCAGTACGCGGGCCGTGGCTCTGCCGCGCATCACCCTGCGGTGCTGCTGGGGCTGCTGATCTACGGGTATGCCAACGGGGTGCATTCGAGCCGCAAGATCGAACGCGCGACCTACGACTCGGTGGCGTTCCGCTTTGTGGCGGCCAATACGCATCCCGATCACGACACGCTGGCGACGTTCCGTCGGCGCTTTCTGAAGGAGATCGAGGCGCTGTTCGTGCAGGTGCTGGTGCTGGCGCGCGAGATGAAGTTACTCAAGCTCGGTCACATTGCGCTGGACGGCACCAAGATTGGAGCCAACGCGAGCAAGCACAAGGCGCTGTCGTGGGGTCATGCCAACAAGATCGAGGCGCAGTTGCGCCAGGAAGTCCAGGACCTGTTGGCGCGGGCGGAGAAGGATGATGGATCCAGCGCGCCCGATGGCATGGATGTGCCCGCCGAGATTGCCCGCCGCGAGGACCGTCTGCGCGCCATCGCGCAGGCCAAGGCCAAGATTGCGCAACGCGCCGCCGAACGATTCAAGGCGGAGCAGCAGGAGTTTGAGGCCAAAGAGGCCAAGCGCCGCGCCCAGCGCGAGGCTGGCAAGAAGCCGCGCGGGCGGGATCCCGAGCCGCCCCAGGCCGGTCCCCAGGACGGCGACCAGGTCAACCTGACGGACGAGGAGTCGCGCATCATGCCGGTGTCCGGCGGCGGCTTCGAGCAGAGCTACAACGCCCAAGCCGGCGTGGACATCGAGACGATGATGGTGGTCACCGCGCACGTCACGCAGTCCTGCAATGACAAGCGCGAAGTGGTGCCCACGCTGGAGCAGATAGCGGCGTTGCCCGAGGCGCTGGGCACCGTGCAGACCCTGGTCGCCGACAACGGCTTTTGCAGCCAGGCGAACGTGGTCGCCTGCGTGCAGGCGGGAATCGAGCCGCTGCTGGCGATGAAGCGCGAGTCGCATCACGTGCCACTGGCCGAACGGTTTGGGCCCGACCCCGACGCGCCGCGAACTGCGGAGCCGGTCGCCAACATGGCCCACCGCCTGTCCACACAGGCAGGCCGGGCGCTGTACAAACTGCGCAAGCAGACCGTCGAGCCCGTGTTCGGCATCATCAAGCACGTCATGGGCTGGCGTCAGATGAGCATGCGCGGACTGCACAAGGCGCAAGGCGAGTGGAACCTCGTGACCATGGCCTGGAACATCAAGCGCATGCATGTGCTGCGCGCCAGGTGACGAGCAAAGGGGGAAGTGCGCCCAGATCACGCCCCACCGCACGACCTGCTACGCGCCCCAACGGGCCGCCCAGGAGCCTGTGCAAGTGATGAAGACGCTGGCGGCGTGCCGGGTCACGCAAAAACCGCGCCGCTCGCCGCCGCCACCCGCCCCTCGGGCTTAAGTCCGACGGTCTCCTAGTCTTTCAATGGCTTTGGAATGGACCGTCCTTTGTCCTTTTCAGCCACTATGAATTCGAGAAAGCGGAGCTTTTCAGTCGCACTGGGATTCCAGTGCGCGTGAGTGGTGCCGGCCGGAACGAGCAGACTATCGCCGGCGCGTAGAGTGACTGGCGGCTTACCTTCCTCCTGCCAGATGCCAGTGCCGGAAAGGATGTGGAAGGTGATCGCAGCCGGATGCAGGTGCCGGGGATTGGTACCGCCCGGCTCATATTCGACGTGATAGACGGCGACTTCCTGGTTCGCCGTATCGGGCACGGCTGTTCTCAGCAGCGGCGCATGCGGTATCACGCCTCGCTTTTCCTGGGCGAAAGCCGGTTGGGTGTAAGCCATACATAAAACTCCTGTTGTCGCAATGACGATGCTGAAGAGAGCGCCTTTGGTCACACATTGCCTCCCAACGCTCTGAGATGCCCAAATGTCGGGTCCGACTGGAACCGGACGTTGCACTGACGATAGCCCGTTGAAAACAGAGCCTGAATCAGCGGGATAGTGCATGCGCGCCTCCGTAAGAAATCTGAAATATATCTTTCAATCAAGGAATATTAAGGTGGAGACCATTGTCAGACAAACGCTTTTAACTTAGCATGTCCCCAAGAAAAAATTGGGGTCTCACATGATGCGGCAATTACCCTCGCTGAACGGACTGCGGGCTTTTGAGGCAGCTGGCCGGCATGGCAGTTTCACCGCTGCGGCAAGAGAGCTGAACGTCACTCAAACTGCGGTAAGCCGCTTGGTCCGCTTGCTGGAGGATCGTCTTGGTTTTCCTCTGTTTCGGCGACATGCGAACGCGCTAGAGTTGACTGCGCAAGGGCAGGCGCTGCTGTCCGGTCTGACTGATGCTTTCGATTCCATCACCCGGCTCACTGAAAGCGTTACGGCGATGCGTAGTGGCCCGGTGCTGACGGTTGGAGTCGGTCCAACCCTCGCGATCACTTGGCTGATCCCGCGACTGGCAAACTTCTATCGCAGCTATCCCGACGTCGAAGTGCGCATGGCGACGGGTGGCGCAACTCGCCCGGTACGTGATGACTGGACCTGCACTATCCGACGCGATACCGACGCGTTGCCGGGCTACAATGCAGAACGCTTATTCCCGAGCACCGTCGTGCCGGTCTGCACGCCGAAGCTCGCATCGACGCTGCGCTCGCCTGACGACTTGCGCAACGCGACTCTCATCGTCGTATCCGACATGCCTAATGAATGGCCACACTGGTTCGAAGCGGCGGGCTTAGGTTTCCCCCTGCACCCCGCCGGTGAGGTGTCATTCGAGAGCAACGTCATGGCGATGCAGGCAGCGCTCGACGGGGTCGGAGTCGCTATCGCTCAAATCCCTTACGTCAGCGACGCCCTGGCAGCGGGCCGGTTGGTCGCGCCATTCCCGATCGTCGCGCACACAGTCGGGAGTTGGCTTCTAGAATACCGCGCTATTCGAAAGGAAGATCCGGCACTTCTAGCTTTTCGCGCTTGGTTGCACCAGGAAGCTGATCTGGCGCGTCAAGTTGAGATCGTGCTAGGGCGTGCGAACACAAACGGAAGCGCTCGGCGATCAGCAGGCCACCCGCCGCGCGATTGACGCCGGCTTCGAGACGTGGAGCTGCATGGGGCATCCGACACTAGACGGATATGCCCTTGGTACGTCCGATTTCCCACGACACGCCACCGCCTCGCACCGTGGCGGCGATCTGCTGTCCCAGTCTCTGTTCGATCACCGGCCGCCACGGGACCAGACGGAACCCAATGCCGTCATCGAGCATCGCATAGCGCCCGCTGGCAAGTATGATGCTGCGCCGATAGATGCCGGCCACGCGCTGCCCGTCGGCCACTGAGCGATGCTCCAGCCCGGTTTCGGTGGCAATGTCCTGCGCGGCCTGCGTCAGTTCCCGATTGCGCAGCGTCGCCAGCAGGTTGCGCGCCAGGATCACCCGCTGGCCGCGCCGCTCGGCCAGTCCCTGTTTGGCCAGGAAATCTGCCCGATTCTGTAGCGCGTCCTTGACCTCGCTGCCAAAGCCAAAATCTCCAAATCTCTTGCCGCCACCGATCAACTGCTGATCCAGCCAGGTAGCCCCGATCACGTGAGCCTGCCGCTCGATGGGCAGGTGCGATTTCAACTCCACGGCCACGCCGCCCAGGCGCTGCGCGTCATACTGATGCCCGCGTGCGGGCAGATCGTCCGGCACCTTCCACAGCCCCTCGGCCACACGCTCCACGATACCGGCCCGGCGCAGGGCTTCCAGCCGACGGACATGGGCCGCAACGACTTCCTGCGGATCGCGGCCGGCCTGCGCCTGACCTTGTGCAATCGCCAGGTGATGATCGGTGCGATACAGCCCATCGCTCGCCAGCGCGGCGATGTTCCTGTCCGCCGTCCGCACCTCGGCGGAACCGTGCACTTCCACCACAGCGCCGGTCGGGTAGTTGCCGGGTGCGTCGCGGGCGTTGAGCGCGACATAGTGGGCCTTGCCATCCACGCCGTCGATGATCAGATAGCCCCGGTCGAGCAGTTCGTCGGCCAGCCCCTTGGCGGCCACCCGGCCGATGACGGTTCGGCCGTCCTCACCTGGCTCGAAGACAGCCAGCTCGCGCGGCTGGCCGCTCATGGCCCGTTGCATGGTGCGGATGATGTCGCCGCGCTCGCCCATCGCGCGCAGCGTTGGTTCCGCGTCGGCATGAACGGCCCACACACCAGGCTGGCTTTCACTCGCTAGTCCCATGCGCTGCAAGCGTTGCAGGCGGCCAACCAGCAGCAGGCGCTGGCGTTGCAGCCGGGGTTCGTTGAAGTGTTCGACATGCACCAGGCCGTCCGCCGCTTCACGCTGTAGGGTACGGTCCAACCCCGTCCACCGTTCCTGTTCCACCTCGCGCGCCATGCTGCGCTGGATCTCCAGCTCGGTGCGAGGCCCGAGCCATTCGGTGGCGAGTTCGGCGGCACGTTCGCGCATGCCGCGCGTGATGTACTCCTGCGAGATGATGAGGTCTTTGCCGGTGTCGTCCTTGCCGCGCAAGACGACATGGGTGTGCGGGTTGTCGGTGTTCCAGTGATCGACGGCAACCCAATCGAGTCTCGTGCCCAAATCGGCTTCCATGCGGGTCATCAGGTCGCGGGTGTAGCGCCGCAGGTCTTCCAGCTCGGCGGCATCTTCCGGCGAGACGATGAAGCGGAACTGGTGACGGTCCTCGCGGCCACGTTCCTCGAAGGCGGCCAGGTCGGCGTCGTCGGTGGTCGTGCTGTACGCCTGCCCCGGCTCGCCGTCGCGGCCGACGCCTTCGCGCTCGATGTAGCGCAGGTGCGTGATGGTCGAACGCGCGCCGGCCTGCTTGAGATACACCAACCGCACCTTGACGGTGGCGCGGCGCGAGGTCGCGGACAGCGACTGCCCGGTGAAGCGCGCGGCGACGTGGCCGCGCCCCAACCGCGAACCGGGTGCCTTGCCGCGTTTGCCGCCGGTGGCATTGGCCGCTTTGCTGGCCTGGCGCAGCACCTTGGAGACGAAGGCATCGCCGCGCTGCTTCGGCGCGCCGGGGCGCAGGCGGAAGCGGTCGGCGTCGTCATTGCTGCGCCGGCTCATGCGGCAGCTCCGGCGAAGTGCAGCGCACCACAGGGCGTGATGCACGCGGTTTCGCCAATGCCCGTGCGGCATTGACGCTGCTCGCGGCACGGTGCCGCGATAGGGCGCGTGCCGCGCCAACCCCACGTGCAGACTGGCTTTGTGCGCACCGTGGTGCCGCACCCTTCAATCTTGCCCTGCATCTTCCCCCGGCCTGACGGCACGGGGGGGGGCGATGCCCCGGCGGCGCTGCGCATAGCGCAGCTTGGCCGCCGGCGAGCGCCCGCCATGCCTGCGGCATGGCGCGCTCAGGGCAAGCTGTCTGCACGGGGGAATGCCGGTTGCTGCGCGGTGCGAACGCACACGCGCTGCACCGGCCTGAACACGGGAACGACATGCCGAACGGCGCGCTGCTGTGCGCCGTCACGGCTGTGGCTCCAGGCGGATCGGTCGCGCCACGCCGAGCACGGCGACGGCGCTGACCGGCCCGAAGTAACGGCTGTCGAACGATGCCGGGTTGGTGTTGCTCAGGAGGAACAGCTCATCATCGGCGAGCGGACGGCACTGTGGCCAGGATGACAGCGGCCGGCCCCAGCGATCGGTGCGCAGCACGGCGGCTATGGGCACGCCGTCGATACGCACGATGCCATTCACGATGCAGACGTGTTGCGGCGCGACCGCGCCAACACGTTTGAGCAGCGGAACGTGCGACGGCAGATAGCCGCGCTGCGCGGCGAGCGCGGCGGCGTCTGCCGGCAAGGTGGTCAGCACGATGCTGCCAACGTGCAGCGCGTGCGCCGGTTCGATGCGATACCAGCCGACCGGCACGCTGTCGGACGGGTTGTAGACGATGCGCGCCGATGGCTGCACGAAGGCCGCCCAGGCCAGCGCAGCGAGGCCGCAGGCAGCGAGTGCAGCCAGTGCGAGGCGCGCGCGATGGCGCGAGCGAGGAACGGCGCTTGTGGTGACGGTCGTGATGTTCATTGCAGTGCCCTCCCGGCCAGCCAGGCCGCATGACGTTCGGCGGTGTAGTCCGGCAGCGGCAGGCGTGCGGCGAGACGGTTGCCGAGCGTGCGCCAGTACGCGGGCGACACGTCGGCGGGGTCGATGCCCAGCGCTTCGATGGCGTCGATCCGTGCGAGCACGGATCGCGTTTTCTGTTCGCCTTCGGCGTGCAGCAGCAGGCGCGCACCAGGACGAATGCCGGGGATGTTCTGCATGGCATCCAGCGGCGTGCAGGCTTGCAGCACCAGGAGCTGCCAGCGCACGGTGCCGTAGTCGTTCGATTCCCAGCGGATGCGGCAAAAGACCGCCGCCGGCAGGAACACCGCGCAGCGCCGCCAGCGGTCGAGCTGCACGGTGCGAGCTGGATGGCCGAAGCGCAGATAGAGATTGATGCGCTGCTCGATGTAGGCGAGCGACACGCGCGTGAGCGGCACGCGGCTGTCGAGTGATGCGAGCGGCTGCGGTGAAGACGGTGGCGCAGCCATGACCGCCTGCGTGGCGGGGTTCATGGCGTGTGCTCCGGGAACTCGCGTTCCAGCAGCGCACGCAGCAGCTCGGCTACCGTCACGCCCTGCGTGAAGGCCGATACCTTGATGCGGGCGCGCATGGAGGGCGTTACATCGAGGGTCAGGCGCGCGGTGTAGAGGTCGCTTTTCTGGACGCCGTTGGCGTCGCCTTGGCGAATCCAGGCCTCGGCCTGCGGATTCGCCGGCGGTCGCACGCCGATGGCGATGCGCTTGCTACTCATGGCGACCACCTCAGCAGCTCGTCGGTCAGCGCCGTGATCTCGCGTGCAGCAGCGCTGTCTGGCGCGGTTTCTCGTGCAAGCCGCCCAGCGGCCACGCTGTCGGCGAAGACGATGCGCTGGCGGATTTCCGCGTGCAGTGCGGGCAGCGGCTGCTCGGCGAGTGCGCCACGCGCTTCGCGTCCGATGACGGTGCGCACCACACGCCGGTTGATGACGAAGGCCGCGCGAAGCGCTGGCCTGAACAGTTGCGCCTCGCGGATCAATGCCACCATCTCGGCGCTGGCCCACAGGTCGTAGGGACTCGGTTGCACCGGCACCAGCACGCGGTCGGCCGCCAGCAGCGCGGAGCGCGCGAGTGCGGCGATGCGTGGCGGGCCGTCGATGACAATGTGATCGCAGCGGCGTGCCAGCTCCGGCGCTTCCTGGTGCAGCGTTTCGCGTGCGAGGCCCACGGCGCTGAACAGCCGTGGTAGCCCCTGCTGGCTGCGCCGTTGTGTCCAGTCGAGCGATGAACCTTGCGGGTCGGAATCCAGCAGGATGACCTGTTGACCGCGCAGCGCGAGTTCACCGGCGATGTGGGTGGCGAGCGTGGTCTTGCCGACACCGCCTTTCTGGTTGAGCAAGGCGACGATCATGGCGCAGCCCTCCTTTGCGGAAGGCGGCTCGATGAACGGCCTGAAAAACGCTGTTGCTGTTGACCTTCGGCGGTTATCCACCGCGCCAATAACAAGCTCTTGTTATTCGTTAGAGAGCTTTTAAAGTTAGATATAAAGTTAAGGGCCGGAAAAACCCTTGCGGCCGCTGAAGTTAGCGGCGATTTGCGCGCCTGATAGCACGATACCGCTGCGCCTGATAGCACGAGTCCCGGCGCGCCCGATAGCACGAGCCCATTCACAGCTTGTCCCGCTTTCATCCCCACGGTTATCAACGTGCCGTGGACGGCACGGGACGAAAGGCGAGGATTTCCGGTGTGCCGGGCCAGCGTTCGACGGACAGCACGTAGCCGGGCAGCGACTGGCGCGCGGCCAGCAGGCGCAGGTCGCGGGCGAAGTCGCGCGGCTGCGCCAGGCTGCCGGACTTGCGGTACAGGTAGGGAAAGTCGAACTGCCAGCCGTCGCGCTGCTTGCCGCCGTGCTTGCGCACCAGGCGGTACAGCCAGCGCTCGATGCCGCCGGTGAGCTTGAAGTAAGCCGGGTCGATGGTGAGCACCAGGGCTTCGTCCAGCACGCCGGCAAAGAACCAGTCCGGCAGGATGAGTTCGAGGCCGAGCGGCACGCCCTTGGCGTCCGTCCGCTCCTTCCACTCGTTGATCCACGAGAAGCGGTGCAGGCGCCGCCCGGTCGTCTCGCGGATCGAGGTGGCAATCGTGGTCGATTGCAGGCGATCCAGCGCAGCCTTCAAGCGCTGGTAGTCGCGCAGCGACGTGCCGCGCCCGATGAAGCGCAGGATCTCGTAGGGCGTGGCCTGCATCCTGCGCGATGGGCGAATGCCTGCGTCGCGCGCTTCGACGATCTGGCTGGCGGCCCAGATGAGGATGTCGGCATCCCAGATGGTGGCGATGCCGTGCTCCTGCGTGCCTTCCACGCGCACGGTGACGCCGCCGGAGCGGAAGTCGATCGGCGCGGTGCGGCGCGATTTCGCCAGCGAGAAGAACGGATAGGCCATCAGGTCTTGTGCGTCGCGCGGCGCCATGTCGCCCGGCAGCGCACGGAACAGGTCGAGCTGTTCGCGCTCCTTCTCCGAGCTGGACACGACGAGGGCCACCCGCGCGCCGGCTGTCAGCGGCCATCGCGGTAATCGCCGGCATGGCGTTCGGCGTACTCGGGATCGGACGTGGCCTCGAAGCTGCGCGCATCGGCCCAGGCGTCGAGGTCGGCCACCGCGTACATGACGCGGCGGCCGAACTTGCGAAAGCGCGGGCCGCCGCCGATCACGCGCTGCTTTTCCAGCGTGCGCGGCGACAGGCGCAGGTAGTCGGCGGCTTCGTCGTTGGTCAGGTAGCGCGAAGGCTGGGCGGGCTGCTGCTGGGCAGCGGGGGCGGCTTGCGGCCGCAGCGGTGCGGGTCTCATGGCGTGAACCTCCATCGGTCTGAATCGCCGACCACAACAGCGCGGCCGGATGGAGGCAGTCTCAGAAAAGAAAGGCGCTGTGCTCAGGGACGTTTTGCGAGGGATGCGAAACGTCCCTGCGTGTGCGGATGAAGCTGCGCGAGACGGCGGTAGCCGCCGCGCATCAAGGTCTGGCCCCGCCGCACCAGGCGGCGCACGCGAGCGCGCAGTGCGCCATCCGCGTGCCAGTCTCGGGTGACGGCCGCCGCACCGAACAGCACGTCCGCCACGGTGCGCAGGGATGCGCCGGCCAGCGTGCCGTCGAGGGCCTGCAAGGTGCGCAGTTCCAGCAGCGCGGTCGTCGAGGGACGCGGCCCGGCCAATGCTGTCGGTGCGGTCGCCACCAGTTTGTCCAGCTCGCCCACCAGTGCGCGGCAACGCGAACAAGGATCGGGCGATGCGCGCACGGCATAGGCGAAGGCCATGCCATCCGCCAGATCGGACGCGAAGGCCAGGCGCAGACAGCAGCCGGCCCAGCGCGTGGCGAGCACCAGCCGCCGTCCATCGTGGATCAGGTGCTTGCGACCTGGCAGATGCCAGAACGCAAAGCGTTCGGCATCGGGCGGTGGATCGGTGTCGGGATAGAGCTGCACCACACTGTCGTGGTCGGGAAACCAGGCCGGGTGCGCGTCGCGCGCATCCAGGGCCGGGTCTTCCAGCAGGCGCAGGCCCCAGTGCTGGGCCGCTCCGGGATGACGGCGACGGCGCAGCCAGTCGCGCCGATAGTCGGGGTGGCGGCGCAAGTATTCCCATGCCAACGCGGGGCCGTCCAGGTGCAGGACGTAAAGGTAAGCGGCACCGGGGCGCCAATGATCGGACTCTGCCATGACGCAGCCTCCTGTCGGACAGCAGGGCTCGTCGCCACGGGCGTCAGGGGGAGCTACGGCTTCATCGGCGTATCGTCACGGGTACTCGCTAAACTGGCGGTGTCAAGACCGATTGGCTCCAGGGCATTGCACAGGTCGTCCGAATGCGACGGCTGCGCGAACAATGATGGTGCGCAGCAATGGACACGATGCCGCAAGCCGCAGCGGCAATCAGGACTGTTTTGGTCATGCCCGCACTTCGCCGGTGCATGAGTGGCGATTGATGCGCGGGCGGTCTGAACTCAGACCGAAATAGACACAGTGCGCCGCGCTTGGCAGCGCTGTGCTGGCCCGCGATTGCGGGCCAGCGGGGCCGGTCAGTCGATGATCGACCCGTTGCGCTGTGCCAACCGCGTGTATTCCGACAGCGTGCGTGTGGCGACGAAGTACAGATCACGTTCGACGGGCAGCTTCAGCGGCCCGACGATGGACGCCAGCTCGGACAGCCGCACGGTGCCTTCCTCCGGCATACCCAGGCCCAGGTCGCACAAGCCGTAGGCGGTGTCGCCATCCTCGGGATCGAGTTCGGTCAGCAGCCAGGTTGCGTGTGCGTCCGGGGTGAACAGCTTGACCACCGGCAGCGGGTCGATGCCCGCGCCTTCGGCGCGAGCGCGGCCGTTGGCGAGCAGTTGCGCGCGTTGTTCGTCGGTAATGAGTGTCTTCATGGTCGCTTCCTCTTGAAGGGTTCGCTCCACGGCGGAGCGAGGCGACAGAAGGCGCACGCGCCAAGCGCGGCCGTCATACCCCAACACGGTCCGGTGCGGGCCGGGGTTGACGGCAAGCGGCGTGCGCCAGGCTCGCGTGCTTGTTCGCTGTGGGGTGAACCGGGAAAGCGGCACTGATTCGCACGAAGCCGACGATGCACGCATGTGCTTGCACACCAATCCGCAAAGCCGGATTCGTGGAAGTACGGAAAACCTTGAAGCAGGCGAAGCGTATTTGCAGAAGCTCACGGAAGCGCACTCGCGGCAATCACCGAATCAACGGAAGCACGAAGGCGGCAATCCGCCTTTGCGCATCCACCCAAAGCCGGCCCGGCGGGCCAGCAGCAAGTGCTCGAATCGTAGGGTAAAAGCGAGGAAAGAGTTATCTTTAACGTGGTTTTAATTGTGCCGTGAATCGACGCTTCTGTGTATGCAGAAGCGTCCAATCCAGCGCGGCCGACCGGCCGGCGCCACCACCTTCGAGGCCGAGCCGGCACGGGCTTTCGGCGAGGCGGTGCGTGCGCTGCGCACGGAGCATGGTGTGGCGCAGGAGGCGCTGGCGCATCTGGCCGGCGTCGAGCGCTCGCACATGGGCAAGGTGGAACGCGGCGAGCACATGCCGACGCTCGCGCTCATCCTCAAGATCGCGCGAGCGCTCGGGTGCAGTTCGACCGAGCTGATGGCGGAGACGGAACGCCGCCTGGCGGCATCCGAGTCGTAGCGAGAAGAGCGCCCCGCCACGGTGGGCGGGGCGCCGGGGCGGCTGTCAGGCCGCCGGTTTGCTGCGCGACCAGATCAAGTTGTGCGAGCCGTCTTCTTCTTCGATCAGGCGGGCGTAGATCGTCGCCGGGAACGACGGATCATCCAGCGTCACCGACAGGTAGGGCCGCTCGGCCTGGCTGACTTTCTTCCATGCCGCGCCGATGTCGTAGCCGCCCGCCGCCTGGATGCGGAAGTCGGGGGCATTCTCGCTGCCTTTGTCGTTGGGGACGAACTTGACCTTGACGTTCAGCGTCAGGGTGCGGACCGTGCCGGTGAAGCCGTCGTTCTGTGCGGTGAAGGTGCCGATGTTGGCCATGATGTTTGCTCCTTTCGGGTTGCCAAGGTCGCGCCCATCGCGTCCTTGTTGTGATCCGGTCGGCGGGGGACGGGCGGGCTGCATCGCGTAGCGGCCGCAACAGCGTGGAGGACCGGGAGGCGCAAAGAATTTGTCCCGCGAGGAATGCGCGCAGCGCAGGGGAAATTGTTTGCGCCGGACGGTTGCAGCCAGGAAGCCCGAGGCGCAGCCGTGCCCCTGCCAGGATTCACAACGAACCAAGGACGCAACGGGCCGAACTGACCCGAATGGAGCGATGGCCGGCTCGGCGCTCCGCATGAAGGCTTCGCCGGCACGCGCCCTGATGCCGGCAAGGTCTGACCCGCAGCGACAGGCGGGAATGTCCTCTGCATCCAGTGGTGGACGGCTTGAGGCGTGTTGTGGATTCGTCATGGCAAAGGCCGTGGGGCATGTCGGTGAACAGGCCGGCGTGACGGCCCGGACAGCCCACCGTCAGCGTCGAGGACGGCACGCTTTCGCACAACCCAGCGCAGCCAAGTCAGGCGTAGCCCCGCGCACCGCCCACCGTGGCGGGGCGCTGTGGAAACCTGGCCCGCTTGCGGGCGCCGATTGCCGAACCGCGCACAAGGCATTTGTGCGCCGCCACGTCGCCGCCTGATTCAAGGCGGCGACGTGGCGTTTTTGCTTTGGCCGTTGAGACCGGGCGCGGCAGATGTGCCGCGCCCGGATTTTGAAGTGCAGCAAAAAGCCCCGGCGCGGTTTGCGCCGGGGCCATGCTTCACGCGGCTACCTCATGCCGCCCGCGTTTCCGCCGCTTCGGTGTTGGCCTCGGCGTCAGCTTCCTGCGGCGCTGTGTCTTGCGCCGTGCCGCACTCTGCCACGAACAGGGCGGGCATCCAGCCTGTGCCTTCGGCCAACCGCTCGGCCTCGCTGGCAATGTCGGTCTTCTTGAGCTTGGACAGCCGGGTGACGTGCGACGGTGCGAACTGCTGCACGGCTTCCAGAATCACGGCCTTGGACACATGGTTGAAGTAACCTTCGGCGGTCGGTTTCCACCATGCGGCCATGTCCAGTCCGACCGTCTGCGCCAGTTCCGCGCCGGGCTGGTGCTGCGTGGCGCGTGGCGTTACCACGTCCACGGTGGCGGCGACGCATACGGCCAGCAGCCGCACCAGTTCGTCCTGCGGCAGTGCCAGCAGAGTGGCGAACAGGTCGGCATCATCCTGCGGTAGCCGCTCGCCCCATGCCTGTTGCAGTTCGCGCAAGGCGACGGCGGCAGGCGATTCCGGCCAGTCGGGCGCGTAGGCGTCCAGCCTGTCTTTCACGGTGAGGCGCACGCCAAGCGGCAGGGTGTGGCCGTAGTGGCTGTCCTGCAAGACGGTCTGCACCATGCCATGCACCAGCGTGGCCAGTGCTACCTGCGGATGCCGGGCCACTTCGATTTGCAGCGCGGCGGTGCGGTGCGCACTCAGACGCTGCGCCAGCCGGTCGGACAGGTTCGCGGCCTTCGGCGGTTCGGTGTCCTCGCCTTCATCGTCGTTCGCGTCTTCCGTGCCGGTGAAGCCTTGGCGCAGCTTTTCCAGTGTGCGCAGTGCCTTGGCCTCGGCCTCGCGCAGCAGCCCGCGATGAATCGCGGCTTCGCCGTCGCGGTCGATGGTGACGATGGCACCGGCGACGGCGCGCACGTCCGGGGCATAGTCCTGCAAGGCGTCCTGCACGGCTTGCAGTTCTGCGGCCACCGGCTCGCGCTGCTGTTCCAGCGCCTCGGCCTTGTCTTCGTCCTCGGCGTCGTAGGCGTCTTCCAGCGCCGCGTCAATCCTGTCGAGGCGGGCTTGCAGCGAAGCGATGCGGCGGGCCTCGCGGGCGTTCGGTTCGCGTTGCTGACGCGGGGCGTTCTGGAACGCCTGCCGTTCGGCGTAGCTCAGGTGCGGCACAGCTTCCACCCATGCCCAACCCTCGGCGCGCACGTCCTCGGCCAGCGCATCCAGCTTTCCGCGCACCAGCTTTTCCAGCAGCGGGGCATCGACCAGATAAGTGCCGCTGTCATCGTCTGCGAACAGGTCGCGGCGAGTGCCGCCACCTGCCGCCGTGTAGGCGTCCAGCCCGACGAAGCGCACCAGCGGGTGCGTGGCGTCGATTTCGCGTTCGGTCAGGCGCTCGCGCAGCGCGGATGGATTGCGCTGCCAGTTCGGTGCGTCATAGAACGCGGTTTCCTGCGCGGTGTGGTCGTCGTTGATGGCAAGGGCCATCAACTGGTCGAGCGTCACAGCATCGGCGCGATAGTCCTCCATCAGGCGCGGCGAGACGTTCGCCAGCTTCAAGCGGCGCTGCACCACCAGCGGGGTGACGCTGAAATCGGCGGCAATGTCCTCGATGGGGCGGCCTTCCTTGACCAGCGCGGCGAATGCCTCGAACTGGTCGGCGGGGTGCATGGCCTCGCGCTGCACGTTCTCGGTAAGACTCACGGTGCGGGCGCTGCTATCGGCCACCAGCAGGCAAGGCACTTCAAAGTCACTGGCAATGCGCTTCTTCTTTGCCAGCAGCTTCAGCGCCGCAAGGCGGCGGTCTCCGGCTTCGACTTCGTAGTGCTCGTCATCCTCGGACTGACTGACGATAAGGTTTTGCAGCAGGCCGACGCGCTGAATACTCGCGGCCAGTTCCGGGATGGAAAGGCGGCGGTTGGTCTTGCGCACGTTGCGCTTGGACGGGCGAAGCTGCGACAGCGGCACCAGAATCAGGTTCTTGGTGGGGTCGGCCACTTCCAGCGTGGCGGCGGTGTGGATGGCACGGGTTTCGGTTTGGGTTACGGCGTTCATAGTGATAGCTCCTATCGGTCAAGGGATGCAGCGACGAAGGAAAGCGGCAAGGGCTGCTGCCTGCCCCTGCCGCGTGGGGTTCAGGCTTTCAACTGGCGCATGCCATCGGCGAGTAGCCACAGGGCGCGGTTCAGGCGCACGGACTGGTCGATGCCCTGCACGGGGCGCGTGCGCTGGCGGCGTCCGTTGGCGCTGCGGCCCATCAGTCCGCCTTGCGTCAAGTTCTCCTGCGTGCGGTTGAACACGCTCCACAGGTCGGGTCGGCGGTCGTCGAAGCGGCGCGAGGCCAGCACTTGGCTTTCGGTGATGGGTGCGGGCTTGTCCGGGTCGTCGTACTTGAGGGCCAGCGCGGCGCGGGCGAAAACTTCGGCCTCGCCGCTGTCCAGCGTGATGGCCTGCATGGCATCGCGGGATTCCTGCGCACGCTCGAAGCCATGCAAGACTTCATAAGCGCCCTCGATGACATGGCCTGCCACGTCGCCTTTGTGGGGCACGCGCACGTCCGCCACGGTGTCGCCGCAGACAAGGCCATTGCTGCACACGAAGCGGAACATGCCCGCCAACATTTGATAACTGCTCGTTCCGTCATGGGAATTGAGCAAGATGATTTCATTGGCTTCGCTGCCGGCAATCTGGCTGGCGTGGCGCAGCCGGATCATGTGCTTGGTGTGCTCGCGCTTGCCTTCATCGCGCACGCGGGTCTGGCACACCATGAAGGGTTGGAACCCTTCGCCGCGCAGTTCGGCCAGCACGGCGGCGGTGGGGATGTAGCTGTATCGCTCGGAGCGGCTTTCGTGCGGGGCTTCCGCAAAGATGGATGGGGCTACGCGCTGGATTTGCTCATCCGACAGCGGATGATCTGCGCGCAGCATCGGGGAACGGGATGCGAAACGGGATGCAAGTTGCATGGTGCTTACTCCTGACAAAAGGTTTGCTGTTGAAACCCCACCGGATTCCTAGATTCGGAGCCCGCCTTTCGGCTTTCCGGTGGGGTCGGCGCGGAGACCTGGGCCGGCCTCGTTGCCACCGTCTTTCCTGAGTTCATCGCCCGCGACGGTCAGGAGCGCGCGAACGGGTGCCGTCAAGGAAACAAGCGACGGGTTGGTGCGGCCCGCAGCGCAGCGAGGACACGGCCCGGCGCGCCTTGACGGCACACGGGCGCGGGCTACAGTCGCGGATGAGGTGATGAGCGAGGGAAGACGGCGGTTGTGGCAACGGCCGCAGATGGCGCTGACCCCGCGCAAGCGAAGCGCGCAGCGCCGCAGGCGCGAAGGCCGATCAGGTGCAACCTGTTCGGCAGCTTTTCAGGGGCGCCAAGCCACGCGCGGCGGGGATCGGCTGCAAGCCGTTCCCCTGGAGTGCAAGCGCAGTGCGCAGGCCCGTGAGAGCCGAAGGACTCAACACCAGTCGCAGCAAAAAAGGGGCCGAAGCCCCCTTGGTTAAAGCAGCCCCCGTTCGGCGAAGGACTCTGTGGACTCGCCGCCGACAACGATGTGATCCAGCGTGCGCACGTCCACCAGTGCCAGCGCATCCTTGAGCCGCTGGGTTATTTGCCTGTCGGCCTGGCTCGGCTCGGGATTCCCGCTCGGATGGTTGTGCGAGAAAATCACAGCCGCCGCATTGCACCGCAGCGCCTCTTTGACCACTTCGCGCGGATGAACTGATGCACTGTCGATCGTGCCATGGAACATTTCGACGTATTCGATCAGTCGATGCTGACTGTCGAGGAACAGCACTGCGAACACTTCGTGCTCGAAGCCGGCCAGCTTGGTGCGCAGGTAGTCCTTGACCGTTGCCGGTGCAGTGAAAGACGCTCCACGCTGCATCTTATGGTCGATGGCCTGGCGCGCGGCAGCCAGTATCTGGTCAGTGGAAGCCGGCAGATAGCGCCCCTGCGCGTCACGCACCAGCAGTGAGGAATCAATAGCGAGAGAAAGTTGCGACATGATCGTGCTCCGGTTGCACGGGCGGAATTGCCCGGAACCGGCGCCAGCACGGCGCAGCGCAAGCAGTCAGGGGTCGCAGACGGCCGCGGCCGCAAGCGTGCAGGCACGCGCAGCCCTTGACGGCGAGAACGCCGTGGTACGGTGAAGGGAAACAGCAAGACCGCCCATCCCACTTCCCACGAAGGCACGGATGGGCAAGCGGAGCGCGCAGGCCCTCAAGGGCCGGAGGCGTCAGGGATCAAAGCCGGATGGCCGCGATTCGGTACGAAGCGCGGGGCGCAGCCCGCGAGCCCGACGGCGGAACGCCGGGACGCAGAGATACCACGATCAGGACTGCTTGTTATCTGTCTTGCGTTGCTCAGGCAATCGGCGACGTGGATGCCCGACCTGTTCAGATCCAGCAATTCGATTTGCCCTGAATTCTTGCTGGCGCAAAAAAAATGCCGAACGATGATGCTTCTTCCGGCTCACGTTCGAACTTATCGAGCCAGCGCAATTCAGCGCGCACATGACGGCCGCACTAGATTCCAAGTTTCTGAAAGAATATCTGACTGCGCATCTTCGCGTCTTTCAGCACCTTGTCCCAGCTTATGACCTCAACATAGAGATTGATGTTGCCCATCCACTGGAACCAGCCGAGCCTGTCGGGCATGGGCGTAAAGTTCTTCTCGCGCTCAAGCCAGGTTTCTACCTTGGCCGTCAGATCGCACACAATGTAGCCGTAGAACGGTGTGTTCTCAGCAACAAGTATCTTGCGGCCTTCGGGTGTCTTGTACTTGCCGTCCCGGATGTCGTTCACGTAGCGCACGATCTGCTGGACCGGGTCCTCTCGGGAGGACGGGTTCACGAAGTCGTCACGCTGAGGCTTCTTGAACTCGAAGATCGTAATCGGGTTGCTCGCTTCGTTATCGCCTCGGAACAGTACCCGCTTGTTGTAGACCAACAGGTCAGGACGATCAGTATTCCCACCGTTGAGGGGGAGGTCAGAGGAAACGTAGGTGGTGAAATTCAGCCTTTCGTCTACGATCCAGAGATTGTGATCGTGAAAGGACGTGATATCGGTGTCACCCTTGCGTGGAAAGATGATGTCGTGGACCACACCTTCGGAGGAATACGTTCCAGATTCATCTGTTTCAAGGCTCTTGCCGAAGATGTCTAGGATTTTTCGGCGTAATGCGATGTAGTGAATCAGATCATTCTTGCTGGTGCCGGAGATTTTATTGACGATCTCGATCACGCTGTCCTGCACATTCTCGAAATTTGTCTCGGCCATCAGCTTCGCTACATCGCGCTTGATGGCGATCTCCTGCGCAAACTTCTCCTTCTGCAACCGCGTTTCGATCTCTTCATTGCTTGGGTTATAGGGCATCCCGCTCAGGTCGATCTTTTCCAGGATGGCCTTGTGCCACGGCGCTTCTTCATCGACGTAGGACTGCACACGCTCTTTCTTCTTTTCCTGCCGGAACGTGATATCTGCACCCATCGCCTCACGGGCGATCGTGGCAGCGTCCTGCTCAATCTGGGTTTGCCCAATTCCGAGAATCAGGTCGCTGTCCATTTGAAACTCAAACCCGCCTCGCTCCAGCGAAACATTCCGGTCGAGATAGGGTCCGAATACGTAAGCTTTGATGATGTAATTGCGTGTGCTGTCTACTTCACCGTTTCGATCTTTCTCTAAGAACTCGTCTACGAACTCTGGGATGTATTTGTGGATCGCAGACCCTGAGACTTCCCGCTTATGCGCGACAAGGCTGATTCGGCTTTTCTGGTTGCGCGGGGAGTAGAGTTTAAACACGCGGACCAGGAACTCCTCTTCCGTATCGGAAGCCTTGAGCGTGAAGGTCTTGCGATCAATGCCGATCTCCCGGATGACGGCAGACAATTCGTTGCTCACGAAATCGTTCAAGCGGATCGCGCTACTCCCGTCCTGCTCCGAAAGAACAATGTCGGGGCAGACGTAATCCTGCGTGATGAAATACGGCAGCAGCCGCTCCACGAGGCTGCGGGCGATGGTCGAAAGCTTCTTGTCGAAGGCGCGTCCCGTCTTCAGAGGCGCCAGAGTGACCACAGTGCCAGTGTCCTGCTTGTCGCTTGGTGTGACCTTCTCGCGCACGATAATCTCGTGTTCCTTGCCCATTGAGAAGCTGCGTGCTTTAAGGACGGCACCATCGCGATAGATACTCTTGACGTGCAGGTCCTCGAAATATTTAAGTCCAGTGAAACGGCCGAATCCCTTACCGCCTTCGGCAATCTTGAGGTCGGTGTAGAGCGTGTCGAAGGAGTTGCGGTGCGCGTCATTAAAGCCGATACCGTTATCCTCGATGTCGAAGCCTGTGACCTCCGGTAAGCTTCCATCCAGCTCGACCTGAGCGTTCCGTTGCGTGCGGACCTGGACTTTCCCATCTTTGCGGCCAGCCTCGTCAATTGCCTGAATGGCGTTAACGATCATCTCGACAACGGGCGTGTAGACGGTCGTGTTCGCTCGAATATTCTCGACGGCGCGTTTGATATTTACGTTGCTCATGCGGATGCGGTCTCAATGGGTTTTTTGCGGCGCTTACGTATCGCCGTTACCCAGTTTTCCAAAGCTTCGATGTCGGCCTTGAGTTCTGCCGGACCGGGTACCGGCGCACGAGCCGCCGCGGCTTGATCATGGCCAGGCAGCCATTTCGAGCATTTCGTCATAGCCGCCTCGACGGTCTTGCAGTCCTCGGGAGTGATGTCGGCGATCTGAGAAACTTGTTGTGTCTGAACACTCGGCCTATAGCGTTCGACCACGCCGCCCAATAGGACTTCTTCGAGGGCGCGCTCCCATGCTTCCCGCAGCAAACCGTAAAGATACTTGGCGTCTTTCTCGTAGGCGTCCTGATGACCGTCACGAGAAAGCTTGTCGGCGGCTTGCCAGCCGCTTTTCAGGTAGCCGATCTTTTTCTTGACCGGCAGCGCAACCCACGGAAGCTCTTCCGCACACACGCCTGCACCCTTGGAAAGGAACCGGACGTGTTGGTCAAACTGATCGACGCCCAGCTCTTCCGCGAATTGCTTTAGGAGCAGCAGGAAGACGACATCGTGGGTGAAAACGATAACCTGCCGGGTGTTGGCCTCCAACACCAAGCGCCGAGCCACACCCTGACGCCATTGGTAATCAAGCGAGGACACAGGATCATCGAACACGATGCCAGAGAGGTCATCAGCAGTGCTGAGTTCCGCAAAGAATGCGGCGATGGATAGGCAGCGCTGCTCGCCCTCGCTCACAACTTTTGGCAAGTCAACGCCAGGTGCGCGCGTAAGAGCAAGCTTGTGGTAGAAAACGCCGTCCGCACCGCCAAGTTCCTTTAACTCGACCTCGACGTGACCGAAAGACAGATTGACCAGTTCATCTTTAAAACTCTGCTTGAGCTTCTGCGATACGACAGCCTTCGTAACAGCAGTGCTCTTCTGCGTAATCACCTGTGTCTTGGTTTCGTCAATGCACAGCCCATAAGCGGCGTACTTCTTCCGACGCTCGATATCATCAAGAACAGTCTGTTGATGTGCTGCCAGAATTTTACGGGCACGCAACTCCTGTACTTCGGTGGTCATGCGCTTGCGGGTTTCATCGGTAGCGCTGGTGCGCAGCGTCTTGATCCGGGCCTCGATTTCCCCGGCCAGCGCCTCGGCGTCACGAGAGGCCGACACGAGGGCGGGACACTCGGGGGCCAGGTCCTTGTCTTCGGCGATGGCTGCGGTGACAGTCCTACGGCGGTTCTCGTTGGCTGAAAGCGCTGCGGCTATTGCGTCCGCAACGGCCTCATGCTCGATGCGGATTTCCTTGAGCGCTTCGTCAACGGCTTCGGTTGTCGTCCTGAGATCAGTGAAGCCCTTTCGCAAACGTGCGAACTTCTCCCTGATCTGCCGGAGTTCACGTTCCGTTGTCGAAGCCACGAACGCTTCAAATTGGCTGAGCCTATGGGATGCTGCGTGATCGAGATCCTGTTGGCACAGGACGCAATGAGCGCCGTCTTTTACGACCGGATATGCCTTGTCTGGATAGGCTAACTCCTGCGAGAACTGACGCGCCGCTTCCCAAAGCGCGATCCAGGGATCGGTGCCGGTTCCAGGCAGCACCCCTTCGGGAAATGTTGCCTCCCGCAGCCGTTTTGCTTCCTCGCTCTTGCGGCGGCCTTCTGTCCGTGCATCGAACACGGCAGCCACGGCCTCCACCGAAAGCGCCGCTTCCACCTCCTTGAGGTGCCGGGCCAGTGTCTGAACCCGACCCGCGCGCAGGGTGAGTTGCCGGATCAGCTTTTCGGGATCATTGGCCTGCAAGTCGAGCAGCGACTTCTCCAGAAGCGCAAGCCGAGCCTCGTCCTCCGGGGAGAGACGCGCGAGTGCCTCTACGGCGTCCAGCTTGGTAAGGGAGCTAATGTTCGTTAGAAACTTCGCAATTGCTGTACCTTCGGGGACCTGTGCCTGAACAGCGGTGAGAGCGTTTGACGCAAGAGCGCGCTGTTCGCTTTCGAGTTCTGCGCGAACGGCCTTACACGCCTTCACGAGCTTGTCGAACAGGTCCAAGCCGAAGGGCCGGAAGGCAACATCGGTTTTTTCGGTCAGGTAGACGGAAGCGCACTGTGTATCGAATACGCTCACACGCGAAACGAACTCATCCTCACCGGTTCCGGTCCATTCCCGTGGTTCAGGCTCAGCTCCGATCTTGTACTTGATCGCAACCACCGGCGCGAGCGGTGCTGTGCCGGAGACAACATTGCCCAGGATTTTCTCTTGCCCCCGCGCCCGGCAGGCACCCTTGAGGATTCGGATATAGCCCGTCTTGCCTGCGCCGTTATCACCATAAACCACGGTGAGACCGGGTGCGAACTTGAGTGTCTGGTCCTCGGCCAGCGCATTCACACCGCGATGATGGAAGATTGATACCAGAGAAACAGGGGCAGCACCCGCTGTTGTGTCGGACACATGCTCCTTGGCGAAGTGCGCGATTTCCTGCTCCTCAGCGAGGCCATGCGCACTCTTGCAAACCTCGGTAAGTGCGCGGATGTCATCGTCGAAGAGTTCTCCATTGAGTACGAGCCGACGCAGCGCGTCGCGTTGCCACGCTGGACGGCCTTGAGACCATTCAAGTATTTCTTGTAGGACCGTCATACTCCCCTCGCTGCATTGCGTCCTTTATGGCATAGCCAATCTCATTGTTCGCTTCACCGTGTATCGTCCTCAATGGGCCGAAGAACCGTACCTTCAGGCTGATCCAGAAAGCGCCGGATGGCCAAGCGCACAACGTACTGGAGCGGCAACGGCGGACGTTGCGCTTCAGCCAGCTTGCGCAAAGCCTCGTAGTCCTCAGCATCAAGGGAGACTGTGAAGCGCTTGAGCGGTTGCGATTGAGGCATAAGCGTCGGACCAACCAATATGAAACTCGATCACCAGCTTACACCGAAATGCACCAAAACGCACCGAAGCGTCAAGGCGCGCCGATGCGGACTACAGTCGCGGATCAGATGATGAGCGAGGGAAGATAGAAGTTCTGGCAACGGCCGTAGATGGCGCAGACCCCGTGCAAGCGAAGCGCGCAGCGCCGCAGGCGCGAAGGCTCATGGGGCCGGAGAGTTCGACATAAGGCGCAGCAAAAAGGGGGCCGAAACCCCCGGGATCACAACAGCCCCCGTTCGGCGAAGGACTCTGTGGACTCGCCACCGACGACGATGTGATCCAGTGTGCGCACGTCCACCAATGCCAGCGCCTCCTTGAGCCGCTGGGTTATCTGTCTGTCGGCCTGGCTTGGCTCGGGGTTCCCGCTCGGATGGTTGTGCGAGAAGATCACTGCCGCTGCGTTGAACCGCAGTGCCGTCTTCACGACTTCGCGCGGGTACACCGCCGCCGAGTCGATGGTGCCACGGAACAGCTCGGCGTACTCGATCAGCCGATGCTGGCTGTCGAGGAACAGTGCCGCGAAGACTTCATACTCGAAGCCGGCCAGCTTGGTGCGCAGGTAGTCCTTGACCAGCGTCGGCGATGTGAACAGCGCACCGCGCGGGATCTTCTGGTCGATGACCTGGCGGGCCGCCTCCAGGATCTGATCGGCGGTGGCCAGCATGTAGCGCCCCTGGCTGTCACGCACCAGCAGCGAGGAATCGAAAGCGAGAGAGAGTTGCGACATGATCGTGCTCCGGTTGCTCGGGCGGAATTGCCCGGAACCGGCGCCAGCACGGCGCAGCGCAAGCTGTCACAGGGTCATGGACGGCCACGGCCGCAAGCGTGCAAGGCACGCGCAGCCCTTGACGGCGAGAACGCCGTGGTACGGTGATAGGGAACAGCAAGACCGCCCACCCCACCTCCAACGAAGGCACGGATGGGCAAGCGGAGCGCGCAGGCCCTCAAGGACCGGAGGCGTCAGCCGAGCAGAGCGAGGGAACGATGAAAGCCCGAATGAGGCGAGACTCGCGCAGCGAGGCTCGATGCGCAGCGCGACGGCGGCACGCCGGGACGCCGGGACGCCGGGACGCCGGGACGCACCGTTATCGCTTGCGAGTCTTGGGACGAATCGTTGCGTGAGATTCCAGCAGACGCCGCGTGTTCTCCAATTCCTTTTGCAGCAGTTCGGCATCCGGCAACACGGTTCGATAGTTTGCTGCCATGACCTTGCTGGGCAAACCTTCCAACGCATACCGCGCCAAAGCGTGACCCTTGTCCGCGCACAGGATCAGACCCACGGGCGGGTTCTCGTCGTGAAACGTCCAGTGCTCCTTCGCATAGTTGCAGTACAAGTGCATCTGGCCCACATCGGCATGCGTCAGGGCACCGAGCTTCAAGTCAATGATGACGAGGCAGCGCAGCCGCCGATGGAAGAACAGCAGATCGACCCGATACCAGGTCTGGTCGATGCGCAACCGCCGCTGTCGTCCAACAAATGTGAAGCCCTCACCGAGTTCGAGCAGGAAGTCTTGCAGCCGATGGATCAGGGCCTGTTCAAGATCGGACTCCGAATACTCGTCCTTGAGGTCCAGAAATTCCAGCACATACGGGTCTTTGATCGCGTCGTCGGGCGTGACGGCATCTTCCGGCTTCGGCACGGCGCCTTTGACCAGCATCGCCGTCTTGTTCTTCGACAGCGCCGTGCGTTCGTAGAACTGGCTGCCGATCTGCCGGTCGAGCTGGCGCACGCTCCAGCCACCGCGCAGGGCTTCGGCTTCATAGAACTGGCGGGCATGGTCGTCCTTGACTGACAGCAGCCGCACGTAGGCCGACCACGGCAGCGTGAAGGCGTGCGCCAGATCGGACAGGCTCAATTTCCCAGACACTGCCTGGGATTTCTCAGAAGCCACTTCGTTTCGCAATTTCCCAGACAGTGTCTGGGAAATCACCGAACGGGGATACGCGAGAAAGAAGCGCCGCATGTTCTCCAGGTTGTTGACACCGAAGCCCCGCCCGAACCGCCCAGTCAGGTCACTGGACAGCCGTTCGATCAACTGCTCGCCGTACCCCGCACGGCGCTTGCCCTGCTGCTCGGCTTCCACGATGCGGCGGCCAATTTCCCAATAGCTCGCCGTCATCAACGCATTGACGCTGCGTGCTGCCGCCTGGCGCGCGGCATCGAGCAATTCGACGATGCCGCTGTGGATGCCGGCATAGCCGGCTGGGACGGCGGCGCCTTTCGCGGTCGTCGTGGAAAGCGTTCCCTTGCTCATGCGACCACCTCCGCAGGGCGCTGCTCGCCGGTGATTGTCTTGCGACGATTCGCCACCAGTTCGGCCGCCTTGCGTATCGGATCGTCCTCGGTATGGACATAGCGCATGAACATCACCACGGTCTTGTGCGCCGTCAGCGCCATGCCGACCTTGACCGGGATACCCGAATTGGCAATGTCGGTCGCCGAGCGATGGCGGATGCCGTGCGTACCCACATGCGTCGCGCCCGCCGCCTTGAGCGCACGGCACCAGCCGCCGTAATACTCGCCCGTCGTCAGGTGCTGCCCCGGATGGCGTGGCGACGGCAGCACGTAGGGATTGCCTTTCTGCCTCGGCGCCGTCGAAAGCAGCCGGTAGGCTTCCTCACTCAAAGGCTTGGACATGCCACCTGTCTTGCTGTCAGGCCAGACCACCCTCCGGTTCTCCAGATCGACCCATTCCCATTGGAGCGTGACGATTTCGGAGCGGCGGCCGGCAAACTCGAATTGCAGACGGATCGCCAGAGGGATGACGTAGTTCTCCAACCCTTCGGTCTCGATCTTGTCGAGCTGCCGGAACAGCTTGCCCATGTCCTCGTCACTGATGAGGTGGGTGGACTTGCCTGCAGGGAACATCGGGACATGGCGGCAAGGATTCGTGCCGTCAGGCCGATAGCCCCACACCTCGGCCAAGTTGAACATCTTGCGCAGGATGCTGAACGCCTTGTTCGCCTCGGTCTGCTTGTACGAAAGTTTTTCCATCAATCCGGCAACGTCAGGCCGCTTCACGTCGTGAACCTTCTTGCGGCCCAGCAGCGGGATGATGCAGCGATCGATGACGCCTTGATAGCCGACCTGGGTGCTGGCCTTGTTGCGCTTCTTGGAGTAGTCCTCCATGAATTTCTTGCACAACTCCGCAACAGTGGGTGCCTTGCGCGCCTCGGTCTTGGCGGCACCAGGATCGCCGCCTCGGCGAACCTCAGCCAGCCAGTTCTGCGCCAGCGAGCGGGCCTGTTCGACGGTCAGTTCTCCGTACATGCCCAGCGCCGGCTTGCGCCGTTCGCCGGCATTCGTCCGGTACTGGAGCATGAAGACCTTGCGACCGGCCGGTGTAACCTTGCACAGGAAGCCGGGAACAAGCGTGTCACGCAGCTCGATGGGCTGCGCCTGGGGTTTTGCCGCATCGACTGCGGACTTGGTGAGTTTGATCTTAGCCATGATGACTCCTCGGAAAGACGCGGTTTCCAGGAGCCTGTTAGGAGCCAAGCGGACGGAAGCCGGGTCAAGTTTCGGAAAGCACCGGCATAGGATGAACTCACGTAAGCTATTGATAAACCTGCCACAACGGGCTGTGGCGTAGTCCAGCGAAGTTCGGTGCTGGAGTCATGCTGAAACAAAAAAAGGGGGAACCATGAAAACCCATGGCTCAACCAGTTGCCTCCGGCGGCACCTGCGCACCGCTAAAAAAGAGAGACAATGGCCAAATAGTCAAGCAAACCCGCTTGGCCTCAGACCAGCTCGTTCTGACTCAAACCAACGGGCCTCCGCAAACCCGGGGCGGTTCAGTTCATTTACTCGGACATGAAAAAACGCCGCTTCGTTATGCTTTTGCACGCTGGTTCTGGCGAACATTAGAATTGATCATGACACACTATACTGCAGAAGTACTTTGGCTAAGGCAAGGGCAGGACTTTCTTGACAATCGCTACAGCAGAAAGCATGTGCTTCGTTTTGACGGTGGCTTGGAAGTACCGGGCTCCTCATCTCCACACGTTGTTTCCCCTCCGATGTCTGACACATCGGCAGTGGACCCCAAAGAGGCATTTATTGCCTCACTCTCGAGCTGTCATATGCTGTGGTTTCTGTCCATCGCAGCTAAACAAAAGTTTCGGATTGATAGATACTTTGATGCAGCGCTTGGCGTGATGGAGAAAAACGCGGAAGAGAAAATGGCCATGACCGTGGTCACGCTTCGACCAAAAGTCCACTTTTCGGGAGAGCGTTTACCAACGCAGGAGCAAATCAGTCAAATGCACCATGAAGCTCACGAACAGTGCTTTATAGCTAATTCCGTGAAAAACGAGGTGCGATGTGAGCCAGTTCTCTAACCCTCGCAACAGGAGCCTGGGCAAAAAAAACGCGCAGCCCTTTAGCCCCACTCGTTATGCGTATTGAGCTCTTAGCCGACCATCGGTACCTAATTACAAAAATTGCCGCGTTTTTGCATGACGAGTGGGGTGCCTTTCCACCGTGGGCCTCATTGTTAGCTATTGAGGAACGATTGGCGGCAAGATCGCAAGCGCATGAAGTACCCTTCACGCTGGTAGCGCTTTCTGCCGAGAATGACTTTCTAGGGACGGCGAGCATCAAACGCTTTGAGCTTCCCGCTCACCCCGACAAGGAGCATTGGCTTGGTGAGGTGTTCATTCCGAAGGGCCTTCGTGGGCAGGGCATAGGCTCTTCCATGATCGCTGAGTGCATCAAAAGGAGTCTCGATCTCGGCGTTCAGGCACTCTATCTTTACACGCCGGACCAACAGAGACTGTACGAACGGTTTGGGTGGCAAGAAGCAGTGCAAACCGTGGTCAATGACGAGGCTGTCAGCATCATGGTAAGGCACGCAACTCATAACTTGCACGTCGAGAGGGACGCTCCGCCGACAAGCCGACACCACGCCCGTCAAGTTGAACGGTAAGAAATCAGCACTGGACCCCGCATCAACCAATACTCGGAGAACAATTGCATGTTCGTCATATTGCTGCGCTACATTAAGCCATTATCTGAGGTTGATCGTCTTATCGGGGAGCATAAAGAATTTCTGGAACGTTATTATGCTTCCGGTCACTTCCTGTTGTCCGGACGCAAGGAACCTCGTACTGGCGGGGTCATTCTTTCAAAAGCGGAAACGAGAGCAGAAATCGAAAGCATAGTGGCCAACGACCCTTTTCATCGAGAACAAATTGCTGAGTATGAAATTATTGAGTTCTTACCTTTTATGGCTGCCACGCGGCTTGCAAATCTCTAGCTGACTTAATAAGGTTCTTGTGGAACGCACCACTTCTCGCCCCCCCGATCTGCGACACCAAGTATCAATTTCCGGCTCGACACATAAAAACACATAAAGGAATAACTCATGGATCAAGTGCTTACAGGTGGATGTCTCTGTGGAGCCATTCGATATAAATGCCAAGGTGAGCCAGTTTTCTCTGGCAATTGCCACTGCAGAGACTGCCAACGAACTTCTGGAAGCGCGTTCACACCAGCTATGTTTTACCCGGAAATAGCTGTGAAAATTGAGGGAAATCCAAAGTCATATGAAACTACTGCGGATAGTGGAAACAAGATTTGGCGTTTATTTTGCCCAAGTTGCGGATCGCAATTGTTTAGCAAGCTTGAAATGCTTCCAGGCATGATCGGTTTACGGGCGGGAACACTCGATGATCCTTCAGCATTCCATCCGAAACTAGATTTCTACACATCAAGTGCGCCCACCTGGGATTTTATGAATCCACAATTGCCAAAGTTTGAAAGAGCACCGAAGCAGTAGCACGATGCCTCACAACGATTAGCCCAGCGGACGCTCGCTGGTACTTGTCACGGACGACACCTAGATGACAGAAAGCGCTTGGTCGGCCCCTAGGTTTCGATGCCGACGGCAGCCACTATGGACCCATCTCGAGCTATACAGCTGAGCTTTCTGACGCAGGGATGGAACTGACTATGTGGTTCCAGATGGAACGCTCAAGGTTACTGGGGTAACTTTGGAATCACAGCCCACCCAGATTTCATGCTGTTGACGTGGACCTCGGCTGGATTGACATACTCAGCGCAGCCGTTCGTTCACCAGTTCTTTAACCTCCCGCATGAACCCGGCATAACGCCCGCCCAGCGCCTTGCGGCTGTGCGCGCTCGCCGCGGCCACATCCCCGCCCTGCTGCTCGATGCGCTCCATGCCGCGCATCCAGTCCTGCACGGCACGGGTTCTCGCCGCGTCGGTCTGGGCCTGCTGCCATGCGGCCAGCGCCGCATCGACTGCCCGCATTTCGGGCGGGCCAGCGTCGGCCTGCGGATTCAAGGGCTTGGCGGCGGTCGGGGCCGACTTCTCCACAGTCTTTGGGGACAACTGTGGCGGGCGCTGCAAGCGCCGCTGCTCATCCTGCACCACGGCCTGCAAGTCGGCATCCATGACCTCGATGCCCAGCCGCACGGCCTGCCGTGCCGCGCGTTCCCGGAATTCGCTGCTGCCGGTGATGTCCACCTTGCCGCCATACTTCTGCGCGGCCATGCGTAGCGCGGCTTCCAGACTGTCCGCGCCCTTGTCGTGCAGGACGATACGCGGGCCGGTGTCGGTGAATCTGTCCCGCCCCTGCGCGTCGCGGTACAGCACGAGCTGGCGTTTGCGGTCGATCTGCGCCTCCAGTCCGGCCAGCGTGAGCTTGCGCAGCGGGTCGAGTTCCTCGCCCTCGATGCCGTCCTGCTGTTGGTTCTTCTTGCGCTGCTCGCGGTAACGAATGCCGCGCAACGCGGCCTGCGCCGCTTCATCGCCTTGGCTTGCTTCGCGCTCCACCCACTTGCGCCAGACTTCCTGCTTGGGCAATTTGACCGAGAGCGCCTTGCGCTCTGCCGCCTGACGCTTCTGCAAGGCTTCGCGCTGCTGCGCCGCCTTGAGCGCCCACAGGGATTGCACCACGGCGAGCGGCTGGCCCTGCTGCCGGGCTTGGGTGGTCAGGGTCTTGCGCTCCTGGCGGGTTTGCGCGGCCAGTTCCTGCCGTTCGCGCTGGTGGCGGCTGCGCAGTTCGGCGCGCTGCTGGGGCCGCTGCGCGCGCGCTGCGGCTTGTTCGGCTTCGAAGCGGGCGGCGAGGGCCGCGCGGGCATCTGCGCGCAGTTGTCGGCGCAGCGCGCGGAGGTCGGGGTCGCGGGCTGAGATTTTTTGGGGCGCGCGTTCCGGTTTGTCGGTTTGGCGGCGGCTGGTCTTGACGTACTGCGCGTAGGCCTTCGGTGTCCCTGCCTGGGTTTGCAGTGCAGGGACGAAGGGGCCGAGTCGTTTTTCCAGTTCGGCCTTGCTGGCCCAGCGCCCCAGTTGAGAGGCTTTGGCGGCCAGGATGCGGCCATTATCAAGCTGGGTGGTGACCACCAGCCCGGAGCCCTTGGCCTGAAGGGTGACGCCGTGCTGCGCCAGAGCCTGATGGGCATCGGCCCAGGTCGAGCTGGGGGCTTGCAGTGCGGCGCGCAGGTCTCGGGCGGGATGGACGGCGACCCAGGACTGGAAGGAGTCGGCGCCGAGCCGGTATTCCGCTGCGGCTGCGCCACGGGTCAGTCGCAGCGCGCCGTCTTCTTTCAGCAGCCCACGCTCCCGGCGTTCCGCCCGGCTCATGCGCACGATGGTCGGCCCCTGGTCGGTGTCCAGGGTGATGTAGGGGCCGTTGGCGCGGGCATAGCCGAATTCGAGTTCGAGTTCGCGCATGCAGCGGTCGAGGATGAAATAGTCTTTCTTGAACGGCGGCTGCACAGCGATGAGTTTTTCCGGGTGCACGCGGTTGATGACCAGGTGCACATGATCGTTGTCGGTGTCGCGGTGGGTGGCCCAGGCGGCCTGATGCTCACCAAATCCCAGCGCGTCCATGACGTGCTTGCAGGCGTGTTCGGCCTGCTGCACCGTGGGATGTTCGCCCTCCTGCCAGGTGATGGCGACGTGATAGACGGGGTTGCCCTTGAACCGGCCCTTGCGCTCGCAGTCTCGGGCTGTGCCATCACAGACGCCGGCGAGGTCTTCTGCGTAGGCGAGGCGATGTTCGTCGAGCGTCCAGTAGAGCTGATCGTCGTCGATATTGAAGTGGCCGCCGTCCAGGGTCTGTCCGGGCGGCAGTTCGTCGTGGGCGCGCATGACGTAGCGCATGACGTGGGCGAATCCCTTGCTGGGTGCGCCGGGTTTGAGGGTGATGACTTTTGCGAGCATCAGGGTGTCCTTCTCAGGATGGCGGCGGTGCGCTGGAGTTCTTCGACCAGTTGCCACCAGCGGCGGCGATCGTCTCCGGTAGCCCAACCTTTGTCTTTGGGATAGAGGTGTTTGAGCAGGCGTCCGAGCTGGTCGATGCGCTGCGCGGCGGTGTCGTCGGCGCGGCTGATCACGGGTTGAAGGGTGGCGCGCAGCCGGATGAGTTCCGACACACTCTTGCGGGCGGCCTGTGCCTGGTGGCGCAGGTCGGCGAGCTGGGCGGTGGTGAGGCGCACGCGCACGGTGTGGGGTTTGCGATCTTGTGGGTCCATGCCGTGACTCTGCGAGACGGGGACGGCACGGTCTGTCTGCGTCGTGTGTCGCTGCTGGTCAGTCGTGAGGCGGTTTGATCCGGGCGTGTGTCGGAGCTGTCCAAACCTTCGATGCGTAAAAACCTTGCAAGGTAATGTTTCGTGGGACATTTCGGACACCGCTGGACGCGGCTGTCCGACGCCTGGCGGCGCCATGTCACACGAAACGCTTGGTCAGGCTCCGCCCGACACCCTTTTGGACACGATCTGTCGCGCAGCGGACGCGCTTCGCCGATGTGCGGATGCCATTGCCGGTTCTCCGCGGTTCCCTTGTCGCACGCTGGCCCCACCTCGCAGAGTCCGGGTAGGGCGCTGATGAAAGGCGCACACATGAGGAATCACGATGACGCAAAACGAGGACAAGCCGGAAGCGCCAGACGACACGGGCGCATTCGACCGCGACGCGGCCCTCCAGCAACTGAAGCAGACGCAAGCCGAGTTGCGGGAAATCGCACGGCGCAAGCGAGAAACCGCACAGGCGCGCGCCCGTGCCGAAGAAGCCAGCAATCCACGGCAGTTCGCGCTCAACAGTCTGATGGCGATCGAGGACGAACTGTTCGCCCTGTTCGATAGCGACGAGAAGCCCGCCGAGATTCTGGCTTACCTGAAGAAGTGCATGCCAAGCATTCCGGCGGACGACTTGCGACATGCTCTGGACGCGATTCGGAAACGACGGGGACGGTTTGACCTGCGTGCACCGTCGCCCGTGCCCGCGACGCCCAAAGCCAGACCGGCACCGGCCCGCCCCCCATCGGCCTCACCCATGGTCAAGCGCCCCGCCGCAAAGACGCCAACCGCCGCAAGCGCCCCGCCGACTGCACGCGGACTGGAAGGTCTGGAGCTGCCGCCCTGGGCGGACGGCTCTGACCGCCTGCCGGAGGAATCGGAGGCGGACTACATCCTGCGCAAGAACCTGGAGGGGCCGCCCGAGGCGCGGCGCAAGTTCATCGGCGAGCACAACGCCTGATTTCCCGGCTGCCGCCGGACGCCGCCGGGGCGCTGCCCGGTCATTTTTTCATCCTGACTGAAAGGTTTTTCATCATGCTCAAGACATTCATCATCGATGGCGACAAAGGCGGCGTCGGCAAGAGCCTGGCCGCCCGAGCGCTGGTTCATCACTTCCTGTCCAGAGAAGAGGAGCAGCGTCCCCGTCTGGTGGTCTATGACGCCGATCTCTCCAACCCGGACGTGTGCGGCGAAGGAGGGCTGCGGCCTGGCGGCGGCATCGCCAGCACGGCGCTGCTCGATCTTTCCACCGAGAGCGGCTGGATCGATCTGGGCACGAAGCTGGCCATGCTCGGCGCTGCCGCCCAGACGGCGGAGTACCGCATCATCATCAATATGCCGGCGCAGATCGGCACGCGGGCATTCGACGGGTCGATCCACATCGTCGGCGAGGTGCTGCGCGAGGCCAATGCGGTGCCGGTGTGGCTGCTCAGCCGCACTCAGGAGAGCATCCGGGCGCTGGATTACCGCCTGCGCAATATGCCCGCGCGCTATGAGGCGGGCATCGTGGTGAAGAACCTGTTCTTCGGCTCGGCGGACAAGTTCGTGCTCTGGCAGACCGACCCGCTGCGGCAGCGTCTGGTGGAGGAAGGCGCCTGGGTCGAGACCGAACTGCCGGAGATGAACGACCAGCTCGCGGTGATGATCGGGCGTCGCCCGTTCCATGAGGTACTGGCTTCGGGCATCGACGGTCGGCCGCTGCCGTATGGCTACCGGCTGGCCCTGCAGTCCTGGCTCAAACGGGCCGGGGCGGCGCTGGAGCCGATCGAGTCTGTGGATGTGGAGGTGGTGTGATGGCCTACAGCAATTCGGAACAGGTGTTCATGGATGTGCTCGGGCGGCTGCCCGCCGAGGACGAATGGAAAGAGATTCGTTCTCTGCTGGGCATCATGCAGCGCGCCCAGTTTGAGGTCGATGACCCAAGCAACATCCCTCAGGTCACGCTGGTTGCCTGGGGCTGGGCGCGCAGCACGCCGAGGGCGGATGTGCTCGCCGCAGTGAAGGCGGCGGTGCTGGAGTCGGGCAAGGCGGATGCGGCGCCGATGGATTTGACGCCGGTGATCGTCGGCTTGCGCGGCCTGCAGGAGGCGGCGGCGCGGCCGGTGAACGCGAAGGTGGATGAGGGGGTGGTCAGGTCGGCGGTGCGAGAAGGGGTGACCAGCGGTTTGCGGGAGCTGTTTTCGCTGACCTCGATGGCGATCCTGGGCGTGGTCATCGCTTTCTCGTTGTTTGTTGGTTTCTTGGCAGGCAAGCTCCAGTTGGAGCAGACGGTGCAGTTGCAGCAGCAGATGATTCAGAAGCTGACGGCTCCTGACCATGCGCCGCGCTTTGGCAAGTGAATGGCCGATCCTCGCCGCGGCTGCCGCCGGCAGCGCCTGGCTGTGGGGCGGTTCCAGCCTGCTTGGGCCGACTGCGTCGCTGTGCCTTCCCTTGTTGGTGGCGGGGAGCGGCACGGCGCGGCGACGGTTCGGGGTGGCGCTGGCCTATTACGCGGTGGGCTGCTGGCCGATCGTTTCGGCGGTGTTGGGCTATTGGGGGAAGCATCACGCCTTGATGGCCTGCGCGGCATGGGCAGGGGCGTCGCTGGCGTTGTCCTTGCCGTGGGCGCTGCCGCCCCGGCGCGGCGGCTTGCTGGGCGCGCTGCTGCTGACCGCCCTGCCCCCGCTGGGCGTGATCGGCTGGCTCTCCCCGATGAATGCCGCAGGCGTGCTGTTCCCGGCGATGGGATGGATCGGTTTGCTGCTCATGCTGGCTCTCGCGGTCATCCTTCCGCTGGCTTTGCGCGACGGGGAGGGTTCGCGCCGAGTGCTGGTTTCACTGCTGGTGGGCGCGGTCTTGGCGAATGCCGCTGCAGTGGTCAAGCATGGAATCGGGCTTGCTCCGGCTTTGCCAGAAGGCTGGGTTGGCATACACACGCAGATCAAGCCGGACGACGGCAATGTCCTGGCCGGCATCGCCAACAATCAAGCGGTGATCGCCGCAGGTCTCTCCCAGGGGGCTGCGGCGCGGGTGCTGGTGTTTCCTGAAGCCATCCTGCCAGACTGGTACGACGGCACCCGAGCGCAGTTCGCTGCAGCGGTGCCGCCGGGGCAGGTCTGGCTGCTCGGCGTGCAGATGGATGCGCGCGATGCGGTCGTGCAGGTCCGGCATGGGTACGCCGATCCGGTGCCGGTCGCAGAGGCTGCGGGCCTGCTGCTGGGCGGTGACTGGCAGCCTTGGAATCCGCGCACCCTGCGTCCTGCCTGGTGGCAACGGGTGTTCGATCTGGACGGGCAGCGCGTGTGGGCCGCGATTTGCGTGGAGCAGGTGCAGCCGTGGACGTGGCTTGAGGCGCTGTGGCAGCGGCCTACGGTGATTGTGGCGCAGTCCAATGCGTGGTGGGCGGCGCCGGGGAGCGCAGCGCCGGGGATTCAGGCGGCGAGCACGCGGGCGTGGGCGCGGTTGATGGGGGTGGGGGTGGTGGGGGCGGTGAATCGGTGAGCCGCACTAAAGTGAACCGGGCGCCTTGCTCATCCCCTTTGTTATGGGCTTGGCTTCCTTGTACTTATCCTCCCAACAGTAATCTATGCGTCGCCAATTTCTGCTGGCCACGGAAACGACGACCAAACTTAGGGCACGATGGAACAGAAAACTATGTTCTTTCAACGTGCACTTGAACTCGGGCAACTTCCCGAGTTCGCTTTTCAAGCGCCTTCTTGTACGGTTTGCCCATAGGTAAGCGAAGAATGTGCCATTCACAACGTGTGATTCAAATCGAGCATCGGGCGGAGCAATATTCATCAGTTCTTTAACGATTTGGGGAACCGCTGCTGGACTCCACGGCGCATCGAAGTGGCAAAGAAACGCGATGCCGTTGTGCCGGTCGATTCCGAACCAAGCTGTACATGTAAAGATATTTCGTGTTACCAAGCGGACCGCGCCTGATTTGGCGCTCGCTAGCGCATACTCGCGCTGGCGGACGTTAATTTGTCGTGGCGTTTGTTCCATCATCGCTCGACACCCGTCCGCCCCGGTCGTTTCATGCGCCGCTGCGCCTGCTCTGGTTCTCGTCCAGGCTGCCTGCCTTCAATTACTTCGAGATAGCTGTCCAGTGAGCGCAGGGTTTCCTGCGCCACCAAGCGCGTGATGTCACCATAGTCTTTGGTCACGCAGGCGCGATCGAGCGCTTCGTAGTAGGCGGGCCGGTTCTCTGCGCGAATCACCGCTGGGGGATACCCTTCCTGCATGAGCACGGCATTCATCAGCAGTCTTCCGGTGCGGCCATTGCCGTCAACGAACGGGTGGATTTCGACGAAGCGGGTATGAAATTCCGCAGCGCGAGCCACGGGGTGCAGACCATGCGATGGCGGGCTGTCGAGCCACCGTATCAGTTCGGTCATGCGCTCGGGCACTTGCACTGCGGCGGGCGGCGTATGACTCGCCCCTACGATGGCGACGTTTTCTGTGCGGTAGCGCCCGGCATGCTCCGGGGCTATGCCTTTGAGTACGATCTGGTGGATGCCGCGCACGTCCCATTCGGTCATCTGCTTGCCCGACTGGATCAGCGATTCCACGGCCCCGATGGCTTCCTGATGATTGATCGCTTCGAGGTGTTCCCTCAGCGATTTGCCGCCCACGGTAATGCCTTCGAGCACGACCTGCGTCTCACGCAGCGTCAGGGTGTTGCCCTCGATGGCGTTGGAGTTGTAGGTCCACTCCAGCGCCAGTTTGTCATGCAGACTGGCGACCGTTGCTGGCGGCAGCGGCCGCAGGGCGTCGAGCTGCGCCTTGCGGGTGTCTATGAGCTTTAGCAGCGCGGCTAGTGATTGGGACATAGGTCGATTCTAGGTTTTACGCTCGGGCTCCCGCCCTCTCTTCCCACTTCGTCCCGAGCTTGCCTTCATCCTTTCGATCCGGCCACCAGGCCCCCTTGCACCCGCCGCAGCGGTAGTAGGGCTTGCCGGTCTTGGTCTCATTCTTGAAAGTGGGCTTCTTGCAGCTCAGGCACTTCGGGCCAGATGCGGGCGCTTTGGCCGCTGCGCCCTCGCTCTGGTGCTTGTCCTCGAAGCGCTTGCCGGGTTTGCCGCCGTCGTCACCAAATGCGGCGTCGCAATCCAGGCAGCGGTGATAGGTCGCCCCGGCCTTACTGGTGCGCTGGGCGCAGCGGCCGCCGCCGCAGGCGGGACAGGCATGGAGAATGGCGGGCGTTGCACCGAGTTGGCCGCCCAACAGCTTTTGGGTGGACTCGCGCACGGCGTCGATCTGGGCCGTCATGAATTCGTCGAAGGTGCTGCGGGCACTGGCGATGGCCGCAAGCGCGTCTTCCTGTAGCGCAGTCGTGCCGGGGTCGGCCAGGTCAGGGGCGACCTTGCGCAGCATGTCAATGAGTTGCACGCCGTGCTCGGTCGGGTGAATCTCTTTCTTTTTGCGCTCAGCGTATTCGCGGGCGATCAGGACTTCGATCATCGAGGCCCGCGTCGCCTCGGTGCCCAGCCCGGAGGTCTCCTTCAGACGGGCTTTGAGCTTGGAGTCGGTGACCAGCTTGTGCACGCCGGTCATGGCGGCGATGAGCGTGCCGTCGGTGTAAGGTTTGGGCGGGCTGGTGCGCTTGGCCTGCACTTGCGCGGATTCACAGGTCAATTGCTGGCCCTCGGTGAGGATGGGCAGTCTGGCGGGCTGTTCGGGCTCGCCGTCTTCCGCGCTGCTGTCACCTTGCCCGAGCTGCGTCCAGCCGGGTTCCTGCACGATGCGGGCGCTCGCCTTGAAGCGCTCGCCGCCCGGGAATGTGAACAGGGCTTCGCGGGTCTCGAAGGTTTCCGGCGGCATGAACAGGCGCAGGTAGGACTCGCGCAGCAGGCCGTACACCGCCTTGGCGTTCCCGGACAGGCCCGATGCCTCGGCGAGGCTGCGGCCCGTGGGGATGATGCCGTGGTGGGCTTCGACCTTGGCGGTGTTCCAGGCGGGATGACGGCGTTCAGGGTCGATGCCAGCGATGTCCGCTGCGCCCAGGGCGCGAATGATCTGCGCGGCGGCGACGTGCATTTCGGCGGGGAGCCAGGGACAGTCGGAGCGCGGGTAGCTGGCGAGCTTGGCTTCGTACAGATTCTGCGCCGCGGCCAGCGTGTCCTTGGCGGACAGTCCCAGACGGCTGCTGGCCGTCTTCTGCAGAGTGCTGAGGGCATAAGGCATCGGCGCCTGACGCTCGCCCGCCTTGCGGGTGAAAGCGGAGACGGTCGCGCGCCGGCCCTGCACCGCCTGGGCGCAGGCCTCGGCGGCAGACTTGTCCAGAAGCAGGCCATCCTCGGTTTGCAGGTCTTCGGGAATCTGCCAGAGGGCGCGGATGTCGCCGTCGAGGGCGGCCTGCACCTGGTAATGATCGCGCGGCTTGAAGTTCTGGATGTCGCGCTGCCGATCTACGAGCAGCGCCAGGGTCGGGGTCTGCACGCGGCCCACGCTCCAGGCGCCCTGCACGCCGCAGGCCTGCAGGTTGCGGCTCAGGGCGATGGAGGCGTTCATGCCCATGAGCCAGTCGGCACGCTGGCGCGCCAGGGCGGATTCATAGAGGGGACGCATGGCGTCGTTGTTCTTGAGACTCACCAGCGCGCGCCGCACGCTTTCGTCGTCCAGGCTCGACAGCCACAGGCGGGAGGTCTTGCCCTTCCAGTTCAGGAACAGCAAGACCTCATCGACCAGCAACTGGCCCTCGCGGTCGGCGTCGCCGGCATTGACGACTTCCGATGTATCTTTGAGCAGATCGCGGATCACCTTGACCTGCTTGCCCGCGCCGCCGTCGCGCGGCGAGAGTTTCCAGGCTATGGGGACGACGGGCAGATGCGAGGCCAGCACCTTGCCGCCGGCAACGTAATCCTCGGGTCTTGCTTGTTCGAGCAGGTGCCCGAAGCACCAGGTCACGCGGGTCTTGGCCTGCGGGCATTCGATGTAGCCGTCGTTGCGTCTGGCGCCGCCGATGACACCGGCGATGGCTTGGGCGACGGAGGGTTTTTCGGCGATGATGAGGCGCATGCTGTGTCTCCAGGAAGGGGGGATGGTTCTCTGGAGACTCTGCGCGGTGGGGTCATGAGGCAGTTGTCCCACGCCCACAGAATCTGGGCAAGGGCGCGCACGCGCCGATCAATCACATTCCCCATGAACGCTATCGCCTTGATGCAGCAATGTGCACCTCAGATCGCCCCGGTGACCCTGGCCGCGGTGGTGCAGCAGGAAAGCGGGGGCAATGCGCTGGCTCTGCATGACAACACCAGTGGCAAGAGCTATGCGCCGACGACAGTTGCCGAGGCCGCACGGCTGGCGAGGGAGTTGATCGCCCAGGGGCACTCGGTGGACATCGGCCTGGCGCAGATCAACAGCGGAAACCTGCCCCGGCTGGGGCTGGGCGTCGATCAGGTTCTCAATCTCTGTACGAACCTGCGCGCTGCGCAGAGTGTCCTGATGGAGGGGTGGGCACGCTCGGGCAATCTGCGTGCCACGTTGTCGGCGTACAACACGGGCAGGCTCCGCAGCCCGGTGGGCATGGCTTATGGGGAGAAGGTTTTCGGGAAAGCGGGCGTGGTCGTGCCAGCCATTCCGGGCGGACAGATCGCATCATGGGCCACTGTCGGCGCCGCGCTGCCGCCGGTGCGGCCTGTCGTCACCTGGACGCCGCAGGCGAGCCCGCTGGTGCCCAAGGGTGATGGGCTGGCTGCGAAGTGGTGACTCACCGCTCGTTGCCGTGATCTTTCCGGCTGCGCGGCGGCTGGCTTGATCCGGGGCGTTCTGGGGTGATGGCTTCACCGTGCTGACGCACCACTGCTGCGATGATGTCACGAAACAGACCCGTGACTAAAGCCGGGTCGAGGCCATTTGCCCGCGCGAGTTGCTCATAGCGCAACTGCTGGGCAGATTCGCGCTCTGCGTCTACCGCTGGCAGCGCATGATGCGCCTTGAGTTGCCCGACCTGCCGGGTGACCGCGAAGCGTCTGGCGAGAAGCTCAATGATCTGTCCGTCGATCCTGTCGATCTCTGAGCGCAAGGTCTGCAACATCCTCTGCATCACTTCTTGCCTTGTCGGGTGGCGTCAGGTGCACCTTGATTGTGCTCCGCTGCCAACAAAGCCATGCCGCGGGCGATGCCCTCGGTCATCTGCCTGTCGGCTTCCTCATGGGACAGCCTGAACACCCCCTTGGGAAGAAGGATGCGTGTGCGGGCGAGGCTGTGAAAGGCGTCGTTGAAACGCCCGAACTCCTCCAGCGCTCCGGCTCTGGCGTGCAGGGTGATCGTGTGGGGCTTCCGGTGGCCGACGGTTTTCATATTCGGCATTATCCTGCGAGACCTCCGCCCTGCGCCAAGCCGCTGCTCTGCTGACGCACGGCTTGGCGCAGCCGCCATCTGTTCTTACCGCACAGCCGGGCCACTTCGCTGAGAGGCCGGTCGCAGTGGGTGACCAGGGCGACTGTGGTCGGCAGACCGTGCAGGGATTTGCGGCTGGCGAGTTCGAGGTCGTCACGGATCTGGTCTTCAGCCTGGCGCTGCGCGCTGGCGATGAGCGCGGCCTCCACCCCCGGTGCCTGCAGGACATCGGGCAGCCTCTGGCGGATGGGTTGGTCGTGGTCATTGGTCAGGATGTCATCGAGCGAGGACATCGGCCGCCAGCGCTCGACCAGACCCCACATGCGGCCCATGATGTAGTTCTTGGGGGTGCCCAGCAGGGGATTGAAGGCGTCCAGGCCTGCGGCGTGCTCAAGACAGAAGAGGTACAGGCTCTGGCGCACATCGTCCATGCTCAGGGTGCTGACTCCTGCAAACAGATGGACCTGTTCATCGAGCAGGCTCGTGAACAGCGCCTGGGCGGCCTGTGTTGTCGTCATCTGCGCCTCATTCATGGCCTGCTCCCTGCCGATGGGCCAGATAGACTGCGACCGCTTCCTGCAGGATGTCGTCCAGATCACGGTTCTCGTCGACCATGATGCGCTGCAGGGCTTGCTTTTGACCCTGCCGCAGGGTGATGGTGATAGCGTTGTCCGGCGGCGGGTTTTCTTTTCGCCAGCCGATGTCCTGTTCGGCGGATGCGCAGGCCTGCGCGGAGGCAGATACGCAGGCTTGTGCCGCTTCACCCTCCGCGTGCGCCGCAGAGGGTGGAGCTTCTGGGGCGGCAGGCGCCAGATGCCGTTGTCGGCGCGCCTCCTTCTGTCGGGACGCCTGACGGGCTTCGTCGCAGCGGGCCACGGTGATGGTGTCGCTGGACTCCAGCACGGTGCCCTGCTCGGCTTGGTCGAGCGCAGCGAAGGACTCCCAGGCGGAGACCGACTGCAAACGCCCCAGGCTGGCCAGCTCGCGAGCCAGAGGATTGCGGGCGAAGGACAGCATGCTGCTCACCCAGGCCTCGCGCCTGGCGAGGGCCTTGGCGATGCTCGGCGGCGTCATGCCTGCGCCGACGAGCCGCAGCACCGTGTCGGCGGCATCTTCCAGACTGAATTCCTGCCGGTGCATGTTCTCGGTGGCGCGCAGCACCACGGGGGCGGCACCGATGGGTGAGAACACCCGCGCCAGCAGGGTGCGCCAGCCCAGCAGTCGGGCAGCGCGCACGCGCCGTTCGCCATAGATCAGTGACCAGTTCTTCCCTGCGGCGCGCACGCCGATGGGTTGAAGCTGGCCGACGATTTGAAGACTCCGGGCCAGGTCGTCGAGGGTGTCGGCATCGAGGCGACGCACGGGGAAGTCGCTCTCGGTCTGCACGGCATCGAGTGGAACGGCGCGCAGTTGCTGCGGGTCGGCGCCGGGGGTGCCGAAGTCCAGGGGAAGGGCTGTGGTGGAGGTCATGGCGGTCGCTTGCATGGTGGGGAGGAGTTGAGAGGATCAGGCGCTGGCGGCGCGGCGGGTGAATTTCTCTTGCAGGGCGGCGAGCTGGGCTCGGATGGTTTCCGGGGCGGGTGGGGACTCCTTGGGCGGGGTGGAGGTTTGCGGGGGCTGGTGGTTGCGGGCGCGCACGGCATCGAGCTGGGCAGCGCGTTTGCTGGCGGCCATCCAGTCGGCTCTCACCTTGCTGGCATCGGCCAGCAGGGTGCCAAGATCGTGTCCCTTGCGGACGTACCAGTCGTGGTTGCTCTGGAGGTAGTGAACGGCGACGGCCGGAGCTTGCTGGCCCAGGCTGCGGGTGAGGCTGGCGAGCTGGTAGTTCACCTTTCCGTCGCGCAGCGGTGGCGCGTCGTAGCGGGACTGGAAGGCCTCGCTGTAGTGCTGCCAGAGTTGCTCGGCGAGTTGTTTTTCTGCAGGCGTGAGTGACGGGTGTTTGCCTTTGGCTTTGCCGTCCATCGGCGCCGGGTTGGGGCTCGTGTCTTGTGTCTGAGAGATGGGGGGCGGCGAAGGCGCGTGAGCGCCTGCAGACGCGGGCATTGCCTGCAGGATGGGCAGGTGACGCTGGGGCTGTGACGCAGTGACGGGCGTCACTTCTTGCGTCACACCGGGCGTCACAGGTGACGCGTCACGCGCGTCACTCCCTTTCTCTTTCTCTTCTTCTTTGGAGGGTGGGGTGTGGGGAGGGGGCGTCACGGGTGACGCGTCACAGCCGTCACATGTGACGTCACTGGTGACGTCACCGAGCGTCACTCCCGGCGTCACATGTGACGCTTGTGACGCGGCGTCACGCTCGGCTTTCTGCCGGGCGCGCAGGCGGCGCATGCGCTCGGCGCTGCTGCTGATGCGCCGGGCCGGGGCGCTGTCGTCGAGGCGCTCTCGCACTTTGTCGAAGGCGTCCAGCGCGAACTCGGCGATGACGGGGTGATACAAACGGCCGTCGCTGCACAACATCCAGCCGCGCAGGGCCTGGTCTTTGATCTTGCGCCAGCGCTGCGGGGTGACGTGGGCCAGCCAGGCCAGGGACCTGTCGTCCGACGGCAGGCTGGCGGCTGGCACCTGCTGCCAGCTTGTCAGCATCAGCGTCATGCCGGCCTTGAAGGCGGGGCAGTCGGTCTGGGCGATGAAGTCGGAGTTGAGCAGGCGCGTCACGTCCAGCGGCATGTGAGGCATGGCGCGCAGGTCGCAGGTGGGTGGGGTGAGAGGAGCGGGGCTGATGTCACGGCTGGGAGAGACCTGCGTCATGCCGCCCTCCCCTGCTCCGCCATCGTTTGCGCCCCCAGATCCACCACCCGCACCAGATCGGCGATCCGCCAGCGGGTGAGGCCGCCGATGCGCACGGGCTGCGGCAAGACCCCCGCGCTGACGTTACGCCAGAAGGTCGATCGGCCCATCGAAAGCATGCGGGCCGCTTCCTCCGCAGTCACGAGTAGTCTCAGGGGTTCATTCACGGCTGTCCTCTTGCGGTGGCCCGGCGCCGGGCGCGGATTCGGTCACGGCAGGAGCACCCGGTGCGCGCACCAGTTCCGGCCAGATCAGATGCCAGTCATTGGGTCGGAGATCCCAACGGCGAACCGCCAGCGCGTACTCGATTGCATGGCATCGTCGCGGAGGTACCGGACGCAGCCCCTTGATCCATTGATGCAGGGTGGGGGGCCTCACGCCGATCATGCGTGCACAAGCGGACAGACCGCCATGGGCTGAGGTCGCTTCGGATAGACGAGTGTTGGCTCTCATCAGGCCAGTATAAGGTATTGCATTATTTTATAAAAGTGCATTGCCTTATTTTTTGCTTTGCGTTCAAATAAGGCAATGCTTACAGGCAAAGAACTTGGCGCCGCGATAGAGGCGGCGCGACTGAAAAAAGGCGTGTCGAAGGTCACCCTGGCGCGCGCCATGGAGATCAAGCCACCGTCTGTACAGGACTGGATCCACCATGGTCGCGTGGCCAAGTCTCGCCTCGGCGCCCTGTTTCAATATTTCTCAGACGTCGTCGGACCGGAACACTGGGGGGTGCGCGAAGAGTGGGGATACAACCCCTCCCTGCGCATCGTCGATGGGATGGTCACCCTGCCTCAGTACGACCTGAAGGCGGCCGCAGGGCCGGGACGCTACCTGGAGGCCCAGCTGCGCGTCGGCGCTGTGCAGGTCTGTCAAGACATCGTGGCCCGCATCCTGCGCAACTCAGGCGTGGCGCTGACTTCGCTTGCGCTGGTCACGGTCGCAGGCGACTCGATGGAGCCCACGATCAATGACGGCGACATCGTCGTCATTGATCGATCGGTGGAGACCATCGATCGTGACGGCGTCTACCTCTTCACCTTCGGCGACGAAACCTTTATCAAACGCATCCAGCGCATGCCGAAGTCCCTGTCCGTCAACTCGGACAATGGCCTCTACAAGGGATGGGAGATCTCTTCTGAAGAAACGTCCAGCCTGCACGTTCACGGCCGCGTGATCTGGGCATGGCTCGGCAAGCCCATCTGATCGTCGGCGGCCCATGAACGCCCTGGGTCAATCTGCATAAAAAAATAGGGAATACCTATTTACTAGATGTTAGGCATTACGTACTATTCGTTCCATCCCCTCGATGGAGTGAAGCATGCCCTCTCTCAACAAGGTGCAACTGATCGGTCACCTCGGCCGCGACCCCGAGGTGCGTTACACCGCAGACGGCGTGGCCGTCGCCACGCTCGCGCTTGCGACCTCACGCGCCTGGAAAGACAAAGGCGGTGAGCGACGTGAAGACACCGAATGGTCGCGCGTCGTGCTGTTCGGGCGACTGGCCGAGATTGCGGCGGACTTTTTGTCCAAGGGCACCCAGGCTTATATCGAGGGCCAGTTGCGCACCCGCAAATGGGCCGACAAAGATGGGACGGAGCGGTATACAACCGAGGTCGTGGCCGATGAGCTGCTGTTGTTGACCCGGCGGGAGAAGGACAAGCCTGCTGATGCAGCCGCTGCTGCTGCGACTGCGACAGGCGGGCTGGAATGGCCTGTGCTGGGCGATCCGTCGGGGAGCGCGTCATGATGTTCAAACGCGCCCCCGTGAACGATGCCTTGGTCGGTGATCGCGATGGGTTCGCCGGGCGCGACCCGAATCCGGCGCTCTGGCCGCGCGAGGCTTACCGGCGCGGTTACGCGCAGGGCCTGCTCACTCGTGCGGAGCGGATTGCTCAGGGCGCTCTGCCGTTGCCAGTGGCGAGGCGTTCGGTCGCGGAGGTACGGCAGTGACGCGCTACTGCAATGAGTCCTCGTCCACCGGCCCTTCAACTGCTGCGGGACCCGGCCCTGCCAGGAGCCAGGGTGAAGCCTGGTTGCTTGCCCATCCGAAGTGGAACGGTGCAGAAAATGCTTGGTGCAAGGCCAGCCAGGGCGATGCCTGATGAAGGAGTATTCGATATGCAATACGTCGGCATGACATTCATCGTCGCCCTCTTGGCCCTCGTGTGGTTCGCGGACCTGTTCATGCGCGCACCGCTCGGAATCAAGCTGCTTTTTCTGTCTCCTCTGCTGTGGGCGACGGCCAAGCTCTTGTGGGCCGTTTACAAGCGGCTGGCCTGGGAAATCAAGCGTCGTCGCAGGGCCGCGCGCAACCAGCGCGTCGCGGATTGAACAGGAGGCCACACCATGCTCAAGGAATGGCTTGAATGCCCGCAACGGCTTATTGCGTTCGCGCGCATCGGCCTGCACCCTAGTCCTGCTGACATCGAGGCGGCGATCCGCTGCCTCGACAAGGCGCAGGATGCCATGCGCAACAACGGCCAAAGCGCGGTCGCGCTGCACCCAGCCCGTGCGGCGCTGGTCTCTTTGCGCTGGGGCCATCTGCCGCATCGGGATGCCTGCATTTCGGCGGTTTTGAGCTTGGGCTCGGTGATGGCGCTCGGTGAGGCGGCTGAGTAGGTGCGAGGCGATGGACATCGGATCCATGGTCGCCAGCTCTCTTCCACTCTCTGGTGCATGGGCTGATCTACAACGTGATGTTCATGGCCGAGCGACATCTGGCGGTCATGCAGACGGCGGGGCAGGCGGTTGTGGTGATCGCTGGGATAGGGCTGGCAACAATGTGGCTTGGAGGGAAACGGCAATGACAACACCACGGGTCTATCTGGCCGGGCCAGACTTGTTCTTTGAAGATCGGGATGCTCGCTACGCGCGCCTGCGGGCTGCCTGCGCACACGCGGGCCTGGAAGCGGTGACGCCGACCGATGGTCTCGAAGTCCATACGGAAGGGCCGCTGCCGTTGGCCGAGCAGATTTACCAGCATAACCTTCACCAGTTGCGCACCTGCGATGCGGTGTTGGTGAATCTCAGCCCGTTCCGCGGCGTGGAGCCCGACAGCGGCTCTGTGTTCGAGGCCGCTTTCGCCCTGGCCACGGGCAAGCCGGTGGCGGGGTGGATCGGGGATGCCTGGAGCACGACTCAGCGGCGTGCGGTGCTGCGCAAGGTCTGGCGTGACGCCGATGGCCGGGTGCGCGACAAGACCGATGGTGGTCTGGTGGAGGATTTTGGCCTACCCGTCAATCTGATGTTGGCTTGCAGTTTTGCCGTGATGCCAACGCCATGGCATGCGATCGATCGTCTGGCGGAGTTATTGGGGGTTGAACTGAGGGCGAATGGAGTGCTTGAATCTCACGCCTGACAGTTGGCATGCGAACGGCATCGCGAATGTCCGCCGGTCGGGCGTGGCTTTCTGTCGTCATAGCGGGCCGAAGCGGGTGGTGGATCCCCAACGCACTCCGACCGCCCTCCCCATCCAAAATCGAGTGAACGCGTTCGAGATACCGCTCGCACTCCTCCAAGTTTCCACTGAACCCAATGAAGCCATCAGGGCGAACCAGACAGACCTCTCCCGGACGGGCCGCCGTCACAACCTGGTACCCATCGCTATCGAGCGTGTAGCTCTGCGAGACGTGCCCCCATCGCGCTCGCATCTTGGCCAATTTGGACACATCTGTTCCCTCCGGCACGAGGATCGCATGTCGGCCTGTTCTGGGCAGATCATAGGAATTCGCGACCTCCATAGTCGGCGAATTGACGGGGAAAAACGGTACGTGTCGGCCCACCATGCTGCCGTAGACCGAATGGTCGAAAGCCAGTCCAGAGAACTGCTGCGCGACGATGTCTCTCAGGCTGCGCCTATTGGCGAAGCCCGGGCGATAGAGGTCGTGGACAGGTCCGTGCTTTTCCAATCCGAAGATCGCCCGGGTGTGCTCTGAGGTGCAGTGCTCTACTCGCTCGACCGCGAGTAGGCGTTCCTCGGCGTAGCTGTTCAAGAGCCGCCTTCCGGCTAGGCCTCGCATGTAGTAAGCGAGCTTCCAGCCGAGATTGACGGCATCTTGAATGCCGGTGTTCATCCCTTGCCCGCCAATCGGGCTGAACAGGTGCAGGGCGTCCCCGGCGAGGAAAACTCTTCCTTCCTGCGCACCGCTGGCAAGGCGCGTGAAGATGGGGGCGCTGGAAGACCAGGCCAAGGACGCAATTCGAAAGCCCTGAACGTGGTAACGGTCCAAACAGGCCTGCAGCTACGAGACTGTCGGCTTGGGTCGGCCTGCGGGGAGTGGCTGGCGTCGACCGACGACCAAGCGGGTCAGTCCGTTGTCCATCGGCAAGAAGATAAGAAACCCGTCATCCCAGAGGTGATATGTCGTCCAGACTTGGTGACGACCACCTTCGAAGGCTACGTCTCCCATCACGAAATGGAGCCCGTAATCACTGCCCGAGAAGGCGATTCCAGACAATTCGCGAACCGTGCTGTGCGCCCCGTCGCACCCTACGATGAAGTCGTATCGGGAAGAGTCGGTCCGATTGTCTTGATGAACGCGGATGGTGGCTTCAACGCCGCCTGGAATTTGCCGCAAATGGACGAGTTCATGCCCATCGTGGACCACGCCCCCGAGCGAGCAGAGCTTCTCTCTCAAGACCTCTTCGGTGCGCGGTTGGGGCAAACTCAGGTAGTAGTCGTACAGACCACCCAGTCTGTGTTTGTCGATGTGCGAGAAGCGCCTGCCGCCCGAATAGAGATAGATGTCCGAGATCGCCTTGCCGGCCTGGGCGATCTCTTCTTGCAAGCTCAAGCCATGAAATGCCTTCAGGGATGCCGCATTGAGGCTCAGGGCCTTGGAATAGGACCCGGCACTACTGCCCCGTTCGATCAAGTCCACAGGTACGCCAAACCTTTTCAGCTGCAAGGCCAACGTCAGACCAACCGGCCCCGCGCCAACTACCAGCACTCGACGATTCATGGTTCCTCCTGTGGTGGCCGAGCGGCTGGCGATCAGCCCGATCTTCTACTCGAAAGTTCAGGGATAGATGTCGTGGTGCGTATTCCGGCGAACGTGACCGCTGATTCCGGTCATCGTGACCGATGGTGGTGTTGCGCGGCTTGATTTTAGGTTTGGCTTGCTTTGAGGGTTGGCTTTCCTTTCTCAAATTGTTGTTGAAACGGTTTCGTCAGGCCCCCGCCAGGCCGCCGGAGGCACCCCCCGATCGGGCATGTATGCATGATCCCGCTCGACAGGCATCAGAGAATCAATCGGTATCTTTGCTTGCGGGCGCCTGCGAGCCCGCCTTGCCTTTGGCCGGCACCTTCTTGCGCAACGACTCTCCGGTGAGCGTGAGTCGGTGATGGCTTTGCATCAGCCGATCCAGCATCGCGTCGGCCATCGTGGCGTCACCAATCCATTCGTGCCAATGCTCAATGGGCAACTGGCTGGTGATGATCGTGGCGCGGCTGGCCGCCCGGTCATCAATGATCTCCAGCAAATCGGCCCGCGTTTGCGCATCCATGGCCGTCATCCCCCAGTCATCGAGCAGCAACACGTCCGTGTTCTTGAGCGTGTCCAACCAACGCGTGAAGGTGCCATTGGCGTGCCGTATGCGCAGCTCCTCGCCCAGGCGGGGCACGCGTTGGTAGATGGCGCTGTGGCCACGCCTGCAAGCGTGCTGCGCCAAGGCGCACCCCAACCACGATTTGCCCGCCCCGGTGGGGCCGGTAATCAGCACCGCATGCCCGGCCTGCACCCAATCGCCCAGGGCCAGGCTCATCACCGCGCTGCGCTCAATGCCGCGCGTGCTGCGGCTGTCCAAGTCCTCAATGGCGGCCTGTGGGTATTTGAGCTTGGCCAACTTGAGCAGGCGCGCGCAGCGCCGGTCCTGCCGGCCATGCACTTCGCGGTCCACCAGCAGGGCGAGCCGCTCCTCAAAGCTCATGGCGGCCATGCCGCCGGTGCGCAGTTGCTGCTCCAGGGCCTGGGCCATGGTCTCCAGCCGCAAGCCGCGCAGCTGATTCAGGGTCGTGTTCATCATCATGGTCGTCTCGTTCTCGTGTGGGATGTTCATTGGTAGTAATCCGCGCCGCGCACATGCGCGTGCGACGGGCTCGTCCACTCGGGCGTGGTGCTGGCTTGCAGCAGGTCGCGCCGGTTCACCAAGATGTCGCGGATGTGCGTGTACTTGGAGGTGCCCAACGCGCACGCCAACACGCAGGCCGCCTCCAGGCGTGCGTCGCCGTAGCGTTTGCTCAAGGACAACAACCCCAGGCACGCTCGGTACGCGTGCTCGGGATGCCGCTGCCGCTCCAGCATCCGGCGCACCGTGAGGGCGCAGGCCACGCCGACACGCTCGCCCCAATGGATGAGCCGCTCGGGCGTCCACTGGGCCTGGGCTTGGTGCCGATCGGGCAGGTGTTCAGCCACGGTGGTGAAGCCCCCCGGGTGCGCACAGCGCCTGTGGCTGGCCACGCGTTGCCCGCGGTGCACCACCTCCACGGCACTGGCCGTGATGCGCAGCTCCAGCGCCATGCCCACCAGGGCGTGGGGCACGCTGTAGCGGTGGGCTTCGAACTCGATGTGGCTGTCGATATGCACGCGCACGGTTTTGAAGACCGCCCATTCCCAGGCTTGCAGCGGCAGCGCCATCAGCGCCGGGGCATCGATTTCCTTGAACACGCTGGCCCGGCAGCCGGGCAGCTTCTGGAAGGCGCGCTGGTTGAGGTATTCCAGCAGCGGGGCCATGGCGTCGTTGACGTCGTCGATGGTGGCGAACTGGATCTTGCGCAGGCGCGCCAAGATCCAGCGCTCCACCAGTTGCACGCTGAGCTCGACCTTGGCTTTGTCCTGTGGGTGATAAGCCCGCGCGGGCAGCACCGAGCAGCCGTAGTGGCGGGCAAAGTCGAGCACGGTGTCGTTCAACTGTGGCTCGTAGCGGTTGGCGCTTTTGACCAAGGCGCGTGGGTTGTCTGGGACGATGAGTTGCGGCACGCCGCCAAAGAAGGTCAGCGCGCGCGCCGTGGCGCCGAGCCAGTCGCAGGCCGTTTGCGCCGGCGTGGCCAGCGCGAAGCAGTAGCCCGAGGCGCCCATGGCGGCGACAAAGATGTTGGCGCGCTGGCCATTGGTCAAAGCCACCGTGGGTCCGGCGTAGTCGATGAACAGCTTCTCGCCGGCGCGGTGGACTTGGCGCATTGAGCGCTTCAGACGATTGGCAAACTGGCGGTAGTTCTCGCAGAACTGCGAGTAGCGCCAGGGTTTGACGGGATGCTCGGGGTCGTGTTCGTCGCCGGTCTGGGCGCAGTATTCCTCCCACAGCAGTGCCAGCGTCATGCCTTTGCGGCGCAGCTCCTGGTGAATGCGGCCGTAGTCGGCCTGGGCGTAGATATCGCTGGGCCGCGGTGCGGAAAGAAGCTGCCGCTCCAGGGCTGCTTCGTCCATCGCTGCCACGGTGGGCCAGTCCAGGCCGGCGGCCACGGCCAAGCCGACGTACTTGGTGACCACACCTTTGGAGATGCCCAGAGCGGTGGCTATTTGCTGGTGGGATTGCCCACCTTCGAGTTTGAGACGCAAGGCGTCTTTGAGTTTGCGCATGTTGATCCTTGGGGCGGCCATGGGGCTCCTGCAAATGCAGTGAAGCTACTTGGTCCGCCAGGTTGATTCATGCGCAACACCATTCCGGTGTCGTAGTCCAACGGCCCGGTCACGATGACCGGATTCGCCGGTCACGTTCCCGGAATCGCCCGGTCACGATGACCGGAATCAGCGGTCACGTTGGTCCGGAATACGCACGTGGGGAAGCCGGCGGTCACCGGCCACGTTCACCATATGCCAATACGGGTAGGGCTTCGGGCGCTCGCTCAGGGCAGTCAAGCGTTCGTACTCCGCGTCGCTCAGGTCCCATTCGATAGACTGCAGGTTTTCCTTCAACTGCTCGTGGCGCGTTGCGCCAACGACCAACGAGGAAACGCCTGGGCGCCGGCGGAGCCAGTTGAGCGCCACTTGCGCCACCGTCGCTCCGTGCTCGGTCGCGATCGCGTGCATCGCATCAAGGACATCGAAGGCCTGCGTCCGGTCGGCCACGGGCGCCGATTCGAATGGTGTCGCGTTGGAAAGCCTACTGCCCGCCGCTGGCGCCTCGCCGCGACGATATTTGCCAGTGAGAAAGCCGCCCGCCAGGGGACTCCAGACCGTGATCCCGACCTTCTGGTCCACGCAGAGGGGCACGATCTCATGCTCCAACTCTCGGGCGGCGATGTTGTAATAGGCCTGATAGACTGAAAAGCGCTCCAGGTTCTTGCTTTCCGACACCCCGAGCGCCACGGCAACCTGCCACGCGGCGAAGTTCGAGATCCCGATATAACGGACCTTGCCGCTTCGAACGAGGTCATCCAGAACGCGCAGCGTCTCCTCGATCGCCGTTCGGGGGTCGAAGCCGTGCAGGTGGTAGATATCGATGTAGTCGGTCTCCATGCGCTTCAGACTGGCCTCGACGGCATGCAGCAAATGGTGCCGCGTCGAACCGCTCTCATTCGGCCCCTCGCCGGTCGCCCACCGGCCCTTCGTGCCGACGATCACCGAGGACCTCCGCCCTTTCAGAGCACGGCCCAGCAGTTCCTCGCCTTGCCCATTCTTGTAGACGTCAGCGGTGTCGAAGAAGTTGACGCCTGCATCGAGCGCTTGATGAATCATGCGGCACGAGTCGTCGTCTGACACCACCCCAAATTCTGCCCAGTTGCGATCGGGGGCGCCAAGAAAGGCACCGTTGCTGCCGAAGGTCATCACCCCGAAGCAGATCTCCGAAACGGAGAGGCCAGTTTGACCAAGATAGCGGTACTTCATTTCAAACTCCCTTCGTTGAGGTTCCAGTTCGTCAGGTTCAGATGAACTCTTCTTGCCAAAGATCAGAGGAGACAGGCGTCAACGTGTTGCTGTCGCCTTGGACCAAGTAGCCCATGCCAACGGCTCTGAGCATCGGCAGATCCGATGGGTGATCGCCATAGGCCGAGCATTCACTCGGTGCGATATCGTGAACGGCGCCCCGATCACGACTCCCAGCGCGTAGGCGGTGACGATGTAGCCTGCCGTGCTGATGGAAATCCCAAAGTCTCGCGCGACCTCTTGGAGGAGCCCCATGACGACGAACTCTGTCGTCCCGATGCCGAATGCGCCGGCCGCGAGGGCCCAGATGGCAATCGGCATTCTGTTCTTGCTCGATGATTCTTTGCTCACGACCTCTCCTGAAGTTGGATCAAATCGAATCGGACGTTCGTGGGGGGGGGCTCAGCCCTCGACCAGCGCGAGGTCTCCTTCGTTGTAGCGAGCACCGCTGATCGCCTGCGGATCCAGTGCGGACTCGACCGCGCGGATCTCGGAGGCGGACAGTTGCAGAGCGGCGGCTCCCGCGTTGTCTTCTATGTGCTCGAGCGTTCTGGCGCCCGGTATCGGCACGATGAAGTCGCCTTGAGCCAAGAGCCACGCCAACGCGAGTTGTGCGGGAGTGCACCCCTTAGTCCTGGCCACCTCGCCGAACAGTTCGAAGACACGCAGATTCCGAGCGAGCGCCTCCGCCTGGAACCGCGGGAGAGACTTGCGGAAATCCGACGCGGCCAACTGATCAGCGGACGTCAGCTTGCCCGTGAGGAAACCTCGTCCGAGCGGGCTGTACGGGACGAAGCCGATTCCGAGCTGCCGGCAGACCCCAAGGACACCGCGCTCGGGCTCCCGGCTCCAGAGGGAGTACTCGCTCTGAACGGCCGAGATCGGATGAACAGCATGGGCGGCGCGGAGGGTGGCAGTCGATACCTCGCACAGTCCGAGATGACGTACCTTGCCCGCGGCTACAAGGTCTGCCATGGCTCCAACGACGTCTTCAATAGGGATCGCAGGATCTACCCGGTGCTGATACGCGACAAGACCGATGGGGGTCTCGTCGAGGACTTCGGCCTGCCCGTCAATCTGATGTTGGCTTGCAGTTTGCTGTGATGCCTACGCCATGGCATGCGATCGAGCGGCTGGCGGAGTTATTGGGGGTTGAACTGAGGGCGAATGGAGTGCCTGAATCTCACGACTGAACGACGGCTTGCGAACGGCATCGTTGAATGTCCGGCCGGTCAGGGCGGAAGGCCTTCGAGGGCTTTCCGGTTGTCGCTGACCACGGCGGCAACCATGTCCGCGATGACGCGCACCCGCGGCGCGTCGCGCAGGCCTTGCTGGATCACCAGCCAGATGTCCTGCGACACGCATTGCCCCGGTGAAAGGCAGCGCGTGAGCTGCGGATGGGGGTCGGTGATGTAGCACGGCAGCACCGCCAGCCCCAGACCCTGCTCCGCCGCGTGCAACTGGGTGAACAGGCTGTTCGCCGTGAGTGCGATGCGTGCTTCGAGAAAGTGCTCGCGCTGCCACCGCGCCTGCACCAGATGCTGAAGGGAGGCATCCCAGCCGATCCAGGGCAGTTTGGCGAGCCCGGCCTTGCCGGGCTTGCGGCTCTGTGGCAGCAACCCCTTCGCGGCGTACACCGCATACGCCTGCACTCCCAGCTTGCGCACGGTGAGACCGCCGGCCTCGGGCCGAACCAGCCTCAGCGCCAGATCGGCGTCGCGCCGATACAGATCCTGGATCGCAGCCCCGGTCACCAGTTCCAACACGAGATCCGGATAACGGGGCGCAAGCGCCGCCCAGCGCGGCAGGATCAGCAGATTCGCCAGCGCCTCGTTGGTCGCCAGGCGCACATGCCCTCGGGGAGTGCTGCCTGCATCCGCCGCCCGGCCTTGCAGTTGCACCATGGCATCTTCGACGCGTCTGGCGTCTTCCAGCAGTGAGGCGCCGTCCTCCGTCAGTCTGTAGCCGCTGGCGTGGCGCATGAACAGCGTCACGCCCAGCGCACGTTCCAGCAGCGCGATGCGCCGCCCCACCGTGGAGGGACTCACGCCGAGTTGCACCGCCGCCGCCGACAGGCTGCGCGTGCGCGCCACCAGCAGCAACAGGCGCACATCGTCCCAGTTCAGGTTTTCCATCATTGCAAAACCACCTTGCATCGTTTTGTCTTCACGAGCATAGCGCGCGGCACCACAATGGCCGTCATCCCGCAATGGAGTGCACGACATGCCTGAAACCTCTGAACGCTACGCGCGTGGCTGGAATCTGCTCAAGACCATCGACGGCGAAGCCGGCGAGCGCGTCATCGCCTCCCTGCAGGAGGTCGCGCCCGATCTGGCGCGCTACGTCATCGAGTTCGGCTTCGGTGATGTGTATGCAAGGGGCGTTCTCAGCTTGAAGGAGCGCGAGATCGCCACCGTCGCCGCGCTCACCGCGCTCGGCACCGCGCAGCCGCAACTCAAGGTGCATCTGCATGGGGCGCTCAACGTCGGCTGCAGCCGCGAGGAGGTGGTCGAGGTGCTGATTCAGATGGCCGTCTATGCCGGATTTCCCGCCGCGCTCAACGGCATCATGGCGTTGAAGGAGGTTCTGGCCGAGCGCGTTCAGATTGGACTGGCCCCCTGAGCAGCGCCTTCTGGCTGATCACAGATCGGGGCGCTATTTCTCTTTCTTACCGTCACTTGAGGATGTCGTGATCACAGCGCACTCAGCTCCAGCCCCGGACACCCATCGTGGGCTGTCAAAGCACTTCGCCCTGTTCATGGCCCTGGCCTGCGCGGTCACGGTCGCCAATCTTTACTACGCGCAGCCCTTGTTGCAGCAGTTCGCGGCGACGTTTCATGCAAGCATCGCGGAGGTCGGCGTGGTGCCGTCGGCGGTGCAGATCGGATACGCCGGTGGTTTGCTGTTCCTGGGTCCCTTGGGCGACCGGCATGCCCGGCATCGTCTCATTTTGGGTCTGGGCGCGCTGCTGCCTTTGGCCTTGCTGGCCGCCGCTGCCGCACCTTCCGTGCTCTGGCTGGCCTTCGCGATGTTGGCCGTCGGGCTGTTGTCCTCGATCATTCAGCAGATCATTCCGTTGGTGGCGCATGTCACGCCGACTCCTTCGCGCGGCAAAGCGATTGGCATTGTGATGAGCGGACTGATGATCGGCATTCTCGGTGGACGGGTGATTGCAGGCGGTATTGCACAGTGGGCGAACTGGCGGTGGGCGTTCGCCTTCGGTGCCGCCTCAAGCGCCGCGACGTGGATGATGCTGTGGCGCGTGCTGCCACGGCTGCCCGCGCAGGTGGAAGAAACGCAGGGATATGTCGCGCTGATGACCTCGACGCTGGGTCAGTTCGTCCGGCATCGCGAACTGCGTTTCGCGGCGTTGACGGGCGCGCTGTTCTTCGGCAGTTTCAGCGTGTTCTGGGTCGGGCTGACCCCTGTATTGCAAGGCCCGGCCTATGGCTATGGCCCGGCGGTAGTCGGCGCGTTCGGTTTGCTGGGCATCGCCGGGGCATCCTCCGCCGCATTCGCGGGGCGCTGGTCCGATCGCCCGGGCGGTGCGCGCCGGGTGCGGCTGGCGGCACTGGTGACGATGCTGCTTTCATGGGGGGCGGCAGCGTTCGCCATGCAGGGTGTCTGGGGGCTGATCATCGGCTGCCTCGCCATCGATGCAGGCTGCCAAGGCGCGCACATTGCCAATCTCGCCACGATTCACGCCTTACCTGGTGAAGCCCGCAGCCGCATCAATGCGGTGTACATGAGCGCGTACTTTGGTGGTGGCGCCATCGGTTCGTTGATCGCCAGTCTGGCCTGGGACGTGGGCGGCTGGCTGGCCGTGGTGCTGTGCGGTGCCCTGTTTGCGGGGCTAGGTTTGGTGGTGGAGTACGCCCGGTCGTTTGATTCCATCACTTCGTTCTGATCGACTCCCAGCCCTCCACCACCACCTTGCCGATGCTGCGGCCCGTCTCCACCAGCGCGTGCGCGCGCTTGAGCGTGGCGGCGTCGATCGGGCCGAGGCGGGTGTTGAGCGTGGTTTTGAGCTGGCCTGCATCCACGAGCCGTGCCACCTCGTCGAGCAGGCGACCCTGCTCAGCCAAGTCCGCGGTGGCGAACATCGAGCGGGTGAACATGAACTCCCAGTGGACGGACACGCTCTTGCGCTTGAACGCCATGATGTCGAGCTGCTTGGGGTCGTCGATCAGCGCGAAGCGGCCTTGCGGCGCGATGAGTTCGGCGATGTCGGCTAGATGCCGCTGCGTCTGCGTGGTGCTGAACACGAAGGCGGGTGCGCCCAGGCCGAGGGCCTGCAGCTGCGGTGCCAGCGGCTGGCTGTGATCGAGGATGTGATGGGCGCCCATGCGCTGCACCCAGTCGCGCGTTTCGGGGCGCGAGGCGGTGGCGATGACGGTGAGTCCGGCCAGTTGCCGCGCAAGTTGCGTGGCGATGGAGCCCACCCCGCCCGCGCCGCCGATGATGAGCAGCGCGGACGCGGCGCCGGGCACGGGCTTGCGCACGTCCAGCCGGTCGAACAGCACCTCCCAGGCGGTGATCGCGGTGAGCGGCAGCGCCGCGGCTTCGGCAAAGTCGAGGCTGGCGGGCATGTGGCCGACGAGGCGTTCGTCCACGCAATGCAGCGCGGAGTCACTGCCCGGCCGGGTGATGTCGCCGGCGTAGTACACGCGGTCGCCGGGGCGCAAGCGCGTGGCCTCGGGGCCGGTGGCCAGCACGGTGCCCGCGGCGTCCCAGCCCAGCACCTTCCACTCGCCCGCGGGTGGTGCGCTGCTGGCGCGCACTTTCACGTCGACGGGGTTCACTGAAATGGCTTCGACGGCCACCAGCACATCGTGGCCGCTCGGCTGGGGGTCGGGCAGTTCGATGTCGACGAGCGACGTGGCAGCGTCGATGGGCAGCGGGGTTTGATAGCCGATGGCACGCATGAGGTTCTCCTGGTTTGAATGCGGCGGATTGCGCAGGAGAACCGTAGTGCTTACCATGCTGTTGAACAAGTACACACACACTGTGCACATAGTGTTAAAAAGAATACTGTATGCCGCGCATGCGCCATCGCCGCCTGGATTGCAGCCCTGGCTGCGTGGTGGAAGCCACGCTTAGCCTGATCGACGGCAAGTGGAAGGGCGTGGTGCTGTACCACTTGCTGGACGGCACGCTGCGCTTCAATGAACTGCGCCGCCGTCTGCCCAACGTCACCCAGCGCATGCTGACCAACCAGTTGCGCGAGCTGGAGACCGACGGCCTGATCGCGCGCAAGGTGTATGCGCAGGTGCCGCCCAAGGTCGAATACAGCCTCACCGCGCGCGGCCGCAGCCTGCAACCGGTGATGGCGGCGCTGAAGGCGTGGGGAGATGCGCACATCGCGCTCGAAAGCAATCCACCGGCCGTTGTGCCTGAGCGGCCCGATGCGCCAAGCAGGTTGCTCGATGCGGCGCGTGTCGGCGCTGTCTGATTCAGGGCGGCACTGGCCACATGCGAGCCAGTGTCTCTATCCCGCGCGCATCGACATGGCCAGCAGCGCGCCCGCGAACACCACCACCGCGCCGAGCGCCATCGCCACGGTGAAGCCCGTCGTCATCGTCGCGCCTGCCGCGAACACGCTGCCCAGCACGCCCACGCCCAGCGTGGCGCCGATCATGCGCGCGGTGTTGATCATGGCCGAAGCGGTGCCGGCGCGGGCGGGCTCCACCGCCGCCACGGCGCTGGCCAGCACCGGGCCGGTGTTCAGCGCCATGCCCACGCCGGTGAGCAACAGGCCGGCTTCGGCCAGCCACAGGTTTTGTCCCGCATGTGAACACGCCAGTACGGCGATGCCCGCGCCGATCAGCGCCATGCCGCCCGCGATCAGTCGGTGCGTGCCGTAGCGCTTGCTCCACGGCCCGGAGCGGTGCGACAGCGCGACGAAGGCCAGCGACATCGGCAGCAGCGCCAGGCCGGCGCCGGTGGCGTCGAGCACGCCCCCGCGCAGCCAGTTCAGCGGCAGCAGGAACAGCACGCCGTACATGCCGAAGGTCATCGCCGCGGCCACGCCGTTCACCGCGGCCAGCCGTGTGTTGCGCAGCAGCGGCAGCGGAATCATCGCGCCCGCTCCCGCACGCCGTTCAGCACGCACGAACAGCAGCGCGGCCAGCAGTGACACCGCCACGGCGGGCAGCAGCAGACGGTGCACGATGGCGGCCACCGCCAGCGCAGCCAGCAGCACGCCGCCGAACCACTGCCCCGGCAGATCGACGCGCCGCCCCTGCGCATCGCGCGACTCGGGGATGGCGCGCGGCGCCCACAGCAGCACCGCCAGGCCGATGGGCACGATCAGCAGAAACACGCTGCGCCAGCCCACCGTCTGGATCAGCCAGCCGCCCAGCGTCGGGCCGATGGCCAGCGCCGCGCCATTGGTCCCGGCCCACACGCCGATGGCATGGGCGCGCTCGTGCGGGTCGGCCCAGATCACGCGGATCAGCGCCAGGCTGGCGGGCAGCAGCATGGCTGCGCCGATGCCCGCCAGCACGCGCCCGGCAATCAGCGCGGTGATATTCGGCGCCAGCCCAGCGAGCAAGGAACCCAGCACGAACACCGCCGCGCCCGCCATCAGCACGCGCCGCCGCCCGAGCAGATCGGCCAGGGTGCCGCCGGTCATCAACAGCGCGGCATAGCTCAGGTTGTAGCCGTCCACCACCCATTGCAGCGCGGGCAGCGGCGCGTGCAGGCCGACGCCGATGGCATGCACCGCGAGGTTGACCACCGAGGTGTCCACCTGGGCGATGAGCACGGCCAGGCAGAGAATGAGCAGGATGACGCGGCGATCGGTGGGTGCAGCATGGGCGTTGGTCATGGCATCGGAATCGAGTGGCGATGCCGCCATCATCGGCGATACGCATGCGCCATGCTTCGGCGCGCACCGAAGTGTGCCGCGCGTGTTGCGGCCACAATCACGGCATCGCCAACCGCATGCCGCCGGAGACACACCATGACCCACGACATCGACATCGCCCGCATCGCCGCGCTGGTGGGCGAACCCGCGCGCGCCAGCATGCTGCTGGCGTTGGGCGATGGCCGGGCGCTGCCTGCGGGCGAATTGGCGGCCTGTGCCGGGGTGAGCGCGGCCACCACCAGCGGGCATCTCGGCGCGCTGCGCGAGGCGGGTCTGCTGGAGGCGAAGCAGCAGGGCCGCCACCGCTACTACCGGCTGGCCTCGGCGCAGGTGGCGGCGCTGCTGGAATCGTTGATGCTGGTGGCGGCGCAGAACCCGGCGCGCGCGGCAAGCTCGCGCGTCGATCCGCTGCTGCAGGCCGGGCGCACCTGCTACAGCCACCTCGCCGGGCGGCTGGGGGTTTCGATCTGCGATGCGCTGATCGCGCGTGACGGCCTGCACATCGAAGACGACCTCGCCCGCTTCAGCCCCAGTGGCATCCACTTGCTGGAAGACTTCGGCCTCGACACGCGCGCCCTGCGCCACCAGCCGGTGAGCAAGACCTGCATCGACTGGAGCGAGCGCCGCCATCATTTGAGCGGCCCCGTTGGCGTGGCGATCTATCGCCGATGCCTGGAACTCGGCTGGGTGCGGCATCACCTCGACAGCCGCGCGGTGAGCGTGACGGAAACAGGCGGGCGCGGGTTGCGCGACTGGCTTGGAATCACCTGGCCAGGCGACGCCGAATCCGTGTCGACGCATCGAGCGGGCGCCCGACCCGAGTCACCGCGCTGACCGCCGCCGGCGCTCACGCATCGACGGCAGCAGGAGTCTGTTACTCGCCCACACTGCGGGCCGTGGGAATCCTGGCACCGCGCGTCCGCACCAGGGCAAGAGTGGCCGCGACGAGGAGCGCCAGCGCCGCCAGCAACAGCGGCGCATCGAAGCTGTGCTGCCGCGCAGCCAGCCATGCCGCCGTCAGCGGCCCGACGATCTGCCCGACGCCGAACGCGGCGGTCAGCGCGGCGACTAGGCGGGTGTGGTCATGCGGCATCAGCAGCCGCGCCTCGCGCATCACCACCATGGGGATGGGCATGAGCATGCTGCCGGTCAACACGGTCGCCAGCGCAAGGCCGAGAATGCTCGGCCAGACCAGAATCAGCGTGGTGCCCGCAATCATCGCAACAAAAGCACCCGCCAGAACGGAGCGGTTGTCGATGTGCCGCAGAAGGCGCGGTAACAGCAGGGTCAGAACGACGGTCGCCGCACCGTACAGCGGCCAGAACCACTCGCGCAGCGCGGGCAGGTGCAGATGCTCGCCGGCGATGACCGGCAGAAAGGTGGCGGGGATGACATAGCCAAAACCGAACAGGCCATAGGCGGCGATCAGTGCCCAGGCCGGCCCCATGGGCTGCGCCGGGCTTGCCGCGTCGGCCTGTGCCGAGGTTGCTTCGGGCGCATGGCCCAGCGTGCGCCAGAGCAGCGCCATCACCCCGGCGCAGGCCAGACCGAAGCCGATCCAGCTCGCCGCCGAACCCACCCTGAGGGGCTGCAATCCAGCCACCACCACGCCGCTCGCCACGATGCCGACGCCGGGGCCGGTGAACACCAGTGCTTCGAGCAGAGGATGCGCCACCGGTGCGGATACGCGACGCATGCTCCAGGCGATGCCGTGCACCATCAGCACCGCCGCCGCGACGCCTGCCAGCAGGCGCCAGGCCAGCCACGGCACCATGCCATGGGCAAGTCCCATGCCCGCGGTGGACAGCGCAATCGCCACCAGTCCCCAGCGCAGCACCTGCCGCTGCGGCAAGGCCACCACGGTGCACAGCAAGGCCCCGGCCAGATAGCCGATATTGTTCACCGAGGCCAGCCAGCCGCCCCCGACCAGACTCAGCCCGGCATCGGCCTGCATGATCGGCAGCAGCGGCGTGAGCAGAAACCGGCCGATGCCGATGCCGATGGCGAGCACGGTCATGCCGGTCAGGGCATTGCGCAGAGGGGTGTTCATGGAGGTGTCCACAGGGGAATTGCAGAATGCTCTGGTTCAGCGGCGTGCCGCGCAGCGGACCGTCGCCGCAACCCGTTGGTTGGTCCGCTCATTGCCAGGGCGGAGTCAAGGTGCACGCGCGTCGATCATGCCCCCCGGACAGCCTGCTGGTACCGCGCCAACGCCTCGGGGTCATCGATCGATCCATGATGGTGTACCTGCCGCCAGCCGAGTGGGCCACCGAAATACTGGAACACGCGACTGGTTCGTATCGCCAGGGGTACCGTGCGACCGTCACGCGTGAATTCGCCTCGCTCGCGACCCGCGAACACGACGGTGTCATCGCCCACATATTCGACGACATCGTGGAGCTCCACCCACACCTGCGCGGGGCCGCTGAAGATGCGCCGGTACAGCGCGCGGATGTCGTCGAGCCCGCGCATGATCCCGCCCAGCGGATTGTCCAGCGAGATCAGCGTACCTGGCGCCCATACGGCCTCCAATGCGTCCAGCGAGCGCTGGTTGAAGGCGAAGTAGAAACATTCGAGCGCGGCACGCGCGCCCTCAAGGGATGGCTCACGCGCCTCGATTCGACGGTCGGCTGCGCCGCGGCCGTAGGTTCGCGACAGCATCTGCGATGTTGGCATGGCTGCTTCCTTTCTTCGACCCGATGTCTTGCAGGGTTGACACCATGCTAGGTGCCGGAATTCAGCTATAAAAGCGAATAATTCAGAACAAACACATCGGAAGAAGCGATCATGGATTTGCGTGAACTGGAAGCCTTTCAAGCCGTGGTCGACGCCGGCGGAATCGGCCGCGCGGCGTTGCGCCTGCACCGCGCGCAATCGAGCATCACCGCGCGCATCCGCCAGTTGGAAACCTCGCTGGGCGTGGCGCTGTTCGAACGCGAGGGGCGCGTACTGCGTCTGACTGCGGCCGGCGATGCGCTGCTGGGCTATGCCGGGCGCCTGCTCGACCTCGCCGAGGCCGCCCGTGCCGCGGTGCGCCAGGACGGCATCGGCGGACGACTGCGGCTGGGCGCAATGGAAAGCGTGGCCGCGAGCCGCTTGCCGTTGCCGCTGGCGGAGTTCCATCGCCGTCATCCCGAGGTCATGGTCGAACTGCAGACCGCGCCCTCGCGCGAATTGATCGCCCGCGTGCAAGCCGGCGCGCTGGATGCGGTCATCGTCGGCGAGGCCGTGGACGCTGCACGCTACGCGAGCGTGCCGCTGTATCGCGAGGAACTGGTGCTGGTCGGCGCGCGCGACAACCCCTCCCTGGCCAGTCCCAAACTTCTCGACGGCAAGACCGTGCTGGTGTTTTATGGCCAGGGCTGTGCCTACCGCCGTCGTTTCGAGCAGTGGCTGCAGACGTTGCGCGTGGTGCCGGCGCGCATGCTCGAATTCGCTTCGTATCACGCCTTGCTCGCGGCCGCGGCGAGCGGTGTCGGCGTGTGCCTGATCCCGCGCTCGGTGCTGGCGATCTACCCGCAGCGCGAGGCGCTGGCCGTGGCCGCGGTGCCCAAGCGCGTGGCGCGGCTGCAAACCCTGCTGGTGACGCCGCGCGCCTTGCACACCCCGGCGCTGACGCGACTGGTCGAAGCCCTGCGCGTCGATGCGGGCGCGAGTAGCGCCGCCTGAGCGCCGCTGCACGGTGCTTCGCAGGGTTTGCGCGGGATCGAGCCGCGCTGCCCGCGGCAAACCCGCGCCTATCCGGGCTGTAGCGCCAGTACCGCGCGTTGCAGTTCTGTCCGTGCGCCGCGGATCGCGCCGGAAACTAATGGCGAATCCACCATGCCGCATTCCATCGGGTTCACACCGAGCAGCGAGATGCTGATCGAAGCCGCATCATGACTGTGTCAGTCGGACCCTGTTCACCCGACCCACCCTTCAACTCCCCCTATTGAGAAGCCCGACGCGCGTCGCGCTGGCTTCTTCTTCAAGCCAGTCCAGAAACTCGCGGATGGGCGTTACGCGCTCCCGCCCTGGCCTGCACAAAGCCACGTAGCGATCTCCAGGGAGGCGGACCGACGGCAGAACAGGTCGAAGCGCTCCCGCCATGACTTGGTCATTCACAAGCACGGAGCTCGCAAGTACGGCACCCCGCCCATGCAAGACGGCTTGCAAGGCGTAGTGTTCGTCGTCAAAGTGGCGTAAAACCGACCGCCGCAACCAGTCCTGTTTTCCTGCCCGCTCGCACCAGGCTTGCCATGTCACGGATTCAGTGTTTGGAGTCGAGGTGTCCCAGCGCACGGCGATCAGTTCAAGCCGTCCGCTAGGGCGGTCTTCATCGAAATCGGGGGACGCGAACGCCCCGAAGTACTCGTCAAAAAGCTCCTGATTGACGAGTGCCGGATAGCGCTCGGAACTGCAGCGAATGGCCAGATCCACCCTCGCTTCGCGCTCCAGATCGACCACGGTGTCGCTCGTTTCCACCGCGATATGAAGATGCGGGAACCGCTCGTGGAATCGTTCCAACCGCGGGATCAGCCACGCGGCGGCGAATGACGGCGTCGTGGTCAGCACCAGAGTCTCTCCCGGCGCTACTGGTTGGATGGCTTCGAGCGCATCGCCGAGCCGCCGAAATGCCTCATGACTGGCGGCATAGAGTTGTTGGCCGCTCAGCGTCAGGCTTACGCCTGACGGCTTGCGTTCAAACAGCAGCAAACCCAGCCAGGTCTCGAGGGTTTTGATCTGATGCGAGATCGCCGTCGGCGTGACGGCAAGTTCGCTGGCCGCCGTCTTGAAGCTGCCCAATCTCGCCGCGGATTCGAAGGCCCGCAACGCCGTCAAGGGAATTTTTGAGAACACGCTGACATTCAGGAAACGAAGGAAGCGCTTGGATCCGGTTCACTGCATCCTGTCGCTCGCTGCTGTAGAAGCGGCGCAAATTCGCCGGGCCCGTTTGGACCTCAATGGTAGAGGTATCAGGAGCCCGGATGCGCCCCGAAAGGTGGGTGATTTCATTTCATCCGGCAAGAGATTTGTTCATTTGAGAACGCTGGGATGGTTCCATAAATTGTGCCTGCAGCTCACCCAGGCTGGTGCTTGTCTTGATCATCACCAGAGACTCTTCACCATCCTCCCAGGACATCTTGAATGGACATCAAAATCATCGCTCGAGAGCTGCGGCCAAGGAAGTTCGCGTCAGGAACTCAGCGCGGCCAGGACCCCACTCGCCCCGGCAAATTGGCGTTGCCGTGGTGGCGAAAATCCGTGAGGAGGTGTGCGTCCACCTCTCCCAATCCGGTCAGGGGCGACACATGATCTGGCCCGGATTTGGAATGGGCGGACAGCTGCGCAATGCTCTTGCTGAGCGGGCGCGACATCGCGCGCTCCATGAACAAAAATTGCCGTCCAACGGGGGACGCTTCGCTGACAACGCTCAGACTCGGCACTTCGAATCAACGGGCTCAGAACTGGATTCGGCGTCGCACTTCCCAATAGACCTGCATCAATCGGTAAACGAATCATCAGGGGCCACCCCATCCTGCCCATGCGCATCGCCAGTAAAGACAACAGATAGCACGGTGAACCCGTCTAAACGCTCATGACGGCACGTCTAATCGTGCCAACCGCTTGGGCACGTGGGCTCTATGGCAGAGCCTTCATGGCAACTGCCCCTGTGAGCCACAGCGCTCGCAAATCGTTATGCCATCATGTCTGCAGTTCGTGCCGCATAAAGAATTCGAATTCCGCAAGGCTGGCTAGGCGCAGAGCCTTGGGTGCCTGCGACCCCATATCGCTCACCACTCCAGCCAGACTATGCCCGCCCACACCGCCTACGCGAAGCGCTTTGACGCTGTGCTCGCCCACATCGATGCCCATCTGGACGGCGATCTGTCCGTGGCGGTGTTGAGTCGGGTTGCCAGCTTCTCGGCCTATCACTTTCACCGCCAATTCACGGGCTATGTGGGGGTGCCGGTCGCGCGCTATGTGCAGATGATGCGTTTGCGCGGCGCCGCGCGACGCCTGGCCTCGCAAAAGCGCTGCACCGTCCTCGACGCCGCGCTCGATGCCGGGTTTGACAGCCCCGAGGCCTTCAGCCGGGCGTTCAAGCGGGCATTCGGGCTGACACCCAGTCAGTTCCGTCGTCGTCCCAGTTGGCAGGTCTGGAGTGCGTCTTTCGTCATCCCTCACCTTTCAAGGAAGCTGTCTATGCAAGTTCAGATCATCGATTTCACCGAGACGCGCATTGCCAAGCTGGAACACCACGGTGCGCCCGGCCTGCTCAACGCAAGCGTGCGTCAGTTCATTGAGTGGCGCATGCAGTCCGGGCAATCGCCCGTGGCGTCCAGTCGCACCTTCGGCATTCCCTACAGCAATCCCGAGACCACGCCGCCGGACTCGTTTCGCTTTGCGATCTGCGGGGAAATGCAGGAGCCTGTCGCGCCCAACAGTGTGGGCGTCTGCGAGGACATCATTCCCGGCGGACGATGTGCGGTCATCCGCCATGTCGGGTCACCTGACCATATCGGCGAGAGCATTTATCCGATCTACCGCGACTGGCTTCCGGGCAGCGGCGAGGAGTTGCGCGATCATCCGCTGTTCTTCCACTACCTGAGCGTCTATCCGGAAACGCCCATGGAAGACTGGCAAACCGATATCTACGTGCCGCTGGTGTGATGAGCTGGGACGGGCAGCCTTTGGCTGCATCAGGTCCAGTTCGGACTGGTCTGTGCCGTCGCGCTGGAGGCGTCCCCCGAAAACGCGGCCCGCAAGACGGACAACGTGCCCTCCACCAGCGCATCGGCCTTTTCATGGGGCACGCACAAGCTGAACTCGACATCGGGCAAATCCGGCAAGGGGCAATCCGCAGATGGGTCCATCCGGCGCATTCCGGCTGGAATGGCCGATGCATTCAGACAGGAGATGCCAAGCCCTGCCGCCAGAGCGAGCTGCAAGCCAAGAACGCCGGAGGCACTATGGGCGATAAAGTATGGCATGCGATTGGCGTGCAGCGTGCGCACAATGAACTGCTGAAGGGCACAGGTCTCGGGGAGAACGACCAGGGGCAAAGGTTTGCCACCTTCGTGTACCCAAGAAGGTTCGGCAATCCATGCCAAGGGTTCACGCAGCACGTGCAGACGTTTCGCCTTCGACGTTTGCGACCTGCGCGCCGCGTGGCTGTCCAGTATGCGCATGGATAGGCCAATGTCGAAGTCTGTGTCCGCCTGTCCGCTTTCGATGATTTCGCTCTTTCGGATCGAAACATGCAAGCGGAGGTGCGGGTATCGCATGCGAACCTGGCGCAGCAGCTGTGCAATGACTGTGGGGCGGAAGTAGTCGGTGATCGCTAGACGCAGGTCGCCTGCCAGCTGCATACCCCGCATCTCCTGATAAACACATTCGTGCTGGGCCACCAGCTGACGGGCATGCCCGAGTAGACGTTGTCCTGCGGGCGTCAGGGAGATTCCCTTCTTGCCCCGATGAAACAAGAGCGCGCCGCAGTGCTCCTCCAACTTACGGATTTGTTCGCTGACGGCCGATTGTGAGCGGCACAGTCGCGGGGCCGCCGCAGTAAGACTGCCCGCGTCGGCAACGGCAATGAGTGCCTGGAGGAGAGTAATGTCGAAATAGTGCATGGCATCCATCGGCTTATCCGATGGATGCCATCATAAGTTCCCGCTTTTGATGTGAATGGATTCCTTCTAACCTGCGGGCATCCCTTCACGATTCGGAACTGCCCCATGCCCTTCATCACCCTGCATCTTTCTGGAAGCCCTGACCCTGAACTGAGCCGCGATCTGAGCAAGAGGATTGGCGCACTCGCCTGCAAACTGTTGCGCAAGGATCTGAGGCGTACCTCTGTCCTCGTGCGCTACGTCCCCCATGCCGATTGGTTCATCGCAGATCAGTCGCTGCAAGAGTTGGGGCGCAATGCCTTCCGCCTGGAAGTGACCGTCACGGACGAAACCAATACGCGGGACGAGAAGGCCATCTTTCAGCGCGAGGCATTCCAAGCGCTCTCGACCTGGATCGGCAATGTGCACCCGCATTCGAATATCCATGTCATCGACTGTCGTGCGACCGCCTATGGTTACGGCGGCGTCACGCAGGACAGACACTATCAGGCCTTGGACTTGGGTTCCGCCCCCAACGGCCCTTGATCCTATAGCTGCCGCTGTTCCTGGCGGCCTTCAGCGCCACGCCCACGACACCCTGATGCCGACCCACCGCATGGCGCCAACGATCAGCGGTGCTATCGAGCCACCGCTGAAGTGACCCCGCTTCCACCGAAACTGCTGGAGGACTATACGAGTGAAAATAACGGGCATAACTGCAACCGAGCGAAACGTTTAGTGACAAAAAATTAATTTCATCGTTTCGTCATTTCTGTTCAGTAGCATGAAACCCTTTACGGTCAGCCACGAATGCTCGGCCGGGTTCATAACACCAACATCCCTGAAATGACGACCCATCCCTTCACCTTTCGCAAGCCCTTGTTGGCTCTGGCCCTCAGTGCCGCTTCGGTACTCAGCCTGCCAACGCCGTCCCAGGCCGCATCACCAGCGAGCTTCTTTCATGTTTCGGGATTTGTGCGCCTCTATGGTTTCAACAAGAACTACGGCGCACCGACCAAGCCGGATCAGCGATCCTCGGCCCTAGGCGAAGGCCTCAACATCACCACAGATCCCTTTCTCGGGGGTTTCGGACTCGGGCTGAGCGTCTACAACGCCAATGCCATCGAAACCTTCCCGGCTGGAGACAAGGCGCACGAGACCACACTGATGGGCGCCAAGTCCTCACTGACCACGGTCGGACAGGCCTATGTCCAATACGCGCGTGACGGCGCACTGATTCGCGCCGGGCGTCAGATCATCAACACACCCTGGATGGGGGCGCGGGACTCCCGGATGATCCCCCAGACCTTCCAGGGGGTATGGGCCTCGATCGCGCCCATGAAAGGTTTGCAGTTGATGGCCACGCGCATCAACGCCTTCAAGAGCCGGACCTCCGATGGTTTCACGCACGACAACCTCTACTACCCCAACGGCTACGAAGACGATGAGCTGTACGGCACAACCACGGTGTTTCCTAAGAAAACCGTACTTCCCGAAGCCAGCGGCACCAGCGTGATCGGCGCACGCTATCACTCTGGCCCCATTCATGGGGAGGCCTGGTTCTATGACTACACCGACTTTGCGCGCAGCACCTATCTGAATGGCGGCTACGCTTTCGGCAAAGCCCACGACGCTTTCGCCCCCTACGTCGATGCGCAGTTCATGCATCAGACGGGCGGCTCGATGTTTCAGAAGTACAAGGCAACGCTGTTTGGCAAAGGCGGAGCGGTCGATTCCACGCTCTGGGGCTTGCGCGGCGGCGTCAAGTTCTCGGGCAACAATGTCTCCTTGGCCTACAACAAGCTGGAAGATCACGCCAACGCCTTTGGCGGCGGCTCCATCGTTTCGCCCTACGGCGATGACACCGCGATGTACGCGGCAGTGATGAACATCGACCTGCTGGCCTATGGGCCGGGAGATGCCACCGAGCTGGCCTACAGCCGAAGTTTCCTCGACCATCAGCTCAAGCTGAAAGTGGCCGCACTGAAGTTCCACACAACCTACAGCGGCAATCCACATGCCGTCTATTTCGATGCCACCTATGCCTTGAGTGGCAAGCTCAAGGGGCTGTCCATTCGTGAGCGCCTGGCGATCAGCAATGGGGCGTCTTCTTCGGCCTATCGCTCGCTGGTCTACAACCGCCTGATGCTGCAATACCGATTCTGAGAGCAGCAGGCATGACAGCATTGCGCATCCGTGGGCTGCAGGCGGACTACGGAGGTCAGCCCGTTCTGCGTGACATTCAGTTCGATCTGGAGCCGGGCGACTATGCCTGTCTCCTGGGACGATCCGGATCTGGCAAGAGCACCCTGCTCGCGGCGATTGCAGGGTTTGTCCACCCCCATGCGGGGCAGATCTCGATCGATGGCGAAACGGTCTGCGATCCAACCCAGTCGATCGAGCGTCCGCCGCATCAGCGCGGTCTGGGCATGGTGTTTCAGGAGGCTAATCTCTGGCCGCATCTCGACGTGATCGACAACATCCTGTTCCCCTTGCGCGCACGCAAACTGCCGGTCGATCACCGATGGGCCGAGGAGTTGCTGGATCGCGTGGGTCTGGCCGGGCATGGCCGACGCAAGCCCGCCACCTTGTCCGGCGGTCAACGGCAACGCGTGGCCATTTGCCGGGCGCTGGCGGCCCGGCCCCGCTTGGTGCTGCTCGACGAACCGCTGTCCGCCGTCGACGGCCCGACTCGCGAGGAACTTCGAAGCTATCTGCAGACCCTGTTTGGCGAGACGCGCACGACCGCGCTCCATGTCACGCACGATCCCTCCGAGGCGTTTGCCCTCGGGCGGCATGTGGCCGTTCTCGAGCAGGGGCGCATCGTGCAGTGGAGCACGCCAGCGACGGTGTACCGCGAGCCGTCCAGTGAGATCGTGGCCGGACTGACCGGCAGTTTTCGGAGTGTGCCGGTCAACGTCGATCTCATTGAGGAGAACGATCTCGCTCGCTTCGCCTTCGACGGCAGGGCCTGGCACGCCCCGTCCCATCACTCGCTGCGTAGCGGGCCCGCACGTCTGCTGCTTCGTCCCGAGTCGGTTCGCATCCACGCCCGAGAAGGCGCCTGGCGGGTGCACAAGCGCCGCTTTGAAGCTGGGCTCTTCCACGTTGAAGTCGAACACCCTAACGGCGATCGCATCCAGGGCACCAGCCCGCACGATCTGTCCCAGGATGCGGTGTCCATCGACCTCGTTTCGGAGCACTGCTGGCTCCTCCCCGCCGACAACCATCCCGCCTGAGCCTTTCGTCCTTTCTCATTCGTCTGCCATGAAACACAAACTCCTTTTTGCCTTCGCACTCGTCCTCACTGCGTTCTTTGCCCGTATGGCGAACGCCGCCGATCTCGTGGTCTACAGCAGCGCTCCCGCCTCGCTGGCCAAAGCGCTGGCTGCTGGATATGCCAAACAAAGTGGTCAGCATGTGGATCTTTACACCGCCAGTACCGGGAAGATCATGGCGCGATTGGCTGCTGAAGCTGCCCAGCCTCACGCGGATGTGGTCATTCTCGCGGACTGGACGGCGGGACTCGCCCTGGCCAATCAAGGTCTGGTGCTGCCGTACCGGCCAGACGCGATCCTCAAGACCCTACGTCCCCAGGTCAATGCGCCCGGCCCCTTCCTGCCCGTGGGCGCCGACGTGGTCGGTCTGGTCGTCAATACCCACTTGGTCGGTGACAAACAGGCGCCGCAGGATTGGGCCGATCTCACCAACGCGAAATGGAGGGGCCAGCTCACCATGCCTGACCCCACGCTCTCGGGCACCGCCTCTGACTTTGTCATCGCCTACGCCGCGCATGAGGGCCAAAAAGGCTGGGCCTGGCTCGATGCCCTCAAAGCCAATGGTTGCATCTGGCCCGGCCCCAATGCCAGCGCCTTGCGCCCGGTGGAAATGGGTGAACGCAGCGTCATGGTGGCAGGAGTCGGCCATACCGCCCTCAAGGCCAAGCTTGCCGGCAACAGCCTTGATCTCATCATTCCCAGCAGCGGGGTGCTGCTCATTCCCCGTCCGATCATCGTCATGAAGAGCAGCCACCAAGCGGCGGCGGCTGAGCGCTTTGTCGACTTCGCGATGTCCCCAGCGGGCCAGGCCGATGTGGCGAAATCGCTGCTGCTTCCAGCGGTTTCCAGTGTGCCTCCCGCGCCGGTCTGGCCCGATTCGGCCCTCTCCCATGTGCTGCCGGTGGACTGGGCCGCATTGACGCAGCAGCGCAAGACCGTTCTGGCCCGGTTCAGTCATCAGATCCTTGGGCGGTGAATGCAGAGCGGACGATCATTTCGCCGAACTGCGGAGATCTTGCTGCTCGGCACGTTTGCCCTGCTGATCCTGGCTCCCGTTGCGGCTCTGCTCTTCGAGGCGGCAACTCCGCTTACCCACGGACAGAGCTGGCGTACCCTGCTGGGTCACGACCTCTTCGCCAACCTGCTTGCCACCCTCGAACTGGCCGCGCTCACGGCCGCGCTGTCACTGATCGCCGGTGCCCTGCTCGCAGGCCTCGTGGAGGCGACGCCGGTCCGCTGGCAACAAGGGCTCGAGCCGCTGCTCCTCGGCTCCTTCCTCATGCCGCCCTACCTCACCGCGGTGGCGTGGTCGCTGATCGCAGGGCCGGTGGGCCTGTGGAACCAGGTTCTCGGTCATGGTGGACTGGCGCTTGCCAAGCTGCTGTACGCCCTGCCTGGCATGGCGATCGTCATGGCCCTGCACTTGACGCCGCTGGTCTATGTCATGGCCAGCGCGGCGCTTCGTGGCGTCGATCATCGCCTCATCGAGACGGCCCAGGTTCATGGCGCATCGCCACTGCGTGCGCGCTGAATGGCCTATCGACCAGGAGTAGCTCCTGCGTTGTTGGCCGCGACCTTGCTGGTGTTCCTCGCCAGCACTGAAGAATTTGGCGTGCCCAAGGTGCTCGGTGATATGGCGGGCGTTCAGGTGCTCAGTGTGGCGGTGGAGCAGGCGCTCGACGTCTGGCCGGTCAACCTGCCTCGGGCTGCGGGCATCGGTTTGCTCCTGGGCACACTGGCCCTGCTGATCTGGCTACTCGCCTTGCCCCTGACCCGGATGACCGCGACGTCGGCACAAAGGCGAGCGGTGAAGACGCGGCGCTGGTGCGCCTTGCCGCCGCTGCTGTTCGCCGTCATCGCCACAGGCCTGCCGCTGGGGGCCATCGGCGTAACGGCCCTGCAGAAGGCCGTCACCAACGGTTTGGCTTCAGGCAATTGGACCTGGAAGCATTTTGCGCAGGTGCTCACACCGGGCGATGGCGGGCTCGCGGCCTTGCAAACCAGCATCGGTCTGTCCGTCGGCACGAGCGTGGCAGGTATGGCGCTGGCGGTGACCGGCCTGTTCATCCTTCAGCGGTTTCCTGAGCGCACCCGAAGATTCCTGGAGGTGCTGGGCTATGCGCCACAGGCGATTCCCGGCGTGGTGATGGCGACAGGTTTGATCCTGTTCTGGAACGCCCCGGGCAACCCGCTGCCGATCTATGGTCATGTGCCCATCATCGGCCTGGCCTATCTGGCGCTCACGCTCCCCTATGCCCTGCGCTATGCCGCGAGTGGTTTGCAGCAGGTTCCGGTCGGTCTGAGCCAGGCGGCAAGCGTGCACGGCGCCCGACCGCCCCGGGTGTTGACTCAGATCCATCTGCCGCTGGCCTGGCCGCATGTTCTCGCAGGCGGCGCGGTTCTGTTTGCGTTCTGCATGCGCGAACTTGCCGCATCGATTCTGTTGCAGCCCCCTGGCACTCAGGTGATCTCGACCTATGTCTATGCGCAGTTCGATCAGGGGAATGTCAACGACGGCATGGCCTTGGCGGTCGTGGGCATTGCGTCGACGCTGCTCGTACTCATCGCGGTGCGTGGCGTGGTTCAAGGCTTGTCTACGACTCGTTCCGCGGAGGCGTCCGCGTCTGCAAAATAGAGCGCCTTTGGTCTTCGACCGAAGCAGTAGGGAAAATCCACCGAATTTGTCGTTCGCAACATTGCTTGCTCTTGACCATTCAAGTTATAACGGGCTCCTGCAGCGTCAGTTGGTCGCACCGAATGCGCCATCGCTCCGATAGGCCGTACCGCCCCACGTGATGAACACCACCGTAGAGTCCCGGCATGCCCCCTGATCTCATGCGCGTCCTGGCCATGGCCGGAAGCCTGCGCGCGGCTTCGATCAATGCCGCGTTCTGCCGCGCAGCAGCTCGCCTGGCACCTGCCGATCTGTCGATATCGGTCTATCCGGGCTTGGGCGACCTCCCCCTGTTCAACCCGGATCGAGAGATCGATCCGCCACCCTCGGTTCGACACCTGCGGCAGTCGGTTCGACAGGCAGATGCTCTGTTGATCGCCAGCCCCGAATACGCTCATGGTGTATCGGGCGCCATGAAAAACGCCTTGGATTGGCTGGTCAGTGACGAAGGGTTTGTGGGCAAACCCGTGGCCCTCGTCAACACCTCCCCCAGGGCTCATCATGCTTACGATGCCCTGCGTGAGACGCTGCTGACGATGTCAGCCGTGATCGTCGAGGGCGCATCGCGCGACATAGCCCTGCTTGGCGCTTGTGTGACTGAGGACGCCATGGTGAATTCCGGTGAGGTCGCGGAGTCGATCCGCCACATTGGCGAGGCCTTGAGGGTTTACCTGCTCTCACCAGAATGGCCCGGCCCCTCGGGCAGAACACGATGAACCTGGTCCAGTCCAGCCCTCTCCTGGACCGCAGGCATGTCTGAGCGTTGATCGGCACCGCTCAAGGAGCCCCGAGGTCGCAGCTCGTCCTCGACGCGTTTGTCCTGCAATCCTCAGTCAGAACTCCAATGCAGTAGCCTTTACGCCCCGTTCGGCAGCGACTGGTGGCCCTACGCGCGCTGCGCCGTATTGGCGAGAACCCGACAAACGCGTGGCTGCTAGCGCGCTCTCTACTCGGCGGCAGCTAGCGACGATTGCAAGTTGCATAGCAAAGGCCCGGCGGTCAGTGCCGGAGTGGAACAGTTGACGGAGTTCGTGATTGACAGTGGCTGGACCGATACGGCCGTCGGCCATCTTCTGTGCGCTGACTGCTATACGTTACGTCGGCGAGCAGGCATCGGCTGCATTCCATCCAACGCGCCCATTACCGATAGTCTGCGGGCGTCGCGCCCCGACGTTCGGTGCCTCGAACGCTTGGCAATGATGCTCTTGCCTATCTATCATTCATGCATGCTGCATGCAATATGGAGACTCATATGTGGATTCAAAACGATCAAGATCATCCATTCGTTGACCCAAGCGCCAGGGTCGCATCTACCGCTGTCATCTCAGGCGACGTACACATCGGAGCGAATTGCTCCATTGGCCACGGCGCTGTACTCATCGCTGAAGGCGGACCGATTCGCATCGGCGACAACTGCGTAATCATGGACACTGCGGTTATTCGCGGCGTACCGGGGCACGTAATGCAGCTTGGAAGCTGCGTTCTCGTGGGGCCACACGCCTATCTCGTCGGATGCTCAGTGGAAGATGAGGTGTTCATAGCAACCGGTGCGGCCGTTTTCAATGGCGCCATCCTCCGGCGCGGCAGTGAGGTGCGAATCCACGCCGTGGTGCATATCCGCACGGAGCTTGCCGCTCACGCGACCGTCCCCATTGGCTGGGTCGCTGTCGGGACACCTGCCCAAATTTTGCCTCCTGTGGATCATGAGAGGATCTGGACCGTTCAGAAGCCGCTCGACTTCCCGCGTTACGTGTTCAACACGGAACGCCCCCCGCAGGGGGAATCCATGATGGCCGCGGTCATGCCGCGCTATGCAGCCGCGCTGCGGCGCATGCATGCAACTGACAGGCTCTATGAACAGGCGTGAGAGAAATCAGGCGCTGCAGGCCAATAAGCTGGGCGCCATGTGGGCCGTGCTTGACCGAGCCATTAGCGGGGCGTTGGAAGACTATTCGCCATCCAGCGCGGCTATCCTGCTTTGGCTCTCCTATTGGCCACCTATGAGCGTGAGCGAACTCGGCAAGGTGCTGAGCCTTTCCCAACCCGCGTGCTCGCGTGCAATTGACCGCCTGGCTGCTTCTGGGTTTGTCCGGAAATCCCATAGCGGATCCCGCGAGACTTTGGTAGAAATCCTTGCAGCAGGCCGCATTGAAGCCATGCGCTTGCAAACCCAGCGCCTTTCGACCCTAAGCGCAATGCTAAGCACGCTGGCCAAGTCAGAACAAGCGGAGTTCACGAACCTGCTCAACAAACTGCTCGCCGGAGCGGTAGAGAACCGAGCCGATGCGCGCCATATCTGTCGCTTTTGTGACCATGGCGTCTGCGATGGGCCGTTTTGTCCAGTGGGTTGTCGCGCAACGCAGATCGAGCAGTCCGCGCAAGGCGACGACCGCGGCTGAGCGCCATACACGGGCAGTCAATACGGCCGATGTACGAAGTCAGCAGTGCCATGGCACGCTGGCGGCTACGGTCGCCAGGGCCACGGCTCTCAAATCTTCAATTCCAAGGCCTTCCTATTTGTCCGGACCACATGCGGAGTAAGAAATTGCAAAAACCTCGCCGTCAATGACTTGGCTCGGCATAATCATGGTTCGCTGCGCCGACGTACATTGCGTTAGGCATCTCAGGGAGTAATAGCGCGCATGTCACCCACCACACTTCGGTCGCTGTTCGGGTACAAGTCCTGGGCCAATCAGGAGTTATTCTCCGCCCTTGCCGGGCTACCTGCCGAGCATGCAGAACATCTCCACACATGCATCCGAACGCTGAACCACATCTACGTCGTTGATCGCATCTTCAAGGCCCACCTGAGCGCCGAGCCAAGGCCCTTCGACGCCACGAACACCAAGAGCACGCCCACCCTTGCTCAATTGTGGTCCGATGTGGCGGCCACCGATGCTTGGTACGAGCAATACGCTGCAAGCCTGAGCGCAACCAATCTCGCCGAAGTCATCGACTTCGAATTTACCGACGGGGACAGCGGGCGCATGTCCCGAGAAGAAATCCTGCTCCACGTCATCGCACACGGTGGCTACCACCGGGGTAATGTTGGTCAAGTCCTCAAGTCCATCTCCCTCCCACCGCCTCGCGATCTATACACCAAGTTCCTCCACCAGAGCGAGCCAGCACGAAGGGAGGCTCCAACCCGGCGCTCACCCCTCAGTTCACACGTCAAACCGCATGAATGAAGGTCCGCGCGAAACTACTGCACCGCCAAGCAGCCTGGTCGCAGGTCTGCTCGTCGGCTCCGACTTCCACGACTCTTGGTCAGTTGAATCCAACGCAGTCGAACTCCCAGCGCTTGACCACTTCATCGCTGCCATTGGACATACTCCCAAGTGGGTCAATGCGTGCATGGCCTTGCGCAACCGAACGGCGTCCCTGCTGGGGCTCAAGGACCTTGGCCACCTGTCTGCTCTCATTCCCGGCAAGTCGCCCTCAGAGTACCGCCTAGGCGACCGCGTCGGAATCTTCACGCTCTTCGAGAACACCTTCGACGAAGCGCTGCTCGGAGACAAAGACAAACACCTGAACGTCATTCTGTCGGTTCATCGCGCCTTGCTTCCTGGAGAACCCAAGGTACTGATCACCGTCACCACAGTGGTTCATGTGCACAACTCGCTTGGGCGCATCTATATGCTGCCGGTAAAACCAATGCATCGAGTCATTGTCCCCGCGGTCCTCGACGCGATCGGCAATCGAATGAATAGGGGGTCTGGAACGCAATGGGAAAGAGAAGTCAGTTAAACCCCATGAACGCATCTGCAAAATTTCATAAATCAATCCCTGTGGACAACAGGCGTAGCTCTCCACGCGCGTCGGACGCCGACACGGCGCGCGAGTAGCGCCCGAGTATTTTGATGTTCTTGCGTCGACGGCGTCTGCCGCCCCCCTCCTTGGGCCACACCCGGTAGCCCTCGCTGCGCAACCGCATCAGCACGCCTTCCATGTACCGCGTGTTCCGCAACACAATCATGTTCACAATTAGGCGGAGCGTATTCAACAGGTCTTTTTGTCCTTCGCGGGATGCGTTGGCACGAAGGAGGGAATCGGCATCGAGAGGGCGACTTGCAATTGAGCAGCCTGGCCTCACCCCGTCGATACACCTGTCGTTCCTCGTGGGGTCATACCCGCGCTAATTGCTGATGATCGCCATCACGCCCAGCACGACGAACAGCGAGCCGGCGAGCAACTGGCCGACCCGCAGTGCCTGGCCGCCCGGTGACACGCGGGTACGCAACGGATGGGCAAGCAGGATGCAGAACACGTCGGCGGCAGAAAACAGCAGATTGGCGCAAGCGCCGAGCAAGAACAGTTGCCAGCCGAGCCCGAGCGACACGTCCGGATCGGTGAATTGCAGCAAAAACGAAAAATAGAACAGTGCTGATTTCGGATTCGACGCCTCGATGAACGCGCTCGACGACACAACGTTGTTCGGCACGTCGATCTCCTCGTCATGCCTTACGGGTGCACGGATGCGCTGGATGCCGAGCCAGATCAGATAGCCTCCACCGACCACCTTGAGCACGTGATACAGCATCGGCGATGTCTTCAGCACCGCGACCGCACCGAGCGCGACGATGCAGATCTGGAAAAAGGCGCCGAGGTGGATGCCGAGCGCGGACAGGAAGCCGACACGCCGCCCGTGCTGAAGCGTCAACGATACGGTCTGTAGCAGCGCGGGCCCTGGAATGAAGCCGAAGCCGAGGCAGGTTAGGCCGAAGAACAGCGCTTTTTCTGGCAGCATCAGAAACCGTCTCCGATCACACGGTTCACCGGCTCAAGAATCGCCGGATGGGCAACGATCCGCCCGGATTCCACATGGACCGAGTCATGACAAACGCTGGCGGTTGGTGATCACGCTTTCGGTTGGCTTATCGGATTGCCACTGTTGATCCAGCCAGTCTGCCCACCACTGCATCAGCCCCCGACGCTGGTCGAGATATTGCGCCCGGTTGTACGCCGCGCGAACCGCATCAGTCTCCCGGTGCGCAAGCTGGCGCACGATGACATCGTGGGCAAAACCCGATTGTTCATTGAGCACTGTAGACGCGAGATCCCGGAATCCGCACAAACTGGCAGGGAAAGGGCGAAAAAGCCAACTGAGAACGGTTGGCTTTTGGCAACGGCAATTCAGGTAATCTATGCAAGCATGCGCCCAATCACCCCCCATCGAGCTCACTGCGGTCGATCCGCTTGTGGTTGACCAGTAGCGTGCGTATGGTCAGGCTCGAGACTTGGAAGTAGTGGGCGACATCCTGCTGGTTCTCCATCGAGTAGTCCCCATTCAGCATGGTTTCCACAGCTTGAAAGGGGCTAAGGAGTTCGGCTGCGAACGCGCGCTGCACCTTCTGCCTGTAGGTATCCGAACGCGTGGCAGGGCGCATGGGATCGTTAGTTACACGGATCAAGGTATCACCCAGCAGACGGGCTATCTCGAAACGACGACCGGTATCCCACTTGGAGCGTAGTACGACCCGATTACGCTGCTTGGACTCTGATAAGACAAAGGACAGATCGAATTGCGGTTCTAGTGGTTCTGCGGAATTAAAAATATTTCGTGGGGCACCATACATATCCGCAAGCCGATCGTTCGTGATAGCTACACCCTGGTCCATGTTTTCCTGAGCACGCAACAGTTGTGCTGTACGGGTACCAACCTTCCAGGCGGCGTCTAAGTCACCTGGAATGGGAGTGCGCAGGGTTACACAGTCTTGAGGATTTGTGACGGCACCTCGCTCATGACCCAGCTCGAGCAGGCGCGTGACGTCGGGCACAGCTTTACCCGGTATGCGATTGGCGGCGATTTCCTCAAGAGCGGTTTGGCCTGTAGCCTCGCCATTGCTCAGAAAGCGATTCAGCAGAGCTTCATCCACTTCGCCAGGGTCTTCGCTCAACAATGCTTCGAGCTTGCGGTGCATGGACAGAGTTGGATCTTGTCGCTCCTGGAGCACGTGCTGCCAAATATCGCTCAGATTGCTGTCGGCAACTTGGCGAGTTTGCAATCGTTGCAAAACCGCTTCGATGAACAAGTCCACTTCGCTTTCAAAGTCGGCAGCGGTGATGACACTCACGCTGTCAGTGATATAGCGGTAAGGGGTACGTGCACGCTCGGGCGTGGGTTTAGACACGAGCGTGACGGCTTGCCCATCGGAAACGATGTGGATGTTCGGCCAGATGTAGCCCCCGCCGATGCTCGCCATGGCATGTGAGAGTTCCCACTCGGGTGACTTCTTGTGTGGCTCCCAACGCAGGCGCCACCAATTCCAGGCTAGCCATTCGGCAAAATGGTATGCCGACAGATACGGATCTCGCCGGATGCTTTGCAAAAGACGATCATGTCCCTCCGTCAAGCAGGCATCATAGGCATAAATGCCGAGCGCGGCAAAACCCGCTCGCTCTTCTGGCGACCCAGTTTCCAACTGCGCCCACTCGGGCGTTATTGACCAGCGCTCTGGCATCTTTCTATCCAGACGGACTTCACATACTCGTGCATGACATCCTCATCTTCCAGCGGGTACCCATGATATTCACCGGTGCCATGAGTATCTGTTTTGGCTTCAAACACCTCGCCACGTTCCGATACGCTCCAAATGAACTTCGGGAAGCCGTCTTCCCGCGGCTCACTGAACAAACCGCATTGGATGCCGGTCGCCACAAGGTGCTGTGCCTCACTCAGATTAATGGTGCGCTCCAGATCACACAACGACTTTGTGGGCCGGGGGTTTGCTCGCGGCAGCTCGTAATCAGCTGGATTTCGTTTATGGTGACCGCTACCGACATAGCGCACGTCCCGCATCAATTGCGCCTTCTCCTCCTCAGTCAGGCGCTCTGGCCGGACGATACGGCGTTTGGGGTTATTTCCGGGGCGTTGTGCCATAAAAATTTGCCGCCAAGTTTCGTCCTCAGTAGGAATTGTTCAGCATTCTCGCATAGTTAAGGCCGGCAGGCGGGGCCTGTCACATGGGCTCAACCATCTTGGTCCTGGGCTATGCATTGGTCGTCCGGCAGTCCGGTGACACTTAAGGCATGGTCGCAACAATTGTCGAAGTCAGACTCGGACCGTCACGGCGCCATGCGCTGTCGAACTGGCATGAGGTAATCCCTGGCTGACAAGCTTCTCGTGACTGCCATCGAAGGCGCTCACATGCTATCGATGGGCCGCTCCACGTTCTGGCGCGCCGTCAGCGCCGGCATACTGCCGCAGCCCGTGCGGATCGGCAGCCTCACGCGCTGACGGGTGGCCGATCTGATTCGCGCTGTCGATCCAACCAGTCCGCCCACCACTGCATCAACCCCCGGCGCTGGTCCAGATATTGCGCCCGGTTGTACGCCGCGCGAACCGTATCCGTCTCGCGGTGCGCGAGCTGGCGCTCGATGACATCGTGCGCAAAGCCCGATTGCTCATTGAGCACGGTGGACGCCAGAGCCCGAAATCCATGCGCCGTCATCCGACCGCGATAGCCCAGTCGGTAAAGCGCGAACAGGAAGGTGTTCTCCGACAGCGCATGCCCCGGGCGCAGCGGTGAATCCAGCACCAGATTGCGGTCACCTGTGAGCACCCGAAGTTGTTCAAGCACCGCCCGCGCCTGTTGGGACAACGGTACTACGTGCGGCAATCCTGCCTTCATGCGGTCTGCGGGAACTACCCAGACCGTGCCGTCCTCGCGCAACTCTGACCACCGCATACCGCGCATCTCGCCGACGCGCACGAAAGTCAAGGCCAGTAACTGCAGCCCCAGGCGGGTGACCGGCTCCTCATAGCCGTCGATCGCCGCGAGCAAAGCGCCAGCTTCGCCGGGCGGGATGCTGGCCATCGGTTTTTTCACCTTGCGCGGCTGCAGCACTCGCACCAGACCAGCGGCACCGTGGCTCTCGATGTAGCCCACGTCCTGCGCGTAGTCGAATACCGCCGCGATGCGCCCAGCCACCCGATGAGCAGTTTCCACACGGCCGCCCTTCTGCACGGCCTGCACGACTTCCACGAGTTTTGTGCGTGGGATCTGATCGATCGGCAGCTTACCAATCGCTGGGTACGCGAAGCGCTCCAGCGTCCCGGCTACCTGCCCCTGGTGCTTTCCGTTGGACAGGGAGGGAAGTTTGATCTTCAGCCACTGCTCCGTGATGGCCTTGAACGTCGGTGCGACCTTCGCGATCGGCGTGACTGTCGCCGCCTCGGCCGGTGTGCTTTTGGCCTGCGTATGCGCTTCTCGGGCCTGCGCCAAAGTCATGGCCGGGTAGCGGCCGTAGGTCCGCGTGCGCTGTTTGCCGTTCAGCTCGTAGTTGGCACGCCAGCTTTTCAACCCGGTGGGCGCCACAAAGAGGTACAGGCCGCCGCCGTCGGTGAGTTTGTAGGGCCGCTCCTGCGGCTTGGCTGCGTCGACAGCCTTTACGGTGAGACTCATGGTATCGCCCTTCTGGATACCATGAAAAATACCACGATTGGCGGCTGGCTGGCGTGGTATCGCCTCGGATGCAAAGGGACGATTATGGACGCACTCCCCAATGAAAAAGCCCCACCGCAGAGACTGCGTGGGGCTTTGAGGGACTGCTTTGGATCAATTCTGGCGGAGAGAGGGGGATTCGAACCCCCGAAGGGCTGTTAACCCTTACACGCTTTCCAGGCGTGCGACTTAAACCGCTCATCCATCTCTCCGGGAACCCATAATGGTAGCAGGCCGCCCGGCCGGCGCGGAGCGTGGGCCGACTCCTCGCGCATGGGCGCAGAGGCTCGGTTCCGACTGGCCGTGGCCGTGCAAAGGCCGGAAATCCTTGCCGGCAGGCGCCGGATTCAGTTCAACTGCTCGCCCAATTCGGCCGCGCGGTTGGCCGCGGCCTGGAGCGCGGCGCCAAAAGTCTGAGCGACGCCGTGTTCGGCCAGCACGTCCAATGCGGCCGCCGTCGTGCCGCCCTTGCTCGTGACTTGCTCGCGCAGCTGCGCCGGCGACAGCGGCGACTGCGCGGCCAAGGCGGCAGCGCCGGAAAACGTGCCGAGCGCCAAGCGTTTTGCGGATTCGGCGGGAAGCCCCATGCGGGTTCCCGCATCGATCATGGCTTCGAGCAGGTAGAACACATAGGCGGGCCCCGAACCCGAAAGGGCCGTCACCGCGTCGAGCTGGGCCTCTTGTTCCACCCACAGCCATTGGCCGGTCGGATTGAGCAGGCGCTCGGCACGGGCGCGGTCGTCGGCCGTCGCCTGCGGGCTGGCATACAACCCCGCGATCCCCTGCCCGATCAGTGCCGGCGTATTGGGCATCGCGCGCACGATGCGCCGCGCCCCCGCCCGCCGCGCAATCGCGGCGCAACGCACCCCGGCCATCACGCTGATATGCAGCGCAGCGCCGAAATGCGGCGCACAGGCCACGGCCGCCTCGGCGAAGCTCTGCGGCTTGACGGCCCAGACCACCGCCTCGGCCTCGCCCAGTTCCGCCACGGCCCCCTCGTACACGCGGACACCGAAGCGCTGCCGCAGGCTCTCGCGCTGCGCCGCCTGCGGCTCGATGACCAAGATGGACGAGGCTGCCGATCCGGCCTGGATCAGCCCGCCGATGAGCGCGCCGGCCATATTGCCGCCGCCGATGAAAGCGAGTGTTGAGGAGTTCATGGGGTGATTATCAACGGATACACGCCGCAAACCCCCTTTCGTTGCCAGATCGGCCGACAAGGGTGAAATCGCAAAGTCCGAAAACACCAAGCCCAAAGAAAGAGAGGAAAGAATGGTCCAACTTATTTCATTTTGTTATTTATGTTGCAAAACAAATCATCTCCGATTTTTGTCGGGAAAATACTACCGTTCATCCAGATTTTTCCGCATACATCGCGTGATCCAAACACAATCACCTGCAAGGAGTCGAGCGCATGAAAACATCTCGTGGATTCACCCTCATCGAGTTGATGATCGTCGTGGCGATAGTCGCCATCCTCTCGGCCATCGCCCTGCCGGCCTACAACGGCTACGTCACGCGCAGCAAATTGCCCGAAGCGTTCTCCGGCTTGTCGGGCATGAGCGTTGCCATGCAGCAGTACAACCAGGACAACCGTAGCTACCTGGCAACAGGCGGCGGCGCAACCACTTGCCCTGTGCCCGTCGCCACGGCAAAGGATTTCACATTCGCATGCAGCAACGTCACCCAGACAACATTCACCATCACCGCAACCGGAACATCGGCCGACCTTTCCGGCCTGAGCTACACGATCGACGAGAACGGCACCAAAACCACGCCCACCGTGCCATCAGGCTGGACGGCCCCGAGCGGCCAATGCTGGGTGCGCAACCAGTCCGGAGACTGCTGAGATGAAACACTCGGCGGGGTTCACACTCATTGAGCTTTTGATCACCATCGCAGTGGCCGCCATCCTCGGCCTGCTGGTCGTGCCGAACCTGGTCGACATGGTGGATGCGGGAAAGACATCCGTGCTCGTCAACCAATTTCCCCAAGACGTCGCATGGGCACGCAATCAGGCCGTGACCAGCCAGCAACCCGTAGCCATGACCCTCGGCCCACAAAACTGTACGTGGAGCACCACTGTGGGCGGAAATACCAGCACAGAGCACTCGATGAGCGCGGCGCAAGTGGCCGCGCAATACCCCAACGTGACTTGCGTCATCAGTACAGGCACATCGCAAACGCTGACGTTTGACACGCAAGGCTTCATCAGTGCCTCGCCCACCATCACCGTCAAAGCCGGGACAGGCCAGACCTGGACCCTCCAAATGCTCGCATCGGGCAGCGTGATCCTCAATAGCGATACCGCATCATGAGAATGCATCCACCACGTCAGGCAGGCATGTCGCTGATCAGCGTTCTGGTTGCCATCGTCATCTTCGCTCTGGGCATGCTCAGCATTGCCTCGGTGTATTCGCTCGCGGTGCCAGCGCAGACCAGCAACGAGGTCGCAATCGACTCTGCGGCACTCGGCAATCAGTTCTGGGGCTTGTTGCAGGCCGATCCGGGGCTGGTTGGGCAAATCGGCACCAGCGCCGCGGTGTCATACACCAGCGCCACGGCTGCAACCGCACCGGCCAGCCTCCAGTTCTGGCTGGCCAATGTGTTCAACAATCCGCAAACCAGGCTTCCCAACGCCCAGGTCACCATCACGCCTGGCCAGGGCGCCGAGGGCAACCCCTGCACGGCGCCCAGCCCCACCACCACCCTGTGCGGCGTCACATTGAACATTCAGTGGAACCCAGGCAATGGAGTGCGCAGCCAAACCTACAACTACCAAGTGGGGTTCTGACATGGCCCCAGCCCGCACCTTGCTTCGAGCCAAGCCGCGTCAGCATGGGCTGACCCTCATCGAGTTGATGGTCGCCCTGGTCGCAGGGCTCATCTTTTCGCTTTCCGTACTCATCGTGCAATCGGCGCTCACACGTCAAAACATTCAAATGTCCGATGTCACGCAGCGCGACAACCAATCCCGCGCCGCACTGGACTTGCTGACCCGCGACCTCAGCAATGCAGGGTTCATGCTCGGCGGCGTGCAATCACGCTGCAGCGTCACGCTCGCCTACAACAGCACGGCCCCCATCGGCAACGCTTTCTTCCAGTACCCGGTGTCCGCCGCGTCGCAGCCACTGGCGTTGCCAACCACCTCCAGCCTCAACGGCACGCCCGATCCTAGCCAGTATGGCACTGCCAGCCAATTCACTGACATGATGGTCTTCAGTGGCACGAACAGCGCGCTGCGGGTGCCGAGCAACGGCAACCCCGCCACTTACGTGGTGCAAAACTCGACGACCCAGGCCGCAACTGGCCAAGGCGCCTTGAACAGCAGCACATTGCCCCTGGGCTCGACCACGGGTATCAACCCGAACGACGCCGCCTTGCTGCGCATGCCCTTGAACGGCAAGCTGGTGTGCTTCCGCGTGCCCATCTCCAACGTCGGCCCAAGCACCTCCACTTCGTCGACCTATGTCAACAGCAAAAGCACCAACCTGTTTCCGTCGACGGGTTATGCCGCATTCGACCCGCAGCTTCAAGCCGCGGGCATCCTGCCCGCCGGTGGCCAGCTAACCAACGCCAACTTCATCCAGTCTCGCCTCACGGACCTCGGACCGCAAAGCACCAGCACCGAACAATCCGTGGTCTATTACATCGGCAACTTCGGCAACGGCAACGGCGGCACCTATCCCATGTTGATGCGCGCCGTGATCAACGCCGAGAACGACACCCTTGTGGGCACACCCAATCCCGTGGCGGCCGGCGTCGTGAGCTTGCAAGCCCTTTTTGGCGTCGATGAAACCAATTCCGGCGCCGTCACGAACTACCTGACCTGGCCCGACGTGGTCGCCGGCAACTACACCAGCGCCGTGCGCAGCGTGCTGTTCGCCATCGTCACCAAGACCCTGCACGGGGACCCGAAGTATTCAGGGCCAAGTGGTGGTGTGGTCGCCATCCCGAACCCCGGCGGCCCAGGCAATGACAGTTTCGTGAACTACACGGTGCCTGCGGCCTATCTGACCGACCGGTTCTCCGTCCTCGAATCCGAAATCGCCATCAGGAACCAGATATGGCCGCACTGAACCGCCCTGTGGCGCGCAGGCCCGAACGGGGCTATGTCATGCTGCTCACGCTCATTACCCTGCTGGTCCTGCTCTTTGGCGTGTTGTTCACGATGCGCGGCACCCTGCTGCAAACCGCGATGACTGGCAACACCATGCAAAGACAGAAGGATGTCCAGGCCAGCGACCTGGCCCTGCGGCTCATGCAGCAAACCATCATTCAGACCGCGCAAAGCGCCGGCAGCGTGCCATTGGAGATTGCCGCCAACGGCAAAGCTTGGTTCTATATACCCCCGAACACGGGCTCGCCCTGGCCAGTACCCGGCACCGGCACCGCAGCGACCTATTGGCAAACATGCCAGGCCGCAAGCACCTGCGACACCGTGGCGAACGCCGCCTCGAGCGTCACCCCCCCTCCGCCAAGCCTGCCCGCTGGCTACACCGCCTTGGTGACCGTGGTGCCCACCAACCAACCCGTTGACGCCTACAGCTGCGGCACAACCGGATACACGGCGAACTACTACGACATTTTCCTGCATACGACCGAAGCCAACGGCGCCACTGCTGCGAACACCGAAACGGTGTTCAAACTCTGCACGCCAACATCATGAGCACTGATGCCGATAGATTCACTCGGATATTCAATCCCTATAGCGTAAATATCGAATACGAGGCTTGTCAAGCCACTCCTGCGCAAACATTATACATCGCCAGTACGTTTGCCTAATGAACGACCCCATCATCTCTTTATTCGCCACGAACAAGCAAAAAATCACCTCCGTCACTCTGCGCAAGAGGTTTCATTATGTATAAAAATATTCTTTTGAAAATCGCCCGCACACTACCAATAATCATTGGTCTTGGCATAGCCACTGCGCAAGCAGGAACCACTGTCGTCGATGATTTCACGGGCACCTCTGCGAATTTACCTTGGAAGGCCTTTAATGGCGCCTGCCTGACAGCAGGAAATGGCACTGGCTCAATCCCGGCATGCAAGGGACTTGCTTACTACGGCAACGAAACCCAAACCGGATTAACGAATAATCAAGACACGCCAGGCTCTGGCGCACTGCGATTTACAAATGGCTGCGCCAACGGAACGTGTTATTACCATCAAAATGGGGCCATCATCTCAACGACCCCATTTCCTAGCAACCAAGGTATTCAAGTTACCTTTACAACTTACACCTATGGCGGGGACAACTCAGGGGGCCATGGCGCCGATGGCATCGGGTTCTATCTTCTCAATGGAACGCAGGCGCCTAATATAGGTGCCTGGGGCGGGAGCCTTGGCTATAGTTGCTCGAATACAAACTCACCATATAACGGCATGGCTGGTGCATACCTTGGCTTGGGAATTGACGAGTACGGAAATTTTTTGAACCAGAGTGACAACACAGCAACCGGCTACGGTTACCAACCAGGACGAATCGGGCTTCGTGGGTATGGAAATATAAACCTAGCTTCCTTGCAGGCCATTGACCCATCAGCAACAGCATCCACGGTCCAAGCAGTCTGCAAAAACGGTGGCAGCTATGAAGACCACAGCCTTCCAGATTATGCAGCCATACCTGGCGCCTACAAAGTATTACCCTCCAATCAACCAATTGCGAATGAGTCCGCGACAACAAGAACACAGGCAACACCAATTACATACAAACTCATAATTACATCCAATGGATTATTAAGCTTCTCCTACAATTACAATAATACAGGATTTACGCCTGTTATTACCAAACAGGACATTTCATCTTCAAACGGCCCCATGCCACCCAGCTTCCTCTTTGGCTTTGGTGGGTCCACTGGGGGCAGCGACAATGTTCATGAAATCACCTGTTTTGAGGCAAGCCCTTCAACACGCGCGACCAGTTCTCCGATCGCACCGCTTTCCCTCTCGGCAGGTAGTCTGATCTATGAGTTGAGCAGCAACCCCGACCCGGTTGCAGGCCACGTCCAGGCGTTCCAGACTGTTGCCGCGCCCACGTCGGCCGCCAGTGCCCCTGTCGGTACAGCTAGCGGAGCCTACAAGTGGGATGCTGGAGACCCTCAATACATGCCAGTCAGCGCACGAACGAGCGATCTGTACTCCACCGGCCCAACACCCTCCACGGGATCGCCTGCGGGCGCTGGCGTTGTGACCTTGCTGACATCGCTCGATTCGGCAGCGTTCGCCTTGACTTCGTCGCACATTAGCACCTGCGTGCCGAACATCGGCACCATTCTCGACTTCACCTTCGACCCGTCCTACAACACCGCAGGCGACACGACCAGTCCCGCCTACCCGGCCGGGCCGAGCGGTTGTTCTTATCTGGCCGGCCGGCAATTGAACTGGATGCTCGGAGGCCTTAGCCAGAACGACCATGCTCAATATCTGGGCCCGCCTGGAAACGCCAATTTCTTGAGCCTGGGTGGCTATGTACCCTTCGCGCAGAACAATAACAACCGAGAGAAACTCTTGCTATTCACCAGCAATGATGGTTTTCTCTACGCGGTGGACGCCACGACTGGAGATCTGGTCTGGGGCTGGATGCCGCGACCGTTCGTTGCATCATTGTGGGACTACAAAAACTTTCAGTCCTATGGTTACTTCGACGGTGGCTTCACCACGACCGATGCCGTCGACACGAGTACCAACCCGGCCGCGAGCGACTGGGCGACTTATGTCGTGGGAACTGCACAAGGCGGCGCTTATCACTATGCGCTCAAACTCAGCAGCAATACCAGCGGCAGCTCGACCTCCCCGCCATTGCCCACCAGCCAAACGTGGGGGACTATGGTTACGGTACCGCATGCGACATCGCCCCAAGAACAAGCGCCGGTGATCGTGACCGTCAATAACACGCAATATGCTTTATACATCGTCAATACAACTACCGGAACTGGTAGTAGCGCCGTCACCACCAGCACGTTGTATGAGCAGAATGTAGCAACCGGACTCCCGGCGAGTGGGACCGCCATTTCAGCCGCGCTCCCCTTCGTCGCAAATAGTTTAATCACATACGTATCATCCACGGGTTCCGTATGGATCGGTGACAACAACGGCGGTGTGTGGAGTTTGAACGTCTCCGGCACCGCCTCATCGGATGCGGGGAACGCGGTGCAAGTGGCCACCACCAGCCCCAAGGCGCCGATCAACTTTGTTGGATACACGGAGATTAACGGACTGCCCTATATCTGGGCGGCAACCCAGAACGAAATCACGGCATTCTCATTGTCAGGAGGCACCTCCCAAATCCTTTGGGCGAGCAGTGGCGGCACGAGCCCCAGCGGGTATTTACCTAATGGCAGTAGCGGCAGTCTGCAATCCAGCACCTCTGTTATGCCGTTGCAAAGCGGGGGGCAGATCTCTGCGCCGCCTACCTTGGTCAACGGAGTGTTGATTGTGCCGGTATACGTACCGCCCACATCGAGCTGCTCCTTAGTAGGGGTTGGATATTACGATCTATTCGATTTATTGTCTGGCGGCTTACCGAAAATCCCCATCACTTACAAAAACAATGCGATCACTAACGGCATTGTTTCGCTGGGATCTGGAATTCCATATACGCCGTCGGTTTCAGTCACGCAGAATGGGACTGTCGTCTACCCTGGCAATAGCCAAGCGCCGAATCCCCAAAACCCGATCAGCCCGATTTTGTTTGGCGGCAGCGTGATGAACAAACCGGTTGCGTGGCGCCAGTATTGATAATCCGCGTTGCAGATTGAATGCGAAGGGGCACGCTTCAAACCTCCTTGCAGCAGCGGAGCAGCGTTGACGACAAAGGCACTGCACGCCAGCGGTGGCGCCGATCATATTGCGGTTGGCGTCGTCGCCAGCGGGGCCAATTGCAGCCCTGATCGGCGACCGCGCCCGGCTCTGGATGCGCGGCGCCGATTCGGCGAACACCCACCCGCGCCGCGACTCCTCGCACTTCGGGCGCAAGAACAGGCACAGGGCGGCGAAGCAGCGCGCACAATGCTTCGACGGGCAGCGCCATGCGAGCGATACTCTGCCCCCCCAAAATGAGTGTTGCATTTGCCACCCGCAGGCAGACACTTATTCCGTCAGGATATGTCTTTTAGCCGGCGATTCGCCACACACTCCTGGAAACATTCATCCCTTGCTGCCGCAGGACGACATCTGGCTCAAACCATCGGCGCGCGGCCGACCGATGAAGCGAAACTGAAATGCCAAGATTTCCGTGAACCTTCCATCGCTGCATGGCACAGACTGAATACCCTACCCATCAATGGAGTGTTGCCATGCAAGCCAAGAACGTCGCGAAATCCGCCTTTTCCATGCCCTTGTCCAGCCCGGCCTATCCGCGTGGCCCCTACCGCTTCGTGGATCGCGAATTTCTCATCATCACCTACCGCACCGACCCGCGGGCCCTGCGTGAACTGGTGCCGGAGCCGCTGAATCCGGCCGGCGACACCGCCAAGTTCGAGTTCATCCGCATGCCCGATTCCACCGGTTTCGGCGACTACACCGAGTCGGGCCAGGTCGTTCCCGTCACCTACAAGGGCAAGCCCGGCACCTACCAGATCGCCATGTTTCTGGACGACGAGGCGCCGCTGGCCGGCGGGCGCGAAATCTGGGGTTTTCCGAAAAAGCTCGCCAAGCCCCGCCTGCGCGTGGAGTCGGACACGCTGCTGGGCACGCTGGACTACGGATCGGTGCGCATCGCCACCGGCACCATGGGCTACAAGCACGAGGCGCTCGATCTGGAAGCCGTGCGCAAAAGCCTGCTGGCGCCCAACTACCTGCTCAAGATCATCCCGGACGTGGATTGCTCGCCGCGCATCTGCGAACTCGTCACCTATTTCCTGGAAGACGTGACGGTCAAGGGCGCCTGGAGTGGGCCGGCCGCGCTGGAATTGCACGCGCATGCGCTGGCTCCCGTTGCCAGCTTGCCGGTGCTGGAAGTGTTGTCCGCCGTGCACCTCGTGTCGGACCTCACGCTGGGCCTCGGCAAGGTCGTGCACGACTACCTTGGCAAATAGCGTTCAACGCCGGCAGGACAAACGGCATGTGGCGAGCTGGTTTGTGTAAGGATATGGGGGTTTCAAGCGACAATTAATACGTTTAATCCGTTCACAATTCATAGAAACTTCGGAGGCTCAACCATGAAAGACCCCGCCAACACCCTCGATCGCGTCGACCGGCGCATCCTTGCCCTGCTGCAGAGCGATGGACGCATGTCCAACCTGGCACTGGCCCAGGCCGTGCATCTGTCGCCCACCGCCGTGCTCGAACGCGTGCGGCGGTTGGTGCGCGAGAAATTCATCCTTGGCTACGAAGCCAAGCTCAATCCGCAAAAGCTCGGCGCCGCGTTGCTGGTGTTCATCGAGGTGGTGCTCGACCGCACCTCGCCCGACGTGTTCGACCAGTTCAAGGCCGCGGTGAGCAATCGGCCCGAGATCATGGAATGCCACATGGTGGCAGGCGGCTTCGACTACCTGCTCAAGACCCGCGTGGCCGACATGCCGGCCTACCGCGATTTTCTCGGCAGCGTGCTGCTGAGCCTGCCGGGCGTGCGCGAAACCCACACCTACGCGGTGATGGAAGAAGTGAAGAACTCGCAGGCCTTGCAGGTGGAATGAATCCCTGCGCGCCGGGTCGGTTCACGCCGCCCTGGCCTGCCTGGGTTCAGCTTTGGGTTTTGTCTTGTGTTCCGGCGCGGGAGCCGGCGCGAGCTTGCTCACGCCAGGCAGATCACACGCCAGCACCGCGCGACGCAAGGCCTCGATGGCTTCCAGGCGGGTGAAGCTCTTGCGCCATGCCAGCACGACGCGGCGCGACGGCACGGGCTCTCGAAACGGCACGTAGCAGATCTGCCCCGGCCCCTCCGGCGGCGCCTTGCCGGGCTCGAACGGCACCGACAGCTTGGGCAGGATGGTGATGCCCATGCCCGAGGCGACCATGTGCTTGATGGTTTCCAGCGACGAACCCTCGAAACTCTTGCGGATGCCGCCGGCGTCCGGCGAGAACCTTGCGAACTCCGGGCAGACTTCCAGCACGTGGTCGCGGAAGCAGTGCCCGGTTCCCAGCAGCAACATGGTTTCGTCCCGGATCGCCTCGCTGCTCACCGGCGCGCCATGCGCCAGGCGGTGGCCGTGCGGCACGGCCACCAGGAAGGGTTCGTCGTACAACGGCGCGATGGCCAGGCCATGGTCGGGAAAGGGCTCGGCCAGGATGGCTACGTCCAGCTCGCCGTTGCGCAGCATGTCCAGCAGCTTGACGGTGAGCTGTTCCTGCAGCAACAAGGGCATCTGCGGCGTGGACCGGATCACCTGCTTGACCAGCGGCGGCAGCAGATAAGGCGCCACGGTGTAGATCACGCCCAGGCGCAGGGGGCCCGCCAGGGGATCCTTGCCGCGCTTGGCGATTTCCTTGATGCCGGCCGCCTGTTCGAGCACGCGCTGGGCCTGCTCGATGATTTCGTTGCCGATGGGGGTGATGCTGACCTCGGTGCCGCCGCGCTCGAAAAGCTTCACGTCCAGCTCCTCTTCCAGCTTCTTGATGGCCACCGACAACGTGGGTTGGCTGACGAAACAGGCTTCGGCGGCGCGCCCGAAATGGCGCTCACGGGCCACGGCAACGATATAGCGGAGTTCGGTCAATGTCATAGATGAAATTAAACCAGACTACGGCATGAATTGCCTGGTCCTATGAAAAAGACCTGCGCTTCTTCAATGACTCGTGAACGACGCGTGCGGACACGCCGACGGCGACCGCTCAGGCCGCCAGCCAGTCCAGCCGCCCCCCGAGCCAGCGGTGCAGGTGTTGCCGCGCCGCCTCCGGGTCATGGCGCAGCAGCCACAAGGCGGCTTCCCGCGCGGATTCCAGCAAGGCGGCATCGGTCTGCAAGTCGGCATGGCGCAAGGCCTGCAGGCCGGACTGGCGCTGGCCCAGCAACTCGCCGGGGCCGCGCAGCTCCAGGTCTTTTTGCGCGAGCACGAAACCGTCGGCACTGTCGCGCAAAGCCTGCAGCCGTTCGCGCGCCATGGCCGAAAGCGGGGGCGTGAACAGCAGCAGGCATTCGGCGGCGTCGGTCCCTCGCCCCACCCGCCCACGCAACTGGTGCAGCTGCGACAGGCCGAAGCGTTCGGCATGCTCGATGACCATGAGGGTGGCCGCCGGCACATCCACGCCGACCTCGATCACCGTGGTGGCCACGAGCAGGCGCAGCCGCCCGGCGGCGAAATCGGCCATGACCTGCGCCTTGCGCGCGGCCGCGAGCCGCCCGTGCAGCAGGCCCACCTGCGCCGCGTCCTCGCCCAGCACCGCCTGCAGTTCGGCGAACGTGGCCTCGGCGGCGCGCAGTTCCAGCATCTCGTTTCGGCGCGGGGTTCGGCCGCGCGCTGGCGCTCCGCTTTCGCGTTGCGCCGGCATCGCCGCGACGGTCGGCGCAACGTCTTCCACGAGCGGACAGACCCAGTAAACCTGGCGCCCGGCGGCGACGAGCTCGCGCACGCGCTGCACGACGGCGTCGCGCTTGTCGGCGGCGAACACGCGGGTGCGCACGGGACTGCGCCCGGGTGGCAGGTGGGCAATGGTGGAAACATCCAGGTCACCGAACACCGCCATGGCCAGGGTGCGCGGTATGGGCGTGGCGCTCATCATCAGCAAGTGCGGTTCGCGCACCTCGTCCCCGCCGCGGTCCATACCCTTGGCGCGCAGCGACAAGCGCTGGGCCACGCCGAAGCGGTGCTGCTCGTCGACGATGGCCAGGCCCAGCCGGGTGAAGCGCACCTTGTCCTGGATGACCGCGTGGGTGCCCACCACCAGCTGAGCCTCGCCGCTGGCGGCGAGCTTCAGCGCGGCGTCGCGCTCACGTTTGGTCTGCGCGCCCGACAGCCACGCCACCCTCACGCCCAGCGGCTGCAGCCAGTCGGCCAGCTTGCGCAGGTGCTGGGTCGCCAGGATGTCGGTGGGCGCCATGAGCGCGCACTGGAAACCGGCGTCGACGGCCTGGGCAGCGGCCAGCGCCGCCACCACGGTCTTGCCGCTGCCGACGTCGCCCTGCAGCAACCGGTGCATGGGCCGGTCCTGCGCGAGATCGGCGGCGATTTCGGCGGCGCAGGCCTGCTGGTCGGGCGTGAGCGCGAAGGGCAGCGCGGCGAGCAGGCGCGTTTCCAGGCGGTCGGGCCCGGCGCGCCGGACAAGCGGCCATGCCCGCAGACCCGTCCGCTTGGCGCGCGCCTGCTGCTGTGCGAGTTGCTGGGCCAGCAGCTCGTCGAACTTCACACGCTGCCAGGCGGGATGGCTGCGGTCCTCCAGCGACGCCAGCGGCGTGCCGGGCGGCGGCGCGTGCAGCAGGTCCAGCGTGCCGGCCATGTCGGGCAGGTGCAGGCGGCGAAGGAGTTCGGCGGGAAGCCACTCGCGCATGTCCAGCCTGGCGCGCGCGGCGGCGATGGCCTTGCGCAGCCATGCCTGGCCGATCCCCGCGCCGGCCGGGTAGACCGGGGTCAGGCGCTCGGGCAACGGCGCGTCGGGCGCCGCCACGCGGCAGGCGGGGTGCACCATCTCCATGCCGAACAGCCCGGCGCGCGGCTCGCCAAGGATGCGCAGCAGCTTGCCCGGCGCGTACTGGCGCGACCAATTGGGGTAGAAGTGGAAAAAACGCAGCTCCAGGGTGCCGCTGGCATCGGCCACCTGCACGCGCAGTTGCCGGCGCGAGGAACCCGCCACCTCGGACTGCGTCACGCGGGCCTGCACCAGCGCGGAGCGCGCCTCGCGCAAGTCGGCGATGGGCGTGATGCGGGTTTCGTCGATGTAGTGCAGCGGCAGATGCAGGGCGTAGTCCCAGTCGCTGCGCAGGCCCAGGCGCTCGCCGGGCGAGGTGGGCTTGGGTGGGGAAGCTGCCGGGCTGCGCGGGCGGGGAGGCATCGGCGCATTGTAGGAAGGGGCTGTCTTGTGATGGAGGGCCCGCGGTTCGCGCCGCACGGGATCAAACATGGGCCGCCGCGAGCCTGCACTCCATCCCGGCGGCAAATCCCCCTGCCGGCACGATTGCAAGCTTTTTGTTAAATTTGGTTGCACTTCGACCCGCTCCAACCATGCACGCCCGCTCCGTCCGCCACAGCATCTGCCTGGTCACCGTGACCATGCTGGCGCTGCTGTTGGCGCTGGCGCCGTTCGTGCATGGACATCTGGGTCAACCGGTGCAGCAGGGCTGGCACCTCCATGCCGGGCCGCTGGAAGTCGGTCGCGGCGGCAGTGCTTCGCCGGCCTACGCCGGCGCGCAGGGTTCGGGCAAGAATCTCTCCCTCCTGCTTGCGCACGAATCGGCCGCCGTCGAGGTGTCGGTGGGCCCGAGTACGCTGCGCGTCTTGCGCATCGCCTCGGCGCACGCACCAGCCCCCGCGCCTGAACCCTGGTTGCACGCCGACCCGGCGCATGCCCTGGCCTGGGCTCGGCACATGGCCGCCGAACGTGTCGGGCGTGCCGAGCCGCAGCCCTCGCCGGCCTCGCGCGGCGCGGCCGGTCTGCCGCCTCCGGGCCACGCCCCGCCCCTGCTCCTGGCCTGAAGCCTGCACGCGGCTTCCGCCGCCGCGTGGCCCTGCCGCATCCGTGCCGACGGCACAGGCGAACCCTGTGCCTGAACGTTCGCGTTGCACGCACCCTGCCCGCCCTTGAAGGAGCCCGGCCATCCGGGATGACAGATGCCTCGAACCATCTTTTCACGCGCGCCATTTGCCGGCACCCTGTTCGCCGCCCACTTGGGCCTCGCGATCGCGGTCCTCGCCGCCTTGCCCGCCACCGCCACTGCCGCGACACCCGGCGTCATCGCCATCTCGACCGACCAGCAAACCGCGCTGGGCGTGCGTCTGGCGGTGGTGCAGGCCGCCACCGCCGCGCAGATCGATCTGCCCGCCCGCGTGACCGTGCCGCTGTCGCAGCAGGCGGTGGTGGCCGCGCCCGCCGCCGGGTTGATCACCCGCTTGCTGGTCAACCCCGGCGACGCGGTGACAAGCGGCCAGCCGCTGGCCGAACTCAGCAGCCCGCAAATCGCCCAGTTGCAGCGCGAGCGCAGCGAGGCGCAAAGCCGGCTCGATCTGGCGCGGCGCCAGTTGCAGCGCGACACCACATTGGTGAACGAAGGCATCGTGCCCAGCGCCCGGCTGGATACCGCCCGCGCCCAGCACCGCGAAGCGCAGACCCTGCTGGCCGAGCGCGATCTGGCGCTCAAGCTGGCCGCGGCAGGCCCCGGGCTGAATGGCTTGGCCGTGCTGCGCGCGCCCATCGCCGGGGTCATCACCGAAACCACCGCCCTGCCGGGGCAGCGGGTGGACATGGCCGCGCCGCTGTTCCGCATCGCGCAGCAAGGCCAGCTCTGGCTGGAGATCGACGCCAGCCCGCAGCAGGCCGCAGCGCTGCACGTTGGCGCAGCGGTGACCGTGCCGGAGTCGCAGGCGCGCGGCGTGGTGCAAGCCATATCCACGGCGTTGAATGCGGGGCAGAGCGTGCTGCTGCGGGTGCGCGTCACCCAGCCCGGCGGCTTGCAGGCCGGCGCCGTGGTGCTGGCGCGCCTGAGCCTGCCGGCGCAAGCCGGGGTATGGCGCGTGCCGCCCGCGGCGGTGACGCAGATCGAGGGGCGTGACGCGGTGCTCGTGATGGTCAAAGATGGGTTCCGCATCGTGCCCGTCACCGTTGCCGGACGCTTGAATGACGCCGTGATGGTCAGCGGTGCGCTCAAGGCGGGTGACAAGGTTGCTGCCGCCAGCGTGGTGGCGATCAAGGCCGCGGCAGGCGAGGTGACCCCATGAACCTCATGTTCCTCACGCATGGCGCGCTGCGTCAGCGCCTGCTGACCCTCGGCGCCATGCTGGCGCTGGTCGCGGGCGGCATCGTGGCCTGGCGCGCGCTGCCCATCGACGCCTTTCCCGATGTCTCGTCGCCGCAGGTGAAGATCATCATGAAGGCGCCGGGCATGACCCCGGAGGAAGTGGAGACGCGCATCGTCCTGCCCATCGAGCAGGAGGTGCTGGGCATCGCCCACAAGAGCATCGTGCGCTCGGTCTCGAAGTACGGCATTGCCGACATCACGGTGGACTTCGCCGAAGGCACCGACGTGTACTGGGCGCGGCAACAGGTGGGCGAGGCGCTGGCCAATGTGCGCGGCGAGTTGCCCGCATCGGCGCAAGGCGGGCTGGCGCCGATCACCACGCCCTTGTCGGACCTGTTCATGTTCACCGTCGGCGGCGACGCCAGTCTTGAGGCCAGGCGCAGCGCGCTGCAATGGCTGATCCGTCCCGTGCTGCGCACCGTGCCGGGCGTGGCCGACGTCAATATGCTCGGCGGCGACGTGCGCGTGTTCGAGGTGCGCCCGGACCCGGCCAGGCTCTCGGCCTGGGGCTTGTCGCTCGACCAGTTGCGCACGGCCCTGCAAACCAACAACAGCAACGACGGCGCGGGCCGCCTGGACGAGGGCGAAGAAACGCGCATCGTGCGGGTGCAAGGCGCCTTCGCCAATGCCGACGACATTCGCAACAGCGTCGTCGCCAAAGTGCGCGACACGCCCGTACGGGTGGGCGACGTGGCGCAGGTGAGCGTGGACAGCAGCACGCGCTACGGCATCGTCACCGCCGATGGCCAGGGCGAAGCGGTGGAAGGCATCGTGCTCGGCCTGCGCGGCGCCAATGCGCAGCAGGTGATTCGCGGCGTGAAGGAACGCCTCGCCGAGTTGGAACCGCGCCTGCCGCAAGGCATGACCCTGCGCGTGTTCTACAACCGCAGCCAGTTGGTCGAGCGCGCTGTGGGCACCGTGACCCGCGCTTTAGGCGAAGCCGTGGCGCTGGTGCTGGTGATGCTGCTGCTGTTCCTCGGCAACTGGCGCGCGGCGCTGGTGGTGGCGATCACGCTGCCGCTGTCGGCGCTGGCCACCTTCATCCTCATGCGCTGGGCCGGTTTGAGCGCCAACCTGATGAGCCTGGGCGGTCTGGCGATCGCCCTGGGCATGCTGGTCGACGCCGCCGTGGTGGTGGTGGAGAACCTGGTCAACCATATGGCGCACGACCCGGAAAATGCGCCTGACCGCAGCCCCGGCGCAGCGACCACCGACCGCCTGGGACGCATCATGCGCGGGGTGGCGGAAGTGTCGGGCCCGGTGCTGGCGGGCGTGGCCATCATCGCCATCGTGTTCCTGCCCCTGCTCAGCCTCGAAGGGCTGGAGGGCAAGCTGTTCCGCCCGGTGGCGCTGACTATCGTGTTCGCGCTGGGCGCGTCGCTGCTCATCGCGCTGACCATCGTGCCGGTGATGGCGTCGTTCCTGCTGAAAACGGTTCCGCACAGCGACCCCTGGCTGGTGCGCAAACTCTCGGCGGGCTATCAACGGGTGCTGAACTGGAGCTTCGCCCACAGCCGCATCGTGGTCGCGGTGTCGCTGCTCTCGCTGGTCGCCGCGGGATGGGCTTACACCCGCGTGGGCAAAACCTTCATGCCGACGCTCGACGAGGGCAACATGATCGTGCAGTTGCAAAAACTGCCCTCGGTCAGCCTGGGCGCGACCGCCGCGCTCGACCTGCGGGTGCAGCAGGCGCTGCTGAAACAAGTTCCCGAGATCGAGTCCATCGTCGCCCGCAGCGGCTCGGACGACCTCGGTCTCGACCCGATGGGGTTGAACGAGACGGATACGTTCCTGGTCCTGAAGCCCGCATCGGAATGGCGCGGCAGCAAGGACCAGGTGATCGCAGCGATGCGCGAGGTGCTGGAGCGTTTTCCCGGCGTGGACTTCGGCTTCACCCAGCCCATCGAGATGCGCGTGTCGGAAATGCTCACCGGCAGCCGCGGCGATCTGGTGCTGAAGATCTTCGGCCCCGACATCGCCCAGCTCGGTGCCTTGTCGCAGCAAGTCGCGCAGGTGCTCAAGGCCGTTCCCGGCGCGCAGGAAGTGCTGGCGGCGCGTCCCGAGGGCGTGCAATATCTCACGGTGCAGGTCGATCGCCTCGCCGCAGGCCGCGCCGGCTTCGATGTGGACAGCCTGCAGCAAGACTTGCGCGCCCTGGTCGAAGGCCAGCCGCAAGGCATCGTGCTCGAAGGCGTGCGCCGCACGCCCCTGCTGCTGCGCGGCGGAGCCGATTTGCGCAGCAATCCGCAAGCCTTCTCGCATGTGATGCTCACCGCGCCCGACGGCACCGCCTACCCGCTGTCGCAACTCGCACGGCTCAAGCCGACCCAGGGCCCGGTGCTGGTGGCGCACGAGGACGGCAGCCGCTTCGCCGCGGTACAGACCAATGTGAGCGGACGCGACTTGGTGAGCTATGTCGCCGAGGCCAAACAAGCCGTGGCCGCCAAGGTGAAGCTGCCCGAGGGTGTGCGCCTGCAGTGGGGCGGTCAGTTCGAGAACCAGCAACGCGCCGCCGCCCGCCTTGGGCTGGTGGTGCCGGTGGCGCTGGCGCTCATCTTCGCGCTGCTGATGACCACCTTCGGCTCGGCGCGGCAGTCGGTGCTGGTGTTCGCCAACATTCCGTTCGCGCTGGTGGGCGGTGTGCTCGCGCTGTGGGCCAGCGGGCAATACATGTCGGTGCCCGCCTCGGTCGGCTTCATCGCCCTGCTGGGCATCGCCGTGCTCAACGGCGTGGTGCTGGTCAGCCATTTCAACGAACTGCTGCAGCGCGGCCTGCCGCTGCCGCAGGCGGTGCGCGATGGTTCCATGCGCCGCCTGCGCCCGGTGATGATGACCGCCACCATCACCGCGCTCAGTCTCATCCCCTTGTTGTCGGCCACCGGGCCGGGCTCGGAAATCCAAAAGCCCCTGGCCATCGTCGTGGTCGGCGGGCTGCTGAGTTCCACCGCCCTGACCCTGGTGTTGCTGCCCCTGCTGTTCGCCCGCTTCGGCCTGCCGCGCAAGGAGCGCGAAGCCGAAGCAGCGGCCAACCCGACGGAGAACGTCTGATGGATTTCACCTCTCGACCCTTTGCCCTGCGCGCCTTGGTTGCCGCACTGGCGCTGCTGTTCACCACGTCCCTACCGGCACTGGCCGGTGGTGCGCCACAGCCTGGCTCCGCGCCGGCCAAGCCGTCGGCGCAAGCACCCGAGTCGACCATCGCGCAGGACATGCTGCCGCAGTTGAGCGCCCTGCCGCGTCCCACGCTGCCGTCATTCGCCCAGCTCGACCGGCTGCTGGCCGACACGCCCCTGCTGCACGAGGCGCAGGCCATGCGGCAGGCCGCCCTGCAAAACGGCCAGGCGCTGCGCTCCGGCACGCAAGAGTTCACCGGCCAGGCGCAGGTGCAGCAGCGCCGCATCGACGCCCCGCCGGACAACGGCAACTACGCCGAATGGCAGGTGCTGATCAACCGTCAAATCCGCCTGCCGTCTCAAGCGCAGGCCGACAACCGCATGGCGGACGCCTTGACCACATCGGCCAACGCCGGCTTGATCGGTGCACGGCAACAACTGTTGACCGATGTGCTCGCCGCCTGGTTCGCCGCGCAGCGCGCCCAGGCCGAGGCGGCGCTGGCGCAGCAGAACCTCGGCTTGATGCAGGGGCAGGTGCATGCCTTGCAGCGCCGCAAGGCGCTAGGCGACGCCAGCGTGCTCGAACTGGAGCAGATGCAGGCCGAGGAAGCGCGCGCGCAGTCCGCACTGTTGCTCGCGCAAGGGCTGGCGTCGAGCAGCCGCGCCGCGCTGGAGGCGCGCTATCCCGCGCTCGCGGGCGACACCACCCTGAGCGGGCAGGCGGGGAGCACGGCGCAGCTCGTCCTTCCCGATCAGCCGGCCGATGCCCTGCGCGCCCTCGTGGAACAAAACAGCGCCACCCTCGCGCGCGACCGCGCCGCGCTGCAACAGGCGCAGGCAAAGGCTGGACAGGCCACGGCAGCGCGCACCCCGCAGCCAACGGTGGGAGCCTACGTTGGCGCCGATCGCGGCGGTCGCGAGCGCATCATCGGCCTGCAGTTTGCCATGCCCTTCGGCGGCCCGGCGCGCGTGTCGACCGAGCGCGCCGCACTGGCTGAAGTGGACGCCGCGCAATGGCGCTTGCGCGACGCCCAGGCGCTGACGCTGGCCGAATTCCAGCGGCTCTGGGCCACCGCCCAATCGCAGGCCGCGGGCGCGAAAGCGATGGATCAGGCCGCGCAGGTGCAGATCCAGGCCAGTGTCCGCATGTTGCGCGCCTACCAGTTGGGCGAAGCGGGCATCTCTGACTGGCTGCTGGCCCGCCGCAGCGCGCTCGACGCGGTGCGGCAGGCGCTGCAATCGCGCTTCGACGCCGCCGAGTCGGCAGCGCTGCTCAAGCTGCAGGCCGGGCTGCTGTTCGATGCGTCATCCAGCGCAGCGGTGATGCCGGCGGCAAACCCAGTCCAGCCCCAGTGAAGCGTTCTGCAGCAGACCAGCTGGTCAAGACTTCCTGCTACCTCAGCGTGAAGTGACAGGAAGCAGCGTGCTGAACGCTTGACTCGCTACCGCCTGAACTGGCATGGCCTGTAGTCCTGCCGCAAGACGGCCCAGGGCGCCATAGTTTGGTTAAACAAGCATCTCGAACACGAGCAAGACGAGAAAGCCGAGGAAAAAGGCTTCGAGCGCCAGAGCGATGGTGAACAGCACGCCTTGTTTCGCACCTGCGGCGAAACCGACGCCGATGGGAAGGCCATCGCGGGTGAAGTCGACAGCCAGGGTGAGAATCAGGCTGCGTGGCTGGCGCTTCGGTTCCTGGCCTTCAAGCGCGTTTTGGTCTGGCGCTTGTGTCAGCATTTTCAGCCCCAGCATGACCGCTACACCAAGGGAAAAGCCGATGATCGTGACGAGCGTCAACGCCCGGTGCATCACGTCTGGCAAGAGCTCCGTGGCCAACGCAGCAACACCACACCGGCTGCGAAATGCTGCACGGCGCTGCGGGCTGCAGCCCCGTGCGTGCGAACAGCGCCGACGATACCGCCGATCACAACGACAGCAGCAGGGATGGTGGCATAGGCCAGCACGTTCAAGAACGCGTTCATCAGGGCAAATCGCTCACGCGGCCCAGTTACGGTGTGGGGTGGTCGATATGAAAAAAACGAAGCTGGCCGGGTGTTCACCATCATTCCCGGCGCCGGGCATGCGCCGATTGTTGGACGGGGCGCGTGGCCTCGCGGCCAACGTGCCCCGTGCTCAAACGCCTTGCAGTCTCAGTCGAAAATTTCTTTCCAGAACGATTGCCGGCCCTGCATCGGGCCATGGCGCCCATGGTGTTTAACACCGTTGTGGTGGCCGTCGTTTTGGCCATCACTTTCAGGCTATGGTGATGGACGGCCCGCTTGCTGTGGTGCGTTGGCCGCCTCCTGTCGCTGGCTGCGCTCGATGATCTTGTCGACCCAGAACATCAAGCCGTTGCGCGGCGCAGCGACAGCAGCCGCATGCCGTTGAACACCACCAGCAGGCTGGCCCCCATGTCGGCGAACACCGCCATCCACAGGGTCGCCACGCCGCTCAGGGCCAAGGCGAAGAACACCGCCTTGATGCCCAGCGCGAGGGTGATGTTCTGCTTGAGGATCGCGGCGGTGCGCCGGCTCAAGCGGATGAAATCGGCGATCTTGCGCGGGTCGTCGTCCATGATGGCGACATCGGCGGTTTCCAGCGCGGTGGCGGTGCCGGCCGCGCCCATGGCGAAGCCGATATTCGCACGGGCCAGCGCCGGCGCATCGTTCACGCCGTCGCCGACCATGCCGACGAAGCCGTAGCGCGCATGCAGTTCGGCAACGGCGGCCTGCTTGTCCTGCGGCAGCAGATTGCCGCGCGCATCCTTGATGCCGATCTCGACGGCAATCGCCCGTGCCGTGGCCGGGTTGTCGCCGGTCAGCATGACCGGTTCGACACCCAGCGTCTTCAAGGCCGCAATGGCCTGCGCGCTTTGCGGCCTCAAGGTGTCGGCGACGCCAAACACGGCCACCGGACCGGCCGCGTCGCACAGTACGATGGCGGTCTTGCCGGCACGCTCCAGCACGGCAAGCTGCGCCTCCAGCGTTGCGGAACAGACCGCGATCTCTTCGACCAGGCGGTGATTGCCAAGATGCCAAACCTGACCGGCGATGCTGCCCTTGACGCCACGCCCCTGGAGCACGCCGAAATCCTCGACGGGCATGACTGCGGCGCCCGGCTGCTGCGCGCGCCAACCGGCAACCAGCGCCTGGGCGACCGGGTGCGTGCTGGGGTCATCGAGGCTGGCGGCGATCCGCAGGGCTTGCGCGATGGGCATGTCGCCAAGCGGGATGGCGTCGGTCAGCGCAGGCTTGCCGCGGGTCAGGGTGCCGGTCTTGTCGAGCGCCACGGCTTTGAGCAGCCGGCCGCCTTCGAGATGCACCCCGCCCTTGATGAGGATGCCCCTCCGGGCCGCCGCCGCAAGACCGCTGACCACCGTGACTGGGGTCGACACCACCAAGGCGCAGGGGCAGGCGATGACCAGCATGACCAAGGCCTCGTACAGCCAGGAACTCCAGCCGCCACCGCTCAGCAGCGGGCCGAGGATGGCCACGGCGATGGCGAAGACCACAACCGCGGGGGTGTAGTAGCGCGCGAATTGATCGACGAAACGCTGGGTCGGCGCGCGCTGTGACTGCGCGCTCTGGATGGCCAGGGCGATGCGGGCCAAGGTGCTGTCACCGGCCGAGGCCGTGACGGTGGCTTCCACCACGCCATCGGCCACGATGCTGCCGGCATAGAGCAGGTCGCCCGCCTGCTTGTCCACGGGCAAGCTTTCGCCGGTGATCGGCGCCTGGTTCAGCGCCGCGCGACCGGACGCGACGCGTGCGTCCAGCGGCACTCGCGCGCCAGTGCGCACCCGGATGCGGCTGCCGACCGCCACCTCGGCCACCGGCTTGGTCTGCCAGGCCTCGCCGGCCTTGACCTCGGCGGTTTCCGGCGCGATGGCCGTGAGCGCCTTGATCGCGTTGCGGGCACGCTCCAGCGACAGCGCCTCGATCGCTTCGGCCACGGCGAACAGGAACACCACCATCGCCGCTTCGGGCCACTTGCCGAGCGCCACGGCGCCGGCCACGGCGATGGACATCAGGAAATGGATGTTGAGGGTCAGATTCCTGAGCGCGATCCAGCCCTTCTTGAGGGTGGGCAGGCCGGCGCTGAGGATGGACACGGCAGCAAGCGCCATCACCATCCACGAGGTCTCACGCCCGCTCGACCAGGCGATGACCTCGGCCGCGACGGCGGCGGCACCCGCCACGGCGAGCAGACCTTTTTGCCGCGGGCTCAAGGCCTGGGGAAGCACGGACACCGGCGCATTGGCTTCCAGCAAATTGGGTGCCATGCCCAGCTTGTCCAGCGCCACGGCAATCTCCTGGGGCTGCTCCAAGCGGTGATACACCGTGAGTTCCCGTTGCAGGAGGTTGAAGTCGAGTTGGACAACCCCGGGCATCCCCTCCAGCTTGTTGCGGATCAGGCGCTCCTCGGTCGGGCAGTCCATCTTGTCGATGCGGTAGCGAACCCGGCGGGTCCCTTCGGGCGCCGGATTGGTGTTGCACGCCCCCGTGAGGCAATCGGTCTGTGTCGCCGGGGCGCAGCAGGCATCGGCCGCCGCATGGACATGCGAATCAGGGTCGCCGCGTTGGCCATGATCGCGGTCGCAGGCGGGTCCATGGTCTTGCGCCTGGACGGGCAGGCGTAACGCTGTGCTGGTGGGGTCGTGCTGGCTCATGATGGCGGATCTCGGTGAACAGTGCGATCATTGAACAGCCTGTACCTGCTACAGGGTCAAGTGCCTTGCACGAGAGGGGAATGCATCATGCGAATCGGGGAATTGGCGCGGCGCGGCCACTGCGATGTGGAGACGGTGCGCTTTTACGAGCGCGAGGGCTTGCTGGACGCGCCCGCGCGCGAGGGCAACGGCTATCGCAACTACACCAGCGCCCACCTGGTGCAGCTCAACTTCATTCGCCACTGCCGCTCGCTGGGCATGGGATTGCCGGACGTGCGCGTGTTGCGCAGCTTTCAGGAGCATCCTGAATCGGCGTGCGACGACATCAACCATCTCATCGACCAGCAGATCGCGCGCATTCATCATCAGGTCGAATCGCTGCGCTTGCTGGAGCAGCAGTTGCACGCGCTGCGCGAAACCTGTCGTGTCAATCAGACCGCGAGCGACTGCGGCATCCTGCGCAACTTGGAACAGGCCAGTGTGGGAGGGGCCTGTCGTTGCCACGCACTGCGTAAAAACTAAAGCGGCGAACTAAGGTTGCCACCTGTTCGCGTTCACCTTAGCGCTCATCAACAAGGAAGTCCGATTTATCCGTATCCAAGGCTCCCTTACCCCGCGGAGTTTCGCCAGCAGATGATCGATCTGGCGCAGGCCGGTCAAGGCCGGAGCAGTTTGCTGGCGGATTCCGATACTCGGCACATATCTTTGCCAACCCGGCTGCGCAACCGGGCGAATCTGAGCTCATGGCGCATCGGCGTCGAACACCAGGCCATCGCTGCTGCGTGCCAGCCCCGTCTGCAACAAGGAATCCAGCATCTCGTTGAACACCGTGCGCGGTTCGACGTGCGGCCAGAAGCAGCACAAGGTGCGCGCGACGAAATCGGTCCCGGCGAACCACGTGAACAGCGCGCCCAGCGCGATGCCCGAACTTTGCTGCAGGAGATGGAACTTGAGCAGCACGCGCAGGCCGTGCCGGGCATGCCGTTCGGGCGCGGCTTCGAAGGCATCCAGACGCGCATGCGCGCGCGCCAGCGCAGCCGCGGCATCGGTGAACGGCGCGCCGTGACCGGGAATCACCAAGGCGGGGGCGAGCGCCTCGATCGTCCGCAGCGTGGCGCGGGTCAGCGCGAATCCGGGCTCGCCCACCATCTCCGGGAAAATCACGCCGAAACCCAGTTCCCACAAAGCATCGCCGCTGATGAGCAGGCGTTCGTCGGGCTGAAACAGCATCAGCGCGTGCGGATCGTGGCCGGCGGCGGCATGCGCCTGCCAGGGCATGCCGCCGAGCTCCAGCACATCGCCCGCGGACAGTTCGGCGGCGGCCGAAAAGCTGGCGGCCTGCTGGCCGCTGGAGCGAAAGCTCAGGGCATCCTCGTCCCAATTGTTGACCGCCTGCATTTCTCCGGCCGGGACGATGATGGCGCAGCGCTCGGTCCCCCCGTAGGCAGCCTGCAACGCGGCGTTGCCGCCACAATGATCGGAGTGCAAATGGGTGTTGACGATGCGCGCCAGATGCCGCCCGCCCGCCGCGTGCCGCACCAGCTCCACGGTTTGCGCGGCGTGCCGCACATAGCCGGTATCCACCACGCTGGCGGTACGCGCGTCGTCGAGGAACACGATGTTGTTGGCCGAGAGCCAGCCGCGCTCGAGCACGCGGATCGACGAAGGAAGCGATGACGGGAACATGGCCTTGCTCAGGTTGGGCGCATGGACGAAGGCCGCGTTGCGGGCACAGATTTGGGCCCATCCAGCCGAAGCGAATTAGCATAAGCCAAAGCGACCCGCGAGGTACCGGCATGGACAGACCTCCCTTGTTTTCCTCGGATATGCGCGCCACGTATGAGCGCCTGCACGCGGCCAGCCGCGCGCAACCTTATGCGGCCTGGGCCGTGCGCCGCGATCGCCTGCGGCGCCTGTCCGCCCTCATCCACGACAACGAGACGGCGCTGTGCGAGGCCATCTCCAGCGATTTCGGCCACCGCGCCGCGGCCGAAACCCAGATGCTCGACATCGTGCCCTCGCTCGAAGCCCTGCGCCATGCGCTGCGGCACGGCCGCGCCTGGATGCGGCCGCGCCGCGCCTCCACCTCCCTCTGGTTCCGGCCTGCGCGCGCCCGCGTGCTGCCCCAACCGCTCGGCCTGGTGGGCATCATCGTGCCGTGGAACTATCCCCTGTATCTGGCGGCCGGCCCACTGGCCTCGGCGTTCGCCGCTGGCAATCGGGCGATGGTCAAACTCTCCGAATTCAGTCCGGCCTTCGGGGCCTTGTTCGCCAGCCTGGTCAGCGGCAGATTCGACCCGGACGAGCTCGCGGTGTTCACCGGCGGAGCCGACGAGGCCGCGGCGTTCGGAGCGCTGCCCTTCGACCACCTGCTGTTCACCGGTTCCACTGCGGTGGGCAAGCGGGTGATGGCCGCGGCGAGCGCCAACCTTGTGCCGGTCACGCTGGAGCTCGGCGGCAAATCCCCCGTGGTGCTCGCCCCCGGGCAGGACTTGCGGCGCGCCGCCATGCGCATCGTCACCGGCAAGCTGGTGAACGCCGGACAGACCTGCGTCGCGCCGGACTACGTGCTGCTGCCCCGCGCCGAGATGGAGTCCTTCGCCGACGCCTGCGAGCAGGCCGCGCGGCAGCTCTACCCGCACGGCCTGCAAAGCCCGGACTACTGCAGCATCATCGATCTGCGCCACTACGGCCGCCTCGCCACTCTGCTGGCGCAGGCGCGCGCGGCGGGCGTGCGCGTGCGTCCGCTGTTCACGGGGCCGCAAAGCCAGGACCTGCAGCACCGCCTGGCGCCCGCCCTGTGCCTCGACCCGCCACACGACCTTGCGCTGATGCGGGAAGAAATCTTCGGTCCCTGGCTGCCGCTGGTGCCTTACGATAATCTCGACCAGGCCATCGCCCACGTCAACGCCGGGCCACGGCCACTGGCGTTGTACTGGTTCGACAACGATCGCAAACGCATGGCGCACGCACTGCGCGCCACGCATGCCGGCGGCGTGACGGTCAACGACATCCTGATGCACGTGGCCCAGGACGACCTCCCGTTCGGCGGCATCGGCCCTTCCGGCATGGGGCATTACCACGGACGCTGGGGGTTCGACACCTTCAGCAAACTCAAGCCCGTGCTGTACCAGCCGCGCCTGGCCGGCACGGCCCTGGTACGCCCGCCCTATGGCAAGACCTTCTCGCGCCTGATGGCGCTGATGAAGCGCCGGGCATGACGGCGCGCTGGCTGCGTCTGCTGCTTCTTGCGCAGGTCTCCTTGCTGGTGCTGCTCGGCGGCGCGCTGGCCTGGTCCGGACATCCCGGGGCCGGCCTGCTGCTGGCGGTGCTCGGCCTGCCGCTGGGCCATGGCCTGTTCACCGGCCTGCACATGGCGCTGCAGGCCGCTTGGTCTGCCCGCCATGGCGGGCCGGCCTGTCGCGGCTGGCCGCGCTGGCGCGCCTGGCTCTCGGAGTGGTGGCTGTCGCTGCGCGCCTTTGCCTGGCAACAGCCCTGGCGCGAACAAGCCTGCCCCGACCAACCGTTCGTGAGACAAGGACAAGGTGCGCGCAACCGGACGGGCGTCGTCCTGGTCCATGGCCATTTCTGCAACCGGGCGTTCTGGACGCCGCTGATGCGCAGCCTTGACGCACAAGGCACGCCCTTTGCCGCGGTGAATCTGGAGCCGCTACCCGGCGACATCTCCGCCTATGGCGCCATCATCGATTCGGCCGTCGAGCGTCTGCGCGCTGGCACGGGCTGCGCGCCGGTCCTGCTGGCGCACAGCATGGGAGGGCTGGCGGCACGCGCCTGGCTGGCGGCCGCGCCGGAAAACGCCGGGCGCGTGGCCGGGCTGATCACCATCGGCACACCGCACGCAGGCGCCTGGCTCGCACGGTTCGCCACCTCGATCAACGCCTCGCAGATGCGCCCTGGCAGCCCCTGGCTGCTTGCGCTGCAGGCCAGGGAGGCCGGTTTCGCGCAGCCGCCGCGCGGGTGTGTCGCCAGCGACTGCGACCAGCTTGTCTACCCCGAGGATGCGGCCTGGCTCGCAGGCGCCGAGCGCGTGCATGTGCGCGGCGCCGGACATATCGCCCTGGCCTTCCACCCCGTCACGCGGCAATGCCTGCAGCGGTTTCTCGACCACGCGGACGCTTGCTCAGGCCGTGCCGATGGCGTGGTCGCCTGAATCGGCCATCGGCGCGAGAATCGTCTCGCCAGGCAGCACGGCGCCCGGAGCGATGTCGGGCATCGCGGCGGCGGCGGCATACAGCGGCGCGAAATCGGTCGCCGTGGCCGCGAACAACTGCGCGAAGCTGTCGATCACGCTGTAGATGGGCTGATAGTCGTCGATGCGATAGCGGCTGCGCATGACGCGCAGCGGGTCGAACGGTACGCGGCGGGCCCGCGAGCTGTGCAGGCTGTGCCCGATCTCGCCTCCGGATGACAGGATGCCGGCGCCGTAGATGCGCAAACCCCGCGCGGTGCGCATCAGGCCGAACTCCACCGTGTACCAATAGAACCTGGCCAGGTACTGCGTGGCATGCAGGCCTTCGGCCTTCAGTCCGCTGATGCCGAAGGCCTGCATGGCGTCGGCGAATGACGGCTCGAACAGCAAGGGAACATGGCCGAACAGGTCGTGGAACAGGTCCGGTTCGACGATGTAGTCGAACTCCTGCGGTTTGCGCAGCCACACCGTCACCGGAAAGCGCCGCGCCGCCAGCAGGCGGAAAAACGCGTTCTCGGGGATCAATCCCGGAACCGCGGCAATCTCCCAGCCCGTGGCCCGCCGCAAGCTGGTGTTGATGTCCTCGAAGCGCGGGATGCCCCGCTGCGCCCGGAGATGGGTCAGCGCATGGGTGAACTCGTCACATGCCCGGCCGGGGAGCAGCGCCATTTGCCGCGCATACAGGCGCGCGAACAGGGCATGTTCGTCGCGCGTGTAGGCCTGCCAATTCTGCGTGCAGGTGTAGTCGGCCTGCGCCGCGGCGTAGTCCCCGCGCGGGACGATGCCGGCCTCCCCGTAAGTGACCGGCACGGCGGGCGGCGCTGACGCGGAAACTGCGGCCGAGGCCATCGCTGTCTCCTCCGGGCTCAGGCCGCGCTGTGCGCCAGGACACCACGGCGCATCTGGTCGAGTTCGATGCTTTCGAATAGAGCCTTGAAGTTACCTTCGCCGAAGCCCTGGTCGCCCTTGCGCTGGATGATTTCGAAAAAGATCGGTCCGATCACGGTCTGGGTGAAGATCTGCAGCAGCAGGCGCTTGCCGCCGGCCGCGTCCGTCGCGCCGTCCAGCAGGATGCGGTTTTGCCGCAGCCGGACCAGATCTTCGCCGTGACCAGGAAGGCGCTGGTCGAGAAGTTCGTAATAAGTATCCGGCGTGTCGAGGAAACCCACGCCGGCGCGGCGCAGACGCTCGACCGTGGCATGGATGTCGTCCGTGGCCAGCGCGATGTGCTGAATGCCCTCGCCGTGGTAGAGGTCGAGATATTCCTGGATCTGGCCAGCCTTCTCCTGCCCCTCCTCGTTGATGGGGATGCGGATCTTGCCGCAGGGACTGGTCATGGCCTTGGATTTCACGCCGGTGACCTGGCCCTCGATGTCGAAATAACGGATCTCGCGAAAATTGAACAGCCGGGTGTAGAACTCCGCCCACTCGCCCATGCGTCCGCGGTGCACGTTGTGGGTGAGATGGTCGATCTCGGTCAAGCCCGCGCCGGCATGCTCGGCGTCCGTCCCGTCCAAAGGTTCGAAATCGACGTCGTAGATGGAGATATCACCGATGCTGCCGCGCCGGCCGTTCTTGCCGCGCCAGCGATCGACGAAGTAGATGAGGCTGTCCCCGATGCCCTTGATGGCCGGGATATTCAGTTCCATCGGACCGCTGCGCGCGTCGAAGCCCCAGGCGCCGAGATCGAGGGCGCGCTTGTACGCCGCCGCCGCGTCGTCCACGCGAAAGGCGATGGCGCAGATGCTGGGTCCGTGCAGGCGGGCGAAGCGCTGCGCGAACGAATCGGGCTCGGCATTGACAAGAAAGTTGATCCCGCCTTGGCGCCACAGCGTGACATCCTTGTGGCGATGCCTGGCCACGGCGCGAAAACCCAGTTGTGCGAACAAGGCACCCAGCTTCTCCGGCTCGGGGGCTGCGTACTCGACGAACTCGAAGCCGTCGGTCCCCATCGGGTTGCCTGCAGTCGCAGTGCGCATGCGAATCTCCGTCCTGGTCTGATATGCCGCTCACTCTAGGCCGGAATTTGCGCATTTTTTCGTTTTTATTGGCGCAATCAAGCCGGCAATGCGCATAATTAACGCGTAAAAATCAACTTCAAAGCGGAAATCATGCAAGACCAGGCCGCCCCCACCCCGGATCGAATCGACCGCCGCCTGCTCGCCTTGCTGCAGCAGGACGCGCGGCTGACCCAGGAACAGCTCGCCGAACAGGTGGGTCTGTCGGCCTCCGCCGTGCAGCGCAGAGTGCGAAGGCTGGAGCAGATGGGCATCATCCAAGGCTACCGCGCGGTCTTGAACCCGCGCGCGCTGGGCCTTGAGCTGAGCACCTTGCTGAGCGTGCGTCTGGAAAAGCACCGTGCCGGCAGCCAGCGCTCACCGCTGGAGTCGTTTCGGGCCGCCGTGCAGACCTGGCCCGAGGTCGTCGAATGCCTGGCACTAACGGGCGAGATGGACTACATGCTGCGCGTGCACGTGCAAGACATGGACCACTACGCCCATTTCGTGCTGGAAACCCTGCTCAAGCACGAAAGCGTGGAGGATGTGAAATCCAGCTTTGTGCTGGCCCAGATCAAACCCTACACCGGGATTGCCGTATGACGGACAACTCAGGCCATTTGGGGACGGTGCAGACCGAGCTTGATGGCAAAGTCGAGTTGCCCGGTGGCGTTTTCCACCCATTCGTCCAGGTGGCTGAAGACGCCGCGTTGCGGCACCTTGAGGCAGGCCTCGGTCTCGCTCCCCGCGACATGCACCTCCATGCCGGCACGGCGCGCGATCCGCATCATGGCGGCGTTTTGCGTCAGGCACTGCATGGTGAGCATCTCGATGCCGCGGTTGCGCGCGAACATCGCTGCCCGCCGGAACAAGCGCGTGCCGATGCCCTTGCCCCTGCCGCTCTCCAGCACGGACACTCCGAACTCGGCCTGGCAAGCCTGCTCGGGCTGGCATGACAGCGCGATATGCGCGGCGGCGATGAGTTCGAGCTTGCGGTTGAAAACGCCGAAGACTTCGTCGCGCAGGAAATCGATGCGGGTGACGTAGGCTTCGATCTGCACGTCGCTCGCCGCATAGCCGAACCGCAGGTAGCGGTCCTCGTCGCCCAAAGCCAGAAAATGCGCCAGCAACTCGGGAGTATGCTCGGCGCCGATCGCGCGAATCGGAACCAGCGGCGGGCCGGGCTGATTGAAGTAAGGCAGCACTTGCGCCTCGTCATCCGAGGACTGCGCGGCCTTGGGCAAGAATGCGTCTTGCGAAGTCATGGAATTTGATCCCTGAGGAATGACGCCGAGAAAATTGTTGCGTCGCAACAAATATAGGCTGAATTCGCCCGATTGCAAGCCCTGGGGTTATCCAGCCCCGCCGGGACGCCTCTACGGCTCTATTCCCTAGGCCTGGGTTCCAGGCTAGAATTCAGAGTTCCGGTTTTTTCGGCCGCCGGAAAAGCAGTCCGCGATTGTTGCCGCACGGCCCTATTCATGGCCTCTCGTTTCATGACCACGCGTCGCCCCGCCCTCCCCGGGGCTGCTGCGTGTGGTGCATGCAATGCCGCGAAACTGCCCGGGGAGAGCCTGCCGCAGCACCAGAGCAGGAAAGGCCACAACTCATCTTGTGAACCAGCATCCATGAAAACCTTCAGCGCCAAACCGGCCGAAGTGACGCATGAATGGTTTGTGATTGACGCGACGGACAAAGTCCTCGGCCGTGTCGCCAGCGAAGTGGCACGACGCCTTCGCGGCAAGCACAAACCCATTTACACGCCTCACGTCGATACCGGCGACTTCATCATCGTGGTCAATTCCGCCAAGTTGCGCGTCACTGGCAACAAGGCCGAAGACAAGATTTACTACCGGCATACCGGCTACCCCGGCGGCATTTACGCCACGCGTTTCAAGGACATGCAGGCCAAGCATCCCGGCCGCGCCCTGCAACTCGCGGTCAAGGGCATGCTGCCCAAGGGCCCACTGGGCTATGCCATGATCAAAAAACTCAAGGTCTACGCCGGCGCGGAGCATCCGCACAGCGCGCAGCAGCCCAAGAGCCTGGACCTTTAAGGAGTTGCCATGATCGGAGATTGGAATTACGGCACCGGCCGCCGCAAGAGTTCTGTGGCCCGCGTGTTCATGAAAAAGGGTAGCGGCAACATCACCGTCAACGGCTTGGCCCTGAACGAGTATTTCGGGCGTCAGACCTCCATCATGGTGGTCAAGCAACCCCTGGTGCTGACGCAGAACGAAGCGCTGTTCGACATCAAGGTCAATGTGCGCGGCGGCGGCGAGTCCGGCCAGGCCGGCGCCGTGCGCCACGGCATCACCCGTGCCCTGATCGACTATGACGCGGGACTCAAGTCCGCCTTGTCGAACGCCGGTTTCGTCACCCGCGACGCCCGCGAAGTCGAGCGCAAGAAGGTCGGCCTGCACGGTGCACGCCGTCGCAAGCAGTTCTCCAAACGTTAAGCGTCACCCCCGTGTTTACCGCGCTCGGCCCAATCGGCCCTGCGGCAAAAAAGGCCCGTCCACAAGACGGGCCTTTTTCATGTCCGCGCTGGCCGCGTAGGCGCGCCACGTCACAACAACCTCGAATGCGCATTACCATCCCCATCCTCGAACTTGCGAAGGTGGTGCAATGAGCGCGGTGCGGATTGGAATCGTCGGCGGCACGGGATACACGGGTGTGGAGCTTTTGCGCCTGCTCGTGCGCCACCCGCATGCCGACCTGCGCGCCATCACCTCGCGCAAAGAAGCCGGCATGCAGGTCGCCGAGATGTTCCCCAGCCTGCGCGGCCACACCGATCTTCGCTTTTCCACGCCCGACGAGGCTCCACTGGCCGACTGCGATGTGGTGTTCTTCGCCACGCCGCACGGCGTGGCCATGAACCAGGCCCGCACGCTGCTGGCGGCCGGGGTGCGCATCATTGATCTGGCGGCGGATTTCCGCCTGCGCGACACGGCGACGTTCGAGCGCTGGTACGGCATGCCCCATGCCTGCCCCGACCTGCTCGCCGAGGCGGTGTATGGCCTGCCGGAGTTCAATCGCCAGGCCATCCGCAAGGCGCGCATCGTCGGCAACCCCGGCTGCTATCCCACCACGGTTCAGATCGGATTCGCGCCACTGCTGCGCACGGCGGGACTGGTGGACCGCAGCCACCTCATCGCCAACTGCGCGTCGGGTGTGTCGGGCGCCGGGCGCAAGGCCGAGTTGGGCTATCTGTTCGCCGAGGCGGCGGACAACTTCAAGGCCTATGGCGTCAAGGGCCATCGCCACGGCCCGGAAATCAACCAGGAGTTGCGCCGCATCGCCGGCCTGAGCGACGACGATGCGGCGCTGAGCTGCCTGTTCGTTCCGCATCTGGTTCCCATGATCCGCGGCATGCACAGCACGCTGTATGCGCGCCTCACGGCCGAAGGTCAAGAGGCCGATCTGCAGGCCATGTACGCGAGCGCCTATGCGGGAGAGCCCTTCGTCGATGTACTCCCCGCCGGCAGCGCGCCGGAAACCCGCAGCGTGCGCGGCGCGAACGTGCTGCGGCTGGCCGTGCATAAGCCCACGCCCGACACCGCCATGATTCTGGTGGTGCAGGACAACCTGACCAAGGGCGCGTCCGGGCAGGCCGTGCAAAACATGAACATCATGTTCGGCCTGCCGGAGACGGCGGGACTCGACCTGCCGGCGCTGCTGCCCTAAAGCCCGCCTGTCTTTCCCACACCCACTAGGGCTGTTTCCCTTGCGGCCTAGAATTCAGCCTATCTTTAGGAGAATGCCATGAGCGCAGCCATGCAAGACACCACCGCTTCCACGGCCGAAATGCCCGGCCCGCTGCTGTTCACCGACAGCGCCGCGGCCAAGGTCAAGGAATTGATCGACGAAGAGGGCAACGCCGAACTCAAACTGCGCGTCTTCGTGCAGGGCGGCGGCTGCTCCGGCTTCCAGTATGGCTTCACCTTCGACGAGGCCGTGAACGAGGATGACATGCAAATGGTGAAGAACGGCGTCACCTTGCTGATCGACGCGATGAGCCTGCAGTACCTGGCCGGCGCCGAAATCGACTACAAGGAAGGCCTCGAAGGCGCCCAGTTCGTCATCAAGAACCCCAATGCCACGACCACCTGCGGCTGCGGTTCTTCCTTTTCGACCTGATCGCCCGCAGCACCGGCATGCATGGGCCGCCCGATGGGCGGCTTTTTCGCTTTCTGGGCCGATCGCGCCGCCTCAGGCCGGATAAATCGCTCCCAGCACTCTGGGCCCCGCCGCGCCCGTGACGGTGGGCAGATTGCCCGGCAATCCGGCCAAGGCTCGTGCGGCCAACCAGGCGAAAGCCGCCGCCTCGACCTGCTGCGGCGGGAGTCCGCGGGCACTGGAATCAACCACCTCGACACCGGGCAGCGCTTGGCGCAGACGGCGCATCACATCGGCATTGCTGGCGCCGCCGCCGCACACCACCAGACTTTGCGCCGCGGGAAGATGACGGCGCAGATCTCGCGCCACGCTCTGCGCGGTCAGCTCCGCGAGCGTGGCCTGGACATCGCGGGGCGCCAAGCCGGGATGCGCGGCCAAGAAACCTTGCAGCCAGGGAAGATGGAAATAGTCCCGTCCGGTGCTTTTGGGGGGCGGGCTGGCGAAATACGGGTCGGCCAGCAAAGTCCGCAGCAGAGCCGGCTGCACCGTCCCGCCGCTGGCCCAGGCCCCGGCGGCGTCGAATGCGGCGCCCAGATGCCGCTGTGCCCAGACATCGAGCAGGACGTTGGCGGGACCGCAATCGAAGCCCAGCGTCGCGCCATCGGCGTCCATCAAGCTGAGATTGGCGATTCCCCCGAGGTTGAGCACGGCAAGCGCCTCGCCCGCTTGGCCGAACACGGCGCGGTGGAAGGCGGGGACCAGCGGCGCCCCCTGGCCGCCCGCGGCGATATCGCGGCTGCGAAAATCCGCAACCACGGTCATGCCGCAACGCTCGACGAGCAAGGCCGGAGCCTGAATCTGCACGGTATAGCCGCAGTCTGGCCGGTGGCGCACAGTCTGGCCATGGGCGCCAATGGCGCGTACCTGGGCCGCGGACACTCCGGCGCCTTGCAACAGGTCGGACACCACATCGGCGTACACCGCGGCAAGGCCGATGGCAGCCATCTGGGCACGGTGGATCTCGTCGGCGCCGGCCTGGTTAAGCGCGGCCAACTCGTCCCTGAGTTCAGCCGGGAATGGGCGATGCGCATGCTGCAGCACACGAATGCCCACGGCAGCGGCTTCGTCGGCGAGGCGCAGCAGTACCCCGTCCACGCCGTCGAGCGAAGTCCCCGACATCAGGCCGATATACAAACCGGACTCGGCCATGCACGCGGCTTTGACGCCTGCCTCAGTCCGCCTGCGTGGTCGGCGCCGCACTCGCCAGGCGCGCAGGAGAACCCGAGGCCTGGGCGAGTTGGGTGCTCAGCACCGCCGTAGCGGCCATGAAACTGGCACGCTCGCCTGCCGGCAAGGCGTGACTGGGCGGGACGTACTGCGCCATCTTCAAGGGATTCACCACCTTGCCGCGCACATGGAATTCGAAGTGCAGGTGCGGTCCGGTGGACCAGCCCGTATTGCCGGATTTGGCGATGCGTTGGCCCGCAGTCACCTGCTGGCCAGGACGCACCTCGATTGAGCTGAGATGCGCGTACACCGTCTCGAAGCCGCCGGGATGGCCGATCTTCACCACGTTGCCATAGCCCGTCTCCTGTCCCGCCTTGATCACGCGGCCGTCGGCCACGCTGCGCACCGGCGTGCCGATGGCCGCCTGGAAATCCACGCCTTCATGCAGTTGGGTACGCTTGACCACGGGGTCGAAACGCATGCCGAAAGGCGAGGTGACCTTGCCGTAAGGCAGGGGCGAGGCTAGAAAAACACGGTTCAGGCTATTGCCTTGGGGGGTGTAATAGGCGCCGAGCTTCGCATCGCCGCGCGGCGCGAACCACAATGCCTGCAGCGGGTTGCCGCGGTTGACGATCTCGGCCGCCAGCACGCGCCCGGCACGCACCGGGCGCCCGTCCACCGTGATCATTTCGTAGACCACGGCGAAGCGGTCGCCGCGCCGCAGGTCGCGTTGAATATTGATGCGGTCCGCAAAAATGCGTGCCAGCTGGTTCGTCACGGATCCGGGCATGCCTGCGCTCCGGGCCGCACTGCCCAGGGTTCCCCGGACCTCGCCCGCGGCGATACGGGTTTGCGTGCGCAAAGCCAGCGGGGTGAACGATTTGGACCACCCCACCCCCGAAGACGTCAAGGTCAGTTGCTTCCATTCCGGCTCGCCACCCGCGCCGCCGCCCTGCAGCGCCGCAGCGCGCACGGCCACATGGCCCTGAAGCTTGCGCAGATGGCCCGTACTGTCGACCTCGGCCGAGATGTCGGTTCCCGCATCCGCACCCACCAGGCTGCGTATCTGCCCATCGCGGCTCAGTTGCCGCAGAGTGACTGGATCGGTCACGCCGAGGCGCTTGAGCATTGATTGCACCGTGTCGCCGCGGCTGGTCTGCGTCGTGCGGTACAGCACAACGGGCTGATCATCCAGGGCCTGCGCCTGCGCGGCCGCATCCGTCTGCAGCGCGATGCTCAGCGTGACCCGCGGACTCAACGCCGGGTCGGGCGTTCCGGGTGCGATGGCGTAGGCGGCAATGCCGCTGCTCATCAGCGCAAAGCCCACCGCCACGGCCACGCGCTTCGGATGCGCACGCAGCACTTGGCGCGCGGCATCGCCAGCAGTCAGCAACTCGCGCCGTGCGGCGGCCCAGCGCAACCGCTGGGTCGCGAAAAAACTGGAGCGGCTCGGCATGGCTCAGCCCCTGCTGGGCATTGTCGAGCGAGGCTCTTGGCTAGCACTGGCCATCTCGGCGCCAGGAACCAGGGCCAGCAACTGCGCGGACGTCGCCGTCTGTGCGATGAATTCGCTGCGCAATGCGGCCGGAACCGAGGTGCCCTTGGGCGAGTAATGCGCGAGATCCAGCGGGTTGACCGGCGTGCCGTTGACAAAGAACTGGAAGTACAGGTGCGGCCCGGTGGACCAGCCGGTGTTGCCCGACAGCGCCACGACTTCGCCCTGCTTCACCTGCTCGCCGACATGGACCTCGAACTTGCTCAGATGCGAATAGATCGTGGCGAAACCACCGGGATGCACGACCTTCACGTACTTGCCATAGCCCGTTCCCCAGCCGGCATAGACCACGCGGCCGTCGGCAATCGTGCGCACCGGCGTGCCGACCGGGATCGCCCAATCGACCCCCTTATGGAACTCGGGCTTGTGAAAAATGGGGCTGATGCGCCAGCCATAGCCCGAGGTCAGCCGGTCATAGGGCAAGGGCGAGAGCAGAAAGGCTCGGGCCAGGCTGCTCCCACTCGGACTGTAGTAGCCGGCCGCCTGGGCATGACCGCGCGGGTCGAACCAAACGGCCGAATGCGTGGTGCCGCGGTTGGTGAACTGCGCCGAGAGTATGCGCCCCACGCGCAAGACTTGCCCATTGGCCTCATAAACACGGTAGACCACGGCAAAGCGATCCCCGGGGCGAAGATCGCGGCGGAAATTGACCACGCCAGCGAACAGGTTGACCAACTGCGTGGTCACGGTGTCGGGCATGCCTGCGGCATCCGCCGCAGCGAACAGGGTGGAGTGCACGACCCCGCTCACCATGCGCAGCTGCGCCTGCGCGGTTTCGCGGGAAATGGTCCTGGCGAAGCCACCGCCAGGCTGGGCACGAAGCGTCAGCAAGCGCCATTCGACCGCCGCTTGCGGCTTCGCGTCGGGCCGTCCCTTGGCCGATTCGGTCTGGCTCAGTCCCGCATCCTTGCCATGGGAAGCGGACGCCATCCCCGTTTGCGGCAGACGCGCTTGCAATTCCACCAGTTCGCCCAGGCTGTTGACTCGGGCTGTGACCACATGGCCAGGGCTGCGAAGCAGGCCATGAAGATCGGCGTCCTTGGACAACAGGCGCAGTTGCTGGGGATCCGTGATCTGAAGCCGCCGCAGCAAGGTATCCACGGAATCTGCGGCCCGCACATGCGCCGTGGTGTAGACCAGCTGGGGCTGGTCGTCCAGTGCCCGAGCCTGCGGCGCGAGGTCCATCGACACCGGAATGTCGAGCGTGGTGGTGGCCGGAAGCTGGGGTTGCGGGCCGTACTCGGCGAGGCCGAAAGCCGTGGCACTTGTGAGGAGCAGAACGGCACCGACAGATGCCGCGACGCGACCCGGATGGCGTTCGACAGACGCGCGCAGCGTGACGGTGCTGGCATGCAGCCGGGTCGAGGTTTTCACAAAAAAATTCATGCGCACTCCTGACTAGTCGAGTGGCGGAACAACCGGCCGGAACTTGCCAGCCAGGGCGAAATTTGAGGAGCCCGCCACGTCGACACGATGCCGAGCATGTCCGGCATCTGTCGGTGGCCACCCATCCCCGCGACACGCTGCGGGGATGGCGACCCTGGGCGGCTCCAATACACTGCAAGGCCTGCGCGGTGATGCGGACGGTCACGAAGGCCGGGCTGCAGGCCGCAACCGGATTTTGGCTGCAGAGCGGCGCCGAGTTTAACAGCCCCTTTGCGCGAAAAAACCCAAAAACTCATGGTTGATTCCACTGTTCACAATCCTGACGTCCTGCTTGCAAACATGTCCATGCCTTCAGCCAACGCAGCAGCCCTGAACCCCGAGACCATTCATGCCGTGCAGCACGCACTGGCCATCACCAAGCGCGGCTGCTCCGAACTGCTGGTGGAGGCCGACTGGGTCTCCAAACTCGTGCGCAGCGCTACGACGGGCAAACCGCTGCGCATCAAGCTCGGACTCGACCCCACGGCGCCCGACATTCACCTGGGCCACACCGTGGTGCTGAATAAGCTTCGGCAGTTGCAAGATCTGGGCCATACCGTCATTTTCCTGATCGGCGATTTCACGTCCCGCATCGGCGATCCCTCCGGGCGCAACGCCACCCGCCCGCCGCTGACCCTCGAGCAGATCAGGGCCAACGCCGAGACTTACTACGCCCAGGCCAGCCTCGTGCTCGACCCCGAGCGCACCGAGATTCGCTACAACTCCGAGTGGAGCGAGCCGCTGGGCGCCGACGGCATGATCCGCCTGGCCGCCAAGTACACCCTGGCGCGGCTGCTGGAACGCGATGACTTCACCCAGCGTTTCAAGTCCGGGGTTCCCATCGCCATGCACGAACTGCTGTACCCGCTGATGCAGGGCTACGACTCCGTGGCGCTGCACAGCGACCTGGAACTCGGCGGAACCGACCAGAAGTTCAACCTGCTGGTCGGACGCGAACTGCAGAAGGAGTATGGGCAGGAACCGCAGTGCATCCTGACCATGCCCTTGCTCGAAGGCCTGGACGGCGTGGAGAAGATGTCCAAGTCCAAGGGCAACTACATCGGCATTCAGGAGGCGCCCGCCAGCATGTACGCCAAGCTGCTGTCGATCAGCGATACCCTGATGTGGCGCTATTTCGAGCTGTTGTCGTTCCGCCCGCTGGCCGAAATCGCCGCGCTCAGGACCGAGGTGGAAGCCGGGCGCAACCCCAAGGATGCCAAGGTTCTGCTGGCGCGCGAGATCGTCACCCGCTTCCATTGCGCCGCGGACGCCGACGCGGCGCAGAGCGATTTCGAACTGCGTGCGCGCGGCGGCGTACCTGACGACATCCCGGAGGTCGCGCTCGACCTGCCGCAAGGCGGGCTGGCGTTGCCCGCCGCCCTCAAGCAGGCGGGCCTCGTGCCCTCCACGGCCGAAGCGCTGCGCATGATCGAGCAACGCGGCGTACGCGTGGATGGCGCCGTGGTGGAAGACCGCACGCTCAGGCTTCAAGCGGGAGCCGTGGTGCTGCAGGTGGGCAAGCGCAAGTTTGCGCGCGTGACCCTCGCATAAAAGCCGCGGCCCGCGTGGCTCATTCCTCTGCGCATGGCCGCTTTCACGCTGCGCGCCTGATGGGTCGTCACAGCCCCGTTTTCGTGAACCCGTTCACGTTTTCGGCGCGAAAACATGCACCATGCCTGACAATTCTCGGCTGCTGAAGGCAATTTTTGGCAGCCGGGAGACGAAAGTTGTCGGCTTCCGGACGACCATGGCCTGCTGCGCAAACCGGGAGGCGTTCCGCGCCTGAAACGGCTACATGCGCTTGACCAGGCGAATCAGGAACAGTAGTACGACCGCGCCGATCGTCGCGACGATCAGACTCGGCACGATGCCGCCGCCCGGAAACAAGCCGAGCATGCGAAACAGGAAACCGCCGACGAAAGCCCCGACGACGCCGACGATGATGTCGCCCAGCAGGCCGAAACCGCCGCCCTTGGTGATGACGCCGGCCAACCAACCGGCAATGGCGCCAATGATGAGAAACCCGATCAAAGCCATGCTTGGTCCTCCAGATTGTGCTCAATGCCCGCACCGGGAGAAATCGCCCGGTGCAGCCCTAAGGGTAACGGCTTCGCAGTCTCATAGCATCATCACGCCGGTCGGCTGGCTCAGCACGCGTTCGGCCAATCGGGCATAGAGCGCCGCCCCCAGCGGAAGCACGGCGTCGTTGAAGTCGTAGCGCGGGGTATGCAGGAAGCAGCCGCCCTCGCTGCCCTGCCCCAGGCGCAGATAGGCCCCTGGCTTGGCCTGCAGCATGAAGGCGAAATCCTCGGCGCCCATGCTGGGCGGCAGGTTGCGGACCACGGAACCATCGCCCACCAGTTCCGCGGCGACCTCGGCCGCGTAATGCGCCGCCTGCGGCGTGTTGATGGTGGCCGGATAGATGCGCTCGTACTCCAGTTCGGCGGTTGCGCCGAAGGCCTGAGCCACCGATTGCACGATGTGGTTGAGGCGCTTTTCCACCAGGGCCTGCACCTCGGCGCGGAAAGTGCGCACCGTGCCGACCAGGGTGACATGGCGCGGAATGACGCTCATCGCCGCCAGATCACCGCCCTGCAGGGCGCAGATGCTCACCACCGCCTCGTCCAGCGGATTGACGTTGCGCGCGACGATGCTCTGCACGGCGGTGATGATGTGCGCCGAGACGAGCACCGGATCGACCGTCAGGTAGGGATGCGCGCCATGCCCCCCTTCGCCCGTGACCTTGATGGTGATGCGGTCCGCCGCGGCCATCATCGGCCCCGGCGCCAGCCCGATGCGGCCAGCCGGCAGCTGCGGCCAGTTGTGCATGCTGAAGATCCAGTCCGCGGGGAAACGCGCGAACAGGCCATCGTCCATCATGGCCTTGGCCCCGCCCAGGCCCTCCTCGCCGGGCTGGAAGATGCAATACACGGTCCCAGCGAACTGCCGCGTCGTCGCGAGATAGCGCGCCGCTCCCAGCAGCATCGTGGTGTGGCCATCGTGGCCGCAGGCGTGCATCACGCCGTTACGGCTGGAACGCCAGGGATATTCGCTGTCTTCCTGAATCGGCAGGGCGTCCATGTCGGCGCGCAGGCCCACGGCGCGCACGCAAGGCTCGGCGGCGGCCCCTGCAGGAACATCCGGACAGGGTTTCGCCTCCAGGCGGCCCCGGATCACGCCGACCACGCCGGTGCGGCCGATGCCGGTGTGAACCTCATCCACGCCATAGCGGCTGAGTTCGGTCGCCACGAATTGCGCCGTGCGGCGTTCCTCGAAACCGAGTTCGGGATGGGTGTGCAGGTCACGCCGGATGCGGGTGAGCTCGGCGTGGTAATGGCTGATGTGCTGGATGGGGCCGGTGAGATTCCACATGACGCGTAAAAAAAGGGCCGGTACTCGACCGGCTCCTTTCATTGAAGCACTGCGCCCGCCTCACCGCAAACCCCTCCCGCTCACAGCTGCATCGGCGCAACAGGTTTGCCGCGTGAATAACGCGAAGTGGATCACTTCTTCCCGTATTGCGCCACCAGATAGGCGATGATGGTTTTCTGGTCTTCCTCCTTGATCGGAGCGCCCATGACCTTGACCATTTTGTTCATTGCCGCCGTCCATCCCTTTTCATCGAGGAATGGCGAGTTCATCTGGATGTAGTCCAGGCTATGGCACATCACGCAATTGGCGGCCACGAGATCCTTCCCGGCGCCGTTGGCGAGTTGCACGCGCGATTCGTCGGCCACGGCCGCGCCAAGGAAAATCAGCGTCAGGCCGGCGGTGGCAATCATGTGTCGGAGTTTCATCGCTTTCATCCTCAGGCAATGTGCAGATCGACCTTCTGCACCACGTTGTGGTTGTAGCCGGCTGGGTTCCAGATCAGACTGAAAGTCTGGGTGTTGCCGGCCGCGTTGGTGGCGCGCGCCATCACGCTGGCGGCTCCCCTCTTGCGCGGGGTGTAGGGATAACTGAACTGGCGCCAGGAGTACTTGCCCAAATCTTTTTCGAGCTTGGCATCGCGCCAGCTGCGACCGCCGTCTTCCGACACCTCCACCAGCACGATGCCGCGGCCGTCGTCCCATGCGATGCCCTTGAGCACATGCGTGCGCCCGCTGGCCAGCTTCGCCCCGGGCTGGATGTTGGTGAACATGGAATTCACCACGATGCTGGTGATCGGGGTGTTGGTGCCGCCCGGGGCTTCCTGCGAGACGAAACGGTCGATGGCGGGGAATTTGCCCAGCGGCACGCGGTAAGCCGGGTTCATCCAGAACCCGCTCCATGGCTTGGAGATGATGTTGATTTCGTCAATCATCTTGGTCCAGTAGGTCGCGGTCCAACCCGGCACCACCAGGCGCAAGGGATAGCCGTTGTGCACCGGCAGGGGCTGGCCGTTCATCTCCCAGGCCAGGATGGTGTTGTCGTCCAACGCCTTCCAGACCGGCAGGCTCTTGATGAAGTCCGGCGTCTTGTCCAGCGACCCCTTGTCCGCGCCGTTCAAGGACACTTCGATGGCCTCCTTCTTCACGCCGGCCTTGGCCAGGACGTCCTTCAGGCGCACTCCCTTCCAGCGGGCATTGCCCATGGCGCCGTAACTCCATTCCACGCCCGGCACATGGGGTTCGAAAAAACCGCGCCGGTTGCCCGAACAGAGACAGAGCGCAACCAACTCGACCTGTTCGAACTGCGTTTTCAAATCCTGCATGGAAAACTCAGCCGGCGTATCCGCAGCATCGCCGCCAATTTTGAGCTTCCAGTTTTTTTCATCCGGCGCCTGAGGAATGTCGGCCAGGTGCCAGCGCACGAAAAAGGCGTCGTTGGGTGTCAGGGCCTCGTTGAAATACTCCACCGGAGTCTCATAATTGGTGGGCCGATAGGTGCGCTTGATCAGGGGTTTCTTGCCGGGCAGGGCGTGTAAAACGGATTCGGCCACGTCGCCGCTTGGCAGCGTCGGTGTCGGGATGTCAAACAGGCCGGCAGCCTGGGCCCAGGCTGGCAGCGTCAGGCCAGCGCCCGCCGCACCGGCCGCCTTGAGAAAATCTCGGCGTTGTTTCATAGTTTTCCTCGGGGTTTATTGATCACGGTGATTGAGGCCATCAGCAGAAAATACAAACCGGAGTATGTTGAAATAATTCCGGGATATTTAGTTACTGACTGTCGAATCTTGAAACAGTTGGTCAGATCTTTCATCCGGCATATCCCTGATAGCGGACCCCTGCCTGACGTGTCGGCCGGGTTTCGCCGCGCCATCGTCCGCATGGATCAGGGTGCAGCGCCAAGACGCGCCAATCCGGGATCCGTCTGCCAAGCGGTACCGCGGCATCCTGCCGGCCATGCTTTCTATGATGACGTCTTTGCCCAGACACGAATCCCCGATGCAACCTCCGCCCAAGCCCCACCCTGCGGACGACCTGGCCTCGCGCAGCGTGCAAGCCGTCTGGCACCCTTGCACCCAGATGAAACGCCACGAGACCGCACCGCCACTGGAAATCGTGCGCGGCGAAGGCGTGTGGCTGGTCGACGCGCAAGGCCGGCGCATTCTCGACGCCATCAGCTCCTGGTGGGTGAACCTGTTCGGCCACAACCAGCCCGCCATCAAAGCGGCCATCGCGGCGCAGATGGACCGCGTCGAACATGTCATGCTGGCCGGGTTGACGCATGCGCCGGTGGTCGAGTTGTCGGAGCGGCTGCGCGCGCGCACCGGCCTGGGCCATGCGCACTATGCCAGCGATGGCTCGAGTGCCACCGAGATTGCGCTGAAAATGAGCGCCCACTACTGGCGCAACGCCGGCCAGCCGCAAAAAAACCGCTTCATCGGCCTGGCCGGCGGCTACCACGGCGAAACCGTGGGCGCGCTCTCCGTCACCGACATCCCGCTGTTCCGCGCCAGCTATGCCCCGCTGGTACGACTATCGGCCACGGTGCCGGCGCCGGACCCGCGCTTCGCGCCCGCCGGCATGGACGAAGCCGCCTGGGTGGCGCACTGCGCGGCGGAACTCGAACGCCATCTGCAAGACCATGCCGACCACACCGCCGCCCTCATCGTCGAGCCGCTGGTGCAATGCGCCAGCGGCTTCGCCTTCCACCCGCCCGCCTATCTGGCCCAGGTGCGCGCGCTGTGCACGCGGTACGGCGTGCATCTGGTGGCCGACGAGATCGCCGTCGGCATGGGCCGTACCGGCACCCTGCTGGCCTGCGAGCACGCCGGCGTGCAGCCCGACTTCCTCTGCCTGAGCAAGGGGCTCACCGGCGGCTACCTGCCGCTGTCCGTCGTGCTCACCACCGACGCCGTGTACCAGGCGTTCTACGACGACGACGTCGCGCGCGGCTTCCTGCATTCGCATTCCTACACCGGCAACCCGCTGGCCTGCAGCGCGGCACTCGCCACGCTGGACCTGCTCGACGACGCCCAACTCGCCGCCAACCGCGAACTGGGCGCACGGCTCGATGCGCTGTTCGCGCCGCTGCACGCGCATCCCCGGCTGCGCCACGGCCGCCGCCTCGGCACCATCTGGGCCTGGGACGTGGCCGACGCCCCGGCCGATTTCTCCCGTCGTTTCGCTGCCGAGGCGCTGGCGCGCGGCGCGCTGCTGCGCCCGATCGGCAGCACCCTGTACTTCATGCCGCCCTACGTCATCGACACGGCCGCCGCCGCCCGGCTGCGCGACGCCGCGCTGGACGCGCTGCACGCCGTGCTGGGCGCCGCCGCCTCATCCACGCCCGCAACGCAGCCCGCGCTGCCCTGAGTTCCGCCATGACCATGCCTGCGCCCGCCTGGTTCGTCACCGGCACCGACACCGAAATCGGCAAGACCCTCGCCGCCTGCGCCCTGCTGCACAAGCTGCGCGAGAAATATCCGCGCGTGGTCGGCGCCAAGCCCGTGGCCGCCGGCCTCGCGCCCGACGGCACGAATGACGACGTCGCCCGGCTGCGCGCCGCGAGCTCCCTGCAGGTCGCACCCGCGCTCGACAACCCCTACGCCCTGCCCGAGCCCGTGTCCCCGCACCTCGCCGCGCGCGCGGCCCGCACCCAGATCGACCTGCAGACCATCGACCAGGCCGTGCAAGCCCTGCGCCAGCAGGCCGACGCCGTGGTGGTGGAAGGCGTGGGCGGATTCCTCGTGCCGCTGTCCGACACCGAGGACGGCGGCAACCTCGCCCACCGTCTGCGCCTGCCGGTGGTGCTGGTGGTCGGGCTCAAGCTCGGCTGCCTGAACCACGCCCTGCTCACGCAGGAAGCCATCGCCTCGCGCGGCTTGCCGCTGGCGGGCTGGATCGCCAGTTGCGTCGACCCCGACATGCTGCGCGTGGACGACAACATCGCCTCGCTGCGCGCGCGCATGCGCGCAAGCTGCCTGGGCATCATCCCCCACATGTCCAACCCCGACCCCGCCCTGGCGGCACAACACCTGGAACTTCCCGCATGACCACCCAAGCCTGGGATCTCGACGCCGACCTTGCCGCGCTGGACGCCGCGCACCTGCTGCGCAAGCGCCGCGTCGTGGAACGCTATGACGGCGCCCGCCTCACCGTGGACGGCCGCGCCATGCTGGCTTTCTGCAGCAACGACTATCTCGGCCTGGCCCAGCACCCCGCCATCGTCGCGGCCGCGCGCGACGGCGCCGCCCGCTGGGGCCTGGGCGCCACCGCCTCGCCGCTGGTGTGCGGCCACAGCGCGGCGCACGAGGCGCTGGAGCGCGAACTCGCGGCCTTCGTCGGCATGCCGCGCGCGCTGTATTTCTACGCCGGCTTTCCGGCCAACGTGGGCATCGTGCCCGCGCTGGTGGGCCGCGGCGACGCGGTGTTCTCCGACGCGCTCAACCACGCCTGCCTCATCGACGGCGCCCGACTGTCGCGCGCCGAACTGGGCGTGTACGCGCATGCCGACGTCGCCGCGCTCGGCCGCCTGCTGGCCGCCAGCCCGGCGCGGCGCAAGCTGGTCATCACCGATGCCGTGTTCAGCATGGACGGCGCCATCGCACCGCTGCGCGAGATGCTCGAGCTGTGCGAGGAACACGACGCCCTGCTGCTCATCGACGACGCCCACGGCTTCGGCGTGCTCGGCCCCGAGGGGCGCGGCACCGCCGCTATGCTCGGCCTGCGCAGCCCGCACCTGGTCTACATGGCCACGCTGGGCAAGGCCGCCGGGGTGGCCGGCGCCTTCGTCGCCGGCGAAGCGTCCACCGTGGAGTGGATCATGCAGCGCGCGCGCAGCTACATCTTCGCCACCGCCGCGCCCGCCCTCATCGCCGAGGCCCTGCGCGCCAGCGTGAAGGTCATCGCCGAGGAGTCATGGCGGCGCGAGCATCTGCAAGCCCTCGTCGCCCGGCTGCGCGAGGGCTGCGCCCGAGCCCTGCCCGCGGGCTGGCGCCTGGTGCCGTCGTCCACCCCCATCCAGCCCATCGTCATCGGCGACAACGCCACCACCCTGGCCGCCATGGCCGCGCTCTGGCAGCAAGGCCTGTGGGTGCCCGCCATCCGCCCCCCCACCGTGCCCGAGGGCACCGCCCGCCTGCGCGTGAGCTTGTCGGCCGCGCACAGCCTGGACGATGTGGACCGGCTGATCCGGGCGCTCGCCGCACTGGCCGGTTGACCCCCGCGAAAAAACGGGCCGGAACGGGATGCACCCCCTTGGCCGGCCCAAGCCAAACAAGCCTTGGGTTCGTTCAGCCTTCGCGCCCCCAGCACTGCACATGGCCGGCGCGGATGTCGACCGTCAGTTCCTGGCCGAGAGCGAGGCCATGGTGGTCGGCCAGGCGATAAGGGGCGTGCATCCACAGCAGCGCATCGCCGCAGCGCATAGCGGCGGTGGTGTTGGCGCCGCGCACCATGAGGTGCTCGACGCGGCCGAGCACGGGGTTCTCGCTGGGACGCAGCTCCTGCTCCTTGATGGGCGGCAGGCGCACATCGTCGGCCGGAACCACCCAGTCGATCACGCCGCCGGGCGCGAGTTGGGGCTGCATGGGCACGCGCAGACTGATCGCGGCGGCGTCCCAGCGCAGCACCGTGCAGTTGCACTGCGGCTCGTGCTTGAGCACGGTGGCGGTGAAGCGGTTGCGGTAGCCGAGCAGGGCCGCGGCCTGAATGGTGGCCGGGCCGGCAAAAACATCGCGCGGGCGGCCTTGCTGCACGACGCGGCGGCCGTCGAGCAGCACCATCCAGTCGGCCATGGCGGCGAGATGGGCGTCGTGCGTGGCGGCCAGCGCGGGGATGGAGAGCTTGTGCATGCGCGACACCAGTTCGGCCATGACCTCGTCGCGCGTGCTGGCGTCGAGCGCGGAGGTGGGCTCGTCCAGCAGCAGGATTTGCGGCCTGCGCGCCAGAGCGCGCGCCAAGGCCACGCGCTGCTGCTGTCCGCCAGAAAGCTGCGCCGGGCGCAAATCGGCCTGGCGCACCAGCCCCACCGCCGCCAGCAGTTCGCGCGCCGGTGCCTGCTGCGCACGCAGGCTGCCGCCCAGCGCGTAGGCCACGTTCTCCCAGGCGCGCAGGTGGGGAAACAGGGCGTGGCCCTGGGGCAGATAGCCGACCGGGCGGCGCTGCGGCGGCAGGCCGTCGAAAGGCTCGGTCTGCGCCGGCACGAGCCCGGCGATGGCCTTGAGCAGGGTGCTCTTGCCTTCGCCGCTGGCACCCAGCAGCACGGTAAAGCCATGCACCTCGAACTCGGCCTGCAGGACGATGGGTTGCTGGATATCGGCGCGAATGTGCATGGCTCAGGCGCGCGTGTGCGGGCGGCGTGACAGCGCGCCCATGAGCAGGGGCAGCGGCAGGCCGATGAGAAAGAACAGCCACAGCAACGGATAGACAGCGGACAGCCCGGTGTCCTGCAGATTCACCCACAGCTTCACCGGCAGGCCCTGCGGGTAGTAGGCAATGATGAGCACGATGCCGAACTCACCCAGCGCCCGCACCCAGGCCAGCGCCACGCCGGCGCCCAGACCCAGGCTGGACAGCGGCAAGGTGATGCGCCAGAACGTGCGCCAGGGCGACGAGCCCAGCGTGAGGGAGATCTGCTCCAAGTCGCGCGGCACGCCCTCGAAGGCCGAGCGCGCGGCCACGATGTAATACGGCGCGCTGCCGTAGATCTGCGCCAGCAGGAAGGCCGCCGGGGTGTTGGTCAGGCTCAGGCCCAGCTTCCCCAGCGGCTGGCCCAGCCAGCTGTAGGGCCCGTAGCTCATGGTGAGCAGCAGGCCCATGGCCAGCGGCGGCGTCAGCAGGGGCAGCAGCACCAGCAGTTCCACCACCCATTTGCCGCGAAAGCTGCTGCGCGCCAGCCACCAGGCCACGGGCGTGCCGAACCCCATGACCAGGGTTACGGCCAGTACCGTGTAGCCCACCGAGACGCGCAGGGCGCCGAGGTCTCCCTGCTGCAACTGCAGCTGACCCCAGGGCGTGCTGATGACCAGACCGAGGAAGGGCAGCGCCAGAAAGGCGAGCCCGGCCAGGCCGAACGCGGCCACGACCCAGGCGCGCCGCGCCGCGCCATCGGCGGGCGGGTGACTGGCGATGTCTGCGGTGGTGGCGCTATCGAGCGGCGTGACGGGCATGCGCGACATTGTCGCCGCTGGCGCGCGCTTGGCGCGGCGCAACGCTCACCGCAGGTCGCCGCCCTTGGGTTCGCTATAGCCGTAGCGCTTGAACATCGCCTGCCCCTGCGGGCTGCGCATGAGCTTGATGAACGCCTCGCCCGCCTTCGGGTTGGGCGCGTTCTTCAGCACCGCGGCGTAGAACACCAGCGGCTGGGTGGACAGGGTTTCGGTCTTGCCGTCGGGTTGGGTGATGTCGAAATGCGCCTTGTCGTACCAGGTCGCGGCGAGATTCGGATCGCTGAGATTGATCTCGTTCGGCAACCTGATGTAGGGCAGCTTGTGCGAGATCACCGCGCTCAGATAGCCGGACGACGCGTCGATCTGTCCCGACTCCAGGCGCGACAGCAGCGAAGGCTCGGCGAAGATTTGCGACGGGTTCACCACCGGCCCGAGGATGGCCTTGGCCAGCCCGGGCTGCTTGTAATAGGTCTGCGCCAGCAGCATGGCGAACACGATGTTGCGCCCCTGCGGGTCGGTCTTGGGGTCGGTGCGGCCGAACTTCACGCCCGGCTTTTGCAACACCTCGTACCACGGCGTGCGGCCGGCCGCGGCGGCTTCGAAGTCCTTCGCGTAGCGGCTTTGGGGACTGTAGGCGATGACCATCTGCGTGCTGGCGACCGGCACCGCCACGCCCACCAGGCCGGCCTTCTGCAGCACCTGCATCGGACCCGGCGTGATGGAGACGAACACGTCGGCCGAGATCTGCTTCGCCGCGAGCAGGCGGGCTAGGCCATAGGCGCCCGCGCCCTGGCCCTGGTATTGCACATGCGCCTGCTGCTGAATGGCCGGGCCGAGGGCCTTGTCCATCAGCGCGCCCATCGATCCGGCATACGCCACTTTGAGCACCGGCTCGGCCGCCTGCGCCGCCGGCGCCAGCAGCGTGAAACAAGCCGCGACGGCGGCCATGGGGAGGGTTAGAAAGGTACGCCTGAGCATGGATTCAATCTCCCGAACGAGAACATGAAAGAGGTCTGCAGCGCGACATGGATGCGAGACCATCGAAATATTTTCAGAAATATAACGAATGCCTTGCATCCAAGCCATGACAACATGTAAACGCCGCTTGAATGCCGAATCTGCGCTGCGCCAGGTCATCGGCCGTCCTGCTTCGGCGCCATGCATCGGCAGACGTCTTCCAGGCCATCTTCTAGGCCAATCACGCCGGCGTTGGCCGAACACTCCGCCGATCTGCCCTCGCGCAGGTCGCCGTAGCCGCCGAGAAACAGGTCTGCCGACGGGTTGCGTCAAGCCGAGACGGTCTGGATCGACTCAGCCGATCCGCTCGGGGTCGGGCGCCGGGTCGGCGGCGCCCAGCGGTTCGTCGGGCATCTCGCCAGCTTCGCGCAGCAAGGCGTTGAACGCGCGCATATCGGCCTCGATGGCGCGCATGGCCTTTTGCTCCAGGCGCCGGTAGCGGCGCAGCACCTCGTAGCCCAGGGGGGTGAGCAGCGCGCCGCCGCCTCCGCTGCCGCCCTTGCTGGCCTCGACCAACGGACCCTTGAAAGCGCGGTTCAGGCTGCTGGCCAGGAGCCAGGCGCGGCGATAGCTCATGTCCATGTCGCGCGCGGCGGCGGAGATGGAGCCGGTACGCGCCAGGGCTTCGAGCAATTTGGCCTTGCCGGGACCGATGGCGGTGCCCTGCTTGATTTCCAGCCTGACCTTGGGTTGTGGTGTTGATGCGCCTTGCACGTTCATGGCGACTCCTCGCGCTTGCCGATGCGCAGCGGCCGCGACGTGATGACGCGCCCGCTGCGATATGTGCCGGAAATCATAACGCCACGCGCCCGCGAGGGCAATCGGCCCGGGCTAGCCGCGGTTTCGACCCGGGCGAGAGCCCGGCCCGTTCGCGGCGATCGACCTGCCGCGTTCAACCGCGCCGCGCGGCTCAGGCCGCCGCGACCGCCTCGGCTTCGGCCTTGCTCAGGCGTACCGCGCAGTACTTCACCTCGGCGATCTTGCCCCAGGGATCGAGCGCGGCGTTGGTGAGCAGATTGGCCGCCGCCTCGGCATAGGCGAAGGGGATGAACACGGCGTCTTCGGGCATGCCGGGGTCGGCGCGGGTGGCGAGCTGGATGGCACCGCGACGCGACTCGACCCGCAGCACCTCTCCGGGGGCGACGCCCAGCTTGGCCAGCAGGCTGGGGTGGGCGCTGACGGTGGCCTGCGGCTCCAGCGCGTCGAGCACGCTGGCGTGGCGCGTCATGGCGCCGGTATGCCAGTGTTCGAGTTCGCGTCCGGTGATGAGCACATGCGGGTAGGCGTTGTCGGGGCGTTCGTCGGCGAAACTCAGCGGCGCGGGCAGCAGCTTGGCACGGCCGTCGGCGGTGGGGAAGCGGTCGATGAACACCACGCGCTGGCCGGGCTGGTCTTCCTCCGCGCAGGGGTAGGTGACGGCGCCTTCGCGCTGCAGGCGGTCCCAGGAGATGCCGGCGATGGAAGGCATCATGCCGCGCATGTCCTCGAACACCGCGCCCACACCGGCCTCGCCGCCGTGCATGTCGACCTCGGCGACGGGCGCCACGCCCAGGCGCCGCCCCATCTCCTGGATGATCCACAAGTCGGCCCTGGCCTGCCCCGGCGGCTTGAGCGCCTGGCGGCCGAGTTGCACGAGGCGGTCGGTGTTGGTGACGGTGCCGGTCTTCTCCGGCCAGGCCGTGGCCGGCAGCACCACGTCGGCCAGCGCCGCCGTCTCGGTGAGGAAGATGTCCTGCACCACCAGATGCTCGAGCCCGGCCAGCGCCTGGCGCGCGTGATGCACGTCGGGGTCGCTCATGGCCGGGTTCTCGCCCTCGATGTACATGCCGCGGATCTTGCCCTCCAGCGCGGCGTGGATGATCTCCACCACCGTCAAGCCCGGCTCGCGGCTGAGCTGCCCTGGCGGCAGCTTCCAGTAATGCTCGGCTTTGTCCATCGCGCCATCGGCCTGCGTGCGCACGTAGTCGGGGAACATCATGGGGATCAGGCCGGCATCGCTGGCGCCCTGCACGTTGTTCTGGCCGCGCAGCGGGTGCAGCCCGGTGCCCGGACGTCCGATCTGCCCGGTGAGCAGGCACAGGGCGATGAGCGCGCGCACGTTGTCGGTGCCATGCACATGCTGGGAAATGCCCATGCCCCAGAGAATCATGGACCCCTTGCTGGTGGCGAAAGCGCGCGCGGCGGCGCGGATGTCGGCGGCCGGCACGCCGCAGACGGGTTCCATGGCCTCGGGCGACAGGCCCGCCACGTGCTTGCGGACGGCTTCGACCTCGTCCGGATGACAGCGGTCGCGCACGCTTTCGGCGTCGAGCAGGTCTTCGTCGAACACCACGTGCAGCATGGCGTTGAGCAGGGCCAGGTCGGTATCGGCGCGGAACTGCAGGGTCATCCAGGCCTTGCGCGCCAATTCCGTGCGGCGCGGATCGGCGAGGATGAAACGGGTGCCGCGCGCCATGGCGTTCTTCATCCAGCTCGCCGCCACCGGGTGATTCACCGTGGGGTTGGCGCCGATGAGCAGCACCACATCGGCCTGCAGCACGTCCATCACGGGGTTGCTCACCGCGCCCGAGCCGATGCCTTCGAGCAGCGCGGCCACGCTCGATGCGTGGCATAGCCGGGTGCAATGGTCCACGTTATGGGTGCGCAAACCCGCCCGCACCAGTTTCTGGAACAGGTAGGCCTCTTCGTTGCTGCCCTTGGCGCTGCCGAACCCGGCCAACGCCCGCCCGCCGTGCTGCTCGCGAATGTTGCGCAGGCCGCCAGCGGCGCGTTCCAGCGCTTCGTCCCAGGTAGCTTCGCGGAACACGGCGCGCCAGTCGGCCAGCTTGACCTGCTCGGGATCCTTGGCCACGCCCTCGCGGCGAATGAGCGGCACGGTCAGGCGCGCGGGGTTGGCGACGTAGTCGAAGCCGAAACGACCTTTGACGCACAGACGTTCGTGGTTGGCCACGCCGTCGCGGCCGTCGACGCGGGCGATGTGCTCGCGGCCCTGCGCGTCGGGCTGGATGTGGTAGGTGAGCGCGCAGCCCACGCCGCAATAGGGGCAGACCGAGTCCACCGTGCGCGCCGAGGGCTTGGCCCAGGCGCCGTTGGCCGGCGCCAGCGCGCCGGTGGGACAGGCCTGCACGCATTCGCCGCAAGCCACGCAGGTGCTGTCGCCCATCGCGGCGGCCTGGTCGAACACGATGCGCGCGCCGGCGCCGCGCCCGGCGAGGCCGATGACGTCGTTGCCCTGCTCCTCGCGGCAGGCGCGCAGGCAGCGGGTGCACAGGATGCAGGCGTCGAGGTTGACGCTGATAGCGGGGTGACTCATGTCGGCCGCCGGCGGGGTGTAAGCCCCCGTGCTCGGGTCTTGCCCTTGCAGCCCCCCTGGGGGGGCGCCGCCGCTTTGGGACGGCCCTGCAGCGGGGGCGGGCCACTGCGCGGCCTCGGCCTGCGCGCCCTGGAAAGCGCCGGCGTAGCGGCGGCGGTCGGCGCCGAGCTGTTCGCACCAGTGGTCGAGCTCGTCGTCGATGCGATCCACGCGCTGCGGCTTGCGCGCGACCAGCAGCTCGAGCACGCCGCGTTGGGCGGCGACGGCGCGCGCGCTATGCGTCTGCACCTTCATGTCCGGCGCCACGGTGCGGCAGCACGAGGCGGCCAGCACACGCTCGCCGTCGACCTCCACCATGCAGGCGCGGCAGTTGCCCACCGGGCGCAAGGGGTCGTGGTGGCACAGATGCGGGATCTCGACGCCGTGGCGCTGCGCGGCGGCCCAGATGGTTTCGCCGGCATGCGCTTGAACGAGCCTGCCGTCGAGAGTGAAGGCGATGTCGGCCGGGGGTGGGGTCATGTCCATGATCGCGTCTCCTTGTCTCGATGCCGTCTGCCGCTCAGCCCTCGAGGCCGATTTCTTGCGCGAAATGCCTGAGCACGCTGTCGGTGGGATTGGGCGCGGCCTGGCCCAGGCCGCAAATGGAAGCGTCGCGCATGAGCTGGCTCAGGGCGTGGATGTGCGCGGCGTCCCAGTCCTGTGGCGACATGGCCGCCAGCATGTGGTGCGTGCCTTCGCGGCAGGGTGTGCACTGGCCGCAGCTCTCGTGCGCGAAAAAGTGCATCAGGTTGGCGGCGGCCTCACGCGCGGTGTCGGTGTGCCCTGCGCTGCGACCGAGGACGATGACGGCCATCGAGCCGATGAAACAGCCCTGCGCATCGAGGGTGCCGAAATCCAGCGGCAGGTCGGCCTGTGCGGCGTTCAGGATGCCGCCCGACGCGCCGCCCGGCAGCACGCCATAGAGCTGCCAGCCCGGCGCCATGCCGCCGGCGTATTCGTCGATCAGCTCGCGCGCGGTGATACCCGCCGGCGCCAGGTAGACCCCGGGGCGCGCAACCCGACCCGAGACGGTGAAGCGGCGCACCCCCTTGCGGCCCCGCCGGCCCTGCGCGGCCCAGGTCTCGCCGCCGCGCTGCACGATGTCGCGCACCCACCAGACGGTTTCGATGTTGTGCTCCAGCGTGGGCCGGTCGAACAGACCGCTGATGGCCACGATGGGCGGTTTGAGCCGCGGCATGCCGCGCTTGCCTTCGAGCGACTCGATCAACGCGGACTCCTCGCCGCAGATATAGGCCCCGGCGCCGCGACGCAGCGCCACGCGCGGCAGGCGTGCGCGCACCTGGGCATCGTCGCCGGGTTCGTCGTCATGCGCGCCGCCGATGTCCACGCCACCGTAGCGGATCAAGCCGGCTTCATGCAGCGCCAGCAGTTCGCGGTGGAGAAGCGCCTGCTCGGCGGCATATTCGTCGCGCAGGTAGATCCAGATGCGCCCTGCGGCCACCGCCCAGGCCGCCAGCAGCATGCCCTCGAGCGCGCGGTGCGGCTCGGTGCGCAAGATGTGGCCGTCCTTGCAGGTGCCAACCTCGCCTTCGTCGACGTTGATCACGACCAGGCGCGGGCCAGCCTGCTGCGCCACCGTGCGCCACTTGCGCACGGAGGGAAAACCGGCGCCACCCAGTCCGCGCAGTTCGGCGGCTTCCAACTGGGCCATCACCGCCTCCGGCGTGATACGCCCGGTACGGGCTTCGCTCAACAGCCAATATCCCCCGCTTGCGCGATACGCGGCGTAGTCCTCCGCCTGCGCCGGCGGCTGGGGTGCGGCGCGCGCCTGCGACAGTGCCATCATGACGGCTTCGGGCGTGGCGTGGCCCAGCGCGTGCCGGCCCACCAGTACCCCGGGGGCCTGGGTGCACAAACCCATGCAGGATGCCTCCTGCACGTCGACGTCGGCGCCGCATCGCGCCCGCAGTTCCGCGCGCAAGGCATCGGCCCCGGCGAGCGCGCAACTCAGATTGGCGCACACGCGCACGGTGGCGGCGGGCGCCGCCTCGTCCTCGCCCAGCAGGCGAAAGTGGTGGTAGAAGCTGGCCACCTCGTACACCTCGCTGGTGGACACCCGCAGCCATTCGGCCAGCGCGGCCAGGCGCGAAGGCCGCAGGCCGCCTTCGCGGTCGTTGAGACGATGCAGATGCTCCATCAGCAAGTCCGGCCGCGCCGCGAGGTCGCCGCAGGCCTCCCGCAGGGCTTCGCGCGCCTCGGGGCTGACCAGCCCGCCGCGAGGCGTGCTGCGCAGAAAACGCAAGGGTTGCGCACGTGCGGCGCTTTGCTGCGACTCGACGGCTGTCGGTACGTGCGTGGGTGCGGGCATGGACATGGCAGTGAATGGCGTTGTTGAAACGACAAGGCCGGCATCAAGCCGGCCTTGTCGACACGATCCGGGCGGCGGCCCCTGCAACCGCCTACCCAACCTTAGATCAGAACAAGACCGCGGCTTTCTGCAGGGCGATAAAGACACCGATGAGGAAAGGGATGCCCACGGCCGCCCAGGCCAGCACGCCGACGATGCCGAAGGCGCCGCGCGCGGCATGCAGCGCGTCACCGGCGACGCGATCCTCGTGCTTGAGGGCGCGCTCCTGGGCCAGTTCCTCGGCCGTCATGCGGTACTTCGGATCGACCGGGCGCACCAGCAGGTTGAGGATGAACCCCACGAACAGCAGCCCGGCCAGGATGTACAGGGTGCGGTCGTACACCAGGTTGTGCGCCACCCCGGCGTTGATCTGGGTCTGGCGGATGGCGGCGATGAGGAAGGGCCCGGCTACACCGGCCACCGACCAGGCGGTAAGCAGGCGGCCGTGGATGGCGCCCACCATCTGCGTGCCGAACAGATCGGCCAGATAGGCCGGCACGGTGGAGAAGCCGCCGCCATACATGGTCATGATGACGCACACCACGACCACGAACAGGCCGGCCGCGCCGATGTGGCCCAGCGTGGGTAGGCTGGCGTACAGCGCGATGCCCAGAAGGAAGAAGATGTAGTAGGTGGCCTTGCGCCCGATGTGGTCCGACAGCGCGGCCCAGAACAGTCGGCCGACGGCGTTGAACAGGCTGATGAGCCCGACCAGTCCACCGGCGGCAGCCACGATGGCGGCCTTTTGCGCGGTGCTGAGCGTTGCCGTCGCGTCCACGCCGATGAGGCGCGCGCCGAATACGTCCTGCAGCATGGGGCTGGCCATCGACAGCACGCCGATGCCGGCGGTCACGTTCAGGCACAGCACGCCCCACACCAGCCAGAACTGCGGTGTTTTCCAGGCCTTGTTCAGGTGCACCTCGTGATCGGTGATCATGGCCTTGCCGCCCTCCTTGGGGGTCCAGCCACTGGGCTTCCAGTCACGCGGAGGCACGCGAAAGCCGAAGGCGCCGGCCGACATGATGACGAGGTAGAGCGCGCCCATGAGCATGAGGGTGGAGGCCACGCCCTGGGGGCTGGTGGCGCTGAAGTGCTTCATCAGCGCCACGGCCAACGGCGCGCCGATCATGGCGCCGCCGCCGAAGCCCATGATGGCGAAGCCAGTGGCCATGCCGCGCCGGTCGGGGAACCACTTGATGAGGGTGGACACGGGCGAGATATAGCCCAGCCCCAGGCCTACCCCTCCCAGCACGCCGCAGCCCAGAATCACCAGCCAGAGCTGGTGCATCGACACGCCCAGGCCGCCCAGGATGAGGCCGCCGCCCCAGCACAGCGCGGCGATGAAGCCGGCCTTGCGCGGGCCGGCATGCTCGAGCCAGCCGCCCCAGATCGCCGCGGAAATCCCGAGAAAGGCGATGAAAATTTCGAAAATATGGGTCACCGAGGGCACCGACCAGTTGCAGCTGGTGGTGGTGAGCTGGCCCCAGAAGCTCATGCCGGTGCACAGGGCCGCGTCGGTATTGCCCAGCAGTTTGCTCATGGGCAGCCAGAACACGGAAAAGCCGTAGGCCATGCCGATGCACAGATGAATGGCCAGGGCCGCGGGCGGCACCAGCCAACGGTTGAAGCGCGGTCCGGCAACGGTGCGCTCGCGGTCCAGCAGGCCTGCGGCCGGCAATGGAGTAGTCAAGACTTCAGACATCGTTTCTCCCCTAGGGTCTGAGTTGAGCTTGAACAACAGGGCCGCAACGACATTGGCTGCGGCTTCGCACTTTATAGCTGAAGCAAATGAAAACTACTGGCATCCTTGCGCTGCCGCAATCGATTGACAATCGACAATTCGTGAACAGGTCTTCGCTTTTTCCGCAGGAAACCCACGGGCGAGAAGCCGTTCAATCCGCAGAGAGTTGTCGTGCCGCGAGAATCAAGGCCTCGACACCGACCGGTCGCGGGTTTCGCGTCAGGGTGACCAGGCCGGTCTGCCAGGCCACTGCCGGTTCGACCAGTTTCAGAATATGCACATTCTGTGGCGCGCCCACAACATCGAACACGCTACGAGGCAGGATGCAGCACCAAGACCCGACCGCCACGTGAACCAGCATGCTGATGATGGAATTGGTTTCTATGCTCGGGCACGGATGCAGGCCGAGGCCATCGAATACGCGGTCGATGGTCTTGCGGTTCTGCATGTCGGGCGTGAGCAGGCATAGCGGCAGTTGCGCCGCCTGCGCCCACGTGATGGCATCCATCGCGCCAACTCCGGTTTTCGAGCCGGCGATGAGCACATGCTGCTCCTGCCAGATCGGCTCGAAGTCCAGGTCATCGCCTCCGCACGACTCGGTGTAGACAATGCCGCCATCGAGTTCGAACGCATGCACCCGGCGCAGGATGGCGTCGGTGTTCAGCGAGAGAATTTCGATGGCGATGTGCGGATGGCTCCTGGCCAACGCGGCCGACAACGTCGCCACCACCGTCAGCGCGGTGGGGATCACGCCAAGACGCAACCTCCCGGTCAGATCCCCGGCCTGCCTGCTCAGGTGCAGCCGGAAATCGGCCTCGACCGAGGCCATGCGACGGGCGTAGTCCAGCACGGACTGGCCCTCGGCCGTGAAGCCGGCGAAAGTCTGGCTCCGCTCGACGATGGCCACGCCCAACTCGTCCTCCAAATCGCGGATGGCTGCGGACAGGGTCGACGGCGAGACATGGCAGCTGGCGGCGGCGCGTCCGAAGTGGCGCTCCTGCGCGAGGGCGATGAGATAGCGGTACTTGCGCGACAGCATGGCGGGCGGACGTTGTTCAGTGTGCGCGGCGAGCGCCCTCGGCCTGCGGTACTGGCCAAGCCTGGTTATCGGGCCCTCAAGCATGGAATTGTCTCCTGATCGATCGAAATCGGCAGGCCGCCTCGAGGCCACACGGGATTGGGAAGCGCCAAACCAATTTCTTTTATCGATAAAAAGGAAAAATTGAATTATTTTTTATTGTTATTTGTGCTTAGCATAGCCAACATCTTCCCTTCACCGCATTCGCTAGCCATGCACAAAGTCCTCCCTCTGCGCGCCCTGGCGCATCCCCGCGAGCTCATCCGCCAGTTCACGCCCAACTGGTTCACGTTGAATATGGGTACCGGCATCGTGTTCGTCCTTCTGGCGCAATTTCCGCTCGACTTCCCCGGTCGCATGGCCTTGGTGTATGGCCTGTACTGGACGGATGCCGCATTCTTCCTGCTGTTCACCGGGCTGTTCATCACCCGTTGGCTCCTGTTCCGGCAATACGCGCTGCCGTTGCTGCGCCACCCGGTGCAGTCCATGTTCCTGGGCGCCTTGCCTATGGCGCTGATCCCCCTGGCCAATGGCTTGGCAACGCTGTTTCCGCAATGGCCCTGGGCCATTGGGGCCGCCGTGCAACTATGGTGGCTGGACGTGTTGTTGAGTCTGGCGATCGGCTGGCTGGTGCCCAGCGTGATGTTCGTCACCCAGGAGCACAGCCTCGAGCGTATGACCGGCGTGTGGCTGCTGCCCATCGTACCGGCCGAGGTAGCCGCCTCCAGCGCGGGCCTGCTGGCGCCTCATCTTCCCCCGGACCAGGCCCGCACGCTCGTGGTGACAGGCTATGCCCTGTGGGGCATGTCGGTGCCACTGGCTCTCGGCCTGCTGACACTACTGTACTTGCGTCTGGCCGTGCATAAGCTGCCGCCGAGGGAGATGGCCGTCTCCACCTGGCTGACGCTGGGCCCACTGGGCACCGGCGCACTGGCCTTGCAGACTCTGGGAGCGGCCGCTCCCAGAGCACTCGCGCACAGCGTACTGGCGCCCCTGGGTGCAGTCGCGCAACCGCTGGGCGTCGCCGGGGCCTTGGTGCTATGGGGCCTGGGATTGTGGTGGCTGGTGACTGCGGCGGTCCTCACCGTGGTGCAATGGCGCCGCGGACTGCCGTTCAACCTCGGATGGTGGGGTTTCACCTTCCCGGTGGGGGTCTTCGTTGCCGCCACTTATGCCCTGGGCACGGATACGGGCGTGACCGCCTTCACAAGACTCGCCACATTGCTGACCTCTGCTGTTGCCGGCATCTGGCTGGTGGTCATCGTGCGCAGTCTGCATGGCCTTTGGCACGGACATCTGGTGCAGGCGCCATGCCTGGCGCAAGCCGCGCCGGCAGGGCGCATGCAAGCATGAGCCGGCGGGCGCCGCTCAGCGCCCATGTTCAAGCTTGTCGAGCAGATGCTCACGGTAAGCCTTCAGCAAATCGCTGCGCGTGAGCATGCCGACGAGTTCGGCCCCGCCCTGGGCGTCGTCCAGCACCGGCAGACGGCCTATCGCCCAGACCGCCATTTTCTGCATGGCCTCGGCCAGCGTGGCGTCGGCATGGATGGTGACAGCCGGGCGCCGGACGAGGTGCCCGATCTCGCCAGCGGGGTCGGCATCGTGGGCAAACAGGTCCTTGCGGGTCAGGACGCCTTGCACGCTGCCATGGGCATCGACCACTGGGTAGCCCTGATGCCGGCTGTCCGGATGTTCCGTGTCCAACCAGGCCCTGACCTGCCCGAGGGTTTGCGCAGCCGTCAGTGCGACGGGCTTGAGACAGGCATAGTCGGCCACGCGAGCCTGGGCGAAATAGTCGGCATGGTAGGCATCCGGGACCCGCACACCGCGACGCGCGATCTTTTCGGTCATGATGGTCTGGCGCATCAACAGGCTTGAGACGAGATAGGCCATGGCGCAGCCGATCAGCAACGGCAGCAAGCCAGGCATCTGCCGGGTCGTCTCCAGGGCGAACGCCACCGACATGAACAGTGCGCGCGACGAACCGGCAAAGATGGCGGCCATGCCGACCAAGGCCGCCAGGCGCGGGTCCAGGCCGAGTTGCGGAAACAGCGCAGCGGCGGCATGGCCGAGCACCGCGCCGAGGCAAGCGCCCACGGTCATCAGCGGCGCCAGCGTGCCGCCCGATGTGCCGCTCCCGAGCGCGACCGACCATGACAGCAGCTTGGCGATGCCCAGCATCCACAGGGCCGGACCGATGAATCCTCCCGAGAGGGCGTCGGTGATGTTGCCGTAGCCCACGCCCAGGGTGCGGGGCTGCCACCAGCCAATCACGCCCACCGCCACGGCACCGATCGCCGGCCACCACATCCAATGCACCGGCAAGCGGGCGAAGGCATCTTCCACGGCATACACCATCCGGGTCACCAGCACCGCCGCCAGCCCCACCACGGCACCCAGCATGGCGCAGGCCAGCAGCGCCGGCGCATGCGGCCAGGCCAGCGCCCCCATGGGAAAAAACGGCGCGAAGCCGACGAACAGAGTGCGCACGCCCGCCGCGGTGACACAGGCCGCAAGCACGGGAATCAGCGAAGCGGGGCGGAATTCGAACAGCAGCAACTCGATGGCCAGAAGCACGGCGGCCAGCGGGGTGCCGAAGGTTGCCGTCATGCCCGCTGCGGCCCCTGCGGCAAGCAGCCTCTTGCGTTCGTCCGGGGTGATGTGCACCCACTGTCCGACCACCGAGCCCAGCGCACCGCCGGTGGCGATGATGGGGCCTTCGGCGCCGAAGGGCCCGCCGGTGCCGATCGAAATCGCCGCCGACAAAGGCTTGAGAAACAGCACGCGCGCGGAGATGCGACTGCGGTTGGTGAGAATCTGCTCCATCGCCTCGGGAATGCCGTGGCCCCGGATCGCCGGCGAGCCGTAGCGGGCCATGAGACCGACGACGAGCGCCCCCGCCACCGGCACCGCGATCACCCAGGGACCCAGGTGATTATGAGCGGGGTCGGCCAGCGTCCAGCCCATCGTGCCCTGGAAACTGAGATGGGTGATGAGCCCGATCAGAGCCAGCAAGGCCTGGGCAATGCAGGCGGCCGCCACGCCGATGGCGATGGCCAGCAGACTGATGAACAGCGTGCGCCGCCCCAAGCCACCGGACTCCACGCCGATGCGCGCGACTTCGGTCTGCGGATCGGGGCGAGCGACGACGGGGATTTCACAGGAAGCCGCGCGTGGCATCGTCAATCTGTTGGTTGAAAAAACATACAAAAGCGTGTCCGCGAGGCCGCTGCCGCCCGCAGGGGGAGCGTCAACGCTGCGTGATTGAGAAGCGGCCCACGATCGCGCGCGCCGACGCATCAGGCCCGCGCAGGGGAGTCGAGCGCGGGTTGAGGATGAATCGCGTGCTGAAGCGCCAGCTTGTAGATATGCATCAAGTCGTCTTCGCTCACGTCAATGAAAGACCGGATCTCGCCGAGGGCGTACATCAGGTCGTCGTGCTTGATCATCAGAACCTCGGGCGGCAGCGCAGCCTGCGCCTCGACCTCCGCCACGTGCGCGGCCTGCCCTGCGCGCAAGACGCCGTTGAACAAGAGCGCCACGCCCAGCAACAAAACGGCGTTCAGCAAGGTTGGCGCCAGCACGTAGGAAAAACCCAGCGCATGCAAGGCCGGCCCACCCATGACGGCGAAAAATGCCGTGGCCCCGCCCGGCGGGTGTATGCAGTTGAGCGCATACATGGCCATGATGGACAGCCCGACGGCCAGCGATGCCGCCAGCAAAGGGTCCCGCACCAGTTCGGCGCAAGCCACGCCGATGCACGCCGAAACGCCGTGCCCGCCCAGCACCGCCCAGGGGCTGGAAAACGCGCTGTGGGGAACCGCGAACAGCAGCACGGCGCTTGCGCCCATCGAGGCCAATACCGTGACGGCGACGTCGGCCCCCAGCAGCCAGGTACTGAGCCAAAGCGTCAACGCCATTCCCAGCAACCCTCCCAGACCTGAAAGCCCGATCTCGGCCGGGCTGTAATTGGGCGCATGGCGCGCGAGCGGACGGGTGGCGACGGTCTGAAGCATGGGTTGCAATGGGGGAGGCTGGTCGAGGCTGGCGCAATGGCGATGGACGCACCATCACAGTGCAAAGTCTATGTGCCGCCCCGCCATATCGATGTATCGAGATGTTTGGATGGCGGCCGCAGGCCGCGAGGCCGGCTCAAGCTCCGGTTTCGTCGAGCCCGCTGTCCAGGTGCCCGCCGTCGTTCCAGCCGACCAGGCTCATGCGGTCCTCGGCCACCAGCACGCGGTTGATCGCAGCGTTGCGCAACTCCCAGGTCCGCGGCGCGTCCAGGCTTTGCCCCGTGGCGCAACGGTGCAGGCAGTCGAGCGCGCCGCCATGGGTGACGATGACCAGTGTCTGTCCCGGATGGGCGGCGGCGATGCGCAGAACCGTCGAAGTGACCCGGCGGTAGAACGTCTCGAGGCTTTCGCCTCCCGGTGCGGCGAAGCCCGGGTCGCGCCGGCGCCAGCGCTCGCATTCCTGCGGATAGATCTCCTGCAATTGCGCGAAGGTTCGGCCTTCGAAGCTGCCGAAGGCACGCTCGCGCAAGCCGGCATCGGTCCGTAGCGCAAGCCCGCGGCGGTCGGCGATGGGCATGGCCGTGCCGCGCGCGCGCAGCAGATCACTGGCGTAGACGGCATGGATTTCTGTGTCGCCAAGGGCCTCGGCAACCGCCTCGGCCTGGGCCTGACCGCGCGCGTTCAGCGCGATATCGGTGTGGCCCTGAATGCGCGCGCTACGGTTCCATTCCGTCTCGCCATGGCGAATCAACAACAACAAGGTGGCTTGGTCTTCGAGCATGGCCGCATGGTAGCGACGCGGCTGTCGCAAACCGGCTCAGTGCGCCCCTCCGGCATCCACCGGCCCCGCATGGCGGGCCGGTTTGACCAGCCACACGAGCGCGATCAGGGCAATGAAGAGCCAGGCGCTCAATCGGAACATTTCGTCCACCGCGATGGTGTAGGCCTGCTGGTCGATCAGGCGGTTGATCACACCCAGGGCCTGCTCGTGGCTGAACCCGCTCGCCTGCAGCCCCTGGATCACGGGGCTGGACACCGGATTGCCGGCGTAGATATGGGAGGCGAGCTGCTCGTGGTGCAGGCTGGCGCGGTTGGCCCAGATCGTGGTGTAGATCGAGGTGCCGAACGAGCCCGCGGTGATGCGCGCGAAATTCGACAGCCCGGAGGCCGCGGCGATGCGTTGCGGCGGCAATCCGCCCAGGATGATGCCGAGCAAGGGGATGAAAAAGGCCGCCGTCGAGATGCCCTGGATCACGGTGGGGATGGAATATTCCCAATAGCTGTCGCCCGTGGTGAAACGCGAGCGCATCCAGAACACCAGGGCGAAAATCAGGAACGACGAGGTCGTGATCCAGCGCGTGTCGACGCTGTTCATGTAGCGGCCAATGATGGGCGAAAGAATGAGCGCGAACAGCCCGACCCAGGCCAGCACCTCGCCGGCATCGGTGGCCGTGTAGCCGACGAATTCCTGCAGCCACAGCGGCAGCAGCACCAGGCTGCCGAAGAACATGCCATAGGCCAGCGCGAGCATGATGGTGCCCAGCGTGAAGTTGGGCAGCTTGAACAGGGTGAGATCGACCACCGGATGCTCGTCGTAGATCTCCCAGATCAGGAACAGCACGAAGCCGACGAAGGCGGCGACCGCCAGCGCGACGATGACGTTGGAGCCGAACCAGTCCAGTTCCTGGCCCTTGTCGAGCATGATCTGCAGCGCGCCCACCCAGATCACCAGCAGCCCCAGCCCCGTCCAGTCGATCGGCAGCTTGCGCCGCGGCGTTTCGCGCTCCTTGTAGAGCGCCAGGGTGACTGCGGCGCAGATCACGCCCACCGGGACGTTGATGTAGAAGATCCACGGCCAGGAGATGTTGTCGGTGATCCAGCCGCCGAGCAAAGGCCCCGTGATCGGCGCCACCAGCGTCGTCATCGACCACATCGCGATGGCCATACCCGAGCGCTGCGGCGGATAGCTGGAGAGCAGCAGGGTTTGCGACAAGGGAATCATCGGCCCGGCGGACGCGCCCTGCAGCACGCGGAACAGGATGAGCACCTCCAGGCTGGGCGCCTGGCCGCAGAGGAAGGAAAACAGGGTGAACAGCAGGATGCTGCTGAGGAATACCTTCACCGCGCCGAAACGCTGGGTGAGAAAACCAGTGAGCGGCACGGCAATCGCGTTGGCCACGCCGAAGGAGGTGATGACCCAGGTGCCCTGCGAGGAACTCACCCCAAGGTCGCCGGCGATGGCCGGAATCGACACGTTGGCGATCGACGTGTCGAGCACGTTCATGAACGTGGCCAGGCTGAGCGCGATCGTGCCCAGCACCAGGGCGCCGCCGGTCAGCGGCGTGAGATGCGCGGCCTGCTTCGGGACGGCAGCGGGTTCGGGCGTCGCGCCTGCCGCAGCCTCCTCGAGGGTGGTGATGTCAGCCATGGTGCGGCGGGCCTCAGTCGTGCCGCGCAGACGAGCCGGGTAAACCGATCTGGCCGCGCGGCATGCCGCCGGTATTGGCCGCGATGATGTGATCCACCAACGCATCGGCCTTGGCCCAGTTGGCGGCGTACACATCGGTCTTCGCGGCAGGCTGGCGCGGCGGCTCGTCCACCACCAGCGGGCCCTTGTGATCGGTGATGTTGACTGTCACCTCGGTGGACAGCCCCACGCGCAGCGGGTACTTGGCGACCTGCGCCGCATCGAGGGCGATGCGCACCGGCACGCGCTGCACCACCTTGATCCAGTTGCCGGTCGCGTTCTGCGCCGGCAGCAGGGCGAATGCCGCGCCACTGCCGGCCGAGATACCGACCACCTTGCCGGCGTACGTCACCTTGCTGCCGTAGATGTCGGCCACCACGCTGGCGGGCTGACCGATGCGCAGTTCGCGCAACTGGGTTTCCTTGAAGTTGGCGTCGACCCAGACATCGTTCAGCGGCACCACGCTCATCAGCGGCATGCCGGGGGCCACGCGCTGGCCGAGCTGCACCGTGCGCCGCGCCACCACCCCGGTCACGGGCGCCGGAATGGTCGTGCGCTCATAGGCCAGGTAGGCCTCGCGCACATGGGCCGCGGCCAAGCGCACAGCGGGGTTGCCCGCCAGCACGATGCCTGCCGTCTGCGCTTCGCTGGCGGCCACCTCGGCCTGCGCCGCGCGCACTCCGGCTTGCGCGGTCAGCAAGGCGCTCTTGGCGGCCTGGACGGCGATCTGCGCCTGGCGCAGTTCCTCCGCCCCCACGGCGCCGGTGCCGGCCAACTCCTGGCGGCGGCGCAAGGCGTCCTCGGCTTTGGCCAAGCTGGCCTGGGCGGTGGCCACGTCGGTGCGCCTGACCGCGACCTGCGCTTGCAGGGCCGAGGTCTGCGCATAGGTCACGCGCACGGCGCGCACGGCCTGGGCGAGCTGAGCCTCGGCCTGCTGCAGCGCCACGCGGGTGTCGGCGCCGTCGAGTTGAACCAGGGCCTGCCCGGCCTGCACCATTTGCGTGTCGTCGGCATCGATGGCGGTCACGGTACCGCCGACCTGCGGCGTGATCTGGACCAGATTGCCGCCAACGTAGGCATCGTCGGAACTCACTTCGTGCAGCGACAGCCAGTAGTGGTAGCCGCCGTAGGCGACACCGGCGATGACGAACACGGTGATCGCGCTGAGCATGGCGCGGCGGCGTTTGGCGGCTTTCCCGTTGCCGTTGCCGGGCATCGGCGTTGGGTTCTGGGCTTGGTTTTGCGGATTGGCGCTCATGGATGTTCCGGAATGATGTTGTCTTGGGTGCGATGTCAGCGCATGGATGAAGGCCGTGTCGCGCCACCGCTCGCCGTGGCCGCCGTCGCCGCCGCGCCGTCACCCGGAAGTGCGGGAAGCTGGGGCGCCGCGTAGCCGCCGCCCAGGGCGCGGATCAGGGCCACATCGTCAAGCAGCGCCTGGGCCTTGAGGTTCACGCCGGCCTGCCTGAGTTGCAGCACGGCGTTCTCGGTGCTCAGCACGCTGAGATCGTTGCTCAATCCTGCGCGATAGCGCTGTTGCGCCAATGCGTAGGCGTCCTCGGCCAGGGTCAAGGCCTCGTGCTGCTGCGCCAGTTGCTTCTGCAGCGAGCGTCTGCTGCTCAGCGCGTCGGCCACTTCGCGCACCGCATTCACCAGGGTGGCGTTGTAGAGGTCGATCGCTGCGTCCGCCCCAGCCACCTGCCCGCGCAGGTTGGCGCGCAGCTTGCCGCCCTCGAAAATCGGCAGGGTCAGCGCCGGCCCGACACCGTAAGCGCGGCTTCCGGCGGCCAGGAACTGGCTGAAGCCGAGCGCGGTATAACCGGCGAAGGCCGTCAGGCTGATATTGGGGTAAAACGCGGCGCGCGCCGCCTTCACGCCGGCCAGGGCCGATTGCGCCTGCCAGCGCGCGGCCACCACGTCGGCGCGGCGGCCGATGAGCGCGGCCGGAATGTCCGTGGGCAATGCGGGCATCGGTAGCGCGCGCAAGCTCGGGGACAGCGAAGCCGTCACCTGCGGCCCCTGGCCCAGCAGCGCCGCCAGCGCGTGGCGAGCTTCGGCCTGGGCCTGCGCGTTCTGTTCGATCTGCAGCTGGATCTGGGGAATTTCGGCTTGGGCCTGGCGTTGCTGCAGACTGGTTTCCAGCCCGGCGCGCACGCGGTCCCCCACCAGTTTCTCGATATGCCGGCGCTGCGCCAGCGTGCGCTCCAGCACGGCGCGCTGGGCATCCAGCTTGGCGAGGTTGAAGTAGCCGCTGGCGACGTTGGCCGCGAGCAGCACCCGCGCGGCCTGGGCCTGGGCCTGCGAAGCCCGCGCCTGGCCGATGGAGGCCTGCAGCTGGGCACGGTGAAGGCCGAAGAAATCCAGCTCGTAGCTGCCCTGCAGCAGGGCCTGGTTCTCGGTGTAGATGCCACCACCCAGCGGCGGGGGATAGATGTCGTTTTCGCTGAAGCGCTGGCGCGTGGAGTTCACCGCCGCGCCCAGCTTGGGCTCGAGGCTGCTTTGCGCCACGCCCACTGCCGCCTGCGCCTGCCGCAGCCTCGCCTGGGCTTCCTGCAGCGACGGATTGTCAGCCAGCGCCTGGGCGATGAGACGGTTCAGTTGCGGGTCGTCGAACTGGGTCCACCAGTTGTCGCGCGGGAACTCGGCCGGCCCGCCGGCCAGGCCCAGCCGGGCCGGCTGCACAGCTTGCGCCGTGGGCTGCACGGCCCCCTGGCTGGCGCACCCGGCGAGCAGCAGGCTCGCCAGCAACAGCGCGTAGCGGCGCCCCTGGAGACGACGCGCGGGCCGCACGCAGGCAGCGGCAGTCAAGTTCTTGGTCAGGGTTGTGGTCATGGTGGATGGCGATGTTTCAGGACTCTGCGTCCCCGCTGACCGGCGCGGGTGGCTCCGCGCCCGGATGCGCGCTGTTGGCCGCGGCCAATGCCTCGCCGTTGTCGGCAAAACGCTGCAGCAGGCCGAGCAGGGTGCGAAATTCCTGCGGCGTAAAACCCTGGAGATGCTGGTTGAGAATGTCCGCCAGCACATCGGGAATCTGCTTGGCCACCTCGTGGCCCCTGGGGGTCAGCGCGAGGTTGACGACGCGGCGGTCCACCGTGCTGCGTTCGCGCGCCAGGAGTCCTTTGGCTTCGAGACGGTCCAGCATGCGGGTCATGGCGCCGGCATCGGTGTGCGACTCCCGGGCGCATGCGGCCACGGTGTCGCAGCCATACAGCACCTGGAGCAGCGGCTGCCACTGCATGCCCGTCAAATCCAGCGCCTGCATGCGGGCCTCCAGATTGCGCACCAGCAGAGACAGGCAGCGCTTCATCGCGAATCCGACCGAGTTCTCCTTGCTGTAACTCGATCCGTCATAAAAGCGGGTCTGCGCCTCGGGGGCGGATGCGGGCGCCTGGGGTGATGTCGGACTGTTCATGCCGCCATCTTATTGCCTAGACAATCAATGCATAGGCACTTGGTGTATGGGCATTGTTTGCCTGGGGTATTCGAGAGGGGCGACTTGACACGTAGCGCGCGGGCGTTGTATCCGGCACGCAACATGTCTTTCCGGCCCCGCGCGCTTCCCTACGACCAGTCGTGCACGGAAAACAGTCTGCGGTATTCCTTGATGGCGTAACGGTCGGTCATGCCGGCAATGTAATCGGCGATGCCCCGCAGCTGTCCGCCTTGGCGGTCGCGCTGGTGGTCGGCCGGCAACAGGCGCGGCTCGTCGACATAGGCCGTGAACAGTTCGCGCAGAACCCGCGCCGCCTTGGTGGTGGAGTGCAACACCTGGGGATGGCGATAAAGCGCCTGGCGCAGGAACTGCTGCAGACGCGTGAGTTGCTCGCGCACGGGCGCGCTGAACGCCACGAGCGGCGGGCTGGCGCGCACCTCAGCCGGGCTGCAGACTTGCGCCTCGTCGATGCGCGCCTGGGTTTGCGCGATCAAATCGGCGATCAGCGTGGAAATCATGCGGCGAATGGTTTCGGACACCAGCCGCTTTTGCCCCAGCCCGGGGTAGGCCGCGCGTACGGCGTCCAAGTGGCCGCCGAAGAAATCGATGTCTTCCAACTGTTCCAGATGCAGCAGTCCCGAACGCAGGCCGTCGTCGATGTCGTGGTTGTTGTAGGCGATTTCGTCGGCCAGGTTCGCCACCTGTGCCTCCAGGCTGGGTTGTCCGCCACGGAGGAAGCGCGCGCCGACGTCGCCCAGGCGCTCCGCGTTGCGCCGCGAGCAGTGCTTCAGAATGCCCTCGCGGGTTTCGAAGCACAGATTGAGGCCGTCGAACGCGGCGTAGCGCTCCTCGAGCCGATCAACCACCCGCAACGACTGCAGGTTGTGCTCGAAGCCGCCGCCATGCGGGTCCGCGCCGCGCATGCAGGCGCCGAGCGCATCCTGCCCGGCGTGGCCGAAAGGGGTATGGCCGAGGTCATGCGCCAGGGCGATGGCCTCGGTCAGGTCCTCGTTCAGGCGCAGCGCCCTGGCGATCGACCTGGCGATTTGCGCCACCTCGAGGGTGTGGGTCAGGCGAGTGCGAAAAAGATCGCCTTCGTGGTTGAGAAAGACCTGGGTCTTGTATTCGAGGCGGCGAAAGGCGCTGCAATGAATGATGCGGTCGCGATCCCGCTGGTATTCCGTGCGGTCTCGCGGCGGCGGCTCGGCCTGGCGCCGCCCGCCCGACGTGCTGGCGCTGCAGGCGTAGGGAGCCAGCCATGATTCGTGGCTGGGCGTGCCTCGCATGCTCGGCATCGGTGCGTACTGGTCGGGCCCGAGGTGGCTCGCTTCAGGCGGCAAGGCTGCCTGCGGTGCGGCTTGCGGGCGAGCCGGGCCCGGACATGGCGGGCGACGCATCTCGAATGGCACCGTGCGCCAACAGGCTGGAAGTCACCAGGTCCTGCGGCGCCGCGCGCAGCACGGCACCGCCCAGGCCCTGCAAAAGGACGAAACGCACGTTGCCGGCATCGTTCTTCTTGTCCACCTGCATGAGATCGAGATAGCGCTGCAAAGGCAGCGCCGGCGCCTCGACCGGCAAACCCGCGCGACGCACGAGTTCCTGCAAACGCACGGCAGAAGCGGGGTCCAGCAAGCCCAGGCGCTCCGAGACGCCGGCCGCGATCACCATGCCTGCGCCCACGGCCTCGCCATGCAGCCATTGCCCATAGCCCATGCCGGCCTCGATCGCGTGACCGAAGGTGTGGCCGAAATTCAGTATCGCGCGCAGTCCGCTTTCGGTTTCGTCCTGCGCCACGACGGCCGCCTTGATCTCGCAGCTGCGGCGCACGGCGTGCACCACGGCATCGTGTTCCAGGGCGCGCAGGCGCTCCATATGGGTTTCGAGCCAGCCGAAGAATTCGGCATCGGCGATCGCGCCGTGCTTGATGATCTCGGCCAGCCCCGCGGATACTTCGCGCGGCGGCAGGGTCCGCAGGGTCTCGACGTCGGCCACCACCAGCCGCGGCTGGTAGAACGCGCCGATCATGTTCTTGCCGAGCGGGTGGTTGATCGCGGTCTTGCCGCCGACGGATGAATCCACTTGCGCCAGCAAGGTGGTGGGCACCTGCACGAAGGGCACGCCGCGCATGTAGCAGGCTGCCGCGAACCCCGTCATGTCACCGATCACGCCGCCGCCAAGCGCGAACAAGGTCGTCTTGCGGTCGCATTGGCGCTCGAGCAGGGCGTCGAAAATCCGATTCAGCGTCGGCCAATCCTTGTACTGTTCGCCATCGGGCAGCACGCACTGCAGCACCTCGGCAAAATGCGGCTCCAGGGCCTGCTGCAGAGCCTGTGCATACAACGGCGCCACGGTGGTATTGGTGACGATGAGCGCTCGGGCCTTGGGCTGCGCGACGTCGGCGAAGGTGTCGCGCCCCAGCAGGCCCGCGCCAATGCGAATGTCGTAGGCACGCTGGTCGAGTTCGACGCGAACGGTGGTCATGGCGGTGTGCTGCGGGCTCGTGGAGGATCCCGCCCATTGTAGAAAGAGCGCGGCAACCCCAGCTCCGGCCTGGCCAGCGGTTCAGCGTGCCCCGATCGGCCTCATGGCGCGTCAATCACGCCCGGGCCGCTCGCGTGAACCGGGCTGCACCGGGGCGCGAGACGGATCCACCACTCCGGCGAGTTCCAACTGCGTGAGAACGAGATGGGTCAGCATCGCAGCCGAGGGACGGCCGGTATCGATCGTGAAATGCGCCGTTTCCCGGTAGAGGGGATCACGCTGGCGAAACAGTTCCCGCAGCCTGGTGCGCGGATCTGCTGTCTGCAGCAGCGGGCGGCTGCGGTCATTGCGCGTGCGGTGCGCAAGCTCGTCCGGGCTCGCGCGCAGGTACACCACGACGCCCCGGCCATGCAGGGCCTTCCGGTTCGACTCGCGCAACACGGCCCCGCCCCCGGTGGCCAGCACGATGCCGTCCCGCTCGGTCAGATCCTCGATCACCCGCGCTTCGATCTCTCTGAACCCTTGCTCGCCTTCGCGCGCGAAAAGCGTCGCGATCGTGCAGCCTTCCCGCCGTTCGATTTCGTGGTCGCTGTCAAGAAACCGCAGCCCCACCCTTTGCGCCAGCGCACGGCCCACCGTGGTCTTGCCGGCGCCCATGAGGCCAATGAGAAAAATACGCGTGCAACTTGTCAAAATTGGCAGCTGGCGGGTGCAGGGATGCGATGGATCAACGGCTCAAATCTGCACCGGTGACGATCTTTGGTGTGAGAAACACCATCAGTTCGTCTTTCTGAATGCTCTTGCTGTTGGTCTTGAACAGATAGCCGAGCACGGGGATATCGCCAAGCAGAGGAACCTTGTCGGTCTGGTTCTGCTCCTGCGACGAATAAATCCCGCCGAGCACCACCGTTCCACCGTTCTCGACCTGCACCTGGGTCGTCACCGTGTTGGTGTTGATCGCGGGACCCGCCGCAGTGTTCTGCCCGACGCTGTCCTTGTGGATCTCGACATTCATGATGATGTTGCCGTCCGGCGTGATCTGCGGCGTGACATCGAGGCTGAGCACCGCCTTCTTGAAGGACACCGATGTCGCACCGCTGGATGTCGCCTGCTGATACGGAATCTCCGTCCCCTGTTCTATGGTGGCCTTGTTCAGATCAGCCGTGATCACGCGAGGCGAGGAAATGATTTTCCCCTTGCCATCTGCTTCGAGTGCGGAAAGCTCGAGATTGATGAAACGGTTGGCCGCCGCATTGAACAAACTGATGGCAACAGACCCTGGCGAAACACCGGTCAGAATCGTATTGGCGATTGTCGTCGACGGGAGGTTCACAAACTGGGTGTCTGGAATATAGGAACCGCCCGTGATGACAGCTTGACCAGTTTGCTCACCTACACCCAGGTAATTCCCGGTGACCGCGGCGCCAGGATTGTTACTCTGGCCCGGCACGGTACTTCTGTAGAAACCCAGTTTCGCACCCAAGCTACGCCCGAACTGGTCCGTGGCCTCGACGATGCGCGCCTCGATCAAGACCTGGCGGACCGGCTTGTCGATCTTGGCGATGAGTGCGCTGATTTCCTCGAGCTTGGACGGAATATCGTTGACGAAAATCTGATTCGTGCGCGGATCGGCGATCACCGTGCCGCGCGGCGAGAGGATGCGCGAGGTGGGCGCACCGGCCGTGGGCAGGCCGGGAAGGATGGGGGCCACGCCCGCCCCGCTGCCGCCAGGCTGCGCGCCGCCCGCGGCGCCGGTGAGCAGTTGCACCACCGTGGCAGCCTTCTGGTAGTTGAGCTGGAAGGTTTCGGATTTCAAGGGCTCGAGGTCCCGGATGGATTTCGAGGCTTCGAGTTCAGATTTTTCGCGGGCAAGAATTTCATCGCGCGGCGCGATCCACAGCACATTGCCCTCCTTGCGTTCGCCCAGCCCCTTGGCCTGGAGGATGATGTGCAGGGCCTGGTCCCAGGGCACGTCCTTCAGGCGCAGGGTGAGGTTTCCGGTCACCGAATCGCTCACCACGACGTTGAGGCCCGTGAAATCGGCGAACACCTGCAGCAGCGAACGGACGTCGATGTTCTGGAAGTTGAGCGACAGCTTCTGGCCGTGATAGCCGGGGCCGTTCCCCGGCACCAGCTGATTGGGATTGGGCACCTCGGGGCGCACTTCCAGCACGAATTTATTGTCGGCCTGGTAGGCGCTTTGCTGGTAGTTGCCCGTGGGCTGGACCACCATGCGCACGTTGTTGCCCATCTGGAAGGTGGTGATGGTCTTCACCGGCGTGGCGAAATCGGCCACGTCCAGACGGCGGCGCAGGTCGGCGGGCAGCGTGGCCTTGAGGAAATCGACCACGATGTTCTGACCCTGCTGGTGGATGTCGACGCCGACCTGGTTGTTGGGCAGGTTGACGACGACTTGGCCCGCGCCGCCCGCGCCGCGGTGAAAATCGATACTCTGCAGCGGCAGCTGCTGGGTATTGAGGCTGTCGGCGAAGTGCACCGGCTGCGACAGCGCAGAACCCGCCGTGGTCGACGCATTCAGCGGCGCCGAGGCCGTGGGGTTGATGAGCACGAGCAGTCGTTTGCCCTGGATTTCGGTCTTGTAGGTGGTCGAGCTGCGCAGATTGAGGACCACGCGCGAACGGCCCTCGGCCTGCACCACATTGGCCGAGCGCAGATTGCCTTGATCGAAATTCACCGCGCCGCGGCTCAGCCCGGACGTCACCCCCGGGAAATCGAGCACGATGCGGGCAGGCTGATCGATGGTGAAGCCCGCTGGCGGAGCGGCCAGAGGTTGGGCGAAATTAAGCTGGACGACGATTTCGCCGCCCTGGCTGCTGGCCCCCACGCTTTGCAGCACATTGGAACCCTGCGCCGCAGCCACGACCGTCAGGCCCAGCATCAGCGCCAGACCTGCCGCGGCGCGCGCCAGCCATGTCGTTGCACGGGTAAGCGATAGGGACATCATTTGCTGCTCTCCTGCAATTGAAGGGTTGCGGTGCGTTCCACCCAGTCGCCAACGGCGTCCTGCACCAGCTCCCGCAAAACAACCTGGCTTTCATCGATTTGTGTAATGCGCCCGTAATGCTGCCCCGCGTACTCGCCGACATGTGCGCGGTACAGCAGATTGCCAGCCTTGAGCAGGGCGTACTCCTGGCCCTTGATCTTGTAGCTGCCCACCATCTGGATCTGGTCCAGTGAATACTGCTCCAAGGGCTGTTTGGGCCGATTCATCTGCGCCAGCACCTCGGGGCTCAGCTTGTTCATTTCCTGCCGAACGCCCGTTTCAAGCTTGGCCGGGGAGAAGGGGTCGGTCCGGTCGGACAGGTCGTAGGTCGCCGGCAAGAAGGGCTTCGGCGCCTCGATGGGCTGCACATGCGGATGCAGCTTGGCGCGTTCCTGTGCCATCCACGCGCGCAGATCTTCGTGCGGTTGCCCTCCGCAACCCGCCAAGACAAGCGCGATCGGCAACAGCGGCAGGAAAGCCGGGATGCGGCGGATCATTTCTTACCTCCCGGTCGTTTGGCTTTTTGCTGTGCGGCGACCTCGTCGGCATCGAGATAGCGGAAGGTCTTGGCCGTGGCGTCCATGGTCAGCTTGCCCGAAGGGTTGCCGGCCGGCGGGCTGGAAATGGCGATGTTGTTGATCGTGACGATGCGCGAAAGCTTGGCAACGTCGGCCGTAAACGCGGCGAGGTCGTTGTAGCTGCCCTTGACCTTGATGGTGATGGGGAGTTCGGCGTAATAGTTCTTCACCTCGACCTGGCCCGGACGGAAGAGCTCGAACTGCAAGCCGCGGCCGATGCCCGCCTGGTTGATGTCGGACAGCAGCGCATCCATCTCGGCCTTGCTCGGAAGTTGCTTTTCCAGCAACAGCACGTATTGCTGCACCTGGGCCTTTTGCGCCTTGAGCAGATCCAGGCTCACGGCCTGGGCCAGCTTGCTCTTGTACTCGTCGCGCAACTGCACTTCCTGCTGCTGCGCCTGGTTGAGCTGGTCCTTCACACCGGACAGCCACGCATACCAACCCACGGCCAGCGCCACGATGAGCGTCACGGCGTACGCCGTGGCGCGCGGCAACGGCGGCCACGTGCCGGGATCGTTCTGGTTGAGCCCGCGGAATTGACTGCCGATGCGCTCTTTCAGGGACGCGAAATCAATCTGCATATTGAGGGATTTGGCCATACTGTCCTCAGCCCGCAACGTTGGTCTTGCCTGCTGGGGCCGCGCCGGAGGCGGCTTGGGCAGGGGTGGCGCGCTTGAGCGTGGCGCGCAGCTGGAAGGCCGACACCGTCTGCGTGTTGCCCTTGGAGATCTGGGTCGTGACGGACCGGATTTCGATGAGTTCCGGCTTCTCGAGCCAGCCCTTGCCATCGGCCAGATTGCGCAACAGATCGGCGACCCGCTCCTGACTCAGTGCCGTACCCTGCAGCAGCACCGACTGGCCTTCCTGCTTGATCGAGGTGATTTGCACGCCCGTGGGGGTGTCTTGCGTGAGATCGTCGAACAGATAGACCGGCAGATTCCGGTCGGACTGCAGGTTTTCGACCGCCTGCTGCCGCGCGCGCAGGCTTTCAATCTCCTGGCGCAGCGTGGCGATGTCCTTGATCTGCACGTCGAGCTGGGCGATTTGCGCATGGAGGAAATCGTTGCGCGACTGTTGACGGTCGATCATCGCGCTCAACACGGTAAAGCCGAGGCCGAGCAGCAGCAGGCCCACCAGCATGGACATGACGATGCCGACATAAAACGCCTCGCGGCGCTTCTTGCGCTTGGCCTCGCGGTGAGGCAACAGGTTGATCAGGACGATGTTCATTGCAAGAACCTGCGCATGGCCAGACCGCAACTGGTGAGATAGCTCGGCGCCTGCAGGCGCAACTTCTTCTCGCGGACCTGATCGCCGATGGCCATCCCCTCGAAGGGGTTGAGCACCACGCAGGCCGTGGAGGTGAGCTGTGTGATTTTTTCCACCAGGCCGGGCAATGCCGCCGTGCCGCCCGCCAGCAGGATGTAGTCGACCTTGCTATTCGGCGTGGCCCGAAAAAAGAACTGCAGCGCGCGCGCCAGTTCCTGCGCCATGCCCTCGATGAAAGGCTCCAAGACCTGGGCGGTATAGTCGTCAGGCAGGTCGGCATTGCGCTTCTTGGCCTCGGCCTCTTCTTGCGAGAAGCCGTAATGCCGCGCAATGGCCTGGGTCAGCTGCTGGCCGCCGAAGGTCTGGTCGCGGTCGTACAGGGTTTCACCGTTACGCAGCACCTGCATCGACGTACTGGATGCGCCGATCTCGAACAAGGCCACCAGCAGATCATGCCCGCCGCGCGGCAGGCGCTCGATCAGCCTTCCAGCGGCCAAGCGCGATGCGAACGCGTCGATGTCGATGATCTGGGGCTTGAGCCCGGCCGCCTCGGCGATGGTCTGGCGATCCAGCACCTTGTCGCGGCGCGAGGCGGCGATGAGAACCTCTTGGTCGCCCGGGGAGTTGAGGCTGGGGCCCAGCACGCTGAAATCCAGGGCCACGTCCTCGATGGCGAACGGGATATATTGATTCGCCTCCGTCTCGACCTGGACTTCGATCTCCTCTTCGCGCAAATCGCCGGGCAGCACGATCTTCTTGCTGATGACGGCCGAAGACGGCAGGGCGAGAGCGACGTTCTTGGTCTTGGTCCCGCTTTTTTTGATCAATCTGCGCACAGCATCGACCACGTCATCGTGCTTCTCGATGTTGCCGTCGGTGATGGCGCCTTTTTCCAGGGGCTCGATGGCTGCGCGCACCAAGGTGTAGCGGTTTTGATCGTCAAGCGCCAGTTCGACCAATTTGACGCTGGAACTGCTAATGTCCAGGCCGATCAGCGGCGCATAGCGCTTGCGAAACATGCTGCTGAATATGGACAACGCAACCCCCTGAATGAGTGGGAACTTGAAAAAGCCCGTTGAGAACCGCCTGCCGCAACACGAATGACGGCAGAAGTTCAATATTTTTTTCAATCCTAACAACAAGTCTTTGATTGCCTGTCAGGTTTTCCCGAAGCAATGGCCGATTCGTTGCAAAACGCCCACGTGTACTCAAGGCAATACGGCACCATCCCATGAAAATTCAGCCCTCTCGAACAGTATTTTTACAATTGGGCACTATCGAGGCTCGACCCATGTCCGGAGTTCGGTGCATGTCCGAATAGGCGTCGTCGCCACGCCCCGACCATGCTGGTGGGCGGCCGAAGGGTTACCCTCTTCGCCTCGGCCTTGCATCCCTCTTCCACGGTTTTCCCGACACTCCGCCCCATGGCGACTTCACCGCCCCCTCCTTCTCCGTCCGGCCCGCCGGGCGCCAATGCCCACAAGAAAAAAGCGGGCGGACAAAATCGTTCCTGGGGTCAGCGGCTGATGATCAGCCTGATCTCACTCGCAGTAGGTCTGCCGCTTGCCGCGGCGCTGCTCGTCGGCGTGGTGCTGGCTTTCGCCTGGCCTCGCCTGCCGGACGTCCACCAGCTTCTGGATTACCACCCCAAACTCCCGCTGCGGGTGTATTCGGCCGATCATGTCCTGCTCGGCGAATTCGGCGAGGAGCGGCGCAACTTCATGCCCATCGGCAGCATCCCGAAGACCATGAAACTGGCTGTGCTGGCGACGGAGGACGATCGCTTCTATCAGCACGGCGGCATCGACTGGGCGGGCATTGCCCGCGCGGCCCTGGCGAATATCCACAAGGCGAAAAGCCAGGGCGCCTCGACCATCACTATGCAGGTTGCACGCAACTTTTATCTCAGCAGCGAAAAAACCTTCACGCGCAAGCTCTTCGAGGTTCTCCTGGCCTTGAAAATCGAGCGCGAACTCACCAAGGACCAGATCCTGGAGCTTTACATGAACCAGATCTATCTTGGCCAGCATGCCTACGGTTTTTCCGCTGCGGCGCAGACCTATTTCGGCAAACCGCTTGCGCAACTCAGTCTCGCCCAAGCGGCCATGCTTGCCGGCTTGCCCAAGGCGCCTTCGGCCTACAACCCCTTCGTCAACCCGGCCCGCGCCAAATCCAGGCAGCAATACGTCCTCGCCCGCATGCGCGCCTTGGGCTGGATCAGTCCGGACGACTACGCACAGGCCAAGAACGCGCCGCTCGGCCTGCGTGCAGCGCGAACCGAGGCATCCGCGCATGCCGGCTACGTTGCCGAGATGGCTCGACAGGCCATGTTTGCGCGCTATGGCGAACAGGCTTATACGCGGGGATTCAACGTCGTCACGACCATCATCAGTCGCGATCAGCATGCGGCGTGGAGCGCTCTGCACGCCGGGGTCATGCGCTATGAACTGAGACAGCCATGGCGCGGACCGGAGGCTTATATCAATCCGCCCGACGGCTCCGAGCCATGGCTGCAGACGGTCGACGACGCCTGCAGCGACCGTCCGGAGACCGAAGGGCTGTATTGCGCCGTGGTCACGGCGGCCACGACCAAGCTGGTGCAGGTCATGCTTCCCGGCGGCCAACGACTGGATATTTCGGGCGACGGCCTGCAGCAGGTCGCAGCGCTGGGGCTCGGTCCCAAGGCGCAACCCAATGTGGCCCTGCGCGCCGGCGCGGTGGTGCGCATCTGGAAACAGCCGCATGGCCGCTGGGTCATCACGCAGATGCCGCGCGTGCAAGCCTCCTTCGTGGCGATGGACCCCAGCGATGGCGCCATCCAGGCCCTGGTCGGTGGCTTCGACTTCGAGCAAAACAAGTTCAATCATGTCACGCAAGCCCAGCGTCAGCCGGGATCGAGTTTCAAGCCGTTCATTTACTCCGCGGCCCTGCACAAGGGGTTCATGCCGCCGACCATGGTCAACGACGCGCCGCTCTTTTTCGATGCGGCAACCACCGGCGGGCAGGCATGGGAGCCCAAGAATTACGACGGCATCTATGAAGGCCCCATCACCCTCAAACGCGGCATGGCCCAGTCGAAGAACATGGTGGCCATCCGCGTGCTGAATGCCATCGGCACGAAGTATGCGCAGCAATGGAGCGGTCGATTCGGCTTTGACACGTCCAAGCAACCGCCCTATCTCACCCTCGCGCTCGGCGCCGGCTCGGCCACGCCGCTGGAGATGGTGCGCGCCTACTCGGTTTTCGCCAACGGCGGCTACCTTGTGCAACCTTACTTCATCACCTCCATCACCGATGCTTCCGGCAAGACGCTGTACACGCCAGCACCGCAGCATGCGGGCGATGAACGCCTACGCGTGATCTCTCCGCGCAACGCTTTCGTGATGGACACGCTGCTCCAGGAAGTCACGAAAACCGGGACCGCCGCACGCGCGCAGGCCGAGCTCAAGAGACCCGACCTGTATGGCAAGACCGGCACGACGAACGATTCGGTGGACGCATGGTTCTGCGGCTTCAACCCGAAACTCGCGGCCGTGGCATGGGTGGGTTACGACACCCCGCTCAAGCTCGGCCCGAAAGAAACCGGGGGCCGCGTCGCGCTGCCGATCTGGATCGATTTCATGCGCACGGCATTGCAGGGCGTGCCCGTCACGCATTACGTCGCGCCGCCCGGCGTCGTGCCCATGGGCGACGACTTCGTGTATGAAGATTTCGCCGCCGGCGGCGGGGTGCATGCCCTCGACGTTTCGGCCCCGCCCCCGGCCGCTGCCGACCCTTTGTCGAAGCTGTTTCCGACGTTCAACTGAGACCCCTGGTCTGGGGCCCCGGGCCTCAGTCGAGTTCAAGCGCAGGCCCCCCCAGCTCGGCGAGGGCTTGCTGCAAGAGTGCTTGGAAACTGCGGCTGCCGCGCGTGTCCAGCCATGCCTCGCCTGCATAACGAAAATGGTAGGCCCCCGACTTGCTTGCCAACCACAGCTCCTGCAGGGGAGGCTGCAGATTGACGATGATCTTCTCGCCGTTATCCAGTTCGAGGGTCAGAACACCTCCCTCGCGCTTGGAATCGAGGTCGGCGGCGTCGGCCGCCGCTTCCACCGAGCGCAGCGCGGCCTCTGCAAGGCGTAAATAGTCTGATTGCGGCAAGTCGTTCATAGGGCGGCTGATAAACTTGAATGATGCGGATCCGCCCGATTCTAGGAACAAGCATGAACTGCGCGTGGCGCGGCGTCTTGCTGGCCGTGCTGCTGGGCGCCTCCGTCTTGCTGGCGGGTTGCGGCCAGAAAGGGCCGCTTTATCTGCCGCAGCCGCCCCAGGCCGCGCCGAGCCGGGGCTGATCCGGCACGCCCGCCTGCAGCCATCCTGGGCCTGGGCCCAGCCCGTTCAAGCATCTCTCTTTTCGTCCGACCACAGCCATGTCGAAGCCTCCCGCTGCGCCCCCGGAACTCCCCGGCCACCCGCATATCGCCTATCGCGCCGGCGACCTGATGGTCGAAGCCGTTCCGGTTTCCCATCTCGCGCGGCAATTCGGCACCCCGCTCTATGTGTACTCGCGCGCGGCCATCGAACAGGCGGCGCAGGATTACCTGGCTGCGGCACAGGGCAAACCGGTTTCGCTGCGCTACGCGGTCAAGGCGAATTCCAGCCTGGCCATCCTGCAACTCCTGGCGCGGCTGGGCTGGGGCTTCGACATCGTCTCGGGCGGCGAACTGGCACGGGTGCTCGCGGCCGGCGGCGATGCCGGCAAGGTCGTGTTCTCGGGAGTCGGCAAACTGGAGTCGGAAATGCGCGCGGCTCTGCGGGCTGGCGTGCAGTGCTTCAACGTGGAGTCCGAAAGCGAGTTGCACCGGCTGAACCGCGTGGCCGGCGAACTCGGTAGGTCGGCTCCGGTCAGCCTGCGCATCAATCCGGAAGTCGATGCGAGGACCCATCCCTATATTTCGACAGGCCTCAAGAGCAGCAAATTCGGCATCCCTCAGGGCCTGGCGCGCAAGGCTTATAGCGATGCGGCGCTGCTGCCGCACCTGCGCATCGTCGGCATCGACTGTCATATCGGCTCGCAGATCACCAGCCTCGAACCCTACCTCGACGCACTCGATCGCATGCTCGACCTGATCCGCGACATCGAGCACCACGGCATCAAGCTCGAGCACATCGACCTGGGCGGTGGCGTGGGCATACGCTATGCGAATGAGGCGCCGCCCACGCCCGCAGCCTGGATGGGCGCCCTGCTCCAGCGCCTGGAAAACGCCGGGCACGGCCACCGGCAAGTGATGTTCGAGCCCGGCCGCTCGGTCGTGGGGAATGCGGGACTTCTGCTCACGGAGGTGCTGACCCTCAAGTCCAGCCTGGAACGGCACTTCGCGGTGACGGACGCGGCGATGAACGATCTCATGCGCCCGGCGCTGTACCAGGCGTGGCAGGCCATCGTCCCCGCAACGCCGCGCGACGGGCGGCATGCGCGACGCTACGACGTGGTCGGCCCGGTCTGCGAGTCGGGCGACTGGCTGGGGCGCGAGCGCGATCTTGACTTGCGTGAAGGCGATCTCCTCGCCGTACTCTCCGCCGGCGCCTATGGCATGGCCATGGCCTCCAACTACAACACCCGACCTCGCGCCGCCGAGGTCTTGGTGGATGGAGAACAGGCGCATCTCATTCGCGAGCGCGAAACGGTGGAGCAACTCCTCGGCAACGAGCAGCGCCTGGTGTTTTGACCGAGCACGGCCGGCGTCAGATGCGCGCGGCCGCGCGCCGCGGCCCGACATTGCGCCGCCTCGTCTGCCAGACCTTCGCCACGCGATAAGCCAGCAAAACGCCCAGCATGGTCGCGTAGATCTTCGGATCGACCGTGTTGTTTTTGGCCAGCTTGCCCCACCAATAGTGAAACACGGCGATGATGGCCACCGCGTAGACCAGACGGTGCAAAGCCTGCCAGCGCACAGCCCCCAGGCGCTTGATCATCCCGTTCGTCGATGTTGCAGCCAGCGGCAGCATGAGCACCAGCGCGGTCATGCCGGCCAGCACGAAGGGATGCTTGACCACATCCTTCAACACCGCATCCACGCTGAAGCCGTTCACCAGCCAGAGGTAGCAGGTGAAGTGCAGTAAGGCGTAAGTGAAGGCGAAAAGTCCGAACATGCGTCGCAGCCTTGCCAGTTCGGCCCAGCCCGTGAGCTTGCGCAAGGGCGTGATGGCCAGGGTCAACAGCAAAAAGCGCAACGCCCACAGTCCCGTGGTCCAAATCAGCGTCTGCTCCGGATTGGCACCCAACTGCACCGTCAACGCCCGCCACACCAGCGACGCCAGCGGAAGCAGGCCGAGCATGAACAGCATGGGCTTGAACCATCGAGCCTGCAGGGTGGCGCGGCGCAACCGAAGCCCAGGCCCCGCTGTCGGCGCAGTAGGCGTGTCGAGACGATTCATGCGTGCGTCGGAGCCGTGAATGATGTGGAGCGCAGCGGGCGCGAGGCGGGTTCAGAAATTCTTGGTCAGATCCATGCCCTTGTAGAGGCTTGCAACCTGTGCGCCGTAGCCATTGAACATCTGCGTCGGCACGCGCGGCGAGAACAGGCCGCCGAATCCGCCCTGGCCGATACGCCTCTCGTTCTCCTGGCTCCAGTTCTGCGGGCTGACCTTGGGATTGACGTTCGAATAAAAGCCGTACCACTGCGGCACCGCCTTCATCCACGAGGTCACAGGCTGTTGTTCCACGAGACGGATGCGGACGATGGACTTGCCCCCCTTGAAGCCGTATTTCCAGGGAATGACCATGCGTATCGGCGCGCCGTCCTGGTTGGGCAGAACCTCGCCGTATAGACCGAAGGTCAGCAGCGTGAGGGGGTGCATCGCCTCGTCCATGCGCAGCCCCTCGAGATACGGCCATTGCAGGATGGGATCGTTCTGGCCCGGCATTTGCGCCGGGTTCAGCAGGGTGATGTACTCGACATATTTGGCATTCCCGGTGGGCTCCACGGCCTTGAGCAGGTTTGAGAGCGAGTATCCCAGCCAGGGAATGACCATCGACCAGCCTTCCACGCAACGGTGTCGATAAATGCGCTCCTGCATCGGCGCGAGCTTGAGCAGATCCTCGATGCCAAAGGTACGCGGCTTGTGCACCTCGCCTTCGACCACCACGGTCCATGGCCGGGTCTGCAGGCTTCCGGCATATTTGGCGGGATCGCTCTTGCTGGTGCCGAATTCGTAGAAGTTGTTATAGGTCGTCACGTCTTTGTAAGGCGTGAGGGCCTCGCGGGTCGACAGGGCCGCATCCTTGGTTGCCGGCAGTTGCGGCAGCTTTCCTGGATGGGCTGAATCGGCCGGAACGGCGTTGGCCCGCTGCGCCACGACGGCCGCCACGGCTGCGGCGGCGCCGACGCCTGCCGCGGCAAGAAAGCCGCGGCGACCGCGATAGGCTTGTTCCGGCGTGATCTCCGATGGAGCCGGCTGCTCGAAACCCTGCTCTTGGCGTTTGCTCATGATGCCCTCGTGGACGTGTGGCGGATGCGATGGATGCGGATTCGGACTCGTTGCAGAAACCCCATCACCCGTTGTGCTGCGGACGCGTGCCTTCAGCCGGAATAGACGGCGAAAGCGCCATGTTTATTCCCCCTGAGGCTTGGTCGCCCTGCCCGCCCAAACCTTACACGACAGCCTCCGACCCTGGCCGCCTGGCGGCTATTGGCTGTCGATTCGGGTCGAAAATCCACTGGCCATACGCGACAAAAGGCCCCGAAGGGCCTTTTGTCTTTCCAAGTAAAACCGTGCTTACAGCTTGCCGTATGAATGCAGACCGGACAGGAACATGTTGACCCCAAGGAAGGCAAAGGTCGTCACCAACAGGCCCGTCAGCGCCCACCAGGCGGCGACCTGTCCGCGCAGGCCCTTCATCAGACGCATGTGCAGCCAAGCCGCATAGTTCAGCCAGACGATCAAGGCCCAGGTTTCCTTCGGGTCCCAGCTCCAGTAGCCGCCCCAGGCTTCGGCTGCCCACATGGCGCCAAGAATGGTGGCGATGGTGAAGAAGGTGAAGCCGATCGCGATGGACTTGTACATCACATCATCCATCACCTCCAAGGAAGGCAGGTGGGAAGCAATGCGCTGGCGGCTGTACAAAATACCGCCCACGGCAAGCGCCGAGATTCCAGCGAACACGCCCCAGTATTCCGAGATACCACCCTGGCGGAAAATCAGCGGCTCGAAGAACATCACGAAACCGATCACCCACAGGGGACCGAGCTTCCAGAGGGATGTTTCCTGCGCGTGCGACTTGACCAGGTAGGCGAAACCCACCATCGCCGCAATCGCGAACGTGCCGTAGCCGATGAAGTTCGCGGGCACGTGGATCTTCATCCACCAGCTTTGCAGCGCGGGGATCAGAGGCTGAATCTCGAACGCGTTCTGCACCATGCTGAACCACAGCAGAAAGCCCACTGCGGCGCTGACCACCAGCATGGCGAAGGCGCCCATGCTGCGTGTCTTGTACTTGTGTTCGAAGTACAGGTACAGCGCGGTGGTCAACCAGGAGAACAGCACGAAAACTTCGTACAGATTCGACAGCGGGATATGGCCGACGTCCGGGCCGATGAGATAGCCCTCGTACCAGCGCATCATGGTTCCAACCAGCGCCATCGTCACGCCGACCCACGCCAGGCGGGATGCGAAATACTGCGCGAAATTCGACTGCCAGCCGCGCGCGTCGCGAATCATCTCGCCACCACCGGACGTGCCCATCGTTCCGCCGCCGGCCAAAGCGCCGCCTGCGGTCACCTGGGCTGGGCCGGTGAACATGCCCACCCAGTAGGTGGCCGTGCTCAGGAAAAACAGAACCGCCATCCACATGATGGCCGTCTGGCTGGAGAGGAAGTATTTGAGGAAGAAATTCTGCTCGCCACGCGCCAGCACCGGCGTGCCGCCCGGGCCGTTGTACAGCCAGATCCCGAGCAGCGAGAGCGCGGCCACGGTGATGGCCAGGTTCTTGAGCGCCGTCCAGCCCCAGCCCAGGAACATCAGCGAAGTCGTCGCCCCCAGGAAAATGAGTTGGACGTAGTAGTTCATGTTCTGGCCATAGTGGCTCAGCACATAGGCGTCCCCGCCAAGAATCAGTGCGGCGAAGATCCAGTCGTACGCCGTGCGGCGGCGCAAGTAGGCCACCGGGCCGGTGTGCTTCACATCGTGCGGGCCTGCATCGATGCCCAACGCGTGGGATTTGCTCGTGAGTTCCATGGCGAAAGTCCCTTCAGGGGTGGTCCGAACCCGGCGCTGCTGCCGCCGGAGCCTGTGATGCTACGCCCAGCGTGGCGGTGCGTAGGGTTTCAAAATCTTTCTGAAATTCCAGCGTGCGGCGGTTGGTACTCATCGCCATCAGGGTCTTGCTGCCCGACGGGCCGCTGTCGCGCACGAGGAACCACACACGACGCTCGCGGATATACAGCATGGCGAACACGCCGAGGATGAGCAGGATGGCGCCGAAATACACGATAACCTTGCCGGGCGCGCGCGCGACCTGGAAGATGCTGGCTTCGACCTGCTTGAAATCGGTCAATTGCAAATACAGGGGCGCCGGATAGAACGTCGAATCCGACAGTGCCAGGACGGCGGCGTTGAAAAACCGGTTGTTGGCCGCGTTATCCACGGCTGGCGCCTGGCCAGCCTGGGCGCGCGAAACCTGCCACAACTGCCACAGTGTGCCGTTGAGGACGCGGATGAACACGTCGGAGGCCTTGGCGAGTTGATCCTTCGGGACGCTCTTCTCGAGGAATTCGGCCAGCGCAGGAAGGCCGCCAGGCGCCTTCACGACTGGCAAGCCAGTCTTCGGGTCGTCCGGAATCTCGCCGGCGAAGATGTCCAGCGTACGACCGGCCGTGGCCTGCAGTTGCTGGACAAGCGTCGCGGGCGAACCCGGGGGCAGCGATTCCTTGACGTACGCATCCACGGCCCGGGTACGCAGGGCGGGATCATCCAGCGCGGCGCGAAAACGCATCCAGCCGTCGATCGAGTCCTTCGAGTCCGCCGGAATGCGCAGGTAATGGTAGGCGCCGCCAAGCTCGCTGCGCTCGCCGGCGAGGAACACCTTGGTGCCGCCAAGCTCGACGGGAAGCATGTAGTTGAAGAATTCGTGGGCCTGGCCCGCCGCGTCCCGAAGTTTGTAGATAACGGCCGGGCCGACATTGGTGAGCTTGCTCGTCTCGTTGCGCTTGACGGCGGCGCCGAGGTGCTCATCGAAGCGATGCATGAAGCTGCTGCTCGGCGGCGCCTTGCCGTCCTGCTCGGCGCGGTTCAGATCCTCCACGTTCATCATGCGGAAGCCTGTGAGCTCCAGGCGCAGGGCCTGCTTGCCGTTGGTGAGCTGGCGCGAACTGCCGACATCGCCCGTGAGATCGAACGTGTTCTCGGCCGGCCCCTGCATCGGCCAGGCCTTGAGCATGAGATGGGAGCCGCCGTCGTCGAAACCCGACTGGAAAATCGTGACGCCGTCGTAGGTCAGTGGATGGTTGACCCGAATCGTGGCGGGGAAGGACTTGCCCGTCTTCCTGTCCGTGATCACCACGTCGCTGGCGAACAGCCGCGGCATGCCGGTGGAGTAGTAGTCCACGACGAATTTCTTGAGCGTGATGATGAAAGGCAAGGGCTGCAGGACCGAGCCGTCACCGATCGTCAGAATCGCCATGTTCGAACTGCTGCCCTCGGGAATCGACAGATTGCCGCGATAGGTGGGGTTGTTGACCGACAGGATGTTGCGCTGAGGAACCTGTGAGATCTCCATATTGCTCTTCAGGGTCTGCTTCCCGAACAGCAGCATCTGGAGCCGGATCATCATGTCGCCGTCGAGCAGGCCGCCGAGGCAGATCAGCACGAAGGCGCTGTGCGCCAGGATGTAGCCGAGGCGGTTGATGCCGCCCGTCTTGGCCGCCACCATGGTGCCGCCTTGCGCGTCGCCCTCGGCGGGCTGCACCTTCACCGCATAGCCCCGCCCCTTGAGCTGCGCGACGATGCGCGCCACCGTGGTCTCGCGCGGCGTGACCTGCTCGGCCTCGAACTTGTCGTGGAAGGAGCGCAACGCCTGCTCGCGAATACCGGCCTTGAAGTTCCTCAGATCGGCAAGGATCTTCGGCGTGTTCCGGATCAGGCACAGCGAGGTGGACACGACGAGGAAGCCCATGATCATCACGAACCACCAGGAACTGTACACATTGAACAGGTCGATGCGATGAAACACCGCCGCCCAGAATGGGCCGAACTGGTCGATGTAGTTGTTCAGCGGCTCGCCCTGCTGCAAGACCGTGCCGATGATGCTGGCGATGGCCACGACCACGAGCAGCGAAATCGCGAAGCGCATCGACGAAAGCAACTCGACGAAGGACCGCCAGGAGCGGGATCCGCTACGCAGGCGCAGGCCGGAGGTGCTGACGTTCGAGATGGATGACATGAATAGTTTGATCCGGTGCCGGCAAAGGACAGGTCAGAGCCTGCCGTGCCGTTGGCCATCGCGCTGGCGGGCGTATGGGGCTTGGGGCAGCCCGACTTGGTGCTGCTTGACACCGCATGCCTTCACGCCGCACACCCTCGCTGCATACTGCTTCCGTGCGCCGCATCGTTCCGCTTCGCATACGGGCCATAGTATGGCCAAGTGCTCGGCGCCTGGTCCGGGCGCATCAGCCCCCGCACTATAGCAAAGGCTGCCCGGCCGGGCCTTACCGTACCCGCATGTGATGGATGGAATTGCATCTTCGCATAGAGACGAGGTCCGTCGAATCGTTCAACGCAAACCTGCAACAAAATCCGACACATCGCGCATCTGGCGGTCGCTCATGCGCGAGGCGATATCGTGCATCGGCGTGCCGTCGCCGCGCGTGCCGTTGCGGAAAGCATGGAGTTGGGCCTCGATATACCCCGCCCATTGTCCGGCAAGCCGCGGATACTGCGTAGGCATGCCCAATCCGCCCGGCCCGTGGCAGGCCGCGCACGCCGCCACCCTGCGGTCGGCGATGCCGCCGCGCCAGATCGCCTCGCCGATTTCGGCCTGCTTGGGATTGGTGGCGATTGCGGGCTTGATTGCCTGGCGGCTGTAATAGTCGGCCAGATCACGCATGTCCTGCTGGGACAATGTCGCGGCGACGCCATTCATGATGGGATTGACGCGCTCGGGTTTCTTGGACGGACCCTGCGGCTTGAAGCGCATGAGTTCCCGATACAGATAGTCCGAACGTTGGGCCGCCAGCTTGGGAAACTGGGTGCTCGTGGCATTGCCGTCGAGTCCATGGCATGCCGCGCAGCTTTTGGCCAGTTGCTTGCCCTGCGCAATCTGGGCGTCGGAGGGCGCCTTGGCCGACACGACCACCGTCACGGGGGGCTGCGCCGTGTCCTGGCCAGCCAGCGCCGCACCGGCCAACCCGACGCACAGCAGGGTGGCGAATCCGGCAAGAACGCGCCCCTGTGGGCGACGCTGTTTGGCGATGAATGGGCGCATACCTTCCTCGTCTGGCGGCGTTGAGAGTGACTGGGGGAATAAGATGCCGCATGCTAACGATGTATAAGTCATGACGAATATAGGGAATTCCAGCACCCCAGGCGCCAAGGGGCATGCGGATACCAGCCCACTGCTGCAATCCGCCCGCTTTTTCACCACCGCTGCCCAGTTCGACCAACTTCCGGCCAGCTCCTGGCCGGAAGTTGCCTTCGTCGGACGGTCCAACGCCGGCAAATCGACGGCCATCAACGTCCTGTGCGGCCAGCGCCGCCTGGCCTTTTCGTCCAAGACTCCCGGGCGCACCCAGCACATCAACCTTTTCACCGTCGGGCTTGGCGGCGTCACCGCCGGGCTCCTGGCCGACCTGCCGGGCTACGGCTACGCCTCGGTGCCGCTGGCCACCAAGCAGCGCTGGGAGCGGTTCATCGCCCAGTACCTGGCACAACGCCAGCAGCTCGTCGGGCTGGTGTTGATCGCCGACAGCCGTCACGGCCTGACCCCGCTGGACTGGACGCTGCTGAGCTACGCCTCGCCCGCCGCGCTGCCCGTGCATGTGCTGCTGACCAAGGCCGACAAGCTCACGCGCAGCCAACAGCATTTGCAGGCCCAGTCCGTACGCGACGACTTGCAGCGCAATGCCGCGCGTGCCGGCCTGATGGCGCCGATCTCGGTGCAGCTGTTCTCGGCCACCAAGCGCCAGGGCTTGCTGGAAGCCAGTCAGTTGCTCGAAGCGTGGCTGCGGCCTGTGTCCGAGGCCGAACCTGCGCCGCCCCTCTCCACCGCACCACCGCAGTCCTCCGGTCCGCCGTGAATGGCGAGGGCGCCGCATTGCACGGCCGGGGTGTTCAGGGCCGCCCGAGCATGAGATAGAAGTTCACGGTCTGCCCGGGCGCCTTGCCCAGGCCGAAGTACACCGGCCCGAGCGGCGTGTCGGCACCGAGATAGAGGGCCAGACTCGATCGGAGATCCCTCAGGCTGGCCTGGTCGCGCTGCGCCCAGGCGTTGCCGCGCTCCAGACTGATGCCGGCGTAGGTGGCGCCGCCGAACAAGCCGGCGGTGGTGAGTTCGGTCCGCATCCCCAGCCGGAAGTAGGCCAGATAGTTGCCGATGATCTGCCCCTCGCGGAAACCCGAAAGCTGATCGAATCCGCCGAGCGAGAAGTAGTTGTATCCGGTACCGGAGATGTCGCGAAAACTGGCCACGTGCGCCGCCGCTTCCAGGGTCTGGCGCCCGAAGCTGTGGTCGTACTGCCCCGAAAGATCCAGGCGCACGTAGTTGGCCGCGCTGCCCAGGCGGCGATCGGCGCTGAAGGTTTCCAGCCGCGCACGCCAGCCCTCGCGCGGGAAATAGGCATGATCCAGCCGGTCGAACACCGCCAGTGCCCGAATGCCCGCCTCGCGCACGCTGCCGCTCAGGTTGGATGCGCCCAAGATGGTGTTGGCCGAAATCTGCGCCAGGCTGTAGCCGAGCCGTAGTTCCCCGTAGTCCGACACCGGCGTCCCCACGTCGAGCCCGACGCGTGAGGTGGTGAGGCGGTAGCGGTCGATGGGTTGATTCCCCGCGTACACGTCGATGGGGTGCGAATCCAGGTCCAGATAAGGCGCGAGAAAAACAGAATCGACCCTGTTCAGCGGCTGGTAAAGCTCCGACGTCCATCGATTCTCCCACCCCAATTGCACGAAATTGCGCCACTCCCCGCCCAGGCTGTTGAGCCAGGGTCGGCGCTGGATGAGCTGCAATTCGAAGCGCGTCTGGTTGCGCAAGTCCGTGGACAGTCCGAGGCCGAAACGCAGGAAATTGGGCCCCCAGGGCTTGTCGGTGACGCGATAGTCCAGGGCATCGCCCTCGCCATCGCGCACCAGTCGGTAGTCCACGCGGGAAAAATCGCCCAGTCCGGCCAGCCAATCGAGATCGCGGTGCACATCGGCATAACGCAGCGGCTGGCCCGCTTTCTGACTGAGATTGGCCTCGAGCGTTGCGCCCGGCGCCCACGCCGAGCCTTCGACGCGTACGGCCACCAGCGGTCGCTGGGCCAGGCCCGCCACGAGTTCCTGCGCGTGCGTATCCACGCGAATGCGCCACGCCCGATAGGCCTGCTCCGACAGAGCGTAACGCTCGAGTTGCGGGGCTGCGGCCATGGTCGCGGCGTAACCGTCGCGCAGGGCCTGCTCGCCCTTGTCGAAGTCCACCGAGGAGATGCTGCCCAGATCCGGCGTGATCAGAACGTCCGCCGCAGTGAGCGTCTTGATCTGGGACGTGACGTTCTGCTCCATCAGAATGTTGATCATCTGCCCGGTCACGCCCACGATGCTGCCCAGCGCCTCGCGCGAGGACAGCGGCGTGGAGATGTTCACCGCGATGACGGCCTGCGCCCCCATGGCGCGCGCCACGTCGATGGGCATGTTGTCCACCAGCCCCCCATCCCCCAACAGGGCGCCCTGGACCTCGATCGGTGGGAACACCCCGGGCACCGACATGCTGGCGCGCAGCGCGGTCGCCAGATCGCCCTGATCCAGCACGACCTTGCGGCCGTTCACCATATTCGTCGCCACCGCGCGAAACGGGATGGGCAGCGCGTCAAAGTCATGCACGGAACGCGTTTGCAGCGTGAGATTGGTGAGCACCGTTTCCAGCGCCGTGCTGTTCACCGCCGCATCCGGCAGGCTGACCTGCCCGTGGTCGTTGATCCCCAGTTCGATGCCGCCCGGCATGCGCACGTCATCGGATTTGCGCTGGAAATCCAGCCCCTCGCGCGGCGGCCTGCCGCGGAACACCGCCTTCCAGTCCAGCCCGCCGACCTGCTGGCGCAACACGGCCAGCGGCACGCCGGCTGCGTACAGACCGCCGACGATGGCCCCCATGCTGGTCCCGGCAATGCAGTCCACGGGCACGCGCAATGCGCGCAGCGCCATCAACACACCGATATGCGCCAGCCCTCGCGCCCCTCCGCCCGACAAGGCGAGGCAAATACGCGGCGCGGGCCCGGTGGCCGCCTGCGGCGCGGTCGGGGGCTGGGCCGGTTCCGACGTGCGTCCGCCCTTGCCGCCATCGCCGATGGACAGACGCTTCCCCGCCTTGGGCACGCCCAGCACCGCGGGGGCGACATCCAGCAGCGGAGCCGAAGCCTTCGGCGCCGGCGGCCCCGAAGCCGCCGCGCCCGCCGCATGCGCGGGACCCGCCAGGACCAAGGCCAGCCCCCACGGCAAGAAACGCCAAACAAAGGAAATCCACGCGGTGTCGCCCATGAAGACGAAGCGTATCCGGAATGCGTTGCGCCGCATGCCTTGAGCGACCATGCCGCACGCCTCGGTCCAGAACTCCCGGTGACTTCGCCGCCGTGACGCCAAGGCCGAAGAAACGACGCCAACCACGGCAACGCCATCCGCCACACAAAGCTGCCCATCGCGAATGAACCGCGCGGCCTGGGGGCCATGCGTAGACATCCACGGCACGGTGGGTCCGCGACGCGAAGGCCGCGGTGTCGCGTAAACGCCGGCTGCCCTAGCGCAACGGATGCCCGCAGTTGCCGCAAAACGCATCGCCCGACCGTACCTCGGCCCCGCACGCCGGACAACGCGCGGCGGCGTGGGGCTCAGCGGCTGGAGCCGGAGCCTGCACCGCGTCCATGGACTCGCCCCGCTCCGGCATGCCCGATCCGACGGTCGATTCGGCGTTCGTGGCGTCCGCCGCCGAAGCCGAGGCCCCGCCGCGCGGCTTGTACGCGTCCATCTTCTGCCTGAGTTGGGACAAACGCTCGCGCACCAGGCCTGCCGCCTCGGACTCCACGCCTTCGCTCACCGCGCGGTACACGAAGATCATGCCCAGGACGTAGATCAAGCCGACCACCGACCATGCCAGAAACAGCACGAGGCTGATCGAAATGCCGGCCCCGCCGAAGCCATAGCTGGCCATGGAATTCATGAACATCCCCATGGGGCCATGGCCGCCGCCATCGAGCGTGGCGCCGCTCAAGGCTCCCGTGCCGTACATGCCTCCGACCAGCATGCTCGCACCGAAAACCAGGCCGAAGATCAGGACCGCCACGGGAAAAACGAGCAGGCCCAGAACCAGGACGTGCATGAACACTTCCAACGGTTTCTTGAGCACGATGTCGGCGGCGTGGGACAGGCTGCCGAGCAGGCCTTCGCCATGCCAGATGGCCACGACCATCAGCGGCACCGCAAACAGCAACACGACATAGGCCATGGCGACGAGCACCACCGAGGGTCCGGCGAGCATGAAGCCGAAAAACCCGCCGATTCCAGGAATGCGCCCCAGCAGCGAGAGCACAAAGACGCCCAGCACGATGGCCGCGAATCCCAACCCCAGCAGGATGAGCGCGCCAACGGCGTAGAGCGCCGCCTGCAGCCCGCCCATGAATGCCGCGCCGAAACCGCGCACCGTCTGGTCGTAGGCCTGGTCGACGAGCATCAGCCCGCTGGCGTTCATGCCGACAAGGGCGATGATGAACGCCAGCAGTCCCATGAGTCCCATCACCGCATAGCTTCCGGAGCTTTCCACGGCGATGCTCCCCCCGGCCATGGCGAGGCCGGCCAGCAAGGCGCTGCCCGCGAGCATGACCAGCGCGCGCCAGTTGTGCAAGGCCTCATAGCTGCGCAGCAACACGCTGAGGTTGTTGGTGGTCTTCACGGTCATCATGTTCTCCCTCGGTTGTCGAAACGGCCGCGGCTGCAGCCACGTTGCCGCATGCCAGGCCGCGCTCAAGGGCTGGCGTGCTGCGCGGTTGCACTCGGGCATTCGGGAATCTTGCCCCAAAGGGGCTCGGCGCCCGACGGGCCGCCGCAGTATTTCCAGCGCGTTTCCTGGATACACAGTTGCCGCGTGAAGAAATTGTCCTTGCCCTGGCATGCCGCCAGCGCCTGCCGCAGCGCCTGCACCGCCGTGGCCTGCATGCTTCCTGCGTCGGTCGCCTGCGCACGCGTTGGCAGCGGCCTCGAGGCCTGACTCCGCGGCGCAGCCGTGGTCTGCGCCGCAGGCACGGGGGCGAAGGTTTGCGGTTGCGCCTTGGCGCCGAGACGATGCGCGACACCGGCTTGCGCGGTCGGTTCAGCATGCGGCGCGCCCACGCCCGCTGGGGACGCATGCGCCAAGGCGGAAGCCGGCTTGGCGGCGATCGCGGCATGCGACGGCTTGGGCCGGGCGGTGGGCTCCAACATGGGGGTGGCCGCTTTCGCCTCCGTCTGGACTTCATGCACCGGGGCCGGCGCCGACCTCGCTGCCGAAGCCGCCCCGCCACCGGCGGGCGCGCTGGCCACGCGAGCCATGTTCTGCACCGAGCGCTGCTGCCCCCACCACACGATGGCCACGGCAAGAGCCATCACGGCCCCCAATGCGGCGGCAGCTCGCGGCAGGAAGCCGTCCTTGCGCGCGCTCTTGTCCCAGTTGTACGAGGACGAGCCCACATCTGGCGAATCCGCTTCCGCCGCCATCCCTGCCGCGCCGCTTCTGCGCGCCGCGCGCGCGGCTTTCGCGCGGTTCGCGGCGTCCCGGACCGTCAATGGAATTTGCGCCGCGGCCAGGGCTGCGGCACGCGCCCTGTCCTCCGCTTCGATCCGCGACTTGATCTCGGCCAGGCTCTGCGCCTTGCTGACATCGGACGTGTCAAGACCGCCGCGAACCCCGGATTCACCGCTTTCGGCAGGCCGCGCCGTGACGGGCGCAGCAGTCGCAGCGGCCTCATGTCCAACTTGCTGCGCAGCCGCTGCGAGACGCTGCCCGGCCATCTGCATGCCGCAGCCGATGCAGAATCCGGCCTCGTCCTTGTTGGGCGTGCCGCACTGCGTGCAAAAACGTGCCATCGCGGGACTCCAAGTCAATCGGGTGTGACGCATGTTAGGTAGTCGTGCGCCATCTGCCAATCGCGCCGTTCCATCCGCGATACACCGCCATCCATGCCAGGATCGGGCCAAGGCGCACAAAAAGCGAAGGGCCTGCACACCCGAAGGTTTGCAGGCCCTTGTCATGCAACCCGCGCCGCGAGGCGCGGGCCACGCTCCAGGACGGAGCGGGTGGACTTACATGTCCATGCCGCCCATGCCGCCCATGCCGCCGCCCATCGGCGGGGCTGCAGCCTCGTCCTTCGGCGCGTCGGCCACCATGCACTCGGTGGTCAGCAGCAAGCCGGCCACGGAGGCGGCGTTTTGCAGCGCGGTACGGGTGACCTTGGTGGGATCCAGGATGCCCATCTCGATCATGTCGCCGTACTGGCCGTTGGCGGCGTTGTAGCCGTAGTTGCCCTTGCCCTCGAGCACCTTGTTGAGCACCACGCTGGGCTCGTCGCCGGCGTTGGCGACGATCTGGCGCATGGGCTCTTCGATGGCGCGCATCACCAGCTTGATGCCGGCTTCCTGATCCGGATTCGCGCCAGTGATCTTCACGTTGGCGCGAGCGCGCAGCAGCGCCACGCCACCGCCAGCCACGATGCCCTCTTCCACGGCAGCCCGTGTGGCATGCAGGGCGTCTTCGACGCGGGCCTTCTTTTCCTTCATTTCCACTTCGGTGGCAGCGCCGACCTTGACCACGGCAACACCGCCGGCCAGCTTGGCCACGCGCTCTTGCAGCTTCTCGCGGTCATAGTCGGAGGTGGCTTCCTCGATCTGCACGCGGATCTGCTTCACGCGCGCTTCGATGTCGGCGGCATTGCCGGCGCCGTCGATCAGCGTGGTGTTTTCCTTCGCCACTTCGGCGCGCTTGGCCTGGCCCAGATCAGCCAGGGTGACCTTCTCCAGGGTCATGCCGGTTTCCTCGGAAACCACCTTGCCGCCGGTCAGGATGGCGATGTCTTCCAGCATGGCCTTGCGGCGGTCGCCGAAGCCGGGGGCCTTGACGGCCACGGTCTTCAGCACGCCACGGATGCTGTTGACCACCAGGGTGGCCAGCGCTTCGCCGTCGACGTCTTCGGCGATGATCAGCAGCGGACGGCCCGACTTGGCCACCTGCTCCAGAATCGGCAGCAGATCGCGGATGTTGGAGATCTTCTTGTCGTTCAGCAGAACGTAGGGATTCTCCAGCGTCGCGACCTGGCGATCCTGGTTGTTGATGAAGTAGGGAGACAGGTAGCCGCGGTCGAACTGCATGCCCTCGACGATGTCGAGTTCGTTGTTCAGGCTCTTGCCGTCTTCGACGGTGATCACGCCTTCCTTGCCGACCTTGTCCATCGCCTCGGCGATGATCTGGCCGACGTCCTCATCCGAGTTGGCCGAGATGGTGCCGACCTGGGCGATTTCCTTGCTGGTGGTGCAGGGCTTGGAAATCTTCTTCAGCTCCTCGACCAGCGCGATCACGGTCTTGTCGATGCCGCGCTTGAGGTCCATCGGGTTCATCCCGGCGGCCACATACTTCATGCCTTCACGCGCGATGGCCTGGGCCAGCACGGTGGCGGTGGTGGTGCCGTCGCCGGCGTTGTCGCTGGTCTTCGACGCCACTTCCTTCACCATCTGCGCGCCCATGTTCTGGAGCTTGTCCTTCAGTTCGATTTCCTTGGCCACGGACACACCGTCCTTGGTCACGGTGGGGGCGCCGAACGAGCGCTCGAGCACCACATTGCGACCCTTGGGCCCCAGTGTGGCCTTCACGGCGTTGGCCAGAATGGTCACGCCTTCCATCATGCGGATGCGCGCATCCGCGCCGAAAACGACTTCTTTCGCTGCCATAGGTATTTCTCCGAAATGCTTTGCTGGATTGAGACGGACTTACTTCTCGATGACGGCCATCAGGTCGTCTTCACGCATCACCATCAGTTCGTCGCCGTCCACCTTCACGGTCTGGCCAGCGTACTTGCCGAACAGCACGCGGTCGCCGACCTTCACCGCCATCGGGCTGAGTTGCCCCTTCTCATCGCGCTTGCCAGGACCCACGGCCAGCACTTCGCCCTGGTCGGGTTTCTCGGCGGCATTGTCGGGAATGTAGATCCCGGATGCCGTCTTGGTTTCCTGTTCGACGCGCTTGACGATCACGCGGTCATGCAATGGACGCAATTTCATTCGTGTTGCTCCTGTTGATGGAATTCGAGGGTGGAAATACGCAAACCAGGCGATCAAACCCGGTTATTGATGCGGTGCAGAAGAGCAACGGCCTTTTCGGCCGCCTTACTAGCACTCACATCATGCGAGTGCTAATTGTAGGAGCAAAGATTGGAATTTCAAGGTTTGAAGAGGAATTGGGCCGCCGCCGCGCCATGGCGACCATAGCCGCCATGGGCCAGGGCCCTAGAACTGGTCACCGATCAGGTCGACGGCATATTCGTGGCGATCGGTGTTGACGTAAGAGTGGCGCAATTCGACCGGCCGGTCCTTGAATGAATGGGCCACGCGCACCACCAGCAGGAGCGGGTGCCCGGCCGGCACTTGCAGCAGACGCGCCTTGGCGGCGTCGGCCTTGGTCGCGCGCACGCGGTCGGCGGTCCGGATCACGCTGATGCCGGCTTGCTCCTGGTAGAGCTGGTAGATGGTGGAGCGGCGATCACGCAGCGTGCGCTCGTTCAGCGTCTTGAACAGCGCGGCTGGCACGGTGATTTGATCCAGGATGACAGGCTCACCCTGCAGGCTGAGCCTGTTGGTGAAACACAAAACCCTATCGCCGACACCGATGCCCAGGGCGGCCGCTGTTTTCGCGTCAGCCTGGCGCCTGTCGAATTCGACGAGTTCGACTGCTGGGAATTCGCGATGCCCATCCTGACGCACGATGTGGAAAAACGAAAAAAAGTACCGCCCACGGCCATGCGAGGCAACGAAGGTCCCTCGCCCCTGGTGGCGGATCAGCACGTTCTCCGCGGTGAGCTCGTCGACCGCCTTGCGCACCGTGCCGATGCTCACGGAAAAGCGCGCGCTGAGCTTCTTTTCCGAGGGAATGACCTCGCCGGGCTTCCACTCCCCAGTGCGCAACGACTCGGTGATCTTGTGCTTCACCGCTTTGTACAGGTGTGTACCTGGAGACATTCCGGTTGAGATTTCGTCTGTCATCGCGCCTCGTTCGTTTTGTGCGGGGTGGCAAGCCTCGGGCACGCCATGGCCCGAAACATTTTGTTCTATTTTACCCAGCAATACATCTAGGTCATCTAGTTGACTTGGATGATATGCATACGTATTCTTGCGCCTCACATGCGGGCACAAGGCCGGAGCGCATACACACCAAGGAGACAGAATGATTCACTTCGTACTGCACGATTCCAAGGATTCCGTTGCCGTCGTCGTCGCCGAGGGCGTCAAAGCAGGCATGACGCTCAATGGCTGGATCATGGATGAAGACCGCATGACCAGCGTCAAGGCCGCGCAAGACATTCCGATAGGGCACAAGATCGCACTCAAGGACATGGCCGTTGGCGACACCGTATGGAAATACGCCGTCGATATCGGCAAAGTCGTCGCCCCGATCCATACCGGCGAACACGCGCATGTCCACAACATCAAGACCAAGCGCTGGTAAGCAACCCCATGCGCGCCGACCCAGGCCCAGCATGGGATAGACCTGCCGCCGGCACATTGCGCCGATCTGTTCGGCGCGCCCGGAACTTCTGACAATCCCTCGAGGAAAGCAAATGCCAACCATTTCCAAAGACACCACGATCCTGGGTTATCGCCGTGAAAACGGCCGGGTGGGTATACGCAACCATGTGATCATTCTTCCGCTGGATGATCTATCCAACGCCGCCGCCGAAGCCGTGGCCCACAACATCAAGGGCACGATGGCCATTCCCCACCCCTACGGCCGCCTGCAGTTCGGTGCCGACCTGGACCTGCATTTCCGCACGCTGATCGGCACAGGATGCAACCCCAACGTCGCGGCCGTCGTGGTCATCGGCATCGAGGACAGCTGGACGAACAAGGTGGTCGACGGCATCGCCGCGACAGGCAAGCCGGTGGTTGGATTCGGCATCGAGGGCCATGGCGACCACGACACCATCAAGCGCGCCAGCCAAGCCGCGCGCGAGTATGTGCAGTGGGCCAGCGAGAAACAGCGCGAACCCTGCCCATTGAGCGAACTGTGGGTGTCCACCAAATGCGGCGAAAGCGACACCACCTCGGGCTGCGGCGCCAACCCGACCGTGGGCAACGCCTTCGACAAGCTCTACGGGCTGGGCAACACCCTGGTGTTCGGCGAAACATCCGAGATTACCGGCGGCGAGAACATCGTCGCGGCGCGTTGCGCCAACGACCAGGTGCGCGAGCGCTTCATGTTCATGTTCAACCGTTACCAGGACATGATCAACCGGCATAAGACAAGCGATTTGTCGGATAGCCAGCCGACCAAGGGCAATATTGCCGGCGGGCTCACGACGATCGAGGAAAAGGCGCTCGGCAACATCCAGAAGATCGGCAAGCAATGCCGCGTTGACGGCGTGCTCGACAAGGCCGAAGTGCCGACCCATTCGGGGCTGTGGTTCATGGATTCCTCCTCGGCCGCGGCCGAGATGGTCACGCTGTGCGCCGCCTCGGGCTACGTCGCGCATTTTTTCCCGACCGGCCAAGGCAACGTGATCGGCAATCCGATCCTGCCGGTGATCAAGCTATGCGCCAACCCGCGCACGGTGCGCTTGATGCGCGAGCACATCGACGTCGACGTCTCGGGACTGTTGCAGCGAGAAATCAATCTCGACCAGGCCGGCGACAAGGCGCTGGAGTGCCTTCTGCGCACGGCCAACGGACGCCTGACCGCGGCCGAGGCGCTGGGCCACCGCGAATTCGTGCTGACCCGTCTGTACGAAAGTGCATGAACGCGCCGATCATTGATTGCCGCCGGCCGTCACGAGGAGGTTTGCCCGGCGCGGGCCATACGCCGCGCCGGGGCTTGACCAGCGCCTGCAACGGGGGACTGTGAAGGCGCACAACATGGAGCGATGTCCACATCGCCCAACATCATCGCCTGACACTCATGAGGAGACACCATGAAAAAGCATCTGATCGGAGCCACCCTGCTCGCCGGCGTCTTGCTGGCGAGCGCCGCGACGGCTCGCGCCGAAGTCAAGGAAGTTGCCGTCGCACGCGAGTACGGCATCAGCTATTTGCCGCTGATGGTGATGCAGGACCAGAACCTGCTCGAAAAACAGGCCGCCATGCGTGGCATCAAGGATTTGAAGGTTTCCTGGGTCAAGTTCGCCGGCGGCAACGTGATGAACGAGGCGCTGCTGTCCGGTAGCCTGCAGTTCGCCTCCGGCGGCGTCGCGCCGATGGTCATTGCCTGGGCCCGCACCCGCGACAACTACGGCATCAAGGGCGTGGCCGCGCTCAATGCGATGCCGCTGTATCTGAACACCTCCGATCCGAACGTCAAGACCATCAAGGACTTCACGAGCAAAGACAAGATCGCATTGCCGGCGGTCAAGGTCTCGATCCAGGCCGTGACGCTGCAAATGGCCGCCGAGCAGGCCTTCGGGCCGGGCCAGGAGCACAAGCTCGACGCGCTGACAGTGTCGATGAGCCATCCCGACGCGATGGCGGCCCTGGCCAGCGGGGCTGTGACTGCGCACTTCGGCGCGCCGCCGTTCCAGTACCAGGAACTCAAGATGCCCGGCGTGCACACGGTCCTCGATTCGTACACCGTGCTGGGAGGCCCAGCGTCGTTCAATCTGGTCTGGACCACGAGCAAGTTCTATCGGGAAAATCCGAAGATCTATGCCGCATTCGTGGCCGCGCTCGACCAGGCGATCGGCGAGATCAACCATGACAAGAAATGGGCTGCCGAGCTGTACCTGAAGATGACCAACGACAAGAAAGACAAGGTCGAAGACATTCTCAAAATGCTGCAGGACCCGCAAGTTGTCTACACGACGACGCCCGAGCACGTCATGAAGTATGTGCGCTTCATGCACAAGGTCGGGACCATCAAGACGGTGCCGCGGTCGTGGAAGGATCTTTTCTTCCCCAACGTCGACCATCTTCCCGGCAGCTGAGCCGCAACCGGCTTCGCACGCGCTGCCTTCGCCTGATTGAAGCCCCGCTGCTGGTGCTGTAGGAGTGTGGTGACCATGAATCCATCGACGAGTCCGAACCCGCAGGTCCTGCTGGACGTGCGCGGAGTGACGCTGCAGTACAAGACCCAGAACCATCTGGTCACAGCAACCTACAGGGTCGATTTCCAGGTCTGCAAATCCGACCGCTACATCCTGCTCGGCCCATCCGGCTGCGGCAAATCGACCCTGCTCAAGGCCATCGGAGGTTTTCTCACGCCCGCCGAGGGGGAAATCATGCTGAAGGGCGCGGCGATCTCCAAGCCGGGCTACGACCGCATGATGGTCTTCCAGGAGTTCGACCAACTGCTGCCCTGGAAGACCGTCAAGCAGAACGTCATGTTTCCGCTGCTGTCATCGGGGAAATGGAAAGGACGCGCGGCCGAAGACAAGGCTGTGTGCTACCTGGAGAAGGTCGGCCTGATGAAGTTCGCCAACCACTATCCCCATATGCTGTCCGGAGGCATGAAACAGCGCGTGGCCATCGCCCGCGGCATGGCGATGGAGCCCGACGTGCTGCTCATGGATGAGCCGTACGCCGCGCTCGACGCGCTGACCCGGCGCAAGATGCAGGACGAACTCCTGCACCTGTGGGACGACACCCATTTCACGGTGATTTTCGTCACCCACTCGATTCCCGAGGCGATCAAACTCGGCAACCGCATCCTGCTGCTGTCCCCGCATCCGGGCCAGGTCCGCGCCGAACTCGAGGGTCGCTCGCGCGACAGCACCGACCGGGATGAAGCGGGCCGCCTCGAAGCGAAGATCAACGACCTGCTCTTCGCGGGCGAGAACATGAACCAGGAGGCCCAGCATGCCTGACAGCGACAGCCCGCAACTGCCGCGTCCCGAGATCTATCGGGAGCCCACCGATTCGGCGAGCTTCGGCGTCGTCGAAAAACCCCTGTCACGTTTCGAGACCTGCTACAACAGCGCCGCGGTGCGCAAGACGGTCATCATCATCCTGCTGGCGTTCGCCTGGGAAGTCGGCGCGCGCCTGATCAACAACAGCCTGCTGTTTCCGACCTTCTCGTCGACCATCATCACCTTCATCAAGGGGATCGTCAGCGGCGAACTGCTGATCAAGATCTGGGTCTCCCTCAAAGTTCTGCTGACCGGTTATGCGCTCGGCGTTGCGCTGGCCGCGGTGCTGACCGCGTTCGGCGTCGCCACCCGCGTGGGCGCCGATTTTCTCGAGACCCTGACGGCGATGTTCAACCCGCTGCCCGCCATCGCCCTGCTGCCGATTGCTCTGATCTGGTTCGGCCTGGGCGATGGCAGCTTGATTTTCGTGCTGGTGCACTCGGTGGTCTGGGCGGTGTCGCTGAACACGCAGTCGGGCTTCCTGTCGGTGTCCAACACGCTGCGCATGGTCGGGCGCAACTACGGCCTGAGGGGCCTGCCGTACATCGTGAAGATCCTGATTCCGGCGGCCTTTCCGAGCATCCTCACCGGGCTCAAAGTCGGCTGGGCCTTTGCCTGGCGCACGCTGATCGCTTCCGAACTGGTGTTCGGCGTCAGCTCGGGTTCGGGGGGACTCGGCTGGTACATCTACGAAAGCAAGAACCTGCTGGAAATCTCGAAGGTGTTCGCCGGGCTTCTGGCCATCATCATCATCGGCCTGATCGTCGAAAACCTGATTTTCCGCACCATCGAGCGCCACAGCGTGCGCAAATGGGGCATGCAGGCGTGAACCGGGCGTCCGTTGGCGCTGTCCCGACCGAAACGCAAGCGCGATGAAAGTCGTCGTCTGCGAATTCATGGATCAGCCGGCCGTCGCGAAGCTGCGTACCCGCTTCGGAGTGACCTACGCACCGCAACTGGTCGACGACCGCGCCGCGCTGTTGTCGCAGCTGCATTCGGCCGATGCTTTGATCGTGCGCAATCGCACCCGCGTCGACGCCGAGCTGCTGGCGGCGGCGCCGCAGCTGCGCGTGGTCGGCCGGCTCGGCGTCGGTCTGGACAACATCGATCTGCCGGCCTGCGCCGCGCGCGGCATCCAGGTCATTCCCGCCTCCGGCGCCAACGCCCGGGCCGTGGCCGAATATGTGGTTGCCACGGCCATGCTGCTTCTACGCGGCGCCTATCTGTCCAGCGTCGAGGTGGCCGCCGGCGCCTGGCCGCGCGCGCGCCTGTCGGAAGGGCGCGAAATCGCCGGCAAGACCCTTGGCCTGGTCGGCTTCGGCGACATCGGGCGCTGCACGGCGCGCCTGGCCGCCGCGCTGGGCATGCGTGTGCTGGCTCACGACCCGATGGTCGACCCCCATTCCCCGATCTGGACGCAGACCGGCGCGGCGCGGCGCGAACTCGACGCGCTGCTCGCCGAAGCCGACGTCGTCAGCCTGCACGTTCCGCTGAGCCCGCAGACGCATCACCTGATCGACGCCGGCAAACTGGCGCTGATGCGCTCCGACGCGGTGCTGGTGAACACCGCACGCGGCGGCGTGATCGACGAATACGCACTGGCCGCGGCACTCCGCGGCGGCCAGCTGGGCGGGGCCGCGCTCGACGTCTTCGAGCACGAACCGCTCGCTGCCGGCTCGCCACTGGCCGACCTTCGCAACCTCAACCTGATTCTCACGCCGCACGTGGCGGGCGTCACGCGCGAATCCAACGCCCGCGTCAGCGCGACGATCGCCGAAAAAGTCGGCGATTTCCTGCAAGCCATCGCCACTTGATCAGCCGCCACCTCAAACCTTACGCCCATGCCTCACATCGCGCTGCCTGCCCTGACCGATCTCGTCACCACCGCCTTGCGCCGAGCCGGGGCCTCGCCGCTCATGGCACAGTCCACCGCCCAGGCGCTTGTCGCGGCCGAGTCCCAGGGGCTGCCGTCGCACGGCCTATCGCGCGTGGCGCAGTACACCGCGCATCTGCGCCACGGTCGCGTCAACGGCATTGCCGTGCCGAAAGTGATCCATGCCAAGAGCGCGGCCTGCCTCGTCGACGCCGACGACGGCCTGGCGTTTCCCGCCTGCGCGCTGGCGGTGCGGGAGGCCATCGCCCGCGCACGGGCCTGCGGCGCGGCTTTCGCCGGGGTCACGCGCAGCCACCACTTCGGCGTTGCCGCCGAACACCTCGGCCCGGTCGGCAGCGCCGGCATGGTCGGACTCGCCTTCGGCAACTCGCCGGCGGCGATGCCGGCCTGGGGCGGCCGGCGCGCGCTGTTCGGCACCAACCCGATCGCGGCGGTGTTTCCGCGCCGCAAGGCCGCGCCGCTGGTCATCGACCTGTCACTGTCCGAGGTCGCACGCGGCAAATTGATGGTGGCGGCCAAGGAGGGCCGCAGCATTCCGCTGGGCTGGGCCGTGGATCGCGAAGGCCGGCCGACCACCGACCCGAAGGCCGGACTCGAGGGCGCGATGCTGCCGGCAGGCGGGGTCAAGGGCGCGATGCTGGCGCTGATGGTCGAGCTGCTGTGTTGCGCACTGACCGGCGCATCGTTCGGCTTCGAGGCCGATTCGTTTTTCACGGACGCCGGCAACCGGCCGCGCATCGGCCAGGCCTTCATGGTCATCGACCCGGCCGCGCTCGCCGGCCGCGACGTGTTCGACGAACGGCTGGAAACCCTGGTCGAGACGATGTGCCAGGACCCCGGGGTCAGGCTGCCGGGACAGCGCCGATTCGAACGGGCCGAGAAGGCGCGCGCCGACGGCATCGAGATCGCCGCGCCCCTGTACGAGCAGCTGCAGTCGCTGGCGCGCGGGTGAAGCAGCCGCTGGCCGGGCCCGCAAGGGAAAGGGCCATGCCGCCGCGGCATCGACAGTCCGCCCGGGCGCGGCTTGCAACGAACGAGATAGCGCGCGCATGGTGATCGATCTCCCGTTTCCGTGGGTGACGCTGCTCAGCGCGACCCTGATCATCGCGCTGGCCTACACCATCTACGGGCTGACCGGCTTCGGCTCGTCGATCACCGCCGTACCGCTGCTGACGCACTTCCTGCCGCTGCGATCGGTGGTGCCGATGATGTTGATCTTCGATCTCGGCGCTGGCATCGTGCTGGGACTGCGCAACCGCAGCGCCGTGGCGCGCGACGAACTGCTGCGCATCATTCCGTTCATGGTCGCCGGCATGCTGGTCGGGGTCACGCTGCTCGTGCGCGCGCCGCAAAGGCCGCTGCTCGTCACGCTCGGCTGCTTCATTCTGGCCTACGCGGCGTGGAACCTGGCGTTCCGGGCGCCGCAGCGGTCGATCTCGGTGGCTTGGGCAGCGCCGCTTGCCCTGCTGGGTGGCTTGTTCACGGCGCTGTTCGGAACGGGCGGCCCCATCTACGTTGCCTACCTGGCGCGCCGCCTGCCCGACGTGCGCGCCCTGCGCGCAACGATCAGCACCCTGATTTTCTTCAGCGGCCTCGCGAGGCTCGTCCTTTTCACATCGGTGGGCCTGTACAAGCAGCCGCATGTGCTGCAACTCGCGCTCGCCCTGCTGCCCGTCGTGATGGGCGGCCTGTACCTGGGCAGCCACCTGAGCCGCAAGCTGCCGGCACATCGGATCGTGCAGGCGGTATGGGGCATCTTGATCGCTGGCGGCACGAGTCTGATCTGGCACAACCTGTAGCGGCGGCCGACCCCCACGGCATGGCGCCACGGGTTGCCGGGGTCACCCCGCGGCCACGTTCGCCTGTGCCGGTTCGATGTGGTCCAACAGGGTCTGTCCGGGCCGGACGCGGGAGAACACCACGGGATCACGCGACACCGCAACCCGCTCACCCTCCTGGCGCGCGACGCTGTAGGTCGACGTGGCGAGTTCGCCGGGATCCGGAAAGTCCTCGCGAAAATGCGCGCCGCGCGAATTCTCCCGGCTGGCCGCCGCCGCCGCAATCACGCGGCTGACCGCGATCAGGTTGCGCAGATTGAGCCAGTCGTGCCAGCTCAGGTTGTAGGCACGCTCGCCATCAGCCACGCCAGCCACGGCCAGTTCGCCTTCCAGTTCGGCCAACCGGGCCTGGGCCCGCGCCAGTCCGTTCGCGTCGCGCAGAATGCCGACGTCTTCCCACATGCAGCCGTATAGCGCCTCGCGGATCGCGTCGAGATCACCCGGCTTTTGCATGAACGGGGCCTCGTGTTCAGCGATGCTGCGCTGAATCGCCGCCAGATCCGGCTCGCGCTGGCCCGGGTTGGCCCGCACCCACAGCGCCATGGTTTCGCCGGCGATGCCGCCGAAGACCGTCGAATTGGCCACGCCGTTACCGCCCAGGCGGTTGGCGCCATGCACCCCGCCGGTGTCCTCGCCGGCGGCGAACAGGCCGTGCAGTTCGGTGCTGCAGTCCGGGCGGAACACCACGCCACCCATCATGTAGTGCGCAGTGGGCACGACCTCGACCTTGCCGCCGGCCAGGTCGAAACCGCAGTCGGCGCAACGCTCGACCATGCCCTTGAACTGCCGCCTGACCTGGTCCGCGCCGAGGTGGGCCATCTGGATGTACACGCCGCCATTGGGCGAGGTGCGCCCAGCGCGCATCTCGGCGAAGATGCCGCGCGAGACGATGTCGCGCGTGGCGCGCTCGCCGCGCGGATCGTAGTTGTGCATGAAACGCTCGCCCCGGCCGTTGAGCAGCCAGCCTCCCGCGCCACGCAGGCCCTCCTCGAGCACGGTCCCGGTCATGCGCGTGTGCGCGCCCGCCAACAGCCCGGTGGGGTGAAACTGCACCATTTCCATGTCGCGCAGCGCCAGCCCGGCGCGTAACGCCATGGCCAGGCCATCGCAACTCTTGTCGCCCGACGGCGTGTTGAATTTGTACATGGTCGGTCCGCCGCCGGTGGCCAGCAGCACCGCGCCGGCGCGCACGAACACGAACGTGCCGCTGCGCAGGTCGATCATCAGCACGCCGGCCAGCGCGCTGCCGTCGGCGGTCTTGATCAGTTCGACCGCGCGGTGCTCCTCGAGCCGGTCGATGCCGCGCGCCCAGACCTGCTCGGCCAGGCGGTTGATGATCTCGATCCCGGTCAGGTCGCCCTTGTGCACCGTGCGGTCGAAGGTCTGCCCGGCGAAGGCCTTCTGGTGCACGGTGCCGTCCGGGTTGCGATCGAAAAAGCAGCCGAGTTCGTTTTCAAGCTCGTGGATGCGCTCCACCGCCTTGGTCACCAGGGTCCAGGCCAGATCCTGGTTGGACAGCCACTTGCCGCCCTCGATGGTGTCCATGAAGTGGCGCTCGACCGAGTCGCCCTGGGCGAGCGCGACGTTGTAGCCCCCCTGCACCATGCGCGTGCAACCGCACTTGCCCAGCAGGCCCTTGACCGCGACCGTGATCGACAGCCGAGGGTCGGCTTGGTGCGCATGCAGCGCTGCGAACAGCCCGGCGCCACCCGAACCGAGGATCAGGATGTCGGTGTCGATCCGCTTCAGGTCCATGTGCGCGGGCCTCACGCCGTTCTCACGCCAAGCTCGGCCAGCACGCGGACACGGCGTTCCTGCACGTCGTGCCTCACGTCGTCGTACAGGCTGTTGCCGTGGCTGTCCATCGCCACGAGCAGCGGCCCGAAATCACGGATGTGGAACTTCCACAGCGATTCCGGGTTCAGGTCGTCGAGGTCGACGTCCTCGATCCGCTCGATCCATGTGCTCTCCAGGGCCGCCGTGCCGCCGACGATGGCCAGGTACGCGCCGCCAAGTTTGGCGAAGGCCTCGAGCGAGCCGGCGCGCAGTCCGCCCTTGCCGACGATCATGCGCACGCCATGCTGCTGCATCAGCGGCCACGTGAAGCGTTCCATGCGGTCCGAGGTCGTCGTGCCAATGCACACCGGCGCGTAGCCGGCCGGAAACTCGGGGCTGTGCGCGACCCGGCGCACGTTGGGCGCGGTGTGGATCACGGCGTGCCCATGCAGATCGAAACGGGTCGTGCGCCCGCGGTCGAACATGTGGATCTGGGTCGCATCGCGGATACCGAACAGCGTGGACTGCAGGGTCACCGTGTCGCCCGCCAGCAGCGCGCGCACCTGCGCCTCGCTGACCGGGGTGTTCAGTTCGTGGTGGGCCATGATCAGAATCCGTAGTGAACGCCGGCCGGCGTGAAGCTGGCCCGGGCGCGCCGGGCGGAATGGCACTGCATGTTCACGGCGACGGGGTTCATCGTGATGTGCGTGGCCGCCAGTTCGATATGCACGGCAAAGGCGGTGGAGTCGCCACCGAGCCCCTGCGGCCCGATCCCGAGTTGGTTGACCGCGTGCGACAGCTCAGCCTCGAGGCGTGCGCCGTCCGCGTCGCTGCAGCGGGTGCCCAGCGGCCGCGTGGCCGCACACTTGGCCAGCGCGACGCACAGATCCGACGTACCGCCCAGACCGACGCCCACGATGGTCGGCGGACAGGTCTTGCCGCCGGCGGCGACCACGCAGTCGACGACGAAGGTCTTGATGGCGTCGATGCCCTCCGCAGGGGTCGCCATTTTCAGGAACGAGTTGTTTTCCGAGCCGCTGCCCTTGGGGATCATTTCGATGTCGAGGAAGTCCCGCGTCTCGACGAAATCGATGTGAATCACCGGCACCTCGATCCCGCAGGAGGTGTGCTCGTTGCGGCGCGTCAGCGGGTGCACCACCGACGAACGCAGCGGGTACTCGCGCGTGGCCCGCTCGCAGCCGCGTCGGATCGCCATCTTCAGCGCATGACCGTCGACCTCGACGCCGCCGCCGATGCGCAGCTTGTAGATCGGCACGCCGGTGTCCTGGCACAGCAGGTTGTCGGTGCGCTCGGCGACCTCGATGTTCGTCACCATGGTCCTGAGCACACCTTGCGCGCGCGGCACGCTTTCGCTGCCGAGGCGTTGCGCGAAGCCTTGCTTGATGTCGGGCGGCAGCACCTTGAGCGCGCGTATATAGAGCTCGCGCGCTGTGTCCTCGATGGTCTGCAGATCGATGTTCATGCCGGATTTCCTCGCTAGATTTGCTTGGCGCGCTCAACCGAGCAGGGCCAGCGCGAAAGCCATGCCCGCGGCGGCCGCCGCGCCCAGCGCCACCGCGATCCAGTCCTGACGCAGGCCGGACCACGGCGCGAACTCGATGAGCAGCAGGCGGATGCCGCCGGTCATGTGCAGCGCCAGCAGCATCACCAGCCCCCACTCGGCGAAGCGGAACAGCGGCTGCTCGGCCAGGCCCAGGAAATTCTGCAGCGCCGCCGCGCCGTGCAGTGCCTGGCCCAGGGCCCAGAAATGCAGCGGCAAAAACAAGGCCAGCAGCAGGCCCGAGACCCGGTGCAGCCAGAAGGCCCAGTAGGCCGGGTGGTTGCGGGCGCGAAAGTCGTTGCGGCGCTTCATGACAGCACCACGCCGTAAACCGCGCGCAGCCCGCCCGCCAGCAGCAGCAGGGCGAAGACCGCGGCCAGCGACGTCACCCTTGCGCCGCGCCAGCCCAGCCATTCCTCGGCCATCTTCGCCACGCCGATCGGCGCGTGCACCGCGCAGGCCAGCACGAACAGCGCGTAGAAGCCGCCGAACCACAGGTTGCCGTGCAGGCGCCCGAGGATGGCCGCGGCGCTCAGCCCCGCGTGCACCGCGTAGATGATGGTGCCCAGGTGGATCAGCACCAGCGGCGCCAGCAGCGCGGCGCTGATGCGCTGCCACAGCCACAGCCGCACCTGCATGCGCGCGCTCATCGCCGGCCCACGGAGCTGCCGCCCAGCGCGAGGCGCTTGAGCCCGGCGATGCCGGCGGTCGGCGCGATCGATTTCGGACAGCGCAGGGTACATGAGCCTTGGGTATGGCAAGCGTGACAGCCCCTGTCGCCCGAGGTCGCCCGCACCCGCTCGTCGCGCTGCACGTCGCGCACGTCGTTGACCAGGGTCCAGGCGCGGTTCAGCGCCGCCGGCCCCAGGAACTCCGGTCTCCAACCGACCACGTCGCATGATGCGTAGCACACGCCGCAGCCGATGCACTCGATGCCGGCGTCGGCGGCGCGGCGTTCGCGACTGGCCGGATCGACACGCGCGAACGCGTCGGAGCGCGTCCTGCCGCCCTGGAAGCGGCCCATCGCGCGCGCCCACTTGTCGAAAAATTCCCGCATGTCGGTGACCAGATCCTTGATCACCGGCAGATTCGACAACGGCGCGATCTCCAGCGCCCCGTCGCGCGCGACCTTGGCCACATGCGTGCGGCAGGTCCAGCGCGCCACGCCGTTGACCGTCATGGCGCACGAACCGCACATGCCCACGCGGCAGGCGTAGCGATAGCTCAGGCTGGGGTCGAGCTGGCGCTGAACATAGCTGACGACGTCGAGCACCGTCTGGCTTTCCAGTTTCGGGACGTCGTAGCTGGCGAAACGACCTTGGTCCTTGCCACGCCAGATCGAGACACGCAGGGAAGAGTTTTTGTCGGCCATAGGGTTCGCGCGCGGTGTCGGCAGCGTCTCAATGTGAGGCCATTGTGGCCAGCCGCGTTAAAAAAGAAAAGCGAACCTTTGTTTCGTCAAGAACAAGAAAAACTTTAGTATTGCGGATGCAGGCCCGTGAAAACCGCTTCTGCCGCCGAAGCCTCGGCGCGACACGACATCGCGCCCATCCGAAGCCACCAGTCCATGTCCTCGATCCGCAGCTTCAAGACTTTTCTGGCCGTCGTCCGGCATGGCAGCTTTACCGCGGCAGGACGGGAAGTCGGTCTCACCCCGGCCGCGGTCGGATTGCAGATGCGATCGCTTGAGCAAAGCCTCGAGCAGGCGCTGTTTGACCGCGGCCCGCGCTCGGTCGTGCTGAACACCGCGGGCCGGGCCATGGCGCCTCGCATCGAGCAACTGGTGCTGCTCTACGACTCCCTGGTGGCCGAGGCCGACCCAGACGCGTTGTCGGGAACCGTCGTCGTCGGCGCGTTGGTCTCGGCGCTGATGGGAGCGTTCGCCGACGCGCTGCGCGCAGTCAAGCGGCAGCATCCTCGGCTGAAGGTCAAGATCTTGGCCGGCCTTTCAAGCGATTTCGCGGATCGCGTCGAGCGCGGCGAACTCGACGCCGCGGTGGTGACCAAGTCCCCCCGCCCGCTGGCCTCCAGCCTGCGCTGGACACCGCTGTACACCGAAGCCATGGTGCTGATCGTTCCACGCCGTGCGCAGTTCGCATTGCCGGACGAACCGCTGGACATGCTGCGCCAAGCGCCGTTCATCCGCTTCGACCGGCACACGTGGACCGGCCACCTGGTGAACGAGGTGCTGCGCCGCTGCGACGTCTCGACGTCGGACGAGATGGAGCTGAATTCGGTCGAAGCGATGATCGAAATCGTGCGCCAGGGCTTCGGCGTCTCGATCGTTCCGCGCCTGGCCAACGTCAACTGGGCGACCGACCGCTCGCTGCGCGTGCTCACCTTGCCCGGAATCGACGTTCAACGCCATGTCGGCCTGATCGAACGCGCCAGCCATACCCGGATGCGCTTCACCGAGGCCATCAAGCAGCACCATTACACGGCCGTAGATGCCGGGAAGACGTGAGCGCCTGCGCATCGCGCCGGCGCCATGGATGCGGAATCGAGCGAAAACGGAATCAAGCATCCCAACATCAACCAGTTCCATGAGCCGTCAATCCCGTAAAAAAGCCGCCCGAAGGCGGCTTTCAAATCAGGACCAAACAGCTTGCGCTGATCAGAACTGGTGGCGGATACCCAGAGCGAAGCCGCTGGAACCCTGGCCCAAGACACCGGCAAAGCTGTCGGTGGAGGAGCCAACCGCGAAGGCGGTGCCAACGTCGTTGCTGATGTGGGCGTACGAGGTATACAGGTTGGTGCGCTTGGACAGCGAGTAGGTGTAGCCGAGTGCGTACTGCTTGGCCGTACCCGCTTCAGGAGCAGTGCTGCCTTGAGCAACCAAACTATTCTTGAGTTGGCTATACGACACCAGGATCGCGCCAGGGCCGACGGGCACTGTGGCGCCCAGCATCCAGAATTTCTGGTCGCCGGAATAGTAATCCTGCTTGGCGTCCTCATAAATACCGGAAACCTTGGCCACGCCGAAGTCGTAGGCGCCATACAGTTGCCAGCCCTTCAGTTTGCCGTCGTTGACGAACGTGGTCGGGTTCTGGTACACATTTGTCACTTGTGTATAGTTCAGGCCGGCCGTGATGGGACCATTGCCGTACTGACCGTTCAAGCTGATGGCGCGGGAAACGTTGGAACCAGGACCGCTTGCCGTCGGGACGGTACCCGCATTGCCGGGTGCAAATGAGTAAGCAACAGTCCCTTTAAATCCGCCCATATCCGGGGTTACATACGCCGCAGCCTGGTTGGCACGGTACAGCCCATAGCGGCCAACCAGCGACAGATTGGCAATATCCCCGGTCAAACCGAAACCGAACGGGTCCATATTGGCTTCGTTCGTGAAGGGCGGCGTGTACTGGCGACCGAGTGACAGGGTACCGAAGTTGCCAGCCAAACCGACGAAAGCCTGGCGCTGCATGAAGCCACCGCCGGTGCAGTAAGTCTGATTCCCAGCTGTTTGGGTGGTGGTGCCGTCCTGGTTGGTACCCGCCGCGCAGAAACCGGTTTCGGCGTCAAAGAAAGCATTCAGGCCGCCGCCGAGGTCCTCGGTACCCTTCACGCCGATGCGCGAGGCGCTTTGCACGCCGGAGCTGAGACCGGTCGAACTCGTGGTCTGACCAGCCGCAGGCGTACCAGCGGGCTTCAGGCCGGTGTAATGGGTCACGCCAACATCAATGATGCCGTACAGCTGGACATTGCTTTGCGCGAAGGCAGCGCCGGAAAAGGCACCGAACACGGCCAGTGCGAGTAGTGATTTTTTCATTGATACATCTCCAGAAAATTGTTGGACAAAACGATTGCTGCATTGCGGTTGCCGCATGGCAGCCTACCGCTGCGTAGCAAGGCGACTCGGCTCGAAGCCGGGGCGCCGCACTCGCCAACTCCGGGATGGGAGTTAACCGCATTTCAGCATCCAAGACCCCGTGTTGCAAGGCATCCTTTTCCTGCATCTCCAGAATCGTCCTTGCTCGTTGCACCTGCGCAACAAGATCAAAACGGCTTCCATCGGTCTATCGCAGCCTTCCGGCGCACTTTGCCTGACGCATGGAACGGGAGTGCCTCGCCTCTCCCGCCCGGCAGCCCGATTCCACGCCGCCATCCCGGAAAGCGAAGCGCCTATGCTTGCGGCAAGTCCATTTGCATCGAGATCGTCCATGCCCAACCTGGCTTCCTGCCGCAACGTGTCCGCGGGTCCCGCGGGCGCGCTGCCCCCACCGGCCGACCGCTTGCTGACGGCGGTGGACAATGCACTGAAAACCTTGTCCGGTGTGACGCCGGCCGCACGGCCCTTGCCATATCCCCACGAGCCCGGCGCCAACCCCGCGTCGACCTCCGACTGCCCTGCAACGAACCAGGCGCCGATGCCTATGTGCGATGCCGACCGCCGGCTCTCGGGCGCGCTGATGCGCGTGAACCACGTTGGGGAGATTTGCGCCCAGGCCCTGTACCAAGGCCAGGCGCTGGTGGCGCGCGAGCCGAGCTTGCGTGCGCATTTCCTGCGCGCCTCGCGCGAGGAAGGCGATCATCTGGCCTGGACCGCGCAGCGCCTGCATGAGCTGGGGTCGCGCCCGAGCCTGCTCAACCCGATCTGGTACGCAGGCGCGTTCGGCCTCGGCGCGCTGGCCGGAACATTGGCCGGCGACAAGGTCAGCCTGGGCTTCGTGGTGGAAACGGAAAACCAGGTGGAGCAGCACCTGGCCTCGCACCTGCAGCGCCTTCCGGCGGCGGATGTCGCGTCTCGCGCGGTCGTCACGCAAATGCAGGCCGACGAAGTGGCGCACGCGCGCGCCGCGGAAAAGCTCGGCGCCGCGCCGCTGCCCGCCCTGGCGCGCGCGGCCATGCGGGCTGCGGCCAAGGTCATGACCACGACGGCGCACTGGATATGACCGGCGGCGCCGCGGCTGGGCTCAGGCCTCGACGATGTCCACGCTTGTGGTGATGGCCGCGGTTTTCGCCAGCATGGCCGTGGCCGAGCAGTATTTCTCGTGCGACAGATGCACCGCCCGTTCGACCACCGCCGGGGCCAGCCCCTTGCCCGTGACGGTGAAGTGCAGGTGGATGCTGGTGAACACCTTGGGGTCGGTGGCGGCACGCTCGGCCTGAAGCCTCACGCTGCAGCCGCGCACGTCCTGCCGGCCTTTCTTGAGGATGTAGACCACGTCGTAGGCCGAGCAGCCGCCCGCCCCCGCGAGCACCGTTTCCATCGGCCTCGGGGCAAGGTTGTGGCCGCCCGGATCTCCCGGCTGGGCCGCCGGCGCGCCGTCCATCGCCAAGATGTGGCCACTGCCCGTGGTGGCGATGAAGGCCATGCCGCCGTCTCCGGCCCATTGCACTGTGCATTCCATGATGACTGAAGTTCCGTGTTGGGTTGTGTAGGCCGTCATGCGGACCCGAGCCGCGCCGGGGAAGCCGGCTGGCCGAAGATGCCGCGACGCAACATTCCAGGCATTGGCTTCTTCTGTTGCAAAAACGCAAATCGGCAAAAGCTTGAAAAATCGGCCTCAAAAGCGAGCCATGTCATTGATTAACAAACAACTTACATATAAGTAGATGCTGATTAACTAAATTATCCGAGTTCCTCGTGTGGTTTTGCGTCGCAGCAGGGCCATCGTTTATGATGGCATCGCGCTGGCCACACGGCCGGCACCCCTTGTCTCCTCCACCCTCCTCCTTAGGTGGATTCCAACCCAGGCCTCAAGCCTGGGTTTTTTTTGCCCGCTCGCCGCGCAGCGCAGGCCCTTGGGGGCGAGGGGCTGCCTAGAATGAGCACTTATCCCCTTCGACAGGCTGGTCCGTGACCAAGAAGCATACCGACTATCTGCAACGCATTCTGACGGCCCGCGTCTACGACGTGGCGCATGAAACGGCGCTGGACCCGGCACGCAACCTCAGCCGTCGGCTGCACAACAAGGTGCTGTTCAAGCGGGAGGATCAGCAGCCTGTTTTCAGCTTCAAGCTGCGCGGCGCCTACAACAAGATGTCCGGCCTGAGCGACGAAGATCGACGGCGCGGCGTGATCTGCGCCTCCGCGGGCAACCACGCGCAGGGCGTGGCGCTTTCCGCGCACCGTCTCGGATGCCGCGCGGTGATCGTGATGCCGTCGACCACGCCCAAGGTGAAGATCGACGCGGTGCGCGCCTTCGGCGGCACGAACGTGGACGTCGTACTCGAGGGCGAGAGCTACAGCGATGCCCATGCGCATGCCCTGACGCTGCAGGAACAGCAGGGGTTGACCTTCGTGCACCCGTTCGACGACCCGGACGTCATCGCCGGCCAGGGCACCATCGGCATGGAAATCCTGCGCCAGCATCAGGCGCCCATCCACGCGGTGTTCTGCGCCATCGGCGGCGGCGGCCTGGTCTCGGGCGTGGCCGCCTACATCAAAGCGGTGCGGCCGGAGATCAAGATCATCGGCGTGCAGACCCATGACTCCGACGCCATGCTGCGCAGCGTGCGCGCCGGCAAGCGCGTCGAACTGGCCGACGTGGGCCTGTTCGCCGACGGCACCGCGGTCAAGCGGGTGGGGGCCGAAACCTTCCGCCTGGCGCGCGAGTTGGTGGACGATTTCGTCGTCGTCAGCACCGACGAGGTCTGCGCCGCGCTGAAAGATGTGTTCGAGGACACCCGCAGCGTGCTGGAGCCTTCCGGCGCGATGTCGGTGGCCGCCGTGAAGCAGTACGCCGCCCAGCACAAGCTCAAGGGGGAAACCCTGGTCGCCATCACCTGCGGCGCGAACATGAATTTCGACCGCCTGCGTTTCGTCGCCGAACGCGCCGAGGTGGGCGAGGCGCGCGAAGCCCTGTTCGCCGTCACCATCCCCGAACAGCCGGGCAGTTTCCGGCGCCTTTGCGCGCTGCTGGGCGCGCGCGCGATCACCGAGTTCGACTACCGCCTCGGCGACCCGCAGCGGGCGCACGTGTTCGTGGGCGTGGGCGTCAGCGGGAGGGACGACGCGCGGCGCATCGCGAACAGCCTGGAGCGCGCCGGCTACGCCACGCTGGATCTGACCGACGACGAACTCGCCAAGCTCCACATCCGCCATCTCGTTGGAGGTCGCGCGCCAGCGGCCGCAGACGGCAGCTCGCTCGCGTCCCATGAACGCCTGTTCCGCTTCGACTTCCCCGAGCGCCCTGGCGCCCTGATGCGCTTTCTGAACCATTTGAAGCCCGACTGGAACATCAGCCTGTTCCATTACCGCAACCAGGGCGGCGACAGCGGCCGCGTTCTGGTGGGCATCCAAGTCCCCCCGGGAGACGAGGCCCGGTTCACCGAATTCCTCGGCACCCTGGGCTATGCGCACGTGGAGGAAACCCGCAACCCTCTGGTGCGGCTTTTTCTCTGAGCCCCCGGCGCGCTAACGCGGTGGGCGCGGCACTGGGCTCGGCGCCATACTGGGGGTGAAGCTGGGCACGGTGGGGGCCGGCGCAGGGGACTCCTGCGCATCGACCGCCTGCGGTAACGCGTACGAAGGCGCCGTGACGGTGGCGGGCGAACTCGGGCGACCGGGCGTCGGCTGCAGCTTCAACGCGACGCGAACCCCATCCTGCACGAGCACGGCTTCGCCATAGGCGGTGGATTCGAGGCGCACGCCAGGCGCGACCGCATCGCCGACGGCGATGGCACGCGGTGGCTTGCCGTCGACGCCGATCAGGGCCGAGCCGGCCTGCGTCCCCCCGCCGATCACCCCCCAGAGGCGAAACCGCGCCGGCGCGACCGGCTCTTGCTGCCGAGCCGCGATGGCGTGGCCGAACAGCCGGGGCGCCGCGGCGGCGAGCGACTCGGCATCCAGGCGCCCCACGTCCCGCGCATCGGCCGGCACCTGTGCGGGACGTGCCAGCAGGCGCAGGCCCCAGTAACCGGCACTCGCCGCGCACGCGAACGCCAGCACCAGCGCCGCCAGCCAGGCCAGGCGCAGGGAGGCGGCCGAGGGCGTGTCGGACACCACGTCGGCAGCAGGCGATAAGCGGGAGAACTTGAACATGAGGCCCGTATTATGGCCGCCAGACGGTGACGGCCGACGGGCCGCGCCTGGATGCCTCGCGGTGCGGCTTCGCCACGCCGCGCCGCGAGGCCCGACAGCCAACACGGACGCATCCGCATGATTGCCCCCGCTCAACCCGCAAACCCCGCCTCAAGCTTGCCGAATTCCGTTCCCGCAGCCCCACGGCGCGGCGCACGCGGCTTCACCCTGATCGAACTGATGGTGGTGCTCGTGATCATGGGCGTGCTGGCCGCGCTCATCGTGCCCAACATCCTGGGCCGCACCGACGAGGCGCGCGAAACCGCCGCCAGGACCGACATCGCCACCATCATGCAGGCGCTCAAGCTGTACAAGCTGGACAACGGCAACTACCCGACGCAGGACCAGGGGCTGCAAGCCCTGGTGGTCAAGCCATCCACGGCGCCGGTTCCGGCCAACTGGAAACCCTACCTGGACAAGCTGCCCACCGACCCCTGGGGGCGCCCCTACCAGTACCTCAATCCGGGCGTGAAGGGCCCGGTCGACGTGTTCAGTTACGGGGCCGACGGCAAGCCCGGCGGCGATGGCGCCAATGCCGACATCGGCAGCTGGCAATAGCGCGGCCACGGCCATGGCGGGTCGCGGCGCCCGCCAGCGCGGCTTCACGCTGGTCGAACTGCTGGTGGTGCTGCTGGTCATGGCTCTGCTCACCGGACTGGCTGCGCTGGCCCTGCCGCGAAGCGGCCAGGACAGCATGCAGCGCGAGGCCGACCGCCTGGCCGCCCTGCTGGACGCCGCGCGCCAGCAGGCTGCAGCGCGCGGCGAACCGCTGGCCTGGGCTCCCGGCGCAGCGGGCTACACCTTCCTGCAACCCTCGCCGACCGGCTGGGTGCCGCTGAACGACGCGCCGCTCGTCGCCCGCGCCTGGCAATGGCTGGACGCCGGCGGCACACCGCCGCCGGGCTATCTGCCGCGCGTCAACGCAGACGCCGTGCGCGCCGGCAACGTCGTGGTTCAAGCCAGCGGCGGCGCGTCCGGCACCGGCGCCTCGACAAGCTGGCTGGTGTTCGGAACGGAACCGGTCTCGCCACCCATGCAGGTCACGCTGCAGGGCGACGGCCGCGTCGTCACCATCGCCAGCAACGGCCTCGCGCCGTTCGCGGTGAGCAGCCAGCGCTGAGGCCGGCATGGCAACGTCCGCACGCCGCCGGCAGGGCGATGGCTTCACCCTGCTGGAAGTGCTGGTGGCGCTGGCCGTGGTGGCCATCGCCCTGCTGGCGGCGATGCGCGCCTCGGGCGGGCTGCAGGACAACGCGCAGCGCTATCGCCAGGCCGTGCTGGCGCAGCAGTGCGCCGAGAATTTCCTGGTCGAGCAGCGCATCACGCGCGACTTCCTGCCCGTCGGGCAAAGCGAGTCCATCTGTACCGAGGCGCAGGCCGGCTTCACGCTGAACGTGGACGTGCAACCGACGCCGAACCCGAACTTCCGGCGCGTCGACGTGCAGGTACGCGACGCCTCCGGCTGGACGGCATGGAACGTGGTCACCATCATCGGCAACCTGTGATGCGCGTCCGCACCTTGCGCCACCGCGCCCGCGGCGCCGGCTTCACCCTGATCGAACTGCTGGTGGCGGCCCTGATCATGGCGGTGATGGCGGCGCTGAGCTGGCGCGGGCTCGACAGCGTGGCGCAGGGGCGCGACGCCGCCAATCTCCGCCTGCACGCCGCCGAGCGCCTGTCGCTGGGCCTGCGCCAGATGGCCGACGACCTGAACGCCGCCCGCGACGAGGGCGCCGGCCTGCCCGCGGTGAGTCTAGCCGGCAACGGCGACCTACTCATCGTGCGCCGCGCGCCGCAGGCGCTGGGCGGCGACGTGCGGGCCTGGCCCGGCGCGCGGATTCCCGCCGACGCCGGCTTGCTGCAGGTGGCGCGCTGGGGCCTGCGCGACGGGCGCTGGATGCGTTGGGCCAGCCAGCCCAGCGCATCGCCCAGCGCCCTGCTCGGCGCGATGCAGAACCCGCAGGGGCAGGCGCTGGAGGTGCTGCCGGACATCACCGCGATGACGGTGCTGGTGTACCGTTTCGCCGGCCTCGGGCTGCTGGCGCAATCGGGCGCCTGGGTCAACCCCTACACCGCCGCCGACGGCACGGGCGACAGTCCGCAGGCTGCCGCGCTGCGCACGCCTTCGGCGCTGCGCCTGACCCTGCAGAGCGCCACCCCGGACTTGCAGGGAACCATCACGCGCGAATTCCTGCTGGAGAACCGGCAGTGAAGGCGCAACGCGACGTTTCCGCCGCCGGGTTCCTTCGCCGCGCCGCGCCGCGGGCCCGGCCGCAAAAACTTGGGAAGGCCCGACGCGCTGGCGGCAAAGAGCCGCGGCGAAACATCGCCAGGCCGACACCGCCGCGCGCGCGCGGCGCGGCGCTGATCACCGCACTGCTGATCGCGGCCCTCGCCGCGGTGATGGTGTCCGGCATGTTCTGGCACCAGTGGGCCGCCATCAGCCGCGAGCAGACCGCCAAGCAGGCCACCCAGGCGCGCTGGATCCTGCGCGGCGCGGTGGACTGGGCGCGACTCATCCTGCGCGAGGACGCGCGCAATTCCAGCGTGGACACGCTGAGCGAACCATGGGCCGTGCCGCTGGCCGAATCGCGCCTGTCCACCTTCCTGGCCGCGCGCGGGCAAAGCACCGCAAGCCTGCCCGATGCCTGGCTGGAAGGGCATATCACCGACGCGCAAAGCCGCTTCAATCTGGCCGATCTGGCGCCGAACGGGCAGCCCGACCCCAACGCGCAAGCTGCGCTGCAGCGCCTTTGCGCCACCTTGGGCGTGGCCGGTTCGGTGGCCGACACCATCGCCTCGGGCATCGCCCTAGCCCAAGCATCCAACCAGCCATCCACACCGGCGGCGCCGGCTTCGCCACCCGGCGCCGCCGCGCCATCGACCACCCTCCCCCTGCGCGGCCTGCAAGACCTCGCGCGCCTGTCGCCCGAGGTGGCGCAGGCGCTGCCGGCGCTCGCCCCCTACGTCACCCTGCTGCCCCAGCCCACGCCGCTCAACGCAAACACGGCCGACGCCACAACGCTGGCCGCCGTGCTCGACATTTCGGCCGATGCCGCGGCGCGCCTGGTGCAGTCGCGCAAAACCGCCTATTTCCGCAACACCGGCGACATCGGCACGGCGCTTGGCACGCAGGCCAAGCCGAATCTCGATCCCATGCTGGTCGGCGTGTCCAGCGGCTTTTTCGAGGCCACCGCGCGCGTGCGCATCGACCGCTTCGAATACGCCGAGCGCGCCCTGATCCAGCGCGTGGGTCTCATCACCCAGGTGCTGCGCATGCAGCGCGTGCCGCCCTGGATGGCCGCCGCACGCCCCTCCGCATCGTGACGACCGCGCGGATGTCACAAACCCATCCTTACAATCCTCGCGCATGAGACCATCGCACGGCCGCCCGAAGATGGGCGAAACCCCGCCCGGCGGGGCCGCGCGCGGCGCGGGAGTGCTCACGTGAACACGCTCGTCGTCCGTCTCGCTCCCGGCAGCAAGCAAGCCGCGCTGGACTATGCCTTGCTGGGCCCGACCGGGGCCGTTGCCGAAACGGGGCAGAGCCAGCCGGCACTGCTGCCGCGCGCCCAGCGCGTGGTCGGCGTCTGGCCCGCCGAGCAACTCACCCTGCTGGGGGTGAACCTGCCCGCCATGCCCGGCGCGCGCCTGCAGGCCGCGCTGGCAGGCACGCTGGAAGACCGCCTGCTGACCGACCCCGCGGCCCAGCACCTGGCGGCGGGCCCGCGCGAGGCCGACGGCAGCGTGCGCATGGCATGCGCCTGCGAGCGTGCTGCCATCGCCGCTGCCTTGCAGACCCTGACCCAAGCCGGACGCGACCTGGCGGCCTTGGTTCCGGAACCCGTACTCCTCGCCCCGGGCGAAGCCTGGCTCCAAGCCATGGCCGATGGCCTGCGCCTTTTGTGGCGTGACGCCGAGGGCGAGGCTGCGTGGCTGCATCTGCCCAGCGCCACGCAGCCCGGGGCGCAAGCCCCCGACCTGCTCACCGCCCGCCTCACGCGCGTGCTGGTGGAGCCGGCCCTGCTGGATCTCGCCACCGGCTGGTTTGGCGCCACCGCCGACATCGTGCCCGCCACCGCGCCCCAGATGCTGGCGCGCGCCGCGCAGTCGCCCTGGAACCTGCGTCAGTTCGATCTGGCGCCGCAAGCCGCCATGCAACGCGGCATGGCCGGGCTGGCCAAGCAATTCAAGACCCCCGCCTGGCGCCGCGCCGCGATGCTCGGCGGCGTGCTGGCGGTGATCCAGATCGTCGGCATCAACCTCGACGCCATGAAGCTGCGCAACGACCGCAGCCAGCTACAAACCCAGGTTCAAACCGTCGTGAGCAACGCCCTGCCGGGAGCCCCCGCGGTGCTTGACGCGCGGCTGCAAATGCAGCGCGCGCTGGACACTGCGCGTGCCCGCGCCGGCAAACCCACCAGCACCAGTCTGGAAGTTCTGATGGGCTCCGCCGCGCGGGTGCTGCCCGCGAACACGGCCATCGCCAAGCTGGACTACAGCCCCGGCAAGCTCCAACTCGGGCTCGGAACGGCCCAGATGCAACCGGCGCTCACCCGCTGCGCCCTCCTCGGCCTGTCCTGCAGCGCCGAAAGCGGCCAGTTCACCGTCCGCACACCCAGCTGATGGCCAGGGTCGCAAGCTCCCGCAAGCTCCCCGGCGTCCTGGCGGCCCTGCAGGCGCGCTGGGCAGGGATGTCGACGCGCGAGCGACGCCTGGTCAGCGTGGCCGCCGCCGTGGTGGGCGCCGCCGTCGTGTGGCTGGCGCTGCTGCGCCCGGCGCTGCACACGCTGCGCACGGCGCCGGCCGACATCGCGCAACTGCAATCCACCCTGCGCACGGCCCAGGCCCAGGCCCAGGAACTGTCCGCCCTGGCCGCCGCGCCGGCGGTCACGGGACAATCCGGAGACTTGCGCAGCACCCTGGACGATTGGCTGCGCGAGCACGGCGCCCAGGCCCAGATCACCGCCCTGCCGGGCAGCGTCACGCTGGACGTCCTCCACCTCAAGCCGCAAGCCCTGCTGGAGCTGGCGCAAGCCGCGCGACGCGACTGGGGCGCCGCGGTCACCCGGGCCGAGCTTGCGCGCGGGGCCGACGGATTGTTGGCCGGGCGCATCCAGATTTCGCAGCAGCAAGGCTCGCGCAACCCTTGACGCCGGTGCGAAAGACATCTCGCCCCACCGCGCAAGCCCGCAGCCAATCCCCGCGCTCCCCTTCGCAACGTCATGGCCCGCCGACGTCCTCCACGCCAGCCTTCGGGTGCCAGCGCACGCTGGCCGTTCTGGCTGGCCGGCTTGCTGGGTCTGCTCTGGGTCATCGTCGCCGAAGCGCCGGCAAGCTGGCTGGGCGCGGCGGTGGCCGCCGCCAGTCAGCAGCGCGTGTTGCTGGCGCAGACCCAGGGCACCTGGCGCGATGGCTCGGCGCGGGTGGTGCTGGCGGGCGGGCCGCAAAGCCGCGGCGCGACGCTGGCGCCGGGCGTTCTGCATTGGCGCATCGGATTGACGGACCTCTGGCACGGGCGGATCCGACTCGGCCTGCGCTGGCCCGGCCTGGCCGAAACGCCGCTGCAACTGGCCGTCCAGGCGCACATCGGTGGCTGGACCCTGTGGCAGGTCCAGCCACCCGACTGGCAAGCGCTTGTCCCCGCCGCCTTGCTCGAAGGCCTGGGCACGCCGTGGAACACGCTGGCGCTGCGCGGCGGCATCGCGCTGGCCTTTCACAATGCCAGCCTAGAATCAGCCGCCGGCAGGTTGCGCTTGATGGGCGCGGTTCAGGTGAAGGCCAGCGACATGAGCTCGCGCCTGAGCACGGTGGCGCCCCTCGGCAGCTACCTCCTGCGGGTGCATGGAGACGGCGCAAAGGCGGACATGCAACTCTCCACGCTTTCGGGACCCCTGATTCTGGCAGGCAAGGGCGTATGGAATGGCCAGCAGCTGCAGTTCGCCGGGACGGCACAGGCCGCCGCGGGGCAGGAAGAGGCCTTGGCCAATCTGCTCAGTCTGCTGGGGCAACGCGAGGGCGACAAGGTGCGCATCGGCCTGTGAGCGCACCCCGTGGGCGGCGCGCCGCCCCGCACCTGCGGGGGTCAAAAAAACGTGGGAGCGGCCTAGCGTTTCCTCGATGGGCCGAAGGACGCTGGACCGAAACCGTCACGACGGCAACAACGCATTCTTGAGACGACCGACCATGAGCGAGCAGCACGCCAGACTTCGACACCCGTCACCAGGGCTCCAGCCTGCGGCGCGGGGAAAGACGGGCACACGCTCGGTCCTGCTGGCGCGGGCGCCCGGCGCGCTGTTGCTGGCGCTGGCGCTGGCCGGCCTGGTGCCGCCGCCGGCCTGGGCGGCGCCGAGCCATTCGGCGGCGCATCCCGGACCGAACACGCCGATGACCATCAATCTGGTCAACGCCGAGATCGCCAGCGCGGTGCAGGCGGTCGCCGCCGCCACCGGGCGCAACTTCATCGTCGACCCGCGCGTCAAGGGCCAGATTTCACTGCAATTCCAAAAACCCGTGCCGCCGCAGCAGGTGTACCAGGCGCTGCTCACGCAGCTGCGCCTGGCGGGCTATGCGGTGGTCGAACACGACGGCGTGTTCAAGGTGGTGCCCGAAGCCGACGCGCGGCTGCAGACCACGCCGGTTGGCGTCGGCAACCGGATCGGGGCCATTCCGGGCCGGGGCGACCAGGTGGTCACGCAAATTTTCCAACTGCGCAACCAGGCGGCCAGCAACCTGCTGCCGGTGCTGCGGCCGCTGATCTCGCCCAACAACACCATCAACGTCGACCCGGGCAGCAATGCGCTGATCATCACCGACTACGCCGACAACCTCAAGCGCATCGCGCGCATCATCGCGGGGCTGGACGTGCCCACCGGCAGCGAGGTGGACGTGGTGCCGCTGAAATACGCGGTGGCTTCCGAGCTCGCGCCCACGCTGCAAAAACTCATCGACATGCAGGCGGGCGCGACACCGGGCGCGGCGCCCGGCACACAGACCGCGGCCGTCGGCGCCAACGGCATGCGCGCGGTCGTGCTGCCAGACAGCAGCAGCAACGCGCTCATCATCCGCGCCGCCAACGGCGCGCAGCTGGTGCAGATCGAGCAGATGATCGCCAAGCTCGACCGCCAGGACGACGCGGACAACATCCACGTGGTCTATCTGCACAACGCCAACGCCGCCGACCTCGCGCGCACCCTGCGCGGCGTGCTCGCCAACAGCGGCATGGCGTCCACGTCCCCCGGCAGCAGCCCGAGGAGCGGCGCGCCGCAACCCACGACCCAGCAGGGCGGGGGCACCAATAGCCCTCAATCCGGAATGGGCGCGGCCAGCGCCACCAGTCCCGGGCTGGGCCAGACGCCCGATTTCGGCCAGCAGGGCGGCAGCGAGACCGTGCCCCTGCCGCAGGGCGGCTCGGTCTATGCCGACACCGCGCTCAACGCCCTGATCGTCAACGCGCCGCAGCCGGTCTACCAGCAGCTGCGCGGGGTGATCCAGAAACTCGACGTGCGCCGCGCCCAGGTTTATGTGGAAGCCCTGATCGCCGAGGTCGACGCCAACAAGGCGGCCCAGCTCGGTATCCAGTGGCAGGCCATCGCGGGCAGCAGCGGCAACAACAACGCCATCGTCGGCGGCAGCAATTTCGGCACCGGCGGCAGCAACATCATCAACCTCCAGACCGCCATCGCCAGTGGAGCGGCGGGCGGCCAGGCCCTGGCCAGCGGCGCGATCACCCTGCCCAACGGACTCAACATCGGCATCCTGCACAACGTCGCGGGGCTCGCCACGCTGGGACTGCTGGCGAATTTCCTGCAGACCCAGGACGGCGCCAACATCCTGTCCGCCCCCAACCTGATGACCCTGGACAACGAGGATGCCAAGATCGTCGTCGGCCAGAACGTGCCCTTCGTCACCGGCCAATACGCGCAGACCGGATCGACCGCCACGGTCACGCCGTTCCAGACCATCGAGCGCAAGGACGTGGGCCTGACGCTGAAGGTTCGGCCGCAGATCACCGCCGGCAACACCATCAAGATGGACGTCTACCAGGAGGTGTCGAGCATCGCCAACACCACCAACGCCGCCGGCATCATCACCAACAAGCGCTCGATCCAGACCGCCGTGCTGGTCAACAACGGCCAGACCATCGTGCTGGGCGGGCTGATGCAGGACAGCGTGAGCAGCAACGACAGCAAGATCCCCGGCCTGGGCGACATCCCCGGCCTGGGCGCGCTGTTCCGCTCCAATTCGCGCCAGGCGCAGAAGACCGATCTGATGGTGTTCCTGCGGCCCATCATCGTGCGCACCGAGGGGGAGGGCAGCAATATCAGCCAGACCCAGTACGACCATATGCAAGGCCTGCAGAGCGGCAGCCAGCTTCCCAGCCAGTTCGGCATGCCCAATCTGCCGGGCCCCATCCTGCCCGAAATCACGCCGCCATCCAGCGCGGCGCCCGGGCCGGCAGCTCCGGTGGCAGGCCTCGAGCCGCCCTTGGCGCAAGCCAACGACAATGTGCTGCAAGGCATCCAGGCCAGCAAACAGGATGCCGAAACGGTGGTCCAGCTCGATTTCTCCCGCCCCCTGTCGGCGCCGCCGGCGAGTTTCACCGTCGAGCAGCCGGCCGCAATCGTCCTGGACTTCCCCGGCGCCGCCTCCGGCCTCGGGCGCAACGCCGTGAGTTTCGAGCAGGGCGACCTGCGCTCGGCCAGCGTGATGGAGGCCCAGGGCCGCACGCGCGTGGTGCTCAACCTGCGCCAGGCCGCCCCCTACACGACCGAAGTCCAGGGCAAGCGCCTGCTGGTCCGGGTAGGGCGCCCCCAGGCCTCGCCGCCCAAGCCGTCACGGCAGCCGAACTGAAAGGTTCTTGACGATGTCGGCCCGCTATCCCCTGCCCTATGCCTTCTGCCGCGACCAGTCCCTGCTCGCCGAGCAGGACGGGCCGGCGCTCAAGCTCTGGGTCTGCGAGACCACGCGCGCCGCCGGACTGGCCGAGGTGCAGCGCGCGCATGCCGTGCAGACGGTGCAGCGCGTGGCTGCCGCCGAGTTGCAGGAGCGCATCGGCGCCGCCTACGCGGCACGCGACGGCAGCGCCGCCGAGGTGGTGAGCGAGGTCGAGGGCGACGTCGATCTCTCGCGCCTGATGCAGGACCTGCCGGCGGTGGAAGACCTGCTGGAGGCGGCCGACGACGCGCCCATCATCCGCATGCTCAACGTGCTGTTCACCCAGGCTTCGCGCGACGGGGCCAGCGACATCCACGTCGAGCCCTACGAACAGTCCTCGGTGGTGCGCTTTCGGGTGGACGGCACGCTGCGCGACGTGGTGCGGCCCAACAAGGCTCTGCACGGCGCGCTCATCTCGCGCGTGAAAATCCTCGCCCAGTTGGACATCGCCGAAAAGCGCCTGCCGCAGGACGGGCGCATTTCCTTGCGCATCGGCGGGCGGGCGCTCGACGTGCGCGTCTCCACCCTGCCCTGCGCACACGGCGAACGCGCCGTGCTGCGCCTGCTCGACAAGTCCGCCGCGCGGCTCGACCTGCGCGCGGTGGGCATGGCCCCCGACATGCTGGTGAAGTTCGACGCGCTCGCGCACCACCCGCACGGCCTGGTGCTCGTCACCGGCCCCACCGGCAGCGGAAAAACCACCACCCTGTACTCGACCCTGGCGCGGCTGGACGCCAGCACCACCAACATCATGACGGTGGAAGACCCGATCGAATACGACCTGCCGGGCATCGGCCAGACCCAGGTGAACCCGCGCATCGACCTCACGTTCGCGCGCGCCCTGCGCGCCATCCTGCGGCAGGACCCGGACGTGGTGATGATCGGCGAAATCCGTGATTTCGAAACCGCACAGATTGCCATCCAGGCCTCGCTCACCGGTCACCTCGTGCTGGCCACCCTGCACACCAACGACTCGCCCTCGGCCGTCACCCGGCTCATCGACATGGGCGTGGAGCCCTTCCTGCTGGCCTCTTCGCTACTGGGCGCGCTGGCGCAGCGCCTGGTGCGCAGGCTCTGCCCCGCGTGCAAGAAGCCGGCTGTCGACAGCGAGGGCTATGAAGCGGTGGGCTGCACGGCGTGCAACCACACGGGCTATGCCGGCCGCACCGGCGTGTTCGAGCTGCTCACGGCCGACGACGCCATTCGCGCCGCCGTGCACGAGCGCGCCAGCGAGGCCGAACTGCGCCGCCTGGCCGGCCTTGCCGGCATGCGCGGCATGCGCGACGACGGCATGCGCTGGGTGCGCTGCGGCGAGACCTCGCTGGCCGAGCTGATGCGCGTGACGCGCGACTGAGCCGCCGCGGCCGACCGCCCAGACCTCCGTCCAACCCAGCCATGCCGGCTTACCGCTTCGTCGCCCTCGATGCCACCGCCGCCGAAACCCGCGGCGTGCTGGAGGCGGACAGCGCCCGCGGCGCGCGCGGCATGCTGCGGGCGCGCGGCCTGATTCCGCTCGAGGTCGACGCCATCGTCGCCGAACACGCGCCGGGCCAGGCGCGCCGCTTCACGCGCCGGCTGCTCAACGCGCAGCAGATCGCCCTGCTCACGCGCCAGATCGCCGGCTTGCTGGTCTCGGGCCTGCCGCTGGAACGTGCGCTCGCCGCGCTGGCGGACGACGCGGACCGCGCCGAGATCGGCCACATGCTCTCGGCCATCAAGAGCGAAGTGGCCGGCGGCCACAGCTTCGCCATGGCGCTCGGCCAGCACCCGCGCGAGTTCTCGCCCATCTACTGCGCGCTGGTCGCCGCCGGCGAGGACAGCGGCAACCTGGGCACGGTGCTCGCCAGCCTGGCGGACTACCTGGAAAACAGCCAGGCGCTGCGCGGCAAGCTGATCCAGGCCATGGCCTACCCGGCCATCGTCGTGCTGGTCGCCATCACCGTGGTGGTGCTGTTGCTGACCTATGTCGTGCCGCAAGTGGTCGGCGTGTTCCAGGGCGCGCACCAGAAGCTGCCCATCCTGACCATCGCGCTCATCGGGTTCAGCGATTTCCTGCGCCACTGGGGCTTTGCCATCCTCGGCCTGCTGGTGACGGGCGGCGTGCTGACGCGGCAGGCGCTCAAGCTGCCCGGCCCGCGCGCCGCGCTGGACGGCGCGCTGCTGCGCAGTCCGCTGCTGGGCCGGCTGGTGCGCGGCCTGAACACGGCGCGCTTCGCCTCCACCCTGGCCATCCTGACCGCCGCCGGGGTGCCGATCCTGCGCGCGCTGCAGGCCGCCATCGACACCCTCGCCAACACCGTGCTGAAGGCCGATGCGCAGGAAGCCCTGGCCCTGGTCCGCGAGGGCTCGACGCTGTCCGCCGCGCTCGGCCTGCACAAGCGGTTTCCTCCCGTGCTCATCACCTTCATCCGCCTGGGCGAACAGACCGGCACGCTGCCGCAGATGCTGGAGCGCGCCGCAACCCAGCACGCCCAGGAGGTGCAGCGCCGCGCCTTCACCCTGGTGACCATCCTCGAGCCCCTGCTGATTCTCGGCATGGGCGTGCTGGTGCTGATCATCGTGCTGGCCGTCATGCTGCCCATCATCCAACTCAACAACCTGGTGAAATAAGCCCATGTCGGCCGATCTGCGTGGCAAGCTCGTGGTCGCGATCTCCTCGCGCGCCCTGTTCGACTTCGAGGAGGAAAACCGCGCCTTCGAGGAATCCAACGACGCCGCCTACATGCGCCTGCAACTCGACCGGCTGGAAACCCCCGCGCGTCCCGGTGTCGCGTTCCAGCTGGTGCGCAAGCTGCTGGCCTTCAACACCAGCGATACGGAGCGCGATCGCGTCGAGGTGGTCCTGCTGTCGCGCAACGATCCCGTCTCGGGTCTGCGCGTGTTCCGTTCGGCGCAGCACCACGCCACGCCCATCGAGCGCGGCGTGTTCACGCGCGGGCGCCCCCCATTCCACTACCTGCACGCGCTGCAATCGCATCTGTTCCTGTCCGCCAATCCCGACGACGTGCGCGCGGCGCTCGCCGCGGGCTACCCCTCGGCCCAGGTCTATCCGGAATCGGCGCACGCCTCCGAGGCGCATCCGGACGAAGTGCGCATCGCCTTCGACGGCGATGCCGTGCTGTTTTCCGACGAAGCCGAGCGCGTGTTCCAGGACCAAGGCCTTCCCGCCTTTCAGCGGCATGAAGCGAGCAAGGCCGCGCAGCCTTTGCCGCCCGGCCCTTTCAAGCCCCTGCTCGAAGCGCTGCACCGCCTGCAACAGGCCGCAAGCTCGGGCAGCGTGAGCATGCGCCTGCGCACCGCCTTGGTGACCGCGCGCAGCGCCCCGGCCCACGAACGCGCCATCCGCACGCTGATGAACTGGAACATCGCGGTGGACGAAGCCATGTTCCTCGGCGGCCTGGACAAAGGGCCTTTCCTGCGCGAATTCCAGCCCGACTTTTTCTTCGACGACCAGACCGGCCATGTGCAGTCCGCTTCACGCCATGTGCCGGCGGGCCAGGTGCACGCCGGGGTGCGCAACGAAGGCTGACCACGCGGCCATGGCCTGCGCCCGACGAAATCGTACGATCGTTCTTTTTAATCTCTCCAGAAGAAGCCGTATGGACATGCATCCGCAAACCGATTTCGAATCCGCCGTCGCCCGCGCAAAAAACTTGCCCCGCCGCCCCGACAATGCGACCTTGCTGCGGCTCTACGCCCTGTACAAGCAAGCTTCCGAGGGCGATGCCGCGGGAGCACGCCCCGGCATTGCGGATTTCGTGGCGCGGGCCAAATGGGATGCCTGGGCAACGCTCGCGGGAATGCCCTCCGCGCAGGCGATGCGCGACTACATCGCCCTGGTGGACGCGCTTCAGCACGCGGCGTGACGGGCACGGCGGTCTGGCGGCCAGGTCGTTCCAGGCGCGGCCCGAACCGGCGATAATGTGCGCATGTTCGCCATGTTCCCATCCTCCGCCGTTCGTGTTCGGCATTGGCGCAAGCCAATCGCTTGACATGTCCCCGCGCCGCACAGGCGCACGAGCCCCTGCCACACGCCGGTCCCCACCCCGGGGCGTCCCCAGTGCGGTTGAGCGGCAATGAAACCAATCGGCTAGACAAGAGGATTCGCGAACATGCTGCTGATGATCGACAACTACGACAGCTTTACCTTCAACCTGGTGCAATACTTCGGCGAACTGGGGCAGGAGGTACACACCATCCGCAACGATGAGCTCGCGCTCGACGCCATCGAACGCCTGGCACCCGAGCGCATCGTCATCTCTCCCGGACCCTGCTCTCCCGCCGAAGCGGGCGTGAGCGTCCCGGTGCTGCAGCACTTCGCCGGCAAACTGCCCATCCTCGGCGTGTGCCTGGGGCACCAGGCCATCGGCGCCGCCTTCGGCGGGAAGGTGGTGCGCGCGAAGACCATCATGCACGGCAAGACCAGCCCCATCACCCATGACGGCAAGGGCGTGTTCGAAGGGCTTCCGAGCCCCTACACCGTGGTGCGCTACCACTCGCTGGCCGTCGAGCGCGACACGCTGCCCGATTGCCTGGAAATCTCGGCGCAGACCGAGGACGGCGAGATCATGGGCCTGCGCCACCGCACCTTCGCCATCGAGGGGGTGCAGTTCCACCCCGAGTCGATCGAAACCGAGCATGGCCATCGCCTGCTGCAGAATTTCCTGCGCCTGACCAACCGCTAGGACGACACCGCCATGCCCATCACCAATCAGGAAGCCTTGGTGCGCGTGATCGAGCACCGTGAACTCTTCCACGACGAGATGCTCGCCCTGATGCGGCGCATCATGACCGGGGAAATGTCGCCGGTCATGATGGCGGCGCTGATCGCCGGCCTGCGCGTGAAGAAGGAAACCATCGGCGAAATCACCGCCGCGGCCACCGTGATGCGCGAATTCGCCACCCAAGTTCCGGTGGCGGACACCAAGCATCTGGTCGACATCGTCGGTACGGGCGGCGACGCCGCCCACAGCTTCAACATTTCCACCACCAGCATGTTCGTCGCCGCTGCCGCTGGCGCGCGCGTGGCCAAGCACGGCGGACGCAGCGTGAGTTCGTCCTCGGGCTCGGCCGACGTGCTGGAGGCGCTGGGCGCCAACATCCAGCTCAGCCCCGAACAGGTTGCGCGATGCCTTGCCGGCACCGGCATCGGCTTCATGTTCGCCCCCAGCCACCACGCCGCCATGCGGCACGCCGCCCCGGTGCGCAAGGAGCTTGGCGTGCGCACGCTGTTCAACATCCTCGGCCCTCTGACCAACCCGGCAGGCGCACCAAACCAACTGCTCGGCGTATTCCACCCGGATCTCGTCGGCATTCTGGTGCGCGTATTGCAGCGCCTGGGCAGCCAGCATGTGCTCGTCGTGCATGGCCTCGACGGCCTCGACGAAGTCTCGCTGGCCGGCGAAACCCTGGTGGGCGAACTCAAGGACGGCCAGATCCTCGAATACCGCATCCACCCCTCCGACTTCGGCCTCAAGACTTGCACGCTGCAGGACTTGCAGGTCCAAAGCCCGCAGGAATCCGCCGCGCGCATGCGTCAGGCGCTGGACGACGTCGACGGACCGACGCGAGACGTCGTGCTGCTGAACGCCGGCTGCGCCTTGTACGCCGCCAATGTCGCATCCTCGCTGTCCGAAGGCCTGGACCTTGCCCGAAAGACCCTGGCCAATGGCAAGGCGCGCGACAAGCTTGGCGACTTCATCGCCTACACCCGCAATCTCGGCCTGGAGACGCAAACCGCCGGGGCAGGCGCATGAGCGACGTCCTGCAACGCATCCTCGCCACCAAGGCGCGCGAGGTGGCCGAGGCCCGCTCGGTTCGCTCCCCCGCCATGCTGCGAGACCGGCTCGGCGCCCACGGGCCGCGTCGCGGATTTGCTGCCGCCCTGCAAAAACGCGTGGCCACTGGCGCACCGGCGGTCATCGCCGAAGTCAAGAAGGCCAGTCCGTCCAAGGGCCTCCTGCGCCCAGACTTCCGCCCCGCAGAGATTGCCGCGAGCTATGCGCGGCATGGCGCCACCTGCCTTTCCGTACTCACCGACCGCGAGTATTTTCAAGGCGCCCCCGAATACCTGGTCCAGGCCAGATCCGCATGCAGCCTGCCGGTTCTGCGCAAGGACTTCATCGTCGATCCCTACCAGGTGCTCGAGGCCGCGGCCATGGGCGCCGACTGCATCCTGCTGATCGTCGCGGCACTCGGCGATGCGCAGTTGCGCGAACTCGAGGACTGCGCGACGGACCTCGGGCTCGACGTGCTCGTCGAGGCGCATGACCGCGCCGAACTGGAGCGCGCCCTGGCGCTGCGCACGCCGCTCGTCGGCATCAACAACCGCAATTTGCGGACGTTCGAAACCCGTCTCGACACCACCCTCGAGCTGCTCGACGCCATCCCGCCGGAGCGCATGGTGGTGACCGAAAGCGGCATTCTCTGCCCTGCAGACGTGGCACGCATGCGCGCCGCTGGCGTCCACGTCTTTCTGGTCGGCGAAGCCTTCATGCGCGCCGACGACCCGGGCGCCGCACTGGCCGCCTTCTTCGCCCTGGAGGCGCAGGCATGACTGCGTTCGCCGCAGCTTTTTGTTGACAAGACCCCGAAACTGCCTGAAAATTTTAGGTTCGCCTCGGAGGGGTGCCCGAGTGGCTAAAGGGGGCAGACTGTAAATCTGTTGGCTTACGCCTACGTTGGTTCGAATCCAACCTCCTCCACCAAGCGAATAAATCAGCTGATTCAAACACGATGAACCGGTGATGCTGCGTGATGCGGGAAAAATATGGCGGGAAATACAAGCCATCGCAGCCAGCAGCCTTGATTCGTGCGCAAGCAGGCCGTGTCTCGAATGAACCGAGGCGGGAGTAGTTCAATGGTAGAACCTCAGCCTTCCAAGCTGATGGCGCGGGTTCGATTCCCGTCTCCCGCTCCAGCTTCGGTTGGTGTGTTCGGAGACTTGGCTTGTCTGCATCGGCTGTTGCGTTCGGCAGCACCCCATTCGCCCATGTGGCTCAGTGGTAGAGCACTCCCTTGGTAAGGGAGAGGTCGCGGGTCCGATTCCCGCCATGGGCACCAACATTCTTATTCGAATCCTTTCGCACCTTCATCGTCTTCAGGAGCATTCATCATGGCGAAGAGCAAGTTTGAGCGGACCAAGCCACACGTGAACGTGGGGACGATCGGTCACGTGGACCACGGCAAGACCACCCTGACGGCGGCGATCACGACCGTGCTGTCGAGCAAGTTCGGCGGCGAGGCCAAGGCGTACGACCAGATCGACGCGGCGCCGGAAGAAAAGGCGCGCGGCATCACCATCAACACCGCGCACGTCGAGTACGAGACGGCCAACCGCCACTACGCCCACGTCGACTGCCCCGGCCACGCCGACTACGTCAAGAACATGATCACCGGTGCGGCCCAGATGGACGGCGCCATCCTGGTCGTGTCCGCCGCCGACGGCCCCATGCCCCAGACCCGCGAGCACATCCTGCTGGCGCGCCAGGTGGGCGTGCCCTACATCATCGTGTTCCTCAACAAGTGCGACATGGTCGACGACGCCGAGCTGCTCGAACTCGTCGAGATGGAAGTGCGCGAGCTGCTGTCCAAGTACGACTTCCCCGGTGACGACACCCCCATCATCAAGGGCTCGGCCAAGCTGGCCCTCGAAGGCGACAAGGGCGAACTGGGCGAAGGCGCCATTCTCAAGCTGGCCGAGGCCCTGGACACCTACATCCCCACGCCCGAGCGCGCCGTCGACGGCGCCTTCCTCATGCCCGTGGAAGACGTGTTCTCCATCTCCGGGCGCGGCACGGTGGTCACCGGGCGTGTGGAGCGCGGCATCATCAAGGTCGGCGAGGAAATCGAGATCGTCGGCCTCAAGCCCACCCTCAAGACCACCTGCACCGGCGTGGAAATGTTCAGGAAGCTGCTCGACCAGGGCCAGGCCGGCGACAACGTCGGCATCTTGCTGCGCGGCACCAAGCGCGAAGAAGTCGAGCGCGGCCAGGTGCTGTGCAAACCCGGCTCGATCAAGCCCCACACCCACTTCACCGCCGAGGTGTACGTGCTGAGCAAGGACGAGGGCGGCCGCCACACCCCCTTCTTCAACAACTACCGCCCGCAGTTCTACTTCCGCACCACCGACGTCACCGGCGCCATCGAACTGCCCAAGGACAAGGAAATGGTCATGCCCGGCGATAATGTGAGCATCACCGTCAAGCTCATCGCCCCCATCGCCATGGAAGAAGGCCTGCGCTTCGCCATCCGCGAAGGCGGCCGCACCGTCGGCGCCGGCGTCGTCGCAAAAATCATCGAGTAAAGTCCAATGATCGCCAGGCCAACGCCCGGCGATCATTCTTTCGTTTCTAGCAGTGAAGTGGCCAATCTGAAGGGTTCCACAGGGGCATAGCTCAATTGGCAGAGCGTCGGTCTCCAAAACCGAAGGTTGGGGGTTCGATTCCCTCTGCCCCTGCCACCACCGGATGTAGCACGATCAGTCAACCATGGCCCAACCCAACGTAGAAACCGTCTCCACGTCCGCCGACAAGGCCAAGCTGGGGGCGGCTGGAATCGCCTTTCTGGCCGCTTTCGCGGCCTATTATCTTTTGCACAGCCAGGAGCTTTGGCTCAGGGTCGTCGCCTTGGTGCTCTTACTGGGGCTGTCAGCCGGGTTATTCCTGCTGACGGAACCCGGCAAAGCCCTGATTGCCTATACTCGCGAATCCGTGCGCGAGGTACGCAAGGTGGTTTGGCCCGAACGCAAGGAGGCCATCCAGATGACGGCCATCGTGTTTGGTTTCGTCATCCTCATGGCGCTTTTCCTTTGGATCACCGACAAATCGTTGGAGTGGCTGCTCTACGACGTGATCCTGGGATGGAAAAAATAATCGGAGTGGTCGATGGTTGAAACCTTGCCTGCCGGCCAAAAGCAGTGGTACGTGGTCCATGCCTATTCGGGCATGGAGAAAGCTGTCGAACGCAACCTCCTCGAGCGCATCGAGCGCGCCGGCATGCAGTCGAAGTTCGGCCGCATCCTGGTGCCGACCGAGGAAGTCGTCGAAATGAAGAATGGCCGCAAGACCATCACCGAGCGCCGCTTCTTCCCCGGCTACGTCCTGGTCGAGATGGAAATGGATGACGCGACGTGGCACTTGGTCAAGCACACGAGCAAGGTTACGGGCTTTGTCGGCGGCGCCAAGAACCGTCCGGCCCCGATCAGCGAGACTGATGTCAACAAGATCATGAACCAGATCCAGGAAGGCGTGGAGAAGCCGCGCCCCAAGGTCTTGTTCGAGGCCGGCGAAATGGTGCGCGTGAAGGAAGGCCCTTTCACCGATTTCAACGGCAATGTGGAAGAGGTGAATTACGAGAAGTCCAGGCTACGTGTGTCGGTCACCATTTTTGGCCGCGCAACCCCCGTGGAACTCGAATTCCAACAAGTCGAGAAGCTCTGAGTTTTCAATCCTGCTTCTGTGCTTGCGCCGCTTGTTTGCGGCCGATCCCAGAAGCAGCGCGCAAGCTTGCGGGGCGGCCCGGCATGCTGCGCGATTCCCAGTCCCCAAGATCGGGGGCTCCAGAGGCCGCATGAACGAGGAGCTCGCTTCGGCGGGCGTTTGAACTCGCTAGGAGAACTGCATGGCGAAGAAAATCGTCGGCTTCATCAAACTGCAAGTGCCGGCCGGCAAGGCCAACCCGTCCCCGCCCATCGGTCCGGCGCTCGGCCAGCGCGGCCTGAACATCATGGAGTTCTGCAAGGCATTCAATGCCCAGACCCAGGGTGTCGAGCCGGGACTGGCCCTGCCTGTCGTGATCACGGCCTACGCCGACAAATCCTTTACCTTCATCATCAAGACCCCGCCCGCCGGCGTCCTGATCAAGAAGGCCATCAAGCTCGACAAAGGTTCCAGCAAACCGCTGACCGACAAGGTCGGCAAGATTTCCCGCGCCCAGCTCGAAGAAATCGCCAAGACCAAGATGAAGGATCTGACCGCCGCCGACCTGGACGCGGCTGTACGCACCATCGCGGGAACTGCCCGCTCGATGGGCGTGACTGTGGAGGGCGTGTAAATGGCCAAGAAACTACCCAAGCGCTATGCCGCGATTCGCGCCAAAGTCGAGCCGAACAAGCTCTACTCGGTTGACGAAGCCCTGAACCTGATCAAGCAATGCGCCATCGCCAAGTTTGACGAATCGATCGACGTGGCCGTGGCGCTGGGCATCGACGCGCGCAAGTCCGACCAAGTCGTCCGCGGCTCCGTGGTGCTCCCCGCCGGAACCGGCAAGATCAAGCGCGTCGCCGTGTTCGCCCAGGGCGCCAAGGCTGAAGAGGCCAAGGCTGCCGGTGCGGACGTGGTCGGCTTTGAAGATCTGGCCGAACAGGTCAAGGCGGGCAATTTGAATTTCGACGTGGTCATTGCCTCCCCCGACGCGATGCGCGTAGTGGGCGCACTGGGCCAGATTCTCGGCCCTCGCGGCTTGATGCCCAACCCCAAGGTGGGTACCGTCACCCCCGACGTGGCTGGCGCCGTGCGCAATGCCAAAGCCGGACAGGTGCAGTTTCGCGCGGACAAGGCCGGCATCGTGCACTCGACGATCGGACGCGCATCTTTCCAGCCCGAGGCGTTGAAAAGCAATCTGCAGGCCTTGGTCGACGCACTGAACAAATCGCGCCCGCAAACCGCCAAGGGCGTTTACCTGCGCAAGGTGGCTGTTTCGTCCACCATGGGCATCGGCGTACGCGTGGACGCTGCCAGCATCATGGCAGCGGCCGCCTGAGGGAATATGAACACCAGCCGCAGCCCAGGCTGCGGCTGTCAGCAATTTGGTGGGTCGGGCGTGCGAAGTTGAAAAACCTTGCATACCCGAGCGATCCAAGACCGTTGGCGATTTGCGAATGCACATCTTAATTGCGAAGGTCGGGTTGATTCGACATTCAAAGCCGACGCAGATGGCGGACCCGCTGGAACCTGCAGTCTCGTTGCACGCATGGCGCAACGGGCTTGTTGAACTCCAGAGGACGCTGCAACCCGGTTTGAGGCGCGTCCGCGCCCAGGCCATTTTCTTCAGGAGTCAACTTTGAGTCTGAATCGCACTGAAAAGCAAGCCGTCGTGACGCAAGTCGCGGCCGTTGCGAGCAAGGCGCAAACTCTGGTGCTGGCGGAATACCGCGGAATCGATGTGGAGCCCATGACCCGGTTGCGCGCCCAGGCGCGCAGCAAGGGCGTGCATCTGCAGGTTCTGAAAAACACGCTGGCCCGGCGCGCCGTCACAGGTACCGGTTTCGAGGTGCTGGCTGGCGAAATGACCGGCCCCTTGATCTACGGATTTTCCGAGGATGCCATCGCCGCGGCCAAGGTCATCAACGACTTTGCCAAGACCAACGACAAGATGGTCGTTCGAGCTGGCGCCTACAACGGCAAACTGCTCGATGCCGAAGGCGTGAAACAGCTTGCGAGCATTCCCAGTCGCGAGGAGCTTCTCGCCAAGCTGCTGGGCGTGATGCAAGCCCCGCTTACGGGCTTTGTCGCCTCGGTGGCCGCACTGGCCAAGAAGCGCGAGGAAGAGGCAGCCGCCTGATCCTCCGCTCCAAACCCCTACATTCTTAATCGTATTCAGGAGTACACAAAATGGCATTGAGCAAAGACGAGATTCTGGACGCCGTGGGCGGCATGACGGTTCTGGAACTCAACGATCTGGTGAAGGCTTTCGAAGAGAAATTCGGCGTGTCCGCCGCCTCCATGGCCGTGGCCGCTCCCGGCGCCGGCGGCGCCGCTGCGCCCGCGGCCGAAGAGCAGACCGAATTCAACGTCATGCTGCTGGAAGCCGGCGCCAACAAGGTTTCCGTGATCAAGGCCGTGCGCGAACTCACCGGCCTGGGCCTGAAGGAAGCCAAGGACCTGGTGGACGGCGCGCCCAAGGCCGTCAAGGAAGCCGTGGCCAAGGCCGACGCCGAAGCCGCCAAGAAAAAACTGGAGGAAGCCGGCGCCAAGGTGGAAATCAAGTAACCCCACCGGCAGCTGCCTGGCCCGGAAGGCTTTTGGTCTTCCGGGCTTTCGCGCCTTGATGCAGGCGCGGTTATTGTCGAAGTCGGATCGGTTTTTGAATGTACACCTGCAGTGGTGTGCATTCCAAAACGGTTTCAGTCCTGCGCAGCGGAGCGTCCATGTCCTACTCGTTCACCGAAAAGAAGCGGATTCGCAAGAGCTTTGGCACTCGCCAAGGCGTCATCCAAGTGCCATACTTGCTGGCCACCCAGCTCGAATCGTACGAATCCTTCCTGCAGAAGGACGTGCCGTCCGACAAGCGCAAGAATGAGGGCCTCCAGGCCGCGTTCACCGCCATCTTCCCCATTGTTTCGCACAACCAGAACGTGCGCATGGAGTTCCAGGGCTACAACCTCGCGCGCCCGGTGTTCGACATGCGCGAGTGCCAGCAGCGCGGTCTCACCTATGCCAGCGCCCTGCGCGCCAAGGTGCGCCTGATCGTGATGGACCGCGAAGCGGCCAAGCCCACGATCAAGGAAGTCAAGGAGCAGGAGGTCTACATGGGCGAGATTCCGCTCATGACCGACAAGGGCTCGTTCATCATCAACGGCACCGAACGCGTGATCGTCTCGCAGCTGCACCGCTCGCCCGGCGTGTTCTTCGAGCACGACAAGGGCAAGACCCACTCGTCCGGCAAGCTGCTGTTCTCGGCGCGCATCATCCCCTACCGCGGCTCCTGGCTCGACTTCGAGTTCGACCCCAAGGACATCCTCTACTTCCGCGTCGACCGCCGCCGCAAGATGCCGGTCACCATCCTGCTCAAGGCCCTGGGCCTGAACAATGAGCAGATCCTGGCCCACTTCTTCAGCTTCGACCGCTTCGACCTGATGGATCAGGGCGCGATGATGGAATTCGTGCCCGCGCATTTCAAGGGCGAAGTCGCGCGTTTCGACATCGTCGACAAATCCGGCAATGTCGTCGTGGCCAAGGACAAACGCGTCACGGCACGCCACCTGCGCACCCTCGAGGATGGCGGCACGCAACGCATTTCGGTGCCGGAAGATTTCCTGATCGGCAAGGTGCTGGCGCGCAACGTGGTGTCGGAGGAGACGGGCGAGATCGTCGCGCTCGCCAACGAGGAGCTGACCGAGCCGTTGCTGAAGAAGATGCGCGACGCCGGCATCCGCCATATCGAGACCCTGTACACCAACGACCTCGACCAGGGTCCGTTCATCTCGCAGACCCTGCGCATGGACGAAACACCCGAGCAGCTGGCCGCCAAGGTGGCCATCTACCGCATGATGCGCCCCGGCGAACCGCCGACCGAAGATGCCGTGGAATCGCTGTTCAAGCGCCTGTTCTTCGACGCCGACGCCTACGACCTCTCGCGCGTGGGCCGGATGAAATTCAACCGCCGCCTCGGCCGCGACGAGATCGAGGGCGAAATGGTGCTGTCGCACGACGACATCATGGCGGTCATCAAACTGCTGGTCGAGCTGCGCAACGGCCGCGGCGAAGTCGACGACATCGACCACCTCGGCAATCGCCGCGTGCGCTGCGTCGGCGAGCTGGCCGAGAACCAGTTCCGCGCCGGTCTCTCGCGCATCGAGCGCGCGGTCAAGGAACGCCTCGGCCAGGCCGAGACGGAAAACCTGATGCCGCACGACTTCATCAATTCCAAGCCCATCTCGGCCGCCATCAAGGAATTCTTCGGCTCCTCGCAGCTGTCGCAGTTCATGGACCAGACCAACCCGCTGTCCGAGATCACGCACAAGCGGCGCGTCTCCGCCCTGGGCCCGGGCGGCTTGACCCGCGAGCGCGCGGGCTTCGAGGTCCGTGACGTGCACCCCACGCACTACGGCCGCGTCTGCCCGATCGAAACCCCGGAAGGGCCGAACATCGGCCTGATCAATTCGCTGGCGCTGTTCGCCCAACTCAACGAGTACGGCTTCATCGAGACGCCCTACCGCAGGGTGGCCGACGGCATGGTCACCGATCAGATCGACTACCTCTCGGCCATCGAGGAAGGCAAATACATCATCGCCCAGGCCAACGCCAAGATCGATGAACAGGGCCGCCTGATCGACGAGCTGGTCTCGGCGCGCGAAAACGGTGAAACCATTCTGGTTGCGCCCGACCGCGTGCAGTACATGGACGTGTCGCCCGCCCAGATCGTTTCGGTCGCCGCCTCGCTCGTGCCCTTCCTGGAGCACGATGACGCGAACCGCGCGCTGATGGGCGCCAACATGCAGCGCCAGGCCGTTCCGGTGCTGCGCCCCGAGAAGCCCTTTGTCGGCACCGGGGTCGAGCGCGTCACCGCGGTCGACTCCGGCACCGCGGTCACCGCCCTGCGCGGCGGCGTGGTCGACTATGTCGACAGCGCCCGCATCGTCGTGCGCGTGAACGACGAGGAAACCCTGGCCGGCGAAGTCGGCGTGGACATCTACAACCTCATCAAGTACCAGCGCTCGAACCAAAACACCAACATCCACCAGCGTCCGCTGGTCAAGCGCGGCGACATCATCGCCCGCGGCGACGTGGTGGCCGACGGAGCGTCGACCGACCTCGGCGAACTGGCCCTGGGCCAGAACATGCTCGTGGCCTTCATGCCCTGGAGCGGCTACAACTTCGAGGACTCGATCCTGCTGTCCGAGCGCGTGGTGGCCGAAGACCGCTACACCTCGATCCATATCGAGGAACTCAACGCGGTTGCGCGCGACACCAAGCTGGGCTCGGAAGAAATCACCCGCGACATCCCCAACCTGTCGGAAAGCCAGCTCGCGCGGCTGGACGAGTCGGGCATCGTCTACATCGGCGCGGAGGTCGAGGCTGGCGACACCCTGGTCGGCAAGGTCACGCCGAAGGGCGAGACCCAGCTCACGCCGGAAGAAAAGCTGCTGCGCGCCATCTTCGGCGAGAAGGCCTCCGACGTGAAGGACACCTCGCTGCGCGTGCCATCCGGCATGTACGGCACCGTCATCGACGTGCAGGTGTTCACGCGCGAAGGCATCCAGCGCGACAAGCGCGCCCAGCAGATCATCGACGACGAGCTCAAGCGCTACCGCCTGGACCTGAACGACCAGATGCGCATCGTCGAGGCCGACACCTTCGACCGGATCGCCAAGCTGCTGATCGGCAAGCCCGCCACCGGCGGGCCGAAGAAGCTGTCCAAGGGTTCCGTGGTCACGGCCGAGTACCTCAAGGAGGTCGATCACTACCACTGGTTCGACATCCGCCCCAGCGATGAGGCCGTGGCGCAGCAGATCGAGCAGCTCAAGGAGTCGCTCGAGAAGCGCCGGCACGCGTTCGATCAGATGTTCGAGGAAAAGCGCCGCAAGCTCACCCAGGGCGACGAGCTGCCCTCCGGCGTGCTCAAGATGGTCAAGGTCCACCTGGCCGTCAAGCGCCGCCTGCAGCCCGGCGACAAAATGGCCGGGCGCCACGGCAACAAGGGTGTCGTCTCCAAGATCCTGCCCGAAGAAGACATGCCCTATATGGCCGACGGCACACCCATGGACATCGTGCTCAACCCGCTGGGCGTGCCGTCGCGGATGAACATCGGCCAGATCCTGGAAACCCATCTGGGCTGGGCCGCCCACGGCCTCGGCAAGCGCATCGACGACATGCTGCGCGCACATGTGAAGGCCAACGAACTGCGCAAGTTTCTGGGCACGCTCTACAACTTCAGCGGCAAGCAGGAACAGCTCGACACCCTGAGCGACGCCGAGATCCTGGAACTTGCCGACAACCTCAAGCGGGGCGTGCCTTTCGCCAGCCCCGTGTTCGACGGCGCCTCCGAGGAGGAGATCAACCAGCTGCTGCAGATGGCCTATCCCGACGACGTGGCCGATCGCCTCAAGCTCACCGCGTCGAAGAAGCAGGCCGTCCTGTTCGACGGCCGCACCGGCGACGCCTTCGAGCGCCCCGTCACCATCGGCTACAAGCACGTGCTCAAGCTGCACCACCTCGTCGACGACAAGATGCACGCCCGCTCCACCGGCCCGTACTCCCTGGTCACCCAGCAGCCGCTGGGCGGCAAGGCCCAGTTCGGCGGCCAGCGCTTCGGCGAGATGGAGGTGTGGGCGCTCGAAGCCTATGGCGCCTCCTATGTCTTGCAGGAAATGCTGACGGTCAAGTCCGACGATGTGAACGGCCGCACCAAGGTGTACGAAAACATCGTCAAGGGCGAGCACTCGATCGAGGCGGGCATGCCCGAGTCGTTCAACGTGCTGATCAAGGAAATCCGCTCGCTGGGTTTGGACATCGAACTTGAGCGCAACTGATCACACGGATCGCGCCCTTTTGACACACAGGATTTGGAGGTTCGCATGAAAGCCCTACTCGATTTGTTCAAGCAGTTCCAGAAGGACGAGCATTTCGATGCCATCAGCATCGGCTTGGCCTCGCCGGAAAAGATCCGCTCCTGGTCATTCGGTGAAGTCAAGAAGCCGGAGACCATCAACTACCGCACGTTCAAGCCCGAGCGCGACGGCCTGTTCTGCGCCAAGATCTTCGGCCCGATCAAGGACTACGAGTGCCTGTGCGGCAAGTACAAGCGCCTGAAGCACCGCGGCGTGATCTGCGAGAAGTGCGGCGTCGAAGTGACGCAGAGCAAGGTGCGGCGCGACCGCATGGGCCATATCGAGCTGGCCTCGCCCGTGGCCCACATCTGGTTCCTCAAGAGCCTGCCCTCGCGCCTGGGCATGATTCTCGACATGCCGCTGCGGGACATCGAGCGCGTGCTGTATTTCGAAGCCTATGTGGTCACCGATCCGGGCATGACCCCGTTGACCAAGCGCCAGGTGCTGTCGGAGGACGAGTACGCCGCCAAACGCCAGGAATTCGGCGATGAGTTCGTCGCCTTCATGGGCGCCGAGGGCATTCGCGACCTGCTGGCGCACATGGACCTGGAACAGGAAGTCGGCGCGCTGCGCGGCGACCTGCAGGGTTCGGACACCAAGGTGAAGAAGAACTCCAAGCGCCTGAAGGTGCTGGACGCCTTCCGCAAGACCAACTCCAAACCCGAGTGGATGGTGCTCACCGTCCTGCCGGTGCTCCCGCCCGACCTGCGTCCGCTGGTCCCGCTGGACGGCGGCCGCTTCGCCACCAGCGACCTCAACGACCTGTACCGCCGCGTCATCAACCGCAACAACCGTCTGCGCCGCCTGCTCGAACTCAAGGCGCCGGAAATCATCGTGCGCAACGAAAAGCGCATGCTGCAGGAAGCGGTGGATTCGCTGCTGGACAACGGCCGCCGCGGCAAGGCCATGGTGGGTCAGAACAAGCGCCCGCTCAAGTCCCTGGCCGACATGATCAAGGGCAAGGGCGGCCGTTTCCGCCAGAACCTGCTGGGCAAGCGCGTCGACTACTCGGGCCGCTCGGTCATCGTGGTCGGCCCCACGCTCAAGCTGCACCAGTGCGGACTGCCCAAGCTGATGGCGCTGGAGCTGTTCAAGCCCTTCATCTTCAACCGCCTGGAAGCGCTGGGCGTGGCCACCACCATCAAGGCGGCGAAGAAGGAAGTGGACTCCCAGACCCCCATCGTGTGGGACATCCTGGAAGAGGTCATCCGCGAGCATCCGGTGATGCTCAACCGCGCCCCCACGCTCCACCGCCTGGGCATCCAGGCCTTCGAGCCGGTGCTGATCGAGGGCAAGGCCATCCAGCTGCATCCCCTCGTTTGCGCCGCCTTCAACGCCGACTTCGACGGCGACCAGATGGCCGTGCACGTGCCGTTGTCGCTGGAAGCGCAGATGGAAGCCCGCACGCTGATGCTGGCTTCCAACAACGTGCTGTTCCCCGCCAACGGCGAACCCTCCATCGTCCCCTCCCAGGACGTGGTGCTGGGCCTGTACTACGCCACCCGTGAGCGCATCAACGGCAAGGGCGAAGGCATGGTGTTTTCCGACGTCGGTGAAGTTCACCGCGCGCTGCAGTCCGGCGACCTGGAGATCACCGCGCGCATCAGCGTGCGCCTGACCGAATACGAACGCGACAAGGCCACACGCACCCTCACGCCCAAGACCATGGTCGTGGAAACCACGGCGGGCCGCGCCCTGCTGTCGGAAATCCTGCCCAAGGGTCTGCCGTTCAGCGTGATGAACAAGGCGCTGAAGAAAAAGGAAATCTCGCGCCTGATCAACTCGTCGTTCCGCCGCTGCGGGCTGCGCGACACAGTGATCTTCGCCGACAAGCTTCTGCAGTCGGGTTTCGCCCTGGCGACCCGTGCCGGCATTTCCATCAGCGTGGACGACATGCTGATTCCGGATGAAAAACACGCCCTCATCGCCCACGCCGAGCAGGAAGTCAAGGAAATCGCCCAACAGTACGCCTCCGGCCTGGTCACTCAGGGCGAGCGCTACAACAAGGTCGTGGACATCTGGGGCCGTACCGGCGACGAAGTGGGCAAGGCGCTGATGAACCGCCTCGCCACCGAGCCCGTCACCGACCGCCATGGCAAGCAAGTGCGCCAGGAATCGTTCAACTCCATCTACATGATGGCCGACTCCGGCGCGCGCGGCTCCGCGGCACAGATTCGTCAGCTCGCCGGCATGCGCGGCCTGATGGCCAAGCCTGACGGCTCCATCATCGAAACGCCGATCACGGCGAATTTCCGTGAAGGCCTCAACGTGCTGCAGTACTTCATCTCCACCCACGGCGCGCGTAAGGGCCTGGCCGACACGGCGCTGAAGACCGCCAACTCCGGCTACCTCACCCGCCGCCTGGTCGACGTGACGCAGGATCTGGTCATCACCGAGAACGATTGCGGCACCACGCACGGCGTGGCGATGCGCGCGCTGGTCGAGGGCGGTGAAGTCATCGAATCCCTGCGCGACCGCGTGCTCGGCCGCGTCGCGGCGACCGACGTGACCAACCCGGAGACACAGGAAGTGATCATTCCGGCTGGCGACATGCTCGACGAAGATCTTCTGGATCTGGTCGAGTCCGCCGGCATCGACGAAATCAAGGTGCGCACCCCCCTTACCTGCGAAACCCGCTACGGCATGTGCGCCAAGTGCTATGGCCGCGACCTGGGCCGCGGCGTGCTGGTCAATACCGGCGAAGCCGTCGGCGTGATTGCCGCCCAGTCCATCGGCGAACCCGGCACGCAGCTGACCATGCGCACCTTCCACATCGGCGGCGCAGCTTCGCGCGCGGCGATTGTCTCCAGCGTCGAGGCCAAGAGCGCGGGTACGGCACGCTTCACCGCCACCATGCGCTACGTCACCAACTCCAAGGGCGAGCAAGTGGCCATCTCCCGCTCTGGCGAGGTGCTCATCACCGACGATTACGGCCGCGAACGCGAACGCCACAAGGTTCCCTACGGCGCCCTGCTGTTCGTGAAGGACGGCATGGCGATCAAGGCCGGCACCACACTGGCCAGCTGGGATCCGCTCACCCGCCCCATCATCACCGAGTACGCCGGGCGGGTGAAGTTCGAAAACATCGAGGAAGGCGTGACCGTGGTCAAGCAGCTGGACGAGGTCACCGGCCTGTCCACGCTGGTCGTGATCGACCCCAAGCGGCGCGGCTCGGCCAAGATCATCAGGCCGCAGGTCAAGCTGCTCAACGAGCAGGGCCATGAGGTCAAGATCCCGGGCACCGAGCATGCCGTGGCGGTGGGCTTCCAGGTCGGCGCGCTGATTCAGGTGCGCGACGGCCAGGATGTCGGCCCTGGCGAAGTGCTGGCGCGCATCCCGATGGAAGGCCAGAAGACTCGCGACATCACCGGCGGTCTGCCCCGCGTCGCCGAATTGTTCGAGGCGCGTTCACCCAAGGACGCCGGCATGCTCGCCGAGGTCACCGGCACGGTCTCCTTCGGCAAGGAAACCAAGGGCAAGGTCCGTCTGGTCATCACCGACCTCGACGGCCAGTCCCACGAATTCCTGATCCCGAAGGAAAAGACCATCCTGGTGCACGAAGGCCAGGTCGTCAACAAGGGCGAGCTCGTCGTCGACGGCGCCGCGGAGCCCCAGGACATCCTGCGCCTGCTTGGCGTGGAGGCGCTGGCACGCTACATCGTCGACGAGGTGCAAGACGTCTACCGCCTGCAAGGCGTGAAGATCAACGACAAGCACATCGAGGTCATCGTGCGCCAGATGCTGCGCCGCGTCGAGATCAAGGACCCGGGCGAAAGCGATTACATCACCGGGGAACAGGTCGAGCGCTCCGAAGTGCTGCAGACCAATGCCGCGCTCATCGAGAAGAACAAGATTCCCGCGACGTACAACAACATCCTGCTCGGCATCACCAAGGCCAGCCTGTCCACCGACAGCTTCATTTCTGCCGCCTCCTTCCAGGAAACGACCCGCGTACTCACCGAGGCTGCCATCATGGGCAAGCGCGACGAATTGCGCGGCCTGAAAGAAAACGTCATCGTCGGCCGCCTCATTCCCGCTGGCTCCGGCATGGCATTCCACCAGGCGCGCAAGGCCAAGGAAGTGCTCGATCACGCCGAACGCACCGCCCAGGCCGCGGCGGAACTGCAAGCTCTCGAGGACAGCGGCTCGGCACAAACCGGCGAGGAATCCAACCTCTAACCCAGGCACCGACAAGCGCACCGCGATGCACAAGAAGATGCGCCAGTTTCCTTTTCAAGATATACTTATCGTTTCCAGACGCGGGGTGGAGCAGCCTGGTAGCTCGTCGGGCTCATAACCCGAAGGTCGCAAGTTCAAATCTTGCCCCCGCAACCAACGTTAATTGACAGACGCCGGCCAGCCCGGCGTTTGTCATTTCTGCGACAAGCTCACCCCCCTCAGGAACCAGGCGAATCTCACCCACAATGGTGCCGATCGCCTTCCTGACGCTGGCGACGTCCTCGACCCGCTCGAGGCTTGAGACCAATTTGCGGTGTGCCTCACGCGCTTGAGGGATCATCTTCATTGGCTCTAGGCGCTCGATTTCCCGCTTTTGGTCCTGCGCTGCCTGAAGCTCAGCTTCGGCGTCCTGCAGCGCCTTGAGCGTTGTCGGCGTCACCACCCCCTGGCGGATGGCAGCCATGATGTTCTTGATCTCGGTCTCTGCGCGGGTGATGTTGCGAGCTGCCTCACGCGGGTGAGGTTGAGCCTCCACCAGGATTCGCCGGACTTCATCCTCGAAGACCTTGAACGCGTCATCCGATAGCAGGTCGTGCTTGATACCCTGGAGCAGCAAGTCCTCAACACGCTTGCGAGGCACCTTCAGTGCGTTCGGGCATGCAGCCGAGCCGCGGTCACGATGCATTGCGCACCCATACCGGTGTTTGTCCACCATGATGTACGCGCCTCCGCAGACACCGCAGCGCATCAAGCCGGAGAACAAGTAGCCGGGCCCACGCCCACCACTCACAGTGCGACCGCTCTCTTGCCTTTGCTTACTCGTTCGAGACCTCACGGCTCTGATACGAGCCTCTGTCTCCGCCCACAGCGCATCACTGATGATCCGAAGATCGGGCAACTCCTTGACGACCCATTCGGAAGCAGGGCGGGCCCTTCGGCGGCGGCGGCCGGTCACAGGGTCCTTGATCCATTTGGTCTTGTTCCAAACGAGTTTTCCCACATAGGTGGAATTCCCGAGGAGACCGACCCCTTTTGCATCCGGATAGAGCGCGTTCGGGGACCATTTCCCATTCCTCCGGGGCGAGTGTTGATTCATCGGCACAACTGAGCCAGTGATCACGTCGAATGCTGAGCCACTGGGTTGATGGATGTTTTGGCTACTCGGTTGTGGATAAGTCTATCGGGTCTGCTGTTTTTCGATCTCCTTTCTGCGCTTTGCCGCGTGGCTTTGGTGGTGCCGCGCCAGCGGCACTGGAATGCTTGAATCGCCAGCTCTCATTGCCGGTCTCCACGATGTGGCAGTGGTGCGTGAGGCGGTCGAGCAAAGCCGTGGTCATCTTGGCGTCGCCGAAGACGCTGCTCCATTCCGAGAAGGTGAGGTTGGTGGTGATCACCACGCTCGTTCGCTCGTACAGTTTGGAGAGCAGGTGGAACAGCATCGCGCCGCCTGATTGCGTGAACGGCAGGTAGCCCAGTTCATCCAGGATCACCAGATCGACGTACATCAGCCGGTGTGCCATTTGCCCAGACTTGTTCTGCGCCTTCTCCAGCTCCAGGGCATTGACCAGCTCCACCGTGGAGAAGAAGCGCACCCGCTTGCCATGCATGCGGATGGCCTCGATTCCCAGGCTCGTGGCCAGGTGGGTTTTGCCCGTTCCGGGGCCGCCGACCAGCACCACGTTGTGCGCCGAGTCCACGAAGCCAAGGGTGTGCAGCTGGCGCACCAACGCCTCATCGATTGGCGTGTGAGCAAAGTCAAAGCCAGCGAGATCGCGGTGCGATGGGAACCGCGCCACGCGCATCTGGTAAGCCATGGAGCGCACCTCGCGCTGCGCGGTCTCGGCCTTGATGAGCTGGTGCAGCACGGCCTCGTGATCAAGCGACTTCATGCGGGCGGTTCCCAGCACCTCCGGCCATGCACTGGCCATGCCATGCAAGCCCAGCGCCTTGAAGGCATCCATGACGTCATGCATGGTCGGACTCCGGTGAAGCCTCGTGAAGCGGGAGGCTGCGCAGTGCGTCGTAACGCTGCAGGTTGGCCAGTGGCGGCGTGTTGAGCGTGAGCCTCGTGGCCACAGGTGGCTCGGGCATGCGCTGCTCCTGCAAGCGCGATAGCACGTTGAGCACATGCTCGGCACTCACCCGCCCGGACTGCAGCGCCAGCTCCACCGCCACCAACACGGCCTCCAAGCCGTGCAGGCTCACGCCCATGAGCACCTGCGCCATCACCCTGTCACCACCGCTGTGGCGCAGCAACTGGCGCTGCAGCTCCTGCAGGGGTTCGGGCATGGTCTTGAAGGGTGCGCCGTTACGCAGCCCGCCGGGCTTGCGCTCGATCAGCGCGATGTAGTGCATCCAGTCGTAGAGCGTCTGATCCCGCTCGAAGCTGCGCGCCAGGCGCACCTGTCGCCCGTCAGGCCCGACCACCAGCAGACCATCGGCATAGGCCCGCAAGCTGACCACCGCGTGGATCCATTCGCACGGCACGCTATAGCGGTTGCGCTGGAAGTGGATCAGCGAAGTGGCAGAGACCCGAACCGGCTGCTCCACATAGCCATCAAACGCTCGGGGGTTGGGCATGAGGCGAACCCGTTCGTCCTGCCAGACATCGGCCACCGTGAGCTGCGTCCATTCAGGGTGGCTCATCTCGGCCCAGGCCTTCACACAGGCCTGCTGCAACCAGTCGTTGAACTCGCCAAGCGATCCCCAGCGCCGTTCACTGGCCTCGCGCCAGATGTCCTTGCGCCGATCCTGAACATTCTTCTCGACGACCCCCTTCTCCCAGCCGGCGGCCCGGTTGCAGAACTCCGGCTCGAACAGATAGTGCCCGGTCATGGCCTCAAAGCGCGCGTTGACGCTGCGCTGCTTGCCCTGGCCGACCTTGTCCACCGCCGTCTTCATGTTGTCGTAGATGCCCCGCCGGGGCACGCCACCGAAGAGAGCGAACGCGCGCGCGTGCGCATCGAACAGCATCTCGTGCGCCTGGCTGTAGTACGCCACCAGGCAGAAGGCACGACTGGCCGCCAGCTTGGTGTGTGCCACCTCCAGGCGGCGACGCAGCCCACCGATGAAGAGGTACTCGCAGCTCCAGTCGAACTGGAACGCCTCGCCCAACTCGAAGCTCAGCGGTATAAACCCCGCGCCGCGTGCCGCGTTGCCTTGCTCTTGCTGCCAGCGCTGGGCAAATGTGTACACCGGCCCCCGGCTGCCGCTGTAGCCCTGCGCCCGCAGCGCTTCAAACATCGCCTTGATCCCGCGCCGATCGCGTTTGCTGCGATGGCTATCGGCTTTGAGCCACTGGCTCAACTGCTCCTTGTACGGATCCAGGATGCTGGGACCTGACACCCGTTGAGGGTATCTGGGCTCGGTCATCTGACCATCTTTGAGCCACTTGGTGGCTGTGTTGCGCGAGATGCCCAGCCTGCGGCTGGCCTCGCGCACCGACACGTCCTGCCTCAGCACGAGGCGGCGCAACTTGCTCAATGTGCTCACGTTGATCACTCCTGCTCCCCTGTGCTGAAAAACTCAGCACGATAGAGCGGCAACGTGGCTCAGATTTCAACGTGAACGCGTCCCCAAATGGCCCAGTTTTGGAAATGAATCAACAGCAAGCACACCGACGAAGACCCTGTTCTGTATCGCAAGCTGTCGGAGCGGCTGAGTGACATCCTGAAGACCCTGGGCGAGCAGTGGGACGAGGTGATCGCGCAGTTGCAGACGATCATCGATGAACTCAAGACCGGCCAGATCGGCGCCGAGGATGCATCCGGAGGGCTTCCCGAACACTGCGCCCCCTTCTTGCGCACGGTGTTGGACGTGGTTGAACCAGGGCAGGCACCGTCGCCGGCAGAACTCTTGCGCCTGAAGGATGTGACCGTCGAGTTGGTGGACTTGCTGGTTCAGGAATTGCAGGGCAATCGCAATATCTGGATGCCGAGCAAGCGCGCCGACCAGGACAATCTGAACGGACAACTGTTCGAGCATCTAATGCGCCTGCGTCCGCCGCTCGTCGACTCGGACAAGGCCGGCATCCTGGCGGACCGGCTGATGGAGCAAGCACGCGCCAGCCACGACAAGCTCGTTCGGGTATGAATCGATGGTCGTGCCTGCAAATCCCCGCAGCCTTCAGGTCGACGACCTGCAGTTCGCGCTGCGGCTCAGCCCGCTGCGCAAGACGATGGAGATCACGGTCGAGCGGGACGGATCGCTGGTGCTCTGTGCTCCGACTGGAATCGACGAAATCCGCCTGCGCGCCTTCGTCCACGAGAAGCGCTTCTGGGTCTACACCAAGCTCGCTGAAAAGGACGCGCTGCGGCGTCGCGTTCCGCGCAAGGAGTTCGTCGGCGGCGAGGGTTTTCTTTATCTGGGCCGCAGCCATCGGCTGAAGCTGGTCGAGGCCCAGGACGCGCCGCTCAAGCTGGCTGCCGGGCGATTCTGTCTGCGCCAGGATGCCTTGCCCAGCGCGCGCGAGCATTTCACGCGTTGGTACTGCGACCGCGCAGCCGCCTGGCTAAGCGGCCGGGTGGCCGAATACCAGAGCAGGATGGAGGTCGACCCCGCTGGCATCAAGGTGCAAGACCTCGGGTACCGCTGGGGCTCCTGCGGCAAGGGCGACTGGTTGTACTTCCACTGGAAGGCGATCCTGCTGCCAGCGAGGATCGCCGAGTACGTGGTCGTGCACGAGATGGCGCATTTGCACGAGCCCCACCACACCCCGGCGTTCTGGCTGCGAGTGGAGCGCGCGATGCCGGACTACGCCAAGCGCAAGGCTTGGCTCGCGGAACATGGGGTGGCCGTTGAGGGTATCTAGGCGTGCTTGTCAGCACCATGGGCGAGGCAGGCTAACCCCCTTGTGGGTTCCTGTGAGGCATATGGGCTAGCTTGTTCTGCCCTCGCAGGCTGTATACACGGGATCAGCTACGATTTCTCTACATTGCGCAGTCGCGTTATTGGGGCGATCGCGCGTATCTCCATCCATTGCCTGGAGTACAGATGTCCATCTTCGAAGCAGGAGCCGCATTTCGCACATGGGCCGCCAGGCATGGACTGGCACCGACAGTCGCCGCCGCACAGGTCACGGACATCCCGGTTGGCGATGACTATTTTGGACTTGTGGAGGGTGCGTTCGCCGGTCTCGACGCACCCTTGAACCGAGCTGTGAACGCGAGAAGAGTCCACGCCGTTGCTGTCAATGCGACCGAAGGCAAGATCCTTGTCTACCTGAACAAGGGCTTCACGGCAAAGCAGACCGAAAGGCTGCCGTCAACCATCGACGCCTACGACGTAGAGTACCGGCACGGGGTCATCGGACAAGTCGGCGGGACGCCACCGGCTGGCGTCGGCGCCCCGAGTCACTATCTACACGACAATCGAATTGCCTGCGGAAGTTCGATTGGCCTCGGTGGCAGCCTTGGTGCGGGCACTCTTGGAGCGCTCGTTCGCATCAATGGCGATCTGTTTGGCCTTTCAAACAACCACGTGATCGGCCGCTGTAGCTATGCAGAAGGTGGGCATCCCGTATTGGCTCCCGGCAACCTGGACATCAATCCGAACTTCTTGATTCATCCGTTCAGCATCGGTGTATACGAGAGATGTGCGCCAATGGTGTACGGATCGCCAGCGACAGTCAATGTGTCCGGCAATTTGGACGCAGCACTCATGCGGATCGTCGATGACGCAAAGGTCAGCGCAATGCAGGGATCGGTGTACGCAACTCCTGCGTCGATCGCGCCGCTTGCTGATGGCATGGCCGTCCAGAAGGTTGGACGCACGACGGGGCATACGCGCGGCTTAGTGATGGGCAAAGTCGCTGGCTACCAATCGGTAAGCTACGTTGTCCCTGAACTCCAACAGCAGTTCAACGTTTTCTTCAACGAGGCTTGGGTCGTTGAGGGAGTCGGCGGCGCTTTTTCTGACAGCGGAGACTCCGGTTCACTGGTTGTTGGTGAGCTTCCGTCGGGAGAGATTGCCTCGGTAGGGCTCGTCTTTGCGGGCAACGGCTCCATCTCGGTCATTGTCCCGCTAGACTTGATCATGACTGCATTCGGTGCGACCATTGAAGCTACGCACGGAGTCTGAAATGAAGCCAAGCCCTGCCGCCACCGCTCTGTTGGCCAGCTTGTCGCTGCCTCCTGGGGCAGCGGTGATCTGGCCTGCAATGCGTGACGGACAGACGAAGCTCATCGTGAGATTGAGCAAGCAGTTTTGGGATCGGTCTGCGCGAATCCCTGAGCAGTTCGAGGGCTACTCAGTCATCGTTGAACTGAACCAACCTTTGGCAGCTCAAGCTTCGACAGCTCTGCCGTCAGCGTGGAACGCCTTCGGGGGCACGCGGCCACACTAAGATTCGCATCTGCAAGCCGCGAACCGACCGGCGCTCCTTTGACTTGTCCGCTACTTCAGCAGTGCTGCAGAATTGGGGCCTCCTGTCGGGCATCCCCATGAACCAACCGAGCCCTCTTGCTCGGCACTGTGGTTCCTCAACCCAGCGGCACCCGGACTGCACGCAACCAGCGTTCGCAGCAGGCCCCCGCAACCACATTGACGAACTTGGCATTCTTGCCTCGAGCAAAAGCCTTGTTAGTTGGAAGGCCGGTCAATTGACCGGCTTTTTTTATGTCCCGGAGCACTGCCCTGCCGTGTTCATTCTGTGCCCAACGCCCTAACCAGCGACGAGCGCACACCTTCTCCGGCGCACCCGGCATCCAGTTCAAATGGGCAAGCCTGAGTGTTGGAGACCCAGGACTGCTGCATGGCGTTGCTGGCCCCAATCGAAAAACGCGCCGCGGGAGGCAAGCAGAAAGACCCCATGCTCGGCGTGGCGGGCGGTGACACGCTCGTCAAATGCTCCTGCGTTGTCTGCTGGAATTGCCGTTCCAAATCGGTTCGGGTATAGGGTTGGGCATGACCGCTCAATAGGCAGGACACATCCGCGAGCACTTGCATGGAGGGGAAGACCCGCCCGTAGCCCAGCGCCAGCGGCAGAAGCAGGATCAGCGGCAGCAGGAGGCCGGGGCGAGGCAGGCTGAGCCTTGTCTCGTGCCAACAGGAATAAAGGAACGTCAGTGCCAGGCCGCCGCCCCACAAGGCGCCGAGCGCCACTTCGGGCGGCGTGTGCGCATCGGTGGCCAGCCGCGAGATCGCGATCGCCAACGACAGTGCCGCGCCCAACAACGGCATGACCAACCGCCACAGTCGCCGCCGTCCGACCGACAGCAGCACGCCTATCGTGGGCCAAATCAGCATCGACAATGCGCTATGCCCGCTCAGGCCCGTGAAATCGATCCCGGGCGGATGCAAACCCCAGCCCATGTAGGCAATCTTGGTGAGCGCCACAAGCGCGATATCCGCGACCAGCAAGCTCCCCCAGAACAGGGCCAGCCGCCGTGCGCCCAGACCCATCCAGACCAGAATGACGAGGGCAAGCGGCAGCAACACCGCGGTATCGCCGAAATCGGTGACGGAAACCCAGAAAGACGCGACGGTCATGGACATGCAGGCGATGATGCGCGGCTCGCGATCACCCTGCGTGGCAGGGTTTGCGCGGGCTTCCGCCCGGCAGTCCCGGCATCAAGCTCGCAACCTCTCTTGCTCTGCAGCAGCACGGCGTCGACGTTCGGGCGGCTAGGGCTTGCCGTAGTTCATCGGCATGAACTGCATCTTGTCCCATGGAAAGCCCTTCAGCACATCATAAGAAGCGATATTGTCGAACAAGGCGGGGTAGGGATTTGGCAGGCCCGCGAGTTCATAGCTTGCGGGATTGACCATTCGAAGCGAAACAGCACCCGCCTTGTCCCAGACCACGAAGCCGTACTTTTGCGCCGCCTTGGCGATGATGCGGCCTACAGGGGTGAGATTCAGTGCATCGACGTCGACACTGGGATCGAGCCGCAAGCGTATGCCCTCGGGGATGCGATCGGGCACGTCATTCGGGTTGTAGCCATCCGAGCGGCTGGCCGGCCAGGAAAACTCTTTCCAGCTCGCCGCGTTGACCAGGGCGATGCCGATGACGTGGTTGATCTGCCCCCGCGCCAGTTCCTCGGCCGAGATCTCGCCGCCGATGAAGGGCAGGCCGGTGGCGGTGGCTCCGTAGGGGTGCGGGAAGATCCCTGGGTTTTGCATCGTGTCCCGCACCCGCCCGCCCCAGCAGGCCTGCCATTCGCCGCCCACCCTGCGCGTCACCCAGAATTCCCACAGCGTGTGCGTGCTGAGGTCATAGATGGACATTTCGCTGTCGCTTCCGTTCGCCGGCGTCGCGCCTGCGGGAATCGGCACGCCCCGCCATTGCTCGACAAGTTCGTGAGGAGTCCGGCCCTTGTTCTGGCAGTCCCAGAACTTGACATTGACCCGCTTTCTGACCGGATAGATCGGCGTGCCGTCCACCCAGGTCACCGCGTCGGATCCGCCGCTGGTCCGCACGTAATAGATCGGGCTGGCGAAGCTGGTGGTGTTGAGGTTGACGGTACCGTAATGGTTCTTGATCTGGTCGAGCAGGTCTTGCGTGTAGATCGAAGACTTCGGATTCAGCGGCGCGTTGGCCGGAATGGGCTGATACCAGAAGCTGCGTGGCGAGAACACATGACTGAGCGAAGTCGCCTGAATCGCCGCCCCAGTCGGAGTCCCAGCGTCGTCGCGACCCGTGACGGTGGCGGCGGCGGCCACGTTACCGCCCGCGCTCAGGGAGGAGCCGCCCTCTCCTCCGCAACCACCATTGGCCACGAGCAGAACGAAAGCAATTGAAAGACCCAAGACTTGGCGCATGAAAAATCCTTGCAACCGCGCGCTGAATCGCTGGCTTGCCGCGTCGTTCGACGCGACGACCGCCATGACCCGGCCGGCACGGTCGTGGAAACAAGGCAGCGGAAGATCGGCATCCTACAAACCGGATCGTCATGCCTGAATAGGAATGGATGGTTTTTGGAAATGTCCTGCGTCATTCGGCTGACAACCAGTCAATTTCTCCACGGTGACGCAAATTCACGCTTCTGGCATGGATGCCTCCTAAAAAATCCCGCCCAAACCCGCTCGCTCAGCCCGAGAGCGGCGCATGGGTCAAGGTCGCGCGGCTCAGCAGACGTCGCCACATCACGCGGGCGAGGAACCGTGGGTTACCCAGCACATACCGCCTGAACAGGCGACGCGGTTCCACCAGCAAGCGAAACAGCCATTCCATGCCCAGCCTGCGCAACACCGACGGCGCTCGGGGCATGGTGCCGGAGTAGAAGTCGAACAAGGCGCCAACCCCGAGGCGTACCGTATCGCCGAGTTCGGCGTCATGGCGGTGGATGAACTGCTCCTGTCGGGGCACGCCCATCGCCACGAAAATCAGCCGCGCCCGCGACTGCGCCAAGGCCTCAAGCACGGCGCCCGTCCGCGCCGCGGGAAAATATCCGTCTTGGACGTAGGCCACCTTCAATCCGGGGTGCGCGGCCATCATGTTGCGCGCACAGGCCTGCGCCACACCCGGCCTGCCACCGATGAACGCCAGTTCCAGCCCAGCCTGCGCCGCTCCCGCGCACAACAGCGGAAACAAGTCGGTGCCATTGACGTTGTCGCGCAGCGTCTCACCCGCCGCGCGGGCGGCAATCCGCATCCCGATGCCATCCGCATACAGCAGGTCGGCCGCCCGCAGAATTCCGTCATAGACGGCATCGGAAGCGGCGACGTTGACGCAATGCGCGTTGACGAAATACACGTTGCGCCGCTGCCCCCGTGCCGCCGCGCGAAGCAGTTCGCCGGCGGCCAACGCAAGCGTCGTGTTCCGCAACGGCAGGCCGAACAGGCGCAGCGTTGCGTCTTCGGCGCGTGAAGCCTGGTGCTCCGACATGTCCGGTTTCATTTCTCGACATCCCGCGCCGAACGCACCCAGTCGCGCTCGCGCCGCAGCATGAAGCGAAGATAGACGGGCACCTTCCAAAGCACATAGAGCGGAATGCCCGTCATCTCTGAAAGGCTCAGGACGTCCCGACCAAAGCGCGTCCATGCGCCCAGGACGGCCAAGGCGAACGCCAGGCAGGAAGCCCAGGCGATCAAGGCCGGAGTCGTCCAGCCCAGCGTCCACCAGGCGAAGGTGGACGCCAGGACTGCCGCCGTCATCGACAAGGCCAAGAGCGCAAGCGGCGGAATGCACAGATCGGCGGCCAAAGCCAGCAAGCCGACATTGGCCGTGCGCAGACCCTGCCAGAGCAACCGCGGCGCCACGTCGACCAGCATGCCCAGATGGCCATGCTCCCAGCGCCTGCGCTGGGTCGCCACGCCGGCGGCGCTGGCCGGGAAGACGCTGGTCACCTCGGCTTGCGGCACGAACCTGGGTGCCGTGCGAAGGCGCGCGAACTCGAGGCCGAGCTTGAGATCCTCGACGAGGTGTGCGTCCGCCAAATCGGCCTGTTCGATCAAGGTCCAAGGGAAGGCCATTCCGCTTCCCATGAGCTGGCAGGGCAGGCCCAGGTGAAGGTAGCCCAGGGGACGGACCAGGTTTTTGACGCGCCAGGCGAAACCGGCGATTTTGAGCTTCAGTCCGGCATCCGGCGGAAGCTCCATGCGGTAGTGCGCCTGCGCGGGAGCGCAGGTCCGCAAGGCAACGGCGGCAACGCGGCCGATCGACCCTGGGCGCACCGTGCAGTCGGCATCGACGATGACCACCACATCCGGCGGGTCCGACGCCAGATGGCGCAGTCCAAAATCCAAGGCATAGCCCTTGCCGCGGCGCAGCGGATCATGCCGCGCAACCACCTCTGCGCCGGCCGCCCGCGCGATGGCGGCCGTGTCGTCGTCACAGTTGTCTGCCACCACCAGCAGACGGTCGATCGGGCGCAAATCCTGCTGCAGGTTCTCCACCGTGCGGCGAATGTTCAGGGCCTCGTCATGCGCAGGCACCAGCACGGCGATGCGCCCCGCCGCATCGGAGCAAGGCTGCGCCGCACGCCCCGGCAGCCAGGCGCTCAAGACCTGCAACAGCAGCAAGCCGACGGGCAGCGCCAGCGCGATGCAAGCGACCAGCAAGATGGCGTAGAGCACCGCGCTCACGGGAGCATTCTCCCGTCGCTGCGCGCCAAATTTTCCAAGGGCGGTAGAGCGCGCCTTTCGGACAGCCGGTCGGTCGCGTTCATGGCGCCTGCGCCCGCGGCGTTGGCAGCCGCCTGGAACAAGTTCCCGAGCTTCTGCGCCTCCCTGTCGGCGTCGTGCCTGGACAGCACCACGGCACGGCCATGTGTCCCCATGGCCGTGAGCTGCTCCTCGCTGGCGTGCAGGCAACGCCGCATCGCCGCCGCCAGCGCGGCCGCGTCTCCCGCCGGGCACAGCCAGCCGCTGCGGCCGTCTTCCACCAGTTCAGCCATCGCCGCGACTTGCGTGGCCACGACTGGGCGCCCCAAGGCCATCGCCTCCATCACGACCACGGGCAAGCCTTCGGCGAAACTCGACAGCACCAAGGCCCGCGAGCCCAGAAGAAGCTCGCGCACTTGCATGCTTCCAATCCAGCCGGTGATCACGACGCGCCCGCCCAAGCCGTTCGCCGCGATGGTCGCCTCGATCTGCGCGCGCAATTCGCCATCACCCGCAAGAAGCAGCGTGAAGTCTTCGCCTTCCGCCGCAAGCAAGGCGGCCGCCTCGATGAGCAACAGGTGGCCCTTCTGCTCGCTCAAGCGCCCGACGCAGACCAGCTGCCGGTTGGGATTGCATCGCACCTCGACGCCGCTGTGGAAGTTCGGCTCGATGCCACAGCGCACCACCTCGACCTTGCCCCAGTGCGCGGAGCCCACCCAGCGAAACAACTGGCTTCGGCAAAACGAACTGATCGCCACGACGAAAGCGCTGTGCTCGATTTTTTCCCTGAGATGGATGCCCAGCGGTTTGTCGAACTCCTCCGGCCCATGCACCGTGAAGCTGAACCTGGGTCCGCCGAGCAGCCGCGCCAACAGCACGACCTCCGCCGAGTTGGTGCCGAAGTGCGCATGCACATGCACAGCGCCCGCAGCCCGCACCCATTGCACGAGCCGGCAAGCCTCGGCGACATAGATCCAGTGATAGGGAAGGCTGCGCTCGTTGAGCCGCGCCAGGCGAGCGGCCCAGGCCAGCGCCCGCGACGTGCGCACAGGATGACGCAGCGCCATGCCGAGCAGCGGACCCAACAGGCCGCGCAGCCCATGCCGCAGCACATAGCGGGTTTGATCCCGCTCCGCCAGATCCGCCGCATCCGCCAGCTCGGCATCCCAGCCGCGCAGCGCGATGCGCAGCACCGAAAAGCCCTGACGCTCCAGCGCCTGGATTTCGCGCCGGATGAAGGTGTGGCTGACCTTGGGGTATTGGTTGATGAAGTAGGCGATCTTCATTCCCGCATCCGCGCCGGCGGGTTGCGTTTCGGCTTGATTGGCGATGGCACGCATGTCAGCAGTCCGCCTGCTGGATCAACGACTTCAGCCGCGCAACCGATTCGGGCGCGCCGCGGCCCAGGGGCCGCGCTGGAACACCGGCCACGGTCACGCCGGCGCCGACGTCATGGACGACGACGGACAAAGCGCCCACGCGGCAACCGGCGCCGAGCACGACGCCGCCCAACACCTGCGCAAAAGCGCCCAATTCCACATCGTCCTCCAGAACCGGGACCGGGCCTCCCTCGGACTTGTTGCCGATGGTCACGCCTTGGCGCAGGGTACAGTTCTTGCCGATTTTCGCGCCGGGATGCACGAAGATGCAGCCGAAGTGAAAAATGCGCAGCCCGCCGCCGATCTCCGCCTCCTTGGGCAAGCTGATGCCGGTCCAGGTTTCGACCCAACGGAACAAAAGCCAATAGAGCTTGGTCCTGATGCGCTTGCCGACGCCGGGAGCCATGGAGTCGACCCGGCGCCCGTAGCGATACACGAAGATCGCCCAGATCGACTGCTCCTTGAAGAAAGGGCGCGTCATGCCGAGCCGCTGCAGATCCTGCTGCCAGTCCGGATCGTTTTTGAGCAACATCACCGTCCCCGCTGCGCCGCCCGCGCCAGCGCAGGCCGTTCGAACACGGTGCCGTGCGTCGGCTGCGGCTTGGCTGCGGCCTGCGCCATGCGCCGGAAATGGAGACTGACCCCGGTGCCGAGAACGAACCAGAGATACCAGTTGTAGACCAGGTAGTCGAGCATGTTGTCGGACACGGAAACCAACGCGAACTCCAGCACCAGCATCAAGAGCAAAAAACCCTCCATGCGGTCGGTCTTGCGCACGCCCGCGACAAGCGCTCCGGTACCGAGGAGCAGCCAGACGAAGCCGCTCAGGCCCATCACCCCGCCGTCGAAGAACACCTGCATGTACACGTTGTGCGCGGGCGGGCCGACGCCGTTGCTCAGCGGATAGAACAGCCGTGAGTAGAACTCGTAGGACTCCTTGCCGTAGCCGAACAAATAGTGCGACGGCTCCATGAAGCGCAGCGCCGCGGTCCACATCTCCTTGCGCCAGGCGAAGGAGTTGAGAGGCTGGTAGTACATGCCGCTGTTGCCGGTGGTGAGTTCGCTGATGCGTTCCCGCACGTCGGGCAGCAACAACGAGGCGAATCCGGCGATGACGAGCAGAGGGAGCAATTTGCGCTCCATCACGAGGCTGTAGGCGAGGAAGAAGAACGCCATGGCGCCCCAGGCGCTGCGCGTCTTGGTCGTCATCAGCAGGGCCAGCAAGACCAGGATGTAGAGCGGCAGCAGGCGCCGCACCCGCGGACCGACGGCGAGGACGCCGCCGCGCCAAACCACGAACAGCAGCGACACCATCAGCACCAGATAGAAGGCGAAGATGTTCGGGTGCGAGAAGGTGCTGTCGATGCGCAATCCCACCTGGAAGTCGTGGAAGCCTGTGTGGGTGACGATCTGGTACAGGCCGTAGAGCGTGGGGCCGATGGTCGACAACAGCACGGCCCGCAGCCAGGCGTCGTGACTGGCTTTATCACGCACGTAGACGAAGGCGAGCAAGAAGATGGCGGCGTTGGACAGCAGGCTGAGGTCGTTCTTGATCCCCGGCACCAGCCGCGGGGTGATGGTCAAGGTGCCGACCATGACCACGAGCAAGGGCAGCCAGGTCTGAAGCAGCAGACGCTTCACCGGGATGCGCTGGCGGTTGAACAGTTCCATGACGATGAGGCCGATGACCAGGCCGTTGAGCAGACCGCCCAGGCCGATGGCCGAGCTGCCGCCGCCGATCTTGGTCATGTTCAGCATCGGATCGAGATTGGCACGGAACAGAATGATGAGCCACAGCAAGGTTTGCCTTGCATAGATGAACAGCAGGCCCAGGACGAAAGCGGCAGGTAGCGCGACGAGCAGGGCCAGATGGATGTGGCCGCCAAGGTTCAGCCGACCGACGACGTAACCCGCCAGCAGGGCCAGCGCACCGCCGCCCAGAATCGTCAGCGCCAGCAGCGTGCGCTGGCGCGGTTGGGCAGGTGAGGCAAGCGGTCGTGCCATCGCTTCGGGGGCGTTCAGCGCCGGTTGAGCACGCTGCCCACCAGGCTCAGCCCGGCGTGCTGGATGGCGCTGGCCGCCGCCCGCACGTCGGCGGCGGCGCTGAGATGCTGGTCGACCATGAGCAGCGCGCCTTGCGTGGCCGCGCAGACGGGCAGGATTTCGGCGAGGTGGGTGGGCGCGGTGTTGACGAGAATGACGTCGAAGACCTCCGCGTTGAGCGCCAGCAACTCGGCAAAGGTTGGTCGCGCCAGCAGCTCGGCCGGATTGGGCGGCTGGGTCCCGGCACTCAACACAGTGAGGCCAAGCAGCGGTTCGATGCGCACCGCCGCCTCGGAGCCGGCACGTCCGATCAGCACGTCCGACAGACCGTGACGCACCGGAAGATTGAACAGCTCGTGCAGCATCGGCCGGCCCAGATTGGCGTCGATCAGCAGGGTGCGTTCGCCAAGCTGGGAGAACACGATGGCCAGGTTGGCCGCCAGGTTGCTCATCGAACCCGTCGGTCCGGTGCCGACAAGGGCGAGGCTGCGCTGTCCGGTGCCAAACCAGCGCAGCATGAGCTGACTGCGCAAGGCGCGCAGTTGCTCGACCTGCGGCGTGAAAGGCTGATAGGCCGCCACGAGTTCATCGCTGAACCCATTCGCCCCCGGGGCAAGGTAGGGGTAATCGAACTGCTGCGACAAGGCGAGCAGGATGTCCTGCTCGCTGACCAGGCCAAGCCGCACGGCGGCGTCGCCGAAGCGAAGGTTCTTGGCCTTCTGCAGCCGCAGCACGCGCTCGGCGTCCGCCGCGCTGAGCTTGCCCGAGTCGAGCAGCAGCTGGCCTAGTTTCAGATCCTTGCCCAGCGCCATCGGGACGGTGGCGCTGGATCGCGTTTCGGCAGGCAGTACGCTCATGGGATTGTTCTGGTTGTTCGCCGTCTGGCGGCGCGCAACGCGCCCCACCAAGATCGGCTCGTGGTCGGTCGGGGCGTCCATCATCGCAAAAACAAGGGTCGAATCTGCACCGTGCCCAGAAGCGGAGCACCGGTCAGATCGATGACTTCCTGAACGGAGCGCACTTTGCGCTGCAGCTGTTCGAGCAGCAAGGCCAGCAAAACGCCCAGGATGAGGCCGAGCGCGGCACCCAGCGCGGCCTTGACCAAGGCGCGCGGGCCGATGGGCTCCATCGGGGCGACGGCGCGGCTGAGCACCGACATGTCGGTCTGATCCGACTTGGACAGCAACTCGCTTTCCTGATAGCTGCGCAGCGTGGCGTCGTAAAGCCGCTGCGCATTGGTCACCTGCTGCACCAGGAACTGGCCCTCGGCCTTGAGGGTGTTGTCAGCGATCATCCGCTTCTGCTGAGCCTGCACCGCTGCCTGCATGTCGGCCATGCTCTGCCGCGAGGCCTGCGCCGTGGCCTGCACCGCGCGTTGCACCGCGGCGACCTGCTGGCTGAGTTTGCGCTGCAGACTGCTCACCTCGGTCTGCGCGGCGATGTACTGCGGATTGTTGGCGCCTTCGGTCTGCGCGAGTTGGCTGAGCTTGGCCTGTGCCTGAGCCAGGCTGGTCTTGAGCGCCTGCACCACCGGGTCGCGCATCACGTCGGCGTTGTGTTCGCCCAGAAGCTGGGCCTTGGATAGATCGCCATAGTTCTGCGCCGCGGCGATGGCCTGCTGCGTGACGAGGGCCTGGAGCGGCAGCGAGGCCTGCCCATCCTTCTCGGACAGGATGACCCCATGCTCTTTCTGGTAGGCGATGAGCTTGGACTGTGCCTGTTCGATCTTGGCCTGCATGGTCTTGAGCTGGCTGGCGTACCACTGAGCCGTGCGCTGCGCGGGCCCGGTCTTCAGCGCCAGATTGGTCTGGACGTAGGCGTCGAGAAAGGCGTTGGTGATACGCGCGGCCTGCTCGGGGTCGCGCGCGGTATAGCTGAAACTGATGACGTTGTCGCGATCGGAGGTGTTGACCTTCAACTGCGACAGCAGATGCTGGGCGATCCACTCGCGCAGGGAACTGACGCCCGGCGGGAGCTTGGCGGCCTGGGCGGCGTACAGCTTCTGGTAGGTCTTGTCGTCGGTCAGGTGCAGCATGTCCACCACTTTGAGCGCCGTGGTGCGGTTGGTCAGAATCATCGCCTGGGTGTTGAGATAGGCTGGCATCAGCATGCCCTGCATCTGCGCGCGGGTCACCGGGTTGACGTACTGGCTGTTGATCACCACAGATGCCGTGGCCATGTAGTGCTTGGGCAGCAGCTTCGCGGTGATGCCCGCAGCCGCGGCCGCGAGCACGGTGAGCGCGGCGATGACGAACCAGCGGGCGCGCAGAACGAGCAGGAATCCCTGAAGGTCCATGACGGCTCCTAGAACAGGCTTTGCCGGATGTCGATCACATCGTTGGCGCGAATGCGCGCGCCAGCGTCTGCGGCAATGGCATCGAGCTTGCCATCGGCCCCGGGGCGGCGGATTTCCGCGCCGTGGAGGGTGCCGCGCCGCGTCAGGCCGCCGCCCAGGGCGATGGCCTGCAACAGGGTCATCCCTGGCTCGATCCGGTAAGCGCCCGGCTTCTGCACCTCGCCCTCAATGTAGAACACCGGCGCCTGCGGCACGTAGATCACATCGCCGCTGACGATGGTCGGATCGGCAGCGGGCGCAGAACCATCGAACAGGCCGGCGAGGCGGATCGGGGTGTCCACCCGCTTGCCGTTCTGATCGCGCTGCAAGATCACCGTGTTCGCCCCGGTGGGACTCACACCGCCGGCCTGCGCGAGCAGGTCCGTGAGCCGGCTGTCCCGCTGCAGCACGTATTGGCCCGGCTTGTTGACATTGCCGAGCACCACGGCCTGCTGGCTGGAATACTTCTTCACCAGCAAGTTGACGTAGGGCTTGAGGATGAATCCGCCCTCTTTCAACTTGGCGGCGATGGCCTTGCCCGCGCTGGTGGGACTCATGCCGCCGATGGTGACATAACCCACCAGCGGCAGCACCACCTGGCCCTGTGCGTCCACTTCGACAGCGGGCACTTGCAATTCGGGATGGCCGTAGACGCTGACGCTGACGATGTCGCCAGTGCCGAGCATGTACTCCCCGGCGACAGCGGGCCCGCCCCAGAACATGGTGGACAAACCGGCCAGAAGTAGAAATAGCAGATGACGGATACGCATGGCAGAACGGCCTCCGGTAGTGGATCAGAACGCTTGTTGCAGGTTAAGGCTCACGGTGCGGTTGACATAGCTGGCGTCAACCACGTTGGAACTGCGGTTTGTGCGCCCAAGAAGCAGCGCAAGTTGGGTTCCCGGCCGGGGCAGGTAGGCCAAGGTGATGGCTCCGCCCTGGATGTTGTCGCGCCGGGTGGTGCCGGGAAAGAACGCTTGGTCGCGCGTCCATTCGGCCCCCAGACGCACGGCGGCATCGACGTCCCAAGTCGCGTTGAGTTGCGCGCCGGTGACCACTTGATAGTTGGTGGTGAGGGTGTTGTAGGCCATCAGTTTGCGATAGAGCTTCATGCCCAACGCCGTCTTGCCGGTCACTGCGAGTTTGGCCTCTACATCGCCCACCGCGCCATGGAAGTCCAGCGACGGCAGGCTCGGCGCGGTGTACTGCATGTAGCCCGCCGTGCCCGACACCTGCCAATAAGCCGCATCCGACCAGAAGAACTGCGCGGCGTTTTCGATCTGGTGATAGTCGGCGAGCGGCGCACCGCTGGTTTGCATGGCGGCGTTGGGGTAGCGGCCCTGCTGCAGCGACAACACGTAGCCAACGCTGTTGCCCGCTGCGCTGGTATAGCGCGGCCCCAGGCGGACCAGGCCGATATCCATGTCGTAGGGACGCTGGCTGGCCGCTGCGTTGCGGATACGGATCAATGCCGTATCGGCCGTCAGGGAAAACGGACCTTCAAGGCGCCGCATGCCCCCAGCGCTCACCACCTGCTTGCGTACCACGTCGAGCACAGGAGCCTGCAGGATGGTCAGATCCTGCAGCGCGGCGCGGTCGCTGGCCGAGGCATACGCGCTCCAATGCGGGGTGTGGTCGAGGTTATAGGTCAACGATACATCGTGACCGGTGAAATCCAGCGCGCGGTAGTGGTTGTACTGCGTGCGTTCGACCAGAGCATGGCCGTGCAGGCGGCCGACCGCGCCGTCGTTGTCGAAACGCAAGCCGCCCTGCGCGGTGGTCCAGCAGTCCGACAACTGCGTATCGCCGAACAGGCGCTGCGCTGCCGCGCCGCTGCTCAACCCGAACAGATTGCTTGAACAAGTGTGCTGCAAGCGCAGCACCGGGTGCAACCCCGGTGTGTCGGGCGCCCATGCGGGCGGAAATTCCGCGGCCTGCGCGGGCAGCGCGGCGCACAGCAGACCCAATGCGGCAACACCGCTGCCGAGACGCCGAATCGGCCTCAGCAGCGCATCCCGCAGGGGCTGTGCGCGCCGCGGACGGCGTGGGACATGAGAGGGGGACAGGAGCATGGTCGTGATCGCTTTACGCACGTCGCACCAACAACAAGCGAGACATCGAATGGACAAAGGGACGATTGGTCAGCATGTTCAGCAGCAGGTAAAGCGGCGCCGTGACCAGGGCGCCCGCGGCGAGCTGGGCCAAGGGCAGGCTGAACTCGCGCGCGATCAGCACGGCCGGCACCATCCCTGCCAGGGCCAGCAGCACCGGGCGCAGGATCAGCACCATGAACTGCGCAAAACCGATGCCCGCCAAGGGGCGATAAATGCCGTACCACGCCGGCAGCAGCAGCAGCGTCGCGGTGGCGGCCAGGCAGATCGCCAGCCAGAACGGGCCGTGCATGGAACCGATCAGGATCGCCGGGACGGTGGCGGCCAGGACGACCAAGTTCCAGCGCAGTTCCAGTTGCGCCAGGCCGACGCCGAGAATGAGGTCGCGAATCGGGCTGAACATGGCGCGCACATAGCCCACCACCGCCAGAATGGACAGCAGATGCCCGGTGCCGTGCCATTCCGTGCCGAACAGCACCCGCACCAGCGGGTCGGCGAACAGCGCCATGCCGACGTAGACCGGGGCGTTCAGCGCGCCGACCATGTTGAGGGTGGAGGTGGTGATGGCGCTGACCCGGGCACGGTCGTGCTGCACGCTGGAGATCAGCGGAAAGCCAACCCGCGAAATGATCGGGTTGACGAAGGTCTGCAACTGCTGCATGAAGTTGCGCGGCACGCTGTACAGCCCCAGGCTGCCGGCCGGCACGAACCTGCCCAAGACGATGACGTCCAGGCTGCGGTTGACGTTGCTGATGATGGCGCTGGACACCGCGGCCAGGCTGAAATGGACGTAGGGCTGCAGTTCCCGCCAACTGATGTGCCAGCTCGGCTTCCAGTCCGCGGACAGGTAGAACCACGACAGCCCGCTGTTGACCACGGCGCCGGATAGGCTCGCCCAGACCAGGGTGTAGGGCCCGGCGCCCGCCATCGCCGTGAGCACGGCCACCATCATGCTGACCGCCGCAGCCGCGGTTTCGATGATGGCCATGGGCTTGAAGCGCAAGTTTTTTTCCGCATTCATGCGGAACTGCGCGCCCACGCCGCTGACCAGGAAGGTCGCCGACGACAGGGCGAGCAGCGGGAACAGCCGCGGGTCGCCGTAGGCCCAGGCGATGAGCGGAGCGAGCGCCAACACCACGCCCCCCAGCAGCACGGCGAAGATCACGCCGGCCCAGAACAGGCTGGAGCGCTCGCCCTCGGTGACATGACGGCGATAGATGAAGGCGCTGTTCAGCCCGGTGCCGTTGATCACCCAGGGAAAGGTCAGCACCGCGGCGACGATGGCCATGACGCCATAGTCCGCCGGCGTCAGGATGCGTGTCAGCACCATCACCTGCAGCAGTTGCACGATGGCCCCGGTGGCCGCGGAGACGGCCGTCCAGCGCACGGCGGAAAACGCCTTCTCCTTGATCCCTGCGGTTGGCTCGCTCATTTCTGGTTTCAGCGTAGGCCCGGGGCGGCGCGCAGGGCAAGGTATTGAATGAAGCCCCGCACCAGATACAGAAAAGGCCGGGTCGGACGCCATGTGTACTGACGACGCAGGGCAAGGAACATCATCTTGAGGATGGCCAGCTTGAAGCGGCTGTGCAGCAGCGTCTTGGCATACATCGCGCCCTCGCCGATCAGGTAAAAGCGCCACAAGGCGGGCACGTCCGGGAGTTTTCTGCCGTGATGGTGCCAAACCACGACGGCGGGCTCGTAGCGGCCGGCGCCGCCCCCATCGCTGACCCGCATCGCGACTTCCCAGTCCTCGCCGGCAAAGCGGGCGCCGGCGCCGAACACCGGATCGAATCCGCCTTGCTTGAGCAAGGCGGCGCGGCGAAAGGCCATGTTCGCGCCCTGAATAAATGCGCCGGGCACGGGCTGGTGCGCCGGCACGTCGCGCGGAACGGTCGATTCGGCAATGGTCACCGGCGCGTCGTCGGGGTCGAACAGCAGGATGCGCCCGGCGATGTAGTCCACCGCGTGGGTGCGGAAGGTGCGGGCGAGCTGTTCCACATAATCGTGGGCGACGTAGCAGTCGTCGTCGGTAAAACCGATCACCTGGCCGCGTGCCCAGACAATGCCGGCGTTGCGCCCGGCGCCATTGCCGCGCGTCGGCTCGGACAGGGTGCAGGCCGGCACATCGAGGTCGGCGATGAAGGCATCGGCCACGCTGCGGGTCGCGTCGGTGGAGCCGTTGTCCACGATCAGAAGTTCCCAGCGCACGGCGGTTTGCTGCCGGCGGAAATGGTTCAGGCAGGCCACCAGCTGCCGCGCGCGGTTGCGCGTGCAAACGATCACGCTGACCTCGATGTCGGAGGCGGCGGCCCAGCGCCTGTTGGGCAGGGGAGAGGCGGCGGTCATGGCGGGGCGGGGGCGGGTCATGGCGGCAGGGGTATGGATCTCGGCGTCCTGCGGTCAGACCAGGACGCGCCCGACGCCTTCCTTGCGCACGAAGCGATGGAGCTGGTCGAGCATGCGGGAATGGACGGATTCGATCGCGGCGTCGCGGCTCAGCCGTGGCTCGACGCTGGTCGACACGGCGCGCAGGTGCTCCGCCGTGCGCTGCAACAACCAATGCGGCGTATGGTCTCGCAGCAGGGTCGTGACCCGCCTTCTGCAAGCCAGCGTTCTGGCCAGGCCGCTGCCAGCCGGCGCATGCTGCTGGGCGATCTCCAGCAGTGAACTTCTGGGCAGGCGCGCCCAATCGATCTCCATGCCCAGCGCGGAAGCCCAATCGTGCCATTTCATGCGATGGGCGCGCTTCGGGCGGGCGGCAATCCACGGAACGCGCAAGGCATCGGCAATGATGGCGCCATGCATGGCCTCGGTGATGACGTAGTCGGAACTGGCGATCTCGGACAGGACGGACTCCACGGGGTTCGTCGGGTCGATGAAATGCAGTCCGGCCAGACGGCAGACCTCGTCCCACCGACCAGGCCAGACACTTTCCCAATGCGGGATGAACGCCACCCGGCCCTCGATACGTTGTCGCGGTATCTGGCAGGAGCGGACGTAAATCCCGGCGTCACCGATACCGAAGGCCTCGTCCAGGCCCAGCGCGCGCGCTGTCAATTTGCCCCGCACGAAGTAAAACGACCACGTGTGATCAAGTTCTGGCAATGCCGTATAGCCACCGTAGCCCGCCCCGAAAATGATCTTCCTGCGCGTCGCGGCAAAGCCCCGCACGATGTTCGAGCCGATGCCGACGAACAGATCTCCGGCGCCGTCGAAAACTTCGCCCAGCAGCCGCGGCCAGAGCCAGGTGTTGAGCTCATCGCCGAAATTCGGGGATGCACCGCGATAGAAGAAGATTTCCATGGCCGTCTTGCCTTTTCAGTTGACGCGCGAGGCCGAGGCCATGGGCCGGCCCGCGCCAGGATTGCCTGGATTCGCGCGTGCGACTGCATCGCGCGCCTGCGGCTTGCCGTCCAGGCTGGCGTTCAGCAGCCGCAGCAGCTCGCGCGATTGCGCGGAAAACTTGCGCGCGAACAAAAAGGGCATGCCCTGCGGAAAGTCCGCGCTGGGCGGGTGCGACGGGTTTGCGGTCAGAAACTGCGCATGCGCCAGGCTCAGGTATTCAGGGCTTTGACGGCGGCGGCTCCAGTCGGCATAGGTCAGGCTGCGCTGCGCCAGCGCAGCAAAGGGGGAGTTGCCGAGAATGGTGTGAAAACAGGACTCGTCCGGGACGACGGTGTTGCGGTAGAAGTCGACATAGGCCGGATGTGCGTCCATGAAGTCGAGGACATACGCGACCGCCGGGCGAGTCAAGGCCCACCATTGCGATCCGCCATAGGGTTTCAGTCTGCCCAGGGCAGGCCCGAAATCCCGCTGCCTGGGAAGCAGCCCCACCCCTTGGGCGGTGCGCTTCAGGCGGTTGACCACACGGGAAGCGGTTTTTCGCGGCTGATAGGTCGCCAGCCTCGACAGCGGCTTGGACCCATCCGCCGACGGCATGGGCGTCAGGTTGATGAATTCCATGTCCGCATGGGCCTGGAAAAACTGGTGGATGAACGCATTGCTGCGCACGGGATAGTCCGACCCGCTGAGCAAGACGAAGCGCGCGTGCGCCGGGCCCGGCTGCGAAAGCGCCGCGCGCATCAACGACACAATGGCTTCGACCTGGGAGTAATCGCCCCAAAACACACGGGCGCGCTGCTGCAGCACGTGCACGCGCGGGTTGGCTGGAAGGCTGAAGTCGGCGAGCCGGGACTTCCTGTCGATATGGATGTAGAAATGGCTGTCCGGCGTGGACAGGCGCGCGATCAGCTCGCGCAAATGGGCCGGCTGATCGTGGGCCAGGATGAGGTAGGCGATGTCCATGCGCGTCTCCATGTCGTGTCAGACCGCAGCCGGCGCCGGAAGCCGTTGCGCCTGCGGGCCCTTGCGGCCGAGAAGATGGAGCTTGATGGTGGTTTCCTCGTTCATCATCGGTCGGTGGAGACTGCGGAACAGGGCATAGCGGGCGAGCATGACCGCGCGGCTGCGGTTGGCCAGGATCTGGCGGTAGCGCAGTTCGCGCCGGACCTGCGCCGGGTGGGCGTCCATGCGCAGCAAGGCCGTGCGCACGGCTTCGAATTCGGGGGAGAAATCGGTTCGCTCCTCGCCCAGGTCGAACAAGATGCCGCCGTGGTTGCAAAAGGGCGTTGGATCGAAACGGACCGTGCCGGCCATGCCGCGCAGGCGCTCGGCCAGATGCAACGAGACGTTCTGCGAGGCGGCCATCTGCGCCGCGAATTTCTGCCGCCCCACGCCGCCAGGATGAACGCGGTAGCGGATGAGTTGTTGCGGCAGATTGGCCACCAACCCGAGGAGCGCAAGTTGGCCGAACAGGAAATAGTCTTCCACCAGATTCCCGAACTCGGGCGCGGGGCGTGCCGGCTGACCGGCGCCGAACTCCACGCCATAGCGCGCGCCCAAAGCCTGCAACCGGTCCAGCCGCATGGCCACGGTGGGATGCGCCACCGGGTTGCAGAACAGCATCGCGGCGGCGATGCGGCCGGGTTCGGTGGGCAAGAGATGCTGGCGCAGCGTCCTGCCCTGGTCGTCGAAGTTGGTCAGCTGCCCACCGATGGCCACCATGGCGGGATGCGCCGCGAAGCCCGCCTGCGTATGGCGCAGGCGCTCGGGCAGGGCGATGTCATCGGCGTCGTGGCGCACCACATAGTTCGCATCGCACAGATCGAGGCCGGCATTGAGCAGGCCGGACAGGCCACGGGCGTCGGGCAGGCTGTGGATGCGGATGCGCGCGTCCTCGAGCGCATGGGCCTGGGCAATGTCCAGGGTGCGGTCGGTCGAGCCGTGGTCGAGCACCAGCAGGCGCCAGTCCGTGAAGGTCTGGGCACGGATGCTGGCCAGGGCTTCGGCCAGATAGGCCGCACCGTTCTTGACCGGCAGCAGGATGTCGAAGTAGGCCATGGCGGATGCGGGATCAGTACGCGTTCTGACCGCGAAAACCCTTGAAAATGGTGGCGAGGATGATGCGCATGTCCATGACCAGCGACCAGTTGCGGATGTACTGCATGTCGTACTCCACCCGTTTTTGCATTTTTTCCACGCAGTCGGTCTCGCCGCGCCAGCCGTTGATCTGCGCCCATCCGGTGATGCCGGGCTTGACCTTGTGGCGCAGCATGTAACCGTGAATCAGCGCCCGGTACTGCTCGTTGTGCGCCACCGCGTGCGGGCGCGGTCCGACGATGGACATATGGCCTTGCAGCACATTGAAGAACTGCGGCAGTTCATCCAGGGAAGTGCGGCGCAGGAAGGCGCCGACCGGGGTGATGCGGGAATCGCCGCGGGTGGCCTGCACGACCGTGTCGCCGTCCTCGGTGACGGTCATGCTGCGGAACTTCCAGACCTCGACGATCTGGCCGTTGAGTCCGTAGCGGCGCTGCTTGAAAATCACCGGCCCCGGCGAGGTGAAGCGCACCGCGGCGGCGATGGCCAGCATCAGCGGACTGATGAGCAGCAGGATGAAGCTGGAGATGACCACGTCCTCGATGCGCTTGAGCAGGCCGTTGACGCCGAAGAACGGCGTGTCGTACACGCTGATGATGGGATGCCCCGCGACCTCGCACCAATTCACCTGGTTGCGCTCGAAAATGTAGGCGTCGGGCACGATGAACACGGAGGCCGTGGAATCGGCAAGGTCGCGCACCAGGCCGTCGATGCGCTGCTCCGCGTAGGTCGGCAGGGTGATGAAGACGAAATCCACGCGGCCGGCCCTGGCGTCGCGCACCAGGCGGTCGAAATTGCCGATCAGCGAGAGGTCGCGCAAGTTCACCCGCTTGGCGGCGCGGTCGTCATACACCCCGGCGATGCGCAGGCCCGACCACATCCGATTGCTCAACTGGCGCGCGATGCGGTCTGCCGTGCGGTTGGCGCCGACGAAAGCCAGGATGCGGACGCCCACGCCCTGGCGGGCATTGCGCTCGATGTGATGGCGCAGATACGCGCGCTGCCCCACCATCAGCGTGGGCACCATCAGGGACCACAACCCTAGGGAAATCCGCGAGTAATCGGACGTGACATGCAGCGCAAATCCGGTGGCCAGCAGCGCGATCAGAACGGCGCACCAGACGATAACGATCTGCCGCGCCTCCTCGTGCAGCGGCAGCTTCTGCCACGAGTCGTAAAGCCCCCAGAACCGGGCGCCAACCTGAAAAAACAAGAGCGCGGTGGTGATCAGCATATAGATGTGATCACCAGGCACACCCTTGTTGAGCAAGACGCTTGCAATCAGCGCGCCGACGATGAAGAGGGTATCCATCACGCGGAGAAACAGCTCCGCGTTGTCGTAGGACGACTGCACCGCTCCTCGCATCATGACATGGACCTCCTGGTATCCGGCATTGACCCTTGCAGCGCGCAATCTGCGCCTTGCTGCGGTCTCGCGTCGTTATCGCGAGACGTGCAGATCACGTGCAAAAGGGCCAAGCCCCGAACGGATTGCTAAACGCTGGTCGCGCGCTGCGACCGCGGCCTGTCACATCGTTTGATAAGCAAGTCATGGGCCAAGACGCAACTGGCAGGCCGACGACCCGATACCGATCGCAAAGCGCAGGCTTGGATGCTGGCCGCGGCGAAAGACGCAGGACCCCTTGCCGCGGCATTTAGCGACGCACGGATGCTGCGCCGCACAAAACTCGTGCGAACCGCACCAAGACGGTTACGCGAGCACGCCAAGCCAGGCGCCAAAATCATCTGAAACTCCGCAACGCAAGGGCCAGCGCGCGCGACCCGGTTTTTGCGTTGCATCCCCCGCCCACTCCAGGCACCGATCGCCGATCGAAACTGAAGTTTCGTGCGCATGGCCGTGCCTTCATGGCCTCTCGGCATGGCCGTAGTCCACGGCCTTGCGCAACCAGGCTGCCGCCTGCTCGTCGTCCTGGGGTACGCCCAGGCCGCTCTTGTAGAGATCTCCGAGGGCGTACTGAGCCAAGCTGCTTCCCTGGTCGGCGGCCTGTCGGAGCCAGTGGGCGGCCTGCTCGGTATCTCGCGCGACGCCGCGCCCATCCCGGTACAGCATGGCCAGGTAATACTGCGCCGCGCTGCATCCTTGTTCGGCGGCCTGTCGAAACCAATGGGCGGCTTGCTCGAGGTTGCGCGTCACGCCCAGACCTTCCTGATACAGAACGCCCAAGTGAGATTGGGCCGTGCCGTGGCCTTGCATGACCGCTGCGCGCAGCCATTGCAAGGCCAAGGCGAAGTCCTGGGGAACACCCAGCCCGAGCTTGTACAGAACCCCCAAGGCGCACTGGGCGCGCGCATGCCCCTGCGCTGCGGCGCGGCCATACCAATAGGCGGCTTGCTTGTCGTCCTGGACAAGGCCCTGGCCATGTTTGTAGAGCGACCCCAGGTGGTACTGGGCGCTGCTGTTTCCCTGCTCGGCGGCTTTGCCCAACCAGCTCGCCGCCAGTTCGTAGTCCTTGCTGGCCTTGTATGACAAACCCGCAGCGAGCGGATTCACATGGCTGGAAGAAACGCCGGTCACGGGTGCGCTCAGGGGTTCGAACAGCTTCGCTCGCCGCGTGGCGGGACGCGAAGCCGCAGTTTGCGTTGGGTTTCCAAACATGACCAATCCTCCTCGAAACCATGATGAGCCGGGATACGCACCGCGAAACAGTCAAGAGTCAGCAAAACCATGACCCATCGCGAGGTCACAAAGGCTTGACGATGGGGATCAGGCCCAAGCGGGCCTCATGGGAGCCAAGAACGCGCGGACAGATCGCCACAGCGGACCGCATCGCCCTCTGAACATGCCGACGATGGAAGCAGTTTGCGTGCCATCCCAGATTTAATCTTGAAAATGAAGAGCTTAAAAAATCAGCCGCGATGCCAACCTCGCGCAAAGCCAAAGAAAGTCCAGCGTGGCCGCAAAAAAGCGTCGCTTTGATCAGACACCAAAAACTAGATGTATACAAAGCCTTGTTTTCGCACGATTTTTTTGTCTTTGAAAAGCGACGCCCGGCGCCGCCGCGAAGGCCGCGTCTCCGGGCGAGGCCTGTCCGTGTCGCCAGCGCAAAGCTAGGGTCAGACGCGGCCCCTCAGGCGCCGAATGTCCACGCATCCATGCTCAGCACGCCGTAGTGCACGCCGCCGTGCCAGTACCGCGACCGAACAGCGGCCCCGGCAGCTCCCAGCGCCCAGAACAGCGGCAACAGGTGTTCGTCCGTGGGGTGGGCGCGCTGCGCATGGGGCGCGCGGCGCCGGTAGTCGAGCAGGGCCGCGATATCGCCTTGCTCGATCGACTGGCGCATCCAGTCGGTGAACGCCACCACATAAGGCTCGGGCGGACTGTCCGTGGCGGCGCCGGGACGGAACTCATGCAGGTTGTGGGTCAGGCTGCCCGTGCCGAACAACAGCACCCCCTCGTCGGCCAGGACGCCGAGGGCCTCGCCCAGGCGAAAAGCCCCGGCGGCATCGAGCGGCCAAGGCATGGCCAGGGGCACGACAGGAACGTCGGCCTGCGCGAACAGGACGCGCAGCGGCACCCAGACCCCATGATCCAGGCCGCGCTCGGCGTCCAGCCTTGCCGGCCATCCCGCCTGTCGAAGTAGCGCAGCGGCCCGCCTTGCAAGCGCCGGGTCGCCAGGGACCGGATAGCGCAGCGCACGCAGCGCCGGGTCGAAGCCGCCGAAGTCGTGAAGCGTCGCGGGCCGCGGGCTGGATCCCGCCAAGGGCTCGCGCGCCATCCAATGTGGCGAGAATGCCAGGATGGCCTGCGGACGCGGCAAATCAAGCCCGAGTTGCCGCAGCATGGGCACGGCCGTACCGGGTTCCAGAGGAAGCATGGGCGAACCATGCGAAACGAACAAGGTGGGCTGACGGAGCATGGCCAAGACGGAGTGCGGAGCGCTGATCGCGGCAATTCTGCGCGCGAAGCGCCTGCCGCGCACGGCATGGGGCGGCACCGCCAGGCCGCCTCCCCACTAACATGCATGCCGACGCCCGAGCCCTTTGCCGGCCATGATCCGTGGCGCTTCTTCCGAACCATCCATGAACGACAAGTACGACGCCGCCGCGGTCGAATACGCCGCGCAGCAACACTGGCAGGCCGCCGACGCCTACCGCGTGGACGAAACCAAGCCAGGCCCGAAGTTCTACGCCTGTTCCATGCTGCCCTACCCCTCGGGCAAATTGCACATGGGTCATGTGCGCAACTACACCATCAACGACATGCTGGCCCGCCATCTGCGCATGAACGGGTACAACGTGCTCATGCCCATGGGCTGGGACGCCTTCGGCCTGCCAGCCGAGAATGCGGCGATGAAGAACAGGGTGCCGCCGGCGGCGTGGACCTACGACAACATCGCCACCATGAAGCGGCAGATGCAGGCCATGGGGCTGGCGATCGACTGGAGCCGCGAGGTCGCCACCTGCACGCCGGCGTACTACAAGTGGAACCAGTGGCTGTTCCTCAAGATGCTGCAAGCCGGCATTGCCGAGCGCCGCACCCAGGTGGTGAACTGGGACCCGGTGGACCAGACCGTGCTGGCCAACGAGCAGGTCATCGACGGGCGCGGCTGGCGCAGCGGCGCGGTGGTGGAAAAGCGCGAAATCCCGGGCTATTACCTCAACATCACGCGCTACGCCGACGAGTTGCTGTCGGCGGTGAGCAACCCGGACGACCCCAACTACCTGGCGGGCTGGCCCGAGCGCGTGCGCCTGATGCAGGAGAACTGGATCGGC
>NZ_LT592170.1:352961-918560 GCF_900088825.1 Thiomonas delicata | reverse complement strand
TCGGCAAGAGCGAAGGCGTGCGCTTCGCCTTCCCGCACGCCATTCGCGACGCCCGGGGCAGGCTGATTCAGGACGGCCGCTTGTACGTGTTCACCACCCGCGCCGACACCATCATGGGCGTGACTTTCTGCGCCGTGGCCCCCGAGCATCCGCTCGCCGCGCATGCCGCGCAAGACAACCCGGCACTCGCCGCCTTCATCGCGCGCTGCCAGCAGGGCGGCACCACCGAGGCCGAACTCGCCCTGAAGGACAAGGAAGGCATGCCCACGGGCTTGAGCGTCGAGCATCCGCTCACGGGCGAGCCCGTGCCGGTGTGGGTCGGCAACTACGTGCTGATGAGCTATGGCGACGGCGCGGTGATGGGCGTGCCGGCGCACGACGAGCGCGACTTCGCTTTTGCGCGCAAATACGGCCTGGCCATTCGCCAGGTCGTTGCCATCGAGGGCGAAGCCTTCTCATCGGAAACCTGGGCCGACTGGTACGGCGACAAGCAGCGCGGCGTCTGCACCCACTCCGCCATGCTCGACGGCCTGCCCTACAAGTCCGCCGTCGACAAGGTGGCCGAACTGCTCGCCGCGAAGGGCCTGGGCGAAAAGAAGACCACTTGGCGCCTGCGCGACTGGGGCATATCGCGCCAGCGCTACTGGGGCACGCCGATTCCCGTCATCCACTGCGACGCCTGCGGCACGGTTCCCGTGCCTGAAAAGGACCTGCCGGTGGTGCTGCCGGAAAATCTCATCCCCGACGGCAGCGGCAACCCGCTGCTCAAGTGCGCGGAATTCGTCAACGTGCCCTGCCCGCAATGCGGCAAGCCGGCGCGGCGCGAGACCGACACCATGGACACCTTCGTCGACTCGTCCTGGTATTTCATGCGCTACACCTGCGCCGACAACCACGGCGCGATGGTCGACGCGCGCACCGATTACTGGATGCCGATGGACCAGTACATCGGCGGCATCGAGCACGCCATCCTGCACTTGCTGTACGCCCGCTTCTGGACCAAGGTGATGCGCGACCTCGGGCTGGTGAAGGCCGACGAGCCGTTCAAACGCCTGCTCACGCAAGGCATGGTGCTCAACCACATCTATTCGCGCAAAACCGCGCAGGGCGGGATCGAATACTTCTGGCCGCACGAGGTGGACAACGTGCTCGACGCGCAGGGCAAGATCGTGGGCGCGAAGCTGAAAAGCGACGGCTCCGCCGTGGACTATGGCGGCGTCGGCACCATGAGCAAAAGCAAGAACAACGGCGTCGATCCGCAGGACCTGATCGATCGCTACGGCGCCGACACCGCGCGCCTGTTCACCATGTTCGCCGCTCCGCCCGAAGCCACGCTGGAATGGAACGACGCTGCCGTGGAGGGCGCGCACCGCTTCCTGCGGCGCGTATGGGCCTTGGGCGCCAAGCTGCATGAATGGGCCGATGACCATCGCAACGACGTGAGCGACGATGCTCGCACCGTGCGCCGCGAAGTCCATCAGATCCTGCAGCAAGTGAGCTTCGACTACGGCCGCATGCAATACAACACCGTGGTGTCCGGCGCGATGAAATTGCTCAATGCGCTCGAAAGCGCGGCTCCGCGCTGCGCCGGAATGCCTGCCGTTCTGCGCGAAGGCTACGGCATCCTCCTGCGCGTGCTCTACCCAGCCACCCCCCATATCGCCCACGCGTTGTGGCAGGAACTCGGCTACGCCACCAAGCTCGGTGATTTGCTCGATGCGCCCTGGCCCCAGGTGGACAAGGCCGCGTTGATCCAAGATGAAGTCGAACTCGTGCTGCAGGTCAACGGCAAGCTGCGGGGCGCGCTGAAGGTTCCGGCCACGGCGGACAAGGCCGCCATCGAGGCCGCCGCGCTGGCCAGCCCCGAGTTCGCCAAGCATGCCGAAGGCAGGCCCGCGAAAAAGGTGGTGGTCGTCCCCGGACGCCTCGTCAATGTGGTGGTGTGAAGACGGCCCGCCCCCATCCAGCGACAATACGCGCATGATGCGACACCGCTGCGGCCTCGCCCTCGCCCTGCTGATCGCCCTGGCACTGACAGGCTGCGGGTTCCACCTGCGCGGCTCCACCAATCTGGCGTTCTCGAGCCTGGCGGTGCAGGGGCCGGACGGACCTTTCCTGATCGACCTCAAGCGCCAGATCGCTTCCACCACCTCGACCCGCATCGTGGCCGATCCGAAGCTGGCGCAGGCCGTCTTCACCCTGCTCGCCGACAGCCCGACCCAGGTGCCGCTGGCCTACAACGCCGACGGCACGGTGGCGCAGTACCAGTTGCGCGAAACCGTGCAGTTCCAGCTCGCGACGCCCTCGGGGCAGATGCTCATTCCGCCGACCTCGATCACCCAGACCAGCAGCCTGAGCTACAGCACCGCGGCGACACTGGCCAAGGCCAACGAGGCCGACTTGCTCTACCGCGGCATGCGCCAGGATTTGGTCAACCGCATCATGTTCCAGATGGCGGCCGCGCGGCCGGCCGCCTCGGCCCCCGCGCCGGCGGCGCCCTGATGTTCGACGCTCCAAGTCCGCGCCCATGCTGATTCGCGCCGACCAACTCCAAGCCCGGCTGGATTCCGGCCTGCGCGGGCCCTATATGGTCTTTGGCGACGAACTGCTGCTGGTGAACGAGGCGGTGGACGCCATTCGCGCCGCGGCGCAGGCGGCGGGCTACGGGGTGCGGGAGCAGCATCAAGTCGAGCGCGGTTTCGACTGGGACGAACTGCTGGCCCAAAGCCGCGAGATGAGCCTGTTCGGCGAACGCAAGCTGATCGAGGTCCGCATCCCCACCGGCAAACCCGGACGCGACGGCGCCCAGGCCCTGGCGGCGCTGGCGCAGGAGGCCTCCAGCGACGTGCTGGTCCTCGTGCTGCTGCCCAGGCTGGACGCCGCCGCGCAGAAATCCGACTGGTTCTCCCGCCTCGCCGAGGCAGGCACGGCGGTGCGCGTGGACACCGTGGAACCCGAACAGCTCGGCGCCTGGATGCGCGCACGCCTGGCGCGCCACGGCCTGCGCATCGCCGCCGGTCCTGCAGGACAGGCCTGCCTGGATCTGCTGGTGGCGCGCACCGAGGGCAATCTGCTCGCCGCGCATCAGGAAGTGGAAAAACTCGCGTTGCTGCTGGATCCGGGTGAACTCGATCCCGCGCAAGTCGAAGACCTGGTGCAGGACGCGGCGCGCTACGGCGTGTTCCGCCTGGGCGAGGCGCTGCTGGCCGGCGACATCGCCCGCCTCGTGCGCATGCTCGACGGCCTGCAAGGCGAAGGCGTGGCCCCAGTGTTGGCGCATTGGTCCTTGGCCGAGGAAACGCGCGCCTGGCTGCGCCTGCGCCAGGGGCTCGATGCCGGGGAGAGCTTCGCCACGCTGGCGCGCGCCAATCGCATCTGGGGGCCGAAGGAAAAGCTGCTGCAGCGCGCGCTGCCACGCCTGAATCTGCCCCTGCTGGAGGGTCTGCTGCTGCGCGCCGCCGAATGCGATCGTGCCGTCAAGGGCTTGCGCCCCGCAGGCGTCCCGCATCAGCCCTGGGAGGCCGTGCGCCACCTCGCCCTGGCGATGGCCCAGGCGGTGTCGCCTCAGCCGGCCGCCAGCGCGCACGGAGCGCGCCTGGTGTTGCTGGCCGCCGGCTGAAGCGGACGCGATCCCCAGGCCCCGAGCCGGCGCGGGTGCGGCGCGGCCCGTTTACAGCCCGACACCAAAAGCCCCGCGGGCCAGGGGAATTTCCTCGGGCGACCTGATTCAGACTGGGTTTATGCCGCCTCCGACCATCATGCCGAACCCCAAGGTCCGCGTCTTTCTCCAGCCGCTCGTCATCGCCGCCTGCGCCGCCACGGTCACGGCGCAGGCCGCGCCACCCGCCGCATTCACCGGCGCGGGGCCGGACGACGTGATGCGGGCGCTGCCGCGGCAGCGCGACGCGCAGGCCCTGCTGCTGCAAACCCAGACCACGACACGCGCCGGACTGGCGCAGTCGTGGGCGGCGCAGCTGCGTCAGCTCGCGAGGGTGCTGCGCGCGATCGACCTGCAGCAGGTCAAGCACGCGCGGACCGGGACTGAAGCCCTGTGCAGCACGGCGCATTGGAGCGCCGGCCCGGCCTCGCCCTGCGCAGCGGTTGTCGCCGCCCGCCACTTCTTGAAGGCCGCCTACGTCGGCGCACTGGACTACGAGAAATTGCGTTTTCCGGGCATCGACGGGGCCTTCCCCGCAGCCACCGCTGGCGCCCCCCTGCAGGGCGGCAGCTTCATCGGCCCCCAGGGCAGTCGCGTGCTGCTGGTCAACCTCGGCGCCAAACCCATCCGAGTCGATCTCGGCCATTGGGCCAGCGCCAAGCCCGCGCTGCAGCAAGCCTGGCTGAAACGCTCCGCCGGCGCGGCCGGCGCCCGGCTGCGGCAGCGCGTGAGCGTCGGCGCGCAGTCGCCGATCATGCTGCCGCCCGAGTCCGTCAGCGTGATCGGCTAGGGCCTGTTCACGCCATTTCTGCATCCGCGCCGGGCTTGCCCGGGGAGGCCCATTCGCGCAGCGTCGGAATGTCGACCACCCCGCTCCAGGCTTGCCCCATCACGCGGCCCTGCGCCGGATGGTCTGCATCGCCGAGCCCGTCGAGCTGCGCCAGCGCCCCGGGGAACATGTCGCGCGCCGTGTAGGCTCCCGTGGTGACCACGGTGCGCAGACCCGCGGCATCCGCGGCTTTCCAGCCGTTGGTGGAATCCTCGAAGGCCAGACACTGAGAAGGTGCGAGCCGCATCCGCTCCAGCACCCAGGCGTAAATGCCCGGGTCGGGTTTCTTGCGCGGCACGGCGTCGCCCGCGCCGATGCACTCGAACATGGCCATGCCGCTTGAACCGAGCGTGGCATGCAGCAGGGCTTCGACGTTGTCCGGCGTCGTGGTGGTCGCGATGGCCAGGCGCAAGCCCGCCTCTCGAGCCTGCTGCAGCAGCCTGGCCACACCCGGGCGCAACTGAATGCCGCCCTCGGCCACCAGGCGCACGTAATGCGTGGTTTTGAGCCGGTGCAGTTCGGCAACGAGGGCGCGGGCTTGCGGGCCTGACGCCGCCTCGGCGTCCAGTCCTTGCCAATAGTGCAGCATGCGCTCCTTGCCGCCGGTGACGGCAAGCAGGCGGCCATAGGTTTCCACGTCCCAGTGCCAGGCCAGCCCGGCGTCGGCGAAGGCCTGATTAAAGGCGATGCGGTGGCCGTCGCGCTCGGTTTCGGCAAGCGTGCCGTCGACGTCGAAAATGAGAGCTTTCAGTCCTGACATGAAGTTTCCTGAGTTGGATGGGCGCCACGCCGCCGAATCGCCGTGAACCCGCGGCGGCGCCGCCAGCCTTGCTCGCCGCGCGAACAAGGCCATAGGCCGGCTCTCAGGCCGCGTCCTTCCACTTGATGGAGCAACCGATGCTCGGGTATTGCTCGTCCGGACCGCGGCCGGTTTCGGCGATCTGACGCATCGCCTCGAACAGGTCGCGCCGCGCGTCCGCGGGAGCCGATTGCTTGCGCGAGGCGTCGAGTTGGCCGCGGTATTCGAGTTTCAGGTCGGCGTTGAAACCGAAGAAATCCGGGGTGCAAACCGCACCGTAGGCCTTCGCCACCTGCTGGGTTTCATCGTACAGATAGGGGAAGTCGAAGCCATGCTTTTGCGCGAAGATCTTCATGTTGTCGAATGAATCCTCGGGGTAGGCGTTGGCGTCGTTGCTGTTGATCGCCACCGTGTGCACGCCGAACGCGCGCAGCGCCTCGGTGTCGCGTTTGATGCGCGCGGCGACCGCCTGGACATAGGGGCAGTGGTTGCAGATGAACATCACCAGGGTGCCCCTGGGCCCGCGCACATCCTCCAGGCTCGTGTTGCGCCCGTCGATGCCGGGCAACGAAAATCCGGGCGCTTGGAACCCGCGCTGCAAGGGGTCGGCTGTTGCGGCCATGACGATAGCTCCTGAATGGCTGGGTCGAATTCGACGACGCAGACGAAAACCCCGGCGGGCGCCGGGGATCGGGTCGAGACGGGATTGGGACGCGATCAGTTGATTTTCGGATCGAGTTCGCCCTTGTCGTAGCGCTTGACCATGGCTTCCAGATTGATCGGTTTGATCTTGGAGGCATGGCCCGCGGTGCCGAACGCGACGTAGCGCGCCTTGCAGATGTCCTTCATGGCCTTGGTGGAAGCGATGAGGAATTTGCGCGGGTCGAACTCCCTCTTGTTCTCGGCGAGGAATTTGCGGGTGGCGCCGGTGGAGGCCATGCGCAGATCGGTGTCGATGTTGACCTTGCGCACGCCGTGCTTGATGCCTTCGACGATCTCCTCGACCGGCACGCCATAGGTCTCGCCCATGTCGCCGCCGTACTCGTTGATGATCTTGAGCCATTCCTGCGGCACCGAGGACGAGCCGTGCATCACCAGGTGGGTGTTGGGAATGCGGGCATGGATTTCCTTGATGCGGCCGATGGCGAGGATGTCGCCGGTCGGGGGACGGGTGAATTTGTAGGCGCCATGGCTGGTGCCGATGGCGATGGCCAGCGCGTCCACGTGCGTCTTCTTCACGAAGTCGGCCGCTTCCTCGGGGTCGGTGAGCAGCTGGCTGTGGTCCAGCGTGCCCTCGGCGCCGATGCCGTCTTCCTCGCCGGCCTGGCCGGTCTCGAGGGAGCCCAGGCAGCCCAGCTCGCCTTCGACCGACACGCCGCAGGCGTGCGACATCTCCACCGTGCGGCGGGTGACGTCGACGTTGTACTCGTAAGTGGTCGGCGTCTTGCCGTCCTCGCCGAGCGAGCCGTCCATCATCACCGACGAGAAGCCGAGCTGGATCGAGCGCTGGCACACGGCGGGACTGGTGCCGTGGTCCTGGTGCATGACGACGGGGATATGGGGAAACTCCTCGATCGCCGCCAGGATGAGATGGCGCAGGAAGGGGGCGCCGGCGTATTTGCGCGCGCCGGCCGAGGCCTGCACGATGACCGGCGAGTCAGTCTCGTCGGCGGCTTCCATGATGGCGCGCATCTGCTCGAGGTTGTTGACGTTGAAGGCGGGAACGCCGTAGCTGTGCTCGGCGGCATGGTCGAGCAGTTGACGCAGGGAAATGAGGGCCATGTCGGACTCCGGAAGAAAAGAGGTTGGCTGAACTTTAGGACAGCGGCATGCGCGCGCGCTGCTGCAGGATGTCGAACGCCGGGAGGGTCTTGCCTTCCAGCACTTCCAGGAAGGCGCCGCCTCCCGTGGAGATATAGCCGATTTTGTCGGCGATGCCATATTTGGCGATCGCCGCCAGGGTGTCGCCGCCGCCGGCGATGGAGAAGCCGGGGCTTTCGGCAATGGCGCGCGCCAGGGTTTCGGTGCCTTTGGAGAAGGCGTCGAACTCGAACACGCCGACCGGGCCATTCCAGACGATGGTTCCGGCCGCCTTGAGCTTTTCGGCCAGCTTGGCGGCGGTCCTCGGGCCGATGTCCAGAATGAGGTCATCGGCCGCGACGTCCTTCGCCTCCTTCACCGTGGCCTGCGCCGTGGGACTGAACGCCTTGGCCACGACAACGTCCTCGGGGATGGGCACTTCGGCGCCGCGCGCCTTCATCTTGTCCATCACCTTGCGGGCATCGGCCACCAGATCCGGCTCGGCCAGGCTCTTGCCGATGGGCAGGCCGGCGGCCAGCATGAAGGTATTGGCGATGCCGCCGCCGACGATGAGGCCGTCCACCTTGTCGGCCAGGCTCTGCAGGATGGTGAGCTTGGTCGACACCTTGGAACCCGCGACGATGGCCACCAGCGGGCGCCTGGGTTCGGCCAACGCGCGGTTGACGGCGTCGATCTCGGCGGCGAGCAGCGGGCCGGCGCACGCGACGGACGTGTATTTGGCGATGCCGAAGGTGCTGGCCTCGGCACGGTGCGCGGTGCCGAAGGCGTCGTGCACGAAGATGTCGGCGAGCTTGGCCATTTTCTGGGCCAGCGCGTCGTCGTTCTTTTTCTCGCCCTTGTTCAGACGGCAGTTCTCCAGCAGCACCACCTCGCCGGGGCGAACCTGGAATCCGCCGTCCACCCAGTGGCTCACCAGGGGAACGGGGCGGCCAAGCAGCTCGGACAAGCGCTTGGCGACCGGGGCCAGCGAATCCTCGGGCTTGAACTCGCCTTCGGTGGGACGGCCCAGATGCGAAGTGAGCATCACGGCGGCGCCGGCGTTGAGGGCCATCTCGATGGCGGGCACCGAGGCGCGCACGCGCGTGTCCTCGGTGATTTCACCCTGCTCGTTGAGCGGCACGTTCAGGTCGGCGCGGATGAACACGCGCTTGTCCTGCGCGAAGCCGCGTTTGCAGATTTCTTCGAAGGTCAGGATATGCATCAGGCTGCTCCTCGTGTGGCGAAGCGCCGCCGCGCGCAGGCGGCGCGCAGCGGCGGCAAGGCCTTCTTAGTGGGTGGCGACGTGCTTGACGAAGCGCATCATGTTGCAGGTGTAGCCGTATTCGTTGTCGTACCACGAGACGACCTTGACGAAGGTCGAATCGAGCGCGATGCCGGCCTCGGCATCGAACACCGAGGGCGTCGAGCAGCCGCGGAAATCGGTGGACACCACCTTCTCGTCGGTATAGCCGAGCACGCCTTTGAGCGGGCCCTCGGAAGCCGCCTTCATGGCCTTGCAGATGTCTTCGTACGACGCCTCTTTCACCAGTTCGGCCGTCAGGTCGACCACGGATACGTCCGAGGTCGGCACGCGAAAAGCCATGCCGGTGAGCTTCTTGTTCAGTTCGGGAATGACCTTGCCCACGGCCTTGGCCGCGCCGGTGGATGAGGGAATGATGTTTTCGAGGATGCCGCGGCCACCGCGCCAGTCCTTGCTGGAAGGACCGTCCACGGTCTTTTGCGTCGCCGTGGCGGCATGCACGGTGCTCATGAGACCGCGCTTGATGCCGAAGTTGTCGTTCAGCACCTTGGCCACCGGCGCGAGACAGTTGGTGGTGCACGAAGCGGCGGAGACGATGCGCTCGCCGGCGTACTTGGCGTGGTTCACGCCGTAGACGAACATGGGCGTTTCGTCCTTCGACGGCGCCGATTGCACGACCTTCTTGGCGCCCGCGTCGATGTGCTTCTGGCAGGTGTCCAGGGTCAGGAAGAAGCCGGTGGCCTCGATCACGACGTCGGCGCCGACGTCGCCCCACTTGAGCGCGGACGGATCGCGTTCGGCGGTGAGGCGGATTTTCTTGCCGTTGACCACCAGGTGATTGCCCTCGACGCCGACATCGCCCTTGAATCGTCCATGCACCGAGTCGTACTGCAGCATGTAGGCGAGATAGTCGGGTTCGAGCAGATCGTTGATGCCGACGATTTCAATGTCGCTGAACTCGGCTTCCTTCGCGACGGCGCGGAACGCCATGCGTCCGATGCGGCCGAAACCATTGATGGCAACGCGAATAGTCATGGAAATCACTCCTTGCTTGATGGTGGATGGTGGGGATGGTGGAAGGGGATCCGCCGCCGGCTCAGGCCGTGCACGCGTGCGGCGCGCCGGCCGCGACGGCCTCGGCCACGGCGGCGATGGTGGGAATGATGCGATCCGGACGGGCCTGCGCGATGGGGTGGCCGAGGTTGTAACCATACGGCACCGCCCAGATCGGCACGCCCGCGGCGCGCGCAGTGTCCACGTCGATCTGCGAATCGCCGACGAAGAGGGCGCGCGCGGCGGGCACCTTCAGCGCATCCAGGCAATAGCGCACCGGCAGCGGGTCCGGTTTCTTCGCCGCCAAGGTGTCGCCGGCGATCACCATGTCGAAGAAATGGCGGATCTGGTGGGCCATCAGCACGGTGGTGGTGAAGCGCTGCTCCTTGTTGGTGACCACGGCCATGCGGACCTGGGCCTGGCGCAGCGCGCGCAGGCTTTCCAGCACGCAGGGGTAGAGCCTGCTGCGCGTGCCGCAGCGCTGTTCGTAGAACACGGTGAAACGCGGCATCAGCTTGTCCATGGTGCCGGCGCGGCGCACGGTGTCGACCGCGATCTGCGCCGAGAACGCATAGGCCTGGGTCATCAGCTCGCGCGTGCCGTGGCCGATCCAGGTGGAGATCAGATCCTCACCCACCTCGGGAAGCCCCTGCTCGCGCAGCAGATCGTTGACGGCATCGGCGATCTCCGGCGCCGTTTGCACCAGCGTGCCGTCGAGGTCGAACATCACGAGATCGAACATGGCTGTCTGACGCGATGCAGGTTCAGTTCATCGACCGCACGACGTTGCCGTCCTCGGCCTCGTGGCGCGCGGCGTGCATGCGCAGCACGGCCTGCGCCACCTCGGCGGTGTGCTCGGCTGTGATCTTGAAGTGCTTGTACAGATCCGCGATCGGCGCCGACTCGCCGAACGTGGCGATGCCGACCACGCCGCCGGACAGGCCGACATACTTGCGCCAGAAATCGGGCTGGGCGGCTTCGACGGCGACGCGCGGCACGAACAGCGGCAGCACGGTGTTGCGATAGGCCTCGTCCTGGCGATCGAAGACGTTGGTGCAGGGCATGGACACGACGCGCGCGGACACGCCCGCCTCGGCCAGCAGTTTCTGCGCCTTCAGCGCGATCTCGACCTCGGAACCGGTGGAGATCAGCACGACCTGCGGCTTGCCGCCCTCGGCATCGGCCAGCACATAGCCGCCGCGCGCCATCTGTGCCTCGACACCTTCGCGGTGCTGCGTGGCCGGAAGATTCTGGCGCGACAGCAGCAGGGCGCTGGGTCCGGTCTTGCGCTCGACCGCGCATTTCCAGGCCACCGCGGTTTCGAGCACGTCCGCCGGACGCCAGACGTCGAGGTTGGGGATGAGGCGCAGGCTGGGGGTCTGCTCGACGGCCTGGTGGGTCGGCCCGTCTTCGCCCAGGCCGATGGAGTCGTGCGAGAACACATGCACCACGCGCTGCTTCATCAGCGCGCTCATGCGCACGGCGTTGCGGGAGTAGTCCGAGAACATCAGGAAGGTGCCGCCATAGGGCAGGAAGCCCATGTGCAGCGCCATGCCGTTCATCATCGCGGCCATGCCGAATTCGCGCACCCCGTACGACAGGTAGTTCACCACCTCGCCGGCCTTGGCGTTGGCCCAGGGCTTGGAGTCCTTGACCGCGGTGAGATTGGAGCCGGTGAGGTCGGCCGAGCCGCCGAACATGCCGGGCAGCGCCGGAACCAGGGTTTCGAGGGCGATTTGCGAAGCCTTGCGCGTGGCGGTGGCGGCCGAGACGGCGCGCGCCTTGGCGTAGAGCGCCTGCACCGTTTCGCCCCAGTTGGCGGGCAGGTCGCCCGCCATGCGGCGCTTGAATTCGGCCGCCAGCGCCGGGTGCACCTTCTCGTAAGCGGCGAAGCGCTCGTTCCAGGCGGCCTCCAGCTTGGCGCCGCGCGCCTTGGCGTTCCAGGCGTCGTAGATGTCCTGCGGAACCTCGAACGGCCCGTACTCCCAGCCCAGCGCCTTGCGCGTGGCCTCGGCTTCGGCGCTACCCAGCGCCGAGCCATGCACGTCGTGCGTGCCGGCCTTGTGGGGCGAACCCCAGCCGATCGTGGTCTGGCAGATGATGAGCGTGGGCTTGTCGCCGCTGGTCTTGGCCTCGGCCGTAGCGCGCTCCACCGCCTGCGCGTCGTGGCCGTCGATCGGGCCGATCACGTTCCATCCGTAGGACTGGAAGCGCAGCACGGTGTTGTCGGTGAACCAATGCTCGACATGGCCATCGATCGAGATGCCGTTGTCGTCGTAATAGCAGATCAGCTTGTTGAGCTTGAGCGTGCCGGCCAGCGAGCAAACCTCGTGGCTGATGCCTTCCATCAGGCAGCCGTCGCCCAGGAACACATAGGTGTGGTGGTTGACGATTTCGTGGCCGGGCTGGTTGAACTTGCGCGCCAGCATCTGCTCGGCCAAGGCCATGCCGACGGCGTTGGCCAGGCCCTGACCGAGCGGGCCGGTGGTGGTTTCGACGCCGGGGGTGTAGCCGACCTCGGGGTGTCCAGGCGTCTTGCTGTGCAGCTGGCGGAAGCGCTTGAGCTCCTCGATGGGGAGGTCGTAGCCGGTGAGGTGGAGCAGGGCATAGATCAGCATCGAACCGTGGCCGTTGGACAGCACGAAACGGTCGCGGTCGGCCCAGTGCGGATTGGCCGGGTTGTGGTGCAGGTGGTTGCGCCACAGCACCTCGGCGATGTCGGCCATGCCCATGGGGGCGCCGGGATGGCCGCACTTCGCGGCTTCCACGCCATCGATGGCGAGAAAGCGGATGGCGTTGGCCAGGCGGCGGCGCTGGGTGGGATCGATGACGGGAAACAGTTCGTTGTGCGCGTTCATGGTTTCATCCTCGCAATGTGGGCGTGGCGGCTTCTGCAACCTGGGACCGGATCAGCCGGCACGGCGCTTGATGTCCATCAGGCGCAGGATCATGGGAGTGAAGATGAGCTGCATCGCGAGGCCCATCTTGCCGCCGGGCACGACCAGGGTGTTCGGCCGCGTCATCCAGGAGTCGTGCAGCATGGACACGAGGTAGGGGAAATCGATGCCGTGCGGATCGGCGAAGCGGATCACCACCATGCTCTCGTCCAGGCTGGGGATGTCCTTGGCGATGAAGGGGTTGGAGGTATCCACCGTCGGCACGCGCTGGAAGTTGACATGCGTGCGGGAGAACTGCGGCGTGATGTGATGCACGTAATCGGGCATGCGGCGCAGGATGGTGTCCATCACCGCCTCCTGCGAATAGCCGCGCTGGATCTGGTCGCGATGCAGCTTCTGGATCCACTCGAGATTGATGATGGGCACCACGCCCACGAGCAGGTCGACCTGCGCCGCGACATTGATCTTGTCGTCCGCATAGCCGCCGTGCAGCCCTTCGTAGAACATCAGGTCCGAACCCGGCGCGATATCCTTCCAGTCGGTGAAGTTGCCCGGAGGGACGCCGTGCTCGGCGGCCTCGGCATCGTCATGGATGTATTTGCGCACCTTGCCGCCGCCAGTGGCGCCATAGGCCTTGAACACGTTCTCGAGTTCGCCCAGCAGGTTGGCCTCGGGGCCGAAGTGGCTGAAATTGCGGTTGCCGGAGGCCTCCTGCTTTTTCATCTCCTCGCGCATGTCCATGCGGTTGTACTTGTGGAAGGAGTCGCCCTCGACGATTTGCGCGGTGAGTTTTTCGCGACGAAAGATGTGCTGGAAACTGCGCATCACCGTGGTGGTGCCGGCTCCCGACGAACCCGTGATGGCAATGATGGGGTGTTTGGCTGACATGGCGTGAAGGTGCGAGATGGAAAACCGGATGGCCGCCGCAGCGAACCTGGGCCCGCTGCGGCGCGACGAAACGACTGGGAATGAGACGGACGACGCGCCGGTCAGGCCCGCGCATCGTCGCTGTATAGGGAACGATCTTTGAACAGCGGCGACACGAACGGCTTGTCCTCGCCGCTATCGTATTCCCGGTGATAGCGCTCGAGCCGCTCGATTTCGTTCTTCGAACCCAGCATCACCGGCACGCGCTGGTGCAGCGAGGTCGGCGGCACGGACATGATCCGGGCGCGTCCGGTGGACGCGGCGCCGCCGGCCTGCTCGACGATGAAACCGATCGGATTGGCTTCGTACATCAGGCGCAGGCGGCCGGGCTTGCTCAGATCCTTGGTGTCCTTGGGATACATGAAGATGCCGCCACGCATCAGAATGCGGTGCACGTCGGCCACCATCGAGGCGATCCAGCGCATGTTGAAGTCGCGGCCGCGGTCCCCGGTCTTGCCGGCCTTGCATTCGGCGACATAGCGCTGCACGGGCGGCTCCCAGAAGCGCTCGTTGCTGGCATTGATGGCGAACTCGCTGGTGTCCTCGGGAATCTTGAGGTCCGGGTGCGTGAGGATGAAATTGCCGATTTCGCGGTCCAGCGTGAAGCCGTGGGTGCCCTTGCCCACGGTGAGGACCATCATCGTGGCCGGGCCGTAGATGGCATAGCCGGCCGCCACCTGCTCCACGCCCGGACGCAGGTAGTCGGCCGTGGCGGGATCGCCGATCTTGGTGTGGCGCAGCACGGAAAAGATCGTGCCCACCGAGACGTTCACGTCGATGTTGGACGAACCATCGAGCGGATCGAACACCAGCAGGTAAGGGCCGCGTTCGAATTCCTTGGGCAAGGTGTAGGGATCATCCATTTCCTCGGAGGCCATGCCGGCCACCAGACCACCCCATTCGCAGGCCTGGATCATCGCGTCGTTGGAGAGCACGTCGAGCTTCTTCTGGGTCTCACCTTGCACGTTCTCGGTCCCCAGCGAGCCGAGGAAGCCTCCCAGCGCACCCTTGGCCGTCATCGAAGCGATCGACTTGACGGCGGCCGTCACGTCGATCAACAAGGCGGCCAAATCGGCCTGGTCTTCCGCACCGCGCAGTTGCTCGATGAGAAATTTGGAAATGGTGGTGCGGCCTTGCTGCATGGTGAGTCTCCAGGTTCGAAATTCTCGGGTGGCGGATCCCGCCACGAGGGCAGAGTTGCTGCGCTGCCTGACCCAGGAGGGCGCCGTTCGGGCGGGTCCTGCCGGGGTCTGTCAACGCAACCTGCTTCGGATGCAATCGTCCGCCGGGGGATCGTTGCGCCGATTGTGTGGGGCGCCGTTGCACCGCATCGCTGGCGCCGTAGACGGCAGGATCGGGCCGACTGACATGCGCCGCAAAGGCCGGCCCCGAACAGCTTTTTCAAAAAACCTGGACTCCCTGACCTCGATCCAGGACGCTTGAAAAAGCCCGCAGCCAGAATTAACGGAGACTCGCATGAACAGAACACTGCGACTGCGGTAAAAGCTCATCGGTTTCCCTCAGAGCCCGTTCACAACCATGCGGACGCCGCCTTTTCGCCTGGCGACTGCCCCAATCAGTTTGGTGAATCAACACCGAATTCAGGTGCAACTCTCTTGCCTACAAATATAAGTCACGACTCAATTAAGGTAAATTCACAATTTCTTGATTGTCGATTCAGAAAGTCTGATGAAAAATGTCACCCTGCGCCAATTGCGCGTGTTCGTGGCCGCGGCGCGGCACCTGAATTTTGGCAAGGCCGCCAAAGAACTGCACCTGACACCGCCTGCCATCTCGATGCAGATTCGCGACCTGGAAACCCAGGTCGGGCTGCCGCTGTTCGAGCGCAGCGGCAAGTCCGTCAGCCTGACCGTCACCGGAGAATACCTGCTGGTGTACGCGCGGCGCATGCTGTCAACCCTGAAGGACGCCGAGGACGCGCTGGCGCGATTCCGCGGCCTGCAGTCGGGGCGGCTGACCATCGGCATGGTCAGCACAGCCAAGTATTTCGTGCCCCGCCTGCTCAAGCTGTTTCGCGAGGAGCATCCGAATATCGAGGTTCGGCTGGTGGTCGGCAACCGCGAACAGCTCGTGTCGCAGATGCAGCGCAACGAGCTCGATCTGGCCATCATGGGCCGCCCGCCGCGCGAGATCGCCACCCGGGCCGAACCCTTCGCCGCGCACCCGCTCGGGGTGATTTGCGCCCCCGACCATCCGCTGATGGGCAGCGCGCAGTGCGCGGCCACGACCCTGTCCAACTTCAGCTTCATCATCCGCGAATCCGGCTCGGGCACGCGCACGGCCATGGAGGAATACCTGCGCGAGCATCGCGTGGAAGTCCGCATCGCGATGGAACTGGCCAGCAACGAAACCATCAAGCAGGCCGTGATGTCGGGCATGGGCGTGAGCTTCCTCTCGCTGCACAGCATCGGCATGGAACTGCGCAACGGGCTCATCGGCGTGCCGGACGTGGAAGGGCTGCCCCTGATTCGGCGCTGGCACGTGGTCAATACGTCCAGCAAGATGCTCTCGCCTTCGGCCGAAGCCTTCCGCTATTTCGTGCTCGAGCACGGAGAGGCTTACCTCGCGCAGGAATTCGGCAGTCTCCAGCCGCTCAGCCCCGTCGCCGCGCTCGCCGCGGCCGGCTCCGCCGGGGACGCGAAACCGGCGAAGGCGATGCCGGCGCCGCGCGTCAAGACCCCGTCGACAGGGCAGCCCAAGCCCCGAGCAACGCCAGCGGCGCCGTCTCGGCGCGCAAAACCCGCGGCCCCAGACTGACCGGGACGAACCCGGCACGCACGGCCAGGCTCGTTTCTTCCGGGCTCAAGCCGCCCTCGGGGCCGCTCAAAACGGTGAGCGCGCTCCAGCCCGCGGCCGCCCCGACCCACGCGGCGAAAGACAAGGCCTGGCCCTGGCCCGGCGCGGACAAGACACACCGCGCCACGGTGCCGGCCTGTGGCGGCAAGGAAGCAAGCCAGGCCTCGAGGCCTGCCGCGGCGTGAACCGCCGGGATGCGGTTGCGTCCGCACTGCTCGCAGGCGGCCTGCGCGATGGCCTGCCAATGCGCGGCGCGGCGCACGGCGCGCTCGCCTTCCAGGCGCAGCACGGTGCGGGATGTCATCAGCGGCTGCACGGCGGCCGCGCCCAGCTCGGTGGCTTTTTCCACCAGCCAATCCATGCGTTCGTTCGCCGGCATGCCCACGGCCAAGGTCACGGCGGGGGACAGTTCGCGCTCGACCGGCAGGTGGCGCAGGATCTCGACCCGCGCTGCGGGCGGCGGGTTGACCAGTCGCGCCTCCCATTCGCCGCCGCTGCCGTCGAACAGGACCAAGGCATCGCCCGCGCGCAGGCGCAGCGCCCGGGCGTGGCGAACGGCGGCGGGCGGCAAGTCGACCATGCCCGCGACCAACGGGCCCGAAAGATAAAGGCGCGGCATGGACGCTCGAATCCGCGCCGGCTCAGCCCTGGAGCAGCGCGAGCAAAGCGACCGTGTCGGCGCTGAACAGGGCGATGCCCTCGGCCAGCTTGCTGCGGCACATCGCGTCGGCGGCCAGCGCGTCCTCGAAGGCCGCCTGCGACAGGGCCAGCGGCGCGTCGTCCTCGGGGGCGCCGGCCTGGGCCGGATCGAGTCGGCGCGGCATGGGCGCGTCGCTTTGCGCCAGCGCGTCGAGCAAGGCCGGAGCGATGGTCAGCAGGTCGCACCCGGCCAGGGCGGTGATCTGCGCCGTGTCGCGGAAGCTCGCACCCATGACCTCGGTGGCGATGCCGCGCGACTTGTAGAACCGCCAGATGCGCAGCAGGGCCCGCACGCCGGGGTCGTTCGGGCCGCGCATGGCCTGCGCGTCCCATGCATCTCCCGCCTGCTGGCGCTGCCAGTCCGTGATGCGACCGACAAAAGGCGAGATGAGCTGCACCCCCGCCGCGGCGCATGCGCGCGCCTGCTCGAACGAAAACAGCAAGGTCATGTTGCAGGCGATGCCGTCGCCCGCCAGCCGCTTCGCGGCCTCGATGCCGTCCCAGGTGGCGGCGATCTTGATCAGCACGCGCTCGCGGCCCACGCCCTGCGCGGCGTACAGCGCGACGAGGCGGCGCGCCCGCGCCACGGTGGCCGCCGTATCGTGCGACAGCCGGGCGTCCACCTCGGTCGACACGCGCCCCGGAATGTGCGCGAGGATTTCGCAGCCGAAGCGCACCAGCAGCCGGTCCATGGCCGCATCGACGTCGGCTTGCGCCGCGTCACGGATGTCGCGCTCAAGCAGCAGATGCGCGTACTCGGGCTGACGCACCGCGCGCAACACCAGACTCGGGTTGGTGGTGGCGTCCCGAGGCTGGAGCCGCGGCAGTTGAAGGAATTCGGCGGTGTCGGCGACGATGGCGGTGTGACGGCGCAGGGCGGCAAGACTGTTCATGCGCACATCGTAGCCCCCAAGCAGGCCACCGGGCGGGCCATGCGCCGTTCGCCCTGCGCCGATGCTGCGGACGCGCTCAATCCGTTCGGCCCACACCAAGCGTTGTCGACCGGCGACAACGTCACCGGCCGCAGCACAAACGGTGAGTAAGATGATTGCTCGCCGACGCGGCGCAAACCAAGACCTCCACCATGCGCACCCAAAAAACCGTCTTGCGCCTCATGCGCCTCATGCTTGTCGCCGCCGCGTGCATGGCATCCATCGCTGGAGCGGTCGCCGCGCAGGCCGCGCCGCCTGGCTTCGTCCCGCAGATCATCGTGCAGATGGCCCCGGCATCGCCGGGCAGCACGCAGCGTCTTTCGCCCGCGGCGGCCGGCAACCGTCTGATGAGCCTGGCCGCGGCGGCCGGCGTTGCCGTGGACAAGGCCATCCCCATGTCGGGCGGAGCGCAGGTCCTTCAGCTGCCCACCGGTAGCACGCCGGCGCAGCTGCGTTCGGCGCTCACCGCGCTGCGCGCCCAGCCCGGCGTGGCCGACGCCGAACCCAACATCCGCCTGCACCTGCAACTGGTGCCGAACGACCCCTGCTACACGGCCGTGTGCCAGGGCCAGGTTCCCTACAGCAATGGAACGTTCGGAACCGGCCAAGACAACCAGTGGGATCTGCAGAATCCCACGCTCGCCGGCGCCGCGGCGATCAATGCCGAACGCGCCTGGGACAGCACCACCGGCGGCGCCACCGTGGCCGTGCTCGACACCGGCATCCTGTCCGGCTGGCCCGACCTGCAGAACCAGATCCTGCCGGGCTACGACATGATCAGCACGGTGGACGCGCAGACCAATCCGCTCGGGCGCAACGCCAACCCGGCCGACCTCGGCGACTGGGTCACCAGCGCCGAGTCGGCCAACGTCAATGGCCCGTACTACGGCTGCCCGGTGAGCGACAGCTCCTGGCACGGCACCTTCATCGCCGGCGAGATCGCCGCGATGGGCAACGACGGCCAGAACATCGCCGGCATCAGCTGGGGCAGCAAGATCCTTCCGGTGCGCGTGGCGGGCAAGTGCGGCGCACTGCTGTCGGACGTCATCGACGGCATCCGCTGGGCGGTCGGCATGAGCGTGCCGGGAGCGCCGGCGAACCCGAATCCGGCGCGGGTCGTCAACATCAGCTTCGGCGGCACGGCGCCCTGCGGCAGCGCGCTGCAAAGCGCGATCGACGACGCCACGGCGCGCGGCGCGCTGGTCGTCACGGCGGCGGGCAACGAATCCGGCACCATCGGCGTGCCGGCCAACTGCCAGGGCGTGGCCGCGGTCGGCGCCGCCAACCAGAACGGCGGCAAGGCCACTTATTCGGATTATGGCGATGGCATCAGCCTGATGGCGCCGGGCGGCGACCTGAGCGCCTACAACACCGACCCGGGACTGATCTCGTTGTCCAACAGCGGCGCCACCACGCCGTCGAGTAATGTCCTGCGCATCGAGCAAGGCACCAGCTTCGCCGCCCCGATGGTGTCGGGCGTGGCGTCCCTGATGCTGGCGCGCAATCCGCAACTCACCCCGGCTTCGCTGCTCGCGCTGATGGAAAACAGCGCAAGGCCCTTCCCGGCCGTCAACGGGCTGGCCACTTGCGACACCAGCGCGCAGTCGGGCGACCCCAACAACCCCAGCACCTCCCCGGCCGCGCAGAACTGCAACTGCACCACCGCCACCTGCGGCGCCGGACTGTTGGACGCCGCGGTCGCGGTGCAGAACGCGGTCGACCCGGTGGCGGTCATCTCGGCCACTCCCGCATCGCCCCTAACCGGGGCCAGCGTCACGCTTTCGTCAGCGGGAAGCAGCCCCTCGCCCGGCGCCAGCCTCGCGACCTACCAATGGGCCCAAACAGCCGGCCCAGCCGTGACGCTGAGCGGGGCCAATGCCGCCACGGCGACGTTCATCGCACCCGCGCCCGCGACCTATGGCTTCAGCCTCACCGTCACCGACAGCGCCGGGCACAGCTCCACCTCCCAAACGCAGGTCGTGGTCACCGCGCCGGCCGGGTCGTCCGGCGGCGGCAGCGCGGCCGATCCGCTCGAACTCCTGGCACTCGGCGGACTCGTTCTCGTCGCGCTCCGGGGTGGGCGCCGCAGCCGGAACTAGGGTCTGTTCACGCCATTTCTGCGCCGGCCGCGGCCCGCACCAGGGCCACGCCGCCAACACGACGCCGGCCGCGGCTCCGGCCAGGTGCGCTGCCACCACGACGGGAAACGCCCACCAGCGTTCGAGCGCGATGGGCGTACGCCAGCCATGCTCGGCGTACAGCTTGAGACCGATGAGAGCCAGCAGCAGGCCCCCGATGCCGCGCGCCATGCGCCTGCCGGCGGCATCGATCTCGGAATGGTCCGAAAACAGCAAGCGCAGCCCGAGCGCCACCGCTGCGGCGTGCAGCGCACCGGACAAGCCGGCGGCGAAGCCGACATCGCGGCTGAACACGAACAGCAGGACATTGACCAGCACGGCGCCGAGAAGCACATTGCGCACCAGCTCGCAGCCGAGGGTAAAGCGCCGCGCCAGCGCCAGCAACAAGCCGGCCGCCGACGCGTTCACCGCGGCGTGTAGCGCGCCCAGGTGCACGAAGCCGCCTGTCAGCAGGCGCCACCACTGCCCCTGCACGACCAGCGGACGGCTGTATTGCAGCGCGCCCACCCAGGGGTCGGCGGCGAGAGCGAGCAGAAACAGACCCAGCGCAAAAGCGACCGGCGCGCAATCGCGGATGGAACGCATGGCGCGGAGGATCGCGGATCGGGCTGCGGGTGGCGTCAGGCACGCGCCGGGGCGTCAGCCGTGGGCCGCCCCCAGGCGGCGTTCCGGCGCGCCGCCGGACCCAGCGCAAGCCTGGGACGGCGCGCCGAACACCGCCTCGGTCAAGGCGCGCACGGCGGCGCGCTCGGCTGCGACCGATTCGGGGGCGATATGCGCCGCCTGCGAGGCGCCCTCCATGCGGGCCTGGTGCTGCAGCTTGCGCAAACGGCGGTAGGCATCGGCCGCGCCGCGACCGATGCCGACGGGCAGAAGACCCTGCTGTTCGGCGTTTTGCAGCAACGCGATATTGCCGATGTCCGCCGCGAGTTCCGCATGTTTGGAGGCATGGGCCAGCACCAGGGCCTGCACGGCGAATTCCACGTCCACCATGCCGCCTTCGTCGTGCTTGATGTCGAACAAGGCGGTGCGGTTGGGGTGGCCCTCGCGGACCTTGCGGCGCATGGCGAGAATCTCCTCGCGCAGCGCCGAGGCGTCGCGCGGCATGCGCAGCGCCTGTTCGCGGATGGCCTCGAAACGCTGGCCGATCGCGGCATCCCCGGCGCAGAAGCGGGCACGGGTCAGGGCCTGGTGCTCCCAGGTCCAGGCCGTGTTGCTGCCACGGCCGAGCTGGTATTGCCCGAACGCTTCCAGCGAGGTCACCAGCAGACCGGCGTTGCCGTTGGGTCGCAGGCGTGTGTCGATCTCGAACAGGCCGCCCGCCGGAGTCGCCGCGGTGAGCCACCACACCAGCTTGCGCGCGAAAGCGGCGTAGCGCTCGAGGGCGTCGGGATCGGGATCGTCGAACAGGAACACCAGATCCAGGTCGCTGCCATAGCCCAGCTCCTTGCCGCCAAGTTTGCCGTAGGCGATGACGGCGAAGGCAGGCCGTTCGCGATGGCGCCTGGGCATGTCGGCCCAGCACCACTGGATGGCTTGGCCGATGACGGCGTCGGCCAGAGCCGAGAGTTCGTCGGCCACCTGCTCCACGCTGAGCTGCCCGCCCAGGTCGCGCACCAGAATGCGGAACAGCTCGGTGTGAAAGGCGCGGCGCAGGATGTCCAGCCCCTCGCCGGCATCCCAGGTGGCGCGCTTGAGCAGGCGCGCGCGTTGCGAGGCGCAGTAATCGATGCAGGACTGCGCGCTGAAGCGCTCGTGGGGCGCGTCGAGCAGTTCGTCCACCACCATCGGATTGCGCTTGATGTAGTCCGCCGCCCAGCGCGAGGCTTCGAGAACGCCGACTAGCCGCAACAGCGCCTGGGGCTGCTCGGCGAAAAACGCCAGATAGGTTTCGCGCCGCCCGATCGCCTCCAGCACGTCGAGCAGGCGTGACAGCGTCAGGTCGGGGTCCCGGCTGTTGGCAGCGAGAGCGATGCCGCGTTCGATCACCCGCAGCATGCGCGTGCGCCCGGCTTCGGTCAGCGCGGCGTAGCGCGGCGACTGCTCCATGGCCTTCAGGCGCGCGTGGCTGGCTTCGCCCGCGAATCCGGCTTTGGCCAGGTTGTGGCGCAACTCCTCGATCGACGCGGCCGGTTTCTTGCAGCCCAGGCAGCGCGGGCCGGCGTGCAACAAGGCGTCGAACTCGCCGGCAACGAACTCCCGCACCGCATCCAGTTCGCGCAGCAGCGCACAGGTGGCGCGCTTGACCTGGGGATGCGCCGCCAGCAGCGCCGGGCCCATGGCCTGGGCCAGATGTTCGAGGTCGGCGTCGTCGCCAGGCAGGCTGTGCGTCTGCGCATCGTCCAGGTACTGGATGCGGTGCTCCAGCCGGCGCAGAAAGACATAGCTCTCGGCCAGCTTCGCGGCGGTATCCGCCGGCAGCAGCCCGGCTTCGGCCAACAACTGCAGCGCCTGCAGCGTGCTGCGGCTGCGAATCTGCGGCATGCGCCCGCCGCGGACGATCTGCAGCAGTTGCACGATGAATTCGATTTCGCGGATTCCGCCGCGTCCGAGCTTGACGTCGTTGGCGCGCTCGGGCCGCGCCACGGCGCGCTTGGTCGCCTCGGCGCGGATCTGCCGGTGCAGGCCGCGCAGGGCCTCGAGCATGGCGAAATCCAGGTAACGACGCCAGACGAAAGGCTCGACCACGGCCTCCAGGGCGTGCTCCGCAACCTGCGCCTGGCTGCTCGGCAGCGGCGAGACCACGCGGCTCTTCAGCCAGGCGAAACGCTCCCACTCGCGCCCCTGCACCTGGAAATATTCCTCGAGCATGGCCAGGCTGACCACCTGCGGCCCGCTGTCGCCATTGGGCCGCAACCGGGTGTCGACGCGGAACACGAAACCATCGGCGGTCATGTCCGAGAGCAGGGGGACGATGCGGCGCACCATCTGCGCGAAGTAGTCGAAATTCGACACCGGCGCAGCGCCGTCGGTCTCGCCGTCCTGGTCGTACACGAAGACCAGGTCGATGTCGGACGACACATTGAGCTCGGCACCGCCAAGCTTGCCCATACCGACCACCAGGAACTGCGCCGCCGCCCCTTCCGCCGTGCGGGGAACGCCGTGGCGGGCCTCCAGTTCGGCGGCGGCCAGCTGCAAGGCATGGGCGATGGCGCTTTCCGCCATGTCGCTGATGCAGCGGCACACATCCTGCAGCGGCGCACCTTCGAGAACGTCCTGCTCGATGAGGCGCAACATCAGCCCATTGCGCACACGGCGCAATGCGACGGGCAGGGAATGGGTCGCTTGCAGGGCGCCGACGGCGGCGTCGATGCCGCTCCGGGTCGGCAGGCCCGGAGGCCACAAGGCGAGCACGTCGTCCAGACGCGCGACATGGCGGCGGTGAAAGCGGGAAAACTCGGCGAGCTGCATCAGCGAATCGGGCGGCGACGCCCATCCCAAGCGAAATGCTTGACGGATGGCAGCATATTGCAGGCTTGCGCGCCGCGCAGCCGCCGGGTCTTGTCCGAGCGCATGGATGTTGCGGAAAGTCACATGACTTCGCGCGGGTTTCGGCCCGAAACCACAAACTCCGGTGCCGTGCCTTGGCTACCATGGAGCCCTCGTGGCGATCCCCGCCGCGCCACGGCGGCGACGTTGCCAGAATCCCCGCCCGACCCCGTGTCCGCACTGCATATCTCCCTCAAACTGGCCACACGCCTGCTGGAAGCCGCCATTGCCCTGGTGGTGATCAGCTATCTGCTGCTGGCCGTGGGACTGCTGACGCTGCGCTATGCGGTACTCCCCAATGCCCAGGCGCTCGTTCCCTGGATGGAGCAAGTCAGCACCCGCGCGCTCGGCTTGCCGGTCCACATCGAGGCCGTGCATAGCCGATGGAACGGCCTGCTGCCGACGCTGTCGCTGCGCGGCCTGGTGATCGACAACCCGCAGGGGCAGCCGGCGCTGCGGTTTGCCGCCGTGGAAGCCCTGCCTTCCTGGAAAAGCTTGCCGCGCCTGCAGTTGAGCTTCGAGCAGCTGGTGGTTCGCGGTGCGCAACTGAGTATCGTCCGCCCTGACGCGAACCATCTGGACATCGGCGGCATCCGCATCGACCTGAACGCGCCGAGCGGCGACGCCGGACAGCGCTTTGCCGATTGGCTGTTCGAGCAGGACCAGGTCCTGATCCAGCGCAGCCAGATCACCTGGACCGACCAGAGCCATGGCACGCCTCCACTGGTGCTGCGCGATGTCAATTTCGAGTTGCGCAACACCTTGCTCAGCCACCGTGCCGCGCTGACCGCCACGCCTCCCGCGGCGCTGGCCGCGCCCTTTGCGCTGCGTGCCGATTTCCGCCAGCCCCTGCTTTCGCGGCACGCCGCGGATTTCGCGCGCTGGCACGGCACCCTGTGGGTGCAGGGGTCGCGCGTGGACCTCGGACGGCTCGCGCAATACCTGCCCGTGCCGGCTCAGGTTCAAGCCGGCACGGGCGCTCTGCAAGCCTGGGCGAATGTCGGCGCGCAGTACAAGCTGGAACGGGTCACCGCCGACCTGTCCCTGCGCGATGCCCAGGCGCAACTCGACCCGGCACTGCCGCCGCTGGCGCTGACCCAGGTCCGCGGGCGCATCAGCGCCGCGCCGCTCGACGGCGGCTTGGATCTGTCCCTGCAGTCGCTGCAGTTCACCATGGCGGACGGGCTGGTTTTCCCGGCCGTCGACGCCCATCTGCGCCTGCTGCACCCGCCAGGCAAGGGCGCCAGCGGCAGCCTGACGACCGGCCCCCTGAACCTGACCGCGCTTTCGGACGCGGCGCAGCACATCCCGCTGCCCGCCATCTGGCGCACGCGCCTGACGCAACTGCAACCCAAGGGGCACATCGACCAACTGCAGGCGAGCTGGCAAAACCCGGCCGGCGCGCCGGCCAGCGCCCTGCCCGCCGTCTACAGTCTGAAAGCGTCCTTCACCGGGCTGGGCTGGAACAGCCCGGCGGCACCCGCTGCGACGGCTGGCGAGGCAATCGGTCCTGCCGCGCCGCCGGTCCGGCCGGCGTCGGCCGCCGAGGCGGGCGCCCTGCCCCTGGATCTTCCCGGCCTGCAGAACCTGGACGGCACGATCCAGGCCGACCAGACCGGCGGCGCGGCACAGCTCGTGATGCAAAACGGCAGCATCGCCCTGCCGCATGTGTTCGAGGCGCCGAGCTTTGCCGTGCAGCTGTTCACCAGCCGCCTGAGCTGGGCCCGCCAGCAGGACGGGCAGTGGAACGTCCAGACCTCACGGCTGCAGCTGGCGACCCCGGACGCGGCCGGGAGCGCCAGCGTGCGCTACACCACGCAGGCCCAGGGGCCCGGACTGCTGGACCTCACCGCCCAACTCACCCGCGCCGACGCGCGCGCGGTGCCCGCCTACCTGCCGCGAGGCATACCCGAGGCGACGCGCGATTTCCTGCGCACGGCCATCGCCGGCGGCAGCTCGCACGACGTGCATTTCGCCGTGCAGGGGCCGCTGGCCAGCTTTCCGTTCGTCAAGCCCGGCAGCAAGGGAACGTTCTCGGTCAAGGCGCGCGTCGAGGGCGGCGTGTTCAACGCCGCGCCTCTGCACATCCTGCCCAAGGGGGAGCAGGCCGCCGCCGGCACCGTGCATGCCAATGCCGTCTGGCCCGAATTCACCCATATCGACGGCCTGCTCGAATTCACCGGCCGCAGCATGCAGGTGGTGGGCGCGTCGGCCCGCGTGTTCGGCGCCAGCTTGCAGCATGTCAACCTGTTCCTGCCCGATTTCTCCAAGCCCGTGCTGACGGCCAGCGGCCAGGTCCAGACACCGGCTGACGACGCGCTGCGCTATCTGCGCGAAAGCCCGCTCGACGCCATGCTCGGCCACGCCCTGACTCAAACGCAGGCCAGTGGCCCCTTGCGGCTGGGCCTCACGCTGAGCCTGCCGCTGCACGACCTGAAGCAGTCCAGGGTGAAAGGGCAGCTCGACCTGGTGGGCAATCAGATCGACTACATGCCCGGCCTGCCTGCGTTCGACGGCGTGCGCGGCCGCGTCGACTTCAGCAACACCGGCTTCAAATTGCAGCTCTCGGCGCAGAATTGGCTGGGAGGCGCGCTCCAGCTGAGCGGCGGTCAGACGGGCACCCAGCCCCTCGCCTTGACCGCGACAGGCGCCGTGACGTCACAAGCGCTCCAGACGACGCCGCGCCTGGCCCAATGGGCCGAACTGCTGCGCCATCTGCATGGCCAGGCGCGCTACACCGCCACCATCACCATGGCGCCCACCGCGCAGGGCGAACAGCCGCAGATCCAGCTGCAAAGCAGCCTGGCAGGCATGGCGATCGCCCTGCCTCCGCCGCTGGGCAAACCGGCCGAGGCGACCGACACGCTGAATTTCAGCCAAACCTTCTCGCCCGCGGCAACGGGCCCGGCGCAAAGCGTCTGGCGCATCGATCTGGGCGGCGACCTGCGCGCGCGCTTCGTGCGCCTGCTCGCGCCGCAGGGCGGCGTGCTGCAAAGCGGCGGCATCGCCCTCGGGCCGCAGGCCGAGCTGCCGCAACCCGCGCGGGGTGTGCAGGCCAACGTCTACCTGCCCGTGCTGGACGTGGACGCCTGGCAGCGCGCCCTGCGCGGCTCGAACAGCGCGCGCGCGGCAGTCTCGGGCCAGGTGTCGGCGACGGATCTGTCGGGCTATCTGCCCCAGGCGCTGTCGCTGCGTGTGGGCCGGCTGACGGTGTCCGACCGCGTCTTCGACGACGTGGTTCTGGGCGCCACGCGCAGCAACGCCCTGTGGCAGGCCAACCTGGACAGCAAGCAGATGGCAGGCTATGTGGCGTGGCAGATGGGGCAGGGCGAGGCGCCGGGGAGCGTGACCGCGCGCCTGTCGCGCCTGAGCCTGCCGAAAAATGCCGATCCTGACGTCGAGCGCCTGCTGGAGCAGCAGCCCAAGAGCATGCCGGCCCTCAACGTGGTTGCCGACGACGTCGATCTGCATGGCCATCTGTTCAGCCGACTGGAGGTGCAGGCCACCAACCGCGACCGCGACGGCGTCAAGGAATGGCGGCTCGACCGTTTCGCGCTGGACTCCCCCGACGCCAACCTCACCGGCAGCGGCGACTGGGTCGCCACCGGCGCGCAAGCCGCGAACACCAGCGCCCTCGCGCCGCGCCGCACCTCGATCGGGTTCAAGCTGGCGATCCAGGACGCCGGCGGCCTGCTCGCGCGCCTGGGCAAGCCAGGCCTGCTCAAGGGCGGCCGGGGTTCCATGCAAGGCACGGTGTCGTGGATCGGTTCGCCGCTGTCGCCCGACTACCCCACCTTGTCGGGCCAGTTCAGCCTGGATCTGGGCAAGGGCCAGTTCCTCAAGGCCGATCCCGGCATCGCCAAATTGCTCGGCGTGCTCAGCCTGCAGAGCCTGCCGCGTCGTCTGCTGTTCAATTTCAGCGACCTGTTCGAATCCGGTTTCGTCTTCGATAAGGTGAACGCCGACGTGCAGGTGCAGGACGGGGTGGCCACCACCCACAATTTCAAGATGAGCGGCGTGGCCGCCACGGTGTTCATCGACGGCGAGGCCAACCTCGCGCGGGAAACGCAAAACCTCTACGTGGTCGTCGTGCCCGAGATCAACGCCGGCTCGGCCTCGCTGGCCTATGCTCTCATCAACCCGGCCGTGGGCCTGGGCACCTTCATCGCCCAGCTCATCGCGCGCAAACCGCTGATGAAGGCCTTCACCTACGGCTACCGCGTCACCGGAACCTGGGCCAAACCCGACGTGCGCGAGGTCGATGGCGACAAGGACGCCAAAGGCACGGCGAACACGCCCCATGCGCCGGCGGACCGCCGCCCCGGCGAGCCGCCGGCGCAACCCGCCGCGCCATGAAGCGCGCATCATCACCACCATGGGAGCTTCCATGCAAGTAGCCGCTATCCAGATGGTGTCGTCCCCCCGCGTGGACGACAATCTCGCCCGCGCCGACGCGCTTGTGGCCGAGGCCGCCCGCCGGGGAGCGCGGCTCGCCGTGCTCCCCGAGTATTTCTGCCTGATGGGTGCGTCCGACACCGACAAGGTGGGCGTGCGCGAACGTCCCGGCAACGGTCCGATCCAGGGCTTCCTGGCCGATGCCGCGCGCCGCCACGGCCTGTGGCTGGCCGGCGGCTCGCTGCCCCTGGAGTGCCCCGACCCCGGCCGCGTGCTCAACACCACCCTGGTGTTCGACCCGCAGGGCCGGCAGGTGGCGCGCTACGACAAGATGCATCTGTTCGCCTTCCAGCGCGGACAGGAGCGCTACGCCGAGAGCGAAAGCATCATGCCCGGCAGCCACCCCGCGGCGTTCGCCTGCGAGGGGCTGCGCGTGGGCCTGTCCATCTGCTACGACCTGCGCTTTCCCGAGCTGTACCGCGCCCTGTCGAACCCCGCGCCGTGCGATGCCTTCCTCGTCCCCGCCGCGTTCACCCACACCACCGGCGAGAAACACTGGGAGGTGCTGCTGCGCGCCCGCGCCATCGAGAACCTGGCCTATGTCATCGCCAGCGCGCAAGGCGGCCGGCACGAGAACGGGCGCCGCACCTGGGGCCACAGCATGATCGTCGACCCCTGGGGCGAGGTGGTGGCGATGCAGGCCGAAGGCGAGGGCGTGGTGAGCGCGGACCTCGACCCCGCCCGCATCGCCCACCATCGCACCAGCCTGCCCGCCCTGGAGCACCGCCTGCTGCGCTGAGCGCCGGCCAGCAAGCGTGCCGGCGCACGCTCGCGCGCGTGCGGAAGGACCCCGGCGCCCATGCGCGCCATGCCAACGAGTCTCGGCCGGATCGGGTCAGGCCTTGTGTTCCAGCCTGCGCGTGCCGCGCGTGGCCAGGGCGATTTCGAGCGCGGTTTCGAGCCGGATGACGCGCTCGGTCAGTTGTTCGATCCTGTCCTGCTGCGACTTGACCGTGCCGGCCAGACGCTCGATCTTGTCGTTCATCTTGATGACCGTGGTCAGGGCGTCCCACATCTTGTCGGTCACGCCCATGTCAATGCGGCTCCCGGGCGTGCGCTTCCATGGCGGCGATACGCTTCTCTGACGCCCGCACATGGGCCAGGGCCGCGTCGATGGCGGCATCGGCCTGCGCCGTGGTCTTGGCCATCTGCGCGATCATGCCTTCGAGGAGCTCGTCGTCGTCGGCCGGGGTGAACGAGGCCGCGGCGCGGCGCAGATATTCCCCCATCGACACGCCAGCCTGGCGGGCCTTGCTGGCGATGCGGGTTTTTTCCTTGGGTGTGACGAGAACGGGAATGCGTTCGGTGATGGATGCCATGGACAACGCTCCTCGACATGTGCAGGACATGCACATCCTAGCCCTTCTCCGCCGCGCGCTCAAGCCGCCACCGCCTATCCCGCGCGCTGGGCGCGGGCCTGCATCAGCGGCGCCAGCCGAACACCATGCGGTTTTGCAGATGGCTGCGCAGCGGCGGCAGACCGGCCAGCGCGGCCAAGGCGGCGGCGCGCGCCAGCGAGGCGCCCGGCGCCTGCCAGGTGAAGCCGCGCGCCAGCAGATCGGTGAGCCCGAGCAGGGCGATGCGGTCAGGCAGGCGCTTGCTGTCGTAGCCGCGCAGCCATGCATCGCCAGCCGCGCCGAGCGATGCGGCCACGCACGGCGCGGCGAGCCATTGCGCCAGGGTTGCCGCATCGCGCAGGCCCAGGTTCAAACCTTGACCGGCCACGGGATGCAGGGTCTGGGCCGCGTTGCCAAGCTGCACGACGCGGCCGCGCCGGGTACGCAGCTCGGCGTTGAGGCCAAGCGGATAGCTTCCGGCGATCTGCAACTCGGCCACACGGCCGCATACGGCCGGCAGCAAGGCCTGCAGGGCGGCTTTCTGCCGGGCTTGGTCCAGATGGGCGATCGCAGCGGCCTCGGCGGGCGGCGCACACCACACCAAGGCATAGTCCGCCCCCAGCGGCAGCAGCGCCACCGGGCCGCCGGCGGTGAAGCGCTCGACGGCCAGGCCGCCATGCGGCCGGTCGCAGCGCACGCGCCCCACCAGCGCCTCTTGCGCGTAGTCGCGGCGCAAGGCGCGCGGCGCCTGGGTGTGGAACGCGCCGCCCTCGGCGAGAACGGCAAGGCCGTAGCGCCGGCCGGGCTCGTCCACCAGATGCGCGCCGTCCGCGTCGCCCTCGACTTGCACGGCGCGCCCGTATTGCACCGTGATGCCGGCACGCCGGGCCGCCGCCTGCAGCGCGGCCAGAAGCTGGCCGTAGCGCAGGGTGTAGCCCAGCGCGGGCAAATCACTGTCCCGCGCCTGCAACAGCACGCGCGGCAGCGCGGCCAGCCCGGGGGCGAGCTGCGAGATATGGATGCGCGTGATGGAGGTGGCGTCCTGCTGCGGCCAGGCCCCCGTCGCGGCGAGCAGCTGCCGGCTGCCTTCGGACAAGGCCAGCACGCGCGGGTCGGCAAGCGCGGCCGCGGCGTCGGGCTGGGCGTCGAAAAGGTCGATCTCGACCGCGGCGCCCAGTCGGCGCAGTTGCAGCGCCAGACTCAGGCCGACTGGCCCGGCGCCGACGATGGCGATACGCGACGGCATGGTGTTCGAATGCGCGGCTGGCATGGCGGGAACCACGGGATCGGAAGGCTGCGGATGCGAATGCGAACGGCCGGCCGTCAGTCGCGCATCAGGCTCTCGATCTCGGCGACCAGCTTGGGCGCGGCGTGCGTGAGCACCTCGCAGTCGGTCTCGCGCACCGCGACGTCGTCTTCGATGCGAATGCCGATGTCGTGGAACGCGGCCGGAATGTCGTCGGCGGCGCGCACGTACAGCCCGGGCTCGATGGTCAGCACCATGCCGGGGCGCAGGATGCGCGCCGGCGGCCGGCGGGTGCCGTCGGGCAGGGTCTCGGGCGCCTCGCCGGGCTCGGCGTAGTCGCCGCAGTCGTGCACGTCCATGCCCATCCAGTGGCTGGTGCGGTGCATGTAAAAACGGCGATAGGCGCCGGTGGCGATCACCGCGTCCACGTCGGGCGCCACGTCGCGGGAAATCAGCCCGACGTCCAGCAGCCCCTGGGCCAGGATGCGCAGCGCCGCGTCGTGCGGGCCGTTGAAGCGCACGCCTGCGCGCGTGGCGGCCAGCGCGGCGAGCTGGGCCTCCAGCACGATGTCGTAGAGCTGGCGCTGCGGCCCGCTGAAACGACCGCCGGCGGGAAAGGTGCGGGTGATGTCGCTGGCGTAACCGTCGAGCTCGCAGGCAGCGTCGATCAACACCAGGTCGTCCGCGCGCACCGCGGCGCGGTCGGCGCGGTAATGCAGCACGCAGGCGTTGGCCCCGGCGGCGACGATGCTGCCGTAGGCCGGCGATTGCGCGCCGCCGGCGCGAAAGGCGCGCAGCAGTTCAGCCTCGAGGTGGTATTCGCGCAGGCCCTCGGGCGGGGGTTGGCGGGTGCCGCGCGCAGCCGCCTGCATCGCGCGGCGGTGCCCGTCGGCGGAAATGGCGGCGGCGCGGCGCAGCACCGACAGCTCGTAGTCGTCCTTGAACAGGCGCATCTCGTCGAGCGCGGCGCACAGGTCGTACTGCGCGGATGGCGCGCGCCGACCGGCGCGGGCCTGGCCGCGCACGGCCGACAGCCAACCCTCGACGCGCGTCTCGAACCCGCTGTGTGTGGCGAACGGCCACCAGATCGCCGCTCGATCGGCCATCAGCCGCGGCAATTCGGCGTCGAGCTGCGCGATGGACAGCGCGGCATCGACCCCGAACGCGTCGCGCGCGGCATCCGGCCCGTAGCGAAAACCGTCCCAGATTTCGCGTTCGACATCTTTGGGGCGGCAGAACAGCGTGCTGTGCATCGTCCCGTCCGCCTCCACGGCCACGGCCAGGAGGCCTTGCGGCTCGGTAAAGCCCGTCAGGTAATAGAAATAGCTGTCGTGCCGATAGGGGTAGTCGGCGTCGCGATTGCGCATGACCTCGGGCGCGGTGGGCACGATGGCCAACCCGCCGCCGGCCTGCGCCATCTGCGCGGCCAGGCTGCGCCGGCGCGCGGCGCAGCGCGCCAGAAGGTGGGTGTCGGGAGCGTTCATGGTTGCGGGAGCTTGAGCCTGCAGTTTAGGGCCTGTTCACGCTATTTCTGCGCCCTTGGCGCGCTGGAGGAATTGGCACAGACCGGCCCCGGCGCGCGCAGCGAAGCATCCAGCGCGGCCAGTTGCTCAGGCGTGCCCAGGTTGTGCCAGGGGCCGCGAAAGTGCTCGCCGCTCACCCGCCCGGCGTCGACTTCGCCATACATCCAGGGAAAGAGCTTCCAAGCTTGGCGTGCCGGCTGGGAGACGAACAAATCGGGGTGGAACACGCCGATGTTGCCGTAGTTCAGCAAGGCGCCCGCGCGCCGCACGCGGCCCGCCGCGTCCAACGCCATATCGCCACCGGGGTGGTGGGCCGGGTTGTCGGTGAGCACGAAATGCGCCGAGGTCGCCTGCGGCTCGGCGGCGATGCGCGCGGCGGCCTGGTGCAGGCGCGCGTAGTCGAAACCGGTGTAGATGTCGCCGCTCACCACAGCGAACGGCGCGCGCTCGCCGGCGCTCAGCAGGGGCAGCGCGGTGGCGATGCCGCCGCCGGTTTCATACGCTTCCTGCGGCTCCGCCGAGTAGGCGATGCGCACGCCAAGGCCGCTGCCGTCACCCAGGACTGCCGGAATGCTCGAACCCAGCCAGCCAAGGTTGATGACGAGCTCGACGATGCCGGCCTCGCGCAGGCGCTCGATCTGCCAGACGATGATGGGCTTGCCGGCCAGTTGCAGCAGCGGTTTGGGCGTGTGGTCGGTGAGCGGCCGCATGCGCTGGCCGCGTCCTGCGGCAAGGATGAGCGCACGCATCAGAACGTGTACGCCGCCTGCGGCACCACGCCCTGCAATCTGTCGAGCAGGCGCAGCAGCGGATTGAAGTCGCGGTAGCGCGCAGCCACCCCGCGCGCATAGGCGAGCACGACAGGCAGGTCCCCCAAATAGCCGGTCTTGCCGTCGCGATGTGCCAGGCGGGCGAAGATGCCCAGAACCTTGAGGTGGCGCTGCAGCCCCATCCATTCGAAGTCGCGGTAGAACGTGCCGAAGTCGTCCCCCACCGGCAGGCCGGCGGCACGTGCGCGCTCCCAGTAACGAATGGCCCAGTCGAGCTGCTGCTCCTCGGGCCAGGCGATGTAGGCATCGCGCAGCAGCGAGGCCAGGTCGTAGGTGACGGGGCCGATCACCGCATCCTGAAAATCCAGCACGCCGGGATTGCCGTGCTCCCGCCCGGCATCGAGCAGCATCAGGTTGCGGCTGTGATAGTCGCGGTGCACCAGCACGCAGGGCTGGGCAAGGTTGTTGGCCAGCAGGGTCTCGAACACTTGGGACAGCCCGGCTTGCTCCTGGGCGGTCATCTCGACGCCCAGATGCCGCGCCACATACCACTGCGAAAACAGCTCCAGCTCGGTGCGCAGGCGCTGGGCGTCGTAGGCCGGCAGGTCTGCGGCCCGAATCCCCTGCAGACGCACCAGCGCGGCGAGGGCGTCCAGCATCAAGCCGTGGCAGCGCGGCAGGTCGCCGGCCGCGCGCGCGTCCTGTAACGCTTGGAGATACGTGGTGGAACCCAGATCCGAGAGCAAGATGAAACCCTGCCGGGCCTCGCTGGCCAGCACCTGCGGCGCCGAGATTCCCCCTGCGCGCAGCAATGCCGCCACGTGCATGAACGGACCGATGTCCTCCTTCGCAGGCGGGGCGTCCATCACGATCCAGCTGGTCTGCTGCGGCGCCACCGCATGAACGCGGAAATAGCGCCGGAAGCTCGCATCGCTCGAGGCGGGCTGGAGGCTGGAGGCATCGGCCCGCAGCCCGCCGGGCGCTATGGCCAGCCAGGCGCGCAAAGCCTCCATGCGGGAATCCGCGGAAGCGGCCGGGTGTTGCGGGGTGAGCGGATTGGGCATGGCTTGCGCGCCTGACGCGGCTTGATGGAAGGGCTTCCTATAATCCGCGAGGATTTTAGGGTGAGGCTGCCGCAGCGGGCCGCTTCGCCCCAACCCCGGCCTGCCGCGTTCGGCCCCTTGGACCGAAACGCACACGCCAGCCCCACCCGACCCCGCCCAGTGCCCATTCCCTCGCAGCCCCATCCCCGCCTGCCGCGCCGCCTGCGTCTGCGGCTGCTCGCGGCGGCGCTGGGCATGGCCCTGGCAGACGGCGCACCGGCCTGGGCCCAACAACAAGCCGCCTCCCAGGCGGCAAGCCCGTTGCTGCTGCAACCCAGCATGGGTTTGGCCGAGCGGCTCTCGCCTGCGGCCCAGCTGCGCGAACCCCTGTTCATCTGGGCCGACCAGCTCTCGGGTCAAACCGACATCGAGGTCAACGCGCGGGGGCATGTGGAAATCCGCAAGCACAGCGTGGTGCTCAAGGCCGACCGCCTGCACGACGATTTGGTGCGCAACGAAGTCGACGCGCAAGGCGACGTGCGCATCGTGCGCGACGGCAACGTCTTCAGCGGCCCCAGCCTGCAGTTCAACCTCGATACCTACGCCGGGCGGATGCCGGACGCGCACTATTTTTTCAACCGGACCCAGGGGCATGGGCAAGCCGCGGTGGTGACGTTTCTCAACCGCAACCAGGTCACCGCCGAAAACGCCACCTACACCACCTGTACGGCGAGCCCGGTGGACTGGTTTCTGCAAGCCACGCACCTGGATCTGGACTTTGCCGACAACACCGGCGTGGCCAAGGACGCGCGCGTGGTGTTCAAAGGCGCCACCATCCTGCCGCTGCCCTACGCCAGCTTCCCGCTCAGCGACGCGCGCAAGTCAGGCTTTCTGCCGCCCACCATCGGCATCGACAGCCAGAACGGACTCGACTACGCACAACCCTATTACTGGAACATCGCGCCCAACTACGACGCCACCCTCACCCCGCGCCTGCTGCTGCGCCGCGGCTTCATGGGCAGCGCCGAACTGCGCTGGTTGCAGCCGAGCTTTTCCGGCCGCAGCTATCTCGACTACATGCCTTCCGACCGGGGCGCCGCCGGCAGCCAGCGCTGGGCCGCCGTGTTCCAGCAGAACGGCTCATTGGCGCCCAGCGTGAGTTACGGCCTGAACTTGCAGCGGGTGTCGGACAACAACTGGTGGCAGGACTTCGGCGGCGTCGATCCGGTGATCGGCGGCAACCGCATCCTGCCGCAACAGGGCTCCGTCACCTGGAGCCAGGCGAACGGCTCGCTGCAGGCCAGCTTCAACACCTGGCAAACACTGCAGAGCGCGGCCGCCCCCATCGGCGTGCCATACAACATCCGGCCCCAGCTGTATGGACAATGGCGCAGCAGCAATTACACCGGCCTGCAGTGGCAACTGCAGGCCGCTGCGGCACGCTTCACCAATTCGACACCCGGCCTGATCTCGGGCGACCGGTTCTATGTCAACCCCAGCGTGAGCCGGCCTTTCATCGCCCCGGAGGGCTTCATCACGCCCAAGCTGTCCTTCAACAGCACGTTCTACAGCACCGATACGGCCATGGCCAATGGCGCCACCACGGCCACCCGCAGCCTGCCCACCTTCAGCCTGGATTCCGGTCTGGTGTTCGAGCGCGCCACGCGTTTGTTCGGCCACAACGTCACGCAGACCCTGGAGCCGCGCCTCTATTACGTCTACACCCCCTATCAGAATCAGCAGTTCCTGCCCAATTTCGACAGCGCCCCGCTGGACCTGAACCTGTCCACGATCTATGTCGACAATGTGTTCTCGGGCAACGACCGCATCGCCGATGCCAACAACGTCACCGGCGGCGTCACCACGCGCTTCCTCGACAGCACGAGCGGCGCCGAATATGCGCGCCTGACCGTCGCCCAGCGCGTGCTGTTGCGCGAGCAACGCGTCACCCTCAGCGGAACTCCGGTTCCCGCCGGGCTCAACGACACGTTCGCCCTGGCCAGCGTGTCGCTCGACCCGCGCTGGAGCACCAATGCCGCGGTGGATTACAGTCCACGCAATCGGCAGCTCGTGCAGGCCGCGTTCGGCGTGCAATGGAACCCCGCGCCGCTCAAGTCCTTGAGCCTGTCCTACCAGTTGCAGAACGCCACGTCCACGCAGATTCCACTGAAATACGTCAATACCGCCTGGCAGTGGAAACTCAGCAACCGCTGGTATTCGGTGGGCCAGGTCAACTACAGCATTCTGGACAAGCGCTTCAACGACGGCCTGATCGGCTTCGAGTACGACGGCGGCTGCTGGGTCGGCACCATCGGCCTGCAGCGCAATTCGCTGACACCGACCACCGCGTCCACGCGCCTGATGTTCCAACTCGAACTCGTGGGCTTCTCGCGTCTGGGCAACAATCCGTTGTCGGCCTTCAAGCAAAATATTCCCGGATACCAACTGCTGCACCAACCCACGGCCCCACCCAGCCGCTACGTCAACTATGAGTAATCGATTTCTGCGCGGCGCGGCCATCCTGGCCACAGCCCTGGCCTGCGGTTCCGCCGGCGCCCAGGGGCTGGGGCTGAAAACCGGCCCCGGCCCGTCGGGCGCCGCGTCCCCCCTGCTGCAAACCCCGCAGCTGCCAGCCACGCCTGCCGAAGCCTTGCCGCAGACACGGCCTCAGCCGGACAGTGACGGCATCGCGGCCGTGGTCGGCAGCCAGGTCATCACGCAGTACGACATCCAGCTGCGCTTGCGCGCCGCCGAAGAACAAATCCGCCGGCAAGGCGCGCAGATGCCGCCCCTGGCGCAGTTGCGTGCCGAACTCCTGAACCAGCTCATCGACCAACTGGCGCTGGCGCAGTATGCCCAGGAGAATGGCATCACCGTCTCCAACGACACGGTCGACCGCGCCATCGCGCAGGTGGCTGCCGGCTACAAGCTCACGCCGGAGCAGTTTCGCCAGCAGGTCACGTCCCAAGGGCTGGGCTGGAGCGACTACAAAGAACAGATCAAGCGCGAAATCCTGATCGGCCGCCTGCGCGAGCGCGATGTGGCCTCGCGCATCAAGATCAGCGACCAGGAAGTGGACGATTTCCTCGCCAACCAGGCCAAGCAGCCCCTGTCCGCGCAAACCCAGATTCAACTCGCCCAGATCTTTGTCCCGCTGCCCAGTCAGCCCAGCGCGGAGCAGGTGAGCGAGGCCAGGGCGCGCATCGATGCAGCGCTGGCCAAGCTCAGGCAGGGGCGCGATTTCGCCAAACTGGCTGCCGAATACTCCCAGGGACCGGAAGCCAAGGACGGGGGCAATCTTGGCGTGCGCCCCGCGAACCAGTGGCCGCGTTTGTTCATCGACGCCATACGCGGGCTCACGCCCGGCGAGATCAGCGCCGTGATCCGCAGCCCTGCCGGGTTTCACATCCTCAAGCTGGTTGCCGAGCAAGGCGCCCAGACGCCGGCGGCCACAGCCATGCAAAGCCAGGTGCGTGAGATCGTGCTCAAAGCAAGCGGCGGCAAGGCGCAGGAAAGCGCGGTCAAGGAACTCGACGGCATTCGTCAAGCCGTGGAGAAGGGCGAGGTGCAATTCTCGGCCAAGGCACGCGAACTCTCGCAAGACGTCACCTCCGCGAAAAAGGGCGGCGATCTCGGCTGGATCCTGCCGGGCGAGTTGCCGCCCGCGCTCGATGCCGCACTCAACCGCCTCAACCCCGGCCAGGTCTCGCAACCCATCACTTTGCCGGGCAAGGTCGTCCTGCTCCAGTTGGTCGACCGCCGCGAACATGCGCTGGCCCCCGCGCAGGAGCGGGCCGTGGCGCGCAACATCTTGCTGCAGCAAAAGGAGGCGAAGGACTTCGACGAACTCGTCAAGGACGTGCGCGCCCGTACCTACGTGCGCATTCCGAGCGCGGACTCCTAAGCCGCGCGGCGGCTCATTCCCACCACTGCCTGTCCGACTCCCCATGGATGCCACGCGCCAGCGCGCTTCGCGCGGCCCCACACGCATCGGGGGCCATACCGCACGCAAGCGCTTCGGGCAGCACTTCCTCACGGACACCGGCGTGATTGCCGAGATCGTGGCCGCGGTTGATCCACGCCCCGGACAGCCGCTGGTGGAAATCGGTCCCGGACTCGGCGCGCTGACCTGGCCTATGCTCGACCGCGCCGGCCGGCTCACCGTGGTGGAACTCGACCGCGACCTGGCCGCCCGCTGGCGCTCGCGCGAACCCGAACGTGTGCGCGTCATCGAATCCGACGCACTGGCTTTCGATGTGGCAAGCCTCGGCAGCGGGCTGCGCATCTTCGGGAATCTGCCCTACAACATCTCCAGCCCGCTGCTGTTTCACTTGATGGATGCCGCCGCGCATGTCCAGGATCAGCACTTCATGCTGCAGAAGGAGGTCGTCGCGCGCATGGTCGCGGCACCGGCCTGCGCCGACTATGGCCGCATGTCGGTCATGCTGCAGTGGCGCTACCGCATGTGGAATATTTTGGACGTCGGGCCGGATTCGTTCTCGCCGCCGCCGCGCGTCGACTCCGCCGTGGTGCGCATGCTGCCACGCCCCGAACATGCCTTGCTGGGCCTGGACCCTGCGCGCCTGAAGGCGTTGACAGCCGCGGCGTTCGCGCAGCGTCGCAAACTGCTGCGCCATGCGCTCGAACCCTGGCTGCAAGCCCAAGGCTATGGTGGCGCTTTCGACCTGCAGCGCCGCGCCGAGGAAGTCAGCGTACAGGACTATGTGAGTCTGGCCCTGGAGCTGCCCGCAATCTCACGGCAAGAACCTCCCGCCACCTAAGCCGCTTCGGCAACCCATACGCCATACCATGGCGCCGGCTGGACGCGACCTGCCGCGCCAGCGATGGGATAACCCGGTTCATCTTCGCCCCGCAACGCCTCCCGGGCAAGCGTGCGGGTCACAGAAAAGAATAGAAAACCCTGAAATCGACGCCCTGTTCGTACCAGAAGTCCGCGGCATCGCGGAAAACGTCCAGCAGGGTCTCCCGCGCCTCCTTGTCGAAACGCTGGGTCATGGGCAACTGCTCCAGCACGATGACAAAGCCGGGCTGTCGTCCGGCTCCTGCGATCATGTCGGTCAGGCAATCGCGCAGCGCATCGAAATTCTTGCCGAAATGCTTCGGAAACAGGAAGGATCGCGCCACGATTTCCAGCACCTCCTGCTTGGTCGTGGCCTGCGCCAGATTCGCGTAGAGAAAATGCTGCCCGGCATCCTGCGCGGCGGCCTGCAGCGCAGGCACGCGGAACGCGCGAATCGACTGCACGATGTTCGGGCGCAGGGCCTTCAGATTGACCCCGCCCTCGGCCTCACTGAGCGATGGATTGGAAACTTGCGTAGTGATCATGGGTGTAGTAACAGAGATCGGGGGCGCGCTTCGGCCCCCCGCAGACAATGCGTTGCGCCCCCCGATTGCGGCTTCCTGGAGTGGGCACGGTGTATTCGCGGTAATAGCCGCGCCGTCGTTGCGGCAAGATGTGTTCATAGTTCCCGAAGACGATGCCGTCTTTAGCATATGGAAAAGGCCCGCCCTGCCGAATCAAGCGCAACGTCTGCCGGGCCTGGGCAGGCAGTTGTTCTGCCGGAATCGTCGGCGCAATGCGTGCTGGCCGCTCCCGCGCCCATGCCGCACGCATGCCTGCGACTTCGAACGACTGCGCAAGGAGCAAGACCGAGCACAACGCAAGTGTCCAGGCGGCACGCGGGCCCGGCATGAAGAATCGGCTGATGCGGGCTACGAGCCTTGACACGGAATAAGATTTTGCGATTTTGCAAAAACCCGCTGAAATCACGTTCTGCGAGGATGGATATAGCGCATCAGTCTGCCTAGGTCAGAACATCCCCGCCTCGGCACCAAGCCGTATCACGCCTGCCGATGCGCCAGACTGGATGCGCTTTTGAGGCGCACAACGGCGCGCGCCAAATCCGAAGCGTATTGGAATCGCGCGCCGAAAGCAAGAATTGCGCCTATTTTTTGTGCAGCAAGGGCAACTGAAGTAAGCGTACACTCATCACAGGAAACCTAAAAACGGGGCCTTCGCCCCGTTGTCGTCCGAGATCCAAGCGCTTAACGCGTGGAATTGGCATCCATCACCGTCAGCGCCGTCACATTCACGATGCGGCGAACCGTACTGGACGCCGTGAGGATGTTCACCGGCTGCGCCGCGCCCAACAGGATGGGCCCGATGGCCACGTTGTTGCTGCCTGTCGCCTTGAGCAGGTTATAGGCAATGTTGGCGGCATCCAGACCCGGGAACACGAGCAGGTTGGCCTCACCCGAGAGGGTGGTTTCCGGCAGCAGGCTCGAACGCAATGACGGATCGAAAGCGCAATCGCCGTGCATTTCACCATCGACCTCGAGATCCGCGGCGCGTTGATGGAGCAATTCCAAGGTCTGCCGCATCTTCAGCGCGCTCGGAGCATTGCTGGAGCCGAAATTCGAATGCGACAGAAGCGCGACCTTCGGCGCGATGCCGAACCTGCGCATTTCCTCGGCCGCCATCAGGGTGATCTCGGCCAAGTCCTCCGCGCTCGGGTCAAGATTGATGTGGGTGTCGACCAGCATGACCTGGCGTCCCGGCAGGATCAGTCCATTCATCGCCGCGTAGACCTTGGCTCCAGGGCGCTTGCCGATCACCTGGTCGATGTAGTGCAGATGCAGGTGGGTATTGCCCCAGGTACCGCAGATCATCCCGTCGGCCTCGCCCTTGTGCAGCATCATCGCGCTGATCAACGTCAGGCGGCGGCGCATCTCGATCTTGGCGAAAGGCGGTGTCACGCCCTTGCGTCCGGCAAGCCGCTGGTAGGTCTGCCAGAACTCGCGGTAGCGCTCGTCGTGGTCGGTGTTGACCACCTCGTAGTCGCGCCCCTGCTGCAGGCGCAGGCCGAAGCGGTCCACACGCTGGGCAATGACCGCCGGGCGCCCCACCAGGATGGGCCGCGCCAAATGCTCGTCCACAACGACCCGCACCGCGCGCAGGACCCGCTCGTCCTCGCCTTCGGCATAGACGATGCGCTTTTTCTGCGCGTGCTTGGCGATGGAGAAAATCGGCCGCATCATCGCGCCCGACTGGTACACGAACTGCTGCAGCTGGTCGCGGTAGGCCTCCAGATCGGCGACCGGCCGCGTCGCCACGCCGCTGTCGGCGGCCGCCTTGGCCACCGCCGGGGCGATGTGGAGGATGAGACGCGGGTCGAAGGGCCTGGGAATCAGGTAGTTCGGGCCAAAACTGATCTCCTGCCCTCCATAGGCCGCCGCCACGACATCGCTTTGCTCCATCTGCGCCAGCTCGGCGATGGCGCGCACCGCGGCGACTTCCATCTCGGTGGTGATGGTCGTGGCGCCGCAGTCCAACGCGCCACGGAAGATGTAGGGAAAACACAGGACGTTGTTGACCTGGTTCGGGTAATCGGAGCGTCCAGTGGCGATCACGGCGTCGTCGCGCACGGCCTTGACCTCCTCGGGCAGGATCTCCGGAGTCGGGTTGGCAAGCGCCAGGATCAAGGGCCGCGGCGCCATGCGCGCGACCATGTCCGGCTTGAGCACCCCGCCGGCGGACAAGCCGAGGAAGATGTCGGCATCGTCGATGATGTCGCTCAGTCTGCGCGCATCGGTGGCTTGCGCATAGCGCGCCTTGTCAGGATCCATCAGTTCGGTGCGCCCTTCCCAGACGACGCCCGCCAGGTCGCTGACCCAGATATGCTGCCGCGACAACCCGAGGTGCTCCAGCAGGCGCAGGCAGGCGAGCGCCGCCGCGCCCGCGCCCGAGCACACCAGCTTGACGTCCTCGATCCGTTTGCCGACGACCTTGAGCCCGTTGAGCACCGCCGCGCCGACGATGATGGCCGTGCCGTGCTGGTCGTCGTGAAACACCGGGATGCGCATGCGCTCGCGCAGGGTGCGCTCGACCTGGAAACACTCCGGGGCCTTGATGTCCTCGAGATTGATGCCGCCGAAGGTGGGCTCCAGCGCGGCGATGATGTCGATGAGCTTGGCCGGATCCTTCTCGCTGATCTCGATATCGAACACGTCGATATTGGCGAACTTCTTGAACAGCACCGCCTTGCCTTCCATGACCGGCTTGGCCGCCAGCGGACCGATGTCGCCCAGGCCCAGCACCGCCGTGCCATTGGTGATGACGCCCACCAGATTGCTGCGCGCCGTGAAGCGGGCGGCGTTGGTCGGGTTGGCCACGATGTCCTCGCACGCCGCGGCAACGCCGGGCGAGTAGGCCAGCGCCAGATCGCGCTGGTTGGAGAGTTGTTTGGTCGGCGTGACGCTGATTTTCCCGGGGCGGGGAAATTCGTGGTACTCCAAGGCTGCGCGACGCAGCGCAGCCTTGGCATCGGGGGTGGACATGTGAGTCTCCGCTATGGCGATCGAGAGGGCGCGCCTAGGTTTTGATGAAGCGCGTTTTGATGGGCGCGATTCATTCTAGGAGCCTGCCGGGCCGATGACCGCGACATGGGGGCGCGCACCGGCATGCACGCAAGCGGCGACAATGGGAATATGGCTGCATCCCTCGGCGAATTCGATCTCATCGCCCGCTATTTCACCCGTCCCCCGCGCCGCGCTGTGCTCGGCGTGGGGGATGACTGCGCCCTGCTGGACATCCCGCCCGGCTGGCAGCTGGCCGTCTCGACCGACATGCTGGTCGAGGGCCGGCATTTCCTGCCGGGAGCCGATCCGTTCAAGCTTGGCCACAAGGCGCTGGCGGTGAACCTGTCGGACCTCGCCGCCATGGGGGCGCAGCCGCTGGCGTTCACGCTGGCGCTGGCCCTTCCGGCCGCCGACGCCGCCTGGCTTGCCGGCTTCAGCGCCGGACTGTTCGCCTTGGCGGACGCCCATGACATCGAACTCGTGGGCGGAGATACGACGAAGGGGCCTCTGAATGTGTGCATCACGGTCATGGGCCTGGTCCGCCCGGGTCTCGCCTTGCGCCGCGGCGGGGCATGTGCGGGCGACGAGTTGTGGGTCAGCGGCACCCCCGGCGACGCGCGCCTGGCGCTGGGCCATCGCCGGGGCGAATGGACACTGCCCGGCGATACGCTGGCGGCGCTGGAGGCGCGCATGGACCAGCCCACGCCGCGCGTGAGCCTGGGGCTTGGCTTGCGCGGCATCGCCACCAGCGCGATCGACGTTTCCGACGGCCTGCTCGGCGACCTCGGCCATGTGCTCGAGGCCAGCGGCGTGGGTGCGCTGCTGCATGCCGACGCCATCCCGTCCAGCGCGGCGCTTGCCGCCCAGCCCGAGACGCGCCGCCGTGCCTGCCAGCTTGCCGGCGGTGACGATTACGAACTGCTGTTCACGGCGCCGCCCGGGCGCCACGCGGACGTGGTGGCCGCCGCCGAGGCCGCAGGCACGCCCGTGGCGGCCATCGGACACATCACCGCCACGGCCGGCCTGACGCTGCTGGACGCGCACGGCCTGTCCATCGCCCAACATTTCACCGCCTTCGACCATTTCCGCACGCCATGAGCCCTCCACCCCCCACAAACGCAGCGGTCCGCGCCGACTGGCGTTTCGCCTTGAAAAACCCCGTGCACTTGCTCGCCTTGGGCTTCGGCGCAGGTCTGTCGCCCATCGCCCCCGGCACGGCTGGCAGCCTCCTGGGCTGGGCCGGCTATCTGCTGCTCGCGCCTTGGCTGTCGAACTTCGGCTGGGCCGCACTGCTGCTCGGCGGCTTGATGCTCGGCGGCTGGGCCTGCGGGCGCACGGCGCGCGCCTTGCGGACCGACGACCCGTCTGCGGTGGTGTGGGACGAGATCATCGCCATCTGGCTGGTGCTCTGGTTGCTGCAATCGGCCCCGGGTGCGCCGGCGGCGTGGTGGCTGCAGGCGGCCGGGTTCGCGCTGTTTCGTCTGTTCGATGCGGTCAAGCGCGGCCCGGTGGGCTGGGCCGACAAGCACATCAAGGGGGGCGTCGGCATCATGTTCGACGACCTCGTCGCCGCCCTGCTGACCCTGGGTGTCCTGTTCGGCGCGCGGCTCGCGCTGCTGGGGGGGTTCGGGCATGGCGTTTGAGTCGGATTGGCGGTCGGTCGTGGAGGCCGCGCTCGCCTTGCGCACGGCACTGATGCGCCGCGGCTGGATGCTCGGCTGCGCCGAGTCGTGCACGGGCGGGCTGGTGGCGGCGGCCGTCACCAGCATTGCCGGATCGAGCGACTGGTTCGAACGCGGCCTGGTCACCTACAGCAATCGCGCCAAGATCGAATTGCTGGGCCTACCGCAGGCCCTGCTCGACACGCACGGCGCGGTCAGCCGCGAGGTGGCGACGGCCATGGCCCGGGGCGTCCTGGCGCGCGCTCCAGTCCAGGCCGCGCTGGCCATCACCGGCATCGCAGGCCCAGGTGGCGGAACCGCCGACAAGCCGGTCGGACTGGTGTGGTTCGGCTGGGCTTGGCGGGATGGCGAAGGACACGTCGCCGAAGCCGAGTCTGTTGTCTGGCCAGGCGACCGGCAAGACATACGCCTGGCCTCGGCGCGCCACGCGCTGCAAGGGCTGCACGGCCGCATCGCCACCGCGCCGCGGGACCCCGCCGGCTGAACAGCCGAACGCCGCAGCGCCCGGCCGGTCTTGCCGAACGCGCTTGCCTCAGGCGGCTGGCGGCGCCGTGTCCTGGAAGGACGGCCGCTGCTCCAGCTTGTGGTACAGCTTGGCCAGGTTGGGGTAGTCGGTCTTCCAGGCAATCGTCGGAAAACGGAATTCCACATAGCCCAGCGCGGTGCCCACCGCGATGTCGGCCAGCGTCAGATGGTTGCCGCACAGCCAAGACGCTTCACCCAGGCCCACGGACATGGCCTTGAGCGCGGCGGAGACTTTGCCAAGCTGGCGATCGATCCAGGCCTGGCTGCGCTGCGCCTCGGTGCGGCCCGGCCAGGTCTGCTCCAGACGCGCGGTCGATGCCGCATCCATCGTGCCATCGGCCAGCGCCTCCCAGGTGCGCACTTCGGCACGCTCGCGCCCGCTTCCGGGAATCAGCTTGCCCACCGGCGTCAGGGTATCGAGGTACTCGACGATGACGCGCGAGTCGTAAATGACGCCGCCGTCTTCCATCACCAGGCAGGGCACTTTGCCCAGAGGGTTGGATTCCTGGATGCGTGTCGAAGGATCCCAGACGTTTTCTTCGACGAACTTGTATTCGATCTTTTTTTCCGCCAGCACGATGCGAACTTTGCGGACGTAGGGGCTGGTGCGCGACCCGATGAGTTTCATGAGCGTGAAGTCAAGATTTTTGGGAGCTCAGTATAAATGCCGACCCCTGCATGCCGTGCGGCCCCGCATGGCGCCATGCACGCCTCGGACGGACGCTGCGCCTTTCTACAATGCGCGGATGAACACCGTGAACCATACCTCGACGTCTACAGCCCTGTCCTCCATTCTGGCGCTGTCCCCGCTTGACGGACGCTATGCGACCAAGGTCGATGCCCTGCGGCATCACCTCTCCGAATACGCCTTAATGCGTTGCAGGGTTCAGGTGGAAATTGAATGGCTGATCGCGCTGTCGCAAGCCGGCCTGCCCGAACTCCCCGCCATGGCCCCCACCGTGCAGGCCGAGCTCCGCGAGCTCGCGGCACATTTCACCGAGGCCGACGCCCAGGCCATCAAGGCCATCGAGCGCGTCACGAACCACGACGTGAAGGCCGTGGAATACTGGATCAAGGAGCGGCTCAATGCCTGGCCCGAACTCGCCAGGAGCAGCGAATTCGTGCATTTCGCCTGCACCTCGGAAGACATCAACAACACCGCGCATGGCCTGATGCTCAATGGGGCACGCGAGCAAGTCCTGCTGCCGGCCCTGCGCGCCATTCTGGAGCGGCTCAAACGCCTGGCGCACGACCTGGCCGACACGTCGATGCTCTCGCGCACCCACGGCCAGCCGGCCAGCCCGACGACGCTGGGCAAGGAAGTGGCGAATGTGGCCGCGCGCCTCGAGCGCGCCATCGCGCAGTTCGCCGCCGTCGAACTCTCGGCCAAGATGAACGGCGCCGTCGGCAACTACAACGCGCACCTGGCGGCCTACCCGGACGTGGACTGGGAGGCCCTGGCCCGACAAGTCGTGGAACAACAGCTGCACTTGCGCTTCAATCCCTACACGATTCAAATCGAGCCGCACGATGCCATGGCCGAGTTGTTCGACGCCGTCGCGCGGCTGAACACCATCCTGATCGACCTCAACCGCGACATCTGGGGCTATATCTCCTGGGGCTATTTCAAGCAGGCCACCCGGGCCGGAGAGATCGGCTCGTCGACCATGCCGCACAAGGTCAACCCCATCGACTTTGAAAACTCCGAAGGCAATCTCGGCCTGGCCAACGCCATGCTGCACCACCTAAGCGACAAGCTGCCCGTCTCCCGCTTTCAGCGCGATCTCACCGATTCCACGGTGCTGCGCAATATGGGCGTGGCGCTGGGATACGGCCTGCTGGCTTACGACAGCTTGCAGCGCGGGCTGGACAAGCTCGAGCCGAATCCCCACCGCATGGCCGACGACCTCGACGAGGCCTGGGAGGTCCTGGCCGAGCCGGTGCAGACCGTGATGCGTCGACACGGCCTGCCGAATCCTTATGAGCAACTCAAGGAGCTCACCCGCGGCAAAGCCATCACCCGCGAGTTGCTGCGCGAGTTCATCGCCGCACTGCCTCTGCCCGAGGCCGACAAGGCCAGGCTTCTCGCGCTCACCCCCGCCAGCTACACGGGCAAGGCGGCCGAACTGGCGCGCCGCATCGGCCGCGCCGGCTGAGCGGTGCCGAAGGAGCGAGCCGCCATGCTCAAACTCATCGCCAAATGGCTGCTTTCGGCCACCGCCTTGCTGGCCGTGGCCTACCTCTACAGCGGCGTCCAGCTGGCGGGCTTCGCGGCGGCGATGTGGGCGGCGCTGATCATCGGGCTGCTCAACGCGCTGGTGCGCCCGGTGCTGTTCATCCTGACCCTGCCCATCACCGTGCTGACCCTGGGGCTGTTCTTCTTTGTCATCAACGCCCTGATGTTTTACGCCGCCTCCGGGCTGACCGATGGCTTTCACGTGCGCAGCTTCGGCGCGGCCGTCATCGGCTCGCTGCTGTACAGCCTGGCTGGCCTCATCATCGACAGCGCGCTCGAAGGCATCTTCGAACCCAGGCGTTGAGAAAGGCGGCGGGAAACGCCGCCTTTGCTGCCGCCCGGGCCGACTCAGCTCCGCAGGCCTGGGTACTGCGCCCCGCGACGCATGGACTGCGCGATTTGCATGAGTTGCGCAACGCGCTCGTCCGTGGGCGGATGGGTTGAAAACAACTTGGAGATCCCGCCGCCGGAAAGCGGGTTGAGAATCATCATCTGCGCCGTGGCCGGATGCTCCTCGACGGCCTGGAAGGGCACGCCGCGCGCCACCGCTTCGATCTTGCGCAGCGCCGTCGCCAGCGCTTCGGGGTCGCCCGAGATCTCGGCGCCGCCCCGGTCGGCCTCGAACTCGCGGGCGCGCGAGATGGCCATCTGGATGAGGCTGGCGGCCAGCGGCGCCAGGAGCGCCACGGCGATGCCGGCCACCGGATTGCTCGGGCGGCCGTTTTCATCGCGCCCGCCGAAGAACATCGCGAAATTCGCCAATGCCGAGATCGCTCCGGCCATCGTCGCACTGATCGTGGAGATCAGGATGTCGCGGTGCTTCACATGCGTCAGCTCGTGCGCCATCACGCCGCGCAATTCGCGTTCGCTGAGCACGCGCATGATTCCGGTGGTCGCGGCCACGGCGGCATGCTCGGGGTTGCGCCCGGTGGCGAAGGCGTTCGGCGCGTCTTCCTCAATCACATAGACGCGCGGCATCGGCAGGCCGGCGCGCTGCGCCAAGTCCTGCACCATGCGGTAGAACTGCGGCGCGCTGTGTTCGTCGACCTGCTGCGCGTTGTACATGCGCAGCACCAATTTGTCCGAAAACCAGTAGCTGAAGACATTCATGCCGAGAGCGAGCAACAGGGCCAGCATCATCCCCTGCCTGCCGCCGACCAATGAGCCGACCACCATGAACAGCGCCGTGATCGCCGCCATGAGCATGGCTGTCTTGAACAGATTGAACATGGAATTCACCCGTTTACGTTTAGAAACAATGTGGGGTAGATTGTGCCCCAGCACAAAAGTTCATGTGCGTGCCAGGCTATCCGATTTCAATCCGTCTCGGCAGGAAATCCGGAGGCGAAGCGCTGGCCGGGCGTCAAGGGCTGGCTGCGCAAAAATGCGCCGGCGTCCATGGGCTTTCCGCCCGGCCTTTGCAGATGCGTCAGACACAGGCTGCTGCCTTGGCCGCAGGCCACCTCGACGCCCTGCGCTTGTGCTGCCAGCAGGGTTCCGGGCGGCTGAGCAACGTGCACCGTCCGCCCGACCCTGGCCGCGCGGATTTTCAGCGTCAAATCGCCCAAGCGGGCTTGGGCTCCGGGCGCGGGGTTGAAGGCGCGGATACGCCGCTCCAAGTCCGCCGCAGGCAGCGACCAGTCCAACCAGGTCTCGCGCTTGTCGATCTTGGCCGCGTAAGTCGCGCCTTCCGCCGGCTGCGCCGTGGGTTCGGCGACTCCCGCTGCCAAATCGGCCAAGGTCTGCAGCACGAGCTTTCCACCCAGGACGGCGAGTTTGTCGTGCAGGCTGGGCGTCGTCTCGTCCGGTGCGATCGGGATGTCCTGCATGCGGTAGACGGGGCCGGTGTCCAGCCCGGCGTCCATGCGCATGATGCTGATGCCGGTTTGCGTGTCGCCGGCTTCGATGGCGCGGTGGATCGGCGCCGCGCCACGCCAGCGCGGCAGCAGCGAGGCATGGATGTTGACGCAGCCTAGGCGCGGCAGGTCCAGCACCCAGTGCGGCAGGATCAAGCCGTAAGCCGCCACCACCAGCACGTCGGGCGCCGCCAGCGACAGGGCGGAACGCGCCGCCGCGGCATCCTCGGCCCAGCGCCCGTCCAGGCGCAATCCGCGCGGCTGCATCAGCGGCAGACCATGCTGGAGCGCGACCTGTTTGACCGCGCTGGGCTGCAAATGCAAGCCCCGTCCGGCGGGCCGGTCCGGCTGGGTCAGAACCAGCGGCACGGTAACGCCCGCGGCGAGCAGGTCGCGCAAAGCCACCGCAGCGAATTCGGGCGTACCGGCAAAAGCCACGCGCAACCCGGCGGCAGCCACAACGGGAGCAAACGGAGAATTCAAGCCCGGAGCTTGTGAAGTGCGGCTTGACCGGCTCACGAGCCGGTCAAGCCGCTTCGCGCTGGCGCTTGAGCATCTTGGATTTGATGCGGTTGCGCTTGAGCGGTGAAAGGTAGTCGACGAAGACCTTGCCCTCGAGATGGTCCATCTCGTGCTGGATGCAGACCGACAGCAGGCCGTCGGCCTCCAGTTCGAACGCCTCGCCCTTGGCGTCGAGTGCGCGCACGCGTATGCGGTCGGGCCGGGTGACCTTGTCGTAGATGCCCGGCACCGACAGGCAACCTTCTTCCCATTCCTTCAGATCCGGACTACGCGACACGATCTCGGGGTTGATCAGCACGAGCGGGTGGTCGCGCTCCTCGGACACGTCGGCGACGATGATGCGCTCGTGAATATCGGCCTGCGTGGCAGCCAAACCGACGCCCTTGGCCGCATACATGGTCTCGAACAGGTCGGCCAGCAAGCCACGCACCCGCTCGTCCACCACGGCGACGGGTTTGGCCACCTTGTACAGGCGGGGGTCTGGATATTGAAGAATCGTGAGCTGGGACATCAAGAACTCCAGGGCCAGTCAGGGCCCGGCTGCCGAAGGCGTGCGCCCATACGCAGCATTCATGCAACTGCCGGGGCCCGCAAACTGCATTTTTCATTGCAGCGAAGCGACCTTATGCGGACAATGTAACAAGGCTTTGAGGTTTTGCGCCGCACCGGCGCACACATGGGGCTACGCAAGCGAAGCTGCCATGCTGCAATTGGCAAGCCGCATTCGCGGACACCTATATTTTCTTACTGGGGGCGGATTCATGCAATGCAAGCTCATCAACCATGTTGCCGCAACGGTCCTCCTGCTGTGGGCCGGATCGGCGCTGGGGCAACCTGCGGCAACGGTTGCCTCCGCATCCGCGCCGTCCCTCGGGGGCTTGCCCGACTATCCCGTAGCTCCCCAGCAGCGCGCCGAGGCCGAACAAGCGGCCCAGCAGGGCATCCCCGTCGCCGAGCTCTCGGCCAATGCCCCGCCGCGCTACACCATCAAACGCGGCGACACGCTGTGGGCTATTTCCGGCATGTACCTGACCAAGCCCTGGAACTGGCCGCAACTCTGGGGCATGAACATGGCCCAGATCCGCAATCCGCACTGGATCTTCCCAGGGCAGGTGCTGGTGCTCACCGTCGCCAATGGCCGTGCCCGCTTGAGCCTGGAGAACGCCCAGGGTGACAACGGCATCCCCACGGTCAAGCTCGAACCCAGCGTGATTGCCGAGAACCTGCCCCCGTCGGGCATTCCCACGCTGAACCCGGCGTTGATCGACCCCTTCCTCACCAGGCCGCTGATCATCGAGCCCGACGCGTTGGACAAGTCCCCGCGCATCGTGGCGCTGGCCCCCGGCCGCGTCATGCTCACCCCCGGGGATCGCGCTTACGTGCGCGGCGCGCTGGGCGCGTCCACGCGTTTCGACGTGTATCGCCCGGCGCGCCCGCTGCACGATCCGACGACCAAGAAGATCATCGCTTACGAGTCGGAATACCTGGGCTCCGTGGAATTGGTCAGCCCGCCACAGGGCAAGGATGGCGTGTCCACGTTCAAGGTGCTGTCCACCTTGCGAGAAATGGGCGTGGGCGACCGCCTGATCGCCACAACACCGCGCCAATACCTCAACTTCACCCCGCACGCCCCGGCAAGCGCCATCGACGGGCAAATCATCTCCATCTACGGCGACATGCAACTCGCCGGCAAGAACAGCGTCGTCGCTCTGAACCGCGGCGCGGAAAATGGCTTGGAGCGCGGCGACGTGCTGGCCATCATGCAAGGCCCGCGCGAGGTGCGCGACACGACGCTGGAAGACAAGCCGATGATCCAGATCCCCGCGCGCCGCATCGGTCTGCTCATGGTGTTTCGCACGTTCCATCACATCGCCTATGGGCTCGTGCTGGAATCCAGCGAACCCGTCCAGGTGGCCGACCACGTCATCCAGCCCTGACGGTCGGCTGCGAACCTAGCTTCAGGCCGCGGCCATGCAGGTGGACGAGCTCGCAGCCTGGCTGCGCCTGCTCGAAACCCCTGGCGTTGGCAGCGAGACGGCTCGGCGCCTGCTCGCTGCGTTCGGCCTCCCCGAGGAGGTGTTGGCCCAGAGCGTTCTCGCGCTTGAACGGGTGGTTTCCCCTGTTGTCGCTCAGGCGCTGCGCGCGACACCCAGCCGCGATTTGAACGACCTCATCGCGCGCACGCGCGACTGGCTGGCCGAACCTGCGCGCCATGTGTTGAGCCTGGCCGACTCCAGCTACCCTGCGCTCCTGCTGCAGACCGCCGATCCACCGCCCTTGTTGTACGCCAGCGGTCGCCTGGAGCTGCTCTCGCGTCCGCGCACTCTCGCCATCGTGGGCGCCCGCAACCCGTCGGCCCAGGGCGCACGTGACGCGCATGCCTTCGCCATGGCGCTGGCGAATGCGGGCGTGACCGTGGTTTCGGGATTTGCCCGCGGCATCGACGCGCAGGCGCATGAAGGCGCGCTGCAGGCCATGGTCACGACACCGTCCGGCGGCGCGACGATCGCCGTCCTTGGCACGGGCTGCGACCGCGTCTACCCCGCCAGCCACCGCGCACTCGCGCACCGCATCGCCGAACAGGGCCTGCTGCTGTCCGAATTCCCCCTCGGCACGCCGCCGGCACGCAGTCATTTCCCACGCCGCAACCGCATCATCAGCGGCCTGAGCCGGGGCGTGCTGGTGACAGAAGCCGCGGTGCATTCCGGCTCGCTCATCACGGCCCGACTGGCTGCGGAACAGGGACGCGAGGTGTTCGCCATCCCCGGCTCGATTCACAATCCGCTGTCGCGCGGCTGCCATCGCCTGCTGCGGGAGGGCGCCAAACTCGTGGAGTGCGTGGATGACGTGCTCGATGAACTGGGATGGAACGCCCCCGCAGATCCAAAATCCGACCACCCGCGTGGGGCCCGAGAGGACAAGCCCGACGCCATCGAGCCAGCATCGCCGGCAGCCCAGGAACTTCTCGACGCCCTCGGCTACGCCATCATGAGCTTCGACGAACTGGCGGCGCGCACCGGCCGAAGCGCGCAATGGCTGGGCGAGCAGCTTCTTGCGCTGGAATTGCAAGGCCGCGTGGCTCGGCTTCCGGGAGCCCGCTTCCAGCGCATCGAACGCGCTTGAAGCGAGCCGCCTGAAGGCGTCCGGGCGGCGTCCGCCCCTGCGCCGTGATCGACACAGGCTTATGCATAAAATGGGTCCATGTTCGATATCCTCATGTACGTGTACGAAACCTACTGGCACCCGGAAGCCTGCCCGGAACCCGGCCAGCTGTCGCGCAAGCTGAGCGCCGCGGGTTTCGAGAACGACGAAATCAGCGATGCCCTCGACTGGCTGCGTGGGCTCGACCAGGCGGTTGCCGGCAGCCATACCCTGGGCACGCCGAGCGCGGACTCGATCCGCCTTTACGCGGCCCAGGAACTCGACTGCCTGGGCGTTGACGCCGTCGGATATCTGAACTTCCTCGAATCGGCGGGAACGCTCAAGCCGCATCTGCGCGAAATCGTCGTCGAGCGCGCCCTGGCCACAGGCATCAAGCAACTGCCGCTCGAGCAACTCAAGACCATCCTGCTCATGGTGTTCTGGCGCCTCGACGAAGAGCCCGACGCACTCATCCTCGACGAACTCTTCGTCGAGGCCGACGACCGGGTCGTGCATTGACGCGCCATTCACCCATGCGCGCGCCGCGCAAGCCGCGCACCCGCTGACCGCCATCCACTGGAGAACACCTCTCATGCCTTGGAATCACAGCCGTGTCGCCCTGGGCGCCGTGCTCCCCCTGAGTCTGCTGCTTGCCGCATGCGGCGGCGGCACCAGCAGCAAATACGAGGGCTCGATCCTGAGCGGCCAGGTGCTGATGGGCGCAGGCCAGCCGGTCAGCGGCAATGGCAATGGAAACGTCTGCATCTACGCCATCACCGGCGGTCAAGGCAATCCGCTCAACACGGCCGTATCACCCCCAGCCAACACCGGAACGCTGCTGACGATCGGCTGCATCCCCACCGCTGCGGACGGCACCTTCTCAGTCAATCTCAGCAGTTATTACGGGCCGGTGCTGATCCAGATCTCGGGCGGCACCTATACCAATGCCGCATCCCAGGCCGGCAGCTCGCTGGTCAATCTGGCCAGCACCAATGCCAGCCTGCAAGCCGTGGCGAACATTGGCGGTGGCGGCACGGTTTCCGCGGTGGTGACGCCGCTGACCACCGTGGCCACGGCGATTGCCCAGGGCATGTCGGGCGGCTTGACGACGGCGAACTACGCGGCGGCCTCGGCCAATGTGGCCACCCAGTTCCAGCTCGGCGGCTTGAACATCAACACCGCGCCGCAGGCTGGCGACGCCTACAACATGGCGCTTCTCGGCGTCCAAAAATACCTTGTCGCCCCGCCCGGTTCGACGGATGACCCCAACGCCAACAACCTGCTCACCTGGCATCTCACGGCGTCCCCGGTGTCGGCCGACTACACCACGGCCTACCAGGCGATCAACAGCGGAAGCACGGCGACCTTCGGCTTTCACTGAAGCGCGCGCCTGGCATGAATGAAAAAGGCCGCTGTCGAGCGGCCTTTTTCATTTCGACATCGCGGTGCATCCGCGCCTACACCACCGCGCCAGCGTTGGGGTCGTTCGGATTCTTGGGGCGTCCGGGCCCGGATTTGAGCATGTCCTCGCGCCTCACGCCCAGCCACATGGCGATCGCTGCCGCCACGAACACCGAGCTGTAGATGCTCATCGAAATGCCGATGATCAGGGCCAAGGCGAAGAAATGCAGGGCTGGGCCGCCGAAAAGAAACATCGAGAACGCCATGGCCAGCGTCGAACCGTGCGTGATGATGGTGCGGCTGGTGGTATTGGTGATGGCGCTGTCGATCACCTGCACCGTGGTGTATTTGCGGTACTTGCGGAAATTCTCGCGCACCCGGTCGAAAATCACCACCGACTCGTTCACCGAGTAACCAAGCACGGCAAGCACGGCCGCCAGCACCGGCAGCGAAAATTCCCACTGGAACAAGGCGAAAAAGCCGAGCACGATGATGACGTCGTGAAGATTGGCCACGATGGCGGCGATGGAGAATTTCCATTCAAACCGGAACGCCAAATACAGCATGATGCCGACGATCACGAAAACCAGGGCTTTGACGCCGTCGGTGGCCAGTTCCGAGCCGACCTGCGGGCCGACGTATTCGGTGCGCCGCAGCTGCGCCTGCGCGTCGGACGTCTTGAGCGCCGCCATGACCTTGTCGCTCTGCTGCACGCTGGTCTCGCCCAGGCGCAGCGGCAGGCGAATCACCACGTCCTGCGCGTTGCCGAAGGTCTGCACCTGCGCGTCGCCGTAGCCCAGCTTGGACACCGCGCCGCGGATGGCGTCGAGATTGGCCGGTTGCGGGTAGCCCACTTCCATCACCGTGCCGCCGGTGAATTCGATCGACAGATGCAACCCGCGCGTGACGAGGAAGAACACGGCGGCCACGAACAGCAGTGCCGAGATGACGTTGAAAACCGGTGCGAAGCGCATGAAAGGGATGTCGCGCCGGATGCGGAAGAATTCCATCTGTGGCTCCAGTGAGGGTGGGCTTCAGCGCTTGGCCGATTGTTTCGCCGAGGCCTTGGCCGCAGCGGCTTCCGGCTTCCAGATCTGGCCGATGGAAATGCTCTGCAAACGACGTCGGCGCCCGTACCAGAGATTGACCAGGCCACGGGAGAAGAACACCGCGGAGAACATCGAGGTGAGGATGCCCAGCACGTGAACGATGGCAAAGCCGCGTACCGCGCCCGAACCGAAGATGAGCAGCGCCAGGCCCGCGATCAGCGTGGTGACGTTGGAGTCGAGAATCGTGGCCCAGGCGCGCTCGTAGCCGGCGGAGATGGCCGCCTGGGGAGAGGCGCCGTTGCGCAGCTCCTCACGCACGCGCTCGTTGATCAGCACGTTCGAGTCGATGGCCATGCCCAGCGCCAACGCCATGGCGGCGATGCCGGGCAGGGTGAGCGTGGCTTGCAGCATCGACAGCAACGCCACCAGCAGCAGCAAATTCACCGCCAGGGCAATGGAGGAAAACGCGCCGAACAACATGTAGTAGACGCACATGAAGACGACGATGGCGATGAAACCCCAGGTCACCGAGTGAAAGCCCTGCGCGATGTTCTGTTGGCCCAGGCTCGGGCCGATGGTGCGTTCCTCGATGATCTGCATCGGCGCCGCCAGCGCTCCGGCGCGCAGCAGCAAGGCGATATCGTTGGCTTCCGGCACGGTCATGTTGCCCGAGATCTGCACGCGGCCGCCGGCGATTTCGCCACGCACCACCGGCGCGGTCACGACCTCGGCGCGGTGGCGGTCGATCAACACCATCGCAATACGCTTGCCGACGTTGGCGCGGGTGACGTCGCGGAAAATGCGCGACCCTCTCGAATCGAGCGTGAGAAAGACGGCGGGTTCGTTGTTCTGCGGGTCGAAACCAGTCTGCGCATCGGTGAGATTTTCGCCGGTGAGCAGCACGTCCTTCTTCACCATCAGGGGATTGCCCGCGCGGTCATACAGCTTCTGGTCGCCGGACGGCACCGGACCGCTGCCCGCCAGCGCCGCCTGGGCTTCCGGGCTGTCGTCCACCAAGCGCACCTCCAGCGACGCCGTGCGCCCCAGGATGTCCTTGGCGCGCGCCGTGTCCTGAATGCCAGGAAGCTCGACCACGACGCGATCGCTGCCCTGCTGCTGGATGACGGGCTCGGCCACGCCGAGTTCGTTGATGCGGTTGTGCAGGGTGGTGATGTTCTGCTTGATCGCATAGTCCTCGGTCTGCTGGATGGTCTGCGGACTGAGCTTGATGCGGATGGAACCTCCGGCCGGCGATGTGGCATTGGTGACGATGGAATCTCCCGCGATCTCCTTGACGATCGGCTGCGCCGCCTTGAGCATCTCGGGATCGCGGAAATCGATCTGGACCTCGTCGCCCACCCGATGCAGTTCGCTGTAGCGCACGTCCTTGTCGCGCAGAGATGTTTTCAATTCGCCCGCGATCGAATCCAGTTTTTTCTGGATGGCGGCCTGCATGTCGACCTGCAGCAGGAAATGCACGCCACCGCGCAAATCGAGACCCAGGTACATGGGCATCGCATGCAAGGCGGTGAGCCAAGCCGGCGACAGGCTCAGCAGATTGACGGCGACCACGTAGTTCGGGTCGTCACGGTTGGGATTGAGCGCGTGCGCGAGTACGTCGCGCGCCTTGAGTTGCACTTCGGTGCTGGCAAAACTGTAGTTCAGCGTCGGGCCGCTGATGAAGCTGCGCACGGGAGACTCCAGCCCCGCAGCTTTCAGCGCCTGCAAGCCCTTGGCCAGCAAGGCCTCATTGGGCAGATCGCGTCCCGGGTGCGCCGAACTGACCTGCACGGCGGGCGCCTCGCCGAAGAAATTCGGCAGTGCATACACAAACCCCACCACCAGCACGACGGCCATGATGAGGTATTTCCACAGCGGGTAACGGTTCATGGTGGACTCAGGCGACGGAGGCCGGCCGGCGGCTTCTGCGGGGGCGAGCGGCGCGTGCGCGCACCGTCACGACTTGGATGGACGCGGAATTCAGGCGCTCTTGATGGTGCCTTTGGGCAGCACCATGCTCACCGCCGAGCGCTGCACCTGCACTTCGAGCTTGTCTGCGATTTCCAGCTGGATATAGTTGTCCCCGACCTTGGCGACGCGGCCCACGAGGCCGCCGGTGGTCACCACCTCGTCGCCTTTGGCCAGGGCCTCGATCATGGCCTTGACTTCCTTCTGGCGCCGCATCTGGGGGCGGATCATCACGAAGTAGAGGATGACGAACATCACCACGATGGGCAGCAGGCTCACCAGCGTGGACTCGGGACCGGCTTGGGGGGCAGCCGCTTGGGCGTGCGCGAGGGAGATCAAATTCATGGGGTCGATCCGTTCAAGGGATTGAAGGAATGGATGCGCAAGACTTCGCACAAACCGGCATTGTCGCAAATCTGGGTGAGCATCCAGCCTCGATGTCCTACATGGCCATGTGCTGACATGCTGAACCAGGTCACGGCCGATAGCCTGAGTTCAACAAAACCCGCCCTGCTTCGGCGCCATGCCCCAGTGCAGCGGCAGCCAGCCGTTGGTAGCAACCTCGCGCGGAACCTTACCGTGCGACAACACCCGACGCCGCCCCCGCGGGCTGTGTGATCAGGCCGATGCGGGTCAGCCCTGAATCCTGCGCCGCGCCCATCACCCGGGCCACGTCGCCATAGGGCGCAGCGGTATCGGCACGGATGCGCAGTTCCGTGTCGGAACGCACCTTGGCGGCCTCGGCGAAGCGCGCCTTGAGCGCCGCAAGCGTTGTCGGCCGATCCCCCAGATACAGCCTGCCATCTTTCTGAATGGACACCGAGAGACTTTTCGGCGCCTGTTGGGCGGCCGGCGTGTTCACCTTGGGAAGATCGACGGCAATATGACCGGCGAGCAGCGGCGCCGTGATGATGAAGATGACCAGAAGCACCAGCATCACGTCGATGAGCGGCGTCATGTTGATGTCGCTCATCGGGGCATCCATGCCCCCGCGATCGAAGCGGCCGAAGCTCATGGCGCGCAATGGCGGTCGCTGACGTGCGGCCCGCCAGCGAGCAAATGCATCAGGTCCAGCGCAAAGCCTTCCAACTCGGCATCAAGCGCACGGGCGCGCTTGCCGAGGGCGTTGTAGGCAAGCACGGCGGGGATGGCCACGGCCAGCCCCGCCGCGGTCATGATGAGCGTTTCGCCCACTGGACCCGCGACCTTGTCGATGCCGACCTGGCGTGTGGCGGCAATGGTGGTGAGGGCGTGATAGATGCCCCAGACGGTTCCGAAAAGACCCACGAAGGGCGCGGTGCTGCCGACACTGGCCAGCAGCACGTGGCCGGCATGCAACTGGCGGCTGGCGGCATTCAACGCCGTGCGCAGCTCGCGCCGCACCCGGTCGGGACGCGACTGCCAATCCGCGCCGCGGCCGTCCTGTTGCGGAGCAAAGCGGACGACGCAATCGGCAAGGCTGGCCGTCAAGCCGCGCGCATCGGCCGCGCGCGCGGCGGCAGGCGCGGCCAGCAAATCGGGAGCGGCCCAAAAAGCGGCAATGGCGCGCGGCACGCGACGCGCGGCGTTGCCGAGCATGGCGGATTTCCACAGGATCACGAACCAGCTGGCCAGCGACATGGCCAACAGCAGCAGCGCCACCGCGCGAATCAGGGCGTCGCCTTGGTCCCAGAATGCAGTGAGTCCGCCCATCGCGCTGGCCTTGGCTTGCTGCGCTCAGGACTCGAGGCCGAGCACGGCTTGCATGTCGTACAGCCCGCTCGACTTGTCGGCCAGGAAGCGCGCGGCGCGCAGGCTGCCTGCGGCGTAGGTGGCGCGACTGCTGGATTTGTGGGTGATTTCGATGCGTTCGCCAGTGCCCGCGAACAGCACCGTATGGTCGCCCACGATGTCGCCACCGCGGATCACGGAAAAGCCGATGGATCCCGGCTCGCGTTCGCCGGTGTGGCCGTGCCGCGCCCATACCGCATCGCGCTCCAGGACGCGGCCGCTGGCTGCCGCCGCCACCTCGCCCATCTTGAGCGCCGTGCCGGATGGCGCATCCACCTTGTGACGGTGGTGCGCCTCGATGATTTCGATGTCGTACCCCTCGGAAAGGGCGCGGGCCGCCTGCTCGATCAGCTTGAACACGACGTTGACGCCCACGCTCATATTGGGCGCCATGACGATGGGGATCGTGCGCGAGGCCTCACGGATGCGGGCCAGTCCCTGGGCGTCGAATCCCGTCGTGCCGATGACCATCGCCACGCGGTGGCGCAGGCACGCTTGCAGGTGCGCCAGCGACCCCTCGGGACGCGTGAAGTCGATGAGCGTTTGCGCCCCACCGAGACCGGCATCCAGATCGGCGGTGACCGCCACGCCCGTGGTCAGCCCCATGGGTGCGCCCGCGTCTTGACCGATGGCCGGGGACTCGGCACGGTCGAGCGCCCCGGCGAGCTGGCAATCCGGTGCCGCCGCGATGGCCTCGACGAGCATGCGGCCCATGCGCCCGCTGCTGCCTGCAACGGCGATGCGGAGGAGTTTGGTCGCGGGGTCGGTAGTCATACGCGGGAACGAAACCGTGCTGTGAACGATATGCAGTAAGCGTACGGCAGCGGGGATTTCAGGGCTGCGCGCCGCTGGCCGCGGGCACCGGCGCGGAAGCCGCGGCGGATGGGCTGGACGCCGCGGTCAGCGCCTCCAGCTTGCTGATCTCGGCCGCTGGCGCCACGACTTGCAACGGGCCTTGCGAAGCCGAGGCGGCGGCGACCGGCTTGTGCGCCGCCATCTTTTTCTGCGCGGCGGCGATTTCGTCCTCCAACTGCGCCTCGCTCAACACCTTCGGCGTGCCGCCGCCCTCGCGCAAGGCATTGATCTGGGCGACGAAAGCGTTCTCCGAAGGCAGCGGGTCTCCCTCGGCGCGGACCATCTTGCCAGCCTTGTCGAAGAACACGGTGTAGCGGCGCACGATGGGGGCGTGGTAGCCCTGGCGCAGACTGAACACGTATTCCCAGCGATCGGCGTGGAAGATGTCCTGCAGCAGCGGGGTGCCGAGAATTTCGCGCACCTGCTCCTTGCTCATGCCGGGTTTGAGCGCGTCGGCCATTTCCTTGGAGATGAAATTGCCCTGGATCACGTCGATGCGGTAAGGCTTGAACACGCTCGTGAGATCGCGCTGCTGCGTCAGGTTGCTGCATGCGCCGAGCGCCAGGGCTGCAGGCAAAACCAAGGCCAGGAACGCCGCACGCAGGGCAGGCGAGGCGCATGGCGCGGAACGGGCACGAGGGACTTGCATCAGGGATTTGGCGGTTGGCTGCCGCCTGGAGGGTGAACTATGATGTTCATTCTAAACATCCCTTATCCCCATGCCTGTTTCCAACGCCCAGGGTCTGCGCAGCACGGGTCTGAAGGTCACGCAGCCGCGCTTGAAAATTCTGGAAATCTTCCAGAAAGGTGCCGTGCGCCACATGACCGCCGAGGACGTCTACCGCGAGTTGCTCAACGACAACTCGCGCGATATCGGCCTGGCAACGGTGTACCGTGTGCTCACCCAGTTCGAACAGGCAGGCATCCTGTCGCGCACCCACTTCGAGTCGGGCAAGGCGATTTTCGAGATCAACGAGGGCAAGCACCACGACCACCTGCTCTGCCTGGACTGCGGCCGTGTCGAGGAATTCGTCGATCCGGAAATCGAACGGCGCCAGAAAAAAATCGCCACCGACCATGGCTTCCTGCTGCAGGAGCACTCGCTGGCGCTGTACGCCACGTGCAAACGCGAGCCATGTCCGCATCGGCCCGCCGAGCCGCGCGCGTTTCTGACCGAACGCGACGGCAGCTGACGCGACCGCCCCAGCCCCGGTCAGTCGTCCCCGCCCTCCAGCATCGCCAGGCGCTGACGATCCTGGAACTCCTTGAAAGTGTCGATGCCGCGCAACTGGAGAATCGTGTTGCGCACGGCGGCCTCGACCAGCACGGCAAGGTTGCGCCCAGCCTCGACGGGGATCAGCACCTTGCGGATCGCCACACCCAACACGTCTTGTCGGACGTTGCCGGTGGGCAGGCGCTCGAAGTCCTGGTCCTGGGTGTCGCGCCGCACCAGATGCACGATGAGACGCAGGCGCAGCTTGCGGCGCACGGCGGTCTCGCCGAAGATGGTCTTGATGTCCAGAATGCCGATGCCGCGCACTTCGAGCAGGTTCTGCAGGAGCGGCGGGCAGTGGCCCTCGATGGTGCTTTGCGTCACGCGCAAAAACTCCACGCAATCGTCGGCCACCAGGCCATGACCGCGCGAGATGAGTTCCAGCCCCAGTTCGCTCTTGCCCAGGCCCGATTCGCCTGTGATGAGCACCCCCAGGCCGAGAATGTCCATGAACACGCCGTGGAGGGTCGTGCGATTGGCGAACAGCTTCGACAAGTAAGCGCGCAGCACGTCGATCACGAACGCTGCCGGCTCCGCGGTGGTGAACAACGGAATGCGCGCTTCCTCCGACGCATCGATCAGCGCCTGCGGCGGCTGCGCCCCGTCGGCGATGACCAATGCCGGCGGCTCCAGGCCGACCACGCGACGAATGCGCCGCGCGCTGTCGGCCTCCTCGGCATGAACCAGGTAATGCACCTCGCGCCAGCCCAGAATTTGGACCCGGTAAGGGTGGATGTAATTGAGATAGCCAACCAGGTCGGCCCCCGAACTGGCGCCTTCGACGGCGGCATCGTCGAATCGACGCTCGGGATTGCTCTGCCCGGCCAGCCACTGCCACTTGAGCAGCCCCGTGTTGGCCTCGAAAAGGCTGTCGGCGGAAAGAGTGGCGGCCTTCAAGTCAATGCATCGAAGCCATGCGGCGTAGGCGCGCGAAGCTCACGCCGCGTGCTGCAGCGTGGCCCAGTCAAGCACCAGGCGATGGGCGTGCGCGGCGTCGGGCGCATCCAGCAGACTCTGACGGAAGGCGTTGTCCGACAGCATCTCGGCGATCGTGGAGAGAATTTCCAGATGCTTGCCGGATGCCGCTTCGGGCACCAACAGGAAGACCAGCAGCTGCACCGGCTGGTTGTCGGGCGCCTCGAAAGGCACCGGGCTGGACAGCCGCACCAAGGCGGCGCTGGGTTGTTTGAGTCCCTTGATGCGGCCATGCGGTATGGCCACGCCCTGGCCCAACCCGGTGGAACCAAGGCGTTCGCGTGCGAACAGGTTATCGGTCACGACAGCGCGGGCCAGTCCCAGGTGATTCTCGAACAGCAGACCCGCGAACTCGAATGCGCGCTTCTTGCTGCTGGCCTCCACGTTCACCTGGACGTGGGCCAGCGGCAGAATCTGGGCCAGTTGATTCATGGGTAAAAAAATACGGGATCAGAAAGTTTGCGAGTGTATCGGCTTGTGCGGACGACACGATGAATTCTTGGTTCAATCACGCCAAGTTGCAATCATGAGCGTGGCGTAGCCCCCCGGCGCCACCGACCTCAAAGCCGAGGCGATGGCGCCGGACGGGGTGCGTTAGGAAGCGAGATGCTTTGCCGGCACGGCCTGGTGGGCGCGCGTGCGGTTTTTGTGCTCGACGACCTGACGGTCGAGCTTGTCCACCAATTCGTCGATGGCGGCGTACAGGTCTTGATCCTGACATTCGGCGAAGATGTTCTTGCCTTTGAGTTGCAAATTGCATTCAGCCTTCTGGCGGCGTTCCTTTTCCTTTTGCTTCTCCACAGAGAGCAGCACGTTGACACTGATCAGCTGATCGAAATGTCGCGTCACGCGGTGCAGCTTGGCTTCGACATAGCTGCGCAAGGCTGGCGTCACGTCCATGTGGTGGCCGCTGATGGTCAGGTTCATAAATCCCTCCTGGTTACACAGTTGAGCAAAACGGTTCGGGTGAAGCCCGGTTCCGAGGCTTGCCCGCCACCGCTGCGCCAATCGGACGGCGCCGACGCGCGGCAGCAAGGCGATTGCAGTGTGCGCCGGCCTCCAGCCAAAATCAAGCCGAACCTGGGCAGGAGGAATTCGCCGCAGCGCAACAGACGCGCCGCCCATGGCCAACATACGGCAACGAACAGTTTTTCACGCCGAAATTCAGTCATTTCAACACCAATGGATCCGAACTGGCTTTTCAGCCATCTCGGGCGGTGCCCTCACCGTGCGTGGCCGACCCTTCCACGCCCACCGATTCGCATCCCAGATCCGGTGTGCCGCGTACCGGGCGCTATGCGTTCATGCTCGATGTCCTCACCCTGCAAAGCAACCGCTTGGTCCGGCATGACATCGTCGATTTGTTCTCGGTCGCACGATTGACCCCGACCCTCATCGCCAAACTGGGCCCTCGACCATCCTTTCGCCCTCGCCCTCATGTTGGACTCAAACCCTGCCGCCGTAGATTCTCAGACGCAGGGGTGGTTGAAATAGCCACCACCGGGGCAAATCAATCGGCCTGCAAGCGCTTCTTGATTGCGCGCAAGAATGGGCCCAGCATGAACAAGTGCTCGTAGAGTTCCTCGGCGGCATCCCAGTAATCACGATGCAGGGTCACCAGGCCCTGGGCGTCGAATTCGAGCCGGGTGGCGCCATGAATGACCCAGTCGCGCGCGGCGCGCCCCTTGCCACGGAAGTTGAAATTCCAGACCACGAAGCCCTGGGTCGTATTGCCCAGGGCGTCTAGCACGACAAAGCGGGGCGCCTCCGTGACGGCGAACATGTGGACGAAAACACGTCGCACGGCATCCAGGCCCTGCACATTGTTGAAGGGATCCCTGAAACGGGCGTTGGGAGCATAAATACGAGCGATATCGTCGAGGCTGGATCGCGACAGGGTCTCAAAATAGGCGATGAAACGCGACAGAGCCTGGTGGCCCCCATGCACCGGATCCGACGCGGGCGCATAGGTTCCGAAAACGCGATGCGCCGTGCTCATCCGAGACCCGTGATGCGGCGCACGGCGGCGAAATACAAAGGGTCTGGCAGCAGCCGCAACAAGCGCAACCACAGCGTGAACCGCTTTGGAAAATGGATAGCGAAGCGCCCGTGCTCCAGCCCTCGCAAGATGGCGCCCGCCGCCTGCTGCGCAGTTATCAGAGCGGGCATCGCGAAGTCGTTGCGTACGGTCAGCGGCGTATCGACGAAACCGGGATTGATCACGCTCACGCCTATACCCGACGCTCGCAGATCCGTGTACAAAACCTCAGCCAGGTTGATCAGCGCAGCCTTGGTCGGGCCATACGCCAGCGCCTGCGGCAAGCCGCGCCACCCAGCCACGCTGGACACCAGTGCGATGTGGCCGCTGCGTTGTGCGAGCAGTCCCGGAAGCACCGCATCGAGCGCGTGCAAGACGCCGCGATAGTTGATGTCATCGTGCGCGAGGGCCGAGGGCAGATCGAAGCCCGTCGCGCGTTGCGGGGCATAGATACCCGCGCAATAGACGAACAGATCAAGCCCGCCGTACGCACCTTGGATGCGCGTCATGGCCTGCCGCAGCGCAGCGCCATCGCGAACGTCCAGCGACAGAACCAGGGCACCGACCATCTCGGCGAGCTTGTCCTGGCTGCGTGACGATACCGCGACCCTGGCACCGCGTGCGAGCAAATCCCGTGCGAGTGCAGCGCCGATGCCGCTGGAGGCGCCAATGATCCAGACCCGTTTGCCTGACCAATCGGTAAAACGAGGATTGAGCGGCATGCTGAGCCCCGTCAAGGCTTGTGAAAAGCGATGAAGATGCTTGCGACTTCGAAGCCGAACTTGGTCATCACCGTGCGATTCAGCAGCACATGCTGGTCCATCTGGTACATCCAGTCGTCCATTTGCACCTGGTAGGTCGCTCCGCCGACGGGCAGCAACAGGGTATAGCGCCAGTTGAATGCATTGCCCTCGGCATAGCCGCTGGCGGTACCGACGACATCACCTGCGCTACCCTGGTAGCGACGCTCGCCGTGTTCACCAGGCACACGCCTGAGCGTCCAGACTCGCACCTGCTTGGCCCCATTGCTGTAAGTGAAATTCTCGGTCAGCGTGCCCTCGTCGCCGTGCCAGACGCCCACCATATCGACGTGGAAACGTTTAACGACCTTGCCTGCGCGATTGAACACGATGCCATCCGCAGTCAGTGGGCCGTTGAAATACTGCTCCAGTTTCAGCGAGGGTTTTTCGCCGCGATAGTCCATCGGCGTGACGCTGGCGCACCCGCCCAGCAAAGCGATACATGCAAGTGCGGCCATGCCAAAACGCGATGCGCTCCAGAACCGTTTCATGGGGAAATTCTCCATTGGGTGTATCAACATGCCGGACTCCGCGCCCAGTGCATCCAGCCGAACCACAAAGCGGCCCCCGCCAGCAGTTTGAGAATGCAAGGCAGTAGGCAATAAGCCACCACCAGGGGCGGCAACACCCCCGTGGCGGGGGTGCCAGGCACATAGCCGAGGCTGGCCAGGAGTGGCAGCGCGGCTCCAGCGGCCAGAGCCAACGTCAGCTTGGTGGCCATGCCCCAGATCCCGAAGTAGGCTCCCTCGAGTTGCCCTCCATGGCCCAAGTTGCGAATCAGGCCCGCAAGAAGCGCGGGCGGAAGCACAAGATCCGAACCCAGTGCCAGGCCGGAGGCGGCACAGATTCCGGCATAAGCCCAGCGATCGCCGGGTTGCAGAAGTGCGGCTCCCAGGAACACGACCACGCTGAGCCCCATGCCCACAAGCCAACTCGGCGCCGCCCCCCAACGCTTCGCCACACGCAACCACAACGGCAGGAACGCTGCCCCACAGGCGAAGTAGATCAATAAGTAAAACCCAGCCAGTTCGGGTGCGCCAATACGGTCGCGGATGAAGAACAAAACCAATGTTGCAGGTACCGCGGCGGCCACACCGCTGGCGAGATACACCAATAGCAAACGGCGGAAGGCAAGGTGACGTAGGGGCTCGAATGCGGCTCGCAGACCATGCAAAGTTTCGTGCACGAGGAATTGACGCGGCGCCGGCGCACGCCTCAACAACCACAACCCGATCCACAGACTGGCGGTAAATACCAACGTGAAGCCGAGCGCCCCGCCGAGCTGCGTCACGCTGGCGGCCACCAGCACCCCGGCCAGGCCCAACCCCTCGCGCCAGGCGAAAATGCGCACGCGCTCGGCTTCGTCAGTACCGAGCGTCGACCCCCAGGCTTGGTGCGTCACGCTGGCGGCGCTGTAGCCAGAATAGGTCAACAACAGCGCCAAGCCCATCACTGCGGTAAAGGTGTATGGCTGTGACGCGTAAACCACCACGAGAGGAAAGCCCAGAAGCAGGGCGAAGCCCAGCGCGAGCAAAACGCCGCTGACCGCCATGAATCGCCAGCCCCGACCCGCCCCCAGCCTGTGATCGGCCAAACGGCCAATGACCGGGTCGATGACTGCGTCAAGCAAACGCGCCAGCAACAACACGGCACCGAGAAAGCCGAGTGGAACACCAAAGCGCGTGGCGTAGTAGTCCGGCAGAAACACATAGAGCGGCAAAGCGACGAAGCTCAGTGCGAACTGGGGTGCGCCGTAGCACACGAGTTGAACCGTAGCGCAGGACTTGATCCATACGCGCCCTTGCGCGTTCGCGCCCAACATGTTCAAGCGCGCCGCACCGCCAGATTCGGCGCTCATGGCATGGTCTGGGCTCGCGCCAACAATGCCGCGCGCAGCGCCGGCGCGGTGGTCTTGGGGGATAGCCAGATGGAGAAAAATGCGCAGGCAAAGGCATCCCCCGCAATCCGGCCAATGGGCCTGTCGTTGAAGAGAAAGGTTGTCTGCGGCCCGCCCGGCGCGTCTGTATCGAACACGCCGCACAGGACATCACCATCGCGCACATCGGGAAAGATCGCACGCATGCGCTGCAGCCACGCCGCCCGTTCGTCATCAGTACCCATGCCGAGCCTGCGCATTTCAAGGTCGGACATGTCGGCAATGTCGCGCCCCTTGATACGGCGGGCGTAGCGCAGTGCAAGTGCGAACGGGGCGTCTGTTAGCTGCGCGGGATTGATTCCTCTTGGTCCCACCCAAAGTGCTGCCGTATACACCTCGAAGCCCCACCAGCGATACAGACCACTGCCGATCAGGCGCGCATCACCCAAAACGCGAACGACGAAGGCCGAAGGCGGGCCGACGGAGTCGGCAGCGCGCGCGATGCAAGGCGTGGCGATCATCAATGCCACGCTGGCGGCCTGCAGCAGCCGTGTACGCCTGCGTTCGCAGGGAAGGTTGTCCATCGCGCGCATCATGGCCTCGATCTTCGGCTCATGCTTCTCGTCGGTGCCGGAGCGTGAACTGCACAACGTCGAGAGTCCGTTGCGCGAATCCGGCCTCGCAATAAGCAAGATAGAACTCCCACAACAAAAGGAAGCGCTCGCCAAAACCCTGCGCGCGAGCCGCATCACGCTGCCGCAAGAAACGCTGCCTCCACAACGCAAGCGTTCTGGCATAGTCCTGGCCGAAGGCCAGGGCGTCCGCCACCTCAAGCCCGGCCTGACGCGCCTGCGCGACAAATGCCGATCTGCTTGGCAGGATGCCGCCAGGAAAGATGTACTGCTGGATGAAGTCCGTCCCCCGGCGGTACTGGGGAAAGATGGCATCGTCGATCGTGATGGTCTGGATGCAGGCGCGTCCGCCCGGCTTGAGTTGGGTCGCCACGGTTTTGAAGAAGCTCGGCCAGTACGCCTCGCCCACAGCTTCGAACATCTCGATGGAGGCGATGCCGTCGTAACCTTCGGTCGGGGCAATTGCAGCCGCGTCGCGGTAGTCGCACAGGCTCAGCTGCGCCATCTCCGCAAGTCCCGCAACCCGCAACCGATCGCGGGCGAAGGCCAGTTGTTCGGTGGACAAGGTTATGCCAGTCACGCGAAGCCCGGAGCGCGCGGCAGTTTCGGCAAAACCACCCCAGCCGCAACCGATTTCCAGCACCCGACTCCCCGCCGGCAAATCGAGTTGGGCCGCAACTCGTGCAAACTTGGCCTGCTGCGCTGCCTCCAAACTCTGCTCCGAGGTGCTGAACAGGGCGGAGGAATACGTCATGCCCCGATCCAGCCAAAGCTGATAGAAGGCGTTGCCGATGTCGTAGTGGACGTGGATGTTGTAGCGGCTTCCACTGCGCGAATTGCGGTTGAGTACATGGCGCAGGCGAGCCATGAGCGTGCCCCAGGCGCTGCCATGCAGGACGCGCTCCACCGCGCCGCGATTGGCCAATAGCAAACCCAGAAGCCCGGGCAGATCGGATGTCGTCCATTGACCGTCGAAGTAACCCTCGGCAAAACCGATGTCGCCGCGACGCAGCACAGCCGAGAACACAGCCCAGTCACGCACGTGCAGATGCACAAGCGGCAAATCGGATTGGTGCTCGCCGAAATGCAAGGTCTTGTCATCGGGGAGCCGCAGTTCCAGTCGCCCACCTCGCAGGCGCTGCAACAAGGCCAGCACTGTGCGCGCTGCAAACGGCACCGCGCGCAGGCGGGAATCGCCAAGCTCGTGGCTCGGGGTCGCGCCAACGGCGGCAGATGGGCGTGGATTCATCGCGTCACGGAGTTATCGGGTGGTGCAGGCTTGAAGTGGAACGGCACGCGCTTGCGCCAGAGCTTGAACGCTTGCCAGTGGATACGCGCCATCACACCCAAGGTCATCATGGGGTTGGCGAACAAGGCGGACCTCGCGCTCGCCGTGCTGAGGGGATGCAGGCAGCCGCTGATGCTGGTCAGTACGAGCGGGCCGCTGGAATCGTCGTGTTCGATGCGAGCGACCAAGCGCTCGCCATCGTGATGCTGGGCGCGCAAGAAGCGGAAGCGATAGCCGCCTTCGATTGCGCAAAACGGGGAGACATGAAACACCTTGGCGGCTCGAAGCTCTTGGCCCCAGGCCAGCGTCTGTGCCCGATTGCCAGGCTCAAGCAAATAGCAATGCCGCTCACCGAACGTGTTGTTGACCTCGGCAACAATTGCTCGCAACTCCCCGCTGGCCTGATGGCAGTACCAGAAGCTCACCGGGTTGAACACATAGCCCAGCACGCGTGGAAAAGTCTGCAACCAGATTTCGCCATCGGCATCACGAATGCCCTGTTCGTGCAGCAATCCCAGGAGCCAGCCCAGGCTGTCGCTCCCGCCATCGCCATGATCGCGGTCGTGAAAGCTCACTGCCGCAGCGCGGTTGCGCGCGATCGGCAACAGGCCTGGGTCGCGCGCGAGGGTGCGCATCGGCAGGAGGAGGAAGAACACACGGTAGGCGAAACGGTTGACGACCGGGCGCAGCCGTGTGTGATGCACCATACCCATGGCAATCTGCGGCAGGGCCGGCTTGCCACGGCAGGCAGGCGGCCCTGCGATGGCGGCGTGCGACAGGGCCGATGCCTCGCTCATCACATCACCTCGGCCTGCATTGAGGGCAGACTTTCCAGGGCATGCCGACTGGCCTGGGCAAGCAGGGCATTGGCCGCGGCATAACCTGCCTTCAGGCCATCTTCATGAAAACCGTAGCCACACCATGCGCCGCAATAGAAGGTCCGGCGTCGGCCCTGCAGTTCGGGAATGCGAGACTGCGCTGCGACCGCCGCGGTGTCGAACACCGGATGTGCATAGTCGATTTGACGCAGAACGCTCGACGGCTCGGGTTCGCGTACCGGGTTCATGGTGACCATGACAGGCCGGTCGAATGGCACGGGCTGCAACTTGTTGATGAGATAGTGCAGACAGACGGTCGGCTGCACGGTTCTGCCGAGATCATGGCGCTCCGAGGGCATGGCGCTTTCATAATTCCATGCGGCCCACGCCCTAGGGTTTCGCGGCAGCAGATGGGTGTCTGTATGCAACACGGCACGATTAGGCTGGTAGCGTATGGCGCCAAGGACCTCGCGTTCGGTCTGGCTCGCATCAGCCAGAAGGGCCAATGCCTGATCGCTGTGGCAGGCGAGAATCACGTGATCGAACCATTCCGTGCCGGTGTCCGTGGACACTTCGACGCCCATGTCGAAGCGCTTGACACGCCGGACGGGGGTGTTCAGACGCGCATCGGGCAGCCTGGTGACGATGCGCTCGACATACTGTCGCGCACCGCCGCGCACAGTCAGCCATTGTGGGCGCTTCGTCACCTGCAGCAGACCGTGGTTGTGACAAAACCGCGCCATCGTGGCGACCGGAAAGTCGAGCATTTGGGACGTGGGACAAGACCAGATGCAGGCCGCCATGGGCAGGAAATATCCATGCGCAAAGTCGTCGCTGTATCGGCCTGCGTGCAGAAAATCTCTCACGCTGCGCGTGTCCGCCAAAGCGGGCTGAGCCGCCTCGGCCAGCTCTGTTGCCTCACGGTTGAAGCGCAGAATGTCGCCCAGCATGCGCCAGAAGCGCGGGCGCAGCAGATTCGCGCGCTGGGCGAACACAGTGTTCAGATTGGCTCCGCTCCACTCCAAGCGCCTCCCACCGGGATACAGGCGCTGGACCGAAAAGGACATGTCAGACTCGGCAATCGGAATGTGCAGTTCCGTGAACAGGCTGAGCAGGCCGGGGTAGGTACGGCGATTGAGCACGAGAAAACCGGTGTCGACCGGATAGGTCATGCTCCCCACAGTGGCATCCACCGTGTGCGTGTGGCCTCCGAAATGACTGCCGGCCTCGAATACGGTCAGTTGCGCATGCTCCTTTAAGCGCCAGGCTGCAGCGAGGCCTGAAATGCCCGTGCCGACAATGGCGATTCGCATCACACACTCCCGCAAAACTGGGCGTGCATCTGGTTACGCCGCCCAGCGCCGGAGCCGGGACGCAGCCATGACAGGTAAGCCGGGTTTCCCAAGCCAACCGTGTGTCGGGGCAGTGCCGTTGTTTCGGTGCGGGAAAATCGAAAAGTTCTCATGGCCGTGCCGGTTCGAGCAGCGAGGAAATGGAAATCCGGTGGCGCTGTCGAGAGAGCAGCAAGCCCGGTGCACACCAAGGCATACGAGATTCGCACGCAACTGGATTCATGCCCCGCGCACGAAATCGATGCGCGCGTAGGCGGAGTGGTTGTGGATCGACTCGAAGTTCTCCGATTCCACCGTGAATGCATCCACGCGCGCATCCGACCGCAGTGCCAGAGCCACGTCCCGCACCAGGTCCTCGACAAACTTGGGGTTGTCATAGGCGCGTTCGGTGACATACTTCTCATCCGGCCTCTTGAGCAACCCCCAAAGCTCACAGGAGGCGCTGCTTTCGGCCACACGCACGATGTCATCCAAATGCATCGGGGCCTTGGTCTCGATCTTCAGGGTCAAGTGCGACCGCTGGTTGTGCGCACCGTAATTGGAAATCTCGCGCGAGCATGGGCACAGGCTCGTGACCGGAACTTGCAACGCCATGTGCACCTGTGCTGGCGCTCCGACGCGACCCGTCACATGAAAGCTGGCTTCATAGTCCATCAGGCTGCTCACACCCGATACCGGCGCCGTCTTGCGCATGAAATAGGTGAACGTCAGGGCGATCTCACCACGTTGGGCGCCCAGCCGCTCAAGCATGCGGTCAAACATGCCACGCAGCGTTGCGGGGTCGAGGGGAACGCCTGCGTGGGCTTCGAGAATTTCGACGAAGCGTGACATGTGCGTGCCTTTCACGTCGGATGGCAACGCCACGAACATGTCGAATGTGGCCACGCTGGGCTGCGTGCCGCCATCCACGGTGCGGATGAGTACCGGATGACGCACTCCCTTGACCCCTACGCGCTGAATCGGCAGGTTGCGTCGGTCGCCGGCGGACTGAATATCGGGCAATGCTCTGGGTTCGCTTGCAAAGAAATGTTCAGGGGCGTTCATCTGCTGTCCTTTCAAGAAGCGGCACCTTGCGGGCAACTCCATGGGGGGGTGTCGTGGGCGGTCGGCTGCGGTTTCTCGGCTGCATGCATCAGGATGCGCCACGCCATGTGGCGACTCGCTGCGATACGTCTACTGCTTGAGTAGAGCTTGAATCTTTGCGACGAAGTCTTTGTTTTCGGGCGTGGTTAGACTGGAATAAACACCGGCAATCTTCCCATTACGTCCGATCAAATACTTGTAAAAATTCCATTTCGGTTGATCACCCGTGGCCATGATCAGTTTTTTGTAGAAATCGTTCGGCTTCGGTTCGGTCACGTGCGAGGGCGCGAACATCGGAAATTGGACGTCGTAGGTGTCTCTGCAAAACGCGGCGATCTTGCCCGGATCCTTCATTTCCTGATTGAAATCATTGGACGGAAAACCCAGCACCACGAGACCTTGGGGTCCGTATTGCCGGTAGAGCGCCTCCAAACCTTTGTATTGCGGAGTAAAACCGCAGTAGCTCGCTGTATTGACCACCAGCACAACTTTGCCGGCGTACTGACACATGTCGATGGGCTTGTCGTCCTGCAAGCGCGGGAATGTCTGGTTCAACAGGGACGGGCATGCGCCCGTTGCGGCAGGCTGGGCAACAGGGGGGGTGGCGTGCGCATTCAGATCCAAAGCGATCCAGCTGGATAGAGCGACGACAACAGCAAGAATTTTGAGACGACGCATGAGACAACTCCGGGAAGGGCGATGCTTGTGGCTGCAAATGATGCAGGATGTCCTAGACAAAAAACCCTGACACCAATTTTGTCCTGGACAAAATTGTGGTTTTTCCGAGCCCATTTCATGGCCGCCTACGATAGGGGGCAATCCCTGCCAGGGACCGGGAAACAAGCACAGAAACCTCATACGCCATGGCGAACGTTTTGGATGCAAGCCAGACCACCTTTCCTCGATGAACGACCGCACCTCTCCAGCCACCCTATCCGACATGAGCATCGCCGCGGTTGAGCGCGACACCGGCATTCCGAAGGACACGCTGAGGGTGTGGGAACGGCGCTACGGCTTTCCGATGCCCTTGCGCGACGCGCTGCAGGAACGGCTGTATCCAGTCGATCAGGTGAAAAAACTGCACTTGATCAAGCGCCTGATGGCCGCGGGACACAGGCCCGGTCGCATCGTCGCGCGGCCGGTAGAAGAACTCCAGGCACTGGCACGCGAATCTCTACAGGCATCGACGCCTCCAGCCGCCGTGCGCGCAATCGATGCTCTCAAATCAGGCTCGAAGCATTACCTTCGCCTCGTCAAACAGCATGATGCAGAGCGGCTCAAGCGTGAGTTGATGCAAGCCCAGATGCGTTTGGGCCTGGGGCGTTTTGTCACCGAAATCGTCGCCCCTCTGGTGGCCGACGTTGGCCAGGCTTGGATGCGCGGAGATCTGGAGATCTTCGAAGAGCATCAGTTCTCCGAAACGCTGCACCGCGTGCTGCGCGCCGCCATTTCGGCCGTACCGGGCCCCGAGTCAGCCGAGGCGGCGCGCCCACGCGTGCTGCTCACCACCATCCCCCACGAGCCCCATGGGCTGGGGCTGCTCATGGCCGAGGCCATGCTCGCGCTCGAAGGATGCCACTGTGTCTCGCTAGGCGTGCAAACGCCGGTGTCGAGCATGCTGCTTGCCGCACAGGCACACCATGCCGATGTGCTGGCGCTGAGCTTTTCCGCACTACCCACCCAGACGCAAGTCCTGGAAGCACTGGCCGAACTCCGCAGCCGATTGCCGGAAACCATTGAGGTCTGGGCAGGAGGCTCGTCTCCTGCGCTCAGACGCGCACCGAACGGTGTACGCATCGCACGCGAACTCACCAGTCTGCCCGAAGCCATCCGCACGTGGCGACAAACCCATTCCCCAGTCAGTTGATCCGTGTGATCCGCATCGGATCTGTATCGAACCAGCGAGGATCACACCGTTCACAAGACGGCAAGGTCTACCGGTATCCCAAGCGCAGGGCGGCGGCGTCAGGATCTACGCCGGACCTCCGCGGTGTCACTCAGCCTTGCCGCCCAAGGGTGGGCCGGCATCAGTCACCGCAAGAGCTGCCACCGTCTCCTCGCCAGCGCTCGGGAACGCGCGCTCCACGACTCCCAGAGTGCTGTGTTCGCCCTCCTTGAGCCCCAAGGCCTCGGCATAGACCGAGCGATGGCGCAGCAGGCTGCCGATGACCGAGGCAATGACGCAAGCCGGCATGGCGGCCATCACCACGTTGTAGTTGCGGGTGATCTCGAACACCATGATGGCCGACATCGCCGGCGCGTGCGTGGTGGCCGCCAGCAGGCTGCCCATGCCGACCAGGGCCCACAAGGCCTGCGAGTGACTGGCCTCGGGCACGAGAAACGAATGCGAGACCATGAGACCCATGGCCGCCCCCAGCGCCAACGTCGGCGTCAACACGCCGCCGGGGATGCCGGCCGCGCTCGCCGCGGTGACGGCGATCAGCCGCAGCACGAAGACACCCGCCACCGCCGACAGCGCCCAGTGGTCGACGAGAAAAGACTGCACCACGCTGTAGCCGTTGCCCCAGACCTCGGGCATGAGCAGAGAAAGCAGGCCGATGACCAACCCGGCCAAGCCCATGCGCAACGGCAGGAAGCCGATCAGCGACTGGTATTTGCGCCGCGAGGTGTCGAGCAGCCAGAGAAACGCCGGGCCGATGAACCCGGCCAGCAGCCCCAGGAGCGCTGCGTCGAGCAGATCGACGAAACTCACCGCAGGCACCGCGTGCGCCAGGTACAGCGGCCCGGTGGCGAACAGGCTTTGCGTGGTGAGTTCGCCGATCACCGCGGCCACCAGCACGGCGGCGATCTCGCGCAACTGCAAGCCGCCGAGAATGATTTCGGCGACGAACAGGGTCCCGGCGATCGGCGCGTGATAGGCCCCGGCGAAGCCGGCGGCGGCGCCGCAGGCGACGATGAGCCGCTGGTGAGCCGCGTCGGCGCGGCCAATGCGCCCGATGATGGACGAGATGAGCGAGGCGAACTGGATCATCGTGCCTTCGCGGCCGATGGTGATGCCGCCGGACACGGCCACGAGCGAAGACACGGTGCGCACCAGGTTCGGCCCCAGCGGCAGCCGGCCATCGCCCACCCGGACCGCCTCCATGTATTCCGGCCCGCGCGGACGCTTGATCCAGCGGTGCCCGGCCCACATGATGAGCCCGCCGACGATTGCCGCGAGCGGCGGAATGGCAGCGCGCTGCCACAGCGGCAGGCCGGCGGCAGCGGCCACCAGATGCTCATGCGCGCTGTAGAGATGAATGATGGCGTACATGGCCATCCGGAAACCCTCAACGGCCACGGAACTGGCGAAACCGACGGCCGCGGCGATCAGCATCATCGGCACCATGGGGTCGAGGCCGAATCGCAGGTGGGCGAGAAGGGCGTGGAATCGGTTGGAGATGGAATCGGACATAAGAAAAAGGCTTGCGCTGCGCACCCACGGCTGGAAACGGGGCGATGCGGGAAATGGTATCGGTTCGCGGGCGATGCAACCGTGAAGTTTGGTGAACGCGCCGCGCCCACCCAAGGCACGCCGGCCGGCGTGCGCAGCTTTGCGACAATGCCGGACATGTCCAGCCGCTCCACGCCCGCCTCCACCGTCGACGCCCCGACGGCTCCTCCCGCCTTCCTGCAAAAAATCGTCGCGCAAACGGATTTGCCGCCTGCCCTGGCCTTACTCCCGCGTCCGCTGGTGTTCACCAACGGCGTGTTCGACATCCTGCACCGGGGCCATGTGACCTATCTCGCGCAAGCGCGCGCCCAGGGGGCGAGCCTGGTCGTGGGCTTGAATTCGGACGCCTCGGCACGCACCCTGGGCAAGGGGCCCGACCGCCCGCTCAATGCGCAGGACGACCGCGCCGCGGTGCTTGCCGCGCTGGAGAGCGTGGATCTTGTCGTGCTGTTCGACCAGAGCACGCCGCTCGCCCTGCTCAATCTGGTGCGACCCGACCTGTACGTGAAGGGCGGCGACTACGCCATCGAAACCCTGGCCGAGACGACCCTGGTACGCAGCTGGGGCGGGCACGCGATGGCGATTCCCCTCGTCGCGGGGCGCTCAACCACGGCGCTCGTGCAGCGCATCCGCCGCCATCGGGGCTAGGGCGCGCGAGGCGGCAGCCCCTACGCGCTCTTGCGTTGCGCCGTGGGCGGAATGCGCAGGGCGTCGCGATACTTCGCCACGGTGCGCCGCGCCACGGTGATGCCTTGCGCGGAAAGGCGTTCGGCGATCTCGCCATCCGACAGCGGGGCCGCCGGATTTTCCTCCTGCACCATCTGCCGAATGAGCGCGCGCACTGCCGTGCTCGAGGCGTTGCCGCCGGTATCGGTGGACAGTCCCGAGCCGAAGAAGTATTTCAACTCGAAGGTGCCGAAAGGCGTCAACACGTATTTCTGCGTGGTGACGCGGGAAATGGTGGACTCGTGCAAACCCAGTTCGTCGGCGATTTCACGCAGCACCAGCGGCCGCATGCCCAGCTCGCCATGGTTGAAAAAATTCTGCTGGCGCTCGATGACGGCCTGGGCCACGCGCTCGATGGTCTCGAAGCGCTGTTGCACGTTGCGCACGAACCAGCGCGCCTCCTGCAATTGGCCCGACAGCCCCGCGCCATCGCGCGAACGCCGCAGCAGATCCGCGTACAGGCCGTTGATGCGCAGCTTGGGCAGCACTTCGGGATTGAGAACGGCACGCCAACGCCGCCCGCTGCGCTGGGCGATGACGTCAGGCGTGACGGCCTGGGCGGTGGACGGCGCAAAGCGCGCCCCCGGGCGCGGGTCCAGCTTGGCGATGCGTTGCTGCACCTCGCGCAAAGCGGCCTCGTCGGCATGCAGCAGACGCCCCAGACGGCGCCAATCGCGCTTGGACAGAAGGTCCATATGCCCACCCGCGCACAGCGCCATGGCCAGGTCCCGGATCGGGCACGGCGGCTCGCGTCGCAGCTGCAGGCACAAGCACTCGGACAGCGTGGTGGCGCCCACCCCGGCGGGGTCGAAGCTCTGCACCAACTTGAGCCCCATGCGCAAGGCGTCGCACAGAGCCTCGCGCTCCTCGGCGTCGGCCGTGGCATCGAGTTCGGCGGCAAGCTGGTCGGGCCCTTCGGGCAGGTAGCCGTCGTCATCGAGCGAATCGATGATGGCTTCCGCAGCGGCGCGGTCGCCTTCGCCCAGGCTCAAACCCGCGAGCTGGCTGCGCAGGTGGGCGCGCAAGTCGATCCCGACATGCGCCAGGCCGAGGGGGTCGAAGTCGTCATCGGCCTCGCTGTTGCTGCCCTGCCAGGTTTCGCCGGGGGCCGCGTCCCAGTCTCCCTGTTCGGCTCCGCCCTGCCAGTCTTCCCGGTCGAGTTTGAGCTCCGGCGTCTCGTCCGACGCCGCCTCCTTGCGCGCCTCGGCCACTTCGGCCGTTGCCTGAGCCTCGGACGCCGCCTCCGGCTCCGGCTCCGCCTCCTCGTGCTCCAGGAAGGGGTTGGCTTCGAGCATCTGCTCGACTTCCTGCTGCAACTCGAGGGTCGAGAGCTGCAGCAGGCGAATGGACTGCTGCAGCTGGGGCGTCAGCGCCAGATGCTGGGACAGTCGAAGATTGAGCGTTTGTTTCATGGTCAGGTCAGACTCATAACCGGAAACTCTCGCCCAGGTACACCTTGCGTACCGCGGGGTTGTTGACGATCTCGTCCGGCCTGCCCAGCGCGAGCACGCTGCCTTCGCTGATGATGCAGGCATGATCGCAAATGCCCAGGGCCTCGCGCACGTTGTGGTCGGTGATCAGCACGCCAATCCCGCGCGACTTGAGAAATTGCACGATGCGCTGAATTTCGATCACGGCGATGGGGTCGATCCCGGCAAAAGGCTCGTCCAGAAGAATGAACTGGGGATCGGTCGCCAGCGCGCGCGCGATCTCCACGCGCCTTCGCTCGCCGCCCGACAGCGCGATGGCAGGGCTGTCGGCCAGATGCTCGACATGCAGTTCGCGCAGCAATTGGCCGAGCCGCGCCTCGATCTCGGGTCTTTTCAGCGCGCGCCCATCGGCGTCACGCTGGAGTTCGAGCACCGCACGCACGTTCTCGGCGGCCGTCAACCCGCGGAAAATGGAGGCCTCCTGCGGCAGGTAGGACAGTCCCAGGCGGGCGCGCCGGTACATCGGCTGCGCCGTGATGTCCTGGCCGTTGAGGTGAATTTCGCCGCCGTCGGCACGCACGAGCCCGACGATCATGTAGAAGGACGTGGTCTTGCCGGCCCCGTTGGGGCCCAGCAGACCCACCACCTCGCCGCCGCGTACGTCCAGGCTCACGTCGCGCACCACCATCCGGCCGCCATAGCGCTTTTGCAGGCGCCGCACGCTCAGCATGCCGGCGGGCTGCGCCTGCGGCTGGGCAAGCGACTCGACGGGGTGGAGCACGGCGTTCATCGGCACGTCCTTCCGGACGCGCCGATGCGCAGCGCGCTCCTGGATGGCCGGCGCCTCATGGCTTGGCCTCCATGCTGGGCGAAACCTTGAGCGCGGGCCCCGAGGCCTTGGCAACCGGCGGCGCCGTGCGCGGCGCAAGCATGACGCGCACGCGCCCAGTCGGGTTGCCGGGCGCGACCCCGCCCTTGCCGCCAACCACGGTGAAGATATCCGTGAGATCGTTGTAGGTGATGACGTCACCCTGGGCCCGGTCGGTCAGCCTGCCGTCGCTCAGGCGGTCCAGCGTCGCCTTGCCGGTAAAGGTCAGCACATCGGTCCTGCCGTCGTAACGGATCTGCGTCGCACTGCCATGCAGGGTTGGCACCGGCTGGCCCGGCTGGGCGTCGAGGGCCTGATCGAAGGTCGCCAGCTTGTCCGGACTGCCATAGGCCGTGGCCTCGTCATAACCGTCCGGATCTTGTCGCACATCCACCTTGGCCGCATGGATGACGAGCGAGCCCTTGGTCACGACCACGTTGCCCGTGAAGACGCTGGTCTGCTTCACGTCGTTGTACCGCATCGCATCGGCTTCGACATGGATCGGCTGGGCCTTGTCCGACTGCAGGGCCTGGGCCGCGGCGCATGAAGCCCACAGGGCCAGCGCCAGCAGCGTGCGCGCACTTTTGTGAGGCATGGGCATGAAGTTTGCTTTCATGCGACGCATTGTAGGCATGTGCACAGGCTCCATGCTCCGCAGCCCGAGTTCCACGGCCTTGACCGCAACGCCAGCAAAAACGCCCGCGCGATGCGGGCGTTTTCGTCCGGCCGCGAACCCGAAGGGCTGCGCCCCCGGATCGTCGCGGGCCAAGCCTGCAAGACTATTTGGCCGACTTCCCCATCCCGGCACGTACCTGCTGCACCAGCTCATCCACGGCCTGGAGCACCTTCTCGTTGGTCGGCGTCTCGGGCATCGAGGCCGAGGCCGTATACATGCCCTGCACGGCCATCGTGGGCACGCCGGAGATCTGATAGTCGGTCACCATCTGCGTGGCGCGCTTGACCTCCATCTGCACGCCGAACGAGTTGTAGGCGTTCATGAAGGTCGCCTTGGGAATGCCGCGCCCGGCCAGCCAGTTGGCCATCTGATCGGGCGTCATCAGCGGAATGTGCTGGACGTGGATGGCATTGAAAATGGCGCCTTGCAGTGCGTCAACCTTGCCGAGCGCCTTCAGCGCGTAGTACAGCTTCTGTTGCGGCACGAACTGGGGCGCAAACGCGACCGGCACCCGCTCGAGAACGACGTCGGCCGGCTGCTTTTTCGCCCAAGCCTCGAGCAGCGGTTCGAATTCGAAGCAGTGCGGGCAGTTGTACCAGAAGAACTCGGTCACGACGATCTTGCCCTTGTGGCCGACAGGTTGCGCGATCGGCAGCTTCGTATAGCCAAAGCCTTCCTGGAAGGTTGCCCCTGCGGCGCTCGCCGCAAGGCTCAAACCCAGCAAGAGCAACGCAGAGGTGCGGGCGAACCAGCGATTCATGGTGCTTCCTTTCTATGTGGGGGAGGTGGTGTGTATCGAACCTCGGCTTCGATCGGGCGCCGCCGAGGACGCCGTCCTGTTCCGGGCCTACTTCGAAACCTTGACGATGGCGGATTCGATTCCGTTGTCGTTCAGGAGTTTCTGCGCCTTGTCAGCCTGCTCCGGGGATGCATAGGGACCGACGCGGACTCGGTAGAGCGTGCGGCCGTTCACCATGCGCTCGTCGAGGTGCGCTTCCAAGCCCGTGAAGGCCACCTTGGCGCGCTGGCTTTCGGCATCGTTGCGATTGCTGTAGGCGCCAATTTGCAGGATGTATTGCAAATTGGCCGTTGCGGCAGACGTTGAGGCCGGAGTGTTGCCGCCGGGCGGCGGCGTTGCGCCGCCGGACTGTACGACTCCCGAAGGAGGTTGACCCAGCGACTCGATGGCCTTGGGGGACAGCGGCGCGCTGCTGACCGCGCCCGGCTCGGAACTTCTCGCCGCTGGAGCCGGCGTTCCGCCGGTGACCAGTCCCTGGTTCGGATTCCAGTTCGCCGCGCCGGATGCGGCGCCGCTTGGCCGCTCCTGGAAGCGATTCATGAAAGGCAGAGGCGCCTTGGTGATGTACATGGCGGCCACGAGCGCGATGGCCAGGCCGAAGACCAGGCCGACGATCAGCCCGAGCAGGGTGCCCCCGCGCTGGGCGCGGCGTGGCGAGATGGATGTGCTTGCGTGATGGAGCATGGCGTGGCTGGAATGTGAAGGAAGCCGCTGGGACATCTGGCGCCCGGCAGGCAGGTGTCACATGCGCTGGGGACTGCTGACACCCAGCACACTCAGCGCATTGTGCAACACCTGACGCACCGCCAACAGCAACGCGAGACGCGCCCGTTTCAGGGCGGCATCATCCACCAAGACACGCTCGGCGTTGTAGTAGGCATGGAAGCTGCCGGCGAGCTGGCGCAGGTAAAAAGCCACGTCATGCGGCGTGAGGTCCTGCGCCGCCTGCCGCAGCATGTCCGGATAGGCGGCGAGCTGCATCATCAGTTCGAGTTCGCGCGGATGGGTCAGCGCGGCGAGGTCGGCGTCGGCCAGATCCGCCTCGTTTCCGCCCTCGCGCTCCGTCCACTGCCCAAGAACCGAGCAGATGCGGGCATGCGCATATTGCACGTAATAGACGGGGTTTTCGTCATTCTGCGCGAGCGCCAGATCCACGTCGAAGACGAATTCGGTATCGGCCTTGCGGGAGACCAGGAAGAAGCGCACCGCATCGCGGCCGCGCCGAAGCGCCGCGTCACGCTCGGCTTGATCCATGTCATCGCGCACCCCGCCCGACCACTCGATCAGGTCGCGTACCGTGACGTAGCTGCCGGCGCGCTTGGAGATCTTGACCTCCTGCCCGCCGCGCATCACGGTCACCATCTTATGCAGGATGTAAGCCGGAAACGTCTTCGGAATCTCTGGATGGACGGCCTGCAGTCCGGCACGCACGCGGGCGATCGTGCCATGGTGATCGGAGCCCTGCACGTTGATGGCGTTCCGGTACCCGCGCTCCCATTTGGCCAGGTGGTAGGCCACGTCGGGAACGAAATAGGTGTAGCTGCCATCGGACTTGCGCATGACCCGGTCCTTGTCATCGCCGAAGCCGGTGGTACGCAGCCATAGCGCCCCTTCATGCTCGTAGGTATGCCCCGAGGCGACAAGCCGCCGCACGGTTTCCTCGACCCTGCCGCTCGCGTACAGGCTGGATTCGAGGTAGAAATTGTCGTAGCGAATCCCGAAAATCCTGAGGTCGATGTCCTGCTCGCGGCGCAGATAGGCCACGGCGAAGCGGCGAATGGCCTCGAGGTCGTTCACATCCCCCGTGGCGACCACCGCGACGCCATCGGCCGCCTGCACCGTGGCGCCGGCCAGATAGTCGCGCGCGATATCGGCGATGTATTCGCCGTTGTATGCGGCTTCGGGCCACTGCGCGTGGCCCGGGGCGAGCCCACGTGCGCGCGCCTGCACCGAAATCGCGAGATTCTGGATCTGCGCGCCGGCATCGTTGTAGTAGAACTCGCGCGTCACGGCCCAGCCCTGGGTCGCCAGCAATTCGGCAATGGTGTCGCCCAAGGCGCCCTGGCGGCCGTGGCCGACATGCAGCGGCCCCGTGGGGTTGGCCGAAACGAACTCGACCAGCACCTGCCCACGCTGGCCGGCGCCGGCGCGGCCGTAGGCGGCCCCTTCCCGATTCACTGCGGCAACCACCGCCTGCTTCGCCGTGGGCGTCAAGGTGAAGTTGATGAATCCGGCGCCTGCCAGCTCGATGTCCGCCAAACCCGCCGCCACATCCGCATCGGCACGCACGGCATCGATCAGGGCCTGCGCGAGATCGCGCGGATTTCGCTTGAGGCTCCGGGCCAGCTGCATGGCAAGCGTGCAGGAATAGTCACCGTGCCCCGCAGCTTTGGGACGTTCCAGTTGAGCAGGCGCCGCCGCGTTGTCCAGCCGGGCAGCGGCGGCAGAGAGCACGCCTGTCAACCGGGATATGTATTCGCGCATTATGGGTATTGTTGCGATGAAATCCATCCATTTTAGGCGGGCCAAAAGTTCGGCCCTTCTGTAACCGGATGTGTTCGAATGCGCAACACCCATTGCGGGTCGTGGGGCTCGGCGTCGTTTGCGCCAGGCCCGGTTCTCATCCCTTCTGTTCGGAGTCCTTGTCCATGAAAAAGCTCATCATCGCCCTCGGCCTGTCTTGCGCCGCGATCACCCTGCCAGGCTTGGCTTCCGCGCAGACGCCCTCTGCGCAAACCAGCAAAATGACCCAGTGCAACGCCGACGCCAAGACCAAGGCGCTCAACGGCGAAGCCCGCAAGAAGTTTATGAAGGAATGCCTGAGCGCCAAGGGCGTCGAACCCGCCAAACCCGCGATGGCCGAGAAAAAGGCCATGCCTGCCGCGCATGAAGGCAAGAAACTGACGACTCAACAGGAAAAAATGGTCACCTGCAACGCCGATGCCAAGACCAAGGCACTCAAAGGCGATGAACGCAAGAAGTTCATGAAGGAATGCCTGAGCGCGAAGAAGAAGTAAGCATCATCGCCCCATTCAGGCCAGGCAACTTCGTCATGCCTGGCCTGTCATTCGCCTGACCAGCCCGGGAACCAAGCAGCTCGCTGGCCTGGCTTCATTGCTGGGACTCCTGCACGACCGTGTAAGACCCGACACCCAAGCGCGTGAGCTTTTGCTGCAGCCCGGCATCGGGTGTGGGCTGGGGTAGCGGACCGATCAGCACGCGGTAGTAGGTCTTGCCGCGAATCGTCCCGGGCACGATCTCGACCGACTCGATGCCTCCCTCGCGCAGCCTCTGCCGTTCCGTGTCCGCGTTCCGTTTCATCGTGAAAGCGCCCGTCTGAAGATACGTTTGCGCCCCTGTCCATGGGCTCGCCGAGGAGGGTGAGGCCGCTGTCGGGGCCTGCCCCGCAAGGCCTGGCCCTTGCTCGATCGGCATGGGGGTGGATGTTTCTGCCGCCGGCTGCCCCTGCACGCCCCGGTCGGCGGCTTGTCCAGGATTGGCCGCCTCACTCCCCTGGCTCATCGGTGGCAGGGGCTGGACGACGAAGGTCGGCGCGGCCGCGGGGCTCGACTCGGCGGCCGGCGCAGCTAGCGGCATAGGCGCGAATTGCTCCGGTGCGGCCAGGTCGGTACGACTCCCTGGATTCATGCGGGCAGCGGCCATGGACACATTCCGAACGGGTCCGGCCGGCATCCTGGGCCGGCTCGCCTGAATGTCGGATGTCCCCTTGCCCTCCAGCGCGACGATGCGCACCCGCGCCGTGCCGGTGCGGGTGATGCCCAGAGCCTTGGCCGCGCCATAGGACAAGTCCATGATGCGGTCTTCGACAAAGGGGCCACGATCATTGACCAGGACCAAGGCGCTGAGCCCGTTGTTCAAATTCGTGACCTGCACACAGGTCGGCAACGGCAATACGCGGCTTGCGGCGGTGAAGGCCTTCGGCCTGAAGGCCGTGCCCATGGCGGTGGTCGTGCCCGACTCCGATCCATACCAGGAAGCCACCCCCTCGGCCTCATAACCATCCGCGCTGCGCAACGGGGCGTAGCTGCGCCCGAGCACGGTATATCTGCGGTTGTAGGCAGCGCGCAAATTCGGCGCGGGCGCCTGACAGCCGGAGCCCGCGCTGCCAGATGCCAGGCCGCCTTGATCGCTTGATGTCGCCGGCACGCTGGCGCATCCAGCCAGCAGGGCGCCAAGCAGCAAGGTCACAACGAGCGCCGGCTGCCGGATCCCGGTACCGGCGATTGCCGTTCCGGCGGCGTGGCGCATCGCGCTCAGGCAGCCAGCAGTTCTAGGCTTTTCGTACATCGGCGTCCGGCTCGCTTCCTCGTCTGCATGCTGCCCGATACTACATAGACAGCCGCGCGAGGTGAAGCCCGCCTGTGTGCGAACCCACCCAAGGCCCGTCGCCAGACAAGAAAAAACCCGCGCGAAGCGGGTTTGCAGGATGATGGTCGCAGGGCGCGGATCAATGCGGGCGATTGCGCAGTTTCCTGATTGCCGCCAGCTGCGCGGCGAGCATCGCCAGTTCGCCTTCGACCACGGCGATGTCCTGCACCTCCTTGGCATGCGCACGGTTTTCTTGCGCCAGCTTCAGCGCCTCCTGCGCCTTGGCCTCGTCGAGATCCTTGCCGCGTATGGCCGTGTCCGCGAGCACGGTGACATGCTTGGGCTGCACTTCGAGCACACCGCCGGCGACAAAGACAAAGTCATCCTCGGTTGCGCCGCCGTCCGCGCGCTCGATGCGCACCGCGCCAGGCTTGATGCGTGTGATCAGGGGCGTATGCCCGGCCAGGATGCCGAGCTCGCCTGCCTCACCCGGCAGGGCGACGAAACGGGCCTGCCCGGAATAGATCAGCTCTTCAGCACTGACCACATCGATTTGAAAGGTGTTCATGGTGACTCCGGGTGCCAGCCGCCGCGCGCCGCAAGCCCTGCCATGCAGGACCTTGCAAGCACGCGGCGGGCTGCGGTCAGTTCAGCTTCTTGGCTTTCTCGAAGGCTTCGTCGATGGTGCCGACCATGTAGAAAGCCTGCTCGGGCAGGGCATCGCATTCGCCGTTCACGATCATCTTGAAACCGCGGATGGTTTCCTTGAGCGGGACGTATTTTCCGGGGGAACCGGTGAACACCTCGGCGACGTGGAAAGGTTGCGACAGGAAACGCTGGATCTTGCGCGCGCGCGCCACGGTGAGCTTGTCTTCGGGCGAGAGTTCGTCCATGCCCAGGATGGCGATGATGTCGCGCAGTTCCTTGTAGCGCTGCAGGATGCCCTGCACGGCGCGCGTCGTGGTGTAGTGCTCGTCGCCAATGACGTTCGGGTCGATCTGGCGGCTGGTGGAGTCCAGCGGATCCACCGCGGGGTAGATGCCCAGCGAGGCGATGTCGCGCGACAGCACCACGGTGGCGTCGAGGTGGTTGAAAGTGGTGGCTGGCGACGGATCGGTCAAGTCGTCCGCAGGCACGTAAACGGCCTGAATGGACGTGATGGAGCCCGTCTTGGTCGAGGTGATGCGCTCCTGCAGGACGCCCATTTCCTCGGCCAGCGTCGGTTGGTAGCCCACGGCGGATGGCATGCGCCCCAGCAGCGCGGAGACTTCCACGCCGGCCAGGGTGTAGCGGTAAATGTTGTCGACGAAAAACAGGATGTCGCGGCCGTCGTCGCGGAATTTCTCGGCCATGGTCAGACCGGTCAGCGCCACGCGCAGGCGGTTGCCCGGGGGCTCGTTCATCTGCCCGAAGACCATGGCCACCTTGTCGAGCACCTTGGACTCTTCCATCTCATGGTAGAAGTCGTTGCCCTCGCGGGTGCGCTCGCCCACGCCGGCGAACACCGACAAACCGCTGTGCTGCTTGGCGATGTTGTTGATGAGTTCCATCATGTTCACGGTCTTGCCCACGCCGGCGCCGCCGAACAGGCCGACCTTGCCGCCTTTGGCAAACGGGCAGACGAGATCGATCACCTTGATGCCGGTTTCGAGCAGGTCGACGGAGGGCGAGAGTTCGTCGAACTTCGGCGCCTTGGCGTGAATGGAGCGCCTCTCGTCGCATTGAATCGGACCCGCCTCGTCGATGGGCCGGCCCAGCACGTCCATGATGCGGCCCAGCGTCCCGGTGCCCACCGGCACGGTAATGGGTGCGCCGGTCGCATCGACGGTCATGCCGCGACGCAGGCCATCGGTGGAACCCAGCGCAATGGTGCGCACCACGCCGTCGCCGATCTGCTGCTGCACCTCGAAGGTGATGCCTTTTTCCGCCAGGCCCATGTCCTGCTGGTCGGACAGGCGCAGTGCCTCATAGATGGCGGGCATGTGCTCGCGCGGGAATTCGATATCGATCACAGCGCCGATGCACTGGACGATCTTGCCTTGGGTTTGGGCCGTGGTCATCTGGTTCTCCAATATGCAGTAATGGGTGCGGCGCCTTAGACGGCGGCTGCGCCCCCGACGATTTCAGACAATTCTTTGGTGATGGCAGCCTGGCGACTCTTGTTGTAGACCAGCTGCAGTTCGCTGATCACCGTCTTGGCGTTGTCGGATGCCGACTTCATGGCCACCATGCGGGCCGATTGCTCGCAGGCCATGTTTTCCGTCACGGCCTGGTACACCAGCGCCTCGATATAGCGCACGAGCAGGGCATCGATCACCGGCTTGGCGTCGGGTTCGTAGATGTAGTCCCAGCCATGCTGCTTGCGTTCGGTTTCGGTCGTGCTCATCGACTTGGCCGACAGGGGCACGAGCTGCTCCACCAGGGGTTGCTGCTTCATCGTATTGATGAAACTGCTGAAGGCGAGATAGACGGCGTCGATCTCGCCGCGCTCGTAGGCGTCGAGCAGGACCTTGACCGGGCCGACAAGCTTGTCGAGATGCGGCTTGTCGCCCATCTGCACCAACTGCGAGGCGACATTGATCCCCAGGCGGTTGAGGTATTGCAGGCCCTTGTTGCCGATGGCACAGCCCTGCACGGCGACACCCTGGCCCTGCCAGTCCTTGATGTGCTGCGTGACAGCGCGCAGGATGTTGGTGTTGAGTCCTCCGCACAAGCCCTTGTCGGTCGTGATCAGGATCAGGCCCACACCACGCACCGGGCTGCGCGCCACCAGGAACGGGTGGCTGTACTCCGGGTTGGCTCGGCTCAGATTGGTCGTGATCGCACGGACCTTCTCGGCGTAGGGCCGGGCGGCGCGCATGCGTTCCTGGGCCTTGCGCATCTTGGACGCGGCCACCATTTCCATCGCCTTGGTGATCTTGCGCGTGTTTTGCACGCTCTTGATCTTGGCGCGAACTTCTTTCATTCCAGGCATGCGAAATCTCCTTCGGTCAGAACGCCCGCCACGAGCCCGCGAGGTTGCGCGCGTACGACGCCACGGGACTGCGGGACATGGTCATGAACCGACTTGGGTGAATGGTGGAATGAATCAGTAAGCCCCGGCCTTCTTGAACTCGGCGATGGCCTCCTTCAACACGGCTTCGTCTTCCTTGCCCAGGTCCTTCTTGGACTCGATGCTGTCGATCAATGCGGCATATTTGGACTGCAGATGCGCGTGCAGCCCCTTCTCGAAACCGAGAAGCTGCTTGACATCGATATCGTCGAGATAGCCGTTGTTCACCGCGTACAGCGAAGCGGCCAGCTGCCACACCTGCACCGGCTGGTATTGCGGCTGCTTGAGCAATTCCACGACGCGGCGGCCGCGCTCGAGCTGGCGGCGGGTTGCATCGTCAAGGTCGGAGGCGAACTGGGCAAAGGCGGCCAATTCGCGATACTGCGCCAGATCGGTACGAATACCGCCGGACAACTTCTTGATCACCTTGGTCTGGGCCGCGCCGCCGACGCGGGACACGGAAACGCCGGCGTTAATCGCAGGGCGCACGCCGGCGTTGAACAGATCGGTCTCGAGGAAGATCTGGCCGTCGGTGATGGAAATCACGTTGGTCGGCACGAAGGCGGACACGTCGCCGGCCTGCGTCTCGATGATGGGCAATGCGGTCAGCGAACCGGTCTTGCCCTTGACTTCGCCGTTGGTGAACTTCTCGACGTATTCCTCGTTCACGCGGGCCGCGCGCTCGAGCAGGCGGCTGTGCAGGTAGAACACGTCGCCGGGGTAGGCCTCACGGCCAGGCGGGCGGCGCAGCAGCAGGGAAATTTGGCGATAGGCCCAAGCTTGCTTGGTCAGATCGTCATAAATGACCAGCGCGTCTTGGCCACGGTCGCGGAAGTATTCGCCCATGGTGCAGCCGGCATAGGGCGCCAGGTACTGCATGGCGGCCGAATCCGAAGCCGAGGCGGCAACCACGATGGTGTAGTCCATCGCGCCGTATTCCGTCAGCTTGCGCACCACGTTGGCGATAGTCGAAGCCTTCTGACCGATGGCGACGTAGATACAGATCAGGTCCTTGCCCTTCTGGCTGATGATGGTGTCCACCGCCACCGCCGTCTTGCCGGTCTGACGGTCGCCGATGATGAGCTCGCGCTGGCCGCGGCCGACGGGAACCATGGCATCGATGGCCTTGATACCGGTTTGCACCGGCTGCGACACGGACTTGCGCCAGATCACGCCGGGGGCGACCTTCTCGACGATGTCGGTGAGCTTGGTATTGACCGGGCCCTTGCCATCGATGGGCTGGCCGAGGGTATTGACAACGCGGCCGATCAACTCGGGACCGACCGGCACGGACAGGATCTGCCCGGTGCACTTGACGGTATCGCCTTCGGAGATATGGCCATAGTCGCCCAGCACCACGGCGCCCACCGAGTCACGCTCGAGGTTGAGCGCGAGGCCGAAGGTATTGCCGGGGAATTCGAGCATTTCGCCCTGCATCACGTCGGACAGGCCGTGCACCCGCACGATGCCGTCGGAAACGGAGACGACGGTGCCCTGATTCTTGACATTGGCGTTCGCGCCCAGGCCTTCGATGCGGCTTTTGATGAGTTCGGAAATTTCTGCGGGATTGAGTTGCATGGGTAGCCTCGGGATACTTGGGCGATGAGAGCTCAGGCGGAGAGCGCGATACGCATGGAGTCCAGCCGCGCGCGTACCGAAGTGTCAAGCACTTCGTCACCCACGGCGACGCGAATACCGCCAATCAGACTGGGGTCGATTTCGACACGCGGATAGAGCTTGCAGCCGAACTTGCGCTCAAGCGCGGGCAGGAGCTCGTCGATTTGAGCCGGGTCCAACGCAAACGCGCTGCTGATCACCGCTTCGGCACGCTGCTGCGCCGCATCCTTGAGTCGATGAAACTGTTCGGCAATGGCGGGCAGTGCCGCAAGACGACGGTTCTCGAGAACCACCCGCAGCATGTTGCGGACCGCCGTGCCTGCCGGTTGCGGCACCGCGGCAAGCATCAACTCCTCGAGCCGCTCGATGGACAGATGCGGGTCCCCGGCCAGCGAACGGACCTGCGAATCGCGCGCGACGAGCGCCAGCGCATCAAGCGCGCGGGAAACCTGCTCCAGCGCGTCCGCCGCGGGCTTGGTTTGCACAGCCTCAAAAATGGCTTCGGCATAGGGCCGCGCGATGGTGGCGAGTTCAGCCATGGCGTGCTCCGATCACAACTCGGCTTTGAGCCGGGCAAGCAAGTCGGCATGCACTTGCGGGTTGATTTCGCGGTGCAAAATGGCCTCGGCGCCCTTCACGGCAAGCCCTGCAACCTGATCGCGCAGCGCTTCGCGCGCCTTGATGACCTGCTGCTCGGCCTCCGCCTTGGCTTGAGCAATGATGCTCTCGCCGGCCTCTTCCGCCTTCCTGCGCGCCTCTTCGATCATGGCATGCGCACGGCGCTCGGCCTCGGCCAATCGCTGCGCGCTTTCGTGATGCGAGCGGGCAAGCTCCTGCTCGACCTCGCGGTTGGCCGAGGCAAGCTCGGCTTTGGCGCGATCGGCCGCGGCCAAACCGTCGGCGATTTTTTTGGCGCGCTCGTCCAGGGCCCTCGTGATGGGTGGCCAGACGAATTTCGCCGTGAACCACGCCAGCAGCAAGAACACCACGAGCTGCGCAATCAGTGTTGCGTCCAGATGCATGGCGCTAACCTTTGCGTTGAATCAGTCGGATGAAGATGGCTGCGAATTACTTCAGCACGAAGGGGTTGGCGAACGTGAACATCATGGCCAGACCAACACCGATCAGGAAGGCTGCGTCGATCAGGCCGGCCAGCAGGAACATCTTGGTTTGCAATTCGTTCATCAGCTCGGGCTGGCGCGCGGCGGACTCAAGATACTTGCTACCCATGATGCCGATGCCGATACAGGCGCCATTGGCACCCAGACCGATGATCAGACCCGCGGCCAATGCGACATAACCGAGAACGTGTTCCATGAAGCGCTCCTGTTGAGAAAGTTGGAAGTCAGTGAAGAAAAGAAAAAGTCAAAATCGAATCAGTGATGATCGTGCGCTTGGCCGATGTAGACCAAGGTGAGCATCATGAAAATGAAGCCTTGCAGCACGATGATCAGCATGCTGAAAATGGACCAGGCCAGCCCCGCCACGATATTGCCGAAAAACAGCGACCAGCCCGTCAGGCTGCTCAAACCCGCCGCCCCCATGAGCGCGATGATCATGAACAGGATCTCCTCGGCGTAGAGATTGCCGAACAGTCGCATGCCATGGGACAGGGTCTTGGCCAGGTACTCCAGCAACTGCATGGCGAAATTCAGCGGCCACAGCAGGACATGGTTGCCGAAGGGGGCGGTGAACAGTTCGTGCACCCAGCCGCCAATGCCCTTGACCTTGATGCCGTAGTACAAGCTCAACAGCAGGATGGTGACCGACATGCCGAGGGCGACCGACAAGTCGGCCGTGGGCACCACCCGCAGATACATGTGCGCGGGGTCGTGTCCGGTCATGGCCCCTGCGCCTTGCCACAAACGCGGCAGCAGATCGACCGGCAGAAGATCCATCAGGTTCATCATCACGATCCAGATGAACGAGATGAAAGCCAGCGGCGTCACGAACTCGCGCGACTTGGCGTTGCGCACGATGCCGCGCGCCTGTTCGTCGACGAACTCGACCAGGAATTCGACAGCCGCCTGCAGCCGTCCGGGCACCCCGCTGGTCATGCTTTTGGCGACGCGCCAGAGAACGAAGCAGGCGATCAAGCCGAGGCCGATGGAGAAAATGAGCGAATCGATATCGACGATGCCGAAATCCACCACGCCGACGCGCGGACCGCTGGTCCACTGCGTCAGGTGATGGATGATGTACTCGCCTGCGGTAATGGTGTTCTGGTCTGCGGACATGGGGAGATCAGTCGATTGAACGATCGCGGACAGTGGAGGACGGACTCAGGGCTTGGGCGCCTTGCCGCGCAGCAGCAAGGCCAGCCAATACACCTGCAACGTGACGGCGAGCCCGATCAGCATGGGGACCCAATGCAGGTCGGGCAGCAAGCGCGGGGCCAGCACGAAAAGAATCAGCGTGAGCGCGATTTTCAGCAGCTCGCCCAAGGCGAAGCCAAACAGCGCAAAAGCCGGCTTCAACCTCACCAGCCAGGCACGCATGGCCCCGGCGAAAAGCGCCGCGGGAAGCATGACAACGACCCCCCCGTACAGCGCCGACAAGGCCGCCGCCCGGCCGCCCAGGACAAATGCCGCAATTCCCACGGCCAGGCCGACGACAGCCTGCAGCGCCACGACGCGCCAGACCGAAACGCCGGGCTTGGCCAACAGCAAGGCTTGCGCCTGCTGTCGCGTCAGCGGCTCGCGCTCGACACTGTCGACATCGTCTTGCCAGGATTCGGAAACTTGCACTTGTCTCACACCAGGGGAATTCAAGGAAACGAACAGTTGCGGCATGCCCGGCACACCCTGCAGGGCCTCGACTGGGCCGCCCGTTTGCGTTTTATTGTGTTTGAGTTGTAACAATTAAGGGCGGCTAAACAGCGGAAGTATAAGGGAAGGCTCACACGATTTCAGCGTTTTTCGACAGCCCATGCTTTGCTTTGCTGGCCATCAAGGTTTTCGAGCATCGATCGCGCCTGAACGCCCCCTGCCGTACCGCGCCCGGCCAGGCATGTTGGAATAGGGCTTGCTCGCAAAGAATTGTCCGCAGACCTGGGAGATTGCATGAACGGCTTGTTGATTTTCGCCCACCTGTTGGGCGCGATTGTCTGGATGGGAGGCATGGCCTTCGTCTTGCTCAGCCTGCGGCCTGCGGCTTTCGCCGTACTCGAGCCGCCCTTGCGTCCGCGCATGATTTTTGCCAGCCTGCAGCGCTTCTTTCCGCTGGTATGGATCAGCATCGCCTTGCTGCTGGCTTCCGGCCTGTGGGTGATGGCGCAGACGGGCTTTGCGCACGCGCCTGCGGCCTGGCATGCCATGTTCGGCATCGGATTGATCATGATGGCGTTGTTCGCGCACATCTACTTTGCGCCGTTCAAGCGCGCACGACGCGCCGCCGCCGAACAGGACTGGGCCAAGGTGGCCAAGGCGCTACAGCAGATTCACCCGCTGGTGATGACCAATTTCGTGCTGGGGTGGATCGCCATCGCGATGATCACGCTTTGGCATTGAAGCCGGAGCTTCGAGACGCACTCAGTATCCGCCCACCGCACCCAGCGAGGAAACCCACCAAGCCAGCGCCACGCCCAACGCCAGCAATACGGCGGCGAGCAGACGCATCAGGGCGGTGTCGCGCGTCGCGGGCACAGGGACCTCCACCAGCTTGTCGCCCGTGATCATCGCGGCAACCAGGTTTTTGCGCCGGACCACGGCGTAATACAGGATCGCAGCCACGTGCAAGCCGACCAAGCCATAGATGAGAGGTTGGCCGATGGTGGTGTGATAGAAGGTCAGGATGGCGCTGGTGCGGTCGCTCACATCGTTGGCCAGCGGGCCCGCGTTGAAAATCTGGTCGTTGGCGAACAGGCCGCTCCCCACCTGCATCGCCGCCGCCAGCAGCAAGGCCAGCACCGACAGGCTGCCCAGCGGGTTGTGCCCCACGCCATGCGCGGGATCCGTGAGCTGGCCGCGCACATAGGCGATGATCGTCCTCGGATGGCGCACGAAGTTGACGAAACGCGCATGGTGGCCGCCGACGAAACCCCATAGCAGCCGGAACACGAGCAGCGCCAAAATGGCATAGCCGCTCCAGTAGTGGTACTGCATGGCGTTGCCACCCACCAGGCCGGTGACGATGGACGTGACGATGAACAACGCCAAGAACCAGTGGAACAGGCGCAGAGGCAAGTCCCAGACGCGTATCGTGTACATAGCGCGGTTTTCCGTGTGGGTTTAGCAACGCCGTGGCCGGTTGCCCGTGTCGGACACAAAACGCGCGGGCGGGTTCCGCGCGCCGGGCCCCAAAGTCGCGCGGCCTGCTCAACCGGCCCGCAACAGGCGCGCCGCGTCCCGTGCGAAGTAGGTCAGGATGCCGTCGGCGCCGGCGCGCTTGAAGCCGAGCAGCGACTCCATCATCACGGCCTCTGCGTCCAACCAGCCGTTCTGCGCCGCGGCCTTGAGCATGGCGTACTCGCCGCTGACCTGATAGACGAAGGTCGGCATGCGAAACGCGTCCTTCACCCGGCGCACGATGTCCAGGTAGGGCATGCCGGGCTTGACCATCACCATGTCGGCCCCTTCGGCGATGTCGAGTTGCACTTCGCGCAAGGCCTCATCCGAATTGCCCGGATCCATCTGGTAGACCTTTTTGTCGGACTTGCCCAGATTCCTGGCCGAGCCGACGGCATCCCGGAAAGGTCCGTAAAAGGCGCTGGCGTACTTGGCGCTGTAGGCCATGATGCGGGTGTGCACGTGTCCCGCGGCCTCGAGCTTGTCGCGGATGGCGCCGATGCGGCCGTCCATCATGTCGCTGGGCGCGACGATGTCCACCCCGGCCCCGGCCTGCACCAGCGCCTGGCGCACCAGAACCTCGACGGTCGGATCGTTGAGGATATAGCCGCTGTCGTCGAGCAGGCCATCCTGGCCATGGGAGGTGTAGGGGTCGAGGGCGACGTCGGTGAGCACGCCCAGCCCCGGAAACTCGCGCTTGAGCGCCTGCACCACACGCGGCACGAGGCCATCGGGGTTGGCAGCCTCGCGCCCGTCGGCGGTCTTGCGCTCCGGCGCGATGACGGGAAACAAGGCCATGACCGGAATGCCGAGCTTGACGCAATCCTCGGCGACGGGCAGCAGCAGATCGAGGCTGAGGCGCTCGACGCCGGGCATCGATGCCACGGATTCGCGCCGTTTTTCACCATCCAAAATAAAGACCGGGTAGATCAGATCGTCGACGCCGAGTGCGTGTTCGCGCACGAGGCGCCGCGTGAAGTCGTCGCGCCGTAGGCGGCGCATGCGCAGGGCGGGGAATGCGGGTCTGGACATGAAATCTTGCATCCTTGTGGTGATGGCGACGGGAACCTCTCGAGCTTACGGGAATCAAGATCAGCAGGTGGCCGCCGCGAGGCGCCTCCTCCCGCTTCTCCTCCCTGAGCGGGGGCCTTGATTCAAGGCTATTGACCCCGGCGCCCCCGCCGGGGTTTTTTTTGCCGCAAGCCCGCGAAATTTAAACTGGCGGAACTCGACTAGGAGCGCGCATGGGATTTCTGTGGGTCAAGGCCCTGCATATCATTTTCGTCATCTCGTGGTTCGCCGGCCTTTTCTACCTGCCGCGGATCTTCGTCAACCTGGCCATGGTCGCTCCCGGCAACGAAGCCGAGCGGCAGCGCCTGCTGCTGATGGCGCGCAAGCTCTACCGCTTCATGACCATCCTGATGATGCCCGCGGTCGGCTTCGGCCTTGTGCTGTGGCTGTACTTCGGCGTCGGGCTGCACGGCCCCGGCAATGGCTGGATGCACGCCAAGCTGGCTCTCGTCCTGGGGCTGATCGGGTTTCACCTCTGGTGCAAACGCATCCTGCGCGAGTTCGAGAATGGCAGCAACACGCGCAGCCATCAGTGGTTTCGCTGGTTCAATGAAATCCCCACCGTCGCCCTGTTCATCATCGTGCCGTTGGTGGTGATCAAGCCGTTTTGATTCGCTGCGGTGAACCGTCCGCCTCCGGGATTTTCGCGCTATGCGCTGGCTGCCTATCTGCTGCTGGTGCTGTATGCCAGCCTCTACCCTTTTTCGGGCTGGCGCTGGCAGGGACTGAGCCCGTTCGACTTCGTCACGGCGAATTGGCCGCGCTACATCACGGCAGGCGACATGCTGACGAACGCGGCGGGCTATTTTCCGCTCGGCCTGCTGACCGCCGCCAGCCTGCGGCCGCGCTGGACCGGCTGGCGCGCCTGGGGGCTTGCCACGATCGGCTCCAGCCTGCTGTCGTTCAGCATGGAGTCCTTGCAATCGTTCCTGCCGGTGCGCGTGTCGTCGAACGTGGACTGGGCCACCAACACCCTGGGCGCCGCGCTCGGCGCCGCGCTCGCGGTCTGGCTGCTGCCGCGCCTGGCGTTGAGCCAGAAGACGCGCGACCTGCGCGAACGCTGGCTGACCCGCGATGCCGGCTTCGGCCTGCTGCTGCTGCTGGTGTGGCCGTTGGCGCTGCTGTGGCCGCCTCCGGCGCTCTTTGCGACCGGACAGGTGATCGGCTCCCTGTCACAAAGCCTGTCCGATGCGATGCAGATCGCGCCGCCGTTTGCCCGATGGTTCAATTCCGACGCCCTCCTGGCCTTGTCCACGCCTCGGCCCATGGGCTCGGCGCAGCAGGTTTGGATCGCCGCATCCATGCTGATGGCCGTGCTGTGGACCAGCGCGTCCATCAGCCGCCCCACCGCGCCGCGCGCGCGCATCGCCCTGGCGCTCACCGCTGCCGGACTGCTCGCCATCACGCTGTCGGCCGTGCTCGGCTTCGGGCCCGAACACGCGCTGGCCTGGGCCACGCCGGCCGCCCTCCAAGGCCTGGGCGTGGGGTTGGTCCTGGGCCTGCCGCTGACCCATTTGCCGCGCCGGCTCTGCGCCGCCCTCGCGTTGGCTGCGCTGCTTTGCGGGCTGTGGTGGGTCAACCAGGCCGGACCCGACCCGTATTACGCGCAGAATCTGCAAACCTGGAGCCAAGGCCTGTTCATCCGCATGTTCGGCATGCCGCAATGGCTGAGCTGGCTCTGGCCCTATGTGACAGGGCTCTACCTGCTGGGGCGCATCGCGCGGCCCGGCCCACACAATTGAATCCACCATGACCTATTACAAACACCACGTTTTCTTCTGCCTCAACCAGCGCGAGGAAGGCCGCGCCTGCTGCGCGGCGCGCGGGGCCGAGGAGGCATTCGACCATTGCAAGCAGGCGGTGAAGGCCGCCGGCCTCGCGGGCCGCGGCAATGTGCGCGTGAACCGCGCCGGCTGCCTGGATCGCTGCGAGGAGGGGCCCGCCTGCGTGGTCTACCCCGAAGGCGTCTGGTACACCTATGTCGACAAAAGCGATATCGACGAAATCGTCGAACGCCATCTCAAGCGCGGCGAAGTCGTCGAGCGCCTGCTGTTGCCCGACGCGCCCCAGCCATGAACCGCCACACCCTGCGCGAGCGCATACCCGGCCCGGCCGGCTGGATCGAGGTGGCGGTGGACAATCCGCCCGAACTGGAGCCGCGCGGCCTCGCCCTGGTCGCCCATCCCCATCCGCTGCACGGCGGCAGCCTGGACAACAAGGTGGCGCAGACGCTGGCGCGCGCCTGGGTGCAACTGGGCTTCATGGCCGTGCGGCCGAATTTTCGCGGCGTCGGCCAAAGCGAAGGCGTCTATGACGCCGGGCGCGGGGAAACCGAGGACCTGCACGCGCTGCTGGAGCACTACGGTTCGGCGCTGGCGGCCCGCCTCGGCATTGCCGCCGGGAGCGTCCCGCTGGCATTGGCCGGTTTTTCGTTTGGCGCCTATGTCGCCGCGAATCTCGCGCATCGCCTGCATCAGTCCGGGCTTGAAATCGGCCACCTCACCTTGGTCGGGGCGGCCGTGGTGAACTTTCCCGTGCCGCCGCTGCTGGACGCCCACGGCGAGCCGCTGGCTGGCCGGACCCTGGCGATCCATGGCGAACGCGACGATGTGGTGCCGCTTGCGGCGGTGCTCGACTGGGCGCGTCCGCAGCCACATCCGATCCTGGTCATGCCCGGCGCGGGGCATTTTTTCCACGGCATGCTCACGCCGCTCAAGAACGCCATCTGCACATGGCACGGCGCACAGCAAGCGGCCTGAACCACGGCCCCAACGGGACTCGTTGCAAACATCCCGGGCAAGCGTGGCTGAAACCGAGAACGTTTCCGCGCGCCGCCACTCCAACCCGAAATCATTTTTAACCTGGCCCGCGCAGGCGCGCTGCTATGGTGCGCAGTGCATGCAGACGCGCCGGCGCGGGCATCCGCGCCGGCGCCGTCCGCCTTTTCCTGTTCCGTTCTCTGTCCTCACGTCCCATGCCCATGCTGTTCAAGACCCCCCAACGACTGGCCGTGTTGGCACTCAGTGCCGCGCTCGGCTGCGGGCCGCTGGCCCATGCCGCTCCATCCGCCCCTGCGGCCCCCGCATCCTCGGCAAGCCCTACGCTGACCGGGCCGGGCAACACGCCCACCGGGCCGACGGCCGCCTTGCTCGAATCCGTGCCGCTGCCCACGCTGGATGCGCGCAGCTGGCTGGTCATGGACCTGACCAGCAATCAGATCCTCGCCGAGCAGAACGCCGACCAACAGGAAGCGCCCGCCTCGCTCACCAAGCTGATGACCGCCTACCTCACCTTCAAGGCGCTGAAGGACGGCACGATCAAGCTCAACCAGATGGTGCACGAAAGCAACGAGGCCTGGCGCACCGGCGGCTCGCGCATGTTCATCGACCCGCGCGTACCGGTGTCGGTGAACGACCTGCTGCTGGGCATGATCGTGCAGTCGGGCAACGACGCGGCGATGACCCTGGCGCAAACGGTCGGAGGTTCGGTATCCGCCTTCGTCGGCATGATGAACCGCCAGGCGCAGGAATGGGGCCTCAAGGGCACCCATTTCATGGACCCGACCGGCCTTCCCGATCCTGGCCACCACACCACGGCGCACGATCTGTCGATCATCGCCACGCACATCATCCGCGACTTCCCCGCCGACTACGCGCGGTATTTCAAGGTCAAGGAATTCACCTACAACCACATCACGCAGCCCAACCGCGTGAGCCTGCTGTTCACCGACCCCTCGGTCGACGGCATGAAGACCGGCTACACCAAGGAGGCCGGCTATTGCATGATCACCTCGGCGCAGCGCAACTTCCCGAATGGCCCGCGGCGGCTGCTGACCGTGGTCATGGGCACGCCGACGGAACGCGCCCGTGGCTCGGAAAGCGAGAAACTGTTGAACTGGGCTTTCCAGAATTTCGACGACATCCGCGTCGTCACGGCAAACAAGCCGGTCCTGGATGCGCATGTGTGGAAGGGCGCGACAAACCAGGTCCAACTCGGCAGCTTCGAGACCCTGGCCGTGAGCGTGCCGCGCGGCGCCGGCGCGAAGATCAAGACCACGGTACAGCGCCCGGACCCGCTCGTCGCTCCGATCACGCGGGGGCAGAAGATCGGCACCCTGCAAGTCACCCTGGACGGTAAGGCCATCGCCAGTTATCCGCTGGTGGCGCTCAATACCGTGCCGCAAGCCGGCTTCCTCAAGCGCGTCTGGGACGCGCTGCGCCTGGCGATTCAGTAGCTCCCTTGACCCCGGATCCGCAGCGGGGCCGGGGTCAGGCCGCTGCCTGAACGGCCTCGCGCCGCACCACCTCGCCACGCAGCGAGTGCGGCAAGGCGGCCAGGATGCGCACTTCCGCCATCTCGCCGATCAGCCGCGCCGGGGCGGCGAAATTGACGATGCGGTTGTTCTCCGTGCGCCCCTGCAGTTCGGCCGCGCTTTTGCGGCTGACGCCCTCCACAAGCACGCGCTGCACCGTCCCGACCATGGCCTGCGAGAGGGTCTGGGCATGCGCCTCGATGCGCGCCTGCAGAGCTTGCAGTCGCGCCAGCTTCACCTCCTGCGGCGTGTCGTCGGCCAGGCTGGCCGCTGGCGTACCGGGGCGGGCGCTGAAGATGAAGCTGAAGCTGGCGTCGAAGCCGACGTCGTCGACCAGCCTCATCAGTTGCGCGAAATCGGCATCGGTCTCGCCGGGGAAGCCGACGATGAAGTCCGACGAAATGCTGATGCCCGGCCGCACGGCGCGCAGGCGACGCACGATGTGCTTGAACTGCAACGCGGTGTAGCCGCGCTTCATGGCGGCCAGGATGCGGTCCGACCCATGCTGCACGGGCAGGTGGACATGCGGCACGAGCTGCGCGATGCGCCCGTGGGCCTCGATCAGCCGCTCGGTGAATTCGTTCGGATGGCTGGTCGTGTAGCGCAGGCGCTCGACGCCCGGGATCTCGGCGACGTACTCCAGAAGCAGCGCGAAATCGGCCGGCTGCCCATCCACCACGCCGCGCCAGGCGTTGACGTTCTGCCCCAGCAGGGTGATTTCCTTCACCCCTTGCGCCGCGAGTTCGGCCACCTCGGTGAGCACATCCTCCAGCGGGCGGGACACCTCCTCGCCGCGCGTGTACGGCACCACGCAGTAGCTGCAATACTTGCTGCAGCCTTCCATGATGGACACGAAGGCGGTCGCGCCTTCGGCACGCGCGGGCGGCAGGTGGTCGAACTTCTCGATCTCGGGAAAGCTGATGTCCACCTGGGCACGCCCGGTGCGCTCGCGCGCAGCGAGCAGATCGGGCAGTCGATGCAGGGTCTGCGGACCGAAGACGAGGTCCACATAGGGCGCGCGCTCGATGATGGCCGCACCTTCCTGGCTGGCGACGCAACCGGCCACGCCGATGCGCAGCCCCGGCTTTTCGCCCTTGAGCGCGCGCAGCCGCCCCAGATCGCTGAAGACCTTGTCCTGCGCCTTCTCGCGGATCGAGCAGGTGTTGAGCAGGATGAGGTCGGCGTCCTCGGGATTCTGCACGGCTTCGTAGTGCTGGTCGGCGCCGAGCACGTCGGCCATCTTGGCCGAGTCGTACTCGTTCATCTGGCAACCGAAGGTTTTGATATAGAGTTTTTTCATGGGTCTTGAAACTGGCGTGCGGCGCCTGAAGAGCCAAGGCCGCACCCACGGCGCAGCCTTACTGGTTACTGGATGCCGAAGGGATCAGGAACTGCCGAACAGGCAATTGGAAGGCGCCACGGGCACCGTCGCGAGCGCGCCATCCTGGGCCCCCACGAGCCAGATTCGGAAGATCTGGCCCATTGCATCGCGCTGGAACACCACCCTGGCTTGCAAGCCAGGGAGCTTGCCCGTGAGCAGAACATGCTGTTCGGGATCGAGCACGCGTATGCCCGGCCCCAGGCGGTAGGGGGTGCAGTTGATGGTGACCTCGGGCCAGGCGCCAAACGTGGCCCAGCCTTGCAAGCTGCCGGCCGGGTACAGGCGCTGCTGCTGGGCCTGGGCCAGGCCCGACAAGCCGAAGGCCAGGACGCAGACCAGCCGGACAAGGACGGGCCCGAGGCGGGCGGGCTTGCGTTGCGGAGTGCGAGACACGCGGTTCATGGTGTGGATCCAGAGGCGTGGGGCCGTTCGGCCGGAACATGCAGGACGCGCCTGCGCTGGCGGGCAATCTTAGCAGTCGAGGGTGCATGAGCCGGCCTCGCGCCGCCCGCGGCTTCAGTCGAACACCGCGGCGTCGCCCAGGCGCGGCGCCGCCGCGTCCTTGCCCGCCAGCTTGGGCTGGCCGTCGGGAAGATCCAGCCCCGACAGCGGCCAGGGGATGGCCAGGGCCGGATCGTTCCACGCCACGCTGCGCTCGTGCTCGGCGTACCAGTAGTCGGTGGTCTTGTAGAGGAATTCGGCCGACGCGCTCAAGGTGAGGAAAGCATGCCCGAAGCCCGGCGGCACCCAGAGCTGGCGCTTGTTGTCGGCGGAAAGCTCCACGCCCACCCAGCGGCCAAAGCGCGGGGAGCTGCGGCGCAGATCCACCGCAAGGTCCCACACCGCACCCGACACCACCCGCACGAGCTTGCCCTGGGGGCGGACGATCTGGTAGTGAATGCCGCGCAGCACCCCTTGCACCGAGCGCGAATGATTGTCCTGCACGAACTCCACGTCCAGCCCGGTGGCGGCGGCGAAGTCGCGCCGGTTGTAGCTTTCGAAGAAAAAGCCGCGCGCATCGCCGAACACGCGGGGTTCGAGGATGAGGACTTCGGGCAGCGCGGTGAGCGTCACGGTATAGGGCATGGCAGGCGCATTGCGGTTGGTGTTCAGGCTCCGGATTCTTGCAGGACGCGCAGCAGGTACTGGCCGTAGCCGTTCTTCTTCAAGGGCTCGGCCAGGCGCAGCAACTGCTCGGCGCCGATCCAGCCCTGGCGGTAGGCGATCTCCTCCAGGCAGGCCACCTTCAGGCCCTGGCGCTTTTCGAGGGTGGCGATGAATTGCCCGGCATCGAGCAGGGACTCGTGAGTGCCGGTGTCCAGCCAAGCATAGCCGCGCCCCAGCGTCTGCACCTGCAGGCTGCCTTGTTCCAGGTAGACGCGGTTGACGTCGGTGATCTCCAGTTCGCCGCGCGGCGAAGGCTTGAGGCTGGCGGCGATGTCCAGCACCTGCTGGTCGTAGAAGTACAGCCCGGTGACGGCGTAGCTGCTCTTGGGCTGGACGGGTTTTTCCTCGATGCTGCTGGCGCGTCCCGTGGCGTCGAACGCGACCACGCCGTAGCGTTCGGGGTCGTGCACGTGATAGGCGAACACGGTGGCGCCGCGTTCCTGGGCGCTGGCCCGCTGCAGCTGGGCCTGGAAGTCGTGGCCCCAGAACAGGTTGTCGCCCAGCACCAGGCTGGAGGGCGCATTGCCGACGAAATCGCGCCCGATGACGAAGGCCTGCGCCAAGCCGTCGGGGGACGGTTGCACCGCGTAGCGGAGGTTGATGCCCCACTGGCTGCCGTCGCCCAGCAACTGCTCGAAGCGCGGCGTGTCCTGCGGCGTGGAGATGATGAGCACGTCGCGCATGCCGGCCAGCATCAGGGCCGACAGCGGGTAGTAGATCATCGGCTTGTCGTACACCGGCAGCAGCTGCTTGCTCACCGCCTGGGTCACGGGATACAGCCGCGTGCCGGAGCCGCCGGCGAGGATGAGCCCCTTGCGGGATGGTGGCATGGTCATGTCGAAATCCCTGTTCCGCGAGGGCGCCCCTTGTGCGAGGCGCATGAAAAAGCCGCAAGCGCCGGAATGCGGTCTTGCGGCTCGGGCCGTGTCGGCCTGAACGGCTCAAAGTTTGAACAACGGCCGGACATCGAAAATGGTGGTGGCGCTTCAGGGACTCGAACCCCGGACCTGCGGATTATGATTCCGTCGCTCTAACCAACTGAGCTAAAGCGCCAAAGATCGGGCATTATACGCAAGCCGTGCAGGCCGATTCAAGCCGCCGCACAAGCGGCCGCCGCGCGCGCCCTTTGCGCCCATCCCCGCCGCTTCACCGGTGCTCGAAACGCGGCGCGCGCTTCTCGAGAAAGGCGGCCATCCCCTCCTTCTGGTCGTGGGTGGCGAACAGGCTGTGGAAGCCGCGGCGCTCGAACAGCAGCCCTTCGGAAAGCGGCGCCTGGTAGGCGCGGTTGACGCATTCCTTGACCATCATCACCGCCTGCAGCGGGTAGCCGGCGATGACCTGGGCTGCGGCCAGAGCCTCGTCCAGCAGCTTGTCGGCGGGCACCACGCGCGACACCAGGCCCGCGCGTTCGGCCTCGGCGGCGTCCATCGTGCGCGCGGTCAGCGCCAGGTCCATGGCCTTGCTCTTGCCGACGGCGCGCGGCAGACGCTGCGTGCCGCCCGCGCCCGGGATGATGCCGATCTTGATCTCGGGCTGGCCGAACCGCGCGTTGTCGGCGGCGATGATGAAGTCGCACATCATCGCCAGCTCGCAGCCGCCGCCCAAGGCATAGCCCGCCACCGCGGCGATGACGGGCTTGCGCACCGTCCCGATGCGCTCCCAGTTGCGGGTGATGAAGTCGCCCCGGTACGCCTCCATGAAGGTTTTCTGCGCCATCATGGCGATGTCGGCGCCCGCGGCGAAGGCCTTGTCGCTGCCGGTCAGCACGATGCAGCCGATGCCGTCGTCGGCATCGAACCCGGTGAGCGCCGCACCCAGCTCATCCATCAGGATGTCGTTCAAGGCATTGAGCTGCTTGGGGCGGTTCAGGCGGATGAGCGCAACCCGGCCCTGGGTTTCGGTCAGCAGGGTTTCGTAGGTCATGAAAGTCTCCTCGTTCGGTGTCTCGAATGTTCAAGCATAGGAGCCGACCCGGCCTCAGGCGACGGCGACGGCCCCGTTCACGCGCCAAGCCAAGCCTTGCGCCAGCGCAGCGCGCGCGCTGGCGGTTTGTCGGCGAGGGCCAGTTGCACCGGGCCCTGCGGGAGCGTGGGCAGAGGCGCCTGCAGTTGCACCAGCCGCGCGTCGCGCATGGCATGCACCTGCCAGAGGTCGCCCATGCGGGCCCGCGCATGCAGGCGCTTGAGGTGCTCGGGGCTGGTGCGTTCGCCATTCACGGCGAGCAGCAGGTCGCCGGGCGACAGGCCGGCCTGTTGCGACCAGGATCCGGCCAGTACCTGGCGCACCTTGGGCCAGCCCTGTGCGTCGTCCAGCCTGAGCCCCAGCCCGGTGAGCACGTCCGCTTTGCCGTGGCTCCAGCGCACGCCGATGGCGGCGAGCAGGCGCTGCAGCGGCAGTTCCGCGGTGCCGTCGACATGGCGCGCGAAAAAGCCGCGCAGGTCCAGCCCGCTGACCTCGCGCACCAGCGCGGGCAGGGCGTCCTCGGCCAAACCCTGATCGCGCAAGGGCGCATCGTCGCGGCCGTAGCGGCGCCACAGCAGGCGCATCACGTCGTCGAGCGTGGCCTTGCTGCGCATGCGCAGGGTCAGGTCGAGCGCCAGGGCGAACAATCCGCCCAGGGCGTAGTAGCTGACGGTCACGTTGGGCGTGTTCTCGTCGGGGCGGTAGAACTTGATCCAGGCGTCGAAACTGGCGTCGGCCAGGCTCTGCACGTGGCGCCCCGGCGTGGCCTGCACGGCGTTGATCGCGCGCGCCAGCAGATCCAGGTATTGCTGCGGCTCCAGCAGACCGGCGCGACGCAGGATGAGGTCGTCGTAATACGAGGTGAAGCCCTCGAACAGCCACAGCAGGCTGGTCATGTTCTCGCGCTCGAGGTCGTAAGGCGTCAACGCCTGCGGACGGATGCGCTTGACGTTCCAGGCGTGGAAGTACTCGTGGCTGCACAGGCCGAGGAACTGGCGGTAGCCGGCGCTGCGCGTCTTGCCGTCGGCCGGATGGGGCAGGTCCGCTTCGGCACAGATCAGCGCGGTGCTGTCGGCATGCTCCAGCCCGCCGTAGCCGTTGCTGGTCGGGGCGACGAGAAAGGCGTAGCGCTTGAATGGAGCCCGCGGCCGCTGCGGCTCGAACAGGGCCATCTCGGCTTCGCAAATGCGCTTGAGGTCGGCCGCCAGCCGCCGTGTGTCGACCTGGCCTTCCAGGCGGTCGGCGTGGGCGATGACCATCTCGTGCGGCACGCCGTGGGCGCGAAACGGCAGACGCAGCAGTCGGCCGACTTCGACGGGATGGTCGATGAGCCGGTCGTAGCTGTCCGCCCGGTAGAGGCCAAAACCGCGCGCGTCCACGTCCACGCCCGGCAGCGTCGTGGCGACCGTCCACGCGGGCTGCGCCGCCGGCGGCAGGATGCGCAGGGTGTGCGCGGCCTGCTCCTGCCCGTCCACCGCCAGCAGCAGGCTGGACGGGTTGAAGAAGCCGCGCGAGGCGTCGAGAAAAGCCGTGCGCACCGAGGCGTCGTGGGCATACACCGTCCAGCGCAGACGCAGCGGCCCTTTGCAGGGCGCCGCGCGCCAACGGTTCTTGGCCACCTTGCGCAAGGCCACCGGCTTGCCCGCGCAGGCCGCCTCCACGGCGAGCACATGGCGCGAGAACTCGCGCACCAGATAGCTTCCGGGAATCCACACCGGCAGCCAGAATTCCTGCCCCTGCGGGGCAGGCGAGGCGAGATCGAGTTCGATGGAAAACCGGTGCGCGAGCGCGTCGTCCATGCCCACGGTGTAATGCGGCCCCTGCCGGCCTTGCGCATCCGGGGTCGGGGCCGGCAGGGCCGATGAACTGCGCTTGCGTGCGACGGGTGTAGGGCTTGATGGCATGGTGCGGGACAGGATGTGGACAAGGCGACGCGCCCCGCGCAAAACGCATATCGGCATCCGTGGCCGCATGCGCCCCCGCGGAGGGGAAGCCGACTCCATGCTAATCTGCCTCATCAAAATCAAAACAGACCGAGGGAAGCTGTGGAACGTGACGTGTTCAGCGAAATTGCCGGCCATGCCGGCTCAGGCTCGCCGTCTCTCGTGTATCAGCCCCAGGTGCAGTATCCGGGAGGAGAAATCCTCGGCCTCGAGGTGCTGTTCCGCTGGCGCGCCGAAACGGCGCCCAGGCGCCACTCCCCCTTGACCTTCCTGCCCCAGCTCAGCCCGACCCAGACCAGCGAGCTGTTTTTCTGGGTGGTCGACGAAGCCGTCTCGGAAGCGCGCGTGCTGTCGAACTGGACCGGCTGGCGCGGCTACATTTCGGTCAACATCGAGGCCGACCAGCTTGGCGACCCGGATCTGGTGCGCCGCATCGAACAGGTTCTGCAGCGCAACCAGTGGCCGGCCAACCGGCTCATCATGGAAGTCACCGAACGCCGGCCCATCCCGGTGTTTCCCAGCGTGCTGCGCAACATCACGGCCCTGCAGCAGGCGGGGATCCTGATCGCGATGGACGACTTCGGCGAGGGCTATGCCTCGTTCGAATACCTCAAGCGGCTCAGCCCCGCGCACCTGAAAATCCCGTCGGGTTTCACTTCCGAACTCAAGGGCGACGTGCGCAACGAGGAAATCGTGCGTTCGCTGGTGGCCCTGGCCCAGCGCCTGGACATCAAGGTCGTGGCCGAAGGCGTGGAAACCCACGAAAACGCCGAGGCGCTGCACGCGCTCGGGTTGCGCGTGATGCAGGGCTACCTGTTCGGCGAACCGCGTGAACTCGAAGACTGGGCGCAGTTCCTGAAACAGACGGGCAAGATCGCCACCGCCTGAAGCGCCGCGGCCGCGGCGCGGGGCGCAGCGCGAGCCCGCGCATGCGCGTCCCGCGTGGGACGCGCCGGGATCACTTCATCGCCATGCGCTTTTCGATCTCGGCGGCATCGACCGCCCCGGTGATGCGCTGGCCGTTCTCCAGGAACATGGTGGGCGTGCTCTCGATCCCCAGGCGCTGGCCGAGGGCGAGGTTGGCCTTCAGAGGATCCGCGCAGCCGGCCGGAGCCTTGGGCGGATCCTTCTGGTCGTTCATCCATGCCTGCCAGGCCTTGCTGCGGTCGGGCGCGCACCAGACTTCGCGCGACTTGACCGGGGACTCGGGACGGATGACCGGGAACAGGAACACGTGCACGGTCATGTTGCTCATCTTCTCCAGGGTCTTGTCGAGCTGATGGCAGTAAGGGCAATACGGGTCCTCGAACACGGCGATCTGGCGCTTGCCGTTGCCGTAGACGACCTTGAACGAATCCTTGAACGGCAGATCCTTCCAGCTGATCTTCTGCAATTCGGTGATGCGCTCCTTGGTCATGTTGGTGCCGGTCTTGGTGTCCAGGATCTCGCCGGCGAACAAATAGCGGCCGCTGGCGTCGGTGTAGAACACACGGTCGCCGATATCCACTTCGTACAGGCCCGCGTAGGGGGTCTTGATGATCTTGGCCGATGCAGGGAAGTTGGGCAGCACCTTGGCGAGGGCATTGCGCACCTCGGCCGTGGTCTGGGCCTGGCTGGCGGTGGCCAGCACCAGACTGGCGGCGAGCCCGAGCAGGGCTGCGATGAAGCGAAATTTCATGGGAATTCCTGAGGGTGGGGATGTTGCCGCGGACGAACGCGCGCCCTGGGAATTCAGGGCGCCACGGCCAAGCCCGAAGCATAGCCGGCCAGCCAGCGCTTGACGGGCGTGAGGTGATTGGTCCCCGCCAATCCCAAGGCGCGCAGTGGAGCGAGCCAGGCCATGCCCGGGGCGTACAGCCGCTGCAGGCCGTCCGTGACCCATTCCAGGGCCAGGACCTGCTCGGCGCGCGCCCGCGCATAACGCCGCAGCACGCGCGCGTCGCCCACCGCCTGCGCGGCGCCGCGCCCGGCAAGCACGGCAGCCAGCGCCTGGGCATCCTGCAGGCCGAGATTGAGGCCATGCCCGGCCAGGGGATGGATGACGTGGCCGGCATCGCCCAGCAGCGCGGCGCCATCGGCCACCAGGCTGTCGGCGCGCTGCAACACCAGCGGCCATGCGCCGATCCCGCCCGCGGCCGAGATCGGCGCAAGATGCCCGGCCCCCAAGGCGTCGAGGTGGGTATGCAGCCGCTGCGCCAAGGTGTCGGCGCCCGCCGCCTGCAGTTGCGCGGCCAGGTCCGCGGGCGCCGACCACACCAGGGAGACCTGATGCTCGCCATTCCACGCAGGCAGGGGCAGCAGGGCGATCACCCCCTCCGCCGTGAACGCCTGGAACGCCACCCCGCCATGCCCCTGCGCGCAGCGCAAATTGCACACCATGCCGGTCTGACCATAGGGTTTGCTGCGCACGCCGATCCCGGCCCAAGCACGCACGCGGCTGTTGCGGCCGTCGGCTCCGAGCAGCAACCCGGCGCGCGCCTGCGCGCCGTCGGCAAGCCGCACGTCCCATTGACCGCCCTCCTGTTGCGCCTGTTCCACACTGGCGGTGGCGATGCTGGCGCCGCGCTCGAACTGCAGGGCGAGATCGAGCGCGCGTTCGATCGCGTCGGACTCGGCAATCCACGCCAGGGCCTCCACGCCCTGCGCGTAAGCGCTGAATTCGAGCTTGGCGCCGTCCGCCGCAATCCGCATGCGCTCCACCGCCTGGATCCGTTCGGACGGCAGCTGCGGCCACACGCGCAGGCCTTCCAGAAACCGGCGGGAGGCCGCATTGATGGCATACACGCGCTGGCCGTAGCCCTCGGCGGGCGCTGCCGCGGCGGGCCTGGCGCCACACAGCAGCACGCGCAAACCGGCCTGCGCCAGCGCCAGCGCGACGGCCTTGCCGACCAGGCCGCCACCGGCGATCACGACATCATCCGTACGCGAAGTCATGGAACACGAATCCTGTGCCTAGAATGGAACGACCCTTCATTTTGCGCCTCCCGCCCACAGCGGCGCGCCACGGTCACGATGACACACCAGGCACGAGGACACGCTGCGCGGCTCGCCTGCAGGAGCCGCGCATGACAGGCAAGCTGATCAAGTTCACCGTGGCGGCGCTGGTCGCGCTGTTCATCCTCGTCGTGGGAGGCGTGGGGCTGATCCTGCTGGCCTTCGACCCGAACCAGTACAAGTCGGCGCTCATCCATGTGGTCCAGGAGCGCTACCACCGCACCCTGGCCCTGCCGGGCACCATCGATCTGCGGCTGTTCCCGCCATTCACACTCGAAACCGGGCCCATGCGCCTGAGCGAGCCCGGCAGCGATGCCTTGTTCGCACAAGCCGCAGACATGCGCCTGCATCTCGACCTCTTCGCCCTGATTCGGCGCAAGATCGTGGTCGACCGCATCGCGCTGGACGCGCCGCGGGTGATCATCCAGCGCGACGCGCAGGGCCGCTTCAATTTCGATGACCTGCTGCCCAAGCCGAGCACGCCGCAGGCCGAAGACACGTCGGACAATCCCGCGCCGCCGCTGGACCTGCTGGTGCGCAGCCTGAGCGTCACGGACGGGACCATCACCCTGCACGACGCCAAGACCGGCGTCGCCGGCCACCTTGCGGCACTGAACCTGGAACTGGCCGGAATCGGCGCATCCGCGCCAGGTCCGATGCGCCTGAGCGCGCGCGCCGTCTTCACCAAGCCGCAGCTCGATACCAACTTCAGTCTGAAAGGCCGCCTGCTCGCCACGCCCCGGGGTCCGCTCGCGTTGCAAGACTTCATGCTGCGCAGCGACGGCAGCGTGCTGGGCATCAAGAAACTGCTGACCAATGTGTCGGGCAGCCTGAGCTACACCGCGGCGCAGGGCGCGCCGACCCCCGACCCGAACACGGCCAAGCTCGAGGTGCAGGCTTTCGAGCTCAAGGCCCAGGGCCAGGGCGCCAAGGGCCAGCCCCTGCAGGCCGAAGCCAGCCTGCCCCAGCTGTCGTGGGCCGGCCACCGCATCGCGGCCGGCGCGTTCGAGGCCAAGGCCCTGCTGGGCGCTGCGCCGGGCACCACGCGCGTGACGATCAGCGCCCCGGCGACCTCCGGCGCGATGGACAAGCTGCAATGGCCCGACGTCCAACTCGCCGTCGAACAGGGCATGACAGCCGGCGCCGCCGGTGTCCACGCCGAGCTGCGCGGAAATCTGAGCCTGAACCTGCGAACGATCGAAGCGACGCTCGACGCCGCAAGGCTGCAGGGCACCTGGCAAGCCGCGCGGCCGGGCGCCAAGCCGCTGCCCCTCGACCTGCAAGGCAGCATGACCTACGCCCTGGCCGGCTCGACGGCGAGCGTCGACCTGGCGGGACTTGCCGGCGCCTCGCACATCAAGCTCGCGGGCAACAGCCAGAAGGGCGCCATCACGTTGAACGCGAGCGCCGACCAGCTCGACCTCGATGCCCTGCTCGGCACGCACGCCACGGTGGCTCGACCGCCGACCGCGACTGCGGCCAAGTCCGCCGCACCTGCGGCGCCAGCCCAGGCCCCGGCCCAACCCATCGACCTCTCTGCGCTGCAGGCACTGGACCTGGACGCCCGCCTGCAAATCGGCCGTCTGCGTTTCAAGGGCATGCAGTGGAGCCAGTTGCAGATGCGCGTGCATGACGACCGCAAGGCCGTCACGGTCGACCCCTTCTCGGTCCAGGGCTATGGCGGCAGCCTGTCCGGCACCGCGCGCGTCAACCTGGGCACGGCGCACTACACCCTCAGGCAGTCGGCGCGCAACCTGCAGATCCAGCCCATCATCCAGGCCCTGAGCGGGCGCGACTTCCTGCTCGGCACGGCCAATGGCTCGCTTGCACTGGACACCCAGGGCAAGACCCCCGAGGCATGGCTGCGCGCGCTGTCGGGCACCGCGCAGTTCGAGGTGCGCAACGGCGCGCTCAAGGGCTTCAACCTGGCGCAAAGCCTGCGCGACGCGAACAGCCTGCTGCGCCTTAGGCAAGATCGCCAAGCGGTGACGAGCGGCACGCAGCAGACCGACTTCACGTCGCTGTCGGTGAGCTTCCAGCTTGCGCAAGGCGTGGCGTCGAGTTCCGACCTGAACCTGCAAAGCCCGCTGCTGCGCGTGAGCGGCAAGGGCCGCTTCGACCTCCCCGCGCAAACCCTGGACTATGTGCTGCGCCCCACCATCGTCGGCACCCTGGCCGGCCAGGGCGGGGAGCGGGCGGCGGCCCTCAAGGGGCTGACGGTTCCGGTCCGGATCTCGGGATCCTTCGCCCAGCCGCAGTACGCCGTGTTGTGGTCGCAGGCGGCGGGCGGCGCCATCGAGAACGCGGTGAGGAATCGCGCCCGGCAGGAGCTGGAAAAACGCCTCGGCCCCAACCCGCAACAGCAGCTGCGCGACAGGCTGCAGGACAAGCTCAAAGGCCTGCTGCCTTAAGCCCCGCGGCCGGCGGCCGAAATGGCCGCGGCGGCGTCAAAGCCCGAAGTAGGCTTCGCGCACCGCGTCGCTCGACTCCAGTTCGGTCCGCGTGCCCGAGAGCCTGACCTTGCCGTGGTCGATCAGGTAACCCCGGTCGGCCAGCGCCAGGAAGGCGACGTTCTGCTCCGCGATCAGCAACGATGTGCCGCTGCCGATGGAGGTCTTGAGCACCTCGATCACCTGTTTGACGAACACCGGCGCCAGTCCCGACGAAGGCTCGTCCATCAGCAACAACCTGGGCTCGGACACCAGCACCTTGGCGATGCCCAGCATCTTGCGCTGCCCGCCCGAAAGCGAGCCGGCGGCGTCGCGCCGCTTCGCGGCCAGATCGGGGAACAGCTCGAACAGGCGCTCGCGGCGGCGCCGCACCTCGGCGTCGCGCAGGAAATAGCCGCCGAGCGCGATGTTCTCGTCGATCGACAAGGTGGGAAACACGCCGAGTTCGGACATGAAGGCGATGCCGCGGCGGATGCGCTGATCGGGCGCCAGCGTGTCGATGCGCTCGCCATCGAAGCGGATGCCGCCGCGCCAGCACGGCAGCAGGCCGATGATGGTGCGCAACAGGGTGGTCTTGCCGGCGCTGTTGGCGCCCAGCAGCAGCACGGTTTCGCCGGCGGCGACATCGAGGTCGATGCCCCAGAGAATCTGCATCGGTCCGTAGCCGGACTCGACGCCTTGCAGGGAAAGCAGGCTCATGGGTGTTCCTTCGCGCTGCGCGCGTTCCCTCCGGGAGGGAATTCGCCCACTTTCGGGCGGCCGTGCAGTGAGATCATCTGTGCTCCCTCGCGCTGCGCGCGTTCCCTCCCGGAGGGAATTCGCCCACTTTCGGGCGGCCGTGCAGTGGGCTTCATGGCCTCAACCTCCGATGAAGGCCGCGACGACCTCGGGGTCGCGCGAGGCGGCGTCCAGCGGACCCTCGAACAGCATGCGACCGGCGCCGAGCACGATGACGCGCGCCGTGATGCGGTTGAGAAAGTCCAGCAGGTGCTCGACCACGATGAGGGCGATGCCGCGCGCCGCCAGCTTCTGCAGCAGCGTGGCGATGCCGCCGAGCTCGGCCGGATTCAAGCCGGCGCCGATCTCGTCCACCAGCAGCAGCTTCGGGCCGGTGGCCAGCGCCCGGCCGAGGTCCAGCAGCTTCTGCTGGTTCACCGTGAGCGAGCCGGCCAGCTGGTCGGCCTGCGCGGCGAGGTCGATGTCGGCCAGGATGGCGCCCACGTCGGCGTCATGCGCGCGGCCGAAGTGCGCGGCGACTTCGATGTTCTCGCGCACCGTCATGTCGCGGAACACCTTGGGCACCTGGAAGGTGCGGTTGATGCCCAGGCGCGCCAACCGGAACGTGGGCAGTTTGTGCACCGGCCGGCCGTCGAACACGACGGCGCCGGCATCGGCGCGGTGGACCCCGGAAATGACATTGATGGTGGTGGTCTTGCCCGAACCGTTCGGGCCGACCAGGCCGACGATCTCGCCGGGCCCCACGGCGAAGCTCACGTCGTTGAGCACGGCGTGGCCGCCGAAACGCTTGTACACGCCTTCCAGGCGCAGCAGAGGTTCAGAAGACACGGATCCCCCTGCGGCTGAACAAGGACAAAATGCCTCCGGGCAGGAACAGCACCAGCAGCACGATCAGCAGCCCGTAGACCAGCTGGAAGTACTGCGGCGTGGAAATGCCGATGGCCGAGTACAGCGTGTACAGCACGGCCGCGCCGACAATGGGCCCGACCACCGTGCCCACGCCGCCGAACAGGGAGAAGACGATGGCGAACACCGAGATCTGCAAGGTGAACACGGCGTCCGGGTAGAACACCGAGAGGTTCCAGGCGTAAACCCCGCCGGCCAGCCCGGCGATGGCGGCCGAGACCAGCCAGGTGATCAGGCGCGCGCGCACGATGTCGATGCCGGCCATCGAGGCGCTCAGCGCATCCTGCTTCATCGCCCGCAGCGCCATGCCGAAGCGCGAGGCGCGGAAGTAGGCCGCCAGCGCCGTGGCCAGCAGCAGCACGGCCAGCATCGAGAAATAGCTGGCGTTGGGGGCGTACACCTGCTCGATCTTCAGGCCATAGGGCCCGCCGGTGATGTCGGCCAGATTGGTGTTGGACACGACGAAGTACAGGATCTGCGACGCCGCCAGGCTGGCGATGGAAAAGTAGGCGCCCGACAGCCGCAGCAAGGGGCCGAGAACCAACGCCATCGACACGGCAGCCAGCCCTCCGCCCGCCACGCAGGCCAGCACCGGAAGGTGGGTGTGCAGCACCAGCAGCGAGGTGGCATACGCCCCGCAGCCGAAAAAGCCGACGTAGCCGAACGGCAGGTAGCCGGTAAAGCCGTACAGCAGATTCAAGCCCTGGGCCAGCACGATGAAGGTCATCAGCGTGAACAGCAGGGACTGGTTGCCGTAGACATGCGGCAGCAGGGCGAAGGCGCCGGCGAGCAGCGCCAGCACGATGGCGCCGGGCCGCGCCCAGCGCATGAAGGTGGCGTCACGCAAGGCGCACCGCCTTTCCGAGCAGACCGGAGGGGCGGATCAGCACGATGACGAGCAGCAGCGCATAGGGCACGACGTTGGACCAGGATGAGTAGTAGGTTTGCATCAGCATGGTGCCGAGACCGAACACCAGGCCGCCGATGACGGTGCCCAGCGGGTTGCCCAGCGAGCCGATGATGACGATGGCGAACGAGGTGGTGGTAAGCCCGTCGCCGAGATCGGGCGAGACCGAGCCCAGCAGATAGGGCACGAACACGCCGGCGATGCCGGCCAGCGCCAGCCCGGCGACGAAGGCGATGGCCGACACCCGGCGCACGTCGATGCCGGTGGCCAGGGCCTCGTCGCGGTTGGCCATGATGGCGCGCGTGGCGTAGCCCAGCTTGGTGTGCGAGAAATAGACGTACAGCCCGGCGATGGCCGCCAGGCTCACCGCCGCCGCCACCCACCAGCTGTCGGGGAACTCCTGCCCGAGCAGGCCGAGATTGCCGCTGCCCAAGGCGTCGCCCGGCAGCGAGCGCTGGTCGGCGCCGAAGCCGAGCACGGTCAGCGCCTCCAGCATCTGGCCGATGCCGAAGAACAGGATGAAGGACAGCATCTCCGGGTCGCCGCTGCGCTGCAGGCGCGGCACCACCGCGGCATACAGCGGCCAGCCGACGACGATGGCGCCGACCACGGACAGCGCGATGCCCCACAGCGGGTTGAGGCCGAAGTGCTGCGAGACGAGAAACGCGGCATAGCCGCCGAGCACGATGAACTGGCCATGCGCGAGGTTGATGATGCGCATGACGCCGAAAATCAGATTCAGCCCGATCCCGACCAGGCTGAAAAAGATGCCATACAAAATCCCGCCAATGATGGCGTACTCAAGCAATTCCACGGGTTCTCCCCAACCTTGCGCTGACACCGCGGGATCACCGCGTGGCGCTTGCAAACCCGGGCGGGCGCGCCGCCCGGGTCATCCACGCATCAGGAATGCGGCGCCGGGTACACCGGTTTGCCGGTGGCCTTGTCCTGCGGATAGACCACCACAACCTTGGAGCCGTCGCCCTCGGGCACCAGCTGCGCGACCGGGAAGGGCTGGCCGAGCTGCGCGCCGTTGGCGTTGATCTCGAAGGGGCCGAGCAGGGTCGTGGTCTTGCCCGACATGTCCATCAGCGCCTGATGGAAGTCCAGCTGCGTGAACTTCGGCGCGGTGCCGAGCATGTCCTGCATGACGATGCCGGTGTTGTAGCCCGCGGCGTTCAGGAAGTTGGGCTCCTTGTGCGTGGCGGCGTTGTAGGCCTGCACGAATTCGGCGGTGTTCATGCCGTAGGTGACCTTGTCGTACTTCACCAGCGGCGGCGTCGGATAGGTGTAGGTGTAGGCCAGCGCCTTGGCGCCCACGTTCTTCGTCAGCAGCGTCAGCAGCTGGCCGGGGAAGATGGTGAACGTCATGTCGAAATGCAGCCCGCTTTGCGACAGCGAGCGCAGGAAGGCGATGTCGTTGGGCGGATAGCCCAGCTCGATCACGGCCTCGGGATGGCTGGCCGCCATGGTGTGCAGCAGGATGGTGTAGTTGGACTCGGAGGTGGGAACGCCGTGGTAGTACACCGGCGTCACGCCGCCCTTGGCCAGCACGTCCTTGAGCGTCGTGGCCTGGGAGGCGTCAAAGTCGTTGGCGTCGTACAGAATGGCCACGCGCTTGATCTTCTGCGCCAGCAGGAACTTGCCCAGCGGCACCGGCCACACCTGGGACGACGGGATGCTCACGTCGGCGAGGTAGTCGGTCTTCTTGGTGAAGAAGTTGGCGCCCGAGCCGGTGGGGTCGATCAGCAGCATGTGGTGCTCGGCCGCCAGCGGCACGGCCACCGAGGTCAGCACCGAGCCAAAGTCGGCCACGAGGACGTCCACCTTGTCCTGGGTGATGAGCTGGTTGTAGAGCGAGGTGGCGGTGGAGGTGGAACTCTGGTCGTCGTAGGCGACGATCTTCACCGGAATCTTCTTGCCGTAGGCCTTGACGAACAGGCCGCCGTCCTTGTTGACGGCGTTGGCCCAGAACTGCAGGCCTTCGTACTGACCCTGCGAGGCGACGGCGAACGCGCCGCTGCTGGCGTACAGCGTGCCGATCTTGATGACCGCCGGCGCACCGGCTGCCTGTGCCGCGGCGGCGGCCGCGGTGAATGTGGCGCCTGCGGCCAAAGCCTTCAGCGCCTTGCGGATGTTGTGCTTCATGTGAGTCTCCTGGTTGCGCCCGTCATGGGATCGGTGGGCACGGATTTTTTGACGTTGGATTGTCAAAAATGATTGTCAGAGTCGACGCAATCACAGTCAATGAAGGAATGCAAGCAAGTGAAACTTAATGTTTCCATCCCGCCTTGCTGGGGTGCACTTTGGTGGTGCGGCCTCGCCTTCGCCGCCCGCACGACTGCGGTGCGCACGCCTCCACGCCGCACCCTGTCCGGCTCCCCCCGGCTCCGGCGCCGGCTTGTGGCAGAACGGCATCGTCCTGCCGCCGCGCCGGGGAAACCCGGCATGGGGCTTGCTTGACTGCCTGTACATTCTGACCAATTGGTCAGGTTTTACGGAGTGCCCTCATGTCCAGCCCGCCCTTCAGCCATGTCGTCCTCTCGTCGCACCCCGGCACGGGCGGCAGCGTGCATGCGCCGGAGATCCGCTGGGGCGCGGCCACGGCCGCCGAGCGCGGTCCGGTGGTGGCCACGCTGACCGATCCGCGCCGGCGCAACGCCATCGGCACGCATGCGGGGGCCTATGCGTTGTACCGTGCGCTGGCCGTGGCCTCGGGCGCGCTGGACCGCGACCACCGGCCCGATTTCACCGACACCGCGCCGGCCGCCGGCATCGGCCCGCATCCGCAGTGGGCCGAGCCCGGCAACATCGTTTCGCTCGACCCCTGGGGCCATCTGGTGCCCGAGGTGTTCGCCGCGCAGATTGCCGCCGGCCTCGACCTGCGCCCGACCATCGCCGTCACCCGCGCGCATATCAACATGCCCGAGCTGAAAGACGCCATCGTCAAGGGCCGGCTCACGCCCGATGGCGCCATCCTGCATGCCAACGGCGACGTGCGCGTGACCAAGGCCGCCATCGACCCGGTGTGGTGGCTGCCGGGCATTGCCGCGCGCTTCAAGGTGCGCGAGGCGGCGCTGCGCCGCGCCCTGTTCGAGCAGACCGGCGGCATGTTCCCCGAGCTGGTGACGCGGCCCGACCTGAAGGTGTTCCTGCCCCCCATCGGCGGCATGACCCTGTACTTCTTCGGCGACGTCGCCCAGCTCGGCCGCCCCGAGACCCGCGTGGCCTGCCGCGTGCACGACGAATGCAACGGCTCCGACGTGTTCGGCTCCGACATCTGCACCTGCCGGCCCTATCTGGCGCACGGCATCGAGGTCTGCATCGAGATGGCGCAGCAAGGCGGCGTCGGCCTGGTGGTCTACAACCGCAAGGAAGGCCGCGCGCTGGGCGAGGTCACCAAGTTCCTGGTCTACAACGCGCGCAAGCGCCAGGCCGGCGGCGACCGCGCCGAGACCTATTTCGAGCGCACCGAATGCGTCGCCGGCGTGCAGGACATGCGCTTCCAGGAACTGATGCCCGACGTGTTCCATTGGCTGGGCATCACCCGCATCGACCGCTGGGCGTCGATGAGCCATATGAAACTCGGCGCGTTGACCCAGGCCGGCATCGAGGTCGTCGAGCAGGTGGCCATTCCCGACGATCTGATTCCGTCCGATGCGCGCGTGGAGATGGACGCGAAGAAGGCCGCCGGCTACTTCTCGCACGACACGCCGAGTGAAGAGGAGCTGGCGCTGCCGAAGGGCCGGGGGCTGGAAGAATGAGCGGCCCAGTCCAGACCGGCGCATCCTCTCTCGCACGATCCCCCGCCGCGCGCGCCGAAAACCTGCTGAGCGCCGGCGCCGTGCGCAGCCACGCGGCGCAAATCATGGCCCATGCGCGGCGCGGCGAACTGGCGCATTTCACCTGGCATCCGGAACGCATGGACGCCACGGCCGACTATGTGGTCGACACCATCCGCAGCCGCCACCCCGATTTGCGCGTGCCCATGCACAGCCGCTGGCGCCATTTCGAGAGCGGCGGCGTCGACCGCTTCGCAAGCCTGCTCGGCCCGCTGCACGCCACGCCACAGGAGCGTGCCCGCATCGCCATCGACCTCGTGGTCCCCAGCGTGCTGCTCGACGCCGGCGCCGGCCCGCAGTGGCGCTACGCCGACGCCGGCAGCGGCCAGACCCTGGCGCGCTCCGAAGGGCTGGGCGTGGCCAGCCTGGCGCTGTTCGCCAGCGGCCGGCTGTCGGACGATCCGGCCCAACCCCTGCGCTGCGACGCCGCCGCGCTGCGACGCAGCGACGCCGCCGCGTTGGCACAGGCCTTCCAGGTTGGGCCCGACAACCCCTTGGTGGGCCTGGAAGGCCGCGCCCAACTGCTGCGCAATCTGGGCGAAGCCATGCGCGCCGCGCCCGCCGTGTTCGCCGACCCCGAGCGCCCCGGAAGTCTGCGCCTGGGGCGCTTGTTCGACCACTGGCTCGCCCACGCCGCGGCGCAGGGCGAGGGGAAAGGCATGAGCGTGCGCGCCGACACCATGCTGTCCTCCCTGCTGCGCCTGCTCGGCCCGGTGTGGCCGGGCCGGCTGACGCTGGCCGGCGTGAACCTGGGTGACTGCTGGCACCACCCCGCCACGAGCGACGGCTATATGCCCTTCCACAAACTGACGCAGTGGATGAGCTATTCGCTGATCGAGCCGCTGCAATGGGGCGGCCTGCAGGTGCGCGAACTCGACGCCCTCACCGGCCTGCCCGAATACCGCAACGGCGGCCTGCTGCTCGACCTCGGCCTGCTGCAGCCGCGCGACGCCGCGCTGGCGAGCAAGCCCCTCGCCGTCGACAGCGAGCCGGTGGTGGAGTGGCGCGCCCTCACCGTCGCGCTGCTCGACGACCTGGCCGACGCCGTGCGCGCACGACTGGGCGTGAGCGCGGCGCAATTTCCGCTGACGCAGGTGATCGAGGGCGGCGCCTGGTTCGCCGGCCGCCGCATCGCCGCCGAGCGCCGCGCCGACGGCGGGCCGCCGCTGTGCATCGTCAGCGACGGCACGGTGTTTTGACGCCCCAGGCCACGCGCCCGGCACGCCCACCACAACACACAACATGAACGGAGAACCCAGATGCACGATCCCATGGTCCATGTCGTCAGCCACCCGCTGGTGCAGCACAAGCTGACGCTGGCGCGCAGCAAGGACACCACCACCGACAATTTCCGCCGCCTGGTGCGCGAGATCGCCGCGATGCTGGCCTACGAGGCCACGCGCGACCTGCCCACCGAGGAGGTGGAGATCGTCACCCCGGTCGCCGCCTGCCGCATGCCGCTGCTCAGCGGCAAGAAGCTGTGCCTGGTGTCCATCCTGCGCGCCGGCAACGGCATGCTCGACGGCATGATCGATCTGCTGCCCAACGCCCGCGTCGGCCACATCGGCCTGTACCGCGACCCCGACACGCTGGAGCCGGTGGAGTACTACTTCAAGGTGCCCGACGACATGTCCGAGCGCCTGGTCATCGTCGTCGACCCCATGCTCGCCACCGGCAATTCGGCCGCCGCCGCCCTCACGCGCCTGAAGGACGCCGGCGCCAGCGCCCTCAAGCTCGTCAACCTGCTGGCCGCGCCCGAGGGCCTGCGCACGGTGCGCGCGGCCCACCCGGACGTTCCGGTCACGCTGGCCGCCGTCGACGAGCGCCTCAACGAGCACGGCTACATCGTCCCCGGCCTGGGCGATGCCGGCGACCGGATTTTCGGGACCAAGTGATGGCCGCCGCGCCGGCGCCGACCGCTGCGCCTGCGCCGGCCGCGGGACGCATCCGCCAAGCCAACGAAGCCGCCATCGTGCGCGCGGCCGAGGCCGTGTTCGCGCGCGACGGTTTTCGCGGCGCCAGCATGGCCGAGATCGCCGCGCAGGCCGGAGTGGCCAAGGCGAATATCCACTACTACTTCCGCACCAAGCAGCAGCTCTACCGCGCGGTGCTGGAGCGCATGCTGCGCGACTGGCTGGCCGAGACCGACGGCATTCGCGCCGATGCCGACCCGGCGCAGGCGCTGGGCGCCTACGTGCGCGCCAAGATGGCGCTGGCGCAGACCCGGCCCGAGGCCTCGCGCGTGTTCGCCGGCGAGATGCTGCGCGGCGCCCCCGAGATGCAGGACATTCTTCGCGGCGAACTGCGCGAGCTGGTGGCGCGCAAGTCGGCCGTGATCGAGGGCTGGATCGCGCAGGGGCGCATGGCGCCGGTCGACCCGCCGCACCTGTTTTTCACCATCTGGGCCGCGACCCAGACCTATGCCGACTTCGCCCCCCAGGTGCGCGCCGTGCTGGGCGCGCGCAGCCTGCGCGGCGCGCCCTGGCAACGCGCCACCGAGCATGTGGTCGGTCTCGTGCTGCGCGGCTGCGGGCTGGGCGATCAACCCGCGCCGGCACCGGCCGCGGACACCGCTGCCCACCCCGCGCCTCGCTTGCGGGAAGGGCGCAAAACCTCCAGGCGGGGCTGAAAGCACGCCCCGACCAAGCGACGGCAACAACCCCGAAGGAACGCACGATGCTGGACCTCATTCTTCGCAACGCCACCTTGCCCGACGGTCGGGCCGGGATCGACATCGGCATCGCGCATGGCCGCATCGCCGCGCTGCAAACGCATCTGCCGGCGCAGGCCGGACACGAAATCGATTGCGCCGGCCAGCTCGTCACCCCGCCCTTCGTCGACGCGCATTTCCACATGGACTCCACGCTCAGCCACGGCCTGCCGCGCGTGAACCAGAGCGGCACGCTGCTGGAGGGCATCGCGCTGTGGGGCGAGCTCAAGCCGCAACTGACGCAGGAGGCCCTGGTCGAGCGCGCGCTGGCGTATTGCGACTGGGCGGTGGCCAAGGGCCTGCTGGCGATCCGCTCCCACGTGGACGTGTGCGACGACCGCCTACTGGCGGTGGAGGCGCTGCTGCACGTGCGCGAGCGGGTCAAGCCCTACCTGGACCTGCAGCTCGTCGCCTTCCCGCAGGACGGCCTGCTGCGGGCGCCGCGCGCGCTGGCCAACCTCGAGCGCGCGCTCGACCTCGGGGTGGACGTGGTCGGCGGCATCCCGCACTTCGAGCGCACCGCGGAGCAGGGTGCCGAGTCGGTGCGCATGCTGTGCGCCATCGCCGCCCAGCGCGGGCTGATGGTGGACATGCACTGCGACGAAAGCGACGACCCGCTGTCGCGCCACATCGAGACCCTGGCCGCGCAGGCGCAGCGCCTGGGGCTGCAGGGGCGCGTCACCGGCTCGCATCTCACCTCCATGCACAGCATGGAAAACTATTACGTCAGCAAGCTGCTGCCGCTGCTGCGCGAGTCCGGCGTGGCAGCCATCGCCAACCCGCTGATCAACATCACCCTGCAGGGCCGGCACGACACCTACCCCAAGCGCCGCGGCATGACCCGCGTGCCCGAGCTGCTGGCCGCGGGCGTGCCGGTGGCCTTCGGCCACGACTGCGTGATGGACCCCTGGTACGGCCTGGGCTCGGGCGACATGCTGGAAGTCGCGCACATGGGCCTGCACGTGGCGCAGATGACCGGCCGGGACGCGATGCGGCAATGCTTCGAAGCCGTCACCACCACCCCGGCGCGCATCCTCGGCTTGGACGGCTACGGCCTGGAGCCCGGCTGCCGCGCCGATCTCGTGCTGCTGCAGGCGGCCGACCCGGTCGAGGCCATCCGCCTGCGGGCCAGCCGCCTGGCCGTGATCCGCGCCGGCAAGGTCATCGCCAGCGCCGCGCCCGCGACCACCACGCTGCGGCTGCCCGGGCGGCCGCAGACCGTGGACTTCACGCGGCCCTCGCAAGGCAGCTCCGGTCAAGCACCGAAATGATGCGTCGGGCAGGGTGAATCGGGAATGGATTTTGCTCGGGTTTTGTATACGATCCTTCAACTCCGGCATCCAAGACCGGCCACTTCCTGACACGGAGCAACACCCATGAGCAGCCCCGCAGCAAACCCCACGATGCCCGCGCTCGATCCCGGCATCGAAACCCGTGGCATCGAACGCGTGCCGCCGCACGACCGTAGCCACGTGCGCATTGTCGACAACTTCACCATGTGGCTGTCGGCCAACCTGGTTATCTCCACCGTGGCGCTCGGCGCCCTGGCCATCCCCGTGTTCGGCCTGGGCTTCTGGGACAGCCTGGGTGTCATCGTCGCCTTCAACATCCTGGGCGTGCTGCCGGTGGCGTTCTTCTCCACGCTAGGCCCCAAACTCGGCCTGCGGCAGATGACCATCTCGCGCTTTTCCTTCGGCTGGAACGGCGCCAAGGTCATGGCGCTGTTCAACGTCGCCGCGTGCATCGGCTGGTCGGCGGTGAACGTCATCGTCGGCGCGCAGATCATCACCGCCATCAGCGGCGGCGCCGTGCCCACCTGGGCCGCCATTCTCATCATCGCGGCGCTCACCACCGTGGTCAGCATCTACGGCTACCGCTACGTGCACCGCTACGAGCGCTTCGCCTGGATGCCCATGGCGGCCATCTTCCTCATCGTGCTGTTCGCCGCCGGCGGCCAGATGCACGCCCTGCCCACCCCGGTGTGGACCATGGCCCACGTGGCCGCGCTGGTGTCCTTCGGCGGCGCCATCTTCGGCTTCGCCACCGGCTGGAGCTCCTACGCCGCGGACTACAACGTGAACCAGCCCGAGGACACGGCGCCCTCGCGCGTGTTCTGGCTCACCTTCCTCGGCGTAGTCGTGCCCTGCGTGCTGCTGGAAACCCTGGGCCTGGGCCTGACCACGGTGACGGCCTTCGGCAAGGCCAGCGCCGACGGCGGCGGCGCGCTGCTCGCCGCGGTGCTGCAACCGCTGGGCGGCGCGGGCAAGATGCTGCTCCTGCTGCTGGCGCTGTCGGTCATTGCCAACAACATCCCCAACGACTACAGCCTGGGCCTGTCGATGCAGGTTCTGGGCAAGGGCTTCCAGAAGATCAACCGCGCGGTGTGGACCCTCATCGGCGCCATTGTTTACATCGCCATTGCCATTCCCGCGGCCGCGCACTTCAACGCCACGCTGGAGAACTTCCTGCTGCTGGTTGCCTACTGGCTGGGGCCGTGGGCCATCATCCTCATCCTCGAGCACGCCGTGTTCCGGCGCGGTCGCTACAACGTGGACGACTGGAACACCCGCAGCAAGCTCCCCGTGGGCTGGGCCGCCGCCATCGCCATGGCTGCCGGCCTGTTCGGCGTCTACCTGGGTGCGGCGCAGACCATGTTCGTCGGTCCCGTCGCCGGACTGTTCAACCCGCCCTACGGCATGGACATCGGCTTCGAACTTGGCGTGGTGGTCGCCGCCATCGTCTACCTCGTGCTGCGGCGTATCGAGCTGGGCGGCAGCGCACGCTGAGGCTTGCCGTGCCTTGCGAAGCACAGACCAATCCGCAAACAGGTAGCCCTAAATCCCCACGACGCTGCCCGTTTTCACCTGCACTGATGCGTTGCGACGTCATAGATGAGCTTTGGCAATGCAAGAAGGCCCCCTTGGCGTGGATCGCCGCAATCTGGTTTCCATGCCCTCTCAATGTTCGACCTCAACCTTTCGTTCAAGCGCTCGCTTTTATTCGGATCCGCGAACTCTGGCCCGTTTCCGACCTTGCTCGATGCATCCCTTACGGCCTTTTGGAGCACTGGATTCGAGCTCGACCAAAGGGGTATGGAGCCAGCCGGCGACGGAGCTACAGGGGGAGACGCAATAGCAGCAGAAGCCACGTCGCTCTCGGGCTGTGCGGTCTCAAGTATGGGAGTGGCGCCCCGTTGGGCAACGGGGTTTTTTGGGGCATCGGGTAATGTCACGAGTGGCGCCGCAGACCGAACTGGCTGGCGTGATCGCGACAAGCTGGATGTCTCTCGCGCTTTTGGTGAACCGGCTTGATCTTGTCCCGCAGGCGCCGTAATTTTCGCCGGCGAAGACTCGATCCGGCACGCGGCCTTGGCCGGCGGTGAGCGCCGATCGGTATCGAGGCGCACGTGAAAAAGCTGCTCCGCGCTTTGTGGTCGCGGCTTGGTTAGGGTGGGGAAAAACTGCCAGATCAGGAAGGCGTTGATGGCGGCCGACCCAATGACGCTCAACAACAACCGACCATGCCGCATTCGAGGCCAGGGTTCACGTTGTTGACGACGATTTGGGCTTGAAGTAGTAGCCGGAAAATGCAAGCCCTTGAACTCCATCGAACGTCACGCACCGCACCGTTTCCCCCATGCCAGCGAGGTTCGCCTGGGCAATCGCATCATGCTCAGAAACCGGCAGCAGAGGCACTCGGTACGTCTGTTTGGATCCCATCATCGACTTCATTTCGACCAGCAGAAAACCGTGTTCACCCACAGCGCGAACATCAGAAAACATGCTGAAGTCGCCATCAAGATTGGCGACATCGTATTCGCCGAGTAAGCGTTCCCACCCCGTATCGTTCTCGGTGGGTCCTAGCCTTTGGCCGGCAAGCAGTTGTATCGCGCCAATATGCGCAACCAGGATGTCCCGCCCCTGCAGGGTTTTCCGGGAAAAACCGACATCCGCAAGTTGCTTGAGATGAAGCGGAATGATGCCAAGCAGCGAATACGCAAGAGCGAACGTGCCGTCAGCACGGCGCTTCACATCAAACCTGCGTCCTGCAACGTGCGCACACAACCCCTTTCCTGTTGAAGTGATCGTCACGAGGCCAGCAAGGGTGGTGTAGCTGCCCGCATACGTGCGCATGTCATCCGCGGAAATTGGGGTTTCAGCCATAGGGGGCTTGGCCAGTTGCTGCGGACGGATGCCCGTCTTCACCTCGAGCGCCAGGGCCAGCGCTTCGGCGGCAACCCGGTCCACGACAGGCGTTGCCGTACTGGTATTGGCCAAAACGACGACCCCGAGTTTGTGCTCGGGCAGGACGTACAACTGGCTTCGGTGCAAGCGTGTGGCACCACCATGTCCCGCGACCTGCCCCACGTGCCGAAGAGCGGGATGGGTGGAGCCGAGAAACCAACCCAGGCCGATGCGGAAATCGAGATCCAGCGGAACGTGCTCATTTTGCGGACGCAGCATCTCGGCCATGGTCTGAGCCTGCAACACACAGCCGCCGCCGGACGCGCCCCCTGCAAAAACCATCGATATGAAGCGGCTCATATCCACGACATTGGAGTTGAGCCCTCCAGCGGGGACATCACGCAAGGGATACTCCACGATAGCCTTGCATCCAAGATAACCCTTGGCCATCGAAGCCGCGTTTGAATATCCCGTTTCAAACGCTGAATCGCGCATCTCCAAGGGGTTCAGCATTTCGCGACGCATGTGGTCTGCAAAAGGCGCACCCGCAATGTTCTGAATTGCCGCACCGAGCAATGAAATCCCCAGGTTGGAGTAGGCAAAAATCTCGTCTGGCGGGTAAGCCACATGCTCATGCCTGAGGTCCTTCACGAGATCCGCAAAGGGCTGGGGATGTGGGTGCATGAAACCTTTCAGGCGATCTCGCGGCAGCCCCGCGTGATGGGTCATCAGCTGGCGAGGCGTGATAGGTCTGACATGCGGCTGACGCGTCTTCATCTCGAATCCTGGCAAGCAGGCCAAGAGGGGGGCGCCTATGTCGAGTTTTCCGCTTTCGCTGAGTTGCATCGCCGCCATGGCGGTAAAGAGCTTGCTGATCGAGCCCACCCGATAAAGCGTTGTTTCCGATGCGGGAATCTTGCGCTTCAGATCCGCATAGCCAAAGCCTTGCGCCCAGACGATGCGCTGATCATCCACCAAGGCAATGCTGAGCCCTGCGACCCGATGCTTGACCATTTCATAGCGGATCAACGCGGTGATGTAAGCGCGTGCCGCCTCATGGTCGCCGCGTGCCGGACTCTGTGGGCGCTTTGGGGCGCTGACACAGCCGGCCAACTCCGCCAGCGGCAACGCCATGGGCACAAGCCCCAGCGCCTTGAGGAAGATTTTTCTTTGCATGATCCGTATGTGCATGCTCGACGTTGCGCGGCATGTTGGGCCGCAAGAAAAAATCAGTGCGGGTTTCAGGAATTTGGCCGTTCGACCTCCAGTCTAGGCACTGACGGTACGTCACGCATGGAGCGTACGTGCCAATGCAAAACCGTGGCGGCTTGTGTAGCGAGCCATGCCGAGCACCGCCTCCCCATGGGGATGGACGAAGGCCACATCATGGGTGGCCAGCAAGGTCAACCGTGATGAAAATATCCCTGGATTCGCGGTACGAAGAGCTTGCGCGCCCGGAAGTCGGCCGCAATCGCCCCGACTGCATGACCAGCAGCGGACTTGCCGCTTCCGTGCGCCAGAGACAGACGCCATGAGCCTGTCGGGGCAGTTGGTCAAGGCCAGTGCGAGAACACTCGCAGCGGATCACTTGAGGTTGAACTCGGCGCTCATCACGCCTGGATTCGCCCCGGTCTTCTCGCCGGGGATGGTGATCAAGAATTTGCCGGCGACCGCATCCTGGCCCGCAACCCAAGTCTTGTCGTCGAAGCTGACCCAGCGCTTGTAGATGTAGATGCCCTTCTTCAGGGTCACGGTCATCGATGCTTTTGCGGTTTTCTCCAGCAAGGTGCCTTCGACCGACGCATCAACGGGCAAAGGGGTATTGGCAGGAAGGAACAGCACGTATTCCTTGTGGGCTGGAGCCTGCTCGCCAAAGCGAACAACCGGCAACTTGGCCATTGAATCAGCGCTTGGCAGGACCAGCCCGGCGCAACCGGACAGAGACAAGGTGGCTGCCGCGGCAGTCATTGCAAAGGCGTGGAAGGTCAGCTTCATGATGAGGTCCGGTTTGGTTTCGGGTTGACAACAGGGAGAAACAGGTTTCATGCGGGCTTGGCCCGCCTGGGTGCAGCGGGCGCGGCTGGAGTTGGTGCGTCACTCAGAACCATCAACGCATGCAGTTGCGCGATGTAGGCCGTTAGCGCTTTGCGGCCCACAGGCGTCAGACTAAACACGGTTTGCGCCCGCCCCGTGGCTGCTGGTTCCTTGCGCGCCTTGACATAGCCCACATCGATGAACTTGGCCATGTGGGAGTCAAGATTGCCGTCGGTCGCCCCGATTGCCTGTTTCAGTTCGGAGAACGACGCCTCTCCGCGCGCAGCCAGGAAGGCCGCGATCTGGGTACGCAGCGGCTGATGCAACAGGGGATCGAATTGAGGGAGTTGTACGCTCATGGAAGACCCAGTGTGGGATTGGTTGCGTGGAATGCGGCATGCACCAGCAAGTCGGCGGACTGGCCGCTGATCCTCACCTGAATATGGTCGATGTTCAGGCGCAATTGCCCGTCCCCGAGGCTTTGCCAGGGTTGCCCTGGCAATCGGTAGCGGCCATCCGGCTGTCCGTCCCGCAGTGAGAGGAGGATTGGCTCATCGACCGTGATGGGTAGGAACGCGGACGGACTCGCGGACAGCAGCGGGCTATCGAGATCCAGCCGAATGGCGACCAAGGTTCCTGCTGGCAGGACGACCGTCTGCTCACCCGGCCCGGGATGCAAGGCGCTGATGGGAACGGGGCTCGCGGCAGGCGCCGACGCCAGACTCGGCGCGGCGGAGATCAGCAGTGCAGGCACCGTGACAGCGACAAGCCAAAGGCCAAGGGCGGCCACCCGTACGGCCAACCCGCCGCCGTCGGTGGACAGTCCGAGTTTTCCGGCGAGTGGCAAGCCGATGGCAAAACAGGACGCGGCCAGCCAGCGTGTGGTGGGCAGGGGCAGGCCTGAGACCAGTCCAGCGATACCCAGAAGAATGGTGGCGATGCCGATCCACTCGATCAACGACCGTGAAAAAAGGCCGAAGAGATAAGTGCCCATGCCCAACAGAACGATCCACATGGCATAGATCATGAGACCGCCGCCGTAGAAGAAGAAGGCAACCGAACCCAGGACGCCCAAACCGAGCAACAACCACCAGGCACGGGTGATTTGAGCCTGGGCGAAGGGCACGGTTTCGTCCCGGATCCGGCGTGCGCGTCGGGTCAAACCATGATCGAGCAGGGCTGCCGAGCCGAGCCAGAAGGACAGCCACATCAGGACGGCCAGAGCCCGTAACTTGCTGCTTGGAATCCATTGCGAGGTCAACACCGACTCCGTCATCGCGCACAGCAAACCCCCGGTGAGGCCCCAGATCAACAAGGTGTGACGCTCCAGATGCACGCTACGCTGACCGGCCACGAGCATGGACTGGATGGATTGAAGTCGAATCTCAGCTTCTTGCATGGCGACACGTTTAACTCTGATTTGCAGAGCTTAAACTCTGCAAATCAGAGTGTCAAGACGGCACTGCGCAATCAGATGCACCTCATTCGTTCAGCATGCAGCAGAGTCGGTCAGCGGCTTACCGCTTGCGTTGACCTCGTCAAACCTCCCCTATCCACGCCTGAGTCAATCCAAGAAAATCCCCATATCGTTCACAGCAGGGTCGCCTTGCCATAGCGAACAGCCTTGAAAACACAGGAAAGCTCAATCATGCTTGAACCCTATTTCCCCAAGTGGCGCCTGAAGACCCACGGCGTCATCGCGCCCGACGAGCGCATGCCCGCGCCGCAGACCCTGGCCATGGGCCTGCAACACGTGGTGGCCATGTTCGGCTCCACGGTGTTCGCGCCGCTGCTCATGGGCTTCTCGCCCAACATCGCCATCCTGATGAGCGGCGTGGGCACGCTGATCTTTTTCCTCGTCGTCGGCGGACGGGTGCCCAGCTATCTGGGCTCCTCGTTCTCGTTCATCGGCGTGGTCATCGCCGCCACCGGCTACGCCGGCTCGGGCGCCAACGCCAACATCGGCGTGGCGCTGGGCGGCATCGTCGCCTGCGGCGTGGTGTACGCGCTCATCGGGCTGGTGGTCATGGGCGTCGGCGTGCGCTGGATCGAGCGCCTGATGCCGCCCGTGGTCACCGGCTCGGTGGTCGCCGTCATCGGCCTGAACCTGGCGCCCATCGCCATCAAGTCGCACGGCGCCACCAGCTTCGACGACTGGATGGCCGTGGTCACCTTCGTCAGCGTCAGCCTGGTCGCGGTGTACACGCGCGGCATGGTGCAGCGCCTGCTCATCCTGGTGGGCCTGCTCATCGCCAGCGTGGTGTACGCGGTGCTGGCCAACGGCTTCGGCCTCGGCCCGGCGATGGACTTCGCCGGCGTGGCCAATGCCGCGTGGTTCGGCATGCCGCAGTTCACCGCGCCGGTGTTCGAGCCCCGCGCCATCGGGCTCATCGTGCCGGTGGTGGTGATTCTGGTGGCCGAGAACCTCGGCCACATCAAGGCCGTCACCGCGATGACCGGGCAGAACCTCGACCGCTACATGGGCCGCGCCTTCCTGGGCGACGGGCTGGCCACCATCGTGTCCGGCGCGTCCGGCGGCACCGGGGTGACCACCTACGCCGAGAACATCGGCGTCATGGCCGCGACCAAGATCTACTCCACGCTCATCTTCGCCACCGCGGCGGTCATCGCCATCGTGCTCGGCTTCAGCCCCAAGTTCGGCGCGCTCATCCACCTCATTCCCCTGCCCGTGCTGCGCGGCGTGGCCATCGTCATCTTCGGCCTCATCGCCGTGTCGGGCGCGCGCATCTGGGTGGACAACAAGGTGGACTTCTCCGACAGCCGCAACCTCATCATCGTCGCCATCACGCTGATGCTGGGCACCGCCGACTTCACCCTCCGGTTCGGCGACTTCGCCCTCGGCGGCATCGGCACCGCCACCTTCGGCGCCATCCTGCTGTACGCCCTGCTCGGGCCCAAGGGCGGCCATGCGGCGCGCGACCCGGGCAAGGTGCTCGACGCCGTGCAGTAAGCGCGGCCCGACATGCGGACGGCGGTCCGCCGGTCGTCAGTCCGCCAGCGTCACGCCCGGCCGGGGCAGGCTGGCGCTGCTGCGTAGCAATTCCCCCGCTGCGGCTTCCAGGCGTGCCACGCCGAGTTCGCTCCGAACGGCGTCGAGCCACGCGCGCAGCACGTCCACGTCGCCCATCGCGCGGTGCCGCGCCAGGGTCTGCAGGCCATGGCGGCGCATGATGGCGTCGAGCCCATGGCCCGGGGCCGAGGGATAGAGCCGGCGCGACAGCCGCACGGTGCACAGCGTCTTCACCCGAAGGTCCACACCCTCGCGCGCGGCGGCGTTCTTCAGGAAACTGTGGTCGAAGCGCGCGTTGTGCGCCACCAGCACGGCGCCGTCCAGCAGGCCGAGCAATTCGGGCAGCACGGCAGCGAAGGACGGCGCGCCGGCCACCATCGCGTCGGTGATGCCGGTGAGCCGCCGAATGAAGGCGGGAATAGGCTGCCCCGGTTGAACCAGCCGGCTCCAGCGCGCCACTTCGCGCCCGCCCTCGAAGCGCACCGCCGCCACCTCGGTGATGCGGTCGTGCAGGGGATTGCTCCCGGTGGTTTCCAGATCGAGCAGGACGTAGCAGGGCAGCATGGGGGGATTGTGCGGCAGAGGCCCGCACCCGCCGCCTTGCGCGGCCCACAGCCGCCGCGACAGGATCTCAGCGCCCCGACACCACCGCGGCAAGCAAGCCCAGCGCAACCAGGCCCGCGGCCAGCCAGGCCCAGGCCTGCCGGCGCAGGGTGCCGCTCAGGCCGTCGGGCGGCAGGGTGGAGAGCAGGAAAATGCGCCGCCCCGTTGGCTTGCGCAGCACATGGGTCTGCGGCCGCGCGGCCTGCTCGCGGCGCGCCTGCTCCACCTGCGCCTTGGCGTCGGCGCGCAACTGCGCGAACTCGGCGGCGTCGAGCTCGCCGTCGCGGTTGGTGTCGAAGGCGGCGCGCTGGCGCGGGTCGGTCTTCAAGGCGATGACACGTTCGCGCAGGTCGTCCTGCGGCGAGGCCTGCAGCGGGTCCAGGCTCTCGAACTGGCCGAGGGCGTAGAGCCTGTCGCCCGGCAAAATCAGTTCCTCGGTGTAGCGGTGCTCGGCGTCGCCGGACCACAGCGCCGCGCCAGGCGACTCGGGCACGAACTGCGGCGCGGCCCCGACCCAGGTGCGTTTGTCGCGTGCGCGCACCTCGGCGCCTTCGGGGTCGACGATGCAGCGCCCGCTGCCGTCGTCGAGCCAGAACTGGGCGTCGCTCACGCCCTGCTGCTCGACCTCCCAGCCCGAATTGCCGCCCTCGCCCTTGCACCGTTCGACGCGGAAGCGGTACCAGGCGCAGAGCGATCCGGTGAGCGGCGCGCGCAGCGGCACGTCGGGCGGCAGCGCCTGGCCGATGAGTTCCACATAGCCCTGCGCCGCCGAACGGATGCGCGCGGTGGGCATGTCTTCCATCAGCCGCCGACGCCGCTGCAGGCGGAAGAACTGCACCCCGCCGACAGCCGCGACGGCCAGCAGCACGACGATGCCTTCCGGGTTGTGCTGCAGCCAGCGCACCAAGGCGGTCACCGCGAAAGCGCGAATTCAGGCGCCCGAGCCGGCCTGACCGAACAGGGCCTTGAGGTCAACGTCGGCCTTCTCGGCGTCGACCACCTTGAACAGGATGGTCGGCAGGAAGCCGAACAGCCGCGCCACCAGCACGTCGGGGAACTGTTCGATGCGCACGTTGCTGGCGTTGACGGCGGCGTTGTAGTACTCGCGCCGGTCGGCGATGCTTTCCTCCAGGCCGCTGATGCGCGCCTGCAGGTGGGCGAACGCCTCGTTGGTCTTGAGGTCCGGATAGGCCTCGGCCACCGCGAACAAGCGCGCCAGGCCGCTGCGCATTTCGCCCTCGGCGCGGCCCAGCGCGCCCACGTTGTGGTCCTGCCGCGCGTCCTGCACCTGCTGGCGCGCGCGCACCACGCGCGCGAGGGTTTCCTGCTCGAAATGCATGGACTGGCGGCACACCTCCACCAGCTTGGGCAGCTCGTCGTGGCGCTGCTTGAGCAGCACGTCGATGTTCGACCAGGCCTGCGCCACGGCGTGCTTGAGCCCGACGAGGTTGTTGTAGATCATCACCCCGTAGAACAGCAAGGCAACGAGCAGGGCGATCAGGACAGCGAGGAACATGGCGGAATCCGGCAGAGCGCGCGCAAATGCGCAGACGTAACCAATCCTAACAAGACCGGGCCGCGTCTCGGCACGGTGCGCCGTGCCCGCCGCGGGTGGCCTCCTACAATGCGCGCTTTGCCCCCACACCACCTGCCATGAGCCTCAAATGCGGCATCGTGGGACTGCCCAACGTGGGCAAGTCCACGCTCTTCAACGCGCTGACCCAAAGCGCCATCCCCGCCGAGAACTATCCCTTCTGCACCATCGAGCCCAATGTGGGCGTGGTCGAGGTGCCTGATCCGCGTTTGCAGCAGCTCGCCGCCATCGTCAAGCCGCAGCGCGTGCTGCCGGCCGTGGTGGAGTTCGTCGACATCGCCGGGCTGGTGGCCGGCGCCAGCCAGGGCGAAGGCCTGGGCAACCAGTTCCTCGCCCACATCCGCGAAACCGACGCCATCGTCAACGTCGTGCGCTGCTTCGAGGACGAGAACGTGATCCACGTCGCAGGTCATGTCGACCCGCTGGCCGACATCGGCGTCATCCAGACCGAGCTGTGCCTGGCCGACCTCGGCACCGTGGAGAAGTCCATCCACCGCCTGAACAAGCAGGGCCGCGCCGGCGACAAGGAGGCGCTCAAGGCCGTCGAGGTGCTGCAGCGTTGCGAGAAGGCGCTGAACGAGGCCATCCCGGTGCGCGCGATGGGCCTGACGGACGACGAGATGGCGCTGGTCAAGCCGCTGTGCCTGATCACCGCCAAGCCGGCCATGTTCGTCGGCAACGTGATGGAAGACGGCTTCGAGCACAATCCCCACCTCGACCGCCTGCGCGAGTACGCGGCGAAGGAGAACGCGCCCGTGGTCGCCATCTGCGCCAAGCTGGAAAGCGAGCTGGCCGGCATGTCGGCCGAGGAGAAGCAGGAGTTCCTCGCCGAGCTGGGCCAGGACGAACCCGGCCTGCACCGGCTCATCCGCGCCGGCTACAAGCTGCTGGGCCTGCAGACCTACTTCACCGCCGGGGTGAAGGAAGTGCGCGCCTGGACCATTCCCATCGGCGCCACCGCGCCGCAGGCCGCCGGCGTCATCCACACCGACTTCGAGCGCGGCTTCATCCGCGCCCAGACCATCGCCTTCGACGACTTCATCCAGTACGGCGGCGAGCAGGGCGCCAAGGACGCGGGCAAGATGCGCGCCGAGGGCAAGGACTATGTGGTGAAAGACGGCGACGTACTGAACTTCCTGTTCAACGTCTGAGCCCCTGGCTGGCGGCGTCTCAGCCGCCCACGGTCAGCGCCAGGGTGCCCACCCCTTCGACACCACCCTCCAGGCGGTCGCCACGTTGCACCGCGCCCACCCCGGCCGGGGTGCCGGTGAAGATCAGGTCGCCGCGCTCCAGGCGGAACAGACGCGACAGATGCGCAATCACCTCAGGGAGATTCCAGATCATCGCCGAGATGTCGGCCTGCTGCCGCGTCTCGGCGTTCACGTCCAGCCAGATCTTGCCGGTCGCCGGGTGGCCGATGCGGCTCGCCGGCACCAGGGCGGAGCAGGGCGCGGCGTGGTCGAACGCCTTGCCCACCTCCCAGGGCCGGCCCAGCTTCTTGGCCTGCGCCTGCAGGTCGCGCCGCGTCATGTCCAGGCCCACCGCGTAGCCGTACACATGTTCCAGCGCCATCTCCACCGGAATGTCGGCGCCGCCGCGGCCGATGGCGGCCACCAGCTCGATCTCGTGCTGCACGTCGGACGACCCCGGCGGGTAGGGGAACACACTGCCGGCGGGCAGCAGGCTGTCCGCCGGCTTCATGAAGAAAAAGGGCGGCTCGCGCGCGGGATCGTGGCCCATCTCGCGCGCATGCTCGGCGTAGTTGCGGCCCACGCAATACACCCGGCGCACCGGGAATCGCCCGCCACCCTCGATCGCCAGGCTGGGCACCTCGGGCGCAAATACATAGGGTTCGGCGGACTGTGTGGACATGGCGCATCTCCTGATGGGTTCCCGCAACAGGGCGGGCGGCGGCAAAGGCGCAAGCTTAGGCAAACCCGCCATTGGGCGCCATGACCCAGGGCAAGCGCCAGCAGGAAACGGCTGGGCCGCGTAGCATGTCCGGCTCGCTTTCACCGAACCCGTCATCATGAATCCAGGCGTCGTCTACGCCCTGGGCGCCTACACCCTGTGGGGCCTTTTTCCGCTGTATTTCAAGCTGCTGCACGCGGTGCCCGCGATGCAGATCCTGGCGCACCGCATGGTGTGGTCGCTGCTGCTGGTGCTGGGCATTCTCATCGTGCTGCGGCGCTGGAGCTGGATGAAGCTGCTGCGCGAGCAGCCCGCCGTGCTGGCCCGCTTCGCCGGCAGCGCCCTGCTGCTGGCGACGAACTGGTTCACCTACATCTGGTCGGTGAACCACGGCCACGTGGTCGAGGCCAGCCTGGGCTATTACATCAACCCGCTGATGAACGTGGCGCTGGGCACGGTGCTGCTGCACGAACGCCTGCGTCCCGCGCAATGGGCGGCGGTGGGCGTGGCGGCCCTCGGCGTGGTCTGGATGACCACCGAGGTGGGCCACGTGCCCTGGATCGCGCTGGTGCTGGCGTTCAGCTTCGCCGGCTACAGCCTGCTGCGCAAGACCGCGCCGCTGGGCTCGCTCGAGGGACTGGCGGTGGAAACCGCGGTGCTGTTTCCGCTGGCGCTGGCCTATCTGGGCTGGGAAAGCGCGCAGGGTCACAATGTGTTCGCCGCCAGCGGCTGGGACATGCGCTGGCTGCTGGTGGCCGCCGGGCCGGTGACCACCATTCCGCTGCTGCTGTTCGCCGCCGGCGCGCGGCGCATTCCGTTCTCGCTGCTGGGCATCCTGCAATACCTCACCCCCACGGTGTTGCTGATTCTCGGGGTGTGGCTCTACCACGAGCCTTTCGGCGCCAACCGGGCGATTGGTTTCGGCCTGGTGTGGGCCGGCATCGGCCTTTATCTGGCCGAAGGCCTGTTCAAGCTGGGCACGCGCCGCGCCGCGGCCTGAAGCGGGTTCAGCGCGCGCCGCGCATGCAAGCCAGGACGCTCGCGGCCACCGCCGCGGCCAGGACGGACGCGTAATCCAGCATGGCCCCATCGCGCAGCAAGCCGCTGCCCACCAGGGCGAGGTGGACGAGCAACGCCGCCAGCGCGGCCCAGGCCACCTGGCGGCGCAGCCGCCCGACGCAAGGCCGCAGCACGCGCTTGCTCGCCGCGCCGATGGCGCCGCCCACCAGCAGCGGCATGACGCTGGTGTTCGCCAGCCACGCGAGCAAGAGGCTCAGCATGGGCCACGCATCCGGGCAGCATGGACGCAGCCGGGCCGCGTCGAGTCCGTGGAGGGCGAAAAAATGATCATGGTCAGTGTTGGAACCAGGGTTTGGACGCCACATATGCTGGGGCATTGATCTGTGTCAGCCGCAGAAGACGGTGCGCGTTCGTAAAATAGCCAACTCACCATGTTATTAGCCGCCGTCGGAGTCAACCATCAGACCGCGCCACTCGATGTGCGCGAGCGTCTGGCTTTTTCAGCCGACAGCCTGAAGGAAGCCCTGCGCACGCTGCGCGACAGCCTGCTGTCGCACCGCCCCAGCGGCGACGGTCCGGTCGAGGCGGCCATCCTCTCCACCTGCAACCGCACCGAAATCTATTGCGCCACCTCGGCCGACCCGCGCGAGGCGCTGGTGCACTGGCTGGCGCAGTCGCGCGCGCTGAGCGAGGGCGAGCTGTCCAGTCACAGCTACCGCCTGGTGCAGGACGACACCGTGCGCCACGCCTTCCGCGTCGCCAGCGGGCTGGATTCCATGGTGCTGGGCGAGCCGCAGATCCTCGGCCAGATGAAAGACGCCGTGCGCGCCGCCGCCGACACCGGCACCCTGGGCAGCACGCTGGGTCAGATGTTCCAGCGCACCTTCGCCGTGGCCAAGGAAGTGCGCAGCACCACCGAAATCGGCGCCCACTCCGTGAGCATGGCCGCCGCCAGCGTGAAGCTGGCCGAGACCGTGTTCGAGAACCTGGCCGACTGCCGCGTGCTGTTCATCGGCGCCGGCGACATGATCGAGCTCGTCGCCACCCACTTCGCCGCGCGCAAGCCGCGCCACATGGCCATCGCCAACCGCACGCTGGAGCGCGGCGCGCGCCTGGCACAGCAGTTCGGCGGCGAGGCCATGCGCCTGGCCGACGTGCCGCAGCGCCTGGCCGAGTTCGACGTGGTCATCACCTCCACCGCCAGCACCCTGCCCATCATCGGCCTGGGCGCCGCCGAGCGCATGGTCAAGCAGCGCCGGCACAAGCCCGTGGTCATGGTGGACCTCGCCGTGCCGCGCGACATCGAGGCCGAAGTCGGCGAGCTGGCCGACGTCTACCTCTATTCGGTGGACGATCTCACCGAACTCGTGCGCACCAACAGCGAGAAGCGCCAGGCCGCCGTGGAGCAGGCCGAGTCCATCATCGAGTCCCGCGTGCAGGGCTTCCTGCAGTGGATGGACAGCCGCGAGCAAGTCCCCCTCATCCTGCAGTTGCAGGAACAAAGCCGCCAGTGGCAGAACGCCGAGCTGGAGCGCGCGCGCCGCATGCTGGCGCGCGGCGAGTCGCCCGAGGCGGTGATGGACATGCTGGCGCGCAATCTGTCGCAGAAGTTCATGCACAACGCCTACGCCGCCATGCACCACACCGACCCCGACCACCGGGAGCAGGTGGCGCGCGCGGTGCAGCGCCTGTTCCTCACGCCGCACCGCGGCTGCGGCGACTCCAACAACAACTAGCTGGCCTCGCGGCGCGCGCCGGGGCCGCCGCGCCCGGGCGGCGCGCCGCGCGCCCGCACGCCAGCCATTCCCACGCCGATGAAACCCTCCCTGCGTGACAAGCTCGACGCCATGCTGCGCCGCATGGACGAGATCGACGCCCTGCTCGGCACGCCCGAAACCGGCGCCGACCCCGCGCGTCTGCGCGCCCTGGGCAGCGAGCGCGCCGAACTCGCCCCGCTCACCGCGCTCTACGCCCAACTGCTGCAGGCCGAGCGCGAGCTGGCCGAGGCCCGCGCCCTGCTGGCCGACCCCGACATGCGCACCCTGGCGCAGGACGAGGTGGAGGCCACGCAGCAGCGCATCGCCACGCTGGAGGCCGAGCTGCAACGCGCCCTGCTGCCGCGCGACCCGGACGACCGCAAGCCCGCCTTCGTCGAAGTGCGCGCCGGCACCGGCGGCGAGGAATCCGCCCTGTTCGCCGCCGACCTGCTGCGCATGTACACCCGCTACGCCGAGCGGCGCGGCTGGCGCACCGAGGTGGTGAGCCACACCGACAGCGACCTCGGCGGCGTGAAGGAAGCCGTGCTGCGCGTGAGCGGCGACGGCGTGTACGGCCGGCTCAAGTTCGAGTCCGGCGGCCACCGCGTGCAGCGCGTGCCCGCCACCGAATCGCAAGGGCGCATCCACACCAGCGCCGCCACCGTGGCGGTGATGCCCGAGCCGGACGAACAAGCCGCCATCGCCATCAACCCGGCCGAGCTGCGCATCGACACCTTCCGCGCCTCCGGCGCCGGCGGCCAGCACATCAACAAGACCGACTCCGCCGTGCGCGTCACCCACCTGCCCACCGGCCTGGTGGTGGAATGCCAGGACGACCGCTCCCAGCACCGCAACAAGGCCCAGGCACTCTCGGTGCTCGCCGCCCGCCTGGAACAGCGCCAGCGCGACGAAGCCCACGCCCGCGAAGCTGCGCAGCGCAAGAGCCTGGTCGGCAGCGGCGACCGCTCCGACCGCATCCGCACCTACAACGTGCCGCAGGGCCGCGTCACCGACCACCGCATCAACCTCACCCTGTACAAAATCGACGCCATCCTCGCCGGCGACCTCGACGAACTCCTCGACGCCCTGCATGCCGAGCATCAGGCGGAGTTGTTGACCGCGTTGGGGGAGGGGTAAGCGAGGATCAAACGACTGCGTTCGGATTGGCCCGGCAAGATGGGGGCTTCGAGCCCTATGCGGCCCCCGCACGCGAACAAAAAAATGGGCACCTCGCGGTGCCCAGGGGAGTGTTGATGGTGCGTTTACAGCGCGCGCACGGAGCGGCGCTCCCAGTCTTGCAGCATGTGCTCGAGTTCGTACAGGCTGGTGGCGCGCACGGCCAGGCGCATCACGTCTTGCGCGGTGTCGTCGCTGCTGCCGAACAGATAGTTGAAAAGGCTTCTCAGGATGTTCATGGTTTTGGATCTCGGGTTCTTCCACCTAGGGAATACCCTAATGCTACGTCCTTCGCCTCGTTGCTGCATTGCACCACGAAGCCTGGGGGCATCGGCCTGGCGGCGCGGAGGTGGCGACCCCGTGCAGCCCGGGGTGCCGAGGAACGTCAGACGGTGATGACGCAGGCGGGCTGGTAGGCGGGGTTCTCGAACACGAGGGCGCCCATGCTGGGCACTTCGCCCCGGTTGCGCGGGTAGCCGCGCGGGTTGGCGACGACGCGGCAGCCGTTGAGGCCGTAGTCGAAGCTGTCGTGCACATGGCCGTGCAGCCAGAGGGGGACGCCGCGCACGAGCTCGCCGAGGTCGCTGACGAAAGCGGCGTTGATCGGGTTTGCGCTGTAGCGGGGGTGGACGGACAGCAGGCTGGGACCGTGGTGGGTGACGACCACGGTCTTGCCGGCATGCGGCAGCGCGAGTTGCTCCTGCAGCCAGGCACGCGAACGCAGGTGTTCCTGCAAGGCCATCTCGGGGGTGAACAGGCCGTCGTCGACAAGGATGCGGCGGTGGTCGTTGAGGCTGATGCCGGCGAGGTCCATCAGCTCGCGCTGGCCGAGTGCGCAGGGGTAGCGGTAGTCGGTCCACAGCGTGCTGCCAAGGAAGCGCACGCCGCCGAGCACCACGGCGCTGTTGTCGAGGACATGCACGGCGGTGCCCCGGGCGGCGTCGCGCAGGGCGTGGCGCGTGGCCATCCAGTCGCGGCCGTAGAACTCGTGGTTGCCGGCGACGTAGACCACGGGCACCGGCCAGTTGGCGAACAGCGTGGTGGCCAGCCGGCCGTTGCCGATGTCGCCAGCTAGCACGAGCACGTCGGCGCCGGGCGCGGGCGCAAGCGTGGTTTCGCCGGGAAACAACTGGGCGAGAAACTCCAGGTGGAGGTCGGAGGCAAGCTGGATGCGCATGGCGCGAGCATAGGCTGGCGCGGAAATGGGGTCGAAGCATTGCGCCGCAAGGAGCGCAATAAACCAGCCCTATGCACGGGCCACTCTGTGCTTCTCACCGCATGGGGATGCGGTGAGTTTTGTATGGGTTCCTTCCTTCGCCAGGCCGGGCGCTTGCTTTGCGCGGCGGGCGCGGCCTCGCGCCGCCGGCGGCGCGCAAAAAAAAAGCGCGGTGTTTCCACCGCGCCTAAAACCACTTCGTACTTCCGTCTCCACCATTCCAGGTTGCCCTGGCGGCAAAAACGGTGCACGTTCTTGGTATTCGTTCTTCAAGGACGCGTTGCTTGCGCATGTGCAGCCTTGCATACGAGTCGTTAGCGAAAGCGTAGTCGCGCTTCGTGCCGCTGTTCAGGCGAACGGACGGCACGACTGCGGAAAATCGCCAAAAGCGGGAATATTTCACGCGCCACGCAATGCGTGTGGCCAACATCGCGCCGTGGCGTGTTGAAAATTCGCAACGGCGGCCTGATGCTTGGGCTGCGCTCGATGGCCTTGGCGCCATGCGCGATGCGCGACCACACGGCGCAAGAATCGGGGCGGCGAACGCCTCGCTCAGGCGATGATGAACACGCCCTTGTCCTTGCCCGCGGCGACTTCCGCGGCCAGCCACTTGGGCATCTTGCCGCGGCCCGACCAGGTCGCGCCCGAAACGGGGTGGCGATATTTGGGCGCCACGGTGGAGCCCTTCGCGGCCGACTTGCGGCCCGAGCCCATGCCCAGATCGTCGACCGTCAGGTTGTATTCAAGCATCTGGGCGCGAATCTGCTGAACAACACCGGCGATTTCAGCCTTGCGCTGGGCTTCTGCCTGTTGCATCAATGCGGCGATTTTCGCCGACAGTTCTTTATACGAGGTCATTGTTTTTTCCTTGCGTCAATGTTGAATAATCCATTTAGGGCCGGAGATCTTTGACACAACCGGGGCGCTGTCAACGGCCTGGCCACTTGCCACGCCGCAGCGACCGGCTCCCACCTTAGATCCAATACTGTTCAGATACGTAGGATTGGTGTTGGCTGATGGTGTTGATGGAGTACCTCTCCGCGATGTCGGAGGTTGTAGTTGCTCATTTTGCGTTTGACGCCGCGCGGGTTGGTCCGACCTCGGCTGCTCACGCAGCGACCGCGGGCGATTTCCTCGAACAAGGCGTCGCGCCAGCAAGGCAGTCGCTCAGGGGGGAATGGCCGCGGCCTGCGGCATTTTTCGCTTGATCACTCGCACTGCGTGGGTGAAGCTCAAGCGATCCGGATCGAGTCCGCGTGGCCAGGCGGCTTGCGCCATGATTTGGCGAATCGCGAAGTGCGCCAGAAGCAGTCCCCAAAGTTCCTGCCTCACCAGTTCCGGTGTCTTGCTTCGCAGGACGGTGCTGTTGGCTCGCAGGTGCGTCTTGAATTCGGCGAAGACGCTCTCGACTTCCCAGCGTTCGTGGTAGAGCGCCGCCAGCTCGAGCGCCGGAGCATCCTCGGGATCCAGGATGTTGGTGACCAATCGGTAGCTGTCCTGTGTTGGCGTGGCGGAGTTGGTCAACAGGTACTCGACGATCCGAATCGTTTGCCCGACGCGCTCGCTCCTGCGATCGTCGCTGTCGAACACCGTACTGAGATAGGAGCCGTCCGGCAGCGCTTTTTCAATCGGCAGTTTGCTCGTAGACGGCACTCGCCATGCCAGTTTGGCACCGGTGGCGCACGCGATCTGCCAGAGCTTGAATCCGTAGAAGCCGCGGTCGGCAAGCACGAGCATGTTTGCTGTCAACTTCTGGGGCAGCAGTCGGCTCGCCATGACGCGTTCGCTCTGGCTGTAGGGGCCGATGTCGGCGGCCACAACGGCGTGGGTGCCGCACTCGACCAAGCCCAGCAGCCGGGCCTGTGGAAAGGCGCTCTGTCCGCGTGTGGCACTCGGGTAGCCGAAGTAAGAGGCGTTGGCCGCCTCGTCCGCCACGTCCATGCCGCTGCCATCCAAAGCCATCACGCGCAGCCCGCGATACCAAGCTCCAGGTGCCCCGGGCGCTGCAAGCGGCCGCAACACCCGATCAGCCAGTTGATGCATGACCTCGGCACCGAGCCGCGTGCGCGCCTGCGAAATCGCCGACTTGCTGGCCTGGACTGCACCAGCCCGGCTATCGCCGAGCCATTGCAGGCCCTCGCAAACGACGCGCAGAACCTCCTCCAGCGGCGCCTCCCGCCACAGCGCCAACGCCATCACGTAGTACACCACCGCCGGCGCTGGAAGAAGACGCTCGCGCTGGCTTGCTCGGCCTGTCTCGCTTAGCACCTCCTCGATCAGCGCCCGCGGACAAACGCTGGCCAAAACCCCCGCGCTGATCAGGTGTGCCACGTCAACCTGGGCCGGTAACGCCTTGCGTGTCCTGGCCATGCCTCATCCTCATCGACACCTCGATGAGGATGAATTATGACTGATTGCCTGCTATCTGAACAGTATTGACCTTAGATCTACAGCACATTCCACGCGATACGGCAGTGCGAGCCCGTTCTGTCGGCATGCGTGAATGCATGGCACGATTAAGGCTGTTAACTTAATCCGATGCGCCACATTGCCTATTATATTGGGCACCGGACACAATACCACGCGCATTCGAGTGACGAATCCAGCGCTCAGGCCCATGCAAGGGCTTTGCGATTCGATTAAAAATCCGGACCACCCATTTATTTCCACCTTCCCATTCCCCCTCGGCACCTGCATGCAAACCTCCGAATGGCTGCGTCATTGCGGCCTGGCTCGTGTGGATGGGCTGGCGCTGCTGCGCGACGTGGCAGGGCTGTCGCACGCCGCCTTGCTGGCCCATCCGGAAACCCCCTTGGCGGCGGAGACGCTGCAGCGCCTGGAAACGCGGGCCGAGCGCCTGCGCGCGGGCGAACCCCTGGCTTACGTGCTGGGCTGGCGCGAGTTCTTCGGTCTGCGCTTCGCGGTGAGTCCGGCGGTGCTGGTGCCGCGGCCGGAAACCGAGCTGCTGGTGGATTTCGCGCTGGACCGCATCGCACCGGAACGCGGCGCCGCCGTGCTGGACCTGGGCACCGGCAGCGGGGCGATCGCCGTGGCCGTGGCCCACGCGCGCCCGCACGCCGCGGTGTGGGCGGTGGACGCCAGCGCCGAGGCCTTGGCCGAGGCGGCGCGCAACGCCCAAGCCTTGCTGCCCGCCGACCGCGCGGGCGGCGCGCCGCGGCTGTTTCTGGGCGACTGGTACGCGGCGCTGCCCGCGGACGCGCCGCGCTTCGACCTGATCCTGAGCAACCCCCCTTATGTGGCGCAGGCGGACCCGCACCTGGAGGCGTTGGCGCACGAGCCGCGGCTGGCCCTGGTGGGCAGCCGCGCCAGCGCGGACGGCCTGGCGGACATCCGGCGCATCGTCGCCGAGGCGCCGGCGCATCTGGCGCCGGGCGGCTGGCTGGCCATCGAGCATGGCTACGACCAGGCCGAGGCGGTGCGGGCGCTGCTGCGCGACGCGGGGCTGGCCGAGGCGCGCAGCCTGCCCGACTTGGCCGGCATCGCGCGTGTGACGGCTGGCTGCCTGCGCGCCTGAGCCGAGAGGCGGCGCAGGCGGGAAAGCGCGCAGACATGCAGGGGCGAAGCCGCGCCGGCCTGTCCGCAAACCCTGCGCCAGCCGCAGGCACAGGGTCCGGGGCTTGACCCCCCGCGCGCCGCCGGGATCACCCCAAACCTACAATTGGCGGTTCGGCGATTCGATCCGCGCAAACCCTGTACCCGAGGTTCCCATGTCCGACGTCACGCAACGCATCGACCAGCTCGTCAAGTCCAACGACGTGGTGCTGTTCATGAAAGGCACGCCGCAGTTTCCGCAATGCGGCTTCTCCGGCCGCGCCACGCAGATCCTGAAGGCCTGCGGCGTGGACCAGTTCACCAGCGTGAACGTGCTGGAGGACGAGGAGATCCGCCAGGGCATCAAGCAGTACGCCAACTGGCCGACCATTCCCCAGCTGTACGTGAAAGGCGAATTCGTCGGCGGCTCGGACATCATGATGGAGATGTACGAGAGCGGCGAACTCAAGCAGCTGCTCGGCAAGGCCTGAACCCGGACGCCGCGTGCGCCTCATCGTCGGCATCACCGGCGCCACCGGCGCCGTCTACGGCGTGCGCCTGCTGGAGCATCTGCGCCGCCTGGGCGGTGTGCACACGCATCTGGTGGTGAGCGCGGCGGGCTGGCTCAGCGTCAAGGCCGAGCTGGACCTGTCGCGGCGCGAGGTGGAGCTTCTCGCCGACGAGACGCATCCGATCGGCGACGTCGCGGCCAGCATCGCCAGCGGCTCGTTCCGCACCGACGGCATGGTGGTGGCGCCGTGCTCGATGAAGTCGCTGGCGGCCATCGCCATCGGCCTGTCGGACAACCTGCTCACCCGTGCCGCCGACGTGTGCCTGAAGGAGCGCCGCCGCCTGGTGCTGCTGGCGCGCGAGGCGCCGCTGAACCTGGCCCACCTGCGCAACATGACCGCCGTGGCGGAAATGGGCGGCACCATTTTCCCGCCGCTGCCGGCGTTCTACCAGCGCCCGCAAAGCGTCACCGAGATGGTGGACCACACCCTGGGCCGGGTGCTGGAGCAGTTCGGCATTGCCCACGATCTGGCGCCACCATGGCAGGGCTGGCCGGCAGCCGACGCAAGCACCGCCGCCTGAGCCCGGCGCCGCCTGCCAGCGTGCCGCCCGCATCCCGCCTGCGCCGACTCGCAGCCTGCATGCCGCTCCTCGGCGGCCTGGCCGCGGCGCCGGCCTGGGCGCAGACCCCGCCGCTGGGGGGCGAATTCCAGATCGCCCCGTTCAATGCGCCGGCGCTGCCTTCGCCGCGCCGCCTGGGCCAGGGGCTGTCATGGTCGGGGCACCTGGACAGCGAAGCGGTGGCCGTCACGGCCGGCGGCCTGCGCCGCCAGGCCGCCAGCGACGCACTGCTGCAGCTGGGCGGCAGCCTGGACACCGGCAAAGCCGGGCTGTGGCCCGCAGGCAAGCTGGACTTCAGCCTCATGGGTCTGGCGACCCAAGGCAACCTGCCGGCGCAGACCGGGGCGGTGCAAACCACCAGCAACGACTGGGCCGCCAACTTCCTGCGCGTCTACCAGCTCAGCTACCGGCAGGATCTTGGCCCCGGCTTCGTGCGTGCGGGCATCATGGACGTGAACTATTACTTCGCCACCGTGGGCCTGGCCGGACAGCTGCTCAACGCCTCGTTCGGCCCGGTGCCCACACTGACCGGCAATGCCGACATCGCCACCTTCCCCACGCCCGGGCTGGGGCTGATGGGCGGCGCCGCGCTGGGCGATGGCTATGCGGCACAGGCCGGCGTGTGGCAGGCCAATCCGCCAAGCTTTTCGCACGTCGCGTCCAGCGGCGCCCTCACCCTGCTGGAAGGCAGCAAGGGCGTGGGCACGATGGCGGACGGCCAGCCGCGCCAGCTGTTCAAGCTGGGGCTGTGGCATATGCGGCAGAACGACCCGCTGCTGGGGCCGTCCACCGGCGGGGTCTACGCCATCGCCGAAACCCGCTGGAACGTGCAGGCCGGGCCGCGCTACGGCGCTTTCCTGCAACTGGGCGCGAGCGACGGCGAGGCCGACCCGGTACCGCGCTACCTGGGCCTCGGCCTGCGCGTGGAACGGCCTTTCGCCGGCCGGCCGCAAGACAGCCTGAGCCTGGGCCTGGCCCGCGCCAGCCTGCGCGGCCAAGCCCACGCCGAAACCGTGCTGGAACTCGGCTACGCCTACAAGCTGGCCGAGGGTTTGTACCTGCAACCCGATGTGCAGCGCATCTGGCACGCCGCCGGCGACGGCCCGGCCGCCACCGTGCTGACGCTGCGCGCCCACATCGAGTACTGACGCGGGGGCGCGGGGGCGCGCGGACGCCGCGCGGGCCTTGGCGAGGACCCAAATTTGTGCAAAACATCACAAATCCTGCCACGAATCCTTCACAAATCCTTCACTGGGCCATCACATGCGCGCCCTACGGTGGGGTCTACCGGCGCACGCTTGCGGCAGGGGCCTGCCGATGGATCGGCGCCGGAACCCCCACAGGAGAGCCTCATCATGCGTAGACCCAGCCTAGTCCCGGTGGCGGCCTTGAGCGCCTTGGTCACTTGGCAGCCCATGGCAGCCAGCGCCATGCCCGTCGCCAAGACCGCCACGCCGATCGAACACCTGATCGTCATCGTCGGCGAGAACCACAGCTTCGACAATCTGTTCGCCACCTACAAGCCCAAGCACGGCCAGACCGTGCACAACCTGCTGTCCGAAGGCATCGTCAACGCCGACGGCACGCCGGGGCCGAACTTCGGCAAGGCCGCCCAGTGGCAGGCCAGCGATACCGACGTGTATCGCCTCGCCCCGACCAAGACCCAGCCCTACGCCACGCTGCCGCAACCCAACACGACCTACGCCAACGGCCAGCCCCCGGGCGTGCCGGACCAGCGCTTCCCGGCCAACCTGCCCAACGGCCCGTTCCAGATCACCAAGTACGTGCCGTACGACTCCTACACCGGCGACCCGGTGCACCGCTTCTTCCAGATGTGGCAGCAGGTGGACAAGGGCCAGCATGACCTGTTCACCTGGGTGGCCCAGACCGTGGGCATCGGCGGCCAGAACGTGCCGCCCACGACGCCGGCCGACACCTATCAGGGCGGCGTGCAGATGGGTTTCTACAACATGCACACCGGTGACGTGCCGTACTTCAAGAAACTTGCGCGCGAATACGCCATCAGCGACAACTACCACCAGGCCATCATGGGCGGCACGGGCGCCAACTTCATCTCCATCGGCACCGCCGGGGACGCCGCGTTCTACAACACCAACGGCACGCCCACCATGCCGCCGGCCAACCAGATCGAGAACCCCGACCCGATGCCCGGCACCAACAACTTCTACAAGCAAGACGGCTATGCGGGCGGTTCCTACGTCAACTGCGCGGACCCCACGCAGCCCGGCGTTTCGGCCATCATGAACTATCTGAACACCCAGCCCAACAAGCCCTTCAACGGCGGCAACTGCGCAGCCGGCACCTACTACCTCGTGAACAACTACGGCCCCGGCTACAACCCGGACGGCACGCCCGCGCCGCTGGGTCCGACCCATTTCACGGTGCCGCCGCAGACGATGCCGATGCTGGCCGACGCGATGACGGCCAAGGGCGTGACCTGGAAGTGGTACAGCGGCGGCTGGAACAACGGCCATCCGACCAACGAGTACTGCTCGATCTGCGACCCGTTCGTGTTCTCGAAGTCGGTCATGACCTCGGCGCAGCGCAACAACCTGCAGGGCATGAGCCAGTTCCAGTCCGACGTGAAGTACGGCACGCTGCCGGCGGTGTCCTTCGTGCGACCGTATGAGAGCCAGGCCGGCCATCCGGCGGACTCCAATCCGTACCACTACGAGCAGTTCGTCAAGAGCGTGATCGACCAGGTCAAGAGCAACAAGAAGCTGTGGGCGCACACCGCCATCATGATCACCTTCGACGAAGGCGGCGGCTACTACGACTCGGGCTATATCCAGCCGATCGACTTCTTCGGCGACGGCACGCGCATCCCGATGATCGTGGTGTCGCCGTACTCGCGCGGCGGCGATGTCGACCACACCTACACCGACCACGCCTCCATCGCCAAGTTCATCGAGGCCAACTGGGGCCTGTCGCCGCTGACCAAGCGCAGCCGCGACAACCTGCCCAACCCGGTCCCGACCCCTGGCGATCCCTACGTGCCGCGCAACAAGCCTTCCATCGGCAACATGATGACCCTGTTCCACTTCGGCCATGGCGATGGTCATGAAGACGGTCATGGGGATGGGCATTCGAACGCGCAGGACGACTGAACCTGACCCGGGGCCGCGCGGCCCCGGCCCAATGTCGCTTCGCGCGACACCCCATCAAGCGCGCATGAACACCGCGGCGACCGGAGAATTCCGGCCGCCGTTTTTTTATGGCGGCAGCATGCCCGAACGCTGCAAGGGCATGGGGGTCTGCGGTGGCGCGACCTGGCCCTGCCGAGGTGGAGCCGGCGCATGCGGGCGAGGCACGGGGCCGTACGCGCGCTCCGGGCGCCCGCCTTGACGCGGATGTCCGGGTTCGGCGCCGAACCCCGTACTGCGGTCGGGCGCGTAGGGGGCCAACGGGGGCTGGGCGCGGCGCGGCGGTTGCGGCGGCAGCATGCCGGCGCGTTCCAGCGGCATGAGGGTTTGCGGTGGCGCCGGCTCTGGGGGCGGACGCTCGCGCCGGTGCGGCGGCGGCAGCACGCGCACCGCGCCGCCGAAACCACCGCGCAGGTCGGGCGGTGCGGCGGGGGGGCGCGTGGCCAGCACGGGCCGGCCGTTGCGCCCGGCGGGAGCCGGCACGGGGCGTGACCCGCCCAGCCAGCTGTTGGTGTCGGGCTTGATGCGTACCGCGTCACCCACAGGCAGTGGCCCGGCCGCAGGCAAACGCGCGGGCTGCATGACGCCTTGCACCGGCCGGCCTTGGGTGAAGGCCGCCAATGGCACCGCGGTCAGCGCATGGGGCGGCAGCTGGCCGGGTTCGACCACGCGCTGGACGTTGAAGCGCGTCGTCCGCGCATCGGCGCGCGGTGGGATGACCGTGCTCCGGTTCACCGCCACCAGATAGGCCGGGCTTGAGGTGTAGGGCGGGCGGTAGAGTTGCCCGGGACCGAGCGGAAACCAGGCCACGCCGGGTGCGCCTGACCTCAGCGTCAGGCTGAACGACACGCCCGGTGCAGCGCCGACGAAGGCCACCAGGGCTGGGGCGTAGACCGCGGGTGCGGCGCGCGGCCCGGGCACCCAGCCCCAGGCCCCGTCGATCCAGGCCCAGCGGCCGTAGTGGAACGGCGCGAAGCCCCAGGGTTCGTCGGCGATCCAGGTCCAGCCCCAGGGCGCAACCCACGCCCAGCGGCCGTCGCGGTAAGGCGCCCAGCCCGGGCCCACGCGCGGGAACCACACCGGGCCGTATTCGACGCTGCGCACCCAGCCGCCCCAGGTGCTCAGGCCCTGGTAACCCGTGACCCAGGGCGACACATAGGCGGCCGAGGCCGAGGCGTCGGCACGGGCGTCGAGCATCGCCACCCAGCGGTCGAAAGCGTCGGGCGGCGGGTGGTCCGTCGCCGCCGCAAGCTGCAGATCGCTCCCGGCGAATCGCACCTGGCGCCCGCCCACCAGGGTGAAGGCGGCACCGCCGGCGCCGTATGCGGTGCCGCTGCCCGCGCCCTGGGTCACCGTGGTGGAGTCGTCCAGCGGGTTCACCTCCAGCCGCACCGAGCCTGCGCTGTCCAGCACATAGGCGAGGTTGGGCGTATCGATCTCGACATGCTGGCCGGGATCGAGCGCGGGCACGCGGATCTCCAGCACGCCCCGGGTCAGCATGAGCTGGGTCTGCGCCTCGCGCAGGTCGAGCATGGTCAGTTCGGTGTCGGCGCCCAGGCGCACGGATTGCGGCCCCGCCTCCAGATCGACGAGCCCGCCGGCACCGGACCAGACATGGTCGCCGTTGGAAAGCGGCCAGTTCGTCTCGGCCTGCATCCAGCCCCCGGCGCCTGCGGGCCAGACGCTGACGGCGCCCTGGAACCATGCCAGACGGGCGACGACGCTGGGCGGCGCCGGCACTGCGTCCGCCCAGGCGAGAGATGCCAGCCCGACGAGCGCGAGCAGACACAAGACCGCACCCCATCCCGGTGACAGGGCGCGAGGGCGAGCAGGGCGGTGGCGGTTCATGGGGCGCTCCTTGGGCCGCTGGGAAATTTCCACCGGTTCGCGCCTGTCTTTCCCACCTCCCCCACGCCTGGGGGAGGCCGGGAGGGGGAGCTTCGTGCGCCGTCTCGCGCCCGCCGCCCATTCCGGAAAAAATCTCGATATTGCCCACGCAGGCACGCCGAGGCCCCTCGATTGTGAACCTGTGGGCGGCCCGTCACAATGCCGTCATGCAATGCAGGGACACTCGGGACTCCCCCGCCCTCCTGGATTCGGACCTGCCGCGCTGCGCACAAGGCGTGCCGCCGGCACCCCGAGCCAGTTCCCGGCTTGCGAGTGTCATGAGCGATCCTGTCAAACATTCCGTGCTGTGCGTGCGTTTCGACACGTCCTGCGCGGATTGCGGCGACCCGAACTCGCAACCCGTGCAGCCGGAGGAGGCCCTGCAGCGCCTGCGCGCGGGCGACGCCTGGGCCGCGCTGGCCGTGAGCGGCCACGACACGCACGAACTCACCACCTGGGCCATGCGCCTGCGTCACCAGCCCAGCGGCTGGCTTCCCGGCGTGGTGGCCCTCTTGCCCGACGTGGCCGCGCCCGGTGCGCTGGCGGCGCTGCGCGCCGGTGTCGATGCCGTGCTGCTCCAGGGCAGCACGGCGCCGCTGATCCGCGCCCAGTTGGCCAGGCTGCGCGAGCGCGTGGCGCCGCAGCCCGATGGCTGGATGGTGCTCGACGACACGCTGGCGCTGCAGGAGCAGACCCGGCAGCTGCGCGTGGGCACGCAGTCCGTCGAACTCGCGCCGCAGCTCTTTCATCTGCTGTGGTCGCTTGCCGCGCAACGCGGCCATGTGATGAGCCCGCAGGCGCTGCGCCTGGCAATGGACATTCCGGCCCGCGCCCACCCCGACACCGTGCACACGGCGGTCGGCCGGCTGCGTCGCGCGCTGCGTCCGCACGGGCTGGACGTTCGGCTGCAGACCGTGCACGGCGTGGGCTACCGCTGGGCGCGGACGGAAGACGCCGGACCCTTCGCGACGCCGGACTGAGACGGGGCCGATGGCTTCGCACGCCCTGACGCCTCGGCCTATGCCGTGCGCACGCGGCGGCGACACACTTCGACGCAGTTCAGCGCGCCTCGGACAGAACGCGGTCAGGTCTCTGTAACCCCGGCTTCACGCGCCCCGATTGGAATGTGTGGCTTCGAACACCGATGGCGTTCGACCATCCCGCCACATCCAAAAGCCATTCCCGGAGGATCGCATGCAACACCCAGCCAACCGGCCCGCGTTCAAGCGGACCGTGCTCGCGCAGACCCTGCTCGCCACCCTGCTGTCGGCGCCGTTCGCCGCGGCCCAGGCCCAAAGCGCCGCCACCGACCTGGGCACCGTCCAGGCCGGTGGCCAGGGCGGGACGGCCAAAACCCAAAGCACGGAATCGAAAAAACTCCAGCCCGAGCATGTCTTCAAATCCGGGCAGTCGACCAAGGTCCTGGGCAAAACCGAACTGCAGGCGGCCGGTCCAGTGGGCGGCAGCGCGCAGGCGCTGTCTCTTGCGCCTGGCGTCGGCGTCACGGGATACGGCGCCACCGGCTCGACGAAGAACTCCATCAGCGTCAATGGCCTCAAGCAAGGCTGGGGCGGTTTCTCGAATGGCCAGATCGACAACGGCGCCCTCTCCGTCACCTTCGACGGGGTGCCGATGGTCAACCCATCGACAGGGCTGTGGGAATCGCCGCAGGTTCCCCAACTCAGCCTGTTGCAAGGCATCGGCATCACCTATGGTCCGGGCGATCCCGAGGACCGCTGGTACAACAACATCGGCGGACAAATTGCGTTCGTTCCCCTGCAACCGACCCCGCAGGCGGGAGGCTCGATTGGTTTGAGCGTGGGCAGCTATGGCGCAAGAAATCTCTCCTACAGCCTGAACACCGGAGCCCATGACGGCTGGTCCACGATCATCGCGGGCGGCACGGGCTCCTCCAACAGCTACAGAACCAGCGTCGATGGTTTTGATAACCGCAGTCAGAACTACGCGTTTTTCCTGAAGACGCGCAAACAGCTCGACCAGGGCGATATGTCATTCGGCTTTTATCAGGCCCGCGGTACGGGATACCGGCCCGTGATGATTCCGGTTCAGCCCATCGCCGGCGTCACGCTGGACGGAACCGCCAACACCCCTCTTTATAGTCAACCCACATCCGGATTTTACAGCTCGATCCCGGCCAATGTCTGGTACAAAATCGACACCAATAAAACCCGCCTGATCTACGGCAAGTTCAATATTCAGGCCGATTCCAATCTCGCGATTCACAACTTGATTTGGTATCGACTCGGCGAACGCGTGCATGATCATTACAACAATTATGGCATGGGCAATCCCGGCAACCTGTTTGAACACAACAACCCGTCGACGTCGACCTACGGAGACAAGCTTTGGGGCGACATCTCATTACCTTATAACGTCATCAGCGTCGGCGGGTTTTTCCTGAAAAGCCATTACAATTCGCGCAACGCATTCTACAATCCGAACCCGCCTTATTTCGGAAGTCAGACCGTTCCCAATGCCCATTACCGGAGCGACTATTGGGATCAAACCGATCTGGCGGTTTTCGCACAGGACAAGATCAGCCCTCTTTCCAACCTTGACATCACGCCGGGGATCCGATTCATCAACGATCAGACCAATTATTATCCTGGCGCCCAGGCGGATTTTCCCCAGGCCTACGCCCTGTATCCGAACAACAACCAGGGCACGCTCCCTGCCGCGAATGTGTCGCACCACGACACCGAGCCGTCGATCAGCGCCAATTATCGCCCCTTGGATTGGTTGGCATTATTCGGAAATTACGCCGTTGCGTACAAGGAACCCCAGGTTGGGGGCGGCGGCGGACTGTATCAATCAAATCCGCCCATCTACAACCTGGAAAAGAGCCAGGACTACAACGTCGGCTTCAAGATCCACGTGAAGAACAGCGCCTATCTGCACAATTTCCTGCTCTCCGCCTCCTATTATCACCTGCATTTCAGCAATCAGTACATCCCGCTCTTTGATTCGAACGGCAATTATCTTGGCGATGCCAATGGCGATTCCGTGTACAAAGGCGTGAACATCAGCGCGTCGGACGACGTGCTGTACAACTTGAATGTTTTTGCCAACCTCAATATCGAGAAAGCCGACTTCAACAATTATGTCACGGGCGGCGTCAGCTACAACGGGCTTCCGGTGGCGAATGTGCCGAATCGCACGTTCAATATTGGCGCAACTTATCAATACTATCAATCCGGCGTGCTTTGGGAGCCGAAGGTCTGGTATCAATACGTCGGCGCACAAAACATGTTTGACAACGGACTGGGGGCGACGAGCAATCAGAAAATCCCGGGTTACGGACTGCTGAATCTTGGGCTCGATGGCGTTGTGCCGACGCATCAGTCGATGGTCCATACCGTGCATTTCAGCATTGATGTCCTGAACGCGACCAACAAACAGTACAACCCGTTCGAATTCGTTACCGGCGGTGGCTGGCTCGGCGGCGCGTCGAAAGGCCAGGTTCTTGCCCTGCCTGGCGCGCCAAGAACCCTTTACGCCAGCGTAACGGCCGATTTTTGAATCTCGGCCGCATTGCGCGAGGGCCAGTATGTGTGGAAATGTGCCTCCCGCATACTGCCCTCCGTCTGTCAAAGCGTTGACATAAAGATCCACTATGTTTTCGAGATTGTCCTGAATCGAGTTTTTGGAGTCTGATCATGTCGCTTGAAACCATCACCCATCTCGCCCAGACTTCCGGCGGCATTTTGTACATCATGTTCGTGCTGCTGGCGGTGGCGCTGGCGGTGATGATCGAGCGGTTCTGGGCGCTGGGGCGCATGCAGGCGCAGTGCAAGGCCTGGGTGCGCGAGCTCAAGGGCCACGCCCACGTCGACACCCGGCTGCTGCGCGCGCGCGCCGAGCAAGACAGCGGCTCCTCGGCCGCGCAGGTCGTTGCCGTGGCCCTGGCCCACGACCTCGGCGACACCCTGGAGCATTTCTCCAGCAGCCTCGAGGAAGCCGTCATGGACCAGGCCCCGCGCATCGACCGCGGCTTGTGGGTGCTCGACACCATCGTCACCCTGGCCCCGCTGCTGGGACTGCTGGGCACCATCATCGGCATGTTCAACACCTTCCAGGCCCTGTCCAACCCCGGAGCGGCCACCCAGGCCGTCACCGGCGGCGTGGGCGAAGCCCTGCTGGCCACCGCCGCCGGCCTGTTCATCGCCGTGCTCGGCCTGGTGGCCTTCAACGCCCTGAACCAGCGCGTGCGCCTGGTGCTGCACCAGCTCGAGCGCATCAAGCTCATGCTGACCAACCGCATGTACCCGCATTACCGCAGCGGCGGCGTGCACGGCGGCCAGGGCGCCTCGAGCCAGGCCACTGCGGCCCATCCCGCCGCAGTCCACCCCACCGCCGCCCGCCCCCAGGCCCTGCAACACCCGGCCAAGCCCGCGGTGCTGCAGCAGCACGTCGCCTGAGCCTCATCCTCCCTGCCAGTCAGCGAGTCAGCGCGGGCCGGCAGCACGCCCGCTTGGGCCGCAGCCGTGCTGCGGCGCCTTTTTTCTCCGTCGAGTCGCCATGAAGTATTTCGAAACTCGCAAGGCCCGCATCGAGATCATTCCGATGATCGACATCATGTTCTTCCTGCTGGTGTTTTTCATCATGGTCACGCTGCACATGATTCCCGACGCCGGCATCGCCTCGCGCCTGCCCACCAGCTCCACCGCGCAGGCCATGCCCAAGCCGCAGCTCACGCTGGCGGTGGACAAGGCCGGGGTGATCCACCTGGAGCACCAGACCCTCACGCCCCAGCAGCTCACCGCGGTGCTCAAGGCCAAGCCACACCCGGATGCGCTGCAGGTCACGCTGGCCGGGGACAAGGACACCTCGCTGCAGCAGCTCATGGCGGTGATGGACGCCTGCCGCGCCGCCGGGGTGACCAGGATCGGCCTGGCCGCGCAGCCGGGGGGCGGGGGTACGCAGCCATGAGCGCGGTGCATGCCGCGCCCTGGCGCGAGCCGGACGACGCGCGGCGCTGGCCGGCGGCGGCGGCGCTGGCGCTGGTGGTGGAGGCGGCCCTGATCGGCGGGGTGCTGTGGTACGCCCGGCATGCGCCCGAGCCGCCGCCCCCGCCGCCGATGCAGATCGTGCTGGAGGCGCCCCGGCCTGCGCCGAAGACGGTGGCGCCGCCTGCGCCCAAGCCCATCCCCAAGCCGATCCCGAAACCCATGCCGAAGCCGCAGCCCAAACCGCTGCCGAAGCCGGTGATGCATCACGTGGCGCCCAGACCGGTGGTGCCGCCGCCGCTGCCGACGCCGAAGGTGGTGGCACCGCCCGCGCCGGTGCCGGACACGCATCCGGCCATGCCGGTGGCCGCGCCCGCGCCGCCTGCGCCTCCCCCGCCTCCAGCCCCGCCTGCGGTGGACCTGGCTTCGATCAAGGCGGATTTCGAGGCGCAACTGCGCAGCGCCATCCAGGCCGCGGTGCACTACCCGACGGCCGCGCGCCTGATGCATCTGACAGGCAAGACGCTGGTGGCCTTCACCTACCGCGACGGCCAGATCAGCGGCGTGCGCGTGGTCACCAGTGGCGGCAGCGACCTGCTGGACAACGCGGCGATGGACGCCGTGCGCCGGGCGCCTTATCCCGCCACGCCCACGCCCTTGCAAGGCCGGAGCATGACCTTCGACATCTGGGTGCGCTTTCACCTGAACGATTCATGAAGCTCTCGATCAAGCTTTTGCCCTCGCGCCTTTCCACCAAGCTGCGCCTCGGCGCCGTGGCCCTGCTGCTCGCCGCAGGCGGTCTCGGCGCGGCGCTCGGCGCCACGCTCACGGTGTACGGCGCCATGGGTTACGACCAGAAGGTCGCGCACGCCTTCACCAAGGCCACCGGCATTCCGGTCAACCTCATCCACCTGAGCACCGGGCCGCTGCTGGCGCGGGTGCAGGCCGAAGCGCACAACCCGCAGTGGGACGTGATCTGGCTGGACGGCAACCAGGCCATGCAGACCTTTGCCAAACAGGGGCTGCTGCAATGCGGCTGGGCGCCGGCGGTGCATTACACGGCGCTGGGCCAGGAGCTGGAGCCCGCCGATCGCTGCTGGCAGCCGGTGGGCGTGACCTATGCCGGCGTGGTGCTGTTCAACCCCGAGCGCATCGCCCCGGCGGACTGGCCCAGGACCTGGGACGATCTGGCCAAGCCCGCGCTGCGCGGCAAGGTGGGCATGAACAACCCGGCCATCTCCGGTCCCACCTACCCGCTGGTGGCGGGTGTGCTGGCGCAGATGGGCGACAAACCGGGCGAAGCCTATTTCGAGCGTCTCAAGGCCAACGGCCTGAAGGTGTTCCCCACCAACAGCGTGACCCTGCGCGCGCTGCAATACGGCCAGATCGACGCCGCGGTGGTGCAAAGCTCGGCCGCGCTGGGCTTCGCGCACGACATGCCGGGCCTGAAGATCGCCGCGCCGGCGCCGAGCACCGTGCTGCCGTCGGACCTGGCCATCGGCAAATCCGTCCGCGGCGCGCTGCAGCAGCAGGCGCGGCGCTTCGTGGAATTCGTGCTCTCCCCGGCGGGTCAGGCCGCCATGCAGCATGGCGACCCTTCGGCCGATTCCAACTACCTGCCGTTGCTTGTCGGCGTGCGGCCGCTGCCCAGCCTGCAAGACCTGGGCACGGTGCATACCCAGGTGATCGACCCGGCGCTGTGGGGAAGCAAGGAAGCCGCGATCATCAACTGGTTCACGGCGCACATCGCGCGCTGAGACCGCCGCCCGGTTCCTCGCCACGCCCCCGACGCCTCAACCTCCTGGATTCCCGACGATGTGGCTGTCCGAGACCGACACGCTGACCGTGCCGCAGCATGCCGCATGGCCGCGCGCGCTGCTGCGCCGCTGGGCCGTGCGCGCCGGGCTGCTGCTGGCGGCGCTGGCCTTCGCGGCGTTGTGGGCCTATCCCCTGCTGGGTTTTTTGCTCTCGGCCTGGATGCCCCATGTGCTGCAGGGCGACTTGCGCATGACCCTCGCCCCGCTGCGACAGGCGGCGCAGGGCTACGCGCTGCACGCGCTGTGGAACTCGCTGTGGGTGGCGCTGCTGGTGGGCGCGCTGGCGCTGCCGCTGGGCGCCTGGCTGGCCTGGCTGCGCGTGCGCACCGACCTGCCGGCGCGCGGCTGGATCGAAGCCGGCGTGTGGCTGCTGCTGATCTTCCCGGACTTTTTCCTCGCCTCGGGCTGGATGCTGCTGGCCGCGCCCATCGGCCCGCTGGCGCACTGGCCGGCCGCCCTGCGCCTGGCGCAGCTGCTGCTCGGGCCAGCGGGCATCGTCATCACCCTGGCGCTCAAGACCATGCCCTACGTCTATCTCGTCACCCAGGGCAGTCTGCAGAACAGCAGCGCCGCGTTGCAGGAAGCCGCGCGCGTGCACGGCCTGTCGCGTGCCTGGCGCCTGCGCCTGGCGCTGGCCGCGCTGCTGCCGGCGCTGGCGGCGGGATTCGCCATCGCCTATGCCGAGTCGCTGCGCAACTTCGCGGTGGTGGCCACGCTGGGCGCCAGCAGCGGCTTCACCATGGGCACCTACGCCATCTATCAGGCGGTCAACGGCATGCCGCTGAACTTCCCGCTGGCCGCCGCCACGGCCTGGCTGCTGCTGGCGCTGGTGCTGCCGGCCATGGGTCTGCAAGGGCTGGTGGGGCGGCGCGCAGCCCTGCACCAGACCCTGGGCTCCAAACATCGCCCCGCCGCGCGCGTGCGCCTGCGCCCCGCGCCCAAGGCGGTGCACGCCGCTCTGCTGCTGGCGCTGGGCTTGTTCGCGCTGGTGGTTCCCACGCTGGCGGCGCTGGGGGTGGCGTGGCCGCAAGGCGGCTGGGCGCAGATCGCCCGCGCGCTGCCGCCGCTTCTCGCGGCCGTGGCGTATTCGCTCGAGCTGGCGCTCGCCGCCGCCAGCGCCACGGTGCTGATCGCGCTGCCGGTGGCGTGGTTGATCGCGCGGCCGGGGCGCCTCGGCCGCGCACTGGACACCGTGCTGCTGGCGATGATGGCGCTGCCGCTCATCGTGCTGGCCGCCGCGTATCTGCAGGCCTACAACCAGCCCTACGCGCCGCTGTATGGCGGCAGCCTGCTGCTGGGCATGGCCTATGTGGCGCTGGCGGTGCCGGCGTCCAGCCGCGTGCTGCTCGGGCCGGTGGCGCAACTGCACCGCGCGCTGGGCGACGCGGCGCGGGTGCACGGGCTATCGCGCGGGCAGACCCTGCGCCATGTGCACCTGCCGCTGCTGGCCGGCCCGCTGTTCTACGCCTGGCTGCTGGCGGTGCTGACCATCGCGTTCGAAATGCCGGCGTCCGAGCTGCTCTATCCGGCCGGCCATCCGCCGCTGGCCGTGGCCCTGCTGCAGTACGCGGGGGGATTTCAGCTGCACCAGCAGGCGCTGCTGCAGGTGCTGGGCATGGCGGTGCTGCTGGCCTTCGCGCTGCTGGCGCACTGGGCGTACCAGCGCCTGACGCCAGCGGCATGGCGTCAGCTGGGTGTGTCGAACCGGACCTGATCATGACCTTGCTGCACATCGATTCCGCGCACAAGCGCTACGGCGCCATCACGGCTTTGCACCATGTGAGCCTGCAATTGCAGGCCGGAGAAATCCTCTGCCTGCTCGGCCCCTCCGGATCGGGCAAGACCACCCTGCTGCGCCTGGTGGCGGGGCTGGAACGCCTGGACGGCGGCGCGATGCGCCTGGGCGGGCGGGTCGTGGACGCCGCTGGCGGCGCCTGGCTGCCGCCCGAGCAACGCCAGCTCGGCATGGTGTTCCAGGACTACGCGCTGTGGCCCCACCTCACCGCGCTGGACAACGTGGCGCTGCCGCTGCATCGGCTCGGGCGCGGGGCGTCGCGCGAACGTGCGCGACACATGCTCGGCCAGGTGGGCCTGGGCGAGTTGGCCGAGCGCCACCCGCACGCCCTCTCGGGCGGGCAGCAGCAGCGCGTGGCGTTGGCGCGGGCGCTGGTGGGCAAGCCGCGCCTGCTGCTGTGCGACGAGCCGCTGTCGAACCTGGACGCCGGCCTGCGCGAGGAGCTGCGCGACCTCATCGGCGAGGTGGTGCGCGAACACGGCATCAGCGCGCTGTACATCACCCACGACCACCACGAGGCGCTGGCGCTGGCCGACCGCGTCGGCGTGATGGCGCAAGGCCGGCTGCTGCAGTTGAGCGCGCCGATGGACCTACTGCACAAACCGCAGACCGCCTTCGTCGCCCGCTTCACCGGTGCGCACGGCCCCTGGCCCGCCACATTGCGCGCGGGCCGGCTGCACGCGCCGTGGGGCGTGGTCGACGCGCCGCCCCAGCTCGCCGGCCAGGTCGACGGCGGCTACGCGCTGTATCTTCGGGCCTCCGCGCTGCGCGCGGACGACGCCGAAAACGGCGCCCAGGCGTACTGGCCGGTGCGTGCGCGCGTGCTCGGTCGGCGCCCGGCCGGCGAGCGCGACGAATGGCGCGTGGACCTGCATGGCGTCCAGCTTCGGCTGCCCGCCACGGCGCGTCCGGCGGACGGCATGCTGGATCTGCGCATCGGCGCGGCACAGGTTTTTCTTTTCCCCGAAACCAGCACGACAACGGAGGACGTGGCGGCATGAATGCAACGCAATGGGGCGGGATGGGCGCGATTTTTCTGGCGTCCGGCGTCGAATGGGTGGAGGCTTTCACGATCGTGTTGGCGGTGGCGCTGACCATCGGCTGGGCGCGCGCCGCAGGCGCGGCGCTGGCGGCGCTGGCGGTGGTGGCGGGGCTGATCGCGGTCACCGGCATCGGCCTGGCCGTGGTGCAGGCCGACATCGGCCTGATCCGCGCCGCCATCGGCCTATTCCTGCTGCTGTTCGGGCTGCGCTGGTACGTCAAGGCCATTCGCCGCTACGCCGGGCGCACCAGGCTGCACGACGAAGCCGCGGAGTTCGCCGAGACGCGCAAGGCCATCGACCACGCCGAAACCCGCGTGGCCTGGGCCGTGGCCTTCAAGGGCGTGCTGCTCGAAGGTCTGGAGGTGTGGCTGCTGGTGGTGGCGCTCGGACGCACCATCAGCTACGGCCAGGCCACCGCCAGCGCGCTGGCGGCCTTGCTGGCCGTGATTGCCGTGGGCCTGGTGCTGCGCAAGCCGCTCACCAAGGTGCCGGAGAACACCCTCAAGTTCACCGTGGCGTGCGCGCTGCTGTCGTTCGGCACCTTCTGGAGCCTGGGCGGGCTGCTGGGCGAAGCCCAGGTGTGGCCGCTGGGCGACGCCACGCTGCTGCTCCTGTTCGCGGTGTACGTGGTGGCCGGGCGCCTCGCGGCGTTCAAGCTGCGCGTGCCCATGGCCGGCGTGCAAGGAGCGGGCGCATGAAAAAAGTCATGCAACTGATTTTCGGCGACGTGCGCAATATCGCGTCGGTGGCGGCGGCGGTGCTACTGGCCTGGACGGTCGCCCGCTGGGCGCCGGCCGCCAGCGGCTGGGTGCTGGTGGCGGCCCTCATCGCCGCCAGCGTGTGGCAAGGCCACTGAATCCGGCGCCGGACGGACGCTGGGGGAGATTCGACATGCAGACGAAAACCGGCGCAGGACTCTGGCATCGTGTTCTCGCGGCAGCGCTGACGTTGGCGCCGGTGCCGGCCTGGGCTGCCGACCCACCCCAGGCCGTGCTGCCCAGCGGGCGTGTTCTCGCCCCGGTCGGCGACGTGGCCGCCACGCCCAACTTCCCCACCCAGGTCGTCGCGAGCGGCGATGTCCTGGCCGTGCTCGACGGTGGCGCGAACAAGGCGCAGAGCCTGCGCCTGTACGCGGCAGGCGATCTGGCGCCGCAAGGCGGCATCGCCACGCTGAAGACCAAGGAAGGCCGGCGCGCGGCGCCGGGCGCCACGGTGGCGCAAGGCAAGCCCGGCGCCGCGGAGGACGAAGGCGACGCCGGCACCATCAAGGGCCAGAGCCTGTTCCAGGGCCTGGCGGCGGGCCCGGACGGCACGCTCTACGCCACAGGCGGCGACAGCGACGATCTGCTGGCCCTGCGCCGCCAGGGCGGCACGCTGCGCCTGGTGCGCCGCTACGCCCTGCAATGGCAGCCCTTCCCCCGCAGCCAGTACCCTTACCAATACGCCGGCAACTGGCAGCAGCCGCGCCACTTCTACCCCGACAGCGTGGTGATCGGCCCACGCGGGCGCCATGCCTATGTGAGCGGCATGCTGAGCAACAGCGTGGCGCGCATCGACCTGCAAAGCGGAGCGACCGCCTATCTCCACGCGGGCAGCTATCCCTATGCCGTGGCCCTGGCCGACGGCGCCCGCCGCCTGGTGGTCAGCGACTGGGGCGGCAACGGCGTGACGGTGATCGACCGCGCCGCGTGGAAGGTGCTGGGCGAAGTGCCCACCGGTCCCGTGCTGGGGCCGCGAAGCGCCGGCGCGGGCGCGCATCCCACCGCGCTGGCGGCGCAGCCGGGCACGCCGCTGGTGTGGGTGGCCGACGCCAACCTCGACCGCATCGTCGCCGTCGACACCCGCAGCCTCAAGGCGGTGCGCAGCATCGACGACGCGCCGTACCCGGGAGCGCCGCCCGGCAGCTATCCCGACGCGCTGGCGGTCGCCAACGGCCGGCTGTTCGTGGCCAATGCCGGCAACGACGACGTGGCGATCTACGACCTGAAAACCGGCCGCCGCGTCGCGCTCGTTCCCACCGGCTGGTACCCCACGTCCCTGGCCGTGCAGAACGACGCGCTTGACGTCGTGAGCGCCAAGGGCATGGGCAGCGGGCCGAACGTGCATCACCAGTGGGTAGGCGATTTCATGCACGGCCTGCTGCAGCGCGTGGACCTGCGCGAGCTGCCCGCGCACGCCGCGGCGTGGACACGGCAGGCCCTGGACCACAACGGTTTCGGCGCCGCGCAGCGCCGGGTGCTGGCCGCCGCCAACGCCCGCGCCACCGCCTGGCTGCACGGGCATATCCGCCACGTCGTGTTCATCCTGCGCGAGAACAAGACCTTCGACGAGGCCCTGGGCAAGTATCCCGGCGCGGGCCCATGGGCCGATCCCAAGCTCGACCTCTACGGCCCGCGCGAACTGCCCAACCTGTACACGATGGCGGAGCACGGTGCGCTGTTCGTCCATTTCTACGCCGACGGCGAGGTCACCTCGCAGGGCCACCAGTGGACCACCGCCGGCTCCGACTCGGACGTCGTGCAGCGCACCTGGCCGCTGTACTACTCCGACCGCGGCTACATCGCCAACTCGGGCTGGACGCAGTCGCTGGCGCCCGACGCCCGCGGCGCGCGCAACCCGCACGCGATTTACCAGAGCCTCTCGGCGCTGGGCCACTGGAGCAATCCCTGGATCACCTACCCGGCCCGCCTGTTCCTGTTCAACGACCTGCTGGCGCACCATGTGAGCTTCGAGGACTTCGGCGAATTCGCCTCGCGCAACAGGATCGGCGACATCTCGCCCGCGCTGCGCCAGCACCTCGCGGTGGACTACCCGGCCTGGGACCGCCTGGTGCTCGACACCGACCGCGCCGCCATCGCGCAAGAATGGCTGCGCGCCCACCCTCTGCCACGCGTGCTCTACATCTGGCTGCCGGACGACCACACCGCCGGCCGCGCGCCCTGCCTGCCCAGCCCCGACAGCTACGTCGCCAACAACGACCTGGCCACGGCGCAGGTCATCCACGCCGTCTCGCGCCTGCCGCAGTGGAAACACACCCTGGTGCTGCTGACCGAGGACGACGCGCAATCCGGCGCCGACCACATCGACGCGCACCGTACCTTCGCGGTGGCCGCGGGGCCATGGGTCAAGCCGGGAATGCTGGTGACGCGGCACCTGTCGCAGGTGGACCTGCTGCGCACCATCGAAGCCGTGGCCGGCATTGCGCCGATGTCGCAGTGGGATGCCAACGCCCATGTGCTGGACGGCATCTGGCGGGTACACCCGGACGCTGCGCAGACCCAGGTGCTGCCGATGGAATTCGCGCTGCAGCGCAACCCCGGCACGTGTCCGGCCGACTCGCCTTTCGCCGCGATGCCGGTGGCGCAGGTGCCCGGCGACATGCGCCTGGCCGCCCAGTCGCCGGAAGCCGCGCGGCGCTACACGCCCACCGAATTGCTGAAAATCAGCGGGCCCGAGCAGATGCGCCAAGTCTGGCTGGCGACCAAGGGCCCGCAAGCCTATGCCGCGATGCTGGCCCATGTGCAGGCCCTGGCCGCGCGGCAGCACCGTCCGGTCTCGAGCCTGATCGCCGGAAAAGACGCCGACGACTGAGGCCGGCGCCAGCCGCGCGGCGCAGGTCACCCGCCCGCGCGTTCGGCCCCATGAGAAAACGCAGGACCAGCCCAAGTTTGCCCATCCCCTTCGGGGGGCGGCCGCTGCATAGCGGCGGCCTGGGGGGCGCTCAGTGCCGCGCCTGCGCGCGCAACATGCCGGCCCGGCGCAACGGCCCGGCCCAGGCATGGTCGAATTGCGACGACACCTGCGCGTCGTGCGCCAGCCCATCAGGCACCCGCATGTCGAGCGCCTGCGCCACCTTCGCCGGCTTGGGCTTCTTGCGCGAGGTCAGCTCGAAAGCCGCGGCGCGAATGCTCTCCACACCGGCCTGCTCCACCATCCAGCGCGCCAGATTGGCGTCGGCGGCGTTCTCGATGCGCAGGCACAAACGATCCAATTCCCCGGGAAATTCTGTTTTGATGCCCTCCATGTCGGACACTCCTTGTGAGATTGACGCTTGAGGGACTCAAAGCATAGCCCACCCTCACAGGCCATCGGACGTGTCTGCGGCCCCACCCCCCAAATGCGGGGATCTTGGCCTGTCGATGGATGTCGCAGCCGCGCTCGGCTGCGCAGCGTCCGGAGGTTCGCGGCCTGCGCGGCGCAAGCCCCCCAACGTGGGTCATGTGGCAGGGTCGCCACGTCATGCAATCTTCATCGGGCGGTCAATGCGGCGTCACGCGCGGTTTCAAGAATGGCCGTTTGTTTCCATTTGCCGCCCAACGACATCCATGAAAATCCACAGCCATCCCACCCGTCTTGCCCTCGCGCTGGCCCTGTGCTTCGGCAGTGCGCATCTTGCCCAAGCCCAGACCAGCCTCGGCGAGGTCCAGGCCCAGGGGCAGGCCGCCGCGGCAACAAGCGGCGGCTTTTTCCTCCAGGCGCCCGCCGGCACGGTCGGCAACCTTGCGCAGCAACAGCTCGACACCATCCAGCAATTCAACCCCGACGCAACCCAGGCCCAGACCACGATCACCGCCGGCCAGTTCCAGCTGCTCAACCCGACCGATTCCTTCACCCAGGCGCTGTCGAATATGCCCAATGTGATGGTGGTCAGCACCGGCTCCAGCCAGAACGGCGACAACGTCTACATCAACGGCTTCGACAAGAGCCTGATCAACTGGACGCTGGACGGCATTCCGCTCAACGACAACGACAGCTACGCCTTCTACAGCAACGAGTTCATTCCCACGCGCCTGATTGCCGGCACGCGCTACTTCCCCGGCGCGGGCTCGGCGGCCATTCCCGGCCTGGCCGCGTTCGGCGGATCGGTGGAAACCTACAGCCTGAACCCCGATCCGAAGATGTCGGCCTCGCTGCTGGCCGGGTACGGCTCGTTCGGCACCTACAACGAAGGCGTCCTGCTCAACTCCGGCCTGCTCGGCGCCGGCACCGGCGCCCCCACGGCCTTCTGGCTCTATGCCAACAAGAACCACAGCGACGGCTATTTCGACAACACCCCGAGCGACCAGAAGCAGTACCTGTTCAAGAGCGTGAGCCAGATCGGCCCCGGCGCACTCACGCTGTTCTACAGCCAGAACAACCAGAACTTCGGCTATTACGGCGGCTGCACCGCGGCCGACCTGGCCACATACGGCGACACCTGCAACAGCAACCGCGGCGCCACGGTGGTCAACGGCAAGCCCAACCCCAATTCCCCGGCCTACAAATACAACCAGTACCAGAACTGGTTGAGCTACGCCAAGTACGAAGCCACCTTCGGCCAGACCACCTTGTCCGATCAGCTCTACTTCTATCGTGGCAACGGCTTTGGTGGCGGCGCCAGCGCTGCTGCGTCCACCACCCTGCTGGTTCCAAGCGGCGTGGCGCAGAAAGTGTTCGCGCCCGCGGGCGGGCTGTTCGTGACGCATGGCATCAACGACACCAAGCGCTGGGGCAATATCCTGCGCCTGAACACGCCGCTGGCCAGCACCCTGGGCCTGGAAGCCGGGCTCTGGACCAACAACAACGACACCACGCACGACAGCCGGTACTTCAGCAGCACCAGCGGCCAGTACCTGGGTTCGAGCTATGTCGAGCCGGTGACGACCAAGCTGGTCGAGCCCTATTTCAACCTCACCTGGAACACCACGCCTGACCTCGTCGTCCAGGGCGGGTTGAAGTACCTCAAGGTCAGCCGCGATTTCACGAACGATGTGGCGCTGGCGCAGAATCAGCCCGGCCAGTTCAACAACGACTTCAGCACCACCATGCCTTCGCTGGGGGTGAACTACAAGCTCGCGCAGGGCCTGCACGCCTACGCCAACTACACCGAGAACACCCAGCCGCCGCAGTACAACCAGTACTACACCGGCACCTACAACCCCAACCTGAACCCGCAGCAGGCCAAGACCTACGACATGGGTCTGCTGTATCAAGCCGGCATCTGGAGCGGCGGCGTGGACGTGTTCCGCGTCGACTTCCAGAACTACATCCTGTCCACGAACGTGACCCTGCCCAGCGGCCAGCAGGGCAGCCAGTTGCAGAACGCGGGGAGCGCCGTCAACGAAGGCATCGCCTGGCAGAACAACTTCCGTTTCAGCAGCATGTGGTCGATGTACGCCAACCTCGGCCTGCTCAACGCCCAGCTGCGCGCGAGCAACAAACCCTTCCCGTATGCCCCGCACCAGACCTTGGCGGTCGGCGGCATCTACACCCAGGGGCCGTGGCGCGCTTCGCTCGGCGCGCAGTACGCGGGCGAGTCGTACTACGTGTATTCCAACGGCGCCACCTCGCCCATCCAGGCGCACACCCTGGCCAACGCCAGCCTGCGCTACACCTTCGACCGCGGCGACACGGTGCAGGGCCTGGGGCTGCAGAAACTCACGGTCTCGCTCAACGTCGACAACCTGCTCGACAAGACCTACAACACGAGCTACGGCGGCAGTTCCAGCAACCCCTATGTCTATCTCAACATGCCGCGCAGCTACTACCTGAGCCTGGAAGCGAGGTTCTGATGCAAGGGACCTCGGAGTTTCCCGCGCTGAACCGGCGGGGCTTCCTGCGCACCGGGCTTGGCGCGGGCGCGCTGGTGGCGGGGGGCGCCTGGACATTTCCCGCCGCCTGGGCCGACCCCGCGCCGCCCGGCATGCTCCATGCCGGGCCGATGCAAGGCTATGTGGCGGCGCGCTCGGGCGTGGTGTGGCTGCAAACCCCGGGGGCCGCCGAGGTGTTCATCGACTTCGCACCGCAGGATCAGCGCGGTGCGAAGCGTCGCACCGCGCCCGTGAAAACCGACGCGGCCGGCGAGTTCTGCGCCCACATCGTGCTCGACGATCTCACCCCCGGCGTGAGCTATCTCTGCCAGGCCTACGTGAACGGTCAAGCGGTGCAAGGCAAGCCCTTGCGGCTGCGCACGCAAAAAATCTGGCTGTTTCGCGGCCCGCCCCCCGAGTTCACCGTGCTGACCGGTTCCTGCGCCTATATCAACGACCCGCCGTTCGACCGCCCGGGACCGCCCTACGGCGGCGGCTACGAAATCTACGACGCGATGCGCGGCGAACACGCCGACCTGATGGTGTGGCTGGGCGACAACCTGTACTTTCGCGAGGCCGACCTGCTCAGCCCGCAGGGCATGGCCCTGCGCTACCGGCGCGACCGCGCGTTCGCGCCGTTGCAGGACTTCCTGCGCTCGACTCCGCAGGTGGCGATCTGGGACGACCACGACTACGGCCCCAATGATGGCGATCTGAGCTTCACGTTCAAGGGTGAGTCGCTGCGCCTCTTCAAGCGCTATTGGGCCAATCCCGCCTACGGCCTGCCCGAGGTTGCCGGGGTGTTCACCAAGGTGAACCTGTTCGACGCCGACTTCTTTTTGCTCGACGACCGCTACTGGCGCGACGCCGACGCCAGCGGCCCCGCTGAGCGCGGCAAGACCATGTTCGGCGCAGAACAGTTGCGCTGGCTGAAAAACGCCCTGCTGTTCTCCCGGGCGAGATTCAAGATCATCGCCGCCGGCGGCCAGATGCTCAACGACGACGATGCCTACGAGGGCTGGAACCAGTACCCTGTGGAACGCGCCGAATTTCTCGGCTGGCTGCAGCAGGCCCGCATCCCCGGCGTGGTGTTCCTGTCGGGCGACCGGCACATCACCGAGCTCACGCGCTACCCCCGCCCGCGCTATGGCGGCAAGGCCGACTACCCGCTCCTGGAGTACACCTGCTCGCCGCTGAACTCCGGCCCGTCCAGGGGCGACGCGAATCCCAACCGCGTCCCGGGAACCCTCGTCGCCGAGCGCAACTACGGCGTGCTGCGCTTCACGGGCGAGGACAAGGACCGCGCGCTGGAGATCATCACCCGCGACGTCGCGGGCACAACGCTAGGGTCGCAGCGCATCGAGGCCGGGCAGTTGGGGTGGGCATGAGGCCAGACGCGCGGCATCGCCCGTGGAGGAACAGGCTTGGCCCAGGCCGCTTCGTCTCGCCCTGACCACAGCCGCGGCGCCTGGGCGCTGTATTGGCGAGCCTTCGGCGTCGTCAGGCGGCATGACGCGCGCATCGTCATGCACTTCGCGCTGGCCTCGGTCCTGCTGCTGTGCATCGCCGGACTGAATGCGGCCTGGCCTTATTTCCTGCGCGAGCTGACCAACAAGCTGGCCCCCGCCAGCCTGGCAACGGTAAGCTCCGCCGCAGCGACCGCGCTCGTCCTCGCCTTTGCCGGATGCTGGATGCTGGCGCGGGTGGCCGAATGGGCCAAGCACGCGGCGTTCGCCGCCATCGCCGCGCGCTGCGACGCCGCCTTCCAACAGGCCCTTTACATGCACCTGTTGCGATGGCCTTATGCGGAGTTTCTGCGCCACGACCGCGGCGTTCTGATCGGCGACATCCAGAACAGCCGTCGTGCCTTCAGCGATCTGAGTTTCGTTTTTTTCTGGACCGTCGGCCCGATCGTCGTGGAGCTGCTGATGGTCGGCGCGATTCTGACGCGGACCGTCAGCGGAGGCTTCGCCGCGGCGTTTCTTGTCCGCCTGCTCGCGGCTTTCGCGCTGGCGGTGGCGATCGCGACGCGGACCCAGAGCGGCCATGCCGAGATGATCGCCGCGAGCAACGCGCTGACCGCGCAAATGGTGGAAAAGTTCGGCGCGATGCTGGACATCAAGGTCAACGCGGCCTATGCGCAGGAGCGGGCTTTCGTCGGCCGCACGCTGCGCCGCTACGTCGATGTGTCCGCGCGCGGCAATGCCCTGTTCGCCTTTTATCTCAGCATGCAGTCCCTGGCTGTCGGCTTCATTCTGCTCGGCAGCAGCCTGTACCTGGCGCAGCAGGTCCTGGGCGGAAGCTTCTCCTCGGGCGATTTCGTGATGGTCACCGGCTACGTCCTGCAACTGACGATGCCTTTCACCGTGCTTGCGGGCGTGCTGATCGGCGTTCGCCGCGCGGTTTCGCCTATCTCGACCAGCCCGCGGAGCGGGGCGGCACGGTGCGCGAGGTTCATCAGGTCGGGGGGATGGCGGGTTCGCGCTGCAAGACGTGGCGTACGGCCACGATGGCCGGGCGCTCGCCACGGGACTCAACCTGAACCTGGCCGAAGGGCGCAGCTATGCCATCGTCGGTCCCTCGGGGGCGGGCAAGACCACCTTTCTCTGTCTGCTGGCCGGCCTGCTCTCGCCGAGTTCGGGCCGGGTGATGCTTCGCGGGCGGCCGATCGCGGACTATGCGCTGGACGCGGTGCGGAGCCTGATCGGCTTCGTGCCGCAGCAGCCCGCCATCGTGAGCGGCACGGTGCGCGACAACCTGCTGTATGGCTGCCCGCACCGGGTTGACGATGAGGAGCTGCGTACGCTGCTCGATGCGCTGCGCTTCGACAAGGACGCCCCGGCCGGAACGGACATTCTCGACGTGGATGTCGGCGCGGCCGGCCAGCTGCTGTCCGGCGGGGAGCGCCAGCGCCTGGGGATCGCGCGCGCGCTGGTGCGCAGGCCGCAGATCATGCTGCTCGACGAACCCTCGTCGGCGCTCGACACGCAGGCCGAATTGGCCATGCTCGAAGCCGTGCACGCCCGGGTTCCGACCGTCATCGCCATCACGCATCGCGACGCGGTGATGCGCCATGCGGATGTGTGCGTCCACCTCCCTTCCGGCGAGCTCAGGCCCATGGCCCAGGCGATCTGACGCGCGCCAAAAAAAGGCCCGCCGTGGCGGGCCCAAGCGTCTCGCGGCACGGCGCCGCGTCGTCGTGCTCAGATCTTGGCGGTCTGCGGCAGGCCGGTCAGATAGCCGACCGCGGCGCCGAAGCGGTCCTTGTAGTTGGACCTGACGAGGGGGTCGAGCGTGGGCTTGACGATGTCGTGCAGCGGGGTTTCCCAATCGCCGGGATGCTGGAAGTTGCTGAGGATGTAGGTCCAGCCGCCGACGTCGTCGACGCCCTGCAGGCCGGTGGATTCGGCCCCGGCGGGACAGGACAGGATGCGCGCGAGCTGCTTGCTGTCGACGTTGTAGGCCCACAGGAAGTTGTTGACGTGCATGCCGCTGTCCTCGCCGATGAACAGGGTGCGCAGTTTCTCGGAGAACTTGAGGTTGTCCGGGTTGGCGATCTTGTCGGCATGGGCCTGGTTGCCCAGCGCGTCGGCGGCGGCGAGATCCTGGCCGACCAGCGCGGCGGGAGGCGCCATGTCCACCGGCACCCAGTCGCTGTTGATCGCGGCGCCGGCGCTGTCGGTCTGGCCGCCCTTGAGGTTGAGCGCGTACACGGCGCCGGCCTTGGGGCCTTGGACCTTGATGTCGGTGCTGCCGTCGGTCATGGAGGACTGGATGTAGCTCATCGCCACGTAGGCGACCTTGTCCTTGGCGTTGACCGTGGTGCCTTCCCACTTGGTGAATCCCATCGAACCGCCCATCAGCGCGGCGTAGCGGTGGGTTTCGAGGAAGGCGGCGGCCTTGTCCATGCCCGGCTTGAGGCGCACCCAGTTGTCCTTGCCGCCGTAGCGGATCTTGGTGTAGCTGGCGTCGGCCGGATCGACCGTCGCCAGGTCCATGATGTCGGTGGGCTTGAGGCTCTTGGCCAGGGCCTCAATGTCGGCGCTGGTGGCGGCGCCGAGCTTGATCCAGGTCAGCGTGGCCGCGCCGGGGCCGACGCCCGAGGTCTGGTGCCACTTGCCGACGTAGAGCGTGCCCGAGGACAGATCGGCGGGCTTGTCGGCGACGAACAGGAAGGCGCCGCCGTTGGTGGCGTCGTCGCCCATCAGCACGGTGCGCTGGTCGGGGCAGACATGCACCAGCTCGTGCGAGATGCGGCCCAGGCAGAAATGCTTGGTCAGCGTGCCGGTGCCGTCGGCGTTCACCGTGACTTCGGGCAGGTGGCCGTAGAGATAGGGGTTGGCCTTGACCGGGTCGTTCACGGCGTTGGCGTCGCCATAGAGATTGGTGATGAAGGCCTTGAACCGGGTGTCGCTCGCTGCGGCGAAGGCGTCGGGCTCGTATTCCTCGCTGGACAGATGCGTGTTCCAGGGCGAGAGGCTGGCGCCGCAGGTGATCCACAGGCCGTAGGCGGCCTGGGTCGGCACGTTGAAATACTTGGCCAGGCTGAGCTTGCCGGTCGCCGGGTCCTGGTCGAGGGTGAGCACGGCGATGGGCGAGGGCAGACGGCCGTACTGGCTGGCCAGCGCCTGGTCGCGCGTGGCGTACTCGAACTGCACCACGGCGAACACCGGATTGCCCTTGACCCCGAGCTTGGCTTTGTCGGCCCCGGCAATGGGTTGCAACAGGCAGGTGCCGTCCGGACAGTCGGAGAAGAACTGGCGCTCCTGGCCGGGCACGGAGGTGTCGACGATGGGTTTGCCGTTGATATCGAAATAGCCGCCGGCCAGGATGGTGCCGCCTTGCAGATTGGGCACCTGGTCGCCGGTGATGAAGAACGGCTGGTAGCCGAGCTTGTAGCTTTGGGTGCTGCCGTCGCGATACGCCACGCTCAGGCTCGATGCGACGCTGGTGGTGGCCATGGCGGAAGCGTCCGCGAGGGTCGGAGCGGCCATGGGGGTGAAACTGGCCGAGGTGGGCGCCGCGGCCGGCGTCGCGGCCGTGCTGGAGCCGCCGCAGCCTGCGAGCAAGACGGTTCCGCCCAGGGTGGCCAGGGGCAGCAGCGGGACGCCGGAAAACAACTTGAGCGCCTGCCGGCGCGACAGTTGGGAGACTTGGGTCATGATGGAGCAATCCTTCACAGTCGGTGAATGGCAAGAGGTGACGCCGCCTGTGGCGGTGGGCATCAGCCGGCCAGCATGCGTTACACGTGATGACACGACAAACATCAAGTTACATTTCCGATGTGACAGGCATTTGACAGCGTGCCGGACGCGCCGCGCTCCGCGCTGAAGAACGAAGACGGAGCGATGGCGTCTCAGCACGGAACACTGTCAGAATGCGTGTTCCGGATCCGAGAGGAGCGTCATGAAAAACCCGCTGAGATTCATCGTCGTCCTGCTGGTGGCCCTGATCGCCGCATTCGGCTATTTCGACTGGCAGCGCGAGCATCCGGAAGCTCCGCGGCAGGTCAGCGCGCCGGTGGCACCGCCGGCTTCGGCCACGCCGCCGGCCAGCACGCCGGCCTTGTCCGCGCCCAAGCCGGCCCCCGCCTCCGCGCCCGAGCTGGCTTTGCCGGCGTCATCGGCGCAGCCGCTTCCCGCGCTCGGCGAAAGCGACGCCGCGATGGGCAAGGCCATCGCCGGACTGATCGGCCACCAGGCCTTCCTCGCCTGGGTGATCCCGCATCGCCTAGTCATGCATATCGTCGCCACCATCGACAACCTGCCCCGCGCCCAGGTTCCCGCGAAGGCCTGGCCGGTCAAGCCCGTACCCGGAGCGTTCCGCACCGTGGGCACCGGCGCCGAACTGGCCATCAGCCCGGACAACGCGCAGCGCTACGCGAACGACATGCGCATCCTGGAATCGGTCGAGCCCAAACGCCTGGTCGATGTCTATCTGGCGTTCTACCCGCTGTTCGAAAGCGCCTACAAGCAACTCGGCTACCCGCAGGGCGACTTCAACGCCCGCCTGCTGGTGGTCATCGACAACCTGCTGGCCGCGCCCGAACCCCAGGCGCCCATCCGCCTGACGCAGCCGCATGTTCTGTACCAGTACGCCGACCCCGCGCTGGAATCGGCTTCTGCCGGGCAGAAGATTCTCATGCGCATGGGGGGGCGCAACGAAGCCTTGGTGAAAGCCAAGCTGCGCGCCATCAAACAGGAACTCGCGCGCCACATGCACCCCGCCGCGCCGGCGAGTTGAGCGCGCGAGCCCAAGGGCGCCGCTTCTTGCGGCGCGCGGGGGCGGTTTACTGCCCCGAGGCGACGAAGATCTCGACGCGGCGGTTCATGGCCCGGCCCTGTGCCGTGTTATTGCTAGCCACGGGATTTTGTGAACCCATGCCCTGCGTGGCGATGCGCTGCGGCTGCACGCCGCGCGACACCAGATAGTTCTTCACGCTGAGGGCGCGGTTTTCGGACAGCGGATAGTTGATGGCATCCGAGCCGGTGCTGTCGGTGTAGCCCAGGATCTGCACGGACTCGGTCGGGTTCTGCACCAGGCCGGAGGCCAACTGGTTGAGCACGGGGTAGAGGTTGCCGTTGAGCTGCGCGCTGCCCGTGGCGAAGCCGGCGTCGGCCGGCACATTGATTTTCAGGCGGTTGTCGGCCGTCTTGGTGACCTGCACGCCGGTACCGGCCGTGGCCTGCTCCATCTGCTGCTTTTGTTTTTCCAGGTGCTGATTCCAGAGATATCCGCCCGCGGCGCCCACTGCGGCGCCCGCGATGGCGCCCGTGGCGGCGCTGCGGCCGGGATTGCCGCCCGCCGTGAGCGCGCCGATGACGGCGCCCGCCGCGGCGCCGATGCCCGCGCCTTGTGCGGTGCTTTTCTGCGACTGACTCATATCGGCGCAACCCCCGAGGGCCAGGGTGCCGACGACAGCGAAGGCGATCGTGCGTTTCAACATGACTGTTCTCCTTGGATAACACATGGCAAACATTTGCGCGGCAAGTGTAACGACTTGTCCCGGCATCGCGCGCGGCGTGGACCCGTGAGCACAAGGCCCAGGAAAATCCGAACCAAATTCAGTCGTACAGTGTCTCACGAGACATCGAACATGGCCATTCATCTCTAAGAGCCGCACTTTGGGGTTGGAGCAACGGATCCCTGACGTATCCAAGCACTGGAGAATGCAATGCACGACAATCCTCGCCCGGCAGATTTGCGCTGGCACCTGGAAGACCTGGATTTCACCGCCATCGACACCGTGCGCCTGCGCAAGCGCGATGACTTGTTCCTGCTGGTGTGCAGCGCCTCGTTCATCGAGAGCGGAACCGACACCTACACGCGCAACCTGGTCGACTATTTCTCCGGCGACGCCGAAGTGGGCGACTGGCTGAGCCAGCATTGGGAGCCCGAAGAACTGCAGCACGGCCTGGCGCTGAAAACCTATATCGAGCACGTGTGGCCCGACTTCGACTGGGACGGCGCCTATGCCGACTTTTTCACGGAGTACTCCAAGCTCTGCACCACAGACGAACTCGAACCCACGCGCGGCCAGGAAATGGTGGCGCGCTGCATCGTGGAGATGGGCACCACCACCTATTACCAGGCGCTCAACGCGGTGTGCGACGAACCCGTGCTGCGCGACCTGACCTGGCGCATCCGCACCGACGAAGTGCAGCACTACAAGCACTTCTATCACTATTTCCTCAAGTACCGGGAACAGGAGGGGCTGCACCGGCCCAAGGTGATCGCCGCGCTCTGGCGCCGCGTCGCCGAGCTGCGCCAGAGCGACGCCGACATCGCGCTGCGCCATGCCGCGGCGTGGCGCTTCCGCGGGCGCGCGCAGCCGCCGTCCATCGATGCCGTGAGCAAGCAGATTTACGAGCTCATGAGTACGCAATATCCCATCGAACTGGCGGTGCGCATGGCGCTCAAGCCCCTGTTGCTCGGCGCGCGCATGCAACGCTGGGCCGAGCGGCCGCTCGCCGCGGTGGCCCGGCGCGTCCTGCTGAACTGACGCGCCAGACGCGCTGCCCGGCCCGCCTCCAGAGGAGGCGTCGGCACGCGGTGCCCCAGACGTTGAACGCCAGGTGGATGACGCCTGGCGGCATACCCGAGCGCCTTGCTCGGACACCGGAAAAACCTTGTTTCCAAGCTGCGGCGAGGCGGCCTATATTGGGCTCGGAGCCGCGCGTTGCGGGGCCAGGTGAATGGCAAACCTGCGACGCCGATCGGCATGGCGCGCCGCCTGCAGATCGAGGCTGCGACGACGCCAACGAGGAGACGCAAGATGCAAAAGTCCCTGCATATCGACCCGGATCAGTGCACGGGTTGCCTGCAATGCGAGATGGCATGCTCATACGAGAACTATGCCGTCTTCAACACCGCCAAATCACGCATCAAGGTGTTCGATTTCCACGAAACCGGGCGCAAGGTTCCCTACACCTGCACCCAGTGCGACGAAGCCTGGTGCCTGCACGCCTGCCCGGTCGAAGCCATCAAGGTCGACGCCGCCACCGGCGCCAAGATCGTGCTGGAGGACAGCTGCGTGGGTTGCAAGGTCTGCACCATCGCCTGCCCGTTCGGCACGGTGAACTACGTGGCTGACACCGGCAAGGTGCAGAAATGCGATCTGTGCGGCGGCGAGCCCGCCTGCGCCGAGGCCTGCCCCACCGGGGCCATCACCTATATCGACGCCGACTGGACGGGCCTGGGGCGCATGCAGCAATGGGCCGCCCGGCTGGGCAACCAGAACGCCGCCTGACGCGCCGCACACGAGGAGACACCACCATGACCTGGGCTGGAAAGATTCTGCGCGTGAACCTCACGCAAGGCACCACCAAGAGCGAGCCGCTGAACATGCAGTGGGCGCGCGACTACATCGGCCAGCGCGGGCTGGCGACCAAATATTTCGTCGAGGAGGTCGACGCCAAGGTCGACCCGCTGTCGCCCGACAACAAGATCATCTACGCCACCGGGCCGCTGACCGGCACCATGGTGTCGACGGGCGGACGGTACTCGGTCATCACCAAAGGGGCGCTGACCGGCGCGATCGCCTGCTCGAATTCGGGCGGCTATTTCGGCGCCGAACTCAAGATGGCGGGCTGGGACATGATCGTCGTCGAGGGCAGGTCGCCCAAGCCGGTCTACCTCTACATCGAGAACGACAAGGCCGAGCTGCGTGACGCGGCGCCGATCTGGGGCAAGACGGTGTGGGAGACCGAACCCTGGATCAGGAGCCATCACCAGGACCCGCTGATCCGCGTCAACTCCATCGGCCGCGCCGGCGAGAACGGCGTGATGTACGCCGCCGTGGTCAACGACCTGCACCGCGCCGCCGGGCGCTCCGGCGTCGGCACGGTGATGGGCAGCAAGAACCTCAAGGCCATCGCCGTGCGCGGCACGCAAGGCGTGGGCCATGTGCGCGACCCGAAGGCCTTCATGGCGGCGGTGAACGCCGGCAAGAAGGTGCTGCACGACAACGCCGTGACAGGCCAGGGCCTGCCCAAGTACGGCACCCAGGTGCTGATGAACGTGATCAACGAAATCGGCGCCCTGCCCACGCGCAACCACCGCGCGGTGCAGTTCGACGGCGCCAAGGACATTTCGGGCGAGGCCATGCACGAGCCGCGCAAGACCGACGGCAAGCCCAACCTCGTCACCAACCAGGCCTGCTTCGGCTGCACCATCGCCTGCGGGCGCATCAGCAAGATCGACGCGCACCATTTCTCGGTCGAGAACAAGCCGCAGTACTGGGGCGCCTCCGGCGGCCTGGAATACGAGGCGGCCTGGGCGCTGGGCGCGGCCAACGGCGTCAACGATCTGGAAGCGCTCACCTACGCCAACTTCATCTGCAACGAGGACGGCATGGACCCCATCACCTTCGGCGCCACGGTGGGCGCGGTGATGGAGCTGTACGACATGGGCCTGATCACCAAGGAGCAGCTCGGCATCGAGGCGCCGTTCGGCTCGGCCAAGGCGCTGACCTACTTCGCCGAGATCACCGCGCGCGGCGAAGGCTTCGGCAAGGAAATCGGCCTGGGCAGCAAGCGCCTGACGGCCAAGTACGGCCACCCCGAGTTGAGCATGAGCGTCAAGGGGCAGGAGTTCCCGGCCTACGACTCGCGTGGCATCCAGGGCATGGGCCTGGCCTACGCCACCAGCAACCGCGGCGCCTGCCATCTGCGCGGCTACACCGTGGCCTCGGAGGTGCTGGGCATCCCGGTGAAGACCGATCCGCTGGTCACCGAGGGCAAGGCCGAGCTGGTGAAAGCCTTCCAGGACGCCACGGCGGTGTTCGACTCGGCCGGCGTGTGCGTGTTCACCACCTTCGCCTGGACCCTGGCCGACCTGCAGCCGCAGCTGGCCGCCGCCTGCGACGAGGGCTTCAGCATGGACAACCTGGCCCTCATCGGCGAGCGCATCTGGAACACGGAGCGCGACTACAACAACCGCGCCGGGTTCACCGCCAAGGACGACACGCTGCCGCCTCGCCTGCTCAAGGAGCCGGCGCAAACCGGCCCCGCCAAGGGCCTGGTCAACAAGCTGCCGGAGATGCTGCCCAAGTACTACGAGATTCGGGGCTGGACGCCGGAGGGCACGCTCAAAGCCGAAACGCGCACGCGCCTGGGCTTGTGAAACCGCCCCCTCCCCACACGCGCGGGGAGGACTGGCGTGGGGAGGCGCCAACATCGACCTCGCACTGGCGAAGGACACGACCATGAAGCACCATGTCATCATCGGCAACGGCCCGGCCGGCGTCGTCGCGGCCGAGACCCTGCGCAAGCACACGCCGGCGGTCGACACCATCACCCTGATCGGCGACGAGGACGCGCCGCCGTATTCGCGCATGGCCATTCCCTATCTTCTGCACGGCGACATCACCGAGCGCGGCACCTGGCTGCGCAAGGACGCGCACCACTGGAAGACGCTTCGCATCGACCTGCGGCGCGACCGCGTCAAGGCGCTGGACGCCGGGACGAAAACCCTTGCGCTCGAAACCGGAGGCCGGCTCGGTTTCGACACCCTGCTCATCGCCACCGGCTCCAGGCCCGCGCTGCCCCCCATCCCCGGCATTCACGCCCAACGCGTGCACACCTGCTGGACGCTGGACGACGCGCGCGCCATCGCGCAACTCGCGGTGCCCGGCGCGCGCGTCATCCAGCTCGGCGCCGGCTTCATCGGCTGCATCATCATGGAATCGCTGGTGCGCCGCCGCGTGCAGCTCAGCGTGGTGGAAATGGGCGACCGCATGGTGCCGCGCATGATGGGCGAGGTGGCCGGCGGCATGATCCGCGACTGGGTCCAGGCCAGGGGCGTTCAGGTGCACACGGCCGCCCGCATCGAGTCCATCGAATCGAACCCCGCCGACTTGGCCGCGCCACTGGCGGTGCGCCTGTCCAGCGGCCAGCGCCTGCCCGCCGATCTCGTCATCAGCGCGGCCGGGGTGAAACCCAAGATCGACTTCCTCGAAAACTCCGGCGTGCAGTGCCTGCAAGGCGTGCTGACCGATGCGCGCATGCAGACGAATATGCCCGGCATCTACGCCGCGGGAGACTGCGCCGAGGCGTTCGACGTCGTCTACGGCAAGTCCATCGTCAGCGCCATCCAGCCCAATGCCGTGGACCAGGCCTATGTCGCGGCGATGAACATGGCGGGCAAGCCGGCGCAGTTGCGCGGCGTCACCCAGATCAACGTGCTCGACACGCTGGGCCTGATTTCGTGCAGCTTCGGCCAGTGGCAGGGCGTGCCCGGCGGGCAGGGCGTGGAACGCACCGACCGCGCCGCGTTCAGGCATCTAAGCCTGCAGTTCCAGGGCGACGTGATGGTGGGCAGCCACAGCATCGGCACCACCGAGCACATCGGCGTGCTGCGCGGCCTGGTGGAAGGCCGCGTCAGGCTCGGCGTCTGGAAAGACCGGCTTCTCGAAGACCCGACGCGCCTGATGGAAGCCTATCTCGCCGGAGCGCAGGGGCAAAGCCGGCGCGGGCTGCTCGCCGCCTGAGCCCGGCACGCCTAATCCACGTCCGCGTCTCGATGTCCGCCGCCCCCGCTGTCTCGTCGCAAACACCGGCGCCCGCGCCGGCAAGCGTCCGCATCACCCTCAAACTGCTGGCCCTGCTGACCGATTACCTGCCGCAGCCCCGGCAGGGACATCAGGTGTTGCTGGATCTGCCGGCCGGCACGACGATTCACGATGTGGTGCTGCGCATGCGCCTGCCGGAAAAGCTCGTCCATCTGGTGCTCGTGGACGGCGTCTACATCGATCCCGCACAGCGCGGCACGCGCGTGCTGCAGGACGGCGAGACCCTCGCCATCTGGCCCCCCGTGGCCGGAGGCTGACGGCCCATGTTCGGGCGCGGCGCGCCGGCAACGGCAGGGCTGGACATGGCCATCACCCGCGCCGAATTCGTACGCCAGCTCACGGCCGCTTTCGGTCCCCCGCACAACCCGGAACCCGACGTCTTCACCGGCCGGCACAACGGCTGGGCATGGCGCATCGCGCTGCGACCCGCGGCGCCGACTCGGTTGGGCTCGGTCGTGCTGGAGCGCTGGGCCGTGCGCATCGACCTCGCCGCGCCGACACCCGAGGCGCGAACGCGTTGGTGGGACCGATTCACCACGCATTTCCAGAAAGGCGGCGGCTGATTCCCGCAGGAGATGCGACGCGGATCTCAAGAAAACGTCGGGCCGCTCCCAAGTTTTCTTGACCCCCAAGGGGGGCGCTCAGAACGTGCTCGGCACCGGTTGACGGCCCAGGCCAAGCGAACCTGGCTTCTCATTCGACCGCAGGATGTCAGCCAGGATGTCCGGGATCTCGAATACCGCGCGATTGCGCATCGCGCCGATCCTGCGCTGGAAATCCGGCAATTGCGCGATGAGCGCCTGCACGGCGGGCTGGACGACGCGAAAGCTGGGCAGCACCAGGCCATAGCCGTTGTCGCGCACCCATTGCGTGTTGTAGCGCTCCTGCGGCATGGTCCAGGAATTGCGCGTGACGACGACCGGCAACCCCAGGTGCAGTGCCTCGCTCAGGGAACCCGGCCCCGGCTTGCCGATGAAAAAGTCGCCCAGGCGCATGATGTCGGCCACGTCGGGGGTGAAGCCCAGCACGAGGCGCGGCGCGACGACCGGCAGCGCGCGCAGCTTGCCGGCCAGCTTGGCGTTGTGGCCGCACATGAGGATGAGCTGGGTGTCCGGCAAACGGCTGGCGATCGACAGCATGCTGCGCGAACCGTGGCCGCCGAACATCACCACGCCGGTGGGGCGCTCGGGATCGAGCCCGAGTTCGGCGCGCCGCGCGGCGCGGTCGAGGTCGGATGCGCGGTAGAAGTCCGGCCTGATGATCATGCCCGAGCTGGCGTGGATGCGCGCGGGCGCATGGCCCGCGTCGAGCGCCTGCTGCACGGCCCTCGGACTGCCGCAGATGAAGTGCTGCTCCTGGTCGGGCTCGATCCAGAAATGCGGCGGGTAGTCGGCGATGTCCGTGAGCACGGTCACAAAGGGCACGCCCGGCAGCGAGGCGGCAAGGCTTTGGTACAAGGCTCTGTTGAAATTGGGAATCAGCGACACCACCAGGTCCGGCTCGGTGCGCAACCAGTGCTGCTGCAGCACCTTCATCAACGTCGGGTGGAGCAGCCGGATCAGCGCCTGCAGCAGCTTGAGCTCGGAGCGCAGCCCCAGGGTCAGGCCGCGGGCCAGGCGGGCGTTGTAGTAGTCCTCGGGTGAAAAGGCGTACTTGCGAAAACTGCCCAGGGGATCGAGCACCTCGGTGAGGTTGACCAGCCGCACGGTCCAGTCCAGCCCCCTTTGCGCGATGGCCTGCTGCAGGGCGAGGGCCGAAGCGCGGTGGCCGCCGCCGGCGTTGAAGTAGACGAGATCAATGGTGGTCATCGGATGCGGCTGGTCGGGTTTGCGGCATGGTCGCTGGCGGACTCAACCCGCCAGGCCCTCGGCCTCTTCCGCGCCCGGGTTGTCGAGGCTGAACACATCGGCATTGTCGTCGTAGGCGTAAATCTCGGCGTAGCGCCCCCAGTCGATGGCGGTGTCGAGCACGTGCTCGGCCTCTTCCTCGCTGAAATGATCCTCCAGTTCGGTGCGGAATCGGGCGCCGGGCGCGCGGTGGTTGTGCCGTTCGTCGAGCACCGCGCGAATCCGCGCGGCCAACGGCACGCGCTCGGTGAGATGGCGCGCGAACAGCGGCTTGCGCTCCTGCACGTCGGCTTCCACGAACAGGCGGCCGGCCGGGCTCAATTCGATCTCCCCGTCGGACACCTGGGCGAAACCCAGCAATTCGACGGTCTCGATCAGGGGGAACAGATCGTCCACCGAGAAGTGCATGTCCTCGGCCAGCTCGGGCAGGCTGATGCGTGCGTTGCCGGTGTTCTGCTCCAGCGCCGAAAGCTCCTCCAGCAGGCCGGCGAGCTGGTTGACCGACACGTGCGGCAGGCGGTGGCCGATGCTGATGGCGCCGCGCTGGGCGACGTTGACGCTGGCCGCGGGGCGCGCGGTCATGATGCCGTAGATGTGCTCGACCAGGTCGCGGAATTCCTGCGACTCGCGGTCGCGCGGATGCGGCAGCGCGACCGGAATCTCCGCCCGCACCCGCCCCGGGTTGGAGCCGAGGATGAGAATGCGGTCGGCCATCAGCGCCGCCTCCTCGATGTTGTGCGACACCAGCAGGATGCCCCGGGTCGGGATCTTGCGTTCGATCCACAGATCGAGCAGATCGGTGCGCATGGTCTCGGCGGTCAGCACGTCCAGGGCCGAGAACGGTTCGTCCATCAGCAGCACGTCGGGGTTGATGACCAGGGCGCGGGCGAAGCCCACGCGCTGGCGCATGCCGCCGGAGAGTTCACGCGGGTAGGCCGACTCGAAACCGTCGAGACCGATGAGGTCGATGGCCGCCAGCGCGCGCTGGCGGCGCTCGGTCGGCGGCACCTTCAGCGCCTCCAGCCCCAGTTCCACGTTCTGCAGCACGGTGAGCCAGGGAAACAGCGCGAAGCTCTGGAACACCATGGCCAGGCCCGCAACAGGCGCCACGATGGGGCGGCCGCGATGCAGCAGCGTGCCGTCGCTCGGCGGCACGAGTCCGGCCAGCATGCGCAGCAGGGTGGACTTGCCCGACCCCGAGCGCCCCAGCAGCACCAGAATCTCGCCCTCGCGCAGACGCATGTTCACGTCGTCGAGGATGAGCAGTTCGGTGCCGTCGGGCGCCTTGAAGGCCTTGCGCACATGTTCGGCGAGAAAAATGTCTGTTCCCGCGCGCGGTTGCGGCGCGGGCCGAATCCCGGATGCGTCGGGTTGCAGGAGGTGCGGATCTGCGGCCATGCGGCGTCCTCGAAAGTGTTCAATCCAGGCGCACGCGGCGCACGGACAGCTCATACAGGCGATGCCAGAACAGGCGGTTGACCAGAATGACCAGCAGCGACATCACGCCCACGCCGAGGGCGATCTGTGCGCTGCGGCCCTGCGCCGTGGCCTGGCTGATGAAGGCGCCGAGGCCCGTGGCCACTAGGGTCTTGCCGCCCCAGGCCACCACCTCGGCGACGATGCTGGCGTTCCACGCGCCGCCCGAGGCCGTGATGGCCCCGGTGATGAAACCCGGAAAAATCGCCGGCAGGTACAGGCGCCTCCACAGCAGCCAGCCCCTGAGGCCCAGGTTTTGGGCGGCTTCGCGCATATCGGTGGGAATGCCCGACGCCGCGCCGACCACCGAGAACAGGATGTACCACATGCTGCCGAGGATCATCAACGGCGCGGTGAACACGTTGACGCTCAGGTGCCAATGCACGATGGCCACGACCACGAGCGGGAACAGGAGATTGGCCGGAAACGCCGCGAGGAACTGCGCCAACGGCTGCACCGCCTGCGCCCAGCGCGGGCGCAATCCCACCCACACCCCGATGGGCACCCAGATCAGCGCCGACAGCAGCACCAGGACGAACACCTTGAATCCGGTCACGCAACCCAGCCACAGCACATGGCCGACCATCGGCCAGCCGAAGTCCCGCGGCAGCACGCGCAACAGGCCGACCAGCGCCCAAATGGAAAAGACCAAGATGGCGGTATAGAACAATCCGTCTCCCCAGCGCCTGCGCGCGGGCGGGGCGGGCGGCCGCTCGGGCAGGCGCGGCGCCAGGCGGACCGAGAGATCCCACAGGGCGGCGGGAATCACCGCCAGTTGGCGCAGCGCGCGCGTTCGCCGTATGAAGTCGAGCACGGCCGAACGCGGCGCTTCGCCGGAGGCTGACATCTCGAACTTGAACTTGTCGGCCCACGCCACGATGGGGCGGAACAGCAAGGTGTCGTAGAGCAGGATGATGACGATCATCGCGCCGATGGCCCAGGCGATGGCGCCGAGGTCCTTGTCGGCGATGGCCTGCGCGATGTAGGAGCCGATGCCCGGCACCGTCACCGTCTGCCCCCCCACCGTGATGGCTTCGGAGGCGACGACGAAGAACCAGCCGCCCGACATCGACATCATGGCGTTCCACAACAGTCCCGGCATGGCGAAAGGCAGTTCCAGCTTCCAGAAGCGCTGCCAGGCGTTGAGCCGGTACAGCGTGGCGGCCTCCTGGAGGTCGCGCGGCACGGTCTTGAGCGACTGATACAGGCTGAAAGTCATGTTCCAGGCCTGCGAGGTGAACACGGCGAAGATCACGGCCAGTTGCACGCCCACCAGACTGTCCGGGAACAACGCCATGAACCCGGTGACGGTGATCGACAAATAGCCGAGGATGGGCACCGACTGCAGCACGTCGAGCACGGGCACGAGCAAGCGTTCGGCGTAGCGGTTGTGCGCCGCCAGCCAGGCATAACCGAGGGTGAACACGAAAGACACCACCAGCGCGGCGAGCATGCGCAACACGGTGTACAGCCCGTATTCCGGCAGATAGAGCGGGGACAGCGAAATGGGAATCCGCTGCCCGAGGCGATAAGGCACCGACATCTGGTGCCCGGCGTGGCTGACGATGAAAAACAGCGCAATGATGACCGGCAGCGCAAGCAGATCGCGCCGGTTGGGCACGGGCAGCGGCAGGGGCAGACGGCGCAGATCGAGGGTCATGGCGGACGCAGGTCGGGCGGCCGTGCGCGCGGCGCGCAAGTGGCGTAAACCTCCAAGTCTATCGGCTCCATCGTGACAAGCCCCAGGCGTCGAGATGGCTGGAATTCGAGCAGTGCCGAGCGAGGTCCGTTGAATGCAAAAGCGAATGGCCCTTGTTTCTCGGTGCCCTGCCGCGCACCTTTGCGCGCATGCACAATCGAGCCATGCACATACGCCGTTATCTCTATGTTTCGCTGATCGCCGCGCTCGTGGTGATCGGACTCAAGATGCTGGCATGGAAACTCACGGGCTCGGTGGGTTTCCTGTCCGACGCCATGGAATCGCTGGTCAACGTGGTGGCGGCCGGGTTCGCGCTGCTGATGGTCAGCATCGCGGGACGCCCTCCCGACGCCGACCATCCCTATGGTCATTCCAAGGCCGAATACTTTTCCAGCGGCATCGAGGGCCTTCTGGTGGGTCTGGCCGCCGTGCTCATCATCATCGAGGCGGCCAACCGCCTGATGGCGCCGCGCCCGGTCGAGGCGGTTGCTGCGGGGGTGGTGCTGACAGCACTTGCCACCGTCGTCAACGCCGCGGTGGCGTGGTGGATGCTGCGCGGGTCCAGGAATCTGCGCTCCATCGCGCTGGAGGCCGATGCGCGCCATTTGCTGACGGACGTGTGGACCAGTCTGGGCGTGATCATCGGAGTCATGCTGGTGCCGCTCACCGGCTGGCTGTGGCTGGACCCGGTGGTGGGTATCGTCGTGGCTCTGCACATCCTGCGCGAGGCCTACAGTCTGGTCGCGCGCTCGGTGGACGGTCTGATGGACAAATCCCTGCCCGACGATGATCTCGCCGCCGTGGAAAAAGTGCTCGAACGCTACCGCAGCGCCGACGTGCGCTTCGACCATGTCCGTACGCGCCGCGCCGGCACGCGCCGCTTCGTCAGCATGCACATGCACATGCCGTCGCAGTGGTCGCTGGGCCATGCCGCGCACTGCCGACTGGCCGTGGAGAAAGCGTTGATGGACGCCATTCCAGGCATCGGCGTCACCATCGAAACCCTGCCGCAGGGAGAGGAAAGCCACCAGGAGGAGTGCGGTCAGCCCGAAGCCAGCGCGCATCTGCCCGAGTAGCGCCCGGCCACCCAACGCGCGAGCCGTCGGCATCGGTCTTGACTCGCACGCGTGCACGGCATGGCCCGCTGCGCTAAATTGAAGCCCAGGCTCGCCTTGAGCCGACGCCGGCGCAGCCCGCCCAAACCCATCCGCCGCAAGAACCGGAGTTCGCCATGCAACTCAGCAGCACGTCTTTCCACGACCAGCAAGCCGTTCCGACGCGGCTTGCGTTTTGCAAGCCATCCGCCGTGGGCCATGTCGCGCTTTCGGACAACCGCAATCCGCACCTGGCCTGGTCGGGTGCGCCCGCCGGCACGCAAAGCTTCGCGCTCATCTGCCACGACCCGGACGTCCCCAGCCGCGCCGACGATGTGAACCGCGAAGGCCACACCGTTGCGGCCGACCTGCCGCGCGTGGATTTTTTCCACTGGGTGCTGGTCGACATTCCAGCCAGCTGGCACGAAATCGCCGAGGGCGCGATGAGCGCCAACGTCACCCCGCGCGGCAAAGGCCCGCTGCCGGCAGGCGGACCACGCCACGGCATCAACGATTACACGGCCTGGTTCAAGGGCGATCAGGACATGGAAGGTCTCTACCACGGCTACGACGGCCCGTGTCCGCCATGGAACGATGAACGGCTGCACCACTACACCTTCACCCTGTATGCGCTGTCTATCGCGCGTTGCCCGGTCGATGGCGCCTTCACCGGGCAGCAGGTGCGGCAGGCCATTGGCGGCCATGTGCTGGCCCAAGCCTCCCTGACGGGCACCTACACCCTCAACCCCACGCTGTTGAACATGGTTAAGGCCTGATGGCGAAGCCAGGCCTTAAACTTCGCCATCCTCAATCGCCCAGGCGGCAGGCCTTGCCGCGCCATCTCCCATGACCCAGGAAACGACCGCCAAGAAGCCGCTCAATGTGCAGTTGCAGGGCCTCATCGGCATCGGCGTAGGCGTTCTGGTTCTGGCCCTCATCCTCGGCTTGCTGCGCCTGCGGCGCGACAGCCTTCCGGTGGATGCCGCCGAGCTGCAAATGAGCGCCTCGACGCCCTGCATGCAGCAAGCCATCACCAAGGCCACCGCGGGCGGCAAGCCGATCACCTACAGCCAGCTCGACACGTTGAAGACCCGCTGCGGGGAGTGAACCGTGGCGCGCCTGCGCCACGGCATGGCTCAGCTCACTTCTTGCCCTTGATGCTGTCGAGGTAATCGGCGATCACCGCCACCTGGTCGTCGGGGATCGGCGCCTTGAACGCGTTTTTCATCTTGTTCACCTCGACCAGCCAGGCCGCCTTGCCCAGGTCGGGCTGGTTCATCACCATGCCGACCGAGTGGCACATCAGACAATAGCTGTTGGCGGCCTTGGCACCCGCCGTGTCCCCGGGAAACACCCGGGTGCTGGTGGGCAGTGTGATGCTTTCGTTATGCAGGGTGATCGCCTGCGCGGGGCCGCTGGCCAGCAGAGCTGCCAGGCCGAAGGCGGCGGTGACGGCGGCGCCGAGTGCAAAGATGCTTTGATGCGTTTTCATGTGGTTCTCCAGGATCAAACGGCCAGCACGGAGGTGGACTCGACCACGTTGCGCATGAAGCCGCCTGGGTTCCAGTTCGGCGTCATGGGCTGCTGCAGGCCGTCGCTGTTGGTGCAGCGGACCATAAGGGTCTGGTCGCCCTTGTCCAGCTTCACATGGGTGCTCCACTGCCGGAAACTGAACTTGCCGTAATCGCGGCCCAATTGCGTGGGGGTCCAGGTCTTGCCGCCGTCGGTGGACAACTCGACGGTCTTCACACCCGTATCGCCGCCGAAGGCGATGCCGCGCACCAACTCCGGCCGGCCGGCCGGAACCTTGGCGCCGGTGGTGAGATTGGTGATGAACGAGCGCGGCACCATGCGGTTGATGGGCACGAATTTCACGTCCTTCTCGCCTGGCGTCATATTGGCGTGCGGCCAGTTGTCGGGGATGGTGTAAGCCGGGTGCATCCAGAAATTGGTGTCCTCGTGATCCAGGACCCTGATGTGCTGGAGCGCCTTGGTCCAGTAGGTGGCGTACCAGCCGGGGACCACCAAGCGGAAGGGGAACCCGTTGAGCAGCGGCAGGGTTTGGCCGTTCATTTCCCAGGCGATCATCACGTCGCCGTCGCGCGCATGGTCGACGCTGAGGGACTTTTTCAGATTGGGCGCGGTGGGAATGACCGGACGCTCGGAGCCCTCGAACTGCACCTGCACCGCGCCGGCCTTGACGCCGGCTTCATCGAGGACATCCTTCAGCCGCACGCCGACCCAGCGCGCGTTACCCATGGCGCCATTGCTCCACTCGCCTCCCGCGACGCGCGGCTGGAAGTAGCCGCGCGAGTTGCCGGAACACTGGTTCACCGCCGCCAGTTCCACATGCTTGAACTTGCGCATCAGGTCGAACACGGTGAACTTGAGTTCCTTGTTCACATGCCCGCTGATGGTCACGGTATGGGTCTTGGGGTCCATGTGGGTCGGGATATCGGCCCAGTGCCAGCGCACGTAAAACTGGTTGACCGGGGTGAACACGCCCTTGTCGAACACGGAAAACGGCGTTTCCAGCAGCGGTGGTCGGGTCCGCTGCAGAATCATCGTGCCCTTTTGCGGAAATGCCGAGGTCAGCCGACGTTCATCCGGCCCGCCCGGCAAGGGCAGCTTGATCATGTCCGCAGCAAAGCTGCGAGGCGCCAGCGCTGCCGCGCCAAGGCCGAGCACGCCGGCCTGCAACAATTGCCGCCGCACGGCGGCGTCGATTTGGGGCTTGTTTGATGCCATGGTGCAATCTTCCTCCAAGGTCGCTCGCGGTCCGGATGGGCCGCGAATCCGCGCGATCGATGCTTTTCCGTCGCACGCGATGGACTTATTGCATGATGTTTCAACCCGGCAAGCAAATTGGTCTTTTCGATGGTCTTGATCTGTTTTTCTTCTGATCGAAGGACAAGCGGAGCATGAAAAACAACGCCTTCTCGACGCTCGGCCTATGCGCAAAAACGCATAAACGAGTCGATGCGCGCTTTCATGAACGTCCAGCCTGGCTCCCTGCCAGACTGACAGGTTCGCGCCTTGCTTACTCGGACCGGTATTTCGAACGGTTCTGCTGGATATAACGAGAGGCGCATACCGACACGTTTATTCACATCTTTCACATTTCGCAATGCTTGGTACTGAGCCTGGATCCAGCCCAAACCCCGCGCAGCGCATCGCCCACCGTGGCGGTGGATCGCTGGCGCCCGAAAACACGCTCGCCGCATTTCGCGCCGGCCTGGACGCCGGGCTGACCGCGTTCGAGTGCGATGTCAAACTCAGTGCCGACGGCGTTGCCTTCCTTCTGCACGACGATTGGCTTGACCGCACCACCACCGCCAGCGGCCGCGCGAGCTGGAAGCCGTGGACCCAGCTCGCGCGCGTGGATGCGGGTCGCAAGTTCGGCGCGCGCTTCAGCGGCGAGCGCATACCCAGCCTTGCCGATCTGGCCGGGTTGGTCGCCGGCCATGATCTCTGGCTGAATCTGGAACTCAAGCCCGACACCGACGCCAGCGCCGCGCGGCAGGCCGACTGGGGCTTGCGCATCGCGCGGCAAGCGGTCCGGCTGTGGGCCGGCTCGCCGCAGCCACCCTGCCTGTCCTCCTTCTCGATTCCGGCCCTGCAGGGCGCGCAACAAGCCGCACCCGGGCTGGTCCGCGCGTGGCTATGCGAACGGTTGCCGGCGCGCTGGCGCGAAGTGGCGCAGGCGCTGGACCTGGCGGCCCTGCATCTGCACGCCTCGCAATGCACGCCCGCTCTGATCGCGGAAGTTCAGGCGCAGGGACTGCAACTGCGCGCCTACACTGTCGACGACCCCGGCGAAGTCGCTCGCTTGCTGGCGGCAGGCGTCGGCGTCTTCACCGACGCCCTGGCTGCCTGAGCCGCGCCTTTCGTCTGTTCCAACCCGCCAGCCATGCACGAATCCTCCCGTATCGGCATCCTCTGTGCGATGAGGGAAGAGCAGCAGATGTTGCTGCAGGCCTTGATCCCCACGCACCCGGTCCAGCTGCATGGTCAACGCAGCTATCACCGCGGCCGCCTGTACGGGCGCGAGGTGGTGATGGTTCTCAGCGGCATCGGCAAGGTGGCCGCCGCCTGCACCGCCACCAGCCTGCTCACGGAATTTGCCTGCGGCACCCTGCTGTTCACCGGCACGGCGGGTAGCCTCGACCAAGACGTGAAAGTCGGCGATATCGTCGTGGCCGACGATCTGCTGCAGCACGATCTCGACGCCTCGCCGCTTTTTCCCCGTTTCGAGGTGCCGCTTACCGGCAAGAGCCGCTTCAAAGCCGATCCGCAGTGGGCAGCGCGCCTGCTGGACGCCGCGCGCACCGTGGTCGACGCAACCCTGCACAGCGCGGCCGGCCATGCGCGGCTGCAGGCGCTGGGCATCGTCGCGCCACGGGTGCATCAAGGATTGGTGGTCAGCGGCGACCGCTTTTTCAACCATGGTGACCAGGTGCGGCAATTGCGCGAGGTTCTGCCCGACGCCCTGGCGGTGGACATGGAAAGCGCGGCGGTGGCCCAGGTCTGCGCGGACTACCGCGTGCCCTTCGCCGCCGTGCGCAGCGTGTCCGACTGTGCCGATGCCACGTCCCACATCGACTTCGACCGTTTCAACATCCAGGTGGCCCGGCACTACAGCGCCGAGGTCTTGCGCCTGGCGCTGCCTAGCCTCAACCGTGCATGACCGCCGGGATCAGTCTCCGGCGCCAGCGCCGGCCGCGGTCTTGCGCGGCGGCCGGCCGGCGACGAGCTGAAAGGTGAAAAGCCGGCACTCGATCGGCCCGTTGTAGACCACGTGCCGCCGCGCCGGCTTGAGGCGCAGCGCACGATCGGCCTGCAGGTCGGCCAGCAGCAGGGCGGCATTCCAGCCCGTGAAGCGCTGCTTGAGCACATCGCCCAGGCGCGGCAGGAACTCTTCAGCCTCGCGGCCCTTGGCCTCGATGCGTTCCGCGTAGGGCGGGTTGGTGACGAGATGGCCGGCCTGACCGGGCTGCAGCTGTATGGGCGGCACCGCGTCCATCACGTCGCCCTGCTTGACCTGGACCACCGCCTCCACCCCCGCGCGCTGCGCATTGGCGCGCGTCAACTCCACCATGCGCGGGTCGATGTCCGCCGCGAAAATGGGCGCCTGCGCGGCGCGGCGCGCGGCCAGGGCGGCCTGGCGAATGTCTTCCCAGGCCTGCGCGCCGAAACCGCGCAAACGTTCGAACCCGAAGCCGCGCCCCAGTCCCGGCGCCAGGTTGCAGGCCATCTGCGCCGCCTCCACCACCAGGGTTCCGGCGCCACAGAGCGGATCGAACAGCACGGCTTGGGGCGTCCAACCGGAGAGTGCGAGCAAGCCGGCCGCGAGATTCTCCTTCAAGGGCGCCTCGCCATGCGCCGTGCGCCAACCGCGCTTGAAGAGCGGCTCGCCGGAGGTGTCCAGATACAGCAGTGCCTCGGTCGCGCTCAGGTGCAGGTGCACCCGCACATCGGGCTGCTCGCGGTCCACGTCGGGGCGCTCCATGCCGCGCATGCGAAAACGGTCGCACAGCCCGTCCTTGGCGCGCAACGCGGCGAAGTGCAGACTTTCCAGCGGGCTGTGGTCGGCGGTCACGTCCACGCGCAGCGTTTGGTCCGGGGCAAACCAGCGCTCCCACGGCATCTTCAGGGCAAGCCGGTACACATCGTCCGCCTGTTCGACAGGGGCGTGGCCCAAGCGCAGCAGGACGCGGGATGCGATGCGGCTATGCAGGTTCAGCCGCATTACATCTTCGAGCGTTCCACGGGCGGGCACGCCGCTTGGAACCTCTTTACCGGTGCGCAATGTTGGGCTTTCCAGCGCCTGCATTTCAGCCGCGAGCGCCGGCTCCAGTCCGCGCGGGCAAGGCAGGAACAGGTTGTGAAGTTCAGACATGATGGGCTCGCGGGCAAATCGTGCAGCTTAGCGCGACGCTGGCGTCGCCGCCGCGCAGGCACGCCCCCTCACCATCGACCCGGCGCGCCCCCCCCAGCGCGGCATGCCCGCGGCACGTCCTTCCTGCTACCCTTCCTCTCCAGGGGGTGTGCCATACCCTGCCGATGCATAGTGAAGCCGCCTAGTCCACTGCCAATAGGCGCCGAGGGTTTACAAGATGCAAAGATCAAACCTTCTTCATTCATGTGTGTTGCGCGGCTCCGGCATCCGCACTCAAAATCCGCCACTTGAATGAAACACATCATGTTCCCCATGGCTTTGAAACGGAATGTCCTGAACCGCTGCGCCACCTCGCTGCATTCCTTTGGCCTGCTGCTCGTGGCGGTCTTCGCCTTGGCGGCCCAGCCAGGCACCGCAATGGCTGCGCCCGCCGGCGCCAATCTGACCCTGGGCATCGAAAACGGCCTGGTGCAGGAAAGCGCCGTCGAAGTCGGCACCACGGCGCAAAGCCTTGCCGATCTGATCGGCAACGCCACGGGCCGCAAAGTTATCTGGGAAGCCCGCTACTCCACCGCGGCCGCGAACCATGGCGCCGGCGGCCAGGGCTTCGATTTCATGTTCAGCAAACCGGCCAACCTGACGGCGACACTGCTCGCCAAGGGCTGGCATCTGGTCGCGGTAGCGAAGCTTCCGATCGAGTTCGGCACGGACTTCATCGCCCAGCCCTGTCCGGGCAAACCCGGCGAAGCGCTGCTGGGCGGCCCCACGCTCGCAGTCCTGGGGGTTCAAGACGCCCCTGCGGCCACCTGCGTCCCGGTGGCCCAGATCTGGAAGTCCCCCTCGGCCATCCTGCTGACCCCGGCCAAGGGCAGTTTGATCGACAAGGTCGCCAGCAAGCTCTGGCTTGAGCACGCCAGCACCCTGCCGCGGATCGTCCACGTCGAGTACCAGAACGCCATCACCGGATTCATGCAGACCACGCGCGCGGCCGTGATCGGCGCGGTCACGCCCATGATCTCCAAAACCTGGAAGGCCGAAGGCGGCGTGGTCCTGGCGCATCAGGCGCTGCCGTTTTGGGCGCTGCTGGCCGCGCCAGGCACGTCGCCCGATGCGGTGGACAAGGTGCGCGCGGCGCTCGTCGCCACGGGACGTGACAGTTTTCTCAACAAGTCGCTGCACATCGACGGCTGGGAAAACGGCAATCCGAAGACCTACGCCGAACTGCTCCGTTGGCTCGATGCCAAGCCTTGAGATGCGCGAGCGGGCGGTTGCAGCCGCCTTGCTCACCATCCGTCTCGGATCAGGCGCGCAGCGGGCGTGACGCTCGCGGGCTGGGCCGGCCAGTTGATCTCGACTTGCGTGCCGCCGGGCGTCTGCTCGCCAGGCGCACCAGAAATGGTCCCCTCCGTCGCATCGAACCTAGCGCTGCGCGAATGCCAATGGACTTCGCCGCCCAGGGCATGCGCGCGCGTGCGCATGCTGCGCAGACCCTGCCCCTCTGGCGCCCGTAGGGGGTCAAAACCCCGGCCGTCATCGCCGATCTGCAAACGCAGATGCACGCCTTCGCGCTTCAGGCGTACCTGCACCCGTTTCGCGCCGGCATGGCGGATGGCGTTGGTGATCGCTTCATGCAGCAGGCCACGCAACTGGTACTGCTGCAGGGCATCCAGGTGCATGCCTTGCCATGCGGCCCCGTCCGCTTCGGCGTCTTGGCCCGTGATCGGCCAGTCCAGCGCAATGCCCGCCACGGCAAGGCGCTGCGCGGTATCGTGCCGCAAGTCGGCGAGGAAATCCGCCTGCGGCAATTCCGGCTGCGCCAGACCCCGCACGACCATGCGCATCTGCGCGATGGCATCTTCGAGCAGCGTGCGCAACCGGGCGTCGCCGGTGCTGTGCAGCGCGGTGAGAAGCTTGGCACCAAGCTCATCGTGCAGATCCTGGGCGATGCGCCTGCGTTCTTGCTCCACGCCTTGCACGAAGGCGTCGCGCCCGCCCGCAGCCTGGTCGAGCAGGCTGCACAACGAACGCACGAACGCCACGTCCTGCGGCGAAAACAATTTGAGCCCGCCATTGCGCCCCACGAGCCGGCGCGCGGCCATCCCGCCCGTGGACGGCACCTGAAGCTCCAGGCCCTCGGCGCCCAGGATCACTTCCTTGCCCTCGCCGCCCTCTTGCGGCTTCGACTGCAAGGGGTTGAACAGGTTTTGCAGCAGATTGAGCCAACGCTGCTCGCGCGCCATGGCGCCCGGCGTGAAGGCGACTTCCACCACCTGGGGCAAGACCACGTGCATCGGCGCCGGGGGTTTCTGCACCATGCGGCCCCACAACCATTGGCGCACCGGAAAGTACAGGGCACCACAGATCAACAGCGTGACCACCAGCGACGGTCCCGGATTGAAACCCACCGCCAGCGCCAGCATGAGATCCAGGGCGACGACCGCGACCACGCCGAGCGCCCAGAGCAAGAGCCGATAGGCCCAGCGGTCGAGGTCGAACAGGCGGTAGCGGCCGATGCCGAAGGCCAGGCCGCCGAACACCACGAGAAAAAAACCGAAGGCATAACCCTGGGATATGGGCGGGAACACCGCCAGGAGATTGGATCCCGCGGTGACCACCACGAACAGCAAGCTGCCGAACAGGGCCGACATGTTGAACCAGCGCAGCGCGGCCCGGTCCGCGGGATGCAGGCGCGCGCGGTGCCATTGCACCACCGCCAGACTGATGGCCAGCAGCATCTCCACCAGAATGGGCAAGCGCCCGCCCCAGTTCTGGCTGGGCACGAACTGCCAGGTATCAAGCCCCCACCAGGGCAGGAATACCAGGGGCAGGACGAGCAGCGCGGCGGGGTTCGCCAGGGGGCGCGGATACATCATGAACAGGCCGGCCATGGCCATGCCGAAGCTGATGGCGCCGAGATGGTTGAGCGCAGAGAGCGCCCGGAACACCTCGCCCGGCAGGGCCAACTCCCGCGTGCTGTACACCGCGGCGGCGGCCGTCGTGACCAGCAGCAGCAAGCCCGCCGCGGCCAGCATGCGCGCAGCCCAGTCGCGGGGGCGAAGCGCCCACACCCATGCGCCCAGCAGCCACGCCAGCACGCCCACGGCAATCTGGAACCAGAACATGACGGGCAGCGTCCGCATGGGGCGCCAAGGAGCCGGCTTGACTCGGGTTTCGCCGCGCGTTCCGTCCGGCCCCGTCCATCGCAGCAGCACGGGCCCCGACAACACGTCGGCGATTTGCGATTGCCGCGCGAACAATCTGCGCATGTCGGCGTAGCTGTCGAAAAAATCCGGATCTTCGATCAAGTCCTCGGGCACGAGGTGGATGAAAGGTCCGGGCGCAGCGCCGGATGGGGCCGCGGCGATCGCCGACAGCCAGACCCCTGCGGGGAGGGCCGCAGCCGGCCCTCCGGGCGAGACCCCGTCGACCACGATGCGCGCGGGCGCTGACGTCTGCCCGACGCGCGCGGCCACCCCGAGTTCGAGCCCCAGCCAAGGCTGCCGCAACGCAGTCCAGGCGGCGGCCACGCTCAAGCCGAACGCCAGGAACAGCGCCATGATGATGACGCGCGAGGGCGCCATTGAGCTTTGCATGCGTTCCCCCGGCCGGGCCATGCTCGATGCCTGGCTCCGGCGGTAACTCTTCGTTACGTCGATATCTTAGGGTGTTGCGCCGCGCAGGGCGAAAGGACTTGCGCGCGGGGCAAGGCTCGCCCCGGGGACGTCAGAGCCGGGCCAGCATGGCGTCGATGAAACGCCCGGCGACGTCGAAACCTGTTTGTTCGCTGATTTCAACAAAACAGGTGGGGCTGGTGACGTTGATCTCGGTGAGGCGGTCGCCGATGATGTCGATGCCGACCAGGAGCAGGCCGCGCGCGGCGAGTTCGGCGCCGATGGCCTGGGCGATGGCGCGATCCGCCGGGGTCAGCGCCTGAGCCACGCCCAGGCCTCCGGCCGCCAGGTTCCCGCGCGTCTCGCCCCCTTGGGGAATCCGCGCCAGGCTGAAGGGAACCGGCTCGCCGCCGATGAGCAGCACACGCTTGTCTCCCTGCGCGATCTCGGGAATGAAGCGCTGGGCCATGATGGTGCGCCGGCCGAAATCGGTAAGGGTTTCGAGCACCACATTCAGGTTGACGTCCGGGCTGCCGTCACCCCCCTGGCGCAAGCGGAAAATGCCGGCCCCGCCCATGCCGTCGAGCGGCTTGACGATGATGTCGCCATGTTCGGCGGCGAAGGCGCGCAAGGCGGCCATGTCGCGGCTCACCAGGGTTGCCGGGATGAACTGCGGCCACTCCAGGATGGCGAGCTTCTCCGGGTGGTCGCGCAACGCGCGCGGGCGGTTGAACACACGCGCGCCCTCCCGCTCGGCCTGCTCCAGCAGATGCGTGGCGTAGAAGAACTCGCTGTCGAACGGCGGGTCCTTGCGCATCAACACCGCGTCGAATTCGCGCAGCGGCCGCACGACATGCTCGATGTCGCCGAACCAGGGCTTGGCGCCATCGAGCAGCTGCACATGGCGGCACTGGGCCTGCACCGGACCCGCCTCGGCCTGGCCCGCGCCGCCCAGCCAGTGCAGCTGCCGCGGCTCGCAGGCCCAGACGGCGAAGCCGCGGCGCTGCGCCTCGCGCATCATGGCCAGGGTCGAGTCCTTCTTCGGGTTGAAGGCCTCGAGCGGATCGGCGACGAAGAGGAGGTTCATCGCGCGGCGGGGAAATGGGTTCGCATCACTTCAGATCGTCTCGGTCTCGGGGTCCGTGCGTTCGAGTTCGTAACTCGCGGCCACCAGCGCCAGGCGGGCAATCACGCCGTACATGTAGAAGCGGTTCGGGCCATTGGTGCCGGGCTTGGCGTCGGGGTGGGTGACGTTGAACTGTTCGTCGAAGGCCAGGGGCACGAAATGCATGCCGGGCGAGTTGAGGTTCTCGCTCGGCCCGCGCTCGGCATGCACGCGATAGAAGCCGCCCACCACATAGCGGTCCATCATGTAGACCACGGGTTCGCACACCGCCTCCTGCAGGCGCTCGATGCTGGGAATGCCCTCCTGGATGATCACGTCCCGGACTTCCATGCCCTCCTTGACCACGCTCATCTTGTTGCGCGTCTTGCGATTGAGGTCCTTCACCTCGCTGGCGTCGTGCACCATCATCACGCCCATGCCATAGGTGCCGGCATCGGCCTTGACGGCAACGAAAGGTTTTTCGTGGATGCCGTATTCCTTGTACTTCTTGCGCACCTTGCCGAGCACGGTGTCGACGGCGTCGGCCAGGCAGTCCTCGCCCTGGCGCTCGTGGAAGTCGATGTTGCCGCAATGCGCGAAATACGGGTTCAGCATCCAGGGGTCCACGCCAATGAGCTTGGCGAAGCGCTTCACCACATCGTCATAGCTCTTGAAGTGGGTGGTCTTGCGCCGCGTGGTCCAGCCCGCGTGCAGGGGAGGCAGAACGTATTGCTCGTACAGGCCTTCCAGGCTGGCCGGCACGCCGGAGGAGAGGTCGTTGTTGAGCAGGATGGTGCAGGGGTCGAAGTCCTTCGTCCCCAAGCGGCGCTTGCCGCGCACGAGGGGCTCGAGCAGCAGGCTGTCGCCATTGGGCAGTTGCACCGACGTGGGCTCGGTGATGGCCTCGTCCACCGTGCCGACGTGCACCTTCAACCCGGCCTGGTGGAAGATCTGGGTCAGCCGCGCAAGATTCTCCAGATAGAAGGTGTTGCGGGTGTGCTTCTCGGGAATCAACAGCAATCCCTTGGCCTCGGGGCAGATCTTCTCGATGGCGGCCATGGCCGCCTGCACGGCCAGCGGAAGCATCTCGTCGGACAGGTTGTTCCATCCACCTGGGAACAGGTTCGTGTCCACCGGGGCCAGCTTGAAGCCACCGTTGCGCAGGTCCACCGAGGCGTAGAACGGCGGCGAGTGTTCCATCCACTCCAGGCGGAACCAACGCTCGATGGCGGGCTGGGCTTCGAGAATCCTTTGCTCGAGTTCGAGCACCGGACCGTTTTCTGCGGAGACGAGATGAGGAATCATGCGTGGACGGATGTTGTGGTTTGAAGCCATGCCGGCAGCGCGCGCGGCGGCACGAAGGCGGACGGGAATCTGCAAATTGTGACAGAGCCGCGTGATTCCTGCCGGCGGCAGCGCCCAGAAAAAAGCCCGGCGCTCGGCCGGGCTGAAGATTCCGCTGGAGATGCGGCCGGGGCGAGAGGATCACCCCGGTGAAACCATCCTGCAATCAAACCAGGTTCAGAGCACCTGCTCGCCATGCAGACTGATGTCGAGGCCCTCGCGCTCCTGCTCCTCGCTGACGCGCAGGCCGATGGTCATGTCGACGAGCTTGAGGATGATGAACGTGACGATGGCATCGTAGATGATGGTCACGGCGACGCCCTTGGCCTGAATCAGGAGCTGGCCCGGATTGCCTTCGAGCACGCCGGCGGTACCGCCGATGGCCTTGACCGCGAACACGCCGGTCAGCAGCGCGCCGAGAATGCCGCCGATGGCGTGCACGCCGAAAGCGTCGAGCGAGTCGTCGTAGCCGATCATTTCCTTCATGTACACCGCGGTCCAGAAGCACACCACGCCAGCGGCGATGCCGATGGCCAGCGCGCCGGTCGGGCCGACGAAGCCGGACGCCGGGGTGATCGCCACCAGGCCCGCCACCGCACCGGAGCAGATGCCCAGGATGGTGGGTTTGCCGCGCGACATCCACTCGGCGAACATCCAGCCCAGGGCTGCTGCCGCGGTGGCGATCTGCGTGGCCGCCATGGCCATGCCGGCGCGGTCGCTCGCAGCCACTGCGGAACCCGCGTTGAAGCCGAACCAGCCCACCCACAACAGCGAGGCGCCGATCATGGTCAGGACCAGGTTGTGCGGGGGCATCGGCTCCTTGCCATAACCCACCCGCTTGCCCATCACGAGGGCGGCCACCAGGCCGGCGACGCCGGCGTTGATGTGCACCACGGTACCGCCCGCGTAGTCGAGCACGCCGTCACCGCCCAGCCAGCCGCCGGGGCCCCAGACCATGTGGGCGATGGGCGCATACACGGCCAGCAGCCAGCAGCCCATGAACCACAGCAGCGCGGAGAATTTCATGCGATCGGCGAACGACCCCACGATGAGCGCCGGCGTGATGATGGCGAAGGTCATCTGGAAGGTCATGTAGGTCGTCTCGGGGATGGTGGGCGCCAAGGCATTCGCGCTATCCAGCCCCATGCCGGAGAGGAAGAACCGGCTCAGCCCCCCGATGAATCCGCTGCCCGAGGTGAACGCCAGGCTGTAGCCGACGATCATCCACAGCACCGTGACCAGGCAGGTGATGGCGAAGCTTTGCATCAACGTGGCCAGCACGTTCTTCTTGCGCACCATGCCGCCGTAGAACAGTGCCAGGCCGGGGATGGTCATCATCAGCACCAGGGCGGTGGAGGTGAGCATCCAGGCGTTGTCGCCGGAATTGATGAAGGCCGCGGGATTGGGCGCCGCCGCCGCCGCGGGTGTTGCAGCTGGCGCCGGAGCAGCTGCGGGCGCGGCGGCTGCGGGTGTCGCCGCGGCCGGGGCGCTGGCCGTTTGCGCCCAGGCGCTGCCCGGGCCGGCCAAGGCCGCCATGGACAACGCAAGAATGGCAAGAAACTTTTTCATGTCGATGACCTTTCTGTGAGGGCTGGGATCAGAGTGCATCGCCGCCGGTTTCGCCGGTGCGGATGCGAACGACCTGCTCGATGGAGGAAACGAAAATCTTGCCGTCGCCGATCTTGCCGGTGCGGGCGGAATTTTCGATGGCTTCGATGGTGCGTTCGACCAGGGTGTCGGGAACCGCGGCCTCGATCTTGACCTTGGGCAGAAAATCGACGACATATTCAGCCCCGCGATACAACTCGGTGTGTCCCTTCTGCCGCCCGAAGCCCTTGACCTCGGTGACGGTGATGCCCGTCACACCGATGCCGGACAAGGCTTCACGCACCTCGTCGAGCTTGAACGGCTTGATGATGGCCATGATCATTTTCATGGGTTGCTCCTTCCTGATGGGGTGGGGTGTGCTCAGAACGAATAAACGGCTTGCAACTCGAGTGAAGTTTGCTTGGTGGTGGCGTTGCCGTCCTTGGAGAAGATTGCCAAATCCGATTTGTCCTGACGGACTTCGGCAGACAGTTTGAAGTTCGTCACGGGGGTGTAATTCACGGCAAGCGTCAGTTCCTTGAGCTTGTTTGGCGTTCCATTCGCAGGACTGAAAGTTGGTGCCGCGTTCACCGTAACAATGCCGTTTTTGTCGTCGATGTACTCACCTCGCGCAGAAATCATCCATTGACTCGTCACTGCGTAGTTGGCATATAGCGCCAAGCCATTTGCCTTGCCGGTGCCCGTGGCACCATTAGCAAGGCTGGCGTTGTCCTTCGACAGAATATCCACGTTTGCGGCGAAACTTAGCGCGTCCGTCGCATTGAACGTGCCGACCAAGTCGAGCAACTGAAGCACGCCTGTCGCGCTGCCGGTGTACAAGGGCGACTGGCCGCGGTAATACGCACCCGAGTACGAGAACATCTTGCTCGGCGAGCCCGATGCGCCGAGTTCGATCGTCTTGGCGGTGCCGGCGGGCGAACTGGTGAAGTTCCAGCCGTTGTTGACGCCTGCCGTCAGGGTCAAGGCGCCGGAAACCGCGTAAGCCGCGCGCAGACCCGTGTGCGTGCCGGGCTCCATGTCCCAGAACAGCAGCGAGCGGGAAATCTCGTTGTCGGCCGCGGGATTGACCACCTCGGCCCCAGCCAGGGTGGAGTACTTGCCGGCCATCACCGTAAGCGGCCCGGTGGCGTATTGCACGAAGGCGTTGTTGAGGTCGAACTGGCCGCCAGAATTGCATGAAACAGTTGCAGTTGCAGTTTGGTAGCACTCGCCATTACGCAGGATCTTGGCATCCGACCCGGCGATGGCCGTCACCTGTGCCCCGGCGCCGGACGTCGGTAGATACGACAACGTCACGGCCGCCTGGTTGAGCTTGAAACCATTCTGGCTGGTGTCGAAAGCGCGCAGTGCGGGGGTGGTGTCGAAATGGGTGTAGGTGGACGCCACATAGCCCGTGATGTTCAATCCCGGGGTCGCCGCCAGCACCGCGCCCAGGCTCGGGGCTGCGGGCGCTGCCGGGGCGGTCTGGGCGCAGGCGAAACCGGTGTATCCGTAAGCAGCAGCAATGCAAGCGGCAAGCACGATTTTTTTCATCAAGGTTCTCCCGGAACGTTGGATTTGCGAGTGGCACACAGTGGGCGGAGCTGATCCCAACCCTGGCCTTGCTCAGCAGATTTCATGCCAGCCGATCTCGATGTCAGTCACACAATGATTCATCGGGCTTCTGTGCTCCAGGCGCCCAAATTTGGCGTCACGAGCACCAAAAAAGTGCATGTAGCGTTTCAGGCATGCACCAGCCGTGGCGATGATGGCAATAAACGCCCGTTTTGGTGCGCGCCAATCCTTGGGTTGCCCATCGGTTCATGCACAAAAACCGCCCGCAACGCGTCCTGCTGCAAGCGCGGCGTGCCGCTGTCGGCCCGCTCCCGGCGCAGGTTGTTTTGGCCTGCCGGCCGATTGCCGCCACAATAGGGCCTGGCTCCCACGCGTCACCCCTTCACCATGAACGACTCCGCACCCAACTCGCCCAAGGCCTTCCTGCGCCGCGCCGCCGAGGCACTGGATAAATCGCCGCTCAAGGACATGCAACGCAATGCGCGCGCGTTGGCGCAGTCGGCCGCCGGGCGGCTGGACCTCGTCAGCCGCGATGAATTCGACGCGCTGCAGGCCGTACTGGCCGCGGCCAGCGCCCGCATTGCCCAGCTGGAGGCCCAGGTCGCCGCGCTGGAAGCGCAGGCGGCCCCGCACACCGATTCGCCCGCTTCGCCCTGACCGGCATGGCCCTGGCCCTGGTTGCCAGCCGCGCCCTGCTGGGTCTGGAGGCGCCGCCGGTCCAGGTGGAGGTTCACCTGGGGAACGGCCTGCCGAGCTTTTCCATCGTCGGACTGCCCGAGGCCGAAGTCCGCGAGTCGCGCGACCGCGTGCGCAGCGCGCTGCTCAACAGCGGCTTTACGTTCCCGGCCTCGCGGCGCATCGTCGTGAACCTGGCTCCTGCCGACCTGCCCAAGGAGTCCGGCCGGTTCGATCTGCCCATTGCGCTGGGCCTGCTGGCCGCCGAAGGCAGCATTCCGATGCAGGCCCTGCTTGGGCATGAATTCGCGGGCGAGCTGTCGCTGTCGGGCGCACTGCGCCCGGTGCGCGGCGCCCTGGCCATGGCCTATGCCATCAGCCGCCGCGACGCAGCGCATGGCATCGCGCCGTGCTTCGTACTCCCCGCCGACAGCGCCGCCGAAGCCGCGCTGGTCGCCCCCGAGGCCGTGCTCGGCGCCCGCCACCTGAGCGATGTCGTCGCGTATCTGTGCAAACAGCGCGACGCCGCCAGCCTGCGCCCGGCGGCGCCCGCAAGTATTGCGGCCGCCGATACGCCCGACATGTCCGACGTCCGCGGCCAGGCGGCGGCCAAACGCGCATTGGAAATCGCCGCCGCCGGCAGCCACCACGCCCTCATGGTGGGACCGCCCGGCAGCGGCAAGTCGATGTTGGCGCAACGTTTCGCCGGCCTGCTGCCGCCGATGCAGCCCGAGGAGGCGCTGCAAAGCGCTGCGGTCCTGAGCCTGACGGGGCGTTTCGACGTGTCGCGCTGGGGACAGCGCCCATTCCGCAGCCCCCACCACACCGCGTCCGCCGTGGCCCTGGTCGGCGGCGGCGCAGGCGCTGTCCTGCGCCCAGGTGAAATTTCATTGGCCCACCAGGGAACCTTGTTCCTCGACGAGCTGCCCGAATTCGACCGCAATGTGCTGGAAAGCCTGCGCGAACCGCTGGAAACCGGGCGCATTCATATCTCGCGCGCAGCGCGGCAGGCGGAATTTCCGGCGCGCTTCCAGTTCATCGGGGCGATGAACCCCTGCCCCTGCGGCTACCTCGGCCATGCCACGCGCGCATGCCGCTGCACGCCCGAGCAGGTGGCCCGCTACCAGGGACGCATCTCCGGGCCGCTGCTCGACCGCATCGACATCCAGGTGGAGGTCGGCGCGCTGGCGCCGGACGAACTGTTGCGCATGCCGCAGGGGGAGCCCAGTGGCGCCATTGCCGCGCGGGTGCGGGACGCCATGCAACGCCAGCTCGCCCGGCAAGGCTGCCCGAATGCCGCCCTGTCGGGTGCTGCGCTGGATTCGCATTGCGCGCTGGACGACGCGGCAGCGCAATGGCTAACCGATGCGCTCAGGCGCCTGGGCTGGTCGGCCCGCGCGGCGCATCGCACGCTCAAGGTGGGACGCACCATCGCCGATCTGGCCGGGCAAGACAACATCGCGCTGGCGCACCTGGCCGAGGCGGTGCAGTACCGCAGGGTGATCTCAGGCTGAAGCGGTGGGCGCGAACGCGGCGCCCGAAACGATCACGGAATGGGGTTCAGCCCGCCATTGGCACTGAATTGCACGCGCTGCCCCACCGGCGGCGCGGCGCCCAGCGTGGTGGTGCGCACCTGCCCGTCGTCCATGCGCACCTCGACACGATAAACGGTGTGCGCATTCATGCGCTTTTGCACTTCGTTGCCGGCAAAGCCTCCGCCGACAGCGCCGACTACCGTGGCCGCGGTGCGGCCATTGCCGCCCCCGATCTGGTTGCCGAGCAAGCCGCCCACCAGGCCGCCCACGATGGCCCCCACGCCATTGGCCTGGCCCTGCTCCTGCACCGGCGTCACGGCCACCACGGTGCCGCAACTGGCACAAGCCGGTGGCTGCGGCGCCTGCGTCTGCACGGGTTGCGGCGCAAAGGTTTGCGGCGCGCCGCTGCGCGCCGTCGTGGACTGCGCGGACTGTTCGCGCCGTTCGCCGGCCGCAACGCGACGGCTGGGTTGCGCCTTCGCCTGTCCGGTCGAGGATTGCAAGGGCGCGAATTGCGCGGCCCCCGGCGCTGCCGGATTCGCGCCGGTCACGGCCACCGCAGACTGCGGATTGTTGCCGCCGCCCAAAGCCGCACCGGAAGGCATCGCGGCCGAAGCGCCCATGCCGGCAGCCTGGGGTCCGGCCGTGGGCGCGGCCGGGACGCTCAACTTGTAGAGCACCGCGGCCAGCAGCACCACGATGATGGCGCCGAAGATGCCGCCGGCGATCCAGACCCCCTTGGGTATGGACGAACCTGAGGACGATTGGGGTGGAAGAGAGTTTTGCATGGCGATCCAGAGTAAGGGTGCGCTTGGAGCAAGAGCATGTTCGTGCCGAAATGCACAAGGCACGCCGGGAATTGTCTGCCATTTAACGAGCACACTCCGCGATGGATGACAAGACCGCATTCGGGCGACCCTCGTGCCACGCCCAAAAATCTTGCGGCGGAAGGCGGCGCGCGCCTTCCCGTCATCCAGAGACAACGGCCACCGCCAGACGGCGCCACTTTGCCCGCGAATGTCCAGCGGTTTTTGTTCACAAAATAAGGGGCCGTGCATGCCTACGGGCTTTGAACCTTGCCCATATCATGTTTAGCCCCATGGCCCAGAGTTCCGCTTCGCGCCACCGCCGGCCAGAGTTCCTCCGCGCATTCATGCTGCCCTTGCACTTTCCATGAGCCCCAACTCAAACCTGCGTACGCCCAACACCGGAGGAACTGGCCACCTTCAACCGGCAGCCGCGCGCCCCCATCGAGGCTTGCGCTTGCTGCCTCTGGCGCCCTTGCTCGCCGTCGTCGCGATGTCCGGCTGCACCACGGTCGGGCCGAATTTCAAGACTCCGCCCGCCCCCGCCGTGGCAAGCTATACCCGCGCCCCGCTTCCCGCCGGCACGGCCTCCGCGCCGGGCAGCATGGGCGGGGCGCAACGCTTTGGCGCCACGCAGACCGTGGCGCCGGACTGGTGGCGGCAATTCGGTTCGGCCCGGCTCGACGACTTGGTTCAGCAGGCGCTGCGCAACAGCCCCACGCTGGCCGCCGCGGAAGCCACCCTGCGGCAAGCGCAGCAGACCTACGCCGCACAAGCGGGTTCCACGCTCTACCCCACGGTCAACGGCAAGCTCGGCGTCAGCCGCAACGCCTTCAGTAGCTCGAGCTTCGGACAAAATAGCGGCTCGACCAATATCTTCAACCTGTACAACGCCAGCGTCGCGGTCAATTACAACCTCGACCTGTTCGGTGGCAACCGCCGCGCGCTCGAGGCGCTGGCGGCGCAGGCCGATTACCAGAGTTTCCAACTCGCCGGTGCACGCCTGACCCTGGCCGCGAACGTGGCCGTCACGGCCTTCAACCAGGCCCAGTTGGGCGCGCAGATCGAGGCGACCGAGGCCATTCTCAAGGCCCAGGAAAGCCAGCTGGACATTGCCCACAAGCGCTTCGCGCTGGGCGCGGCCGCCAGAACCGATGTGCTGACCCTGCAAACCCAGGTGGAGCAAACACGTGCCAGCCTGCCGCCGCTGCGCAACAAGCAGGAGCAGGCCAACCATCTCCTGGCTGTGCTCATCGGCCAGGCTCCGGGAGCAGCCGACATCCCCCGCTTCACGCTGACCGACTTCGCGCTGCCCTCCAACCTGCCGCTGGTCGTGCCCTCCGATCTGGTGCGCCAGCGGCCCGACATCCAGGCGTCCACGGCGCTGCTGCATGCGGCCACCGCGCAATACGGCGTGGCGGTGTCCAATCTCTATCCGCAGATCAACCTGAGCGCCAGCCTGGGCACCCAGGCCCTGACCACCAGCGCCCTGTTCGGCCCGGGCTCCATCGTCTGGAATCTGGCCGGGCAGCTTGCCCAGCCCTTGTTCAACGCCGGCCTGAAAGCCGGCGCCAACGCGGCACAGGCCAGCCTGCAGGCCGCCGGCGCCAACTACCAGCAGACAGTGCTGCAAGCCTTGCGCAACGTGGCCGACGCGCTGCGCGCGCTGGATAACGATGCCCAGACCCTGCAGGCGCAGGCGGCCGCCGACGCTTCGGCGCAGGAGTCGCTCAAGCTCGTCGCGCAGCAATACCAACTGGGCGCGGCCAGCTACCTGCAGTTGCTCACGGCGCAGCAGCAGGCGCAGCAGACGCGCATCGGGCTGATTGCGGCGCAGGGACAGCGACTGGCCGACAGCGCCGCGCTCTACCAGGCCATGGGCGGCGGTGTGCTGAACACGCACGGCACATCGCCCGTTGCGCCCATGGCAACCGCGCAGTGAAGCGGCGGGCTTGACGGCGCAGCGATTCAATTTCCACGCCGGTGCCGCACGCACGCCGGCTTGAACCGATCGACACAGACAAACCAGTTGGAACGGAGTTATCGATGGCTAAAGGCACCACCAAGCGCATGATCATCATGCTCATCATCGCCACCGTGCTCGTCGGTGGGGTGGTGTGGTTTCAGCACTTCAAGAAGACCATGATCGCCAAGGCGATCAAGGGCCAGTCCAATCCCCCGCAGACGGTGTCGACCATCGTGGCGCAGACGTCGGCCTGGCAGCCGTCGATCGAGGCGCTGGGCAATCTGCGCGCCAGCGAACAAGCCAGCCTGAGCCCCGAGGTGAATGGGCTCGTCACGGCCATTCACTTCAAGTCCGGCGAGAAGGTGCGCGCCGGACAGCCTTTGGTGGAACTCAACCCCTCGCCGCTGCGCGCGCAACTGGCTCAGCTGCAGGCGCAAGCTGCGCTGGCCGAACTCAATCTCAAGCGCGATAAGGCCCAGCTCCAGGTTCAGGCCATCAGCCAGGCCGTCGTGGACACCGACACGGCCACGCTCAAGAGCATGCAGGCGCAGGTCGCGGCGCAGAAGGCGCTGATCGCGCAGAAAACGATCTCGGCGCCGTTCTCCGGCCAGCTCGGCATCCGCCAGGTGAACCTCGGCCAGTATCTGGCGCCGGGCACGCCCGTGGTCACGCTGCAGAAACTCGATCCGATGGAGGTGGACTTCACCGTGCCGCAGAACCAGATCGACCTGATCCATATCGGCATGAAGGCCGAACTCAAGACCAGCGCTGTTCCGGGCAAAACCTTTGCCGCCACGATCACCGCCGTCGAACCGCAGATCGAAACAGCCACGCGCAATCTGATGGTGCGCGCGCGTGTGCCCAACCCGAAGAACGAGCTGCTGCCGGGGGTGTTCGCCACGGTCACGCTCAGCGAGGGTCCGCCGCACCAGTACGTCACCCTGCCCAATGCCGCCGTCACGTACAACCCGTATGGCGCCACCGTCTACATCGTCAAGAACGAGGGCAAGGAAGCCAACGGCAAGCCCAAACTCGTCGCCCAGCAGCGATTCATCACCACCGGGCCCACGCGCGGCGACCAGGTGGCCGTGATCAAGGGCGTCGAAGCCGGCGAAACCGTGGTGACCTCGGGGCAACTCAAGCTGCGCAATGGCTCGCTGATTCTGGTGAACAACAGCGTGCAGCCGAGCGACAGCGCCCATCCGCAAGTGCCCAACTCCTGAACGCCGCCCTCAACGGAAGCCGCGCATGAACAAGAAATTCACCGACATCTTCATCGAGCGCCCGGTGCTGGCCACCGTGGTCAGCCTGGTGATCCTGGTGCTGGGCCTGCGCTCCATGGGTTTGCTGCCCGTGTTGCAGTTTCCCTATACGCAGAACGCCGTGGTGACCATCACGACCGCCTATCCCGGCGCCGACGCCAACCTGGTGGCCAGCTTCATCACCACGCCGCTGGAAAATGCCGTCGCCCAGGCCAATGGCATCGATTACATGACGTCCTCCAGCGTGCAGGGTTTGAGCACCATCACCGCCAACCTGCGCCTGAACTACGACCCGGACAAGGCGCTCACCGAGATCAACACCAAGGTGAACTCGGTGATCAACCAGCTGCCGCCGCAATCGCAAAAACCAGTGCTATCGGTGAGCATTGGACAGACCATCGACGCCATGTACATCGGCTTCTACAGCGATGTGCTCAAACCGAACCAGATCACCGACTACATCATCCGCTCGGTGCAACCCAAGCTGCAGGCAGTCGACGGCGTGCAGACCGCCGAGATCCTGGGCGCCAAGAACTTCGCGCTGCGCGCCTGGCTGAACCCGCAGAAGCTCGCCGCCTACGGGCTCACCGCGGCCGACGTGTATTCGGCGCTTGCGGCGAACAACTACCTGGCCTCCACCGGCAATGCCAAGGGCCAGATGGTGCAGATCAACCTCTCGGCCAATACCGATCTGAAGTCGCTCGCCGGCTTCAAGAGCATGATCGTGAAGACCGTGAACGGCCAGGTGGTGCGCCTGGACGACGTGGCTAACGTCACCCTCGGTTCGGACGACTACGACAGCTCGGTGGCCTTCGACGGCAAGACCGCGGTGTATGTCGGCATCCAGGTAGCGCCGGCCGCGAATCTGCTCGACGTGATCGCGCGCGTGCGCAAGGTGTTCCCGGAAATCCAGTCGCAACTGCCGGCCGGGCTCAAGGGCGCCATCGTCTATGACTCGACCAAATTCGTCAACGCCTCCATCGACGAGGTGGTCAAGACCCTGCTGGAGGCCATTCTCATCGTCACCGCGGTGGTGTTCGTCTTCCTCGGCTCGCTGCGTTCGGTCATCATCCCGCTGGTGGCCATTCCGCTGTCCATCATCGGCACCTTCACCGTGATGCTGGCGCTGGGCTACTCCATCAACCTGCTGACCCTGCTGGCCATCGTGCTGGCCATCGGCTTGGTGGTGGACGACGCCATCATCGTGGTGGAAAACGTCAGCCGCCACCTCGAGGAAGGCATGAGCCGGATGGATGCCGCCGTGCGCGCCGCGCGCGAGCTGGCCAACCCCATCATTGCGATGACCATCGTGCTGATCGCGGTGTACGTGCCCATCGGCTTCATGGGCGGCCTCACCGGCGCGCTGTTCACCGAATTCGCCTTCACCCTGGTGGGCACGGTCACCATGTCGGCCATCATCGCGCTGACCCTGTCGCCGATGATGTGCTCGCGCCTGCTCAAGGCGCCCGACCCGCAGAGCCACAACTGGCAGGACCGCCTGGTGCTGTTCCTGGACCGCAGCTTCGACCGCCTGCACAAACGCTACGAGCGCACCCTGCACGGCTCGCTGAACTATCTGCCGGTGACAGCGGTCATGGCCCTCATCATTCTCGGCTCCATCTACTACCTCTATTCGACGTCGATGTCCGAGCTCGCGCCGCAGGAAGACCAGGGCATCCTCATTTCCATCGCTTTCAACAACCCCACCGCCACCCTGGCGCAGCGCCAACTGTCCGCCAATCAGGTGTACGACGTCTACAAGACGTTCCCGGAAACCGACCACGTGTTCCAACTCAACTCACCCAGCCAGGTCATCGGAGGCATGGTGCTCAAACCCTGGGACGAACGCAAGCGGACCACGGCCCAGTTGCAACCGATTCTGCAAAAAGACCTGAGTCACATCGCCGGCTCGCAGATCGCCGTGTTCCAGCCACCGCCGCTGCCGGGCGCGCGCGGCCTGCCCATCCAGTTCGTGCTCACGACCACCGAACCCTTCTCCAAACTCTACGAGGTGTCGCAGAAGTTCCTGCAGGACGCGCTCAAGAGCGGGCAATTCATCTTCCTGCAGTCGGACCTGCGCATCGACCTGCCGCAAACCCGCATCGACATCGACCGCAATATGGCCGCGCAGTTGGGCCTGAACATGCAGGACATTGGCCAGGCTCTGTCGGCCATGCTGGGTGGCGGCTACGTCAATTTCTTCGAACTCGACGGCCGGTCCTACAAGGTCATTCCGCAGGTGGAGCAGCGCTTCCGCCTCAACCCGGACCAACTCAAGCACTACTACCTGCGCACGTCGAGCGGCAGCATGGTGCCACTATCCACCGTGGTCCATCTCAGGACCACGGTGCAGCCCGAGACCATCAACCACTTCCAGCAGCTCAACTCAGCCACCATCCAGGGTGTCGCCATGCCAGGCATCGCGCAAGGTCAAGCACTCGATGATTTGCGGCAACTCGCGCAGCGCACCCTGCCAGCCGGTTATGGCTACGACTACGCCGGCCCTTCGCGCCAGTTCATGCAGGAGTCGGGCGGTCTGGTGCTGACCTTCTTCTTCGCGCTGGTCATCATCTTCCTCGCCCTGGCCGCGCAGTTCGAGAGTTTCCGCGACCCCATCATCATCCTGGTCTCGGTGCCCATGGCGATCTCCGGAGCGCTGCTGTTCATCAATCTGGGCATCGGCCACGCCACGCTCAACATCTACACCGAGGTCGGACTGGTCACGCTCATCGGCTTGATCTCCAAGCACGGCATCCTGATCGTGGAGTTCGCCAACAACCTGCAGCGCGAGGGCCGCTCCAAGCGCGAGGCCATCGAGCACGCCGCCGGCATGCGCCTGCGCCCCATCCTGATGACCACCGCGGCCATGGTGCTGGGCGTCATGCCGCTCATCACCGCCAGCGGCGCGGGAGCGGTGAGTCGTTTCAACATGGGCCTGGTCATCGCCACCGGCCTGTCCATCGGCACGCTGTTCACCCTGTTCGTGGTGCCGGCGATGTACATGATGCTGGGCGCGGATCACAGCCACGAGGCCCGGGCCAGGGCCTTGCGCGAAGCCGAAGCGCTGGAGGCTGCCGGCGCGGCACCGCACGCGAAGCCGGCAGACAGTTAAGCCTTGCCTGCCGCTCGCGCTCGAAGGCCGGCAATGCCGGCCTTTGTTTTTCCTTGCGGCGGGAATCGCCCCGTCAAACCAATCTGTCGGACGCCTTTTGCACCGCCTGCAGCTTGCGCCCGCTGCGGCGCTCCCAGTCGGCTTCCTGATCCCGGTCCACCGGGCCGACGTGGAAATAGCGGGCCTGGGGATGCGCCAGGTAAAAACCGCTGACGCTGGCCGCGGGCAGCATGGCCCAGCTTTCGGTGAGCGACATCTCGGCGTCGCCCGCACCCAGCACCGAGAACATGGCCTCTTTCACCGAATGCTCGGGGCAGGCGGGGTAGCCGGGCGCTGGGCGGATGCCGGTGTATTGCTCGGCGATGAGCTGGGCGTTGTCGAGACGCTCGCCCGCGGCATAGCCCCAGAAATCGGTGCGCACACGCAGATGCATCCATTCCGCCAAGGCTTCGGCCAAGCGATCGGCCAGGGCCTTGAGCATGATGGCCTGGTAGTCGTCGTGCGCGGCGAGAAACTCCTCCACCTTCTTCTCCACGCCCAGGCCGGCGGTCACGGCGAACAGGCCGATGTGATCCGGCGCCACGCCTTTCGGGGCGATGAAGTCGGCCAGCGCCAGGCTGGGGCGGCGCACGCCGTCGACCACCGGACGCTCGGTCTGCTGGCGCAGGCCATGCCAGGTCATCAGGACTTGCGCGCGGGTCTCGTCGGTGTAGATCTCGATGTCGTCGTCGTCCACGCTGTTGGCGGGCCACAGGCCGATCACGGCGTGCGCCTGCAGCCAGCGTCCTTCGACGATCTTCTTCAGCATGGCCTGCGCGTCGGCGTAGACCTGCCGCGCCTGCTCGCCGACCACCGCGTCGTCCAGGATCGCCGGATAGGGGCCGGCTAGGTCCCAGGTCTGGAAGTAGGGACCCCAGTCGATGAAGTGCGCCACCTCGCCCAGGTCGACATTGCGGAACAGGCGCTTGCCGATGAACTTGGGCGCGGGGGGAAGGCCCGCGGGCCAGTCGATGCGCAGCTTGTTGGCGCGCGCCTGGGCGAGCGTGATCAGCGGCGTCTGCTTCTTGCCGGCATGCTGGGTGCGGATGCGGTCATAGTCCGCCCGCAGCTCGCCGACGAAGTCCGCCGCCTGCTCGGACAGCAGGCTTTGCGCGATGCCCACGCTGCGCGAGGCGTCGGGCACGTAGACCACGGGACCCTCGTAATGCGGCGCGATCTTCACCGCGGTGTGCACGCGGCTGGTGGTGGCTCCGCCGATGAGCAGCGGAATTTTCTTGACGCGGAAGTAGTCGTCGCGCTGCATTTCCGCGGCGACGAACTGCATCTCCTCCAGGCTCGGCGTGATCAGGCCCGACAGGCCGACGACGTCGGCGCCTTCCACCTTGGCGCGCGCCAGGATGTCCTGGCAGGGCACCATCACGCCCATGTTGACGACGTCGAAGTTGTTGCACTGGAGCACGACCGTCACGATGTTCTTGCCGATGTCGTGCACATCGCCCTTGACCGTGGCGATGACGATCTTGCCGCGCGGCTTGACGTCGCCGCCGGCGGCCTCGATGAGACGCTTCTCCTCCTCGATGTAGGGAATGAGGTGGGCCACGGCCTGCTTCATCACCCGCGCGCTCTTGACCACCTGCGGCAGGAACATCTTGCCCTGGCCGAACAGGTCGCCGACGATGTTCATGCCCTCCATCAGCGGTCCCTCGATCACGGCCAGCGGGCGCTTGCCCTCGGCGGCGAAGCGCGCGCGCAGCTCCTCGGTGTCTTCGGTGATGAAATCGGTGATGCCGTGCACCATGGCATGGCTCAGGCGCTGCTCCACGGGCTGCGCGCGCCAGGCGTTCTTGGTGCCCTCGTCGCGCACGGTGCCCTTCACGCGCTCGGCCATCTCCACCAGGCGTTCGCCGGCGTCGGGCCGGCGGTCGAGCACCACGTCTTCCACGGCCTCGCGCAGTTCGGGGTCGAGATCGTCGTAGACGCCCATCTGCCCGGCGTTGACGATGCCCATGTCCATGCCGGCCTTGATGGCGTGGTAGAGGAACACGGTGTGGATGGCCTCGCGCACGGCGTCGTTGCCGCGGAAGGAGAAGCTCACGTTGGACACGCCGCCGCTGACCTTCGCGCCCGGCAGATTGGCCTTGATCCAGCGCGTGGCGTCGATGAAGTCCACCGCGTAGTGGTTGTGCTCCTCGATGCCAGTGGCGATGGCGAAGATGTTGGGATCGAAGATGATGTCCTCGGGCGCGAAGCCCACCTCGTCCACCAGGATGCGGTAGGCGCGCGCGCAGATGTCCTTGCGCCGCTGCAGGGTGTCGGCCTGGCCTTTCTCGTCGAACGCCATCACCACGGCGGCCGCGCCGTAGCGCCTGACCAGCCGGGCCTGGCGGCGGAATTCGTCCTCGCCCTCCTTCATCGAAATGGAGTTGACGATGGCCTTGCCCTGCACGCAGCGCAGGCCGGCCTCGATGACCTCCCACTTCGAGCTGTCGATCATCACCGGCACGCGGGCGATGTCGGGCTCGGACGCCATCAGGTTGAGAAAACGCACCATCGCCGCCTTGCTGTCGAGCATGGCCTCGTCCATGTTCACGTCGACGATCTGCGCCCCGTTCTCCACTTGCTGCCGCGCCACCGCCAGGGCCTTGTCGAACTCGCCGGCCAGGATCATGCGGGCGAAAGCCTTCGACCCGGTGACGTTGGTGCGCTCGCCGATGTTGACGAACAGCGATCCCGGACCGATGGCCAGCGGTTCCAGCCCCGACAACAACAGGGGCGGCGGCGCGGCGGCCGTGCTGGACGCATCGGTGGCGGAGTCAGGGTTGGTGGTCATGGAGGGTTCTTGGAATGCGGGGTGAAGGACGCTGTGCGGACGAGCCGCCCATGTGCGGAGAAAACCCGGAGGCCGGGCGGGATGCCGCGGAAACCCGGCCGCGCGACGCGAACCTGCGCCCGCGCGGTGCCGGCTTGGACGAATGCGAGAATGCCGGCATGACCGACCCGAACAGCCCTGGCATTTTAGGCACCGCCCCATGTCCCTGTTTCGCCGCCCCCGTCCAGCCCTGACCTCCTTCGCCCTGCGCGACTGGACCCCGCGCATCGTCGAGGTGCTGCTGCGCATGCCGGCGTGGCTGCGCCTGTCCAAATCCGAAGCGGCCCTGCTCGCCGGATACATGGAGATCCAGTTCGTGCCGTCCGGCCTCGTCTTCATCCGCCAGGACGACCCCAGCCAGACCGACGGCATGATGCTGCTGCTGGACGGCGAGGTCAGCGTCGAGAAAAGCGCCAGCCAGACCTCGGACAGCCTGGTGGTGTCCATCGCCCAGCCGGGCGCGCTGCTCGGCGAGATGGGCATCCTGAACGACGCCCCGCGCTCGGCGAGCTGCGTGGCCTACACCGACGCCGTGCTGGCCCTGCTCACGCGCGACGCGCTGGAGCGCCTGGTGACCGAATTCCCCCAGGTCGCCGCCAAGCTGGCGCTGGGCATCGCTTCGCGCCTGGCCGAACGCCTGCGCTCCACCTCCAGCAAGCTGTCCACCCTGTCGCAGGTGACCGCGGCGATGCACCCCACGCTGGACGCCTCCACCCTTGCCGGCGGACTCAAGCGCAGCAAGACACGGAAGGGATGACATGGAACGCGCCGTGAAGGAGATCTCCCCCTCCCTGCCTCCCCCACGAGGCGGGGGAGGTGAGTGCGGCGCTGTGCGAGCGTGAGAAATGCCCCTCCCGGACGCCCCCGCTGGCGGCAGCTCGCCCTGCCCAGGCATGGGGCGGGTCGGGACGGGGCAGGAGTTCGGGCTGTCAAGGATTGAGGACACATCCGCAAAGGGCACGGGGAACATGGACAGCACAGAGCGCGCCAGCTTGATGACCATGATCGAGCGCACCGCCGTTTTCGGCGCGCTCGGTCCGGATGCGCGGGAGGCGCTGCTGCCGTATTTGGAGCCGTGCCACCTCGCGGGCGGCGAGACCCTGTGCCGCCGCGGCGACGTCTCCGACGCCTTGTACGTGCTGTGCTCCGGCAGCCTGGGCGCGTTCGGCCCGGGCCTGTCCAGCGAGCAAGAACGCCTGCTCGGCGTGATCGCGCCCGGGGAAACGGTGGGCGAACTCGGGCTGCTGACCGAGCAGTCGCGCAGCGCCACGGTGCGCGCGCTGCGCGACTGCACCCTGCTGAAGCTGTCGCGTGGCGACATGCTGCTGAGGCTGATCGGCGCTTATCCCCAGGCCCTCGTCGGAACCCTGCGCTACGTGCTCGAGAGACTGTTGCGACGCGATATGGGCGAGGCCCTCACGCCGCCGCGCACCTTCGCGCTGCTGCCTTTCGATGACGGCGTTCCCGTGCGCGAGACGGCCGCGAGCCTGGCCGCCGCGCTGTCCGACCACGGGCGGGTCCTGGTGATCGATGCCGCGCTGGGCCGCAACCGCGACGCCGACTGGCACAGCGCGCGCGAACAGGAACACCGCTTCCTGCTCTATGTCGCGGACGCCGGCGATGCCGCCTGGCGCGCGACCTGCGTGCGCCAAGCCGACCAATTTCTGATGCTGGCGCGCGCCGATGCCCACGCCGGACCCTGGCCGGACGCGGTCTGCCAGTCCGGCGCCGATGCCCTGCACCGGGTACGCCGGCTGCTCCTGCTGGGCGCTGCGGGCGCGCCGCGCCCGGGAAGCACGGGACCCTGGATGGCGCAATTCGAAGGGCCGGTCTCGCCCCACCACCTGCGCGGCACGCCGGATTACGCGCGGCTGGGGCGCCACCTCGCCCACCGCGCCGTCGGCCTGGTGCTGTCCGGCGGCGGCGCACGCGGCTTTGGCCACATCGGCGTGGTGCGCGCGCTGCGCGAACTCGGCCAGCCGATCGATGCCGTCGGCGGCACGAGCATCGGCGCCATCATCGGCGCCGGCGTGGCCTGCGAGTGGGACGACGCCGAGTTGCTGGACTACATGCGTCAGGCCTTCATCCGTGGCCATCCCCTGCGCGACCTCACCGTGCCGCTGATCGCCCTGACGCGGGGCGCGCGCACCACGCGGCTGCTGCGCCGCACGTTCGGCGAACGCCAGATCGAGGACCTCGCCCTGCCGTTCTTCTGCGTTTCGGCCAACCTCACGCGCGGCTGCGCCGACGTGCACACTCTGGGCCCGCTCTGGAAATGGCTGCGCGCCGGCGCCGCCATCCCCGGCCTGCTGCCTCCGCTGCTGGACGCCGGCATGGTGCATGTGGACGGCGCCGTGGTGAACAATTTGCCGACCGACGTGATGCGCGACCGCGGCGTGCATCAGGTGATCGCCGTGGACATCAGCGGCGACGACGCCCTGCCCGCGAACTTCGAAGACGTCGCCCTGCCGACCCTGCCGCGACTGACCTGGGAATGGCTGAACGGCCGGCAATGGCCCAGCCTGTTCGCCATCCTGGCGCGCTCGGCCATGGCGTACAGCGACGCCGGAAGCCGCAATCGGCGCAAGCTGGCCAGCCATCTGCTGACGCCGCCGCACGGCGCGGTCGGCCTGCTCAATTGGAAGGCCTACGAGCAAGTCATCGAGCGCGCCCACCGCTACACGCTCGACAACTTCGCGCAGCAGCTCGCCGCAAGCCAAGACGTCGCCCCCGCACCGCACGGCCCACCGGCCTGAGGCGCGACGCCGCGTCCTGGTTTCGGGGCCGGATGCACATGTCCGAATCCGGCCGGAATATCGCAGCGGCATGCCTTAGAGTAAGCGCATGGACCTCGACCCGGACACCTGCTACGAAGCTCTGCTGTCGCGCGACCGGCGTTTCGACGGCCGGTTTTTCGTCGGCGTGCGCACGACCGGCATCTACTGCCGGCCGGTTTGCGCGGTGCGCTCGCCGATGCGCCGCAACTGCACGTTTTTCGCGAGCCCAGCAGCCGCCGAGAAAGCCGGATTCCGGCCCTGCCTGCGCTGCCGCCCCGAGCTGGCGCCGGGCCACGGCCTGCCGGACATGTGCAGCCGCCTGGCCCAGGCCGCGGCGGGGTTGATCGACGAGGGTTTCCTGAACACGGCGAGCGTCGCCGCGCTGGCGCGCCGCGTCGGCGTCACCGAACGGCACCTGCGGCGCATCTTCGGCGCCGAGTTCGGTGTGTCCATGCTCGACCTGGCCCAGACCCAGCGCCTGCTCTTGGCCAAGCGCCTGCTGACCGAAACCGACCTTCCGGTCACCGACGTGGCGCTCGCCGCCGGGTTCGGCAGCGTCAGACGATTCAACCACCTGTTCCTGCAACGCTACGGCATGAACCCGCGCCGCCTGCGCAAGGCGGCCGATGGCGTGCCCGCGCAGACCCTGACGTTCGCGCTGGGCTATCGCCCGCCGCTGGCGTGGGCCGAACTGCTCGGCTTCCTGGCGCAACGGTGCATCGCCGGGGTCGAGCATGTCGAGCGCGGCCGGTATGCGCGCACCCTCGAACTGCAGCATGGCGGGCACGACTTCATCGGCTGGATCGCGGTCGCGCACGCGCCCGCGCGCTTCGTGGTCGAGGTCACGCTGCCCGTGACGCTCACGCCGGTAGTGGCCCCCATCCTGGCACGCGTGCGGCGGCTGCTCGACCTCGGCGCCAGCCCCGACCTGATCGACTTGCATCTGGGCGCCCTTGCCGCCGGACAGCCGGGCCTGCGCGTGCCCGGCGCGTTCGACGGCTTCGAGGTCGCCGTGCGCGCCATCGTCGGGCAACAGATCTCGGTGGCGCATGCGCGCGCCGTGCTGGGGCGCATCGCGCAAGCGTTCGGCACCCGCGTCGAGGCGGCGCCCTGCGGCCTCGCCACCACCTTCCCGCGCGCCAGCGTGCTCGCCGGCGCCGATGCGGCGGCCTTGCAGGACACCGGCATCACGCGCATGCGGGCCGGCGCCATCATCGCGGTGGCGGACGCCGTCGCCACGGGCCGCATCGCGCTGGATCCGCGCGCCCCGTTGGACGCGACACTGGCGGCGCTGCGCGGCATACCCGGCATCGGGGAGTGGACGGTCCAGTACATCGCCATGCGCGCGCTGGCCTGGCCGAACGCCTTCCCGGACGGCGACGCCGTGCTCAAGCGGCGGCTCGGCTGCGCCAGTGCCTCGGCGCTGAGACGGCATGCCGCCCGCTGGGAACCCTGGCGCGCCTATGCGGTGCTGCACCTGTGGCGGCAAGACGAAAGGAGTCAGCCCTCATGCACGGCTATCTGATCACCAGCCCGCTCGGCGACATCGCCCTGCGCGCCGACGGCAACGCCCTGACCGGGCTGTTCTTCGTCGGCCAGAAGTTCTTTCCGGCCCTCGCGCTCGGGCGGCTGGACCACGGCGCGCCAAGCGTCGTGGTCCAGGCACGGAAGCAGCTCGCCGCCTACTTCGACGGCACGCTGCAGGCCTTCGACCTTCCGCTGCGCCTGTCCGGCACCGCCTTCCAGCTCCGCGTCTGGCGCGAGTTGTCGGCCATTCCCTACGGCGCGGTGACGTCCTACGGCGCCATCGCCGCGCGCATGGGCCTGGGCCCCGAGCATGCGCGCGCCGTGGGCGGCGCCATCGGCCGGAACCCGGTTTCGATCGTCGTGCCCTGCCACCGCGTGCTGGCCGGCGGCGGCGGCCTGGCCGGCTATGCCGCAGGCCTAGGCCGCAAACAGGCGCTGCTTGCGCTGGAGCACGGCACGCGCGCGCCGGAGCTGGCGCGCCCCGCACCCCCCCAAACACCGTACGCGAGCACACCGCAATGAATCTGGCTGAACTCTTCCTGCTGGCCTCCATCTGGGGCGCCTCGTTTCTGTTCATGCGCATCGCGGCGCCCGAACTCGGCCCCATCCCGCTGATCGCCCTGCGCGTGGGCATCGCCGCCATCGTGCTGGCCCCGGCGTTGCGCACGGCGGCCTTGCGCAGCCAGTTCCGCGCCAAGGCCTGGCCCCTGTTCGTCGTCGGCATCACCAATTCGGCGATTCCGTTCAGCCTGTTCGCCTACTCGACGCTCTACGTCCACGCCGGCCTCGACTCCATCCTCAACGCCACCACCCCGCTGTGGGCCGCGCTCATCGCCGCGGCCGGATTCCAGGTCCCGATGGGCCGCCAGCAGATCGCCGGCCTGCTGTTCGGCATGCTGGGCGTCGTCGTGCTGGTGTGGCCCACGCTCGACGCCGGCGGCGCGGGCGTGCCATCGGCGGTCGCCGCAGCCTTGCTCGCGGCACTGTTCTACGGTTTCGCCGTGAACTACTCCAAGCGCCACCTGGCGGGCGTCAAGCCCTATGTCGTGGCTTTCGGCAGCCAGTTCTTCGCCGCAGTCGTGCTGTTGCCGCCGGCGCTGTTCCTGTGGCCGGGGCACGCCATCGCGCCTGGGGTCTGGGCCAGCGTCGCCGCGCTGGGCATCGTCTGCACGGGCTTTGCCTATGTGCTGTATTTCCGGTTGGTCGAGCACGTCGGCGCGGCGTATGCCGCCTCGGTCACCTTCCTCATTCCCATCTTCGGCGTGCTCTGGGGCGCCTTATTCCTGGCCGAGAACATCACCCTCGCCACGGTGGCGGGCTGCGCCATCATTCTGTTCGGCATCGCCCTGGCCAGCGGAAGGCTCAAGGGTTTGCCGGGACGCAAGCGGGACGTGAAGGCCATGTGAGGTGCATGCCTGCCCCGGCAAACGGGGTCTTGCCGACGCCTCGGGCCACGCTTTTTCCCGTCGATCCGGGCGGATAATGCTCCATCGGCCGCCCCTGCCCGGCAAGGCCGACTTGGCGAGACGCGGCAGGGAGAGACGGCCGGCCACGGACACACGCAAGGATCATTTCATGCCTCAACTTTTCACTCTCATCGGGGTCAGCCTGCTCGCCGTCACTGCGGGGCTGAGCTTCGTCATGCAGCAGGCGGTGAACGCGAACCTGCGCGCAAGCCTGGGGTCGGCGGCCTGGGCCGGGTTCGTGAGTTATCTCGGCGGCACGGTCTGCATGCTGCTGCTGGCGCTGGCGTTGCGCGACCCTGCGCCGCAGGCCGACGCCATCGCCAGGAGCAACTGGTGGGCCTGGAGCGGCGGCCTGTTCGGCGCCGTCTATATCGGCATCTCCATCATGCTCGTGCCGCGACTCGGGACCGCCACGTTCGTCACCCTGCTGGTCGCGGGCCAGATGCTGGCTTCGCTCGTGTTTGACCACTACGGCCTGTTCGGCGTGCCGCGTCATCCTGCCGACCTGTACCGTCTCACGGGCGCGGCGTTCCTCGTCGCCGGGGTCGTCCTGGTGCGGCTGTAGGGTCAGCGCACGCTACGCCGCCTGGGCGTAGAACGGACCGCGTCCGGCCAGCAGGCGCGGGGTTTCGTGGTTGACGGCGCGGCCGATGGCGGCGATGTGCTCGGGCGTGGTGCCGCAGCAGCCGCCGACGATGTTCACCAGCCCTTCGGCGGCGAACTCGTGCAGCAGCCGCGAGGTGACCTCGGGGGTTTCGTCGAAGCCGGTGTCGCTCATCGGGTTGGGCAGGCCGGCGTTGGGGTAGCAGCTGATGAAGGTGTCGGGCGCCGCCTTGGCCAGCTCCTGCAGATAGGGCCGCATGAGCGCGGCGCCGAGGGCGCAGTTCAGGCCCACGGCCAAGGGCTTGGCGTGGCGCACGCTGGCCCAGAAGGCCGGCACGGTCTGGCCGGAGAGAATGCGCCCGGAGGCGTCGGTCACGGTGCCGCTGATGATGATGGGCAGGCGCTGCCCGCTGGCCTCGAACCATTCGTCGATGGCGAACAGCGCGGCCTTGGCGTTGAGGGTGTCGAAAATGGTTTCCACCAGGAACAGGTCCACGCCTTCCTCGCCGAGCGCCTGCGCCTGGGCGTAATAGGCCGCGCGCAACTGCTCGAAGGTGACGTTGCGCGCGCCGGGGTCGTTGACGTCGGGGCTGATGCTGGCTGTCTTGGGCGTGGGGCCGAAGGCGCCGGCGACGAAACGCGGCTTGTCCGGCGCGGCGTGCGCGTCGGCGCTGGCGCGGGCGATGCGCGCGGCGGCGCGGTTCATCTCATCGGCCAGCTCGGCCATGCCGTAGTCCTCCTGCGCGATGGTGGTGGCGCCGAAGGTGTTGGTCTCGACGATGTCGGCGCCGGCGGCGAAATAGCCGTCGTGAATGTCGCGGATGATCTGCGGCTGCGTCAGGTTGAGCAGCTCGTTGTTGCCCTTGACGTCTTTCGGCCATGCTTTGAAGCGTTCGCCGCGGTACTGCGCCTCGCTGAGCTTGAAGCGCTGGATCATGGTGCCCATGGCGCCGTCGAGAATGAGGATGCGCCGGCGCAGCAGCGCCGGCAGTTGCGCGCCGCGCGTGTAGGCGGGCTCGGGCTGTGCGGGGGTGGCGGAGGTCATGCGCGGATTCTAGGAGTGGAGGGGTTCACGCGGCACGCTTAGGGCCAATACTGTTCAGATACGTAGGATTGGTGTTGGCTGATGGTGTTGATGGAGTACCTCTCCGCGATGTCGGAGGTTGTAGTTGCTCATTTTGCGTTTGACGCCGCGCGGGTTGGTCCGACCTCGGCTGCTCACGCAGCGACCGCGGGCGATTTCCTCGAACAAGGCGTCGCGCCAGCAAGGCAGTCGCTCAGGGGGGAATGGCCGCGGCCTGCGGCATTTTTCGCTTGATCACTCGCACTGCGTGGGTGAAGCTCAAGCGATCCGGATCGAGTCCGCGTGGCCAGGCGGCTTGCGCCATGATTTGGCGAATCGCGAAGTGCGCCAGAAGCAGTCCCCAAAGTTCCTGCCTCACCAGTTCCGGTGTCTTGCTTCGCAGGACGGTGCTGTTGGCTCGCAGGTGCGTCTTGAATTCGGCGAAGACGCTCTCGACTTCCCAGCGTTCGTGGTAGAGCGCCGCCAGCTCGAGCGCCGGAGCATCCTCGGGATCCAGGATGTTGGTGACCAATCGGTAGCTGTCCTGTGTTGGCGTGGCGGAGTTGGTCAACAGGTACTCGACGATCCGAATCGTTTGCCCGACGCGCTCGCTCCTGCGATCGTCGCTGTCGAACACCGTACTGAGATAGGAGCCGTCCGGCAGCGCTTTTTCAATCGGCAGTTTGCTCGTAGACGGCACTCGCCATGCCAGTTTGGCACCGGTGGCGCACGCGATCTGCCAGAGCTTGAATCCGTAGAAGCCGCGGTCGGCAAGCACGAGCATGTTTGCTGTCAACTTCTGGGGCAGCAGTCGGCTCGCCATGACGCGTTCGCTCTGGCTGTAGGGGCCGATGTCGGCGGCCACAACGGCGTGGGTGCCGCACTCGACCAAGCCCAGCAGCCGGGCCTGTGGAAAGGCGCTCTGTCCGCGTGTGGCACTCGGGTAGCCGAAGTAAGAGGCGTTGGCCGCCTCGTCCGCCACGTCCATGCCGCTGCCATCCAAAGCCATCACGCGCAGCCCGCGATACCAAGCTCCAGGTGCCCCGGGCGCTGCAAGCGGCCGCAACACCCGATCAGCCAGTTGATGCATGACCTCGGCACCGAGCCGCGTGCGCGCCTGCGAAATCGCCGACTTGCTGGCCTGGACTGCACCAGCCCGGCTATCGCCGAGCCATTGCAGGCCCTCGCAAACGACGCGCAGAACCTCCTCCAGCGGCGCCTCCCGCCACAGCGCCAACGCCATCACGTAGTACACCACCGCCGGCGCTGGAAGAAGACGCTCGCGCTGGCTTGCTCGGCCTGTCTCGCTTAGCACCTCCTCGATCAGCGCCCGCGGACAAACGCTGGCCAAAACCCCCGCGCTGATCAGGTGTGCCACGTCAACCTGGGCCGGTAACGCCTTGCGTGTCCTGGCCATGCCTCATCCTCATCGACACCTCGATGAGGATGAATTATGACTGATTGCCTGCTATCTGAACAGTATTGCGCTTAGGGCTGCGGCAGCAACATCACGAGCTTGATGTCGCCATGCAGCGCGGGGCGCAGCGTGATCTGCTCGAACGTCAGCTCGCCGCGCCGGGGATGGCGGAAACGACGCTCGCCGCCTTCGCGCGCGAGCACGTCGTGACGCCCCCAGCAACGGGCGAAATCGGCGCTTTCGGCGGCCAGCGCCTCCACCTGCGCGCGCAAGGGCGGCGAGTCGATCTGCAGACCGCAGTCGGCGCGGAATTCGGCCACCAGGCGGTGGCTGCGGGCGTCCCAATCGTGGATCAGCTTGCGCGCGGCGGGATCGAGAAACAAAAACCGCAGCAGGTTCGGTGGCGGAGATGCCCCCGCCGCGCCCCAATCGAGGAAAAGCTCGGCGGCCTGCGGATTGCTGGCGACGACGTCCCAGCGGCGGTCGAGCACATAGGCGGGGCAGGTCATGTGCCGCACGCTGCGCAGCACGGCGTCCACGGGGCGAGGCTGCGCGCCGGGTGCGGCGTGGTCCAGCCGCCCGGCGAGCTCGAACAGATAGGCGCGCTCGGCGACTGACAATTGCAAAGCCTGCGCCAGACGCGCGAGCATGGCGGCGGACGCGGCCACCGGCCGCCCCTGTTCGAGCCAGGTGATCCAGGTGGCGCTCACCCCGCAGAGCTGGGCCAGCTCCTCGCGGCGCAACCCAGGCGTGCGCCGGCGCGCCGTGCCGGCGAGGCCGGCCGACTGCGGCTGCAGGCGCTCGCGGCGCAGGCGGATGAAGGCGCCGAGATGTTCGCGCCGCAGCGCGGGATCCGGGTCTGCGGGTTGTGGTTCGGCATCGGACATGGGCATGGGGAAGCCAGGCGCTTTGCGCTGGGGTTGGCAGCTCTTATACCAGGATATTTTCTCATCTTGTACCAGGATGAACGGCGGACTATGTTCGCCTGGGTGGACACCGCACATGCGCCACGCCCCTTCCTTCAACCCCGAAAAACGCCATGAAACAGCAAAACCTCGCCGCCGCGCAGTTCGGCGCCACCGCCCAGTCCTACCTCACCAGTAGCGTGCACTCGCAAGGCGCCGATTTGCAGCGCCTGGGCCGCCTGGCGCGCGAGCTGGGCTGCCAGGACGCGCTCGACCTGGGCTGCGGCGCCGGCCACGCCAGCTATGCGCTGGCCGAGAGCGGGGCGCAGGTGACGGCCTATGACCTCTCCCAGGCCATGCTCGACGTGGTGGCCGCCGAGGCACGTCAACGCGGCCTTCCGAACCTGCGCACGCAACTGGGGCCGGCGGAACGCCTGCCGTTCGCGGACGCCACGTTCGATCTCGTGGCCACGCGCTTCTCGGCGCACCACTGGCTGGACGTACGCGCGGCGCTGGCCGAGGCGCGCCGGGTGCTGAAAACGAACGGCACCCTGGTGGTGATCGACGTGGTCGCGCCGGAGAACCCCCTGTTCGACACCGTGCTGCAGGCCGTGGAAATCCTGCGCGACGCCTCGCATGTGCGCGACTACCGGGTGTCCGAATGGGGTGCCATGCTGCAGGCCGCCGGCTTCGCGGCGCCCGCATCGGACAGTTGGACGCTGCCGATGGAGTTCGCCGGTTGGACCGCGCGCATGCGCACCCCGGCGCTGCGCGCCGACGCGGTGCGCGACGTGCTCGCCCACGCGGCGCAGGAAGCGCGGCAGCACTTCGACGTGAAGCCCGACGGCTCGTTCCGCCTGGACGTGGCCTGGCTGCAGGCGCGGCCGCGGGCGTGACGAAGGGACGCGACACGCAGGGGCTGATTTTTGCCTTGACGCAAAATCAGCCCCTGCGCGCGATGCCGGACTAAGATTGCCCGCCTGCTTCGCACATCCCCGCCACCCATGTCCTTGCTACCCCGCCTGCGCCTGTGGGCCCGCCGCCAAGCCAGCCTGATCTGGCTGCTGGCGCTGGCCTATGCGGCCATGCCACTGGCGCAGGCGCTGCAGCCGCAGGCGCAATGGGTCGAGATGCCGTATTGCGCAGGCGCCGTCAGCGCAACCTCGGCGCAGCAGGCCGAAGCTGCCGGCCATGGCCCGGCGCATGCCCACCTGCTGGTGCTGTTCACGCCCAACGCCTGCCCGGCGGGATCAGGCCCGCAGGCGGCGTTGCCGACCGGCGCCGCCTTCCTGCCCGCCGTCACACCTTGCGCGGCCTGCGCCACGCCCCGGCAAGACACTCCCAAACCCGCCGCGCTGGCCTATTCGCGGCCGCAGACGCGCGCACCTCCCGCAGAAAACACCGCAGCCTGATCGACCGTGGCGGGCCCCGTGGGCCATGCCTGTTCCTTTCCTGCGGCGCTTTGCGCACGCCATCCCTGCGGGCCATGTGCCCGAAGCCGCGATGCGCAAGGCGCGGGAGTCCATCGATGCAACACCCTGTTGTCCGCCTGCCGCGCGCCGCGCTGGCCGGCTTGTTCCTGGCCGCCGCTCCGGTGTCGGCCTTCGCCTGCGCCACCTGCGGCTGCTCGCTGTCCAGCGACGCAGCCATGGGCTATTCGGCCGCCTCCGGCTGGCGCATCAGCCTGCAGTACGACTACATCAACCAAAACCAGCTTCGCGGCGGCACGCGCACGGTTTCGCCGGCTCAAGTGGTGAACGACCCGACCACCGGCGAACTGGAGCACGACACCATCAGCCGCTACACGACCCTGGGCCTGAGCTACAGCCCCGACGCGGACTGGAACATCAACCTGCAGATTCCGTATGTCGACCGCAGCCACACCAGCTACACCGACACGACCTCGGCGCCGTTCGACAGCGCGCAGCTGAACGCGGCCAACCTCAGCGGCTCGCACAGTTCAAGCCTGGGCGACGTCAAGCTCATCGGCAGCTGGCAGGGCTTGCTGCCGACCCACGCCCTGGGTCTGCAACTGGGCGTGAAGCTGCCCACCGGGCGCTATGGCGGGCCGAACGCGGCGGGCACCGGGGTGGTGGGCAACAGCCCCGTGGCCTTCTCCAGCGGACCGAGCGCCGGGCAGTTGCTCGACACCAGTCTGCAGCCCGGCACCGGCAGCACCGATCTCATCGTCGGCGCCTACTACTACCAGGCGGTCAGCCAGAACTTCGACGCTTTCGTCAACGGCCAATTCCAGGCCGCGATGCTGCACAAGCTCGATCAACCCGGCGCGGACTATCGGCCGGGCAATCTGGCCACGGTGAGTTTCGGGCTGCGCTACGAGAAAAATCCGACCATCGTGCCGCAGCTGCAGGTCAACATCAGCCGCAAGAGCCATGACCAGGGCGCGCTGGCCGATACTTTGGACACCGCCGGCACCGTGGCCTACCTCAGCCCCGGCGTGAGCGTGAGCCTGATGCGGAACATGCAGCTGTATGGTTTCGTCCAGCTGCCGGTCTACAGCAAGCTCGACGGCTACCAGCTGTTCCCGCGATGGACCGCCAGTGCGGGCATGAGCTACGCCTTTTGATGCCCGCCGCGTGCCCGGGTCCGCATCCTGGGCACGCGGCAGCATGTCCGCGGGCCGCCGTGCCCGCTTTGTTGTTTCGATCCTGAAGGAGAGTTGAGATGAGCAGCCTGCCGACCCCACACCACAAGTCCCACGGCCTCGCGCGCCGCGCCCTGCTGGCGTCCTGCTTCGCCGCCGCGGCCATGGCCATCGCGCCGGCCTTCGCCACCGGCCTCGCCACCGTGCAGGCCAAGGGCGCCTGGATCCGCTGGCTGCCGGCCAATCTGCCGGCGGGCGGCTATGTCGAACTCGGCAACACCGGCGACAAGCCCGTGGTGCTGCTGGGCGCCGAAAGCCCGGACTATGGCAACACCATGCTGCACCAGACCGTCAGCAAAGGCGGCGTGAGCGAGATGATCCACGTCGACAAGATCACCATCCCCGCGCACGGCCACATGGCCTTCTCGCCCGGCGGCTATCACATCATGCTGATGCAGCCGAAGAAGGAGGTCAAGCCCGGCGACAAGGTGCCCATCACCTTCCGGTTCGAAGGCGGCAAGACGCTGACCGTGGACTTCGAGGTGCGCAAGCCCGGCGCCAGCGGCCCCGGCAGCATGAAGGGCATGGACATGGGCGGCATGCACGACATGCACCCGCAAAAGCCCTGACATGGCACGCCAGCCCGAAAGCCGCGGCGCCGGGACGCCGCCGCAGGGGCTTGCCGACCCGTCGCGGCGCACCCTGATACGCAGAGTCGCCGGGCTCGGCATGGCGGCGGGGGGCCTGCTCGCCCAGCCGGCCCGGGCCGACGCGCTCAGGCTCGGGCAGCCGGCACCGCCCCTGGTGCTGCACACGCTGGACGGACGCGACATCGCCACGCGGGACCTGCTTGGCCAGGTGGTGATCGCGACGTTCTGGGCCACCTGGTGCGGACCCTGCCGCGAGGAGCTGCCCATCCTCTCCGCGTACGCGAAGCGGCACGCCGCGCAGGGCCTGCAGGTGCTGGGCTTCAGCCTGGACGCGCCGGCCGACCTGCCCAAGGTGCGCGACGTGGCCGCCACGCTGAGCTTTCCCATTGGCCTGCTGGGCAGCGCCTATGCGGGGGCTTACGGCCGCGTCTGGCGCATTCCGGTGAGCTTCACCATCGACCGCGCCGGCAAGCTCGCCGACAACGGCTGGGACGACGAGCAGCCGGCCTGGAGCGAGGCGCGGCTGCGTCGCGTGGTCGCACCGCTGCTGGCGGGCAAGGCATAGCGCCGCGGCGCAGACCCCGGCCGCGGTGCGGGCGGGCAACGGGACCCGTCACTCCTGGGACAGCCCCTGCCGCCCCAGGAGAAACCCCAGTTTCTACAATGCCGGTTTCGGTGCCCGCCATGAACGCCCCTCAAATTCCGCCGCTCGAAGTTCCCGCGCCAACTCCCGACGCCGCGCCTGCCGCGGCCCTGTCGCTGGCGGACGCCCCGGCGCGCCTGCGCGAAATTCCCTACAACTACACCTCGTTCTCCGACCGCGAAATCGTCATCCGCCTGCTCGGCGCCGACGCCTGGGACTGGCTGTCCCAGCTGCGCCAGGAACGCCGCACCGGACGCAGCGCGCGCATGCTGTACGAGGTGCTGGGCGATATCTGGGTGCTCAAGCGCAATCCCTACCTGCAGGACGACCTGCTGCATTCGGGCAAGCGCCGCCGCGCCTTGATCGACGCGCTGTGGCACCGCCTGCACGAGGTCGACAAGCGCAGGCACGGCACCGACACGCAGGATGCGCACGCCGGCGCGCGCGACGCCCTGGTGGTGCAGTTGCTGGAGCGCGCGCGCGCGGCCGTGACCACCTTCGCCGCCTGGTTCGACGACGTCGCCGCCCTGCGCCGGCGCGCGCTGCGCGAATTCGCCCGCCACACGCGACGCGACAACATCCGTTTCGACGGCCTGGCGCGCGTTTCGCACATGACCGACGCCACCGATTGGCGCGTGGAGGTTCCCTTCGTCGTGCTCTGCCCCGACACCGAGGCCGAGATGGCGCCGCTGGTGCAGGCCTGCGTCTCGCTGGGCCTGACCATCGTGCCGCGCGGCGGCGGCACCGGCTACACCGGCGGCGCGGTGCCGCTGGTGTGGAACAGCGCGGTGATCAACACCGAGAAGCTCGAAGACCTGGGCGCGGTGGAAATGATCGATCTGCCGGGTGTCGGGCACCCCGTGCCCACCATCCGCACCGGCGCGGGCGTGGTGACCCAGCGCGTGGCCGACGCCGCCGACCGTGCCGGCCTGGTGTTCGCGGTCGATCCCACCTCGGCCGACGCCTCGTGCGTCGGCGGCAATATCGCGATGAACGCCGGCGGCAAGAAAGCCGTGCTGTGGGGCACGGCGATCGACAACCTGGCCTGGTGGCGCCTGGTGGATCCGCAGGGGCGCTGGGTCGAGGTCACGCGCCTGGACCACAACCTGGGCAAGATCCACGACGCCCCGGTGGCGCGCTTTCGCATCGACACCTTCGCCGCGGACAGCAGCACCTTGCTGAACACCGAGGTGCTGGAGATCGAAGGCGCGCGCTTTCGCAAGGCCGGCCTGGGCAAGGACGTGACCGACAAGTTCCTCGCCGGCCTGCCCGGCATCCAGAAGGAGGGCTGCGACGGGCTCATCACCAGCGCGCGCTGGGTGCTGCACCGCATGCCGCCGCACGTGCGCACCTTCTGCCTGGAGTTCTTCGGCCAGGCGCGCGAAGCCATCCCGTCCATCGTCGAGATCAAGAACCATCTGGAAGATCGCCCGGGCGGCGCCATTCTCGCCGGGCTCGAACACCTGGACGAACGCTATCTCAAGGCCGTGGGCTACGCGCCCAAGAGCAAGCGCGGCGCGTTCCCGAAGATGGTGCTGTTCGGTGACATCGTCGGCGAGGACGACGACGCCGTCGCACGCGCCACGGCCGACGTCGTGCGCATGGCCAACGCCCGCGTCGGCGAAGGCTTCGTCGCGGTGAGCGCAGAGGCGCGCAAGAAGTTCTGGCTGGACCGCAAACGCACCGCCGCCATCGCCCGCCACACCAACGCCTTCAAGATCAACGAGGACGTGGTGATTCCGCTGCCGCGCATGGGCGAGTATGTCGACGGCGTCGAGCGCATCAACATCGAGCTGTCGCTGAAGAACAAGCTGCAGCTCGCCGCCGAACTCGACCATCTGTTGCGCGGGCGCCTGCCGCTGGCGAAGAACGAGGAACTCGGAGAAGGCGAGCCGCCGGTGGACGCCGCCGAGCTGGAGAGCCTGCGTGTCCAGGCGCTGGATCTCCTGGCCCAGGTGCATGCGCGCTGGAGCTTCCTGCTCGAACATCTGGACGCACCCTTGTCCGCGGCCATGCCGCGACTCGCCGAGATGGGCCTGGCCTCGGCGCAGACCGCGGCCGCGCAGATGCTGCACCGCCAGCCGCGCGCCGCGCTGTTCCACCTGCTGCAGGAGCATGCCCTGCGCGCCTCGTGGAAAGCCGAGCTGCGCCGGCCGCTGCACGCGCTGTTCGCTGGCGGCGCGTTCGAGCCGCTGCGCCGCGAACTCGACGCCCTCCACAAGCGCGTGCTCAAGGGCCGCGTCTGGGTGGCGCTGCACATGCACGCCGGCGACGGCAATGTGCACACCAACATCCCGGTGAACTCCGACGATTACGCCATGCTGCAGGCCGCGCACGATGCGGTGGCGCGCATCATGCGGCTTGCGCGCGACCTCGACGGCGTGATCTCCGGCGAGCACGGCATCGGCATCACCAAGCTGGAGTTCCTGACCGAGGCCGAGATCGGCCCGTTCCGCGACTACAAGCTGCGCGTCGACCCCGAAGGCCGCTTCAACAAGGGCAAGCTGCTGAACGACCCCGCGCTGCCCGCCGACCTCACCAACGCCTACACGCCCAGCTTCGGGCTGATGGGGCACGAGTCGCTGATCATGCAGCAAAGCGACATCGGCGCCATCTCCAACTCGGTGAAGGACTGCCTGCGCTGCGGCAAGTGCAAGCCGGTGTGCGCCACCCACGTGCCGCGCGCCAACCTGCTCTATTCGCCGCGCAACAAGATCCTCGCCACCTCGCTGCTGGTCGAGGCCTTCCTGTACGAGGAACAGACCCGGCGCGGCGTGAGCATCCACCACTGGGAGGAGTTCGAGGACGTGGCCGACCATTGCACGGTCTGCCACAAATGCCTGTCTCCCTGCCCGGTGGACATCGACTTCGGCGACGTGTCCATGAACATGCGCAACCTGCTGCGCAAGATGGGCAAGAAAAGCTTCAACCCCGTCAACGCGGCGGCCATGTTCTTCCTCAACGCCACCGACCCGCGCACCATCAAGACCGTGCGCACCGGCATGATGCAGTGGGGCTTCAAGGCGCAGAACGTGGGCGTCAAGCTGCTGCGCGGCCTGGGCCGCCGGCAGACCGCCGCGCCGCCCGCCAGCACCGGCAAGCCGGTGCTGCGCGAACAGGTCGTCCACTTCGTCAACAAGCCCATGCCCGGCGGGCTGCCGAAGAAGACGGCGCGCGCGCTGCTGGACATCGAGGACAAGAATTTCGTCCCCATCATCCGCAACCCCGCCACCACCACGGTGGACAGCGAGGCGGTGTTCTATTTCCCCGGCTGCGGCTCCGAGCGCCTGTTCTCGCAGGTCGGCCTGGCCACCCAGGCCATGCTCTGGCAGATCGGCGTGCAAACCGTGCTCCCGCCAGGCTATCTGTGCTGCGGCTACCCGCAGCGCGGTTCGGGTCAGTACGACCGCGCCGAGAAGATCATCACCGACAACCGCGTGCTGTTCCACCGCGTCGCCAACACGCTGAACTACCTCGACATCAAGACCGTGGTGGTGAGCTGCGGTACCTGTTTCGACCAGCTGCAAGGCTATGCCTTCGACAAGATCTTCCCCGGCTGCCGCATCGTCGACATCCACGAATTCCTGCTCGAAAAAGGGGTGACGCTGCCCAGCACCGGCACCGCCTACCTCTACCACGACCCCTGCCACACGCCGATGAAACAGCAGGAGCCGATGAAGACCGTGCGCGCCCTGCTGGGCGAGGGCGTGCGCAAGAGCGAGCGCTGCTGCGGCGAAAGCGGCACGCTGGGGGTGAGCCGGCCCGACATCGCCACCCAGGTGCGCTTTCGCAAGGAAGAGGAGCTGCGCGCCGACGAGACCGCGCTGCGCGCGCAGGGTCATACCGGCGACGTCAAGATCCTCACCTCCTGCCCGAGCTGCCTGCAGGGCCTGCTGCGCTACAAGAACGACCTGCAGCACGGGCTGCTCGAGGCCGACTACATCGTGATCGAAATGGCCCGCCATATCCTCGGCGAGGATTGGATGGCCGCCTATGTGAAGGCCGCCAACGCCGGCGGCATCGAGCGCGTGCTGGTGTGATGGGGTTGCGACGCAGGGTTTGAATCCAATCCGGCGTGCCCGGCGTAAGGAGTTGCAAGGCCACGGATTCGCGGCCTGTTGACCCAACCCCTTTCACCAAGGACACGACCATGGATGCTTCCACCACCACCCGCACCTCCACACCCGAACTCGGCCGCCGCAACTGGTTCAAGCAAGGCGGCCTGTTCGTCGCCGGGCTCACCGCCGCGGGCACGCTGGCGTTGCCCGCACGCAGCTTCGCCGCGTCGATGTCGAACGACGACGACATCAAGATGCTCAACGTCGCGCTGGGACTGGAGTACCAGGCCATCGCCGCCTACCAGGTGGGGGCCGAATCCGGCCTGCTGCAAAAGCCGGTGCTGGCGGTCGCCGTATCGTTCCAGGGCCAGCACAAGGCACACGCCGGTGTGCTGGAGTCGACCATCCACAAACTGGGCGGCACGCCGGTGATGGCGATGAAGCCGGCGGCCTACGGTTTCCCCACCGACCAGTTGAAGAACCAAGCCGATGTGCTGCGCTTTGCCGCCGGACTGGAAAAGGGCGCCGCCAGCGCTTACCTGGGCACGGTGCCGCAATTCCACAACCGCGACTTGGCCAAGGCTGCGGCCAGCATCCTGGGCGACGAGACCATGCACTGGGCCATTCTGCTCAACGCTCTGGGCGAGAACCCGGTGCCGGCGGCGTTCATCGCCTGAACCTTGCAGGGGCGCCGGCCGAAGGCTCTGGCGGATACCGTTTCACGCCTTTGTCATGGCCGGTTTCACACTACCTGCGCAAGCCGCAAGCCAGCCATTAAGATGCCGAGACACCTCGGCGCCTGTGGCTGGCCCGGGTCCTTTGCATCGCATGGGGCTGCGCCGCACGGGGCCAAGGAACTTGACGCGCCGGCCCGCCGCGGCGTGTCATACCAGCCACTTGTCTTGCCTTTTGCGATGCCCGATCTTGAAAAACTCCTGGCCTACACCGCGCTGGCCGACCAGCAGGCGTTCGCCGCGCTGTATCAGGCCACGCAGCGTCGTGCCTGGGCCATCTGCCTGCGTCTGCTGCGCGACCCGTCCGCGGCCGAAGACGCCATGCAGGACGCCTATGTGAAGCTCTGGCATCAGGCCGCCAGCTACCGACCCGCGCAGGGCACGGCGGAGGCCTGGTTGAACACGGTGGTGCGCAACACCTGTCTGGACAAGCTGCGCGCGCTTGGACGCGAGCCGGTGGAGAGCATGGATGCGATGGATACGCCGCTCGATCCGGCCGACGCGGCGCCCGGTCCCGAGCAACTTCTGGAGCGCAGCATGTCGCATGGCACGTTGGAGCGCTGTTTCGGCGCGCTCAAGCCGCAGCAGCGTGAACTGCTCACGCAAACGTATGTGATGGGTCATTCACATCGCGAGCTGGCGTCGCGAAGCGGCATGGCGCTGGGCACGATCAAGACGGTCATTCGGCGTGCCGTCATCGCGCTGCGCGAATGCCTTGGAGAAGGGGTCGCATCATGATGAAGCGCTACGACCACCCCGAACTCATCGAACGGCTGACTGCCGACTACCTTACCGGCGGCATGAACCCGGCCGCGCGCCGCCGCTTCGAGACCTTGATGCAGGACCGGCCCGCCGTGCTGCTGGCGATGCAGCGGTGGCGCCGGAAATTGGACGACGGCTTGCTTGGCGAGGACGCCCCCGCCGGCGTCTGGACGGCCGTGCAACAGCGCCTCGCCGGTGCTGCGTCAACTGCTGCGGCGTCCGCGCCGGCGCCTCGGGGCTGGGCCAAACGCACTTGGCAAGGCCTGGCGCTGGGCATGGGCGTGCTGGCCGCCTCGCTCTTGATGTCGCTGGTCGCGGTGCTGCAGGAGCCAGGCCCGCCGCCGCCGGCGGCGGCGCAAATGGCCGCGCTGCTGCAAGGCCCGGACGGACATGCGGCGGTCATCACCGTGCACCAGGACCGGCTCGTGCTGACCGCGGTGGGCGCGGTTGCCGTGCCGAGCGGCAAGTCGTACGAATTGTGGATGCTCCCGGAGCACGGCAAGCCGCAAGCGGTGGGGGTGGTGCATCTGCGCACGGCCGAAACCCTGCGGCTTCCCGTGCCGGCGCTGGAAGCGCTGACCCAGGCCAAGGGCTTTGCGATCAGCGTGGAGCCTGCCGGTGGTTCTCCCACCGGGCAGCCGACCGGCCCCATCACCTACCAGGGCAAAGTGGTGGCGATGTCCAACTACCAGCCTCCTCAGCCACAGATCCTGCGCGGTCAGGGCGGTGGCGGGTTCTACGAATAGTTGCCTCGCGCACCATGACGACGGCCGCCACACAAGCGCAGGACTGCCCGCTGTGCACCGGGGCCGGCGGACTGCCGGTGTGGAATGGGCGCTGGATGCGCCTGATCCGCGCCGAGGAGGCGCTGCACCCGGCCACCTATCGCCTGGTGTGGCAGACGCATGCGGCCGAGTTCACCGACCTGGACCCCTTGCAGCGCGGCGTATGCATGGACGCGGTGGCCTTGGTCGAGCGCGAGATGCGCACCGCGCTCGGCGCACACAAGATCAATCTTGCCAGCCTGGGCAATGTCGTGCCGCACCTGCACTGGCATCTCGTCGCCCGCTGGAACCGGGACGCGCATTGGCCGCAGCCGGTGTGGGCGCCGCCGCAGCGCGAGGCCGACGTCGCGCGCCTGGACGCGCTGCGCGCCGCGCTTCCGGCATTGGATGCGCGCCTGCGCACGGCATTGCGCGCGCGCTTCGCTCCGCCGCCCGAGGCAGCGGAAGGGTCAGATCACTCTTGAATAGCGCGGCGCCTGCAGCAGGCTGGCGGCATCGTGCAAATGCCGGTCGAACTGCATGGCGATGACGCGCACCAGCAAACGCCCCTGCGGGGTGACGCGCAGGGCGAGGCCGTCGCGTTGCAGCAGCCCCGCCTGCTCCAGCGGTTCCAGGCGCTTGAGGTCGGCCGCGAAATAAGTCTGGGCATCGCGCAGGCCGTGCCGCTGCGCGAGGTCCTGCAGGTCGAGCGCGAAATCGCACATCAGGCGCTGGATGGCGTCGCGGCGCATGAGGTCGTCGTCGCCGAGGGTCAGGCCGCGATCGACCGGAAGCTCGCCTGCGGCGAGCGCGGCGCCATAGGCCTCCAGCGACTTGGCGTTCTGGATGTAGTGGCGCCCGAGCTTGGAAATGCCCGAGACGCCGAAGGCCAGCAGGTCGAGGTCGGCCTGGGTGGAATAGCCCTGGAAATTGCGGTGCAGCTGGCCTTCGCGTTGCGCCCGCGCGAGTTCGTCATCGGGCAGCGCGAAGTGGTCCATGCCGATGTAGACATAGCCGGCGTGCGCCAGCCTGCGGATGGCCAGGCCCAGCAAGACCAGCTTGGCCTGCGGCTCGGGCAGATCGGCCGCGTCGATGCGCCGTTGCGGCGTGAAACGCTGCGGCAGGTGCGCATAGCTGTACAGCGCGACGCGGTCGGGGCGCAGATCGACCACCTGCTCCAGCGTGGCGGCGAAATTGAAAGGATTCTGGCGCGGCAACCCGTAGATCAGGTCGATGCTGACCGAGGCGAAACCGTTGGCGCGGGCCGCCTGGATGACGTCCCGGGTCTCCTCGACACTCTGGATGCGGTTGACCGCCTGCTGCACGGCGGGATCGAAATCCTGCACGCCCACGCTCATCCGGTTGAAGCCCAGCGCGGCCAGATGCGCGACACGGTCCTTGCCGACCTTGCGCGGGTCGATCTCGATGGAGTACTCGCCCCCGGGTTGGAGGGCGAAATAACGGTGCGTCATCTCCATCAGCCGCCCGGCCTCCTGGTCGGACAGGAAGGTCGGCGTGCCGCCGCCCCAGTGCAGCTGCGTCGCCCGCAGGCGCGCGCCCAGCAAGGAGGCCACACGCTCCATTTCCCGCTCGACCTGGTCGAGGTAAGGGCCGCTGCGCGCGTGGTTCTTGGTCGGGATCTTGTTGCAGCCGCAGTAGTAGCACAGGGTCTCGCAAAACGGGATGTGCGCGTAGAGCGACAGCGGCGTGGCCGTATCCTGGCCGCGCTCGCGCAGGGCCGCGGCATAGTCGGCGGCCCGGAAATCCTGGCGAAAGCGGTCGGCCGTGGGATAGGAGGTGTAGCGCGGACCGGCCACGTCGAAGCGGCGGATGAGGTCGGGCTGGAAATCGAGATTCGTGGGCATCATGAGCATGCACTATGCGGGTTCGCCGTCACCACGTCTTTGATCTAGCGCAACGAGCAAGGGCACACCTCCCTGGCAATAGGGGGGAATCGTCCTCATGCTGCAACGCAAAATCGCTCTAAGATGCCTGTTCTTTCCATTCCGGGCCGCAGTGCGGGAATCTTGCCGCACCGGGTTTCACCTATGCAAAACAGCGAAATACAACACAAGGGTTCGATGGCTGCGCTCAGCCTGGGGGCTCTTGGGGTGGTGTATGGCGATATCGGCACGAGCCCGCTCTACGCCTTCAAGGAGGCTTTCAATCCCGCACACGATCTCGGCTACAGCGCGCCGAATATTTACGGCGTGCTGTCGCTCATCTTCTGGGCGCTGACCATCATCGTCACGGTGAAATACGTGATGCTGGCGCTGCGCGCCGACAACCAGGGCGAGGGCGGCATCCTGGCGCTGATGGCCCTGGTGATGCGCCGCTATGCGCCGCGCACGCGCGGGCGCACGATCGCGGTGTCGCTCGGCCTGATCGGGGCTTCGATGTTCTATGGCGACAGCATCATCACGCCGGCCATCTCGGTGCTGTCGGCGATCGAGGGCACGACGGTGGCGACCCCCTTGCTGCACGATGCCGTGGTGCCGCTCACGGTGCTCATCCTCATCGGCCTGTTTCTGGTGCAAAAGCGCGGCACGGCGCTGGTCGGGGCTTATTTCGGTCCCGTCATGATGGTCTGGTTCGCCGCCTTGGGTGTGCTCGGGTTGATGCAGATCGTACGCAACCCCACGGTTCTGCTCGCCTTGAATCCATGGTGGGGCGTGGACATGTTCATCCGCGAGCCGGGGCTGGCGTTGTTCCTGCTCGGCGCCGTGTTCCTCACGCTGACGGGCGGCGAGGCGCTCTATGCCGACATGGGCCATTTCGGCCGCCAACCCATCCGCAGGGCTTGGCTGGCCGTGGTGATGCCCGGCCTGCTGCTGAATTACTTCGGCCAGGGCGCGCTGGTGCTGGCGCATCCCGAGACGGTGAAAAACCCGTTCTTCTACCTGGCTCCCGACTGGGCGCTGTGGCCCCTGGTGATTCTGTCCGCGATGGCGACGGTCATTGCGTCGCAAGCGGTGATCTCGGGCGCCTATTCCATGACCACCCAGGCCATCAAGCTGGGCTATCTGCCGCGCATGAAGGTGCAGTTCACCAACGAGCGCAATCAAGGCCAGATCTACGTGCCATTCATTAACTGGATGCTGCTGATCTTCGTCGTCCTCCTGGTGCTGGCCTTCCGCACCTCGGACAACCTGGCCGCGGCCTACGGCATCGCCGTCAACATCACCATGGTCACCACCACCATCTTTCTATGGATGGTGGCGCCCAAGCGCTGGAATTGGAGCGCGCGGCGCACCAACCTGGTGTTCCTGCCCTTGGTGCTGGTCGAGACGCTGTTCCTCGCCTCCAATTCGCTGAAGATCGACCATGGCGGCTGGTTCCCGCTGGTGTTCGGCACGGCGTTCTACATTCTGCTGTCAACATGGAAGCGTGGCCGCACCCTGCTCAAGCGCCAACTGCAGGAGCATGCGCTCAACCTCAAGGATTTCGTCCATAGCCTGTCCACCTACCCGCCCACGCGGGTGGAAGGCACGGCCATCTATCTCACGCCCGACGCCAACACCGTGCCGCACGCGCTGCTGCACAACCTCAAGCACAACAAGGTGCTGCACGAGCGGGTGATCTTCCTCTCGGCGCAAACGGCTGACGTGCCCCATGTGCCCCCCGAGCAAGGCGTGCAGCTCACCACCATGGAGGAGGGCATCTACCTGCTGCATGTGGACTTTGGCTTCAAGGACGAGCCGGACATCCAGAGTCTGCTGAAGGAATGCGAGCGCATGCACGGGCTGGAGTTCCACCTGATGGAGACCTCTTTCTTCCTGGCACGCCAGACCATCATTCCCTCCAAGCTGCCGGGTATGGCGCCGTGGCGCGAAGTGCTGTTCTCCTGGATGAGCCGAAACGCCCAAGAAGCCTCCGACTACTTCCGCATTCCGCCCAACCGGGTTGTGGAACTGGGCACGCAGATCGAGATCTGAGCGAAAAATTTCGCGCAGATGTGCTGAAATTCACGGCTTCGCCCAGGATTCGTCCATCACCCGCTTGCAAACCGGCTCTTCGTAGGCATGATTGATGCATGACGGGGTTGATGCCGTCGTTCGCCATTGGAGGTGCTTCATGTTTGCCGTTGCCGCCTACAAGTCCGTCTATGCTGTCGAGGATGTCGAGCGCAAGCTCAAGGGCTTGCAGCCCGAGGCTCACGACCAGCTCCGCCATACCTATGCGCAGATGATCGAGGCCGGCGGTCAGCGGCTGGCGATCAAGCCCGCGGAGTTGCCCGATATGGGCGCCCTCCACCAGGAGTTGCCCAACTTCGAGGAGCCCCTGGAGGACATTCGCCGCTCGGTGGCCCTCGCGGCCGACAGCCGTGACGCCATCGAGATCACGCCCATGCTGCTCCTGGGCGAGCCAGGCATCGGCAAGACCCACTTTGCCCGCCGCGTCGCCGAGCTTCTCGGCACGTCTTGGGCACTCGCCCCGATGAATGCGCTGACTGCCGGGTGGATTCTCTCGGGCTCGTCGTCGCAATGGAAGGGCGCGCGCCCAGGCAAGGTGTTTGAAACCCTGGTCCAGGGTGAGTTCGCCAACCCCGTGGTGGTCATCGACGAAATCGACAAGGCGGCTTCGGCCGCGCAATACGATCCGCTCGGCGCCCTCTATAGCTTGCTGGAGTTCGACACGGCTCGGCATTTCACCGACGAGTTCGCTGAAATACCCATCGATTGCAGCGCGGTGGTCTGGGTCGCCACGGCCAATGACGCTTCGGGCATCCCGGAGCCCATACTCAACCGGCTCAATGTCTACGAGATCGAGCCCCCTGACGAAGCGGGCCTGCGCGCCATCGCGGCACGCCTCTACAGCGCGATTCGCGACGGCCATGACTGGGGCGCCGAATTCCCCGCCTACCTGGATGACGACGTCCTCGATTTTCTCGCGCAGTTCAAACCCCGTGAATTGCGCCGCCTGATCACAGGCGCTTTCGGCGCGGCCAAGCTTGACGGACGACGCACGCTACGGCGCCAGGACTTCATCCCTCACACCTCCAAACGCCATGCGCGCATAGGTTTCGTGCAATAGAAGAGAAGGCCGAACCGGAATCGGGGGGGCTTTCCTGTCCCTTTTTTGGCTTGTGTGTGATGATATGCAGCTGCGCAAGATTGCCGCCCAGCCGCGTCTTGATCCCCGGGCGTTGCTCGCCTACTCGCCACACCCGCCTCGCCTTATGAATCTGATCAAACCCCTTGTTGCGTTGCTGGCGATCGTCAATCCGCTGGGTGCGATTCCATTTTTTATCATGTTTACCGAAAATTTCACGGTAGAACAGCGCAAGAGAACAATTTACATCAGCGCCTTCTCCGCTTTTCTGGTGATTGCAATCAGCGCCCTGGTTGGCATCGAGTTGCTGCATTTCTTTGGTATTTCCCTGGCCTCTTTCCAGGTCGGGGGCGGCATGTTGCTGCTCATCTCCTCGATCAGCATGCTGAACGCTCGCACCGGCGCGGTGCGCTCGACCCCGGAAGAAGTGGATGAAGCCGCTGCGCGCGCCAGCGTTGCCGTCGTTCCGCTGACCATTCCGCTGCTGACGGGACCCGCGACGATCAGCACGGTCATCATTTATGCCAACAAGGCGCGGCACTGGACGGATCTGCTCGTGTTGGTGTCGTACGGCGTCGTCATTGCGTTGGCCGCCGCGCTGTCCTTTCGCGCCGCGGAGCGCATCGCCGGCTTTCTGGGCAAGACGGGCATCAATGTGATGACCCGCCTGATGGGGTTGATCCTGGCCGCGTTGTCCGTCGAAATGATGAGCGATGGCCTGCTCAAGCTGTTTCCCGGGCTTGGACGTTGAAAACGTCGCCGCCCCGGCGCCCTGCCCGCGAGCCGAGGGTTTTCCCGCGTGCGAAATCCTGATTCCACCTCAATAATCTTGAGCATTCGCAATGCTTGCGCGCAGCAGTCCAAGGGTGAGCACTGAGGAGACAATCCAAGGGGATCACGGGCAACCGCAAAACCCCACAGCCATCAGCGGCAAATGCTGAAACCAGGGCGCCTGAACACTTGTTCCGGCGCCTTTTCTTTTTTGACTTCGCGCCGGATCATGCGACCTGCGGCCTCGCGCTATTTGTTCAAGAGTTCCTGCTGCATTTCCAGGTAGGCCGTATAGGCATTGAGGCGATTGGCCGCCTCGAATGCAGGCATCGATACCCAGGGCCCCCAGTCGACTCGGGCATAGGCCTCGTCGAAGGTGAGCATCTCCTCCGCGCCCTTTCCCATCGATGCCATCAAGGATTGCAGATAGTCCCGCGTCAACGCGATGCCCGGCTTGGGGTCGCGCGAAGGCTGTCCATGACCGGGGACGACCCAATCCGCTTCAAGCGTCGACATCTTGCCGAGCGAAGCGAGCCATCCCTTGAGATTGGCGCCGACGACATAGGGCACCCGCCCCTGGAAGAACAAATCGCCGGCGAACAAAACCCTGGGCTCCTGCACCCACAGCATGATGTCTTCGGCTGTATGCGCCGGCCCGGCTGTGATGATCTTGAAATGAATTCCACCCAATTCAAAAGCATGATCCCCGTCAATCCACTTGTCGGCCGGGACGATGCGCTGCTTGTCGTCGACATCGGGATAGAGATCGCGCTGCCGCTGCGCCAACCTCTGTTGGATCAGATCCGACGCGAGTTCCTGTTTTGCATGTGATTGCGCCCAAACTTCGGCGCCCTGGGCCTTGAAAGCCTGCAATCCATAAAAATGGTCGGCGTGATAGTGGCTGATGACGACCAGCTTGATCGGTTGTCGGGTCACGCGACGAATGGCTTGCACCAAAGCTTCGCCGAGTGGCGCGGTGCCCAAACTGTCGAATACGACGACTCCGGCCGGGGTCACGACAAAGCCGGCGTTCGCGTTGAAACCCCGATTGGCTGAACTCGCTGGTCCGCTGTCCCCAATGACAGCGTAGACATGCGCTGTCAATTGCTGCAATGGCAGTGGCGCAAGCCCTTGGGCCCTCGCACCTGAAAGGCTGGGCCATACCCATAGGATGACCAGGAGCCAAAACTTCCACCGCGGCGGCCCATGTTGTGCGTTCGCTTCCATCTATCTACCCGAGGTCTGATGTAACCAAGTGTAGACGCCCCCTGGGCCGCAACCCTAGCGGCAACGCACAAAATAAAACGGGTGTTCCACGTGGAACACCCGTCGAATCGGCGCTTCGGCCTCAGCCGCGGCGTCGCTCAAATCATTGCGCCTTCGCCTCTTCGGCCGTTTTCTCCAATTTGGCGACGTGCATCATGATGGTCGTATCGGGCGTTTGTGGCTCATGCAGCAAAATCTCTTTCGGAAGCTGTCTTGTCTCCTTGATGTGCTGCCATTTCGGATACGGGATGGAGCCTTAGCATAATCCGCTTGACTCATCGTCCACCGATCCCAGAGTTGTTTAGCGCTCGAAGATCAAAATGATTTCCACATTTCTCCGCTTCACACGAATGCAAACCACAGTCAACCTCAATTCTGAAGCAGCCGCGCCCCTCGCATCAGACGCCTGCCGATGTTCCACGTGAAACATGGAAGCGGCTGACGCCTTGGCAGAACTACAATCATTGCGGTCAGAAGAGGTTCCCCAGGATGGATTACCCAAAAATTTTCGACGTCATCGTCATTGGCGGAGGGCACGCCGGCACCGAGGCGGCCCTGGCCGCCGCGCGCATGGGCGCCAAAACGCTCCTGCTCACGCACAACATCGAAACCCTCGGCCAGATGTCCTGTAATCCATCCATCGGCGGCATTGGCAAGGGCCACTTGGTGAAAGAACTGGATGCCTTGGGCGGTGCGATGGCGATGGCCACCGACGAGGCTGGCATCCAATTCCGCGTCCTCAACGGCAGCAAGGGCCCCGCCGTTCGTGCCACCAGGGCCCAAGCCGACCGGATTCTCTACAAGGCAGCCATCAGGCGCAGACTGGAGAATCAACCCGACCTCTGGATGTTTCAACAGGGGGTCGACGATCTTCTACTCGAAACCAATGGGCTTGGCGAGCGTGTTTGCGGTGCCGTCACGCAAAGCGGGATCCATTTTCGGGGCCGCACCGTCGTCCTGACTGCAGGGACTTTTCTCAACGGCAAGATCCACATCGGCCTTGAGCATTACGCCGCCGGGCGAGCCGGAGACCCGCCAGCCACGACCCTCGGCCAACGCCTGCGCGAGCTGAAACTACCCCAGGGCCGTCTCAAGACGGGAACCCCGCCGCGCATCGACGGGCGCAGCATCGACTTCAGCAAAATGGAGGAGCAGCCCGGCGATCTCGATCCAGTACCGGTCTTCAGTTTTCTCGGCCGGGCCGAGCAGCATCCTGCGCAATTGCCCTGCTGGATCACCCACACCAATGCCCGGACGCATGACATCATCCGGCGTGGACTCGACCGCAGTCCGATGTATACCGGCGTGATCGAAGGCGTGGGGCCTCGCTACTGCCCCAGCATCGAAGACAAGATTCACCGCTTCGCGACGAAGGGCGCGCACCAAATCTTCCTCGAGCCCGAAGGGCTCACCACGCATGAGTTCTATCCGAACGGCATTTCAACCAGCCTGCCTTTCGACATCCAACTCGAACTCGTCCACTCGATTCAAGGCCTGGAACAAGCCCATCTGCTGCGCCCGGGCTATGCGATCGAATACGACTACTTCGATCCGCGCGCATTGAACAGTTCATTGGAAACACGCGCCATCGAAGGCCTGTTCTTCGCCGGCCAAATCAACGGCACGACGGGCTATGAGGAAGCCGCGGCCCAAGGCCTGCTGGCCGGCGCCAACGCCGCGCTCAAAGTTCTCGGCCGCGAACCCTGGTGCCCGCGGCGCGACAGCGCCTACCTCGGCGTGCTGGTGGACGATCTCATCACCAAGGGGGTCAGCGAACCTTATCGGATGTTTACCAGCCGGGCCGAGTACCGCCTGAGTCTGCGCGAAGACAACGCCGATTTGCGCCTCACCGAAACCGGTCGCCGCCTGGGCCTGGTCGACGATGCCCGCTGGGACCATTTCTGCCGCAAGCGTGACGCGATCGAGCGCGAACGCCAGCGACTGCGCCTGACCTGGGTTCAGCCCGAAACGCTGCCGCCAGCCGAGGCCTTGCAACTCGTGGGGCAGGCTATCGAGCGGGAATACCGCCTGGAAGATTTGCTGCGCCGCCCGGAAGTCGATTACACGCGACTGACAACGGCGCTGCAAGGGCGCTACGCGGCGCCCGAACCCCTCACACCCGAACAGGCCGAACAAGTGCAAATCGGCGTGAAATACGCCGGCTACATCGACCGCCAGCAACTCGACGTCCAGCGCGCCGCCGACTACGAACAACTAGCCCTGCCAGCGGACCTGGATTACAGCGCCGTGCGCGGCCTCTCGATCGAGGTGCAGCAAAAGCTGAGCCGCGCCCGTCCGCAGACGCTGGGCCAGGCCTCGCGCATTTCGGGCGTGACGCCGGCGGCCATTTCCCTGCTGCTGGTTCACTTGCGCAAGAAACGCCTGCGCCCGGCCAGCACGCCGCAGGCGGCATGAAGCCCATCCCGAGCCTGCTGGAAGAGTCTGCCCGATGAGCGCGCGCCACACCGGAACCCCGCAACACGCGCGCGGCAACGACACAGCGGAGGCGGCCTCCACGCGCTCAGTGCAACTGCTTCAGCTGCTTGACGCCTTGAAGCTGGCGTCCTCGGAGCAGCAGCGCGGGCAACTTCTCGCCTATCTCGACCTCCTGGAGCGCTGGAACCGCGTCTACAACCTCACGGCCGTGCGCGAACCGCAACAAATGCTCACCCTGCATCTGGCCGACTGCCTGGCCCTGCTGCCAACCTTGGCCGAGCAGTCCCCGCGGCGCCTGCTTGACGTGGGCTCAGGGGGCGGCCTGCCGGGGCTCGTTCTGGCCATCATGCGGCCTGACATACAGGTCACACTGAACGATGCCGTGCAGAAGAAATGCGCCTTCATGCAGCAAGCCGCCGTCGAACTGCGCCTGCAAAACGTCGAAGTCCAGCATGGCCGCGTCGAACAACTCGAAGGCCAGACCTACGATTGCATCACCAGCCGGGCCTTCAGCGACTTGGCCACGCTGGTGAAACTGACCGAGCGCCTTCTGGCGCAAGAAGGCCGCTGGGCCGCCATGAAGGGGCTCCCGCCGCGGGAGGAACTCGCGGCGCTGCCCGCCGAGATCGAAACCCAGGTGCAAACCCTGGACGTACCGGGATTGCAAGCGCAGCGCTGCGTGGTTTGGATGCTGCGTCGCACCATTTCAACCCAAGACCAAGGCTCACGCTAGGAGATAGGATGGCATCGGTATTTTGCGTCGCCAATCAGAAGGGCGGAGTCGGGAAGACCACCACCAGTGTCAATCTCGCCGCCGGACTGGCTCAGGTCGGGCAGCGCGTCCTGCTTGTCGACCTCGATCCGCAGGGCAACGCGACCATGGGCTCCGGAATCGACAAGCGCGCCCTCGCCCCCAGCGTCTACCAAGTCCTGCTCGGCCTGGCCTCCATCGCCGAAGCCCGGCGTCACAGCGACATTGCGGGATACGACGTGCTCGGCGCCAACCGCGAACTGGCTGGCGCCGAAGTGGAACTGGTGGATCTGGAGCGGCGCGAACATCGGCTCAAGGACGCGCTCAAGGCCGTGCAAGCGGATTATGACTTCGTCCTCATCGACTCACCTCCATCGCTCGGGCTGCTCACGCTCAACGGCCTGTGCGCAGCGCATGGCGTCGTCGTGCCCATGCAGTGCGAGTACTTCGCGCTCGAAGGTTTGTCGGATCTGGTCAACACCGTGCGCCAAGTCCACACCAAGCTGAACCCCGACCTCATCCTGATCGGCCTGCTGCGCGTGATGTTCGACCCGCGCATCACCCTGCAACAGCAGGTCAGCGAACAACTCAAGACCCACTTCGGCGCCAAGGTGTTCGAAAGCGTGATTCCGCGCAATGTGCGCCTGGCGGAAGCCCCGAGCTACGGCCAACCGGGGGTCGTCTTCGACAAATCAAGCCGCGGCGCCCAGGCCTACATCGAATTCGCCGAGGAAATGGTCCGCCGGGTGCAAGCTCCAGCGGCGAGGACGCCGGCCGCCGCGGTCGAACCATGACGCCCGCCGACCTCACCGTTCTGCTTCTGCCGGGCTGGCAAGGCTCGGGGCCCCGGCATTGGCAAAGCCTGTGGGAACAGCGCCATGGCGACCGGCGCGTGCAACAGCATGACTGGGACACCCCGCTGCGTGGTGACTGGCTCTGCCAGCTCGAAACCGCCGTGCTGGAGGCGCGGGAGCCCGTCCTCCTGGCTGCCCACAGCCTCGGCTGCCATCTCGTCAGCGCCTGGGCAAACGCCAGCCGGCATACCGGCCGCGTCTGCGGCGCGCTGCTGGTCGCACCTCCCGACCTCGATCAGCCGACGCTGCCCGCGGCCTTGCACAGCTGGAGGCCCGCAACAGCACGGCCGCTGCCGTTCCCTGCCCACCTCGTCTACAGCAGCAACGATCCGTTCTGCACCATCTCCGCCGCCTCCCGGCTGGCTAGCGCCTGGGGCGCGCGGCAGACCGATGCCGGGCCGCTCGGGCACATCAATACCGACAGCGAACTGGGCGACTGGCCGCAAGGGCGGGCCTGGCTGCTCGAACTCGCCACTCCGGCCATCGCTTCATCCACCCCCAACCAAGCGGCACGCCATCCATGAGCGCGAATCCATCCCCAACCCCCTCCACCGGCAAGAAACGAAAAGGCCTGGGCCTCGGGCTTGAAGCCCTGCTCGGCGCGCAAGGCGCGGACATCGGGCCGGCGGGCAGCCCCACGACCCTCCCGCTCGACGCGCTGGTGCCGGGCAAATACCAGCCTCGCACCCGCATGGACGAAGGCGCGCTGTACGAGCTGGCCGAGAGCATCAAGGCGCAAGGCGTGATGCAGCCGATCCTGGTGCGGCCGCTGGGGGAAGGGCGCTACGAGATCATCGCCGGCGAGCGCCGCAGCCGCGCTGCGCGCCTGGCCGGGCTCGACAGCGTCCCGGTGCTGGTGCGCGAAGTGCCCGACCAGGCCGCGCTGGCCATGGCCTTGATCGAAAACATCCAGCGCGAAGACCTCAACCCGCTCGAGGAAGCCCAAGGCATCCAGCGCCTGATCGCCGAATTTCATTTCACGCATGAGCAAGCGGCGCAGGCCGTCGGCCGCTCGCGCGCGGCCGTGAGCAATCTGCTGCGATTGATCAATCTCGTCGAGCCCGTCCAGGCCATGCTGCTGGCGGGCGACCTCGACATGGGCCATGCCCGCGCCCTGCTGGCGCTGGATGCCGCGGGTCAGATCCAGGTCGCGCAACAAGTCCATGCCAAGCAGCTGTCGGTCCGCGAAACCGAGCGCCTCTGCGCCCGCGCCGCGCAAGCAGACGGCTCGAAGCACCGCCCCGCGGCCCGGCCCGATCGCGACGCAAGGGATCTCGAACGCCTCGCCACCGAACTGTCCGAGCATCTCGCCGCGCCCGTGCAGATCCGCGTCAAGAAGGGCGGAAAGGCTTTGCGCGGTGAGATCAGCCTGGGTTTTCATTCGCTCGACGAACTCAACGGCTTGATCGCCTTGCTGCGTCCGAAAGGCTGAACCCCGCGCGGCGACGCCTCTTCCTACCCCCGAACAAGCGATGGCGGCGCGCTGCCGCGCGCCTACACTGCCTGTCCATGGCAGGCCTTCCGGCCTGAACCCCGGGGAGTCCATGCAAGATGGACCATGCTCTGCGCGTCTTGTGGCCGCTGGCCATTTCGATTTGTGTCGGCGTGCTCGCCGGAGAGCGGCCCCATGCCCAGCCCGCGTTGCCGGCAAACGCGCCTGGAGCGGGGCCGCGAACCGCCATCTCAAGCGCAAACCCTACTTCGACAACCCCAGCACCCAGATCCCCGACTGTCGAGTCGCGCGCGTCCACAGAGCTTCCCCGCGTCCGCCTGTCGGCCCAGGCCAGCCACATCGACGTGGGCCTGCGTTTCGGCGTCTGGCGGCAAGCGGACGCCGAGAAACTTACCGCCGCCCAGGCGTCCACGGTCCCCGATCATGTGTTCACCCGCCCCGCGGGAAACAATCTCGGCTTGATCAACCACGCCGTGTGGGTGCGAATCCGGCTGCAGCCCGACCCCGACGCCCCGGGCCCCCTCGTGCTCGAACTGGGCCGACCGATCTGGACGCATGCCCAAGCCTTCCTCGTCATCGAGGGGAAAGACGGCGCGCCAGCCCAAGGAGTGGAACCGGCTCCGCTCAAGCGCCTGTACGACCAGCGCCATACCGCCTTCAAGCTGCCGCGCGTGACAACCCCTTCCACACTCCTGCTGAGACTGGAACAGCACGAGGCCATCGCGCCCGTGGTGCGCCTGTGGCAGCCATCGGCCTACGAGGCGCGCACGCATCACGACGCCCTCGTCCAGGGTCTCTTTTTCGGCCTGCTGCTCGCGCTGCTTCTCTACAACGGAGCGCTGTTCCTCAGTTCCCGCGACCCGGCCTACGCCGCCTACGTGCTGTGGCAGGCAGGCACGATGCTGTATCTCGCCGCGGTCACCGGCATCGGCCAGCTCTACGTCTGGCCAGGGCAATACGCCATCCAGGCCCTGCTGCCCGTCACCGCTTCCCTGCTCATGTGCGCGGGAGGCCTGTTCTTCGTTCGCATCTATCTCCTGCTGGCGCAGCGCCTGCCCTACGCCGATCTTGCGCTCGCGCTGCTGCAGTGGTTCTGCGTCGCGCTCGCTCTGGTTAGGCTGATTCCCGGCACCACATGGATCTTGCTGCCCTCCCTCTTGCTCATCGCCATCAGCGCGGTCGCCATCACCCTGACCGCCGCGCTGCGCACACGCCACCAGTTCGTGCCTGCGGGAATCCTCCTGGTGAGCAGCGTGCTCATGCTCGCCAGCGGCTTTGCCACCTTGGGGCGTAGCGCCGGGCTGTTTCCCGAAAACGTCTGGACCACGGACGCGTTCGAATGGGTCGCCGTGCTGCTCGCCCTGTTGCTGAGCTTCGGCCTATCCATCCGCATCGCGCAAATGCGTGAGCGCACACTTCGTCTACAAGCCCTGACCATGCAGGATCCGCTGACCGGGCTCAACAATCGAACGGGCTTGTTCGACGCCGGCTCGAAAGCGCTTGAGCGCACCCACCGCAGCGGTGCCACACTGGCTGTGCTGTGGCTGGATCTGGACGGTCTCAAGCGCATCAACGACGTGTTCGGGCACGCCGCCGGCGATGCGCTCATTCAGGCCGCCGCGCAGCGCATCGAGGCGGCAGCGGGACGGGACGCGGTCTGTGCCAGGCTCGGCGGCGACGAATTCGCCGTCCTGTTGCCCAACCTCCCGTCGCCGCGTCTGGCCGAGGATCTGGCCGCGCATTTGCTGGAACGCCTGCGCGCCCCTTATGTCCTGCAAGGACTGCATGGTCAGCCCCTGCGCTCGAGCGCCAGCATCGGCATTGCCAGCGACGACCCCGCCTCGCCATGCCCGCTTGAAACCTTGATGCTGCGCGCCGACACCGCGATGTACCGGGCGAAATCGCAAGGCCGCGACACCTACGTCATCTGGACCGAAGCGCACGCCCAGGGTGAGGGTGAACAAACGCCCCTGTTCCAGTTCACCCGGCCGGCGATCTGGCCTTCCAATTCGCCGTGAGGCGAACCGGACGCGTCTTACATGACGGGATCCTCGGCGAAAACCGTGAGAACGCCCGTATAGCCATAAAGACGGTCGCCCGCGATCTCGCCTGCGGCGAAGAAACCGACCAGCGGAATGTCGCCCAGATGCTGCCGCACCAAGGCGAGTTCGGCAGAAGGCCCGCCGAAATGGGGCCCGCCTCGCCCGGTGCACGACACATACACGGCTCCGCGCGCGGGTACGGGCCCCGGGTAGGCGAGGGTGGTGCCGGGTTGCGTCGCCGCGATGCGCACTTCGCGCCGCTGCTCCAGTTCGTCGCGCACCTCGGCGCATAGGCGGATCAGGTCGCGTCGTGCGGCCTGCAGGTCACGCCGGCAAAAACGCAGACGCATGCCCGTTTCGGGAGCCCCGGCGATGGCCACGCCCCGGCCGGCCGGGTCGACCCCGATCAGATGCCGCACCGAGGTCTCGGCACCGAGATGCCGGGTTTGGAATGGCGACGCCGACGTCGCCGGCGACAGCCCGGCCAAGGTGGATCGCAGCCGCGGCGCCAGGCGCGGCAACTCGAATTCAGCCTCGCCAAGATCCTGGAGCAGGACGCCCAGCGCCGGCTCGCCGTCGAGGGCATAGATCACGTTTTGCGAACAGCGCGTGATCGCACGCGGCGGACCCACCGGTTCACATCCCTGGGTCAAACCCCCGGCCAGCGCCACGCGCGAGGAAAACGCGACCCCCGACAAGCCGCCATGGAAAACCCCGTCGGCGATCTGCACCGCCTCCTGCCGCGATGACACCAGACCGCCCCAGACATGCCGCGACGCCGTGCGCGCCGCCATGTCGAGCACCAGGCCGTCCATCTCGGGTGTGGCGGGATCGCCGTGCACCATGGCCGTCTGCGCCCCGCGCCAGCCGGTGGACGCTGCCGGCAGGGGTTTGAGACCTGAAAAAACGCGAAAATCGCGCAGCGGAATCTGCATCAGCATCAGCGCGAGCGCCGGCTGATCGAAATATTCCTGAGCCCCGGCCGCAATGCCCACCCCCACGCCACCGACCCAGTGCGCAATGCCGGTGCGCTCGCGCAACGCCGCGAACAAGGCCCCGGCGGCTGGCGCATACGCATCCGTGAAATACACGAGGCCCAGGTTCGGACGCGCGATGGTGTCGGGCTGGGCGCGCGCCGCAGCAAGCTGCGCAAGCGCCTGTTCGAGCGCCGTGCTCCAGTTGGGATGGGACGAATGGGCCGTGATGAAACGCATCGTGACAAAAACCGCAAGCCGGGAAACCAGAAACGCCTTCCCTGGAAGGCATCGGACGCGCCCATCCTAACGCCCGCCCACGACCCCTAGAAACCGATGGGCTTGCGATGGGTTTGATCCGGCGCGGGGCGAACCCAGCCGGCCTGTTCGGGCCTGTTCACACCACGCCTACGTCCGCGTCGGTTTGCTGCCTTTCGCGCCGCTCGCCGAACCCGGGGCTTTGCGGCTCGCCGTCTTGCCGGCGGGTTTCGCCGCGGTCTTGTGCGCGGCGGGCCTTGCGGCCCGGGGCGTCCCCGCTTGCTCCTCCGCACCGGCGCCGACATCGCTGCTCTCGGGCATGGGCCATGGGCTCTCGCGCAGGGCCTGGGTCGCGACCTGACTGAACTGCTGGCTCACGGCGTTCCACCACTGCATCGGATCCATCATTCCGGGCAAGGGGGATGCCGGCCCCGATGCCGCCTTGGCCGCGGTCTCCGCGTCCGGCGCTGGCGATGAGGCCTCCCCGGCACGCGCTTCGGGCTCGGCGGCGGACGAGGCGGCCATGTCCTGGGCGCCGGCCTGCATGGCCTCGGCCATACGTCCGGCCAGATCGCCCAGATCGACGTTCATGGATTTCAACGCCGCCAAGGTCATGCGCTGCACCTCCAACGCCTGGATGGTCGCTTGCGTCAAGCGCGCGTTGGCCTCAAGCCATTGCAGCACGGCCTTCAGCTCCGTGATCTTCTGCTCCAGTTCCTGCGGATCCATGGTCGGGGCCATCCAGCTGGCGAATCCCGTGGGCAGGCCGGCGCCCTTGAGCATGGACTGGAAAAACTCCATGCCCGGGATGGCATGGCCTTGTGCATAGGGGTTCATGGTTTGACCTCACGCGTGTGGAGGCCAGCATAGCGCCGCACATCCGTACTGCAAAGCGCTGAAACCTCAGCCCCCAAGGCCGCGGCCGATTCTCTTGTGCCTGCCAGGGTCCGCGTCTGGCGCGTCAAGGCGCGCGCACCACGGTCTGCTCGATGGCGCCGAACACGCTTCGGCCTTGCGCATCCAGCATCTCGATGCGCACGGTGTCACCAAAGCGCATGAATGCCGTGCGCGCCTCGCCGTGCTCGATCATCTCCAGCGCACGCTGCTCCGCAATGCAGGAATAGCCTCGGCTTCGATCACGGCTCGACACCGTGCCCGACCCGACGATGCTGCCGGCGGCAAGCCGCCGCGTCTTGGCCGCATGGGCGATGAGCTGGCCGAAGTGGAAGTGCATTTCGGGCCCGGCATTGGCCGTGCCCACGACGCGGCGATTCCACTGCACCTGCATGTCCAGGTGCAGCCGGCCTGCGCGCCAGGCCCCACCCAATTCGTCCGGCGTGACGGCAACAGGGCTGAAACTGCTGGCCGGCTTGCTCTGGAAAAAGCCGAAACCCTTGGCCAGTTCGGCGGGGATGAGGTCGCGCAAGCTCACGTCGTTGGCCAGCATGACGAGGCGAACATGATTCAAGGCCGTCTCGGCGTCGACCCCCATCGCCACGTCATCGGTGACCACGGCGACCTCGGCTTCGAAATCGATACCCCAATCCTCGCTCACCGCCAGGATGGGATCTCGCGCACCCAGCATGGCGTCGCTCGCGCCCTGGTACATCAGCGGCTCGCTGGAAAAGCTCGCAGGCATGTCGGCGCCCCGGGCCTTGCGCACCAACTCCACATGATTGAGATAGGCCGAACCATCGGCCCATTGGTAGGCGCGCGGCAAGGGCGCCATGCACTGCCCAGGGTCGAAGTCGAAAGCATGCTGGGCGCGCCCGGCGTTGAGGGCGTCGGACAGATCCTGCAGCACCGAGGAAGCGAACGACCAGTCGTCAAGCGCTTGCTGCAAGCGCGTGAATCCCTGGACATACACGGCGTACTTCAGATCGCGCGACACCACGGCGAGCTGGCCGTCGCGGGAACCATCCTTGAGGCTTGCGAGTTTCATGGGCGAGGGAAAGGGGCTGGCCCCGGGCGCGGGGAACGCGGACGATTGTAGGAAGGCGAACCGATCGGCTCCGGGCACCCTTGCATTCGCGCGCAACTCGGAGTTCCGCTAGGGCCCGTCCGACTCGCCACAGGACGGGTTGCCGCTCGCAGCATGGCGCGAGGGCTTCGAAAACCCGCGAGGTCAAGCGCCGTGAGCGCGGCGCGGCACAATGCGGCATGCCCAAACGCAAGATGCCAGCGACACCTGCGCGCCCCCTGCCGCCAGCCGGGCCGGGTTGGCAACAGGCCTTGCTCTGGGCAGCCTTGGCGCTCTTGCTTCATGCCCTGGCCTTGCATGCGCTGGGCCAGGCCTTCACGCCTATCGAGCCGGGCCGCCTGCCCCGGCCGATTTACGCCCGCCTCTTGCAGCCGACGACGACCCATCCTCAGCCGACCGCACCGGCCATGCAAGCCGCGCCCCAGCACCCGCCGGCGGCCGGACGGCCAGCGGCCTCCGACAGGCCCGCGCTTCGCCTCAGCGACACCCCTCAAGCCCGCCCCGCATCGGCCCCCGCCCAAGCCCCAAGCCCGCCGCGGCCGTCGGCCTCGGCGCCCCGACCGGCCCGGCCCGGACCGCCCTCCTCGCAAGCCACCGCCGGCATGGGCCCGGCCATGCCTCTTTCGGCGCCGAAACCTCAAGCCCATTCGCTCAGCGGAGATGATGCATCGGGCCAGGTCGCCGTCTCGCGCATGCCGGAAGGGCATGCGGTGGGCATCCCGTCGGCCGCGACATCCGGCGGCCCCAAGACGCAGGCCGCCTCCGGCGCGCAAGCCGGGGCGGGCGCGGCATCGGGCGCCCCAGCGGGATACGCACCCGGGTCCTCGCCGCGCGCACAGGCGCCGACGGCTTCGGCGCCGCCCGCCTCGGCTTCAACCGCAGCGCAGCAGCCCGATGCCTACGGCTGGCCGCCATCCACGGAGCTGCGCTACGTGCTCACCGGAAATTACCGCGGCCCACTGCATGGCGACGGCGCCCTGGAATGGGTGCGCGACGGCGATCGCTATCGCGTCGAACTCTCCGGCGCCGCGCTCGTGAGCTTCGCATACACCAGCACGGGACGCATCGATCACAACTGGCTGGCACCCGATCGCTACGTCGAACGCGTGTTCACCCGCCGCAAGGAGGTCGACTTCAACCGCGATCAAGGCACGCTCAGCTTCTCGGCCATCAGCACCGTGATGCCGCTACCCGCCCATCTGCAGGACAGCGCCAGCATCTTCATGCAGCTCGCCCATCTGCTCAGCACCCAACCCACCCACTTCAGCGCCGGCCAGACCCTGGCGTTCCAGGTCGCGCGGCCCAGCGGCACCACCATCTGGGACTTCACCATCACCGGCCAGGAAACGGTGAAGACCGGTATCGGCGCCTTGAGCTGCTGGCACCTCGACCATGCGTCGCGCGACGGCGAACTGGGCGCCGAGGTCTGGCTGGCCCCGGCCCTGCAGAACCTGCCGGTGCAAATCCGCCTGCAGCAAGACGCCGAGACCTTCCTGCTGTTCACCTTGAGCCAGGCACGTCAGTAATCCCTGATGCCGCGCGCGCTCAGCCCGACCGCACACTCACGGCTTTGAGCGCATCCAGATTCGTCACCTCGATGCGCTCAATCTTTCCGCGTATCCACCCCGCGCTGCGAAACCGCGAAAGCACGCGACTCACCGACTCCGGGCGCAAGCCCAGGTAGTCGGCGATATCGGGACGCGGGATATGCGGCAACACATGACGACCCCCACCCGGACCGGCGCCATGCAGCCCGGTGGCCTTGACGATGTAATGCGCCACGCGCGTCGCGGCATCGGCCTGGATCATCCACGACAGCGCATAGACCGGCACGATCCTGCGCGCAAGCACGGACGACAACAACGCCTGCGGAAAGCTGCCCGGATCTCCCACCGGCCTTGCGCAAGTCGCGCTGCAAAGACGGGCGCGCTGCACGCTGGCATACGTCTTTTGCGGGCTGCCGAAACCCAGGCTTGCCTCAAGGCCGATCAAATGGCCCGGAAAACAGAAATCCACAACCCTGCCCCGACCGGCGGCGTCCGCCCAGATTTCCTTGACGACACCGGACCGCAGCGCATACAGCCTGCCCGCATGGATGGGGAGCTGGGCCCCGGCGGAAACGTCGTCAACCGCGATGGCGGGCTCACAGCCGTGACGCATTTCGCGCAGCAGGCTGGACAACTCACAGTCCGTCCGTATTGGGCAGCGTGTGCAAACCTGGGGCGATGGTGCCATGATGGAAATTGCCGCTGCGGCTCGGGGCTTCGCGGCAAGAACGCGCACACCCCGGCTCGACGAGGCGGCCGGGGCGTGCGACGACCATCGCCGCCGATTCATTCGATGTGGAGGACCCTCGTGGCCGTTTCGTCCAGGCGCGGAGACGTGGAGAAAGTATGGAAAGGAGCCGGCGACGGCACTTCCCATTCCAGGCCATGCGCACCCTCCCAGGGGCGCTGAGGCGCCGGCCGGCCATGCCGGCGGATCACGGGCAGGACCACGGCGAACAGGAAATACGCCTGCGCCAGGCCGAAGATGAACGATCCGATCGACGAAATCATGTTGAAGTCGGCGAACTGCACCGGATAGTCGGCATAGCGGCGCACCATGCCGCCTGCACCGAGGAAGAACTGCGGGAAGAACGTGAGGTTGGCGCCGATCATCGTCAGCCAGAAATGGATCTGCCCGGCGCGTTCGTTGTACATGGTGCCGGTCCACTTCGGCGACCAATAGTAGAAGGCCATGAAAATGGCAAACAGCACGCCGATCGCCATGGTGTAGTGAAAGTGCGCGATCACTTGGTAGGTATTGTGAAACTGGGTATCGACCGGCGCCACGGCTTCCGCAACCCCCGAGAAGCCCCCGATCAGGAACATGCTGATGAAGCCGACGGCCCAGAGCATCGGTGTCTCGAAGGTCATCGAGCCGCGCCACATCGTCGCCAGCCAGTTAAAGATCTTCACTCCGGTGGGTACGGCGATGAGCATCGTGGCGTACATGAAAAACAGCTGTCCCGTGACCGGCATGCCCGCCGTGAACATGTGGTGCGCCCACACGATGAAGGACAGGATGGCGATCGACGCCGTGGCGTAGACCATCGAGCTGTAGCCAAACAGGGGTTTGCGCGCGAAGGTGGGCACCACCATGCTGATGATGCCGAACGAGGGCAGGATCAGCACATACACCTCGGGGTGGCCCATGAACCAGAAGATGTGCTGATACAGCACCGGGTCGCCGCCGCCGGCGGCATTGAAGAAGCTGGTGCCGAAATGACGGTCGGTCAGCGTCATGGTCACCGCCCCGGCCAGCACCGGCATGATGGCGATCAGCAGATAGGCCGTGATCAGCCAGGTCCAGGCGAACATCGNTACAGCACCGGGTCGCCGCCGCCGGCGGCGTTGAAGAAGCTGGTGCCGAAATGACGGTCGGTCAGCGTCATGGTCACCGCCCCGGCCAGCACCGGCATGATGGCGATCAGCAGATAGGCCGTGATCAGCCAGGTCCAGGCGAACATCGGCATCTTCATCAGCGTCATGCCCGGCGCGCGCATGTTCAGGATGGTGACGATGATGTTGATCGAGCCCATGATGCTCGATGCGCCCAGCAGGTGAACGGCGAAGATCACCAGGTCCATGCCCATGCCCTGCTGGATGGTCAGCGGCGCGTAGAGCGTCCAACCTGTATCGGGAGCGCCGCCTGGAACGAAAAGGGCCGTCACCCCAAGGAGTGCAGCGGGGATGAGCAGCCAGAAACTGAGGTTGTTCATGCGCGGGAAGGCCATGTCGGGCGCGCCGATCTGCAGCGGAATCATCCAGTTGGCCAGACCCGTCAACGCGGGCATGACGGCCAGAAAAATCATGATCAGGCCGTGCATGGTGGCAAAGGACAGATAGAGCTGGGGATTCAGAAACTGGATCCCCGGTTCGAACAACTCGGCGCGCATGAGCATCGCCAAAGCGCCCCCGACGAACAACATCGCAAGGGCGAACACCAAGTACATCGTTCCGATGTCTTTGTGGTTAGTCGAGAACAGCCAACGCCGCCACCCGTGCGGGTGGTCGTGGGCATGGTCGGCACCATGGGCCGGGGCGTGGGCGGGCTCAAGCACTGCGCTCATCGGGCACTCCTCGTTTTAATTTAATGGCGGCGGGAAACGGACAGTCATCGGCTGGCTGCGCACGGACGATCGCGCAGATGGCGCGACACCGCTGCCACGCCACAGCCATGCGCAGGGTTCCCAGCTTTGTAGTTGTCCGCCCGCAGCTGCCGCCTAAGGGTTAGGCCTGATCCGGGTGACCCAGATCAAAGAGTTGTGGAATTTGACGTTGCGGCCCAGGCCCGGAACAGCCGCCACGAGCAGGATCGGCGGCAACGCATGAAAATGGCGCGCATGCAAACCTCCTTGAACCTCACACTTTCCATGCTCGACCTGGTTGCCGTGCGCGAGAACGGCACGGTCGGCGAAGCGCTGTCCCTTGCCCTGCGCACGGCCCGTCATGCCGAATCGCTGGGCTTCAAGCGCTACTGGCTGGCCGAGCATCACAACATACCCGGCATCGCGAGTTCCGCCACCGCGGTGCTGGTCGGCCATATCGCCGGCGGCACCCGGCAGATCCGGGTCGGCTCAGGCGGCATCATGTTGCCGAACCACGCGCCGCTGGTCGTCGCGGAAGCGTTCGGCACCCTGGCCGAGCTGTATCCAGGCCGCATCGATCTCGGCCTGGGCCGTGCCCCGGGAACCGACGGGCTGACCATGCGTGCCTTGCGCCGCGACCGGGTGGAAACCGAAGACGACTTCCCGCGCGATGTGGCCGAACTCCAGCATCTGCTCGGCCCGGCGCAGCCCGGCCAGCGCCTGGTGGCCACGCCGGGGGCAGGGACCAACGTCCCCATCTGGCTGCTGGGTTCTAGCCTGTTTTCCGCCCAGCTGGCGGCCGCGCGCGGGTTGCCCTATGCCTTCGCGTCGCACTTCGCGCCGCGTCTTTTACTGCAGGCGATCGCGCTCTACCGGCAGCGCTTTCAGCCTTCCAGCGTGCTCGACAAGCCTTACGTGATGATCGGCGTGCCGCTGATCGCGGCCCCCACCGACGATGAAGCCGAATACCTCGCCAGCAGCACCTACCAGCGCGTTCTTGGCATTCTGCGGGGCGAACGGCGCCGCCTGCAGCCGCCGTCTCAGGATTTCCTGACCCGCTTGCCGCCGCAGGAGCGCGCCGCCATCGCTGACTTCCTGGCTGCCGCGGTGATCGGCAGTCCCGCCACGGTACGCCAAGGCTTTGCCGCCTTGGCCGAGGCGACCCAGGCCGACGAATTCATGCTGGTGTGCGACGTCTTCGACCCGGCCCTGCGGCTGCGCGCGCTCGACATTGCCGCAGCGGCGGCGAGGTCAGGCTGATTTCAACGACGCACCGGTCCGGTTTTGAAGCCCGGCATCATGAACGCCTATCGTCCTCGGCCAGAACACGGATGGCCTCTTCCTGCAGCGCGCGGTAGGAGTGCTCCCACGCCGAGGGCTTGGGCTTGGCCAGCTTGACCCGCCTGGCCAGGGATTCCAGCCGCTTGTTGCGCGCTTCCAGATGATCCAGCCTGGCCGCCAAGGCGAGGTAATCCTCGGCGTAAACCAGCCTGACGCGCCGGTCCTGGCAGACGCCAAGGCAAGGCCGATCCACGTCGATCTTGCCGCATCCGATGCATTGCCAGCCATCAATGATCTCCGCCGAGGCCTTCGCCTGCGCCTTGTCCGTCATGCCGACTCTCCTTGCGCGGGTTGGGTTGCGCGATCCGCGCCGCCAAGCGGCCCACCCCGCGCGTGGCGCCACCCGGCCGAAGCACGGACCCGCCGGCGCCGGCAAACCGGCGCCCATCTCAGTGATGCAGCGTCGGCAGGGCGGGGATCATCCAGGGCATCACATGCTGCTGCAACACCACCAGGATTCCCAGCAGCGCCGTGAGAAACACGCTGTGCCAGAAGGTGCGGGCGAACACCAGGCCTTCCTTGCCCTTGAGTTCGGTGGTGGACACGCCGGTGGCGATGTTTTGCGGCGAGATCATCTTGCCCATCACGCCACCGGAGGAATTCGTCGCCGCCATCAGCACCGGGTCGAGGCCCAGCTGTTTGGCCGCCACCACCTGCAGGTTGCCAAACAGGGCATTGCCGGAGGTGTCGCTGCCGGAAAGAAACACCGCAATCCAGCCCAGGAAGGCCGAGACCAGCGGGAACAGCGCGCCGGCGGACGCCACGCCCAGCCCCAGGGTGTAGCTCATGCCCGAGTAGTTCAGCAGGAAGGCCAGGCCGACGATCATCATCACCGTGATGATGGCGATGCGGGTCTGCACCCAGGTCTTCCAGACGCAGCCGAAGAAATCCGCCACCGATGTGCGGGTCCATGCGGCGGTGATGATGGCCGCCAGCAGGATGGCCGTGCCGGTACCCATGGGCTGGAAATCCCACAGCGCCACGTAAGGCTTTTTATAGAGACTGATGAAGACCGCCTTGTCGAGCCCGGGCCACAGCACCTTGGCCTCGCCGATGGTGAACAGCTTGAGATTGACCCAAACGATCACCACCACCGAGACCACCACCCACGGCATCCAGCCGCCATAGCCCACGCGCTGCGCGCCACTGGCCTGCGCCTGGCTGCGCACCACGGTGTAGGCGGGGTCCGGCTCCGGCTTCCAGACCTTCAGGAAACCCACCGTGACGATCAGCGACACCAGCGAGGCCAGCACGTCGGTAAGTTGGTAGCTGATGAAGTTGGAGGTGGCGAACTGGGTGAGCGCGAAGCTGCCGCCCGACACCACCAGGGCCGGCGACAGCTTGGCGATGGACTTGACCCCGCCATACAGCCCCACCACGTAGAACGGCAGCAGGAACGCGAAGAACGGCAATTGCCGCCCCACCATCGCCCCCAGCGTGTCCGGGTGCATGCTGGTGACGGCGCCCAGCACCGTGATGGGCACGCCCAGGGCGCCGAAAGCCACCGGAGCGGTGTTGAAGATCAGGGTGTAGGTCAGGGCCTCGAGGGCCGGAAAACCGAGGCCGATGAGCAGCGCGCTGGTGATGGCCACCGGCGTGCCGAAACCCGAGATCCCCTCCAGCAGGCAGCCGAAGGAAAACGCCACCACCAGCAGCACCAGGCGGCGGTCGTCCGGCAGGTGATCGAGCATCCATTGCCGGAACTGCTCGAAACGACCCGACTTCACGGCCACGTTGTAGAGCAACAAGGCATTGAACACGATCCACATCACCGGCATCAGCGCCAGCGCCATGCCCGCGGCCACCGAGTTGAGGGCTAGGCCGACCGGCATGCCCCAGGCCCCGACGGCAATGACCAGGCCCGTGACCAGCCCGGCCAGCGAGGCCTGCCAGGCGGGCCGGCGCAGCACGCCAAGCATGATCAGGGCCACGGCGATGGGAATCGCCGCGACCAGAAAGGACAACAGTAGCGAGCCCGCAATGGGGGTGAGCGGTTGCGTGAAAACGATGCCCGCGGGCAAGGCGGTCGAAGGGTTCAATGAAGTCTCCTGATGGCGGCTCGAAAGGCCGGCGTGGTCTGGGTGCCTGATTGTTCTCGTGCCCGAATCTTGGTTCGGCCCCAATGGGTGTTGGCGCGCTGAACCATGGGCAGTTGTTGCAGATTGTTCCCCCCAGAATGTCCGCTGGCAACCTGATGTCAGACAATGCACCAGTATTTACACTTAGTAACTCCATTCACAGCATTACACACATGGCTGTTGTGTCGTTATGTCGATGGATCTCGCTCGGTCTGTGCACCTGGGGGTCGCCGACTGCGTTATGGGCACAAAGACACTGGCCGGCGCCCCCATCCGGATCGGGCTTGATTCTTGCTAGTTCGTCCCTATCTGCTGATCAAACTCGAAAACGAATGTTCATCGGGCTGATTGGCGGGTTTCGTCGCAGTGCATGAACCGTTCGGACTTTGCCGCAAATCTCAACGCGAGGCTCGCCATGCAAACCATGATCTATGACTCCGACGCATTCAGCGTCTTTCAGCTCAACTGGGCCCACCACAACGAGCAGCCCTTCGAAGACGGCGCCGCCGACGCCCAGCATGGTGGCTTCGAGATTGTGGATAAATTTGCCCAGAAGGAAATTTTCATCGAAGGCCCGGTTGCCGACGGGTTTCGTCAGCGCGTGCAAAACCTGATGGCGGGGTCGCCGACCACCGACGACATTGATGAATTCCTCGACAGTTTTTCGGCCTTGTCGCGCCAGAATCTGCACGCCCACTGAGCGTCGCGTTCAAACCGCCCCTTCGGTACGGACCGGAACCAGGTTCGCGTAGGGGCGGGCATGGGTTTCCCGAGCCGCCAGCACGCACGCCAGCGCAACAGCGACCCAAACCATCAAGACGCCGAAAGCCACCTGAAAGGCGTGTTCGTCGTACTGGCGCACGCCGCCCAACGCACGCCCCGCCCACAGGGCATCGAGCACCCAGCCCAGCAAAGGGAGTTGGACGAGCGCGCCGATCATCACCCCCGTGTTGTGCACGCCGGTTGCCGTGCCGGCCAGATGCTGCGGAACGGACTCCTTGGCCCAGGCAAACCCCACCACCATCGCGCCCGCACCCAGGGCGCTGGCCAGCAGGACGCCGAACAGAAGCACGCCCGGCGCCTGGGGCCATAAGCTGAGCAGCGCGAATCCAGCCAGGGTCATGCCCCCGCCCACGACATAAGGTAGCTTGCGTCGATGGAGGCGATCCGAAAAACGCCCCCAGGCCATGCCGCCCACCGAGAACGCCACCAGCATCGCGGCAATCATCCACGAAGCCTGCGGGCCGCTCATCCCCCGATGCTGCTCCAGGAAAGGCGTTCCCCAAAGCGTGGTGAAGGTGAGAAAGGCCCCGCAAATCCCGCTCGGGGCGACGAACAGCAAGGCTGTGTTGCGCCAACCCCAGACATCACGCAAGCCACGCAGAACCTGGGCCAGCGAGCTTGGGGTCCGCTCCGGGAGGTAATCGCGAAACCCAAGCTCATGCGGGGAATTGCGGATCACACGCCAAGCCAGCAGCGCCAGGAGCAGGCAAACCAGTCCGACACCGGCCAGGGATTCGCGCCAACCCCACCAGCGGCTCATTGCCAGCAGCGGTGCCTGCGCAAGCACGGCACCCAAGGTGCCAGCACCCAGCGACAAGCCCGACATGGTGCCGAAGACGCGCGGTGCAAACCATCGTGCCGCGATTTCCAGCAGAGAAACCCAAGCCACCCCATGCCCTAGGCCGATCATGCCGCGCGCCAACAATGCCACCGCGTAGTTGGGCGCCATGGCGAACAGGAGCGTCCCCACGGCGGTCAGGAAGGTGCCGAATACGATGAGCTTTTTCGGCCCCCAGCGATCGTTCGCAACCCCGGTTGGAATCTGGGATGCGGCGTAGAAATAAAAATAAAACGAGGCCAGATTGCCTAGTTGGGCCGCGTTGAGGTGGAAATCGCGCATCAACGGCACGTTGAGCACCCCTGGCGTCACACGCAGGAAAAACCCTGCCAGATAAGCCGCCGCCGCGAGTGCCCACATCGACAACGAAAGGCGCAAGGGCGGATGAGATGTGGCGTTTGGAGGACTGGACATACACGACAAGGATGGCACCGTCCACTCTAGCAGCGCGAGCCCTGTGCTGCAGACAGCCTCCCCATGCCGGCCTTCGGGCGCCCAGCCATCGATCCGGCGCCATGCGAAACGTCTTGTGTCAAGCACGGATCATGCCCTGGCCGGGCATGAGCTTTGTGCTGCATCAAAACATCGGCGCGCCGAATCCATAGACTAGGACGCATGGAAACTGCAGTCACATCCGCCGGACACGTTCTCGACCTGTCGTCCCCAGGCACACACCGCGCCGAGATCTTGCGGGGAGATGCCGGTGCCACGGCCGTGCGGGTACTCAAGGCCATGGCGCACCGCGAGCGGCTGGCCATCCTATGCCTGTTGATGGACGGTGAAATGTGCGTGCGCGACCTGGAGCGCGAGGTGGGCATGCGTCAAGCCGCGCTATCCCAGCAACTCTCGCGCCTGCGCACCGAAAACATCGTTGCGGCGCAGCGGCGCGGTCGCTTCATGCTCTACCGCATCAAGACGCCGCAGGTACGGACCGTCGTGCAGGCGTTGTGCAGCGAGTTGACCGACTGACGCGACGCCGCCCAACCCCAACGCGTCCTGCGCCAGCCGCCGCCGGGGCGGGAATCACCGGCGCGTCGAAGCCCATTCGAAAGGCGCTTACCAAGTCCCGTGCAAGCCCCAATAAATGATGAAAACGGCGACAAGGGTTGAAATCGCCCACGCCCATGGCGGCATCATGAACCACAGGCGTTCGACCACGCTGCCCGGCGCCTGCACGCCCGCTTCCCCGCGCACATTGCGCTCAAAACGGTTGAAAAAATCCTCGATCAGGCCCTTGACGGCCTGATCCACAGCGGCCTGGCCCATCTGCGCGATCGCGCCGCCAACCTCGGCACTCGCCTGATAGTTCATCTGCGTGCCGCCATCGTTGGGCTGCAGGGCGATGAGCGCACGCCCGATGCCGAACCCGGCGTTGCCGCCATTGCCCTCGAAGCGCAGCACATAGCTGTGCGGCGGATTCACGTCCTCCAGCGTCAACGTGCTCGAAAAGCGCGTTTTGTAGCCGGCGATATCGAGAACCTGCACGACCTCGAACTGTCCTTCGCCGATTTGGGTCACGGACTCGCACCCAGGAATGCAGGCTTTCAGCATCTGCGTCGCATTGAGCGCCTCCCAAGTTTGGGCCGGTGTAAGTGGAATGTTGCGTTTGCCTTGGACGTCCATGTTGGCCTCGATAGTCTTGGGGTTGCGTGCAGCGGGTGCTGCAATATCGTTTTGTACTTATATTCCCTGGGGATCTCAACATTCAAGCTGCAGTGCAGCAAAATTCGGGAAAAACCTGTCAGGGCTTATGGGGTTGCGTTTTGCATCGCCCATCGCGCCCATGATTCCACCGCCGGGCCACGTACCGCGCTACAGTTGCGCCATGAACATCGTGATCCTGGACGACTATCAGGACGCCGTGCGCAAGCTGGCCTGTTTCACCAATCTAGCCGGTCACGACGTCAAAGTCTTCAATAACAACGTCAAGGGCGCCGGCCAGCTTGCCGTGCGCCTGCGCGATGCGCAGGTCGTGGTGCTCAACCGCGAGCGCACCGCCCTCAACCGCGCGGTTTTGGACAAATGCCCAAAACTTAAATTGGTCGTGCAGACCGGCCGCGCCGGCCCCCACCTGGACGTCGAGGCCTGCACAAAACTTGGCATCGGCGTCATCGAAGGCAGCGGAGATCCGGCTCCGGCCGCAGAATTCACCTGGGCGCTGATCATGGCTGCCATGCGCCGCATTCCGCAATATGTCGCCAGCCTCAAGCAAGGGGCGTGGCAACAGCCTGGCTTGAAGTCACTGTCCATGCCGGTGAATTTCGGTCTCGGACAGCGCTTGGCTGGCAAGACCCTGGGGATTTGGGGATACGGTCGCATCGGGCGCATCGTGAGCCGTTATGGTCAGGCGTTCGGCATGCGCGTGATGGTCTGGGGACGCGACGCCTCGCGCCGCGCTGCGGCCGAGGACGGCATGGACATCGCCGAGAGCCGCGAAGCGCTCTTTACGCATAGCGACGTTCTCAGCTTGCATCTGCGCCTCAACGAAGACACCCGCAACCTCATCACCCTGGCGGATCTGACGCTGATGAAGCCACAGGCCGTGCTCGTGAATACCGCGCGCGCCGAATTGATTGCGCCCGATGCCCTGGTGGCGGCCCTGAACCGGGGTCGGCCCGGCATGGCTGCGGTGGACGTCTTCGAGTCCGAACCCATCATGCGCGGCAATCCCTTGCTGCGGCTCGAAAACGCCATCTGCACCCCGCATGTGGGCTATGTGGAACTGGAAAACTACGAATACCTGTTCGGTCAGGCATTCGAAGCGATCAAGCGTTTCGCCGACGGACATACAGACGGTCTGATCAACCCCAAAGCCGCCGAGCGCATGCGCTGAGTCGGTCTGCGCAAGCCACCCCGGACCGCCGCCACCAGACGCCTAGTGTGGCGCGTTCACGCTGGTGTCTTGGGGATCGCGGCTCGCTCCGCCGTCGCGTTCGTGGACGAGCCTTTGACGCGGCGCCTCCGCCGTTTGTTCGGGTGGATTTGCCGCAAGGTCGGCGTCTCGCATACCGTCCTTGAAGCCTTTCACCGCCTGGCCCAGATCCGTCCCGATGTTCTTGAGTTTTTTCGTGCCGAAAACCATCGCCACGATCACCAGAACAATCAGCCAATGCCAAATACTGAATTCACCCATTGTTGCCTCCCACCTCGGGAAGAATCGCCTTTCGACGAAGGCCCAGGTCCTGATTAGAGCGCAGCAAAACCCACAAATTCCAGGGTCTTACTTGCCGATACAGAAGCGGCCGAAAATGTCGCCCAGCAGCGCATCGGCAGTCACTTCGCCGGTGATCGCCATCAGATCCTGATGCGCAAGGCGCAGTTCCTCGGCCAAGAGGTCGAGCGCTGGGCAGGACGCGCCAAGCAGCCTACGGGCCGTTTGCAAATGCTCGGCACACCCGGCCAGCGCCTGCACATGCCGCGTGCGGGCGAGAAAAACCCCCTCGGGAAGCGCTTGCCAGCCACAAGCCGCCAAGAGCGCTTGGCGCAAATCGTCCAGCCCAGCCTGAGTGCGCGTCGACAGCAGCAAACCCGGTTGCGCTGCTTCATCCCAAGCCTGGGCGGCCGCAAAGTCGCGGCAACGCTTTCTAGCCTCGGCCTCGTCGAGCGCGTCCGACTTGTTCCACACATGAAGCAAGGTGGCGCCTCGCGGCGCATGCCCTGCCACGGCTTGCGCGATCTGCGCCTCGGCTTGCGCATAGGCGGGACTCTCCAAACGCGTCAGGTCGTGCAGGAACAGCACCGCATCGGCCTCGGCGATGGCGTCCCAGCTGCGCGCCACGCCGATGCTCTCGACCGTGTCGCTCGTCTCGCGCAGGCCCGCCGTGTCGACAATGTGCAAAGGCACCCCGCCGATTTGGATGGCCTGGCTGACGCGGTCCCGCGTGGTGCCCGGAACGTCCGTGACAATCGCCAGTTCGGCGCCCGCCAAGGCGTTGAGCAACGAACTCTTGCCCACGTTCGGCTGACCCGCCAGCACCACCCGGATGCCTTCACGCAGCAAGGCGCCTTGACGCGTGCGCGCCAGGACCTCGGCGACCTGGGCCTCCAAGGCCTGCACCCGCGCGGCGACACCTGCGGCGCGGATGAAGTCGATGTCCTCCTCGGGAAAATCCAGCGTGGCCTCGACCAGGGCGCGAAGTTCGCGCAAGGCCTCGGCAAGCGCATGCACACGGTTCGACAGTTCGCCGGCCAGCGCACGGCCGGCGCCGCGAGCCGCAGTTTCGGTGGTGGCGTCGATCAGGTCGGCCACGGCTTCGGCCTGTGCCAGGTCAAGCTTGCCATTGAGAAATGCGCGCTGCGTGAATTCGCCCGGTTCCGCCGCACGCAGGCCGATGGCACGGCCCAACGCCAACAGCCGGCCCAACAGCAGGTGCAGAACCACCGGACCGCCATGCACCTGCAGTTCCAGGACGTCCTCGCCGGTATAGGAATGCGGCGCCGGAAAATACAGCGCAAGCCCTGTATCGATGATGCCGTTCTGGGCATCGCGAAACGTCAGCAAGGTCGCATGGCGGGGTTCGAGGGCGCGGCCACACAAGGCGCGGACCAAGGCGGACAGATCCTGCCCGGAAGCACGCACGATGCCGACGGCGCCGCGCCCTGGCGCCGTCGCCACGGCGGCGATCGGATCGGACTGGCGGGCCAGCGGGTTCATGGCAGCGATGACGACGCGCGGCGCAGCCGCGTCGTCAAGCCGTGCTTACTTGGGATCCGAGAATTCCGGCACGCCCATCTTCTTGTTGATGAACCACTGCTGGGCAATGGAGATCAAGTTGTTGGTCAGCCAGTACAGCACGAGGCCGGCCGGAAAGAAGAAGAACATCACCGAGAATGCCGCCGGCATGATCCACATCAGTCGCGCCTGCATCGGGTCGGGCGGCGTGGGATTGAGCTTGACCTGCAGGAAAGACGTCGCGGTCATGATGGCGGGAAGGATGTAGTACGGATCCTTGGCCGAAAGGTCGTGAATCCAGCCCAGCCAGGGCGCGCCGCGAAGTTCCACGCTGGAAAGCAGCACCCAGTACAGCGCGATGAACACCGGGATCTGGATGACGATGGGCAGGCATCCCCCCAGCGGGTTGATCTTTTCCTTGCGATACATCTCCACCATGGCCGCGTTCATCGCCGCCTGGTCGTTCTTGTGGCGTTCGCGCAGCGCGTTCAGGCGCGGAGCCACCGCCTTCATGCGCGCCATCGAACGGTAGCTCGCCGCGGTGAGTGGGAAAAACAGCAGCTTGAGCAGCACCGTCAACGCGATGATGGACCAGCCCCAGTTGCGCAGCACGGCGTGAATCTGCTCCAGCACCCAGAACAGCGGCTTGGCGATGATGGTCACCCAGCCGTAGTCCTTCACCAGTTCGAAGCCCGGGGCGAGGCCCTGGAGCTGGCTCTCGATCTCCGGACCGACATAAAGCGTGTCGGTCTGCACCGTTCGCGCCCCGGGCGCCAGCGTGGGAAGCGGCAGCATCACCCCTGTGGCGTAGAGGTTGGGTTCGAGCTTGCGCAGGTAGAACTCGCGCGGCCCCTTGTCGGGATGGGGCAGCCAGGCCGAGACGAAGTAATGCTGCACCATCGCCAGCCAACCATCGTCGCTCTTGATGATTTTGGTCTGGTCGCCGATGTCCTTGAATTCGAACTTCTGGAACTTGTCCTTGCTATCGTAGATCGCCGGGCCGGTAAACGTGTGATAGAAGTGCGTGCCGGTGCTCGGGTCGTTGCCGTCACGCACCAGTTGCAGGTAGAGCTGCGGCGTCGCTGGGGTGGTCCCCTTGTTGACGATCTCGTTGCTCACCGCAATCACGTAACTGCCGCGCTTGAAGGTGTAGCTACGCGTGAGTTGCAGGCCGCCCACGACCGGCGACTGCATGCGCACGGTCAGCGTATCGGCCCCTCCCATCTGGGTCGGGCCGGGCAACAAGGTCATCGGCGTCTTGTGGTTGGGGAAATCGCCCCCCACAAGGCCGCTTTGCGCCATGTAGATGTTGTTCGGGCTGTTGTCGAGCAACACCAGATCGTCCTGGGCATCGGCGTGGCTGGCATATTTCAGCAGCTTGGCATAGACCAAGTTCCCGCCCTCGCTCGACACCTTCATGTCCAACACGTCGGTGCGGATGGAAGTCAGCGTCGCCTTCGGTGCCGAAGCAACTCCGGGAGCGACGGACGCGGCTGTCGCTCCGCCTGGAAGGGCGACCGGGGTTTGCAGCGCCGGAGTCGGTACGTCTCCAGCGCGGCCTGCCGTCGCGGGCGCCTTGGCCGTGACGGCCGCCGGTTCGCCGAACAAGCCGCTCTGGCCGTTGTAACGCAGCCAGGAGTTGTACAGAAAAATCACCGAGATGGTGAAAATCACCCACAAAACGGAGCGGCGAAAGTCCATGCGAAATCCTGCGGGAGTGGAGTTGGAATAGCGACCGCCGCGGCGCTGGCCGCGGCGGCAAACGGTGTATTAGACCTGAGACGGTGTGACAGCATCTTGCGCCGGCGGCGTCGCGGGTTCGGAACAAGGCTCGGCGGGCTTCGAAGCCGCCGCGAAATCCATTGCCTCGTTCATTGTGTCCGGCGCATTCGAACGCCGCCAAGCAGCCCAATGAAACACGCCCGGCACAGGATCATGTCCGCCATCGCACCACGGATTGCAGCGCGCGATGCGCAAGGCGCCGAGATAACTTCCACGCGCTGCGCCATGCTCACGCAAGGCCTCGATGGCGAACTGCGAACAGGTTGGCGTGAACCGGCACTGGCCGCCCACCCAAGAACTGAACAGCAGCTGGTAACCCCGCACCAAGGCGACGAGCAAGAATCTCATGGCCGCGTCTCCGCCTGAATCTGCGAAGGCCCCTGGTCCGCAAACCCGGGCCGCGCGGACGTCGCGGAAAGTCGTCCACGTCGTGCATAAAGATTCAGCAGCGCCTGTATGCGAGCCTTCACGTACCGGCTCAAAGCCGGCGAACTGGCGCTGACGAAGGTTTCCGGCAATTTTCGCGTCAACTTGAGCACCAGGACGGGCGGCGGTGCCGAGGGCCAATCCGGCACCGTGCGCAGATGTTCGCGCAAGCCATCGCGCGTCGCGCGACGAATCAGGTTGCGCCGCACGGCATGCTTGCACAAGCGCTTCGGCAGGACGAAACCCAACACGCAAATCCGCCCCGCCGGGCCGCAAGACTGCAAGACCTCGTTTGCGACGTCGGGCTCACGCGCGTCGCGGAAGTGAAGCCGAAATTCCTCGGCATGCACGCTTGGCCCGCGCAAACTGGCCGAAAACGACTCCGGCCGGTTCAGGGGCAACAGCAGGGTTTCAGGCTCTGCCAACACATGGTGGGGGGGATGCGCCATGCGCGGCCGCTCTCGATCAGATGGAGACGAAGCACAAGCGCAAAAACCACCCCGCATGAACCCTGGGTGGCATGTGCGACGGCCTGACGCCGGAAAACTCAGACCGCCAGGCGCTTGCGACCCTTGGCACGCCGTGCCTTGATGACGGCGCGGCCGCCAACGGTGCGCATGCGCACCAGAAAACCGTGGGTGCGCTTGCGGCGCGTCTTGGAAGGTTGATAGGTACGTTTCATGATGGTGCTCTGTGGGCGCTGCTCGGTACTGTAGCCCGTCGGTCCAGGCCGCAGCACGACATTGGCTCACCCCGCCCAAAGCCGGTTCGGCCGCGAGGATTTTGCGAAAAACATGCGATTTCAACAAATTAAGCTCCCCATGTCAATCCAGCCCGCGTTGGCGGCGAGCGCTCGCGTGTTCTAGGCCCAGCCCGATCCAGGACGTTCCTGCCTCCCGGAAAACGCGAAACCGCCGAATGGTCGAGGGAAAATTGAGCCTCCATCGACGGCTCCAATCTGTGGATAACTTGGCGTGTTGGACTAAAATGGAGAGCCATAATTCCTGCTCAAGGCCAAGTTTGCGCCACCGTTCCAGCATCGCTTCACGCCTTGGAACGGCCCGGCACAGCGCTGCACCGAGAGCCGGCGCAGCGCCGAAACAGTCTTCGACGCTGGCGAATCACAACATCCGACGATTCCACATGCCGCACGAACACATCTGGCAAGCCTGTTGTACACAACTCGCCAGCGAAATTCCCGTCCAGCAATTCACCGCCTGGATCAAACCCCTCGCCCCGCCTAACTGGAGCGAAGACCATTCCACGGCCATCCTGTCAGTTCCCAACCGCTTCAAGATGGACTGGCTGCGGTCGCAATACAGCAGCCGCATCGCCGAAGCTCTGGCAAGCGCTGCAGGAAGGCCGGTGCAACTGGAATTCACCATCCACAAGCCGGTGCCGAAAGCAGCCAAGGCCGATGCCAAAGCCAGTCATGGACAGCCGGGAAGCGACCCCTCCCAAAGCCTTGCCGGCGCCAAGCAAGCGCAAGACAAGGCCGCCGACCAGGGTCAGGATGGCCGCGGCGCTGCCGCGTCACCCGAAATCGAGGCCCTCGAACGCTCGCGCCTGAATCCCGGCCTGACCTTCGAGAGCCTGGTTCCCGGCAAGGCCAACCAACTGGCGCGCGCTGCGGCGCTTCAGGTTTCGGAAAACCCTGGCAAGTCCTACAACCCGCTATTTCTCTACGGCGGCGTCGGCCTGGGCAAGACCCACCTCGTGCAGGCAGTCGGCAACGCGCTGCTCGCCGCGCGCCCGGGAGCGCGCATCCGCTACTTGCAGGCCGAACAATTCGTGAGCGAAGTGGTCAAGGCCTATCAGCGCAAGACCTTCGACGAATTCAAACGCTACTACCACTCCCTGGATCTGCTGTTGATCGACGACGTGCAGTTCTTCGCCGGCAAGGAAAAAACCCAAGAAGAGTTTTTCTACACCTTCGAGGCCCTCACGGCAAAACGCTCGCAAATCATCCTCACCAGCGACACTTATCCCAAGGAGTTGCAGGAAATCGACGCGCGCTTGACGTCGCGTTTCGATTCCGGCTTGACCGTGGCGCTGGAACCCCCCGAACTCGAGATGCGCGTGGCCATTCTGCTGCGCAAGGCGGAAGCCGAAATGGTCAATCTGGGCGAGGATGTCGCGTTCTTCGTGGCGAAAAACGTCCGTTCCAACGTTCGTGAACTCGAAGGCGCGCTGCGCAAGATCCTGGCGTACGCCCGCTTTTCCGGCGAGGAGATCACGATCGCACTGGCGCGCGAGGCGCTCAAGGATCTGCTCTCGCTACAGAACCGCCAGGTCTCGGTCGAAAATATCCAAAAAACCGTGGCCGACTTCTACAAGATCAAGGTGGCCGACATGTACTCCAAGAGGCGTCCGGCTTCCATCGCACGGCCGCGCCAGATCGCCATGTACCTGGCCAAGGAACTGACGCAGAAAAGCCTGCCCGAGATCGGCGAGTTGTTCGGCGGGCGCGATCACACCACCGTGCTGCACGCGGTGCGCAAGGTCGGACAGGAACGCACACGTCTGCAGGAACTCAACCAGCAGTTGCACGTCCTGGAGCAAACGCTGAAAGGCTGAACAACGCTGTGGATGGTTTGTGAGCCCAAGTTGAACAAGTCATGCCAAACATCGGCATGACCCAAGTTGTTCTGTTCCGCTCGCCTAAACTGGCTGTTTTGTCCCCAACGAAAATAACGTATAAGCTGTTGAAAAATAAAAGAAAAATGACTTATCCGCACAAAACAGCCTCCTCCTGTTACTAGTCCTATTCTGAAAAGGAATATTCATAATGAACAGATTGACCGTATCGCGTGAGGCCCTGCTCAAGGGACTGGGGGGCGTGGCCGGCATCGTGGAGAGGCGCCAAACACTGCCTGTGTTGGCCAATGTGTTGATGCAGCCGGTGGACGCCGATCTCGCGTTGACCACCAGCGATATGGAAATCCAGATGCGCATGCGCACGACCCTGGGGGAAGGCCATGCCGCGACGGCGGACTTGCAAGCCACCACCGTGAATGCGCGCAAGCTGATCGACATCCTGCGCGCGGCGCCGGCGCCCGAAGCGGCGCTGGAATGGGCCGACGGCAAGTTCACGGTTCGTTGCGGCAAGTCCAGGTTTTCACTGCAAACCCTGCCCGCGGAGGACTTTCCTCTGGTCAAGGAAGCCGCGGACTATTCTGCGCAGCCCTTGGTCATCGGCCAGGGTCAGTTCAAGCGCATGCTCGCGCTGGTGCACTTCGCCATGGCCCAGCATGACATCCGCTACTACCTCAACGGCCTTCTGCTGGTCGCCGACGGGCACCAACTCACCCTGGTGTCGACGGACGGCCACCGCCTTGCCCTGGTCAGTGCCCAGGTCGAAGGCCTGGCCGAGAAGCGGGAAGTCATCCTGCCGCGCAAGACCGTCATGGAATTGCTCCGCCTGTTGGCCGACGGCGAAGAGCCCATTGCGATGCGGTTCGCGTCGAATCAGGCGAAACTGAGCTTCGGCGACATGGAACTCGTGAGCAAGCTCGTCGAAGGGAAGTTTCCAGACTACCAGCGCGTGGTTCCCAAGGGACACAAGAACCATTTGCAACTGTCGCGGCAGACTTTGCTGGCGGCCCTGCAGCGCGTGGCGATTCTCACCAGCGACAAGTTCAAGGGCGTGCGCATCAATCTCGAACCCGGCGCCTTGCGCATCTCCTCGACCAATGCGGAACAGGAAGAGGCGCAGGAGGAACTCGATGTGGACTACAGTGGCGATCCCATCGAGATCGGGTTCAACGTCGCCTATCTCATCGACGTGCTGTCGAACCTGCCCGGCGAAACCGTCCGGTTGGACTTGCAGGACGGCAACAGCAGCGTGCTGATGACGCTACCCGACGATGCCTCGTTCAAATACGTGGTGATGCCGATGCGCATCTGACGCGATCGACGGTTTCCATTGGCGTCAACCACAGTCAATCCACAGATTTTCCACCTGGTTTTCCCGAAAACCGTGGGCCGGCAACTGCCGGCCCATGTGATGTTCTGATCGAGTTTTCCCTATGAGCGACACACCCAGCAATAGTTACAACGAATCGTCCATCCAAATCCTCGAGGGCCTGGAGGCGGTACGCAAGCGTCCGGGGATGTACATCGGCGACACCTCGGACGGCACGGGACTGCATCATCTCGTGTTCGAGGTGGTGGACAACTCGATTGACGAGGCGCTGGCCGGGTACTGCGACGACATCGTGGTCACCATCCATTCCGACAACTCCATCAGCGTGTCGGACAACGGTCGCGGAATCCCGATCGGCATCAAGCTCGACGACAAGCACGAGCCCAAGCGCAGCGCAGCCGAAATCGCTCTCACCGAACTGCATGCCGGCGGCAAGTTCAACCAGAACAGCTACAAGGTTTCGGGCGGCTTGCATGGTGTGGGCGTGAGCTGCGTCAACGCGCTTTCGCAGTGGTTGCGCCTGACGGTGCGGCACGATGGCGAAGTGCATGTGCTGGAATTCGCGCGCGGCACCGTGCAGAACCGCATCGTGGAGCAGCGCGACGGCATCGAAATCTCGCCCATGCGCGTGCTGGGCAAGACCGACAAACGCGGGACCGAGGTGCATTTCCTGCCCGATGCCGAGATCTTCGAGAACATCGACTTCCACTACGACGTGCTGGCCAAGCGCCTGCGCGAACTGTCCTTCCTCAACAACGGCGTGAAAATCCGTTTGCTCGACGAGCGCCAGGGCAAGGAAGACAACTTCGCCTACACCGGCGGGGTCAAGGGCTTCGTGGAGTACATCAACCGCGGCAAGAGCGTCCTGCACCCCAACATCTTCTACGCCTCGGGCGAGAAAATGACCGAGCAGGGTTCGCCCATCATCAGCGAAGTGTCCATGCAGTGGAACGACGGCTACGCCGAGAACGTGCTCTGCTTCACCAACAACATTCCCCAGCGCGACGGCGGCACCCACCTCACCGGCCTGCGCGCGGCCATGACCCGGGTGATCAACAAATACATCGACGACAACGAGCTGGCCAAGAAGGCCAAGGTCGAGGTCACCGGCGACGACATGCGCGAAGGCCTGACCTGCGTGCTGTCGGTGAAAGTGCCGGACCCGAAGTTTTCCAGCCAGACCAAGGACAAGCTCGTCTCCAGCGAGGTTCGCGCTCCGGTGGAAGAGGTGGTGGCCAAGGCGCTCACCGACTTCCTGCTCGAGAACCCCAACGACGCCAAGATCATCTGCAGCAAGATCGTCGACTCCGCGCGCGCCCGCGAGGCCGCGCGCAAGGCGCGCGAACTCACCCGCCGCAAGGGCGTGCTCGACGGCATGGGCCTGCCCGGCAAACTGGCCGACTGCCAGGAGAAGGACCCCGCCTTGTGCGAGATCTACATCGTCGAGGGCGACTCCGCCGGCGGCAGCGCCAAACAAGGCCGCGACCGCAAGTTCCAGGCCATTCTTCCCCTGCGCGGCAAGATTCTCAACGTCGAGAAAGCGCGCTACGAGAAGCTGCTCACCAGCAACGAAATCCTTACCCTCATCACCGCGCTGGGCACCGGCATCGGCAAGGACGACTTCAACGTCGCCAAGCTGCGCTACCACCGCATCATCATCATGACCGACGCCGACGTCGACGGCGCCCACATCCGCACCCTGCTGCTCACCTTCCTCTACCGCCAGATGCCCGAACTCGTCGAGCGCGGGCATATCTACATCGCCCAGCCGCCGCTCTACAAGGTCAAGCACGGCAAGGACGAGCAGTACCTGAAGGACGCGCACGAACTCGACGCCTACCTGCTGCAAGTAGCCTTGCGCGACGCCGCCGTGCTCACCAGCAGCCAGCCCGGCGCCGCCACCCTCAGCGGCGAGGCCCTGCAACAACTGGCCCGCCAGTACATGCTGGCCGAGGGCGTGATCGCGCGCCTGTCCGCCTTCATGGACGAAGAAGGCTTGCGCGCCATCGCCGGCGGGGTCGACATCGCCCTCGACACCCCCGAGCAGGCGCAGGCCTCGGCCGAGAAACTGCAGGCCGCGCTGCTCGCCGCGCACGCCAACGGCGTGGTGCCCGTGGTGCGCGCCGAAACCGATCCGCGCAGCGACAAGCAACTCCTGCGCATCGCGCGCCACCACCACGGCAACGTGCGCAGCAGCGTCATCACCGCCGACTTCACGCATGGCGCCGACTACGCCGTGCTGGCGCAAACCGCGCAAACCTTCAAGGGCCTGCTGGGCACCGGCGCCCAGGTCAGCAAGGGCCAGGGCGACAACGCGAAACAAGCCGCCGTGGCCGACTTCCGCGAAGCCATGACCTGGTTGCTGCGCCTGGCCGAAGCCAGCGTGGGCCGCCAGCGCTACAAGGGCCTCGGTGAAATGAACCCCAGCCAGCTCTGGGAAACCACCATGGACCCCGCCGTGCGGCGCATGCTGCGCGTGCAGATCGACGACGCCATCGAGGCCGACCGCGTGTTCACCATGCTCATGGGGGACGAAGTGGAACCCCGGCGCGACTTCATCGAAACCAACGCCCTGCGCGCGGCGAACCTCGACGTGTAGGCTGTAGGTTCTCATCTGACTTGCAAAAATTCTCACACTTGCCAAAAAATCCCCGGCCCCAAGGTTTGGGGATTTTTCTTTTTGATCAATAGGTTATGCGTGAGTCCTTCGCCATTGAACTTGCAGTTAAAGGCTGTCCCGTGCAGATAAGACCTGTCCCGCCTCGAGCTGGATGGAACGTCGGGGTGTGCCGGTCTGGAAGTTGAAGGCAGCGAGCTTGAAGCGCTCTGCAGGGGATGTTCCTCTTGGCGCGGCTCCCGATCCCTTCGGGAGGCATCCCGGGATCGCACGGGACTCGTCCCGCGCGGGGGCGCCGCTCGTTCCAACGCACTAAGGGATTGTGGGCGTCCACTCCTCGGCCAGGGCGGTCATCGAAGCCGCGTCGCGCAAGGGCCGGTGCCGACCCTCACCAGTCACTCAATATCCAAGAATCACTGATTCAAAGCGGACACATGGGATTTTGGAGAAACCCTTGGTCATTGAAGATATGTCTAGATCGAAAGATAAACGGCACTTCTCAGCCATTGCCCGCACGACGCTAATCGTGCGCCATAAGGCGCCGATTAATGAGCTAAAGCCGGTGTTCCGCGCAGGCGTTCGTTAGCAAGTTGTTGAAATATTGTTTTCTGGCCTTCGCCCCATCGACAGGGCCTATCTCCATGACATTCAGATGCACCTGACTCGCTTTATCGAGGCGGGAGAAATCGCCTTTATCTGATGGATATAAGCATTTTGAATGACACCACACTGTGAATCGTGGTATTTCAAAGGCCAGCTAGCTGTACTGAATGCCTTCCACTTGTTTGAGCGCTCCTACAGCGATGTCAAGGAAGGCACGAGTTCGCATAGGAATGTGCTTGCGGCTAGTGAATACCAAGCTCACCGGAATTGGCGCAGGCTCGAATTGACTCAGGACTCGAACTAATTTTCCTGATTTTATCTCGTCGATCACTTGATACGATAGCGGACGCGCCAGCCCGATACCAGAAATGGCGGCATCGATCATGGTCTCTGCTTGGTTTACGACGAAACGGCTATGCGCCTGAGCAGTCAAATTCCAAGGTTGTACTTCACCTCGAATCGACATCATAACGAGCGTATGCTGGGCTAGTGAGTCGGGGTTTGTCGGCAATCCGTGCTTACTCAGATAATCCGGGCTGGCGACAATGATGCGCCGAACCTCACCGATTTGGCGCACGGTCAGGCGCGAATCGTTAAGTGCGCCAATGCGTAAGGCGACGTCGATTTTATGATCGATGAGATCCACCATTTCATTCGACAATAGCAATTCGATCGACACTTGTGGGTACATGTCAAGGTAGCGCGTGGCAATTGGTGCCAAGTGGCGGCGCCCAAACATGAGCGGCGCTGACACGCGCAACAATCCGGTCGGACTGACGGCTTGGCCCATTGCTTCATGGAGCGACTCATCGTAGTCGCTAAGTATGCGGCGGCCACTATCAGCCAAGCGACGCCCAGCCTCGGTCGGGGCCAGCTTGCGCGTTGTTCGTTCAATCAGGCGCACGCCGATCCGCGTTTCCATCTCGTTGAGAATATGCGTAACCGAGGCTGGGGAGCGCCCTGTTTTGTGCGCTGCGGCGATCAACGTACCCTCGTCCAAAATGGCGATAAGCAGCGCTAACTCGTCTAGCTTGTCCATAATTCAAGAATAATGAATGATGAATTGCAAAATCGATCAATAGTATATTTAGTTGCCATCTTCTACACTACCACAGATCGATGGAGAATGTTATGAATCGACGTGGATTCGTAGGCGCCGCCATGGCAACCTCGGCAGCTCAAATGATGCCCGCTTGGGCAGCCAGTCGTCGCATCAAGGCTGTCGCTTTCGATGGGCTTGCACTCTTTGACCCGCGACCGATTTTCTCAACGGCTGAAAAAATGTTTCCTGATAGAGGTGCGGCTTTGGTGGCATCGTGGCGCACACACTTATTCGAATATACATGGTTGCGCACGATTATGGGAAATTACGCCGATTTCTTGCGCGTAGCTGAAGATGCGCTAATTTTTGCTGCGAATTCTGAAAAAATCGCACTTCCGAGCGATAAACGCCAACGATTGATGGCTGGTTTCATGGATATGAAAACATGGCCGGATGTTGTGCCAGTCCTAAAAAGATTAAAAAACCGCGGGTTGGGGCTGGCGCCCCTGAACGATTTCACGGTGCCGATGTTGGAGGCTGGCATTAAAAATTCCGATCTTGCCGGCGTATTTGATCACTTGCTGTCTACCGACGCAGTGCGGGTGTATAAGCCGGATCCACGAACCTACCAGATGGCAGTAGATGCCTTCAAGCTGCAGCGCGACGAAATCGCCTTTGTGGCTTTTGCTGGCTGGGATGCGGCAGGGGCAAAAATATTTGGTTTCCCAACCATTTGGGTTAATCGTATGGGCATGCCGGTTGAGCAACTCGGCCAAATGCCTGACAAGATTGCTTCGTCGTTTGCGGCCCTATCAAGCTTCGTCGACCGGCGAGGATAGCGAGTCGTTCCGACTGGCCCGGCTGTGATCAAACTTTGAAAATATTTATCCATTTAGAGGTGCGCCGCATCCGCAGCGCATCGGCAGGCTTCTTCCCGTCGCCTTATCGTAGAACGCGGCTCACCACCCCACTCATGAGGAGACAACATGAACACATCGCCATTCAAGAGCGCCTTGCTGAGCCTGACGCTGGTGCTAGGCTGCACTGGCCTGGCCCAGGCGGCCAACCCGTCGATGTTGAAAGACTTCAACTTCGACAAGCCCGCGTTCATCCACGACCTGCCGTTTGCCCAATACAAGGTGGTGATGCAGGTGAGCCAGGACGACCCGGCGCTGTGGAATCTGGCGCTCAACAATGCGCAGAATCTGCTCGACTACTTTGGCCAGGAAAAAGTGCGGATCGTCATCGTGGCCTATGGCCCTGGCCTGCCCATGTTGCTCAAGAACAGCTCGGTGGCGCAGCGCATCGCATCGCTGGACATCGAGGGTGTGGAGTTCGACGCCTGCCATACGACCATGGAAGGTATGGCCAAGAAGCTTGGCCATATGCCAGAACTGGTGCCGCAGGCGGTGGTGGTACCGGCCGGCGTTGCGCGCATCATGCAACTCGAAAAAGCTGAGTTCGCTTACATCAAGCCCTAATCCATGGGTACTGTGCCGTAGGACGGCTTGCCGTCGCAACACGGTCCACGAGGCTTGCGTACCCGCGAGGATCCGCTGAGCGAGGTTTGGGCAAGCGAGGTTATGCCCTTGCTGCGCAACGACGTGCTTGCCAGTCAGCCAAGGACTCTCTGCTGGATGGGAGCGCCGTGCGTAGTCCTTTCGATGGGTGGCGTAGGGCACATCCTTTCGATAGCCGACATTCGCCGATGTCGGCTCATGGCCGACTACAGCCACCCGGCCCGATTGTGCGACAGACCGCTTAGGCCGAACTGCTGTCGCTCACCACCCCGCGCTCGGCTACTTCTCGTCTCCAAGTGCCGCCCTCCCGTGGCAGCTCTTACCCTTAACTTACCCGTCGGGGGCTCACCACCGACGAGCGTTTGCGCGGCAACTATTTGATTCGCTGCGCCGTCGGGCCCGGGCCAGGGGCGTGACAGCCCACTGGGGAGCGGAGTTGTCTTCCCTTGCATTGTCGCGGCGTGAGGGGTTGGGTTGCGTGCGCTTTCTTGGCTTGCTAAGTTGCTGTTTTTATTCAATCATTGTCGATTGTTTGAAACTTTGTTTCCCACTTCGGAGCTAGTCTCCGTCCGGATTTTGAGACTTTGTTTCGCTTTTGAGAGTTTGTTCCCAGCTCCCTCCTCTAGGATCCGCATAACAAAGTGTGAAAACCGCGCCAGAGTGGAAGGCGCCGATCGACGCTAGCCCAGGGCATGGCAGAGTGTAGAAATTTGGCGCCCTCGATGCTGGTGGAGCCACTTTAGCCCAAGAACAGTGTGTCAAATGGCCGCGCCACCGTAGAAGTTTTTCGGGGCAGATCTGCAGGCAAATTGGGCCGGCTCGACAGGGGGTTTCCCGGGAAGGGTGACGCCCAAAGTGGTAGTCCTGAGCATCTTCGGCACGGTTGCTGACATGCTCGGCGTCAGCAGTTGAGGCGTCGCATCAGTCCCGGATGCCAACGCCGATGGAACATAGTGTCAAAACCGCGGGCCAACGTTCACCTTTTCCCGTTCGAGGTCATGTAAATCGACCCTCGATTGAACGTGCAGCACCGGATCAGGTCCCACGCGTCTCTACCTCTGACCTGCCTACTTGATGGTGGGAGCTTACGGAGCCGCCACAAGACGATGAGCTATGCGCGCATGCAGCACACCGAGGCCGAGCTCAAGAAGCAGATCGACGCGCTGCTGGCGCGAGCGAAGGCCACCGACGAGGCCGAGGCGCAGGAGCCGGTGCTGGACATCCCGGCCGAGATCGAGCGGCGCCAGGCGCGACTTGATGCGATCCGCCAGGCGCGCGAACGCCTGGAGCAACGCCAGCGCGAGGCCGACGCGCGGTGGCGATGATGATCGCCGCCCTCGCGGACCCGACGGCAAACCGCGCGGGGGACGCTACGCGCGCGACTTCGGCGTGCCCAAAGACGGGTATCCGGATTTAGCTGTGGGCGTCTCAATCCGGCAGGACACCTAGACTGCCGCCCATGAGCGCGCGCAAGTCATTGAACATAAAAGGCATCTCACGCCATGATGGCTCTGATGCACATAGAGCAAAATCAGTGACTTATACGCGCAACTAAGCCGACGGTGGAACTCAAGCCAGCAGGCCCTTGCTGCGCATGAGATCGACGAGGCCTTGCTCCTCGAGGGCGTACTCCCCGTGCGCGGCTCGCCACACGAGCGATTTCGCCTGCAGAGCTTCGAGGGTGCTCTGAACGTTGGGGACATTGACTTTGTCCACGCTATCCGGATCCAGCTGGGCCAGCTGCTCGGAGTACGCCTTGAGCGACGCAGCCGCGTAAGGGGTGTAGCCGTCTCCCTGAATCGCCAACACGCGCAACACCGCACCCTGTAGTGGCGTGAGCGCCCGCACGACCTTGAGCATGGCCTCGTCCGATTCCTCGATCGCCGCGGCCACGGCGACCTCGAAGGCGTCGTCCAGGCGCTCGGCGGGGGGCAGCACGCCGTTGTCATCGGGCAGGTCGCCGAGCGCCTGCATGAGCACTTCCGGGCGCCAAGCGGCGCGCTCGAAGCTGCGCAGGGTGCGGTCTACGTCCAGCTGGGTGGGCAGGCCGGCGTTGTCTACAAACCACCTCACATAGTCGACGCCCAACGGCGGAAAGGCGCGCAGCATGGCCTTGTAGAACGCCTGGTCCTTGCTGGCGCGCAGGATGGCCAGCTTGGAGCGGCTAGAGCCCGTGGCCACGATGCGCAGACCAAAGTGATGGGTGCTGTTGAGCTCATCGCGAGCCGCCTTCAATGCGAACAGCGCGTTGTTGCCTTCGTCGGTGGTCGCGGCTTGCTGAGCCTCGTCGATCATCAGGACGATGGGCGCCTTGACGCGATCGGACAGGGCGCCCAGCGCCTGGCTCAGGCTCACACCGGTACCTAAGCCCACCTTGGCCACATCGAAGCTCAGCCCCCCGACGTTGACCTTGTCCATACCGGCTTTGCGCGCCATCTTGAGCACGAAGCCGTCATCCTGTGCAAACGCGCTGCGCACGAGCGCGACAATCGCCGAACCGGGTTCGATCGTCTTGTCGGCCCATAGGTCGACGTAGAGCACGGCTGCGCCGCGCTTCTCGAGCGCGGGCATCAGGTCTTCGCGAAGGAACGTCGACTTGCCAGTGCGCCGCGGTGCGGCCAGGAACAGGCCGGAACGCGCCGGCGCGAGAGCTGCCTCGTTGAGGATGACGTTGGCCAACTCGTTGGCCAAGTCGGGGCGATGGAAGAACGGGTCGGTAGCCATGTCAGAAGTCTGCAGAACGAATGGGGATGGCGATTATGGCATTTTATACCTCTATATACAGCCCTATGGTTGATTCGAAGGTGGTTGACATCAAGGAAGTGGCCGCGACCACCGGCGCGAGTTAGGGTGTTTTATGGTGCTCTATACCGATCGTGACCCTGGTGCCTCGCGTGTCCGAAGTCCTGAGCGTGGCCGTGGTTGACCCTGCGCAGCTGCCGGCCCAAGGCATCCGGGAGCGCTACGAGCGCACCGCCAAAAAGCTCGTGGCACCGTGCGAGCTGCAGGGCATGGTCCTCGCGAGTGCGAACGGGTGCCCGGACTGCACAGGCCGCTCGAGGCCGCTCGAACCCGCGCTGGCCAGCGTGCTGACGCCCTGGCCGGGGCCTTTGTGCATCAGAGACATCATGGCGGGCATCTCAAAAAACCCAGCCTTGGCTGGGTCGGTGTGGGATCGCGACCTTGCCGCCCTACGCCGCGTGCAGTTCCTCGCGGATGACACGCCGCAGCGCGTCGAGCGTGACCGGCTCCTTGCTGGATGCCTCGCGCAACGCCGCATTGATCAGTGTTTGGTAGCCCACGCCTTTTTGCTCGGCCTGTTTCTGAAAGCTGTCGATCACGTCGGCATCCAGATAAATGGTGATGCGCTTCTTGCCTGGCGTGGCGATGACCGCGCCGCGCTTGCCTTTGCTGAAATCGTAGTCTTCACGCATGGTATTTCTCCGTTTCGCCCGGGCTGGGTATGCACCACGACGAGCACGCGCCCGAGCGAGTCCATCCCCAGGGTGACAAACCGCTGCTCGCCGCGCGCGTCCGGGTCTTCGATGGTCAGCGCCATGCCGTCGTGCAAAGCATCCTCGGCGTGGGCGAAGCTCACACCATGCTTGCGTAGATTGCTGCGCGCCTTGGCCGGATCGAACTCAACGCCCATTGTTGCAATTATACATATAAAATGCATACGGGGAAAGCTGCCTCACGCATGCTTTCTCAACGCGACCTAAAAATGCGAGACCCAGGCGCTCAGGCGGTACACCCACGTCGAGACGGAGAAGCTGGCGGCGAAGTTGGGATAGTTCTTCAATCACTCCCGCCGATTCGCCGCTAGCCGGGTTTTTCTGGGGTACCCCATCACAGCTGCCCCACGATGCTGTGGCACGCAGCACATACGTGTACGCCGTCATCAGATGGGCAAGATTGGTCCATCCTTATCTATCGCCAATATGGATCCGCAGCCCGGTGTTTCGTACAGATCAACTTGTGTCAGTTCGGGGGGTTTCCTCGCTGCATTCTCAAAAACCCAGGCGGCGATGCTTGCCGTGTCGCCATCTCGAATGCCTTCGACTTCGAACAGTGGGTGGTGATCGATCGATTTGAAGATGGGTTCGAAGATCTGTTTGACGTCACCGAAGTCCACAGTCCATCCCATTGCCGGGGGTCCGGTCGGCGACAGGTCCGTGTAGCGAAGGTGCCAACACTGTAGGCAGTTTCCAGTCGACGTGGCCCCACGCTCCCGCGCGAACCTTGGCTCACGCCGCCGTGTCCGGCCGCAAGTCGCGATGGCGTGCGAGGTGTCGCGGCGTCCAGGAGTGCGGCGACTTACGCACGAAGTGGTAACGCGCAACGTGATAGCTGGGGTCGAAGCCGTAGAAGTTGCGCCGCATCATCACCAGTTCCTCCTCGCGGTAGCGCGCCAACGGCTTGGCCGCCTCGTCGCGGACGCGGCGCCGATGCTTTGCCTCAATCAGTTGCGCGAAGTCCGGTCCGGCCGCCAGCGCCGCAACGCGGCGCGCCACCTCCGCGTCGTAACCTGCTGGATTGACGGTCAGGCAGGCATCGATCAGACCCTGGTCGAACGCCGCCTGCGCCGTCAGCGGCAGCCGGTTCCGCATGATGGCGCGAGCGCCGGCCTCGCCCACGCGCGGCGGAAGCAGGTAGGTCCAGTACTCCGAGCCGTAGAGGTTGCCCATGTTTTTGTAGTGTGGGTTAAGCAGCACGCCGGCGCGCGCCCACACTAGATCGGCGGCGCGGGCGAGGAAGGCGCCGCCCGCGCCTGCATTGCCACGCAGCGCCGCCACCGTCAGGTGCGAGCCAGTGGTGATGATGGCCTCGGCCAAGTCGTCGATGGCGTTGATGTTGCGCCACGACTCGTCGGCCGGACTTTCGGCTGCCTCGATCAGGTTGAGGTGGATGCCGTTGGACCAGAAATCGGTGCCACCCGCTAACACGATCACCCGGGTCGGCTGCGTGCACGCCCAGCGGTAGGCCTGCAGCAACCGGTGGCATTGGTGGGTGCCCATTGCGCCGTTGTAGAACTCGAACGCCAGCAGTCCCACGCCGTCGGCCTCGCTGTAGGCGATGTCCTGCCAGGTGGCGTGTGTCACCGCCCACCAGCCCGGCAGCGGTAGCTCGGGCAGCACGGCCGATTCGGCGGCGAGGGCCATCGCCGCCGGCAGCTTGACCGCCAAGTCCGCGTCGCTGCGGCGCACATGACCGATCCACACCGCACCGTCAGTCGTCGCTCGCAGCAGCGCGGTCTCGCGCCGGCCGAGGATTTCGCCAGGGCGGCCGCCGCGCAACTCGGCCTCAGGCCAGGCGTCGTAGAGCCGGCAGGGCTGGTCGAACAGCACATCGGCCACGCCGGGGAAGCCGTCGGCCGCATTGAGCTTGCGTAGCACCGTGGCCGTGGTGTCGCGCGCCCAGTCGATGCGGCGATCGTCTTGCCGCATCAGCGGTCGCAGCCGGCCGCGGCAGCCAGCCGCAGCCGGCGGTACCGGGCGATAGCTCCCCGAAGCGAAGCGCTCGACCGCCTCGCGCACCGCGCGGCATGCTGCCTCGGTTACCTCGTTGCGGTACAGGCTCGCCTTACGCCCGGCGCGCATCGGGAAGGTGTCGGCGGCCCAGACTGGGCCGGCGTCCATCTCCGCTTCGGCCTGCAACACGGTCACGCCCCAGTCGGCCTCGCCCTCCTGGATCGCCCAGTCCAGCGCCGAGGGGCCACGGTCGCCAATGACGCCCGGATGCACCACCAGGCAGACATGGTTTTGCCAGATCGACGCGGGAATCGCCCGCCTCAGGTAGGGCGCGACGATCAGTTCGGGGCGGAACAGGGCCACCGCTTCCTCCGCCACCGCGTCGGCGATGTCGAACTCGATCGAGATCTCGTGGCCAAGCGCGGTCAGTTCGGCGTACAGCCGCTGCGTCAGGCTATTGAAGGCATGTGTGAGGAACAGGATGCGCATGACGGTCTTCAGCAAATGCGCGGCAGCTGCTCGCCGGAGAGCCAGTCGACGATGCGCCGGCCGCCGAAGCCGGTGGTCATCTGTACGAAGTGGTGCGCGTCCTCGACCACGCTGCCAATGATGGCTGCGCGCGCGCCTAGCGGATGCGCACGCATCGACGCCAGCACCCTGTCGGCGTCCTGAGGCGCGACGATCGCGACCAGCTTGCCCTCGTTGGCGACGTACAGTGCATCTAGGCCGAGGAACTCGCACGCCGCGGCCACAGCGGGGTCGACGGGGATGGCCGGCTCGTCGATGGCCATGCCGACTCCGGACTGGCGGGCGATTTCGTTCAGCGTCGTGGCTAGCCCGCCGCGTGTCGGGTCGCGCAGCACGTGAATGTCCACTCCGGTGGCGAGCATCGCGGCGGTGAGTGCGTGCAGCGCCGCGGTGTCGGAGACAATGGGGGAGGAGAATCCCAGGCTCTCGCGCTGCGCCATGATGGCCATGCCATGGTCGCCCAGTGTGCCCGAGAGCAGGATGCAATCGCCCGGCCGGGCACGGTCGCCGCCGACGTTTACTCCTTCGGGTACCACCCCAATGCCTGTGGTGGCGATGAACACCCCATCACCCTTGCCGCGCTCGACGACCTTGGTGTCGCCGGTGACCACGGGCACGCCCGCCGTCTTCGCCGCAGCCGCCATCGATTCGACGATACGCCGCAGGTCCGCTAGCGGGTAACCTTCCTCCAGGATGAAGCTCGCCGCCAGATACAGCGGCGTAGCGCCCATCATTGCCACGTCGTTGATGGTGCCGTGCACAGCCAGGCAGCCGATGTCGCCGCCAGGAAAGAACAGCGGCGAGACCACGTGCGCGTCGGTGGCCATCACCAGCCGGCCGCCGGCTGGCGGCAGCAGCGCGCCGTCATTGCCTTGGCGCAGGAAAGCGTTGTCGAAGGCGCGCGCGAACAGTTCCTCGATCAGCTGAGCCATCGCCCGGCCGCCGCTGCCGTGGCTCAGGTCCACCCGGCCGGTCTTCACGTCCAAGGGGCGCACGTAGTCGCGTTTGATGGTTTTCATGTCACTTGCCGATATCGGCCGTAGGTGTAGTGCGCCGCGCAGGCGCCTTCGGACGACACCATGCACGATCCCAACGGTGTCTCCGGTGTGCAGACGGTGCCGAACACTTTGCAGTCCCAGGGCCGCTTGACCCCGCGAAGGATTGCGCCGCACTCGCAGGCCTTGTTGTCGGCCACCGGCCGGTAGGCCAGCGAGAAGCGGCGCTCGGCATCGAATGCGGCATAGGCATCGCGGATGCGCAGCGCCGAGTACGGAACGATGTTCAGGCCCCGCCACTCGAACTCGCGGCGCAGCTCGAACACCTCGGCCACCAGGTTCTGCGCCTTAACATTGCCGTCGCGGTTGACGGCGCGGCTGAACTCGTTCTCGACCTCGGCGCGGCCGTCGTTGACCTGACGCACGAGCATCAGGATGGCCTGCATCACGTCCAGCGGCTCGAACCCGGCAATCACCACGGGTTTGCGGTATTCCTCGGCGAAGAACTCGTAGGGCCGGCTGCCGATCACGGTCGATACGTGCGCGGGGCCGACGAAACCGTCGAGCGGCACGGTGCCGTACTGGCGAACCTCGGGCGATTCCAGGATTGTGGCGATCGCCGAGGGGGTCAGCACGTGGCAGCACAGCACTGAGAAGTTGTTCAGACCGAGCGCCTGCGCCTGCTTGAGCACCACGGCGGTCGGAGGGGTGGTGGTTTCGAAGCCGATGGCGAAGAACACCACTTGGCGGTCGTGCCGCTCGCGCGCCAGCGCCAGCGCGTCGGCGGCCGAATACATCAACCGCACCTCGCCGCCGCCCGCGTCCGCTGCCGCCTTGGCCTTGAGCAGCGACAGGCCCTTCGAGGCAGGAATGCGCACGGTGTCGGCATAGGTGCACAGGGTCACGCCGTGCTGCAGTACGAGTTCGATGGCCATGTCGACGCGACCAATGGGTAGCACGCAGACAGGGCAGCCGGGGCCGTGGATCATGCGCACGTTGGCCGGCAGAAGATCGGTAACACCATAGCGTGAGATGGCGTGGGTGTGGCCGCCGCAGAACTCCATGAAGCTGTAGCTGCGCTCCGAATCGGCCTCTCGGGCAATGGCCGCCGCGATACCCTGCGCTAGCCGGCCGTCGCGGAACTCGTCGACGTACCTCATGTCCGCTCCTCTGGCATCGCCGCTGCGCCGAGTTCGGCGAACAGTGCCAGGGTGCGCTCGGCTTCGGCGGGATCGAGCTTGCTCAACGCAAAGCCGACGTGGACGATGACGTAGTCGCCTATGACAACCTCGTCAAGCAGCGCAAGCGATACGTCCTTACGCACTCCGCCCATGTCGACCACGCCCTGGTCACCGTTCACTTGCGCGATGCGCGCGGGAATTGCTAGGCACATGTCAGTGATCTCCTTCGTTGATCGCCACCCAAGCTTGCCCGAGGCTGAGTCCGCCATCGTTGGGCGGCAGTTGGTTTGCCTGCAGCAGCCGCAGGTCACGCGCGGCCAAGCGGTCGTGCAGTCCCTGCGACAGCACGGCGTTGAGCAGGCAGCCGCCGGCGGCCGCGACAGTGTTGAGGCCCAGCCGCTGCGCGGCCAAAGCCGCCCAGTCGGCCAGCGCCTCGGCCAGCGTGTGGTGGAACAGCGCGGCGCCGAAACCTGTGTCTCGGCAGTCGGCGATCGCCGCTAGCAGTGGCCGCAGATCCAGCGTGCCGTCCGGGTCGAGGCGCCACCCGCCGGCCAGCGGCGCGACCGCGCCGTGGCGTTCGGCCAGCCCTTCGAGCAGCATCGCCGCCTGTGCCTCGAAGGAGCAGACGGCGCGCACGCCCAGGAGCGCGGCGGCCGCGTCGAACAGCCGCCCGGCGCTGGAGGTCGGCGGGGTATTGAGGCCGCGCGCGAGCATCTTCGCCACCGTGGCTGCGCCGGGCTGATCGGCAAAACGTGTCGCGATCTCATCGCCGCGGCCCAGCGAAGACAGCGCCGCGGCGCCCAATCGCCAGGGCTGGCGCGCGGCGCGATCGCCGCCGGGCAGCGCTAGCTGGCGCAGGTGACCTAGCCGGGTACAGCATGCGCCGTCGACGCGAAGCAGCTCGCCGCCCCAGGCGCTGCCGTCGGTTCCCAGTCCGACGCCGTCGAGCGCCAGGCCGATCACTGGCCGGGTCATACCGTGCTCCGCCAGCACGGCGGCGACATGGGCGTGGTGGTGTTGCACCGCGACTGCGCGCAGTCCGCGGCGCGCGGCGAATTCGGCCGCGTAGCGGCTGCTGAAGTAGTCGGGGTGCAGGTCGTGCGCGACGATGGCTGGTTCGACGTCGAGGATGTCACACAGGTGCTCGACCGCCGCCCCCAGCGCGGCGCGCGTCGGGGCGTTGTCGAGGTCGCCGATGTGCTGCGACACGAAGGCTTCGCTGCCGCGCGTGACGCAGACGGTGTTCTTGAACCAGCCGCCTACGGCGAGCACGCTCGGCCCGGCGGCGGGCAAGCGTATGGCGCGCGGCACGTGGCCGCGAGCGCGGCGCAGAAAGCGTGGGCCGTCGGCGGCGACGCGCATCACCGAGTCGTCGCAGCGGATCACGATGTTGCGGTTGTGCATCAACAGAGCGTCGGCGATGCCCGCCAGACGCGTGCGCGCTTCGTCATTGTCGGCGACCAGCGGCTCACTGCCGGGGTTGGCACTGGTCATCACTAGTGTCAGGGCCTGCGGCTCGGTGGTCCAGGCCCTCCCGGCGTGCCGGCCGGCGGCGTCGTGAAACAGTAGCCATTGCAGCGGGGTGGCGGGCAGCATCGCGCCCAGCCAGGCGATGCCTGGGGCGACGCCGGGCAGCGCGTCGTCGCAGCCGGGACGCTTGCGGAGCAGCACGATGGGGCGTTCGGGCGACTCCAGCAGCGCCGCCTCGGCGTCGCCCGCCGTAACGAACGCGCGGGTGCTGGCGAGGTTGGCGAACATCACGGCGAAGGGCTTCTCCTCGCGGGACTTACGCGCGCGCAGCCGGGCGACGGACGACGCGTTGCGCGCGTCGCACGCCAAGTGAAAACCGCCAAGTCCCTTGAGGGCGACGAGGGCGCCGTCCGACAGCAGCCGCAGCGTTTGGGCGATCGGATCGCCGAGGATCGGTTCGCCAGCGGCGTCGCGCAAGTCCAACCGCGGCCCGCAGGCCGGGCAAGCGTCGGGCTCGGCATGGAAGCGCCGCGATGCCGGGTCGTGGTACTCGGCGGCGCAGTCCGGGCAGAGCGTGAACGCAGCCATGCTGGTCTGTGCACGGTCGTAGGGCAGATGCCGGGTGATGGTATAGCGCGGGCCGCACTGGGTGCAGTTGGTGAAGGCATAGCGCCAGCGCCGGTCGGCTGGGTCGAACAGGTCGGCCAAGCAATCCGCGCAGGTAGCCACGTCGGGCGGGATGGCGGTCGCGGCGGCCCCGCCGGCGGACGGCAGGATGGCGAACTGGCTCCCGCCCCGCAGCGGCGCGTCGGCCGCATCCACCGAGTCGACCCGCGCCAAACTCGGCGCGTCGCGTCGCAGCCGCTCGGCAAAAGCTGCCAACCGCGCCGTCTCGCCCTCCACTTCGATCTCGACACCGGCGGCGTCGTTGCGCACCCAACCGGCCAGCCCCAGCTCCCGCGCCAGTCGCCAGACGAAAGGTCGGAAGCCCACGCCCTGCACTACGCCGGCGACGCGGATGCAGCGGCGTTCAGGAGCAGTATCGGCGGGCACAATCATGGTGATCTTTCAGTGCACGGTGCAGACCATGCACGGATCGAAGGAGCGCACAACGTGCTGCACGGCGGCGCTTTCGGCGCCGCGCGCGCTCACGGGCGTGCCCACCAACGCCTGCTCCAGAGCTCCCGGTGTGCCGGCGGCGTCGCGCGGTGAGAAGTTCCAGGTGGTCGGGGCAATGATCTGGTAGTTAAGGATGCGCCCTTTGCGGATACGCAGCCAGTGGCCGAGGCTGCCGCGCGCGGCTTCTACCAGGCCGGCTCCGTCCGCCTCGTCGGGAACGTCGGCAACGTTGCAGAACGGCGCGCCGGGCTCCAGGGCGGCAATCCACTGCTCCATCACCGGAATCACACGGGCGAGTTCGAGCAGGCGAGCCACCACGCGGGAATGCACGCTGCTGCCATTGGCCGCGAGGTCGCGCGCCAGGGGATGATCGTCCACCACCTGGCGGGCCAGGGCGCCGGTCTCCATCACCGCACCGTCCAACCGCGGGGCCTTGCACCAGGTATAAGCGCCGGGGTTGTCCAGACTCGCGAGAGTGCAGCCGTGCAGTGGGTGCATCGGCTCCGTCTGGCCGTGCAGCCAGGCGTGGGAGATGTCCTCGGTAATTGCGTTGGTGTCGAGCGGCTTGGGCCCGCCGTCCCAGATGCCAGGTGCGAACAGGTGACTGCCATGCAAGGCATAGGCACCGTAGCTCAGAAATCGGCCGCCGCCGCGTCCGAGCCGGTCGAGCCCGAGCGCGGACGACAGGCGCAGGAAATGGGCGAAGTCGCTTTGTGGATGGACCTGCGCCCATGCCTGCAATGCGGCGGCAGAGTCGATCGCGGCAACCCGCTCCAGCCGGTCGGCGAACAGGGTGGTTTCGAGAAAGCGGCGGAACAACGCGACGATGGTGCGCAGCTGCGCTTTTTCCTGCGGCTCGATGGCGCGGGTGGTGCCGCCGGGCTGCAGCGCCAGGCTGTGCGGCCACTTGCCGGCGAGGATGCCCGTGAGATGCAGGAAGGCGGCGCGCGCGGGCAGCATGTCGCGCGAGGCGGTGCCGGTCTGCGCCTTGAAGCGCGCGGCGGTGACCGGAAAATCGGGATGATCGGCGTATTCCTCGCGCGCGAAGTCCGGCATGAAGAACAGGTAGAAATGGGTGAGGTGGTCGCTGAGGTTTTCGCAGGCCAGCACCAGGTTGGCGGCCAGCGCGCCGTTGTCGGCCTCGGTCACACCCATGGCAGCGCGCAGTGCGGCGGCGGCGGCCATCGACTGCGACACCGAGCAGATCCCGCAGATGCGCGGGGTGTAGACCAGGGCGTCGCGCGGATCCTTGCCATGCAGGATCTGCTCGAAGCCGCGGTATAGCGGCGAGTTCACCCAGGCGGCGGATACAGCGCCGTCGGTGATCTCCACCTGCACCTCGAGGTCACCCTCGACGCGGTTGAACGGCCCAAAGATGCGCCTGCTCATGTGCGTTGGTCCTCGGTATGGTTGACAATCACGCGCATCTCACTTCCTTCGCTTGATCGAGGGGCGCACCTTGATGTGGTCGGCCACCGCGTTCTGGCGCAGGCGGTCGGGTGTGGCAGCCTTGGACAGCGAGGCCAGCGCGACGAACCAGGCCTTGGGCATGTCGCTGGGCAGGCCGACCGGGATGCCGCCGATCTTGCGCGTTTCGGTGAACGGACGGCCCGGCTCCTCGAAGCGCGGAGCGGTGCAGTTGATGCAGGCATAGCCGCCCTTGAGGCAGGAGCCGCCGCCATTCCAGGGGCGCAGGTTGCAGTCCGCCCGCGCCTGGGTTCCGAGGCAGCCCATGTGCTCCATCATGCAACCCTGGTCGGAGGGCTTTTCGGCGCTGGCCTTGAACTCGTAGAACTCGTTGCGCGCGCAGCCGTGATGCACCAGATGGTCGGTATAGCTGCGGGGGCGGGCGAGTTCGTCCAGCGCGGCCTGGCCCAGTTCGCCCTGGGCGAGCTGGGCCAAGGTGTCGGTCACCCAGCCGGGATGCACCGGACAGCCGGCGACATTGACCACCGGCAGGCCGCCGGGCGAGGTCCACAGCGCGGGCAAAAGGGCGCCGCTGCGGGTTCCGTCGTACTGCAGGCCGGTGGCCTCGGGCGTGTTGTCGCCCGCAGCGGTGATGCCGCCGAAGGCCGCGCAACTGCCGATGGCTACGGTGTAGCGGGCCTTGGCTGCGAGGTCGGCCAGCCAGTCGCGCGCCGGGCGGCCGGTGCCGGCCAGCATATGGAAGCGTCCAGTGCCGGCGGGGCCGTGCATCACCGCGCCTTCGAGGCAGAGGATGTCCAACCGCTGCGTACCATCCACCACGGCCTGCAGCAGTGCGATCAGTTCGCCGTTGCTGGCCTCGCTGAGCGAGGGGTGCCAGAGCAGGTCGATGCCCGCAAGGTCGAATGCAGTGTAGAGGTCCGGCCCTTCTGCGTTGAGCAGCGACATGCTGCAGCCGCCGCAGCCGCCGGATTGCAACCAAAGCAGACTCAGGCGTTCAGCCATGCGGGGCTTCCATCGGGATTTCAAGAGTGAACTCGGCGCCGCCATCAGGGTGATTGCGCACGCTGAGCGCACCGGCGCACTGCTCGGCTGCCAGGCCATAACTGATGTACAGGCCCAGACCGGTGCCTTTGCCCACAGCCTTGGTGGTGAAGAAAGGGTCGAACACCCGCAACAGGTTGTCCTCGGAGATGCCGCTGCCGTGGTCGCGCACCTGGACGCGAGCGTGGCCGTCCGTAGCCGAGACGCGCAGGTCCAGCCGGGGCTGGTCCATGCCGTTCATGGCGTCGAATGCGTTCTGGATCAGGTTGATTAGGATCTGCTGCACATGGCCCTCGCTGTTGTGCACGGGCAGCTCGGCGGGCATGTCGAGGCGGATCTGTGCCTGCTGGCGGACGGCCTTGCTGACCCAGGCCAGACTGGACTCGACGAGGCGACAGAGGTCGAAGGTGCTGCACTTCTGGTGCTGCGGGGTGGCGAAGTGGCGCAGGTTCTGAACGATGTCGCTCACCCGCTCCGCGCCTTCGAGCGAGCCGGCGATCAGCGGCCCGAGATCCTTGAGGATGCGGTCGATACGGTTGCTCTTGCGCGCCTGTTCCAGGAGGTCGGGCGGGGCGCCGCGTTGCACCAGGTCCAGGTAGTCCTGCAGGCGTTCGCCATAGCGTTGCAGGGTGTGCATGTTGCCGAACACGAAGCTGATCGGGTTGTTCAGTTCGTGTGCCACGCCGGCCACCAGACGGCCGAGCGAGGCCATCTTCTCCGACTGTACAAGGTGCTGCTGCGCGGTTTTGAGCTGCTTGTGGGTTTCCTGTAGATCACGGTAGGCGCGCCGCAGTTCGCCAAGCGGGCGGCCGGTGACCACCATGCCCGATAGCGTCCCCTCGTTGTCATAGCGGGGGCTACAGTTCACCGCCAGTGGCACGGCCTCGCCGTTGGCTGCAAGGATCTCGATTTCGCAATCGAGGATGCCGCCGGTGCGGATGTGGTCGGGGAAGTTGGCGATCATCGGCGCGGCGGACAGCGCGAACAGCGCCGACAATTCGGTACCGACGAGTTCCGCCTCGCTGCGGCCGAGCAGGTTGACCATCGCTTTGTTCGCCCGCTGAATGCGGCCCTGCACGTTCGCAACAACCAGCACGTCCGACATGGATGACAGCACGCTGTCGATGAAGCGTTGCGCCTCTTCCAGCGCGGCGTTCTTCTCTTCCAGGTCCACCTGGTAGCGCACCAGATCGGCGTAGATCTCGTCCATGCGGTGGATGACCTCGATCCACGCGTCTTCGCTCATGCCAAGCGGCGCGGCGGGTCCCGGTGGTGCCGCCGCTTCGCCGCGCAGATCGAGGTGGCGAAGATCAGCCATGGTCGACCCACTCCTCGATCTGCTCGATCTTCTCCAGTCCGTAGCGCTCGAGCTTGCTGCGCAGGCCAACGCGCGACAGCCCTAGCTCTTGCGCCGCGCGGGTCTTGTTCCAACGATGGCGGATGAGGGTTTCCTTCACGATGCGCGCCTCCAGCGACTCCATTCGCTCCTTGAGCGAGCCGTCGATGCCGGCGAGCAGGTCGAGCGCCTCGGCCGCCTCCTCGGTGGTGCCACGCAGGATGTGCGGGGAAATCAGCTCGGCGCCGAGCTGATCGGTGGGTGCCAGCACGAGCATGCGTTTGATCTCGTTCTGCAGTTCGCGCACATTGCCAGGCCAGTCGTAGGCCTGCAAGCAGGCCAGGGCTTCGTGCGTGATACCGCGCACCGTCTTTCCCAGGGTGCGCATGGCCTCCTGCAGCAGCGACTGCGCCAGCACCGGGATATCGGTGCGGCGCTCGCGCAGCGGCGGAATGGCGATGCTGAAGGTGGCCAGCCGGAAGAACAGATCCTGCCGAAAGCGGCCCGACCGCACCTCCTCCTTGAGGTCGCGGTGCGTGGCGGCCAGCACCCGCACGTCGACCGAGCGGCGGGTGTTGCTGCCCAGCGGGCGAATCTCGCCCTCCTGCAGCACCCGCAGCAGCTTGACCTGGAAGGCGGGGGAAATGTCGCCCACTTCGTCGAGGAAGATCGTGCCGCCGTTGGCACGCTCGAACAGGCCGATGCGGTCTTCCACCGCGCCGGTGAAGGCACCGCGTTTGTGGCCGAAGAGTTCACTTTCGAGCAGGTCGTCGGGCAGGGCGCCGCAGTTCTCGGCGACGAAGGGCTTGTCGCCGCGCAGGCTGTTGTAGTGCAGGGCGCGCGCGAACAGTTCCTTGCCTGTGCCGGACTCGCCGCACACCATCACGTTGACGTCGTAGGTGGAGACGGTGCGCACCGTGTCACACACCGCGTTGAGCGGGCTGTCGGGCGCGCGTACGATGCCCTGGTCCCAGTCGAAGCGGGCCTGTAGTACGCGGCGCTTCTCCTGCAGGCTGTCGCTCAGGGTGGCGGGTTTGAGCTTCAACTCGATGGAGAGTTGCTCGTTTTCGCGCTGCAGGCGGAACAGGTCCACCGCGTTGTGCAACTTGAGCAGAAGGTCCGAGGGTGTCCACGGCTTGCTGATGAACTGGTAGATGCCGGCTTCGTTGATCGCCTCGATGATGTCTTCCGAGTCGGTGTAGCCGGAGATGATCATGCGGATCACCTCCGGCCACTGCTGCCGCACCCGGGAGAGGAACTCCACTCCGGTGGTCTCGGGCATGCGCTGGTCGCACAGGATGACCTGGACCCACTCCTTTTCCAGCAGCGCTTCCGCCGCCGCGGCGCTGGTTGCGCGCAGCACGTCGAAGTCGTCCTCGAGCACGCGCGTCAGCGCCTCGACCGAGCGCACTTCGTCATCGACGACCAGGATGGTGGGCTTGGTGGCCATGGGCCGGTTCAAGCGGTGGGGGCGTCGGCACGCAGAGGCAGCGGGCGGCCGATCAGGCGGGTACGGCGCGACAGGCGCAGCCATTCGTGCCATGCGTCCAGCCCCTCGCCGTTGCGCGCCGAGATCAGCAGGATCTGCAGATCAGGATTGATCTGCAACGCGGCGTCGATGCAGCGCTCGACGTCGAAATCCAGGTGGGGGAGGAGGTCGATCTTGTTGATCAGCATGACGTCAGCGGCGTGGAACATGTCTGGGTATTTCAGCGGCTTGTCCTCGCCCTCGGTCACCGAGAGGATGGCCACCTTGTGCGCCTCGCCAAGGTCGAACGCGGCGGGGCAGACTAAGTTGCCCACATTCTCGATGAATAGTACCGATCCCTGCTGCGGGTCGAGTTCGGAGATGGCGTGGCCGACCATATGCGCATCCAGGTGGCAGCCCTTGCCGGTATTGACCTGCACGCTGGGCACACCGGTCGCACGGATGCGCTCAGCGTCGAGCGAGGTTTCCTGGTCACCCTCGATCACCGCGAGACCGAACTCGCCGCGCAAGTGGGTGAGGGTGCGGGTGAGCAGCGTGGTCTTTCCGGACCCAGGGCTGGAGACGAGATTCAGAGCGAGGATGCCGCGTTGCTGGAACAGCCGTCGGTTGTCGCGGGCGTAGCTGTCGTTCTTGCTCAGAATGTCCTGCTCGATTTGCACCATGCGCGATTGGCTCAGCCCCGGCGCGTGGGCGCCAGCGGGGCCGTTGCCGTAGTGGTGGTTGGCTCCGCCCGCCATCCCCTTGACCGCGTGGGTGTGGTCATGATGGTCCTGGGCATGATCGTGCGGATGGTCGTGATCGTGGCCATGGCCGTCGTGATCGTGATGATGATGCGGGTGATGCACAGCACCGGTGCCGGCGAGGGCCTGACCGCTGACCCGGGCTTCGCCCTCGGAACAACCGCAAACGGTACACATATCAGTCGACCTCCAGTTCCTTGATGCGCATGGCGTCGCCACCCTCGACCACCACTTGGTGGTTGCCGCAGAGCGGACAGGGATCGGCGCGTCGGGTGACGTCCACCCGCGTGGCGCAGGGCATGCACCAAGCCTGCGCGGGTGACGTGTGAATGTCCAGCGCGGCACCTTGCGCCACGCCGTGCGCGGCGACCACGTCGAAGCAGAATCGCAGCGCGCCCACGTCCACCGACGACAGCGCGCCAATATCGAGCACCACCCGCCGCACCTTGCTGAACTGCTGGGCGCGGGCCTGATCCTCGATGATTTGCACGATGCTTTCGCACAGCGACATTTCATGCATGGGCGGGCTCCGGCATGGCGAGATGCAGGGTAACCTGCACGCAAGGATCGACGGCTTGGAGAACCAGTCGCGCCTGCCTGCGCGTGGTCGCTGGAGTGCCATGGCCGATGCCGGCGAGCAGTTGCGCGGCCAGTCCGCGCGGGTGTGCATTCCATTCTGTAGGCGCCAGGATACGGTAGCGCGCGATGCGCTGCTGCGCGTCCAGCTCGGCATGGTGGAAGAGCCGGCCGCGGGCGCTGTCGACCCAGCCCAGGCCGGCAGCCTCTGCAGCGGGAGGCGCGCTGTCGCCCCGCTGTAGGGCGACGAGCACAGCGCACAGATCCACCAGTCGCGCGGCGAGGCGGGCGAGCAGGCCATAGCCGGCCGCGGCCTGGACCAGGGGGTGGCCGCGGTGGCGGGCAGCCGGGCCGGTTTCCAGGCAGGTCCCGGCATGGGTGGGCTGGCTCACAAAGCGCAGCGCGGCATCGGCCTCAAGCGGCTCGCGCAGCTGTCCGGGTGGCAGGGATTCGAGCGCGTGTAGGTCGACGGCCCGTACCGACGCGGCGCGCCCGTATAGGGTGCACAGTCCGCGTGGCGCGGCGGCCTCGGTCGCACGAGCCCAGTGACGCAGCGCATCGACCGTGTCGAACTCGAGAAATTCGGACGGAGGTAGACCCAGGGTGTTCTGGCCCACCCAGTCGACCAGGGCCTGCAGCGCGGCAGAGTCATCGGCCGCAGCGTCGGTAAGGCGGACGATCTCGCCGAGGCTGGGGGGATGAGGCAGCACCTCGCAGAGCGCCGCCCAATCGCGGTGGACATGCAGCAGGTGTTCGCGCACGGTTTCAATCTGTACACGGCGATGCAGGGAGCGGCGCTGGGCGGCATTCATCGGCGGTAGCGAATCTCGCAGAGCATCACGCGCGGCGGCGACCTGGGCGTGCCCGCACAGGCTGAACAGCAGGGGCAGAAGCTGCACGGCCTGGGCGGCGGTGCGCCCTTCGAGGAGGCGCATGGCCTGCAGCGGGCGTTGGTTGTCGATGCGCACGGTGCGTCCGCCCGGGGCGGTGGCCCCGATGTGAATGTGCAGATGCTGTTGCGCGACGTGCATGGCGTGGCTCAGCGCGAGGAGCGGCCGAGCAGGAAGCCGCGACGCGAGGCGATACCTGCGGGCGCCGCTTCGGGTCGCGCTGCTGCGGGCTTGCCGTCGGTGTCGGTATCGAACATTAGCGCGAGCGCGTCGCGTGCGGCGGCCACGGCTTGCTCCTGGCTGACGAATGCGTCCATCGGCGAGAAGAGCGAGCCGGTGAGGTGGTGTCCGACCTGCGGCAGATGGGCTGTGAGCAGGCCGTAGCTGCCGGTGGGTAGATCCATCGCCCGCGTAGTGCCAACCTGGGCGGGTGGCAGTTCCCGCCCGCCGGGCAGCGACAGGGCAAACACGTTCATGCACCAGGGGGTGACGATCACGCCGACGCACAACCCATCCCATTCACGCAGGCCGACGGCCTCGACCCGCAGCGCGGGGTTGACGATGGGCAGGCCCAGCATGTGCGTGTTCTGGACGTGACTGTATGCATTCTCCAGCGAACGGCCGATGGGGCCGATGTGGGCATTGGCGCTCATTGTTCGTCCTGCACCACCATGAAGTGCATGGCCTCGCCGTCGCATTCGGGGCAGCGCCAGTGCTGTGGCAGTTGGCTGAACGGGGTGCCCGGTGCAATTTGCCATACCGGGTCGCCCACGGTGGGGTCGTATACGTACCAGCAGATGCGGCACTCCAGACAGGCGTGGTCGCGTAGGCGAGAGGCGTCGCCCATGTAGGAGCCTTCGAAAGTGTTCATTGGAACAGGGTGAGGATTTCGCGCAGGCGGTCGGCGGTGTCGGCGAAGTCTTCCGGCGCGGCGAGGGCGACTTCCGGCACGTCGACGATCTCGATAGTGTTGAGGATCAGCGCGTCCTGCGAGTTGAAGTACTTGACCCACCACACGTTGGGCAGGCGGGTTGCGCCGATGCGGCAGTTGCCGTAGCCGCGCGAGAGGATGGTGGCCGGGCCCACGCCCAGGGCGGTCCCGAGGTAGATGAGGTCTTCGCGGGTGAGAGGTAGCAGGGTGAGATTGATGACGTGCGAGGGATCGCCGGGCGTGTAGCGGACCATCTTATCCGCGATCTCGCTCAGTAGCGCCGGTGCATTCTGTACGCCGGGGATAGGCGCGGCGTTGGGGTCGAGCCGGTTCTCAGATAGCGCGACAAAGCTGCTGGTGCGCACCGCCTGCGGTACGTCGGCGATCTCGATGCGGTCGTCCAGCACGTTTTGCGCAGCGTCGACTCGGCGAACGCGCCACACGCCGGTGAGCACGGCTTCCTGCGCCAGGATGGCGCCGCCGAGCTGGTCTATGGTGACGCTGACTTCGCCCACGCCGAGGATCTGGTTGATGCAGGCGAGGTCGTCCGGGTCGAGATGGGAGATGTCGTGGACGATGGCCTCATCCTCGCCGGGCGCGTAGGCGCGGGCGGTGGCGAGCATGTCCTCAAGCAAATCGCGTATGCGGTGCCTATGGCGCAGGTCTTCGGGCTCGGGCAGGGAGATGGAGTCGTGCGTGTACATCTCCTTGGGCATGGCCATGTATTCGAGGGTGTCGTCTTCCACCGGCTGACTGCCGGGGCCGATGGTGACGATGGGGATGTCGATGGATTTCTGCATGGTCGTGTGCTCAGGCGGGAATGATGGGAATGCGCGGGGCTGGCGGGCGCACCGGGCCGGCGTCGAGAAAGCCCTGAATTTGCTCCAGGTAGTCGGTCCAGTCCCGGATCTTGGAGATGGTGCCGAGATACTGGTTCTTGCGGAGAAAAACAAGTGCAGGCCACAGTTCAAAGCCGTACATCGCCTGCAGGGTGCGCTCGTCTTCCCGTGCGACGACGGCCGGCGTAATGCGTCCGTTGAAATGCTTGACCAACTCGGGCAGCACCACGGCCACGTCGTTGGCCTCGGGGGTATTGGCAGGGTCCGCGGTGAAGAACAGCACGGCGTTGTCGGCTGCGTGCAGCACGGCATCGAGCGTCTTTATGGTCACGCGCGGATAGCCGAGCTCGTCGGTCAGACGGTCGATCAGTGGGGATGACATTGGGAAGGGTTCCTTTCAGCCTTTCAGGACAGGGCGGCGGGGCCGCGCAGATGGTCGGGCAGTTCGGGTTCGCGGTTCACGAGGTCGGCAAACAGGCGGTCGATATTGGGAGTCTCGCCGCGCATCACGCCCTCCAGTGCGACGAGGGCGTCCTGGATGCGTAGGGCCTCTTCGGTTTCGAGCAGGCTGCGTGCATGGCCCAGGAAGACCAGCACCCAAGTACCCGCGGGCTGCGGGCCGACGAGGGTCATATCGACGGATTCCTGGGCGCCATCGGGTCCGGCGCACAGGGCGGAGAACTCAAACATTTCGACGAGGCGAAGGGGGCGGCCGATGCACATGGTCAAAAGGGGCGACGGCTGTCGACGTTAACGCTCAGGCGCGGCCAAGCGTCGGGCAGGGGTTTGGGGTCGAAGCGCACGTCCGGGTCGGCAAGTATCCGCAAGTCGCCGGTGCGTGGCGCGGACTCGGGGTCGGGACGTCCGGCCTCGTAGGGGGCGAGGTCCAGTGCCTGCGCGCCCAGCCGTTCGGGCTCGGGCAGCGGCGTGTCGCGGCGGGTGGCCTCCACGCCAAGCCCGGCTAGCCAGCGCAGGCCTGCGGCGATAGCCGGCTCGATCTTCGCCTTGACCAACTGGGTAAGGCTGCCGCCGAAGTCCTCCAGAGTGTGGGGCTGCACGCCGACCAGCGCGAGGTGGCGCGGCATGCAGCCCAGCAGTTCGGCCGTCATGAGCACTTCCTGGAAGCCAGTCTGGTGCAGGCTCATCTTCTTCGCACCCATGAAGCGGGGCACGTCGTCGCCGATCACGCAATGCAGGGAGCCGGGCTCCAGGCCGTAGTCGACCGCGTCGAACACCAGCAGGACATCGGCGTCCTGCACGTGGTGGATGAGATAGAGGCCCTGCGTGCCGCCGTCCATCAGGCGTACGTTGTCACCGAAGGTGTAGGTGTGGTGCAGGTACTCCACGGCACGCACTCCGAATCCTTCATCGGCCCAAAGCAGGTTGCCGATGCCTAGGATGAGCACCGACGGCGGGTTGTCCAGCATGGCGTTGTCTCCTTGCGTCTGGCTGCTCCGCGGTCAGGGGTGGAAACCGGCCTGCCGGGACGCGCTTTCCATTGAACTCAGCAAATGCAATGCCAGCCTCCGCCGGTCACGCCAAGTGCCTGATTGCATTCAGATCTGACGCGGCCTTTCCAGCGCTGCCTGGAAAAACTGCAAAACAAGTTTCCATAAATACGACTGCAATGGAAACCAAGCATGCACTGAAATGACGATAGTCGCCAGAAGGACAGGAGCGGATAGCTGGTTTCCACCGCCACATCGACGCCGGCTATGCGGCGACCTGGGGTAAACCATGAAATTTAGGGTGTTGCACAGCTAATTCTTTGATTTATCTAGGGGTAATGCACTGGCACACGACTTGCAGTTGACTGATTGCATAAAGGGCTTCCGGTGAAGCCACAAAGTCATGAGGAGGCGGACCATGCCGGTCACTGAAACGTTCTATGAAGTCATGCGGCGCCAAGGTATTTCACGGCGCAGTTTTCTCAAGTACTGCAGCCTGACTGCGGCAGCGCTGGGCCTGGGCCCGCAATACGCGAGTGAAATCGCCTACGCGATGGAGAACAAACCCCGCTTGCCAGTTCTCTGGCTCCACGGGCTGGAATGCACCTGTTGCTCGGAGTCGTTCATCCGCTCGGGGCACCCGTTGGCCAAGGATGTGATTCTGTCCATGATTTCGCTGGACTACGACGACACCTTGATGGCAGCCGCCGGCCACCAGGCCGAGGCCATCGTCGAGGAGGTTGTAACTAAATACAAGGGCAACTACATCCTCGCGGTGGAAGGCAACCCGCCGCTGAATGAGGACGGCATGTACTGCATCATCGCCGGTCAGCCCTTCGTGGAGAAACTGCGCTACGCGGCGAGCAACGCCAAGGCCATCATCTCCTGGGGTTCCTGCGCCTCCTGGGGCTGTGTGCAGGCGGCCAAGCCCAACCCCACCCGTGCCACGCCGGTGCACAAGGTCATCACCGACAAGCCGCTCATCAAGGTGCCGGGTTGCCCGCCCATCGCCGAGGTGATGACGGCGGTCATCACCTACATGCTTACCTTCGACCGTATGCCCGAACTGGATCGCCAGGGCAGGCCGAAGATGTTCTACAGCCAGCGCATACACGACAAGTGCTATCGCCGGCCGCACTTCGACGCGGGCCAGTTCGTCGAGACTTTTGACGACGAGAACGCGCGCAAGGGCTACTGTCTTTACAAGGTTGGCTGCAAGGGCCCGACCACCTATAACGCCTGCTCCACCACACGCTGGAACGATGGCGTGTCGTTCCCCATTCAGTCGGGGCACGGCTGCATCGGTTGCTCGGAAGACGGCTTCTGGGACAAGGGCTCCTGGTACGCCCACCTCACCGACATCAAGCCCTTCGGCGTCGAAGCCAATGCCGATGAAATCGGAGCGGCTGTCGCCGGTGTGGTGGGCGGAGCCGTGGCGGTGCACGCCGTAGCCAGCGCAGTGAAACGTCTGCGCAGCGGCAAGCAGAGCGAGACGCAACACAAGGGAGACAACGAATGAGCACGGTGACCACCCCCAACGGCTACACGCTGGACACCTCGGGACGGCGCGTGGTGGTCGATCCGGTGACCCGGATCGAGGGCCACATGCGCTGCGAGGTCAACGTCGACCAGGACAACGTGATTCGCAACGCGGTGTCCACCGGCACCATGTGGCGGGGCCTGGAAGTGATCGTCAAGGGTCGTGACCCGCGCGACGTCTGGGCCTTCGTGGAGCGCATTTGCGGCGTCTGTACCGGCTGCCACGCGCTGGCATCGGTGCGTGCGGTCGAAGACGCGCTAAATATCAAGATTCCAAAGAACGCCTATCTCATTCGCGAGATGATGGCCAAGACCCTGCAGGTCCACGACCACGTGGTGCACTTCTATCACCTGCACGCGCTGGACTGGGTGAACCCTTTGAACGCCCTCAAAGCTGACCCGAAGGCAACGTCGGTGCTGCAGCAGACGGTGTCGCCGAACCATCCGCAATCCAGCCCCGGCTACTTCCGAGACATTCAGTCGCGCATCAAGAAGTTCGTGGACTCGGGCCAGCTTGGGCCGTTCAAGAATGGCTACTGGAGCAACCCGGCCTACAAGCTGTCGCCCGAGGCCGATCTGATGGGTGTCACACATTACCTCGAAGCGCTGGACATGCAGCGTGAGTTTGTGAAGGTGCACACCATCTTTGGCGGCAAAAACCCACACCCCAACTACCTAGTGGGCGGCGTGCCCTGCGCCATCAATATGGACGGCGACCTCGCCGCCGGCGCTCCATTGAATATGGAGCGCCTTGAGTTCGTGCGCAGCCGCATCCACGAGATGGTGGACTTCTGCAAGAACGTCTACGTGCCCGACGTGATTGCCATCGCCAGCTTCTACAAGGACTGGCTGTACGGCGGTGGACTGGGAGCCAAGAGCGTGATGGACTACGGAGACTATGCCAAGGTGCCATACGACAAGTCAACCGACCAGATGCCGGGCGGTGTCATTCTCAACGGCAACTGGGATGAGGTGTTCGAGGTCGATCCGCGCGATCCGACCCAGGTCCAGGAGTTCGTGACCCACTCCTGGTACACCTACCCGGGGCAGGAGAACAAGGGGCTCCATCCATGGGACGGCGTGACCGAGCCGAAGTTCGAGCTCGGCCCCAACACCAAAGGCACCAAGACCAATATTCAGGAGATCGACGAGTCGGCCAAGTACTCATGGATTAAGGCGCCACGCTGGAAAGGTCATGCGGTGGAGGTTGGGCCGCTGTCTCGCTATACGCTGGCGTACGCCAAGAAGTTCCCGCATCAACGCGAACAGGTGGACCGCAGTGTGGCGTTCTTCAACCAACTTGCCGGCACGAATTTGGACGCAAAGTCCGCCTTGCAGACCACGATCGGCCGCACTTTGGCGCGCGCCCTGGAAGCGGAGTATTGCGCCGACATGATGGTGGACGACTGGAACGACCTGATCGCCAACATCAAGGCGGGCGACACGGCGACCGCCAACATGGAGAAGTGGGACCCGAGCACCTGGCCCAGGGAGGCCAAAGGTGTTGCGACCGTCGCCGCCCCGCGTGGCGCGCTGGGCCACTGGGTGCGCATCAAAGACGGTCGCATCGAGAACTACCAGGCGGTGGTGCCCACCACCTGGAACGGATCGCCGCGCGATCCGGCGGGGAACATTGGCGCTTTCGAGGCTAGCCTGATGAATACCAAGATGGAGCGTCCGGACGAGCCGGTCGAGATCTTGCGCACCCTGCACAGCTTCGACCCCTGCCTGGCCTGCTCCACTCACGTGATGAGCGAGGACGGCAGTGAACTCACCCGGGTGAAGGTGCGCTGACGCAGCGGGGCCTGCGCCTTTGGCCGGGCCCCGCGCCATTGACGAATCAGGAGACAAGCATGAGCGCGCAGTCCACGCATCAAACCCATGTCGAGCCGGCGGTGTATGTCTATGAGGCACCGATCCGGCTATGGCACTGGATCCAGTTCTTCGCCATCGCGACGTTGTGCGTGACAGGGTTTTTTATCGGCCATCCGTTGCCCAGTCAGCCGGGCCAGCCCTACGACCACTTCCTGATGGGCTACATCCGGTTCACCCATTTCACGGCAGCGTACATCTTCATCATTGGCTTTTTGTTTCGCATTTACTGGGCCTTCGCGGGCAATTTGCATGCCCGCGAGATCTTCCTGCCGCCCATCTTCAGGGGCGAGTACTGGCGCGGTGTTTGGCATGAGATTAAGTGGTACCTGTTTCTCGCCCGCGAGCCGAACAAGTATTCGGGGCACAACCCGCTCGCCATCCTGGCGATGCACGTCATGTTTGTGTGGGGATCGATCTTCATCATCCTCACCGGGCTCGCCCTATTCGGTGAGGGAACGCAGGAAGGTTCATGGCAATATGACTGGTTTTCCTCATGGATCACCCCGATCTTCGGACAGCCCCAGGCTGTGCGCACCGCGCACCATTTAGCGATGTGGTACCTGATCACATTCATCCTCGTGCACATCTACGTGGCTATTCGTGAGGACATCATGTCGCGCCAGTCCATCGTCAGTTCGATGATCAGCGGCTGGCGGACCTTCAAGGACACACGCCGTGTCAAGGGTGACGAGTTCTGAGTAACTCTCCGCAGGGCGGAGTTCATGTTGACCCGTCCTGTCACACGACCGACATTCAGGGATTGATGCATGAACTACGACGCAACAGCCGTGCTGACGCCCCGCCCACATGCGCGCGGGCTGGGTGCCTTGAGGTTTGATCGAGATGAATGGGTGCAGCTCGCCGGCTACTACGGCTTCATCGCCGTGCTGCACCTGGCCGGATGGGGGCTCTACCTTTATTACGCCGAGCGCTATCCGGCGATGATCGGTCTGGGGCTGACGGCCTACCTCTTCGGGTTGCGCCACGCCTTCGATGCCGACCATATCGCCGCTGTCGACGACACGGTGCGGCTGCTCGTGCAGGAGGGCCGCAAGCCCCTGGGCGTCGGCTTTTTCTTTTCTCTGGGCCATTCCACGGTGGTCTTCCTGCTGACGGTGTTCACCGCATCTATGGTGAGCGCCATGAAGATTCAAATGCCGGAGATGCAGCACATTGGCGGCGTCCTGGGTACGGGCGTGTCCGGCATCTTCCTGGTGATTATCGGGACGCTCAACCTGTTGATCCTGCTCGACCTGCTCAAGGTATGGAACGGAGCGCGACGCGGGGCGCACGACCATCATCACGTGAATACCTTGCTGGCCAAGCGCGGCTTGTTCTACCGGCTGTTCGGCGGACGGTTGCAGCGGGTCATCAAGCAAAGCTGGGAGATGTATCCAGTGGGGTTCTTGTTTGGCTTGGGGTTCGATACGGCGTCCGAGATCGGCCTGCTGGCCATGACCGCAGGCGCTGCCACGGGCAACCTACCGGTTCCGGCCGTGCTGTCGCTACCTATTCTGTTCACCGCGGGGATGTCCGCGATGGATACCACGGACGGTGTTCTGATGACCAAGGCCTACGGCTGGGCGCTGGCCAACCCGCTACGTCGAATTTTCTACAACATCAGCACCACCTTGTTGTCGGTGCTGGTCGCCTTCGCGCTGGGTGGCATTGAGTTGCTGCAGGTGATCATCCCCGCCATCGGCTGGCAGGGTAGAGTGGCCGACGGCATCGTGAACCTAGACTTCGGTGATCTGGGCTATCTGATCGTCGGCCTGTTTCTGGTCGCATGGCTGTCGTCGTTGACCGCGTGGGAACTGGGCCGCAAGCGGCGAGCGACCGAGGCGGTTGCCGAGCCGACGCTGCACCCGCACGAGCATGCCCACGACGAAGGGAACAGCCACAGGATCATCTCCGCGTTCGAAGGCCCGAAAAATCCGACAAGCGCCTAGCCTGGGCGGCAGAAATCGGTGAAGCTGTCCGGAGTGCTGATGGCGGACAAGATTGGGTCCCTCGACTTCATCTTCCAACGCGAAGAGCCAGATGGCAGCCCGAAGTACGTGATTGTCGAGGTAAAGGCCGACAACCAAATCGAGGATGCCGTCGTTCAGTGTGCGCGCCGATCAATATTGACCAGCGCGATTGCGGGATGCCGATTGAAAATTGACCAGGGTGTTCGACCTACCCTGCCCGTTTTTTGGGCATCGGCGCCAACACAGAAGGCATGCCTGTAAGTCATGAAGCCATTCACCCGATCAATCATCGACCTGTTCGATGGCAAGCGTCGCTATCTGATTCCGCTTTATCAGCGCCAATATTCGTGGCGGGAGAACCCGCAGATCGCTCTGTGTTCGTCAAGTACGCCGCATGACACTGTTTGAGGGCCGGATCAATAATAAAAAATTGCAGCCGAACCAAACTGCCGATGTCGTCTTGATAGGTCAGGACATGGAAATCAGACGATCCTGCTTACGGAGCAACGACGCAAATTCATCCGCTGGCACAGGCCGGCTGCAGAAGTAGCCTTGGTAGGCGTCACAACCATGGGACCGCAGAAATTCCAACTGCTCTGCGGTTTCCACACCTTCGGCCACAACACGCAACCCCAACTCCCTTGCCAGCAAGAGCACAGCCTTGGTGATCGCGATATCTTCAGCGTCATTCGGCAAATCTTTGATGAAGGCGCGATCAATTTTGAGAGCGGAGGCCGGCAGACGTTTAAGGTAGGCCAGTGACGAATAACCCGTACCGAAGTCGTCGATCGCCGTATCCACACCCATCACCCTCAATTGCGCGATCAATGCCGCAACACGTTCGGGCGCTTGCATCAGGACACTCTCGGTGATTTCGAGTTCCAGCATTCTGGGATCCAACGCGTGCGCGGCAAGGGCATCTTGGACGACACCGAGAACACCATCGTTTTGCAACTGCGCCACGGCACAGTTCACCGCAACGGGGACGATCGAGATGCCATCTTTCCGCCAATGCGCTTGCTGCGCGCACACCGTGTTGAGCAACCATGTGCCCACTGGAACGATCAGCCCGGTGTCCTCGAGAATTGGGATGAACTCGGCTGGCGCCACAAGCCCTTGTTCAGGATGTTTCCACCGCAGCAGTGCTTCGGCCCCGACAATCCGCCCCGTGGCGACGTCGACCTTGGGTTGGTAATAAGGAACGAATTCCGTCGCATCCAGCGCCTTGCGCAGGCCCCCCTCCATCTCGAACATCTGACGCTGGCGCGCATACAAACCCCGTTCATACAGTGCCCATTGTCCGGCCCCCTTTTTCTTGGCCTCGTGCATGGCGATGTCGGCGCGACTGAACAGTGCACTGACATCGTCGCCGTCGGCGGGGTAGCGAGCGATGCCCATGCTGGCGCTGACGTGGATCTCTTTCGTCCCCAACAGCAGCGGGGCCTTGAGCGCTTGGCGCAACTGCTCCGCGCGCTCGGTGACGGCCTGCATATTGGGCATGTGCTCCGAGACCACCGCGAACTCGTCATCGCCGACATGCCCCAGCGTCTCGGCGCCACGCAGGCTTGAACGCAACCGTGCCGCCACTTGAACCAGAACCTGGTCTCCGACCATATGTCCCAAGGTGTCGTTGATTGCCTTGAAACGGTTGATTTCGAGTATGAACAACACTATTTCTTTCCTGGTTCGGCGAGCCCTGGCTATCGCATGTTCCGTGTGCTCCAGGAGTTTGTTGCGATTGGGCAGTTCGGTCAAAGGGTCGTGATAGGCCAGCCATTGCGCATGCGCATGCGCAGTCCGGATTTCCGTCAGGTCGCGCGAAATGGCCACCGCCCCCATGAAAGTCTGCTGCGCATCGTGCAAGGGATAGCTGGAGATCTGGATCTGCCGTAACTCGCCTGTCCCGCTGTACGCCAGGAACTCGGCTCCAGCAACAACCTCACCCCGAAAGGCTCGCGACAGTGGCCGCTCCGCGAACGAAGCTGGGCGTCGATTCGGGTGGAGCAGCGCGTGGTCGCGGGCCCACTCGTCAAGGTCCATCGGACGTTCGGTAGGCTCACGCTGGCAATCAATGAGGGCGTTTGTATATTGAATTTGGCCCTGCTCATCGCAAGCCACCACGCCGTCGGTCATGTTGTCCAAAACCGCTTGCAAGAAGGTATGGCTGCGGCGTAAAGCATCAGCCTTGGCCAGGAGTTCACTGACGTCCTGAACGAACGCAATGGCCATGGTCACGCTGCCGCGCTCGCCAAGAACCGGGGCGACATGCAGACGTACCCAAATAAAATCGCCGGACTTGCGGCGATAGCGGCGCTGCGCGCAGTAGGCGCCGCTTAGATCCGTAAAGATATCGGCCACACTCCTGGTGGCTTGCTCCAGATCTTCGGGATGAAGCAGACTCAAAACACTGGGCAGTCGGCGCAACTCCTCTTCGGAGTATCCAAGTATGTCGACCAGGGCGCCATTGGCTTCCAGGATGCGTCCGTCCCGCCCAAAGATCGCCATGCCCACGCCGGAATAATCGAGACCGATGCGCACGCGTTGTTGGCTGTCATGCAGCCGGCGCACCATCGGACGCAGTTGCCAGCGCAGGAATGCCAGCCCCGCCAACAACAAGACAGGGATCAGCAAGAGCACCGTGCGGGAGGTCGTGATCAAGGAACTAAACAATTCTCTTGCGGATATCTGACTGACCATGCCCAGTCCAGTGCTACCCACCGGGGCATAGGCCACGATCATCGCGTCCTCGTTCCCGTTTTGACGGCGCGTCGGGCGGATCACCACTCCATGTTCGGCGTGCAAGGCCATGAACTCGGGAGCGTCTGTTGGTCGTTGGGGCTCAGTCATAAACTGGGGGTGTTCATTCGCATGGCCCGGCAAACACAATGCTCCACCCTGCTGCCGGGCGCAGACCACAACCGTATGCCCTGGATCGTTCTCATGGAGCGCAAGCTCGGAAAAGTAATCGGACTGCAGGGGCAGTACCGCTTCAAGATGGCCCAAAACACGTCCGTTCTTGCGGATCGGCATGAGGACGCGAACGATGAACTGCAAACTATGCGGGTCGCGCAGCAGCCATGCCTGGCCCGGATACGGCCACTGCACGGGCAACCCGGCATCGGTCGCCGTGAAACGCCCGATCCGATACACAATCTGCCCTTGGACATTGCGCAGGACAAGCCATTCAGGGGAAATTTGCTGAGCGCGATCTTCCACGGCGTCCTCGAGCCCGCTGCGTTGTGAGTCGATGCCTGACGAAGCATCCAGAAGGCTCATGACGCGCTGATCTTCCGCTAACGCGGCGACGTCCTGACCGCGATTGCGTATCTCTCGGCTCAGTGTGAGTGCAAGCCGGTCATTGTCGTGTCGCAAACGTGTTCTCAGGACGCGCTGGGCGTGCCTTCCCATGAGGGTCGTCGCCAGCAATCCAGAGCCGACCCCTGCAAACACCAGCGCCAGCCCTGCGGCGACCAGAATTTTGCGATCCATGCGTTCCCGCAGAAGCCGGCGCAACCAAGCGAATCGGCTGAAGAGCGCCATCACAATGCCTGCGAAGACAAGGAACACAACCGGCGTTGGCAGGAATTCCTGAGTGCGAATGAGGCCGGCTTGGTACTCGGGAAGTCTGAGCAGCGTCACTGACGCCGCAAGTGCAGCGATGAGCAAAACACTGATATCGAGATACCTGTCGAGGTTGATGTTCAAGTTGCGTTGCATGCTGTATCGTTTTCGAGGTTCAGCGAGTCATGCGCCGGGCCGTCATGGGCAGCGGGGCAGCGGTCGCTGTGGTCGTCGGATGACGCGCCCGGATTCCAGAGCTGCCAACCGCATCGACGTGAACCTTTGCGCGCTTTGACGTCATAAAGCGCCTCATCGGCATGACCGAGCAAGAGATCGGGCGTGGAGTCATCCGAAGGGTAAATCGTCAGCCCCAGGCTGATCCGCATGGGGGTCGATTGTCCCCCGGGCAGCGTGTACGGCGCCGTCAGCTCGGTTTCCAGACGGTCCAGCACCATTGAAAGGTCATGGGGGCCTACGAGATCTTCAAGGACAACGACAAACTCATCGCCACCGAGCCTTGCGATCGCATCGGCACCCCGTAGCGTGATCTGCAAGCGCCGACTCACTTCGCAGAGCAACGCATCACCGGCGGCATGGCCCCAGGTGTCATTGATGGTCTTGAAATCGTCCAGATCCAAAATACCGATGGCCATTTGCCTATGGCGGTTTCGCGCCCGGGCAAGAGCTTGAGGAATGTGCTCCAGGATGGATCGGCGGTTGGGTAGCCCCGTCAGGGCGTCCGTTAAGGCCAACGTTTCAATCCGCTGACGGTCGCGCACCTGGCGCAGAGCAATAGCCGCACTCTCCAGGATGTTGGTGACCAGATGCTGGAGTTCCTCGTCGATGGCGTGCGGATCTCGGGCCACCAGAATGACCACACCCATCGGCTCTCCAGAGTCAACCGCCAAGATGGGCCAGCCCGCGAGCAGACCCATGTCACACAGGGCCGGTTCACGCCAGCGTGGCGACAACTTGGGATCGGCCGACGGGGTCTGAATGAGGACGGGAGCGCGCGCGTTCCAGACACGCGCGCGCATGTAAGCGCCTTCTCCCCTGGCAAGCGCTTGCAGCGACACGTCCGTCAAATGACTCAGCGCCTGCTCAAGGGGCCCGGCAATGACGCGGCGCTTGAGCATGTCCCCTTCGGGAGCGAAGACTTCGACGACGTCGGCTCCTGTCTCCGCGGCCAGCGTTTGCGCAAGGATCCTATACACGCCCGCTGCCTCGGTGGCTTCCAGCAAACCGCGCTGGATCTTGCGCCGCGCCGAGCGGTAACGCTCGATGCGTTCCAACTTGACGATATTCGCTTGCCGGTCGATGCATTCGGCAAAGGCGTCGGCCATGCGCTGGAAGACTTGGCCCGCCTCCGGGCCTATCACGCTTTCGCTGGAGTAATACGCGCAGACGAGAACGGCCTCTCCACACTGAGTCCCTGCAGCGGCCGACAGAACGCCTGCAATCCCGCAGGCTTGCGCACGCTGTCGCCAGGGGGCGAACTCCGGGGACTCGATCGTGGCATGTTGGGGCTTTCCTGTCGTGATGGCCTGGCTGCCAGGATTCCAGCCTTCCGGACGATTGCCGTCGATGTTGCGCTGCAAGTGTTGGGCGAAGTCGCTGGCGGGGCCTGCGCAGGCGGCCATATCGACCCAACTCCGCTCCGGAGGTAATCGTCCCACGCAGACGAGGCGTGCTTGCAACAAGACGCAAAGGCTGGTCGCCAGATCTTGGAATGTGGCCGACACATCACCCGCCTTATGCCCCATCAGTGCCTGAGTCGTCTGGGCCAGGGCGGCATAGAACAGCGATGATTGGCGTGCCGTGCGTTCTGCTTGCTCCAGGCGCAAGGTGCGTTGACGCTCCAGCCGCTGGAGCTTGTTCAGGCGCAAGGCCATCAGTGCGAGGAGCACACCCAGTAGCGCCCATTCCAGCAAGGGCAGACGCACCTGCTGCCACCAGGCATCCCAGACTGTCGCACGCGGAACGGACACGAAGGTCTCGAGGGGCACCCCCTTCAGCGGAGCAAGGGCACTCCAAGCTATGCGGTCCGTGCCGGAGTCATCCACATAGATCGGGCCGACGCCATGCGCGGGCGTTACCACCAGCGGATGCCTCGGGGATGGAGACAAGGCATGGAGCCTAAACCAGGCAGCAAGGCGTGCGGCGTAGATCGTCGGCCCGGTGGGCTCGGGCCACAGCCCCAGGAGATCGCCCTGTCGGGTGACCAGGCCCATCTGCAGGTGTCGCGCCATGTCCGAGGCCAGTTCCGGACGCAGCCAGCTCACGATCTGTCGGTGTAGATCGATGTCGGCGACGAGGTCGTACGCAATGGCGCCGCTTGCACTGCGCTGCGCGAAACCCAAGCGGACGACAGCCAAGCCAGCGGCCGACGCGGCATCTTTGGGAAAGGTCGTATGTAAGTCCTGGCGCTGGCGCAGCTCGCGCAAATAGGCTTCGGTGATGGGCTGGACTGCACGCTGATCTTGCTTGGATGCATCGGCCACGACCTGACCGTCCGGCAGGATGACGTCGATGACATCGAAATCCGGATACATCCGGCGGAACTGCCGCAGCAAGGCGAAGATCGCCTGTGGGTCGGCGTGCTCAAAAGCCGGAGCATCTGCCTTGAGGTGATGATCCAGGAAATTGAATCCGCGAAAATATTGTTTCAGGTTCTGCTGGGTGACGGATTTGGCCAGCACCGAGGTGGCGTCGAGTTGCAGCCACACCTGGTCCGCAACAGCACGCCAGCTCTGAAAACCGTACCCAAACGCGGCGGTTGACCAGACGATGAACCCCATGGACACGAAAGACCAGAATGCGTTGCGGCTTTGGTGTGGCGTTCTTTGACGGGTGGCGTCCATGAGGAGCATGGGAGGGTGCGCATGAATGACCTTGCCCCAATCTCGGGATGGGAAGGTTGGGGCCTCATCGAGCCATGCGCCGGCATTCTGAAGTGGTTGCAATCTAGGTTGAAAGCTCCTCGGAAAGCAAGAACGCGAGAGCTAGAGATCGCCCGAATGCGTGAACAAATTCACGCATTCGGGCGATCTCTACGCCGAGAACAGTGCCCAGTACGACGACTATTGCGACCATCTGGTCAACAACTGGGATGAGCTCGACGCCGAAATCTGCGCGTATGCGGACATGCTGAATCTGCGGGCGGACCCGGACGCCTTCGTCGCGAAGCAGAAGGCGAAGCTGGCGGTCAATAGTCGCGCGGGTTCAAGGCGTGTTAGAAATCCCGTTCGGTCATCAACCAAGTTGACCATTGCGGATGCGATGTGCCTTGTTGGAAAGACGCTTGCTCACCGATGGCCAGCAGCCACTGTTGCGTGAGGTGGTAGGCAAACTGAGGCATCACACTTCCCTCCAATCCCCGCTGCCCGTTGTCCAGGGTCAACTGGTTGTCGACTTCCACCTCTAGTTGCGCAGCATAGGCTGCCCCTATGGCATGTCCTAGGCTCGTATTGACGAACCAGCCGCTGGTGATGCCCGCCCCGATGCGTTGGGTATAGCCAGCCTCCCCCTGGGTGAACCAGGGATACCAGAGCTGCGCCCACATCACCTGTGCAGTGACCGCATTGCCTTGGCCTGGCAGCACGCTCGGGCGCGGGTTGGCCCAATACTGGCCTTCCACCTCTGCCGTCAGCAGGCTGGCGCGACCTTCAGTCAGATCACAAGTATGCAAAGCAGCCAACTTCAGCCCAGCCGCGACTGGGCCAACGGCACTCTGGCCACTCCCGAGCGGCGTGTTGGCGGTATACGCCGGGAGGTCAAGTTCCATGCCCACCCGCTCACTGAACTGGCCCTCGATCTCGGGGGAAAACGTCAACGACCGTGGCGAGCCATTGGTGTTGGCCTGGGCAAAGAGATAGGCCGCGTTTTCCAGCCAGGGTTCCTCGATACCGATGGCCTTGGTGATGTAGTCGTCCACATCGCAAGGCTGTACCGGCCATGACTGAGCCTGCGCCTGCGCCTCGAGCATCAAGCCGCCCATCCATGCCAAGGTCCAGATCCACCGTTTGACTCGCATTCTTGCCCTCCATTGTAGTAATGCGAATCATTGTTATTTATTGAGATGACTCTGTCAATGTCGCGATGCATGGCGATTCAGGGCGCGCATGTCCAGATCCACGCACCTACACCGACCGGTTGGCCGCTGCCGGAGACCGTAGACAAGAGAAGAGAACGTGGGGACCCAAGCAAGTCCGACGTCCGGACGGCTTCCAAAATGATGTGCGGGTTCGCGGCCAACGCCTCCAGCGCAATCACTTCACAGGCCCATCCCCCGCCGCGCAGTGCTGATCGCGCAGGAACCCGCCAAGCCGATACTCGAGGAATCGATGCTGCCGGTGCCCGATGGCCACCGCACAGCAGCTGTCGCCACGAACAGTCGTCAAGCTGAACATCGATGCAGGAGGTGGTGTTCAGGCCAGACGTATTCTCGACCGCCTGATCGAGTCGGAGAGGGTCGGTTCGAAGATGGCGGAAGGCGTCGCCGGCTAAGCGTGGCCATTCACGCAGCGTTGTCTGGGGGCTGGCGCATGACAGCCCCCAGGTTCAGAACTCTTCGGTGTCGATCTCGGTTTGAGTCGCCGCGTTGTAGCGTGAGCCGCTCACCCTGTTCTGGTTGATCAGCGTATCGAGCCGATCGACGATGTCGGCGTCGAGGCTGACACGCAGCGCCGCCATGTCTTCGCGCAAATGGGCCACGCTGGTCGTGCCTGGAATGGGCACGATGTGCTCGCCCTTGGCCAGCAGCCAGGCCAAGGCCAGTTGGGCCTGGGTGCAGCCGACTTCCTGGGCGACCGACGCATAGGCGTCCAGAAGCTTCAGGTTGGCAGCGTAGTGGCTGGGTTCAAAGCGCGGCATGGTGCGGCGAATGTCCTTCGGTTCGAAGCTGGAGACATCACGCAGCTTGCCAGACAGGAATCCGCGGCCGAGCGGACTGAAGGCGACGAAGGCCACGCCGAGACTCCTGCAGGCGTCCAGCGATGCGATTTCGGGATTGCGCGTCCATAACGAGTATTCGTTCTGCAGCGCCGTGATCGGGTGTACGGCATGCGCGCGGCGCAGGGTGTCAGCTGAAACCTCGGACAGACCGAGGGTTCGGACCTTGCCTTCGCGCACGAGGTCAGCCATGGCGCCCACGCTGTCCTCGATCGGCACCCGCTTGTCCCAGCGGTGCAGGTAATACAGGTCGATCACATCGGTACGCAAACGGCGCAGGCTGTCCTCGCAATTGCGCTTGAGGGTTTCGGGGCGGCCGTCGATGACGCGCTTGCCGTCCACGCCGGTCATGCCGCCCTTGCTACCGAGCATGAAGCGTGAACGATGCGGCGACAGCACACGGCCGACGAGTTCCTCGTTGGCGCCGAAGCCGTAGAGGGCTGCCGTGTCGAAATAATCGACGCCGAGGTCGAGCGCTGCCAGCAGCAAAGCCTCGGCAACATCCGCCGAGGGCGGGACGCCGTAGGCATGGCTGAGGTTCATGCAGCCCAGCCCGATGGCGGTGACGTTGAACGGGCCAATGCGGCGTTTGGGCGTGCTTGTGGGAGAAGTGGTGTTGGTCATGCGTCGATTGCCGCTCGGCGTGCGGGTTCGTGTCTGCCTCGGTGTTCTCAGGCGGGCTGCGCCGCCAGTTGTTTTTCCAGCATGGCGAGGACACGGTAGCAGGGTAGAACCTTGGAGACGCTAGCGTTGGGTTCGCGGCCCTCCTGGATGGCGGCGAAGAATTCGCGGTCCTGGAGTTCGATGCCATTCATCGACACGTCGACCTTGCCGACGTCGATGCTGTTGTCCTTGCCGTCCACCAAATCGTCGTAGCGCGCGATGTAGGTGCCGTTGTCGCAGATGTAGCGGAAGAACGTGCCGAGAGGCCCGTCGTTGTTGAATGACAGCGAGAGCGTGCAGATGGCTCCGGTGCTGCTTTTGAGTTGGATGGACATGTCCATCGCGATGCCCAGTTCCGGATGGATGGGGCCCTGGACAGCGTTGGCTGCAATGATTTCGCCGCCTGTCTGGTAGGCGAACAGATCCACGGTGTGCGCAGCGTGGTGCCACAGCAGATGGTCGGTCCAGGAGCGCGGCTGTCCCAGCGCATTGAGATTCTTGCGGCGGAAAAAGTAGGTTTGCACGTCCATCTGCAGAATCCGGCGCTCGCCGGCTTCGATGCTCTTGTGCATCCATTGATGGCTGGGGTTGAAGCGCCGCGTATGGCCGACCATGGCGACGCGCCCTGACTCGTTCTGTGCGCGAACGACGGCTTCGGCGTCGGCCAGCGAATCGGCCAGTGGGATCTCCACCTGCACGTGCTTGCCGGCCTTCAGGCAGGCGATGGCCTGGGACGCATGGATCTGGGTCGGGGTGCACAGGATCACGGCGTCGATGTCTGGACGTGCGAGGCTTTCGTCGAGTTCGGTCGTCACGTGGGCGATGTCGAAGCGCGCGGCGACCTCGCGCGTTGACTCCAGGGTGCGTCCGATGAGCGAAACGACATCCACGCCCTCGATCTGCCGGATGGCCTCGAGGTGTTTGATGCCGAACGCGCCAGCTCCGGCCAGCGCAACCTTGATGGTGGTCGTCATGTCAGTTGTTCTCCAGAATCAGGTGTCCAACGGCCGTATTCGAGGCCGGAACATGGTAGAAACGGTGCCTGACCGTCGGTTTGGCGCCGGCACCGTTGACGTCGGCCATGGCTCCACGCGCGATCAGCCACATGACCAGCTCGATGCCTTCCGAACCAGCTTCGCGCACGTAGTCGATGTGCGGCTTGTTTGACAGAGCCGCGGGATCTGCGATCAATTGATCGAGGAAGGCGTTGTCGAATTCCTGGTTGATCAGCCCCGCGCGTGGCCCTTGCAGCTGATGGCTCATGCCACCGGTGCCCCAGATCTGTACCTTCAGCGGCGCGTCGAAGGACGCGATGGCCTTGCGGATCGCCTGTCCGAGCATGAAACAACGTCGGCCGGAAGGTACTGGATACTGCACGACATTGACCGCGAAGGGGATCACCGGACAAGGCCAGGCCGCGGGTTGACCGCACATGAGCGACAGGGGAACTGTCAGGCCGTGGTCGACGTCCATTTTGTTGACGATGGTCAGGTCGAAGTCATCCTGGATCACCGATTGCGCGATGTGCGAGGCCAATTCAGGATGGCCGATCACCTTCGGCACCGGGCGTGGCCCCCAGCCTTCGTCTGCGGGCTGGAATTCCGCAGCGCAGCCAATCGCGAACGTCGGAATCATCTCCAGGCTGAACGCGGTGGCATGATCGTTGTAGACGAGGAAGATGACATCCGGCGTGTTGTCCCTCATCCATTGCTTCGATTTTTCATAACCGGCGAAGACCGGCTGCCAATATGGCTCGGCGGTCTTGCCCAGATCGATGGCGGCGCCGATGGCCGGGACGTGCGAGGTGTAGACACTGGCGGTGATCCGGGCCATCACCTGTCCTCCCATTCGCGGGTGTAGCGGTTGCCATCCGGCGAGCGTCCACCATGGATCATCATGTTGCGGTATTCCTCTTCGGTCATGCCGGTCATGCTGCCGGCCATCTGTTGGAAACTCTTGCCGTCCGTGGCACCGATCTTGGCCAGGAAATAAATGTTGCCACCCAGGGCGATGCAGCGGTTGAGGTCGCGGGCCAGTACAGCCTGCTTCTGCTCCTCGGTCATCGGCCATTCATCCAGGTAGGCGCGTTCGTCGGCCTTGAAACGCGCGCGGTTTTCTGCCTTCATCAGCGACATGCAGAATTGATTCAGCCAATAGCCCTTGCGCGATTGCTCCGCGTCGAAGATCGTCGTACCGGGGACGTCCTTATAGGGTTTGTCGAGGGCCATGTTCAAGCTCCTTCCTGTTCGGGCCAGTACAAGCGCATCGGATTGGTGACCAACAACTTCGTCTGCAGTTCCGGTGTCACCGCGATGTGTGGAATGAAATCAACCAGCAGGCCGTCATCCGGCATATGGCTTTTCAGGTTCGGATGCGGCCAGTCGGTTCCCCACAACACGCGATCGGGGAAAGACTCCACCACACGCCGTGCGAAGGGCACGACGTCGCGATAGGCGTTTCGCTCGCCGCCCAGCGCAGGCGGCCCGCTGACCGACAGGCGTTCGGGGCAACTCACCTTGCTCCAGACATTAGTGTGATCCCGCATGAATTGCAGGAACAGCGCAAACTCGGGACCGTCTACCGGCTTGGTCACATCGGGGCGGCCCATGTGATCGACCACCACGGTGGTCGGAAGCGCGGTGAAGAAGTCCCACAGCTCAGGCAGGTCCACGGCCTCGAAATAAATCACCACATGCCAACCCAGCGGTGCGATGCGGCTGGCGATTTCCAGCAGCTCGTCCTTCGGCGTGAAGTCGACCAGGCGCTTGACGAAATTGAAGCGCACGCCCCGAACCCCCGCGGCGTGCATCTGCCGCAGTTCATCATCCGTGACCGCGCGCCGCACGGTTGCGACGCCGCGAGCCTTGCCGCCGGAGTGGATCAGAGCATCGATCATGGCCCGATTGTCGGCGCCGTGGCAGGTCGCCTGCACGACCACGTTGCGGGCAAAACCGAGGTGATCGCGCAGCGCGTAGAGCTGATGCTTGCTGGCATCGCAGGGGGTGTACTTGCGTTCCGGCGCATAGGGGAATTCAGCGCCGGGGCCGAAAACGTGGCAGTGCGCGTCCACGCTTCCTGGCGGAAGCCGGAAGGCAGGTCTGGATGGGCCTGGATACCAGTCGAGCCAGCCGGGTGTTTTTTCGAAGCTCATGCCATGCGGTCCTTGTTGGAGTTCTCGTTGTCGATGCGCGCCAGAATGCGGTCGGCTTCGGTGCGCCAGTCCGGGCTGCGGGCGAAAGCGGGTTCGCCGCGTGCTCCAAAGACGCCCTGATCGGCAAGATCGGCGACCCACGACTGGCGTTCTGCGGTACCGCTCGACGACCACGGCGTCAGGCCGGCCTCGCGGACCGTCTCGGCCACTTCACGAACCTCCTCGCTGCGGCGCCGGCCATGTTCGATCACACGCTGGAAAAAATAGGTCGCCTGCCTTTCCCAGTCGATCCCGGGAAATGTCTCAGCCAGCGATTCCAGCACGCGGTCTTCAACTCCGTAGGCGCGGGATGTGGTGAGGCTTTCGATGACCATGGCTTCCAGACCCTTGATCATGACGCTGCGGCACATTTTCGTGGCCGATGCGACACCGAGTTTCTCCGATGTGACCTGCGCCTGAAAGCCCACGGCCTTGAGCAGCGGCTCCAGTGTCCGCGCGTGCGGGCCGCCGAGGAGCAGCGGGACGCGGATGCGGTGCGGCGGAACCGAGGTCATCACGGCGCCCTCGACATAGCGGCCGCCGGCCGCCTCGACGCTTTCCGCAGCACGGATCTTGGCGCCTGGCGAGGCAGAGTTGAAATCGAGAAACCAGGCGTTGGCGCGGATCGCGTCAGCGCAGTCTGCGGCCACCGCCATGGCCTGGCTCGCTGTGACCGCTGAAATGATCAGGTCGGCCGTGACGGCCAATTCTGTGACACTGGCGGCCAGGGTTACGCCGAATCTGGATGCGTGTTCCCGCAGGGGGGACTCGGCAGCGGTTCCGAGTTTCACGTCATAAGCGCTGACCACGATGTTTTGCTGGCGCAGGTCTTCGGCCAGGATGCGACCGACTTCGCCATAGCCGATGAGACCGATACGCCATTGGAGGGGTTGTTCTGTGCTGCTCATCTCAATCGATGTACTTCAACCCGAGTTTTTCGAGCGGCTCACGCATCTTGTACATGTCGAGCCCGAGTACGCCGGAGGCCAGCTTCTGGCGCTTGTCGGCTTCGTTGGCTTCGCGCGCGGCGGCGGCATCGGCGACCTGGTGGGCCAACGCGGCTGGCACGATGACCACGCCGTCGTCATCGGCCACGACGACATCACCGGGCTGGACCAGCGCTCCCGCGCACACTACGGGAATGTTGACCGATCCCAGCGTGGCCTTGACCGTGCCCTTGGCGCTGATGGCGCGGCTGAACACCGGAAACTGCATGGTGGTGAGATCGCGCACGTCCCGCACGCCACCGTCGATGACCAGTCCATTCGCGCCACGGGCCTTGAACGAGGTCGCCAGCAGGTCGCCGAAGAAGCCGTCCTCGTTGTCGGTCGTGCAGGCCGCAACGACCACATCGCCGCCTCGGATCTGCTCGGCCACGACGTGCAGCATCCAGTTGTCACCGGGTTGCAACAGCACGGTGACCGCGGTTCCGCAAAGCTTCGCGCCGGGATAGATCGGGCGCATGTAAGGTTTCATCAGCCCGACGCGGCCCATGGCCTCGTGTACGGTTGCCGTGCCGAAGTCGTACAGCCTGTCCACTGCCGCCTTGTCGGCGCGCATGATGTTGCGTTTGACGATGCCCAGGTTGTTCAATGGCGTGCTCATGGTGCGTGTGTCGGTTTGTCTTGGGTGTGGAGGCTGGATTGGCTAGCGACCGCGTGCTTTCAGCGCTGCGTCCAGGCGCGGGTAGACGCGGCGGGCGTTGCCTTCAAAAATTTTGTCGCGCTGTACGGGGTCGATGGCCGCGGCTTCGATGTAGCGCTTGGTATCGTCGTAGTAATGGCCGGTTTCGGGGTCGATGCCACGCACCGCGCCGATCATCTCGGAGGCGAACAGGATGTTGTCGACCGGGATCACCTTGATCAGCAGGTCAAGGCCGGGTTGGTGGTAGACGCAGGTGTCAAAAAAGACGTTGTTCAGCAGGTGGTCTTTGAGCAGCGGCTTCTTGAGTTCCTGCGCCAAGCCTCGGTAGCGGCCCCAGTGGTAGGGCGCCGCGCCGCCGCCATGTGGGATCACGAACCTCAGCGTTGGAAAATCCCTGAACAAATCGCCCTGGATCAGTTGCATCACTGCCGTGGTGTCGGCGTTGATGTAGTGCGCGCCAGTGGTGTGGAAGCAGGCATTGCAACTGGTGCTGACATGGATCATCGCCGGGATGTCGTACTCAACCATCTTCTCGTAGATGGGGTACCAGTGGCGGTCGGTGAGCGGCGGTTCCTTCCAGTGGCCACCTGAGGGGTCGGGGTTCAGGTTGATCGCGACATTCCCGTACTGTTCGACGCACTTGACCAGCTCGGGGATGCAGGTTGCCGGATCGACGCCCGGGCTCTGAGGCAGCATCGCGGCTGGAATGAAATGGTCCGGGAAGAGTTGCGAGACGCGGTAGCACAGCTCGTTGCAGATCGCCGCCCATGTGCTGGAGACCTTGAAGTCGCCGATGTGGTGCGCCATGAAGCTGGCGCGCGGGGAGAAGATGGTGAGGTCGCTGCCACGCTGCCGCATCAGCTTGAGCTGGTTCGCCTCAATGCTCTCGCGCAGTTCGTCGTCGCTGATATTCAGCTCCGCCGGCTTTGGGCCGAGCTCGGGCGTGGTCAGATTGTCAATCTGTCGCTTGCGCCAGTCCTCCAGTGCCTTGGGTGCCGTGGTGTAGTGGCCATGGCAGTCGATGATCATGGAAATGCCTCCCGTATGTGCGTTGGGTTTGTCTCGTTGTCTGGCGGCCCGGATTCTTTCGTGTGCCCGGGCCCTTGTCGGCGCTTGATGCAGGTGTCTTCAAAGACGGAGATGCCGCCTCGAACCGCATACGCGTGTTGGCTGGTACCGCTGTTCGGATCTCATGCGCATTCCGTGTGAATGTCGCGCAGGCACCCGGCCCCGGCTCGTGCAAAGGGGGCGAACGTTCGTCCATGCACGAGGTCTTGTCGCGCCTCGATTCTTGTCATGAAAGGGCTTGCGGTGGGCATCACGCCGTCTCCTGGTCATCCCGGGAGGGCCACGCGGCAGCGGGAATCATCACATCGCCGCGCATGATCAGGCGCGCTGTTCGCAGCAGTGCCGCGCTGGTGACGTTCTGGGCGTTGTGCGGATCGATTTCGAGCTCAACACTGAACTCACCCGTGGGGTGTTCGACCGAAATGGTTTTCGGGGACGACGGTGGAACTTCCGCGATCCCCGTCGTTACCGAGCCTTGCATGACGCAGGCGGTGCCGACCGTGACTGCTGCGAGCACGCCAATGGCATCGTGACAGACATGGGGAATGAAACAGCGCGTGGAAATGCTGCCGCCGTGCTTGGGTGAGGAGATCAGGCACATCTTCGGGTAGTTCTTGGCCGTCACGTCACCCAGGCCCATCAGGGTTCCGCACTTCAGGCGCAGGGCTTCGAGCCTGGCTTTGAGTACTTCGTCGTTATTGAGTTCGGAAACCGTTTCGTAGCCTGTGCGGTCCAGGTCGACCGCGCGCATGATGACCAGCGGCATGCCGTTGTCGATGCAGGTGACATCGATGGTGAAGGTTGCGAAACCGGCGCCGTCCACGGTCACGGTGTCGCGCACGTGCCCGGTCGGCAGCAGTCCTGCGCAGACCGATCCTGCGGTGTCGAGAAAGTTGATCTTGATTGGGGCGGCGGTTCCCGGTACACCGTCGATGCGCGCGTTTCCTTCATAGTTGACCCTGCCACCGGGAGTTTGCACCGTGATGTCGCACTGCATGCCCGTGTTGCGGGTGAGCACGCGGAAGGTGCTGACCTCGCCCTTGGCGTGGACCATGCCTGTTTCCAAGGCGAAGGGAACGACCGCAGCCAGCATGTTGCCGCAGTTCGGTGTGGTATCGACAGTGTCCCGATCGGGTTGCAGCTGGGCGAACAGGAAATCGACGTCAACGCCGACGACCTCGCTCCTGCGCACGATGCCGACCTTGCTCGTGAGCGGGTGGGCTCCTCCCAGTCCGTTGATCTGCCTTTTATCGGGCGAGCCCATCACGGCCAGGAGTACCCGGTCGCGCGTGGGGATGTCAGTCGGCAGATCCTCCTCGTTGAAGAATGGCCCGCGCGAGGTGCCGCCGCGCATGAACAGGCATGGGATTTGTATTTGCATGACTGGACTCTTGCCCATCGAGGCCGACGTGGAGGAGCCTAATTATGGCGAGCCGAAACTTGGACACCAAGGGGGATTAGCGCGCTAGCAGCTATCACGAATTGATATGGGCGTCGCCGGTGACGCGCTGGATCACGAGCGTGCTGAGCAATTGCATCATGTGGCTGACCAGAGGTGTCATGGGCTTGTAGGCCGAGTTGGCAAGGCTCAACTTGCTGATGATCTTGGGGTCTGACAGTGGGTAGGCACAGTAGTCCCTGGGGTTGCCCGTAGCGAGGACCGCACTGTGTGTAAGCACCGCGTAACCATGGCCTGTGCGCACAAGTTCCAGTATGGACTGCACGCTCGAGACTTCCCATGCAATCTGTAGCTTGATCCCCGCCAGTGCGGCCTGTGTTTCAAGTAGCTTGCGGATGGCGTGGGTGCGCTCGGGAATGACCAGCGGATAATTGGGCAGTTCGTTGAACGGAAGGGTTTTGTCCGTTTTTTCGCGCCCGTTCCTGCCCACCGGGAGCGGTATTTTTGCGGGACTGACGAGGCAAAGCGGTTCGTCTAGAACCGGCCGCGTCTCGATTGCCAGTTGCGATTCGGGATTGTGCACGAAGCCGACGTCCACACGTCCTGTTGAAATCCATTCGGTGATGTGCGTCGACAGACCTTCGACGATTGTCAATCGAGCCTTCGTCAGCGAATCACGGAACGCTTCCACTAGGGGCAGGGTCAAGATGCGGCCTATGCTCGGCGGAAGACCAATCACGACATGACCGGTGGGCTCATTGCGGGTGGCCTCCAGGCCCTCGCGTGCCTGGGCCACAAGTTGCAGGATCCCGATGCTGTGATCGAACAGCCGTTTCCCGGCGTCGGTCAGGACCACGCCTCGCCCTGTTCTTTGAAGCAAGCTGGTGCGCAGATCCGTTTCCAGCAGCCGAATCTGCCGACTGAGCGCCGGTTGGGCGACATTGAGGATGAGCGCAGCCTTGCTCAGACTGCCTAGTTCTGCGACACGGATGAAGTACTCGAGTTGCCTGAGGTTCATCGTTTGTTGCACCTATAGGGTTGGATGGACGGGTCTTGCGACGCAAAGCAACGAGGCGATCCTGTGGTCTGCATTCTTTCAGAGTCGGCGGAAACCGCTGGCAGACAGTTTGAGGCAAATGAGGCGTGACGCCGCGCGATCCAAACTTCTTTTTGTTATGGCGGCATAAGAAACCATTCCTTCATCATGCTGCGCAAGGCTCCTAAGCTTGCAGACATGCCACCAATCCGGTGGCGGCTAGCAAGGAGACCAACGATGAGCTTGCGACTGGGTCACATCGCCCCCGACTTTACGGCCGAGACAACCGAGGGTCCTATCCGCTTCCATGCGTGGATTGGGGATAGCTGGGCCATTTTGTTTTCCCATCCGAAGGACTTTACCCCCATCTGCACCACGGAACTCGGCAACATGGCCAAGCTGAAACCGGAGTTCGATAGGCGAGGCTGCAAGATCATTGGCCTGTCTGTTGACCCCGTGGCCGAACACCGGGTTTGGGCGCAAGACATTGCTGAAACCCAGGGAATCGCGCCGAACTACCCGATCATCGGCGACACGAAGCTCGAAGTCGCCAAGCTGTACGACATGCTGCCGGCGTCCGAGGCGGGCGCAGCCGATGGCAGGACGGCTGCGGACAATGCGACGGTGCGATCGGTGTTTTTCATCGGCCCGGACAAGAAGATCAAAGCCATCCTGGTCTATCCGATGAGCAACGGACGCAATTTCGACGAGGTTCTGCGGCTGCTCGACGGGTTGCAGTTGACCGCGAAGCATGGCGTGGCCACACCCGTGAATTGGCGCCCTGGAGATGATGTCATCATTCCGACGTCGGTCAGCGACGAGGCCGCCAAGCAAAAATTTCCGGGTGGGTGGAGAGCGCCGAAGCCTTATCTGCGGTTCACGCCCCAGCCCAAATGATGCCGATGGACTGCCGCGCGATTGGTGTTGGAGGACAACGGGCCACCCCGCACCACCATCGCTCTGGCGGTTTACGGGACGACAGAGCACACGCCAAATCGATCCGGCGTGCCGGCCAGATGCGATGGTTCGGTAATCTTCAAATGAGCCAGGTTCGCCGTTGCATGCTCGGGGAAGGGCGTCGTGCCGGCTGGGTAACAATTTGCGGCGAGGAGATAGGCCAAGACCTCGGCATACTGGCCGGCCGTGAGTGACCCTGGATTGTTGAACGGCATGTTCTCGGTCACAATCGTGCGCAGGATTCCGATGGTCCAGCCGTTCTTCTGCGCCGTGCCCAGAAAGTCCTTGCCTGCGATTGCTGGCGCGGCGACACCTTGCAGGTTCGTCCCGTGGCAGCTCGCGCAACTCTGCGTGTAAATCGCTTCTCCCTGCTTGGCCTGCGCTGTCGTATAGATCGCGCCGTTCGTCGCCTTGATCAGCGTGCTTGGGCGCGCTTGGGCGCGCTTGGGCGCGGGCCTGGGCCACCTTGACAAGTGCGGGCGTTGTGCGAACCGTTGCCGCCACCGCATGCTCGGCGCAATGCTGCTGCACAACAGGTGCTGCAGCCGTGTAAAAAATAAGCATATTGCCATTCCTTTTGATGTATCGTCCGCCTGGGTTGGTGAGAAGCGTTCCACCGTTGTCGAGGGACACAGCCTGATATACGAGATACCCTTGATAGACGCCGTAGCCAGGTTTTCGCGGCCTCATGCAGCCGTCGAGCATGGTTGCTCCGGCGGGCACAGCCAGTTCGGTGTTGGCGAGCGTGCCGGCCATGCCGCCCAGAGCGTCGTATTCGTCCGTCCGGCCTTGCGCCATCTCCAGGTTTTCCAGCGCCCGCGAGGCGGCAACCTCAAATTTCGAGAGACTTCCGGCGCGAAGCGCATCCTGTAGATGCCCGACCGCGGCACAGATTCTCGAAGGCGCGAGATCGACAGCACGCATAGCTCGAACCTTCACAGTTCCGACATGGTTTCGGCGCGGGTCGACGGTGCCGAGGCAACCGGCACGCGCTGGCTGCGCCCGTCTACCGACAAGGCTCCGCGCATGCAGGTCGAGCGTACCGCCTACGGGTTCCGCTACGCCGACATGCGACGCCCCATCAACCATGCGGCATCGCATGTCATGTCTATAGCCGCTGCACTGTGTTCGTGGCGCCGTATACCGTGTTGATTCCTCCGAACAATCTCTACAACGTTGCCAACGTCAACGTTCCCATGGATGACACGACGGCCGCCTTCTACTTCATCGCATGGGGACACCCTGCCACCACGCCAGAGACGGCCACGTGGCGCCAGTTCCTGGGCAATGTGCGTGGCGTCGATCTCGACGAGCGCTATCGCCTGCTGCGCAACCACGACAACCGCTAGGACCGCCAGGCGATGAAGGCCGGCAATTTCACCGGCATTTACGGCATTCCCAATCAGGATTTCGCGATGTGGGTGACCATGGGGCCGATCGCAGATCGCTCCCGGGACCGACTCGGTGCCAGCGATTTGGCGATCGTCGAATTCCGGCAGCGCACGCTGGACGCATTGCAGCCTTCGAGGCCGGCGACGTGCCCATCGGGGTCGGGGTGGCCGCGGTTCCCGCCAGTGTCTGCTCGTTCCAGGCGATTCTGCCCAAGGAGCGTAATTGGCGCGCCCACGACGCTTGCTACGTGTGGGGCAGCGATGCGGGCACGCAGGCACAGTCGGAGCCTGCCGCGCGGCCAGCCTGACCCACGCTGCGGCTGCGCGCCAAGGCGGCGAGCAGCCCGACGTGCGTCTTGCCTCCGGGCTACTCGCGGTGTCGCGGAGCCCGTATGACCGCGCTCCATCGTGGGGTTCGGCGACGGGATTTGCTGGCTCTGCAGACGCCTGATACCGCAGGAATCGCACGTTGCTCCGGGTAATTACTACGTTGCCGGACTTCTGTCCTTGATCTAGGATAAAACTTAGTCGACTAATAAATAGGGGCGCCGCACAGGCGCTGATCCGAGGCATTGCACGTCGAAGTCTCGAGGCCCCGCAGCCGCGTGAGGGTCCGGGGAAGAGTCATTTCAGGAGGAGGATATATGGGTATCAAGTCATGGGCTGGAGTCGCTGCGCTGGCGCTGGGCGCTCTGGGGATTGCATCCGCCGCGCAGGCCGGCACGCAGCCGTACGACATCAATGTGGTCTTGCCCTTGACGGGTCCGGTCGCCTTCCTCGGCAAGGCCGAGCAAATTGCATTGGAGCGCATGCAGACGCAGTTGCAGGGGGCGAACGGAATCGGGGGGCGCTCCGTGCACTTCGTGTTCCACGACGACCAGTCCAGCCCGCAGACCGCCGTGCAATTGGCGTCGCAACTGGTTGTCTCGCATCCGGCGGTCGTCCTGGGCTCGGCCGTGGTGGCGCTGTGCAACGCCATGTCGCCGCTGATGAGCCATGGCCCGGTGATGTACTGCTTCTCGCCGGGAATTCATCCCCGATCAGGTGGCTACGTCTTCTCCTCCAGCATCGCAACCCGGGACTTGCTCGCTGCCCAGCTTCGCTACTTTCTCGCCAAGGGCTGGACGCGCGTGGCCGTGATCAACAGCACGGACGCCTCGGGCGAGGATGTGCGGCACAACCTTTCCGCACTCCTGCCGCTGCCTGAATTCAATCGCATCGACATCGTCGCCAAGGCCTCGTTCAACCCGACGGACGTCAGCGCCAGCGCGCAGATCGAGCGTATCAAGGCGAGCAAGCCGCAGGCGCTGATCGCTTGGTCGACCGGCTCGGCGATCGGAACCGTGTTCAAGGGCCTGGCCGATGCCGGCCTGAACATCCCCGTGGCGACCACCGACGGCAATATGACCTATGCGCAGATGAAGCAGTATGCAAGCTTCCTGCCCAATCAGTTGCTTATCCCTTCGCCGGAATGGCTCCCGGGGGCACCGTCCAACGCGCCGCAGGGTCAGGTCGTGGCTAAGGCCAGGCTGTTCGGGTCCTTCCGGGAAGCCGGCATGAAGCCGGATGCCGCAGCAACGTTCGCGTGGGATCCCGCCCTGCTGGTGGTCAAGGCTCTGCGCAAGCTCGGCCCGACTGCAACCGCCGAGCAAGTGCGTGCGTATCTCGCCTCGCAGAAGGAAATCTACGGCGTCAACGGACGCTATGACTTCAAGGTGTTCCCGCAGCGCGGCCTGGGCGACAAGAACGTCTACATCACAGAATGGGATGCGGCGGCTGGAACCTGGAAGCCGGTGAGCGCCCCGGGCGGCAAGCCGTTGTCTTGAGGGCAGGTCGACGCGATGACGGAATTCTTGCAGATCACGCTCGGCGGGATCCAAGTCGGGGTGATATACGCCTTGATCGGGCTGGGATTTTCCCTGATCTACAGGGTGACGAATATCGTGAGCCTGGCGCAGGGGGCGTTCTGCGTGCTGGCTGCACTGATGACGTACAGCCTGCAGGTCGATCACGGGTGGCAGCTTTCCGCGGCGGCGCTGGCCGCCCTGGTTGCCACCGCAGCCATCAGCGCGCTGCTCGCCGTCGTCGCGTTCGTCCCGGGGCTGCAGCGTCTTTCCCACGCCAACATGCTCATGCTCACGCTGGGCATGTTGACGTTTTTCGAGGGTGTGACGCTCGTGGTCTGGGGTAGCCAGCCCTACGCCTCGCCCGCGTTCTCCGACCACCCGCCGCTGAGCCTTGGGGGGGTCTCGATGCCGGTGCAGGGAGTCTGGGTGATCGCCAGCGCATTCGTCATCGTCGGGGTGCTCGGTTGGGCCTTGTATCGCACGCCCTTTGGCAAGGCGCTACGCGCCTGCGCCCAGAATCCTACTGCGGCGCTGCTGATGGGCATCAGCGTGCGGCGCGTGCAAGGCATGAGCTTTGTCATCGCGGCGCTGATCGGGGCCGTCGCCGGCATCGTGATCGCGCCGACGACGTCATTGCAGTTCGACACCGGGCGTCTGTTCACGATCTCCGGTTTCATTGCCGCGGTGATCGGGGGCCTGGGCTCGCTGCCCGGCGCGATCGTGGGCGGGCTCTTGCTGGGCATCGTCGAACAGTTGGCCACGGCCTACCTGTCGTCGCTGTACAGCAATGCCATCGCATTGGCGCTCTTGCTGGCGGTCCTGGTCTGGCGCCCCACGGGGTTGATCCGCTCCGGGCCGTCGAAGAGGCAGGATTCGGCAGAGGAGCACCGCCTCTGGAGGCGTGCCGTTCATCTTTCGCGTCGTGGTCTCGTGGCTGGCGGCACTCTCGGGTTCCTTGTCCTGGTCCTGTTGCCGTTCGTGGTGGGCCAAGGGCTCGTGATGAGCAGTCTGATCATCGCCGGCATACTCTATATCGCGTTGGCCGGGTTGGACTTGCTGATGGGGTATGCAGGCCAGGTCAGTCTGGGGCAGGCCGGCTTCATGGCGATCGGGGGCTACGCAGCCGGATATCTCGTCATTCAGCATGGATGGTCACCGCTCATCGGCGTGCTCGCGGGCATTGCCCTTTCGGTTGCCGCCGCGTTGATTCTGTCCGTCGTCACTTTGCGCCTGCGCGGACTGTATCTGGCGCTGGCCACGTTGGCTTTCGGACTCCTAATTCACTCCGCGGCGGTCGGGCTCAACGACATCACGGGCGGGCCTTCGGGAATGGTCGGAATTCCTTCCTTCAGCGTCGGGGCCTGGGATTTTGGGAGCCCGATCGCGATGTATGGCCTCGTGGCATCGCTCGGCATGCTCGTGACGATCCTGCTCGGAGGTTTGGCACGATCGGGTTTCGGGCGCGCCCTGAAGGCCATCCGAACCGACCAGACCGCTGCGGCGGCGCTGGGGATCGATGTGGTTCGATGCAAGTTGATCGCCTTCTCGATCAGCGCAGCGCTGGCGTCCCTGGCGGGAAGCCTGTATGCCTTCGAGTTCCACTTCCTGTCACCCGACATGGTCGGGACCTCGCGTTCGATCGAACTGGTCGCGATGATGGTCATCGGTGGCGAGGGGACGCTCATCGGACCGATCTTCGGCGCGACGCTGCTGACGCTATTGCCTGCGCTCTTCCAGCCGTTGGCGCAGTGGAAGACCTTTGCCGACGGCGTACTGCTCATGCTGTGCTTTCTTTACCTGCCCGAGGGAATCTTCGGCTCCGTGATGCATTTCGTGACTTGGCGGCCGTGCCGACGCACCCCCACCTCCCGTATTGCGAACCTCGTGGCTTGATCATGATTGCATCCAATCTGCTTGACGTGCACGACCTGAATCTTGCCTTCGGCGGGCTGCGAGCGACCGTCGACGTTTCGTTCGGAGTACGTCGTGGGGAGATTACTGCCTTGATCGGTCCGAACGGAGCTGGCAAGACGACCCTGTTCAATCTGATCACGAGTTTGATCCGACCGGACAGCGGACGGGTCATCTATGACGGCCAGCGCATCGACGGGCTGGCACCCGTGCGTATCGCGCAGATGGGCTTGATTCGGACCTTTCAGACCGCACGAGTCTTTCCGGGAATGACCGTGCTGGACAACCTCATGGTGGGTCGGCACCGCCGGCTTCAACAGGGCTTGCTTGCGCAGTTGGCTTGGTCGCCTGCGGTGAGGGCTGAAGAGCGCGAGCTTCGCAAGTGTGCAACGGAGCTTCTCGATCTCGTCGGCCTGGGGCATCTGCGAAATCAAGAGGCGCAGGATCTTCCGATGGGAGCCCAGAAGCTGCTCGATGTCTTGCGCGCATTGATGGCGAAGCCACGCTTACTGCTTCTGGACGAACCGGCGGCTGGGTTGAACGACAGCGAGACGACGGAACTGGCTGAACTGCTGCTTGCAATCCGAGATACTGGCGTCACGGTACTCATCGTGGAGCACAACATGCCCCTGGTGATGGGAATTGCCGATGCCGTCGTGGCGCTGGAGGCAGGCGCCGTTGTGGCCTGTGGCACTGCCCAGGAAATTCAAACGCATCCTCAGGTCCTGCGAGCGTACCTGGGTGAGGAAGTGCCCGCATGATGCTGCAATGCCGTGTGGTAAGCGCCGGATACGCGTCGTCGTCTCCGGTACTGAGCGAAGTCTCGCTGGAAGTCCGGCAAGGCGAGATCGTCACGCTCGTCGGGGCGAACGGCGCGGGCAAATCCACGTTGTTGAAGGTCATCTCGGGGCTGCTTCGTCCAACCCATGGGGAGATCTTTTTCATGGACCGGCGCATCGATGCATGCACGCCGCTGCAACGTCTTCGCCTGGGATTGGCACATGTCCCGGAAGGACGCCAGGTCTTCGCAGGGATGACGGTCGCTGAGAACTTGATGCTCGGGGCTTACGCGGTGCAGAAAGCGGATCGTGGAACCATTCGAAAGCGCATGCACGATCTATGCGAGCAGTACTCGGTTCTGCGCGAACGCATGGGCGACATGGTGGGCAATTTCTCCGGGGGGCAGCAGCAAATTCTCGCCATAGCTCGGGGCCTGATGTCGAACCCTAGATTCTTGCTTCTGGATGAGCCGTCGCTCGGTCTGTCGCCGAAGCTGGTCGGCGAATTGTTCCAGTTGATCAGGCAACTTCGAGGCGCAGGTGTGTCGGTGCTGCTGGCGGAACAAAATGCCCGCGCAGCCTTGAGCGTCGCCGACCGGGGCTACGTCATAGAAAACGGGCGCGTGGCAATGTCTGGTCGGGGGGCCGACCTTCTCGCATCAAGCGAGGTCGCGGAGCGATATCTGGGCGTGGGTGCTGATGCGCGCTTTTCTCGCGAGCGCGCGAGGAGGTTGGCGAAGGACATGGCCATGTGCATCGGCGCTGACGCCGAGACGTAGCGCGTGTGCATTGGTACGCGTTTTATCCGGCCCCGCACGGGGCATTGAATCCACTGAAGGAGACACTTGAAATGAAACGACATTTGCTCGCCATCGCCGTAGGCGCGGCGTTCGCCGCAACTGCGCATGCGCAAGGAGCGAGCGTGCAGCTCTACGGCATCATTGATCTGGGCGTGGCCCATTTCACCGGCGTCAACAATGGCGCCGGGGGCACGACGTCGTCGACGGGGTTGAGCTCGGGCGTGCAATCCGGCTCTCGCATCGGGTTGAAGGGACGGGAGAATCTGGGCGGAGGCTTGTCGACGCTGTTTGATGTCGAGACAGGGTTTTGCGCCGCGGGCACGAATCAGGACCAGGCGACGACGTACAGCGGAGTCGGTCCGTCCAATGGTTTCTGCACGGGGGGCGGCTTCATGCAGCGTCAGGCGTGGGTCGGGCTGAGCGGGGACTTCGGTACCCTGCAAGCCGGCCGCATGTACACCCTGATCGCCGATGCCGAGGGGGCCACGGATCCCTTTTCGTACGGTACCACGGGCGCGATGACCAACCTGTCGTTGGCGGGTATCCAGAGCGGCTTCGCGTTCCTGCGCGCGTCCCAGCAGGTGCAGTACACGACTCCGCATCTCGGCGGTTTCACCGGCGCCGTGGCGTACTCGTTCGCGCCGTTGACAGGTACTGTTCCGACAAGCACGGCCAGCGGATCCCAGGTGCCGCGGGCCTGGTCGCTGCAGGGCAAATATGCGGCCGGACCTCTGACCGCTGGTTTGACCTACCTGCAGATGACCAATTCGACGTGGACCACCAATGCTGGGGGGACCAATGACGGCAAGGTCCAGGTTGCCCAGGTCTTCGGGAGCTATAACTTCGGGGTCGCCGCGCTTCATGCGTTGTATGAGCGATCCAGTGGCGACTATGCATACGGAACGACGAACGGAACGAGTGCGAGCAACAACATCTACTGGATGCTGGGAGCGACCGTGCCCGTGGGGCGGGGGGAAGTCATGGTCTCGTATGCGGATACCAGGGCCGACCAGAATTCGGTGTTGCAGCCGAGCACGGTCTATGGGTCTTCGCATCAGATGGCGCTCGGATACTCCTACAGCCTTTCGAAAGCCACGGATCTCTACGCTTCGTATTCCCGCATGACCAACGATGCGCACATGGCGTTGGCCATCGGATCCGCCACAGACGTGTTCAGAGGGGTGCCGGGGCAGAGTTCCACGGGGATTGCGGTCGGGCTTCGCCACCTGTTCTGAGGTTCACGGCGACTCGATGCCGGCCGTGCTTCGCGTAGGGTCCCGTTGCTTGCGGTTGTACCAGCAGGCGCCGGGAGTGGGCTCCGGGCGGTCGCCGTCGTCGGACGTGGCTATTGAGCGTCGCCGCGTAGATTGCGCTTGGATTCTGCAACGAGCCCGAGAATCGTCGTTCCGTAGGCTAGCAAGCGCTCCCCCTTCGGCGGTGAGATGCGTTCCACGCAGCGAGCGCTTGAGCAGTGTCGTGGACAGGCTCTCCTCGAGCAAGCGGACTTGGCGGCTCAGCGCGGATTGCGAAGCGGCGAGTTCGCCGGCGGCCTTGTTGATGCTGCCGGCCTTGACGACCTGGACGAAGTATTCGAGTTGGCGCAGGTTCATGCTGGATCGGTAGCGCTGTGCCAGTCGCCGCGGTTTGTGAGTCCGCTCCCCGGATGAGGCGAGAACACCTGGGGCGACCCGGGGTCTTCTGGTGCGTTGCTCTGGGGTGCGACGAATACGCTGCACGCCACGCTGTGGCGGAGCACGAGAGGCACGGCGTCGTGCTGGCGTTTGCAAAGTCACTGGGCCAGAGCCGAATCTAGCTGGTCAACGTGGGCGAGGAACCAGTGGATCAATTCCGATACGACACGTCGGCAAAGGGTCGCATTGCCTTCAGCAAGCTTGCGCCTAGCGGTGCGTACCGTGGCAAGCACGGCAGCATGCTCGTCGCGATGACAGTCCGCGGCCGGGAAGGCACTCTGAAGCATCCAGCGTTATTCGGCGGAAAAGTGTTCCTCCGTGTGCGCGATGAACGCGCCCAGCAGGCCGGGCAGTCTTCGATCCTCGGCGCGACTCAAGGCTGCCACAAGGTCCACGAACTCGCTGTGCGTGGCACCCATGGTGCCGTGTCCCAGCAGCAGCGCATCGCTCCAGCGGAAAGGCGGGACATCAGGGTTTGTACTAGACGTGTTGCGCATCGGGCCATTCGCGCATTATGATACTTAGATGCCTAATCAAATAGGCGTGACCGGATTCAACCACGAAATGCGCAAGGAGGCAACCTATGTTGACCCGCGAACAAAATGAAATGCTCTGCCGCGTCGAGGGTGATGTGCCCATGGGGCGGCTGATGCGCAAGCACTGGACGCCCGTTTGTCTGACCGAGGAAGTGGCCGAGCCCGATGGTGATCCGGTGAAGGCGCGTGTGTTGGGTGAGGATGTCGTGGTGTTTCGCGATAGCGAGGGGCGCGTCGGCGTCCTGGAGGAAAGCTGTCCGCATCGCCGCGTGTCGCTCGTCTATGGGCGCAACGAGGAAGGTGGCTTGCGGTGCCTGTATCACGGCTGGAAGATGGACGTTGACGGCAACGTCATGGAAATGCCATCCGAGCCTCCTGAAAGCGGCCTGTGCGAGAAGGTTAAGCACAAGGCCTATCCCGTCAAGGAGTGGGGCGGAATGGTCTGGGCCTATTTCGGCGCAGCCGACCAGGTCCCCGAGTTCCGACCGCCGCTGTGGGCTCCGACGGCCGATACTCGAGTTTCCATTGTCAAGGCCATTCTGCCCTGCAATTGGGCGCAAGTGCTGGAGGGAGCCATCGACAGCGCGCACAGCTCGAGCCTGCATAGCTCGGACATGGTGCCGGCTCGAGTAGGCGGCGCAGAAGCCACGTCGAATCTCTGGCTGCGCCCATCGACGGACAAGGCCCCTCGCATGCAGGTCGAGCGCACGCCGTACGGGTTTCGCTACGCTGCGCTGCGCCGGCCGATCAAGGATGCGGCCACGCATGTCTACGCGCGTTGTACCGTGTTCGTCGCGCCCTACACGGTCCTGATTCCGCCGAACAACTTGTACAACGTGGCCAACGTGAACATCCCGATGGACGACACGAACACGTCCTTCTATTTCATTGCATGGGGCCATCCAAGCACGACACCGGAGACCCAGACGTGGCGCAAATTCCTCGGCAACACCGTTGGCATCGACCTGGATGAGCGCTATCGGCCCTACCGCAACCATGAGAACCGGTTCTGGCAGGATCGTCAGGCGATGCGTGCCGGGAACTTCACGGGCATCAAGGGCTTTCCCAACCAAGATATCGCGATGTGGGTGACCATGGGCAGCATCGCCGATCGAAGCCGCGATCGACTCGGCGCAAGTGACATGGCGGTCGTCGCCTTCCGGCAACGCATGCTCGACGCGCTTGCTGAATTCGACAGCGGAAGTACGCCCATCGGCGCGGGCGAATCTGCGCCGCCGGCCGGCGTCTGTTCCTTCCAGTGTGTTATTCCAAAAGAGCAGGATTGGCGCGCCTTTGCTGCGCGCTACGTCTGGGACGTAGACCAATCCAAGCCCCGCCTCGCAGAGGCGGAGGGGGCCTATCAAGTGAATTCCCGTTGATCCAAAGCTGAAGGTGATCAAGCACATGGCAAAGCTGCAGCTCTCTGTCGCAATGGGTGACTACGACCGGACGCGGGCCTTGTACGATGGCCGGGTTCTCATCGACGGCGTCGACCCGGTCTATATGTTTCTCAACCCCGAGGAGATGTTCTTTCGGGCCATGCGCTCGCAGGATTTCGATGTCTGCGAACTTTCCTTTTCGAGTTACCTCGTCAAGCACTCGCGTGCCGAGAGCCCCTACATCGCGCTGCCGGTCTTTCTCTCCAGGGCCTTTCGACATACCTCGATCTACGTGCGGAAGGACCGGGTTGCCCGGCCCCAGGACCTCAAGGGACGACGAATTGGTGTGCCCGAGTATCAGCTCACGGCCATCGTCTGGGCGCGTGCACTGCTGCAGAGCGAATTCGGAATTCGCGCCGAGGACGTGGTCTGGGTGCGCGGCGGTATTGAGACCCCGGGGCGCCCCGAGAAGATCAAGCTGCAGCTCCCGGCCGACATCCGGATCGAACAGGCGCCAGCTGGGGAGACGATCTCTGCGATGCTCGACCGAGGCGACATCGACGGATTCATCGCGCCACGCACCCCGGCCCTAGCCGCGATGGCCAATCCGAATGTCGGCTGGCTATTCGATGACCCGACGGCCGAGGCCAAGGCCTATTACCAGCGCACGAAGGTTTTCCCGATCATGCATGTGCTGGGCTTGCGCCAGGAACTCGCGCGAGCCCATCCCTGGCTGCCGGCCACGCTGGTGAAGGCCTTCACACAGTCGAAGTCCGTGGCACTACAGATGCTGTCGGACACTTCGGCGACCAAGGTCACACTGCCATTCGTGGAGGAGCAGCTGAAGTCCGCCAGGGAACTCATGGGGCAGGACTTCTGGTCCTACGGCGTCGATTCGAACAGGGAGACCCTGGAGACCTTCCTGGATGCGCACTACGCGCAGGGGCTTTCGGCATCGCGCATGCGGATCGACCAGCTGTTCCACCCGGCGACCTATGAGTCCTACAGCATTTGAGAGGCCGCAAGGCCCTTACGTGTCCTGCCGTCGATCCAGCGCAAGCCTATGCATGAATCTCACGAAACGCTTGAACAGGCGCGAGCACGCAATGTGCGCGACGCCCTGATCGAGGACTTGGGGCCGGTGGATTGGACGGCGCGCCTGGTGCCGCAAGCCCGTCGCGTGACAGGCACGGTCATCGCCAAGGAATCCGCCGTTCTGGCGGGTCGCTCTTGGTTTGACGATTGCCTGCGCTACTGCGATCCAGAAGTGGAGATCGAGTGGTTGACCGCCGAGGGCGATCGGACGGTAGCCGGGGCGGAAATCTGTCGCTTTCGTGGCAATGCCCGCGCACTCCTGTCTGCGGAGCGTTCGGCCTTGAACTTTCTCCAGATGCTTTCGTCGGTTGCGACGACGACCAAGCGCTACGTCGATGAGATCCAAGGAGTCTCGCCGAATCCGCGGGGTTGCCGGATCCTGGATACGCGCAAGACCCTGCCGGGATTGCGCCATGCGCAAAAGTACGCCGTGAGGGTTGGGGGCGGCATGAACCATCGCATGGGCCTGTGGGACGCCATGCTGATCAAGGAGAACCACATCGCCGCCGCCGGAGGCGTCGGCAAGGCCTTGGAGGCGGCGCGAAGCCTCTCGGCGAACGTGCCTTTGCAGATCGAAGTGGAAGATTTGAACGAATTGCGCGAGGCCCTGGATGCAGGCGCCGAGCACATCCTGCTCGACGACTTTACGCTGGATGCGATGACGCTGGCCTGCGAAATCAACGCTAACCACGCCGAGTTGGAAGTCTCGGGTGGCGTGAACCTGGCCACGATTCGCACGATCGCAGCGACCGGAGTCGACCGGATTTCGATTGGCAGACTCACCAAGGATGTGCAGGCTGTGGACCTGTCGATTCGCTTGCATGTCGAGGACGGAAATGATGGACGCTGAGCAGGTGGAACTTCCTCTGCGGCTTCGGGTCGCGTCAGCTCGTGACCTTGCTCGCGGAATCAAGGGCTTCGAACTGGTGCCGATGGACGCTGCTGCGAAGCTGCCTGCGTTCACCGCGGGATCGCATATCCGTGTGCGTGCGCCGAATGGCATGTTGCGCAAGTATTCGATTTGCAGCGATCCTGCTGACCAGACGCGGTACTGCATCGCGGTCAAGCGCGAAGAAAGCGGCCGAGGAGGGTCTCGTAGTCTTTGCGATGAGCTCGGGGAGGGTGATCCAATCGACGTCTCGCTGCCGGACAATGCGTTCGCACTGGATCCGGCCGCCAAGAGCTACGCGTTCATCGCCGGCGGTATCGGGATCACTCCCATCCTGTCGATGATCCGAAGCTTCGGGGACATGCCGCTCGCAGCGTGGAAGCTCGTCTATCTTTCGCGCCATCGTGAGGCAACGGCCTTTCTCGATGAGCTGCAGGCGAGGGAATTGCGCAGCCGCGTGACCATTCACCATAGCGAGGGGGATCCGCGCCGAAGCTTCGATCTTTGGCCGCTGCTGGAGCAGCCCAAGCCGGGACAGCACATCTATTGCTGCGGATCGCAGCGGCTCATGTCCGCGGTCAAGGACATGGCGGGGCACTGGTCGAGCCGACAGATGCATTTCGAGAGCTTCGTCGAGGGCGGGCAGGCACGTCCCGACGATCGGCCCTTCCGGGTGCGGCTGGCCTCGACGGGACAGGAGTTCGAGGTGCCGGTGGGAGACACGATCCTGCAGGTATTGCATCGAAATGGCATCAAGGCCGCGTCGTCGTGCGAGAGCGGGACTTGCGGAACTTGTCGCACGCGTCTGGTGGAAGGGGTTGCCGACCATCGAGACATGGTTCTGCTTCCTGAGGAGACCGACACGCAAATCATGACCTGCGTGTCGCGCGCTCGCAGTGAACTGCTGGTGATCGATCTATGAGGCCATCCGCGCTGCGTCTTGGGGTGATCGGGCTGGGGCGGGCGTTTACATTGATGCTGCCCACTTTCCTCGCGGAGCAACGAGTGCGCCTGGTGGCGGCATGCGACCCCCGCGAGGCGGCTCGCGAACGATTCACTGCGGATTTTGGCGCCCCTGCCTACGCCGAGGTCGCCGACATGGTGCGTGACCCAGAGGTGGAGGTGGTGTACGTAGCCAGTCCACACCAGTTTCACGCGGAGCATGTCGAGCTGGCGGCCGCGGCAGGCAAGCACGTGTTGGTCGAGAAGCCGATGGCACTATCGCGCGAGGAATGCGACAGCATGCTTCGAGCGTGCCACGCTGCCGGCGTCGTGCTCGTGGTCGGTCATTGCCACAGTTTCGATACCCCCTACCTGCAAACGCGCAAGCTGATCGAGTCGGGGCGCTTCGGCGATGTGCGCATGATCCAGGCCTTGAATTACACCGACTTCCTGTACAGGCCACGTCGACCGGAGGAGCTCCGCACGGAGGACGGGGGCGGCGTGGTGTTCAGCCAGGCGACTCATCAGGTCGACGTGGTCCGGCTGCTGGCTGGATCGAGCGTGATCCGGGTGAGTTCCGTGCTGGGTCGCTGGGACCCGGAACGCCCGACCGAGGGGGCCTACAGCGCCTTGCTCTGGTTCCAGTCCGGTGCCTTCGCCAACCTCTCCTACAGTGGCTACGGCCATTTCGACAGTGACGAATGGTGCGGGGGAATCGGCGAGATGGGACAGGCCAAGGTGCCGGATTCGTACGGCAGCGCGAGGCGGCGCTTGCAGCAAATCGGTTCGATGAAGGCCGAAGCGAGCCTGAAGGCCAACGGCACGTACGGAGGTTCGCATTACCAGGCGGCCTCGCAGGTTCCGGCGCATGCCCATCAGCACTTCGGCCCGGTCATCGTCTGCTGCGAGCACGCCGACCTGCGGCCGTTGCCCGACAAAGTCATTGTCTACGGCGATGCCAAGATGTCGAGCATCGACCTGCCACTGGGGCCATCCCCTCGATTCGAAGTCATCGACGAACTCGAGGCCGCGGTGCGCGGGGAGCGTGCGCCGATCCACGATGGGAAATGGGCGCGCGATACCTTGACCGTGTGCCTTGCTATGCTGCAATCGGCCGGCAGCATGGAAGAGATTTCTCTGAGCTAAGGAAGGTCTGCACAACCCACGCTGACGCGGGAGTTGACGCGTTTGATATCAAATCGTGGCGTTTTCTGGCTCGCGAGGTTCGTTTTGCGGCCGATTTCGCCCGGCTTGATGGCCCTTTGCCCGTTTGCAGGCGCACTCATGCCCGCCTCTCCTGCAGCAACGTGCGTCGCACCATCCAGAGGTTGGACAGCGCAAACAGCGTGTACAACTGCGCCGTGTTCTTGGCCAGTCCCCGGTAGCGCACCTTCACGTGCCCGAACTGGCGCTTGATCACCCGGAGCGGGTGTTCAACCTTGACCCGGATGCGCGCCTTGACCTGCTCCAACTGGCCCATGATTGCGCCGATCGGCGTGTCCTTCTCCAGCGCCTTGCGCTTGCCCGGTCGCATGGCCACGTGCCAGTTCACTGCGATGTCTTGCGTTTCATCCCGCTTGCCCACGCCCTGGTAACCCGTGTCGGCAAAGACGTCTGTTTCCTCTCCGTGCACCAGCGCGTGCGCTTGCGTCAGGTCGTTAACGTTGGCCGCTGTGCCCACCACCGTGTGCACCAAGCCCGAGTCCGCATCGACCCCGATGTGTGCCTTCATGCCGAAGTGCCACTGGTTGCCCTTCTTGGTCTGATGCATCTCGGGATCGCGCTGGCCGCTGCTGTTCTTGGTCGAACTCGGTGCTGCAATCAGCGTGGCATCGACCACCGTGCCGCTCTTGAGCAACAGGCCCTTGGCCGCCAGTGTGGCGTTGACGGTGCCCAGGATCTGAAGACTGAGGTTGTGGGCTTCGAGCAGGTGACGAAACCGCAGGATGGTGCTCTCGTCGGGCAGGTTGTCCTCACCGGCATCCAGTCCCGCGAACTCGCGAAACATCGGCGTGTCGTACAGCGCCTCTTCCATGGTCGGGTCCGACAGGTTGAACCACTGCTGCAGAAAGTGAATGCGCAGCAGGGTCTCGACGGCAAACGGCGGGCGTCCCCCCTTGGCGCCCGGTGTCGGCGCGTGCGGGGCGATCAACGAAACCAGCTCGGACCAAGACACCACCCGGTTCATTTCATCGAGAAACTCGCGCTTGCGCGTCCGCTTGGTCTTGCGCTCGAATCCGCTCTCGCTNCTTGAGCGACAGCATCGACGCGCTGCAGCGCCAACTGGCCGACATCGACGCCTACCTGATGCGCGCCATGCAGCCCTACGCCTGGGCTCACAGCCTGCTGCAGACCATCCCCGGCATTGACGAGACCGCCGCCGCGCTGATCCTCATCGAGATCGACGACGACATGGCCCGCTTCGGCGCGCCTGAGCGCCTGGCCTGCTGGGCCGCGCTGAGCCCCGGCAACCACGAGAGCGCAGGCAAGCGCAAGTCCGGCCGCACCCGGCACGGCAACAACGCCATTCGCTACATCCTGTGCGAGTGCGCCAACGCTGCGCGCATGACCAAGAGCACCCTGCCCTGGCGGTGCCCGGTGCTATTCCAGTGCTACCGGCCATCATCGTGACGCAAACGATGGTCGAGCTATTGACCCGGCATTGAAGCATTGAACTCAAGCCGCATACCGAACCGGAGCATGCTGGAAGTAGCTCTTGATCCGCTCGGGCTGCCGCTGGACGCTGCTGAGGTGTCTGGCGGTGGCCTTGACGAGTTGCAGCTTGGTCCGCGCCGGAGCCAGTTTCGTGACCGCCTGCTTGAGGTCGGCGTTGGCCATCTCGTTGGGGTTGAGCTCGGGGCTGTAACTGGGCAGGTAGAAGACCTCGATCTGGTGCTTGTGCTCGACCAGCCAGTCCTTCACGGGCTTGCTGTGATGCACTCGCAGGTTGTCCAGGATCAGGTAGATCTTGCGGCCCGCGTCCTTGACGAGCCGGCGCAGGAAGTCGATCAGAATGTCCGAGTTCAGAGCCCCGTCGAAGGCCTTCCACCGCATCTGGCCCTTGTTGGTGACGGTGGAGATGACCGACAGGCCGTGGCGCTTGTTGTTCACCCGGATCACCGGCGTCTGGCCTTGGGGTGCGTAGCTGCGGCCGCGCACGTCGTCGCTGCGCAGGCCGGTCTCGTCGCCCCAGTGGATCTCGGCGCCCTCGACCTTGGCGCACGCGGCGATGACCGGGTATTCCTCGTCGAGCCACTTCTTGACCGCCGCCGGCGACTGCTCGTAGGCCTTCTTCATGGGCTTCTGCGGCGTGAAGCCCCAGCGCTCGAGATACAGACCCATCGTGCGCACGGCCAGCTTGATGCCGTAGCGGTCCCGGATGAGCTCGGCGACGGCCTGGCGCGTCCACAGCGCGTAGACCATCTTCAACTGGTCGGGCGTGCGGTCGCGGATCAGTCGCTGAACCTCGCGCTCCTGCTCGGCGTTGAGGGTGCGGCCGCTGCCCACCGGTCTGCCGCCGCGGTCGACGTCGACCGCCTTCCAACCGCCGGCCTCAAAGGCCTTCACCGCCGCGATCACCGTCGTGCGCGACATCTCGCATTGCGCCGCCGTGTCCTTCAGACTCGCGCCGTCCAGCCGCATCTTCACCGCACGTCGGCGGCGCTCGTTGAGCGCATCCACCGGCAGCGTTCGGGAGTCGATCTTTTCCATGCTCGATCTGACTCTACGACTTGCAATAAGTTCAAATGTTTAGTGCCGGATCAATAGGCTCATTTGTTCCATGCCGATACTGTCTCACATCAGGCGCCGGGTGCCAAGGTTTTGCAGACCATCCCTAAGGCCGCGCGCGCAGCGCCGGTTCCGGTGCCGATGCTCAGACCAAGCGCCTCGACGCGCTTGCTGTCGACCTGCGACAATCCCAGTTGACGTTACGCAAGCAAGAAAGTGAGGGGACATTGGCGAAGACCGAACCCAAACGGGGTCAGGAAATCTCCGACCGCGTGTTGCGCCATTGGATGGAGGCGGTCCCCGAGGACCGCATGGCGCACTTGGTGAAGGATGCTACGCGTGGCTTCTTGCGCTCGCTGCAATGGCGCCTGGCGAAGCACGACGTACAACTGGGTCATTGGACTTTCCTGCGCATTCTCTGGCAGCAGGAAGGGCTGACCAAGCGTGAGTTGAGCATGGAAGCCGGCGTGATGGAGCCGACGACGGTCGTGGCGCTGCGTGCCATGGAGGGCCTCGGCTACGTGCGTCTGGAGCACAGGCCCGACAACCGCAAGAACATCTATGTGTATCTAACCCCGCTCGGACGCAGGCTCGAACGGCGTCTCGTGCCGTTGGCCGAGGAAGTCAATGCGATCGCATTGCACGGCCTGTCGAACACTGAAGTCGATGTCACACGACGTGCCGTGCTGAGCATGATCCGCAATCTGGCAAAGGACGAGGAGCAGCGCCTCGCAGGGTGAGCCGAGGCCAGGAGTGCGGGATCCACGAAGTTCGCCGGATGAGCGGGGGTATTGCTCAAGGAAGTGAACCGCCTACATTGTCCGCCCAAGGAGAGCAAGTTTTAGCGTAGTGAGAGTTTGAAAGGTTTGCTGCCTTACATCCGGGCTGTTTGTGCAGTTATTGATCCGGCACGATGAAGTCATCATGCCGCGTACTTGACGAGCGGGTCCTGGAAGTAGGACAGGACGCGTTCTGGATAAGCCTCGATGAAAGTCATGTGTTCGCTCGCGGCCGCGTGCAGCTTTGCCTTGGTTCGCACCGGGACCTTCGTGCCGATCGCGTGCTTGAGGTCGGCGTTCAGGCGCTCGTCGGGGTTCAACTCGGGGCTATAACTTGGCAGGAAGAAGACCTCGATGTCAGCCTTGTGCTCGGCGATCCAGGCCTTCACCGGCTTGCAGTGGTGCACGCCCAGGTTGTCGAGGATCAGGAAGACCTTTCGCCCCGCACGCTTGCCGTCTTCCACGAGAGCGCGCAGAAACTCGATGAGTCGTTCATGATTGAACGAACCCTCGATGATCATCCAGTTGGCCCTGCCTCGATTGGTGACGGTCGAGATCATCGAGAGCTTCTGGCGGGTGCCGCCCACGGCCATCGTCACCGGTGTGTGACCACGCGGCGAGTCGCTGCGTCCGCGCACGTCGGTATTGACCAGCGCCGTCTCGTCACCCCAATGGATCTCGCCACCCTCGGCTTGGGCGCGCTTTTCGATCGCGGGGCACTCCTGCTCAAGCCACTGTTGCACCGCCTCGGGGCGCTGTTCGTAGGCGCGCTTGATCGGCTTTTGCGGCGTGAAGCCCCAGCGCGCCAGGTAGTTCCCCACCGCCCGCACCGACAGCTTGATGCCGCACTGCTGTTCGATCAATTGCATGACCGCTGCGCGCGTCCAAAGCGCGAACTCCATCTTCAACTGCTCAGGTCGCTTCTCGCAGATCGTGCGCCTGATCGCCTGCTCCTGCTCGGGGCGCAGGCTGCGCCCCTGGCCCGCGCTGCGGCCTCGTCGGGTCGGTTTCAGCGCCGCAACTCCGCCACTCTCGTACAGGTCGATCGCGCGCCTGACCGCCGGATAGCTCAGACCCGTCAGCGCAATGATGGCCATCACCCCGTGGCCTGCTCGATGCAGCCGCACAACCTGCTTGCGCCTCTCGTGCAGTTGTTCGAGTTTCTGAAATCGGGCGTCTTCCTTGTCCATGAATCTTCAACGCACGACAACCGAAAAAGTTTACTCATCAACGTGCCGAATCAATAACAGACGTTTACTGATCCCAAGAGCGCGAACGATGTCGGCTAGTTCCAGGCCCTCTGCTTTGGAGATCAGAAGGACCAGATAGGCGTTGGGAAACGCACCTGCCATGATCGCTGAGTGAAGGTCTGCTTTACTGTGGACAGTTTGCTTGAAAAGCTTACCGCAACCAAGCAGCGCGCCGGCACGCCGCAGCCGGCGTTCCTCGCCGCCCATAGGCTCATCACCGAGTGGCATCGAAGCAACGTCTGGATGCACGGGGCTTTTCATTGCGGCCGAAGCTCACTTGCAGGTTCGAGGGCCCCGCCATCGAAAGCGGCAACCGGATTGAAGCTACTTGCCGTGCTTCCGGAGCCTGCGGTTGAATGCCCGAACAACAGCGGCTTGCAGCACACCGACGGTTGCAAGCAAGACGTAGTAGCTCGGGGACGCATGCCGCGCCACACCCGCGACAACCAGCGCGAACATGGCAAGCACGCCCATCGAGGCGTGACGTCGAGCATAGCTTGTCATTTTCTGAATCTCCTTCTAACGAAAAAGGCCGGGAGTGCCTAGCGGAGAAGGTCCAGCTGCCGGGGCCGGCGCTCGGGAATCGTTGCCAGCAGGCGCGCAAGATCATCCTTCGAGTTCCGGCTCAGCCAAGCGACAGCCGTCTTGCAATCGTGGTGCACCGCTGTTCTCGAGCATCCAGGATGTTGGGCGACGTACTGGCGGATGACCTCGAGAGCATCATGTCGTCGCTGCGATGCGCGCGCTTCTGCGAAGAACTCACCGCCATGACACCCTTCGAGTTCCAGATGCCTTCGCAACGTGACAATCGAGATCCCGAGCACCCGGGCTGCGCTCTTGAGCGAATCGTGCCTGAGGATCAGATCCATGACGTTGGGCGGAAGCGCGAAGCGTGGGGTCGACCAGAGGCACCCTTGCCCGCGCTCATCCCAGATAACCGGGCACGCGGCAGGCGCGAGGAAGCCGCTCGTCAGGGCATCCAGCGAATACTCGGGGTGGATGGCGCACCACAACATGAGCCATAGCACGGGGTGTTCCTCCCGGCGCCGTCGCAATAGCGCGTGCACCCAAAGCCCATCCGCGAGCCGCGCTGGCGACGAGTGCGCTTCGCGAATGGCGCTCGCGAGATCGGTACCTCTGAACCAGCGGGCCAGCCGGACCCCGTCAACCGGAAACTGCCAGCTGGCGATACCGTCCTCGCGCAAGCGATGCAGGACTGCAGCACGGACAAGATCCAGTTCGATGGCCTCAACGCCAATGCACTTCCAGGCAAGATGTGCAAGACGCTGAAGGATTCGACCCGCGGCAGGTGACCAAGTGGCCTCCTCGGTTCGGCCGATGGCCGCCTTGGCCTCTGGGGGCAGAAGCCAGGTCGAGGCCCTGAGCTTCAACGTCCTCAGCGGATTTTCGTGGTCGAGGCATACGTGGGCGCAGCTGATCTGGTGGGCCAAGCGCCACCGGGGAATTCCGATCCTCGAGACGTCCTCGACCACACATTCGTTGCAGTAGCGCAGCTCCCGCACGGCAAGCGCGCTGGCCGGCATGCCGATCCGGGTCACCCATCCACTGCCAGCGGTGCTATCGAAATACCTCCTGATCTGTTCGCGCCGACGAGGATGCAGGAAGGGCCAATACAGGCCGGTTGCCGTGCGGGTACGGAGTATCGACTCGACCGAGCCAAGGGCACCATGGGTAGCGTCGACAAAATGCCGAAGTTGCATCGGAGCGTCTCGCTCCCGCACGGCATGCTCGCCTCCGAACAGAACGGACGATGTCCTGCGCGCCGAGCCGTTGCCGCAAACCTGGTGAAAGCGCGCGCACCACGAGTACAGGCTCTCATCTCCCTGCCAGCCGGGCAAGAATGCGATGGGCGACACGGCTCGGAATCTCGCGCTACTGGGAATCTGCGCCGCTCGCGGTGCGCATGCTTGCAAGGAGATTGCCTCTCCACTCCTGCGATCGATTGTCGGACGGGTTCATTTCACCGGTGGGTTGAGCCTTTCCTTTCGAAGATGGCCGCCTGGCCTTGGCTTTCGCGGAAGCCCCTTGCCGCTGGCCCTGTTCATCACCCCCTCCGACTGGGCTGCTCCGCGGCGAAGCGGCTGCCGCGCTTGCCGCCGAAGGATTCGCGTCAGCGGCCCATAGCGTCCTGTAGACGGCTGTGGGAATGTCCACGTAGGCCGCCAGGGCCGTGGCGTCGCGACGAACAAACGCCTCGATCCGCGGGCGAATGGGCGTCAGCATCTCGCTGCTCCGGTATACGGTATCTACGAGTTCCGCCGTGACGCGTCGGTGGCCACACCGGAGCGCATGCATCTGCACGGCGCGGCGAAGTCGGGAGACGTACCGAGGGAATCCTGCCGTGCGCCGCCAGATGAAGCCCTCCAGGGTCTGGTCCAACGGGTGATCGGAAAACGGCCGATAGGGTTCGTCCGGCTCGTTCAGGAGCGTCGGCAACCACAAGAAAGGGATCCACTGATTCTTCCAGGTCTCGTTGTCGTGGCTGGGGATCGGATGCGTCTCGAACCAGCCACTCTCGGAGAATCGGTCGACATCCTGGCTGAACGTACGAAGCACCTTGAAGGCAAGGGGATTTCCGATGAGCAGGGTCGGCACCCCCCAGTTCAGCAGGCGAAGGAAGAAGGTCAGGAAGTCAGGCCCATATTCGTTGACGGCGAGGTTGCGCTCCTGCGCTTCTTCGATCACGAGAAGGCCGCAGCGATGGACAGCAAGCAGGTGCAGGAACACCACCAGGCGCTTCTCCACAGTCCAGTTCGATCCCTTGTACTGTTCGGAATAGTTCTCGCCGAGAGCCTTGTCGAGCTCGAGGAAGGCACCCTGCAGAAACCCACCGCGGGTGCCGTCGGACGGCATGTGGACCTTGAGCCAGACCAGCTGCTTGAGCGATCTCCAGCCGGCATCCTCGTTCGGCCCATGCTCGATGACCTGGTGGTGCAGGCGCAAGAACGCGTCAATGGCATGCGACTTGCCGGTTCCGGTGATGCCCTGGATCACGGCGCCGTTGGCATAGGACGCCCACCAGCGAGCTTCCTGGATCGCCTGTCCCTTCTGGCTTCCCGACTCGAAGATGAACCGGCGGTTCCTTTCTTCGCGAGGGTCGCGGTGGTGCAATCCCGTGTAGAGCATGTCCTGGATATGCGACGCGATCTTCAGGGCCTGGGGGGTGGGTACCAGGATCTGCTTGTAGACGTGAACCAGATCCTGGCGCAATCCGATCGGAATCTCTGCAACGTCCTCCGGAGTGATCGGGCTCACGCGTAGCTTTTCGTAGAGCTGCGCATCGCTCATGCGCGGGGGCAATCCCGCGACGAGAGGGTTGGATTGCATGGATTGCAGCATCTGTTGGAGAATACTCATCGGGACTACTCCTGGGAAACGGTGGGTTCAGATCCCTGCCGCAGGGACTGGTTGACCAGAGCCTCGAAGGGATCAAGCAGAGCATGCTCGGACGGTGGCCGGACGACCATGCGGGAGGCCTCCTGCGTGGCTCCGCGCGCGGAAGCCTCGCCCTGGAGGGATTCGGTGAGTTTCGGTATGCCGGTCATGGCGGCAAGCTCCTCGGCCTTGTTCTTGCTGATGCCCTTTCGCAGGGCCGTCTTGCTGGGAACCTTCCCGTCCTCGGCCAGTGCGTGCATTTCGGCCTTGCGTTCCTTGTCGGCGCGGGCCGTTGCACGTCGCACTTCCTCGATGCGATTCACCGCGGCTTGCGTGCGCGCTACGCGGCCGAGATAGCCATTCAGGCGGTCGTCGTGCATCAGCGTGAGCCAGTCGAGCAGCGTCAGCTCACGCATTTCTGGATCGTGGGTGATGAGCTCGATCTTGTGGAGCCCCTCGAGGTGGATCCACGACTCGCTGGGGTTTGAGGGGTCCAGATGCAGCGTGACGTTCTTGGCCGCCTTGTGGGTTGACAGGACATGCCTGTTCAGCCATTCGCTGCGGTAGACGAGGTTGGGAATGAGGCGCCTCGTTTTCGTCGTGGGATCGAGCAGATGCACGCCATCCTGGTGAATCACGCCTTTCAGGGCGGGCAGGCAGCGCACACGCAGGTTGTCGAGAGTGCGCGGGGCCGAGGCGACGTAGCCGTTTTGCTTCATCCAGAGGATGACGCCCCGCCGGGTCGGCTCGACGCCGGCTCGGCGCATCTCGAGCGTCGGGAGCTCGATGATTTCCTCGTTGTTGTGGTAGAGGATGTCCTTGATGAGGAGGGCCATGTACTCGGGGAAGTTCAGTCGGGCCAGTTCCGCCCGCGAGGGCTCGCCGCGCTTGCTGACTCGCCCCATCGTCGAACCCGGTGTGCGATGATCCACCCGGCGGTGTTTCTTTTGGTGGTCCGATTCCAGCGGTGACTTGTTCAGCGCGATGTACGCGGGCCCGAAGGATGCTCCCGCTTCCATCTCCTGCAGGGCCTCCATGGCATCGTTTCCCTTGGGTTCGCCGTTGTCGCCCGGATGTCGGTGGAAGGTCGTGGCCAACCAGTCGTCGGGTTCGATGTGGATGCCGTAACGAGCACAGAAGTCCACCTTGTCCTCGGCCGCGTGGAGAATGGCCAGAAGGGTCGTCATGCTGGCGACGTTTTCGAACCCGACGTGCACGCCGAAGATGTAGTTCACGGCGCCGCCCATGACCACGGTGCGCCAGGGAGATCCGAGGATCTTGAGGCGTGAGGCGCAGGACACCAGCGTCTGATCCGTGCTGGTGCTGTCGACGAAAGCCTCGTCGTTGTAGGCGGGAAACCGGCCCTTCATGCTGCCCATGCGCGCAGCGCGCCGGATCGCATCGGGCGAAAGGACCAGCGGCGTTCCCTTGGTTTCGAGAACCTCATCAGCGCGCTCACCCCAGTACTGGAACTGCTCGACGGTGTAATCCTTCGCTTCCTTCTTCAGCTCGACGGTGGCAGTGACGCCGTCGTATGAGACGCTGTCCACGAAATAGCGATGCTTCGTTTCATGGAACGCCTCTGTGATGGACACACCGGCCTTGCGAAATTTCTTCCAGCCCAGTGCAAAGAGCTTGCGCACCTCCTCGTCGCAGTTTCGACCGACCGCTTCTGACGCTGGCCTCAACGATGGGTCACGCGGCTTGCCTGTCTTTCGCCTGGACAGCTTGCGTCGTCCGGGAGCCCCGGAAAACGCATAGCCCGGCAGGAGCGCTCCCGGCATTTCCCCCATGCCCAGGATGTAGGCGTTGAGAGTGCGGGCGATCTTCGGGGCGCATTTGCGCTCGAGTTCCTCGGCCCTCCGCTTCGGCCACCCGCGGCGTTTCGGGTCGAACGCGATCTCCTCGATCGTTCTCCCCTCCACGAAAGGCCGTATCAGCTCGTAGAGTTCCATCGCCCTTGCATACCAGCTCCGAAGCGTGCGACGTGTTCGGCGATTCAGGTCGGGAGCCTGATCCTCTTTTTTGTCTCTGACGAGCTGCTCGGGGCGAAGCAACTGGTGGGAGGGCGCCTCGTAGCGCGCCACGACCAACTCCTTCTTGGCGATGTCCGCGCGAAGCGCCTCCAGGCTGACTCGCGCCGGCGACTTGATGTAGTGCACCCGCCTGCCCACCTTGGGTTTTTCGCGCAGTGGCACGACGACCGCCTCGCCCATGCGCGCATCGCAGGCGACCACGCGCGCGACGGGTACGACCTTCTCGTTCTTGTCGTACTGGATGAGCATGCATCCGGAATAGATTTCAGACATGGGCTTCTCCCAGATAGCGTCGGCGCAATGGCGCCAGGACGTTTTCCGCACCCCTGTGCATGGGCTGCGTCATCCGGATGGTCTGGCTCAGATCGATGTCGACCAGGTGCGTCCAGATGCCCAGACGCAGGAACAGGAAGACGTCTTCACGCTCGTTCAGTCCACACCTGGCACCGGCCGCAAGCGCAGCATCGAGCAGCGGCATGGCATCCGCGCACTCGTCGAAGTACCCGGAGAACTCCAGCAACTGGGTGGTACTGCGGTACTCACGGATCTCACTGGTGAGGGGGCAGAGCCACCGCAGGTTCTTCAGCACCACCGGATGGAGACCGCGCCCATCCTCGACGACATGTCGGGCTCCGATGGCCAGGCAGTAACGTTCATCGAGCTTCAACCGCTCTTGGGCGCGCTCGCTTCGATCGATGATGTCGCGGGGCTTGCAGCTGATGCCGACGTACTGCAGTCCGCTGCGCGAGGACAGCTTGTGCATCAGGTCGATGGTTCCGACGTACGGAATCTTGGTGCCGATGAACGTGCCATGCTCGATGCCGGCCTCAGCTGCGATGTCCAAAAGCCCGGGTACGTACTCTGGCGCCAGGCGCTGCGGCGCACCGTCGTCGGAGTTCGGGTGCGGATGCTCGTACGGCCACATCGGCAGGCACTCCCGCAGTTCCTCCGAGCCCAGGTAAGCGGTGACCAGCGCGGTGTGGAACTCGAGCAGGCTGAGGAAGTGATGATTGCGCCGATTGAACCGCCCCGGGTTTTGAGGAGGCTCCAACCTTTGAGAAGATGGAGCCATGAACAAGACGAACAAGTTTTCCCCCGAAGTGCGCGAGCGCGCGGTACGCATGGTGCAGGAGCACCGAGGCGAGTACCCCTCGCTGTGGGCCGCAGTCGAATCCATGGCCCCCAAGATTGGCTGCGTGCCACAGACGCTGCTGGAGTGGGTCAAGCGCGAGGAAGTCGATACAGGCCAGCGCGACGGCCTGACGAGCAGCGAGCGTGAACGCCTCAAACAACTCGAGCGCGAGAACAAGGAATTGCGCCGGGCCAATGACATCCTCAAAGCGGCGAGTGCTTTTTTCGCCCAGGCGGAGCTCGACCGCCGTTTGAAGAGTTGAAGCGATTCATCGACCAGCACCGCCCCATGCACGGGGTCGAGCCCATCTGCAAAGTGCTGCAGATGGCCCCGTCGTGTTACTGGCGCCATGCCGCGCGTCATCGCAACCCCGAGTTGCGCAGCGCCCGTGCTCAGCGCGACGATGCGCTGGCTGCCGACATCCAGCGTGTGTGGCACGCCAACTGGCAGGTGTATGGAGCTGACAAGGTTTGGTTGCAGATGAACCGCGAGGGCAACCGGGTGGCGCGCTGCACGGTCGAGCGGCTGATGAAACGCCTGGGGCTGCAGGGTGCGCGGCGGAGCAAGAAGGTGCGAACCACGGTCCCCGACACTTGCACGCCGTGTCCGCAGGACCACGTCAACCGGGTGTTCAAAGCCGAGCGACCCAACCAGCTCTGGGTGTCGGACTTCACCTATGTGAGCACCTGGCAGGGCTGGCTGTACGTGGCGTTCGTCATCGACGTGTTTGCCCGACGCATCGTGGGCTGGCGCGTGAGCACATCCATGCAGACCGATTTCGTGATGGACGCGCTGGAGCAGGCTTTGTACGCGCGTCGGCCCGCTGCCCATGCCTTGGTCCACCATTCGGACAGAGGCGTGCAATACGTCAGCGTCAAGTACACCGAACGCTTGGCGCAGGCAGGCATCCAGCCCTCCGTGGGCAGCAAAGGAGACTCCTATGACAACGCCCTGGCCGAGACCATCAACGGGCTGTATAAGGCCGAATTGATTCACCGCCGCGGACCCTGGAAAACCAGGGAAGCCGTCGAACTGGCCACCCTGCAATGGGTGCACTGGTTCAACCACACCCGACTGCTCAAACCGATTGGGGGTATCCCTCCGGCAGAAGCTGAGGCAAACTACTGGCGCCAACAAGCCAGTCAACACGCCATTCCGGCATGACTTAAACCAACTAGCCTCCACGAAACCCGGGGCGGTTCAGATTGACCCCGACGGACTCGAAGACCTGATGGCTCACCGGGCTCGAGAAGCCGCGGCGGATCCGGATCCAGGGTTGGTAGGCGTCGCCGCGCCCCTGCCCGGCGCCCGCTCGTAGCGCGCGCTCGACCTGGCCGAGTTTTCTCAGCGTGTATCGGCTTGCACGCTTCGACAGCCCAGCTGGAGTACCACGGTCCGTCGCGTCTTCCTCCAGGAGATAGAGATAGGGTGCGCTGTAGCCCTCCTGCACGACCACATCGTTGGCCGGTCGGCGCTCGAAGTGGTCACGCAGGGAGAGATCGGTAGGCACCGAGTTCAGCTGGGCAGATTGAGACACGATGAGGATTCCCAAAAGGAGTTGCAGTGTAGACCGCTAATGTGAATGTTGCAAAAAATTCGCGCCTTCAATGGCGCAGCGCGGACATCAGCAGCTGCTTGGCAAGGTCACCACTCAAGTGACCGCCACGGGTGACACGCTCTGGCGGCCGCCGCACCCTCACCTGTTCGGCTCGGATCTCCGCAATTCCGAGTCCGGCCGGGGCACTTGCCACAACATCGGCCCCGAGAGGCCCAACCGCGGCAATCCATGCATAGTCCACGTAGGGAGCAATTTCCTCGAACCACTGGCCGCATTCTTCACCGAAATTGCGCCCTCGCACCTCGAAAGCATGGAACTCGAGGTCAGCGCCTTCCCCTGCGCGTACGGCGACTACCGCATCCAGCACGCGCCGCATCACACCCGGTTTGGTGCGGCGAATCGAAAGCCCCACACGGCTGAACACCGCATAGATGTCGGCATCCGGAGTCCCCGTCCACGCACGATCCCCACCGCGCAGCGCAAGCAGCGCCTCAGCCTCTCCCAGCGACTCTGCAGCGTCAGGATCCCTGCGATCGACGCGGGGAGCCGAAACAATGCCATATCCGCGCGCCGTTCGCCCTGCCAGGGCAGGACGGTAGTCCAGCCAGATGGTGCGCAGCTGCGTGCGCGTGACCTCACCACGGACGAGCCCAAAAGCGATCGGGTCGGTAACACGCTCGGGGGCTGCTCTGCGGAGCTTGTCGAAGAGCTCCAGGCTTTCCGCGCTGACCTGGGGCGGCAGCGCCTCGGGCTCTGGAAGTTCGTGCCCCCGTGCGGCCATCTCCTTGCGCAGATTGGCGTAGATTCGACAGGATCGCAGGAATCGCCACAGGCTGGACTCCTTCAGTCCAAGCATGGGTGCAGTCTTTTGTATCCACTCGGTGAAAGTGCTCGCGTTTTCCCGCCAGGCTTGTGTCTTGTCGATCTCGTCGAGCAGCGCCCCGATCCGGTGCCAGGGCCGTGCCGCCGCCTGCCCTTCAGCAAGCAGGCTCTCCATTGCTCTGCGCGAGACGTCTGAGCGGCGCATGGATTGGGCGGAAAACCGAGGGTTTGGAAGGTTGACATGAATGTCAAAACATGTATTTTAGCGGCTAATCCGGTCTTGTCAAACGCCAATCCCGTGGCCGAACCGGACATAGTCACCCCTGCGAACGAAGCGCAAAGCGAAATGCCGAACGATGCTGCGCAGGCAGCCGATCAACCATGGACGCCACGTTGAGTCCGCCGACCAGGATGTAGGCACCAGACAGATCGTCGCGCAGCAACAACTCCACCACCTCGGGCGGCATCGACAGCGCCCGAGCTTGCGCCGCCAGGGCCTCGGAGAGGACGTCGGAATGACGCGTGTCGGCGTCGGCCCTGAGCAGGCGGGCCTCCTGCTCGCGCGCCAAGTCGATCGCCTTGGCCACCCCCTTCTCGCCGACCTCCAAGGCAGCGAAGGTGACCAACGACAACAGCACAGCAACCGGCACCTGCCCCGCCCCTGAAGCGATCAGCCGCGTCAGCCCCTTCTGCGGGATCGCGCACCCGAGCGTCCGCTCCAGGCCTGTCATCCCCTTGGCCCTCCAGAAAGCCATGAAGCGCTTCACGATGGCGGCGGCATCCTTTCCGGCGAAGGCCTCTCGGAGCAGGTGGACCCGCACCTCAGGGGCCAGCTCCGGCGCTTGCGAGCGGAAGGCCCTCGCAAGCACTCCCTCCAGGGCCGTACGACCGGAGCTGGGGGTCACGGCTTCCAGCGGGCGCGTCCTGGTGGACTTGCAGGCCACACAGGACGAGCCGGGAATCAGCATCTTGAGGCCGTGCGGGAACGGGGCACCGCATTCCTCGCATCGGTCATGCAGAGCTTGACCATGATCGTGACAGGACGCGACCCACGACAACTGATGCTGCACCCGCCAGTACGGCACGCCGAAGCGAGCGACGTCCTCGTCCACGCAGGACGAGCACATCCTGGGCGTCTCGGCGAAGATATTCCCGCTCGTATTCGGCGGAAAGTAACGCATCCACGCATTCGTATCGCCAGCCAGTTGAGCTGCTTTCCACAGGGCGCGAGACTCGGGCGTCAGCAGGGAGCCGAAGATCGGCAGCGCCGTATGGCACTCGATCAGCTCGTCGCCCGTGATCGTGCCTTCGAGTGCGGTGTTCGCAAACGCATCGGCCATAAGACCGAATCGATTGGCGGGATCAGTACGCATGCCATAGATGTTCGGTGCGGACTTCGCTACCGAGACAAAGCGTCCCATATGGACACACGACGCGTGGATGGCGCCGATCGTGGCGCCTGCAGGAAAGTTCGGAATCATGGCTCACGGCCTCGTGCGAGCGCCGTTGTCTCTCAAGAGATATTCACCTGGATAGTCAGAACGGCGCTGGTGCGGCGGCGGCTTAGCTTAACAACGGAGGTCTTCTGTGTTGGCGCCGATGCCGATTTGAGCCATGCGCCGGGTCTGCGGTGAGCCGGTTAGAGCGCGACGAAATTCAAGCCTGACGCCGCGCGCAGCTCGTTTTCCATGGCCCAGCCGCCGATCGGCATGTGGCTCAAATCGGCATCGGCGCCAACAGACTGGCCTCACTTCCATCGTCTGCGCCTCCACGTCGACTGGACGCAATGACTGTAGTTGGCTATATTCAGGGTGACAATCAAAATGTCCTATATCCTTGTTAACTAACGGTATTTTCCATTAACAGCCAGTATCGCCTCGGTCCCGAACGATGTTTTCTGATGGGGCCAACCTCTCTCATGAAACCGGTGGGATGCAAGCTATGAAACGTCCAACTGGCCGCGGGGAGCTCGTCCTTTATCTTGATTTTGACGGCGTTTTGCATCACGAAAACGTGCATTGGCATCCCAGGAAAGGGGCCTATCTGGACGCACCGGAGGGCTACTCGCTGTTCCAGCATGCGGCGCTGCTTGAGACCCTGCTGGCTCCATACCCAGCGGTGCGCATCGTGTTGAGCACGTCGTGGGTCAGGGTGTTCAGTTACAGCCGCGCAGCAAAGCGCCTCACACCCGCGCTGCGGGCACGGGTCATTGGCGCCACGTACCACAGCACCATGAGGGCCCAGGATTTTGCGGCGATGCCGCGCGGGTACCAGGTCTGGGATGACGTCCAGCGCCGTCAGNCAACAGACTGGCCTCACTTCCATCGTCTGCGCCTCCACGTCGACTGGACGCAATGACTGTAGTTGGCTATATTCAGGGTGACAATCAAAATGTCCTATATCCTTGTTAACTAACGGTATTTTCCATTAACAGCCAGTATCGCCTCGGTCCCGAACGATGTTTTCTGATGGGGCCAACCTCTCTCATGAAACCGGTGGGATGCAAGCTATGAAACGTCCAACTGGCCGCGGGGAGCTCGTCCTTTATCTTGATTTTGACGGCGTTTTGCATCACGAAAACGTGCATTGGCATCCCAGGAAAGGGGCCTATCTGGACGCACCGGAGGGCTACTCGCTGTTCCAGCATGCGGCGCTGCTTGAGACCCTGCTGGCTCCATACCCAGCGGTGCGCATCGTGTTGAGCACGTCGTGGGTCAGGGTGTTCAGTTACAGCCGCGCAGCAAAGCGCCTCACACCCGCGCTGCGGGCACGGGTGATAGGGGCGACGTATCACAGCATCATGAACCCCCAAGCCTTCGCGGCGATGCCGCGCGGGTACCAGGTCTGGGATGACGTCCAGCGCCGTCAACCGCGGGACTGGCTCGCGCTCGATGACGACGCGCAAGATTGGCCCGATTGGTGCCGTGACCGACTTGTTCACACGCACGAGCACGCGGGCTTGAGCGAACCCGCGGTGCACGCTGAATTGCGCGACAAGCTCGCAGCGATGTGCGCATCAACAGCTTGATGCCGCCTCAGCATTGCACACGTACACCGCACGATGTCATGAAAGTTCAAAACGCCAGCGACCTGCACTTGGAATTTCTTCAGCGCCTCAGTGCCGCCGTGGAGCCTCCAACGCCAGCACGACTCACCTCGTTCGCCGCCATCCAAAGCTAGTCATGGCCCCACACACTGACACAGCGTTGTTCCTTGACTTCGACGGCGTCCTGCACCCCGCAGTCGCAGAAGGGGAAAGGTGTCTACGAAACCGGCAGCAGCCCATATCTTAGAAAGCATGAGAGAGGAGCTTAGGATGGCAGCAGTTGATACGACCGCAGCCAACACCGCGTTTGCCAAAGTCGCGCGTGTCGGGCTTGGGAATGTTGAACTCGCCGATGTGCGTGCCGCCGCCTTGATGGTGTGGTACGGGCAGGAGGATCCGACGTTTGACGCCGTTCGCGGGCCCCACCTTGATGAGGCCGTAGCACTCGTCGAGCGCCTGTCGTATTACAACGTGGTCCCGCTAGCGCGCAAGAAAGCCCTCAAGCGTCTCGTGCAAAAACTCCGAACGGTCGTGCGCCCTGCGGACAAAGGCACCAGCTTTGAGCGAAATTTCCAAAAATACATCGCAGAGCTACAACCCCTGCAGAGCCGCGATTTTGAAGCCACCATGCGTTCGTGAGGTGCGCGCGTAAGCCATTGGTCACACTTAGTCTGTTGAAGAACCCAATGAACGCACGCACTCCTGCTTTCGGAATCGCATGATGGCGCTCACCCGCTGCTCAATTTCTGGGCAGGGAGCCAGATTCCGGCCAGAATTGACACCTCGCTGGCATTCGGGGCGGCCATTTCCATGGTTTTTCCACGCATCACGCGAACATCGGCCGCCTCGGCGCTTCAGCCGGATTGGCCTTGTAGACAACGATGTAGTTCGGATGGGCTATGAGCTCGCGCGTTCCAGCGATCCTGCCGGGCTTGTACAGGTAGGGATGATCGCCCGTGGTGGCCACGGCGCTTACGATGCAGTCACGCACTCTGCGCGCGGCGTCCGGATCGCGCTCGCTGATGTAGCGGACAATCGCGAGCAGGTCGGCGCGCGCCTGCTGCGACCAATGGATGGGCAGCGTCAACGCCGCCGGACCGACTGCCTTTGCTCGGCAGCCTGGATGATGGCCTCCGTCTCGGCCACAACTTGGTCATGTGGCACGGCTGGTCGTGTGTCGGCCATGCTTTCCAGCACACGGCTGCGGAACCAGGCGTCATGCGCCTGGGCTTCCTGCTGGGTGCCGAATTCGGACTCANCACACTTAGTCTGTTGAAGAACCCAATGAACGCACGCACTCCTGCTTTCGGAATCGCATGATGGCGCTCACCCGCTGCTCAATTTCTGGGCAGGGAGCCAGATTCCGGCCAGAATTGACACCTCGCTGGCATTCGGGGCGGCCATTTCCATGGTTTTTCCACGCATCACGCGAACATCGGCCGCCTCGGCGCTTCAGCCGGATTGGCCTTGTAGACAACGATGTAGTTCGGATGGGCTATGAGCTCGCGCGTTCCAGCGATCCTGCCGGGCTTGTACAGGTAGGGATGATCGCCCGTGGTGGCCACGGCGCTTACGATGCAGTCACGCACTCTGCGCGCGGCGTCCGGATCGCGCTCGCTGATGTAGCGGACAATCGCGAGCAGGTCGGCGCGCGCCTGCTGCGACCAATGGATGGGCAGCGTCAACGCCGCCGGACCGACTGCCTTTGCTCGGCAGCCTGGATGATGGCCTCCGTCTCGGCCACAACTTGGTCATGTGGCACGGCTGGTCGTGTGTCGGCCATGCTTTCCAGCACACGGCTGCGGAACCAGGCGTCATGCGCCTGGGCTTCCTGCTGGGTGCCGAATTCGGACTCAATCGGGGAGAGAATCGTGTTCATGGAGGGTAGCGTAATGCAAAGTCGCCTGCGAAGCCATCTGCCTGCCGGGTGCAGGGCCTTGGGCGTGGACGTCGAACGGCCGGCCCTCATGGTCAAGGAGCCGCGAGCACACATTCCTGAGTTGGTATGTGCAACAGACACATAATGGCGCGAAGGTCGAGGCCTTGGTAAACCGGGTTTCTGCGGCAGTCGCAGGTGCAACTCCCGTCGCCAGTGTCTCGCTTGTAGCGGCCCGCTTTGTTGCACTGAACCAGGCGAGCTGTAGGACTGCTTGGGGTCGAGAGCACCAATTCGCCTGCGCTGGAACCTGCCGCTCGGGGGGCCGGTGATCTGGGCGACCGCTGCCCGCACCATTGCGGCCGCCGGCACCGGCTGCGCCCAACGCCCGCTCAGGCCGATCAACGGTCCTCGGTTGCTAGCTCTTGGGCGTGTTCAACTTCGAGGTAGTCAGTGGTGGCTACGTGGATGCAAAAGGTGCGCTGGATTTGCGCACAGCTTCGACGTGGAATCGAATCCGCGCCGTTCGGATCGCGACCAGCTGAGGCATCGCCGGTGACGCGAAGCTGACATGCTTTCATCCGACGAAACCAGAGGCGACGGACTCAAGATAGGCGATCGCGTCATCCGTCCGGGCCTCCTGAACGACCTGCAGCAGCGTTTTGTAGCTGAACGCAGGAACCGGTTCATTCTTGATGAAAAAGATGAGTCGCTGCAAATCCGGCTGAACGGCCGAGGCGGCCGATAGCAGCCGCACCAGGTCACGCAGTGCAGCTTGTAAGCGGGGCGACTCCGGGTGCAGTCGTACGGTGTTTCGATGGACGCCCGCGAGGAGGGCCAGATCCTGCTGCTGCATGTCCAGAAGGGCTGCGAGCTTCGAGGGGGAGATCCGCGAGGTGCCAGGCTCGCGCAGGGACTCGAGCATATCGGCTGAGAGGGCTGCCATGGTGACGTTTCCCGATGGGACGTTGCGCGAACATATCGCGCACAGTATGCGCACATCGTAACCCTGTTCGAACATTGGATGGCACTGCGGCTGGCGGTGTGTTCTACCGATGTCGGCGCGGGTGCGCAGCCGCCCACGGCCGTATCGAATTCGTCATCAGCGAGGGGATCGGGCATCCGCGGCGCTCGACAGGCAAAATGCCCTGGTCGAACAAGGCGCTTCAACACTTTGTTCTCCGCCTGCAGGCGGAGCCACCGGAGTCGTTTGACACTTTGTTCTCGGTTTCGACACTTTGTTATGCCAAACCTCCTCTCCCATCCATGCTGCGCTACCGCATCATTCCCGTCACGCCCTTCGCACAAAACTGTTGTCTTCTCTGGGACGATGCCATGCGCGAAGCGGTGCTCACCGACCCGGGCGGCGACCTCGAACGCGTGCTGGGCATCGTGGCCCAGGAAGGCGTCAGACTGGAAGCTGTCTGGCTCACGCATGCCCACATCGATCATGCCGGGGCGGCGGCCGAGGTCGCTCGCCGCATGAGCGTGCCCATCATCGGCCCGCACCCCGGCGACCAGTTCTGGATCGACGCGCTCCCGGAACAATCCAAGATGTTCGGTTTTCCTCGCGCCGAAACCTTCACGCCGGACCGCTGGCTGCACGATGGCGACCAGCTCCGACTCGGCACACTGCACTTCGACGTGCGCCACTGCCCCGGCCACACGCCGGGCCACGTGGTGTTCCACCAAGCGGAGGCGCGGCGCTGCTGGGTGGGGGACGTGCTGTTCGCCGGCTCCATCGGCCGCACCGACTTTCCGGGCGGCAACCACCAGCAACTGATCGACAGCATCACGCACAAGCTCTGGCCGATGGGGGACGACACCGTGTTCATCCCGGGCCACGGCCCCGAGTCCACTTTTGGCGAGGAGCGCCGCAGCAATCCTTTCGTCGGCGGCACCTGAGCCGCCGCTCAATGCGGCCGCCTGCGCCCGGTGATCATCGCAAGCGGCAACCACTGCCGGCTGCGCAAGCTCGCCAGGGCGACGCCTGACAGGTGCAGGCCCACCAGGAGCCACATCGAATTCACGAGCCCGGCATGCAGGCTTTCCAGGGTTTCATCGCCCCAGAAGCGTTCCAGGGTCAGTAGATGACCACTGAGCGCCACGCCGCCGAGCAGGCTCATCATGGCCACGATGGCCCAGGCCGCGAGTGGGTTGTAGCCAGGGCTCAGCGGAGCATCGCCTCGCACCAGTTGCCGTGCGTAACGCAACGCCCGGCGCGGGGACACGACGAAGCTCGCGAAACGCCATTCGCGCGGACCGATGACGCCATAGGCCAGACGCCACGCCAGCAGCGCCGCCAAACCATACCCCAGCCATTGATGCGGCTGACGCCAGACCGGTTCGACCAACCAGGCTGCCGTCCAACTGCCAGCCAGCGCCCAGTGATAAACCCGAATCGGCCAAGGCACGAGGGCCGCGCTTGACGCCGGGCGCCGCACATCGGAAACCGCGCTTCGAACGCGGCTTCGCCCGGCTCGGGTTTGCTGCTTCCGCTTCATCTCGGGAGGAGATCGGATGGCCCCCTCAAGAAGACGCCGGGTCGCTCCCCAGGTTTTCTTGACCCCCACGGGCGGGGTGAACCGTGTGCCGACCCTAGGGCGCTCAGTGGCGCTCCTCTTTCACGATCTTCCCATGCACCGGATCGAAGTAGATCTCGACCTTGGCCCCGGTTTTGTCTTTGCCATAGATTTCGTAGCAATGGCCTGCCGTGGTCTTGAACTTTGCGACGACATAACCCTGCTGCTTGAGTTGGGCCTGGAACTTGGCCGCGTCCATCCACTTCGACTCAGGCTCCCGGGTGCACTGCGGACCGGCCCAGGCCGTCGCGGAACACAAACCCAGAGCCGCAGCAAGCAGTGCGCGGCGGCCGGAAAAGACGGTGAGGCGCTTCATGGCGTGTCATCCTTGGTAACGTATGGTTATCAAATGATAAACATTCTTATTCGTAACCAAACGATGCCCCCATAATTTGTAGGGCTCTAAGGCCTGTTCACGCCATTTCGGCGAACCGCCGGCACGGCAGCCCGCCAAGCCAGGACGAGATGCCTGGCCCGCGGCTACCTCGCGAATGCGGGGCGCGCGGCCGGTCAACCCCGCACGCGCAAATCGCTCATCACCAGCTTCACGCCTTTCACGGCCTGCGCATCACGCACGGCGCGGGCCGCCTCGGACGCATTGTCGACATCCCCGCTCAGGCGCACGACGCCTTTGCGGGTCTCGACATGGATCTTGAGGCTCTTGAGCGCCTCGTCCCTGAACAGCACGGTCTTGACCTTGGCGGTGATGACCGAATCGTCCACGAGCTTGGCGGCGCGGTGCGCGGCGGCCCGCTCCGGCGGGGCTTCAGGCTGGGTGACGGTGGCTGGTGACGCTTCCGTCTCGCCCTGCAGTCCGGCGGCTTGGGCGCGCATGCTGCCCATGGCCAATAAAAACAAGGTGGCCCCAGTGGCGGGAAGAATTCTGCCGAGGCGGGAGTTGGTGTTCATGCATGCTCCTTGATGGTCGGAATGGGCAGCAACTGCATCGCTGCCCCGCCTCGTTTTGCAATGCGCGTGCCAGAGGCCCGGAACCCAAGGCCGATCAAGGGGTTGCGTGTCCAAGCAACGCCCGCCGGCGTTGCTTGGACCGCGCCGGAGGCTGCATGCCGCGGTTTGCGCCCGGAAACGTCGCCCATGCCCGACAAGCGGCGGGAACAAGGCCGCAGAGCGTTGAATGCATGGAGGTCTACATGTCGCCGCATGGCGACATGTAATGCGCTGGCGGCTAAGGCCTCACATCCGCGGCAGAAGAACCGACGCCGTAACGCGCACGGTAGGCGCGCACTTGAGGCAGCCACTGCGCGAGCTGGGGATCTTGCGCCCGTGCCAGCATGGCGAGCAGGGCGTCGAGATTGGCGATGGACACCACCGGTACGCCATGCAGGGCCTGCACATGCTGCACGGCGGACTGCTCCAGGGTCTGCCCGGCGATGGCGGCTTTTTCCTGGCGGTCGAGCGCGATGAGCACGGCCACCGGTTCGGCCCCGGCCTGCCGGATCAGGCGCACCGACTCGCCGATGGCGGTGCCGGCGGAAATGACGTCGTCGACGATCACCACCCGCCCGGCCATCGGCGCGCCGACCAGGCTGCCGCCCTCGCCATGATCCTTGGCTTCCTTGCGGTTGTAGGCGAAGCCGACGTTGCGCCCGCGCCGGGCCAGCTCCACGGCCAGCGCCGCGGCCAGGCCGATGCCCTTGTACGCGGGGCCGAACAGCATGTCGAATGCAATGCCGCTGGCCAGCAGGGCGTCGGCATAAAAGCCGGCCAGACGACCGAGCTTGGCACCGTCGTTGAACAGCCCGGCGTTGAAAAAATAAGGCGTGTCGCGCCCGGCCTTGGTGACGAAGGCGCCGAAGCGGATCACGCCGCTGTCGACGGCGAAGCGCACGAAATCCTGCGCGTTTGGGGAAGAATCGGTCATGGCGTGCAAGGGGCTGGACCCGCGCGGCGGCGCGGCCGGGGGCTATGCTAAGGCTTCCCTGGAAACCGACCAGCCGCCTTCGTCCGCCGATGCCCGCCGCCCCCGCCCGCTCCGACACCACGCCGAACTTGCAGTTGTTGCGCCAGGTGTTCGGCAACCGGCGCATGGCGGCGCTGCTGCTGCTGGGCTTCTCGTCGGGACTGCCGCTGGCGCTCACCGCCGGCACCCTGCAGGCCTGGCTGACGGTGGAAGGCGTCAGCCTGAAGGCCATCGGCTTCGCCACGCTGATCGGACAGGCCTATGTGTTCAAGTTCATCTGGGCGCCGGGCATGGACCGCATCCGCCCACCCGGCCTGTGGCGCTGGCTGGGGCGGCGGCGCGGCTGGCTGCTGCTGATGCAGGCCATGCTCGCCGCCAGCCTGGGCGCAATGGCGCTGGTGGGCATTCCCGCGTCGGACGGCCTCGCGGCCTGGCCCGGCTTGGACCACTTCGGCGCGACGCTGGGGCTCTCCAGCGCCGACGCGCGCCTGTTGCCGGTGGGGCTGCTGGCGGTGGCCGTGGCGTTTTTCTCGGCCTCGCAGGACATCGTCATCGACGCCTACCGGACCGACCTGCTGCCGCCCGAGGAGCGCGGCGCGGGCGCGGCGGTGGCCGTGCTGGGTTACCGTCTCGCGATGCTGGTGTCGGGCGGGCTGGCCTTGTGGCTCGCGGCCGAATACCTCGGCTGGCGCGGCATGTATGCGCTGATGGCCGCGCTGATGGCCACGTTGACGCTGGCCACGCTGTTCGCCCCGCCCACGCCCGGCCACGTCGCCGCGCCGCGCAGCTTGCGCGCAGCGGTGGTCGAGCCGGCCCGCGAGTTCTTCTCGCGCCGCGGCGCGGTGGCGCTGCTGGTGGCCATCGTGCTGTACAAGCTGGGCGACGCATTCGCCGGCGCGCTGTCCACCACCTTCCTGATCCGCGGCGCCGGCTACAGCCCGGCCGAGGTGGGGCTGGTGTACAAGACCATGGGCCTGGCCACGACCATCGTCGGCGCGCTGCTGGGGGGTGCCTTGCTCGCGCGCCTCGGGCTGTGGCGCGCGCTGGTGTGGTTCGGCATCGGCCAGGGGCTGTCCAACCTGGCCTATTGGGGGCTGTCGGTGCTGCCGTCCAACCTGCTGCTGATGGGTGCGGCGGTCGGCGTGGAGAACTTCACCGGCGGCATGGGCACGGCGGCCTTCGTCGCGTTTCTCTCCGCCCTGTGCGACGCGCGCTTCTCGGCCACGCAATTCGCTCTGCTGTCGGCGCTGTCCGCGGTGGGCCGGGTCTACGTGGGGCCAGCCACCGGCTATCTGGTGGAGGCCTGGGGCTGGCCCCATTTCTATTTGTTCACCGTGCTGGCCTCGGCGCCGGGGGTCCTGATGCTGGTATGGCTGCGCCAGGTTGTCGAGACCCAGGAGCGGGCCCACGCCCCGCCCGCGGCCTGAGACGCCTCCCCGGCCGGGCGCGGCCTGCCCCGCCTGCCTATACTGCCGCCCGATGAGCACCGCTTTCAACCCCGAACAAGCCCTGCAGCTGGGCCGCAACACCCTGCAGATTGAGGCCGCCGCCGTGCTGGCGCTGGCCGAGCGCATCGGTCAGCCGCCGCTGGCCGTGGCGTTCACCCAGGCCGTGCAGTGCATTCTGGCCTGCCGCGGGCGGGTCGTGGTGTCGGGCATGGGCAAGAGCGGGCATATCGCGCGCAAGCTCGCCGCCACGCTGGCCTCCACCGGCACGCCGGCCTATTTCGTGCATCCGGCCGAGGCCAGCCACGGCGACCTGGGCATGGTGACCGACGCCGACGTGTTCGTCGCCCTGTCCAACTCGGGCGAGGTGGAGGAACTCACCCGCATCGTGCCGCTGGTCAAACGCCTGGGCGCCAAGCTCATCGCCATCACCGGCCGCGCCGACTCCACCCTGGCCCGACACGCCGACCTCCACCTCGACTGCGCGGTGGAACAGGAAGCCTGCCCGCTCAATCTCGCGCCCACCGCCAGCACCACGGCCCAGCTCGCGCTGGGCGACGCCCTCGCCGTGGCCCTGCTCGACGCGCGCGGTTTCGGCCCCGACGACTTCGCTCGCACCCATCCCGGCGGCGTGCTGGGGCGCAAGCTGCTCACCCACGTGGCCGACGTCATGCGCGTGGGCGACGCCGTGCCGCGCGTGGCCGGCAGCGCGCCGTTCCCGGCCGCCCTGCTGGAAATGACCCGCAAGGGCCTGGGCATGACGGCCGTGGTGGACGACGCCGGCGCGCTGCGAGGCGTGATCACCGATGGCGACCTGCGCCGCCTGCTCGAACGCGGTGTCGACCTGCGCGCCCTTACCGCCGGTCAGGCCATGCATCCCGACCCGCGCACGATTCGCCCCGACGCGCTGGCGGTGGAGGCGGTGCAGATGATGGAGCAGTACCGCATCAATCAGATGCTGGTGGTGGATGCGAACAAGCAGCCGATCGGCGCGCTCAACATGCACGACCTGTTCGCCGCCAAGGTGGTTTGATGAACCCGCTTTCCATGACGCCCTTCGACACCCGGCCGCACCTGAACTTCGCCCCTGAAATCCTGCTGCGCGCGCAGGACGTTCGCGTGCTGCTGCTCGACGTCGACGGCGTGCTCACCCCGGGCGACCTGCTGGTGGGCGAAGACGGCGAACAGCTCAAGCGCTTTTCCACGCTCGACGGCCACGGCCTGAAGTTGCTCGCCGCCTGTGGCGTGCAGCCGGTGGTCGTGTCCGGACGCGACAGCCCCGCCTTGCGCGCGCGTCTGCGCGAACTCGGCCTGCTGGAACACTCCGTGCTCGGCCGCTCCAGCAAGCTGCCGGGCGCCGAGACCATGCTTCGCGATCTGGGCATGCCCTGGGAGCGGGCCGCCGTGATCGGCGATGACTGGCCCGACCTGCCGCTGCTGGTGCGCGCGCATCTCGCCGCGTGTCCGCCAGTGGCCCACGCCGAAGTGTTGGCGCGGGTGCATTACCGTACGCAGGCGGCAGCCGGCTTCGGCGCCGTGCGCGAGCTGTGCGATCTTCTGCTGGTGGCGCAAGGCGCATACCGCGGCCTCCTGGAACAGGCCATCGCCGGGGACTGAGGCCGCCATGTCACGCTGGATGCGGCTCTGGCGCCGCGCCTCCGCCTTCCTGCCGCCGCTGCTGATGGTGCTGCTGGCGGCCTTCAGCTGGTGGGTGGCGCAGGAAGCCATGCGCGCCATGCACGGCGGGGGCAGCACGGCCGAGCCGCCGCAAAAGCCCGATTATTTCCTGCATGACTTCCACACGCGCAGCTTCGACGCCCAGGGACAGCCCACGGCCCAGCTCAGCGGCCAGGCCATGCAGCACATTCCCGGCAACGACACCGTGCGCATCACCCGGCCCGACCTGCAATCCCGCAATCCCCAGGGCGTGGTGACCACCGCGCGGGCGCAGACCGGCATCAGCAACGCCGACGGCAGCAATGTGCAATTGCTGGGCGATGCCGTCGTGCACCGCATCGCCCCGGGGGTGCCCGAGCTCACGATACGCAGCAACTTCCTCAACATTTTTCCCAACGCGCAGCGCATCAGCTCCAACCAGCCCAGCACGGTGCAGCGCGGCACGTCCGTGTTTTCCGGCGCAAGCCTGGACATGAACGGGCTCGACGGCACGTTCGCGATGCAAGGCAAGGTCAGCGGCAGCGTGACGCGGCCGGGCCCTTGAAGCGGCACGCCCGCAGACCGACCCGGCGGCACGCACCAACCTTCAGCAGGCCACCCGCATGCAAGCTCCAACACGCCACCCACAATCCCGCAGCGGGCATGCGCCGATCGCGCTCGTCACCGGCGCCTCGAGCGGCATCGGCGCGGCGCTCGCCCGCGCCTATGCCGGGCGCGGCTGGCGCCTGGTGCTGGTCGGACGCCGGCCTGACGCCCTCCAGGACACCGCATTGGCCTGCGCGCGCGCCCAGGGGCGGCGGGAGGTTGAGCCCGACCGCATACGCGTGCTTGCCGCCGACCTGCAGCAAACCGCCGCGTGGTGCGAGCACGCCGGCGCCCTGCTGCACGCTTGGGGTTGTCCGCAAGTGGTCGTTGCCAACGCCGGCATCAGCCAGGGCGTGGACTTGTCCCACCAGGAAGACCTGGCCCATGCGCGCGAAGTGATGGACATCAACTGGCTCGGCGCGCTGGCCACGCTGTCGCCCTTCATCGCGCCGATGCGCGCTCGCGGCAGCGGTGCGCTGGTGGGCATCGCCAGCGTCGCCGGAGTGCGTGGCCTGCCGGGGCATGCCGCCTACAGCGCGAGCAAGGCCGCCCTCATCAGCTCGCTGGAAAGCCTGCGCGTGGAACTGCGCGGCTCTGGCGTGAAGGTGCTGACCCTCAGCCCCGGCTACATCGCCACGCCGATGACCGCAGGCAACCCCTTCCCCATGCCCTTCATCATCGAGCCCGATGATTTCGCCCGGCGCGCGCTGCGCGCCATCGACGCCGGCCGCGCCTATGCCACCATCCCATGGCCGATGGCCGCGGCCAGCAAGCTGCTGCACGTCCTGCCGCGCGCCTGGTACGACCCCATCCTCGCCGGCCAGGGCCGCAAGCCGCGCAAGTCACGCACCTGACGGTGGCGGCACGACGCCCCGAGCACATCGTGACCGCACCGCAAAACCCCGGCCAGGATCCCGCCTTCACGGACGCCCTGGGCCAGTCCTTCGCCCCGGCGGGACAGGACGCGCGCATCGCCAGCCTGGTGCCCAGCCTGACCGAAACCTTATTCGACCTCGGACTGGGCCCGCAGATCGTGGCGCGCACCGGGTTCTGCGTGCACCCTGCAGACGCCGTGCGCGACGTGCCCAAGGTCGGCGGCACCAAGGACGTCAACCTCGCCCGCCTGCGGCGACTGGCGCCCACCCATGTCTTGGTCAACGTGGACGAGAACACGCGCGACACCGTGCAGGCCTTGCGCGAATTCGTGCCGCAGGTGTTGGTGACGCACCCGCAGGATCCGCACGACAACCTGGCGCTGTTCGACTTGCTCGGAGGCGTGTTCGGAGCCGCGCCCGGCGTGCGCGCGCGGGCCCGCGCGCAAGGCGATGCCCTGCGCGCCGTCTTGCAGACCTGTCAAACCCAGTCCTGGACGCCGAGGCGCGTGCTTTACCTGATCTGGCGCGAACCCTGGATGACCGTGGCGCGCGACACCTATATTTCACGCACCCTGGCCAGCGTGGGCTGGCAGACGCTGCCGCAGACCACCGGCGGCGATGGGCTGCAAGCGCCTGGCGCCTTGCGCTACCCCGCGTTCAGCTGGGATGCGCCCTGGATACGCGACGTCGACCTGGTGCTGCTGTCCACCGAGCCCTACCGCTTCGGCCCGAGCCACGCCGGCGAAGTCCGCCGCCTGCTGGATGCGCGCGGCTCGCACGCCGAGGTCAGACTCATCGATGGCGAATGGTGCGCCTGGTACGGCAGCCGCGCCGTGCGCAGTCTGCCGCGCCTCGCGGCGCTGGCCCGGACACTCGGCTAGCGCCTACAGGCGCGACCGCGCAAACACGCTGCGACGGCTTTGCGCCTTGGCCTGCCAGGCCAGCAGGACGAAGCCGACGAGCGGAATGAACAGATTGGCGGCGAGCATGGAATCCAGGTAGCCAGGGATCTGCGCTGGCACATGCTGGGCCTGGATCAGACGTCCGGCCGCGCCGCCCCAGAGAAAGGCGGCCGGGCCGACGAGGGCGGCCAGCCGCAGGCTCAGGCTGCCGAAAGCGGCGAGAAAAGCCACCAGCGCGTAGCCCAGGCTGGCTGTGCCCACCTCGAACTGGAACGGGCTGGGCGCCCAGCCGATGGCGTGCGCCACCGTGGCGCCGAAAAAACTGTGCATGACGAAGCTGGTCAGAAAGCTCAACCCGACGGAGAACACCAGGAACCAGCGCAAGAGGGTGGACGCCACGCGCTCGGCGTTGCGCTGTCGCCGCGTCGACAGCAGGGATACGAATGCGGCCAGGAAACCCAGTAGCAGCAGGGTGATGGGGAAATGGTCCAACGCCATTTGGATGAATGACGCCATGAGCGATGACTCCTGTTCGAGGTTGTTTGTGAATCCGCCGGGCGCACGCCCAATGCCGAGTGCGGTCGCCTCGGCCCGCTCAGGCGCTTCCCGCCGGCCGCAGCGCGGCCAGCGCTTCGGGGGTGATGCCGCCCCCATCCTCCGGATCCTTGGCGAGCGTCGTTTCGATGTCCACCCCCAACGCCACCAGAAAGCGCGACACCATGTTGTAGGTGGCGATGACGCCCACCAGCTCGACCACCTGCTGCGGGGGCAGCGCGGCGCGCGCCGCGGCGAAATACGCCTCGTTGACCTTCACGCGGCGGGTCATCTCGTAGGCGATCGCCAGGGTCACGCGCTGCGCGGGCGAGAACAGCACGGCGTCGTCCACCGCGGCCGGCACATCGGCCAGTGCCGCCAGTTGCATGGCCGTGCCGCCGGCGGCGAGAAACTCGGGCGCATGGTGCGCGAATTCGTATTGGGCGTGGTTGAGCAGCGCCACGGCACAGATGGCCAACTCGCGCAGCAGCGGGTCCAGGTCCAGTTCGCTGCGCACCGCGCCGAGGAAGCCGTTCCAGCCGCGCGCGAAGGCCGGGCTGTGGAGCAGCATGCGGTCCAGATTCAGCAGCTTGCCGCCGCGCCTGCTGCGAATGGCGTCCACCAGATCCGCGGGCTGCTCCAGATCGGCCGGGGTGTAGGCGATGCGTGGCATGACGATCGTGCTCCTTCCTGTTTGCGCACACTGTAATGGCAGCACGGTCCAAGTCCAAGCGCGGCGCACGGCAAGCCGCCTGCGCCGACCTCGGCTTGAACTTCGCCGCGCAAGCCCCAACTGCTGCTGAGCCGGTGCGCGACAGCCGCAGCCGGCACAGGTCTTCCGACATTGCCCCTGGAGTCATCATGCTCATCGTCTGCCCCCATTGCGCCAGCCTCAACCGCGTCCCGCCCGAACGCCTCCAGCACGACCCGCAATGCGGCAGCTGCCACCAGGCGTTGTTCACCGGCCATCCCGTGGAGTTGAGCGACGCCCATTTCGAGCGCTTCGTCGCCAAGTCCGAGTTGCCGGTGATCGTCGATTTCTGGGCGCCCTGGTGCGGCCCCTGCCGCATGATGGCGCCGCAGTTCGAACAGGCCGCAGCGCTCCTCAAGGGCCGCGCCGTGCTAGCCAAGGTGAATTCGGACGACAACCCGCAGGCTTCGGTGCGCCACCGGATCCGCAGCATTCCAACCCTGCTGATGTTCCGCGGCGGCCAAGAAGCCAAGCGTCAGTCGGGCGTGATGCCGGCCCAGGAATTGGTGCGCTGGGCCGGAGTTTGACGCCGAGGTTCACCGCCTGCAGCGGGGAGCGGAAAACTTTCGTCCAATGCGTTGCTGCGTCGCAACGTGACGGGGCGCGCTTGATATAGGGCGTCATCGATGTTTGATGCGGGTCAAGTTTTTTACTTGACCCTGGTCCGAGAATGGTTTCGGGGAAAACCCGTACACACCATCAAGAAAGGACCCATCATGGAACCGTCCGTATCCGCGCTCACACGCTTGTTCGCCACGCTCAGGGCGATCCATCGCGGGTGGCGCAGCGTCTTTTTGACTTTGCTGTCACTGTTGGGCCTCGGCCTGCTGAGCACCCCGGCCCAAGCCGTACCGGCTTTCGCCCGGCAAACCGGTCAAGCTTGTATTGCCTGTCACGTCGGCGGCTTCGGGCCGCAACTGACGCCCTTCGGCCGCGCCTTCAAGCTCGACGGCTACACCCTCAGCGATGGGAAGAGTCACATCCCGTTGTCTGCGATGTTGGTGTCGTCTTTCACGCACACGACCGAGGATCAGACGCCCTTCTACAACGGCATGCATGGCAACGATAATTTCGTCGCGCTGCAACAAGCCTCCATATTTCTCGCTGGACGCTTGACCGACCACATCGGGATGATGGGGCAAGCCACCTACGCGCAAACCGCGGAACCGGCCAACCTGGCGTGGGATAACACGGATATTCGCTATGCCCACAACTACACCTTGGGCGGCACCTCGGGAATTTTTGGCGTGTCCGTGAACAACAACCCGACCGTTTCCGACGTCTGGAACACGGTGCCCGCATGGCAATATGGGTTTATGACCAGTCCGATCAGTGGCGGTGTTCCATTTACACCCATGATGGCTGGTTTAGGCAGTACCGTTCTTGGAACGACCGCCTACACGCTGATCGACAACCATTGGTATATCGAAGGTGGCGCCTATCACTCCCTATCACCCTATTGGGGCAATTTGCTGCATGGCGGCTACGGGGGGATCACGGGATACGCACCATACCTGCGAGCCAATTACTCGACCACCGTCGGCCAAAGTACCTATGAAGGCGGACTCATTGGAATGAGCATGAAGCCGCCCTCCGCGACGGGCAGCTCGGGGACGGATCGTGTGAACGATCTCGGCATCGACGGGACCTACCAGTTCATCAATGGCGATGTTCACAGCGTCACGGTCAATGGCCTTTACATGCAGGAGAAGGCGAATTATGACCAGTCACTCGGGGTTTATCCAAGCGATACTGCGAAAACCTTGAATTTGAACGTGGCTTACTGGATTCGCAACACCTATGGCGCGACCATTCAATATTTCAACGTCAATGGCACGGCATATCTCGGATCCAATGTTCAAAGCAATGGCGTGGTCTGGGAGCTCGACTGGAACCCGTTCGGGCAAAACTGGGCGAACCCGGAAAAGAATCTCCGCCTGGGCCTTCAATACACGACTTATAACAAGCTCAATGGCACCAGTCTCAATGCCAGCGCCAATAACAGCCTTTATCTGTACATGTGGTTCGCTATATAACGTGATCGACACATGAAAATCATCCGATTCCATTCGGGCTTGAATGCCCGAATGGAATGGGTTGCGGAAATGACACAGCTCCGTGACAAAGCGATTGGTGCATTGCACAATCTCAACGTCACGACAAGACACAAGACCCACACCAGCGACAGAAACACGCTTGCTTCTACCTCTGGAATCCCTCCGCAAGCAAGGAAACCATCATGTCCTCAACGCCCAACGATCTGTATTTCGCCCAGGCCTTCCACCACGGCGAGCCCGAGCGCCATAGCTATGTCGTGGCCATCGGCCACAGAGACCGCGTCGAAACCCTGGCCCGCGTCGAGCACGCCAGGCAGGAAGGCGAATACGGCATCGCCGTCTACCTGGTTGAACTCGACGCCCCCATGCAAGAGCATCTTCACCTCGTGAACTACTTCGGCTCGAACATGGGGGAACGTTGGATCGACGGCCAGCGCACCAGCAAGCAGGCCGCCTGAACGCCGGCAGCTGACGGCTGACATCCGGGGCGGCATGCCTGCCGCCCCGGTGTTCAGTGCAGCATGCCCAGCGCGCGGGGAAGCGCCAGCGATAGCGCGGGCCAGTAGGTCACCAGACCGAGAAAGGCCAACATGGTGAGCAGCCAGGGCCAGACCGCAAGGGTCAGTTCCGTGATGCCCATCTTGGCGATGCCGCTGGCCACGTAGAGGTTCAGTCCCACCGGCGGGTGGCACATGCCGACCTCCATGTTCACCACCATCAGGATGCCGAAGTGGATGGGGTCAATGCCAAGCTTCATCGCCACCGGGAACAGAATGGGCGCCATGATCAGCGTGATCGACGAGGGCTCCATCACATTGCCGGCCACCAGCAGCAGGATGTTGACCAGCAGCAGGAACAACAGCGGGCCGACCCCCGCATCCAGCAGCCACTGCGCCATCGTCTGCGGAATGTGCTCGGACGTCATCAGGAACGAGAACAGCACCGCGTTGGTGATGATGTAGAGCAGCATCGCGCTCATATTGGCCGACGCCAGCAGCACGCGCGGCACATCGCGCAGCCTCATGTCCCTGTAGACGAACACCGCGATCACGAAGGCATACACGGCGCTGACGGCGGCGGCCTCGGTGGGCGTGAACAGGCCGGAGTAGATGCCGCCCAGCACGAGCACGATGAGCAGCAGGCCCCAGAGGCTTTCGCGCAGTGCTTTCCAGCGCTGCGCCCAACTCGCGCGCGGACTGCGTGGATACCCGCCGCGCCAAGCCCGCCACCATGTCGTCACACCCAGCATGGTGGCCAGCATCAAGCCGGGCACCACGCCGGCCATGAACAGCGCGCCGACCGACGCGTTGGTGGACACCGCATACAACACCATGACGATGGACGGCGGAATGAGAATGCCGAGCGCACCCGAGGTAGTGACCACGCCAGCGCCGAAACGTGGCGGGTAGCCAGCCTTGAGCATGGCCGGGATCAGGATCGAACCGATGGCCACCACCGTGGCCGGGCTCGACCCCGACACCGCGGCGAACAGCGCGCAAGCCAGCACCGCGGCCAGGCCGAGTCCACCCGGCCAATGACCGACCATGCTGGCGGCGAAGACGATCATGCGCCGTGCCACGCCGCCATGGGTGAGGAAATTGCCGGCCAGGATGAAGAACGGGATGGCCATGATCTCGAAGCTTTCGAGCCCCGTGAACAGTTTCATCGCCACGGCCTGTATCGGCACATCGGTCAGCGTGAACAGGAAAGTAAGTACGGTCAGGCCCAGCGCGATGGAAATGGGCATGCCGGTGAGCATGAGGGCAATGAGCAGCCCGAAGATGATGGCGGCGCTCATGGCGCGAGCCCGCACGGCGCCACATGTGCCAGCCCCTCAAGGCGGTGCGCCCCAACCTTGAGGCCGCTCGGCGGCGGGCTCGGCGCGCTCTCGTTCAAAGTCTGTGCGCGCGCGTGCGGATGAATGTTGTCAGCCCTGGAGTCGACGTCCAGCGGCTCGTCCAGCCCCTCGACCTGGCCCGGGTCGTGGCGCGGCAACTCGCCGTCACGGTTGAAGCGCCAGGCCACCTGCAGGAAGCGAAAGCACATCAGACCCGAGCCGAGCGGAATCGCCAGATAGACGAGCCACATCGGCACCTCCAGATCGGCCGACACCTGCGTGGTGTGGGCGATATTCCACACCATGATGGCGCCCAGCGTGGCGATCACCCCGGTGAACACGGCACCCGCCAGCAGGCCGAACAGGATCAAGGCCTTGCGCTGCTCCGGCTTCAGACGGTTGACCAGCACGTCCACGCCCACGTGGATGCCGGTGCGCACGCCATAGGCCGCGCCGAACTTGGCCATCCAGACGAACATGAAGATGCACAATTCCTGCGCCCAGCTCAGATGGATGTGCAGCAGCCAGTCCTGCAGGCCGGGGATGGCGATGCCGGCCAGATAGCGGTGCACCACCGCGACGAAAATCAGCAAGGTCGCCGCGGCCATCAGCGCGGCAATGAGAACTTCTTCCAGCCGGTCGAGCACGCGTCCGGCCATACGCAAAACAGGGGTCATGGGAGCTCCTGAAAACGCGTTGCCGCGCCACCGTGTCCACGGTCGCGGCAGTGTGGGATGGCGACGCTTCAGGCTGTGGTCAGCGTTTCTCGGGGTCGAAGCCAGTGGCCTTGAATACCTCGTCCATCAGCGCCTTGGGCACGCGCGACTGCGCTTCACGATACACCGGCACCATGGCTTTTTTCCACGCAGCGCGCTCCTGGGCGTTCAGCGCCAGCACCTGGCAGCGGCCCGATTTGCGTACCGCTTCGACGGCGTCGTCGTTCTCTTTCTTCGCAAGGCCGTTGGCATGATCGGTGGCTTCCTTCATGGCCTGGTCGAGCACCTTGCGGATGTCAGCCGGCAGACCGCTCCAGAATTTTTGGTTGACGATGACCGCATAGCCCAGATAGCCATGCTGAGTCTGGGTCATGAACTTCTGCACCTCGTAGAACTTCTGGGTGTAGAAATTCGACGGCGGGTTTTCCGTGCCGTCCACCACCCCGGTCTGCAGCGCCTGATAGACCTCGGAAAACGCCAGCACTTGCGGAATGGCGCCGATGGCGCGCATTTCCATTTCGAGGATCTTGCTCGACTGGATGCGCATCTTCAGGCCCTTGGCCTCTGTGGGGTCGCGCAGCGGCTTGTTCGCGCTCATGTCCTTGAAGCCGTTGTCCCAATAGGCCAGGCCGAGAATGCCCTTGCTCTCCAACTTCTTGAGCAGGCCCTGCCCGATCGGCCCTTGAGTGATCTTGTGCAGCGCCTCGTAATTGTCAAAGATGTAAGGCAGATCGAACAGCTCGAATTCCTTGGCGCCCAAGGGCCCGAATTTGGCCAGCGAGGGCGCCAGCATCTGCACCGAGCCGAGCTGCAGGGCCTCGAGTTCCTCCTTGTCCTTGTACAACTGGCTGTTGGGGTAGACCTCAACCTTCACGCGCCCCTGGGTGCGCTGCTCGGCGAGTTTCTTGAAGTATTCGGCGGCCTGGCCCTTGGGCGTGTTGGGCGCGACCACATGGCTGAACTTGATGACGATGGGCTGCTGGGCGCGCACGAAGACCGGGGCGAGCAGCAGCGGTGCGGAGGCGATGATTTGGCGGCGTGAGATGGGCATGATGGAGGTTGTGAACGTGTTGTTTCGCAAACGAACATTGTGTTTCGTTTTGTGACTATAGCTTCGGCCCTCGGCGCCCCCACCTCGGGCTTTCCCACTACCGGGGGTATGTCATCGCCCGACTCCGCGCGCCGTATCTGGAACAATCGCCGCTGCCTCATTCCCTGCCGCCCCAGCCAAACCATGTCCACTCCCTCCCCGCTTTTTCCTTCGGGCGCCGAACTGCCTGCTCCGACCACCGGGCTCGCCCTGGCCGGTCTGCTGCCGTTCGCGGCGCTGGCCGCCGCGGCCTGGGCCAGCCCGGCCGACGCCCTGGTGCGCCCCTTCGCCCTGGGCATGCTCGGCGCCTATGCCGCGCTTGTCGTCAGCTTCCTGGGTGCGCTGCATTGGGGCATGATTCTGGCGCGGCCGCTGCACGACGCGAAATTGCAGCGCCTGGCGCTGTTGTGGGGCGCGGCGCCCGCGCTGCTGGCGCTGGGCGCCCTGGTCATGCCGCGCGCCTGGGGGCTGCTCGCGCTGGCGCTGATCGTCATCCTCGCCCGCGCCATGGACGGCCTGCTGTGGCCGGCCTACGCCCGCGCCGCCCACCAGGCCGGCTGGCCCGACGCCGAGCGCTGGACCCGACTGGCCGCCGCCTGGCTGGTGCTGCGCACCAGGCTCACCGCAGTGGTGGTGCTGTGCCTGGCCGCCGGATGGGCCTCGGCGCAGTTCGGCGGCTAACCGCGCGACTTGCGCAGCGCGGCTGTCTCGGCCGCATAGGCCTTCCAAAAAGCCGCATCCAGCGCATGCGGAAAGTTCAGTCGCATGCGGGTGGTGGACATGCCCTGCGGGTCGAACAGCCTGCCGGGGGCGAGCAGATAGCCGCGGTCCAGCAGGCGCTGGGCCAGCAGATCGGCGTCCACCCCGGTGTCCAGCCAGCCGAACAGGCCCTGCGGCGGCGACTCGAAGCGGCAGCCGCTTTCCAGCGCCAGACGCACCGCCTGCTTGCGCGCCCGCGCCAGGCGCTCGCGCAAGTGCTGGCCCTGCCGGCGCAACGCGCCCTGGTTCAGCAAGAAGGCCACGGCGCGCTCGGTAAGCACGGGCGAGGTGAGATTGGCAAGCAGCTTCTGATCGGTCAGCAGCTCGATACGCTCGCGCGAGGCGGCCACCATGCCGACCCGCCAGCCCGGCGCGAGCAGCTTGGAGAATCCGCTGATGAACAAGGTGTGCTCCAGCGCGTCCATGGCCGACAACAGCGGCGACGGCTGTTCGCACAAGGGCCCGTACACATCGTCCTCCACGATCAGGAAGCCATGCTCGCGCGCCAGTTGCAGCAGGCGGTGCGCGCTGGCCATGCTCATGCTGTGGCCCGTGGGGTTGTGCAGCCGGCTCACCACCACCATGAGCCGCGGCTTGCGCACGCGCGCCCAATGCGCCACGCGTTCCAGATCCGGCCCGTCGGCGCCGCGCGGCACGGGCAGGAGTTGCAGCCCGCTCTGGGCGAGCTGCGCGAATTGAGCCGACCATCCCGGCTGTTCCACCAGCACCGCGTCGCCGGGGCGGGCGAACGCGCGGGTGATCAGGTCCAGCGCCTGCGTGGCGCCCATGCAGGTCATGATCTGGCCCGGTTGCGCGCGCACGTCGAGCGCGGCGAGCAACTGGCACAGCGCGTCGCGCAGCTGCGGGTCGCCCTGCGGGTGGCCGTATTCCAGGCTGATGGCGTCGACCCCGTCGCGGCGCAGCAGCCGGCGCACGGCCTGGGTCAGCGCCGGCGTCTGCAGCCAGGCCGCAGGCAGGGTGCCGGCCCCGGGCATGCCGCGCAATCCCGGCGAACCGACGGCATGCATCTGCGCGAACATGCCGCGCATCAACGCCGTGGCATGGGTGGGCAGGGGCGGCGGGCCGGCCTGCGCAGCGGCGACAGGCGGCTGGTGCCTGGGCGTGCGCACGAAGAATCCGCGTTTGGGCCTGGCCTCGACCAGCCCTTGCGCCTGCAGCAGGTCGTAGGCGGCCACCACGGTCTGCGGACTCACGCCCTGCTGCCGGGCGCAGGCGCGCACCGAGGGCAGGCGGCTGCCTTGCGCCAAGAGCTGGGCATGAATCTGCTGGGCGAAACGCGCGGCGATCTGCGTCTGCAGGGTCTGGCCGCGGCCCGCGGCGCCGGGTTGGAAGATCGCCGTCTCGGTTTCTGTCATGGTCGTTCCACCAATACAGTTGAAGTTTCTGCTTGCTCAAGTGTATTGGTTCTGTACTGTCTTGCGGCCTAAGCTGCTGGCATGCCATCGCCCCTCGCCAGCATGAAACAAGAGCCCCTTGCCGTCCATGACGCCGCGTTTGGCGCCGCACGCTCAGCAACGCCCATGCGGGCCTGGGTCCTGGGCGGGCTCGGCGTGGCGCTGTTCGCCTTCAGCCTGCCGGCCACGCGCATGGCGGTCGGCACGCCCGCCATGCCGGAGCTGGCGCCGTTGTTCGTGGCGATGGCGCGCGCCGTGATCGCGGGCCTGCTTGCCGCAGCCTGGCTGTTCTGGCGCGGCGCGGCGCTGCCGTCGCGCCGGCTGTGGCCGGCGATCGCGGGAGTGGCGGCTGGGGTGGTGTTTGGTTTCCCGGTTTTGACCAGCCTCGCGCTGCGCCAGGTCGATGCCGTGCATGCCTCGCTGATGCTGGGCCTGCTGCCGTTGACCACCGCCGCGATTGGCGCTTTGCTGGCGCGCCAGCGTCCCAGCAAGGCGTTCTGGTTCTGGGCAGCGGCCGGCAGCGTGCTGGTGTGCGCCTACGCCCTGCGCCAGGCCCACGTCGTGCAACCTGGCATGCACGGCTTGCGGCTGCAGCCGGCCGACATCCTGTTGATCGCGGCGATGCTGGCCGGGGGCTGGGGCTATGCGCAGGGTGCGCGCCTGGCCGGCAGCCTGCCGGCCGAGCAGGTCATCAGCTGGGCGGTCGTGTGCAGCCTGCCGCTGACCCTGCCGGCCACGCTGTGGCTGTGGCCGCAGCATGCGGTCGCCGCTTCGGCCTGGGGCGCGCTGGCGTATCTCGGCGTGATCTCGATGTGGCTGGGGTTTTTCGCCTGGTATCGCGCGCTGGCGCTGGGTGGCACGGTGCGCATCTCGCAAATCCAACTGCTGCAGCCTTTTCTGTCCATGCTTGCCGCCGCGGCGCTGCTCGGCGAACATCTGGACGGCGCGACGCTGTTGTTCGCCGCGGCGGTGATGGCCACCGTGCTGGCGGGCCGGCGGGCCCGCGTGCATCCTGCGCCCGCGCCAACCACGCCTGGTTCCACCCCAGAGGAGAGCCCTCAATGATCCCACCTTCCGCACGGCCGTTGCCGGCCATCGCCCAACGCGCGCAGCGTTTGCGCACCTCGGCCATCCACGATCTGCTGCAGCTGGCGAACCGCGCCGATGTCGTGTCGCTCGCCGGCGGCCTGCCCGACGCCGCCAGCTTCCCGGCGGACGCCCTGCGCGAGGCGTCGGACCGCGTGCTGCGCGAACAGTCGCACGCTGCGCTGCAGTATGGGCCGACCGAGGGCATCGCGCCGCTGCGCGCATGGGTCGCGGCACATCTGCGCGCGCAGGGCATGGACTTCACGCCGGACCAGGTGCTGATCACCAGCGGCTCGCAACAAGGACTGGACCTGCTCGGCAAGGTGCTGATCGACCCCGGCAGCCGCGTGGTCGTGGAGCGGCCGAGCTATCTCGGCGCGCTGCAGGCGTTCACGCTGTACGCCCCCGAATTCGTCGGCATCGAGGCCGACGTCTCCGGCCCTCTGCCCGAAGCCCTCGCCGCAGCACTGCCCGGCGCGCGCATGGCCTATCTCCAGCCGCGCTTCTCCAACCCGGCCGGGCGCAGCATCGCGCCGGAGCGGGCCGACGCTCTGGCCGCGCTGCTGCGCGCCGCCGACGCCTGGCTGGTGGAAGACGACCCTTACGGCGAACTCTGGTTCGGCGCCCCGCCCGCGCCGGGGTTGATCGCGCGCGGCGTGCCCCAGGGCGTCCATCTGGGCACCTTCTCCAAGATGCTCGCCCCCGGCCTGCGCCTGGGCTGGGTCGCCGGCCCGCAGGGGCTGATCGACAAGCTGGTGCAGGCCAAGCAGGCCGCCGACCTGCACACGGCGAGCTTCAACCAGATGCTGGTGGCCGAAGTCCTGCGCGCCGGCGTGATCGAGCGCGGCCTGCCGGTCCTGCGCCGGATTTACCGCGAGCGGCGCGACGCCATGCTGAGTGCCCTCGACGCGAACATGCCCGAAGGCATCGCCTGGACGAAGCCCGACGGCGGCCTGTTCGTCTGGGTCACGCTGCCGCCGCAGCTGGATGCTGCGGCCCTGCTGCCGCAGGCCATTGCGCGCGGCGTGGCCTATGTCCCGGGCGAGACCTTCAACGTCGGCGCACCGGCCCGCAACACCCTGCGCCTGTCCTATTCCACTGTGGACGCGCCCACGATCCGCGGCGCGGTCGCGCGACTCGCCGCGCTCATCCACGAAACCATGCGCCATGAACCTGCCCTTCGTTCAGCTTGACGTCTTCGCCCCCAGCCCGTTCAGCGGCAACCCGCTGGCGGTGGTGTTCGATGCCGACGCACTCTCCGCCGCGCAAATGCAGCAGGTCACGTCGTGGCTGAATCTCTCGGAAACCACCTTCCTGCTGCGACCCACCGAGCCCGGCGCCGACTACCGGGTGCGCATCTTCACCCCCGGCGGCGAACTGCCTTTCGCCGGGCATCCCACCCTCGGCACCTGCGCAGCGTGGCTGCTGCGCGGCGGCAAGCCGGCCGACGCACAGCGCATCGTGCAGCAATCCGCGATCGGGCTGGTGCCGATCCGGCGCGCGCCGGAGGACAACGCGAACACCGCCGCGACGCGCCTGGCTTTCGCGGCGCCGCCGTTTCGCAGCGAGGCCGTCGATGCGCCATTGCTGCGCAAGGTCATCGCCGCATTGGGGCTGCAATCCGGCGCGGTGCGCGACAGCGCCTGGCTGGACAACGGCCCGCGCTGGCTGACGCTGTGGCTGGACGCCGCCGAGACCGTGCTCGGGCTGAACCCCGATCACTCGACGCTCAAGGCCCTGGGCGTGAAAGTCGGCGTGGCGGGTCCGCACGGCGCCGGCGCCGAAACCGCCATCGAGGTGCGCGCCTTCGTCTCCAACCTCGGCGTTCCCGAAGACCCCGTGACCGGCAGCCTCAATGCCAGCCTCGCCCAATGGCTGATCGGCAACGGCGCCCTGCCTGCCCGGTACGTCGCCGCGCAAGGCTCACGCCTGGGCCGCAGCGGTCGGGTGCATATCGCGCAGGACGCGCAGGGCCAGGTGTGGGTCGGCGGCGATGTGCGGGTGGTCGTGCAGGGGCAGCTGAGCCTTTGATCGCAGCCACCCCGAGTCCGCGGCTGCATCGCTGCGCGCTGCGCGGGGTGGTTGGGCGCGGGCCGAAACGTCGACCTCGCCCGGGCAGAACAAGGCCCTGCCGGTCAAAGCTCCTCGCGGAAGCTGTCGTGGCAGGCCTTGCAGGTCTTGGCGGTCTGACCGAACACCACCTTGATCTCGTCGAGCTTGCCGGTCTGTGCGGCGGCCACGAGCTTGGGTGTCATCTCCTGCAGCTTGCCGGCGTCGGCCTTGAACTTGTCCATTTCCTTCCAGATCTCGGGCTTGGCGTGCGAGTCCGGCAGATCGGTGCCGGGCTGGAACGCCTGCCAGGGCAGGTGAGACATGAACTCGACGATCTTGGCGTTTTCCAGCGCGGCCTTGGCGTCGAACGGCGCCTTGCCCTGCACCATGGCGCCGAGGCGACCGAAGCTGGTGGCCATGATGATGAAGGCGGACTGGCGATATTTCACGGCGTCCAGGGGCTTGGCGAACTGGGCATAGGCCGGCGCGGCCGTCAGCAAAACCGCGGCCAGGCCGAGAGCGAGAGTGGTTTGACGCATGCGAAAACTCCTGAGTCTGAAGGGTGGGTACAACGCAGGGGAGACGTCGCGCAAGCGGCATGTTCCGGCTGTTCGCCTCGAACGCCGAAGCCGCCGCTTGCTGGGCTCATGCACCAAGGCACGAAGCCGCTGCGAGTGTAGGCAAAACCCGGCGCCCGCGCACCAGCACGGACGCGACGCGGGCTGTGGGGTCGGCGCCACAAGGGGCCGGATCATCACGCCCACTTGGGCCGCGCGGGCGCGTCTGCGCTTGCCCGCGGGCTGCGGGGCTTTAAGATGCGGGCTCGGGGCTCACCAGCACCGCCTGTGCCGACCAGCACACCGAACGAGCACCAGCGGCCGCAAGCCGAGTGCTCCCCCTCCCTAGCAATCGATGGAGTTTGAATATGGCAACTGCAAAACCGGCCGCAGCCAAGAAGGCCCCCGCCAAACCAGCACGCGCGCCCAACCCCGCCTTCATGAAACCGCTGACCCCCAGCGCCGCGCTCGCCGCCGTGGTGGGCTCAGCCCCGCTGCCGCGCACCGAGGTGGTGAAGAAGGTCTGGGCGCACATCAAGGCCGCCAATCTGCAAGACGCCGCCAACAAGCGCATGATCAATGCGGACGACAAGCTCAAGGCCGTGTTCGGCAAACCGCAGGTGACGATGTTTGAAATGACCAAGCTGCTCAATGCGCACCTGAAATAAGCGCCCTTTCTCACCCTGGCGTCTTGTCGCGCGCAGCCGGCATCGATGAAGGTCGTTGCCGGCTGCGTGCTTTTGCACCGCCCGCTTCGGCGCGCCAGGTTCCGCCACGCCCGTTGATCGCCATGCCCGTCCCTTCGTTCGCCCCGACATTGCGCGCCCTGGCGCTCGCCCTCGCGCTGCTGCCGTGCGCGCCGCAGTTCGCGCACGCCACGCCTGAAGCCTGGCCGAAGCCTGCTGCTGCGGTCCCGCAGGCGCGGCACAGCGGCATCTCGGTGGGCTTCTCGCCGGACGGCGGCGCCGAGCGACTGGTGCTCGGCGCCATCGCCGGCGCACGGCACAGCATCCGCGTGGCCGCCTACGGTTTCACGGCCTCGGCCGTGGCGAAAGCGCTGATCGCCGCGCACAGGCGCGGCGTCGCGGTACAGGTGCTCGTCGACTGGCGCGCCAACTTCGAGGAGGACCGGCGCTATGCCCGGCACGCCATTGGCGCATTGCAACTGGCCGGGGTGGCGGTGCGCGCGATCGACGCTTACCCGATCTTCCACGACAAGTTCATGGTGATCGACGACCGCACGGTACAAACGGGCAGCTACAACTACACGGTGGCCGCCGCCCGCTACAACGCCGAGAACGTGCTGGTGGTGTGGAACGACCCGGCCGTGGCCAAGGCCTATGCGCGCGACTGGGACACCAACTGGCGCCTTGGGCGTCCGGTGCCGCAGGGCCTCTGAGCACCCCCAGGGCAGGGCTGCGCCCAGCCCGCCCCCAATGGAGATCTCGGGAGCGGCCCGGCGTTTTCTTGAAACCGGCGCCGCGAACTTTTCCGACCGGTCCGCGTCGAATCGGGTGCTGCTGCCGGGCTCCGCAAAGGAGTGCGGCCAGCGCCTAGAATGCCCTTCTCGAACGCGCAAATGCGCAAGCTGGAACCGCGATGCAAGCTTCCTTGAAAAAATGGTCGGCCTTGATTGTCCTGGCTGCCGTGGCATTGGCCGGCTACCTCACCTGGCAGGCCCTGGGCCGCAACCCGAAGGCGCCCGAGATCAGTTATTCGCTACTGAACGGCAAAACGCTCACTCCGCAGGACTTGCGCGGCAAGGTGGTGCTGGTGAACTTCTGGGCCACGAGCTGCACGACATGCATCGGTGAAATGCCGGAGATGGTGAAGACCTTCGACCAGTTCGCGCCCAAGGGCTTCGACCTCGTGGCGGTGTCGATGAACTACGACCGCCCCGACTACGTGAAGAATTTCGCCACGGCCGGCCCGCTGGGCGCCTTGCCGTTCCCGGTGGCGATGGACACCAGCGGCAGCATCGCCAAATCGTTCGGCGACGTGCGCCTGACGCCCACGAGTTTCCTGATCGACAAGTCGGGCCACATCGTCAAGCAGTATGTCGGCCCACCGAATTTCAACGAACTGCACACCCTGATCGGCCAGCTGCTCGCGCAACAGGCCTGATGCCGCCGACACAGGCGATTCCCCATGGCCGGCAGGGTTCCTGCCCCGAAATCAGGGAAAACCCTCGCCACCCGCTAGGATAGCCGGATGGATGCCATCATCCGCCCGCAGCCGGCGCCTTGCGAAACCAGCCCCCCCGAAGTCGCGGAGTTCGCGCGTTGCGGCGCGGATCCGTCCTCGCTGGATCTGGCCCTCGAACTGCCCGCGCAGGACTTGCCCGGCGGGATCCTGTTGCGCAATCTGGGTCTGCAGCCCTACCAGCATGCCTGGGATGCGATGCGCGCCTTCACTGCGGCGCGCGATGCGTCCACCCCCGACGAAATCTGGCTGGTCGAGCACTGGCCCGTCTACACCCTGGGCCAGGCCGGAAAACCCGAGCATGTGCTGAACGCGCGCGGCATTCCGGTGGTGCGCAGCGATCGCGGCGGGCAAGTCACCTACCACGGACCAGGCCAGGCCGTGGCCTACGTGCTGCTGGACATCCGCCGCCGGCACTGGATGGTGCGCGAAACCGTGACACGGCTCGAGGATGCCGTCATCCGCACCCTGGCGCGTCTCGGCGTGGTCGGCGTGCGCAGGCCGGGCGCGCCGGGCATCTATCTAGGCGCGCCGCACACCCGCGCCGGAGCCAAGATCTCGGCCCTGGGCCTGAAGGTGCGCAACGGCTGCACCTATCATGGCGTGGCCATCAACGTGGACATGGACCTTGCGCCCTTCACCGGCATCAACCCCTGCGGCTATGCCGGGCTGGACACGGTGGATCTGGCCGGCATCGGCGTGCACACGCGCGCCGATGCGGTGGGCATGTGCTTCGCCACCGAACTCGCCATGCTCGCCGCGGCCAGCCCCAACCGCCGCTGACTGAACACCCCACACCCTCGCCATGAGCACCCCCCTCGACCCGACTCTCAAGCAAAAAGGCCAATCCAAGACCGCACGCATCCCGATCAAGATCGTGGCCGAGGGGCCGGCGCTCAAGAAACCGGAGTGGATTCGCGTCAAGGCTGCCGCGCTGTCCTCACGCTTCTACGAAATCAAGCACCTGCTGCGCGAGCACAAGCTCGCCACCGTCTGCGAGGAAGCCTCCTGCCCGAACATCGGCGAATGTTTCGGCCACGGCACGGCCACCTTCATGATCATGGGCGACAAATGCACGCGCCGCTGCCCGTTCTGTGACGTCGGCCATGGCCGCCCCGACCCGCTCGACGCCGACGAACCGCGCAACCTCGCCCAGGCGATCGCCGCGCTCAAGCTGCGCTACGTGGTGGTCACCAGCGTGGACCGCGACGACCTGCGCGACGGCGGTGCCCAGCATTTCGTCGACTGCATCCGGGCCACGCGCGCCGCCTCACCCACGACGCAAATCGAGGTGCTGGTGCCGGATTTCCGCGGCCGGCTCGACAAGGCGCTGGACATTTTCGCCGCCGCTCTGCCCGACGTGATGAACCACAACCTGGAAACCGTGCCGCGCCTGTACAAGCAGGCGCGTCCCGGTGCCGATTACGCCCATTCGCTCAAGCTCCTGGCCGATTTCAAGGCGCGCCATCCCAGCATCCCCACCAAGAGCGGGCTGATGGTCGGCCTGGGCGAAACCGACGACGAAATCCTGGATACCCTGCGCGACATGCGCGCCCACCGGATCGACATGCTCACCATCGGCCAATACCTCGCCCCCTCGGGCCACCACCTGCCGGTGGCGCGCTACGTCTCGCCCGAAACCTTTGCGATGTTCGAGCGCGAGGCGCGCGCCATGGGATTTCGCCATGCCGCCGTCGGTCCGCTGGTACGCTCGAGCTATCACGCTGACCAGCAAGCCCGCGACGGCGGCTATTTCAGCGGCTGATTTTCACAACCCGACCAGGACCGACATTGGCCAAGCCGAATTACTCCTACGAAAAACGCCAGAAAGAACTGGCCAAGCAGCGCAAGAAGCAGGAAAAGCTGCAGCGCAAGGTTCACAAGCACGACGAGCCCCAGGCTGGCGAAGCAGAACAGTCCTCCGCCACCCAGCCGGCGAGCGGCGCCGCGCCGACCCAGAACCCCGCCAGTTGATCCGTCGACCCGGGGCCCGCGCAACGGCGGCCCCCGAAACGGACTGCCCACTCAGGGCGCGGTCTGGCGCGTCGGCAGGATCAGCAATTCCTGCGGGTTGACGTGCGCGGGCTGGGCAAAAGCATAGACCAGCGCCTGCGCGACGTCCTCCGCATGCAGCGCCTCGAGCGAATCGCGCCGCGCTTTCATCTGTTCCGGCGGCACGTTGTAGCCCCAATCGGTATAGACCGCTCCGGGCTCGATCAGCGAGACCCGGATGCCCTCCGGCCCCAGTTCCTTGCGCAAGGCGTCGTGCATGCCGACCACGGCGAACTTGGTGGCGTTGTACACCGCCCAGCCCTCAATGCCCCGCCGCCCGCCCACGCTGGACACGGTATTGATCATCGCCCCCGGGCGCCCACGCAAGAGTGGAATGGCCGCGCGCGTGCAGAACAGCACGCCCCATAGATTGGCGTCGATGGTCGCCTTCCATTCGGCCGTCTTGCCATGCTCCAAAGGGCCGTGATAGCCCACCCCGGCATTGTTGAACAGCAGGTCGAGGCCGCCGAAGCGATCCTTCACGGTGTCGAACAAGCGACGCACCTGGGCTTCGTCGCCGACATCGGTCGGCACCGCCAGGGCGCGTTCCCCGAGTTCCTTGGCCAGCGCCTCCAGCTTGGTCACCGAACGCGCCGCGAGCACCACCTGCATGCCCTCGGCAACCAGCGCCCGCGCGGCGGCGGCGCCAATGCCGCTCGACGCCCCGGTGATGACGGCAATTTGTCCGGACAGATCGCGAATCTTCATCTCTACTCCTCGGAAATGGTGCGATGAACGTGCCGATCCTGCATGGCACAAAAAGAAAAACCCCGGAATCGCTTCCGAGGTGGAGATCCTATCGGGCGGCGCACGCCGCTGACGCGAAGGCGCAGGCGGCGGCTGGCCCCCTGCCCGTCGTCACGCCCGCCGAGCCCGTATCGGGTCAGCCCAACTCCTCGTACAGCGGCAAGGTGAGGAATTCGACGAACGCCTCGCCCGTGGCCATGCGCTCGAAAATCTGCGCCGCCTTGTCGAACTGGCCTTCGGCGCCGGTGGACTTGACCTTGGCCAGTTCCTCGGGAATCAACCCGCGCACCAGCTCGGCGCTGACCTTGCGGCCATCGGTCAAGACGCCCTTGGGGCTGTGGATCCACTGCCAGACCTGGCTGCGCGAAATCTCGGCGGTGGCGGCGTCTTCCATCAGGTTGTGAATGGGAACGGCGCCGCTGCCCGACAGCCAGGCGCCGAGGTAGTGGATGCCGACGTTGATGTTGTTGCGCAGACCTGCCTCGGTGATCGGCTGCTCGGGCTGGAAGTTCAGCAGGTCGGCCCCGCTCACGTGCACGTCGTCGCGGGTCTTGACGATCTGGTTGGGCTTGTCGCCGAGCACGGCGACGAACTCTTCCATCGCCGGCTGCACCAGCCCGGGGTGGGCCACCCAGCCGCCGTCGTAGCCGTCGCTGGCGTCCCTGCGCTTGTCGGCGCGGATGCCCTCCATCGCCTTGGCGTTCTTCTCCGGATCGTTCTTGATCGGGATGAGCGCGCTCATCCCGCCGATCGCGGGCGCCTTGCGCTTGTGGCAGGTCTTGAGCAGCAGCAGGCCGTAGGCGCGCATGAACGGCACGTTCATGGTGATCTGCGCGCGGTCGGCGAGACAGAAATCGCGGTCGACCTTGAACTTCTTGATCGCGCTGAAAATGTAATCCCAGCGCCCGGCGTTGAGGCCGGCGCTGTGTTCGCGCAGTCCGTAGAGGATTTCGTCCATCTCGAACGCCGCGAGGATGGTCTCGACCAGCACCGTGGCCTTGATGGAACCCTGGGGGATGCCCAGTTCGCGCTGCGCCAGCACGAACACATCGTTCCACAGCCGCGCCTCGAGGTGGCTTTCGAGCTTGGGCAGGTAGAAATAGGGGCCGGCGCCGCGCGCGAGCTGTTCCTTGGCGTTGTGGAACAAGAACAGGCCGAAGTCGAACAGCGCGCCGCTGACGCGCTGACCGTCCACCTGCATGTGCTTCTCGTCCAGATGCCAGCCGCGGGGGCGTACCTGCAGGGTGGCGATGGCGTCGTTGAGCCGGTAGGTCTTGCCGTTCTGCTCCAGGCTGATCGTGCGCCGCACGGCTTCGTAGAGATTGATCTGGCCCTGGATCTGATTGTCCCAGTCCGGGGTGTTGGCGTCCTCGAAGTCGGCCATATAGCTGTCGGCGCCGGAGTTGAAGGCGTTGATGACCATCTTGCGGTCGACCGGCCCGGTGATTTCGACGCGGCGGCGCTCCAGCGCCTTGGGCAGCGGGGCGATGGTCCAGTCGCCTTCGCGAATGGCCTTCGTTTCCGGCAGGAAGTCCGGCTTTTCGCCCGCGTCCAGGCGTTTGGTGCGCGCCACGCGCGCGGCGAGCAATTCCTGGCGGCGCGGTTCAAAGGCACGGTGCAATTGCGCCACGAAACCCAGTGCCTCGGGCGTCAGGACGATGTCGAACGCGGGCTTGTGTGAAGCGGTGATGCGGATGCCCTGTGGCAGATCGCTAGCCTTCATGCGGTTCTCCTGGAAATTGCAGTCGATGTCTGGAATTGTGCGGCGCGGTAATCACCGAAACGCCATCCCTGCTCGGCCCAGCCTCGCGGCAAGGGCAGCGCATGGGAAAAAACGTCGCGCCGATGTTGCACTGCAAAGTTTAGGAGGAATCGCGACCCTTGGGGCCGCGCGGCCGCCAACCCGGGGCAAATCACTATTGACATGCATGCATGTAATAAAGCCAAATTCGTCTTTAATACACTAGCTAAATGCCGGTTTGGTCTGGACCAGCCCTGGAGATTCCGTGGATCGCCTCAAACAGATGGAAACCTTCGTCGCCGTGGCCAACCGGGGCAGCCTGACCGCCGCGGCGCATGCCGAAGGGGTGGCCCCAGCCATCATCGGCCGGCGCATCGACGCGCTCGAAGCGCGCCTGGGCGTCAAGCTGCTGGTGCGGACCACCCGCCGCATCACCCTCACGCACGAGGGCGTTTCCTTCCTGGAGGACTGCCAGCGGCTGCTGGCGGAGCTGCAAAGCGCCGAATCCAGCGTCACCGCGGGCGGGGTCAAGGCGAGCGGCCACCTGCGCATCACCGCCCCGGCCGGGTTCGGCCGCAAACATGTGGCGCCGCTGGTGCCGGAATTCCTGCAGCGCAACCCGGAGGTCACGCTGTCGCTCGACCTGACGGACCGCCTGGTCGATCTGGTCAACGAGGGCTACGACTGCGCCGTGCGCGTGGGCGCGCTGGCCGATTCGTCGCTGGTCAGCGTGCGCCTGGGGGAAAGCCGCCGCGCCTGCGTGGCCTCGCCCGCCTATATCCGCCGCCACGGCGCGCCGCAAAATCCGCAGGATCTCCAGCGCCATCGCTGCCTGCCCTATTCGTCGGTGGCCAGCCAGCCGCGCGGCTGGGTGTTCCAGGTCGACGGCGAACCCCTGCACCTGCGCGTCAGCGGCGCGCTGGACTGCACCGACGGCGCGGTTCTGCATCAATGGTGCCTGGAGGGCCATGGTCTGGCCTGGCGCTCGATGTGGGAAGTGGGAGAGGATCTGGCCGCCGGCCGGCTGGTGGAAGTGCTGGCCGATTTCGCCGCGCCGCCGGTGGGCATCCATATCGTGTTCGCGCAGCGCAAGCACATGCCGCTGCGCCAGCGATTGTGGATCGACTACCTGAAGGACTGCTTCGCCAATCCGGCGCAGTGGCCCTGGTCGCGCGCAGCGCTGGCGGTCACGCCCCCCGCCGTGGCCGCCCGAAGCGCCTGAACGCGCTGTTACAGGCGCACACAGCCTGGCTCGGACGGCTTGCTCATAATCCGCACCATCACCCCATCCCGCAAGCGCGTCGCCATGTTCGGCCTGGTCGTTTCTTTCGTGTCCTACCCTTTTGCGGTCTGGGGCTTCAAGCGCCTGTTCGAGAACCTGGGACTGGAGACCAACACCAAGTTCCTGGTCTTTCTGATGGCCAGCGTGGTGTCGTGGCTGGCGGGCACCGCGGCCGGCCATCTTTGACTCAAGTCCTGCAGCCCTTGCAAAGGCCATGCACGGTCAGTTCCGCGGCCATGCCCTCCAGGCCCTGGTCGCGCAACTTGCGCTGAACCTGGGCGAGCAGGCCGGGAAGCGCGGGGTCGCCGGGAAGCGGCGCGACGCTGTGGCAGCGGGTGCACTCGAACATGCCGGCCAGTCCGCCCTCGGCGCCGAGGGCGAAGCGCCAGATGCGGTCCTGCCCCTGAAAGCGGTGCAACAGGCCGCAACGAGTCATGCGCTCGAGCACCCGGTACAGCGTGACCCGGTCGATCCGGGCCACGGGCGTGGTCTGCGGCAGGCGGGCGGCGATGGCCTCGTGCGTCAGGGGCGCCGAGCTGGCATCGAGCGTGGCGAGCACGGCCAGCGCCGCCGGCGTCGCGCGCAGCCCATGCGCGCGCAGCAAGTCGGCCGACTCAATTCGGCGCGCCTTGACCACGGCCTTTGCCCGCGACATGCGCCGCGACGTACAGCGCGAAACTGAGCGAGGCGATCCAGGTGCTGGCCGGATAGCCGATGTAGTAGGCCGCCGCCAGCCCCGCCCAGGTCAGCAGCAGGCCCAGCAACATGGCCAGCAGCACGCCGCGCCCCAGGCTGCGCGCCAGGGCCTGGGCCGCGGCCGCCGGACCGATGAGAAAGGCGAAGATGAGCAATGCGCCGATCACCGGCACGGCGATGGCCACCGTCACGGCCACCAGGCCGAGGAACAACAGGTCGAGCAGCCCCACCGGCACGCCGCGCGCACGCGCCGCCTCGGGATTGACGCTGGCCAGGCACAACGGCCGGAAGATGGCGGCCAGCGCCAGCAGGCAGGCCAACGCCACCGCCACCGACAAACCCGCCTGCCATGCCGTGATGCCCACGATGCTGCCGAACAGGATGCTCATCGCCGCCTGGGCGTTGGCGGTGTAGAGGTTGAGGAACAACACGCCCAGGCCGAGCGCGAACATGAGCACCATGCCGATGCCGATGTCGCGCTGGCGCAGCCGCGCACCGGCCAGCGACAGGCCGATGCCGGTGCTCACGGTGAAGGCGAACAACCCCAGATACGGGCTCAAGCCCAGCAGGATGGCACCCGCCGCGCCGGTGAAGCCGACATGCGACAGCGCGTGCGCGGCGAAGGCCTGGCGCCGCAAGGTGACGAAATAGCCCACGGCCGCGCTGGCCACGGCGATGCTGCTGCCGGCCAGCAGGGCGTGGCGCATGAAACCGTATTCGAGGCCGAGGATCATCGCGCCCCCCCGAGGGGGTCGTGCGCATGGTCGTGGCCGTGGCCGCAGTGCGGCGACACCTCGGGCATGAAACCGCGCGCGGGATGGATGAACACATAGCCGTCGTGCCGCGCCACCGCCATCGGCAGGCCGTAGAGCTCGGAGAGCGACGCGGCGTTGACGACCTCGTCCACCGTGCCGATGCGCCCGCGCCCGGCCGCCAGGTACAGCACCCGGTCCATCACCGGCAGCAGGGGGTTGATGTCGTGCGCGGTGAGCAGCACGGTCAGGGCCTGTTCGCGGCAGAGCCGCCGCACCAGTTCCAACACGCCTTGCTGCGCGCGCGGGTCGAGGTTGGACAGCGGCTCGTCCAGCAGCAACAGCCGCACCGGATTGACCAGCGCCTGGGCGATGCACACGCGCTGGCGCTCGCCGCCGGACAGCGCCTCCATCGGCCGGCCCGCCAGATGCGAGGCGTCCACGCTTTGCAGCGCGGCATCCACCGCCTGCGTGCGCGGCGCGGCGTCGCGCCAGCCCAGGCCCCAGCGCTCGCCGCGCCAAGCCGCGCCGACGAAACTGCGCGCGTCGATGCCCCCATACGCGCCCTCGGGCACGGCCTGCGCCACATAGCCCACCTCGGTGCGCGCCTGTGCCAGCGGCCGCCCGAGCAGGCGCAGGGTGCCGCCACCTTCGCCCAGGATGCCCGCCAGCGTCTGCAGCAGGGTGGTCTTGCCCGAACCGTTGCTGCCGAACACGCCGACCAGGCTGCCCTCGGCGATGCGCAGGTCCAGCCCCGTGATGACGGCGCGGTCGCCGCGCATGCAGCGCAGTGCGCTGGCTTCGACGGCCCAGGTCTCGGGTTGTGGTTGCCCGTTCATCGCGCACCCTTCGCCAGGGCCTGCCGCACCGCCTGCAGCGAGTCGAGCAACCAGGCCGCATAGCCGGTGCCGGGCGGCACGAATTCATCCACGCCCACCGTGGGCACCCCCGCCTGGCGGGCGATGTCGCGCATGCGCTGGGTGAGGGGCTCGCTGACCTGCTTGTTGTAGATCAGCAGCGCGACGCGGCGCTGTCGCAGGGCGTCCTGGTAGCGCGCGACCACGCTCGGCGAGGGCTCGGTGCCGTTCATCACGTTGAACTGGAAGGCCTCGCCCGCGCTGCGCCAGCCCAGCAGGCGCAGCATGTAGCCGTACACCGGCTCGGTGGCGGTCACCGCCAGTTTTGGATGCTGGGCCGACAGGCGCCGCGCGGCCGTCTCGACCTGCAGGGTGCCTTGCTCGAAGGTCTGCAGATTGCGCGCGAAGTCGGCGGCGTGAGCCGGGTCCCGCTTCGCAAGCAGCGCCGCCAGCCCCGACGCGACGAGGTTGCCCACCCGCGGGTCGTAGAACAGATGCGGATTGCGATCGGCCATCACCAGCGCGGGCGCAAGCGCGGCAGCGACGACCACCGCGCGCCCGGGCGCGGGGTTGGCGGCGAGCAGCTTGCGCATCCAGTCGTCATAGCCCAGGCCGTTCATCACGACGATGGCGGCCCGCGCCACCGTGCGCGCCGTGGCCGGTGAGGCCTCGAACTGGTGCGGATCGACATTGGGGTTGCGGATGATGCTGGTGACCCGCACGTACGGCCCGCCGATTGCCTCGGCGATCACGCCGTAGGTGCTCTCGGCGGCCACCACCGCAATGGGTGCCGCCTGGGCCAGGGCGAGCAGGGCGCCGGCCAGCCAGAGGCCGGCTGCAACCGCGATGTTCTTGCGCATGGAGGATTGAATCGAGGGTTGGTCGCGTGGGGCAGGCCGCTTGGCCCGCAAGCGGCATCGTACCCGCGCCGGAAGATTTATCGCAACCCAGTTGCGTTAGGGCCGGTTCACGCGCGCAGCAGCTATGCTTGCGTCTGCATGCCCACGCCCCGAACCATGAACACCACCACGCCGAGCCTCGCCGCAGCATTCGGCAAGCTGCCCAAACCCGACATCCGCGTCGGCGACGAATGGCTGTTCCTCACCCGCACGCTGGACGACAGCGACGCCAAGGACGCCGGCCTGCTCATGCGCAGCCGCGTGGTGGCCATGCTCGACGCGGGGCGGATCCAGATCGAAGTCAAAAACGGCGACGCCGCCGACACGCCCTGGCTGAAGAACATTTACAGCGACCAGTTCGACCTGCTCTCGCGCGAGATGGTGCCCGGCGAAGCCATCACCTACACCCCGGCCTTTCCGCAGTTCCGCTTTCCCATGAGCCCGGGCGAGGCCTGGGCGCAAACCATCACGCAAAGCCAGCCGGAATGGGAGCTGCACGCGCAGATCGGGGTGGACGTGACGGTGGAGGCCGAGGACATCGTGCAGGTTCCCGCCGGAACCTTCAAAACCCTGCGCCTGCTGGGCCGCTACACCACGCCCAACGCCACGGTGACCACGCACTACTGGTACGCCCCCGCGGCCGGGCGCGCGGTCAAGGGCATCGAGGACACGCTGGCCAAGATCAACGACTCGCGCGTGCGCGTGCAATACGAGCTGCAATCGCTCAACCGCCTGCGCGCCTGACGCGGCTTGCACGACCCCGCGGCGCGGCAGCGGCGGTTTGCGACAATAGCCGGATGACCGCCCTCGCCAACGACACTTTTCTACGCGCCCTGCTGCGCCAGCCCACCGACTACACCCCCCTGTGGCTGATGCGCCAGGCCGGGCGCTACCTGCCTGAGTACAACGCCACCCGCGCGCGCGCCGGCAGTTTCCTGGGGCTGGCGCAGAACCCCGATTTCGCCACCGAAGTCACGCTGCAACCGCTCGATCGCTTCCCGCTCGACGCGGCCATCTTGTTCTCGGACATCCTCACCGTGCCCGACGCCATGGGCCTGGAGCTGCGCTTCGAGGCCGGCGAAGGGCCACGCTTCGAGCGCCCGCTGCGCACCGAAGCCGACATCCTCGCCCTGCGCGTGCCGGACCTGAACCAGCTGCGCTACGTGTTCGACGCCGTGGCCCAGATTCGCCGCGCCCTGGTGCAGGATGGCACCCAGCGCGTGCCGCTGATCGGTTTTTCCGGCAGCCCCTGGACCCTGGCCTGCTACATGGTGGAAGGCCGCGGCAGCGACGACTGGCGCGCCACCAAGACCCTGCTGTATTCGCGCCCGGATTTGATGCACCGCATCCTGGCGGTCAACGCCGATGCCGTGGCCGCCTATCTCAACGCCCAGATCGACGCCGGCGCGCAAGCGGCGATGGTGTTCGACTCCTGGGGCGGCACGCTGGCCGACGGCGCGTTCCAGGAATTCTCCCTGGCCTACAGCCGCCGCGTCATCGCCCAGCTCAAGCGCGAGCACGAAGGCCGCAAGGTGCCGGTCATTCTGTTCACCAAGGGCGGCGGATTGTGGCTGGACGCCATGAGCCACAGCGGCGCGGACGCGCTCGGCGTGGACTGGACCGTGAACCTCGGGCAGGCGCGCGCCCAGGTCGGCCACCGCGTGGCGCTGCAGGGTAATCTCGACCCCAGCATCCTGTTCGCGCCGCCGCAGCAAGTGGCCGAACAGGCGCGCGCCGTGCTCGACAGCTTCGGCCCCATCGCGCCCGGGGAAGCGGTCGGCCATGTGTTCAATCTCGGGCACGGCATTTCCCAGTTCACGCCTGCGGAGCATGTCGCGGCGCTGGTCGAAGCCGTGCATCGCCATAGCCGCGGTCTGCACCGCTGACGCGACGCCGCGGTGCGAGGCGCGACCCGGGGCGTGCCGGGCCGGGTCCCCCGCATCCGAATCGGGGCCAGATGTCAAGCTCGGTGCATGCTTATGCACACTTCTCGACCTCATGCACCGCAGCAAGCAAATCACAGGCAGAACATGAAGATACCAACCTCAACTTGTTGATATTTAAGGATTATTAGCGAAGTCTAATGGATTCTTAAATTCTATACACATGATTATCCACAGGGTTGAATTGGTGCCGGCAGCCAACTATGCACAAAGTTATTCACAGGCCGGCTTGACATCTGTGCAAACGTGAATGGCATTGAAAAATCCGCACAGGCCAAGCGAGTCAACGCTCACTTAACCTTCAACGATGCGCCTGCTCGTCATGGAAAACCCTGCTCAGAATGATCGAAGCCCGCGTCCCGCAACCCGACCATGACCCTGCTCCGCGTCGCGGTGGATGCCCCGCTCTGGGACGCCCTGGATTACCTGCATGCCGAGCCCCTACCGCCCGGTAGCCTGGTGCGCGCCCCCTTAGGCCGGCAAACCGTTTGCGGCGTGGTGCTGGGCCCGGCGCAAGGGGATTCGGCAACCGCCGCCTCGGCCCTGCGGCCGCTGGAGGGCGTGTTCGACGCCCTGCCGCCGCTTGGAAGCGACTGGCTGGACTTGCTGCGGTTCGCCGCCGGCTACTACCAGCGCCCGTTGGGCGAACTGATGGCCGCGGCGCTGCCGACCTGGCTGCGCGAGCGCGGCGCCGCGGCCGTCGCCAAGCGCGTAGCCGACTGGCGACAACGCCAGGCCGGCACGGCCTTTCGCCTCACACCGGCCGGGCGGGAGCAAATGCCGCGGACCCTGTCGTCCCGCCACGCCGCCTTGTGGCGCCTGGCCGGGGCGCTCGGACTCCACCCGGCACGGCCGGCTGACTCAAGCTCGGCCATGGATCAAGGCGCGCCTCCCCGCTTGTCCGTCCAGGCCGCGCGCGCACTGCACCCGAAGGCCGCGGCTCAGCTGCGCGCGTGGGAGATGCAGGGCTGGGTCGAACGCGTGCCCGAGCCTTGCCGCGCTGCCGAACAGCCCGGCGCGCCGGCCCGTCCGCCCGTTCTGCAAGCTGCGCAACAGGCCGCCGTCGAAGCCGTGCGCGCGGCGCGCGGCTACGCGCCCTTCCTGCTGTTCGGCGTCACCGGCAGCGGCAAGACCGAGGTCTACCTGCATCTGGCCCAGCATGCGCTGGCCCGCAATCCGCAAGCGCAGGTGCTGGTGCTCACGCCGGAGATCAACCTCACGCCCCAGCTCGTGCAGCGCTTCGCCGCGCGCTTTCCAGACGCGATGCTCGCCGTGCTGCACAGCGGCCTGGCCGAGGCCGAGCGCTTCGACCATTGGCTTGCCGCGCACAGCGGCCGGGCGCGCATCGTGCTGGGCACGCGCCTGGCGGCGCTGGCCTCGCTGCCAAACCTGGCCCTCATCGTGGTCGACGAGGAACACGATGCCTCCTACAAGCAGCAGGAAGGCGCGCGCTATTCGGCGCGCGACCTCGCGGTGTGGCGCGCACGCCAGCGCGACATCCCGGTGGTGCTGGGATCGGCGACGCCGTCGCTGGAAAGCTGGCGCGCCGCGCAGCGCGGCCGCTACCGCTTGCTGGAACTGCCCGCCCGCGCCAGCGGCAGCATGCCCGAAGTGCGCCTGCTGCACGCCGGGCAGGACCCCCTGCTGCGGGCCGGCGGGCTGATCGGTCAGGCGCTGCACGAGGCCATCGCCGCGCGCCTGGCACGCGGCGAGCAAAGCCTGCTGTTCCTCAATCGGCGCGGCTACGCCCCGGTGATCCGTTGCCCGGACTGCGGCTGGCTGTCGGACTGCCCGCACTGCGATGCCCACTTGGTCTACCACCGCACCGACCGCAGCCTGCGCTGCCATCACTGCGGCCACCGCGCCGCGATCCCGCGCGCCTGCCCCGAATGCGGCAGCCTCGACCTGCAGCCGCTGGGACGCGGCACACAGCGCGCGGAGGAGGCACTGGCCGAACTGTTCCCGCAGGCGCGCATCGCCCGCATCGACGCCGATACAGCCCGGCGCAAGGGCGCGGCGCAAAGCGGCTTCGCGCAAATGCACGCGGGCGAGGTGGACATCCTCGTCGGCACGCAGATGATCACCAAGGGCCACGACTTCCAGCGCGTGACCCTGGTGGCCGCGCTCAACCCGGACGCCGGGCTGTTCACGCACGACCTGCGCGCCCCCGAGCGCCTGTTCGCCCAACTCATGCAGGCCGCCGGCCGGGCGGGGCGGGCCGACGCCGCCGAGGGCGGGACGGCACCCGCGATGCTGGTGCAGACCGCCTACCCTGAACACATGCTCTACCGCGCCCTGGTGGCGCACGACTACCCCGGCTTTGCCGCGCAGGAGCTGATCGAGCGCCGGCGCGCCGGCATGCCGCCGTTTTCCTTCCAGGCCCTGCTGCGCGCCGAGCACAAGAAGCCCGAGGTGCTGGAAGCCTTTCTCGCCCAGGCCGCCGAACTGGCCGCGCAGCCGGCCCGCGAGGCCGGCCTGATGGTCTACCCGCCGGTGCCGGCCAGCCTGGCGCGCCTGGCCGGCATGCATCGCCAGCACATCCTGGTCGAAGGCCCCAACCGCAGCATGCTGCAAGACTTCCTGACCATCTGGCATAGCGCCTTGGTGCAGGCCAAGGCCCGGGTGCGCTGGGCCATTGACGTCGATCCGACCGAATTCTGACACACACATCAGCACGTGCGGCAACGGCGATGGGGCCGAACGCTTGAAGGCCTTGCGGGCCGAGTATCACGGCGCTCTGTCACAACCGATGGTCGAACAAAAAGCAAAAGGCAGACCCTCCGTCATGCCTACCGGGCGAACATTGGCCTGTTTTTTGCAAAGCAAGCTGGAACCGTCCAGAACCGACGCCTTTGCCGGCCTTGAGCGAGAACCATGCACCACTACGACGAAATGCATACGGCCGATCACGCCGTGCGAGCCCACTACGCGGGCTATGCGCAATGGCTGGAGCAACAGCCGCCTTCTGCGCTGCAAGCCAAGCGCGAGGAGGCCGAGCTCATTTTCCGCCGCGTGGGCATCACCTTCGCCGTGTACGGCGACGACGCCGGAACCGAGCGGCTGATTCCGTTCGACATGATTCCGCGCATCATCCCGTCCGACGAATGGCGACACCTGGAAGCCGGGCTCAAGCAGCGCGTCACGGCGCTCAACCACTTCCTGCACGACATTTATCACGACCAGGACATCCTGCGTGCCGGCAAGGTCCCTCCCGACCAGGTGCTCGACAACGCGCAATACCGGCCTCAGATGCATGGCGTCACCCTGCCCCAGCAGGTGTATGCGCATATCGCGGGCGTTGACGTGGTGCGCGCGGAGAGCGCCGAGGGCAAGGGCGAGTTCTACGTGCTGGAAGACAACCTGCGCGTGCCATCAGGCGTGAGCTATATGCTGGAAAACCGCCGCATGATGATGCGTTTGTTCCCCAACCTGTTCGCGCGTCACGCGGTGGCGCCTGTGGCGCACTATCCGGATCTGCTGCTGGAAAAGCTGCGTGACGTGGCACCGCCCGCGCTCAACGAGCCGACCGTGGTCGTGCTCACGCCCGGCATGTACAACTCCGCCTACTTCGAGCATGCCTTCCTCGCCCAGCAGATGGGTGTGGAGTTGGTGGAAGGCCAAGACTTGTACGTGGAGAACGATTTCGTCTACATGCGCACCACTCAGGGCCCCCAACGCGTGGACGTGATCTACCGCCGCGTCGACGACGACTTTCTCGACCCGCTGGCGTTCCGCCCCGAATCCACGCTGGGCTGCCCCGGACTCATGCAGGCCTACCGAGCCGGCAACGTCAACCTAGCCAACGCCATCGGTACCGGCGTGGCCGACGACAAATCCATCTACCCCTACGTGCCGGACATGATCCGGTTCTACCTCGGCCAAGAACCCCTCCTCAGCAACGTACCCACCCACTTGTGCCGCGAACCCGAGAGTTTGCGCTACGTGCTTGACCACCTACCCGAGTTGGTGGTCAAGGAGGTGCACGGCGCGGGCGGCTACGGCATGCTGGTGGGGCCGGCGGCGAGCAAGGCGGAGATCGCAGACTTCGCCGAGAAGATCGAAATCCACCCTGAACGCTACATCGCTCAACCCACGTTGGCACTGTCGACCTGCCCCATTCTGGTGGAAGCCGGCATCGCGCCACGCCATATCGACCTGCGGCCCTTCGTGCTCTCGGGCAAGTCCGTATCCTTGGTGCCGGGCGGGCTGACCCGCGTGGCGCTGGGCGAAGGCTCGCTGGTGGTCAACTCCTCGCAGGGCGGCGGGACCAAAGACACCTGGGTCTTGGAGCGCTAGATGCTCAGCCGCACCGCCGATCACCTGTTCTGGATGGCCCGCTACACCGAGAGGGCGGAAAACACCGCACGCATGCTCGACGTGCAGCAACAGTCCTCGCTGCTGCCCCAACCGGGTGCGGTGGAGCAACTCGGCTGGACGGGTCTGCTGGGCATCTTCGAACTTACCGCCGACTACACCGCGCGGCACGGCGAAATCGAGGCGGGCAAGGTGCTCGACTTCATGGTGCGCGACATGGGCAACGTCTCGTCCATCCAGCGCAATCTGCGCGCGGCGCGCGAGAACGCACGCGCCGTGCGCGGCACCATCACCACCGAGGTCTGGGAAACCATCAACCAGACTTGGCTGGAGTCGCAACGCCCGCTGCTCGACGGGCGCTTCGAACGCGATCCAGGCGAGTATTTTGAATGGGTGAAAAACCGCTCGCATCTCTCGCGCGGCGTCACCTCGGGAACCTTGCTGCAAGACGAAGCCTTCCACTTCCTGCGCATCGGCACTTTTCTCGAACGCGCCGACAACACCGCGCGGCTGCTGGACGTGAAGTTCCACGCGCTACAGTCCGATTTCTATGGCTCCGGCAACGGACGCGTGCACGAGTACGACTTTTATTACTGGTCCAGCGTGCTGCGCTCGGTGTCGGGCTTCGAGGTGTACCGCAAGGTCTACCGTGACGCCATCACCCCCGAACGCGTGGCCGAGTTGCTCATCTTGCGTCCCGACATGCCGCGCTCGCTTGCCGCGTGCATGTCGGAGGCCACGGCCCATCTGCGTGCGGTGGCTAACCCGCGTTCGCACGAAACCCTGCGCAGAGCCGGCCTGCTCAATGCCGAATTGCAATTCGGGCGCACGGCCGAGATCATGTCCACCGGACTGCACGCCTGGCTCACGCGTTTTCTGGATCGCATCAACGACCTCGGCGAACGCATCAGCCAGGATTTTCTCGCCGCCTGACGCCGCCCTCGCCAGCCCCGCTTCACCGCCTCTCGATTCCCTCCACAGGTGCCCCATGGCCCTTCACGTCGCCCTCAGCCACACCACCACCTACCGTTTCGACAGGCCCGTGAATCTCTCGCCGCACATGGTGCGCTTGCGCCCGGCGCCGCATTGCCGCACCCCGATTCTGTCCTACAGTCAGCGGGTCGACCCGGCCGAGCATTTCATCAATTGGCAACAGGACCCTTTTGCCAACTATCAGGCACGACTGACGTTTCCGGAAAAGACCACCTTGCTGCAGATCACGATCGATCTGGTGGCCGAGATGTCGGTCTACAACCCGTTCGATTTTTTTCTCGAACCCGAGGCCGAGAAGTTCCCCTTCGCCTACAGCGCCGAGTTGCGCGGAGAACTCACGCCCTACCTGGCAACCGTCGCCCGCACGCCACTGTTGGCGGCTCTGCTCGACAGCATCGACATCACACCGCGACGAACCATCGACTTCCTGGTCGACGTCAATCAGCGCCTGCAGCACGACATCGCCTATCTCGTTCGCATGGAGCCGGGCGTGCAGACCCCGGAGCAGACGCTGGAATTGTGCTCGGGATCCTGCCGCGACACTGGCTGGCTGATGGTGCAGGTGCTGCGCCACCTGGGCCTGGCCGCTCGCTTCGTCTCTGGCTATCTCATCCAGCTCACGCCCGACGTGAAATCGCTTGACGGCCCCGGCGGCGCCGAACACGACTTCACCGACTTGCACGCCTGGTGCGAGGTCTACCTGCCAGGCGCCGGCTGGATCGGCCTGGATCCCACCTCCGGCCTGCTCGCCGGGGAAGGCCATATTCCACTGGCCTGTACCCCGCAGCCATCCAGCGCCGCGCCTGTGGAAGGGCTGATAGACGAGTGCGAAGTCGAGTTCAGCCACCACATGGGCGTCACCCGCATCTACGAGTCCCCGCGCGTGACCAAGCCCTACACCGACGATCAGTGGCAGGCCGTGCTGCTGCTAGGGGCGCAAGTCGACCAGCATCTGGAAGCGGGCGATGTGCGCCTCACCCAAGGCGGTGAGCCGACCTTCGTCGCCGTGACCGACCGCGACGCACCGGAATGGAATACCGATGCCGTAGGCCCCACCAAACGCGGCTACGCTGGCGAACTGATACAACGCTTGGCCAAGCGCTATGGCCCCGGCGGTTTTCTGCACTTCGGCCAAGGCAAGTGGTACCCGGGCGAACAGCTTCCGCGCTGGGCGCTGTCCGCCTACTGGCGACGTGACGGACAGCCATGCTGGCACGACCCGGCCCTGTTCGCCGACGAACGCGTGCCGGACAACGCCACCAGTGATGACGCCCACACCTTCATGCTCGCCCTGGTCGACGCGCTGGGCGTGAACCCGGCGCACGTGCAGGCCGGCTTCGAAGACACCTGGTATTACCTGTGGCGCGAGCGTCGCCTGCCGGTGAACGTCGACCCCTTCGATTCGCACGTGGACGACGAGCTCGAACGCGCCCGGCTTCGACGGGTGTTCGACCAGGGCCTGAAAACCCCTGTCGGCTACGCGCTTCCGCTTCACCCCGAACTAGGCGCACCGAGCTTGGCCGGGCCGCGCTGGGTCTCTGGGCCCTGGTTTTTCCGCGACGAGCGCATGTACCTGATTCCTGGCGATTCGGCCATGGGCTGGCGCCTGCCACTGGATTCCCTGCCCTGGGCCGCCGAGGGTGACCGCCTGGCCGAGTGGCCGCAAGACCCCTTCGCGCCGCGCCAGCCGCTTCCCGCTGCGGCGCGTATTCGTGCGCAATACGGCCCGGGCAGCGGCTTGGATGTGCACCGTATTGGGGGCGGCTATGCCGAAGGTGGCACCATTGCAGTGCAGGGACAGAAGCTGGACGCACCAACACATGGCGCAGCCGCGTCAGGCACGGCAAGGGCCGCCATCGATCGTGCTCGCTCGCCAGCCCGCCTCGAGTCGGCATCCTGGGTGGTGCGCACCGCCGTGTGCGTGGAGGCCCGAGAAGGCAGGCTCTACGTGTTCATGCCGCCTCTGACGCATGTGGAGAATTACCTGGAACTGCTCGCCGCGATCGAATCCACCGCGCAGCGCCTGCAAGTGCAACTGGTGCTCGAGGGTTATCCGCCACCGCGCGACCCGCGCCTGAACATGCTTCAAGTCACGCCCGACCCCGGGGTCATCGAGGTCAACATCCATCCGGCGCACGACTGGGTCGAGCTCGTCGACCACACCGAATTCCTCTACCAGGCAGCGTTCGAAACCCGCCTCGGGGCCGAGAAGTTCATGCTCGACGGCCGCCACACCGGCACGGGCGGGGGCAACCACATCGTGCTCGGCGGCGCCACGCCCGCAGACAGCCCCTTTCTGCGCCGCCCCGATCTGCTGGCCAGCCTGGTGGCGTACTGGCACAATCATCCCTCGCTGTCGTATCTGTTCAGTGGTTTGTTCATCGGCCCCACCAGCCAGGCGCCACGGGTAGACGAGGCGCGCGACGACCAAGTGTACGAACTGGAAATCGCGCTGGCCGAATTGCGCCGCAACCGCGGCACCGAGGCCGGGAGCGCATGGCTGCCGCCGTGGCTGATCGATCGGACCCTGCGCAACATCCTCATCGACGTCACGGGCAACACGCACCGCGCCGAGTTCTGCATTGACAAGCTCTACAACCCCGACTCCGTCACCGGACGTCTCGGCCTGCTGGAGCTTCGCGCGTTCGAAATGCCGCCGCACGCGCGCATGAGCGTCGTGCAGCAGCTGCTACTGCGCGCACTCATCGCGCGCTTCTGGGAACAACCTTACACCGGGGCGCTTCAACGCTGGGGCACAGCGCTGCACGACCGCTTCCTGCTCCCCACCTTCATTGCGATGGACTTCGAGGACGTGCTGACCGAGTTGAGCGACGCCGGCTTCGACTTCGATCCCCAATGGTTCGCGCCGCACCATACCTTCCGCTTCCCGCTGCTGGGCGAGTATGCCGTGCGCGGCATGCGACTGGAAGTGCGCATGGCGCTGGAGCCCTGGAATGTGATGGGCGAGGAGGGCGTTGCGGGCACCACGGTGCGCTACGTCGACTCATCGCTGGAGCGGGTTGAGGTGAAGATCAACGGCCTAACCGACAGCCGCCACGTGCTGACGGTCAACGGTCAGACTATGCCCATGCAGCCCACCGGGCGCAGCGGGGAATATGTCTGCGGCGTGCGCTACCGCGCTTGGCGGCCAGCCTCCGCGTTGCACCCCACCATTGGCGTGCATGCGCCGCTGACCTTCGACATCGTCGACACCTGGATGGAACGTTCGCTCGGTGGTTGCCAGTACCACGTAGCCCACCCCGGTGGACTCAGCCACGACACCTTCCCGATCAACGCCTACGAGGCCGAAAGCCGGCGGCTGGCTCGCTTCTTCCAGATAGGCCATACACCCGGACGCATGCTAGCCGCCTCCGCCCAGCCCAGCCTGGAATTTCCCTTCACGCTGGATCTGCGCCAGCATGGCGTCTGATCCGGTCGCAGCGAGCGCCTGGTCAGACGATGTAACAATCCGGCATGGCTAGTCTCTTCCACTCCGAATCCGCCGCCAACCCCGCCGATGCGCTGGTTGATCTTGCCGCTGATCTGGCCGCACCGGTCCTTCCCGGCCACTGGGACGCACTGCGCGACAGTGTGTCCCGAGGTGGGCTCGGTGGGCCGTTGGCGCCACACTGGGCGGAGTTTTTCCGCCGACTCGGACCCGAGGGATTCGAGGGCCTACCAGCGCGCGAATCCGTGCTGCGGCAGCAGATTCACGATGACGGCGTCACCTACAACGTCTACGCCGACCCCAAGCAACCCACCCGCGCCTGGTCGGTCGATCTGTTTCCGCTGATCGTCGATGCCGCAACCTGGGCAGAGATCGCCACCGGCGTTGAGCAGCGCACGGCGCTGCTCAACGCCATCATGGCCGACATCTACGACGGCCCGCAACGCACCTTGCGCGAAGGGCTGCTGCCGCCAGCGCTGGTGCAGGGCCATCCGGGCTATCTGCGCGCCATGCACGGGCACCGTCCGCCCGGCGATGTCTGGCTACATATCGCCGCCTACGATCTGGCACGCGGGCCCGACGGTCAGTGGCGCCTGGTCAATCAGCGCGTGCAGGCACCCTCCGGTCTGGGCTACCTGCTGGAAAACCGCATTCTGGTGTCGCGACTGTTCCCCGAGGCCTTTTCGGCCCTGAAGGTGCAGCGCCTGGCGGCCAGTTACCGGACGCTGATGGACACGCTGCAGCGCCTGTCTCCCGGTGGACCGCGCGGGCGCATCGTGCTGCTGACCCCGGGTCCCTACAGCGAAACCTATTTCGAGCAGGCTTATCTCGCGCGCTATCTCGGCATCACCCTGGCCGAGGGCAACGACCTCACGGTACGCGAGGACCGCCTGTTCCTCAAGACCTTGCACGGCCTGGAGCCCGTGCACACCGTGTTGCGTCGCCTCGACGACAGTTTCTGTGACCCGCTGGAACTGCGCCCAGATTCCATGCTCGGCATCCCCGGCCTGTTGCAGGCCGTGCGCGCGGGCAACGTGCTGCTGGCCAACGCCCTGGGCGCGGGCTTTCTCGAATCACCCGCCTTGTGCGGCTTCATGCCACGGCTGTGCGAAAGTCTGCTTGGCCAACCCTTGTTGCTACCCTCGCTGCCGAGCTGGTGGTGTGGCGAGCCTGGCGTGTGCGATGCCCCGCTCGAAGACCTGCGCGCCTGGGTGGTCAAACCGGTGCATACCGAATGCGGCTTCGACGCTGCGGTGGTCGCCAACCTCGACTATGGCCAGCTCCCGAGCTGGCGCAAGCGCGTGCAGGCCCAACCCGCCGAGGTCGCGCTGCAACAATACCTTCCGCTTCCGCAGGTCCCTGTCTGGAACGACGGCCGCATGGGCGCACGCGCGGCCATGCTGCGGGTCTATGCCCTCTCCGACGGACGCGGCGGCTGGCACGTACTGCCAGGGGGTCTGGTACGTACCGCACCGCCCGGCAGCAATATCGTCTCCATGCAGCGCGGCGGCAGCAGCCAGGACGCCTGGGTCATCACCGGCGAGGCCGTGGATCACACCACCATGCTGCCCGCGCCCATACAGCCCCAGGATCTCAAACAGCACCACCGGGTGGTCACAAGCCGCGCGGCGGAAAACCTGTTCTGGATCGGGCGTTACACCGAGCGCGCTGAGCACAGCATCCTGCTGACCCGGCTGACGCTGGAAGCGCTATCGGGCGACGACGACCTCAGTCCCGAGGTCTGCGAAGCGCTCGATCAATGGTGCCGCCGCAGCGGCCTGGTGGAAACCGAGACGCCTGCGCTGACCGAACACTCGCAGCTGTTCGAGCGCGCGCTCATCCGCGGACTGGGCCCGGGGCGACATGCCGGGGGCATCGTGCAGAACCTGCAGGCGCTGGGCCATGCCGCAGCCCAAGTACGCGAACGCCTCGGCTCCGAGCATCGCAAATGGATCGACGACGCCACCGCGCATGAGATCCTCCCGGCAGGCGACACCGCGCATCGCGAGGACTGGCAACCCAGCGTGGCCTTGCAAGGGCTGGATCGGCTGAGCGAGATTCTCTGCGCCATTACAGGTGCGCAGACCGACCGCATGACGCGTGACGACGGCTGGCGCCTGCTCAGCATCGGCCGGCACATCGAGCGCCTGTCCCTGCTCGGCGACGCACTGACCACCGCCTTCGACACCAAGGCCGTGCACACCGACAGCGGCTTCAACCTGCTGCTACGCTTGTTCAACAGCATCATCACCTACCGCGCCCTATACCAGAAACGCCTCGAGGTACCGCCGCTGCTGGACTTGCTGGTGCTGGATCGTGAAAACCCAAGGGCATTGGGTTGGGTGGCGCAGACGCTGCGGGCGCGCCTGGTCCGCCTGCCCGGTGGCGACGCCGAATGCGGGGTGCTGCTGGCACTGGCACCGGATCCCGACGCCTGGCTGCTGACCGAGATCTGCGCCCAAGACGCCGACGGCCACTACTCCTGCCTGGAGCACACTCTCGGCAAGGTCAAGACGTCCGCGTGGCAGCTCTCCGACGAAATCGGACGACGCTATTTCGCCCACGTCAGCGGCGCCGATCGCAGTCTCGGCGGGTATTAAGGCCCGCTCCACTGAGATGGACATGAAACCGCCCATATCCGCATCCCCGCTTCCCCCCGACACGGAAGGATTGCTCTACCGCGTCGAGCACATCACCGCCTACACCTACAGCGCCCCGGTCGAATTGGCCAATCATCTGGCACACCTGCATCCGCGCGACGAGCCTGTCCAACACTGCGTGGAACACGACTGCATGATCGAGCCAACCCCGGCGCACCTCGGCTCCCGCACGGACGTGTACGGCAACAAGCAACGGTTTTTCGCCTTCTACGCGACCCACGAGACCCTGACCGTTCGCGCCCTGAGCCATGTGCGCGTGCGCGCAAGGCCCGCGCTCGACCGTGGCGCCAGCCCCCCATGGGAAACCGTGCGCGACCTCCTGCCCTACCGCGCGGGCAAGCCTTACGTGCCCGAGAGCGAATTCAGTTTCGGCAGCCACTTTTCGCCGGTGTTCGCCGCCGCGGCGGATTACGCCGCGCCGAGCTTCACACCCAATCGCCCCATGCTGGAAGGTGCACTGGATCTGATGCGCCGCATCCATGCCGATTTCACCTACGACCCCGAAAGCACGGAGGCCCATACGCGCGCGCCCCATGCTCTGGAGTTGCGCCACGGCGTGTGCCAGGATTACGCGCATGTGATGATCTCCGCGCTGCGCGGCATGGGCTTGGCGGCGCGCTACGTCAGCGGCTATCTACGCTCGCGCCCCAGCCCCGGCGAGACCCAATTGCTGGGCGCCGATGCATCGCATGCCTGGGTCGAAGTGTGGTGTCCGGTGCATGGCTGGATCGAGTTCGACCCCACCAACGACCGTCAGCCCACGCTCAACCACGTACGCGTCGCGGTAGGTCGCGACTTCGCCGACATCTCCCCGTTGCGTGGCGTCATTCGCGGTGGCGGCGACCACACGCTAGAAGTCGCGGTGCGCGTCACCCCGCTCCACGCCTGAACGACCTGCCCTTGCGCTTCAGCGCCAGGCGGCGTAGACGGCGAGAACCACGGCCAGCAACGCCAAGGCTCCCACCACGTTCAACAGCAGGCGCAGGCGGCGCTGCGCCGCGGCGGCCTCGGCGGCCGCTTGCTCCAGCGCCGACAGCGCGGCCTGCAGTTGCACGGCCAGTTCGCGCACATGCTCGGCATTGTGGGTCACGGCCGTCTGCAGTTCGGCGAGTTGGCGATGCGTGTCTTCGTTGGCTTCCCTGCTGCTCTTGCGCTGGCCGAACGCGGGCAAGGCGATCTTGGCGATGGAATCGATATAGGGCAGGGCGGCGTTGATCGCGGCGAGCCAGGATGCGGGCATGGCGGGTGCGGGATGGACGATGGTGGGCCGCATGGACCCGGTGGACAGACATAACCGGCGCAAAGGCTTAGCGTAACCAATCCGGATGCAATATCCAGCGAAATCGTCGGGGACGCGGCATGGCTGCATCCGGTCTGCGGCTCACTTCATGCGCCGTGCCATCGCATCCAGACGAACATCAGCAGGCCCGCGCTCAAGAGCCACGCCAGGGTGGCAACGCTCAGGACCGCGGCCAGCGGGAGTCGTTCGGCCAGGAGGTCTACGGCAACCAAATACACCGCATAGGGCAGCATGGCCCACAGGCCGAACACTGCAGTGGCCCTGAGTGCGGCCGGGCCGCGCTCGCGCCCGACCAGCACATGGGCAATGAGCGCAAAAGTGGGAAACAGCGGCACCAGCCCGGCAATGACGTAGTTGCGGCTGGCCGCCAGCAAGGCGATCAGCACGGCGGCGGCCGCGCCCAGCAGCGCCTTGAGTGCGAGAGGAATCATGGGCCCGATGCGAATTCGTTCCGTTGCCGAGCCTGGGCTCAGGCCAGCTCGGTGACGCGGGCCTGCCCGCCGCCCGCGCCCGTCCCGGCCGCCCCGCCATGGCGCCACTGCCGCATCAGGATCTCCCATTGCGGTTCGACCTCGGCCAGGTTGCGCGCCTTGACATGACCGTAACCACGGATGCGCTCCGGCAGGCTGGCGATCTGGACCGCCAGGGCCAGGTTCTGCGGATTCAGGCCGCCGAGCAGCTCGCGCACGGTGTCGCGGTAACGACCGATGAGGGCGCGCTCTTGCTTGCGTTCGTCGGTACGGCCGAACGGATCGATCGCGGTGCCGCGCAGGAACTTGAAGTGACGCAGCACGGCGAAAACCTGGCCCATCCACGATCCGAATTCGCGCTTGACCAACTCGCCCTTGGCGTTGCGCTTGGCGAGCAAGGGCGGGGCCAGGTGGTAGCGCAGCTTGAAGTCGCCCTCGAACTGGCTCTGGATCTGCGCGCCGAATTCGGCGGCGCTGTGCAGGCGCGCCACTTCGTATTCGTCCTTGTACGCCATGAGCTTGAACAAATGGCGCGCCACCGCCTCGCTCAGGCGCGTGGACTGCAGCGGCGCCTCGGCGGCGCGCACCTGCGCCACCAACTCCGCGTACTGCCGCGCATAGGCCGCGTTCTGGTAGCCAGTGAGGAATTCGACGCGGCGCTTGACCAGCTCGTCCAGCGAAGGACGCTTGACGACTTGTATCACCTGCTGGGCGCTGGCCAGCGCGGCAAAGCCCTGCGGATCGGCGGCGGCGCGGCGGCCCCATTCGAACGCGGCCTTGTTCTTGTCCACCGCCACGGCGTTGAGTTCGATGGCCCGCATCAGCGACGCGTGTCCTAGCGGCAGCCAGCCTTTCTGCCAGGCAAAACCCAGCAGCATGGGATTGGCGTACAGCGCGTCGCCGAGCAGACGCACGGCGGCGGCCTCGGCGTCGAAGCCCGCGACCTGTTCGCGTCCGGCCGCCTGCTCGATGGCGCTGCGGCAGGCGGCGCCGGGAAACTGCCAGTCGGGCTGGTGGACGAAAGTGGCCGTGGGCGTGCCATGGGTGTTGAGGGCCACGAAGGTGCGGCCCTCGCGCACGCGCGAGAGGGTTTCGCGGTCGGCCGCGACGATGGGGTCGCAGCCCAGGATCAGCTCGGCCTCGGCCATGGCCACGCGGGTGGTGTGGATGTTCTCGGGCGCGTCGGCGATGAGCACGTGGCTCCAGGTCGCGCCGCCTTTTTGCGCCAGCCCCGCGGCGTCCTGGGTGACGATGCCCTTGCCTTCGATGTGCGCGGCCACGCCGAGCAGTTGGCCGATGGTGATGACCCCGGTGCCGCCCACACCGGCCACCAGGATGCCGTAGTTGCCGCCGCCGGCGCGGTCCGCGCGCACGGGATCGGGCACCACGGGTTCCGGGATCGGCGGCAGGCTGGCAGGGTCCGTCGCGGCCTGCGCCTTGGGTTTGCGCAATTGCCCGCCCTCGACCGTGACGAAGCTCGGGCAAAAGCCCTTGAGGCAGGAGTAGTCCTTGTTGCAGGTGCTCTGGTTGATGGTGCGCTTGCGGCCGAATTCGGTTTCCAGCGGCTCCACCGACAGGCAGTTGGATTGTTCCGAGCAGTCGCCGCAGCCCTCGCACACCAGCGGGTTGATGACCACGCGCTTGGCCGGGTCGGCCAGCAGGCCGCGCTTGCGGCGGCGGCGCTTCTCGGTGGCGCAGGTCTGGTCGTAGACGATGACCGTGGTGCCCGGCACCTCGCGGATGCGCAGCTGAATGGCGTCGAGTTCGTCGCGGTGATGCACGGTCACGCCGGGCGCCAGATCATGCACGTCCCGGTACTTCTGCGGCTCGTCGGTGACGACGACGATCTCGCGCACCCCCTCGGCCTGCAGCTCGCGCGTGATCTGCGGCACGGTGAGGCCGCCTTCCACCGGCTGACCGCCGGTCATCGCCACGGCGTCGTTGAACAGGATCTTGTAGGTGATGTTGACCTTGGCCGAAATGGCCTGCCGAATCGCGAGCAGCCCCGAGTGGTAGTACGTGCCGTCGCCCAGGTTGGCGAACACGTGCTTTTCCTTGGTGAACGGCGCCTGTCCCACCCAGGCCACGCCCTCGCCGCCCATCTGGCTGAAGGTGGCGGTCTGGCGGTCCATCCACACCACCATGTAATGGCAGCCGATGCCGGCCATGCCGCGCGAGCCCTCGGGCACGCGGGTGCTGGTGTTGTGCGGGCAGCCCGAGCAGAACCAGGGCGGGCGCTTCTCGCCCACGGGCATGTCCTCCAGCGCGCGCTCCTTGGCGACGATGATGTCCACCCGCTCGCGCAGCCGGCGCTGCAGGTCCACCCCAGCCTCGCGCAGGATGCCCAGCTTCTCCAGCCGGCTGGCGATGGCCTTGGCGATGATGGACGGGCTGAGGTCGCCCTTGGCCGGCAGCAGCCAGTTGCCGCCCGGGTTGGGCTGGCTCCACTCGCCGCCGCTGCGGTCGCCCGCGCGCTCGTCGAACTTGCCGATGACGTTGGGGCGCACGTCCTCGCGCCAGTTGTACAGCTCCTCCTTGAGCTGATACTCGATGACCTGACGCTTTTCCTCCACCACCAGGATTTCCTGCAGCCCGGTGGCGAACTCGCGCGTGATGGCGGCCTCCAGCGGCCACACCACCGCCACCTTGTGCAGGCGGATGCCGAGCTGCGCGCAGGTGGCGTCGTCCAGCCCCATGTCGGCCAGGGCCTGGCGCGTGTCGTTGTAGGCCTTGCCCGAAGCCATGATGCCCAGCCGCGCGTGCGGGCTGTCGATGACGGTGTGGTTGAGCCGGTTGGCGCGGATATAGGCCAGCGCGGCGTACCACTTCACGTCCATCAGCCGCGCCTCCTGGGAAAGCGGGTCGTCCGGCCAGCGGATGTGCACGCCGCCTTGCGGCATCTCGAAATCGGTGGGCAGCACGATGCGCACGCGCTCGGCCGCCACGTCCACCGAGGCCGACGACTCGACCACCTCCTGGATGGTCTTCATGCCGGCCCACACGCCCGAATACCGGCTCATCGCCAGCGCGTGCAGGCCGAGGTCGAGAATGTCCTGCACATTGCTGGGAAAGAACACCGGCAGACCGCAGGCCTTGAAAATGTGGTCGCTCTGGTGCGCCGCGGTGCTGCTCTTGGCGACGTGGTCGTCGCCCGCCACCGCGATCACGCCGCCGTGCTTCGCGGTGCCGGCCATATTGGCGTGCTTGAACACGTCCGAGCAACGGTCCACGCCCGGTCCCTTGCCGTACCAGATGCCGAACACGCCGTCGAACTTCTTCTGCCCGGGGTAGAGGTCGAGTTGCTGCGTGCCCCACAGCGCCGTGGCGGCCAGCTCCTCGTTGACTCCGGCCTGGAACACGACGTTGTTCGCCGCCAGCTGCTTCTTGGCCTTCCACAGCGCCTGGTCGTAGCCGCCCAGCGGCGAGCCGCGGTAGCCGGACACGAAGCCCGCGGTGTTGAGCCCGGCGAGGGCGTCGCGCTGGCGCTGCAACATCGGCAGGCGCACCAGGGCATGGATGCCGCTCATGAAGGCGCGGCCGGTTTCGAGGGTGTATTTGTCGTCGAGCGAAACGGTCTCGAGCGCCCGGCGGATGGCTTCGGGCAGGGGTGCGTTCATGGCGCGTGTCTCCAGATCGGCGGCCATGCGGGTATGCGGCCCACCGGGTGCAGCGAGGCTGCGGGGTTTGTGCGTCTGGTCCTGAGGCGTGTTGCGCCCCGAACCGCCTCCGCGCCTTGTGGGCGCGGGCTGATCGTCAGCAAGGCCGATGCTAGTGCGAGCGCCGGGGATTTGCCAACTGGTCCCGGTGTTTCCTTGCCGGGGCTTGCCGCCGAAGACCTAGGGCCTGTTCACGCTCTGTCTGCATCCGCGCCGGGGGTTTGGGCGGATGCAGTGCGAGGCGCAGGCCGCGCCGTGGTGTGTTGCACCACAAGCGGACTGCAACGTCGCAGTGCGCCGCCCAAACCCCCGGCCCAAAGGGTTGCCCCCAGACGGGGCGTGAACAGGCCCTAGCGCTGCTCCACGCACAACGTCGTGTTGCCGGCCGGTGTGAGGTTGTTGATGGTGGCCTGGCGGCCCTTGAACCACACCTGCAGGTCGCCGTTCTTGTAGCGCGCGCCGTCCGCCGCGACGGTTTGTTCCAGCTTGACGACGCCCAGGGCGGTGGACAGCGTCACGCTCACGTCGCCGAAGGTGGCGACGAAGGACGTGCCGTCATTGCAGACGTAGCGCACCGCGTTGGCGGGAAGCGGGCCCGATGGCGGCATGAGGGTTTGCGCGGCCGGTGGCGAGGCCGAACTGGCCGGCGGAGCAGCCGGCGCGCTGGCCGCGGGCAAGGGCTGCGAAGTCGACGGCAGCGGGGCCGACTCCGGCCCCAGCGGCTGCACCGCGATGCCCGGCGTGGGTTGCAGCGGCTGGGCGAACACCTCAGGCGGCGGCGCGCTCGGCGCGGGTTGCGGGGCGGCGGGCGGCGGCGAGGGCTGGACCTGCGGCGACATCGGAATATTGACGATCGGCGGCGGCCCGTTGAGCGACACGGTGCTTCCGCAAGCCCCGAGCAGCAACGTGGCCAGCCCCGTGCCGAGCCATGCCGCCAGGCGCAGGCCGCCCGGATGACGCCTGGCGCTGCGGACTGCGGGGCGGGTGGGCAGACGTGTTTGCATCGTGGCGCTCTCTAAGGTGTCGAAATGGAACAGCGTGGTTCCCGATTACACCAGATCGACGCCCGCCCGGATGTGACCTGTTTCAACAAGCCTTGAATCGGTGTGGCGCCGATCCCACGGGCCTGGGCGGGATTGAAAACGCAAGCCTCTGCGCCGCGGCCCCTAATCCGTCTCAGACACGCCCGTCCTGCTCCAGAATGCTCCACTCCGCGTCGTCAAACAGTCTTGAGCGCGTCAGAAACCGAAAGCCCGTCGATCCCTCGAGCGAAAACATTCCGCCTCGCCCCGGCACGACGTCGATGATGAGCTGCGTATGCTTCCAGTACGCATACTGGGCTTGCCCGATGTAGAACGGCATGCCGCCGATATGGCCGAGCAGTCGATCCGCGTCGCCGAGCACAAACTCGCCGGCGGCAAAGCACATCGGCGCGCTGCCATCGCAGCAACCGCCCGACTGATGAAACATGAGGTCGCCATGCGCCGTCTTCAGCTTGTCGATGAGTTCGAGCGCGGCCGGCGTTGCCGTGACTTGCTCAACCGTCCGCGGCTCGACGTTGCCTGCGCCTGATTCGGGGGTCGTGTCCATCTTGAATGTGCTCGCTTGAGGGGGGTTCATGCGCGCGGGATCCCGGTTCATCCGGGAATCCCGCGCCCGCATGCACAGGCATGGGATCCGGGTCCGCCGTCAGAAGAAGCCCAGCTTGCTTTCGCTGTAACTCACCAGCAGATTCTTGGTTTGCTGGTAATGGTCGAGCATCATCTTGTGGTTTTCGCGCCCGATGCCCGATTGCTTGTAGCCGCCGAATGCGGCGTGCGCCGGATAGAGGTGGTAGCAATTCGTCCAGACACGACCCGCCTGTATCCCGCGGCCCATACGGAAGGCCCGGTTCGTGTCGCGGGTCCAGACCCCGGCGCCCAGGCCGTACAGCGTGTCATTGGCGATCGCCAGCGCGTCCTCTTCGTCCTTGAAGGTCGTCACGGACAGCACCGGGCCGAAGATCTCCTCCTGGAAAATGCGCATCTTGTTGTGCCCTTTGAAAACCGTGGGCTTGACGTAATACCCGCCTTCCAGTTCACCCGGCAGCTTGTTGCGCTCGCCTCCGATCAGGACCTGGGCTCCCTCCTGCTTGCCGATGTCGAGGTAGGACAGGATTTTCTCCAACTGCTCGCTCGACGCCTGCGCGCCGATCATGGTTTCCATTTCCAGCGGGCTGCCCTGCTTGATGGCGGCCACGCGCTTGATCGCCCGCTCGATGAAACGCTCGTAGATCGATTCCTGGACCAGCGCGCGGGAAGGGCAGGTGCAGACCTCGCCCTGGTTGAGCGCGAACATCGCAAAGCCTTCGAGCGCCTTGTCGAAGTAGCCGTCGTCCTTGTCCATCACGTCGGCGAAGAAGATGTTCGGCGACTTGCCGCCGAGTTCCAGCGTGACGGGGATCAGATTCTGGCTTGCGTACTGCGAGATCAGCCGGCCGGTGGTGGTTTCTCCGGTGAAGGCGATCTTGCCGATGCGGCTGCTCGACGCCAGCGGCTTGCCCGCTTCCAGGCCGAAGCCGTTGACCACGTTCAGCACGCCCGCCGGCAGCAAGTCGCCCACCAATTCCACCAGCACCAGAATGGAAACCGGCGTTTGCTCGGCGGGCTTGAGCACGACGCAGTTGCCCGCCGCCAGCGCCGGCGCCAGTTTCCAGACGGCCATCAGGATCGGGAAATTCCAGGGAATGATCTGCCCGACGACGCCGATCGGCTCGTGGTAGTGGTAGGCGTAGGTCTCATGGTCGATCTCGCTGATGCCGCCTTCCTGCGCGCGCACGCACGAGGCGAAATAGCGGAAGTGGTCGATGGCCAGCGGAAGGTCGGCCAGCGTGGTTTCGCGGATGGGTTTGCCGTTGTCCCAGGTTTCCGCGGCCGCGAGCATGGGCAGGTTGGCTTCCATGCGATCCGCGATCTTGTTCAGGATGTTCGCGCGATCCGTGGGCGATGTGCGGCCCCAGGCGCCCTTGGCCTTGTGCGCCGCATCGAGCGCGCGGTCGATGTCGGCCGCCGTCGAGCGCGGAACCTCGCAAAAAGGCTTGCCCGTGACAGGCGAAATGTTCTCGAAGTATTGACCGCCGGCAGGCGCAACCCATTCGCCGCCGATGTAGTTGCCATAACGCTTTTTGAAGGCGACGGCGGTGCCAAACTTGCCGGGCTCAAGCATGTCCATGGAGATCTCCTGAATGTGTGGGGAAGGGACCGAACTGCGATTGAACTGCGCATGCAGCACCTTCTTCCCTATCAGGAAACGTGCCTGACGCAGTCCTGCCGCCAGGGACAAATTTTTTCTTTGCACGACAAGACGTTAGGCCGCCCGATCCGGCTTTACCCCGAGTCTTTCCCCCGCCCCTTGTGACTTCATCCGCGACAGCGGACTGTCGCGTCTTGCGACAGGTGACATGAACCATCCAGGGTGCGACACTTCGCGCACAACAAAACGGACAGCCCGCATATTCATGCGTGGCGCGCCGACCCAGGAGACGGATGTGCCCCAGGCCAAACGCATGGACAGCACGGGGATCGCCCCGGCTTCGACCGCATTGCACTTGGCGCGCCAGCGCTTTTTCGAGGAAGGCCACGATCCTGAAGGACTCGTGCCGGAGTGGATCGCGCGTTCGTGGCGGCGATGCTCGGCCCTGCCAGCGAGGCCGAGCGAGTCCCCCGAGCCTTTGCCGCAGGACGAGTTGTTCAGCCGGCGCGAGGCGCAGGGACGGCTTCGCCGCCACGCCCTGCCCGAATTGGAAGCCTTGGCCGAGGCTCTGTCGCCCTCGCGCGTCGTCGTGTTGCTGGCCGATCCGCAAGGCATGATTCTCGACGCCACGGGCTCGGACGTCTTCATGAACAAAGCCCAGCGCGTGGCCCTGATGCCCGGCGTCGATTGGTCCGAACGGCGCCGAGGGACCAACGCGATCGGCACGGCCTTGACGGAAAGCTCCCCCGTCACGGTCCTCGGCCCCCAGCATTACATGGAGCAAAACGGCATCCTGGGCTGTACGGCCGCGCCGCTGCTGGGCGCGGACGGGCAGGTGCTGGGGGTGCTGGACGTTTCGGGCGATCCCCGCTGCATTCAGTCCCAGACCGTCGGCCTGGTCCGCATGGCGGCGCAGATGATCGAATACCGCATGGCGCTGGACAACAGACCCGCGCAGACCGAACTCCTGCGTTTTGCCCGCGACCCGGCGTTGCTCGGCTCGCACCGCGAGGCCTTGCTGTGGATCCGCAACGAAACCATCGTCGGTGCCAACCGTGCAGCCATGCGCGTTTTGGGCATGACGTTCGAACAGTTGCGCGGCCGATTCGTCGACGACCTCTTCTGCTCCCTGCCGAGCACCGACCGCGACCGGTTCGAGTTGTGCTTGCAGCCCTGGCTGGCGCGTCCGGGGCGTTCGGCTTCCTGGGCTTCCGGCTGGGTCGGCGGCAAAAGCCGACGGCCAGACGGCGTATCGACCGCGGCCGAAGAACGGTTGCCGCAGAAACACCCGGCGGCGGTTTCCGAACCGCCCATCATCTGGGACGCGCAACGGGACGCGCTGGTCGAGCGCGCGAGACGCGTTCTGGATTGCGGGATCCCGGTTCTCATCCTCGGGGAATCGGGCACCGGAAAGGAGGTTTTTGCAAGGCGGGTTCACCAGGCCAGCCAGCGCCGCCAGGGGCCTTTCGTCCCGGTCAATTGCGCCGCCGTCCCGGAAGGCCTGATCGAGGCCGAGCTCTTCGGCTACGAGGAAGGCGCTTTCACCGGCGCCCGGCGCAAGGGTCAGCCGGGGCTCATCCGGCAAGCCCATGGCGGCGTCTTATTCCTGGATGAAATCGGTGACATGCCTTTGCCGATGCAGGCCCGGCTGCTGCGGGTTTTGCAGGACCATGAAGTCAAGGCGCTCGGCGGGGGGCGTCAGCAACCCGTGGATTTCGTGTTGATGTGCGCAACCCATTGCGACCTCCAGAACATGGCCGCCCAGGGCAGTTTCCGAACAGACTTGTATTACCGCCTGCAGCATTTCACGGCCGCATTGCCGGCCCTGCGCGAACAGTCCGATGCCAGGATCCGCGTCGAGGAACTCCTGCAATCGATGTTGCCGTCTCGCCGTCTCCGGCTCAGCCCGCAAGCTCGGGATGCGCTGTTGGCTTACGCCTGGCCGGGCAACTGGCGGCAGCTCATCGCGACGACGCAGACCCTCCTCGCCTTGGCCGAGCCGGGGAGTTGCATCGAACTCGCCGATCTCCCCGAGGCCATTCGGCGCGATTGGCACAGCCGGCACGCAACGCCATCGACCGCCGCGGCGGCGCCGCGCGCCAGCGGCGCCAGGCATGATGCCGCTGGGGATGCGCCGCCGCCGATGGCGCTGCGCGCCCTGACGGAATCGGCCATCCAAGCCGCGATTTCCTCGTGCAGCGGGAATATCAGCCAGGCCGCGCGGCTGCTTGGCGTGCATCGCAGCACGCTCTACCGGCATGTCTTGCCGAACCGGAAGCCTCGTTGACCCGAAACGCGCACCGCGTCCCTGAGCCGTTGACGCAATGGGCCTTGCCGCGCATCCCATCCCGGCACGCTTTCACCCCGCGTGAGCCGGCCCTCAGCGACTCGAGCCCCGCGGCAGCAGCACCCACATGCGCCCCGGCGACTGCATGCGCCCGGCCGCATCCCCGGCGGCTTCCCCGGTGCCGAAGAACAGGTCGGCGCGCAGGCTGCCGGTGATGGCGCCGCCCACGTCCTGGGCGAACACCAGATGGGCGAAGGGCTGGCCGGCAACGGTGGTGCTCAGCCATAGCGGAGTGCCGAGGGCGAGCTGGCGCTTGTCCACGGCCACGCTGCGCAACGGGGTCAGCGGCACGCCCATGGCGCCGGTGGGGCCGCGTTCGGGGTGGTCCAGCACGGCGGCGCGGAAGAACACCACGCGCGGGTTGGCGTCGAGCATTTGCTGCACGCGCTCGGGATGCATGCGCGCCCAGGCGCGGATGATCTGCATGGTCACCGTGCCGCGCAGCTCGCCCTGGTCGAGCAGCCAGCGGCCCACGGATTTGTAAGGCCAGCCGTTGTCGCCGGCATAGCTCAGGCGCAGGGTCTCGCCGTCCGGCAACTGCACCAGCCCCGAGCCCTGCACCTGCAGGAAGAGGGCCTCCACCGCGCTGTCGAGCCACACCACCACGTTGCGGTCGAGCACGGCCTGGGCCTGCGGGTCGGCGCTGATCTGGGCGCGGCTCCAGTAGGGCAGCACGTCCTTGCGCCCGTCGCGCCATACCACGCGGCCGCGCGTGACCCCGTCGTCGGCGCCGGGGCGGTCCACCAGATCGGCAGGCAGGCCGTACACCGGCACCACGTAGGGCCACGCGCGCGTGCGCGAGCCGTGCAGCACGGGCTCGTAGTAGCCGGTGACGAGCCCGGTCTCGGCGCCGGTGCTCGCCGTGGCCTGCCAGGGCTGGAACCACTGCTCGAAAAAGGCGCGCTGGGCCGCCGCGTCGTTGGGCGCGACGGCGCCGGAGGCCGCGCAGGCGGCGGCGAGCTGGGGCAGGCCGGCGCTGCAGTCGCGTTGCCATGCGGACCAGACGCCGGAAAAATCGTCCGCCGCCCAGCCTGGCAGATCGGCGAAACGTGCGGGTTGCAGATTCAGGCCGGCCCCGGTCAGCGCCGCCGTGGCCCCGGGCACGGCCGGCGGCGGTGCGGGTGGCGCGGACTGCGGCGGCTTGGGCGGCATGGGCGGCGGCACGGGCGGCGCCGCGCACGCCGCCAGCAGCAGCGCCAGCAACAAGGCCGGCCGTGGCGCACGTCGCCGTGCGGGGCGGGCGGGCGGCGCCGGGCGGGCGTCCATCAGGGCGCGTCCCCGGTTTGCGCCGCCGCGGCACGCGGCGGCCAGACGAAGCTCAGCAGGTTGCGTCGCAGGCGGCTGCGCAGCGCCGTGCGCAACAGCCTGCGGTCCTGCAGGCCGATGCCGCGTGCGCGCAGAGCCAGGCGGAAAGCGAGATAGAAACTCGTCACCACGTTGAGCAGGCCATTGGCGATCACGCCGGGAACGGCCCACCAGAACGCGCTCTCGTGCAGCACGCCCCAGCCCAGGGTGGCCGTCGCGGCCCCCATCAGCCCGGTGGACAGCGTGACGTGCCGCACCTGCAAGCCGAGACCGAAGCCGGCGAGCAGTTCAGGCACGAGGCCGAACAGGAAGCCCAGCGAGATATTGCCCGCCATGCTGCTGATGTTGGCGCGCCACCAGATGGCCCAGCGCGCCGCGCGTTCGGCGCCGAGCACGGCGCGAATGCGCGGATTCCAGCGCAGGGCGCTGTCGAGCCGGTGCAGCACGAAGGCATTCTCGGTCCACCCGGCCACCACGCTGGAGGCGAACAGCAGCACGCCGGTGAACACGGCGAACAAGGGCGTCGGCCCGAGCAGGGACAGCGAGGCGAGTTCGGCGCGGGCGTGCGCGGCGTCGAGCAGCGGCGCGCCGAACAGCCATTGCGCGGCCAGGCCCAAGGCGAGCGCGGCCGGAAACACCAGGGCGACGTTGCCGAACACGCCCGCGGCCTGCGAGCGGGTGAGGGCGGCCACCTCGTCGACGAAGGCCTGCGCGGCTCGGCGGTCGGACAGGTCGGCGAGCTTGTCGGCCATGGCCGGCGCGGTCATCGCCGGCTGCTTGGTGGCGATGGTCCAGTGCAGCAGGGCGATGAGCACGAAGGTGGCGGCATAGTTGAGCCCGACCCACAGGCCTGTGAGCATGGACGGCATGTGCAGGCCGATGATGCCGATCTTGAACCATGTGGTGAGGCCCATCACGGCGCCGCCGCCAGCCGCCGCCCACAGCATGCCGGCGTACTCGCGCCCGGTGTGGGTGATGTAGTGCTCGCCGGTTTCGGCGTGGCGCTCGGCGATCTTGCGCGACAGCAGCGAGGTGTTGCGCGCCACCAGGGCGACGATGCTGCGCCGCCCCTGCACGATGCGTGCGAAATCCGCCAGCATGCGCAAATGCTCGCGGCCGTTCTCGCGTCCGACCAGGCAATCGAGCAGGATTTCGATGCGCGCGATGCGCCTTTCGAGCTGCCAGGCGTCGAACACGATGCTCACCGACACGCCGTTGTCTTCCAGATGCTCGGGCACGGTGCGCACGGCTTGCATGCAGGCGTCCAGCAGGGCGCGGAAATACGTGAGCTCCTGGGTCAGCGGCGTGACTTCATCCGCCGCGCCCGCGGTGCGCTCGCCGGGGTGCAGGTGCCGCTGCGTCGCTTCCCAGGCGCTGGCGAGCTGGCGAAAAGGCGTGACCACGTCCTGCACGACGTCGCCGGTGGCGCGCATGCGCCGGCGCAGGAGCGGCGAGAAGGCGGCCGAGCGCACGTGGCTGACACTGAAGGTGATGGCCTCGGCGATCTCGGCGCGCCAGTGCGCCGCGATGTCGTCCACGGGCGGCGCCGCACCGGCCACGTCGTCCGCTTCGACCGGCACGGCGGGCGTCGTGAACAAGGCCACGACGCGCGCCAGCTGCGCATCGGGCAGGGCCATCAGCCAGTCGGCATCGTCCGCGCTGTTGAACAAAAGCCCGAACAAGGAAGCCAGGTCGCCGGTGTCCGGCGTGGCGGGCATGATCTTGGTGCGCAGCCGTTCGGCGAACTCGGACCAGAACGCGGGACGCGAGGTGAAGCCGAAATCGGCCAGCAGCGAGGTGGCGTCGTTGTCCAGCACGAAGCGCTGCAGAACAGCGGCCACCGCGCGGCGCCGGCCGGGATCGGCGTCCAGCGCATCGAGCACGGCCTGCAGGCGCCAGACCGCCGCCGGCAAGCCCGGCTGCAGCGCGGGCGCCGGCCCGCCGTCGAGCACAGGCTGCGGGCCGGCGCGCAGCCATTGCACCAGCGCGATGAGCCAGAGATGGCGCTCGGGCCGGGCCGCACGCGGCTCGGCCTGCTGCAGCAAGAACGTGAGTTGGTCGCGGGCGCTGGTTCCTGGGGTCGGCGCCATGCGCGTCTAGTGCAGGGTCATGCCGGGGGGCATGAGAACGAATTCAGGAATGGGGGCGTCGAACCGGGCGCCGTCCTCGGCCACGCAGAAATAACTGCCGCGCATGCTGCCCGATGGCGTGTTCAACCGCGTCCAGCTCGTGTATTCGAAGGTTTCGCCCGGCTTGAGCAGCGGCTGGTGGCCCACCACCCCGAGGCCCTGCACCTCCTCGACGCGGCCGGTCTCGTCCATGACGAACCAGTGCCGCGAGATGAGCTGCGCCGCGACGCTGCCGGTGTTGCGTATGCTCACGCTGTAGCTATAGGCCCACACGCGCTGGCCCGGGTCGGATTGCTCGGGCAGGAATTCGGGCTTCACCGCCACTGAAAATTGATAGGGCTCCATGGTGCGGCCGATTGTAGACAGCCGCCCGGCAGACAGCGCGGCAGGGCTTTTACAATCGGCCCCACCATGAAAACCTACCGCATCGCACCCAGCATTCTCTCGGCCGATTTCGCCCGCCTCGGCGAAGAGGTCCGCAACGTCATTGCCGCCGGCGCCGACTTCATCCATTTCGACGTGATGGACAACCATTACGTGCCCAACCTGACCATCGGCCCGCTGGTGGCGCAAAGCCTCAAGCCGCATTGCAAGCGGGCCGACGGCACCCCCGTGCCGCTGGACGTGCACCTGATGGTCAAGCCGGTGGACGCGCTGGTGCCGATGTTCGCCAAGGCCGGGGCCGACATCATCAGCTTCCACCCCGAAGCCAGCGAGCACATCGACCGCACCCTGCAGCTCATCCGCGACAGCGGCTGCAAGGCCGGGCTGGTGTTCAACCCCGCCACCTCGCTGGACGTGCTGGACTACGTCATGGACCGCATCGACCTCGTGCTCATCATGAGTGTGAACCCCGGCTTCGGTGGGCAAAGCTTCATCGAAGGTGCACTGCACAAAACCGCCATCGTGCGCAAGAAGCTCGACGCCTACAAGGCCCAGAGCGGCCGCGACATCCTGCTCGAAGTCGACGGCGGCATCAAGGCCGACAACATCGCCAAGGTCGCCGCGGCGGGGGCCGACACCTTCGTCGCCGGCAGCGCCATCTTCGGCCAGCCCGACTACAAGGCCGTGGTCGACGCCATGCGCGCCAATCTGGCCGGCGTGCCATGACGGCCGGCGCTCCCTGGCTTGACGCCCCGGTGCGCGTGGCCGGCGTCGCGGTGCGCGCCGCCATCGTCGACCTCGACGGCACCATGGTCGACACCCTCGGCGATTTCCACGCCACGCTCAACCGCATGCTGCCCGAGTTCGGCCTGCCGGCGGTGAGCCGCGAACAGGTGGAAGTGCGCATCGGCAAGGGCTCGGAATACCTGGTGGCGCAAACCCTGCGCATCCACCTCGACGACGCGCGCGCCGATGCCGTCTACCCGCAAGCCATCGAAAGCTACCAGCGCCACTACGCCGACGTGAACGGCAACCACGCCAACGTGTTCCCCGGCGTGGCCGAGGGCCTGCAGCGCCTGGCCGACGCCGGCCTCGCCCTGGCCTGCATCACCAACAAGCCCACGGCCTATGCGCGCGAGCTGCTGCGCCTGAAGGGCCTGCTCGGCTTTTTCCGCGTGGTCAACGGCGGCGACGCCTTCCCGCGCAAGAAACCCGACCCCATGCCGCTGCTGGAAACCTGCCGGCAGATCGACATGCAGCCCGCCCACACCCTGATGGTGGGCGACTCGCAGAACGACGCGCTGGCGGCGAGGGGCGCCGGCTGCGCGGTGGTGCTGGCCACCTACGGCTACAACCACGGCGAGCCCATACGCGCCACGCCGGCCGCCGCGTATTTCGACCGCCTCGACCAGCTCGAACTGGAGCGCGACGTCTGAAGTTTCAGACCCGCGCCGGGGGCGCGGACCCAGGAACCAGCCCGGCGCGCGCCGGGCCAGCGGCTGCGGACCTCACAGGGCCTTTTCAGACTTGGCGCAGCCCAGGCAATCCGCCGTGGGGTGGTTCTGGCGCTGCACGGCGGCGCTGTTGATCACACTTGCGGGCAGAGAGCGCGCGATGCTGTCGAACAGCTCGGAGCCGCCGATGGGCGCCATTTTCAGGCCGCTTGGCACCATCACATAGGTACCTTGCTTGCTGAAAAAGCGCAGCGACACGGTCTCGCCGGCGGCGATGGTCTTCACGCTCTTGAACATGTCCTGCATCTTGGCCAGATCGGGCTGGTACTGCTTGTATTGCGCCGCCGAGACGCCTTTCTTCACCAGCGCGTCGATGGCCATGCCGAGCTGCGCCCCGCCCATGGGCTTGAGCGGGATGAGGCGCAGCTCTTTCATGCGTGCGGTCATGATGTCCGAATTGGACGTGGTGTTTTGCGGCACGTACAGGGCCGCCGCCAGACGGTGCCCGGCCAGGGTCACCAGGCCCGCGCCGTTGATCCACAGCGGCACGCCGTTAGCCGGGGCCGACTGCTCGATGGACACGCCGCCGACCTTGATCGCGGCGTTCGCATTGGCGGAGATGAAGCTCGTGGCCAGGGCTGCGGCCAGCAACAGTTTTTTCATGGACGACTCCTCAAGTAGCGCTTGCTGGAACAAACTATATAAGTGGGCGATTATTCATTGCTTCGGCCGGCTTGACGTGCCATTTCGCAACAAGCTGTATGCAAGCGCAAGCTTGGCGCTCTCGCCGAGAGGAGAGCACGGCCCCGTCTCAGGGAAAATCCGGAGGCCGCGGGCCGCACCTGCCGCCCCATTTTCCTGTCTGCGGACCCTAGTCGCGTAGCGCGACGTCGCCGAGCAGCGCACGCTTCAATCGCGCATCGGCCGGTTCCTTGCCAAGCCAGATCTTGAGCAGGGCGTTGAAGAAATCGGGCTCGGCATAGGGCGCTCCGGCGGCGAGTCCATCGATGTCGATGGTCGTGCCTTGCCCGGGCACGAAGCGCAGCATGACGGTTTCGCCGGACTTCAGTTCGCGTTTTTGCGCGAACAGCCCGCCGAGTCGCGCCAGGCCTGGAATCAAGCCCGAGAATTCCTGTGGCGAGACGTTGTTCCGTATGCCCTCGGTGAGCTTGTCGCCAAGCTCCTTGCCGGAGATATCGCGCAGCATCACCAGGCGCAAGGCCTTCGGGCCGGGCATGTCGAGCGCGGCTTGGGCGCTGGCCGTTTTCTGCGGCAAGTACAACGCGGCCACGTACACCTTGAAGAACACGAAGTAGCGCGTGCCGGCGCCGTTGAGCACGAGGGTCTTCCCCGCGAGCTGCTGGGTGGGGTCCACCTGCACCCCGTGAATCTCGAAGGCATGCGCGATCGGCAAGAGGCCGGCCAGCATGAGGCAGAGGATGAATCGAAGGGCGAGGCCGTGGCGCGATGGGGTCATGATGTCTCCTGTCTCGATGTTCGGGTCCGTGCCGACAAAAAAGCACGGTCGTTCAGTTTCCGATAAATGCCGCCGGCTGGCAAGCTCCGGCGGCGTTTCGCAGGGATTTGCTACAGTCGTGCCGCATCGCGTCGTGATCCGATCACGCAATCCTGATCCGCCCCATGTTCATCCATCGCAAGCACGCTTTCGGTTCCGCAGACCGGGGAGCCTGGCCCTGGCGGCCCTGTGCCCGCCTCGCGCCGCCCTGCTGAGCCCCGCGCTTCTCGCGACGCGGCAGGTGCGGCCCTCTCACGCGGCCGGCATCGCGCCGGCCGAATCGGATGAATCAAGCGGCCTCCCAGGCCGCGCCTGAAAAGACGCCACGCCATGACCGAACTCGAATTCCAAGCCCTGTCCCGCGAGGGTTACAACCGCATCGCCCTCGTTTCCGAAGCCTTCGCCGATCTGGAAACCCCGCTGTCGCTGTATCTGAAGCTGGCGCACGCGACGAGCGGGGGCCGCAACACCTTTTTGTTGGAGTCCGTCGTCGGCGGCGAGCGCTTCGGCCGCTACTCCTTCATCGGCCTGTCCGCACGCACCGAGCTGCGGGTCAAGAACGGCACGACGCAAGTCCTGCGCGACGGCGCCGTGGTGGAAACGTCCGCGCAGCCGCCGCTGGCCTTCATCGAGGCGTTCCGCGCGCGTTACAAGGTCGCCCTGCCGGCGGGCATGCCGCGCTTTTGCGGTGGGCTGGCCGGTTATTTCGGCTACGAGGCGGCGCGCTACATCGAACCGCGCCTGATGGCCTCGGCGCGCAAGCATCCCAGGCCCGACCCGCTGGACCTGCCCGACATCCTGCTGCTGCTGTGCGAAGAGCTGGCGGTGATCGACAACCTATCGGGGCGGCTGTATCTCATCGTCTACGCCGACCCCGCGCAGCCCGAGGCCTATGCCCGCGCCCGCGCGCGGCTGCAGGCCCTGCGCGAACACCTGCGCTATTCGGTCACCGCCCCGCCGATGGCAAGCTCGCAAGTCACGCCGACCGAACGCGACTTCGACAAGGCCGACTACATCAAGGCGGTGGAGCAGGCCAAGGAGTACATCGCCGCCGGCGACTTCATGCAGGTGCAAGTGGGCCAGCGCCTGCGCAAGCGCTACACGCAATCGCCGCTGTCGCTGTACCGCGCGCTGCGCTCGCTCAACCCGTCGCCGTACATGTATTTCTACAACTTCGGCGATTTCCAGGTCGTCGGCTCGTCGCCGGAAATCCTCGTGCGCCAAGAAGCCACGGCCGAAGGCGAGAAGGTCACGATCCGCCCGCTGGCGGGCACCCGCCCGCGCGGCGCCAGTGCCGAACTGGATGCACAGCACGAGCGCGAACTGCTGGCCGACCCCAAGGAGCGGGCCGAGCACCTGATGCTCATCGACCTGGCGCGCAACGATCTGGGACGCATCGCGCGAACCGGCAGCGTGAAGGTGACCGAGGCCTTCGCGATCGAGCGCTACTCGCACGTCATGCACATCGTCAGCAATGTCGAAGGCCTGCTCAAGCCCGGACTCACGGCGCTCGACGTGCTGCGCGCCACCTTCCCCGCCGGCACCTTGTCGGGAGCGCCCAAGATCCGGGCGATGGAGGTCATCGACGAACTCGAACCCACGCGCCGCGGCCTGTACGGCGGCGCGGTGGGCTACTGGAGCTTCGCCGGCGACATGGACCTGGCCATCGCCATCCGCACCGGCATCCTCAAGGACGGCTGGCTGTACGTGCAGGCCGCCGCCGGCATCGTGGCCGATTCGGTGCCCGAGATGGAATGGCGCGAAACCGAGGCCAAGGCCCGCGCCGTGCTGCGCGCCGCCGAGCTGGTGCAGGAAGGGCTGGACGGCTAGCGGGGGCAATGCAAGAAATCGCCGGGCTGGCTAGCATCGGCTGTGAGGGGCCCCGCGGCACCTTGCACACTTCAGCTCCCATTCGAAGGAATTCCACATGAAACTGTATTTCAGCCCCGGCGCATGCTCGCTGTCCCCGCACATCGTGCTGACCGAACTCGGCCTGCCGGTGGAAACCGTCAAGGTCGACCTGCGCACCAAGGCCATGGACGGCGGCGGCGATTTCCTCGCCATCAATCCCAAGGGCTATGTCCCCGTGCTGCAGCTCGACGACGGCAGCATCCTCACCGAAGGTCCGGCCATCGTGCAGTACCTGGCCGATCGCAAGCCCGAGGCCGGCCTGGCTCCGGCCAACGGCACGATGGAGCGCTACCGCCTGCAGGAGTGGCTGAACTTCATCTCCACCGAACTGCACAAGCAGTTCAGCCCGCTGTTCAATCCGGACTCGACCGAGGCGGTGAAAGAAGCCCAGAAAAAGCGCCTGAGCCAGCGTTTCGCCTTCATCGCCCAGACCCTCGGCAAACAGGACTACCTGCTGCCCTCGGGCTTCAGCGTGGCCGACGCCTACCTGTACACGGTCCTGACCTGGGCCGGGTTCGTCGGGCCGGACCTCGCCGCCTGGCCTGCCCTGCAAGCCTATATGGCACGCATGCAGGCGCGCCCAGGCGTGGCCGCCACCCTGGCGGCCGAACGCGAAGCGAAAAAATCTTGAGCGTGGCGCGCGGCCGCTAAGCGGGCGAGGCGCGCACCAGCCATGACGGCCGGCACGTCCACGCTGCCGCTGCCCCCGGCCCCCGGAGCCGGGTCGCGCGAAGTCGCCAGCGCCCTGCTGTGGACCACCCAGCCGGTGGCCATCGCGGTGGCGGCGAACAGCGTGCCGCCCCTGCTGCAGGCGACGGTGGCGACCAGCTCGGCGCTGCTCCTGCTCTGGCTATGGACCCGCTGGCACAACGTCCCCGTTCTCGCGCAGGACGATTCCCTGGGCCCCGGCACACTGCTGGGCTTGTTGTTCAGCGCGCGCCTGGGCCTGCTTTACCTGGCGATCTCCGAGATTTCCGCGCCCCTCGCCATGGTGCTGACCTTTGGGGCGCTGGTGGCCCTGCACGCGGGTCGCGCGCTGGTCCAGCGCGGCCGGGTGGGCGTCTCGCTGGCCGCGATCGTGCTGGCCGCGGCGGCCGTGCTTCTGGGCCTGCTGCTCGCCAACGGCTGGGGCGCCTTCTGGGCCCTGGCGGCCGGCTTGCTGTGGTCGCGCGAGGCGCTGCTGGCACGCCACCCGCACCTGGCGCACTGCGGCGGCGAAAAAATCATGTTCTACCAACTCATCGGTGCCGCCGTGACCCTTCCGGTGGCGTCGGTCGTGGCCGGCGACAACTGGCTGCTCGAACCCAGCCGGGCGGGCCTGGTTTCGCTCGGCGTGCAAATCCTGGTGGGCGGGCTGGCGCTGCCCCTGCTCTGGTTCGCCCCCGGCGCGGCGCAGCGCCCGCGGCCGCTCGCGGCCTTGGCGCTGGTGGCGCCGCTGGCCACGCTGGCGCTGCAAACCTGGATCGTCGGCTGGCCCGGCCCCTTGGTCGGCGCCGCCTGCCTTTTGCTCACCGCGGCGGCCTGGCTCACCACACGCCGGGGATGAAGCGGCGGGTGCGCGCGCAATAGCCTGCGTAGTCGGGCCAGCGCTCGCGCAGCAAACGCTCTTCGAGGCCCGCCTTGAAATTGAGCACCACCAGCAGCGCCATCCACAAGAGGGCCTGGGCAAGCCCGTGCGAGATGGCCGCCACGCCGGCCATGCCCAGCAGCAAAGCCACGTACATGGGATGCCGCACCCAGCGGTAAGGGCCGCCGGTGACGAGCCGTCCGCCCTCCTTGGGCTCCGGCCGGATGTTGAAATTGCCCGGGCGGTTGTGCGCGAAGACCCAGAGCACCAGCGCCACGGCGAACGCACCGAGCGCGAAGCCGGCTCCGCTCCAGCCCCAGTCGGCCGGCCACAACAGCATGGCGGCGATCAGCCCGAATTGCGCGGCCACCCACATGCGCGATTGCAGTCCGACGCTCACCGTGTTTGCTCCTGCGCCATGGCGTGCGCGCGGCGCCTGAACATCGCCCAGCCCTTCATGCTCAGCACGGCCGCGTCGTCCTGGTTGAACAATTCCCAATGCGACTGCACCAGGCCGAGATCAGGCTTGCTGCGCATCGGGCGGGCGTCGAGCACCGTCATGCGCAAGCGCAGGACGTCCCCCGGGCGTACCGGCTTGAGCCAGCGCAGCTCGTCGAGACCCGGCGAGCCCTGGCTCGTGGTGCGCAACAGGTAGGCGTCGCACATCAGGCGCATGGCCATGGCGCAGGTGTGCCAGCCGCTGGCGACGAGGCCGCCGAACAGGGAATGCCCCGCCGCCGCCTCGTCCACATGAAACGGCTGCGGATCGAACTGGCGGGCAAAGTCGAGTATGGCCTCGCGGCTCACGGTGGTGCTGCCGCAATCGATCACCCGGCCGGGAGGAAAATCTTCCCAGCCAAGAATGTCTCCAGGGCCGTCGTGCGGCGCCGTCGCGTCTGCCGAGCGCTCTTGAGGAAACGTCGACGAAAGCCGGGTGCGCTCCGGCGTTTCCGTGCGCGCGCCCTCGCGCTCGGGTGAAGTGGGTGGCGTGGTCGGGTCCATGCCCGGATGGTAGAACCTGCGGCGCGGCACCGTGGTCCTCCAGGGCAAACCGCCTCCGCCATCTTGCCGCGGGGGCTTAGGCGCCAGCGACTCGCCTCATCGCTGGCCGACGCGGGTCGCGCCGAACAAGGCCTTGTGCGCCGCGGGCTGGCAACGCCAGTACTGCGGTGGCGCGACGGTCTGTGCGCCCAGGCGCGCCGCGGCGTGCCAGGGCCAGCGCGGGTCATAAAGCATCGCGCGCGCCAACGCAACGAGGTCGGCGCGGCCGTCGGCAATGACGGCTTCGGCCTGCTCGGCTTCGGTGATCAGGCCGACCGCGACCACCGGCATGTCGACATGGCGGCGGATGTGTTCGGCCAGGCCCACCTGGTAGCCCGGACCCACGCTGATGCGTTGCAGCGGTGACACGCCGCCGCTCGATACGTGGGCGAAGGCGCAGCCGCGCTGCCGCAGCGCCGCGCACAGCGCGACGCTTTGCTCGGGATCCCAGCCGCCGTCCACCCAGTCGGTGGCGGACAGGCGCACGCCCACAGGCACGCGCGCGGGCACCGTCCCGCGCACCGCGTCGAACACCTCGAGCACGAAACGCATGCGGTTGTCCAGCGAACCGCCATAGGCGTCGGTGCGCTGGTTCGACAGCGGCGACAGGAACTGGTGCAGCAGGTAGCCGTGCGCCGCGTGCAGTTCGATCAGGTCCAGCCCGAGGCGTACCGCACGTTGCGCCGCGTCGACGAAGCCCTGACGGATGCGCTGCAGGCCGGCGGCATCGAGCTGGACCGGGGCCGGCTCGCCGCTGCCGTGGGGAATGGGCGAAGGCGCCACGCAATCCCAGCCGCCGTCGGCCGGCAGCAACAGCGCACCGCCATCCCAGGGCGCGCGGCTCGAGGCCTTGCGCCCGGCGTGCGAGAGCTGGATGCCGATGGGCATCGGCGAGTGCTGGCGCACGCCGCGCAGCACGCGGCGCAGCGCCTGCTCGTTGGCGTCGTTCCACAGGCCCAAGTCCTGCGGCGTGATGCGGCCGTCGGCGGTGATCGCGGTGGCCTCCAGGATCAGCAGTCCGGCGCCCGAGATCGCCATCTGGCCCAGGTGCATGAGGTGCCAGTCGGTGGCACAACCCTCGTCGGCCGAATACTGGCACATCGGGGCGACGACAATGCGGTTGGCCAGCTCGAGCTCGCCGAGCCGGATCGGGGTGAACAGTGGACTCATGGTCGCGGGGATGGTGGGATGATCAGGTCTGGAACAGCCAGGGCTCGGTCTCGCGTCGGCGCTGCTCGTAGGCACGGATATAGGAGGCTTGCGCCAGGGTCCGCGCGATGTCGTCCAGCCCCTCGACCAGCGCCTGCTTGCGGTGCGCGTCGATGGCGAATTGGAAGACATCCCCCTCGGGTAGGGTCAGCGTCTGCGCGGGCAGGTCGATGCGCATTCGCCAACCGGGCCGGGCCTCGACACGGCGGAACAGCGCGTCGATCCGTGCCGCGTCGAGCACGATGGGCAGCAGTCCGTTCTTGAAACAGTTGCCGAAAAAGATGTCGGCGAAGCTCGGCGCGATCACCGCGCGGAACCCCGCGTTGTCCAGCGCCCAGACCGCGTGCTCGCGGCTCGAGCCGCAGCCGAAATTCTCTCTGGCCAGCAGAATCGAGGCCCCGGCGTAGCGCGCCTGGTTCATCGGGAAGTCGGGGTTGGGCTGGCGCTGCGCCGGATCCTGGCCGGGCTCGCCGCGGTCGAGGTAGCGCCATTCATCGAACAGGTTGGGGCCGAAGCCCGTGCGCTCGATGGACTTGATGAACTGTTTGGGAATCAGCGCGTCGGTGTCGACATTCGCGCGGTCCAGCGGCATCACCAGGCCGTCGAGCACAGTGAAGGCTTGCATCACAGCGTGCTCCAGGCGTCGGGGGCGGCCAGCCGGCCGGCCAGCGCGGACGCCGCCGCCGCCGCAGGGCTGACCAGGTGGCTGCGGCCGAGCGCGCCTTGCCGGCCTTCGAAATTGCGGTTCGAGGTCGATGCGCAACGTTCGCCCGGCTGCAGGCGGTCGTCGTTCATGCCCAGGCACATCGAGCAGCCCGGGTCGCGCCACTCGAAACCGGCGTTGCGAAACACCCGGTGCAAGCCCTCGGCCTCGGCCTGCGCCTTGACCAGCCCGGAGCCGGGCACGACCAGCGCCTGGCGGATGTTGGGCGCGATGCGGCGACCAGCCAGCACCGCGGCGGCGGCCCGCAGGTCCTCGATACGCGAGTTGGTGCACGAACCGATGAACACCTTGTCGAGCACGATGTCGCGCATCGGCGTGCCGGGTTGCAGGCCCATGTACTCGAGGGCCCGGGTCATGGCCGCGGCTTTCGCGCGGTCGCTCTCCAGCGCGGGGTCGGGCACCTGGGCGTCGATCGGCACCACCATCTCGGGCGAGGTGCCCCAGGTGGCCATCGGGCGCACGTGGCTGGCGTCGATGTCGATGCACGCATCGAAGGCCGCGCCGGCATCGCTGCGCAGGCCGCGCCAGTCGGCGACGGCGCGTTCCCACAACGCCCCTGACGGGGCGTAGGGACGCCCCGTCAGGTAGTCGATGGTGGTCGCGTCGACGCCGATCAGGCCGACGCGGGCCCCGGCCTCGATGGCCATGTTGCACAGGGTCATGCGCCCTTCCATGGACAAGCGCGAGATGGCCTCGCCGGCGAACTCGATCGCATGGCCGGTCGCGCCGGCGGTGCCGATGCGCCCGATGATGTGCAACGCCAGGTCCTTCGCGCTGATCCCCCAGGGCAGGGCCGGGTCGATGCGCACCAACATGGTCTTCATGCGCCGCACCGACAGGCACTGCGTGGCCAGCACGTGCTCGACCTCGGAGGTGCCGACGCCGAAGGCCAGCGCGCCGAACGCGCCGTGGGTGCTGGTGTGCGAGTCGCCCGCCACCACGGTCATGCCCGGCAGGGTCGCGCCCTGTTCGGGGCCGATGACGTGGATGATGCCCTGGCGCCGATCGCCGAGCCCGAACTCGGTGATGCCGAATTCGGCGCAGTTGCGTCCGAGCTGCTCGACCTGCCTGCGCGACAGCGGGTCGCTGATGCCGGCCACGCCAAGCGCGCGTGCCGTGGTCGGCACGTTGTGGTCGGCCGTTGCCAGCACGGTGGCGGCGCGCCAGGGCTTGCGTCCGCCCAGGCGCAGGCCTTCGAAGGCCTGCGGACTGGTGACCTCGTACACCAGGTGGCGGTCGACGTACAGCAGGCTGGGCGCGTCGGGGTCGGCATCCGCGCCGAGCGGCACGAGGTGCCGCTGCCAGAGCTTGTCGAACAGGGTCTGCGCCGTCATGCCGCGGCGCCTCCGCAAACTGGCGCGGCGCCCGCCAGGCGCGGCTGCCCGGCGCCCTCGGGCAGGGGGTAGCGCCGGCTCGACGGACCGGCCTTGGCCACCTGGCCCGGCACGTCGTGGCCGACCAGGCCGGGAAGCGTGCGCGAGCACGCGATCAGCCCCGCAAGGTCGACGCCGGTGGCGTAGCCCATGGCCTGCAGCATGTGCACCATGTCCTCGGTGCACACGTTGCCGCTGGCGCCCGGCGCGAAGGGGCATCCGCCGAGTCCGCCCAGCGAGGCGTCGAAACGATCCACCCCGGCCTCGAGCGCGGCCAGCACGTTGGCCAGACCCATGCCGCGGGTGTCGTGGAAATGCGCGGTCAGCATGATCTGCGGGTGGCGCGCGATCACCGCGGCGCAAAGCTGCTGCACCTGCGCCGGGTGGGCCATGCCGGTGGTGTCGCACAGGGTCAGGCGGCGGATGCCCAGGCCGGCGATGCGTTCGACCAGGCGCAACACCTCGGCCTGGCCGACCTCGCCCTCGAACGGGCAGCCGAAAGCGGTCGACAGCGAGGCGTTGATCTCGCTGCGCCCGCGCGCCAGCGCGACGATGTCGGCGAACTGCGCCAGCGACTGCTCGCGGCTCATGCGCAGGTTGGCGCGGTTGTGGCTCTCGCTGGCCGACATCACGATGTTGAGCTCATCGGCCTGGCAGGCCAGCGCGCGTTCGCCGCCTTTGGCGTTGGGCACCAGCGCGGCGTACTCGACGCCGGGCATGCGCTGGATGCCGGCCATGACCTCGGCGGCGTCGGCCAGCGCGGGAATCGCCTTCGGCGAGGAAAACGACGTCACCTCGATTTTGGCCAGGCCGCTGCGCGAGAGGCGATCGATGAGGGCGATCTTGTCGGCGGTCGGCACGAACACCGGCTCGATCTGGAAGCCATCGCGCACCGATACTTCCTGGATGTACAGGCGTTTGCCCTCGGCTGCTTGCAGCATGTCGGATCCCCTTCTTCAGATCGCGCCGCCAGCGCGCATTTGCTCGCGCGCCTGGGCTCCGTAACCCAGTTCCTCGAGGATCTGGTCGGTATGCTCGCCCAACGCCGGACCCAGCCAGCGCGTGCGGCCCGGAGTCTGCGACAGCTTGGGCACGACGCCGGGAAAGTCGACTTGCTGGCCGCCGGGCAGCGTGTGGGGCTCGATCATCTCGCGCGCGCGGTAATGCGCGTCGGCATGGATGTCGGCCGCGGTGTAGATGCGCCCGCTCGGCACCTCGGCCGCTTCCAGCACCTGCAGCACGTGCTCCAGGTCGTGAGCGCCGGTCCACGCGCCGATGGCCTCGTCGAGCAAGTCGGCCTGGCGCACGCGGCCCTCGTTGCGGGCCAGTTGCGGATCGTCGGCCAGGTCGGCGCGGCCGATCGCGTGCATCAGCCGGCGGTAGATGCTGTCGGCGTTGCCGGCGATGATCACATAGCGACCGTCGCGGCACAGATACGTGTTCGACGGCGCGATACCCGGCAGCGTGGCGCCGGAGCGCTCGCGCACGAAGCCCTGGGCGGAATACTCCGGGATCAGGCTTTCCATGATCCCGAACACGGCTTCGTACAACGCCACGTCGATGAACTGCCCGCTTCCGCCATTGACCTTCAGATGGTGCATGGCCATCATCGCCCCGATCACCCCGTACAGCGAAGCCAGGGTGTCGCCCAGGCTCACGCCGGTACGCACCGGCGGGCGCCCGGGTTCGCCGACCAGGTAGCGCAGCCCGCCCATGGACTCGGCGATCGCGGCGAACCCCGGGCGGTCCTTGTACGGACCTGTCTGGCCGTAACCGGACACTCGCACCATGATCAGCGACGGATTGATGCGATGCAGGTCCTCCCAGCCCAGGCCCCATTGCTCGAGGGTGCCGGGGCGGAAGTTCTCGATCACGATGTCCGCGGTGGCCGCCAACTCACGCACGATGCGCTGCCCGTCGGCGTGCTTGAGGTTGACGGTCAGCGATTTCTTGTTGCGGCTTTGCGCGTACCACCACAGCGAGGTGCCACGGTGCAGTTTGCGCCAGGAACGTAGCGGGTCGCCGAGCCCGGGCGACTCGATCTTGATCACCTCGGCGCCGAACTGGGCCAGCAGCGCGGCGGCATAGGGCCCGGCGATCAGCGTGCCGAGTTCGACGACGCGGATCCCAGCCAGGGGCAGGGGCGCGTCAGTCTCACCGCCAAGGGTTTGTTCTTGCATGATGGAAGGTGTTCGGGAGAGAAGCCGCGTCGAACGACGATCCGTCGACGCATGCTCAACCAAGGGTTCATCGACGGTTCGCGTCGGCACCGCCGACGCAAAACGCTCAATCCGGCAGGCCGGTCGCCACCGTTTCCGGCAGCATCCACGGCAGCACCAGCCCCAGCACGTAGACCGAGCCCATGATCAGCGCGGCCTGGCTGATTCCGCCGAACGAGTGGATGAGCGTGCCGGCGATGATGGGAAACACCCAGGCGATGAGCCGCGCGGCGTTGAACACCACGCTGATGGCGGTCGAACGCACCGTCGAGGTGAACAGCTCGACCGGGTAGATGGCCATCCACACATAGGCGCACCCCAAGGTGAAAAAGCCGTTGACCGGCGCCACGATCATCATCGCATCCACCGTATGGGTGAACTTGTAGGTGATGACCGTGGTGATCAGGCAGCCGACGAAGGTCAGGAACATGAAGACGCGCCGGCCGATGGCGTCGGCGATGAAGCCGGCGATCATGTAGGCCACGATCGCCCCCACCGTGTAGGAGATGGATACCCGCGCGCCCCACACCGGGCCGCCGGCCAGGCCCTGCGCCTTGGCCAGGCCGATGGTGTAGATGGGCAGCCAACTCGAGATCGCCCACCAGCCCACGGTCGTGACGATCGACAGCACCGTGGTGATGATGGTGCGGCGGCGCGCCACCGGATCGCGGAACAGCTGGGCCAGCGAGAATGGCCGCCGCGATGTCTTGTCGCCGCTGCGCACGCTGGCCTCGGTGGGGCCCCAACGGCGCTCGCGCACCGCCTCGCGCCACTTCTCCGACTCGTCGATGCCGCGACGCAGGTACAGCACGAACAGCGCCGGCACCGCGCCGAGGATGAACATCAGGCGCCAGCTCTGCGCGCCCAACGGATGCGTGCTCGACAGCACGTACCACGCCACCGAGGCCAGCAGCGTGCCCCAGCCGAAGCCCGACTGCAGGAAACCGGCGCCCTTGGCGCGCGCGTTTTGCGGCCAGGTCTCGGCAAGCAGCGAGATGCCCGTGCTCCACTCGCTGCCCAGCGCCAGGCCGGTGAGAAAGCGCAGCGCGCACAGCATCACAAAACTGTCGGCGAACGCGGTCAGGCCCGAGAACATCGCATACAGGAACACCGACCACAGCATCATGCGCTTGCGCCCGATGTAGTCGGCCAGCACCCCGCCCACCAGCCCGCCCAGCCCCCAGCCCAGCAGCGTGATGCCGATGGCCGTGCCGGCATACACCGGAAACGACGCCAGCTGCGCCGGTGCGAGCAGCGAATGCAGCATGGGCACGAGGACCATGACCAGCGCGATCGCCTCATAACCATCGAAGACCCAGCCGAGGAATCCCCCGGTGAGCACTCGCCAATGCATCGCCGTCAACCCGGTGTTCCAGCGTGCCGGGGCGAGCTGCGCCGCCTCCATCTTGTTCGCGTCCATCGTCTCCTCCTTATGCTTTGAGCCAGATCCCGGCCGGGCGTCGCCGCGTCCGCCGATCGAGTTCAAGCTTAGGGGGAGATCCCCGTTGTCGATTCGAAACTGGTTGACCTATCCTTAACCATTGGTTAACTCAATTCGATGGAACATGCGATCAACCCGGCTCGCTTCGACCTGACGACTCTGCGGCTGTTTGTCGCAGCCGTCGAGGCGGGCAGCCTGACGCTCGGCGCCGAGCACATGGCAATCAGCCTGCCGGCGGCGAGCAAGCGGCTGGCCGAGCTGGAAAGCCATGTTGGCAGCACGCTGCTGGTCCGCAACAAGAAGGGCGTGACGCCGACCGCCCCGGGGCTGACTTTCCTGCGCTATGCGATCAGCATCGTCGCCGGCATCGAGCAGCTGTCGGTGGCGATGGTCGACTATCACAGGGGGGCGGGCGGCCACCTGCGCCTTTGGGCCAACACCTCGGCCTTCACCGGTTTCCTGCCGAACCTGCTGGCGCTCTATTCGGCGGCCTACCCTTCGGTCATGCTCGACTTGGAGGATGCCCTCAGCGAGGAGGTGGTCCGCGCGGTGGCGCGCGGCAATGCCGAGCTGGGCATCATTGGCAACAATACGCCCATCGGCGATCTACAGGCCCTGGCCTGCGACAGCGACGAACTGATGCTGGTGCTGCCCGCGGCGCATCCGCTGGCGGGCCTCGACGCGGTGCCGATCGACGAGGTGCTGCGCCACGACATCGTCGGCCTGAACCGCGCGACTTCGCTGATGCGCCAGATCGCCGCGGCGGCCGATGCCAAGGGCCTGCAGCTGAAAATCCGCGTGCAAGTGCGCGGTTTCGACGAAGTCTGCCGCATGATCGTGGCCGGCCTGGGCATCGGGATCCTGCCGATGGCCGGCGCGGTTCCGCACGTGAAATCGATGGGGCTGGCGCTCAAACGGCTGTCCGGCATGCCCACCCGCCGCCAACTGCTGCTGGTGATGCGCGACGAGCCCTCGCTATCGTTGCCCGCCAGCGCCTTGGTCCGCATGGTTCGCGAGCGCGAGCAGAAACTGTCGGCGAGCCGCGCCTTCGCGCAAACCGCCCCGACATTTACAGACCCGACGAGACATCCCTTCCTGTAGCCGTTTGCGGGTGCGGGTCTTCCGGGTATGCGTCTTTCGTGTGACTGACATCGAGATGTCACACATACTGCCGACACTATCAAGCCATCGATTCCCACATGGAAGCTTGATCATGTTTCAAAACTTGCGCGTGAGCGTTCGACTCGGACTTGGGTTCGGCGCACTGATGGCCTTGCTGCTGATTCTCGCCGGCTACGGCATCGTCCAAATGGCGCGGATCAACGGCCATCTGCGCGAAATCGTCAACCAGGACGTCCGCCGCGAAAAGTTGTTGAATCAGATCCAGTTCAACTTTCGAAACAGCACGGGCACGATGTACGACACCATGCTCAAAAGCGATTGGTCCGCGGCGCGCAAGGCGGTGCTCCAGGCCAATCACGCAAGCACGAATCGCATCATGCTGGAGCTCCGCGCCATGCCCATGAGCGCCCAGTCGGCCGATCTGCTCAAGCATGTCGAGACCCTGCTCATGGAGGGGCGCAAATTCCAGGAGGCCGCGATTCAGTTGATGTCGCAGGATCTTTATCTGCAAGCCGTTCCCGTTTTCACCCAGCAGTACCTGCCGATCGTCAGCCAGATACGCGGCGATCTCGAACGCCTGTCGGCACTGCAGGATGCGAAGATCCAAAAGGCCTACGAAAGCAGCGAGCAGGACTATCGCACGGCGCGCATGCTGGGGTTCGGGTTTAGCTTCGCGGCGCTGGCTCTGGCGATATTCATCGCGACATGGATCACCCGTTCGTTGACGCGCCAGCTGGGCGGCGAACCGGCCGAGGTGGCACGCCTGGCACAGGCGATCGCCGCCGGCGATCTGTCGATCGGCCCCGCGTCTTCAGGCGTGCCCGTCAACAGCGTGATGGACGCCGTGTACACCATGCGCGCCAAGCTGCTGAGTGCGCTGACGACCGTGCGCGCCGCCGCCGACAACCTGTCCTCGGCCTCGACCCAGGTCTCCAGCACCTCGCAAAGCCTGTCGCAGTCGGCCTCGGAGCAGGCCGCCTCGGTGGAAGAGACTTCGGCCACGCTGGAGCAGGCCACGGCCTCGATCAAGCAAAACGCCGACAACGCCCGTCTCACCGACGCCATGGCGCAGCAGGCTTCGTCCCAGGCGCGCGAGGGGGGCGCGGCAGTGCAGCAGACGGTGGCGGCCATGCAGTCGATCGCCGAGCGCATCTCGATCATCGACGACATCGCGTATCAAACGAACATGCTGGCGCTCAACGCGGCCATCGAGGCCGCCCGCGCCGGCGAGCATGGCAAGGGCTTTGCCGTGGTGGCCGCCGAGGTGAGAAAGCTGGCCGAGCGCAGCCAGGTCGCGGCCAAGGAGATCGGCGATCTGGCCTCCAGTTCGGTCAAGCAAGCGGAAGCGGCCGGCGGCCTGCTGGGGCAGATCGTGCCGGCCATTTCGAAGACCAGCGACTTGGTGCAGGAGATCAACGCCGCCAGCGAGGAGCAGGCCACCGGCATGCAGCAGATCAGCCAGGCCATGGGACAACTCAGTGCGGTGACGCAGCAAAACGCCTCGGCCTCGGAAGAACTCGCCGCCACCGCCGAGGAAATGAACCAGCAAGCTGGCCTGCTGCAAAACATCATGCGCGGATTCAGGCTCGAAGCCGAGGCGGATCATGGCCACGCGCAGGCCGAACCATCGGCGCGCCAGTCGCATGCGCAGCGTATGCCGAGAATGGCGATGCAAAGCTGAAGGCGGCGCTACGCCGCCACGCCGTCCGCGGCAAGATCGGCCGCGATCAGCCGGAATTGCTCCAGCGCCGCTTCCAGATCGTCCACGATCTCCGCCGCGATCACTTCCGGCGCCGGCAGCTTGTCGGAGTCCGACATCGACTCGTCCTTGAGCCAGAAGATGTCCAGGCTGGCCTTGTCGCGCTTGATCAGGTCTTCGTAGTCGTAAGCGCGCCAGCGGCCGTCGGGGTTGTCTGCCGACCACGTCGGCTTGCGGTCGTGCCGATTGGCCGGGTTGTAGCACCGCACGAACTCGTCCAGGTCTTCCCGCTTCAGCGGATCGGTCTTGAGCGTGAAGTGCCTGTTGGTGCGCAGGTCGTAGATCCACAGCTTGCGGGTCCACGGGGTTTCACTGGCGGGCTTCTTGTCGAAGAACAGCACGTTCGCCTTCACGCCCTGGGCGTAGAACAGGCCGGTGGGCAGGCGCAGCAGGGTGTGGACGTCGCAGTCGTGCAGCAGTTTGCGGCGGATGGTCTCGCCGGCCCCGCCTTCGAACAGCACGTTGTCCGGCAGCACCAGGGCGGCGCGGCCGTTCTGCTTCAGCAGCGTCTTCACGTGCTGAACGAAGTTGAGCTGCTTGTTCGAGGTGGTGGCCCAGAAGTCGTCGCGCTCGACGGTGTCGCGCTCCTTGCTGACCTTGCCCTCCTCGCCCACGATGGTGGTGCTGCTCTTTTTGCCGAAGGGCGGATTGGTCAGCACCACATCGAAGCGCTCGCCGGGATCGGCGGCCAGCGAATCACCCACCGCAATCGGCTCGAACTCCTGGCTGCCGATGCCGTGCAGCAACATGTTCATCGCGCACAGCCGGGCGGTGGCCTGCACCAGTTCCCAGCCCTTGAAGCTTTCCCCGCGCAGCTTCTTCTTCTCCGCCGAGGTCATGTTGGGATAGTGCTTCACCACATAGTCGTGGGCCGCCAGCAGAAAGCCGCCGGTGCCGCAGGCCGGGTCGGAGATGGTCTCGCCGGGCCGGGGCGCCATGGCGTCGACAATCGCCTGGATCAGCGGGCGCGGCGTGAAGTACTGGCCCGCGCCGGACTTGGTGTCTTGCGCGTTCTTCTCCAGCAGGCCCTCGTAGGCGTCGCCCTTCACGTCGGCGCTCATCGACACCCAGGTTTCCTTGTCGATCAGGGCAGTGTGGACCATCGTCATCGGGCATCCCCCTTCAACTCGAAATGCTGTTCGAGCGAATCAACCAGCTTCCGGGTCAAATCCAACGTGTCGTTGAAACGCACTTGCTGCCAGGCGCGCAAATTGAAACCAATAGTCTTGTCCTCAACTTTGTTGGCGTCTGCAATCAGGATGAAGTTGGCGAATTCGATACGGCCGTGGGCGGCTGCGCACCCGCGCCGACATCGGTAGAACACTGAAAGTACCGAATCGAGTTGCGGAGTATTTTGGGCACGACGAAACAGACTACCGAGGCTTGTCCTTTCCGCGCTTCTGAAACTGGGCTGGTCAATCAAGCGCCTGACTGGCTCGCATGGAGCACTCACCCGTGCAGGCTGGACTGACTTCACGTTCGCCTTCCATGACGGGGACGAGATCGGGCCTCGAATGTTGGCAAGAGGTGCCCAGCACACCGGACTCACTCCAGACTTCTTCACGTTCCCAGAATCAACCGTCCAAGGCCGGTTTCGTCCATCCCGGGCAACATCTGCCCGCGGGCAATGCCATGTCGCCGCCGCAGTTGATCCTCGTCAAGCCGGCATTTGCTGCGCAGTACTACAAAAGAAAAGCGTTTTTGACGTCGCTTGATACGCGGTGACATGCGTCAGCCACGTTTATCAACATGCGCCCTGCCGCAAGAAGAGCGCGGCATTCGGTTTTCAAAGCCAACAAGAAGGGTGTTTGGAATGGAACGAAATGCATTGACCTCAATGCCCATGAATTGGTTCCAGGAGCGTGAAAACGCACGCCGGTCGCATTTCTACGAGATTTGGGAAAACAGCGTCCCTCAGGTTTTTCAGGATGTTCCGACTTATTATCGGAAAGGTAATATCGTCGCGAGCCTCGGGGTCTGGGAAATATGGGTCTGGCAGTTCGTCCGCTCCATCATTCTGAACCCTGGCGATCATGTCCTCGATGTTGCGGCCGGCACCAATGACCTTGGTCTTCGCCTGCTCAAGAAACAACCTGACATCCACGTGACCGCTGTCGATCGCAGTCGTGACATGCAACGACAGGGGCAGGTTCTTGCCAAGCGGAATCAGGTACGGATCGAAAGCGTGATCCACGACGCGCATGAACTTCCGTTTCCCGATAATTCCTTCGACGTGGTCACGCTCCAGGCCGCATCGCGGCATTTGCAACTCGACAAGGTTTTTCCTGAAATCTACCGCGTGCTCAAACCCAACGGCAGGTTCTATCACTGCGACATGCTCCGCCCGACTCACCGCATCGTCGAGTGGTTATATCTTCGCTTTCTCAAAATATCCGTGGCCTTGACCGCTGCGGCTTTTGGATCTTCTGCCGCCGCGCGCAATTGCGGCACCTATTTCAGCGATGCGATCCATCATTTCTATACTCCAGACGAATTATCCGCCGTGCTTGGTTTGTGCGGATTTTCGAAAATTCATTGTCGAAAAAGCGTCTGGGGTGGAATGGTCGGGTTCCACGCGGCGCGTAAGGTCGTTGCCGAATCGCCGAGCTCCGGTGGCTAGCCGCCGGAGCTCGGCGGAGGGTGGCTGCGAGTCGAGGGGTGTATAGGGGGCCGATGGCCTCGACGCCCCGCCAAGTCGCGGACCGGGGTATGCCGGCGCTGTGCTCAGGTGCGGCTTGCTTGGAGTGCGCCAAGGAGTGCGTCGGCCGTCGTCACCGTCGCCTGGCGCGGAAAGATCTTGCGGATCAGCACGTCGTGAACTTCCGCGTCGGCGTCGAGGCAGCAGTCGGCGAGGACGGTCAAGCGGTAGTCGGCGTCGGCCGCCTGGCGCAGCGTGGACAGCACGACGCCCGAGGTTGCGATGCCCGCGAGGATCAGATGCTGGATGTCGTGGCTGCGCAAGACGATGTCCAGGTCGGAACCCGAGAAAGCCGAAACCCGGCGCTTGACGACAACGACTTCGCCAGGCTGCGGCGCGACGCTTGCATGCACGCGCTGATCGACCAACCTGTCGCCTTCCTTCACCCGCGAAAAACCCGGATTTCTGGGGTTGATCTCGGGATGGCCTGGCCGGAAGGAGACGACCACGTAGATGACATGGACGCCGGCAACCCGTGCCGCGTCGGCTAATTTGCTCAGCCGGGTGAAGTATGTTTCGGTCGCATCGGGGTAGAGCGACACGATGCCGGGCTGCACATCCATGATGAGCAGCGCGGTGCGGCGCGGATCCAGAGGGTCGATGGGCATGGGGATGGCTGCGGGTCTGGGGAATCCGGCCATTGTCCATCACCGCAGCATGGGTTGAGCAAGCCCGCGCCGCGATGTGTGCCGAGCCCGGGCCCGAGGCGAGGCAACCCGCCTGCCTGCGGCCGAATCATGGAAGAGCAGGTCTGGCGTCAGAACGGCAACGCGTAGTCGATGGACAACGGGGCGTGGTCGGAAAAACGCTCGGCGGTGTAGATGGCTTCGCTACCGCGCTGCGCCAATGCCGCCACGCCAGGCGTGGCGAGGTGGTAGTCGATGCGCCAGCCCACGTTCTTCGCGCGCGCCTGGCCGCGGTTGCTCCACCAGGTGTATTGATCCGGGTTGGGGTTGAGGGCGCGGAACACGTCGACATAGCCGAGATCGTCGAGCACATGGCTCATCCAGGCGCGTTCCTCGGGCAGGAAGCCGCTGTTCTTGAGGTTGCCCTTCCAGTTCTTCAGATCGATTTCCTTGTGCGCGATGTTCACGTCCCCGCACAGGATCACCTCGCCCTGCGCCTTGAGCTCCTTCAGATGCTCCTCGAACACGGCGAGGAAGCGGAACTTGGCCTGCTGACGTTCCTCCGAACTGGAGCCGGAAGGGAAGTACGCCGAGACGAGCGCCAGCTGCATGCCTCCTGGCAGGCGGTAGCGCGCTTCCACATAGCGGCCCTCGGCGTCGAATTCGGAGGCGCCGAAGCCGATGCGCAGGGCGTCGGGCTCGTGCCGGAAATACAGGCCGACGCCGCTGTAACCCGCCTTCTCGGCATGGTGGAACGCGCCCTGCAGCCCGCCGAGGGTGCGCAGTTCGGGTTTCATGTCGGTGTCCAGAGCCTTGAGTTCCTGCACGCACAGCCAATCGGGGCGCGCGTGTTCACGCAGCCAGGCGTCCACGCCTTTGCTGGCCGCGGAGCGGATGCCGTTGAGGTTGAGGGTGGTGATGCGCAGCGGGGTGGAGTTCATGGGGCGGATTCTAGGAAGCCGGCTGCCCTAGACTATGCGGATCGGTGCCCGGCAGGCGCGGCGTGCGCAGTGGGCGGCATTCTGCTGCAATAGCGGCTGTTCGAGGCGGCTGCGGTCGAGCAAGCGTCAACCGGGCCATCCGCATGACGTTTGATGTTGGTTCCATGATGCGAGGCGATTGGTCGATGCAACTCCGCAGTGCCCTGTTCCTGTCCCTGTTGGCGGCGTCGCTGCCGGTGGTGGCGCGGGCCGAAATCTTCGTCTGCCGCACGGCGAGCGGGGCGACGGTGACGACGGATCATCTCAGCAGCGAATGCCTGCGCTACGGCGGCAAGGAGCTCAACCCCGATGGCAGCGTGCGGCGCCTCATCCTGACGCCGGCGCAGCGCGCGGAGCAGGAGGCCGCCGCGCAACAGCAGCGCAAGGTTCAAGAGTTGCAGCGCCAGAAGCAGCGCGAGGATCGTGCCCTGTTGCTGCGCTTTCCCGACCGCGCGGCTTTCGAGGCGGCCCAGCAAAGCGATCTGCAGACGCCGCGGTCGCTCATCGACAGCGCACGCAAGCGGCTGGCGCGCCTGGTGGCGCAGCGCAAGGAACTGGACCAGGAGGCCCAGTTCTACCCGGGCGGCAACTATCCGCTGGAGTTGCGCAGCAAGTTCGAGGAAAACAAGTTGCTGACGAAACAGGAGCAGTCCATGATCGTCGGGCAGGAGCAGGCGATGGCGCGCATTCGGGCCCAATACGCGCAGCAATTGCCGCACCTCAGGACGCTTTGGGCACGCCAGACGGCGGATCAGGCGCCCGGCGCGCAGCCCTGACGCCGTTGTTCCCGGCGCAGGCGCCCGTCAGGCGGCTGCGAGCGCGGCGCGCAGGGCGTCGCTCACCTGCTGCGGGTTGGCCCGCCCGCCGGTGGACTTCATCACCTGGCCGACCAGGGCGTTGAGCGCCTTGGCCTTGCCGGCGCGGTATTCCTCGACGTTCTTCGGGTTCGCCGCCAGCACCGCGGCCACGGCTTCGGCGATCGCGCTGCCGTCGCTGATCTGGCGCAGGCCGCGGGTTTCGATGATGGCGTCGACGTCGCCGCGCGTCTCTTCATCGGCGGACCACAGCGCGGCGAACACCTCGCGCGCGGTCTTGCCGGACAGCGTGCCGTCCTGCACGCGGGTGATGAGCAGCCCCAGTTGCCGCGCGCTCACGGGCGATGCGTCCAGTTCCAGTTCGGCGCGGTTGAGCTGGGCCGCGAGTTCGCCCATGATCCAGTTCGCCGCCAGCTTGGGCGCGCCGCAGGCCTGGGCGCAGGCTTCGAAGTAGGCGGCATGGGCGCGGCTTTGCGTGAGGTAGGCGGCGTCGATCTCGGGCAGGGCATAGTCGCGCACGAAACGCGCAGCCATCTGCGCGGGCAGCTCGGGCAGCGTGGCGCGCACCTCTTCGATCCAGGCGGGGGCGATGGTCAGCGGCGGCAGATCGGGGTCGGGGAAGTAGCGGTAGTCGTGCGAATCTTCCTTGGTGCGCATGGTGCGGGTCTCGCCGCGATCGGGGTCGAACAGGCGGGTCTCCTGGCGCACCCGGCCGCCATCCTCGATAAGTTCGATCTGGCGCTGCGCCTCGAAGGTGATGGCCTTTTCCAGGAAGCGGAAGCTGTTGAGGTTCTTGATCTCGCAGCGCGTGCCCAGCGGTTCGCCGGGGCGGCGCACCGAGACGTTGGCGTCGCAGCGGAACGATCCTTCCTGGAGGTTGCCGTCGCAAATATCCAGCCACACCACCAGGGCGTGCAGCGCGCGGGCGTAGGCGGCGGCCTCGGCCGCGCTGCGCATCACCGGCTCGCTCACCACCTCCAGCAGCGGCGTGCCGGCGCGGTTGAGGTCGATGCCGGTGGCGTCCTGGCCCTCGAAACTGATGCCGTGCACCGACTTGCCGGCATCCTCCTCCAGATGCGCGCGGGTGAGTTCGACCTGGCGCACCGCGCCGTTGAACAGGAAGGGCACGTGGCCGCCCTGCACCACGGGAATCTCGAACTGGCTGATCTGGTAGCCCTTGGGCAGGTCCGGGTAGAAATAGTTCTTGCGCGCGAACACCGACACGGGAGCGATGGTCGCTCCGACCGCCAGGCCGAGGCGGATGGCACGTTCGACCGCGGCGCGGTTGGCCACCGGCAAGGCGCCGGGCAAGGCCAGGTCGACCGCGCTGGCCTGCGTGTTGGGCGCGGCGCCGAATGCGGTGGGCGCGTCGGAGAACATCTTGGACGCCGTGGACAGCTGCACGTGCGTTTCCAGGCCGATGACGATTTCCCATGGGCTCGACATGCTCAGGCTCCGAGTTCGGGGGTGCGAAGATGCCAGTCCGTGGCGCGCTGGAACTGGTGCCCAGCGTGCAGCAGACGGTCCTCGGCGAAGTGCGGGCCGATGAGTTGCAGGCCCACCGGGCGCTTCGCATGCGCGCCCTGGCCGAAGCCGGCCGGAATGCTCATGCCGGGCAGGCCGGCGAGGCTGGCGGACAGGGTGTAGATGTCGGCCAGGTAATTGGCCAGCGGATCGGCCTTCTCGCCCAGGTTCCACGCCACGGTGGGAGACACCGGGCCGGCGACGATGTCGCACTCGCGGAAAGCCTGGAGGAAGTCTTCGGCGATGAGCCTGCGGATCTTCTGCGCCTGCAGGTAATAGGCGTCGTAGTAGCCGTGCGACAGCACATAGGTGCCGATGAGGATGCGCCGCTTGACCTCCGGGCCGAAGCCCTCGGCGCGGCTTTGCGCATACATCTCGGCCAGGTCGCGGTAGTTCGCCGCGCGGTGGCCGTAGCGCACGCCGTCGAAGCGCGAGAGATTGCTCGACGCCTCCGCCGGCGCCACCAGGTAGTAGGCGGGGATGGACAGCTCGGTGCGCGGCAGGGAGATGTCCACCAGCGTGGCGCCGAGGCTTGCGTAGACGTCCAGCGCCGCGCGCACCGCCAGCGCGACCTCATGGCTGAGGCCCTCGGCGAAGTACTCGCGCGGCAGGCCGATGCGCAGCCCGGCCAGGGGCTTGTCGGTGGACGCGCCGGAACGCGGGGCATCCAGTGATTCGGTGTAGCGCGGGACGGCGTGCTGCACGCTGGTGGAGTCGTGCGTGTCGAAGCCGGCCATGGCCTCGAGCAGCAGGGCGCAGTCCCAGGCCGTCTGCGCCAGCGGGCCGGCCTGGTCCAGGCTGGAGGCGAAGGCGATCATGCCGTAGCGCGAGCACAGCCCGTAGGTGGGCTTGATGCCGGTGACGCCGCACATCGCAGCCGGCTGACGGATGGAACCGCCGGTGTCGGTGCCGGTGGCCGCGGGCACGAGACGGGCGGCCACGGCGGCGGCCGAGCCGCCCGACGAGCCGCCCGGCACGGCCTGTGCATCCCAGGGGTTGCGCACCGGGCCGAAGGCGGAATTCTCGTTGGACGAGCCCATCGCGAATTCGTCCATATTGGTCTTGCCCAGCGCCACCATGCCGGCGCCGGCCGCGCCGAGGCGCTCGACCACCGTGGCGTCGAACGGGCTCATGTAGCCGGCCAGCATCTTCGAGCCGGCGGTGGATGGCATGCCGCGCGTGACGAACACATCCTTGTGGGCGACGGGCAGGCCGAGCAGCGGGCGGGCGTCGCCAGCGGCGCGCGCGGCATCCGCGGCGCGCGCCTGGCGCAAGGCCTCGTCCGCCGCGACGTGCAGGAAGGCGCCGAGGCCGGCATGCGTCTCGATGCGACGCAGGTGTTCGCGCACCAGTTCCTCGCTCGACAGCTGGCCGGCGCGCAGGGCGGCGGCCTGGGCGCGCAGATCCAATGCGGCGACGTTTGCGCGAGGCGGCATCATTCCACCACCCTAGGCACGACGAACAGGCCTTCCTGCGAGGCGGGCGCGTTGGCCAGCGCGGCGTCGCGGATGCCGGGCGCCGCCGCAATGTCCTGGCGCAGGCGCAGCGGCAAATCCATCGTTGCCGACAGGGGATGCGCCAGCGGCTCGACGCCGGCGGTGTCCACCGCGCGCATGCGCTCGACGATGGCGAAAAAGTCGTTGATCTGGGCCAGCATCGACGTTTGCTCCTCTGGGCTCAGGCGCAGGCGGGCGAGGCTGGCGATGCGGTCGAGGTCGCTGTGTTGCAGGGACATGGCGGGATGCGTGGCGGACCGTGGCAGGGGGAGCGAAACCCCATGCGCGGGGATGTGCGCCGGGGCGGTGAAAAACGAACATTCTACGAGGCGGCATCGGCTACCATGCCAAGATTGTCCGCGACAAAATCGAGCGTTCGATTCAGGTTTTGTTGCCTTTTTTGCGCACATTCAACCCCAGTAACCGCCATGTTCGGACTTTTTCGACGGTATTTTTCCACCGATCTGGCCATCGATCTCGGTACGGCCAACACGCTCATCTACGTGCGCGGCAAGGGCATCGTGCTCGACGAGCCGTCGGTGGTGGCCATTCGCCACGAGGGCGGCCCCAACGGCAAGAAGACCATCCAGGCCGTGGGCCGCGAGGCCAAGGCCATGCTGGGCCGCGTGCCGGGCAACATCGAGGCCATCCGGCCGATGAAGGACGGCGTCATCGCCGACTTCACCGTGACCGAGCAGATGCTCAAGCAGTTCATCAAGATGGTGCACGAGACCACGCTGTTCAAACCCAGCCCGCGCATCATCATCTGCGTGCCCTGCGGCTCCACCCAGGTCGAGCGCCGCGCCATCCGCGAGTCCGCGCTGGGCGCCGGCGCCAGCGAGGTCTACCTGATCGAGGAGCCCATGGCGGCGGCCATCGGCTCGGGCCTGCCGGTGAGCGAAGCCAGCGGCTCGATGGTGGTGGACATCGGCGGCGGCACCACCGAGGTGGGCGTCATCTCGCTGGGCGGCATGGTCTACAAGGGCAGCGTCCGGGTGGGCGGCGACAAGTTCGACGAGGCCATCCTCAACTACATCCGCCGCAACTACGGCATGCTCATCGGCGAGCCGACCGCCGAGGCCATCAAGAAGGACATCGGCTCGGCCTTCCCCGGCTCCGAGGTCAAGGAGATGGAAGTCAAGGGCCGCAATCTGTCGGAGGGCGTGCCGCGCAGCTTCACCATCTCCAGCAACGAGATTCTCGAGGCGCTGACCGACCCGCTGAACCAGATCGTCTCGGCGGTGAAGAACGCCCTGGAGCAGACCCCGCCCGAGCTCGGCGCCGACATCGCCGAACGCGGCATGATGCTTACCGGCGGCGGCGCCCTGCTGCGCGACCTGGACCGCCTGCTCGCCGAGGAAACCGGCCTGCCGGTGCTGGTCGCCGAGGATCCGCTGACCTGCGTGGCGCGCGGCTGCGGCATGGCCCTCGAGCGCATGGACCGTCTGGGCACCATCTTCACCTCGGAGTGAATCGGCCGGGCGGTGGCGTGCGGCGCCACGCCGTGCGCCGGCAAGACGCCAAACACCGTTCGAGTCCGCATCGCAAGATGCCGTATTGCTGACAGGCTCCGACCACGCCATGGCCTTTCAAACCCTGGAGCGCACGCCGCCGCCGTTCTTCCGGCAAGGCCCTTCCGCGTTCACGCGGCTGGCGTTCTATGCCGCGCTGTCGCTGCTGCTCATGGCGATGGACGCGCGCTGGCATCTGGTTTCCCCGCTGCGCCGGGTCATCGCCACGGTGATCGAGCCGGCCGTGCAGATCGCGCGAGCGCCGGGCCTGGCGCTCGGGGCGATGGCCGGTTATTTCGAGTCGCTGCGCGAGGCGCAGCAGGACGCCGACGCCCAGCGCAAGGCCAATGTGCAACTCGCGCTGAAGGCCGAACTCGCCAGCCAGTTGCAAAGCGAGAATGCCAGCCTGCGCGCGCTGCTCAAGCTCAAGCAGAGCGTGCCGATCCATTCCATCGCCGCGGAGATCGTGGCGCAGGCCAGCGACCCGTTCTCGCGCAAGTTGTTCATCGACCGCGGTAGCCTGGCCGGGGTGACGCTGGGCTCGCCGGTGATCGACGAAACCGGACTGCTCGGCCAGGTCACGCAGGTCGATCCGATCAGCTCGCAGGTGACGCTGGTCACCGACCGCGATTCCGCCGTGCCGGTCGAGGTGGCGCGCGACGGCCAGCGCGGCATCCTGGCCGGCGATGCCGACGCCACGGCCGGCGGCATGGAACTGCGCTGGCAGGCGAGCGACACCGATGTGCGGGTGGGAGACATCCTGGTGACCAGCGGACTGGACGGCATCTACCCTGCCGGCCTTGCCGTGGCCCGCGTGACCGAGGTGCAGCGGCGGCCCGACGCGGCCTTCGCACGGGTGTTGTGCGCGCCGCTGGCGCATGTCAACGGGGGGCGCCACGTGCTGGTGCTCAAGCCCCTGGCGCCGCTGGCCATGGCGCCGGCGCCCGCCGCAGCCAAGCGCGGCGTTCCCGCGCATCCATGAGCCTGAACACGTCTTCCATGCGTATGCGACTGTCCTCGCGCCGCTCCCCGGGATCGAAACCCGGCGAGGGTGCCGGGCGGGGAGAGGTGCTGCTGCTTGCGGCGCGGCCCTGGTTCATCTGGGGCAGTCTGCTGGTGGCCTTGCTGGTGGAGTTCTTGCCGTTGGGGCGGCACCCCTGGCTGCCCGATGTTCTCGCTGCCACGCTGGTGTTCTGGGCCGTGCATCAGCCGCGCCGCGTGGGGATCGGGGCGGGCTTCCTGCTCGGCCTGCTGGTGGACGTGCAGCAAGGCGCGCTGCTGGGCGAGCATGCGCTGGCGTATACCCTGCTGGCATTCCTGGCCGTGGCGCTGCACAGGCGGCTGCTGTGGTTTTCGCTGCCGCAGCAGGCCTTGCAGGTGCTGCCGCTGTTCTTCGCAGCGCAAATCCTGGAATTCATCGTGCGCATGGCCACCGGAGGCAGTTTCCCCGGATGGAGTTTTTTTCTGGCCCCCGTGCTGCAGGCTCTGCTCTGGCCTGGCCTGAGCTGGCTGCTGCTGGCGCCGCAGCGCCGTGCACCCGACACGGACCAGAATCGGCCGCTGTGAAGCGCCGCATCGAACTTCGCCGCATGACCAGGCACCAACCATGGTGAACGCGATTTCGAGAACCCTGCCGCGTCGCGCAGCGTCCGGCATGCCGGTGCGGAGGACGTGCCGACATGGCTGAACTGAAGAACGTCGAGCGGGAACTGCAGCGCTTTCGGCGCCGGCTCATCGTGGCCGCGCTGGTGGTGGTGCTGAGTTTCGCGCTGCTCATCGGGCGCTGGCTGTGGCTGCAGGTTCTGCGCCATCGGCAGTATTCCCTGCAGGCGCAGGACAACCGCATCGCCATCGTGCCGCTGGTGCCCACGCGCGGGCTCATCCTCGACCGCAACGGCATTCTGCTGGCCAACAACTTCGCGGCCTACACCCTGGAAATCACGCCGAGCAAGACGCGCGGCCTGGAAGCAACCATCGCAGCACTGCGCTCCATCCTGCCGATTTCGGCATTCGAGGAGCGGCGTTTTCGCAACCTGCTGAGCATGAGCCGCAGCTTCGAGGCCACGCCGATCCGCAACAAGCTCACCGATGCCGAGGTGGCGCGTTTCGTCGCGCAGCGCTTTCGCTTCCCCGGCGTGGACGTTCGCGCCAGGCTGTTCCGCAGCTACCCGCTCGGGGCGCTGGCCAGTCACGCCATCGGCTACATCGGCCGCATCGGGCCGAACGAGCAGGCCAGGATTGCCGACAGCGACGAGGCTTCCAACTATCAGGGCACCGACCACATCGGCAAGACGGGCGTGGAGCTGCAATACGAGGAGCAGCTCCACGGCATCGCCGGCTTCGAGGAGGTGGAGGTCAACGCCGTGGGCAGGCCCGTGCGCAGGCTGCGCAGCGTTCCCGCGGTGCCCGGCAGCACCCTGGTGCTGTCGCTCGACATCCGCCTGCAGAAGCTGGCCGAGGATTTGTACGGCAACCGCACCGGCGCCTGCGTGGTGATGGACCCTCGATCCGGCGAGGTGCTCGCCTTCGTGTCCATGCCCACCTACGACCCCAACCTGTTCGTCGAGGGCATCGATCCCGAGAACTGGAACGCGCTCAACACGGATCCGCGCAAACCCCTGCTCAACCGCGTGCTGCGCGGCACCTTTCCGCCCGGCTCCACCTACAAGCCCTACCTGGCGCTGGGCGCCCTGTCCCTGGGCATCCGCACGCCGAACTACACGCTGAACGATCCCGGCTACTTCATGCTCGGCAAGCACAAATTCCGCGACGACGTGCCCGGCGGCCACGGCCGGGTCGACATGCACAAGGCCATCGCGGTGTCGTGCGACACCTATTTCTACATGGTGGCCAACGATTGGGGCGTGGACGGCATGCACGACTACACGCGCAAGTTCGGCTTCGGCCTGCCTACCGGCATCGACCTGCCCGACGAAGCCAGGGGCCTGCTGCCGTCCAAGGCCTGGAAGCGCCGCGCCTACAAGAATCCCGAGCAGCAGCGCTGGTATCCGGGCGAGACCATCAGCCTGGGAATCGGCCAGGGCTACAACAGCTTCACGCCGATCCAGATGGCCAACGCCCTGGCCGCCATGGCCAACCGGGGCACGCGCTACAAGCCGCGCATAGTCAGGATGGTGGAGAACATGCGGTCGCGCCGTTTCGAGCCCACCGCCTTGCGCGTGGCCGAAAGGGTCGATCCGCCGCCGGCGATGTGGCAGGTGGTTCACGACGGCATGGTGGCCGTGAACACCGAGCCCGACGGCACCGCCTACGCCGTGTTCAAGGACGCTCCTTACACCAGCGCCGGAAAGACCGGCACGGCCCAGGTGTTCACCGTGGGGCAGAACCAGAAATACAACGCGTCCGATCTGGCGCGGCATCTGCTGGACCACGCGCTGTACACCGTCTTCGCCCCGGCGGACAATCCCACCGTGTGCGTGGCGCTGATCGTCGAGCACGCCGGGTGGGGAGCCGAGGCGGCCGCGCCCATCGCGCGCAAGCTGGTGGACTATCACCTGCTGGGGACGTATCCGAGCGAGGCCGAAATCGAGAAGATCTCCGGCGTCAAGCCGCAACCCGTTCAATTCCAATACGCCGGCGGCAAGAACGGCGTGCCCGACGTGCCGGGAGCGAAGATGCCGGCGCCGGGCGCGGCGGCATCTTCTGCCGTTGGCGCGCGGCGCGCGGCGCAGGCCAGGGACGCAGGTCGGGCACGTGCGCAGGCACCGGGCGCCAAGCCGGCGTCCGCGCCCGCCATCCGGCCCTGGCCGNCACGCGCTGTACACCGTCTTCGCCCCGGCGGACAATCCCACCGTGTGCGTGGCGCTGATCGTCGAGCACGCCGGGTGGGGAGCCGAGGCGGCCGCGCCCATCGCGCGCAAGCTGGTGGACTATCACCTGCTGGGGACGTATCCGAGCGAGGCCGAAATCGAGAAGATCTCCGGCGTCAAGCCGCAACCCGTTCAATTCCAATACGCCGGCGGCAAGAACGGCGTGCCCGACGTGCCGGGAGCGAAGATGCCGGCGCCGGGCGCGGCGGCATCTTCTGCCGTTGGCGCGCGGCGCGCGGCGCAGGCCAGGGACGCAGGTCGGGCACGTGCGCAGGCACCGGGCGCCAAGCCGGCGTCCGCGCCCGCCATCCGGCCCTGGCCGGCGCCCGCATCCGCGCCGGCCGCTGGCGCGCAGCCCATCGCCGCCGAGACCTTGCGGCATGGGCGCTACGCCCGGCCGGGTTGCGAGCCCGGGCCCTTGTTCACCCGCTTTGGCGCGCGCGCCGACAATCCGGACCCGGACGAAGGGGTTCGCCTGTGAGCACCGTCATCAACCGCCCGCCGCTGTGGCGCCGCCTCAGGCCCTATGTCACCGGCTTCGACGGCCCGCTGCTCACGGGCCTGCTGACCCTGGTGGCGATCGGCTGCGTGGTGCTGTTCTCGGCCCTGCAGGGGCAAAACATCAGCTTCACCGACCAGCTCCGCAACCTTGGCGTGGCGTTCATCGTGCTGATCATCGTCGCGCAGATTCCGCCGCAGCGGCTGATGCAGGTGGCCGTGCCGCTTTACGTCTTCGGCGTGACGCTTCTGCTGGCGACGGCGATGTTCGGCCTGGTGCGCAAGGGCGCGCGGCGCTGGCTCAACGTCGGCGTGGTGATCCAGCCCTCGGAGATCATGAAGATCGCCATGCCGCTGATGCTGGCCTGGTACTTCCAGAAGCGCGAGGGTTTCATCCGCTTGAAGGACTACGCGATCGCCGCGCTGCTGCTCGCCATTCCCGTCGGGCTCATCATGAAACAGCCCGACCTGGGCACGGCCATGCTGGTGCTGTCCACCGGGTTCTTCGTCATTTTCTTCGCCGGGCTTTCCTGGCGGGTGCTGGGCCTGCTCGCGCTTGGCGCGGCGGCTGCCGCGCCGGTGCTATGGCACTTCATGCACGACTACCAGCGCCAGCGCATCCTGATGCTGCTCGACCCGCAGACCGATCCGCTGGGCACCGGCTTCAACATCATCCAGTCCATGATCGCGATCGGCTCGGGCGGCGTGTGGGGCCAGGGTTATCTGCACGGCACCCAGGCGCACCTGAATTTCGTGCCCGAATCGCATACCGACTTCGTGTTCGCCGTGCTGGCCGAGGAATGGGGCCTGGCCGGCAACATCGTGCTGGTGCTCGCCTACCTGTTCTTCATCGTGCGGGGCCTGATGATCGCGGCCGGCGCGCCGACGATGTTCTCCCGCCTCCTGGCCGGGTCCATCACCATGATTTTCTTCACCTACGCCTTCGTCAACATGGGCATGGTTTCAGGCATCTTGCCCGTGGTGGGCGTGCCGCTGCCTTTCATCAGCTATGGCGGCACGGCGCTGGTGACGCTGATGCTGGGCACCGGCATCCTGCTGTCCATCGCCAAATCGAAGCGCCTGATCCAGAGTTGAACCCCCTACGTTGCCGGCCGCACAGAACCACTGCGGCGGCCGGGTTCACAGTACCTGATCTGTCTGCGCTCGACTCAAGCGGTGTTTTTTGTCCTGTGGGGCATCGTCATGGCCGCCACGCCGGCGACAACGCAGATCAATCCAATCCAGGCTGTTGGAGCCAGGGATTCCCCAAGAAACATCATGCTCAGGGCGACGCCAATCGGAACGCGCAAATACGCTTGGGCCGTCGTGCCTACGGAACCGAGCGTTTGCACTAGGCGAAAGTAAATCACGAAGGCCGCGGCGGTCGAGAACACCGAGAGGGCGAGGAGCGCCCCTAGCGAGGACATGGAAGGATGCAATGTCCAAGGGTGATCAAAGGTCAGGCTGGCAGGAATCAGCAGCGCGGCACCCAGCAGCATCGAGCCGGCAGCCGGAACTGCGGGCGGCAGGCCATGGAACGAGCGCCCATAAATCGCGGCACCGGCATAGCAAACGGAAGCGGCAACAATCGCAAGCTGAGGGATGGCTTGGTTCCCGAGGCCGCTCAGCACGCTTGTGCCGACGATCAGGCAAATGCCCGCGAGTCCAATGGCGACGCCGAACAGTTTTCGTGGCGGGACATGCTCATGCTTGGTGATGAGCCAAGTTGCGACGAACGCAAACACGGGCGACGCTGAGTTCAGAATGGTCGCCAGTCCCGCCTCGACGGATCGTTCGGCCCATGCGATGAGCGTAAACGGGACGACGCTGTTCAACATCGCCTGGACAAAAAACCGCCGCCAGAGTGCCGGTTCACGCGGGATGGAGATGCCGCGCATCGTCATCCACGCGGCGAGCAGAGAGCCGGCAATGAGCGTCCGGGCTGCGATCAGTGTCAGCGGAGGTATCGTGACAACGCTAAGCCGGATGAATGTGTAAGACGCTCCCCAAAGTGTGGCGAGCGTCAACAGCAGAACGACATCCAAGGGCGAGCGCTTTGCCTGGGCTTCGGTGGTTCGTGTATCGCGGGTCATGGGGGCGTGGCGACATGGAGATGCTGCCATTCTTCTGCGATGCCGCAAAGCGTGCTTCGGTCTACGCCGAAGCGAAAGGCTCTCGCGGCGGCCACAATCGCGGCATCGCAACCGTGGACAGAGACACTCCGCCATGACCCAGGACATCGACATCGCCCGCATCGCCGCGCTGGTCGGCGAGCCCGCGCGCGCCGCCATGCTGCTGGCGCTGGGAGACGGCAGGGCCCTGCCGGCGGGCGAGCTGGCGGCTTGCGCCGCGGTCAGCGCTCCCACCGCCAGCGGCCATCTCGGCGCGCTGCGCGAGGCGGGTCTGCTCGAGGTGGTGCAGCAGGGCCGCCACCGCTACTACCGTCTTGCCTCGGCGCAGATCGCCGCGCTGCTGGAGTCGCTGATGCTGGTGGCAGCGCAGAATCCGGCGCGCATCGCGCCCCCGCGCGTTGATCCGCTGCTGCAGGCGGCGCGCACCTGCTACAGCCATCTCGCCGGTCGGCTCGGCGTCGCGTTATGCGACGCGCTGCAGCGCAGGCAATGCATCCGGATCGAGGACGACATCGCGCACCTCACGCCGGACGGCATCCGTTTCCTGGGCGATTTCGGCTTGGATGCCGCGCGTTTGCGCCGCCATCCGTTTTCCAAGACCTGCATCGACTGGAGCGAGCGACGCCACCATCTCGGCCCCCCGGTCGGCATCGCGCTGTATCGGCGCTGCCTCGACTTGGGCTGGGTCCGTCACCAGCTGGACAGCCGCGCGGTCCGCCTCACCCAGGCGGGAGTCGCCGGGTTCGCATCCACTTTCGGGGTCAGCGTGGAGGCATGACCCCGGGAGGCCTGCGGCATGCGCCACAATGCGCCCATGCTCGAAAACATGACATCTCCCTTGCGCCAAGCGCTGGCGCGGCAGGTCCGCCAACTGGCCGGAGACAGCCGCGCGGCGCTGGACTTCACCCAGCCGGCCGGAGATCCCGGCTGGTTCGGCCCCGATACCGTCAGCTGGCGCGTGCATGCCGACTTCGTCGCGATGATGACCGGCGGCGTGGCCGCGCTGCTGCTGCAGGCGCTGCACCCGCTGGCGCTGGCGGCGGTCTGGGACTATTCCGATTTCCGCGCCGATCTGCGCGGCCGGCTGCACCGCACCGCGCTGTTCATCGCCACCACGACCTATGGCCCCAGCGCGGCGGCGCAGGCGGCGGTCGAGCGGGTGCGCGCCATCCACGCGCGCGTGCGCGGCACCGCTCCCGACGGTCGCCCCTACGCGGCGGACGACCCGCACCTGCTGACCTTCATCCACATCGCCGAGGTGTATTGCTTCGCCAGCGCCTACGACGGGCTCGTGTCGCGGCTGCCGGATGCGCAGCGCGATGCCTATGTGGATGAAATGGCGCGCGTGCCCCTGGCGCTGGGCGCCCGGGACGTGCCACGCGATTGGGCCGGCCTGCTTGCGGCGCTCCAGCGGTATCAGCCCGAGCTGCGCGGCGGCGCGCGGCCCCAGGCCATCCTGCGGCTGCTGCGCAGCATGGCCAGTCACCCGCAAAGCCGCCCGGCCACGCGGAGCGCGGTGGACCGGCTGCTGGCCGCCTTGGGCGGACGCGTGAACGATGTGCCGGTGAAACTCATGGTGCAGGCGGCCGGGTCATTGTTGCCTGAGCCGGCGCGTGAGCTTTATGGCCTGTCCGACAGGTCCATGCTGCCCACGGCCGCGGCGCATACCGCTTTGCGCGCCTGTGTGCCCTTGATGCGCTGGGCCTTGCGCGACGGGGTGGCGGCACAGGCCAGGAGGCGGGTTGGCGCCGCCTGAATGCCGGTGCCGTCATCGTCTTGTGTCAAGCTGGAGCCATGCATGGCTCGCTGGATACTGTCTGATGTATATGACGTTGAGCGGCGGGGTTAGGCGGCGGATAATCCATCATTGAATTCGGTAATCCTGATCTAAACAATTTGTTGGACTTGTCGTGCATTTTGCGCAGAATGCGACGCACACAAACCGAGGAGAAGTGGCGGATGATGCGAACGAGGCGGACCCTGTCGACATGGGCTGGCACCACGGTGTTGGGCGCTTGCCGCGCGGCGTCCGGCGTCATTGACCGCAACACAGGAGCATCTGCCGCTGCGCGGCCTGCCCGCCGCTGAACGCTGATTCGTCTGCCGTCCTTGCCCAAGCGGACGCAAGTTCCGCGCGGCGCGGGTGGTCGTTTGAAGGCACGTTGAGGCCCCCTCGTGCGAAAAGATCGGGGGCATTCCACCGTAATCTGAGGAGACAACTATGCACATTCACCGTTGGGCGCGCGCCGCGTGCCAGATGCTCTTGAGCGCCACGCTGATGATGGGGGGCTTGGGCATGGCGCACGCCGCCAACCCGTCGATGCTGAATGACTTCAAGTTCGACCAGCCCGCTTTCATCCACAAGCTGCCGTTCGCGCAGTACAACCTCGTGTTGCAAGTCGACTCGGACGACCCGGCGCTGTGGAATCTGGTGCTCAACAATGCGCAAAACGTGCTGGACCACTTCGGCCAGGAAAAGGTGCGCATCGTCGTCGTGGCCTTCGGCCCGGGGCTGAAGATGCTTCTGAAAAACAGCCCGGTGGCGGCGCGCCTGGCAGCGCAGAATGACGAGGGCATCGAGTTCGACGCCTGCCACAACACCATGGAGGCCATGGCGAAGAAGCTCGGCCATATGCCGGTGCTGGCCGATCCGGTGGTCATCGTGCCGGCCGGTGTGGTGCGCATCATGCAACTCGAGAAGGCCGGATTCGCGTACATCCGGCCTTAAGCCGGCTGCGCCTGGGCGGCCGCGAGGCCGTCCAGCGCGTCGCCGAATGCAGCAATCAGCTTTTCGGCGTCGTCCATGGTGTGAGCCGGACTGGCCAGCACCATGTTGTGGAAGGGCGTGAGCAGCACGCCGCGGTTGAGCAGGGCCAGGTGCAGCGCGGCTTCCAGCGTTTCGTTGAAGGCCGCGCGGGCCTCGCTGCCATTGCGCGGCCTTTGGGGTGCGAATTGGTATTCGCAGCGCGCGCCGATGCGCGTGACCGTCCATGGCAGGCCGTGGCGGGCGATGGCGCCTTCCAGCCCTTCGGCCACCTTGCGGCTGATGGCGAACATGTGCGCATACGCCGATTCGGTCATGACCTCGGCCAGCATGGCGCGCATCAGGCGCAAGGTCAGCAGTCCGGCCGACAGGGTGGTGCCGATGCCTGAATGGCCGGGCGGCGCGTGGTCCTTGGCGGCCTGCATGCGCGCGCCGACGTCGGCCGTGAAACCGTAGGCCGCCCCCGGCGTTCCTCCGGCGATCGGCTTGCCGATCACGAGGATGTCGGGCTCCAGTCCGAACGCGGCGGTATAGCCGCCGGGGCCACACGAAATGGTGTGGGTTTCGTCGATCACCAAGAGCGCACCATGCCGGCGCGTGAGCGTGCGCACGCCGTCGAGAAAACCGGGTTCGGGCAGCACCATGCCGATGTTGGTGAGCACGGGCTCGGTGATGACGCAAGCCACGTCGCCGGCCTCCAGGGCGGCTTGCAGGGCGGGAAGATCGTTGAATTCGACCACGCGGGTGTAGGCCGCCAGATCATGCACCTGGCCGAGCAGGCTCGGGCGCGTGTGGGCCGAACCGTCCGCGGCGAGATCGACGAACACGTCGTCGACGGTGCCGTGGTAGCAGCCATTGAACACCACGATGTGCCGGCGCGCGGTGATGGCGCGCGCCCAGCGCAACACGAAGCGGTTGGCATCGCTGGCGGTGGCGGTGAACTGCCACATCGGCAGACCGAAACGCTGCTCCAGTAGCGCGGCCACTTCCAGTGCGGCCACCGAGGGCAGCATGGTGGTCGCCCCCTGGGAGCCGAACGCGGCCAGCGCGCGCGCGATTGGCGGCGGCGCGTGGCCGAACATCGCCCCGGTGTCGCCGAGGCAGAAATCGATGATCGCGTGGCCGTCCGCATCGTGCAGGCGCACGCCTTGCGCACGGTCGACGAACAGGGGCAAGGGCGAAGGGGCGTCGGCCATCCAGTGCATGGGCACGCCAAACAGGAAATGGCGTGAAGCCTGCCGGTGCAGCGCAGCGGCCTTGGGGTGGGCGGTGCAAAAACGGGCCGTCTCGGCGGCGAGAAACCGGGCAATGCTTTCAGGCGTATGGCCCTTGGGCGGTGGGGTGCTGGCGTTCATGAGGTGTTGCCGCAGGCGTGGGGTCGGGGGGCGAATTTGCGCGCAGAACCGGGGCCGCGATGAAGTGGTGCCGGGATCGGCGCAAAAAGTGGCACCTTCTAGGCGCGGAAATTTCGCCTATTCTCCAGTCCGCTTTGTGTGCAGTCAACAGCGCGGCCGTGCGGCAGGGCCCGTTCACAACGTCTTCTCAAAAGCATCATGGCGCAACACGGTTTCGCGTTTCTCGCACAACAGCATTGGTTCGGCGCAGCCCCTGCTTCAGGAGCGGGGACCGCCCCTTTCGGCGTGGCCGGCGTGGCCTGGGACGGCGCCACCACCAACCGCCCGGGCGCGCGTTTTGGCCCGGCCGCGATTCGTCAGGCCAGCGCGATGCTGTGCGATGGCACGCATCCGCTGTTCGACGTCTCCCCCATCGGCCATGTGCAGGATCATGGCGACCTGCGTCTGCCCAACACCAGTCTGGCGGCGATGCGCGCCGCGCTGCAGCCCCAGGCGCTCGAGTTGATGCGGCATCAGCACATGGTCTGGCTGGGCGGCGATCACGCCATGACCTTGTCCCTGCTGCGCGCGGCGCGCGAACTGCATGGAAGGCCGCTCGCGGTGCTGCATTTCGATGCGCATTGCGACACCTGGGAGGACCATTTCGGCGAACCCTCAGGCCATGGGACCTGGGTGTACGAGGCGGTGCAGGAGGGGCTCGTGCTGCCCCGGGGCTTGGTTCAGATCGGTATACGCTCGGCCGCCGAGCGTGCGGCGCGGGAGTATGTGAGCGCCATCGGCGGGCTGATCTTCACGGCGCGTGAACTGCGCGGGCTGGACGGTGCGACGCAGCTGGCTGGCGTGGTGCGCGCCACCGCCCAGCGCCTGCAGGCGACCGACGCGCCGGTCTATCTCACACTGGACATCGATTGTCTGGACCCGGCCTTCGCGCCCGGCACCGGAACGCCCGAGCCGGGCGGACTCAGCACGAGCCAAGTGCTCACCCTTCTGGAAGACCTCTGCGCGCGTCCCCTACCGTTCGTCGGCATGGACTGCGTCGAAGTGGCGCCGGCTTACGACCACGCGGAATTGACGTCGAACGCCGCGGCGGTGCTGGTCTGGACCTACCTTTGTGCGCGCCTCGCCGCCGGGCCCGTTGCGCGCCGCGCGGAGCAGGATTCATGATGCGTCTGCAGGCCCAGGCCCAGGCGCTCGGGCGGAACTCGTACTACCAGGACACGGCCCACCCGGCGCCCGCCCACCCGCCGTTGACGGGGAGCGTGCGCGCCGACGTGTGCGTCGTCGGGGCGGGGCTCGCCGGACTGTCGGCCGCGCTCGAGCTGGCGCGGCGCGGCATGAAGGTGGTGGTGCTGGAAGCCGTGCGCGTGGGCTGGGGCGCATCCGGGCGCAACGGCGGCCAGGCGCTGGCCGGCTACGCCAGCGACATGGGGCCGTTCGAGCAGCAGATCGGCCTGGCGGCGGCGCGGACGGCCTGGGACATGTCGCGCGAAGCCGTGCGCCTCATGCGCAAGCGCATCGCCGAACATGCGATCGATTGCGGATGGAACGCCGGGGCGCTGTCGGTGGCGGTCACGCCCAAGAAGGCGCGGGCCCTGCGGCAGTGGGTCGACACCATGCAGGAGCGCTATGGGGCCAGTCACCTGCAGTGGCTGGATGCCGGGGCCACGCGCGCGCAGGTTGCCAGCGAACGCTACTGCGCCGGGGTGATGGATCCCGAGGGCGGCCACCTGCATCCGCTGAACTACACCCTGGGCCTCGCCCGCGCCGCGGTCGATCTCGGCGTGGTCATTCACGAAGACAGCGAGGTGCGCGGCGTCGCGTCGGGGGCCGCGTCCGGGCAGGCCGGCGGATTCGGGCGAGGCGGCCGCCTCGCCGCCGCGGCACCGCTGGACGTGAGGACCGACGGCGGCGGCAGGGCGTGCGTGCGCACGGCGCAGGGCGAGGTGCGCTGCGACGCCGTGCTGCTCGCCGGCAATGCGAACCTGGGGGCCGTCGCGCCGCAGTTGGCGCGGCGCATCATGCCGGTGGGCACTTACATCATGGCCACCGAACCCTTGGGGCGCGCGCGCGCCGAGCGCCTGATACCGTCGCGCGCGGCGGTGTGCGACACCCAATTCGTGCTGGACTACTACCGGCTGTCCGACGACGACCGCCTCCTGTTCGGCGGCCGCGTCAGCTATTCCACCGTGTCGCCGCAGGATCTTCCCGCCACCATGCGCCGCGGCATGCTGCGGGTGTTCCCGCAACTCGGCGATGTCGCGGTCACCCACGCCTGGGGCGGATTCGTCGACATCACGATGAACCGTGCGCCGGATTTCGGCCGGCTGGCCCCCGATATCTACTACCTGCAAGGCTTCTCCGGCCACGGCCTGGCCCTCACCGGACTTGCCGGGCAACTGGCGGCGGAGGCGATCGCGGGGCAGGCCGAACGCTTCGACCTGTTTGCCCGCCTGCAGCATCGCCCGTTTCCGGGCGGAGACCTGCTGCGCACGCCCGCGCTGGTCCTGGGCATGCTCTGGTACAGGTTGCGCGACTTGTTTTAGTTCTCGGCGCAAGGCCGTGGATTTGATCCCGGTTCAACGCTCGGGGATGTGCTTCGGCTGCCATTCAATCCATTTTTGACAGGAGTGTTTTGATCCCGATCCTGGTGATCAAAAATTCGTGCCGAAATGCGCGGGATAACCCGGATTTTGGGGCATGAGGCAACTCACATTTGCATACTAAAGTTTCACTTTATCCTCTTGAGCCGAGCTAGCCCTTATTTGCGTTTCAGGGTTCCAGGCTTAGGATCAGCAGCGCCGAATGGCATGAACGACGACAACGAATCATCACAAGGACGAAGGAGACAACCATGCATGAACAGGACAAGCCCAAGGGCGATTTCGACCGGCGCGACTTTCTGAAGGTCGCCGGCGCAGCGGGATTGAGCACGCTGCTGGCGCAACCCAAGCCGAGCTGGGGCGCCAGCGAGACGCCGATCAAGATCGGCATGGTCGATCCGATCACCAGCACCTTCGCCGCCTTGGGCCACAGCGAAATCAAGGGGGCCCAATTCGCCGAGGCCGAGATCAACAAGACGGGGGGCATCCTCGGGCGCCCCTTGCAGCTCCTGGTCGAAGACGGCGCCGGCAACCCTGGCACCAGCGTCGACAAGGTGTCGCGGCTTGTGAGCCAGGACAAGGTCGACTTTCTGATGGGCACGGTGAACTCGGCCTCGTCGCTGGCGGTGTCGCAATTCGCCAGCCAGCACAACAAGCTTTTCGTCTGCACCGGAGGCCACGTCGACAGCCTGACCGGAAAGGAGTGCAAGTCCACCACCTTCCGCACCTGCTCGACCACCTGGATGCTGACCGCCGGGGACTTCGAGACCCTGTACAAGAAATTCGGCAAGAAGTGGTATTTCCTGACCACCGACTACGCCTTCGGCCAGTCCGAGCAGGCCGACTACACGACCCAGTTGAAGCGGGTCGGCGGAACGGTCGTCGGGAGCGCGCTGGTGCCGGTGGGCGCGACCGATTTTTCGTCCTATCTGATCGACGTGAAAGCCAAGGCACCCCAGGTGCTGTGCCTGCTGCTGGCGGGCAACGACCAGGTCAACTGCATGAAGCAGATCGCCCAGTTCGGCATCAACAAGGACATCGCCGTGGGCGGCGCCCTGTTCGAACTCGAGCAGGCGCAGGCCCTGCCCGAGGCGGCGCGCTACGGCTGGTGGACCATGGAGTGGTACTGGAACCAGCCCAAGACGCCGCACGTGGCCGATTTCGTCAAGCGCTTCGCCGCCGCCAACAAGGGCGAATATCCGACCGCCCGCGTCTGGTTCGGCTATGCCACCACCCATGCGATCCGCCTGGCTGTGGAGCGCGCCAAGTCCACCGAGACGGCCAAAGTGGTCAAGGCCATGGAAGGCTTGGTACTGCCCCCCGAGATCGCGTTGCAGCCGGGCGCCCCGGCTTACCGCGCGGAAGACCATCAGCTCATGATCGGGATGTTCCCCGGACACGTGATCCAGACGGGCACCTATCCGAACCTGTTCGAGGTGTCGTCCATCGTGCCGGGCGCACAGCTGGCGCTGCCGCCGTCCCAGACCGGTTGCGTTCTGCCGCGCGCCTGACTCCGGTTCGCCCATAGGCCGCGACGGGGGCGAGAACGGCCCCCGTCGCGGGTTCCCGTCTTGATGGACCGGAGGCTTCGCCTTGAATCTCGTCCTTGTCTTCAACACCTTCAATGGGCTGATCACGGGTGCGTTTTACGCACTCCTGGCACTCGGCCTGGCCCTGATCCTGGGCCTGAACAACACCATCAACTTCGCCCAGGGCGCCTTCATGGCGCTGGCGGCGTATTTCGCCTACAGCCTGGTGCCGCATCTGGGCTTCTGGGGGGCGCTGCTGGTGGCGCCGCTGCTGGCCGGCGCATTGGGTCTCGTGGTGGAAGTATTCCTGATCCGCCGCCTGTACAAGCGCGACCCGCTGTATTCCCTGCTGCTGACCTTCGGCTTGGCGATGATCATGCAGGACATGATCCGCACCATCTGGGGTGCGACCGGCGTGCCGCTGGCCATTCCCGAAGCCCTCGGCCACCCGTTGAGCCAGACCTACTTTTTCCTCACCGGCTACCGGGTGTTCGTGGTGGCGGTGGCGCTGGTGGGTACGGGCGTGCTGTTCGCCATCCTGCGCTACACGCGCCTGGGCATCCGCATCCGCGCCGGCAATGCCGACCTGGAAACCGTGTCCGCCATGGGCGTCAACATCTACCTGCTGCGCAGCGCGAACTTCGTCATCGGCATCATCTTCGCCGGCGTGGCCGGCATCCTGGCAGCCGGACAACTCGGCCTGGACCCGACCATGGGGGACGGACTGCTCATGCCCGCGTTCGTCGCCATCGTCGTCGGCGGGGTCGGATCGCTGCTGGGTTCGCTGCTCGGCGGGTTGCTCATCGGTGTGGCGTCGGGCATCACGACGGCCTACTTCCCGGCCGCCAGTGAGGCGGTCATTTATCTCATCATGGGTGTGATGCTGGTGGTCAGGCCACGCGGCATCATGGGCCAGGAGGGTTTGCTCGAATGAAAAACGAGATGGTTTCGAAACTGGCGACGACCACCATCGCCAGCCAGTCTTCCGGATGGCGCAAACCCAGCCTCGGCGCGTCCCTGCTGGGCGTGCTCCTGCTCGCGGCACCGGCTTGGCTGCCGTATGTCGGCGGCTACAACGACATCGCCTCGCGCGTGCTGATCTACGCGCTGGCGGCGATGGGCCTGAACCTGCTGCTCGGCTTCACCGGCGGCCTGTCCTTCGGTCATGCCGCGTATTTCGGCCTGGGCTCCTACGGCGTGGGGCTGATGCTCAAGTACGCGACGCACAGCGTGCCGATGGCGCTCCTCGGCGGAACCCTGCTCGGGGGCCTGGCGGCCACGGTGCTGGCGCCGATCGCGGTGCGTCGTCGCGGCATCTATTTCGCGATGATCACCATCGCCATCGGTCAGCTGTTCTATTTCCTGGCGATTCGCTGGCAGAGCGTGACGGGCGGGTATGACGGGTTGACCGGCTTCTCGCGGCATGCCATCCACTTCCCGGGCTGGACCTGGACCCTGGGGTCCACGGGCTTTTACTACCTGGTCCTGCTGTGCTTTGCGCTGGGCGCCGCCTTGCTGTGGGTGGTGCTGAACTCGCCGCTCGGCCACACGTTCGTGGCCATTCGCGAAAACCAGAAGAGGCTGACCTTCCTGGGCGTTCCAGTCCAGCGCTATGCGGCGGTGTCCTTCGCCATCTCGGGCTTCGTCGTCGCGCTGGCCGGGGGGTTGAACGCCTTGCTCGACAACTTCACGTCGCCCAACAGCCTGAACAACACCTTGTCGGGCGACCTGGTGGTGATCGCCGTGCTCGGCGGCATGCGCAACTTCTGGGGCCCCTTTGTGGGCGCTGCGATTTTCGTGCTGGTGCGCGATTACGCCAGCACGGTGACCGATAACTGGATGTCGGTGATCGGGCTGATCTTCATCCTCTCGGTGCTGTTCTTCCCGCTCGGCATCATGGGTTTCGTGCAACGCAAGGGGAAACGGTCATGAGCCTGCAGAGCCGCCTCAAAGGCGAATTCCCTCCTGGAGGGACGACGCGCAGCGTCAAGGGAGCACTCATGAGCCTGCAGAGCCGCCTCAAAGGCGAATTCCCTCCTGGAGGGACGACGCGCAGCGTCGGGGGAGCACGTTCATGAGCCTGCTTCAGCTGCAATCGGTTTCGCGTCGCTTCGGTGCCCTGCAGGCGCTGTCGGACATCTCCATCAACGTGGACCACGGCGAGCTGCGCGCCATCATCGGCCCGAACGGCGCCGGCAAGACCACGCTGTTCAACCTCATCAGCGGGTTCTTCCCGCCGAGCGGCGGCGAGATCCTGTTCGACGGCCAGCCCATCGGCCAGGTGAATCCGGCCTCGCTGGTGCGGCAGGGCATCATCCGCACCTTCCAGATCACCGAAATCTTCCTGTCGCTCTCGGTCTACGAGAACCTGCGCATCGCCGCCGAGGTCGCCATGGGCGTCAGCCACAAGCCGTGGATGTCGCGCGCGCTGCGCGCGCGCATCGACGCGCGGGTCGACGAGCTGATGCAAATCGTGGGCATCGCCGGCAAGGCCGACCGCATCGCCGGGGAGCTTTCCCACGGCGACCAGCGCGTGGTCGAGGTGGGTATCGCGTTGTCGCGCAAGCCCAAGCTGCTGCTGCTCGACGAGCCCACCGCGGGCATGGGCGACGAGGAGACGCAGAACATGACCGCCCTGATCCGGCGGTTGAACAAGGAGCAGGGCATCACGACCCTGTTCGTCGAGCACGACATGGAAATCGTGTTCGGCATCGCCGACCGCATCACCGTGCTCGACAACGGCAGCATGCTGGCCGAGGGCACGGCGCACGAAATCGCCAACAACCCGGCGGTGCAGGCCGCCTATCTGGGGCAAGCAGCATGAACATGGTTCTCGAGGTGGAGAACATCCACACCTATTACGGCAAGAGTCACATCCTCAACGGGGTTTCGCTCAAGGTCGGCGAGGGCGAACTGGTGGCGCTGCTGGGCCGCAACGGCGCCGGCAAGACCACCACCATGCGCTCCGTGATGGGGTTGACGCCGCCGCGCGAAGGGCATGTCCGCCTGTTCGGGCAGGACGTCACCGGCACGTCCGCCTCCCGCATCGCCAGCATGGGCGTGGGCTACGTTCCGGAGGGGCGCAAGATCTTCGGCCACCTCACCGTGCACGAAAACCTGCTCGTGGCGCGTGAAACCAAGGGGCCGTGGACCATCGACACCGTCTACAAGTTGTTTCCGCGCCTGCACGAGCGGCGCACCAGCAAAGGCGGCCGCCTGTCGGGCGGCGAGCAGGAAATGCTGGCCATCGGCCGCGCCCTGCTGCTCAACCCCAAGCTGCTCATCCTCGACGAGCCGTCGCAGGGGCTGGCGCCCATCATCGTGCAGGAGGTCATGCGCACGGTGGCGCGCATGAAGAGCGAGGGCATTTCCGTCCTGCTGGTGGAGCAGAACGCCTTCCTCGCTCTGCAACTGGCCGACCGGGCGTATGTGCTGTCGGAAGGCGAAGTCGCCTATGACGGGCCGGCGGCGGAACTCAGCGCCGACACCGCGCGCATGGAGCATCTCGCCGGCGTGGCGCACGCGGCCTGAACGGCGCGCCGCGCTCAGGCGAGCTGGCGGCGGATCAGCTCGCACAGCTTCTTCGCCCACGGCGCCACGCGCTCGGTCGGCACGTAGGCGTAGCCGAGGATGAGGCCGCGCTGCTGCGGCTCGCCGATGTAGTAGCGCGACAGCGGCCGCACCGACATGCCGTGCGCCGTGGCGGCATCGGCAATCGCCGTGTCGTCCACCCCGCCACCGGACCGTCCCAAGGTGGGGTGAGCCCCCTCGGGGGGTCGCGCAGCGTGGGGGTCGTCCACCCCCGCGCATTCCGGGTTGAACACGAGGCACAGGTGCAGGCCTGACTCCTGCCCTGAAATGCGGACGCGGTCACCAAGGCATTGCTGGATGCGCCGTGCCAGCTCGTCGCGCCGGGCCCGGTAGGCCACGCGCAGGCGCCGGATGAGGGTGTTCAGGTGGCCTTCGTTGATGAAGTCGGTGAGCGCGGCCTGCAGCATGAGCTGGCCGGGGCGGTAGATGTCGTAGAGGCCCGTGTTGAAAGCGGGCAGCAGGTCGCGCGGGACGACCAGATAGCCCAGGCGGATGCCGGGGTACATGACCTTGGAGAAGGTGCCCGAGTACAGTACCTGCGCGTGTTCGTCGAGGCCCTGCAGGCTGGCGAAGGGACGGCCGGTGTAGCGGAATTCGCTGTCGTAGTCGTCCTCGAAAATCCAGCAGCGGCGGCTGGCAGCGAACTTGAGCAGGGCGCGCCGCCGCTGCAGGCTCATCACATGGCCCAGCGGGTATTGGTGCGAGGGGGTGACGTAGATCAGGCGCGGGTTGCTCTGCCAGTCGGAGTCCGACGGGGAGATGCCCTCGGCGTCCACCGCAATGGGGCGCAGCCTGAGCCCGCCGGCCTCCAGGGCGCGGCGCGCGCCCCAGTAGCAGGGGTTCTCCACCCAGGCCTCGTCGCCATGGTCGGTGAGCAGGCGCGCCGTCAGGTCGATCGCCTGCTGTGTCCCCGAGGTGATCAGCACCTGCTCCGGCTCCACGCGCACCGAGCGCGACAGCGTCAGGTACTGCGCAATGGCCGCGCGCAGGGGCATGTAGCCGCCCTGCTGACCGTAGTCCAGCAGATCGCGGTCCAGGCCGCGCCAGTATTTGGCCTGCAGCTTCTGCCACAGCTGGATCGGAAACTCGGTGAACTCCAGCGCACCAGGCGCGAAAGGCTGCACCTCGAACTGCTCCGCGCCCGAGTCGCGCGTGAGCAGGCAGCCCCGCTGCGACAAGTCGCGCGGGTTGGCCTCTGCGTCGCGCGCCTGGCGCGCGCGCGACGCGCTGGCCGGGGTCAAGGGGCGCTGGTCGGGCAGGGTGTCGGACACATAGGTGCCGCTGCCCTGCTGGGCCGTGAGATAGCCTTCGGCCACGAGTTGGTTGATCGCCGACATCACGGTGTTGCGCGACAAGTCGAGGTCGCGCGCCAGGTCCCGTGTCGAGGGCAATTGCGTTCCCGCCGTGAGATAACCTGCCAGGATGGTGGCGCGCAGGGTGTGATAGAGCCGGCGGTTGAGCGGCGCCGCCTGGTGCGGGCTGTCGGCGCGGTGCAGTTCGGTGAGCAGGAGTTCGGCGAGATCGTAGGAGCGCATGATGGGAAGTGGCGGCAAGGGACCGCGTATCCTGGCCGTGTCGGCCGCAGACCCCATTGCATACAAGGCGCCGAGGCGCTGTATACGGCTAGCGGTGCGAGGTCAAGCTTAAATGGCTCTGCAGAAAAAGCCTAGAGTGGCACTACCGAAGGTGCCAATGTTGGCGTATCTTCAAATTGAAGGCATGATCTAACCCATGGAAAACCCTAGCTTTTTCGCATTCCGGTCGGCAAGCTTGAACGGCGGCGACAAACTTGGCTGGGGATTTGAGCCGCTTGCTCCAGAGTCATCATGTCCAGCCATTCATCACCCACTTGTATGAAAACCGTCTTGCCCCTGGTGGCCGTGTCCACCGATCTGAAAAATCTCGCCGGCCATCCGACCTATGCCGTGGCGCAGAAGTACGCTGACCCGATTCTGGAACTGGCCGGCTGCTTGCCGCTGCTGCTTCCCTCCTTTGGCGACAGGCTGCCCGTCGAAGCCTTGCTCGATAACGTCCACGGGCTGCTGTTCACCGGCTCGCCATCGAACATCGAGCCGCACCATTACGGCGCTACCCTCGACAACCCGGCGTCGCCGGCCGATCCCGCGCGCGACGCCACGACTCTGCCGCTGATCCGCGCCGCCATCGCGCGCGGCGTCCCGGTGTTCGGCATCTGCCGGGGATTCCAGGAAATCAACGTCGCGCTTGGCGGTACCTTGCTGCAGGAGGTGCACAACACGGCCGGTTACGCCGATCACCGCGAGGACGAGACCGAATCCATCGCAGATCAATACGGTCCCGCCCATCCCGTCACAGCCGTGCCTGGGAGCTTGCTGGAGCGTGTGGTGGGCGCGTCGACCTGGAACGTCAACAGCCTGCATGGGCAAGGAATCAAGACCCTGGCGCCCGATTTGCTCGCCCAGGCCCACGCGCCCGACGGCCTGATCGAGGCCTATGTGCATCGCAAGGCGCCCGGGTTTTTGCTCGCGGTGCAGTGGCACCCCGAGTGGCAGGCCGCGCGCAACCCCGTCTCCCGCGCCATCTTCGCCGCCTTCGGCGACGCCTGCCGCGAGCACGCCAACCGGAATCGTGAGCGTCTGCGCCCACCCGAGTCGAAAGCCGAATGACCACGCGCGCTCGGGAGCGTCCATGCTCCCGGCGATCGTCACAGCGACCCAAGCCTTCGAGGTGCAAGCATGAAACGCGATCCGGAACCCCAAAACATGAATGCCGACAACCGAAAACAGTGGACCTTCAACGATCTTGAACGATGGTTGAACGAACGCCGCATCACCGAAATCGAGTGCCTGGTGCCCGACCTGACCGGGGTGGCGCGCGGCAAGATCCTGCCGCGCAGCAAGTTCACCGAGGACCGCGGCATGCGCCTGCCCGAGAGCATCATCGGGTTGACCGTGACCGGCAACTGGCCCGAGGACGAGAGGATCGACACGCTGATCTCCGATACCGATCGCGACATGAACCTGGTGCCCGACCCGTCCACCGTGCGGCTGGTGCCCTGGGCTGTCGATCCGACGGCGCAGGTGATTCACGACTGCTACTTCAAGGACGGCATGCCGGTGGACTACGCGCCGCGCTCGGTGCTGAAGAACGTCATCAAGCTGTACGCCGACAAGGGCTGGGCGCCCGTGGTGGCCCCGGAGCTCGAGTTCTACATCGTCGACAAGAACACCGATCCGGACCAGCCGCTGCGCCCCCCCGTGGGCCGCTCCGGGCGTGCTGAAACCTCGCGCCAGCACTACAGCATCGACGCGGTGAACGAGTTCGATCCGCTGTTCGAGGACATCTACGACTATTGCGACGCGATGGACCTCGACGTGGACACGCTGATCCACGAGGTCGGCGCCGGCCAGATGGAAATCAACTTCCTGCACGGCGACCCGCTCGATCTGGCCGACAAGGTGTTCTTTTTCAAGCGCACCCTGCGCGAAGCGGCGCTGCGCCACAATATGTTCGCCACCTTCATGGCCAAACCCATGGCCGGCGAGCCGGGCAGCGCCATGCACGTGCACCAGAGCATCGTCGACCGCAAGACCGGCCAAAACATCTTCAGCAATCCCGACGGCACCGCTTCCGCGGCCTTCGGCCACTATATCGGCGGCCTGCAGAAGTACATCCCCCACGTCATGGCGCTGTTCGCGCCCTACGTGAACTCCTACCGCCGCCTGGTGGCCAACACGGCCGCGCCCACCAATGTCGAATGGGGTCACGACAACCGCACGGTGGGCATCCGCGTGCCGCATTCCGCGCCCGAGAACCGTCGCATGGAAAACCGCGTGATCGGCGCCGACGCCAATCCCTACGTGGCGCTGGCAGCGAGCCTGGCCTGCGGCTACCTGGGGATGGTCAACAAGATCGAGCCGCTGCCCGAGATGAAGACCAATGCCTACAACACGCGCAACGCCATCCTGTTGCCGCAAAGCCTGAGCGAATCGGTGCGCCTGCTGGACGAGGTGCCCGAGATCGAGCAAGTCCTGGGCAAACGTTTTTGCGGCATCTACAAGGCTGTGAAGATGAGCGAATACGCCGAATTCATGAAGGTCATCAGCCCGTGGGAACGCGAGCACTTGCTGCTGCACGTCTGATCTTCGCCAGCCCGTTCACACAACCCAGCGCCAGACAAACCATCAAAAAGCGCCGTCGCCAAGGAAGTCCCGCATGAAGCTCAACGACCTGCCCACGTTCGACACCGCCGCGCTGCGCGCCAAGGACGCTGCGCACCATCTCCATCCCTTCACCGACACCCGCTCGCTCAACGCCGCCGGCGCCCGCGTGATCGTGCGCGGCGAGGGTGTGCGCATCTGGGATTCCGAGGGGCAGGAGATCATCGACGGCATGTCGGGCCTGTGGTGCGTCAACCTCGGCTACGGTCGCCAGGATCTGGTCGATGCGGCGACGCATCAGATGCAGGTGCTGCCCTACTACAACGCGTTTTTCAAGACCACCACGGCCCCGGCCGCCGAACTCTCCGCGCTGCTCAGCGAGATTGCCCCGCCGGGCTTCGAGCATGTGTTCTTCACCAACTCCGGCTCCGAGGGCAACGACACGGTCATTCGCCTCGTGCGCCGCTACTGGGACCTGCAGGGCCAGCCGCAGCGCAAGATTCTCATCAGCCGGCACAACGCCTATCACGGCAGCACCATGGCCGCCGCTTCGCTGGGCGGCATGAGCGGGATGCACGAGCAGGGCGATCTGCCCATTCCGGGCATCACCCATATCGACCAGCCCTACCAGCTGCAGCACGGCAAGCCGGGCGAAAGCGAGCATGACTTCGGCCTGCGCGCGGCGGGCTGGCTGGAGGCCAAGATTCTCGAGCTGGGCGCCGACCAGGTGGCCGCCTTCATCGGCGAGCCGGTGCAGGGGGCCGGCGGCGTGATCATTCCGCCGGCCAGCTACTGGCCCGAAATCCAGCGCATCTGCGACAAGTACGGCATCCTGCTGGTGTCGGACGAGGTCATCTGCGGCTTCGGCCGCCTGGGCCACTGGTTCGGCTGCCAGCATCCGCACATCAACACGCGTCCCGACCTCATCACCTTCGCCAAGGGCGTCACCTCGGGCTACCTGCCGCTGGGCGGCGTGCTGGTGGGCGAGCGCATCGCGCGCGCGCTCATCGAGCAGGGCGGAGACTTCAACCACGGGTTCACCTATTCCGGGCACCCGACTTGTTGCGCCGTGGCCATCGCCAATGTGCAGGCGCTGCGCAGCGAGGGCGTGGTGCAGCGCGTGGCCACCGACACGGCGCCCTACCTGGCGCGGCAGTTCGCGACCCTGGCCGATCATCCGCTGGCCGGAGATGCACAGTCGCTGGGCATGGTGGCGGGACTTGTGCTCTACAAGGACAAGGCCGCGCGCACCCTGTTCGACGCCGATCTTGGCGTGGGATACCGCTGCCGCGACAACTGCTTCAAGAACGGCGTGGTCATGCGCGCGGTGGAGGAGCGCATGATCATCGCGCCGCCGCTGGTGATGACCCACGACGAGATCGACCTCATGATCGCACGCATCCGGCGCAGCCTCGACGACACCCTCGCTGGCCTGCGGGCCGAGGGGCTGATATAAACCGCGTCTGAATATTGCTGCGCAAGCCGGCTTGCAGGGAAACATCGACCGGCACTGGCATCAATATTGCATTAGCTCAAAAGTTCATTCAACTGGTCTGACAACTTCAGAGGGGAGTTCCGATGCGTACCAAACCAAGCTTGAAATCATCGCGTTCCAAGACGCCGATCGCGGGCAGGCTGCTGTCCGCCTTCGCCATCGGCGTGGCCGCCCTGGGCTTCAGCGCCGCCCAGCCGGCGCAAGCCGCCGACAATGTGCTGAACATCTACAACTGGTCGGACTACATCGCGCCGACCACGGTGCCGGATTTCGAGAAAGAGACTGGCATCAAGGTGCGCTACGACACCTTCGATTCCAACGAAACCCTGTTCGCGAAGATGGTGGCCGGCGACACCGGTTATGACCTTGTCGTGCCGTCGTCCAACTGGGCGGCCATCGATATCAAGGGCGGACTGCTGCATCCCATCGACAAGTCCAAGATTCCCAACTACAAGAACCTCAACCCGTTCTTGATGAAGCAACTGGCAACGGTCGATCCTGGTAACAAGTACCTGATCCCCTGGATGTGGGGCTACACCACGGTCGGCATCAATGTCGAGAAGGTCAAAAAGGCGCTGGGCAGCACCCCTATGCCGGCCAATCCCTGGGCGCTGCTGTTCGACCCGACTTACGCCAACAAGCTCAAGTCCTGCGGCATCTCCTTCCTGGATTCGGGCGGCGACATCATGGAGGCCGCGTTCAACTACCTCGGCATTCCCCAGAGCACCAACAAGCCGGAAGATTTCCAGAAGGCCTGGGACATGCTGCAAAAAATTCGTCCAGACGTGAACGAATTTTCATCCTCCGGCTACATCAACGACATGGCGTCCGGTTCGATCTGCGCGGCGCTCGGCTGGTCGGGTGACATGGGCATTGCCTCCTACCGTGCCAAGGAAGCCAAGAACGGCCAGGACATCAAGGTGTTCCCACCCACCCACGGTGCCGTCATCTTCATCGACACCATGGACATTCCCGCCGATGCCAAGCACATCGACAACGCCTACAAGTTCCTCAACTACCGCCTGCAGCCCAAGGTCTGCGCCGCCGACACCAATACGGTGTACTACGCCAACCCGGTTCCGGCCTCTTTGCCCATGGTGCTGCCGCGCGTGAAGGACAACGACTATGTGTTCCTCGACTCGGCCATGATGAGCAAGCTCATCCCGCCCAAGGTCTACACGAGTGAGGAACGCCGACTCGTCACCCGTCTCTACACCAAATTCAAGACGGGCCTGTAAGCCGCGTACCGCCCACGCTTCGGAGACCGTGGGCGGCAGTTTTCCCAGAGCAAGTCAAGAGAACGACAACATGCCGGAGCAGAACAACCATGCACCGGCCCGGCCACCAGCGGGCGGGGCTTTCCTCAAGATCGATGCGGTGACCAAGAGCTTCGGCGATGTGGTCGCGGTCGACCATATCGACCTGGACATCGAGAAAGGTGAAATCTTCGCCCTGCTGGGCTCGTCGGGTTGCGGCAAGTCGACCCTGCTGCGCATGCTCGCGGGGTTCGAGACGCCAACCAGCGGACGCGTCCATCTCGCCGGCCAGGACATCACCGATCTTCCGCCCTACGAGCGGCCGATCAACATGATGTTCCAGTCCTACGCCCTGTTCCCCCATCTCACCGTGTTCGACAACATCGCCTTCGGCCTGCGCCGCGACAAGATGGACAAGGCCGCGGTCACGCAGCGCGTCGAGGAGATGCTCGAACTGGTTCAACTCAAACCCTATGCCAAGCGCAAGCCGCACCAGCTGTCGGGCGGGCAGCAGCAGCGCGTGGCGCTGGCGCGCAGCCTGGCCAAGCGGCCCAATCTGCTGTTGCTCGACGAGCCTCTGGCCGCGCTGGACAAGAAGCTGCGCGAACGCACCCAACTCGAGCTCGTGAGCATTCTGCGCAAGGTCGGCGTGACGTGCGTGATGGTCACGCACGACCAGGAGGAGGCCATGACCATGGCCGATCGCATTGCCGTGATGCGCGAGGGATGCTTCCTGCAACTGGGCACGCCGAGCGAGATCTACGAGCATCCGCAGACCCGCTTCGTCGCCGATTTCATCGGCAACGTCAACCTGTTCGAGGGCCGTCTCGTCACGGACGAGCCCGACCATTGCGAGGTCCAGACAGACGAAGGCCTGTTCCACATCGGCCATGGCATCGCGGGGGCGCTGGGCATGGAACTCAACGTCGCGCTGCGGCCCGAGAAGATCGTGCTCAGGCCCGGCAGCCAGCCCCAGGCCAACAACGCCATGCAGGGCGTGATTTCCGGGCGCTCGTACATGGGCAGCTACACGATGTACGAATTGCTGCTGCCGACGCAACGGCGCATGCGCGTGACGGTGTCCAACGCCGATCGTCATGCGGATCCCTTCGAGGTCGGGGCCACGGTCACCGCGAGCTGGGCCGACACCTCCCCGGTGGTCATCGTCGACTGAGATCGCATCGCCATGAACGACCTCGGCAATCCCACAGGCAAGCAGCCCAGGAAACCTCTGAACTGGGGTCGGCTGGCCGTCATCGGCTCGCCGCAGCTCTGGCTCGTCGCCTTCCTGCTGGCGCCCTTTTTCATCCTGCTGAAGATCAGCCTGTCCGAGAGCAATGCCCTGGGCATCGGATTCGAGCCGATCATCTCCTATGCCAACGACAGCCTGCAGTTCAAGCTGCGTTTCGGCGCTTACCTCGCGCTGTTGCGCGACAACCTCTACATCCTCACGTATCTGTCGTCGCTCTGGTATGCCTTCCTCACCACGGTGTTGTGCCTGGCGATCGGCTACCCCTTTGCCTATTTCATGGCGCGGGCCAACCCGAGCGTGCGCCCGGGCCTGCTGATGCTGGTGATGCTGCCGTTCTGGACTTCCTTCCTCATCCGCATCTACGCCTGGAAAAACCTGCTCGACGTCAACGGCCTGATCAACCAGTTCCTCATGTGGGCCGGCATCATCCACACGCCGCTGCGCATGATGTTCACCGAGTTCTCGTTCATGATCGGCATGGTCTACGGCTACATCCCGTTCATGATCCTGCCGCTCTACGCCACGCTGGTGAAGATGGACACGCGCCTGATCGAGGCCGCAGCCGATCTGGGCGCCACGCCACTCAAAACCTTCTGGCTGGTGACGGTTCCGCTGTCGCGTTCCGGCATCATCGCCGGCTCCCTTCTGGTGTTCATTCCGGCCGTGGGCGAGTACGTCATTCCCGAATTGCTCGCCGGCCCGTCCACGCTCAACATCGGCCGCGTGATGTGGAACGAGTTCTTCGCCAACCTCGACTGGCAGCGGGCTTCCGCCGTGGCCATCGTGATGATCGCCCTCATCCTCGTGCCCATCGCCATCTTCAACAAATACCAGACCAAGACCATGGAGGCGGCGCGATGAAACGCTCCATGGCCGTCCCCATGACCTGGATGACCCTGGTCTACGTCTTTCTTTACCTGCCCATCGTCGTCCTGGTGGTGTACTCGTTCAACGATTCGCGCATGGTCACCATCTGGGGGGGCTGGACCCTGAAGTGGTACGGCGCCGTCGTGCATGACCACGAAGTCATCAGCGGGCTCATGCTTTCGCTCAAGGTGGCCCTGGCCACCGCGACGACCTCGGTGGTCCTGGGCACGCTCGCCGCGTTCGCGCTCACGCGCTATCGCCGTTTTCGCGGCAAGGGCCTGCTGAACTTCATGATCAACATTCCCCTGGTCATGCCGACGGTGGTCATCGCACTGGCCTTGCTGCTGTTTTTCGTCACCGTGCAAAAGGCCATCGGTTTTCCCCAGAAGGGCTTTTTCACCATTTTCATCGGGCATACCGTGATGGCCATCTCCTACGCCACCGTGGTCGTGCAGTCGCGCCTGAAGGAGATGGACCAATCCATCGAGGAGGCGGCCATGGATCTCGGCGCGCGTCCCTTCCAGGTGTTCATGCTGGTCACGCTGCCGTCCATCTCGCAGGCCCTCGCCTCGGCCTGGCTGCTGGCGTTCTCGCTTTCGCTCGACGAGGTGGTGATTTCCGCTTTCCTGTCGGGGCCTGGCAGCACCACCTTGCCGGTGGTCATCTTCTCGCGCGCCCGCCTGGGCCTGAGCCCGACCATCAACGTGGTGGGCGCCATCACCGTCTACCTCGTCATCGTCGCCGTGGCCATCAGCAGCGTTCTCATGGCCAGGCGCGAGCGCTTGCGCGCCAAGGAAAGCGCCGACGCGTACCGACAGCAAATGGATTTCCATCCGGCCATCCATGCGGGGGATACCGGAACCGTTTTGTCGTAGTCCGTTCACAACGTTCGCTCAGGGAGAAGACCATGCAGAAGAAGTTCAGATTGTCGATATTGACGCTCAGCCTCGGCTTCGCGCCGGCCATCGCCATGGCCGACACGAACGCCGACATCCTCAAGGAAATCGACGCCCTCAAGGCCAAGGTGCAGCAGCTCGAAGCACAGGTTCAGGCCAACCAAAAGGCCACCGAAGAGGCCGCGCAGGTGGCCAACCACGCGGACGTGCAGGTCAGCGGCATCAAGCAGCAGACCGACAAGTCGGGTCTCAAGGGTCTGACCGTCACCGGCATGATTGCGCCGGCTTATGTGTATAACCAGGATCAGCAGGCGAGTTCGTTCGTATTCCTCAACAGGTCGAACGGTAGCCCGAGCAATGGGACGCTCTACAACTATGACAATTCCTATTTTGGCGGGGCCTACATCCAGTTCCAGAAGGTGACCGAGGGCGGAACCAAGTGGAACCTGACCCTGGCGCCAGACCGTGGCGCGGGAACATTGATGAACGGCCAATCCATCGTGCATGAGGCCTCGGTGGCCTTGCCGCTCAATGACAGCACCAAACTTATTGCCGGCCAGATTCCCGACTGGGAAGGCTATGAGTACACCTGGGACAACCAGACCAAGACCATCACCCACAACCTGCTGTTCGATTTCGCCGAGGTCACCGCCTACACGGGTGTCGGCTTGGATATGACCAGCGGCAACTGGGAGTGGAAGACGATGCTGGCCAACGTGAACTCGCCGCGCTACTACTACGGCGGCAACGGCGGCCGAGCCCCTGCGCTGGTGTTCCGCGCCGACTACAGCATTCCCGGCTACGATAGTGCGGGAGTTGGATTCTGGGGGTTGGTGGGCAAGGTGCCCAATGCCAATACCGCGGCCTTCCCCAGCGGCACGTCCAGCACGGCGATGTTTGAGGTCGATGGCTACTACAACAAGGGCAACTGGGGCTATTACGGGCAAGTCAGTGCCGGCCAGCAGACGGGCGCCGCCTACAACGGCGACACGGCGAAGTGGTACGGCCTGTCCGGTTTGGCCACCTACAACTTCACCCCGCGCTTCCTTGGTTTTGCCCGCTTCGATTATTTGAACGATTCGAAGAACGGCGGTGGCTTGGTTGGTGGTTATCTGGTCGGATATCAGGATGGGAACAACGGTTTCGGCCCGGGCCAGGTCTATGACCCGGCCGCTGGCACGTGGAGTGTGGTCGACCCCAACACCGGCGCCAATCGCTACGCCCTTTCGCTCGGCTGGAACTACCTGCTGACCCAGTCGACCACCTTGAAGATGGAGTACCGTTACGACCGCTCCAACCTCAACACCTTCTACAACGTGTCCGACGGCACCTACAAGAAGGACAACAATCTGCTGGCCGCGTCGCTGGTGGTGAGCTTCTGACCCTGCTTCGCAACCCCACACAAGGCCGGCACAGACCGGCCGATTTTTTCCGGGGCCTTTCCCCGGCCTCGTGACCACGGAGATCCGCATGAACGCCCCCAACCCCCGCGACCTCTGGCACGCCCGCGCCGCCGACCGCATCGCCGCCGGCATCGACGGCCGCATGCTCGTCAACGGCCAGCGCTTCAACGCCACCGACGGCGACTTGTTCGATTGCATCTCGCCGATCGACGGCAAGGTCATCGCCCGTGTCGCGCGCGGCAAGCAGGCCGACGTCGATCGCGCGGTGGAAGCCGCGCGCGCCGCGTTCAACGACCGTCGCTGGGCGGGCAGGCCGCCCGCCGCGCGCAAGAAGGTCATGCTGGCCTTTGCCGAGCGGATGCGCGCCGCAAGGGACGAGCTGGCATTGCTCGAAACCCTGGACATGGGCAAGCCGATCCGCAACAGCCTGTCCACCGACGTGCCGGCGGCGGCGCGTTGCATCCAGTGGTTCGGCGAGGCGGTGGACAAGATCTACGACGAGATCGCCCCCACCGGGCATGACGCGCTGGCCCTCGTCACGCGCGAGCCGGTGGGGGTGGTCGGCGCCATCGTGCCGTGGAACTATCCCATGCTCATGGCTTCGTGGAAGCTCGGCCCCGCGCTGGCCGCGGGCAACAGTGTGGTGCTCAAGCCCAGCGAGAAATCTCCGCTGACCGCGCTGCGCCTGGCCGAACTGGCGCTCGAGGCCGGGCTGCCCGAAGGCGTGTTCAACGTCGTGCCGGGTTATGGGCACGAGGCGGGCGAGGCGCTGGCGCTGCACATGGACGTGGACGCCATCGGCTTCACCGGCTCCACCCGCACCGGCCGGCGCATGTTGGACTACGCGAGCCGCAGCAACCTCAAGCGCGTGTACAACGAACTCGGCGGCAAGTCGGCCAACATCGTGTTCGCCGACTTCGACGACCTCGACCGCGCCGCCGCCACCGCGGCCGGCAGCATGTTCTACAACCAGGGCGAGTCGTGCAACGCGCCGTCGCGTCTGCTGGTGGAGGAAGGGATAGCCGACGCTTTCGTCGCGAAGCTCAAGGCGCTGGCGCCGCAATACGCCCCGGCCGATCCGCTCGATCCCAAGACCGTGCTGGGCGCCCTGGTCGACGAGGGCCAGACCCGGACCGTGATGGGCTATATCGAAGCCGGCCTGGCGGAAGGCGCGGCCTGTGTCGCCGGCGGCTGCCGGGCGCTGGAGCACACGGGCGGGCAGTATGTCGAGCCGACCGTGTTCGATCATGTGCGCAACAGCATGAAAATCGCGCGGGAAGAGATTTTCGGCCCCGTGCTGTCGGTGATCCGCTTCAAGACCGAGGCCGAGGCGGTCGCGCTGGCCAACGCCAGCGACTACGGCCTGCACGCGGGCGTCTGGACCCGGCACATCGACCGCGCGGTGCGCGTGTCGCGTGCGCTGCACGTGGGCACCGTGCACGTGAACCAGTACGACGAGGACGACATCACCGTGCCCTTCGGCGGCGTCAAGCAATCGGGCAACGGGCGCGACAAGTCGCTGCACGCCTTCGACAAATACACCGAACTCAAGACCACCTGGATGCGCATCGACGCGGCCTGAGACGGGCGATTTTCAAGGAACCACCATGAACCATTCCCGCAACGAACAACTGCAAGCCCGCAGGGCCGCGGCCACGCCGCGCGGCGTCGGCGTGATGGCCGGTTTTTATGCCGACCGTGCCGAGGGCGCCGAACTCTGGGATGTCGAGGGCCGTCGCTACATCGACTTCGCCGGGGGCATCGCGGTGCTCAATACCGGGCATCGCCATCCGAAAATCGTCGCCGCCATCCAGGAGCAGCTGCAGCGCTTCACCCACACTTGTTATCAGGTCGTGCCGTACGAGGGCTACGTGGCGCTGGCCGAGAAGCTCAACGCGCTGACGCCCGGCGACTTTCCGAAGAAGACCGCGCTGTTCTCGACCGGGGCCGAGGCGGTGGAGAACGCCATCAAAATCGCGCGCTCGTACACCAAGCGCGCGGGCGTGATCGCCTTCGGCGGCGCTTTCCATGGGCGCAGCCTGTTCGCCGTGTCGCTCACCGGCAAGGTGCAGCCGTACAAGGCCGGCTTCGGCCCCTTCCCGCCGGAGATCTATCACGTCCCGTTCCCCGGCCAAGGGGTGTCGCTGGACGAGACCAAGAAGGCCGTCGAGCACCTGTTCAAGGCCGACATCGAGCCCTCGCGCGTCGCCGCGATCATCTTCGAGCCCATCCAGGGCGAGGGCGGCTTCAACGTCATCCAGGCCGAGGCCGTGAAGTGGCTGCGCGCGCTGTGCGACACGCATGGCATCGTGCTGATCGCCGACGAGGTGCAGACTGGATTCGGCCGCACCGGCAGGCTGTTCGCGATGGAACACTACGTCGAGCAGACCGGCGTGCTGCCCGACATCATGACCATCGCCAAGTCCCTGGCCGCCGGCACGCCGCTATCGGCCGTGACCGGCCGCGCGGAGATCATGGACGCTCCCGCCCCCGGCGGCCTCGGTGGCACCTATGCCGGCAACCCGCTGGCCGTCGCCGCCGCGCTCGCCGTCATCGACGTCATGCGCGACGAAAACCTGCCCGCGCGCGGCCAGCACCTCGGCGACACGCTCAAGGCGCGGCTCCAGGCCCTGCGCGCGCGGGTGCCGCAAATCGCGGACATTCGCGGGCTGGGCGCGATGGTCGCCGTGGAGTTCAACCACCCCGCCGCCGGGCCGTCCCAAGCCGGAGCGCCCGACGCCGAATTCACCAAAAGAGTGCAGCAGCAAGCGCTGGACCGGGGGCTGATTCTGTTGACCTGTGGGGTGCACGGCAACGTGCTGCGCTTCCTGTTTCCGCTCACGATTTCCGAGGCGGTATTTGCCGAGGGGCTGGACATTCTGCAAGCGGCGCTGCTTGCGGCCTAGGGTTTGTTCACGCCCTAAACGCCCCTTCCGGTGACTGCAGACCTGCAGTCACCGGCTTGCTGTGACGAGCTTACCTTACCATGGGTCGGAGACGCACCGCCACGATCCATGACGCCAGACACCCTCATCGCCTGGGATCAGGTCCGCAGCCCCTTGAGGCGCAACGGACTGTTCGCGCACGCCGATGAGGAGCGGGAGTTCCTGCGCGGCGAGTGGGATTACGTCGGTGCACGCCTGCGCAGCATCGGGCTCTGGGGGACGGTGGCTTTCATGCTGGCGGCCATCACTGATTTCACGGTGCTGGGGGCCTCGCCCGCGTTTTTCGGCATTCTGGCGTTGCGTTTCGTGGTGGTCGGCCTCGGCGTGCATCTCGTCCGGCTCGGGCGCCGCCGCGAGGCGCCTGCTTCCCAGATCTTGACGCGCGCGCTTTCGGTCTTCGAGGGCGCGATCGTCGCCATTTTCCTGTTGGTGGTGGCGGCCTATGGCGGAGCGGTCGACTACCACGCCATCACCGCGCTGCTGCTGGTCATCGCGCTGTATGCCTATGCCCCGGCGCTGAGTTCGGTCTCGCTGTGGCTTGGCCCCGCCTTCACCCTGTTGTTCCTGCTCGAAGCGGTGTTTGTGCTGCACGCCCAGCCCAAGGTCACCAGCATCGTGGCCGTGCTGCTGGCTTTCGTCAATTTCGCCGGCTGGCAGATCGCAGTGCAGTTCAACCGTATGCAGCGCCTGAACTGGTTGGACCGGCAGCACCTGCGCCGCGAGGTGGCCGAACGCCTCGACGCCGAGCAGCGCGCGCTCGTCGGCGAGGAAAGTCTGCGCCGCTTGTTCGATATCACGCCGATTCCCATGGTGCTCACGCGCCAGTTGGACGGGCGCGTGCTGCATTACAACCAGGCAGCCGAAAACTTGCTGGACCCGGTTGGCAAAGCGCGTGCCGGGCTCATTCCATTCAGCGCGGATTTTTTCGTCAGCGAGGAACAGTTTGCCCAGCAGCGCGAAATCCTGGCGCGCGATGGCCGCATCGGCCCCTTGGACGTGCGCCTCAAGACCACCGAAGACAAGCCGGTGGACGTGATGCTGTCATCGGCGCTGCTGCAGTTCCACGGCGAGCCGGCCATCATCACCAGCCTGGTGGAAATCACCGCGCGCAAGACCTACGAGCGCGAACTGCAGCGCCTGGCCCACACCGATCCCTTGACCGGGTTGCTCAACCGTCGCGGTTTTTTCGCCGAGGCCTCGGCGCAGCTCCAGGCCGCGCGCGCCAGTGGTGGGGCGCTGACGGTCTTGCTCATCGACGCCGATCATTTCAAGCGCATCAACGACACCCATGGCCACGGCGTGGGCGACCAGGTCCTGAGACAGATGGGACTCGCCATCCAGACTGCCCTTTGCGAAACGGCCGTACTGGCACGCGTCGGGGGCGAGGAGTTTGCCTGCCTGATATCCGGCGCTTCGCTGCAGCGGGCGGGCGACATCGCCGAGCGCATCCGCGCCCGCGTTGTCGCCCAGGAGCTGCGCTGCGGCGAGGTGACGCTCCAGGTGAGTCTGAGCATCGGGGTGAGCCAGGTGCTGGAGTCTGAACAGCGCATCGACGACGCGTTGAGCCGCGCGGACCGGGCCATGTACGCGGCCAAGCAGGCAGGACGCAACCGGGTGAGTCTCGCGGTCTGAGGATGGGCAGGCCATCGCGTCGCGATGCGGCGTCTTCGGTGCCGCTGAGGCGCCGCATCGGGCCTGCCGCGCCACCCTTGCTTGCTTTGATGGTGGGGAAAGAAAAAAGGCCGGGATCGCTCCCGGCCAAGGTCCAGTTCCCGATGCCCGCGTAGCCGGCACAGGCCGCGCCTCTCAAGGCGCGGCAGCGCCCATCGCGGCAAAAAGTCGAAGTACCGCGCGCTGCCAGGGGCGATCCGGGGAGCGCCCGCGGCGAACCGATAAGTCCTTCATGGCCATGCTCCGATGTCAGGCGAGGTCGAAGCGATCGAGGTTCATCACCTTGTTCCAGGCCGCCACGAAGTCGCGGACAAACTTTTCCTGCGCGTCCGTGCTTGCATAGACTTCTGCCAGGGCCCGCAACTGGGAGTTCGAGCCGAAGACGAGATCGACGACGGTGCCGGTCCACTTCAGCGCGCCGCTGGCGCGGTCGCGCCCTTCCAGCACGCCTTCAGTCGCCGAACGCTGCCACTTCGTGCCCATGTCGAGCAGGTTGACGAAGAAGTCGTTGCTCAAGACGCCGGGACGCTGGGTGAACACGCCGTGCTTGCTCTGGCCGTAGTTGGTGTCCAGTGCGCGCAGGCCGCCGACCAGCACGGTCATCTCCGGCGGGGTGAGGTTGAGCAACTGCGCCTTGTCCACCAAGAGTTCGGCAGCCGCACCTTCCAGACCCTTGCGCGCGTAGTTGCGGAAACCGTCGGCGCGCGGTTCGAGCACGGCGAAGGCGTCGACGTCGGTCTGCTCCTGCGTGGTGTCCATGCGGCCCGGGGTGAAGGGGACCGTCACGGCGTGGCCGGCCTTCTTGGCCGCCGCCTCGACCGCCGCGCAGCCGCCGAGCACGATCAGGTCGGCCAGCGACACCTTCTTGCCGCCCGTGGCTGTGGCGTTGAATTCGCGCTGGACACCCTCCAGGGCCTGCAGCACCTTGGCCAGTTGCATGGGCTGGTTGACCTCCCAGCCCTTCTGCGGCGCGAGGCGGATGCGCGCGCCGTTGGCGCCGCCGCGCTTGTCGGAGCCACGGAAAGTGGAGGCCGCCGACCATGCGGTGTAGACGAGCTCGCGCGTCGTCAGGCCGCTGGTCGCAATTTTGCTCTTGAGCGCGGCAATGTCGGCAGCGTCGATCAGCGGGTGGTCGACTGGCGGCACCGGGTCTTGCCAGATCATCACCTCCTTGGGCACCAGCTTACCGAGGTAGCGGCTGCGCGGACCCATGTCGCGGTGGGTGAGCTTGAACCAGGCGCGGGCGAAGGCGTCGGCGAATTCGTCGGGGTGGGCGAGGAAGTGACGTGCGATCTTCTCGTAGGCCGGGTCATAGCGCATGGCCATGTCGGCGTCGGTCATGATGATCGGCACTTTCTTGCTCGGGTCGTCCGCTGCCGGGGCCATGTTCGAATCGTTGTGCACCTTGGGCGTCCACTGGCTGGCGCCGGCGGGGCTCCTGGTCGGCACCCATTCGTTGTTGAACAGCACCTCGAGATAGCTCATGTCCCATTTCGTCGGCGTGGGTGTCCACGAGCCCTCGAGGCCGCTGCCGATCTGGTCGCCGCCCTTGCCGCTTTTGTAGGTGCTGATCCAGCCCAGGCCCATCTGCTCCACCGGAGCGGCTTCCGGCTCGGGGCCGACGTGGGTGGCGGGGCCTGCGCCGTGGCATTTGCCGAAGGTGTGGCCGCCGGCGGTCAGCGCCAGGGTTTCGTAGTCGTCCATCGCCATGCGCGCGAAGGTCTCGCGCACCATCTGCGCCGAGACGAGCGGATCGGACTTGCCGCCCGGGCCTTCGGGGTTGACGTAGATCAGGCCCATCTGCACTGCGGCGAGCGGATTTTCGAATTCGGCCGCCTTGGTGCCCTGGCGCTGGTCATCCAGCCACTTGCCCTCCGAGCCCCAGTACACGGAGTTGTCGGGTTCCCACTGATCGGGGCGGCCACCTGCGAAGCCGAAGGTCTTGAAGCCCATGCTCTCCAGCGCCACGTTGCCGGCCAGCACGATGAGGTCGGCCCAAGAGAGTTTTTTACCGTATTTCTGCTTGACCGGCCACAGCAGGCGGCGCGCCTTGTCGAGGTTGACGTTGTCGGGCCAGCTGTTGAGCGGGGCGAAGCGCTGCTGGCCATGTCCGGCGCCGCCGCGGCCGTCGCCGATGCGATAGGTCCCTGCCGCGTGCCAGGCCATGCGGATGAACAGCGGGCCGTAGTGGCCGTAGTCGGCCGGCCACCAGTCCTGCGAGTCGGTCATCAGCGCCTTGAGATCCTTGACCACGGCGTCGAGATCAAGGCTCTTGAACGCTTCGGCGTAGTTGAAGTCCTTGTCCATCGGATCGGACAGGGGCGAATGCTGGCGCAGCATCTCCAGGTTCAGCTGGTTTGGCCACCAGTCGCGGTTCGACGGACCGCTGCCAGCGGTGTGATTGAACGGGCACTTCGTTTCGGTTGACATGTGTTCTCTACCTTGGGTCGTTTGATTCCGCCTCGGAGGATCCTTGGTGCGAATGGGCCAGAAATCGGCAAGAGGAACTGTAGGCTTTGAACTTAGAAATTGAAAATTGAAAGTTCTCATGTGATTGATTGAATAAATCTTCATCTCCTTGTCCCGTGTATCCGACAATCGGACCCATGACCTTTGACCACACCATGTCCGACACCCTGTCCGGCGGCGGCCTGCGCCTGGCCGACTTCGATTTCCACCTTCCCCCCGAATTGATTGCCCAGCACCCGGCGGCCGAGCGCAGCGCCAGCCGGTTGCTGGACGCCCGCAGCCAGCCGCCGACTGACCGCGTGTTTCGCGATCTGCCCGAGCTGCTGCAGAGCGGCGACCTGCTGGTGTTCAACGACACCCAGGTGATCAAGGCGCGCTTGTTCGGTGCCAAGCCTACGGGCGGAGCGGTGGAACTTCTGGTCGAGCGCGTGCTGGACGGCAATGAAGTGCTCGCCCACCTGCGGGCGAGCAAAAAACCCGCCCCCGGCACGGTGCTCGACATGCAGGGCGGCTTCCATGCCGAAGTGCTCGGGCGCTGGCCCGACGCCGGCGGCGCCCTGTTCCGCCTGCGCTTGAGCGGAGACCCCTACGCCCTGATGCAGGCGCATGGCCATGTGCCGCTGCCGCCCTACATCCACCACGCCGACGACGCCGACGACGCGCGGCGTTACCAGACCGTGTTCGCCCGCGTTCCGGGCTCGGTGGCCGCTCCCACGGCCGCGCTGCATTTCGACGAGGCCTTGCTCGCCGCATTGGATGCGCGCGGCGTGACCCGCGCCCATGTCACGCTGCACGTGGGCGCCGGCACCTTCCAGCCGGTGAAGGTGGCCGACATCGCCCGGCACCGCATGCACAGCGAGCGTTTCGAGGTGCCGGGCGAGACCCTTGCCGCCATCGACCGCGCGCGCGCGCGCGGCGGGCGCGTGATTGCCGTGGGCACCACCACCGTGCGCACGCTGGAAACCGTCGCGCAGCGCCTGGACTCGGGCGCGCAAATGGGGAGGGACTGGCCCACGCTGCGCGGCGAAACCGACATCTTCATCACGCCCGGCCATCGCTTCGCCCTGGTGGACCTGTTGATCACCAACTTTCACCTGCCCAGGTCCACGCTGCTGATGCTGGTGTCGGCCTTCGCCGGCACCGAGACCATCCGCACCGCCTACGCCCATGCCATCGCCGAACGCTACCGGTTCTTCAGCTATGGGGATGCGATGCTCTTGGCGAGGATGTGAGACGGGCGGCGTGAGCGCCCCCGATTCAAGGGGCGCACAGCATATCGGTATTCCCGTATGTTCTCCAACTGCACACACGGGACGTGACACGCGCCTTAAGCGCGGGATGATCCCCGGTCGAGTGCCGGTTCGATCCGGCGCGAGATTCCTGCGCCCACCGTGGTATTGAACCCTCCGGCAGATATGCCGTACCGCAGGGGCGCCAAATTGAGCTAGCCGAATAACAATGATCTGGCAGGCCCCACAACAACCGAATGACAATGATCGTTCGCAAACCCGGAAAGTAGCCGGACAGGCAACCGTTCTGGTGCTGGATGCTGACAGCCGCGCCGGGTTGGCCTGCGTGCAGTCTCTTGGGGCAGCGGGAGCCAAGGTGCATGCCGGACTGCGCAAGGCAGGCTCGTTGACCGAGCGTTCCCGCTGGTGTCATGCCGTTCATCTGCAGCCGTCCTATGAACCGGCGGAGCATGCCCTTGCATGGCTGCTGGAATTGGATGCCGCACATGCCTACGCGCTTGTCGTCCCGGCGACCGAAGGCTCGTTGCGCTGGTTGCGGATGTTGCCGGAATCACACCCGTTGCGCCAAAAAGCACAAATCGCCAGCGACGCGTCCATCGACATCGCATTGGACAAGGACAAGACGTGTGAACTGGCACGCACCCTGGGCATCAACATCCCTACTTCGCGGCGCATCGAGCAGGGCGGTACGCCGCCCACCGCGCACGGTTTTCCTTGCGTGCTGAAACCTTTGCGTAGCAAAGTCATCGTCGCGGGGCGACTGGAAACCATCGCTGTCGTCGTGGCCCGAGATGCAAAAACCCGGGACGCCACCTATTCAGCATGGCTGCCATATACAGGTGTGCAGGAACAAGAGTGGGTGCCCGGGCGTGGTGTAGGGGTTGAGGTGCTCTATCGTGATGGCGAGCCTTTGCTCGAATTTATCCATGAGCGCCTGCACGAATATCCTCTGCAGGGAGGTGCCAGCACCTTGCGTCGTGCGTCGTCTTCCGATCCGGAGCTTTTGGAGTTGACGCACCGACTTCTACAACCCCTGCGCTGGCATGGCGTGGCCATGGTCGAATGGAGACGCGCACCCGATGGGCGTTTATGCCTGATGGAGATCAACCCGCGTTTATGGGGTTCTCTGCCGTTGACTCTAGCCGCGGGGGTGAACATACCCGTCGCCATGTTTGAAATGGCGATGGGGGAGACTCCAAAATCCGTACGAGCATGGAAAGTCGGCATGCGGGCGCGCAATGCCACGGAAGATTTGCGTTGGCTTGCCGCTGATTTGCGTGCGGACCGCAGCGACCCATTGCTGCTCACGGAGCCGCCACTACGTGCCGCGCTCGGATGGCTCGGTGTGTTCGGCGGTCGTGAACGCTGGGACGGTTGGCGCCTGGACGACCTCGCCGTGGCCGGGGCGGAAACAAAAGGGCTCCTGCGCATGCTTGCCAAGGCCGTCGTCTCGCGGTTGTTCAGGCGTTTTCAGGCCACCCGTCTCGGGCTGCACCATCGCGCGGTCGTCGATGGTATTCGCCGCCGAGAAAAGCCCGTTCGGCGGGTGCTCATTCTCTGCTACGGAAATATTTGCCGCAGTCCCTTCGCCGAGATGCTGGCCATGTCCCGTCTTCCTGGTGTTGAAGTCATGAGCGGCGGGTTTCATCCGAAGTCAGGACGCTCAAGTCCGCCACACTTGGTGGTGGCCGCGCGCGAATTCGGCGTGGATCTAACCCGATGGCGCTCGCAGGTACTGACTCCTGAGCATGTCGACCGCTCGGAGTTGATCTTGGCCATGGATCTCGAGAATCTGGATCGATTCAAGCAACAGTTTCCGAGTGCTTTGGCGCGCACAACGCTGCTGGGGTTGTTTTCACCATCCTGCCGTCTTGAAATTCCAGATCCTTATAACCTGAATTACGAACAAACACGGCAGGTCCTGCAGGAGTTGAGCAAGGCTATCGATGGACTGGCCCGTAGCGATGCTATCGTGTCGAACGTTTTTGTTTCGCGGTGACAAGATTTGGTTGAGCGATGGTTTCACGAATATGAAATTCTATTTGTCACGCCACTTATAAGATGAATTCATACCCATCGAGGTCGTCGCCTTTCGATGGCGAGATCGTGTTGGCGTGATTTTCGAATCTTTCTTGGCGAGAGCCATATTTTTCGTCTGCAAGAATATTTTGCATGGCGTGCGAATCTGGAGCTTTGGGTCTGATATGAAATTCTCCGTCATCATTCCGACGCGAAATCGCTCGCACATTCTGAAGGTCGCGCTTGATTCTGTTTTACGTCAAGATTTTTCGGATTTTGAGGTTTTGATTGTCGATGATGCCTCTGAATCTGAGCACCAAAGAATAAATGCAGATATTGCGCTGGCCGCGGGTGTGAAGGTAACTTATTTATTGTTGCAGCAGGGCAGCGGCGGAGCGCACGGTTTGCCAGCTGTCAGCCGCAATGCTGGCATTGCGGCCGCGAATGGCGAGCTACTGGCCTTCTTGGATGACGATGACCATTGGTCCGACCCCGAATATCTGAGCAGGGCTGCGCAAGCCTTCAAGCTTTGTCCCGATCTGGAATTCCTGTTCGCTGACCAGCAAGCTTGGTTCAACGGCCAATGCGTCCGGGAACATTGGCAGCCGAACCTGCGGCTGCGTTTGCGAGGTCGAACGCAGGTCGGCGAAGAATTGTACGAACTCAGCAGGGCGGATTGTCTTGCCGTTGATGTCGTGACAACCCAAATGAATGTATGTGTGTTCAGGCACGATTTTCTGCAGCGCCTTGGTGGATTTAACCCAAAGCTTGGGTATGGGGAAGATATGGATATGTATGTGCGTGCAGCTGACGCCGCAAATAAAATATATTTCCTTGATCGTGTTGTGGCTATACATAATAGGCCGGATCGTCAGAAAAATTTGAACATGTCAAGCCTCGCTGGTATGCATAAGATGCTGATTGGCATGGCGATTGCCAATGATTTGATGTGTGTTTGTCGGACACCCGAGGCATGGCGCTACGCCCGTCATTGGGCTGCCACAGATAGCCGCGATCTCGCACGTTTTGCCGAGGAGGTCTGGGGGCCTGGGCGAGCATTAACATGGGCCGCTGTCGCTTTGGCATACCGATTCACTCTCAAGTGGTTTATTTATGTGGGTTTTTTATTTGTTCGCGGTCTAGTTTACCGGGATAAAGCGATTCGTCAGAACTAGTCATCATGGTTGCCAACAGGCAAGTCGGCGGGGGTCGATCTCCGTCCGATCCGTAGGTTGCACGCAAGCGTGCAGAGCTACATGCTGTGAACGTGTCATCAGCACCTGTTGAGGAGACCGACCATGGACGAGGGTAGCAAGGTTTACGTTGGACTGGACGTTCACAAGGACTCGATCGCGATTGCGCACGCGGCACCGGGGCGGGATCCGGCCCGATTACTGGGCGAGATCACGCACGACGTGAACCGGTTGATCAAGAAGCTGCAGCCGCTGGGCGATCCGGACGATGTGCACATCGTCTACGAGGCCGGGCCGACGGGGTATGGCCTGCAGCGCAAGTTGCGGGGGCTTGGCTACGCATGCGAGATCATCGCCCCGTCGCTGATTCCCCGGCGCGCCGGGGACCGCGTCAAGACGGATCGGCGCGACTGCTTGCGCCTGGCGGAGTTGTCGCGCGCTGGCGAGCTCAAGGCCATCTGGATTCCCGACCCCGCGGATGAGGCGATTCGCGAGTTGTCCAGAGCGCGCGAGGACGCCGTCAATGCCCGCACCAGGGCCCGACACCAGTTGCGCGGCTTCCTCTTGCGCCACGACATTCGCTATCCCGGCAAGACGGCATGGACCAAGACCTTCGGTCGCTGGCTGGCGACCTTGAGTTTCGAGGCGCCCGGCAGCCAGATCGCCTTCACCGAGTACTGCCTGGCGGTGCAGGCGTGCGACGCAAGGGTGGATCGATTGAGCATGTCGCTGCTGCAGGCCATCCAGGGGTGGCGCTTCGAGAGCGTGGTGCGGGCGCTGTGCACCTTGCGCGGCATCGACGCGGTCAGCGCGATCGGACTGGTGGCGGAGATTGGCGATATCGCGCGCTTCGACCACCCGCGCAAGCTCATGGGCTACCTCGGGCTGGTGCCCTCGGAGCGATCCAGCGGCGAGCGCGTCAGCCGCGGACCGATCACCAAGAGTGGCAATGCGCATGCGCGCAGGTTGCTGACCGAAGCGGCCTGGTGCTATCGGTTCAAACCGCGGGTGGGCTACCAGGCGCAGCGCCGGCAGGAGGACTTGCCCGAGTCCACGCGCGCCATCGCCTGGAAGGCCCAACTCCGGCTGACGGACCGTTACGCCAAGCTGCAGGCTCGCGGCGTCACCATCAACAAGGTCTGCGTGGCGGTTGCCCGCGAGCTCGCAGGCTTTGTCTGGGCCGTGGCTTGCAACGCGAGCAACATCTACGTGAAGCCTGTACCCGCAGCAACCTGAACCACGACCATGACAACCCGCAGATCGATCCGGCGATGCGCCGTGGCTCCCGATAGGAGGAACCCTCGAGCCTGTTATCCCGGCATTCGACACGACGAGTGATCCGCGCAATTAGAGCGAGGCAGCCTCCGCGACGAATCGATGAACGGTGGTACCCAATCCACGGATACGAGCTTGATTCATCGCCGCGCCTTGCCACTGCGCATCACCCGATCGATCTGCATTCTTATGAAACACGTTCATGCCACAGTTGACACTGGCGACCATACGAGCAGGCCATTGAAGAACCCGACGGTTTCGTTTCGAGGGCGAAGTGCAACACCTTTGGTTAACAGGCCGTTAAGAACCCAATGGACGCAAGTATTCCTGCTCTGGGAATCGCATGATGGCGCTGGCCGGCTGCTCAATTTCTGCGCAAGAAGCCCGATTCCAGCCGGAATCGACCTGCCCGAGGCGTTTGGCGCAGCCATTTTCATGATTTTGTCGCCCATCACGCGAACTGCGGACGCAATGCGGCCAGGGAACGCAGCCGCGTGAGGTTGTAGGCCGCCATCGTCAAGGTCAGGAGCTGGTCGACCTTGTCCAGGCCGCACACCATGACATGGCGGATCGGGCCGATCGTTTTGCCCCAGCCGAAACATTGCTCGATGCACTTGCGCCGGCGCTGGCTCGTTGCCTGGCGGTTGTGCCGCGTCGTGCCATCGGTGGCGCTACCGCCGGTGCGGCGCGTGTTGCGCGCAACATGAGGGGGAAACTTTTATGTTCCGGCACGCCATGACCAAGCCGCAGGTGTCGTCGCCCTTGTCGGCGCCAACCATCAAGTGCCTATGGGAGCGGGGTACCTCGCCCAGCATGGTCGCCACCACGTCGCGTTCGGCGTAGGCGGTGGCCGTGCTGGCGTGCACGTTGACCGCCAGACCATGGCGGTTGTCGGTCAGCACTTGGCCGCGAAAGCTCAGCTGCGCGGACGCCGCGCTGCGCTTGCGATGCGGCCGGCTCTCTGGATCGGCCGCGGAGGCGCGCGTGCTGTTCCTACGCTTGTCAGCGGCTTGTCGGAGAACTGCTCGACGGGCTGGCACACGCTATGGAGCCACGGCAGCGGCATCGAAATCGCCCAGCTTCACGGTGCTGAACAAGGCTGCGTTGTTGCTGTCGGTTCCTCGCATCCGCTTGAATTGCTGGCGATCGGGGCGGCAGCGTCAAGTGAAATCCGCCTTTTCTTCTTTCTTTTCTCTTGGCACGCACGGATGGGTGAGATCGGCCTGGGGGCAGCTTGAGCCGTTCGAGCGCGACTCGGCAGGTGTTCCCATTGCATGGGTTGTCCTGTGAAATTTCCGATCGGTCCCTAATGCAGGGGGTGGTGAGTCAAATTATTTTTCAGTACGTTACGCATAGAAATATATGGACCCAGATTGCCGAGGCTTGGCCGCATCGTCCCTGTGTCCTTAACGAGGATCACATGCGTATCGAATCCATCACGACCGTTGCGCAATTCGACGCGCTCCAGGATCGCTGGCGCGACCTGGAAGCGGTCTGCCCGACCACCAGCATCTTTCTGACCTGGGAGTGGCAGCGCTTGTGGTGGAGGCACTATGGACAGGCCAGGCAGTTGTGCATTCTGGCGGCCTGGGACGGCGGAAAGCTCCTTGGGGTGTTGCCGTTGTATATCGAAAAACGCAGGCTGCGCGGGGTTCTGCCGGTACGCAAGCTGCGGCAGATCGGCGCCGGAGGCGACACCGCGCCCGATGATCTCGATCCTCTGCTGCACGCGGCGTGGCTCCAACCTGTCGCAAAGGCTCTCGCCGAGCATGTGGCCCAGCATCTGGCCGGCTGGGATGCGCTGGACTTCAACGACCTGCAACCCGACGCGCCTTTCACCGTGGCGCTCATCGACGCGTCCAGGCGCAATGCCGCCTGGCTGCGGGTGGGGGAGCCGTCGCGGATCATCTACGGAGTGTTGCCGGCGAACTGGGAGGCGTTTCTTGGGGGCCTGAGCTATCACCGTCGAGGCGTCGTGCGACGCCTGCGGCGCAAGTTCGAGCAACAGGATGGGGCGCGAGTCATCCAATCGCACGAAGATGTCTCGCTCGATGCCGCCTTCGATCGCCTGGCCAAATTGCATCGTCTGCGCTGGGCTGGGCGGACCGACCAACCCAGTTTCACGACGCCCGAATATCTCGGATTCCACCGGGAGTTGATGCATGCCTTGCTGGCACGCGGACGCTTGCGTTTGCTGGAGCTGGAACTCGGCGGGCGCAGCGTGGCCATGCTCTACGGCTACAGGCTGGGCGACAGGTTCTACTATTTCCAGAGCGGATTCGACCCCGGCGTGGCTCCGCTGAGCCCTGGCGAGCTGTTGCTCGGCTATGCCATCGAGAGCGCGATCCTCGAAGGCTGCGCGACCTTCGACATGCTCAAGGGCGATTACGACCACAAGCGACATTTCTTCCAGCAAACCCGCGGCACCGTCGGCGTGAAAGCCTATCGCCCCGGCGTCGCGGCATGGGCTTACCGCTGCAAGGAATGGCTGGACGCGCGTGCCAAGCCGCCGCATGGCGCCAATCAGCCCCAAAGCCGCCAGACGGCCGATGTCGAGGCGGGATGAACCGGCCGCCCCCGGAGCAAACCAAGATGCCTGAGCATTCACCGCCGGCCGGCGCGCTCGTGAGCGTGGTCATCCCGGCCTACAACGCGCAGGCCACGCTGGGCGAGACCTTGCGCAGCGTTCTGGCGCAGACCCACCGCAGTCTGGAGATCGTGGTGGTGGACGACGGCTCCACCGATGGCACTTGGCAACTCGTGCAGGGATTCGGTGACGCCGTTCGGGCCATCCACCAACCCAATGCGGGTCTCGCCGCGGCCCGTAACGCCGGGCTGGCGGCGGCGCGAGGCGAGTTTATCGCCTTGCTCGACGCCGACGACCTGTGCGAGCCCGAGCGCATTGCGACACAGCTCAAATATCTGCAAGAGCACCCCGACGTCTTGCTGTGCAGTTCCGATTTCAGCGGCTTCGACGCCCAGGGGTCGTTGGGGGCCTCGTATTGCGGCCAGTACTACGCGCGTTGCCATGCGGCGCACGGAGGACCCGCGGCGCGCTACCCGGAGCATGGGACCCTGGACATCTCGGATTGCCTGCCTGGCACCTCCCGGCTGACCACCGTGCCGGTCTATCAGGGGCGGGTCTACGCGCAGCTTGCGCTGGGCAATTTCGTGCATCCGCCCACCGTGATGTTTCGGCGCAAGGCCATCGACCTCGCGGGGATGTTCGATCCGGACATCAAGATCGTGTGCGATTGGGAATGGTTTGTGCGTGTCGCCCGCGCCGGGCCGATCGGGTTCATCGACCGGCCGCTGCTGCGCTACCGGCGCTCGCCCACTCAGAGTTCGTCCGATCCGCGCACGCCGCTCGATTCCCTGGTCGTGGCGCGCCGCATCTATGGCCGCGACCCGGACCTGCGCAGGAACGATGCCGGGGAGGTCCGGCGCCATCTGGGCGCGCTGAGCCTGGACGCCGCCTACGCCCTGTCCGAGGTGGAGCGCGGGCGAGCCCTGCGTCTTCTGCTGAGCAGCCTGTTCGCCTACCGGACGTTCAACGCCAAGACCTTGCGCACCCTGTTCAAGATCGCGACGCCCGCCATGTTCCTCGGGCGTGTGCGCCGTTTGCGCGCGCGCCTGGCCTGAGCCTGCGGCGCGACCCCGGCGGGTCTGAAACAATGCCGGGATGCTGCAATTCACCATTCACCGCACCGCCGGACACGCCCGCAGGGGCACCCTCACCCTCAACCACGGTTCGATCGAGACGCCGCAGTTCATGCCGGTGGGAACCTACGGCACGGTCAAGGGCATCACCCCTGCCGGGCTGAAGGATGCCGGGGCCCAGATCATCCTCGGCAACACCTTCCACCTCTGGCTTCGTCCCGGCCTGGACGTGGTGCGCGCGTTCGGCGGGCTGCACCGCTTCATCGGCTGGGACGCGCCGATTCTGACCGACAGCGGCGGCTTCCAGGTCTGGAGCCTGGGGCGCAGCGCCAAGATCAGCGAGGAGGGCGTGCGCTTCGCCTCTCCGGTCAACGGCGACAAGCTGTTCCTCACGCCCGAGGTCAGCATGCAGATCCAGACCGTGCTCGACGCCGACATCGTCATGCAGTTCGACGAGTGCACGCCCTACGACGTGCAGCGCGGCGGCGAAACCCACATCACGACCGAGACCGAAGCGCGGGCGTCGATGGAGCTCTCCTTGCGCTGGGCCGCGCGCTGCAAGGCCGAGTTCGCCCGGCTGGACAATCCCAACGCGCTGTTCGGCATCGTGCAGGGCGGCATGTTCGAGTCGCTGCGCGATGCCTCGCTGGCGGGACTGGTGGACCTGGACCTGCCCGGCTACGCCATCGGCGGCCTGAGCGTGGGCGAGCCCAAGGAAGACATGCTGCGCCTGCTGCGCCACACCGCGCCGCGTCTGCCTGGCCACAAGCCGCGCTACCTGATGGGGGTCGGCACGCCGGAAGACCTGGTGGATGGCGTCGCCGCGGGGATCGACCTGTTCGACTGCGTCATGCCGACCCGCAACGCACGCAACGGCCATCTGTTCACGCGCTTCGGGGATCTGCGCATCCGCAACGCCCGCTTCAAGCTCGACCAGCGCCCGATCGACGAGACCTGCGCCTGCCCGGCCTGCCGCCAATTTTCCCGCGCCTACCTGCACCATCTGGACCGCTGCCGGGAAATGCTGTTCGGCATGCTCGCCACGGCCCACAACCTGCACTATTACCTTGGCCTGATGCGCGAGATGCGCGAGGCGCTGGACGCCGGACGCTTCGACGATTTCGTCGAGCGATTCAGGCGCGACAGGGCGCGCGGAGTCGCCTGATTCTGCGGCCGGCGCCGCGGGCCTCAGTGCGTGCCGAGCCCGAGGCGCAGCGCCAGGCGGGCGAACCAGCCGCCTGCGGCCCGGGCCTTTGCCGCGCGCTCGCCAGGTTGGCCATCCGGTGCGCGGATCTCGCAGCCGTCGGCGAGTTGGGCCAGGGTTTCGAAGATCAGGCGCCGTGTTTCGAGGCGCGCGCCGCTGACGCGCTGAAACTCGATTGCGGCGCGCGTGGCCATCAGCGAGTGGCCCCCAAGGTCGAAAAAATTGTCGTGACGGCTCACGGCGTCCAGGCCGAGCAAATCCTGCCAGACGCGAGCCAGCGCGATTTCCATCGGCGTGGACGGCAGGTCGGCCGGGGCGAAGTCTGCGCGAGCCTCCTCGCGCGGGGCGGACAGGGCACGGCGATCGACCTTGCCATTGGGCAACAGCGGCAGCTCCCGCCGCAGCACGTAATGCTGCGGCAGCATGTAGTCGGGCAGGCTGCGGCGCAAGTGATCTCTCAGCGCCTGCGCTTGCGGCTCGGCGCCGGTGGGCACCACATAGGCCACCAGTCTGACGTCGCCGGGCCGGTCTTCGCGCACCATCACCAGGCATTGCCTGACCGCGGGATGAGCCTGGAGCTGGGCCTCGATGTCACCGAGCTCGATGCGGTGGCCGCGCAGCTTGACCTGAAAGTCCAGCCTTCCCTGATGCTCGAGCAGGCCGTCGTGCCGCCAGCGGCCGCGGTCGCCGGTTTGGTACAGGCGTGCGCCCGGCAGGGCGCTGAAGGGGTCGGGAATGAAGCGTTCCGCGCTGAGATCCGGACGGTTGAGATAACCCGTGGCGACGCCATCGCCGCCGATATGCATTTCACCGCTGAAGCCCACCGGGCAGGGCCGCCCCTGGGCATCGAGCACGTGAACCTGGGTGTTGGCGATGGGCTTGCCGATGGCGATGACCGCCGCCGGCGGCACCACGCGCCAGCAGGTGGACCAGACGGTGGTTTCGGTCGGCCCGTACATATTCCACAGCGCGCCGGTGCGCGCCAGCAGGGCCTGCGCGAGGTCGGGCGGCAGGCTCTCGCCGCCGACGAGGGCCTTGAACGCCGGCCCTCCCGCCCAGCCGGCGTCGATGAGCATGCGCCAGGTCGAGGGCGTCGCCTGCATCACCGTGGCGCCCGTGGTTTCGAGGAGGCCGCGCAGCGCGGCGCCGTCGCTGGCCTGCTCGCGGCTGGCCAGAACGATGCTGGCGCCGACCGCGAGCGGCAAGAGCAATTCGAGCACCGCGATGTCGAAGCTCAGCGTGGTGACGGCCAGCAGCACGTCGTCGGCCGACAGACCCGGCGCGTCGCGCATCGATGCCAGGAAGTTGACCACGGCGCGATGCGGCACGACCACCCCTTTCGGCCGGCCGGTGGACCCCGAGGTGTAGATCACGTAGGCCGGGTCTTGCGGCCGCGCGTCGCGGTCGGGGTCGGGTCGCAGCGGTGCTCCGGCATGCGCCGCGACGCCGGCCCCCTCGGCGTCCAGCAGCAGCCGGGGCAGGTCCAGCCCCTGCCAGAGATCGAGCAGCGCTTGCTGGGTGATCAGCAGCGACAGACCGGCGTCCTCGGCCATGGCGTGCAGGCGCTGTGCCGGATAGGTCGGGTCCAGCGGCACATAGGCGGCGCCGGCCAGCAGGACCGCCAGCTGCGCCACCAGCATGTCCGGGCCGCGCCCCGCGCTCAACCCGACCAGGCAGCCGCGCTGCACGCCGCGCCCGCGCAGGGCGTGTGCGAGCCGGTCGGCCTCGGCCCAGAGCTGCGCGTGGCTCAGCGCCCGATCCGGCGCAAGGCGCAGGGCAGGCGTCGGGCGTCCGCGCTGCGCGGCCAGGAAATCCGGCAGGGTCAGGTCGGATGGGTAGGCCCGCGACGTGCGGTTCCAAGCGGACAGCAAGGCCTGGTCGCGCGGGGTGACGAAGGAGAGTTCGCGCAGCGGCCGATCCGCGGCCTGCATCGCCTGGTCGAGCAGGTGCAGATACAGGTCCAGCAGGCTCGTCGCCGTCTCTTCGGCGAACAGCTCGGTTGCATAGCTCAGGACCAGCGTGTTCTCGGCTTCAGTGTCGATGTGCAGGGCCAGATCGAACTGCACCGCGCCGAGGTGCAGCGGAAGGTGCCGCGCTTCCAGCCCGTCCCAGCGCAGTGGAGGCTGCGGCGTGTTGAGCACATTGAACAGCACACGCAACTCCGGCGATGCGCCGGGGCCGGCCTGTTCGCGCAGCCGCTCGACCAGGTAGTCATAGGGAATGTCCTGGTGGGTGTAGGCGTCCAGGGTCGTGCCGCGCACCTGCTGCAACGCATCGCGGAAGCTCATGTCCATGCGCACCACGCTGCGCATCGCCAGCGTGTTGACGAGGGAACCGACGATGGTCTCGGCTTCGACGCGCGTGCGGTTGGCCACCGGCGTGCCCACGGTGACGTCGTCCTGCCCGCACCAGCGTGACAGCAGCAGTTGAAAGGCCGCGAGCAGGGTCATGAACGGGGTGACGCCCTGCCGTGCGCTGAAGCGCTGCACCGCGTCGAACCAGGCGTCGGCGTACTCGCGCCGCACGCGGGCGCCGCGGCTGGTCAGCCGTTGCGCCGCGCCGGTGTCGCTGGGGAGGTTCAAAGGGCTCATGCCGTCGAGCTGCCGCAGCCAGTAGCCGGTCTGCCGATCCAGCGTGGCGTCGTCGATGTGGCGGCGCTGCCAGGCGGCGTAGTCGACGAAGTCGATCGGTTTCGGCGGCAGGGCGGGAGCCTGGCCGCGGCGGTGCGCCTGGTACAGCGTCGACAGCTCGTCCAGCACGATCCCCCACGACCAGTCGTCGCCGATGATGTGGTGCATCGCCAGGACCAGGGCGTGATCGTCCGCGCCGCGGTTTGCCAGGATCAGCCGGCAAAGCGGCCCCCGGGCCAGGTCGAAGGGGGCCGCAGCCAGCCGCCGCAGCGCGGCGTCGTGCTCCGCCACCGGCAAGGCCCGCAGGTCAATCTCCTGCAGCCGCGCCGATGCGGACGGGTCGATGATCGCCTCGGGCTCGGTCGCGCCGAACTCGAAGCGCGTGCGGAACGCCTCGTGGCGGGCCACCAGCGCGTCCAGCGCGGCATGCAGTGCCGGACGATCCAGCGGACCGCGCAGCTGCAGGGCCGCGCACATGTTGTACGCAGCGCCCTGCGGGTCCATCTGGTGCAGCATCCACATGCGCCGCTGCGGGAACGACACGGGCATGCGCCCGCCCCGGGCTGCCCGCGCGATGGGGTCGGGGGCGCTTTGGTATTCGCCGTGTTCGAGCATGGGCTCGAGCGCCTGCGCCAGCTCGGCGAGGGTCGTGTGCTCGAACAGGGTGCGCAACGGCAGCGTCAGGCCCAGCGTGGCGCGGATCTGGGAGGCCACCTGGGTCGCGGAAAGGGAATGCCCGCCGAGATCGAAAAAATTGTCGTGCACTCCGAAGTGCCTTTGCGGCAGCACCGCCTTCCAAATCTCGAGCAGGCTCGATTCCAGGCCCGAGCGAGGCGCTGCATGGCGGGTCGGATCGGGGGCGTCGTCGGGCCGCGGCAGGCTGCCGCGGTCGAGCTTGCCGTTGGGCAGGCGCGGCAGGGCGTCGAGGAAGACGAAGGTCGCGGGAATCATGTGCTCCGGCAGCCCCGCCTTGAGCGCCTGGCGCAGACGTTGCGCGTCCGGTTGTTCGGCGACGACATAGGCGACGAGGCGCTGCCGTTCGGGGGTGTCGCCATGCAGGGCCACCGCGCTCATGCGCACGCCCGCGCAGCCGTCGAGCGCGGACTCGATCTCGCCAAGCTCGATGCGATGGCCGCGAAGCTTGACCTGGTGGTCGGCGCGGCCGATGAACTCGACGCTGCCGTCGGCCAGCCAGCGCGCCAGGTCCCCGGTGTGGTAGATGCGCTCGCCGGGGCGGAAGGGATTCGGCAGAAAGCGTTCCGCGGTGAGTTCCGGGCGGTTCAGGTAGCCGCGGCCCACCCCGATGCCGCCGACATGGAGTTCACCGGCCACCCCGATCGGCTGCGGCTGCAGATGCCGGTCGAGGACGTAGAGCTGCAAATGCGGGACGGGGCGACCGATGGGGATCGCGTGCCGATCCGGCAGGGGGCGGCGAACCTCGTACCAGGCGCTGTCGACCGTGGCTTCGCTGGGGCCGTAAAAATTGCCCAATCTGGCCTGCGGCAGGACCTTGAAGAACGACTCGGCCAGCGCGCGATCGAGGGCCTCGCCGGCGGCGACCATGTAGCGCAGGCGGGTGCATGCCGCAAACGCGGGTTCGGCCAGCAGCACGCGCAAGGCGGAGGGAACGAATCCCGCGACGCTGATGTCTTGCTCGCGCAGGATCGCCGCCGTGCGTGCCATGTCCCGCTGCGCGCCGGGTTCGGCCAGGACGAGCTGCGCGCCGCAAACCAGTGGTGACAGGATCTCCCGAATCGAGGCGTCGAAATTGATCGTGGTCTTTTGCAGGACGCGGTCGGCGGGCGTCATATCGAGCGCGTCGTTGTACCAAAGCAAGAGATTGCTCAAACCCCGATGCAGCAGCTGCGCCCCCTTGGGCCTGCCGGTCGAGCCCGAGGTGTAGATGATGTAGGCGAGGTGCTCGGGTCGGGTCGCGTCGTCGACGATCGGGAGGTCGTGGACGGGGGCCGCGCCGCCGTCGTCGGGCAGTTCCATCACGCGCGCCGGGCTGGCCGCCGCGCGCAGCGCGGCGGCGTGGCGGTGTTGCGTCAGCACGAGGCGCGGCGCGGCGTCCTCGAGCATCATCCGCAGCCGCGCGGCGGGGTACTCGGGGTCGAGCGGCAGGAAAGCGCCGCCGGCCTTGAGGATGGCCAGCATGCCCACCACGAGGGCGAAGCTGCGTTCCATGTACAGGCCGACGACCGCCTCAGTGCCCACACCGGCCTCGCGCAGCCGCTGCGCCCAAAGCTCGGACAACGTATCCAGCTCCCGGTATGTCATCGACTCGCGGCCGAGCCGCACCGCCACCGCATCGGGCGTGGAGCGGGCCTGGTTGCGAAAGAGGGCGTGCACGGCCTGCTCGCACGGCGCGGAGCGCGCGCTGTCGTTCCAATCCACGAGCAGGCGACGGCGTTCGTCGGCGTCGAGCAGCTCGAGGCGATCGACCGCAAGCCCGGGGTCGGCCACGATGCTGGCCAGAAGGTTGCGGAACTGCGCCGCCATGCGTGCGGCCGTCGCCGGCTCGAACAGGTCGGTGCGGAAGGACAGCTCGGCGTCGAGTCCGGCATCGGACCTGGTCAGCCGCAGGGACAGGTCGAACTTCGCCGTGCTGGCCCCCAGCGGCAGGCGCACGGCGGCGATGCCGGGCACATCGATCGTGCGCTCGGGAAATGCGTCCAGCACGAACGAGGCCTGATACAAGGGGTTGCGGCTGGCGTCGCGCCGCGGGGCGAGTTCGGCCACCAGGCGGTCGAACGGCATTTCGGCGTGGGCCAGCGCGTCGATGACGGTTGCGCGCGTGCGCTGCAGGACGTCGATGAAGCCGGGCGCGCCGTCGAGCCGGCCGCGCATCACCACGGTGTTGGCGCAATGGCCGACCACGTTCTCCAGCCGTGCGTCGCCGCGTCCGGCCACCGGCACGCCGACCGGGATGTCGTGCTGCCCGCACAGGCGCATCAGCAGGATCTGGAACGCGGCGAGGAAGGCCATGAAAGAGGTGGCCCCATGCTGTTGGGCGAGCGCCTGCATCGCGGCGGCGAGGCTGGCGTCGATGTGGAAACGCTGCGTTTTCCCGGCAAAGCTCATCCGCGCGGGTCGCGGCCTGTCGGTGGGCAGTTCGAGGCTGGGCAGGTCGCGCAACTGTGCGCGCCAGTACTGCAAATCGGCTTGCAGCGCGGCGCTGGCATCGCGCTGGCGCTGATGCGCGGCGTGGGCGGCGAAGGTGAGCGGCAGTTCGGGCAGGCCGCAAGCCGAGCCGCCGTGGGCGTAGATCTGTCCAAGTTCCCGGTGGATGACGCGCATCGACCAGCCGTCGGCCACGATGTGATGCAGCGCCAGGACCAGCAGATGATGTTCCGGCGCGACGGCCAGCAGCACGGCGCGCAGCAGCGGCGCGCACGCAAGGTCGAAGGGTTGGGCCAGGATGGCTTCGACGCGTTGCGCCAGCGGGCCGTCTTGCGCCTCGTCGCCGGACAGGGTCAGGCGTTGAAGCGCGAAGGCGGCGGCACTGGCGCCGGCCGGCATCACCTGCTGGAACGGGCCGCCGGGGCCGGACGCAAACCGCGTGCGCAGCGCACCATGCCGGGCGATGAGCGCGCGCAGGCTCAACTCGAGGCGGTCGCCGTCCAGGGGGCCGTGCAGCCGCGTCACCGAGCCGCTGTTGTAGGCCGATGCGCCGCCCTCGAGCTGGGCGAGGAACCACAGGCCCTCCTGTGCATGGGACAGGGGGGCCGGATTCTCGCCGGGGTCGGCCTCTCGCGCCGCGGGCGCGGCCTGGGCGCGCTGTCGAAGCAGTGCTCGGGCCAGCAGGCGCCGCTGCGCGTCGCGCGCCTCGGACGCGGCGGCGGACGCTTCATCCGAAGCCGATGGTGGTGTGCGCATGGCGTGGCGGCGAGGGAATCGACGTGGAGATGTGCGGTTCGATCGGCCATCAGGCCTGCGCGAGCAGGCGGGCGATCTCGTCAGTGCCGAGGGCGTCGAGATCCGCCTGCAGGGCGCGGCAGGCGGCGTCGGCTTCTTCGATGGCGGCCTGCACGACGGCGGCGAAATCCGCCAGCCTCGGCTTGGCCAGCAGTGCCGTTGCGGCAAGATCCAGCCCCCATTCCCGGTTCACCGCCTGCACCACGCCGACGGCGAGCAGGGAGTCGCCGCCCAGGGCGATGAAATGAGCGTTGCCGTCGGTCACGGCACAGCCCAGGGCCGCGGCGAACAGCGCCGCGAGCCTGAGCTGCAGCGGATCGGTCAGGGCGGCATGCTCCGGGGGTTTGACCAGCGCGGCGATTTGCGCGTGCAGTTTCAGGCGCTGCACCTTGCCGCCCGGGCCGGTCGGGATCTGCGCCACGATGTGAATCTGCGCGGGAATCTTGAATTGGCCGATGCGCCCGGCGAGGGCGGCGCGCAGCGCTTGCGCATCGGCAGGGCAGTCGGCGCCCAGCACGACGGCTGCGTGCACGTCTTCGCCCAGCGAGGGATGCGGGGCGGCGTACACGGCGGCTTGCTGCACGCCCGGCAACTGCAGCAGCGCCTGCTCGACTTCGACCGGCGCGATTTTCTCGCCGCCGCGGTTGATGATCTCCTTGGTGCGACCCGCCAGATACAGATATCCGTCAGGATCGAGCCGGCCGAGGTCGCCGGTGAGAAACCAGCCGTCCTGGAAAGCGGGAACATCGTCCCGGGAAGGTTCTTCATAGCCGCTGAACAGGGTCGGGCCGCGCGCGACCACGGCCCCGAGCCGATCGGGCGGGAGCTCGCGTCCCGCATCGTCGACGATGCGCAGCTCGACGCCCGCCGCACGACCCGCCGAGCCCGGCTTGCGCGGCTCCGGAGGCAGCGGATTCGCCGTCAACTGGTGCGCCGCCTCGGTCATGCCGTAGGTTTCGATCAGCGGGGCCCGGGTCATGGTCTCGAGCTGCGTCTGGACATCGGCCGGCAGCGCCGACGACGACGAGCGGATGAAGCGGAAGCGATGCTCGGGCAACGCCTCCCGGTAACGCTCGCCGAGCTGAAGGAAGGCGCGGTGCAGGGTCGGCGATGCCGTGTACCAGCTCGGGTTGAAGTCCTGGATCCAGAGCAGCCAGGCCTGCGGATCGAACCCCGGCGTGCAGACCACCGAAGAGCCGTTGACCAGCGGTGTCAGAAGACCGCCGACCAGGCCGTGGATATGGTGGGTGGGCATCACGAGCAGCCCGCGATCCGCCGGCGATATCCTGAAATGGCGGCCGATGTTGCGTGCCGCGTGCAGCGCCTTGGCCTGTTCCAGCGGGATGCGCTTGGGTTTTCCGGTCGTTCCGGAACTGAACAGGACGAAGGCCGCGTCCTGCGGTCCGGGTTCGCGCCAGTTGTCGGGCGGGCCGGCGGGCGCGGGCGCGAGCGCGCGCCGCAGGTCGAAGGGCAAATAGGGCAGGCCGAGCATCTCGGCCTGGGCCGCCGCAGCCGCGTCGTCCGGCAGGCCGAGGAGGGCGTCCAGGCGCGCGTCGCGCAGCATCGCGAGGCGCTCGACGTCGCCGAGCGCCGGATTGACCAGGACCGCGGTCGCCCATGCGCCGAGCGCCAGGGTCGCGACGGCAAGCGGCAGGCCGTTCGGCATCTGCACCGCCACGCGCGCGCCCGGCTTCAGACCCTTCGAGGCCAGCCAGGCCGGCAGACCGCGCAGCACGCCGGCCAGCGCGGCGTAGGAGATCGGGGCATGTCCGGGGGCGAGCAGGGCGAGGGTTTCGGGGCTGACCCGGGCTTGACGCGTCAGCCGGCCGAGCAAGGTTTGTTCTTGGGCTGGGTCGGCATGGTGTTCCATGATTGCGCGCGCTCGTTGTCCCGTGGAACCCCAGTCTATCGACCGGGCCGGGCCGCCGGCACGCCCGAATGAGGGGGCGATCAGAACCGATTCGGGCGCGAGCCGCTTGCCGCCGCCGCGCCGCCGCCGCGTCGTCGCGCCCATGCCACGAAGCGCTGCGCGTAGAGCGGCTGGCGCCACACCAGCCAGGCGGCGGCCAGCGCGTTGAGCAGGGCCACGCTCAACAGCAGCACGGGCACGCTCACGCCGGCCGCCAGCAGGCCGGCGCAATAGCCCGAGCACACCACCATGTAGATGGCATTGATGATGTTGTTGGCGGCGATCACGCGCGCCCGGTGCGTGTCGGGGGTGTGATGCTGGATCAGCGCGTACAGCGGCACGCTGTAGATCCCGGCGCTGGCCGACAGCAGGAACAGGTCGGCCATCACGCGCCAGTGCGCGGGGTCGCGCACGAAGGCTGCCACCCCCTGTAGCGCGGCGCCGTGCGGCAGGTCCCGCGTGGCGACGTAGAGGTCGACGCCGAAGACCGTCATGCCGATGGCGCCCAGCGGCACCAGGCCGATTTCCACCCGCCCTCGGGCCAGCCATTCGCAGGCCAGCGAGCCCAACCCGACGCCGATGGAAAACACCATCAGCAGCAGCGAGGCGACCGCTTCGTCGCCGCCCAGCACGCCCTTGGCGAACACCGGGAACTGGGTGAGAAAGGCCACGCCGTAGAACCACATCCAGGAAATGGCCAGAAGCGCCTGCAGCACGGTGCGGTCCGAGGCGACCAGCCTGATGTTGCGCGCGGTCTCGGTGAAGGGGTTCCAGTTGATGCGCAGCCCGGGTTCCACTGCAGCGGTGGCCGGAATGAAGCGCGCCACCGTCCATCCGGCGAGCGCCACCGCGAGACAAGCGCCGCCCGCCAGCAGCGGGCCCCGCTCGAAGGTCATCAGCAGCCCGCCGGCGAGGTTGCCGAGCAGGATGGCGACGAAAGTGCCCATTTCCGTCATGCCGTTGCCGCCCGTGAGTTCGGTCGTGTTCAGGTGCTGCGGCAGATAAGCGTATTTGGCCGGGCCGAACAGGGTCGAGTGCAGGCCCATGCCGAAGGCGCAGGCCAGCAGCGCCGGCACGCTGCCGCTGACGAAACCCCAGAGCGCGAGCAGCATGATGCCGATCTCCAGCGTCTTGACCTTGCGCATCAGCGCGGCTTTGTCGAACTTGTCGGCGAGTTGCCCGCTGGTGGCGGAGAACAGCACGAAGGGCAGGATGTACAGCGCGGCGATGAGGTTCACCATCAGGCCGGCGGACAGGGTGGAGGCGGCCTCGGCGCGGTAGGTCACCATCACGGTGAAGGCGAACTTGAACAGGTTGTCGTTGCCGGCGCCGGAGAACTGGGTCCAGAAGAACGGAGCGAAGCGGCGCTGGCCGAGCAGGGCGAACTGGTTGGGGCGAGCGGTGTCGGGCGCGTGCATGGATCGGGTCGGCTGTGCGTGCAGCGCGCATGATGGCACAAGGGCGTGTCACAGATACGGGTTCGCTCGGTCTTGCGCAGGCATCAACCTCGGTAGACTTCTCCCATGCCTGCCACGCCAAACCCGCATCCGGATTCTGCGCCCGCGTCGGCGCTCAACATCTCGGCCTACAAATTCATCGCCCTCGACGACCTGCCGGCGCTGCGCGAGCGCATCGCGCGCAGATGCGAGGCGCTGCAGCTCAAGGGCACGGTCCTGCTTGCCGCCGAGGGCATCAACCTGTTCCTCGCCGGCGCTGCCGAGGCGGTCCGCGTCATGGTCGCAGAGCTGCGTGCCGACGCGCGGTTTGCCGACCTCGCGCCCAAGGAGTCCTGGTCGCAGGTCCAGCCGTTTCGCCGCATGAAGGTGAAGCTCAAGCGCGAGATCATCACCCTGAACCGCCCGCAGATCCGCCCGGCATCCAGCCGGCGCGCGCCCGCGGTGGCTCCCGAAACCCTCGAGCGCTGGCTGGCGGCGGGGCGCGACGACGAGGGACGGCCGGTCGTCATGCTCGACACCCGCAACGCCTTCGAGCGCGACCTCGGCGGCTTCGACGGCTGCGTCGATTTCCGCATCCGGCGCTTCAGCGATTTCGCGCCGGCGGTCGAGGCCCAGGCGCAGCGTTTCAACGGGAAGACCGTGGTGACGTATTGCACCGGCGGCATCCGCTGCGAGAAGGCCGCCCTGCTGATGCAGGCCGCCGGTTTCGAGCGCGTCTACCAGCTCGACGGCGGCATCCTCAAATACTTCGAACGGGTCGGCGCCGCGCACTACAGCGGCGGCTGTTTCGTGTTCGACGAGCGCGAGGTCCTGGACGCGGGCCTCGCTCCCCAGGCGGTGCCCGAGGCGCGCGCGCCCGCAAGCTCCCGAGACCATGCGCAAGGTGAACCATGTCCAACTGCAGTGCCTCAAGCCGCGTGACGCGCGTCGCCACGCGCCTGTTAGCGGCTTTGTGCCTCGCGGGTGCCGCCGCGGCGAGCTGGGCCCAGAATCTGACCATCGCCGGAACCTGGAAGACCATCGACGATAAGACGGGCAAGCCCAAGGCGCTGATCCGCATCGTCGAACAAGCCGACGGCAGCTATGCCGGCACCGTGATCAAAGGGCTGGTGCCGGGCGCCGATCCCAACCGCATCTGCACCCTGTGCAGCGGGGCGCTGAAGGACCAGAAGATCATCGGCATGCAGATCCTGCACGGTCTGCGACCCGATGGCGCGCAGAGCTACAGCGGGGGCGAGATCCTCGACCCCGACAGCGGCAAGACCTACCACTGCAAGGCCACGCTGATCGACGGTGGCGCGGAACTGCACATGCGCGGCTATATCGGCATTCCCCTGCTCGGGCGTACCCAGACCTGGGTGCGCGAACCCTGAGTGGCGCGACGCCCGCGGCACATCTACATGCCGCGCCGCGCCAGATAGATGCCCGCCAGCACCAGTCCGGCGCCGGCCAGCTGCCAGCTTCCCAGGCCCTCGCCGAGCAGGACCCAGGCATACACCGCCGACGTCGCCGGCTGCACCAGCAGGCCCACGGACGAAAGCGCCGGGCTCAGGTGTTTGACGGCGTAGGCGATGACCACTTGCCCGCCGATCTGCACCAGCAGCGCCAGACCCACCAGCCAGATCCAGCCGATGGGCGCCGTCGGCCAGATGCGTCCTTCCAGCAGCGCGAAGGGCAGCAGGGCCAGCGTGGCGCCGGCCGTGACCCAGGCCATCAGCGGCAGCGTGTCCAGGCGCTGGCGGGCCTGCTGCACGCTGACCTGGTAGCCGGCATAGAACAGGGCCGAAGTCACGCCGCAGACATCGCCCAGCAACGCGCGGCCGCGCCCCAGATGCGGGCCGATCATCAGCAGCGCGCCGGCCAGCGCGCACGCCAGGCCGAACAGGAACACCGGACGCGGCGCGATCCGGGTGAAGGCCCACAGCGCCAGCGTGATGACGATGGGCGCGAGGTTGGATTCCAGCGTCGCGTTGGCCACCGTGGTCCAGAACAGGCCCAGGTGGTAGAGGATGAGGTCGCCGGCGAACATCCCGGCGGCCAGCGCGATCAGCGCCCACTGCGGCCAGGCGCCGAGCAGTTGCGGCGGCGCGGCCTTGCGCCATTCGAGGCGAACGTTCGGCGCAGGGTCCGGCGTCGTTGCGGCGATCGGAGCGGGGGCTGCCGCCTTGTTCGCCGCGGCGCGGGCCGCCCAGAGCGCCCAGCCGACGAGCACCGGCGTGGCCAGCGCCATGCGCCAGAACGCGCTGGCGAACGGGCCGACCCCGGCATCGCCGGCGAGGCGCACGAGGACACCGACCAGGCCCAGCACCGCCCCGCCCAGCAGCAAGATGAAAAAATCCATCCCGGCATTGTGCAGGAGGCGGGCCGGGACGGCGCGCTGCCGCGGGTGCTCAGTTCGCCGGACGGCCGCCGTCGGCGCGTCGGTTGAGCTGCCGTTTGAGTTGCGCGCAATGATCGACCGGCGGCGTGGCCGGGGTGAACCACACCGCGTCATAGCCTTGCGGCACGTTCGCGGGCGTGTCGTCGGCCAGCCCCTGCAACAGCAAGCTGAATACGCGCACGGGCCGGTCGGCGCCGGAGGGTGCCGCATGCGCCGCGAGGTGCAGGGCGATGCCGAGGGCGCGGTCGGCATGAACGCTGCCGGTGAGCACCACCACCGTCTTCCCCGCCCGCACAAGCGCCAGGGCATGGCCGGCCATGCTGTCGTCGCGGGCGAACTGGACGCGCGCCATCTTGGCGGCCTGCGCCTCGGGCAGCAGACCGCAATGGCTGTCGACCACCTCCCGGATGACGCGTTCGCGCACGGCGGCAGGCACGCTGGCATCCCAGCGAGGGTCGGCATAGGCGGCTTTCATCGCCGCGTCCGGCAGGTTCACGCCGGACACCCCGACGCCGGCGCGCACCGCGGCCATCACCGGCGGCGCATACAGGGCCCAGGGCCAGCCCCGCGAATTCCAGCGCAGCGCCTCGCGCACGGCGGCTTCGGAGGCGTCGCGCGGGCCGTCGAAGCGCGTGCCGGCGTTGGCCATTTCGAGCGCCACGGCCGCGAGGCGGCCGCGCGCGGCCAACGCCTCGATCAGCCAGGCCTGCAGAGCATGGTGGTCCGGGTGGTCGTGCTGCTCGCCAACCATGCAGAGGGAGGCCGCGGCGCAGCGGTCCACCAGTTGCGCGGGATCGAGCGCGGCGCCGCCGACGCCGAGGATGCGCCCGGCCAGGGGCGCGTTCGCGTGGTGCGTCTGCGTGAAACGGGGCAGCGAGGGAAGGGACGCGGTGAGACCTTCTGCCGCGCGGCCTCGGCCTGGAAGCACACAGCCCAGGGCCAGGGCCACGACAAGGCCTCTGCGCATGGCGTCGGGGCGGGTGGGCGGTGTCATGAGGAGATTGTCGTCGCGGCCGGCGGCGCAGCGATCATACCGATTCCAAGCACGCCGCCGACGGATGATGCGATCGCCGCCGCGACCTCGACAATTCCGGTCGCGCGCCCTAGGCTGAATCCCGCCGCCAACGTCCAGAAACCATGCCGGGAGTCCCGCATGTCCGTTCCATCCGTTCAGCCCGATCCATGGCCCGCCGCGCGTTCCGGTCGCGACGGCATGCGCCTGTTTTTCGCGCTCTGGCCCCAGCCCAGCGTGCGCGCGGCATTGATGCAGCATGCGGGGCAATGGCGTTTTTCGGCGCCGGCCCGGCCCACCCCGTCCGACAAACTGCACCTGACCCTGCTGTTCATGGACGGCGTGCCCGAGTCCTCCTTGCAGGTCCTGGCGGACATCGGCCAGCACATCGCCGCGCAGGCGCCAGGGTTCAGGCTGCAACTCGACACCGCCGCGCTCTGGCCGCGTGGCGGCATCGCCCATCTGGCGCCGAGCCAGCCGCCGCGCGAACTGGCGTCGTTGCGGCAGGCGCTGTTGGACGCCGTGCGCCAGGCCGGTGTTCCGCACGACGCGCGCGCCTTTCGCCCCCACGTCACCTTGGCGCGCCGCGCCCAGGCCGCCCGGCCTCCGGAGGCTTTCGTCCCGGTGGTGTGGTTGGCTGACGCGTTGTCGCTGGCGCAGTCCGTGCTTGGCAGCGGACGCTATGCGGTACTGGACAATTGGCGCTTGGCTCAGGGGCGCTGAGCGCGTTTCAGGCGCAGACGCGCGATGCCCTTCGATGCCAGTTCGCGGATCGGACGATCGGTCAGCAACAGCAAGGCGCCGTAGAGCAGGGCGCCGGCGGCGATCTGCACGACGATGCGCAGCGCCAGGGGGTTCAGCGTGATGTGCGTGACCGCGCCGTACATGATCAGGGCCAGCGCGGTGAACTTGGCCAGATCGGCCCAGGGCATGCGCACATGCACGGTGCGGCGGCCGTAATAGGTCGTCGCCGCCGAGTAGAGCAGGTAGCTGGCCAGCGTGGCCAAGGCCGCGCCTTCGATCCCCAGCGGCCGCGTCAGCCAGGCCGTGAGCGCCATGTTCAGCACCGCGCTGGCGAGCACCGAATACAGCACGACCTTGGTGAGCTTCTCGATGTAGATGCCGGCGCTGAAGATCGGCGTGCCGCCGGCCACCAGCATGCCGCCGACGATGAACACGATGAGCGAGGCGCTCACCACGTAGTTGTCCGACGCCAGCAGGCGCAGCAGATCGGGCCCGATGGCGGCCATGCCGGCGAGGATGGGCAGCGCCAGCGCCAGGTAATAGCGCAGCGACAGTTGCAGGAAGGCCTCGGTTTTCTCGCGGCCATCCTTCTCCCATTGGCGCAGGTACATGGGCACGATGGCTTGGGCGAACGAGAGCGTGAGGATGTTTTGCAGGTATTCGGAAAAGTTGTAGGCGGCCGAATAGGCGCCCAGTTGCTGCGGTCCGAGCTGGTAGTTGATGATGTAGCGCCCGCCCATGGCCAGCAACTGGTAGGACAGCTCGCTGCCCAGCAGCGGCAGGCCGAAGGTGAGCATGGCCATGAACAGCGGGCGCGAGAAGCGGCGCAGGTCGAACAGGTGCTGCCGTGCGTAGTGGTGGACGATGTAGGCGAGCGCCAGGCCTTCGGCGAGCATGGTGCCGAAGAAAAAACCATACAGATTGCGCGCCACGAGGAACAGGACCAGCAGCACGATGGCCAGGCCGACGTACTTGCGCACGGCGGTGAACAGGCTGTAGAAGCCGCTCTTTTGCTCGGCATTGACCAGATTGAGCATGGCGCTGTCGACCACGCGAAACAGGACCAGCGGCGCGGCCAGCGCGATGACGAGTTGCGCCCCGCTGTGGCCGAACCAGGCCCGGGGCAGCAGCAGGACGATGGCCGCGCTGGCCGCGGCGATGGCCGCGCCGACCGCCACCATGCTGAACAAGACGGTGGAAAAGAACTCGACCTTGTTGCCGGGCCGCGTGCCGGCCTCGACCTCGGCATAGAAGCGCACGACCGATTTCTGCAGGCCGAGCTTGCCGAAACTGACGAGAAAGCCCAGCGTCACGTTGACCAGCCCGAGCACGCCGTACTCGGCCACCGAGAACACGCGGGTGAAGATGGGAAACGAGATGATGCTCGCCAGGGTGATCAGCAGCGTGCCGACCGAATAGTTCGAGGTGTGGCGCGCCAGACGCGCCAGCGCGCCTGGCGGGCGTGGCATGGTGGCGGCCTGGGCGGCGGAGTCTGAGGAGGGTTCCGGCATGGCATCGCGGGGCGGGAGTGCCGTCATGCGGGGCGCACCGGGCTGTGGGGGCGCGCATACAGTTCGAGCAGGCGGGCGAGGACGACGGGGATCGCGAAATGCGTGGCGACGTAGGCCGCGCCGCGCTGCCCGAGGTGTTCGCGCAAGGCGGCGTCGTCCAGCAGGCGCTGCAGCGCGCCAGCCAGGGCCGCGGGGTCGCCGGGCGGCACCAGCAGGCCGGTGTCGCCCTCGACGATGATGTCCTCGTGCCCGCTGATGCGCGTGGCCGCCACCGGCAAGCCCGCCGCCATGGCTTCCAGCACGGCGTTGGGCAGACCCTCCTGGTGCGACGGCTGCACGTACGCCGCGGCCGTGGCGAGCAGGGCCGGCACGTCGTGCACCAGGCCCGGGAACTCCACGGAATCGGCCAAGCCGAGGGTTTCGGCCAGCGTCATCAGGCGTGCGCGTTCCGGGCCGTCGCCGGCAAGGACCAGCTGCGCGCCTGCCGGGCGCCGCACCGTCGCCCAGGCCCGCAGCAACACGTCCAGGGCCTTGACCGCGACATGCCGGCCGACGAACACCACGCGCAGCGTGCCGGCGGTTTCGCCGCGACGGGCGAAGCGGGCGCAGTCCACGGCGTTGGGCACGTGGTGCAGCTTGGCCGCCGGGTAGCCGGCCCCGCGCATCATCTCCAGCGTGTAGCGGCTGATGCATTGGAACGCGTCGGCCCGTTTCGCCCCGGCGTTGAGCAGGCGGTGCACCAGCTTGTGGCGCAGCGAGGGATCGAGGATGCCGCCTTGGAACTCCGCCGCGCCCGACACCTTGACGGTGAGCGTCGGTCTGATCCAGGGGCGCAGCCAGCCGGCGGCGCCCGCCAGGTTGTGCATCATGTGGATGTGGATGGCGTCGAACTCGTGCTGATGGCGCAACAGGTAGGCGGCGAAGCGCAGGTTGAGCAGGATGGCGCCGAAGCCCTTGATGCGCGGGTAGGCCAGGCGGTGCACCGGCACGCCATCGATGGTCTCGCGCCGCGGGCGTTCGGGTTCGAGATGCGGCACCAGCACCCGCACGCTGTGACCCTCGCGGCTGAATGCGGCGCTGAGCAGGCGCGCCTGCATCTCGGCGCCGCCGGTGGCGGGGTAGCGCCCGTCCACCACCATCAGGATGCGCCGCGGGGCCGGGGTCATGCCGGACACCGCGACGGGGATGGCGGGGTTGGCGGCGGTTTGCATGGGGCTTGGCGACCTGGGCATGGGCGAGACCTGGAGCCTACCGAGGCGGCATGACAGCGCCCATCCCACGATCGGGTGTCATGAAAACTTGACGAGGCGGTAGAACACGATGCCGATGAACTCGTGCAGGGCCTCGGTCATCTTGCCCAGGGCGCTGAGTTGCGGCGTCAGCATTTCGTAGGGAGGCATCTCGATGGCCCTGAAATCCACCGGCAGGGCGCAGACCTGCTGGCCGCTGTCGCGAAAGGCCATCAAGGCCCTGGGCATGTGGTAGGCCGAGGTCAGCAGGTAGCGCGGCGCTTGACGGTCGCCGGCCAGCATCGCGGCCACGTTGCGCGCGCTCTGGTAGGTGGTGCGCGAGGTGCGGTCGAGCATGATGCGCGAGGCCGGAAAGCCCATCTGCCGGGCCAGGGCGCCCATGATGTCGGCCTCGCGGTATCGGCCGCCTGCGCCGCCCGAGATCAGCAGCCGGCTGCCGGGCGTGCGCAGCGCGAGCATGGCCGCCGACATCAGGCGCCGGATGCTTTCCTGCTTGAGATCGGAGAAATCCGTCACCTTCGGCGGTTCGCCGTAGATGCCGCCGGCCAGCACGATGATGATGCTTCCTGGCGGCGGCGGACCGCAGGCGGCGTCGCGGCGGGCGGCTGCTTCCAGCGCCCCCAATGCCTCATTGGCCGTGAGCGGAATGGTCAGTGCGAAGGCCAATGCCGCCAGGGCCAGCGCAAAGCCTCGCAGAAGCCAGTCGCGCGATTTCCAGAACGTCAGCAAGGCGAGGATGAGCAATCCCCAAGTGATGACGGAGACAGGGGCGATGAGGAGTTCGATCCAGGTTTTCAAGGGCAAGCATCAGGAGGTGGCGGCAGGAGGACATGCCCGTGCCGGATGTCGACGATGGCGGAACGCGGAGTCGGTGCGTGCGGCGCGGCACGCGCCTTTCAACCCGCCGCCCATTCAAGGTAGATTTTCTCGTCGCCGTTCACCCATGACTCGCGCGAGAACAGGCGTTCGGAGCGCTGGCGCCCGGCCTGTCCCATCGACGTGCTGATCCGGCGGTCGCTCAAGGCGGTCATTTTCGCAGCAAGATCGTCCACGTTGGCGGCTTCGAACAGCAGGCCGGTGACGTTGTCATCGACGACCTCGGGGCAGCCGCCGATGCGCGGCGCGATCACCGCGCGCCCGGCGGCCATGGCCTCGCGGGCGGACAGCGGAAACGACTCGCGCGTGGACGACAGCACGAACACGTCGAACAGCGCCAGGTGCGAGGCGATGTCGCGCTGCATGCCGGTGAAAATGACCCGGCCGTGCAGACCCAGGGCGGCGACCTGCCGCTGCACCGCGTCGAGCAGCGGGCCGTCGCCGACGACCATCAGCCGCGCCTGCGGCTGGGTTTGCGCCACGCGGGCGAAGGCGTCCACCAGATAGCAATGCCCTTTTTCCTCGGACAGCCGGGCGACGATGCCGTAGACGAAATGCTCGGCCGGGTCGATGCCGTACTGCGCCGCGAACTGCTCCGCGCGGCTGGGGCTGGACAGCTTGGACAGGTCGATGCCGCTGTGGATGACCGCGGATTTCTCCGGATGCAGCCCGTTGTCGAGCAGGCGGTTGCGTTCGTAGTGCGACTCGAAGATGACGAAGTCGGCGCAGGTGCGCAGGATCTTGCCAGCGTACTGGAAATTCTTCGGGTTGTGGATGTTGTGAATGGTGGTGACGATGGGCGGGCGCCGGCGCGTGGCCCGCACACGGTAGCCGTGGGGAATCAGCCGCAGGGCGATGTAGGCGGCGATCGACGAGCGCACCGATTGCGGCGCGATGAGTTCGATGCCCTGCTCGCGCACCACGCGGCGCAGCTGGCGGATCGCGCCGAGCAGTTTTTTCGCATCGCTGAAATGGAAGTCGATGTCCACGTGCCGCGCCCCTTTGGCAATCAACTCCGCGAGCAGCACGCCCTCGGTCGTGGCCACGTACACCACGTGGCCCTTGGCGCTGAGGTCCTCGGTCAGGGTCAGGATGTCGGTCTGCACGCCGCCGATGCCGAAGGGCTCGGTCATCAAGTAGAGGATTTTCATGGCTCGATGGGCATGGGGGAACTGGGTTTGGCATGGCGCTGCGCGAACCGGCGCTGCCTGCGCGCGTGAAGCAGGCGGTGCATCGGGTCGAAGGCGCCCGCGAGTTTGAGTGCGAGGTCGAAGGCGTCGTCGCGGTCGGTCATCTCGGTGCGCTTGAGTTGCAGCACATCGACGCCGGCATGGTTGGCGCCCGGCGCCACGCTGACGGCCGCGGCATAGCCGGCCTGCTGCACCAAGCGGCGCTCGCGCGCGCCCAGGTCGCCGGACGGGTAGCAGAAATAATCCGCCGGCTTCCCGAGATGGACCTCGATCTGGCGCCGGCTCTCCGCGATCTCATGCCGCGCCTGCGCTTCGTCCAGCGTCGGCAGATAGGGATGGCTCACGGTGTGCGAGCCGATGGTGATGCCCGGCATCGCCGCGAGCTGCGCCACTTCGTCCCAGTTCAGGTGCAGGCGCTGGGTGGCTTGTCCGTAGCGGGGATGGCTCAGGGTCTGGTCGCAAAAGCGCGTGGTGACGAAGATCGTCGCCGGGATGCCGTGACGCGCCAGGATGGGCGCGGCGTGGGTGAGGTTGTCCAGATAGCCGTCGTCGAACGTCACCGCCACCAGCGGCCGGCGCAGACGGCCGGCGCGCAGCGCCGCCAAGCCGTCGGCCAGGCTGACCACGTGCGCGTGCGCGGCGAGGTGGCGCATCTGGCGTTCGAAGCGCGCGGACGACACCGTGAGCTGATCGTAGCCCTGTCCATCGGCGACACGGTGGTACATCAGGATGCGCAGGCCCGGCCGCAGCGCGCCGGCGAGCTTGGCGTAGGGCCACATGGCGGTGGCGAGCAGGCGTCTCATGGCGTGGTGGTTTCCTTGTGCGGGGTCGCCGCCCTCATGCGGCGGGGGCCAGGCCGAGCGCTTGCCTGTGCAGGTTGTTGTAGGCCGCGGCGGTTCGCGTGACGTCGAAGCGCTCGATCACCGTGTCCCGTGCGCGCAGACCCAGCCGCGTTCTTTCGTCCGGGCTGTCCAGCAGCTGCGCGATGCGCTGCTGCAGTTGCGCGGGATCGGAGGCGTCGACCAGCAGGCCGTTGTCGCCGTCGCGCACCACGTCGGGTATGCCGCCGACCCGCGTGCAGATCACCGGTTTGGCGCTGGCCATGGCTTCCAGCAGGGCGATGGGCAGGCCTTCCCAGCGCGAGGGCATGACGAAGACGTCGAGCGCCGCGACCAGGCGCGGCACGTCGGTGCGCATGCCGGTGAAGACGACGCAAGGCTCGAGCCCCATCTGCCGGACCATGGCGTGCAGCGCGTCCTGCAGCTCGCCGGTGCCGACCACCAGGCAAGACACCTCTCCGGCGCGGGCTTGCGGCATGGTCGCGAGGGCGCGGAACAGGTCTTCGTGGCCCTTTTGCGGGTGGAGCCGGCCCACCACGCCGAGGAGGGGGCGATCGGCGGGAAGACCGAATTCGGCGCGCACGCCTTCGCCGGAAACCTGCGCGAACTTCCTGAGATCGATGCCGTTGGGGATCGCCATCAGGCGCTCGGCCGGAATGCCGTCGCGCGTGGCCAGGGCCTGCGTGACTTCCTCGCTGCAGCCGATGACGCGGGTGCTCAGGCGGGCGAACAGCCGGTCGATGCCCTTGCGGAAACCGCCCTTCCAGGGGTTGACGATGTTGTGCACGGTGGAGAACACCACAGGCACGCCGGCGAGTTTCGCCGCTAGGAGGCTGTCGGACTTTCCAGGCTTACGCCTGATGGATCAATCCGAGACAATGGCGACAGTGCATTGAGGAGTTCCTCGCGATGAGCCGCTTTGTTTGTGTTGATCGAGACACGGCCTACCTTCTGCCGCCTTCGGTGGACGAGTGGTTGCCCAGTGATCACCTTGCGCGCTTTGTGGTCGAAGTGATTGATCGGCTTGATCTGGACGATCTGGTCAAGCAGTACGCGGGCCGTGGCTCTGCCGCGCATCACCCTGCGGTGCTGCTGGGGCTGCTGATCTACGGGTATGCCAACGGGGTGCATTCGAGCCGCAAGATCGAACGCGCGACCTACGACTCGGTGGCGTTCCGCTTTGTGGCGGCCAATACGCATCCCGATCACGACACGCTGGCGACGTTCCGTCGGCGCTTTCTGAAGGAGATCGAGGCGCTGTTCGTGCAGGTGCTGGTGCTGGCGCGCGAGATGAAGTTACTCAAGCTCGGTCACATTGCGCTGGACGGCACCAAGATTGGAGCCAACGCGAGCAAGCACAAGGCGCTGTCGTGGGGTCATGCCAACAAGATCGAGGCGCAGTTGCGCCAGGAAGTCCAGGACCTGTTGGCGCGGGCGGAGAAGGATGATGGATCCAGCGCGCCCGATGGCATGGATGTGCCCGCCGAGATTGCCCGCCGCGAGGACCGTCTGCGCGCCATCGCGCAGGCCAAGGCCAAGATTGCGCAACGCGCCGCCGAACGATTCAAGGCGGAGCAGCAGGAGTTTGAGGCCAAAGAGGCCAAGCGCCGCGCCCAGCGCGAGGCTGGCAAGAAGCCGCGCGGGCGGGATCCCGAGCCGCCCCAGGCCGGTCCCCAGGACGGCGACCAGGTCAACCTGACGGACGAGGAGTCGCGCATCATGCCGGTGTCCGGCGGCGGCTTCGAGCAGAGCTACAACGCCCAAGCCGGCGTGGACATCGAGACGATGATGGTGGTCACCGCGCACGTCACGCAGTCCTGCAATGACAAGCGCGAAGTGGTGCCCACGCTGGAGCAGATAGCGGCGTTGCCCGAGGCGCTGGGCACCGTGCAGACCCTGGTCGCCGACAACGGCTTTTGCAGCCAGGCGAACGTGGTCGCCTGCGTGCAGGCGGGAATCGAGCCGCTGCTGGCGATGAAGCGCGAGTCGCATCACGTGCCACTGGCCGAACGGTTTGGGCCCGACCCCGACGCGCCGCGAACTGCGGAGCCGGTCGCCAACATGGCCCACCGCCTGTCCACACAGGCAGGCCGGGCGCTGTACAAACTGCGCAAGCAGACCGTCGAGCCCGTGTTCGGCATCATCAAGCACGTCATGGGCTGGCGTCAGATGAGCATGCGCGGACTGCACAAGGCGCAAGGCGAGTGGAACCTCGTGACCATGGCCTGGAACATCAAGCGCATGCATGTGCTGCGCGCCAGGTGACGAGCAAAGGGGGAAGTGCGCCCAGATCACGCCCCACCGCACGACCTGCTACGCGCCCCAACGGGCCGCCCAGGAGCCTGTGCAAGTGATGAAGACGCTGGCGGCGTGCCGGGTCACGCAAAAACCGCGCCGCTCGCCGCCGCCACCCGCCCCTCGGGCTTAAGTCCGACGGTCTCCTAGCCGGCCATAAGTGTCGGCTGTGAACAAGTGGGTGTGCACGATGGCCGCCTGGTTGCGCCGCAACCAGGATGCGAGCCGCAGTACCAGCGAGACATCGAGCTTGCCGCGCCGGCCGAAAATGATTACGGGAATGCCGATGCGGGCGAACTCCTCCTCGAGCGGGCCGCCGCGGATGATGCAAACCACGGCATAGCGGAACCCGGGCTCGCGGTGCCGCATCAGGTCGAGCAACAGCATCTCGGCGCCGTCGCGCGGCAATTCGTCGATCATGTGGACGACCAGCGGAGAGTCAGCGTCGGCGTGGGGCATGTTTGTTCTTCGCAGATGTGGGCTGAGCCGCCGGGGGCAGCAGACGCGCGACGATGGCGAGATAGACCCAGAAAAATCCGTCCACCGAGGTATCGATGACATGGGTGCCGAACATGTTGACGCCAACCAACCCGGCGACGATGGCGACCGCGCCCAGGCCGATGATGCGATCGATGTCACAAGTCCCGCGGCGGTAGAGCCCCCAGCTGCGCCAGACCAGGGCGGCGAGGATGGCCAGCAGCGTCAGCAGGCTGGGGATGCCCATGTTCGACGCGGCATAGAGGAACATGTTCTGGTTGTCGGTCGCGCCGCCCGTCACGCCGCTGTAGTAGCCGGAAACGTAGCTCGGGACCAAGCTGGAAAACTGATCGAAACCCTTGCCCAGAAGCGGGCTTTCGAGCGACATCGTGATGGCGGCGTTCCAGAGGATGAGGCGCGAGTCGGCGCTTTTATCGATTTCGGCGCCCGGCGTGCGGTCGGTGTAGGTCTGCTCGACGCGCGCCTTCATGGAGTTCGGCACGAGCTCCGGAATGAAAAAATAGATCGTGCCCAGCACCAGCAGGACGAGCACGAGGAATTTCTTGCTCTTGACGAAAGACAGGGTCATCAACTCCATGGCGAACGCCAGATAGGCGCCGCGCGAAAACGCGGCGAGGAGCACCCGCAGGCCCACCAGCACAAGCGGCGCCAGGCGCAGCGATTTCCAGCGCGGAAAGTAATACGCCCCATAGGCCAGGATCGGGGCGAAGGCGTAAATGACCTGGGCCGCGAAGTCGTTCGGTTGTCCCACGGGTCCCAGCAGGCGCGACTTTTCGATACTGGCGTAATTGCGCGTTTCCCACCATTCATGCAGGCCGAACACATAGATGATCGCGGCCGAAACCATCATGTAAACGATCAGCCTCCGCGCCATGTTCTTGTCGCGGATGACGTTGACGAACAGGAAAAAAATGATGAACTGATCGAGAAAGCCGCGCAGCGGCTCGAGATAATTCCAGATGAACGGGTGAAGACCGATGCGCGCCATCGCCGTGAAGACGGAGATGAGGGCGAGTCCCAGCCAAAGGCTCACCATGCGGGTGAAGGGGTAGGGGCTAAAGAGTTTGGTCTGGTTTTTGTATGCGCTGATGATCCACACGGCAATCAACAGCAGTTCGAGCGAATTGGTTCCGTTGAGCCCGGGCGCGATCCGCGCCGCATAGAGCCGCGCCAGGGGCATGTAGATGATGAGCACCGCAAGCAGAGCCTCCGGGCCCTTGCGCAGTTGCACCAGCAGCAGCAATCCGAAGAGGGCCGCGAATCCGTACAGGATGAAGGCATTGGTATGGATCCTGAAGACGGTCAGGCTGATGGCAAAGACCGCCGGGACGGCGAGCAGGCGCAGCGTGGAGCGCAGCGGCGCGCCGGCCCAGTCGCTGGACTCGGTGCCAGGGTCCGCAGGCTGCGGCGCTTCAGCTTTTGATCTTCGCGTAGAGTTGGTGATAGCGCTCATTGCCGATGATGTGTTTTGCCAGGGTCTTGGTTTGCGCCAGACCGCGTGCCAGCAGCATGCGGCCTGGTCTCGCCAGGGCGTAATCGAGGAATGCCGCGTCGCGCATCCCGCGCCGCACGGCGATGCGCGGCAGGGGTTGTCCCGCCAAGGGGGCGTGAGGTCGCAGCATGCCGACCTCGGAGCCATGGAAGACTTGGAAACCGCACGACAGCCCAGCTTGTAGCACGGCGGCGTTATGGCGCCCGCCGGGGAAGGACATCTGGGCGACGGGTTGATGCAGCGCGTTGCGCAGCAATGCATGCGACTGGCGCAGTTCGTCGTGCATCTGCGGCGGCGGAAGGTCGCTGAGAAACCGGTGGGTGTGGCCGTGCCCGCCCACCAGCATGCCGGCGCGCGCCAGGGCGCGCAGTTGTTCCCACGAGCAATATCCCGGGCGTTGACCGATGAAACCGGTGGTGACGAAAAACGCCGCGCTCATGCCCCGTTCGGCCAGCAGAGGCAGGGCGAGTTCGGCGTTGCTGGCGTGGCCGTCGTCGAAGGTGAGGATCACGCCGCTGCCGCCGGTCCGGCCGGTTTCGAGTTGCGCCGGATCGAGCACCGGAATCGAGGCGTCGCGCAGCAGTTCGAGCTGGTGGGCGAAGGTTCGGGTGGAGATGGCGTAGGGCCTGTCCTCGGCCGCGATGGCGTCGAGTCCCTGCGCGTCGGCATACAGCGCGTGATACATCAGCACGACCACGCGATTCATGGAGGACTCCCTGGCATGTTCCCCATTCCAGACAAGCGGAAAGGGACGTGCATTTCCGGGCCTACGTGCAAAGGGATCATGTGGTTTTTTCCCATTTGGCGCTGGCGTGGCCGGCCAGAAAGCGCGTGAGTGCGACGACGGCGGCGGCGTTCATGTCGAAAAAGACGTGGGCGAAGCTGACCAGCTTGTTGCGCCGGGTCGCGGGAGCCCATTGCCCGGCGGCGGCCAGCAGGTAGAAGCCGAGCTGCAGCGCAAACGCGGCGCGGTAGGGCATGGCCGGCGCGATGGCGCTGGAAAGCAGGGCGACGACGAGGGCATAGGGCACGGCCAGCCGGAACACCTTGTGCGAGATGAACTGAAACCACACCGGATTGTCGAGCGGCGAGAACAGCCAGGGATGTCTGGTGAACGATTGGAAATTGCCGGTGAGGGTGCGGATCTTGCGCTTTTGCTCCGCGGCGGACTGGGTTTGCAGGGTGTCGTAGACATGCGCTTGGCTCTCCAGCAGGGTGCGCTTGCCCTGGCGCGCGATGTGCATGGGGATCTCGAAATCGTCGAGGATGGTGTCGGGCCGCAGCGGCTGGTAGTCGCGCGTGCGGATGGCGTAGAGCGCGCCGGTGGCGCCGACGGTGGAATGCAGCCGGCTCTCGGACTTGCGAATCCATTTCTCGTAGCGCCAGTACAGGCCGATGCTCGCCCCGGCTTGCGTCGCGCCGGGGCGGTGCACGAGTTCGCCGCTGACGGCGCCGACGTCGGCGTCGCAGAAGTCCGAGATCAGGCGGCGCGCGGCCTGCGGCTGCAGGTCTTGGCGCACGTCGCAGAACACGACGAATTCCGTGCTCACCTCGGCCAGCGCCAGGTTCAGCGCATGGGCCTTGCCCTGCCGCTGCGGATAGGCCAGCACGCGCACGCCCGGCATGTCGCGCACGGCGTCGGCGCAACCGTCGGTGGAGCCGTCCGAGACGACCAGGATGTCGAGCTTGTCCTGCGGATAGTCCAGCGCGCGCAGGTTGCGGATCTTCTGCGCCAGCCTGGCGCCCTCGTTGTAGGCGGCCATCACGACCGTGGCGCGCGGCAGGGCCGCGTCGTCCAGCAGCGCGCAGGGATGGCGGCGGCACAGGCGCGAGAGCGCCGCCACCAGCAGCGGGTAGCCGACGTAGGTGTAGGCGATGAAGAGGCTGGAGATCCAGAAGGCGATGGCTGCGGAGGACATGGTCTGGGCGGCGTGGGGCGGGCGCTGGCGGATCGGTTGGCTCGTGCTTCGGGGCGGGGTTGCCGTGGTTCGCGTCAGCCGACTTCCGCGGCCGAGTGCGCGGCAGGGCTCGCCGGCGCGGGCGATGCGTCGGCGGGCATGCAGTCGAGGTGGTCGCCGAGCAGGGCGGCGCAGATGGCGTCGAGAAACACCTTTTGCGCCGGGGTCGAGGTGGCGACATGGTCGATGGAGGCGAGAAAGCCGTAGTGCAGGCCTTCGCGCGGCAAGGCGTCGCCCATGGCGTCGCGAAACTGCTCGGCGTAGTTGGCGACGCCGAAATCGTCGCCCGCATGCAGCACGACGACCTTGACGCCACGGCGTGTCAATTCGCCCAGTCCACGCACCATCATCGGCTGCTTTTGCTCTGACGGGCCGGCTTGCTTGAACGTCTCGTTGCCGCGCCGGCGCAGGCGCTCGAACAGGCGGTGCGGCAGCCGCGCCAGGCCACGCCCGAGCCGGCGGACATCGCGCCGCAGCGCTTGCGGGTCGAACCCGTGTCCGCTCAGGCGCAGCCAGAGAAAGCGCGCCCGGCTCCTCGGCGTGGGGAAGGCGAAGGCGTCGTACAGGATGACGGCGCCGACCCGGGGGTCGGCCTGGGCCGCCAGATAGCTTGGCACGGCGCCCGAACAGAAGCCGAGCAGGGCGAAGCGGGCCACGCCGGCGCAGTCCTGCAGGGCGTCCATCGCCAGGCCGAGGTCCGCGACAGCCTGCCGCTCGTAGGGCAGCACGCCGTCCGCGCGCAGGCTGTCGCCCATGCCGTGCAGGTCGAAGCGGATCGAGGGGATGCCGCGCAGCGCCAGCTTCCGCGCCAGCTTGACGTTGATGCGGTGCGGCCCGATGCGGTGCACGACCCCGGAATTGAACATCACCAGGCCGAGCGGGGCTGCGGGCGCGGCCTGGTCCGCGGCGGGCAGGGTGAGGGTGCCGACCAGCGCTTGTCCGGGCCCGAAGGCGAGCGAGATCTCACGCATGGACCTGCTCCGTCAACTCGCTCAGCAGCCGCGTCACCCAGTGCATCGGCACGATGGCCGTGTTGAGCGCGCTGTTGGTCGCCCAATCGATGTCGCAATGCGAGGCCGAGACCTCGGCCTCAGGCAAACGCGACGGGTCGCGCGCGGCGGCGCACCGCGCCAGCACGTCGACGTCGCGGCTCAGGATGAGCAGTCTGTCGCAGCGGCCGGGCCAGCTGCGCATGAGGGCGATGCGCGCGATCTGCGCGCGGCATGGCGGCGTCAGCACGAAGCCCAGCGCCTCGGCCTGCGGCGCGGGAAGATTGAACGCCCGCAGTTGCGCATCCACGCGCCAGCGCGCGCCGAAGGTGCGTGCCAGGGCCTGCGCGTTGGCGCCGGCCAGTTCGTCCAGGTAGGCGAATCCGTCCGGCACCGGCTCCAGCATGGCCACGTGGGCGGCCGGCGTGGCCCAGCCCGCGGTCGCCGCCAGGGCGATGTTGCCCCCCAGCCGCAGTCCGATGCAGGACAGGCGCTCCGCATCGCTGCGCTGCAGCAGCAGGCGCCCCGCGGCCACGGTGTCAGCGATGCTGCCGTCGAGGTCGAAGTCGGCGTCTTCGCCGCCCGAGTCCCCGCTGCCGTAGTAGTCGAAGCGCAGCACATCGAAGCCGGCCGCCGCCAGGCGGTCGCCCAGCACGCGGTAGAAACGGTGGGCCCGAATGGCTTCCTGCCCGAAGGGGTTGCACAACAGCACGGCATGGCCGCGCGCCGTGGCGGCACGCGGTTCGAGGTGCAAGCCGAACAGTTCGCGCGCACCATGCGAGAAGCGCATCGGGGTCAAGACATGCCCTCCCAGACCAGCGCCGCGTCCTGACGCGCGACGCCCGCGAAACCGCCAACCACGGCCAGGGCCGCGGCGTAGCCGGGCGGACACGGCAGCGGGGCCAGGTCGACGGCGGGTTCGCCGCTGCCCAGCTGCAGCGTCATGCGCTGCGCCTGAAGCCCGACGTCGAGCGCGCGGGGTTCCAGGCCGAGGCCGACGCCCAGCGCCTTGAGACAGGCCTCCTTGCGCGTCCAGCAGCCGACGAACACCGCCGGATGGTCTAGCGGCGCGCACCGCGCAAGTTCGTCGAGCTCGCCGGCGCTGAGCACGCCGGCGGCCAGATCGGGGCCGGGAAGGTCGTCGCGCAGGGCTTCGATGTCCACCCCGACTTCGGGCCCCGAGGTGACGGCGATCAGCGCGATGTCCTTGCTGTGGCTCATGTTGAAACGCAGCGCCGCATCGCCGTTCGCGTGCCGATGCGCGAGCATGGGTTTGCCGTGCGCGTCGGCGTCGAAGCGCAGATGCTGAGGCGCGATGCCGAGATAGGCGCCCAGGACGCGGCGCAGCCAGGCGTGCGCGGCCACATAGCGGCGCCAGTCGTGCGCATAGACGAAGCGCTGGGCGCGCGCGAGTTCCGCGGCGTCGAGCAGGTTCACGGCGTCGGTGCCCATGTCGCGCAGGTCGATGTGCCACAGGTGCACGTCGCGGCCTTGCGGGCGCTGCAGAGCGGGGTTGCGACGCGCTGGCGCATGTTCGCGCAAGGCCTGCGCCGTCTGCGCCGGCGTGTGCGCCGCGGGTCCATACGGCGCGTTGCCGCGCGCGCGCAGCCAGCGCTGCGCATGGGGTTCGAGCATGGGTGTGGTCAACATGATGGTCTCCCTAGGGCTCAAAGTTCGACGCGGTCTTTCTTGCCGCGATGCAGGCCGCCGAACAAGCGCCTGACGAGGCCCGGCTTGTGCGCGGTCTCGCTTGGCATCGCGTCGTAGCTGCTGGCGATTTGCTCGAGCGATTCGAAGATCAGCAGGCGTGCGTTGGCGCGCTTGCCGGTGCGCTCGTACATGCGGATCACGGCCTGCATGGCCGTGAGCGAGTCCCCGCCGAGGTCGAAGTAGTTGTCCCGCGGTTCGATCTGTGCCGCCTGCAAGCCGAGCAGGGAGGCCCACACTTCGGTGAGACTCTGTTCCGTCGGGGTCAGCGCGCGGCCGGGTGCTTTGGGCTGGCGAACCGGAGACGCCGCGCCGGCAAGAACCGGAGCGTCATCCGGCGCAGCGGCGAGGTGGCGAAGCGACGCTGCCGGAGCCGATGCGCTGTCGTCGAGCAGGGCGGCGAGGGTTTGCTGCGGCTCGGCGGCCAGGCGTTCCAGCAATTCGAGATAGCGCGCGCGCAAGGCTTCGGCCGTTCGCGCCGTGTAGATGTCGGCGTTGTAGGTGATGCCGCCTTCCAGTCCGTGCGGCACTTCCATCAGCCACAAGCCAAGGTCTTCGGTGGCGCCCTTCTGGAAAATGAGGATGCTGCTCTGCGCCAGCCCACCCCATTGCCGCTCGCGTTCGCGCGCGTCCTGGAAGGAGAACAGGGCTTGGTAGATGCCGGCGTGCTGCGAGCGCGCCATCATGTCCGGCTCCATCGCCAGGCGCTCGAAGGGAATGTCCTGGAAATTCATGACATCGAGCAATTCCCGTTTCACGTCGCGCAGGAATGCGGTGGCGGGTTGCGTGGGGTCGATGTGCAGCTGCAGGGGAAGCAGGTTGTTGAAGAACCCCATCACCGGCTCGACCTCGGCCATCATGCGTCCTCGCACCGGCACGCCGACCACGATCGTGGGACTCGCGGCCACGCTGGCCATCATCGCGCCATACACGGCCAGGGTGAGCATGTTCAGCGTGACGTCGGTCTGCCGGGCGATGCCGCGCAGGCGTTCGGCGCTTGGCGCGTCGATGCGTACCCATTCCGTGGCCCCTTCGCCGCTCATGCCGGCGCTGCGAGGCTTGTCGGTCCTGGGCGCGCGCGGCGCAGGGGCCTGGGCCATGCGTGCGTTCCAGTCGCGCAGCTGGCGGTCGAAGTCCTCGCTTTGCATCCAATCGGCTTGCCAATGCGCATAGTCGGCATACGTCACGGGCAGTGCCGGCAGCGGGGCCGGTACGCCGCGCACGAGCGCCCCATAGCAGGCGGCCATCTCGGTGTAGAACAGATCGAAGGACCAGCCGTCCCAGATGATGTGGTGCGGCATGAACAGGAAGGCATGTTCCTGCGGCGCGAGCCGGTACATGGCGATGCGGAACAGCGGCGCCTGGTGGATGTCGATCGGTTGATCGACCAGGGCTTGCATGCGTCGCATCAGTTCGGCCTCGCGCGCGGCCTCGGGCAGCGCGCTCAGATCCTCGATGGGTAGATTGAACGGCACCGCGTCCAGCACGACCTGCTTGTGCCTGCCTTCGACCGTGTGGATGGCCGTGCGCAGAACGGGTTGGCGGCGCACCATCTCGCGCAGCGCGGCTTCAAACGCCGACAGGTCCAGGGGCCCGCGCAGGCGATGGGCGGACGGCGAGTTGTAGATGACCCGCCCGGGATGCAGTTCTTCCATGAAGGCGATGCGTTCCTGCTGCGCGGTGAGCGGTGCCGAGGTGCGCGCGGGATCGTGGCGGATGGCCGCGCGCTTGACGCCGCCGTCCTGCCGCGCGCGCTCCACCGCCTGCGCCATGCGTTCGGCGGTGGGCGACTCGAACAGGACGCGCAGGGGCAGGTTCAGGTCCAGTTCGCGGTTGAGCGCGGTGACCAGACGTGCGGCGAGCAGCGAATGGCCGCCCAGCGCGAAAAAGTCGTCGGTCACGCTCATGGCGGGGAGCTTGAGCACCTGTTCCATGGCCTCCAGCACGACCCGCTCCAGCGCGCTTCGCGGGGCGATGCGGCCGCGCGCGGAGGCGGTTTGCGGCATGGCTGGCGCGGGCAGGGCGCGGCGGTTCACCTTGCCGCTGGACAGCAGCGGAATCTCCCCGAGCTGCAGGATGTTTTGCGGCACCATGTAGTCGGGCAGAACCTGACGCAGACGGTCCCGCAACAGCTCCGTGTCGAGGTTTCCGGCCTGGCTCACGACATAGGCGGCGACGCGCGGGTCGCCGGGCGTGTCTTCGCGGACGATGGCCACGGCTTGGCTGATGCCGTGCAGGCCGAGCAGGTGGTTTTCGATCTCGCCGAGTTCGATGCGGTAGCCGCGCAGCTTGACCTGGTGGTCCGAGCGGCCGAGATAGTCCAGCGCGCCGTCGGCGCGCCAGCGCGCGAGGTCGCCGGTTTTGTACAGGCGCCCGCTCGGGTTGAATGGGTCGCCGATGAAACGCTCGGCGGTGAGATCCGGCCGTGCGACATAGCCCAGGCCAACCTGCACGCCGCCGATGTAGAGATCGCCCGCAACCCCGATGGGCAACTGACGCATGTGGGCGTCGAGCACGTGCAGCTGGGTGTTGGCGATCGGGGCGCCGATGGGCACGCCGCCCGATGGCTCGCCGGGCCGGCAAGACCAGGCGCTGACATCCACCGCAGCCTCGGTCGGGCCGTAGAGGTTCTCCAGCTTGGCTTGCGGCAGCAGGCGGAAGAAGCGCTCGACCAGATCGATGGGCAGCGCCTCGCCCGAGCACACCACCTGGCGCAGGGTCGTGCAGCCTGCCGCAGCGGGTTCGTCGAGGAAGAAACGCAGCATGGACGGCACGAAGTGCATCACGTCGATGCGTTCGCGCTGCACCAGCTCCGCCAGATAGGCGCTGTCGCGATGGCCGTCAGGCTTCGCGATCACCAGCGCGGCGCCCACGCTCAAGGGCCAGAAAAATTCCCAGACCGAGACGTCGAAGCTGAACGGCGTTTTCTGCAGCACGCGTTCGTCAGCCCGCAGGGCGTAGGCGTCCTGCATCCACAGCAGGCGGTTGACGATGCCGCGATGCGCGTTCATGGCGCCCTTGGGCCGGCCGGTGGAGCCCGAGGTGAAGATGACGTAGGCAGGGTCGGTCGCGCTGCCGAGCAGCGAGGGTTCGTCCACGGTGGCGGGCTCGCCGAATGGCACGTCGAGCAGCAGCACATGGCAGGCCGGGCCGCACGCCGCGCCGAGCGCGGCGTGTTCGGCGCGGCGCGTCACCAGCAATGCGAGCCGGGCGTCCTCGGCCATGCCTGCCAGGCGCTCGGTGGGAAGGCCGGGGTCAAGCGGCACATAGGCCGCACCGCTCAGGACCACGCCAACCAGCGCCACGACCAGATCGATGCCGCGTTCCAGGCACACGCCGACCAGCGCGCCGGGCCCTGCGCCCTGCGCGCGCAGGGCCATGGCCAGTTGCCAGACACGGCTCTGGAGTTCCCGGTAACTGACGACCTTCCCCTCGAAGACGAGGGCCGTGGCATCCGCGTTCTGCCGCATGCCGCGCAGCAGCAGGTCGGACAACCGCAAGTCCCGTGGGTAGGGGCGCGACGTGGCGTTCCAGGCTGCGAGCTGCGCCTGTTCCGCGGCGGTCGGCGCCAGCACGGCCGCCAGTGGCTGCGAGGCGTCGGTGCTGCAGCGTTGCAAGGCCGCACGATAGAGTTCAAGCCAGCGTCGCACCGTGGCCTGGTCGAACAGCGCGGTCTTGTACTGGCATTCCAGCAGCAGACCCTCGGCGTCCTGCGTGACGTTGAGGTAGACCTCGAAATTCTCGGCGCTGCGCGGATTGGAGAAGATCTCGGCCTTTAGTCCCGTGGGCGCGAATGCCGAGGGCTCGATGCGGGCGTCCAGATTGAACAGCGCCGACACCAGCGGCAGGCGGCCGGGGTCGCGCGGCAATTGCAGATGCTTGAGCAGGCTGCCGAAGCTCACGCCCTGGTGGTCGTAGGCGTCGAGCACGGCGGTGCGCGCCTGCAGGATCAGGCTTGCCGCATCGCGCTCGGGGTCGGTGGCGATGCGGATGGGCAGGAGGTTGACGCAATGGCCGACCAAGCCCTGCTGGCCTTCGGCGGCCTGTCCCGCCGTGGACACGCCGATCACCACCTCCTCCTGGCCCGAGATGCGCGAGACCAGGCCGGCGAACAGGGCGAACAGCGTCGCAAACAGGCTGGCGCCGTGCCGCGCGCCGAGCTTGCGCGCGGCGTCGAGCAGGGCGGCATCGATGCGCAAGTCTTCGCGCGCCGAGGCGAAACTGCGCCGCGGCTGGCGCGGACGATCGGTGGGGAGATCGAGTACGGGCGCGGATCTGTCGTAGAGCGACACCCAGTAGCGCGTGTCCGCTTCGGCGCGGCGCAGATGTGTTTCATCGAACTGCGCGAGCGCATAGCCGGCATAGGTGGCCGTTGCGGGCAGGGTCGAGGCGACTGCGCCGGGGTTGGCGCCGGGGGCTTGCGCGGCGGCGAGCAGGGCGGGTAGTTCGCCCACCAGCACCCCGAACGACCAGCCGTCGCACACGATGTGGTGTGCGGTGATCATCAACACCGCATCGTCCTCGGCCAGCAGTGCGATCTGGGCGCGCAGCAGGGGGCCGCGCAGCAGGTCGAAGGGTGTATCCACCTCGGCGCGGATGTGCTGGCGCAGCGAGGCCTCGCGCTGTTCGGGGTTCAGGGCCGTGAGATCGTGCACCGGCACGTGCAGTTCCAGGGCCTCGGCGATGTACAGGTCCTGGCCTTCGGCGCCGAGCGTGGCGCGCAACGCGTCGTGCCGGTCCACCAGGGCTTGCAGCGCGCTGCGCAGCGCGGTCTGGTCCAGAGGGCCGCGCAGACGCAGGGAGATGGACTCGTTGTAGGCCAGGCTGGCCTCGGTGCCGAGCTGGCAGGCCAGCCAGATCTCGCGCTGCGCCTCGGTGCTGGGCACCACGCGGGACAGCGCGGTGTCGGCGAAAGGGTCGTAGTCGACGGCGGACAGCGTGGCCGCGGCGGAGCCGGTCGCGTTCATGGGCGTGTCCTCGGAATGGTGGCGCCGAATGTTCATGCGCCCACCTTCAGGTATTTGGCCGGGTCGTCGGGGTTGGGCACGAACCAGGCGGGTTTGCCGCTGGGGTCCTTGCCCAGGCGGGCACCGGGCACCGGGGGCTTGGCGGCGTCGAACACGACGGACACGGGGGACTTGTGGCGCGGCAGGAATTCGGATTCCTGCAGCTCGCGCACGGAGTCCTTGAACGCGCCGGCGATGTGGACGATGTCGGCTTCGCTGTGCGCGGTGGTCAGGAAGCAGGGGAAGTTGTCGAGGATGTGCACGCCGCGGCTGCGCATCATGGCGAACAGCAGGTCCTGCAACGGGTGGTCTTCCAGCCAGGCCACGCGCCACAACGAGGCGAAATGGCGGATTTCCAACGGCGCGCCGTGCTCGCGGCAGAAGGCGCTGAGCTCGTCGGCCAGTGCCGTGGTGGCGGCGTTGAGCCGCTGTTGCAGCGCCGGGCCTTGCTGCTTGAGATGGGTCAGGCTGGCGTGGGCCGCGGCCAGCGCCAAGGGGTGACGCACGAAGGTACCGGCGAAGTAGGTGACGCCCACACTGGGGATGGAGTCGTCGCCGTACTGCCAGGCGCCGCCGTCGAGCGCGTCCATGAATTCGCGCTTGCCGGCGATGACGCCGATGGGCATGCCGCCGCCGATGACCTTGCCGTAGCTGGCCAGGTCGGCGCGCACGCCGAATACCTGCTGCGCCCCGCCGAGCGCGCAGCGGAAGCCGGTGATGACCTCGTCGAAGATCAGGCAGGTTCCGCTTTGCTCGGTGATGGCGCGCACGTCCTTGAGGAAGTCCACCGGCTGGAACTCGGGCCGGCGGCTTTGCACCGGCTCGACCAGCACCGCGGCGAGGTCGTCGGCATGGGCCCGGATGAATGCGAGCGCCTCGGGGGTGCCGTAGTCCAGCACGCGCACGTCGCCGAACATGCCGCGCATGATGCCGGGGGCGGCCGGGATGCCCTTGTGCTCGCGCCCGGAGCGCACCAGCACTTCGTCGAAGGTGCCGTGGTAGGAGCCGGTGAACAGCACCACGGTGCTGCGCCCGGTGACGGTGCGGGCGATGCGCACGGCGGCCATGACGGCCTCGGAGCCGGTGTTGCACAGGCCGGCGCGGTCGAAGCCGGTGAGCTCGCACACCAGCTCGGCCACCGGACCGGCCAGCGGATGCTGCGGGCCGATGTCGTAGCCGTCGTCGAGCTGCCTGCGCACGGCGTCCAGCACGAAGTCGGGCTGCCAGCCGAACAGGCTCATGCCGAAGCCGCTGAGCACGTCCACATAGTCGTTGCCGTCCAGGTCCCACAGATGGGAGCCCTTGCTGCGCGCGACGACGATTTGATAGACGATGTCCTTGATCATCGGCCGGAAGCCGTTGACCACGCGCGGGTCGGCCAGATGCGCGCGATGCTGTTCCGTGTACGCCCGGCTCTTGGCCGTGCGCTCCACGTAGCGGCGCATGAAGGCGTCCAGGCGCGCGCGCTGGCGCTCGGTCAGCGGGCTGGCCTGGGTATGGATGCGGGCGATCGCGCCGAAGGCCTTTTTCACGTCGTAGCGCTGGACGCCGGCATCGTCGGTGGCGCTTGCTGCGTCCGCCGCGGCCGTTGCGGTCGGCGCGGGAGCGGCGGGGGGTGTGGTGTCGGCCTGCGGTGCCGCGGGCTGGACCCCGCTCAGGAGCGCGAGCTGTTGCGCCATGAGTTGCATCTGCTGCTGGATGACCTGTTGCAGCAGAGGCGCGTTGGTGCCGGGGGCCGGCATGACGGCTGCGGGCATGGCCAAGCCCTGTGGCGCAGCTGCCGCAACGGTTGCGGCTTGCGGCTGGGTGGCGGGCTCCGGCGGCAATTGCGCGTCGAGGTGATCGGCCAGCGCGTCGAGGCTGCGCAGGCTTTCCATCAACTGGCGGAAGGTGACGCTGACGCCGAACTCGCGTTTGACCTGCAGCGCCGCCTGGGTCAGGGTGAGCGAATCGATGCCGAGCTCGACGAAGGGGATGGTGGGGTCCGTGTCGCCGAGGTCGCTGCCGGACACGTCGTCGAACAAGGCGCGCAGACGTGCGATCAGCTGGAGCTTCCGCGCGGCGGGCGCGTTGCCTGATGTCGCCGGATGGGTCGGTGCGGGCGTGGTGGAAGACATGGCGTTGGCGTGAGGCGGTGGAGTGAAGGCCAGCACCGCGGCGCTGGGGACGTCTGAAACGGGCCTGGCCTGTGGCGCGGATTCGGCTTGGGCATGGCCCGGCGCGTTTGTTGTCGAGCCGCGCTGTTGCGTCGCGGCGGCCTCGACCCAATAGCGCTTGCGTTCGAAGGCGTAGGTGGGCAAGGGGATGCGATGGCGCGCGGTGGCCGGGTTGGCCGCGGAAGCGGCCAGTGCAAGGCCCGCGGTCCACAGCGCGCCTTGTGCCAGCAGCATCTGCGCGGCCTCGGTTTCGGGCGTGTCGGCTAGGCTGGGAATGGCCAGCACGCTGCCGGCGGGGCCATGCTGGCGCGCCAGGGTGGACAGCGCGCCGCGCGGGCCGACCTCCAGGAAGGCGGCGTCGGTGTGGCGCGCGAGCGCCGTGCGGATGGCGGGGGAGAAGCGCACCGGCTCGCGCAGGTGGCGGGCCCAGTAATCGGCGCTGATGGCGTCGGCCTCGGTCATCCAGGTGCCGGTGCGGGTGGAGACGATGGGAAGGCTCGGCGCGGCGAGTGCGACGGCTCGGACCACGTCGGCAAACGGCGCCAGGGCCGGGTCCATCATGGACGAATGGAAAGCGTGCGAGGTTTGCAGCACGCGCGCCTGCACCCCGTCGGCCTCCAGCGCGGCGCGCCAGGCTTCGATGGCCTCGCGCGGGCCGGCGACGACGCAGGCCGCAGGGCCGTTCTCGGCTGCCAGGGCCAGCGCCTCGGGTAAGCGCGCCAGCACGTCGCTCGCGGACAGGCGCACCGACAGCATGCCGCCCGGGGGCAAGGCCTGCATCAAGGCGCCGCGCCGGGCCACGAGCTGCGCGGCGTCGCTCAGGCGCATCACGCCCGCCAGCACGGCGGCGACGAATTCGCCCACGCTGTGACCGATCAGCGCAGCCGGCCTGGCCCCGCGCGCGAGCCAGCTTTGCGCCAGGGCGTATTCGAGGCAGAACGTGGCGGGTTGGGTGGTGCCCGTGCCGGTGAGGAGATCCGCCCCCGGCGCACCGGGTTCGTTGCCGAACATGCGCGCGCGCAGGTCGAAGTCCAGATGCGGGGCGAGTGCGGCGAGGGCGGCGTCGAAGGCGGCGCGGAAATCGGCGTCGGCCGCGTACAGGCCACGGCCCATGCCGGCGTATTGCGCGCCCTGACCCGGAAACAGCCAGACCATGGGCGGCTCGCCGCTGCCGACTTTGCGCTGCGCGCGCCACGGGTGTGAGGCCGTTTGCAAGGCTTGCACGGCGTCCTGCGTGGTCTGCGCGACCACGCACAGCCGGTGCGTGAAGGCGCTGCGTCCCACTTGCAGGGTGTAGGCGGCGTCAGCCAGATTGAGGTCGGGATGGGCTTGGAGATGCGCGGCCAGCTCTGCGGCCACGGCGTCCAGCGCCGCGGGGCTCTTGGCCGAGAGCGCGAGCAATTGCGGGCCGACGGCGGCCGACGACGGCGCGGGCGCGGGGGCCTCTTCCAGCACCACGTGGGCGTTGGTGCCGCCCACGCCGAAGCCGCTGACCCCGGCGCGGCGCGGCTGCTCGCCGCGCGGCCAGGGCGTGAGCCGGTCGCAGACCATGAAGGGGCTGCGGGCGAAGTCGATGCCGGGGTTCGGCGCGGTGTAGTGGATGCTGGGCGGCAGGGTTTCGCGCGCCAGGGCCAGGGCCGTCTTGATCACCCCTGCGGCGCCGGCGGCGATGACCATGTGGCCGACGTTGCTCTTGAGCGAGCCGATGCGGCAAAAGCCCGCGTCGTCGGTGTGCTGGCGGAACGCGCGCGTGAGCGCCTCGACTTCCACCGGGTCGCCCATCGGGGTGGCGGTGCCATGGGTTTCGACATAGCTCACGCTGCGCGCGTCGATGCCGGCGTCGCGCTGGGCGGCGGCGATCACGGCGGCCTGGCCGTCCACGCTGGGGGCGGTGAAGCTGGCCTTGTCGCGGCCGTCGTTGTTGATGGCCACGCCGCGAATGACGGCGAGCACGGCGTCGCCATCGGCCAGTGCGTCGTCCAGCCGCTTGAGCAGCACCACGGCGGCGCCGTCGGAAAACACCGTGCCCTGGGCCTTGGCGTCGAAACTGCGCGTGGCGCCGTCGGGCGAGAGCATCGCGCCGTCCTGATAGAGGTAGCCGCTGTTGGGCGGACAGGTCACCGAGCTGCCGCCGGCCAGCGCCATGTCGCACTGGCCCGCGCGCAGGCTGATGACGGCCTGGGCGATGGCCACCAGCGAGGTGGAACAGGCGGTGTGCACGCTGACCGCCGGGCCGGTGAGGTTGAGCCGGTTGGCCACGCGCGTGGCGATGTAGTCCTTCTCGTTGCCCAGCATGGTCTGGAAGGCGCCGAGCGCCTCGACGAGTTCAGGCCGGTGCTGCACGTGATGCTGGAAGTAGGTGGCGTTGTACATGCCGGCGAACACGCCCACCGGCACGGTCGTGGCATCCGGCGCGTGGCCGGCACGCTCCAGGCATTCCCAGCACAGTTCGAGGAAGATGCGCTGCTGCGGGTCCATCAGCGCGGCCTCGCGCGGGGCGATGCCGAAGAAGGCGGCGTCGAACAGGTCGACGCCGTCGATCACGCCGCGCGCTTTCACGTAGTCGGGGTCTTGCGTCAGGCTGGCGGGCAGGCTGGGGTCGAGCTGGTCGGCGTTGAAATGGGTGATGGTGTCGCGTCCGGCGAGCAGATTGGCCCAGAACGTTTCGACGTCGGCCGCGCCGGGAAAGCGCCCGGCCACGGCCACGATGGCGACCGGGGCATGGCGCGCATCGGCCGGCGTCGAGCGGGTCGTGGCACGAGGCGCCTGCTCGCTCTGCGCGGCGGGGTCTTGCAAGGGTTTGGCCATGCGGCGCGCATCGAGCGCGGGGGCCGTAGCGGGGGCGTTCGTGAGCAGGCGCGCCAGCGCTTGTGGCGTGGGCTGGCCGAAGAAGGCATGGGTGCTCAGCGTCGCGGTGGCGCCGCCGCCCTGCCCGAGCAGGGCCAGCACGCGCAGCACCAGCAGCGAGTTGCCGCCGAGGTCGAAAAAATTGTCCAGCCGGCCGACCCGCTGCAGACCCAGGGCCTGCGCGAAGGCATCGCAGACGCGGCGTTCGGCGTCGTCCTGCGGCGTCTGGTAGGGCACGACCAGGTCGGGCCGTTCGGCGGAAGGCTCGGGCAGCGCGCGCTGGTCGAGCTTGCCGTTGGCCGTGATGGGCAATGCGTCCAGCCAGATGAACGCGGCCGGCACCATGTAGTCCGGCAGCCGCGCGGCGAGTCGCTCACGCAGTTCCGCCGTCGGAACCGGCCGCCCGGCGGCCACGCAATAGGCCAGCAGGCGCGCCTGGCCGGCGGCGTCCTTGCGCGCGATGACCGCGCAGGAGCGCACGGCGGGGTGCTTGGCCAGCGCGGTTTCGATTTCGCCGAGCTCGATGCGAAAGCCGCGAATCTTGACCTGGGTGTCCGCGCGGCCGACGTAGTCGAGCTGGCCGTCCGGCAGCCAGCGCACGAGGTCGCCGGTGCGGTACAGGTGCGTGCCGGACGGGCCGAACGGATTGACCACGAAGCGCTCGGCATCGAGCGCGGCCCGGTTCAGGTAGCCGATGGCCAGGCCGCTGCCGCCCACGTGGAGTTCACCCACCAGGCCCGGGGGCAGCAGCGTTGCCCCGGGGCCCAGCACATAAGCGCGGGTGTCGCGGATCGGCCTGCCGATGGGGATGGCGCGCAGGCCTTCCGGCAGCTCGCGCGGGATGGGGTAGGTGGTGGCGAAGGTGGTGCATTCGGTCGGGCCGTAGCCGTTGATGATCTGCGTCCCGGGCAAGGCCTGCAGCGCGCGGCGCACATGCGGCACGGACAGGGCCTCGCCGCCGGTGAGCAGCTGCGCGAGGCCGCACAGGGATGTGGGGTCGGCGTCCACCACGGTGTTGAACAGCGCGGCGGTGAGCCACGCGGCGTTGACGGCGTCGCGCCGGATGGTGCGCGCCAGCCCGGCAGGCGTGGGCAGGTCCTCGTCGTGCAGCACGCAGACGCCGCCGTTGAGCAGCGGCCCCCAGATCTCGAGCGTGGAGGCGTCGAATCCCAGCGGTGCGGCGTGCAGCATGCGGGTGTTGGCATCCAGGCGCATGAACGGCGCGTTCAGCACCAGGCGCAGGATGGACGCATGGCCGATGACGATGCCCTTCGGCGTTCCGGTCGAGCCCGAGGTGTACATGATGTAGGCAGGGGCCGGCGCAGCCGAGGCCGGGATGGCTGGGGCCGCCGCGCCGGCCATCCCGGCCTCGGCTGCGGGGTCGTCGGTCAACAACAAGGGCAGCGCGTGTGCGAGCGCGCCGCGGCGCATGGTGTCGGTGACCACCAGGCTGACCCCGGCGTCGGCCAGCATGAAAGCGATGCGTTCGGACGGAAGCTGGGCATCCAGCGCAAGATAGGTGCAGCCGGCCTTGAGTATGCCCAGGAGGACGGCGATGCTGTCGAGGCCGCGGCCGAGCGCCACGCAGACGACGGCGCCAGGCTGTGCGCCGGCATGGCCAAGCCGGGCGCACCAGGCTTCGGCGCGCGCCTCGAGTTCGCGGTAGCTGAGCGTTTCGCCGGCATGCGTCAGGGCCGGCGCGTCGCCGCGCAGGGCAGCCTGCTGCGCGAACACGGCATGCACCGCGCGTGCCGCATCGGGCGGATCTGCCGGCGGATTCAAGGCGTCGAGCCAGGTGCGCTGCGCGTCGCTCAAGGTCGGGACTTCGCGCGCCAAGCCGTCCGGGTGCGCGATCAGGACGCCCATGGCGTGCGCCAATGCCGCCAGCATGGCATCGGCCTGCTCGGGGCCGAGCCGCGCTGCGGCGTAACGCATGCGCAGCGCGCCATTCGGCTCCAGGGCGATGGCGATCGGAATCCCATGCTGCGTGATGCGCGCGGCGTCGACACCCTGGCCCAGCCAGAGCGCCGCCGATGTGCCGGGCCAGGACGCGGCGGGGAGCTGCGGCGACGCGCGCCGGATCGCGTCCACGTTCTGCATCCAGGCCCGCGCGGTGGCCTGCTCCGGCTGGCCGTAGGTGCAACGCGTCAGCGCGGGGCGGCCCGAGGCGGGTTCGCCGGCATCGGCTGCAGAAACCGGCGCGCGGAGTTCGTCAAGCCCGATCCGGGGGGCGCCGAGCCACCGCAGCAGGAGCAGAACCCAGGCGGCAGCGCCGGGCGTGTCGTCCAGCCAGCCCATGCGGGCGGCGAGGTCCTGGATTCCAGACGTGAGCGCGGCGGGCAGTTGAAGCGCGGCCTCGGCGCAAGAGGCGTCGTGCTCCTTGCCCGGGAGGGCGCGGAGCAGGTCGAGCACGGCGGATGCGGCAGCAGGCGCGAAGGCAGGCGCAGATGCCGGCGTTAGCGGCCTTGCGTTGACGGATTCGGCTTGCATGTCGGAGATCTCTTTTTCCTTGATCCGCGCTTCGCATCGTCCGGGTCCTGGCGATGGAGGCGGTGCCCGCGCTGTGTTTTGCGCGATCGCACGAGGCCGCGCGATGTGGGAATGAGTCTAGGGGTCATGGGTGCGAAATTCTTCCCCTCGAATGGGTGAGGGGGCGCCCTGGAGAGCAGGCCATGACCTGCTGCGTGAACAAGTTGGCAGCAACGCGCAAGCGGGCGGGCAGCAAGCCGATCCGGCTTGTCGCGTTTCAAGAAAACGCACGGCTGCCCCCGGAGGCGCCGATCCCTTCAATAGGCGCCGGGCGGGGCGACGTAATGGAGCATCCTGACGCGCGCGAGCGCGAAGGCGCGGCCGAGTGGCGCCTTGATCGCATCGCGCCAGGGGCTGGAACCAGGAAAGGACGGCTGCAGGCCCCATTGGCGCAGCACCCGGTTGCACTGGTGCACGCGGGCCAGGTGGCGCGTGGTGGCGGTGTAGAACACCACGCCGATGGAGATCGAGACGCCATCGCCGGCGCGCACCCAGTCGGTGGTGGTGCGGGTCATGTGCGGCGAGGTGGCGGGGAAATACACGCCGTCGCCGGGTCCGACGTCGAAGTCCCGGCCGTGGTGGCGCAGCGCGGGGTCGAGGCGCACGTTGCGCAGGGAGCCGTGCACGATGAATTCCTCCACCTCGCGCGCCGGCACCACGGCGCGGTCGGCATGGTCGAACACGGTCATGATCTTGCGGCCGCGGATCTGCAGCCAGAAGTTGTTCTCGCGGTCGATGTGGAACGGCGTGACCGAGGGCGGCGCCGAGATGAAGATGAAGCCGGCGACGCGGAACACGCCCGGCTGTTCAGGTTCGATCAACGGCCGGGCGCCGGCCATGACCTCGTCGAGGAAGGCGGCGTAGTGCGGGTCGGTCTGCACGTTGTAGAGCGCGACCCAGGAGCCTGGCTCCTCGATGCGCGCGAACACCTCGTCGATGCCCAGCCCGTCGGGGGTTTTGGGCGTGTGGAAGAACTCCGAGGTCTGTGTCGTGCCGGGACGGATGAAGCGACACTGGCGGCTGGGCATGAGGTCGTGCGCCAGCTGTGCCAGGCGGGGCAGCTGCATCAGCGGATGGTCCGCATAGTCGTGCCGGATGGCGTGCATGACGTGGGTGGAAAACCGCGCGGGGTCGACCGCCGCGATTCCCGCCGGCGCCGGCGCTGCGCGATGCAGGCCGGGCGCGTCGGTCTTGCCGGAATGCGTTGCTTGCGTCCATTCCATGACACATCCTCCTAAGCGGACCCAACAGCCGAGATGGCGCCAATTCCCGTTCGACGCGGCCCGGACTCAATACGCGTAATAGCCGTACGGCGAGGCCGTGGATGGCGTGCGCGACTGGTTGAGCAGGGTCATCACGACGGGGCACTCCTCCAGCATGGACAAGGCCTGCAGCACCGAACCCTGGTGGGTCTTGCCGGCGTGCACGACCAGCACCACCTGGCCCATCTGGGGCGCCAGGACGCGCGCCTCGACCGAAGGCAGCAGCGGCGGCGCGTCGAAGATCACGATGCGATCCTGCTGGTGGGCGGCCAGATGGTTGAGGAAGTCCTGCATGGCCTGGCTGCTGAAGATTTCGGTCGCGCGGTCGTTCTGCGTGCCGGCGGTCAGCACCGTGAGCTTGTCCACATTGGTGGCGAGCTCGACGTCGGCGAGGTCCAGCGCGGGGTCGAGCAGCAGGTCGAGAAGGCCGGGACCGCGCTTGAGCCCCAGGCGCTCGCCCGCCGCCACCCGCGTGGCGTCGGTGTCCACCAGCAGCACGCTGTGGTTCAGCTCCATCGCCATGCTCATCGCGAGGTTGATGGACGTGAAGGTCTTGCCCTCGCCCGGCAGGCTGCTGGTGATCAGGATGAGGTTGCCGCGCTCGACCGGACCTGCGCTCTTGCCGCCCTGGGCATTGGCCAGCAGCGGGCGTTTGATGCTGCGGAACTCGTCCATCAGGCGGGTCCGCGTGGCATTCGGCACCAGGTAGCCGGCTTCCTCGAGCGCTTGCAGGTCGATGTCGGCGTTGCGCTTTGGCGGGGCAAGCCGCGAGGGTGCCGTGGGCGTGGTGGGCGCGGCTTGGGACGCCGTGGCCAGCGCGGCAGGCTGCGCCTGGCCGCGACTGGCGGCTTCGGCTCCCTCGACCCAGGGCATGTCGACCCCGGCCTTGCGGAGTTCCTCGAGGCGTTTGCTGGCTTGTTCGATGATGCTCATGACGCGCCTCTCAATAGTGGATTAGGTGGAGCACGTTGAGCACGACCCACGCCAGGTACAGGATCACCAGCGAGCCTGTGCCGGTCATGAACAGCACTTGTCGCTGCTGCTCGGCCTTGGTTTCTCTGGGCGTGAAGACCAGGCTGATCGAGCCGAGCACCGCGCGGTCGGTCGATTCGCGCAATTCGCGCGCGCTGCGGAACGTGGGGAACAGCAGCACGAGCAGATAGCTGGCGAGCGCACCCAGAGCGAGGGCGAACACCAGCACGAAGGCAATCAGCACGCTGCGGTGGGGAAACAGCGGTCTGGGGCTGGCGCGCGGCGGGTCGACGACGTGGAAGTAGTCGAGCTTCTGGCTCTGGTCCTGGTCGCGCGAGATGACGGCCGCTTCACGGCGCTGCACGAGCTTCTGGTAGTTCTCGTTGATGACGGAATAGTCGCGGTTGAGTTGCACGTACTGTTCGTCGAGCTTGGGCAGCTTGCCGACCTGGGCGCGCAGTTGCCCCAGTCTGGCCTGCACGTCGCCGACCTGCGACTGCAGCGCGGCGACGTTGGCATCGGCCTGGGCCAGACTGATGCGCAGTTGCTGGTACACCGGGTTGGTGGCTTCCGAATACTGGATTCCGGCTCCAGCCGTCGGCGCGGGTTCCGCGGCCTTGCGCTTCGCCTGCTCCTGCCGCTCGCGTTCCAGGCGGGCCAGGGTCTGGCGCGTGGCGATGACGTCCGGGTAGGCGTCGGTGTAGCGCTGCAGCAGGTCGTCCAGGTGTTTGCGCTGCGCGGCGATGCGCACATCGATCTCCGACGGCTGGGGCAGGAGCCCGGCGTTGGCGCCAGGCACCAGCGAAGGCGAGAGCGTCGGGCGAATGTCGGCCAGCTGGCGCCGCAGGGTGTCGCGCGAGCTGGCTGCCGAAGTCAGCTGACCCTGCAGCAGCGTGAGCTGGTCCTGCAGCTGGCTGACGCGGGTGTAGTAGTCGGTGCTGGCCTGGCCGGAGTAGCCGGGGTTCTGCGTCTTGAACTCCTTGAGCTTGTTTTCGGCGTCGCGCAGTTTCTTGTCGTAGATCGCGATCTGGCTGTCGATGAAATGCAGGGCCTGCGCCGAATCCTTCTGGTTGGTGGCGATGCCGTTGTGGACGAACAGATCGAGCACGCTGCGCACGACGCCCAGGGCCTGCGCGGGATCGCGGCCGATGTAGCTGATCTGGTAGAGGTTGTCGCGGCCGTTGATCTTGACCTGGATGCCCGTCGTCAGGGCTTCGATGATGCGCTCCCGCGTGTCGGGCGGGGTGCTCGGGGAAATCAGGCGATTTTCCTCGGCGATGCGCACGACGTTCGGGCGCGAAAGCAGGGTGCGCGCCAGCATGTTGACCTGCTCGCCCACGTCGGGCTGCACGGACAAGCCGGTCATCAGCGGCCGCAGCATGGTTTGCGTGTCGACGAACACGGTGGCGCTGGCCATGTAGCGTTCGTGATAAAGCACCACGCCGATGGCGCCGAGCAGCGCGACCACCCAGGCCACGGCCAGGCCCCACCAGCGTTTTTCCCACATGGAGGGCAGCAGATTGAACAGGGGACGGAGTAGATCATTCATGGTGGTTCACATGTGGAACGGAGCCGAAGCGACGGCAGTACGGCAACAGGGGCGCGACATGGACGGGAGCCATGGTGCGTTCATCATGCGCCCTCCAGATGGGCGCGGAACTCGCGGTCCTGGCGGGCCAGCAGCCAGTTCGACAACTGCCAGGCGATGCGTTCGGCGGCGTGGCCGTCCCAGAATTCGGGCAGATGGGCGCTCTTGCCGCCGGAATCGAGGATTTCCGAAAGCTCCCGGAAGATGCGCCGGATGTTGCCGCCGACCAGGCTGTTGGTGCCGGATTGGATGGACGCCTGGCGTTCGCTGCATTTCGCCAGGGTCAGGCAGGGAATGCCCAGGGCCGTGGCCTGATCCTGCAGCCAGCCGCTGTCGGTCAGCAAGCAGGAGGCCTCGCGCAGCAGGCCCAGCATCTCCAGGTAGCTGAGCGCGGGGGTGATGCAAATGGCCGAGGTCTGCGGACCCGCGCCGTAGCGGTGTTCCGGCAGCGCGGCATGGAGGTCGGGGCGCATGGGCCAGATCAGCCCGAGGGTCCTGCCGATGCGCCGCAGGGCGGAATCGAGCTCGGTGAGCGCCGCCGGGTTGTCGCCTTCGAGCGCGTGTTCCATCCAGACCAGTCCGTAGCCCCTGGGCTGGGTGAGAACCTCGCTGGACATACCAAGGCGCGCCAGCACGCCAGCGGCCGAAGGGCAGCGCGGCAGCGCGTGGTGCAGGGAATCGATGAGCGGCGTGCCCGTCAGATGCACGCGGCCGGACGCGATGCCTTCGGTCTGCAGCCTGGCGAGCGCCGCGCGCTCCCCGGTACAGAGCAGGCTGGATGCGTGGTCGATCAGGACCCTATTGGTTTCCCGCGGCACGGTGCGGTCGCCATGGCGCAGGCCCGCGTCGACGCGGATCACGGGCACGCCGCTTTGGTTGGCCATCAGGGCGCAGGCGACGTTGGCCGCATCGTCGCCGCCGAGGACCAGCGCGCTGGGCTGGTAGTGGTCCAGCAGGGGGGCGAGCGCCGCAAGCATTTCGGCCATGCGCCCGGCCGGGGTCGGGGCGCGTGTTTCGATGCGCAGGCTGAGGTCGGGCAGGATCAGGTCGAGGGCATCGCGGGCGGCCAGCTCCGTGTTGCCGTTGGCGTCGCGCTCCAGGATCTGCAAGGGCAGGGCGGGCGGAAGATCCTCGCGCTGGCCGAAAGCATGCAGCAGGGCGCTCATCATCACCAGCGTATCTTGCGACGACGCCACGCACAGCAGCGGACCCGGCTGCTGCTGCGGGTTTTTGCCCGCAGGCTCGGTTCGGGATGCCGCCAGGTCCAGGTCGAGGTAGCCGCCCGCCGTCGCGGGCGGGGTGCGCAGTGCCGCGCGAAAGCGCGCCTCCGCGTCGGCGCGCGCTTCGCTTCGCGGTCCCGCCGGAGTCGGCTCGGTGATCGTGGCATGGGGGCCGGCGGATTGCGCTGCCCTGTCGGGCGCCCCCGGCGCAACTTCCGCGGGGCCGCTGAGTTCGGCGCGGATCTCCCCTGCGATGCGATCGACGCGGTCGGCGTCGATGCGGTCCACGCCGTCGAGAAAGGCCGACAGCAGCAAGCGGCTGCACAGCATGTTGATGCGACGCGGCACGCCGCCGGACCACTGGTGAATCGCGCCGAAAGCCGCGTCGTCGAACGCGGGGTTGCCGCTCCAGCCCACCTTGCGGAGCCGGTGCTCGACATAGGCGCTGGTTTCGGCGGGCTGCATCGGACCCAGGTGGCAGCTGGCGATCACGCGCTGGCGCAACTGCTCCATCGCGGGTAGCCGCAGGATCTCGCGCAACTCGGGCTGGCCCACCAGGAAGCTCTGCAGCAGCGCCTTGTTGCCGAACTGGAAGTTCGACAGCATGCGCAATTCCTCGATCGCGGCCGGCCCCAGGTTCTGGGCCTCGTCGATGATGAGCAGGGCGCGGCGGTCGGACGTCGCCAGCGAGGCGAGATAGGCCTCGAGCGTGACCAGCAGCTTGGCCTTGTTCATGCCGTCAGCGGGAATGCCGAACGCCAGGGCGACGGCGGAGAGCAGCTCGCCGGCCTCGAGCTGGGTGCTGACGATCTGCGCGGCCACCACCTTAGCCGGATCGAGTTCGGCCAGCAGCGTGCGCAGCAGCGTGGTCTTGCCCGCGCCGATGTCCCCGGTGACGACGATGAAGCCCTCGCCCTGGAACGCCCCGAAGCGCAAATATTGGTGTGCGCTGCTGTGGCCCTTGCTCTCATAGTAGAAGCTGGGGTCCGGGTTGATCTGGAACGGAGGCGCCGTCAGGCCGAAGAACTGCTCGTACATGGCCGATGCTTAGAACCGGTGCACCACGCCGGCGAAGATGGCCGACTCGTTGGTGTCGGGAATGTAGGACGACACCAGGAACTGGCGGCGCAGGCCGATCAGCCCCGTGGTGCGCGGCGTGAGCCGGCGGTCGAGTTGGACGATGAAGCTGGTCTGCCGCGAGGTCAGGCCTTGGTTGGGCCCGAAGCCCGTGTTGTTGGCGCGCACCACGGTGAAATTCAGGTTGCTGATGGGCGAGAGCCGGCGGCCGTAGTTGAAGGCCACGCCGGTTTGGATGGTGTCGGTGGAGAGGGTCTGCAGCAATTGCAGCAGGGTCTGCCCCGGCAGGAACAGGTCTTCGGTCTTGGTGCGGTAGAACGACAGCGCATAGCTGTTGCGTTCGCGCAGCATCAGGGCGGTGAGGCTGAGCGCGTTCTGCAGGCTGGCCGACTGGGTGTAGAAGTTGTCCGCGGTGGACAGGGACGACGGCAGGCCGGCGCTGTTGAGCAAGTTCTGCACGGCTTGCGCACGCGCGACGGGGTCCGGATACTGCGACTGCATCATGCCGTCGAGCAGGGATGCGATGTTGGAGCCAGGCGGTCCGCTATTGAATTGTGAGCCCAGGAAGGTGATGGGTCCGCGCGTCCAGTTCAGGCTGACGTTGAACAACCCCGTGCCCTCGTGGGCCTGAAGGGCCCAGCCGGTGCCGAAATAGCGGCGTTCGGCCATGGCCTCGACGCCTGCGTTCGGGTCGGGTTGCCACGTGCCGCGCACGCCGTAAATGGGTTTCCTGACCTGCGCGAGAAAGGCATCGACCTTCTCATAGCCGCCGATCAGCCCCAGCACCAGCCGGTCCGACACGGCGTAGTTGCCGATCGCGCGAAACGATGTGTCCTTGAGCGAGGCATAAGGCTGGTTGTTGTAGATGGTGTTGTCCTGCCTGGCCACCAGGGTGTAGCCCCAGGGTAGCGGGCGCTGGTCCAGGCTCACCGTCTGCACGCCATAGCGCCCGCCGACTGCGCCGGTGCTCGCGGTGTTGCCGGTCACCTGGGTCCAGGTGTTGTCGCTGCGGGCAATGAAACGCAGGTTCGGGTTGAGCAGCCGGTCGATGTAGGGGCTGAGGCGGTATTGCGTGGTGGTGTACTGGTTCGACGAGGGGCTACTGAACTGGCCGACATAGGGGTTGATGATGTTCTGCTGGGATATGACGCCTGCATCCAGGTACAGCAAGCGGTCGACCAGTTCCGAACCCAGGCCCAGGCTTCCGCTGGGCAGGATGCTGTTGGACTGCGTGCCGCGCACGTAGTAGAGGCCGTTGAGGCGGAAGTCGCCGCGCAGGTGCCAGTGTGCGTGCTCCGACTGCACCACCACGCGGGGCACGAGGTTGAAGATGGTGTCGCTCCGCGCCGCGTCCCCGGCGCCGAAATTGGCGTTGCTGGTGCCCGTGACCAGGAGGCCCAGCGAGGGCTCCAGGTAGGTGGACGGAGGCGGCCCCTGGGTTTCGGCCGCGGCCCCCGAAGCGGCAAGCGCCGGCAAGTCTGGCAGGGCTTGCGCGAGTGCGGCGCGCCCCGCGAAACCGGTGCAGGAGGCGATGATGGCGCTGGCAAGCACCGTGCGGCGAAGGTTCATGGGCGGGCTCCTGGATGTGCCGTGCGGATCGTGGTTCGTCGCTGCGGTGCAGGTCTAGAACCAGCCTTGGGGAATCACGATGGTGTCGCCCGGCAGCAGCGGCACGTTGTCGGCCATATTGCCCCGCCGCAGCAGGCCGTCGAGACGGATGCTGTAGGACTTGCCGGCGCGGATCAGCACGGCGTCGTTGCCGCTGGCATAGGGGCTCAAGCCTCCGGCGGCGATCATGGCGTCGAGCAGGGTCATCTTGTCGCGGTACGGCAGGCTTTGCGGCTTGGCCGCCGCGCCGACGATGCTGACCTGCTGGCTCAGCGCGCCGTGGAAGTCGCTCACGACAACCGTGACCACCGGGTCGCGCACATATTTCGCGACATGGCTTTTGATTTCGGCGGCGAGTTGGTCGGCGGTCAGGCCAGCGGCCAGCATGCCGCTGACCAGCGGGGCCGAGATCCGTCCGTCAGGACGCACCTGGACGGTGGAGGACAGGTCCGGGTTCTGCCAGACCGTGATGTGCAGGGTGTCGCCCGGGCCGATGATGTAGTGGTAGTCGGCCGCCGCAACCTTGTCGGGCGCCGGGGGAAAGTTGTTGCTGGCGCAGGCGGACAGCAGCAGAGCCAGAAAGGCGACGAACAAGGCGGAAAAGCGGCCTCGCGAGAACCGTATCGGAAAGGGCCCCATGATGTTCTCCATTGGGTGGCGTGCGTGGCAGCGGTGACCAAGAGCTGTGACCAAGGCTGGCCTAGTTTCGATGCAGTCTATGTCACGACATCGCGCATCCGGCACCCTTCAACAGGGGGTTCCTTGCGTGCCATGGCGTGTGAAAACATGCGCCATCGGCCTTGATTCGCCACGGCGAGTCGGGCCGTGTAACAGAACCATCACTCTTCGCGTAAGCCGACGACAGTCGGCAATCCGGTTGGCCGCGCGGCACGTCTTGCGCGCGGCGGTGACCGGCGGCGTGCCGAGGGTGAGGACACAGGCAGCCATCGGGGGATGTGACTCATGATCCGCGTTTTCGACCAGTACATTCCGACGCGGACGGTACTGGAGTTGCTGACGGACTTCGTCGTCCTGATGCTGGCAGCCGTGCTGTCGGCCGTGACCTTGATGGTGTTGTCCCAGGGCAACGACCCCGACCTCGCCGTTGTTCCCGTCACCCTGCTCCCGGCCATGTTCTTTGCGGGCTTGCAGCTGCTGCTGTACGTCACCTTCGGCGTGTATCAGCGCGATCGGGTGGGTTCGCTGCGCGTCCTGCTGATCTGCGTGACGCTCTCGATGGTGTTCAGCCTCGCCCCTTTGTATTTCCTGCTCGGCGGGCTGTTCTTCCACCATGGGCACGCCTTGCGCTTCCTCGGGCTCGCGTATTTCTACCAGCTCCTGGGCGTGTTTCTGATTCGCCTTCCCCTGCTCGGGGCTTACAAGTCGCGCTTCTGGTCGAGGAATATTCTCATCGTCGGCAGCGGGTCGGACGCGCAGATCCAGGCGTCGGACATCATCGACCATGCCGGAGGGATTTACCGCGTCACGGGGTTCTATCCGTCGGGGCATGAATCGGGTTCGGCCGGCCCATTGCCCGCGCCGCTGTTTTCCAGGGATCTGGCCCTCGACGCCCTCGTCGCGCATCACCGCATCGATGAAATCGTGGTCGCCGTGCGCGAGCAGCGCGGCGGCGCCCTGCCGTTGCGGCAGCTGCTCGATTGCCGCATTCTGGGCGTTCCCGTGCATTCGCTCGCGGCGTTCAGCGAGCGCCTCAAGGGCGAGGTTCCGCTGGACAGCCTCAAGGCCAGCTGGCTGATTTTCGGCGAGGGGTTCTCGCAGGGCGTTCTGCGGACGGTGATCAAGCGCGTGTTCGACTGGGTCGTGGCGTTGGCGCTCTTGCTCGTCCTGTGGCCCGTGATGCTGCTGGCGGCATTGGCGATACGCCTGGAGGACGGCGGCCCGATCATATTCCGGCAGGAGCGGGTCGGCCTCTATGGCAAGTCTTTCTGGTGCCTGAAGTTCCGCAGCATGCGCACCGACGCGGAGAAGGACGGCGTGGCGCGCTGGGCGCAGGCCAACGACAGCCGCATCACCCGCGTCGGGCGCTTCATCCGCAAGACGCGCATCGACGAACTGCCCCAGCTGTTCAATGTCCTGAAAGGGGAGATGAGCCTCGTCGGTCCGCGCCCCGAGCGCCCGAGCTTCGTCGCGCAGCTCACCGCGGCGGTTCCGTATTACGCCATTCGCCACAGCGTCAAGCCCGGCGTGACCGGCTGGGCCCAGGTGCGGTTTTCGTACGGCGCCTCGCTGAGCGAGGCGCGGCGCAAGCTGCAGTTCGACCTGTACTACGTCAAGAATCATTCGCTGATCCTCGATCTGCAGATCATTCTGGAAACCGTGCGCGTGGTTATATTCGGCGAAGGCGCGCGCTGACGCCGGCATTCGTGCCGGGCGGCATTCCGGCGGGGCGTTCGTCCATTCATTCAACAGTTCTCAAAGGTGCTTTATGACGGTTGTCGCAGTAGTCGGGATGGGTTATGTCGGGCTGCCGCTGGCGGTGGAGTTCGGCAAGAAGCACCGGACCATCGGGTTTGACTTGTCGCGCGCCAAGGTCGACGCCTACCTGAAGTGCGTGGACCCGACCGGCGAAGTCTCCAGCGCCGACCTGCAGGCCGCGACCCTGCTCGAACCCACGTGCGACGCCGCGCGGCTGGGCGAGGCCGATTTCATCATCGTCGCCGTGCCCACGCCGGTGGACGAGGCGCACAACCCAGACTTCTCGCCGCTGGTCTCGGCCAGCGAATCGGTCGGGCGGCATCTCAAGCCCGGCGCCATCGTGGTGTTCGAGTCCACGGTGTATCCGGGCGCCACCGAAGACGTCTGCGTGCCCATCATCGAAAAGCAGTCCGGCCTGCGCTGGAAGACCGACTTTTTCGTCGGCTACTCGCCCGAGCGCATCAACCCCGGCGACAAGGAGCACACCCTCACCCGCATCGTGAAGGTGGTGTCGGGCGACACGCCCGACACGCTCGACAAGGTGGCGGCCATGTACGCCAGCGTGATCACCGCCGGCGTCTACAAGGCGTCGTCGATCAAGGTGGCCGAGGCCGCCAAGGTCATCGAGAACACCCAGCGCGACCTCAACATCGCGCTGATGAACGAACTCTCGCTCATCTTCCACCGCATCGGCATCGACACCACCGAGGTGCTGCAGGCGGCCGGCACGAAATGGAACTTCCTGCCCTTCCGCCCCGGCCTGGTCGGCGGCCACTGCATCGGCGTCGATCCCTACTACCTGACGCACAAGGCCGACACGCTCGGCTACCACCCGCAGGTGATTCTGGCCGGACGACGCATCAACGACAGCATGGGCACTTATATCGCCGAGCAGACCGTCAAGCAGATGAGCCAGGCCGGCTACCCCATACGCGGCGCCAAGGTCGTCGTGCTGGGGCTGACCTTCAAGGAGAACTGCCCCGACCTGCGCAACTCCAAGGTCATCGACGTGATCCACGAACTGCGTTCCTACGGCGTGGACGTCTGCGTGCACGATCCCATCGCCGCGCCCGACGAGGCGCGGCACGAATACGGCGTCGACCTCGTGGCCTGGGATCAGTTGCCGCGCGCCGCCGCCATCGTCGCCGCGGTGGCCCACGACGAATACCGGCAAAAGCCGCTGCAGAGCTTTCTCGACAAGCTCGAGCCCCGGGGCGTGTTCATGGACGTCAAAGCCGTGTTCGACGCCGCGCAGTTGCGCGGCCAGGGCGTGCAGGTGTGGCGGCTATGACGGCGATGCACGGCCCGTTCGACATGCCCGCCACCCTCGCGTCGCGCAGCCGGCGCTGGCTGGTCACGGGCAGCGCCGGCTTCATCGGCTCCCATCTTCTGGAGACCCTGCTGCGCGCCGGACAGCAGGTGGTCAGCCTGGACAACTTCGCCACCGGACACCGCAGCAATCTCGAGGAAGTACGCCAGGCGGTGGGCGACGAGGCATGGTCGCGCCACACCTTCATCGAAGGCGACATCGTCGATCCCCGCACCTGCCAGGAAGCCTGCCGCGGCGTCGAGCTCGTGCTGCACCAGGCCGCATTGGGCTCGGTGCCGCGCTCCATCGAGGACCCGCTGCGCACGCACGCCGTCAACGCCACCGGGTTCCTCAACATGCTGGTCGCGGCGCGCGACCAGGGCGCGGCGCGCTTCGTGTTCGCCGCGTCGAGCTCCACCTATGGCGACCACCCCGGCCTGCCCAAGGTCGAGGGCGTGATCGGCAATCCGCTGTCACCCTATGCCGTGACCAAATACCTCGACGAGCTGTACGCCAGCGTGTTCACGCGCACCTACGGCATGCAGACCATGGGCCTGCGCTATTTCAACGTGTTCGGCACCCGCCAGGACCCCAACGGCGCCTATGCCGCCGTCATCCCCAACTGGGCGCAGAAAATCAGCCGCGGCGAGGTCTGCCTCATCAACGGCGACGGCGAGACCACGCGCGACTTCTGCTACATCGCCAACGTCGTGCAGGCCAATCTGCGTGCGGCCCTGTTCCCGGCGGAAGGGCCGGCGCACGAGATCTTCAACGTCGCCTACGGCGAGCAGACCTCGCTCAACCAGCTCCACGGCCTGCTGGGCGAGAACCTCAAGGCGTTGAACCCGGAACTGGTCTTGCTGCCGCCCACTTACCGCGATTTCCGCAAGGGCGACGTGCGCCATTCCCTGGCCGACATTTCCAAGGCCAGGGACATGCTCGGCTACGCCCCGACGCACAGCGTGCGTCAGGGACTGCGCGAGGCGATGCCCTGGTACCTCGCCCAAGCCAGCCACGCCTGCGCCTGAGTCGGCACGCCGGGGTTCTCAGCCGGTGTAGCCCGGCAGTTCGATGACGTAGGTGTCGATGATGGCACTGGGGTCGATCACCGGCGCGCTGGGATTGGCGCAGCCCCAATCGCTGGGAACCAGGATGCGCGTGCCGCTGGGGCTGATCGTGACGTTGGGTTGCGCCCAGTAGTTGTTGGTGGTCGCGTTGTTGTAATAACCGGCGCTGCGATGGTGTGCCACGCGATAGATGGCCCCCGAATCGACGTTTGCGATCAGCACCTCCTGGTCCAGGTAGGTCTTCGGCGTGCCGCTGACGGTCGGCGTCGGTCCCTGGCAATTGCCGGTGGAGCCGCTCGGGCAGCCGGTGATGCCGACGGCGACCCATCCCGACGCTTTGTATGCGCGCCCACTGACCAGGGTGCCGGCTGGCGGGTAGGGATCGCCGTTGGCCGGGCCGATCAGGGTGTGGACCGCCCCGCCTTTGCTCAGGTTGACCCAGATCAGCGTGCCGGTCGCGCCGCCTGAGGGTGGCCCGTATTGCGCGCCGGCCACGATATCGTCGCCGGCGGCGTTGCGCAACATGTCGCTGTGCTCCTGGCCATCGAAAGGCAAGGTGCGCAGCACCTGGTTGCTCAGCGCGTCAAGTACTTGCACGCCGTTGGTGCTCTGGTAGAAGTAGGTGCCACTTCCGGACGGCAGGGCTTGAGGCACGCTGCCCACTGCGGGAAACGCCAAGCCGATCGCGCCGGTGGAAATCCGGTAGCTGAAGGCGGCGAATTCCTCGACGCCGCCGGAGGTTTTGTTCAAATCGGCGCCCAGACCGATGAGGTCGTTGTCCTCGCTCATCGCGAAAGGATCCTCGCCGCCCGAAACCTTGGTGATGGTCCCGGCGCCGGACACGGCGGAGGCCAGTGCTCCGCCGGGCTTGAAGTCGGAGGCGAAGTCGTGCAGCACTGTCGTGCTCATGCTCACGGCGCTGATCGAGCCGTTGGTGCGTGCCGCAACCGTGATGGTCGCCTTGACCAGCTGATTCACTTGCGAGCCTGTACTTTGTGAGTTGTTGACGTAGAACAAAGTCTGCGGATCGGTAGTCGACCAGTAGAACTGCTCGATGTCGGCGGGGTTGATGGCCAGGAACTGGATGAAGGCGTAGGTCTTGCCGTCGAGCAGCGCAAAGCCGCCCTCAACGCCGGTGCTACTCAACCGACCGGAGACGTACAGGATCAGCAACGATTCATCGGTGTTCCAAGCTTGAGTGGTCGGATAGGCAGGGACCGCCCAACCTGAGTTCCAGTCGGCCTTGGCGTCCGTGAGCCGGATCATGCGGGTGCCGAAGTCGGGATCCCTGAACGGCACCAACTTGGGCTGCTTGGCCAGAGGAGAGTAGGGAACCAGGCTCTTGCCATAGGCCTGAAGCCCGGTGGATACGTTGCCACTGTTCGTGCCGTTAGGCACGGATGCGGCGCTTGCGCCCCCACCGCCGCCGCAGGACGCCAGGGTACCAATGGCAGGGAATGCGAGCAGGGATTGCTGGATGAATTGGCGGCGTGTCTGCCTCATGGGGAATACTCCAAAGCTTCGAGAATGGATGTCGACATTCCCCCCAGGAACCACATTATTTGCCGTGCAACGATCGGTGCGGGCTTGCTGAAACCCTGCGCGCCGCAGCCGGCATGGCTTTGATGGCTTGGTCGTCGCGCGGACCGCGGCGCATTTTGCGTGATCCGTCTGAAATATTTAGTAACGAGACCAAGTGGCCGGCGACGACTATAGCAGAGGGGTATCAAGTGCAAGGCCGTGCGCGGCGTCGCTCCGGTCCCGGGAACGCGCCGCGCACGTGTTGTATCGCGCCCCACCGATCCAATCCGGAAGACGTTCAAGCCCCCCAAAATCGCGGTGGGCGCGTTGTCACACTGCGGGAGCAAGTGCGTTCATGGCAACGGTATGGCGTTGACCGAGCCGCTGTTGCCATCGGTGAAGTACAGATAGGTGTTGTCGTGCGCCAAGAAGAAGGGCTGCCGCGGGTAGACGCTGACTGTCGCCACCACTGTTGGCGTTGCACTCGTCAGGTCGATCTTGTTGATGGCTTCGGCTTGGTAATCGGCCACGTACAGGTAACCGTTGGCTCCGGTGATGCCGGCAGGGCTGGCCAATGTAGCGACGGTCGTGGGCGGCGACGAGGGAGTGCCGCTGGGAACGATGGCCCATTTGCTGACCGTGCCGTTCGAGTTGGTCGCATAGACGCTACTGCTATCGGCATAGACGCTCCAAGGGTAGCTAGCGCTCGAGGCCGGATAGTAGGTGGCGATGGTTGTGCCGCCTGTTGTTGAAATTTGCAGCACATCACCTTTGCCATGGTTGGCGACGAATAGCGAATTTCCGTCAGCCGACAACGCGAGCCCGTCCGGATTGTTGAGGCCAGATGCCAAGCGCGTGACGTTACCTGTAGCGATGTCGACGGAATCAATAAACCCAGGCCCCGGTTGCCCTGCGATCACGGGACCTGACCAATTCGCGACATAGAGCGTGGTGCCATCGCTTGAAATCGCCAAACCTGTCGGTTGGGTGAGCGGAGGCTCGCCGCTCGAGTATTTCAGCGGGATCGACGTAAATGGATAGCCGGGTTGGTTCAATGCGATGGCACTGATCGACTGCCCACTGGTATTGGCGACGTACAACGTGCTGCCCGAAACCGCGATGCCCTGCGGGTAGCTGAATCCGCTCACGCTGATCGGCTGTCCGGTGGCCGTGCTGCTGGTGCTGCCCGCCGGGCCCGCTCCAGGGGCGATGGTGGTGACATTGGAATTGGATGTGCTGCCGGTGCCCGGCGTGGGTGCTGGTGTGCCGCCGCCTCCGCCCCCTCCGCCACAACCCGCGAGCGCCAGCGTGAGCATCAGGATGGGCCAGTGGGCGCGCTTGAGCATGTTGAAAACCCCTTCAGAGTTTGTGCTCCGCCGTGTGGCGGATGCCTTGGAATTTTGAGCGCCCCCAGGACCGGGCTGCGCCCGGACTCATCCCCCGCGGGGGTCAAGAAAACTTGGGGCGGTCCGGCATTTCCTTGAGATTCCACTGTGCCACAAGGCCATGGGCTTGGCTTCCCCTGAATCGTGGGGGCGGCTTCGGCGCGGGGGCGTCAGCGCAGGTTCAACTGCACGGTGCCGCTGTGGCTGAAAGGCACTTGCAACATGGTCAGGCCGATTTCGGCGCTGCCGTCCAGGCGGTAGCTCACCGTGCCATCCGGCGGCAGTGCGGCGAGCACGCCGAGCATGCTGGGACCGTCGACGTCCAGGCGCACGGGGACTTGGGCCCGCCCGCCTGCGGGGATGGTGACGGGGGTGGTGCTTCGTCCCTGCGACACGTCCACGCCATTGAGCCAGCAGTGAAAGCGCAGGGCCTGCAGCGGCAGGGCCATGCCATTGGGGTTGCGGATGGACAGCGTCAGGTCCAGCACTGCGGTCTGGCCTTCCAGGGCAAGGCTGTCGACACGGGCGATGGACACTTCGGGCGCGGTCTGCGCCCGCGCCGGCGGGGCCGCGAGACTGGCGAGCAGCGCCAGGCCGAGGGCGGCTGCACGCACGCGCCGCATCATCGTCAATGCCCGGCGTAGTCGACCAGCGTGAACAGCGGCAAGCCCGTGGCGCGCAGCGCATGGGAGCCGCCGAGTTCGGGCAGGTCGACGATGGCGGCGCCCTCGATGACCTCGGCCCCGAGTTTTTCGAGCAGGCGCTTGCCGGCCATCATGGTGCCGCCGGTGGCGATGAGGTCGTCGATCAGCAGCACGCGGTGGCCGTGCTGCACGGCGTCGGTGTGGATTTCCACCGTGGCGCTGCCGTATTCCAGCTCGTAGCTCTCCTCCACCGTGGCGTAGGGCAGCTTGCCTTTCTTGCGGATGGGCACGAAGCCGACGTTGAGTTCGTAGGCGATCACGCTGCCGAGGATGAAACCGCGCGCGTCGATGCCGGCCACCACGTCGGGGCGCAATTCGGGCGCCATGTAGCGGTGCACGAATTGGTCGATGAGCACGCGGAACACGCGCGGGTTCTGCAGCAGCGGGGTGATGTCGCGGAACTGCACGCCGGGGGCGGGCCAGTCGGGCACGGTGCGGATGTGGTCGCGCAGGTAGGCGTTGATGTCCATCGGGCAGTGAGGGGGAGAGGACGTTCAGCTGGCGTAGCTTGGCGGCTGGTTTGCCGCCGCGCCCGGCTGGACCGGCGTGCCGAACACGTCCTGGTACGACGCGTAGGAGGCGCCTGAGATCACCGGCAGCAGCACCAGCAGGCCCAGGCCGAAGGGGATCATCGCGACGAAGCCGATCGGGATGAGCAACAAGGTGAACAGCAGGATGGCGCCGAAGTTGGCGAAGCCGGCCTTGAACGAAAGGCGAATGGCGTCCCACGGCTGCACGCCGCCCAGGACCACCAGGGTGTTGACGAACCAGAACGCCACGCTGACCAGGAAGATGGCCAGCAAAGCCAGCAGCATCAGCGTGAACATGCCGCCGGCCATGGCGCCCACGCCGGCCATCATGCCGGCGCCGGGCGTCATCAGGTGACTGAGCGCGCCCATGCTGGCCAGGCCCACGCCGAACAGGGCGCCCAGGCCCAGCACCAAGACCGCGCCGAAGGCTCCGCCAAGAACCAGCACCAGCACCGAGGCGAGCAGCAGGGGCCCGATACGTGTCTTCCAGTACTGCGCGGACTCGCTGAACGTGCCTTCCACCTCGGGCTCGACCGGGATGCCCTGCGGCGTGATGGTGCGCGCCTGAGTCCAGCGCTTGTGCAGGAAGGCCGCGAACACCGCGCCCAGCGCGAACAGGGGCAGGCTCAGCCACTGCGACAGCAGCCCGCCGAGCGGCAGCGCGCGCAGCACGAGCAAGAGCACCAGCATCGCCAGGCTCATGCCGGTCCAGGACAGCGGCGCGCGCAAAAAACTTTTCCAGCCCTCGCCCCACCAGGCCAGGGCCTGGCCTGCGGGAACGCGGCGAAACGGGATGTCGGCGGACGGGTTCATGGCGGTCTCCTCGGAAACGCTGGAAACCCATTATCCCCGGCGCGTGGCCGTGGCGCTACCGCGCCGCCGGCCACCGCCGCCCGCCTGCGTCCACCCTCAGCGCGCGATGTCCTCCAGCCGGCGCTGCGTCACGTTCGGCCCCATCGCGGCAATGACGAGAAACACCCCCACCATGGCCGCGGCGATGAAACTGAACACGCCCATGGCCCCATAGTGTCGCAGCAGCCAGGCGATCAAGAACCCGCTGAACACCGCGCTGATGCGGCTGAACGAATAGACGAAGCCCACGGCGCGCGCCCGGATGCGCGTCGGGTACAGCTCGGACTGGTAGGCGTGGAACGCAAAGCTCATCCAGTTGTTGGCCAGCGTGACCAGGATGCCGAACAGCACGACCGGAAGCGCCGCCGAGGAATTGGCGAACAGCAGTCCGGCCCCGGCGACCACCAGCGCCGCGATGCCGATCTGCCACTTGCGTTCGAACCGGTCGGCGAAGAACAAGCCGATCAGCGGCCCTGCGGGATTGGCCATCGCGATGATGAAGGTGTACTCCAGCGATTTGGTGACATCCAGTCCCTTTGAAATCAGGTAGGTCGGCGCCCAGACCGCAAAACCGTAGAAACCCACGGTCTGCAGAATGTTGAACAGGATGAGCATGGTGGTGCGGCGACGGTAGGTGTCGTGCCACATTTCCATCCAGGCACCGCGCACCGTTTCATCTTCTCCCGCCACCACGACCGGCGGCGGCAGCGGCTGCCCGGTCTCGGCCTGCACCTTGTCCTCCACGGTGCGCATGATGCGGTCGGCTTCCTCGTGCCGGCCGTGCTGCGCCAGCCAGCGGGGAGATTCGGGCAAACGCAGCCGGATGAACCAGACGAACACGGCGCCGATCGCGCCGATGATCGCCACCCAGCGCCAGCCGTCCAGGCCCATGATGGGCTGCGGAACCAGCATCCAGCCGAGGAAGGCCACCACCGGAACCGCCGCGAAGGCGAAGACCTGGTTGAACGCGAAATATTGTCCCCGTTGCGCGCGGGGTGCGATTTCCGACACGTAACTGTCGATGTTCACCAACTCCACGCCGATGCCGATGGAGGCGATGAAACGCCAGATGTCGATGCTCATCGCCGTGTGCTGAAACGCCATGATGAACGTGCCCGCGCAGTACCACAGCAGCGACCAGGTGTAGATCGCGCGCCGCCCGTACCGGTCCGACAGCCAGCTCACGAACAGCGTGCCCACCCACAACCCGCCGAATAGCGCGGCCACGAAGCTGGCAATGCCCTCCATGCCGAACAGGCCCTTGGTGGTGGCGGTGAACACCCCGCTCTTGAACAGCCCCGGGGCGATGTAGGCGGTGAGGAACAGGTCGTAGAACTCGAACGAGCCCCCTAGCGACAGCAAGGCCACCATATTGCGCACGGTTCGCGACGGCGGCAGGCGGTCGATGCGCGCGGCGATGGTTGGTTTCTGGGGCGACAGCGTCGCAGCGGCAGGTCTTGAAGCTAGATCCAATACTGTTCAGATAGCAGGCAATCAGTCATAATTCATCCTCATCGAGGTGTCGATGAGGATGAGGCATGGCCAGGACACGCAAGGCGTTACCGGCCCAGGTTGACGTGGCACACCTGATCAGCGCGGGGGTTTTGGCCAGCGTTTGTCCGCGGGCGCTGATCGAGGAGGTGCTAAGCGAGACAGGCCGAGCAAGCCAGCGCGAGCGTCTTCTTCCAGCGCCGGCGGTGGTGTACTACGTGATGGCGTTGGCGCTGTGGCGGGAGGCGCCGCTGGAGGAGGTTCTGCGCGTCGTTTGCGAGGGCCTGCAATGGCTCGGCGATAGCCGGGCTGGTGCAGTCCAGGCCAGCAAGTCGGCGATTTCGCAGGCGCGCACGCGGCTCGGTGCCGAGGTCATGCATCAACTGGCTGATCGGGTGTTGCGGCCGCTTGCAGCGCCCGGGGCACCTGGAGCTTGGTATCGCGGGCTGCGCGTGATGGCTTTGGATGGCAGCGGCATGGACGTGGCGGACGAGGCGGCCAACGCCTCTTACTTCGGCTACCCGAGTGCCACACGCGGACAGAGCGCCTTTCCACAGGCCCGGCTGCTGGGCTTGGTCGAGTGCGGCACCCACGCCGTTGTGGCCGCCGACATCGGCCCCTACAGCCAGAGCGAACGCGTCATGGCGAGCCGACTGCTGCCCCAGAAGTTGACAGCAAACATGCTCGTGCTTGCCGACCGCGGCTTCTACGGATTCAAGCTCTGGCAGATCGCGTGCGCCACCGGTGCCAAACTGGCATGGCGAGTGCCGTCTACGAGCAAACTGCCGATTGAAAAAGCGCTGCCGGACGGCTCCTATCTCAGTACGGTGTTCGACAGCGACGATCGCAGGAGCGAGCGCGTCGGGCAAACGATTCGGATCGTCGAGTACCTGTTGACCAACTCCGCCACGCCAACACAGGACAGCTACCGATTGGTCACCAACATCCTGGATCCCGAGGATGCTCCGGCGCTCGAGCTGGCGGCGCTCTACCACGAACGCTGGGAAGTCGAGAGCGTCTTCGCCGAATTCAAGACGCACCTGCGAGCCAACAGCACCGTCCTGCGAAGCAAGACACCGGAACTGGTGAGGCAGGAACTTTGGGGACTGCTTCTGGCGCACTTCGCGATTCGCCAAATCATGGCGCAAGCCGCCTGGCCACGCGGACTCGATCCGGATCGCTTGAGCTTCACCCACGCAGTGCGAGTGATCAAGCGAAAAATGCCGCAGGCCGCGGCCATTCCCCCCTGAGCGACTGCCTTGCTGGCGCGACGCCTTGTTCGAGGAAATCGCCCGCGGTCGCTGCGTGAGCAGCCGAGGTCGGACCAACCCGCGCGGCGTCAAACGCAAAATGAGCAACTACAACCTCCGACATCGCGGAGAGGTACTCCATCAACACCATCAGCCAACACCAATCCTACGTATCTGAACAGTATTGAAGCTAGATCCTGTGGCGACGATGCCGGAGTTACGGGTATTGAAGCCATTGTCTTGTCTCCTGATGTCTTTGGGTTGTTCCAAATTCAGAGAGAGCACCTTCAGTGACGCGCTGCTGACTGAATCGGTTGGCGGTCTACGAGGCAGCTTGCATCTCCCATGTGCAAGCTCGAACAACACGGAGCGAAGCAGACCGCAACGGCCTCGCTCGGAGTCTCCGGTGGTGGGCCGACGACTTGGTGCATGTCTCCGTCGAGATTTGATTCATGCCATGGCCCTTACCGGGGATTGCTGGAAAAGCATGCGACCCGCCTTGCCAACGCAGAAATCGGTGTCCAAATTTGTTTTGACAGGAACAAAGGCGCGTGCACAGCGGGTTGTCGTGCATTTGACCCTCACGACCATGACGCATTGTGCGGAATTTCGAGTCCTTCGTCATTCAGGCGTTGGGATGCGGCGCTTGGTTTTGTACAGATCCTCGAGTTGGCTGTATTCAGCCAGACCGATAAGCGCGTTGAACTCGGCAAAGGTGATCATGTCGTGGACCTTGTTGGTCGTGCTCTTGGCCGTCCGGAGTTCTTTCAAATACGACTCGACCGCTTTCGCTGCGGCATACAGCGGGCCGAGAGGGTAGATGGCGATCCCGAAACCCAGTCGCTCGAGTTCATCGGCGCGCAGCAGCGGAGTCCGGCCGCCCTCGATCATGTTGGCGAGGGTCGGTGTGTTGGGAAACGCCTCATTGATCCGCCTGAGTTCGTCCACGTTCTCGGGAGACTCGATGAAGATCACGTCGGCGCCGGCCTGCTCGTACGCCAGCCCTCGTCGCAGCGCTTCCTCCAGGCCATGGCTGGTCCGAGCGTCCGTGCGCGCAACGATGACGAAATCATCATCCTGGCGCGCATCGACGGCCGCCTTGATCTTCTGCACCATGTCCTCCATCGGAATGACCTCGCGCCCCAGCATGTGGCCACACCTTTTGGGGGAAACCTGGTCTTCGAGCTGGATGCCGCAGACGCCTGCTTTTTCGTATTCCCTGATCGTGCGCTTCACGTTGATGGCATTGCCAAAACCGGTATCTCCGTCGGCCAGCACCGGGATATTCACAGCCTCGGCGATATCGCCCGCCCGTTTCAGCATCTCGCTCATCGTGAGCAAACCCACATCCGGTGCGCCCAGCACGCTGGCCGAGGCGCCGTAGCCCGTCATATATACGGCGTCGAATCCGCCTTGCGCGATGATCTTGGCGCTCAGCGCGTCATAGGCGCCTGGTGCGATGAGCAGCTTCTCGGCCCGAAGGAGGTGCTTGAGTTGGGTTGTTTTTTTCATGACAAAACCTTTTTGCGTTGTACGCGTTTGTTTCAAGTCAGCCGTGATGGTGCGAGGTATTCGAGCGACACCTCGTCAAGCTGGCCCCCGCGCATGCGCAGACATAACCGGAAACCAAGAACTCCTGAACGAGATTTTTCATCAGTCCGAAGGCGGCTTCATACAGCGCCACATCGTTATATTTCCGCTTGCCTCCAGTTCCTTGGGGGATGCATCGCCAGCAGCGCACCAATCACCCCATACAGTGAGTGGCGAGCGTATCGCCGATGCGCACGGGCGGCCGGCCCGAGGACCCCGCCAGGCGACGCAGGCCACCCAGGGACCCCGCGATTGCCGCGAAACCCGGCTTATCGCGACAGGGCGACGCTCCTTCGCGGCTCGATGCTTTCGAGTTCATCGAGAGGAATCGCTCAGTTTCATGACGCTCGACCTGCTTGAATGAAGCATCTGTCCCCCACAACGGAATGGCCGGCGTACGCTTCTTTGGGCTGGCGCGACACCGCGTACGCCGCAGTATGAATGGGGCTTCAGGCGGGGTAAAACGCTATTACGCGAGCCTGCCATCGCGAAAGGCGATGGCAGGCTTATGGCATGGATCAGTGCTGTTTTTGAGATGATCAACCAGAACTCTTGCGGCCACGGAAAGCGCGTCGTAGGAGCGGACGCAAATTGCCAATTCACGCTTCGCCCAAGGCTCATTCAAAGGGATGGCCTTGATGGCCAAAGACTTCAGATAGGGCTTCGCACTATTGCTTGGAATGATGCCGATACCCAGCCCGGCGTCGACCATGAGGCAGAGCGCGTCATAGCTGGTGACTTGAATGCGCAGCTTCAAGCTTCGTTCGAGTTTCGTCGCTGACTTGATCAGTTGATGATTGATGGCGCTGCCGGTGTGGAGGCCGACATAATCGAAATCGAGTGTTTCGGCGAGACAGACCGATGGTTTTTGCGCGAGGATGTGATACTCGGGTGCAATCAGCACGAGTTCATCGTCATGGTAGGGAAAAACCTCGAGGTGATGGCCATGGTGCCCCATCGTGAAGATGCCGATATCCGCCGCGTTCTCGGCCACCGCCTTGGTGATCACGGTGCTGATTTTTTCTTCCAGATGAATCTGCACCCGTGGGTAAACAGCCAGGAAGGATTTCAGCTTTTCGGGAAGAAGCTGGGTGATCGCAGAAATGTTGGCAAAAACCCTGATATGACCACGAACGCCGCTTGAGTACTCGCGCATCTGCGAGTAAATCTCATCGAGATTGTGGAGCACGCCTCGCGCCAGATTCAGCAACGCGAAGCCTGCCGCCGTAGGTTCGATGCCTTTGTTGCTGCGCGTCAGTAACTGGGTATTGAGTGTTTCCTCCAGTTCGCTGAGTCGTTTGCTGACGGCAGAAGCGGCGAGATGTTCATGTTCGGCGGCGGCAGCGATGGTCCCTTCCTCGACGACACTGACAAAGAGCCTTAGAGAAATCGGATCGAGTCGCATGATTCGGTCGTCTTGCTTTCACCGAGAAATCGGTTGGTTAAACGGCTGCGCGATGGGCAACGCTTTACTCGTATTCATGCGCATGAGGCCGAACCGTGCCGTGACTGTATCGAAAGTTGAAAGGGATGAACGGATTGATCTTGAAACTCACCACGCATGACTGGAAGGAAACTCCGAAACAGAGGTATCGATTTCACCATGCCCCTGCCGATCACTGCTAGCGCAAGGGCAGCGGAATGCGCTCGACGGCGTCGCCGGGGATGGTGGCGAAACGCTGCGCGGCCCAGTCGGCCTTGGCTTGTTCGAGGCGCTCGCGGCGGCTGGAGGCGAAGTTCCACCAGATGTGGCGCGGGCCGTCCAGCGGCTCGCCGGCGATCAGCACGGCTTCGGTACCGGCTTCGGCCCGCACGTCCACCTCGACACCCGGGGCGAGCAGGGCCATCTGCCCGGGTTCGAGGGCCGTGCCGTGGATGTCGAGCGTGCCGCGCACCGGATACAAGGCACGCTCGGCGTAGTCGGCCGTGATGCGCCATGGGCCGGTTTCGCGCCAGCTGGCGTGGGCATAGGCCATGGGGGATGGGACGGGTACCGGCGAGGTCAGGCCGCAAGCGCGGCCCAGCAGCACGCGCACGCGGACGGCGCCGAGGATCGTCGCGGGCAGGTCGGTCGCGGCGGCGTGGTGAAAACTCGGCGGGTCCTCCTCATGCTGCCGGGGGAGTGCGACCCAGAGCTGCAGGCCGTGACTGGTCCATGCCCTGGTTCGCAGATCGTCGGGCACGCGTTCGGAATGCACGATGCCGCGCCCGGCCACCATCCAGTTCACCGCGCCGGGTTCGATGCGCTGCACGGTGCCGAGGTGGTCGCGGTGCAGCATGGCGCCTTCGAACAGATAGGTGACCGTGGCCAGGCCGATGTGCGGGTGCGGCCGCACATCGACGTTTTGCCCGGCGGCGATGGTTGTCGGGCCGAAATGGTCGAAGAAGATGAAGGGGCCGACGCTTTGTCGCGGGTGGCCGGGCAGAAGCCGGCGTACGACGAAGCCACCGCCGAGGTCGTGGTTGTGGGCCTGATCGATGTGCTGAATGGCCGGGTTGTCGTTGGAACGGGTCATGGTGCGGGTTCTCGGTTGCGGCGGATGCAGACAGAGCGTGAACAGGCCCTAAGCCCTTGCGCTGGGTGCGGATGGTCATCAATCACCATAATGCAACATGATCGTGCCCGCCACGGGCTTTTGCCTTGGAGATTCTCATGTCTGTCACCACCCCGATGCCCTCCATTTCGCAGGGCGTTTTCGCCGCTCCGGCGCCGTCGCCGCAAGCCGGCGCCGGCTTCTTGCGCGTGGCGCGTCTGGTGGACGGACGCGCCGCCAGCGACGGCGCGGGAGTGAAGCTCACGCGCGTGCTCGAACCTGAACTGGCCGCGCTGATCGACCCCTTTTTGCTGTTCGACGAGTTCCGCTCCGATTCCGCCTCGGACTACATCGGCGGCTTCCCGCCGCATCCCCACCGCGGCTTCGAAACGGTGACCTACATGATGGCCGGACGCATGCGCCATGGCGACAACAAGGGCAACCGCGGCGACCTCGCGCCGGGCAGCGTGCAGTGGATGACCGCCGCACGCGGCATCGTGCACGAGGAAATGCCGCAGCAGGAGCAGGGGCTGATGTGGGGCTTCCAGCTCTGGGTGAACCTGCCGGCGGCCCACAAGATGGACGACCCGGCGTACCAGGACATCGCGCCTGAGCGCATTCCCGAGGTGCGGCGCGCGGACGGCGTGCGCGCCCGCGTCGTGGCCGGAAGCTTTGCCGGCGACGATGGGCGGCCGGTGCAGGGCCCGGTGCATGCGCGTCCGACCGAGCCCGTCTACCTCGACATCACCGTGCCCGCGGGCCAGGTGTTCGACTGGACCGCCCCGCCCGGGCACACCGTGCTGGTGCACGGCATCGAGGGCGAATGCAGCGTCGGCGCCGACGCTGCGGCGCTGCGCCCGCACCGCATGGCCATCCTGCGCGGCGGCGAAGACGCCAGCGTGTTGCGCGTGCAGGCCGCAAGCACGCCGGCGCGTTTCCTGGTCATTGCCGGCAAGCCGTTGCACGAGCCGGTGGCGCACTACGGGCCGTTCGTGATGAACACCCGCGAGGAACTGATGCAGGCCGTGCAGGACTACCAGGCCGGGCGCTTTTGAACGCCCCTCCGGCGGCGCTCAATCGAACAGGCTCGCCTGCCGGGCGTCGCCCACCGCTTGCCATGCGGCCGGACGCCGGAAGGCGGAGCAGTCCAGGGCCGGCAGACCGCCGCGCGGCAGGCCGAAGCGGGCGCTGACCTTGGCGATGCGCTGGCGGATGAGGTCGGCCCAGGGGCCGGTGCCATGCATGCGCTGGCCGAAGCGGGCGTCGTAGTCGCGCGCGGTGCGGCCGACATGCGGCGTGCGTTGGGCTGCCTCGATCCCGTGCAGGTCCTGCACCCGCGCCATCACGCGCGCGGCGCGCGCCGGGAAATGCGTCTCCAGCCATTGCCGGAACAGCGGCGCCACCTCCCAGGGCAGGCGCAGCACGGTGTGGTGCACGCTGCTGGCGCCGGCCCGGGCGGCAGCTTCGACGATGTGCTCGATGTCGCTGTCGTTGATGAAGGGGATGATGGGCGCGACGTTCACGCCCACGGCTATGCCGGCGCCGCTCAACGCGCGCACCGCCTGCAGCCTGCGCGCGGGCGATGCGGCGCGCGGCTCGAGGATGCGCGCGAGCGCGCCGTCCAGCGTGGTGATGCTCACGCTGACCCAGGCCCGCCCGGCTTGCGCGGCCGGGGCGATGAGGTCGATGTCGCGTTCGATGCCGGCCGACTTGGTGATGACGGTGTAGGGATGGGCGCAGTCGCCCAGCACCTGCAGCACGGCGCGGGTGATGCGCAGCCTGCGCTCGATGGGCTGGTAGGCGTCGGTCACCGAGCCGATGGCGATGGGGCTGGGCGCGTAGCCGGGCCGCGCCAGCTCGCGTTCCAGCACGCTGGCGGCGTTGACTTTGGCGATCAGCCTGGTCTCGAAGTCCAGCCCTGGGGAGAGGTCCAGGTAGCTGTGCGTGGGACGCGCATAGCAGTAGATGCAGCCGTGCTCGCAGCCGCGGTAGGGGTTGAGCGACAGGGCGAAGGGAATGTCGGGCGAGGTGTTGCGGGTGAGCATGGACTTGACGCGTTCCTCGGTGACGCTGGTGGCCGGGGGCGGGGCCTGGTCGGCGGCCTGCGCTTCGTCGCCAAGCGTTGCCCAGCCGTCGTCGAAGACGTCGCGGTTGTCGCGCTCGAAGCGGTGCGCGATGTGCACCGTCGTGCCGCGGCCCTTGCGCGAAGACGGCCCGTGACCGGATGGCATGGCCGGGATGATGGGAATGATTCGGGTCGGCATGACCGCACCTTGTTACTGTATAAATGAAAGGGGTATCCACTTAGCTCCAGTGACGCTTGGATGCTGGATAAATACCCAGTACATGCATTCTATGGCCGTCACCCAAACATTCAAGCCTTTCGCACCACATCGCGGTAGGTCACCGGTGCAGTGGCGACGGCTTGTTGCAGCAACCGGTAGAACAACAGGCCCCGCGAGTTGGACGTGCGGCGGTTGAAACGGAACACGAACTCGTCCAGATAGGCATCCAGGTGTTCGGGCTGCACCGAGCCATGGTGGGTGCCCAGAATCCAGCGTTGCACCAGAGCGGCCACCCGATGCACTCCTGCCATCGAGACATGGGCGGGGACATCGGAGCCCAGCATGACCGTGCGCTGATGGATGAAGCCCAACTCCGTCAACGACCGATAGGCGGCCGAGCCGTCCGTGCGCACCTGTGCGCCTGGCTCGATGACCTCCTGCACGAACGGCATCACACACGAGGCGCAATCGTTGGCAATGCGGCGCAGGCGGATGCGGCCAAACCCCTTGGGCTCCAGCATCTCCACTGCCATCACCACCAGCACCTTGCTCGTGCTGCTCTTGCGCCCTTTGGGAGAGATGGGGGCTTGTCTGTCCGTGATGGACAGGTAGGTCTCGTCAACTTCGACCAACCCCCTGAGTTGCTCGCGGCCCGGGCGAACCATGGCACGACGCAGTCGGTGCAGCATGGTCCACGCGGTCTGGTAGCTGCCCAGCCCCAGCACGCGCTGCAACCCCAAAGCGCTCACACCTTGCTTCTGGTTGGTCAGGTACCAGGCCGCAGCCAGCCACACGCGCAGTGGCGTGCGGGTCTTGTCGAAGATGGTGCCGGCGGTCACCGAACTCTGGTGCTGGCAGCTCGGGCACATCAGCCGGCCACGCGTGGCGCGATAGGCCTGCCCAGCGCAGCCGCAGCGTGGGCAAACAAATCCGCTGGACCAGCGCAATCGTTCCAGGTACGTCAGACACGCCTCTTCGGTGCCAAACCAGTCGAGGAACTCGTTCCAGGTCTGTGGGTAGTCTTTTCCGGGCGTTGGCGCTAAAGTCTGGATATCCATCCAGCTATTCTGCCTTCACTGGAGCTAAGTGGATACCCCTTATAAATGAACAGTCTATGGCCAGCGGTGAGAACAGGCAAGGCACGACGCGACCACCTTGCCTTGCGTCCGGGCTGCGGCCACGGGCCGGGCTTTGCCGCCTATCATGGCCGGGCATTTCGCGGGAAGGGGGATGGGCTGCTTCCCATGCCGGCCCATCCCGCGTGCGAGGCGCCGCAGGCCTTGCGCCGATGCGTTCCTGGTTCCTGTTCAACGCGGCGCCATGCGGCACAACATGGAGAAAGCTTCATGCTGATCGAGCATCTGGGCGCGTCGCCATCGGTGCATCCCACGGCCTGGGTGGCGCCGAACGCGGTGCTGTGCGGGCGCGTCGCGGTGGGGGCCGGGGCGCGCATCCAGTATGGCGCGCAAATCATTGCCGAAGGTGGCTCCATCGACATCGGCGAGCACTGCATCGTGATGGAAAACGCCGTGCTGCGCAGCACGGCGCGGCATGCCTTGCGCCTCGGCGCGCATGTGCTGGTCGGCCCGAACGCCCATGTCGTCGGCTGCACGGTCGAGGATGAAGTGTTCATCGCGACCGGTGCCGGCGTGTTCCATGGCGCGCACCTCGGCAAGGGCAGCGAGGTGCGCATCCACGCCGTGGTGCATCTCAAGACCGTGCTGCCGCCCGGCTCCACGGTGCCCATCGGCTGGGTCGCGGTGGGCAACCCGGCGGCCATCCTGCCGCCTGGGGATCACGAGGCCATCTGGGCGATCCAGAAACCGCTGGATTTCCCGCTCGCCGTCTACGGTCTCGCGCGCGAGGAGGCCGACATGGTGAAGATCACGCGCGGACTGTCGCAGGCCCTGGCCGCACATGCGCAAGACCGGGTCCTGCCGGAAGACCCGCAAGCGTGGCCTCCTGAGCCCACTCAGGGCCGGGCGGCTTCGAACTCGACCCCTGTGGGGGTCGACGAAACTTGGGGCGGCCCGGCGGTTCCTTCCGAGGGAGCGGGCGCATGAAGCCGGTGCTTGTGGTCACGGGCGGCAGCCGAGGCATCGGCGCCGCCACCGCGCGCCTCGCCGCGCAATCGGGTTACAGCGTTTGCCTGAGCTACAACAGCCGGCCTCAGGCCGCGGAGTCCGTGGTCGATGGCATCGTCGCCGCCGGCGGCGACGCGTTGGCGGTGCAAGCCGACGTGGCCGTGGAGGGCGACGTGGTGCGTCTGTTCGCGCTGGCCTCGACCCTGGGGCCGCTGCGCGGGCTGGTCAACAACGCTGGCATCCTCGAGCGCCAAGCGCGGGTGGAGGCGATGGACGTGCAGCGGCTGACGCGGGTGTTCGCGGTCAACGTCATCGGCACCTTTGTCTGCGCGCGCGAGGCCGTGCACCGCATGTCCACCCGCCATGGCGGCGCGGGCGGGGCCATCGTCAATGTGTCGTCCGCCGCCTCGCGCCTGGGTTCGCCGGGCGAGTACGTGGACTATGCGGCGTCCAAGGGCGCGGTGGACAGCTTCACCCTCGGCCTGGCCAAGGAAGTCGCTGCAGAGGGCATTCGTGTCAACGCCGTACGGCCCGGCGTGATACGCACCGACATCCATGCCAGCGGCGGAGAGCCCGGCCGCGTGGAGCGCGTCAAGGCCGCGGTGCCGATGCTGCGCGGAGGCGAGCCCGAAGAGGTGGCGCAGGCCATCGTGTGGCTGCTCTCGGATGCGGCCTCGTACTGCACCGGCAGCCTGCTCGACGTCAGCGGCGGGCGCTGATCAAACGGGAACGACCATGTATTTGCCAACGCATTTCGCGCAACCCGATGTCGACACCCTGCATGCGCTGATGCGCGCGCATCCGCTGGCCACGCTGGTCACGCTCGGCGCACAGGGGCTGGACGCCAACCCGGTGCCGCTGATGTGGGCGGACGACGGCACGCCGCACGGCGTGCTGCGCGGCCACGTCGCGCGCGCCAACCCGGTGTGGCGCGAGGCGGCGCCGGGCGCGGAAGCGCTGGCGATTTTCCATGGTCCGAACGCCTATATCAGCCCGTCCTGGTATCCCAGCAAACGCGAAACCGGCAAGGTGGTGCCGACCTGGAACTACGCCGTGGTGCATGCGCGCGGTGCGCTGCGGGTGATCGACGACGCGGCGTGGCTGCGCGGCCTGGTCGAGACCCTGACGCGCACCCACGAGGCCGGCATGCCGCAACCCTGGGCCGTGGGCGACGCGCCGCCCGATTACATCGCGCGCATGCTGGGCGCCATTGTCGGCATCGAACTGGCGCTGACCAGCTTGCAGGGCAAATGGAAAACCAGCCAGAACCAGCCGGCGGCCAATCGCGCGGGCGTGGTCGAAGGCCTGCGCCGGCGCGACGGCGCGGACGACGCGGCGATGGCCGATTGGGTCGAGCGCGCGGCGCGGCCCTGAACCAGCTGGCGCTGCCTACCCGAACAGCCAGCGCCAGCCGAAATAGACGAACAGCGCCACACTGATCGCCGGCAGCACGCGGCGCCAGCGCCAGGCCACCCCGGCACTGGCCAGGCTGCCGGCCAGCCAGGGATTGCGCCAGCTCAGATCCCACGCTCCGTCCGGCAGCAGCACCATGGGCACGGTGATGGCCGTCAGCACCGCCACCGGCACATAGCGCAGCGCCCGGAGCACGCGCGCCGGGAAGGCGACGCGGTGCCCCAGCCCGTACAGGGCGTAGCGGATGCCGAAGGTGACTGCGGCCATGCCGGCGATCAGCGCAGTCTCGCGAAGGTTCATGCGCCCGCGCTCCGCTCGTCGGCTGGCGCCGCGCCGCGCTCGTCCAGCCACACGCCCACGGCCACCCCGCTCAACGCCGCCAGCAGCAGCGCCAGCTTGTACGGCAGGCCGCGCGCCGCCAGCGCCACCGCTGCGGCGGCGAAAGCGGAGGCCGCCGTCGGCCGGTTGCGCAGCATGGGCACCACCATGGCGGTGAAGGTGGCCGCCATCGCGAACTCCAGCCCGAGGTGCGAGAGTTCCGGCACGCCGCGGCCGAGCAGCACGCCGGCCGCGGTCCACGCCAGCCAGTTGAGGTACATGGACAGGCAGGAGCCGAGGTAGTACCAGTGCTTGTGCGGCGCGCCGTCGGGCGTGGCGTAGCGGTGCTGCACGACGGCGAAGGTCTCGTCGGTCAGCCAGAACGCCAGCGGCAGGCGCCAGCGCCGCGGCAGCCGCGCGACGTGGGGCAGCAGCGTCGCGGCGTACAGCAGATGGCGCAGGTTGACGACGAAGGTGGTGAACACGATCACCAGCAGGCCCGCGCCGCTGGCCAGCAGGGTGAGCGCGATGAACTGCGCCGAGCCGGCGAAGACGAAGGCCGACATGGCCATCGCGCCGGCGCCGGACAGCCCGCTGCCGGCCGCGAGGGTGCCGAAGATCAGGCCGAAGGGTGCGGCGCCCACCAGCATGGGCACGGTGTCGCGCACGCCGTGCAGCCATTCGCGCGCGGGGGTGGCGGGTGAAGGGGGCGGAGGCGGATCGGAAGTCATGCCCGGCAGCCTAGCCCGGCGCCGCGGCGCGGTCTTGTACGTTCTTGCGCCGCGCGTTCAGCGCGATGCGGGATAGCGCCCCGGGCTCACACCGAAGGCGCGTTTGAAGTGCCGGCTGAAATGCGCCTGGTCGGCAAAGCCGAGTTCGGCGGCGACCACGGCCGGCGCGAGTCCGGCGCGCAGGCGCTGCTTGGCCTGCGCGAGCCGCCATTGGTTGCGCCAGGCGTGCGGCGGCAGTCCGACCTTCTGCCGGAAGGCGCGGTTGAGGTGCCAGGGGCTGAGCCCGACGGCGTCGGCCAGATCGCGCAGCGACAGCGCTTCGGCGCAGCGCTCGCGCAGCAGCGCCTGGGCCTTGGCCACCGCAGCCGAGGCGTCGCCCTGCGGGGGTCTGGCGCGGGTCTGGCCATGGCGCCGCAGCAGCGCGCCGAAGGCCGCGGTCCACAGCCCCTCGCGCAGCAAGGGGTCGGCCGCGTCGTGCAGCCGCGCGTGAAGGCCGCGCAGCAGATCGAACAGCGCGGGGTCGGTGACGACCGCCTGGGCGAAGCCCGGCACGGCAGGCGATCCGTCGTCGATCTCGGCGCGCAGTGTGGCGAGCACGGCGGGGGCGGGATAGAACGCGCGGTAGCTCCACCCCTCGGCGCAGCCGCGCTCGCCCGAGTGCACCTCGCCGGGATTGATGAGCACCAGGCTGCCGGCCGGGGCCACCCACTCCGCGCCGCCGCAGCGGAAGCGCTCGGCGCCGCGCTCGATCAGCGCGACGACGAAGGTGTCATGGACGTGCGGGGCGAAGCTGTGCGCCCAGTAATCGGCGGTGAGCAGTTCCATGCCGCCGAAATCGGGGGCGAGCGCCATGTGCGCGCGTTCGCGGGTCGGAGCATCGGTGGCTTGCATGGGCGCAGTGTAGACAGCGGGCGCCCTCGCCGCATGGTCCTGCTCAGGTGATGAGACCCTGGTGCATGGCGTAGCGCACCAGGTCGGCATCCTTGTCCAGCCCGATCTTGGTCATCAGCCGCATCTTGTGCGTGCTCACGGTCTTGCTGCTGATGTGCAGCGCCTCGGCGATCTCGTTGACCGTCTGGCCCTGCGCCAGGCGCATGAACACCTGCATCTCCCGGTCGGAAAGGCGCAGATGCGGCATGTCCATGTCGTCGCCTTCGTCAAGGTGATTCGCCAGCTGCTCCGCGACGCTTGGGGTGAGGTAGCGCCCGCCCTGCGACACCTTGCGGATGGCTTCGATCACGATTTCGGGGCTGCAGCCCTTGGTCAGGTAACCCGCCGCGCCATTGCGCAAGGCTCGCAGGGCGAATTGCTGCTCGGGGTGCATGCTGAGGATGAGCACCGGAAGGTCGGGCTTGATGAGCTTGATGCGCTTGAGCAGATCCAGCCCGTTGCCGTCGGGCATGGAGACATCCAGCAGCACCACGCTCCAGTCTTCTTCGCGCATGCGCTGCAGGGCCTGCACCGGGTCGGCGCACCACATGGCGTCGATGGCGTTGGCTTGCAGAAAGCGCGCCACGCTTTCCGCCAGCAGGGCGTGGTCGTCCACGATGAGCACGCGCAAGCCGTCTTTAAGCATGGTCGGGGTTCCCGTGCGGCAGGCAGACCTTGACCATCGCGCCGCCCTGCGGAGCGGGCCCGATCCAGAAGCTGCCGTCCATCAGCATGGCGCGCTCGCGCATGCCGCGCAGGCCGAAGGTGGCGCGCCCGGGAACCGGCTCGGCGCCGGCGAAGCCGCGGCCGTCGTCCGCGATCTCGAGGCAAACGCGGCCGTCCTGCTCGTGCAGGCGCAGCCAGACCTGGCTGGCGCCGGCGTGCCGCGCGATATTCGTCAAGGCTTCCTGGGCGATGCGGAACAGTTCCGCGGCCAGGAGTTCGCCGATGGCCGGAGCCCCCCTGGTCTGGCAATGGACCTTGGCCGCATAGCGCGCGCGGTGCTGGTCGGCGAGCCACTCCAGGGCCGGCCCCAGGCCGAGGTCGAGCACGCTGGGCCGCAGTTCGGCAGCCACCCGCCGACCCGCGTCGGCGGCGGCGTCGATGAGCCGGTCCATGCTGTCGAACAGCTTGGCCTGCTCGCCGCCCGCGTCGCCGGCCTGCCTGCGCAGCAGGCTGTGCAAAGAGGCCAGATCCATCTTGAGCGCCGTGAGGATCTGGCCCAGGTCATCGTGCAGATCGCGCGCCAGGCGGGCCCGCTCCAGCTCGCGTATGGATTCGAAGCGCACGGCCATGCCGCGCAACTCGGCGGACACGTCGCGCAAGTGGCTTTCGCGCAGATGGCTCTGGCTGACGTTGAGCATGATGCCCACCGATTCCGCCTTGAGCCGGCCGAGTGGTGTGGTCTGCGCCCGAATGTTGACCCACTTCGGCCCTTGCGACGTCCGCAAGCGGCCCTCCCAGTTCCAGGTTCCCGCCGTCACGCTGGCCTGGAGCGAGGCATGGAACGCCGGCAGATCGTGTGGGTCGATCAGGCTCAAGAAACCTTGTTCCGTGGCAAGCAGCGTTTCCGGCGTGATGCCGCAGACCGAGAGACTGCCGGGGCTCGCATAGCTGAAATGAAGCCGGTCTCCCTCGTGTTCGAGGCGGAAGACGAAGCCTGGCAGCTGCGCCAGCAGGCGTTCCGCCTCGACCGATGGGGCGTCCTGATCGCGTGCTGGGGCGGGGTCGGTGATCGCAGGGCTGTGGTGCGACTTCATCATCTCTGGCCTTGGTCCATTCGGTGACGATGCATCCGGCCGCGCGTTGAAGGGGCGGGCCCTGGCCGCTGCGCTCGCGAACCTGGACCAGTGTAGGAATATCCCGACAGCGTGGAAAGCCACTCCCCCGTGAACAAGGGTGTGTCAGGCATTGCTGACACGCGAAACACCCCAAGGCCGACAGAAACAATCTGAAACGTCCGATGGAGTCCGGCGCGGGCGGCGCCCAGAATTCAGACCTCGCAAAGACGTGACGTTTTCCGCAATGACGGAGTGTCAAGTTGTCTTTTTGCGCATGAATCGCGCCGTGATCGGTCTTGCAGAGCCCGATTGGCGGTTTTGACGAGACGTCCGAACGACTCTGAGACCCACCCATGATGAACACACATTTTTTCCGGCTGAGCCTGCTGTCCATGGCTTGCTCAGCCATCCTGAGCGCATGCGGCGGAGGCGGCGCGGCCGGCACGGCGTCGTCATCCACCGCTGGCACGACCGGTCCGACCTCATCCCAGACCGGCACGAACCTCACCAATACCGCGCCGCAGGCGCCCGCACCCACGACGCAGTCCACCGCGACCGCGACGTCGAGTGCCACGCCCACCGATCTGTGCAGTGGCGTGCCCGTGACGGGCAAGGGTCTGGTGAACTATTCGGCCATGGCCAAACCGGCCAAACTGCAAGCGACGACAGACCCGGATTTCCACACCCAGATCATTCGCGTTACGGATGCCAAGGCCGATTGGAATTCAGGGGTGGCGGTTCCCGCCTACGGCACGATCCAGGCTTGGAATGCCGATGAATCTCTGATGATCCTGTATGTCACCGACCCTTTGTCGAGCGGCGGCAAACAGGGGTGGGCACTGTTCGACGGCAAGACTTATGCGTTCAAGCAATGGCTGGATATCAATCCAGCCGATGTCGAGCAATTTTATTGGAGCACGACCAATCCGGCGCTCATCTATTACGTAGACAACCATCAATCAGGCAGCGTGAATTATGACGCGCTCACGGTGATGAACGTGATCACCGGGGTCAAGACCGTCATCCACGACTTTGCTCCTGACATGCAAAGCGGTGGAAAGCTCGCTGGCGTATGTCCCTATTCGGCCTTGAAGGTTAGCGGGGGCGAGGATCCTTTCGCGATGAGCGAGGACAACGATCTGATCGGCCTCGGTTGCTACCTCAATAAGAACGGGCCTGGCGGCTCTGCGGCTTTTCAGGCATTCAGCTACCGTATTTCCACCAACACGATCGGCACGCCCTTCCTTGTGGAAGCCGATGTACCGCAGGCGCTCCCATCTGGCCGGGGAACCTATTTTTATAGTGGCACCAATCAAGTCCAGACACTGAATGCCGTGACCAATGCGGTAACGCGCACAATTCCTTTCGACGGCACGCAGCACAGTGATTTGCTGCGAAATGCGGCCGGCGATGACATCATTGCCGGCGTACAGTTCGACGGACCGTCGGGCAGCGGTACGTTGATGTGGACGAATCTCACCAAAGGCGGCCCGGTCCAAACGTTAATCGGCCCGGCCGTCGGCGATCCCTATCCGCCGACTGGTACTTTGGTGAGCGGGCGGGCCTTTAATAATCCAGGTTGGTTAGCCGTGGCGATCACGGGTTGTCCTGCTGGCTCCAATGGCAACTGCAATGGTTCCACGCCAATCGGGGCAGCCAATCCGCAAACTTATCTCGACCAAGAGATCATTCTGGCCAACATCGATACCGGAAAAATGTGCCGTATCGCGCACAACCGCACCACGGGCAATTACGCCAACTCAAGCAACTCAAACTATTGGGCTCAGCCTAATGTGATTATCAGTCCTCGTGGTACGCGGATCCTTTTTGCCAGTGACTGGGGCGCGGCCAATCCCAAGAGCCCTACCGTCAACGGCAGCGCCGTGGTCGACACCTACGTCATCACGCTCCCCAGCTACAAGCCTTGATGTTCTGGCCGCGGCCGCACCACGGCTGCGCCGAGGCACCCATTTCATGGAGCACTCCTTGGGCCCCATGTCCGCGGTTCGCGGTCATGGGGCCTTTTCTCATCGGGATCGGGCGACTCGAGCCGGCATGCCGCGAGGCGTCGTGTCGCCGTCGTTCAGGGTCTTGAGGAAGGCGATGATGTCGCGCATGTCCCGGGCGCTCATCGCCGGCCGCTCGCCGCGCTTGCGGTTGAGCGGCGGGTCGACGCGGTCGACGTTGGCGCGGTCCTGCGGGGGGAGGTCGTTGAACTTCTCCACCCGCCCGTCGGGCGCGGTGGGGTAGATCTTGCGCGGCGCGGTGTCGCGGAAATCGTAGAAGTCCAGCACCTGCTTGAGCGTGTGGTAGACGCCGTTGTGGAAGAAGGCATGCCGCGTGGCGACGTTGCGCAGCGTCGGCGTCAGGAACATGCCGCAGTATTGGGTCTGCTTCGCCAGGTCGGTGCGATAGGGGCCGCACAGGCCGAGGTCGAAATAGCGCGGGTCGCGGTTGGCCGGAATCGCCGGATTGCGCGGCACGCCCAGCGCTTCGTACTGCGTGTCGGTGAACAGCGGGGGCAGGCCGTCGGGCGTCGGCTGGTCCAGGTGGCAGGCGGCGCAGTCGCCCTTCTTGGGGTCGTTGAACGCCAGGTAGCCGCGCATTTGCGCAGGCGTGAATCGCGCCTTGCCCTGCAGCCAGGCGTCGTACTTGCTGGTGAAGGGGTGGAAGCTCGGATCCTCGATCTGGTAGCGCGAGAGGGCGAACAGCGCCTCGGCCACGGCGAGCTTGGGGTCGCGGAACACGCCGGCGCCGAACAGCTGCACGAAGTCGTGCGCATAGGGCGCCTGTTCGAGCTTGGAGGCCACGATGGCCGTGTTGCCGCCATCCATCTCCAGCGGATTGAACAGCGGCCCGTCGGCCTGCTGCTGCAAGGTGTTGACGCGCCCGTCCCAGAACAGGCCGCCTTGCGGCACCAGGTTGGCGGCCGCGGCCTGCGTGTCGTGCGCGGTCTTGCGCACGCGCCGGGCTTGTTGACCCAGGGCGACGAGTTGCCGCAAGGTGACGGTTTCGTTTTCCTCGTTGTCCGGGCCGATGCTGAAATTCTGCTGGCGGTAGAGGTATTCGAGCGAGGGCACGGCGCGCACGCCGTGGCGGGTCAGGCGGCCGCCGCCCAACTGCACCGACAGCGCGTTGGCCGGTGCGTAGGCGTGGTCCGGACGATGGCAGGAGGCGCAGGACAGTTTGCCCGAGCCCGACAGCGCGGGGTCGAAGAACAGCTTGCGCCCGAGTTGCGCCGCCGCGCTCAGCGGCCGATGCGGCGGCAGAACGAGGCGCACGGGGTGGGGGTTCTCGCCTTGCGCCAGCATCCAGCTCGCACTCGGCGGTCCGGGTTCGTGAAGCGGCGTGGCGGG
>NZ_LT592170.1:0-352916 GCF_900088825.1 Thiomonas delicata | reverse complement strand
AGCCGTGGCTCCCGCCACGCCGGCCCGGAGGGTGACGGCGCTCAGTGCGGCGAGCGCCGCCCTGGCCAGGCTTCGTGTCATCAACTCGAGGTCGGCGCAGCGCTTCCGGCCGGCGGGGCGCTCAGCACGGTGCCCATGCTCGGGTCGAGGTAGAGCGGCGCATCGAGACGCACATGGCGGCCTTCACGCTCGCGTTCATGCTCGCCGCGCGCATCGTCGCGGTGGAACTTGAACATGTCCATGATGCTGCCGGCGGTGGCGTCGAAGGAGCCTTCGCCCAGGCGCTGGCCGTGCAGCCAGTTGTCCTCGATGAAACGCACCACCGACGCCTGCGAGATCTGCACGTGGCTGACGTAGTTGGACTTGGCCCAGGGCGAGATGACCAGGAAGGGAATGCGCGTACCGGGGCCGCAGCGTCCGTTCACCGGCTCGCCCTGCACACCGGGCAGCGGGGTGCCGCTGCCGCACTTGCCGGGGCCGTCGAGCTGGTCGGCCTGCGGATCGAACGAGGGGTTGGTGGTGGCGGCGAAGGCGTGGTCGTACCAGCCGTCGGAATCGTCCCAGGTGACGATGACCGCGGTGTCTTTCCAGTCGGGCTGCTGCTCGAGGAAGTTCACGACCTTGGTGACGAAGGCCTGTTCGTCGAGCGGGTCGGAGTAGCCGGCGTGTCCGTCCTGGTAGGCCGGGGCCTTGAGGAAGCTCACCGCGGGGAAGTTGCCCGCCTTCACGGCCGCGAAGAAATCGTTGAGGCCGTATTCGTGGTTGGCCGGATCCTTGGTCTTGCCGTTGGCCTCATAGGTGTAGCCGATGGCGCGCACCGAGGACGGGCGGGCGTGGGTCGGGTTGGCGGTGGAGGCGTAGTACTGGAACCAGTTGTGGTGCTGGATGTAGTCGGTCACATTGCCGCCGATGACGGCGGAGTAGGTGCTGCGCTTGCAGCCCGTGGTGCCGTTGGCGTTGACCACGCCCAGGTTGAAGCCGCCCATGAAACCGCCCCACGAGATGCCGTGGCCGTTGAGCAGGTCGCCGATGTTCTTGCCGGTCATCATCACCTGGTCCTTGGGGTTGGAGCAGACGTCGTAGCCGGGGTCGACATCGTTGATCATGGTCAGTCCGCCCATGCCGTCGTCGATGTAGTACGAGTACGCGGACAGGGTGAACGGTTTCTTGGTGGTCGCCACGATCTGCATGCCGTTGGTCTGGCCGGACACCACTTCCAGCGCGCCCGGGGTCGAGGGGCCGTAGGTGTCGGTGTAGGCGGCGTCGCTCATCGCGAAGTGCTGGGCGTAGTTCCACAAGGCGGTGACGGTGTTGCCGTCGTAATAGCCCATCACCTGGCCCTTGGTGCCGAAGGCGCCCACGCCGCCCGTGGTGGCGGCGCCGGTGTATTTGGGGAACAGGTCGGCCTTGCCGCCGTCGTAGGCTTGCTGCTCGGCGGTGTAGGCGTGGTTCTGGTCGGCGGTGGCCGCCTGGCTGCGGTCCAGACGGAAGGGGTTGGCCGCGTTGGCGCCGTTGGCGGGGTTGGTGAAGTTGGGGTTGTCGGTGAGCAGGTCGCCGTGCAGGCCGTTGACCGCGGGGGTGCCGGGCGCCGCCGTGAAGGCGGGTTCGCCGGGTGGGTTGGCGGCCTTGGGATAGGTGGCGAAATAATGGTCGAACGAGACGTTTTCGTCGTAGAGCACCACGAGGTGCTTGATGGGCGTGGCCGTACGCAGCGCCGCGGCGGGCAGATTGGCGCTGTGGCCGTCCATGTCAAAGGGCGCCGCAATAGCCGGCGCAGTCGAAACATTGGCGGCGACGGCGGCGGCCATCGCGACCAGCGAGGTGGCGAGTAAGGTCTTGCGCAACATGAGCATCTCCCTGGGGGTCGTAAGCCTCGCCCGTGCGCGACGTGTTTCGTCGCGTTCGGCAAGCGAGGGCCGAGGTGCATTCTTGAGAGCGCGCGTGAACGCGGCGTGACAGATCCGGAAAAGTCTTATGGTGTTTCATATGAAACATAAACACACAAATCCCGCGCCGTTGACGGTACGCCGCGGCCACAACACCCTTGGTGCGGGGTCGTTTGGCGTGGGGCGGACTGCTATAAACGGCCAACGATAGCTCGGTCAGGCATCTAGCGGTTTGTTCCGCGCGAAGTCTGCATCCGGATCAGGGGTACGCCGATTGGATTCCAGGAATGCTTCACAACCGTTGATGCCCACGGTCGCATGGCTCGAGCAGCTGCCCGCCTGCGTCGTGGTCATCATCGCAGGCGTGTTGCGCTACGCCAATGCCGCGGCGCTTCACCTGATGGAGGCGCAGGCGCCGGACGATTTCGTCGGCAGGCCCGTGGTCGATTTCATCCATCCCCTGGATCTGCATCGCGTGCTGGCGCGCATACGGCGCGCGGAGCAGGCTGCCGGCGCCAATCCGCCGACCGAGTTCCGCGCCTACAGCTGCCGCGGCCGGACCCTGATGCTGGCGATGAGCAGCACGCACTTGCAAGACAGCGGCGCCGGCAGCGTCCTGGCTTCCTTCCTCGACATGACCGAGCGCGCGGCGATGGAGACCCGGCTGCGCGAGACCGAAGAAAACTTCCAGCGCATGATGAACACCATGCAGGACGTGTTCTATCGCACCGACGCGCAGGGCATCACCCGCTACGTCTGCCCCGCGGTGAAGAACGTGCTGGGCTACACCGCGGAGGAAATCATCGGGCTGCCCGCGGCGGCTTTCTATCCCGATCCCGCCGAACGCGAAGCGCTCATCGCCGCGATCCGCAAGCATGGCTTCGTGCGCGATTTTCCCGGACGCATGCGGCGCAAGGACGGCACTGTCATCGACATCTCCATCAGCACCCAGGCCCTGCGCGACGAGCAAGGCCAGTACGCCGGGGTCGAGGGCATCTGGCGCGACATCACCGAGCGCAAGAACATGGAGCGCGAACTCGAGCGCCTGGCCACGCGCGACAGCCTCACCGGCAAGCTCAACCGGCGCTCCATCCTCGAGCGGCTCGAACAGGCCCTGGATCAGCGGCGCGACCGGCGCGAGCAGCCCTCGCTATTCGTGCTGTTGCTGGATCTCGACCACTTCAAACGCATCAACGACACGCATGGGCATGCCGTGGGCGACCAGGCGCTGTGCCAGTTCGTCGAGACGGTGGAGCGGCAGCGCCGCGGAGACGACCATTTCGGCCGCCTCGGCGGCGAGGAGTTCCTGCTCATTCTCGAGGGCGTCGATCTCGCCGAAGCGCGCCAGGCGGCCGAGCGCGTCCGCCTGGCCGTCGAGCGGACGAATATCGAACTCGTGGAAGGCCTGACCACGCAATTGACGGTGAGCATCGGCATCGCGCAGATGCAGCCGGGCGACCGCCGGCCGAGCGATCTGCTGGAGCGCGCGGACCGGGCGCTCTACAAGGCCAAGGACTTGGGGCGCAACCAGGTCGTGCTCGAGGTGCCTGCCGCGAATTAGGGCCTGTCACGCTATGTCTGTCCTCGCGCCGGCCCTAATCGCCGCCCAATAGCGCATCCTCGGCCAGGGCCAGGGCTTCGGGCGGGCCGGACAGCACCAGGGTGTCGCCTTCGGCCAGCATCAATTCCGGCAGGGGAAGCAGGACATGGCCGTCGGCGCGGTGAATCTGCGCCACGTGCGCTCCGTGCAGATCGAGCTCGGCCAGGGTCGATCCGACGGCCCGCGCGCCTGCGGGCAGGGTGAGCGGCTTGAGCCGTGGCTGATCGCGCGGCTCCGCCAGGGGGGTGTTCGCGTCGTCGATGCCATGAAAATAATCCCGCAGCAGGCCATAGCGCTCGGCACGCGCCGCGCGCAGGCGCGTGAGCACGCGCGGCAGCGGCACGCCGACGACGGCCATGGTTTGCGAGGCGAGCATGAGGGAACCCTCCAGAATTTCCGGGACCACCTCGGCGGCACCCGCGGCGCGCAGTTCGTCCAGCGCCGAATCGTCGCGCGTGCGCACGACCACCGGCACCCGCGGCGCGTGTTCGCGCACGAGCTGCAGCACGCGCAATGCCGAGCGCTTGTCCACATAGGTGATGGCGACGGCGCTGGCGCGGGCCAGTCCCGCCGCCTGCAGGCTGAACAGCCGCGCGGCATCGCCATATACCACGTTGCGCCCGGCGGCGCGGGCCCTGGACACGCGGTCGGGATCGAGGTCCAGCGCGACATAGGGGATGGCCTCGTCCTGCAGCAACTGGGCTAGGTTCTGGCCGCAGCGGCCAAAGCCGCAGACGACGACATGGCGCTGGGTCTTGATGGTCTGGCGCGCGATGTTGGTGAGCTGCAGCGAGGCCAGCATCCACTCGTTGGCCACCAGCTTGAGCACGATGCGGTCGATGTGCTGCGCCAGAAAGGGCGCGGCCAGCATGGACAGCACCATGGCCGCCAGCACCGGGCTGAACAGTTCGGGCGGCAACAGCGCGCGCCCGGCGGCGAGGTTGAGCAGGACGATGCCGAATTCGCCGGCGGGGGCCAGCCACAGCCCGGTGCGCAGCGAAAGCCCGGGCGGCGACTTCAGCAGTCGTTCGACGCCGAACACGATGGCGGTCTTCAGCAGCAGGGGAAGCAGCGCCAGCAGCAGGACGAGCCACCACTGCGCCAGCACGATGCGCCAGTCGAGCAGCATGCCGATGGTGATGAAGAACAGGCCGAGCAGCACATCGCGGAACGGCCGGATGTCGGCTTCCACCTGATAGCGGAACTCGGTTTCGGCGATCAGCATGCCGGCCAGGAAGGCGCCCAGCGCCAGCGACAGCCCGGCAAGCTGGGTCAGCCAGGCCAGGCCCAGAGTGATGAGCAGCAGGTTGAGCATGAACAGCTCGTCCGACTTGCGCTTGACCACCAGCTTGAGCCAGGGCCGCAGCAGCCGCCCGCCGGCCATGAGGATCAGCGCAAGCGCCGCCGCGGCCTTCACCGCCGCCCAGCCCAGGGTCATGGCCAGGTGGCTGTCCGCGGGCTGGGCCAGCGCTGGGATCAGCACCAGCAGCGGCACCACCGCGAGGTCCTGGAACAGCAGCACGCCCACGATGTGGCGGCCATGCTCGGACTCCATCTCCAGCCGGTCGGCCAGCAGCTTGACGACGATGGCGGTGGACGACATGGCCATGGCGCCGCCCAGCACCACGCCATAGGTGACAGCGCGCGTCCACCACTGCGGCGCTAGCCAACCCAGCAGCAGGCTGCCAGCCAGAACCGCGGCGATGGTGGCGCCGACTTGGGCCGAGCCGAGGCCGAACACGAGGCGGCGCATGGCCTGGATCTTGGCCAGGCTGAACTCCAGCCCGATGGAGAACATCAGGAACACCACGCCGAACTCGGCCAGGTGCTGGGCGGTGGACGGGTCGCCCGCCAGCGCCAGGGCGTTCGGTCCGATCACCACGCCGACCGCCAGATAGCCCAGCATGGCCGGGAGCTGGACGTAGCGGAACAGCGCCACGCCGAGCACGGCGGCGATGAGGTAGAGCAGGGTGATTTCGAGGCCGGACATGCGCGACTTGAGGAATGGCGCGCGGCCACCGCACCATGCGGGGCCGGCAAAGCGTCATCGCACCAGCATAAAGCATGCCTGCATGGTGAGAGAGGGCGGGTCGCGCCTGCGCAGGGGCGACCGCGACGTGGGCGGGATCAGGGCAGACGGCTCGCCATGATCAGGGTGCGCCAGCCGTTGTATTGCTGCCAGACGGCGGTCACGCTGCCGGCGGCGTCGACCGCGAGCGCGGGAAAGCTCGCTTCCACCGTGAACCGAGGATCGGACAGCATGGCGGGCGCCGACCACTGGGCCGTCGAAGCGTCGAAACGGGCGGCGTGAATCTGCAGCCCGCGCGGGCCGGCCTGGTACCAGGCGCATGTGACGTTACCCGCCGCGTCGGCCACGAGCCGGGGGTTGCCCGCGCTGTCCAATCGTGCATCGTCCAGGCGCGCGGGAGCGTTCCAGCGACCGGTCGCGGCGAGGAAGCGGGCGGCGAACAGGGCGTAGCGCCCGCCGGCATCCGCCTGCTCCCAAGCCAGGGTGACATTGCCCGCCGCGTCGGCAACCAGGGCGGGCGCCAGCGCCGCGTCCTGGAATGCGCCCGGCGCTTGAAGGATCTCGGGCCGGGTCCATCGATGCGCACCGGCCTCCAGGCGGCTGGTGGCGATGCGGCGCTGATGGCCGCTGCCCTGGACCCAGGCGGCGGTGACGACGCCGAAGGCGTCGGCGGCGAGCACCGGCATTTGCGCGCGCGCTTCTGGCGCGCTGACGCGCAGGGGCCTTCGCCATGGGCCGGTCGGTGCGCGCAGCAATGTTGCATACACGGCCTCGCGGCCGCGCGGGCCCTGTTGCCAGGCGGCGACGACGCGGCCATTCGGCGCGACGGCAACGGCGGGGTTGTAGGCGTGCGACGCCAGCCTGTCCAGCGGCTGAGCAGGCGTCCAGCGGCCTTGCGCCTGCAGCCGGCGTGCCGCGTCGATGCCGGTGTGCCGGCCGTCTGGCTGTTGCCACACGACGGTCACATTGCCGTCCGCGTCGGCGGCGAGCTGCGGGTTGGTGGCGTCACCGGGGGTGGCGGGGTTGTCCAGACGCGCGGGACGGGTCCAGTCGCGCCCAGGGGTCAGCCGGCTGGACAAAATGGCGTTGCGCCCGTTCACGGCCTGGAACCATACGGCGGTGATGCGACCTTGCGGATCGGCCGCGAGCGCGGGGATGCTGGCCGCGGCGGCATCGTCGGCGCGCAGGTCAATGGTGCGCGGGGCGCTCCAGAAATCGGTTGCGGGGGTGTAGCTGCTGACCTCGATGGCATCGCGCCGGCCATCGTTCTGGAACCAGGCCGCGACCACCTCGCCGTTCGCGCCGGCCGCGGCTTGGGCCCCATCGGCCGGGCGATCCACCAGACGCGCCGTGCGCGCATCGTCAATCTGCACCGGAGGTGTCCATGCGGTGCGGCAGGTCGTGGTGAACTGGCTGGACACGGGCGCTTGCTGATTGGCGTCCCATTGCAGGGTGTAGGTGGTGCAGCCGGCGAGCGGCGCTGCGGGGACGAATGTCGCGTCGCGGCCCGCCACCTTCAGCAAGCCGGCCACCACGGTCCCGATCGGTGTGCGCAGCTGTAAACGCCCGGGCGTCGCCGTCAAGGCGGACTCGGGCGTGGCGAAGCGCAGATGAGGCTGGACCGTGCGCTGCACCTGGTTTGCGCCGTGCGCGGGGAAAAACCGGGGGCTGGCCGCGGGCGTCGCATGGGCGCTGGCGACGCCCATCGCCAAAGCCAAGGCCGTTCGCCGAGAGAGGGCGCGCATACGGCGCCGGAGGTGGACGTATTGCATGGCGACGCTTTGTAGCACTTCGGCGGCGCGCCTGCACGCGGCACATGCATTCAAGCGCTGTCCGGGTTCTCGACGCCGCGGAAAAAGCGCTGATAGACGATCAGGTAGGCGAGCTGGAATCCCGCCGCGACGAGGAAGGGCGCCGTCAGCCAGCCCTGGTGCAGCATGAGGCCGGCGATGGCCGGACCGATGGCGCGCGGGACCTGGATCGACACGTTGTTGACCGTGGCGGCCATGCCCTGGCGGTGCTGGCGCGTCAGCCCCATGGTCAGCGCCTGGCGCACGCCCAGCGTGCCCTGGTTGAACGCGGCGCGCACGGCCCAGAGGCTGGCGGCCAGCCCGAATGCCGGCATGAAGGGCGTCAGCAGCATCAGCAGCAGGCCTGCGGCGCGCATCGCCACCACGGTGCGCACCACGCCGAGCCGGGGGACGATGCGGTTGGCGAGCTGCGCGCCGAGGGCCGCCAGCACGAAGCTGGCCGCCAGCGCCGGCCCGATGGAGGCCGGGCCGTGGCCGAAACGGCGCAGGAACCAGTAGGCCATCAACGGCGCGACCATGCCGATGCCGAAGCCGTTGAGGCTGTTGGCGAAGGCCAGCCGGAACAGCTGGCGGTTTTCCTCGCGGTGCGTGGCGGAATGGCCTTCGGTCTTCACGCCGGCATCGATGGCCCCCCGGCCTGGCTGTGAAGCGGCTCGATGCGCGGCCTGCGCAGGCCGCGTCCGTTTCACGTCCGGCGCGCGCCAGATGAGCAGCATGCCGATGATCGAACCCAGCAGGGGCAGTGCGAACAGCGGCCGGTAGGCCAGCGCCCCCGGCAGCACGCCGCTCCAGACGGCCGTCAGGCCGGCCAGCAGCGCGCCTACGGCCATGCCGGCAAAACCCAGCGTCGAGTTCAGGCTGAACACGCGCGAGCGCTGCGAGGCGGGCAGGTCTTGCGCCAGCCAGGCCTGCTCCAGGGGGCCGAAGGGCCCGGCCGCGCCGTTGGCGCCGCGCCCGAATCCGCCCAGCACCGCGCCCAGCGTCAGAATCCAGGGCGCGCTGCTCGCCAGGGCCAACAGGGCACTGACGATCAGCACCCCTTCATAGGCGAGCAGGAATTGACGCCGTCCGAGCCGGTCGCTGGCCGGGCCGATGAGCAGGGTGAGCACCACGCCCAGCAGCAGACCGGCCGACAGCACACCGCCGATGGCCGCCGCGCTCCAGCCCAGGGCGTGCAGATCCAGCGTGAAGCCCACCACCAAGGCGCCTTGCCCGACGCTGCGCGCGAAGCGGGCGGCCATGATGAACTTCACCGCCGCCGGCCATGCGGCCGGAACGGGCAGACTTGCGGGGTTGAGCGTTTTCGAGGCCATGCGGGCTTGGGCGGACCACGGGTCCGAGCCGTGGCCCGCGGTTGCGCCTTAGCGCAGCGCCTGGGCGGCGGGCGTTGCCGCTGCGACCGTCGTCTGCAGTGCCTGCGGCTGCGGCTGCGCCTGGGCCGACTTCGCCGGGGCGGCCATGTAGCGCTTGATCTGCGCCACCACCGCGGGCTTGTCCCAGTCCTGCGGGCCCAGCGTGCGGGCGACTTCGCGGCCTTGCTTGTCGATCAGGATGGTGGTCGGCGTGCCCAGGATGTTCAGGGTGTCGAGCGCGTGGGTGGTGGGGTCGACGTAGATCGGCAGATGGTCGATGAAGTTGTCGTCATAGAAGCTCTTCACCGCGATGCGCCCGCCCTTGTCGATCGACAGCGGCACGACCTGGAAATCCTTGCCGCCCAGCATGACCTGCAGCTTGTTCAGCGTGGGCATCTCCTCCACGCAGGGTGGGCACCAGGTGGCCCAGATGTTGAGCAGCACGACCTTGCCCTTGAAGTCGGCCAGGTTCATGGTCTTGCCCTCGGCGTTCTCGAACGTGACCTTCGCCAACGGCAGCGGCTTGGTCGTCGGATAGGGCGTGAAGGTGAAGCCGGCGGCCACGGCCGGCGCCGCCAGCGCGAGGCCCAGGGCGAGCAGCGCGGCAGCGCCAAGCAGGGCGCGCGACAGGACGTGCAGCGGTTGCGCGTCGCGAGTGGAATGCAGCATGGATCATCTCCGGAAAATGCGGCGCCAAGGCCGGAGCCAGACCGCCGTGTTGAACAGATGGTAGGAACTGAGGGCAGCGAGAGTTGTAAACAAATCCGCGTCCGCGCAACGGGTAGGGTTGACGCCGCTTCGGCCGACAAGGCTTCGGCGCGTCATCGCCGCAGGCTATTTCCCCGCGCCCGGCAGCACGATGAAGGGCGCGTTGTTCTGCGCCGGACCCGGCTGAGGCGGCGTGGGCGTGCGCGTCGAGGGCGGAGGGCCGATGGTCACCGGCTCGCCGCTGCCGCTGGTGAGCTGGCCGCCGCTCGTGCCCACGGCCGCAGCCGGAGCCGATGCGCTCGTCGCCACTCCCGGCACGACCGACGGGTCCAGCGGCGGATATTGCTGCAGGAAGTAGGCTTCCTTGGCATTGGGGACGGCATAGCTGCCCACCGAGGCGAAGCCAGTCGCCGGGTTCACCGGGATCTGCACCACGTCCGGGGGCGGCGCCCACGGAATGTCGGGGTCGCCGTTCAGGGCGGTGCGCATGTACTGGATCCAGATCGGCAGCGCCACGCTGGCGCCTTGCTCGCCGTTGCCCAGGCTGCGCGGTTGGTTGTAGCCGACCCAGGTGACGGTCACGCGGTTGTGGTTGTAGCCGTCGAACCAGGCGTCATGGAAGTTGGACGTGGTGCCGGTCTTGCCGGCCAGGTCGGTGCGGCCCAGGCTTTTCGCCGCGGCCCCCGTGCCTTCCTGGATCACGTCCTGCAGCATGCGGGTCATCAGATAGGCGTTGCCCGGGGTGATGATGCGGGGCGTTTCCGGCTGCCCCAACGCCTGCTTGGTCGTCTCGTAAAGGACGTTGCCGCGCGCGTCCGTGATCTTGCTGATCAGCGTGGGCTGGACGAGGTAGCCGCCGTTGGCGAACACGGCGTAGGCTCGCGCCATCTGCAGCGGGGTGAAGCTGCCGGCGCCCAACACCATGGTCGGGTAGGGCGGGATCTGGTCCAGCGGCAGGCCGAATTGCGAAGCATGGAAGCGCGCGTAGGGTACGCCCACCGCCAGCACCACGCGCACCGCGGCGACGTTGTCGGAATGGGCGAGCGCGGCCGACGCCGGCATGGGGCCGGCGAATTCGTTCTCGTAGTTGTGCGGCTGCCACAGCGGTTGGCCCGGGCCGGGGTTGATCGAGATGGGCGCGTCGTCGATGATGGTCGACGGCGCCAGCCCCTCGGCCACCGCGGCGGAGTAGATGAAGGGCTTGAAGCTCGACCCCGGCTGGCGGAAAGCCTGGTCGACATGGTCGAACTTCTCGTGGTTGAAGTCGAAGCCGCCGACCCAGGCCTGTATCGCGCCGGTTTGCGGCTGCAGCGACACCAGCGCCGACTGCGCCTGCGGCAGTTGCAGGATTTCCCAGCCACCCTTGGGCAGGGCGTGCAGGCGCACGATGCTGCCCGCCACGATGCGCCTTGCCGCCGTCGCCTTGTCGTATAGGCCGGGCCGGCAGAACGCCAGCCCTTCGCCGGAGATGGTTTCCTGCTGCCCGTCTCGACGCAGGACCACCACGCCCTTGCGCTCCACCTGCAGCACCACGGCGGCTTTCAGGCCCCCGACATCGGGCCTGGTCTTGAGCGCGGCCAAGGCCGCCTTGGTCGCGTCTTGCGGGTTTTCCGGCAGGTCGACGTGGCCTTCGGGGCCGCGCCAACCGTTGCGCCGGTCATACGCCAGCAAGCCCGCGCGCACCGCAGCATCGGCAGCCGTCTGGTCGGTATCCACCAGGGTGGTGGTGACCTTGTAGCCGTCGGTATAGGCGGCCTCGCCGAAGCGCGCCACCATGATCTCGCGCACCGCCTCGGCGGCGTAGTCGGCATCCACGTCGTAATGCAGGACGCCCTGGCCGGCCAGCACGTTCAGCGGCGCCTTCAGGGCTTGCTCGTATTGCGCCCGTGTGATGTCGCCCAGCGCCAGCATGCGTCCCAGCACATAGTGCTGGCGCCACACCGCCAGCTTCAGGCTGTTCTGCGGGTTGTACGCCGAAGGCGCTTGCGGCAGGCCGGCGAGCACCGCGATCTGCGCCAGGCTGAGTTCCGACAGCGGTTTGCCGTAATACACCTGGGCCGCCGCGGCGAAGCCGTAGGCGCGCTGGCCCAGGTACACCTGGTTGATGTAGCGGTCGAGAATCTGGTCCTTGGTCAGGGTGTTCTCGATCTTGTAGGCCAGCAGCGCCTCGACGATTTTGCGCAGCGGCGTTTTTTCGGGCGAGAGATAGAAGTCGCGCGCCACCTGCATGGTGATGGTCGAGGCCCCCTGCACCGCGCCGCCGGCGCCGAAATCGGCCAGCGCCGCGCGCGCCACGCCGGCGAAGTCGATCGCGCCGTGCTCGAAGAAGCGCGAATCCTCGGCGGCGAGCACTGCCTGCTTGAGCTGTTTGGGAACCTGGTCGTAAGGGATCACCGCGCGGCGCTGCACGCCGAATTCGCCGATCAGCGTGCCTTGCGCCGTGTACACGCGCAGCGGCAGGTCGGGCCGGTAATCGGTGACCTTGTTCAGGTCAGGCAGCCGCGGCCACAGCAGCATCAGGCAAAACCCCAGCAGCAAGGCGCCGGCCAAGCCCAGCAGCACGAGGCCGAGCAGGACCGACTGCCAGGTGCGCAAGCCCGCGCCGCCCGGTTTGCGCGGACGAGGCTTGGGTTCCCGGGGAGAGGATGAGGGCGCCGGCTTGTCCGGCTGCAGGGTGGGTTCAGTCATCGCAGCGGGGCATGATAGCCGCGTCGAACACCGTTTCTTGGCGGCTTGGGCGGCGACTTGTGAGGGAATGTTTCGAGGTTGGCTGCCTCATCTCGCCAGACCCTCCCAGCCCGCCTGTCGAGCTCCGGGCGCGCAGCGCGGACTCCCGAAGCACTTGCGCCCCGGTTGCGCGGTGCAGCCGGGGTGCCGAGGAACTCGGGTTGGGCTTCAATAGCCGGGCGGCCTAGCGGGTGGGTAGGTTTGCGGCTGGCCCGGGTTGTAGGCCGGCGGAGGCGGCGCATAGCTGGGGGGCGGGGGCACGTAGCGCGGCGCCGCATAACCAGGCACCTGGGCGCCTCGCGAATACATGCACTGCTCGTAGGCAATGTTGTAGGCGTGCTGAGCGCTGCCCTGGGTGTCGCTATAGGTTCCCGCGCCGCCCGCGCTACCGGCCAGCAGGCCCAGTCCGGCGCCGACGCCGGCACCTTGGCTGTTGCCACCAATCAAGGCGCCCGCAGCGGCGCCCAGCACGGCGCCAGTCGCGCCGGAGACCACGCCCGAGTTGCCCGCTGCCTGGCTGTAGCCCGCGGTTTGTTGCGCGGCGAAGGCGCGGCAGGACGCGTCGATGGCCTGGAACTGGTCGAAGGGCATGCCCGGAGCCGGCATGACGGTGACGGTCGGCCCCATCGGGGCCGTGGCGCAGCCCGCCAGAAGCAGTGCCGAAGCCACGGCGCCCAGGCCGAAAAGGGAGGAAAGTTTGCGCATGGTGAAAGTCTCGCGGATTGAAATCAGAAGGTCGAGAAATGACGCATGGAACATGCCGCAACAGCCTGAAGCCTGCCTGAAACCATCGGGGTTCGCAGGCGAACCTGGCAAACGTCGTCCAATCATGCGGGGATCAATGCTTGACCGGCGGGTTTGCCGCTGGCGCGGGTTGTGCCAGCACCTGCGCCCATCCGCCCGGGCAGGTGGCGATTTGCGGATAGTAACCAGCCGGGTTGCTGCAGTAATACCAGTATGACGGCGGCGCGGGGCCGAGCGGAAGGTTTTGCACCTCGACACGCTGAGGCGGCGCCTGCATCACGATCGGCGGCGCATAGGCCCAGGCCGGGCCGTACCAGCCAGGCTGCCAGCCGCCGTACCAGCCGCCCCAGCCATAACCATAGACCGGCACGCCGATGCCGATGCTCCAGCGCACCCGGTCATGCGCCTGGGCGGGCGCGGTCCAGCCCACTGCCAGAAATAGGCATACCAAAACACCTTTGAGAAGTCTGTTCAAGATGATGGTTTGCATGATGAGCCTCACCGGAATAGGACCTTAACGTTTGTCCGTGGTTCCTGCTGACAGAAGCCTGTCTGCCCTTTCAGACTCGCCGAAGAGTGCCGGGCCGTACGGCAGACCCTAGTTCAGGCCTCGGAAAGGACGGCCGGGCGAGGACGGATTCACGCCTGGCCCAAGACCGGTCCGCCGCGCGCGGCAGTTTCGTGGCCCGGGCCATTCTGGCGGCGAGGTGTGTCGCGCGTTTGTGGCGTGTTTGAAGTTGTGTTGCGCGACGACATGGATCCCGAGGAAACGCTGCTGTTGGGAACTCTCAAGGAACCGCCGGGCGGCTCCCAAGCGTTCTTGCCCCCACTGCCGAACTGGGGCGACTCAGAGCGATCCGGTCGGCAGGATTCGCTGCGGCGCGGCTTCAGTGATCGCCGGGACCATGACCATGCCCATGGTCGCCAGGGCCACGGCCTGGCCCTCGACCGCGGTCGTACCCGTCGCCGGGACCGCGCTCAGGCCCGCGGCCTTGCGGGACCGGGGCGGGACGGAAGTGGCGCCAACGCGGGTTCCGCTCGCGTTCACGGGCGCGTTCCTGGTAACGGTCCCAGTCGCGGTCATGGAAGCGACGCAGTTGGGGCGGCGGGACGGCGACGGCGCGCCACGGTCCGCCGTAGCGCGGCCCTGTAAACCAGCGTCCGTCATAGTTGTAGTAGTAGATGCCGCCCAGATAAAACACGGGTTGCTGCGCGCCCAGGGCGACATAAACCCCGAGCTCGGGCATCCACACCATGACGGGCGGGGCGTAGGCTGGGGCGGGATAGGCCGGCGCCGGGTAGGCCGGCGCGACATACACCGGCGGTGGCGGCGAGCCGATGCTGAACTGGATGCTCACCGGCGGCCCGTCGGCATGCGCCGCCGTGCCCAAGCTCAGGGCGGCGAGCGCCAGGACGGCATGTGTGCGAATGATTTTCAAGATCTGCTCCTCTCGGTTGGACGATTCCGCAACGTGCGGCGGCAAGCGCCACAGGACGGCCTCCCCATCGCCTCATGCATGGCGTTGCGGCAAGCGCCGGCATGACAGCATCGTGACATTGTCGGCTTGACCTGCTGCTGCATTGTGTACCAGGCCGGCGGCGCGCGCTGTGCCGCGCCATGACGCTGGAAACCCATGAGGTTGATATTGGTATTCGGCATTTATATCTTGCGAAAACGCTCCGATCTGAGCCGCCAGCCGCGGCGCATGCGGAAACTTTTTTAGGAAACGTGATTTTGTTCACGCTTGCAGCGACCCCATGCGGGTTTGGCGCAATGCCGGTTCGGGGGGCTGTGCCTAGACTGGCCCCAGCCAGGACCCAAGCATGATGAGCCTTCCCCGTGCCTTGATCGAGATTCCCTCACAGACTTGCGTCTGTTCCATCGGTCATGGATAAGCGCCCCCCCGCCCTGGCTCAAGCTGCCGAGCCCGCCGCCAGCGATCGGGGAGACCTGCGTCGCCTAGGAAGGATGCTCCGCCTGGGTTACGGCGTGGTGGTGGTGGCGGTGATCATCCTGTTCGCAATTTTCGCCTTGCGACAGTGGCACGCGAACCGGCAGGATTTCGAAAAGAACCTCGAGGTCAACGCCAACCTGATGGCGCGAGCCATGCAGGGCAAGCTTTCTCAATACATCCTGCTGGCCGATTTCGTGGGCGAAAGCCTGCGGCATGACCCATCCCTGTTCGCGCAACCTGCGGTGCTGTCGACGCGCCTGGCCGAGGCGCAGCGCAGGCTGCCGGATATCGCGATCATCCAGGTCATCGGCGCGGACGGGCTGGTGCTGGGGACCTCGCTTCCAGAGCGGCCGATGCGCGACTTGCGGGATCATCCCCACATCTGGGCCGCATTGCAGCAGGCGCGTGCGCAAGAGCAGGCGGTGATCGGACCGATAAGTACAGTAACCCCGCTGGGGCGCTGGGTTCTTCCGATTCGCAAGGCCTACCCGGCACAAGGCAAGACCCCTGCATTCTGGGTCGGCATCGGACTGGACCGGGACGCGTTCGACAAGTTCTGGTCGGGTATGCTCACCAATCAGAATGGTTTCCAGGACTTGTCGGGCGATCAGGCATTCGCCTTCGCACGCCAGGATGGCTACATCCTGGCGATCTGGCCTGACGTGCCGCAGGCTCGTCGCAAGGCCTTTTATGCGCACCCGCAGCACGGAGCGCTAGGACAAAGCTTGCAGGCCCATCCGGAACTTGCGCACAGTGCCTTCCGGGGGGTGGTCAACTCGACCGGTCTGAGCCGCATCGGTTATTGGTCTCGCCTGAGCGACGAATCTGACATGGTGGTCGCAACGTCCCTGTCGGCCAAGAAGATCGAGGTGGCATATTGGAGCAAGATGTGGCCCGCCGGTGTGGCGTTCCTCATGCTCATGGGCGTGCTCACCCTTTCCTATGTTCTGGTGCAGCAGCGCCTGCGTGCCGAAGGCAGGGCGCTGCAGGGGCGTCACGAAGCCCTGCTCGCCTACAACGCCCAGTTGCGGCAGCTGGCGGAGAAGGACTACCTCACCGACCTGCCCAACCGCCGCCACCTGATGACGCGGCTGGCCGGCCTGTGCGATGCCGGCCAGAGCCGGGACGGCCTGCGTTTCGCCGTGGCCACGCTGGACCTGGACAACTTCAAGCAGATCAACGATTCACGCGGCCATGCCGCGGGCGACCAGTTCCTCAAGGCGCTGTCGATACGCCTGCAAAAGGGCCTGCGCGACGACGACTTGCTGGTGCGTCTGGGGGGTGACGAATTCGCCGTCCTGCTGCCGAATGTGGGGCAGGTGCAGGACGCGATGGCGGTTTGTCGCCGCGTGCTCGACCGCGCGCGCGGCGCCGTCGAGATCAACCAGCACGACGCCGTGCACGTCACCGCCAGCATGGGTCTGGCTATCTATCCCGATGACGGTGCCGACCCGGAGATCCTGCTGCGCCACGCCGACCAGGCCATGTATGCCGCCAAGCTCTCGGGCAAGAACAAGCTGCTGCGTTTCAGCGCCGACATGGAACAGACCGCCCATGCCCAGCAGGCCGCGTTCGACCTGTTGCGCGAGGCTTTGGCGGAGCAATGGCTGGTCCTGCATTACCAGCCCGTGATCGGCATTTCCGGCGTGAACGCCGGCCGCGCGCACGGTGTGGAGGCGCTGCTGCGCATCAGGCATCCGCAGCATGGGATCCTTGCCGCGCAGAATTTTTTCAGCGCCCTCGACACGCCGCAGCTTGCACGCCCGGTGGGCTGCTGGGTGCTGCAGCACGCCTTGGATCAGGCGCAGGTCTGGAACACCCAGGGCCTGGACATCCAGGTGATGGTCAATATCAGCGCCCTGCATTTTCTCGATACGGCCTGGCTGGACGACCTGGGCGACGCGATCACTGCGCACCCGCTGTTGCGGCCGGGGCAGATCAAGATCGAACTCACCGAATCGGCCGCCCTGCACGACCTGGCCCTGGCTGCGGAGGTCATGCAGGCGAGCATGGCCATGGGGGTGCGTTTTGCGCTGGACGATTTCGGCCAGGGGGAAACCACCCTGCGCTATCTCCAGCTGCTGCCGGTGCACACGATCAAGATCGACCGCGCGTTCGTGCGCGACATGATCGACGATCCGCGCGACTATGCCATCGTCGCCGGCCTGCTCCATGCCGCCGCGCTGATGGGCTTGGCGACGGTCGCCGAGGGCGTGGAAGACCTCGACACGCTCAACCTGCTCGCCTCGCTGGGTTGCGCCTACGCGCAGGGCTATGGCATTGCCCGGCCCATGCCGGCGCACGATGTCGAGGCCTGGGTCCAAGGCTGGACGCCGCCCCAGTTGCTGCCGCCGGTTGCGTCCGCGCGGCCCAATCTGCCGGAAATCCAGCGCCAACGCTTCAGGCGCCTGTATGCCGCCACCGAGGGCAAGGGCTCCTTTCCGAGGCACGCGACCGAGGTCGACGCCGAAAGCAAATGTCATCTCGGCACATGGCTGAAGGGATCCGGCCAATTCTTCCATGGCCACAACGCGCGCTATCCCGACTTCAACCGCCGTCACAGCCAGATCCACGATCTCGTCAGCCGCGCCAAACGGGCCACGGATGCCGGCAACCGCGAGGAGGCCAGGCGCTTGGTGCAGGAGGCGGAACGCATCAACAACGCCCTGATGGCGGACCTGGAGCAGTTCATCTCGCCGCCGCGGGCCTGAGGGCGGCCGACGCATCCGGCGCGGCGGGGGTTCAACCCGCGTCTACGCGGCCAAACCGCAGCGCCAGCGCCGGCAGGACGAACAGGTTGAACAGCAGACTGGTAAGCAGGCCGCCGAGCAGGGCTACGGCCATGGGGCCTTCAATTTCGCGGCCCGGCGCATGCAGGCCGAGCGCCAGCGGGAGCACGCCTAGCGCCGTGACCAGCGAGGTCATGACGATGGCGGCGAGGCGGTCGACCACGGCACGCTGCAGTGTGTCGGCGTCCCATGCCAGCCCATGCTCGCGCTGCAACTGGCCGGCGTGGGCGAAGATGAGAATGGCGTTGCGCAGGCTGATGCCCATCAGCGCCAGCAGACCGATGACCGCGCCCAGCGACAACACGCCGCCCACCAGCCAAGCGGCGAACACCCCGCCAGTCCAGGCCGCGGGCACGGACAGCAGCACCAGCAGCACTTGCCGCGTGGTGTTGGATGCGGCCTGGCGTGGGGTGACCGCCGCCGCATTGCCAGCGGTGGTGGCGGCATTGCGCCCCAGCGCCATGGACAACAAAAACATCAGCCCGGCGAACACGCCGAGCACGTCCACCCCCAGCCGCTGCAGCGTGGCGTTGCGCTGCGCCGCATCGCCCTGGAGCTGCAGGGTGACGCCGGGCGGCACTTGAACCTGCGCGCGGATGGCGGCCTGGGCGCGCTGTACGAAGCCGGTGATGTTGGCCGAGGTGGTCGATGCCAGCACCGTTTGCACCCGTTGCCCGCCGAGGTGGCGAATGTCCGACGGGCCACTGGCGGCACTGATGCTGGCCAGCTGTGCCAGCGGGACGAAACCCAGCGACGGGCTGTGGATGAGCAAGTCGCCCAACACCTGCGGGTTGTTGCGTGCGGCGCGCGTCAGCACCACGCGCACCGGCACCGGAACGGAACCGTGGAATACCGTGCCTGCGTTGCTGCCGGCAAAGGCGGTGTGGATGGCCTGTAGCACCGGCAGCGGCTGCAGCCCCCAGGCGCGCAGCGCCCCGGGCTTGAGCGCGATGTCGAACTGCGGCACGCCGGGCGGGGTTTGCAGTTGCACGCCGGTGGCGGTGGGCAGCGCGGCCAGGACCGCCGCAACCCGCTTGGCCACTGCGTCAATCACCGTCAGATGGGTGCCCAGCACCTGCACCACCAGCGGTGCGGCGCCGCCGCCAGCCACGGTGTTGTCCAAGCGCTCGGTGAGAAAGCTGTTGATACGGAAGCTGGCGCCAGCAAAGCCGTCGACCACGTGTCGAATGGCGGTGAGCGCCTGCGCCGAATCGGCCCCCGGCTTGAGGTTGACGTCAAGTGAGCTGCTCTGTGTGCCGGAGGCGTCGGGAGACAGTGAGGCGCGCCCCGTGTGCTGGGCGACCAGGCGCACTTCGGGCAACTGCTCCAGCGCCTTCACCACGCGGGCACCTTCGTCCAGCGAGGCCTGAATGGACGCGCCCGGTGCCAGCCGCATATGCACGATGTACTGCCCTTCCTGCAGCGGCGGCAGAAAGCTGCCGCCCATGCCCCGCGCCAGCAGCGCCGCGCCAATGACGAGCAAGAGCATGATGATGGAAGCCGGCAGCCAGTGCGGCAGCAACCGCCGCAGCAAGGCGGTGTAGCCGCGCTGGGCCACGCGGACCGGGGCGGGGGTGTGCAAGGGCGCTGATGCGGGTATTGACGTGGACGTGCCATGCTGCGGGTTGGTGCCGTCCGGCATGGGGCGGCGCTGACCGCGCTGTGCCAGCAGCAGCGCGGCCAGCGCCGGGGTGACAGTGAGCGCTACCAGCAACGAGGCCAGCACCGCCAGCGCATAGGCTTGCGCCAGCGGCGCGAACAGCCGCCCGGACAACCCCGGCAGCAGCAGCACCGGCACCACCACCAGCAGTACGGCGGCGGTGGCGTACACCACCGCGCCGCGCACTTCCAGGCAGGCGGCGAGGATGACGCGCAGCGGCTGCTGCGGCTGTTCGGCCACGGCGTTGTCGCGTAGCCGCCGCAGGATGTTCTCGACGTCGATCACCGCGTCGTCCACCACCACGCCGATGGCGATGGCCAGGCCGCCGAGGGTCATCACGTTCAGCGTCACGCCCATCCATACCAGCATCGTGATGGCGGCCAGCAGCGACAGCGGAATGGCGAGCGAGGAGATGAGCGCGGCGCGCCAGTCCAGCAGCGTGAGGGCGATGACCAGCACCACCAGAGCAGCGCCCAGCAAGAGCGAGTCGCGCACGTTGTGCATCGCGATGGTGATGAAGTCGGCGGGCCTGAACAGCGTGCCGTGCAGGGTGATGCCTTGCGCTTGCAGACCTGCGCGATGCTGTTGCAGCACGGCCTGCACCGCGCGCGTCACCTGCATGGTGTTGGCGCCGTAAGACTCCTGAATCTTGATGATCACCGCGGGCTCGCCGCTGACGCTGCCCCCGCCGATCGCGGGCAGCGAGGCGTAGGCCACCCGCGCCACGTCGCCCAGCGTCACCACCCCTTGCGGCGTGGCGCGCAGCACCGTGGCGGCCAGCGCCTGCGGCGTGGGCGCGAGACCGTGGCTGACCAGCAGCACGCGCTGCTCGGGCGTGGCCATGAAGCCGCCGCCCAGCAAGCCGGTGGCGTGTTGCGTGGCGGCCAGCACCTCCTGCAGATCGAGGTGAAAACGCTGCAGCGTCTGCGGATTCACCCGCACCTGCAGCGCGCGTGTCTGCTGGCTGAAGATCAGCACGTTGTCCACACCCGGCACCGCCATGAGTTGCGGCCGGATGCGCCATTGCGCAATGGACTGCAAGTCCATCAGGCTGTGGCGCCGCGATGTGAGCCCGGCCATCAGCACCGTGCCGGTGCTGGAGGTCAGCGGAATCAGCTGCGGCGCACCGACGCCCGTGGGCAGATGCACGGTGGCAAGGTGCTGCGCCACGCGCCAGCGGTCGTCCTGAAGCTTGGTGCCCGACTCGAAATACAGCTTCAGGATGGAGATGCCTGGCAGGCTTTTCGACGTCACCTGCTTCACGCCCAGCATGCCGCTGGACGCGGCTTCCAGCGGGTCGGTGACGAGCAGTTCAACCTGCTCGGGCGACAGGCCGGGAGCTTCGGTCTGCACCTTCACCATCTTGGCGGCGAATTCGGGAAACACATCGGTGCTGGCCTGGCGCGAGAAGTTGACCGCCAGCGCCGCCAACATCACGGCCAGCGTCAGCACCACGCCACGGCGATGAATGCTGGCGCCGATCAGCGCCGCCTGCAGGCCACGGGCGCGGGCCATCAGTCGTCGTCCCCGGCGGTTGTGTCATGCGCGGCGGGTTTGGCCTGCGGTTTGGGCGGCGGCGTGAGCAGCAGTCCGGCGCCCTGCGTGACGACGTCCACCGCGCCCCAGCCAGCCTGCAGATAGCCGCCGGCCAAGGCCTCGGCGGTGGAGACCGGGCGGGCGGCGAAGCCGCGCGCGCCCGACGCTGACGCCTTGCCGGCGGCGAACACCAGGGCCCGGCCGTTCGACCACACCACCGCGGACGCCGGCACCAGCACCCCGCGTTGCGCATGCGCGTTGCGTACTTCGGCCGGCAGGCGCAGACCCGGCATCAACCCGGGCGCCGCCGCAACGACGCCGGCATAGCGCAAGCCCTGCACTTCGCCGGAGGCCGCCGCGGCGGGGCCGATGATGGTCAACGCGACGGTGTCGCCGGCCGGCAGGCGCAGCAGAACATGCGCGGCGGCGGGCAAGCGCGTCCCCGGCGGCAGGGCCAGATCCACGATCAGATCGCGCCCTTCGGACAGCGCGCGCCGCAGGGCCGGGTCGTGGGCAAGACGCGCATCCAATGCCCTACCGGCCTCGGTGCGGCGCTGGATGCGCGCCGTCTCCAGCGCGGTTTGCGCCACCATCACATCGGCCCTGGCGGTGTCGGCCGCGGCTTGTGCCTGCTGGACCTCCGCCAGCGCCATGTTCTGCCCTTGCGTGTACAGCCCTTCGGCCTGCTGCGCGCGCAGCTGCGCCAGACGCAAGCGGGTTTGCGCGGCTTGCAGCTGTGCCTGCGCGGTGGCCACCTGCGCTTGCAGGCGCAGCAGCGCCGCGGGGTTTTGCACGCTGGCGGTGGCCGCGAATGCGCGGTTGTAAGTGTTGGGAGCGAGGCGCTCGATCCGCACGCCGGAGCTGGCCTGCTGCGCCGAGGTCCATTGCACGGCCGGCAGGGGTGCGGCTTGGGTCTTGGCCATGGCCGCATTCGGCAGCGAGGCGCACAGCACAAGCGCCAGAGCCATGCACGCCGGGCATGGTTGCGGCAGGCGGAGGCGGATCACGAAGGGAGACCGGTTCATGGTGAAGGGCGGTTCAGGGTGGGGTCTGGCCGGGCAGCCCGCGGCTTTGCGTCCAGCGGGTCGGCAAGTCGGTGGCGAACGGTTTGGGGGTCGTCGGTGAAGGAACGGGATTGCCGGGTCGCGCGGCCGGGTCCGTCCCGAGCCGGTCGGCGGGCAGGGATTGCTGCGCGACATCCTCGAGTTGGGCCAGCGCCCGCCACTGCGTGGCACTGGCTTGCAGCGCCACGCGCTCGGCGGCGATGACGCGCAGCCGGGCTCGCGCCACCGCGAGCGGCCCGAGCCAGCCGCTGCGCAGCGAACTCTCGGCGGCGCGCAGCAAGGCCTGGTCGGCCTGCAGCAATCCGTGCGCCTGCTGCTGGGCGGCGTTCGCCGTGCGCAGATCGACTTCGGCGCGTTCGAGTCGCGCCAGCGCGCGCGCCTGCACCTGCTGCAACTCGGCATGCCGCAGCGCGAGCCGGGCGCGGGCCGCGGCGATCTGGCCCTGGTGCTGGTTGAACAGCGGCAGCGGCAGCGTGGCGGTGGCCGTGAGCCGGTTGGCGCCCTGGTCGCGTTCGAATCCCGGCGCGATGGTGGGCGGGCCGCCATCGCGTTGCGTCAAAGCCAGTTGCAGCGCGGCGCGCGCCGCTTGCTCCCGGGCGGCGGCGGCGCGCACGTCGGCGCGGTGTTCCAGCGCCGCGGTGCGCCAGAGCGCGAGGCGGCTTGCATCCGGCATGGCGGGGGCGTTCCGCATGGTGCTGAAATCCAGTTTCGCGTCGCGCAGGGCCGTATCCGGCACGCCGACCGCCGACGCCAGCGCGATGCGCGCGCTGCGCACCGCGCCCTGTGCTTGCGTGAGCTGCAGGATGGCGGCCTGCGCGGCCTGCTCGGCGCGGGCCGCGGCCAGCGGCGAGACCCAGCCGGCGCGGGTCCGCTGGGAAATGCGGTCTTGCATGATCAGCCGTTCGTTGAGCATGCGCTGGTCTAGCGTCACATTCTGTTCGGCGTTCCACAAGGCGATGAAGGCCAGGCGCACCTGACTGCGCACGGCCCAGCCGCTGGCGGACAACATGAGCCTGGCTGCGCGCACCCCGGCCCGGGCCTGCGCGGTCTGCGCCGCGCGCTGGGCATGCGACACCAGCAACAGGCCGATGGCGGCGCCCACGGTCCAGGGCGAAGGCGCGGCCACCGCGGCCGTGGTGCTGTACTTCATGCCGAGCTGGAGTTGCGGGTTGGGCCATTGCCTGGCGGTCTGCAGGTCGGCCTCGGCCAGTTGCAGGTCGGCTTGCGCCACGCGCACGGTGGGGTGGAAATAGAGCGCGGCCAGGCCCAGGCGGCGCGCGCCCCAGGGCAGGTCGGCGGGCTGCGGCGACCCGGCCTGCAAGGTAAGGAAGCGCTGCAGACCCGGATCGTTCAGGCTGCGATGTTGCAGCGCCTGCGCGCTGGCGGCCGGCGGCGCCACGGGCGGGAGCGCGGGCGCCGCGGCGCAGCCGGCCAGCAGCACGGCCAGCAGTGGCGGGACGGCGCGGACCGCGCCGCGTCGGGGCGAAGCAGGATTTTGCATGCGTGGCATTGTTGGCATGGCAGGCGCACGCCCGCATGAACGCCACATGACGATTTCGTCATGTGGCGAAGGCGCTGAACTCCTATGCTTGAGGCATGCGCATCCTGATCGTGGAAGACGAAGCCAAGACCGCCGCCTACCTGAGGAAGGGGCTGGGCGAGAACGGCTTCGTGGCCGACGTCGCCGCGCGCGGCGACGACGGCCTGCACCTGGCGCTGACCCAGGACTACGACCTCATCGTGCTCGACGCCATGCTGCCGGCGCGCGACGGCTGGAGCGTGCTGCAGGCGCTGCGCGCGCAGCGCCAGACCCCGGTGCTCATGCTCACCGCGCGCGACGGCGTGGCCGACCGCGTGCGCGGGCTGGAGCTGGGCGCGGACGATTACCTGGTCAAGCCCTTCGCTTTCTCCGAATTGCTGGCACGGGTGCGCAGCGTGCTGCGGCGCGGTCCCGCGCGCCAGCCCGAGCAGCTGCAACTGGCCGACCTGACGGTGGACCTCACGCGCCAGCGGGCCGAACGCGGCGGCCAGCGCCTGCAGCTCACGCCCAAGGAATTCCAGTTGCTCGCCTTGCTGGCGCGGCGCGCCGGCGAGGTGCTGTCGCGCACCCTCATCGCCGAACAGGTCTGGGACATGAATTTCGACAGCGACACCAATGTGGTGGACGTGCACGTGCGCCGCCTGCGCAGCAAGCTCGACGAGCCCTTCGCCCAGCCGCTGCTGCACACCGTGCGCGGCGCGGGCTATGTGCTGGAGGTGCGCGGTGGCGGGTGAGCCGCCCGAGGCGGCTTGCTCCTCCCGGCCTGCACCACGCGCGGGGGAAGCCGGTTCGCGCCCTGGCCTTCCGTGGGGCGGGCAGGGGTGGGGAGGGTTCGCGCTGCGCCGCCTGCGCCAATACGGGCTGCCGCCGCGCGCGCTGGCGGCCTGGCTGGCCGCCGCGTTCGCGCTGACCCTGGCGCTCATTTTGCTGGCCGCGAGTTCGTGGATGTACTGGGGGCTGGACCAGCGCATGATCCAGGAGGACCGCGAGGCGGTGCTGCGCAAGCTGGACACCGCCGCGGCCCTGTTGCGCGACCATCCCGCCGACAGCGAGGCGCTGCGCCAGGAGGCCTATCTGCCGCTGCCGCCCGACGCCCCGCGCAACCTGTTCCTGCGCCTGCGCGGCGCGGACGGCCGCCTCGTGCTGCAGACCCCCGGCATGACGACGCAACTCGGCGCCGCGGCCTTCCCGCCGTCCGCGCACGGGAGGCCCCTGCTGCAGCGGGTGACGACACCTGCCGGAGCGCACTACCTCACCGCCCGGCTGGACGTGTGGGCGCGCCCGAGTGCCGCGGCGCCACCCGAGGCCATGCAACTGGACGTGGCGCTGAACCGCAGCACCGAGGCGCGCATCTTGGCCGACTACCGCCTGCGCCTGGGCGGGGTACTTGTGGCGGCCTTGCTGGTGGCCGCGGCGGCGGGTTATGGTATCGCCTGGCGAGGCTTGCGCCCGCTGCGCCACATGGCCGACGCGGCGAGCCGCATCGGCGCGAGCAATCTGCACCAGCGCCTCGACGCGCGCGGGCTGCCGGCCGAGTTGCAGGCGCTGGCGCTGGCGTTCAACGCCACGCTGCAGCGCCTGGAGGAGTCGTTCGGGCGCATTTCGCAGTTCTCGGCCGACATCGCGCACGAGTTGCGCACGCCCATCTCCAACCTGTGGGGCGAACTCGAGGTGGCGCTGGGCCGCCCGCGCGAGCAGGCCGAGTACCGCGAGGCGCTGGAGTCGGCGGTGGAGGAGTGCGCGCGGTTGTCGCAGATGATCCAGACCCTGCTGTTCCTGGCCCAGACCGAGCAGCCCGATGCGGCGCTGCGCCTGGAGGCCATCGACATCGGCCGCGAGCTGGCGGCGCTGGGCGAATTCTTCGAGGCGGCGGCGGCCGAGTCCCAGGTGTTTCTGCGGGTGCGCTGCGCGCAGGGCCTGACGCTGCGCGCCGACCGCATGCTGCTGCAGCGCGCGCTGGGCAACCTCATCGGCAACGCCCTGGCGCATACGCCGGTGGGAGGCGAGGTGGTGCTGTCCGCCGAGCGCCTGGGCGACAAGGTGCGCATCGCCGTGGCCGACACCGGATGCGGGATCGCTCCCGAGCATCTGCCGCATCTGTTCGAGCGCTTCTACCGCGCCGACCCGGCGCGCAGCCGCGAGCGCGGCGGACTGGGCCTGGGACTGGCGCTGGTGCGCAACATCGTGCGCCTGCACGGCGGCGAGGTGGGCGTGGACAGCCGCGTCGGCCAGGGCACGCGCGTGCGGCTGGAGCTGCCGGCGCAGCCCGCCCTGACGCCGTTGGGGTGATGGCCCAGGTCAACAAAACACCCTGCGCGCGCGTTACAGTTGCTCCCTCCACGTTTTCCCGTCCGCCGCGGGTGCCCACGATCATGCGTCGCCAACTCCTGAAAGCCGCCTTGTCCGCGGCCATCGTTCCGGCCCTGTCGCGGCCCTTGTCGGCCTGGGCCGCCTCGCTGCCGCCGGACGTGGTGGTGGTGCTCAATTCGGGCGACGCCACCATCACCCTGATCGACCAGGCCACGCGCCGGCCGGTGCAGACCTTTCCGGTGGGCAAGGAGCCGCACCACCTGATGGCCACGCCCGACAACCGCTCGCTCATCGTGGCCAACGCGGTGGGCAACGATCTGGTGTTCCTCAATCCCGTCACCGGTCAGCCGCAGGGCACGGTGCCGGGCATCGAGGACCCGTACCAGATCGGCTTCTCGCCCGACAAGAAGTGGTTTCTCACCAACTGCTTGCGCCTGAACCGCGTCGACATCTACGCCTACGACGGCAAGACCCTGCGCCTGTCCAAGCGCATGCCGCTGGAGGCGCTGCCCAGTCATATGGCCTTCACCGCGGACAGCCAGATCGCCTTCGTCACCCTGCAGCAGACCAACGAGCTGGCCGCCATCCACCTGCCCACGCAAAGCCTGCTGTGGACCATGCCGGTGGGCGAGACGCCGGCCGGGGTTTGGCTGACGCCGCAGGACCGCGTGCTGCTGGTGGCGCTGACCGGCAGCGACGCGGTGGTGGCGGTGGACTGGCGCGCGCGCAGCATCGTGCGGCGCATCACGACGGGCAAGGCGGCGCACAACTTCCGCTCGCTGGCCGACGGCCGGCATGTGCTGGTGAGCAACCGCATCGCCGACACCATCAGCATCCTCGACATGCAGCAGCTCACCAACGTGGGCGAGATCGCCGGGCTGCGCCCCGGGCCGGACGACATGGAGCTTTCGGCCGACCGCCGCTGGCTGTGGACGACCTTCCGCTTCGATCGCACGGTGGGCGTGATCGACATGCAGTCGCGCAAGCTGGTGGACGTCATCGGCGTGGGTAAATCGCCGCACGGCATCTACTTCTACGATCGCGCGCCGTTCTACGACAACCTGCCCCCGGCCTTGCAGGCGCACGCGCCGCGCCCGGTGTGACGCGAAGGCGCGTGCCATGTTCGACGCCGTCGCGCATGCCGTCTCGGCCCTGCTCGGGCAGGCCCAGACCTGGCTGTTCGTCACGCTGGAGCAGCCGCTGCTCTACCAGCTTCACCTCATGGACTACGACGACCTCGCCTACGACGCCACGCTGTGGTTCGTCGCCGGCGCGGCGCAGATCCTCGCCGTGTACGCCGTCCTGCGTCCGCTCGAGGCGTGGCGGCCCATCGAGCGCTGGCCCGACCGCAAGGCGGCGCGGGTCGACGTCATCTACACCCTCATCAACCGCCTGGGGTTGGTGAGCCTGGTGTTTTTCCTGGCCCTGCAACCGGCCTTCGACAACCTGCAGGAATGGCTGCGCCTGCACGGCGTCGTCAACCTCAACCTCGACGAGCTGCTGCCCGGCATGCGGACCCATCCGCTGCTCGGTTTCCTCATCTACCTCGTGGCGCTGGATTTCGCCGGCTACTGGTATCACCGCTGGCAGCACCAGTTCCAGTGGTGGTGGGAACTGCACGCCGTGCACCACAGCCAGCGTCAGCTCACCTTGTGGGCCGACGACCGCGGCCATCTGCTCGACGACACGCTGCAAGCCGCGTTCTTCGCCGCGCTGGCGCTGGCCATCGGCGTGCCGCCCAACCAATTCGTGCTGCTGGCCATGCTGGGCGGCGCCCTGCAAAGCCTGCAGCACGCCAATGTGCGCATGGATTTCGGCCGGCTGGGCGAGCGCCTGCTGGTGAGCCCGCGTTTCCACCGCCTGCACCACGCCGTGGGCTACGGCCACGAACTCGGCCACGGCAACCGCGCCCGTCTCTACGGCTGCAATTTCGGCATTCTTTTCCCCTGGTGGGACCTGCTGTTCCATTCCGCCGACTTCATGACGCCAACCCAGCCTACAGGCGTGCGCGCCCAGTTGCCCCCGCCCGAAGGCCAGGGCGTGGACTATGGCCAGGGGTTCTGGGCCCAGCAATGGCTGGGCCTGCTGCGCATGGCCGTGCGTATCAGGAACGCGCGGATCTCCGCACGCCGCAGCCGGCCCGAGGTCTCCGGCGTCTGAGCCGGCACACCCACGCAAGCATCAATGCGCATGGCCGTGAGGCGAGCCATGCGCCGGCGTGGGATTCTGGCCATGCGGCGCCGCCGCGCCGCCGCAGCCACACTGTTCGTCGCGCAGTGCGTCGGCACAAGCGCCGGTCTCGATCTGCACCGTGGCGTGGGCGATGCCGAGGTGTTCGCGCAGGCGGTGGTGGATGGAGTGCAGGGTGCCGTCGGCGTCGGCCCCGGTGTGCAGCGCGGCGTGCAGCGTGACCAGGGTTTGCTCGCCCGAGAGCGACCAGGCATGCACATGATGCACCCCGGCGAGTCCGGGCAGGCCGGCGAGTTCGCGGTGCACGCGCGCCTCGTCGAAGCCGGGCGGGGCGCCCTCGAGCAGCACATGGGCGCTGTGGCGCGTGATGTGCCAGCCGGTGCGCAGGATCATGGCCGAGATGAACAGCGACAGCAGCGGGTCGGCCACGGTCCAGCCGGTGAGCAGGATGATGACGGCGGCCAACACGGCGGCGGCCGACCCGAGCAGATCGCCCAGCACATGCGCGCGCGCGCCGCGTTCGTTGAGCGAGGCGCCGCCCGACAGCACCATGAAGACCCAGACATTGGCCAGCCCGCCGGCCACGGCGATGCCCAGCATCCAGCCGGCCTGCACGTCTTCCGGGCGGAACAGGCGCAGCAGCGCCTCCACCACCACCCACACGGTCAGAAGCAACAGTGCCAGGCCGTTGACGAAGGCCGCCAGCGCCGGGCTGCGCTGCCAGCCATAGCTCAGGCGCGCGTTCGCGGGACGGGCGGCGATGATCTGGGCGAACATGGCCAGGCCCAGGGCGGCAGTGTCGGCGGCCATGTGCACCGCGTCCGACAACAGCGCCAGCGAGTTCGCCCACCAGCCGCCAGCCGCCTCCAGCACGGTGAACACCAGCAGGATGGCGAGCGCCCATCCCAGGCGCCGCGCGCTCGCCCCGGCGCCATGGTGGTGATGACCGCCACCCCGCGCATGGTCGTCGTGCGCGGGGCCGTGGTGATGATCGTCGTGGGTTGAAGCCATGATCTGTGCGGAACGGAAGATGGTTGCAGCAGCTGGAAAAGCCTAGCCGATTACACCATGCGCCGATCCCGCGCCAAGATCATGACCGGAGGGCGGGCATGGGCAGACGGCCAAGACGCCGCACGGCTCAACCCGTCATGAAGCGGTAGCCCACGCCGACCTCGGTCAGCAGGTGGCGCGGGCGGGTCGGATCGTCTTCCAGCTTGTGGCGCAGGCGACCCATGTAGATGCGCAGGTAATGGCCATGCTCCACATAGCCCGGCCCCCAGACTTCGCGCAGCAGCTGGCGGTGGGTCAGCACCAGGCCGGGGCGGCTGGCCAGGGCGCACAGCAGGCGGTACTCCATCACGGTCAGGCGCAGGTCCTCGCCGTCGCGTCGCACCAGGCGCCGCACCATGTCAAGCTCTACGCGGCCGAAGCGCAGGGGTTCGCTGGGCGCCGCGTTGCCCGCGGGCGGACGACGCAGCGCTGCGCGCACCCGCGCCAGCAGCTCGGCCACGCCGAAAGGTTTGCCGAGGTAATCGTCGGCGCCCTGGTCGAGCGCGGCCACCTTGGCGGCTTCGGCCAAGCGCGCCGACAGCACGATGAGCGGCGCGCCGCTCCAGCCGCGGAAGTCGCGGATGAAGTCGATACCGTCGCCATCCGGCAGACCCAGGTCGAGGATCACGAGGTCCGGCTTGCGCGTGCCGGCGTCGATCAGGCCGCGCGACATGGTCGCCGACTCGCACACGCGGTAGCCCTCGCCCTCCAGCGCTGCGCGAACGAAGCGCCGTATCTCGGCCTCGTCCTCGACCACCAGGATCAGGCTGGACGGGGTGGTCATGGCAATTCCGGCGAGGTCGGCGGCGCGGCCGTCGGCTCGAGCGCGTGGGCCGCTGGATCCACCGTCGCCGCGGCGGGCGATTTGCCGGTCTCGGCCTCGTGCTCGGCGTCGCCGGCGGGTTCCAGTTGCGGCGCGGTCTGCAGTGGCAGACGCACGCTGAACGCAGCGCCGCCCATGGGCTGGTTCGCCGCCGCGATCGTGCCGCCGTGCGCCTCGACGATGACCCGGCAGATGGCCAGGCCCAGTCCCACGCCCGGAATGGACGATTCGGGTTCGCCCCGTGTGAATTTTTCGAACACCGCACGCTCGCGCCCGTGCGGCAGCCCCGGGCCCTGGTCCCACACGGTGAGGAGCGCTTCGGCTCCCTGCACCTGCGCGCGCACGCCCAGCGGCGTGCCGGGCGGGGTGAACTTCAGTGCGTTGTCCAGCAGATTGACCAGCACGCGCTCCAGCAGCACGGCATCGGCGCGCACGAGCGGAAAATCGGCGGGCAGGTCGATGTGCAGCGGGTGCTGCGCCAGTTGCGCAGGGTCCACCGCACGCAGCGCGCTGCCCACCAGTTCCTCGACCGATTGCCAGTCGTGCCGCAGCGTCACCTGGCCGGACTGCAGCCGTGCCATGTCGAGCAGGTCGTCCACCATGTGGGCCAGTCGCCGGGCTTGCCGCATGATGATCAGGGCCTGGGCATGCAGCGATGCAGCGCTGGCCGTGGCTTGGGTGGCGCAAGGGGTGGCGCACTGGGCGGCGAGTTGCGAGGCCAGAACTTCGGCGGCGCCCACCAGCGAGGTGAGTGGCGTGCGCAGATCGTGCGACAGGGTCGACAGCAGCGAGTTGCGCATGCGCTCGGCCTGCATCGCCAGCAGCGTGTCCTGCGCCACGCTGACGAAATGGATGCGTTCCAGCGCAATGGCGATTTGCGTGGCGCAGGTTTCCAGCAGCCGCCGCAACTCGGGGATGGTGGACAGGCGGGTGTCGCCAGGGTCCACCACCAGCACGCCGCGTACGCGCATGGGCGCCTTCAGCGGCAGGTAGAACAGCGCCGCGCTCGGCAAGGTGTCCGTGCCATGGCCGGCGGGTTCGCCGTGCTGCAGGCACCAGCGCGCGAGTTCGGCGTCGACCGGTAGGGCCGTGCCGGAAGCGGCGTCTGCGCCCGGTTGCAGGCTGTCGTCCATGCCGAGCAGGAGCAGGCTGGCGCGGCAGCGAAAGCTGGCCTGCACCACGCGCTCGCCGATCTCGGCCACCTGGTCGGTGGTGAGCGCGCCGGAAAGCTCGCGCGAGAGTTCGTATAAATCGTGGGTGCGGCGTTCGCGTTGTTCCGCGACCATGGCCTGGAAGTGCAGGTGCGAAGTGAGGTGGCCGATGAGCAGGCCCACACCGAGCATGACGCCGAAGGTGAAGATGTATTGCACGTCGCTCACGGCGAAGGAAAAGCGCGGCGGCACGTAGAAATAATCAAATGCCAACACGTTGACGATGGCCGACAGCGCCGCGGGTCCGCGGCCGAAGCGCAAGGCCACGGCCACGACCCCGAGCATGAAGAGCATGACCGTGTTGGAGAGGTCGAAATAACTGCGCAGCGGACTGGCGAGCAGGGTGATGGCGCCTGAGATGAGCAGCGCGGGTAGGTAGCGCCGCCACAACGCTCCGGCTTGCGGCAGGTCGAAGGCCGACCGCGCCGCCGCAGGGCGCAGGGTCTGCGTTGCGCGGGTGATGAGAATGAGGTCGAGGTCGGGTGCCTGGTGCGCCAGCAGCGCGGTGGTCGAGCGGCCGAGCAGGCGCCGCCACCAGGCCCAAGTGGGCGAGCGGCCCAGCATCGCGCGGTTGAGGTTGTGGGTGCGGGCGTAGACCAGCGCAGCCTCGGCGGCATTCGCTCCGGAGAGCATGGCGGTTTGAGCGCCGAGCTCGCGCGCCAACTGCAGCAGTTTGAGAGCATGATCGCGCCGCGCTTCGTGTCGGCTTTGCAGCGCCGGGGTTTCCACCGTGATGACGTGCCAGCGGGCGTGCAGGGCGTCGGCCAGGCGCGCCGCGGCGCGCACCAGGCTGGCATCGTCGTGTGGTCCCACGCACACCAGCAGGGCTTCGGCGGCATCCCACACCTGGCCGCCCACGCGGCTGCTTCGGTAGTCGCGCATTTCGCCTTCCACCTGCTCAGCGGTGAGCCGCAGCGCGAGTTGGCGCAGCGCCAGCAGGTTGCCCTTGCGGAAGAAGTTGCGCACGGCGTGCGCGGCCTGCTCGGGCAGATAGACTTTGCCGTCCCGCAGGCGCTGGAGCAGCTCGTCCGGCGGAAGGTCGACCAGCACCACCTCGTCGGCCGCCTCGAACACGCGATCGGGCAGGGTCTCGCGCACCTGCACGCCGGTGATGCTGCCGACGATGTCGCTCACACTCTCCAGGTGCTGCACGTTCAGCGTGGTGTAGATGTCGACGCCGCTGGCCAGCAATTCCTCCACGTCTTGCCAGCGCTTGGGGTGACGACAGCCCGGCGCGTTGCTGTGCGCCAGTTCGTCCACCAGAAGCACCGCGGGGTGGCGCTGCAGCGCGGCAGCGAGGTCGAATTCGCGCAGGGTGAGCCGACCGCGGCGGACCTCGCGCAACGCCAGCGGCTCCATGTCTTCCAGCAGTCGCGCGGTGTCGGCGCGGCCATGGGTCTCGACGATGCCGATGCACACGTCCACTCCCTGTTCGCGCAGCCGGCGCGCGGCCTTGAGCATGGCATAGGTCTTGCCGACACCGGGCGAGGCGCCGAAGAAGATCTTGAGCTTGCCGCGATGCGCCTGGGCATCGTTCTGCTGGACCTGGGCCAGCAGCGCATCGGGCGAGAGGCGGGCTTCGGGATCAGTCAATGTGGCGGTCCATGCATGCAGGAATGATGGATGTCCACCCATGCGTGAAAGTGTGAAGCGTCCATGCTGGAATTTTCAACCGTCCATGCGTCGCGTCGTCAGGCCGTCGAGGGCCAGATTCAATTCCAGCACATTCACCCGCGGCGTGCCGAACAGTCCGAGCCAGCGGTGGCGGGCGTATCGCGCGATGAGCGCCTGCACCCGCGCCAGCGGCACATGCCGCGCCCGGGCCACGCGTGCGGCCTGGTATTCGGCGGCAGCCAGGGAGATTTGCGGGTCCAGTCCACTGGCGGAGGCGGTGACGAGGTCCACCGGCACCGCGCTGGTGTCGCCGGGGTCGGCCGCGCGCAGGGCGGCGATGCGCGCCTTCACCGCCTCGATCAAGGCCGGATTGGTCGGCCCGAGGTTGGAGCCGCCCGAGGCCATGGCGTTGTCGGGATAGACGCTGGTGGCCGAGGGACGGCTCCAGAAATAACCGGGCGCGGTGAAGTTCTGGCCGATCAGCGCCGAACCGATGGGGCGGCCTCGCACCGCGAGCACCGAGCCGTTGGCCTGCCAGGGAAACAGCACTTGGGCGAGGCCGGTGACGGCCAGCGGGTAGAGCAGGCCGGTGACCAGGGTGAACAGCAGGAGCAGGCTGATGGCGGGACGCAGGACGGATTTCATGGCTGGTGGCTTGGATTGAGCGATGCAGGGCCGCGTCGCCGGGGGTTCAAGACAGGCCCAGCACGGTCAGCAGCATGTCGATGAGCTTGATGCCGATGAAGGGCGCGACGATGCCGCCAAGGCCGTAGAGCAGCAGGTTGCGGCGCAGCAGCACCGCGGCGCCCAGCGGGCGGTAACGCACGCCCTTGAGCGCCAGCGGGATGAGGACGACGATGATGAGGGCGTTGAATATCACCGCCGCGAGGATGGCCGAGTCGGGCGAGGTCAGGTGCATGACGTTGAGCGCGCCGAGCTGCGGATAGGTGGCGACGAAGGCCGCCGGGATGATGGCGAAGTACTTGGCGATATCGTTGGCGATGCTGAAGGTGGTCAGCGCGCCGCGCGTCATCAGCATCTGCTTGCCGATCTCCACCACCTCGATCAGCTTGGTGGGGTTGGAGTCCAGGTCCACCATATTCCCGGCTTCCTTCGCCGCCTGCGTGCCGCTGTGCATGGCCACGGCAACGTCGGCCTGCGCCAGTGCCGGCGCGTCGTTGGTGCCGTCGCCGGTCATGGCCACCAGCCGGCCCTCGGCCTGGGTCTTGCGAATGAGGTCGAGCTTGTTCTCCGGTGTGGCTTCGGCGAGAAAGTCGTCCACCCCCGCCTCGGCGGCGATGGCGGCGGCGGTGAGGCGGTTGTCGCCGGTGATCATCACCGTGCGAATGCCCATGCGGCGCAACTGGGCGAAACGCTCCTTGATGCCGCTTTTGACAATGTCCTTCAGCTCCACCACGCCGAGCACGCAGGGGTGGCGGGCCGTCCCGGTGTGGACCTGCTCGGCCACCACCAGCGGCGTGCCGCCGCGCCGCGCCACCTCTTCGACATGGCGCACGACGGCGGCGGGCCAGGCGTCGTCCGGAAGACGCGCCGGGTCGTGCCTGCTCGCATCCTCGGGTGGCTCGGCACGCAACGGCTGGCCTGGGGGCGCCAACGCGTCGGCACACCAGCGTTTGATCGCATCGGCCGAGCCTTTGCGGATGCTGCGCCCGGGCAGGTCCACCCCACTCATGCGGGTGTGTGCCGAAAACGCCACGAAGCTGGCCTGCGGGTCGGCCGCGGGCTCGTCCGGCGTGCCGTGCTGCCTTGCCAGCACCACGATGCTGCGGCCCTCGGGCGTCTCGTCCGCCAGCGAGGCCAGGCGCGCCGCGTCGGCCAGTTCGAGCATGCCCACACCCGGTGCGGGCAGGAAGGCACTGGCCTGGCGGTTGCCCAGGGTGATGGTTCCGGTCTTGTCCAGCAGCAGCACGTCGACATCACCTGCGGCCTCGATGGCGCGGCCCGAGGTGGCCACCACATTGGCCAGCAGCATGCGCCCCATGCCGGCGACGCCGATGGCCGAGAGCAGGCCGCCGATGGTGGTGGGGATGAGGCAGACCAGCAGCGCCACCAGCACCGTGAGCGTGACCGGAGCGCCGGCGTGGCTGGCGTTCACGGCGTAGATGGAAAACGGCAGCAGCGTCACCGTCACCAGCAGGAACACCAGGGTCAGCGCCACCAGCAGAATGGTCAGCGCGATCTCGTTCGGTGTCTTGCGCCGCTTCGCGCCTTCAACCAGGCCGATCATGCGGTCGAGAAAGGACTCGCCGGGGTCGGCACTGCAGCGCACCACGATCCAGTCCGACAGCACCATGGTGCCACCGGTCACGGCCGAGAAATCGCCACCGGACTCGCGGATCACCGGGGCCGATTCGCCGGTGATGGCGCTCTCGTCCACCGAGGCCATGCCCTCGATCACCTCGCCGTCGCAGGGCAGCAGGTCGCCGGTTTCCACCAGCACCACGTCGCCGCGGCGCAGGCTTTCGCCGGGTGTCTGCGTCCAGGCGGCGCCGAAGTGCGGCGCGGCCAGCTTCTTGGCGAGCACGGTTTTCTTCATGCCGCGCAGCGATGCGGCCTGAGCCCGCGCCCGACCTTCGGCCAGAGCCTCGGCGAAGTTGGCGAACAGCACCGTGAACCACAGCCACAGCGTCACGGTGCCGATGAACCAGGCCGGCGCCTCGCCATGGCCAGCCAGCGCCTGCACCCACAACGCGCTGGTGAACAGGCTGCCCACATACACCACGAACATCACCGGGTTGCGCCATTGCTGCCGCGGGTCGAGCTTGGCGAACGACTCCAGCAGCGCCGCGCGCATCAGCGCGGGATCGAACAAGGGTAGGGACTTGCGTGTCATGCCATTCTCACTTCCAGAGCTGTAATTGCTCCACGACGGGACCCAGTCCCCACGCCGGGAAAAAGTTGAGGGCCCCCACCAGCAGCAGCACGCCGATGAGCAGACTGATGAACAGCGGGCCATGGGTGGGAAGCGTGCCGCCGCCTGCGGGAATGCGTTTTTTCGCCGCCAGCGAGCCGGCCAGCGCCAGCGTCGGCACCATCACCCCAAAGCGTCCGAACAACATGACCACGCCTAGCCAGCCGTTGTAGAACGGCGTGTTCACCGAGAGCCCGGCGAAGGCGCTGCCATTGTTGTTGGCGGCCGAGGTGAAGGCGTAGAAGATTTCCGAAAACCCGTGCGCGCCGGGGTTTGCCAGGCCCGCCAGTCCCGCCGGAACCACCGCCGCCAGGGCCGTGCCGAGCAGCACCAGCGCGGGCATCAGCAGCACGGCGATGGACACCATCTTCATGTCGAAGGCCTCGACCTTCTTGCCGACGTATTCCGGCGTGCGGCCGATCATCAGCCCGCCGACGAACACCGCCACCAGTGCGAACACCAGCATGCCGGCGAGGCCCGAGCCCACGCCGCCGAACACCACTTCGCCAAGCTGGATCAGCGCCATCGGCACCAGCCCGCCGAGGGGCGTGAACGAGTCGATCATGGCGTTCACCGCGCCGCAGGACGTGGTGGTCGTCACCGCGTCGAACAGCGCCGAGGCGGCGATGCCGAAGCGGGTTTCCTTGCCTTCCATATTGCCGCCGGACTGCAGCACGCTGTGGACCTGGTTCACTCCCAGCGCGGCGATGGCCGGGTTGCCTTGCTGCTCGGCCGCGGCCAAGCCGCTGACAGCCGCCGCGAACACCAGCACCATGGCCGCCAGCAGTGCCCAGCCCTGGCGCGTGTCGCCCACCGCCAGGCCGAAGGTGTAGACCAGCGCCGCGGGAATCAGCAGCACCGCGGTCATCTCCAGAAAATTGCTCAGCGCATTCGGGTTCTCGTAGGGATGGGCCGAATTGGCGTTGAAAAAGCCGCCGCCATTGGTGCCCAGTTCCTTGATCGCCTCCTGCGAGGCCACAGGGCCCATCGGCAGGATTTGCCGCGCCACCGTCACCGTCTGCCGCTCCGCTTGCCCGGCGGCGTCGAGCTTGGGTGCCGTGTAGGTGGTCGCCTGCAGCAGGGTGACAGGCGTGTCGGCGGAAAAGTTCTGGATCACGCCCTGGCTCACCAGCGCCACGGCCAGCAGGAGCGACAGCGGCAGCAGGGCGTAGGCGGTGATGCGATAGAGGTCCACCCAGAAGTTGCCGATTTCGTGCACGCAATGCCGTGCGAAGCCGCGAATCAGCGCGAAGGCCACGGCGATGCCCGAAGCCGCCGAGAGAAAGTTCTGCACCGCCAGCCCCAGCATCTGCGTGAGATTGCTCATGGTGGTCTCACCGGCGTAATCCTGCCAATTCGTGTTGGTGACGAAGCTGATCGCGGTGTTGAAGCTGGAGTCGGGGCTGATCGCGCCGAGCTGCTGCGGGTTGAGCGGCAACCAGCCCTGCAGGCGTTGCAGCGCGTACAGCAGCAGCGTGCCCAGCAGGCTGAACATCATCAGCGCCACGGCGTAGGCGCGCCAACCCATCTCGGTCCTGCGTACGCCGCACAGCCGCAGCAGGCCATCTTCCAGCCGCGCCAGCGGCCCCCAGGCCGGGCGGCCGTCCATGATCCAGCCGAAAAAGCGCCCGAGCGGACGTGCCATGCCCACCACCACCAGTAGCAGCGCAGCCAGTAGCGCGAAGAATTCGGGAGTCATCAAAAATCCTCCGCGCGAAAGAGCGCAACCAGCAGGTAAAGGAGCAGGGCCAACGCGCCCAGGCCGCCGATCCAGTCGAACATGTTCACATCAGTTCCTTTGCAGCAAGCGGTCGCAAAACCACACCAGACCGAGCATGGCGGCGTAGAGCGCAACGATCAGGGCAATCCAGAATCCATCCATGGCGTACGGCGTGTGAGCGCCTCCAGCAGTCCGCGAGCGGCCCCACGATGTGGGCAGGCGCACGCCGGCGCAACCCTGCGTGTCCTGGTGTGTCGGCATGTCGAAAGCGTAGGCAGGCCCGCGTAAACCGGGTGTAAAAAGATGGGGCCGCGGCGGCAACAACGCGATGTCGACGCGGGGTCTTTCATGAGGCGGCGCAGCGTCGCGAGCGCTGCGCGCGGGCAAAACCCGAGGATGGCAAGGTCGAAACTGCCTATGCCTGAAGTGTCCGGGAAAGCCCCCTAAACTGAATGCAACCAAGCCGGGAATGCGGTCCTTGCCCCGCACGCCTCTGGCCGATTGCCGCCAAGCTCCAAAGCCTCAGAACCTTGCATGAAAACCATGACCGAACCCATCCCCGTGACCCGCGAGCAGGCCGAGGACGCCATTCGCACCCTGCTGCGCTGGGCCGGCGACGACCCGGCGCGCGAAGGCCTGCGCGACACGCCGAGGCGCGTGGCCAAGGCTTACAAGGAATGGTTCGCCGGCTATGCGCAGGACCCCACGGCCTACCTGACGCGCACCTTCGAAGAGGTGGCCGGCTACGACGAGATCATCGTGCTGCGCAACATCGAGTTCGAGAGCCATTGCGAGCACCATATGGCGCCCATCATCGGCCGCGTCCACGTGGGCTATCTGCCGCGCAGCCGCGTGGTGGGCATCAGCAAGCTGGCGCGTGTGGTCGACGCGTATGCCAAGCGCCTGCAGGTGCAGGAGAAGATGACGGCGCAAATCGCCCAGTGCATCCACGACACGCTGCAACCCATCGGCGTGGGCGTGGTGATCGAGGCCAGCCACGAATGCATGACCACCCGCGGCGTGCACAAGCGCGGCGTGAGCATGGTGACCAGCACCCTGCTCGGCAGCTTCCGCGAAGACCACCGCACGCGCGACGAGTTCATGCGCCTCATCCGCGATTGAGCGGGCGCGGCTGAAGTTTTCAGCCGGCCGAGAACACGAACATCGATTCGGACGCCCGCAGATTCGGCAGGATGTGCACTTCGCGCCCGGCGTGCACGCCGAAGGCCTCGTGCACGCGCAGGCCGCATTTGGCGGCGAGGCCGGCGAAATCGGCGTGGGTGGCCACGCGCAGATTGGGGGTGTCGTACCACTGGTAGGGCAACTCGTCCGTCACGGGCAGGCGGCCGCCGGCGACGCGCAGGCGGATGCGCCAGTAGGCGAAGTTGGCGAAGCTGGCGATGCCGCTGCGGCCGACGCGGGCGGCTTCGCGCAGCGCGGCTTCGGTGTGGCGCAAGTTGGGCAGCGAGTCGATCAGCAGCACGACGTCGAAGCTGGCGTCGGCGAACATGGACAGGCCCTGTTCGAGGTCGAGCTGCAGCACGTCCACCCCGCGCCTGGCGCAGGCCACCAGCTTGTCGGGATCGATTTCCACGCCTTGCACCGAGCAGCCGCGCGCATCGCGCAGATGGGCGAGCAGGGCGCCGTCGCCGCAGCCCAGGTCGAGCACGCGGCTGCCCGCGGGCACGCGCGCGGCGATGATGTCGAAACGGCTGGTCATGTGGACTCCCTCGCGCTTGGTGCGGTCCCTGCGGGAGGGACTTCGCGCAGGTTCGGGCGGCCGTGCGCCGCGCCCCTGGGCGCGTCCTCCAGGCGCAGATCGCGTGCGATGCGGTCGAAATAGGCGCGCACCATGTCGTGGTAGTGCGGCTCGTCCATCAGGAAGGCGTCGTGGCCGTGGGGCGAGTCGATTTCGGCATAGCTCACCTCGCGCCGGTTGGCCAGCAGCGCGCGCACCAGCTCGCGCGAACGCTCGGGCGAGAAACGCCAGTCGGTGGTGAAGCTGGCGAGCAGGAAGCGCGCCCGCGCCGGGGCCAGGGCGGCGGTGAGGTCGCCGCCGTGCTCGGCCGCGGGGTCGAAGTAGTCGAGCGCGCGGGTCAGCAGCAAATAGGTGTTGGCGTCGAAATAGCCGCTGAACTTCTCGCCCTGATAGCGCAAGTAGCTCTCGATCTGGAATTCCACGTCGTAGCCGTAGGACAGGCCGCCGTTGCGCAGGCTGCGGCCGAACTTGCGCGCCATGGCGTCGTCGCTGAGGTAGGTGATGTGGCCGATCATGCGCGCCACGGAGAGTCCCTGGCGCGGCACCACGCCGTGGGCGTAGTAGTCGCCGCCGTGGAATTCCGGGTCGGTGATGATGGCGCGGCGCGCCACCTCGTTGAACGCGATGTTCTGCGCCGACAGATTGGGCGCGGTGGCGATGGCCACGCAATGCGCCACGCGCGCCGGATGGCGGATGGCCCAGGACAGCGCCTGCATGCCGCCCAGGCTGCCGCCCATCACCGCCGCCAGGCGCGCGATGCCGAGGCGGTCGAGCACGCGGGCCTGCGCGTCCACCCAGTCCTCGACCGTGACGACCGGAAAGCGGCTGCCCCAGGGCCGGCCGGTCGCGGGGTCGAGGCTCATCGGGCCGGTGGAGCCGAAGCAGGAGCCGAGGTTGTTCACGCCGATGACGAAGAAGCGGTTGGTGTCCACGGGCTTGCCCGGCCCCACCATGTTGTCCCACCAGCCGCGCGTCTTCGGGTCGCCGTCATAGATGCCGGCCACGTGGTGGCTGGCGTTCAGGGCGTGGCACACCAGCACCGCATTGCTGTGGGTGGCGTCGAGTTGGCCATAGGTTTCCACCGCAAGTTCGTAGGCGGGCATGGACGCGCCGCTCTTGAGCGCAAGCGGCGTGTCGAAAGCCATGCGGCTCGGGGTTGGCCCGGGTTGCTCGGTGGGTGATGCCATGCGCGTGTCCCAATAAAAAACCGGCAGTTCCTGCTGCGAGGATGTGCAGCAAAACGGCCGGTGGAGCGCGCTGTTTTAGCTGCATTTGTTAAGCGCCCGCAAGCTCAGAGCAAATCGGCGCGTGACCGTAAGTATAGGCTGGCGGGTCGCCGCTTCGCTCGGGGCCGGGTTGCGCGCCGGCGGCGCCTCCGGTTTCACCTTGCAACGTTTGTCACGCGCGCCCGCCTAGCCAGCTTGGTCGCATCGCCGGAAAATCAACCAGCGCCGCCGGCGCCCTGCCAGCCGGGGCCCGCGGTGGTCCGGTACGCCTTCCACCCCATTTCAGGAGATGCCCATGAAGCAACATTCGACCAGCGCGGCCATGGCGGCTGCGGTGCGCCCGGCCCTGATCATGGCGTTCGCCGCCGCCGGCACGGCGATGTGCTTTGCCGCCGTGCCGCCCAAGGCCGGGCCGATGACGGTCAAGCCCGCCACGTCCATGGAGCAGGCGGTGCAGGACGGCGCCAGGATCTTCGCGCAGGACAGCTTCGGCACCAAGCAGACCTGGGTGCCGGAGGGCGCCTTCGGCAGCCACCTGATGAGTTGCGCCGCTTGTCATACCGATGGCGGCGTTCCCGAGGGCACCTCGCCCGCCGGCGCGCATCTGCCCAGCCTGATCGGCGCGGCATCCAACTATCCCAAGTACAAAGCCAAGAAACACACGGTCTTCACGCTGGAGCGCCAGATCGTGCATTGCGTGCGCGCCGGCGTCATGGGCAAGCCGCCTGGCTACAACAGTCCCGAAATGGTCGACCTGGTCGTCTATCTCACCGCGCTGTCGAAAGGTTCGGTCATGGGGCACCAGATGCCGGCGGTGACGCACTGACGGCGTGAATCGCGCATGACATCCGGTTTGCGCGGCATCCAAGGCCGGCTGCTCGGGGCCTGGCTGGTCGGGGCGGCCGCGCTCGCGTCGCCGGGCGTGGCGCAGGCGGCGGCCGGGCCGGCCACGAACGACGCCGCCATGCTGTCGCTGGCGAAGGCCTCCGGCTGCCTGGCTTGCCATGCCATGCACCACAAGAAGGTCGGCCCGGCCTATGCCGCCATCGCGGCGCGCTATGCGGGCAACGCCAAGGCGCTAACCATCCTGGAGAACGCCATCCTCGACGGGCATGTCGGCACCTGGGGGGTGATCCCCATGCCGGCCTATGGCGGTTCCCAGCAGATCTTGATGCCGGACCAGGCCCGCCAGCTGGCGCAGTGGATCATGGGCATGCGGGGTCGAGCCTGATGTGGCGGGCCCGCCGGCGTCCATGCGGCTGAATGGAGGCGGCGCGGCCCGGGAACGCACGGGCGGCGAAGACGTTAAGCTCACGCCATGACGAGAAAACGCAAACAGCAACTGGCCGCGCGCAACTTCCCTTCGGCGCAGGAAGAAGCCGCCAAGCTCAAGGCGCCATCGCGCTACGCTGGCCCGGAGAGCAGCTACCGGCTGGCCTTCACCGACACGGCCTTCCTGCTGCAAGAAGATCTGCGCCCCGTGCGCATGCAGCTCGAACTGCTCAAACCCGAGATGGTGCAGCGCGAGCATGGCATCGAGGCCACCATCGTGATCTTCGGCAGCGCGCGCATTCTGGCGCCCGAGGTCGCGCAAGCGCGCTTGCGCGAGGCCGAGGCGCAGGGTGACGCGCAGGCCATCACGCGCGCCAGGCATGCCGTGACCATGTCGCGCCACTACGACGAGGCGCGCCGCTTTGCGGCGCTGGTGACCCAGGCTTCAAGTTCGCTGGAGCAGCCCATCGTGGTCGTCACCGGCGGCGGCCCCGGAGTGATGGAGGCCGGCAATCGCGGCGCGCACGAGGCGGGCGGCGCGAGCATCGGGCTGAACATCGTGCTGCCGCACGAGGAGCAGCCCAACCCTTACATCACACCGCAGCTTTGTTTCCAGTTCCACTACTTCGCGCTGCGCAAGATGCACTTCCTGATGCGCTCGGTCGCGCTGGTGTGCTTCCCCGGCGGCTTCGGCACGCTGGACGAGCTGTTCGAGGTGCTGACCCTGACGCAGACCGGCAAGGTGCGCAAGCGCCCCATCCTGTTGTTCGACCGCCAGTTCTGGGTCTCGCTGATCAATTTCGACCACCTCGTCCACACCGGCATGATCAGCGCGCACGACGTCAAGCTGTTCCACTTCGTCGAGACGGCCGAAGAAGCCTGGGATCTCTTGCGCCACGAATTCGGGTTGGACGGCGCGCTCGAACAGACGCATGCGCCTGCCGGCTGAGGCGCATCGATGAGCGTCGCCATTCGTCTGATCGGCGCGCCCACCGATGTCGGCGCGGGCAGCCGCGGCGCCTCCATGGGCCCCGAGGCGCTGCGCGTCGCGGGCTTGCGCGAGGCGCTGCAGGCGCTCGGACTGCGGGTGGACGATCAGGGCAATCTCGCCGGTCCGGCCAACCCCTGGCAGCCGCCGCTGGACGGCTATCGCCACCTGCCGGAGGTGGTGGCGTGGAACCGTGCCGTGTTCATGGCCGTGCGCGATGCGCTGGACGCGGCAACCCTGCCGGTGCTGCTGGGCGGCGACCACAGCCTGGCTGTCGGCTCGATCGGCGCGGTGGCGGCGCATTGCCGGGCACGGGGCCGCAAGCTGCGCGTGCTGTGGCTCGACGCGCATGCGGACTTCAATACCAGCGCGATCACGCCGACCGGCAATCTGCACGGCATGCCGGTGGCCTGCCTGTGCGGGCATGGGCCGCAGGAACTGCTGGCGCTGTCCGGCACGGTTCCCGCCATCGCGCCGCATTGCCTGCGCCAGATCGGCATCCGCAGCGTCGACGCGGGCGAAAAGCGCCTGGTGCATGGCGTCGGCCTCGATGTGTTCGACATGCGCACCATCGACGAACTCGGCATGCGCCAGGTGATGGACATGGCGTTGGCCGGGCTGGATGACGAGACGCACCTGCATGTCAGCTTCGATGTGGATTTCCTCGACCCCGACATCGCTCCCGGCGTGGCGACCACGGTGCGCGGCGGCCCGAGCTACCGCGAGGCGCAGCTGTGCATGGAGATGATCGCCGACACCGGCCTGCTCGGCTCGCTGGACGTGATGGAGTTGAACCCGGCCTACGACGTGCGCAACCGCACCGCCGAACTGGCGGTCGACTTGATCGAAAGCCTGTTCGGCAAGGCCACCCTGATGCGGGCCTGAGATCGGCCGCGCCTCGCGGCGTGGGCGCAACAAATTCTTGCATTCCGGCGCGGAACTCCAGGCGCAGGCTGGGCCACTCATGCATGGCAGGCGCACCATGCGCGGCGGTCGATCGTCGCCGGCGTACCCGAGCCGCCTGCACCGGGGAGATCGAGCCAGTCCATGTCGCTAGTCATGTTTGTCCTCTACCTGCTTGGCATCGGCGCCGTCAGTCTGGTTTTGGGCGTCGGGCTCGCCTTGTGGCGCGGCCTGCGCCCACGGCACGGGGTCAGTGGCGCGAACGATTTCACACGGCAGGCACCCATGCAGCAAACGCGCCGCAGGGCATAAGGCTGGCGTGGCGGCGTGGTGCGGCTTGTTCGCCGCTCTGGCAGGTTTGTGCCTGGGTTTCCGCCTTCCTGGCGGGCGGGGTGTCGCGTCCAGGTGAGCATTGGAAAATTCCTCGTGATTCCGTGAAATCGTTCACGGTCGCTTTGCATCGTCCTTCCTACAGTGGGCAACAAAGAGATCGGCCATCCGGCATCGGTCTCGTGTTCCACGATTTTTCCAGTGAAGGACGACGGCCATGGCTCAGTACACACCCACGAAGATCGCGACGGCTTCACGCGCCAGCGTGTCCTTGAACGACCCCGCCGCGGCCGAACGCATGGCCCAGCTCGCCCAGGTCTATATCGAGAACGTGGGCATGTGCCGGCTCGAATCCGTGCGCGTCCAGGCCGTGGCGGAGGCCACCGGCCAGCTGGCCATCGTCGTCGACGAGGACGGTCAGGGTTATATCGCGCTGGCCGCCTGCGAGTTGCTTCCCAAGGCCGGCATCTACCGTGTCGGCCGCGTGTCCGAAGCCGGGCGTCCGGGTGAAGACCTGTACGTGGTCGAACACAGCCGGGAAGGCGCGCAATCCGGCGAAGCGGTGCCGAGACATTACGTGCACATCATGCGCAGACTGACGCACTGAGCCTGGCGGCGCCGGGCGCGCCGAGATCGCCCCTACACCGGATAGTCGGTGCGTTTGACGACAGTGCGCAGCGCGAAGCTGGACTTGATGCGCACGACATGCGGCAGGCGTGACAGGTCCTGCTTGTGCAGGCGTTCGTAGTCCTGGGGATTGGCCACCGCGGCCCGCAGGAGATAGTCGAAGTCGCCCGCCATCAGGTGGCACTCCAGGATGTCGCGGCATCCGGCCACGGCCCGCTCGAACGCGGCCAACACCTCCTCGCGCTGACTGTCGAGCGTGACTTCGATGAACACGGTCGTGGCGCGGTCGATGGCGCGGGGGTCGAGCAGGGCCACATAGCGCGCGATGACGCCGGCCTGCTCCAGCCGCTGGACGCGTCGCAGACAGGCGGACGGCGACAGCCCCACGCGCTCCGCCAGGCTGGCGTTGGGCATGCGGGCATCGGACTGCAGAAGGGCCAGAATGGCGCGATCATGGTGATCGAGTTCGGTCATTTCGTCGAGCTTGCGGTGTTTCGCGCAATTCTGCGCTGCCGAGCGCCAAAAAATCCAATCATTGTTGCTTGAACCAGGGTTCGTGCGCCCCGATCTTGCAACCCCATTGCGCGCCACGCGTCCGATACTGTCTGCATTGCCGCAGCACGCGGCGCGGATCACGACGCGGGGGAGTTTGTCATGTTGATCGGCGTACCCAAGGAAATCAAAGTGCATGAGTACCGCGTGGGCCTGACGCCCGATGCGGTGCGCGAACTCGTCCACCACGGCCATGCGGTCCTGGTCGAGACGGGCGCCGGAGGCGGCATGGGCGCGGACGACGCCGCCTATGCCGCATCGGGGGCCAGGATTGCGCCCGATGCGGCCAGCGTGTTCGCCGCGGCGGAGATGATCGTCAAGGTCAAGGAGCCCCAGCCCGTCGAGTGCCGCATGCTGCGGCCCGGGCAGTTGCTGTTCACCTATCTGCACCTGGCGCCAGACCCCGCGCAGGCGCGGCTGCTCATGGACAGCGGCTGCACCGCCATTGCCTACGAAACCGTCACCGACGCCCATGGCGGCCTGCCCCTGCTGGCGCCGATGAGCGAGGTGGCCGGGCGCATGGCGATCCAGGTCGGCGCGGCGGCGCTGCAAAAGTCGGGCGGCGGGCGCGGCGTGCTGCTCGGCGGCGTGCCGGGCGTTGCCGCGGGGGACGTGGTGATTCTCGGTGGCGGCACCGTGGGCACGCACGCCGCGCGCATGGCCGTGGGCCTGGGCGCGCGCGTCGCCATCCTCGACAAGTCCCTGCCGCGCTTGCGACAGCTCGACGAATTGTTCGGCGGACGCGTCAGCACCCAATACGCCACGTTGCAGGCCACCGAGGCCGCCGTCACGCATGCCGACCTCGTCGTGGGCGCGGTGCTGGTGCCGGGAGCCGCGGCGCCCAAGCTGGTCAGGCGCGACCATCTGGCGCGCATGCGCCCGGGCAGTGTGGTGGTGGACGTGGCCATCGACCAGGGCGGCTGTTTCGAGACCTCGCGGCCGACGACGCACGAAGAGCCGACCTACATCGTCGACGGCGTCGTGCATTACTGCGTGGCCAACATGCCCGGTGCGGTGGCCCGCACGTCGACCTATGCGCTGAACAACGCCACCCTGCCTTTCACGCTGGCGCTGGCGAACAAGGGCTGGCAACGGGCTTGCGCCGACGACGCGCATCTGCGCGCCGGCCTCAACGTTCATGCCGGACGCATCACGCACGCCGCGGTGGCGCAGGCCCTGGGCCTGCCGTACACCCCGGCGGCCGACGTGATGTCCGGTCGCACCGTGGAACCGGCCGCTGTCTGAGGGCCGGAGTCGATCTGCCGCAGCTTCTCAAACAGAAACGCCGGGCCGGGCGCAGCCCGGCCCGGGGGGGCTCAGGACGCCTTGTCCATGTAGGGTTTGAAGCCGTATTTTTCGAAAATGGTCAGAGCCGCCGGCGTGCGCAGGAACTCCGCCCATTCCTTGCCGGCTTCCGGGTGCGCCGCGCCCTTGACCACGGCCACGCCGTAGATCGCGGTGGTGTTGTCGGCCGCGGGGATGTCGACATGGCCGATCGGATGGCCCACTTGCTCCTGGAAGATGGCCTCGGACTTCCACGTCACGCCGGCGTCGGCCAAGCCCTGCATCAGGAACAGCGGGGTCTGCCGATGGTGGATGTGGGTGAGGATGGTCTGCCCGTCCTTGACCTTGGCCTCATACACCGTCTGTTCCAGCTTCTTGCCGCCGGCTTTCACCAGCGAGGCCTCGATCTGGCGTGACACGCCTTCCCATGCCGGATTGGGCATGGACAGCTTCACGCCAGGTTTGCCCAGATCGGTCAGGCTGGCGATGTGCGCCGGGTTGTCCTTCGGGATCATGATGGTGAGGTCGTTGGTGACGTAGGGAATCGCCGGTGCCACCAACTCACCCTTGGCGATCCCGGCCTTGATCTTTTTGAGGCCGGCCGCGTACACATCGGGTTTGACCGTCCAGGTCATGTTGCCCACAGTGATGGTGCCGCCGTGCGCCATCTGCTTGAGCAGAATGCCTGGAGGCAGGGTTTCGTAATAGATGTGGCCCTTGAGTGCCGGGTGTTCCTTCTCGAACGCGGCCACCAGCGGCGCCATGGCAAAGTAATAATTGCCGGCGACGAAGATGTTGAGCTTGGAGGTCATCGGGTCGCCGTGGAAGTCGGGCAGGTCGTTGATCTCCGGCACGGTGAACTCCAGGCCCTTGTCGAGGGCCGGGTTGTTGGCCCCGTGCTGCCACGGCGGGAAGATGGATTCCTTGTACTGTGGCGGGCGGGCCTTGCCCCCCCAGCCGGTGTCGGCCGCCAGGGCGGTGACGCCGCAGGCCGCTGCCAGCAGACCGAGGCCCGCCAGCAGGCTGCCTATGCGCGTGCGGCATGTTGGTGTGGATTTGTTGTGCATGAACCTCTCCTTCATGGATTGTGTGCTCACTTGATGTACTGGAACCCAGCCAACTGCAGCTCGGGGATCGTGCCCACCACGCCAGGCGTCAGGACGGCGCCGGGAATGAGGTGGTTGGTGAACTCGGCGGCCATCTGCTCGTGGCTGAGCTTGTCGGGGTTGACACCCTTCTGATGCAGGCCGCGCGTGAACTCCCAAATTTCATTATGGCAGGCCAGGAACACGGCGCCGCGGCGTTGCAGCACGGTCACGCTGTTGTCGGCGGGCGAGTACGCGCCCTTGGGGTTCTCGTAATCGGCCGCGGCGGCTTTCGAGGCCGAGGGCTGTTCGATGAACACATTGGTCTTGAACTTGTCCTTGACCATCTTGGGGAAGTCGTACTTGGCCCAGATGTGATCGTCGTACAGCGCCAGGTGGGCCGAGCCATGGGTGGCCGAGACGGCGAGGAAGTCCGGATGTTTCCACGACCAGATCTGCGCATTCATCGCGTTGCGCATCAGGTTCAGCCAGGGGCTTTCCAGGTCGGTGTTGTCCCACAGCTGCTTGGGCCCGCCCTTGTAGTGGATGACGAGGTCGAGCGCCTCGGCGTCCCAGTAGGAGGCGTCGGTGAGAATCATCGGCACGGTCTTGAAGTCGCGCCGGCGTGGCGCCTTGGCCAGGGCTTCGCTCAGGGCCTTGAGCTGGCCCGAGCCGGCGGGTTCGAGGTCGGCAGCCGGGGCGGGTGCGGCCTGCGCGATGTTGCGGGTGAGCATCGCGGCGCCGATCGCGGCGACGCTGGCCTGGGCAAAAAGTTGACGACGTGTGGTCATGGTGTGAGCTCCTGGTTCAGGGTTGAAAAAAACGGGAAAAGATGACGGCACGGCGCCGCGCCATGCAGCGCGCTGTGTCGTGCCGGTCTCGATTCGGGTCGGGCCGCGGCGCGCGGGCCGCAGCGGAACGCCCGCCTTGCGCGGGCTCGGGGCTGATGCTCTTAATGGTTTTTCGGCGGGCCGATGTCGCCGAGCACCTTGCCGTTGATGGTTTCGCCGTAGAGGCTGAACTTGCTGTCGTGGAAGGCGGCGCGCGTTGCGGCCACCGAACCTTTCCAGCGCGGGTCTTGCGGACGCTCATGGGCATCCATGAAATAGGCCACGTCCCAGGCCTGCTGGGGCGTCAGACTGTAGCTTTGGCCGTAGGGCATGTTGGCGTAGATGAACTTGGCCGCGTTCTTGTAGCTGCCCATGCCCGCGCCCCAGTTGAACGACTTGTCGCCCCACAGCGGCGGGAACACCGTCTTGCCGTCCACATAGCGGCCTGCGCCGGATGCGGTGTGGCACACGGCGCAGCGCGCCTCGTAGACCGCTTTGCCTCGCGCGTAGTTGGGCGGCAGGGCCGGCGCCGCGAGGTCCGGGTAGCCGCGGCCGGCGACCTTCTCGTCCGTGGGCAGGCCCTTGGCCAGCCAATAGGAGTACGACTGCAACGCGACCAGCGTCTTGCTGCCTAGCGGCGGAGCCTTGCCGTTCTGGCTGAAGCGGAAGCAGCCTTGAATGCGTTCCTCGAAGGTGTTGACCTTCTTGTTCTTGCTGCGGTAGGCGGGGTAGTTCACATAGGCCGCCCACAGCGGCGCCGAGCCTGCCATGCGCCCGGCATCGGTATGGCAGTTCACGCAGCTCAGGGTGTTGCCCACGTATTTGCCGGCGTATTGCGGGGTGTCGAGCATGATGTCGCGCCCGAGCTTGATCATCTTGCCGAATTCATTCTTCGGGATCTCGGACTCGGGCGGCGGGTGGAAGGTCGCGCCGGTGCCGGCTGCGGGGTTGATTTCGGATTTCGGCGGCAGCGTCGCGTCGGCGGCGAACGCTGTTTCGAGGCCGACAGCCAGCAGCCCAAGGCAAAGCGCGAGCGCGGCGCGTGACGGGAAGCGGGAGGCAAGGGGGTGGGTCATGCGTGATCTCCGCGATGGGGTGCCCATGGAAAGGCGTCAGCGCGCCTTGGGCGCGGAAGGTTTTTGCGCCGCCAGCCAGGCGGCCACGGCCTGCGTGTCCGCATCGCTCATGCGCAGGGCGATGGTGTGCATCAACCCCTGCGGGTCGTTGCGCCGGGCTCCGGTCTTCCAGGCCTTGATCTGGGCGTCGATGTAGGAAGCCGGCTGGCCGATGATGGGTGGGAAGTCGGGCGCCACGCCGACACCGCCTGGGCCGTGGCAGCGAAAGCAGGAGGCGATGCCTGCATTCCAGTCGCCGCGTTCGGCCAGGCGTTGCCCCGTGGCGGCCATGGCCGGCGCAGGCATGGGGCCGTAAGCCGCAACAGGCAGCGGGAGATGGCTGTAGTAATCCGCCAGCGCGGTGATCTGGCCGTCGTTCAGCGCCTTGGCCAGCGGGCTCATCAGGCTATTCGGGCGGGTGCCCTGAGCGAAGCTGTGCAACTGCGCGGCGATATAGCCGGCGGGCAAGCCTGCCAGGCGCGGAAAACCAGCGGCGGCATTGCCCTCGCCCTTGACGCCATGGCAGGACATGCAGGCGGGGACCGCGCTTCCGGCGCCATGCTGGGCAATGGCGGCGCCTTCGGCGGCTGGATTGGCCGCGAGCGCGGAAGAACTGCAAAGCGCCAAACCGAGCATGGACATGAACCCGGGCCGGCGAAACGCGCGTAGGAAGGACATGGGCGGATACTCCGGGGAGTTGAGGGTTAACCCCATCTTAGACCTTATGTTTGTAAGAATATGTTGTGTTGTGCGCGCATGCTGTATCGCTCATTGCAAAATCTACGGAATTCAGCACAGGGCGCTGGACGGCCTATGCGCCAGGGACCTGGCAAGCCTAGGTAAACCGGACAGCACTGTCGAACGCATTTTTTGGGTCAGGCTCATCGACTCTTCCGATGCATGGCCCGCGCAGAGCGGGTCGCAGTTTGCGACAATGACCAACGCCCGATTCGACGCACCATCATGCAGATTTCCAACGACTCGATTCATGCCCTGATCACCGATCTGGGCGTACGTGCGCGCGCGGCATCCAGGTTCATGGCGCGCGCCTCCACCGCGGCGAAGAACGCCGCCTTGCTGGAACTGGCCAGATTGATCCGCGCGCAGGCGGCGGAACTCAAGGCCGCCAACGCGCCCGATGTGCAGGCCGCGCGCGACGCAGGCCAGGACGGCGCCTTCGTGGACCGGCTGACCTTGACCGACCAGCACATCGAACTCATGGCGCAAAGTTGCGAGCAGGTCGCCCAGCTTCCCGATCCTGTCGGCGAAATGACCGACCTGCGCCGCCGCCCGAGCGGCATCACCGTGGGCCGCATGCGCGTGCCGCTGGGCGTGTTCGGCATGATCTACGAGAGCCGCCCCAACGTCACCATCGAGGCAGCGTCGCTGGCCATCAAGTCGGGCAATGCCGTGATCCTGCGCGGCGGCTCGGAAGCCATCCACAGCAACCGCGCGCTGGCCGGGTTGGTGGCGCTGGCGCTGGTGGATGCGGATTTGCCGGCCGACGCGGTGCAGCTCGTGCCCACCACCGACCGTGCGGCGGTGGGCGCGCTCATCACGCTGCCGCAGTACGTGGACGTCATCATCCCGCGCGGCGGCAAGGGGTTGATCGAACGCATCAGCGCCGAGGCCAAGGTTCCCGTCATCAAGCATTTGGACGGCAACTGCCATGTCTACGTCGACGCCGAGGTCGACATGGACATGGCCGTGCGGGTCACCGACAACGCCAAGACCCAGCGCTACAGCCCCTGCAACGCCGCCGAGTCCTTGCTGGTGGCCGCATCCAGCGCGGCCGCATTCCTGCCGCGCATTGGCAAGGTCTTTGCCCAAAAGGGCGTGGAAATGCGCTGCTGCGCGCAGAGTCGCGCCGTGCTCGAACAGGTGCCCGGTGCCGGACCGCTGTTGCGCGACGCCACGCCGGCCGACTGGAGCGCCGAGTACCTGGCGCCCATCATCTCCATCAAGGTGGTCGACGGTCTCGACGAAGCCATCGCCCATATCAACCGCTACGGCTCCGGCCATACCGACACCATTCTCACCAGCCATCACCCGAGCGCCATGCGGTTCCTGCGCGAGGTCGACTCGGCCTCGGTCATGGTCAACGCTTCGACACGGTTTGCCGACGGTTTCGAGTTCGGCCTCGGTGCCGAGATCGGCATCTCTACCGACAAGTTCCATGCCCGCGGCCCGGTGGGCCTGGAGGGATTGACCAGCCAGAAGTGGATGGTGCTGGGCAATGGCGAGATCCGGACCTGACATGCCGCGCCGCAAATGCCTTTCACACGCCCGATCACGTTGCCCATGACGACCCAGCACATCACCGGCGTCCTCACCTTGCCGACCTTGCTGCGCATCATGGCCGTCATGGGCGTCGGGATCGGCATGGTCAGCGCAGCCATCGCCATCGGCCTGTACTGGGGCCAGCTGGGGCCCGGCCGCGCCCTCGGCCTGTTCATCGGCGGCGCCCTGTTCAACGCGCTGGCGCTGATGTCCGCCACCCTGATCGGCTACTGGCCTTACCGCGTCCTGGCGCGCAAGGGCCTCTTCGGTTTGCATCGCCTGACTTTGCATTCCGCGGCACGCCCTTGACCCATTCACCACGAACTCACCAGTTGCTGGGGGTTCTCTCTCCGAAGGAAGAACTGCATGAATCCGCGTGATCGCATCAAAATACTCGCCGCCGGCCTGGCCGGCTTGGGGGCCACAACTGCCGCGCGGGCGGAAAACCAGGGCCTGGTGCCGGCCAAACCCATCTCCAACCAGCCCTGGAAGGTGGTGATGCAGATCAGCGATAGCTTGAAGCAGGCCTACGAAGGCTTGATCAACATCCAGAATGTTCTCGAACTCGATCCGCAGATGAAGTTCGTCGTGGTCGGCTACGGCGATGCGATCGAGTTTCTGCTGGAGGGTGCGAAGACACCCCAAGGCGCACTGTTTTCCGGCATGATCGGCAACCTGGCGAATCTGGGCGTGCAGTTCAGGGCCTGCAATAACACCCTGACATTCATGAACATTCCATTGAGCAAGCTGGCGCTCGAGGCCACGGTCGTTCCGGCGGGCGTTTATGAAATCGTCAAGCTGCAGTCCGAGGGCTACTACTACGTCAAGCCATGAGGCTCGGGTTGGTGTTACACCTGGTTGCTTATCATGCTGACCTCGCGCAAGATTGAACAAGTGGGCATGATCCGCCATGGACATGCCTGCGTTCCATGGATCAATCGACCCTATGTCACGAGGAGACAAGTCATGACGACGACAACAACCCCCCGCCGCAAAGTGTTGCTCGCCTCTGCTGCCGTGGGTGCGGCGACTTTCAGCGCAGCCGCCAAGGCGGCAGAGGGCCGTGCCGACAAGGACGGTCCAGTGAAAGTGGTCTATCACATCACGCAGGGTATTCCCCAGGCTACCCGCTGCCTTGGCAATGTGCGCAATCATCTGGCCGCTGACCCGACGGCGAAAATCGCGGTGGTCGGCAACGGCGCCGGCATCGATTTCATGCTCAACGGCGCCAAGGATGCCAAGGGCGCCGAGTTCGCCGGCAATATCGGCGATCTGGCCAGCAAGGGCGTATCGTTCCGGGTTTGCAACAACACCCTGCAAAACCGCAACATTCCCAAGACGGATGTCATTCTCGACGCCGTCGTCGTGCCTTCCGGCGTGGCCGAAGCCGCCAATCTGCAATATCGCGAAGGCTACGCCTACATCTGCCCTTGACGGGCCGAACCTGCTGGGTTGACGCGGCGCGCGGCCGGCGCGCCTATCATCGCGCCGCGTGAGTTCCTCCATTTCGACGTCCTTGTCCCATGCGCCGCCGCCCCGGCCTGCGCCGGAGCGGCGGCCCTTGCATGTCGATCTGCGCGCGGCGGCCGATTTGCTCGGCTGTGTGCTGGCCGGGCAGTCGCTGGCCGGCGCTTTGCCGCGTCTGGCCCAAGCCGGGGGCTGGAGTCCGGCGCAGCGCGGCGCGGCGCAAGCCTTGAGTTTCGAGGCTTTGCGCGGCCTGGGCCGCGCGCGTGCGCTGTTGCAGGCGGTCCACCCCAAGCGCATCAAGCCCGCCGAGCTGGAGCAGCTTTTGCTCGTGTCCATCGCGCTGCTGAGCACTCCCGCGGCGCGCCGCCCGGCTCCCGGGGGGGGTGAGGAACACCAGGACGCGCACCTGCGTTTGCGCGCGAGCGCACCGGACAAACTCCCACCCTATCCCGACCACACCTTGGTCAGCCAGGCCGTGCAGGCCTGCGCCTTGCATGCGAAGACGCGGCACGCCCGCGGTTTCGTCAACGCCCTGTTGCGCCGCGTGCAGACCGAGCGCGCGTTCGCGCCGAAGTCCCCGCTGGCAACGGAAGAGGCGATCCACAACCATCCCTCGTGGTGGATCGCCCGCGTGCGCGCGGCCTATCCCGAAGCCTGGCAGGAAGTGCTGGCCTTGGCGGCCGAGCCTGCCGCAATGACCTTGCGGGTCAATGCGCGCTGGGGCAGCCGCGCGGATTACCTGGCACGGCTTCGCGCCGCGGGCCTGGACGCCGAGGCTCCCGACGCTCCGGGCCTGGCGCATGCGCTGGTGCTGCGGCGCGCCGTTCCCGTGCAGGAACTGCCCTTGTTCGAGGCGGGGGCCGTGAGCGTGCAGGACAGTTCAGCCCAGTTGGCCGCATGGCTGCTGCAGGCCGGCGCAGGCATGCGCGTGCTCGACGCCTGCGCCGCACCGGGGGGCAAGACCGCGCACATGCTCGAACTGGCCGACTGCGACGTGCTGGCGCTCGACCAGGACGCGCAGCGCGCGGCGCGCATCGGCGACACCATCGCCCGCCTGCGCCTGCCTGCGGCGCGTATCGCCGTCGCCGATGCGCGCCGGCCCGGCACTTGGTGGGACGGCCAACCTTTCGATCGCATCCTGCTCGACGCTCCCTGCAGCGCCTCGGGCATCGTGCGCCGCCACCCCGATATCCGCTGGCTGCGCCAGGACGCCGACATTGCCGCGCTGGCGGCGCAGCAGACCGAACTTCTCGACGCCCTGTGGCCCCTTCTGGCGCCCGGCGGATGGTTGCTCTACGCCACATGTTCGGTGTTTCCGCAAGAGGGTGCCGACCAGGCCGCCGGCTTCTTGCGGCGGCATGGCGATGCGCTAGCATTGGCCGCACCCGGGCAGATTCTGCCGGGCAGGTCGCCCGAGCGCGACGGCTTTTTCTACGCTCTGTTCGCCAAACGCTCCACTGCATGACCCTCCCGCAGGCTCCTGATCCCATTCGACGACGCGCGATGATCGCCTTGGGGCTGGCTTTGGGCGCAGGGCTGTACGGGCGCCCCGGCCAGGCCGGCGCCGCGGCAGTGGATGCCCAGCCGCTGGGCATCGAGCAAGAGCCGGACGGGCTTTATGTCAGCGCCACCGTGGTCTTTGCTCTGCCGCGCGCGCTCGAAGACGCCCTGCATCGCGGCATTCCGCTGTATTTCCTCACGCGCGTGGCCGTGGTGCATGGGCGCTGGTGGTGGTTCGACGAGAAGATCGGCGCGGCCCAGGTTCTTTCGCGCCTGGCCTATCAACCGCTGCTGGAAAAATACCGCGTTTCCACGGGCGCGTTGCAGAAAAACTACAGCAGCCTCGACGAGGCGCTCAACCAGGTGCAGCACGTGCTGCACCTGAAAGTCGCCGATGCCAGGGATCTCGTGATCGGACGGAGTTACACCGTCCAGGCCAGCTTCGAGCTGGATTTGTCGCAACTACCACGCCCTTTCCAGATCAACGTCGGCTCGCAGTCCGAGTGGCAATTGGAGGCCGATTTCCCCAGTGCCAGTTTCATATGGAAACCGCCACAGTCAACCGCCTCACCCGGATAGCCGCCTGGACGGCGCTGGCCCTGGGGCTGCCGCTGGTGGTGTTCCTGGTGTTCCTGCTGGCAGTGTCCACCAAGAACACCCAGGCCATCAATCCCTACTTCGGCGTCCTCTACTGGATCAATATCGCGGTGGCGGGCCTGTTGCTGCTGCTCATCGTCGGGCTCGCGTCGCGTCTGCTGTGGCGCCTGCGCCGGCGCCGCTTCGGCAGCCGGCTGCTCTTCAAGCTCGCGACGGTGTTCGCGCTGGTCGGCGTGCTGCCCGGCGTCGTGATCTATGTCGTGTCCTACCAGTTCGTCGAGCGCAGCATCGAAACCTGGTTCGACGTGAAGGTCGAGCGCGCGCTCGACTCGGGCCTCAACCTCGGGCGCACGACGCTGGACGTTCTGCTGGCCGATCTGCAGGCCAAGGCGCGCAACGTCGCCGGCCAGGTCAGCGATGTGCATGGCAACGTGTCGCCCTCCGAACTGGAGCGGCTGCTGCAGCAGCTCGGTGCCGAGCAGGCGACCGTGTTCGACTCCAACGGCAACGTCCTGGCCACCGCAGGTGGCAACCCCTTCGTTCTCGTGCCTGATATTCCCGGCGCCGAAGCGATGCGCCAGCTGCGCCTCATGGGCCAGCTGGCCAGCGTGGAGGGCGGCGATGACGGCGTGGCCGGGATCGGGCAGAACCTCAGGTTGCGCGTGGTCGTGCCTCTGCCCATGCGCAGCATTCTGCTGCCCGGACACCAGCGCTATCTCATGCTGGTGCAGAACGTGCCCTCGGTCATTTCGCGCAGCGCGCTGGAGGTGCAGCGCGCCTATGCCGAATACCAGGAGCGCGCGCTGGGGCGCGACGGTTTGCGCCGCATGTATATCTCCACCCTTACGCTTACGCTGTTTCTCGCCGTGTTCGCCGCCGTGCTGCTGGCCGTGCTGCTGGGCAACCAGCTGGCGCGGCCCTTGCTCCTGCTGGCCGATGGCATGAAGGCCGTGGCCGGCGGCGACTTGCGTCCGCGCCCCGAGCTTCAATCCGCCGACGAACTGGGCACCCTGACGCGCTCCTTCAACGACATGACGGCGCAACTGTCCGAAGCGCGCCAGCAGGCCGAGACCAGCCGGCAAGCCCTCGAGGCCTCGCGCGCTTATCTGCAAAGCGTGCTCGACAACCTTTCCGCCGGCGTGCTCGTGCTTGGCGACGGCATGCGCCTGACCCTGGCCAACCCCAGCGCCACGCGGGTTCTGCGCGTGCCCCTGCAGGGCGCGATCGGCCAGCCCATCGACAGCATGGACAGCCTGCGCGCGTTCGCCGCGGCGGTCGACGCGGCGTTCCAGGAACTGGCGGGAAGCGGCGGCTCGGACCACTGGCTGCAACAGATCGACTACACCCCGCCGAGCAGCGAGACCGCGTTGACCCTGCTGGTGCGGGGAGCGCGCCTGGCCCTGCCCGGGCAGGCCGCATCCGTGGTGGTGTTCGACGACATCAGCGAACTCATTTCGGCGCAGCGCTCGCTGGCCTGGGGCGAGGTGGCAAGGCGCCTGGCGCACGAGATCAAGAATCCGCTCACCCCCATCCAGCTCTCGGCCGAACGCCTGCAGATGAAGCTCAGCGACAAGCTCGCGGGACCCGATCGCGACATGCTCGGGCGCGCCACGACGACCATCGTCAATCAGGTCACCGCCATGCGGCGCATGGTCGACGAGTTTCGCGACTACGCGCGCACCCCGGCAACGCAGCTCGCCCCCATGGACCTCAATTCCCTGGTCGGCGACGTCCTCAATCTCTACAGCGGCATGGGCGCGCGCGATGCCCATGCGGGCGAGGAAGCGCCCCTGGTGCGGGCCGAACTCGCGGCCGGGCTGCCCTGCATCGAGGGCGACGCCACGCAATTACGCCAGGTCATTCACAATCTGCTGCAAAATGCGCTCGACGCCGTGGCCGGCCAGCCCAAGCGCGAAGTGTGCATACGCACCGAGGCGTATCGCTCCGCCAGCAGCGGGGCACAGCGCGTGCGCTTGTCGGTGGCCGACAGCGGTCCGGGGTTCAGCGAGAAGATCCTGGCGCGCGCCTTCGAGCCTTACGTCACCACCAAGCCCCGCGGCACCGGCCTTGGGCTGGCCGTGGTGAAGAAAATCGCCGAGGAGCACCATGCCCGGCTCGAGGTGCAAAATCTCTCCGCGTCAACCCCACCTGGCGGCGCGCGTGTATCCCTTATATTTCCCGCTGTGGCATGCCCTGCGCCATCCGGCGCTGCATGACGGCAAACCTCGGAACCCTTCTGCGTATGGCAAGCATCTTGGTTGTGGACGATGAAATCGGCATTCGCGATTTGTTGTCCGAGATTTTGAGTGACGAAGGCCACACGGTTGAGGCGGCCGAAAACGCCCAACAGGCCCGCGAGTTCCGCCAGCAGTTTCAACCGGATCTGGTTTTGCTCGATATCTGGATGCCTGATACCGACGGCGTCACGCTGCTCAAGGAATGGGCCAGCGCCGGACAGCTCACCATGCCCGTCATCATGATGTCGGGCCACGGCACCATCGACAACGCCGTGGAAGCCACCCGCATCGGCGCCATGGCCTTTCTCGAGAAGCCCATCGCCCTGCAAAAGCTGCTGCGCGCCGTGCAGCAGGGATTGAGCAAGCCGGCGCCGGCAAGCCCTGCGGCGGTTCAGCACATCGCGCCGGCCCCGGCCTTGCCCGAGCCCGCGCCCCTGATCGCCGAACAGTCCTTCACGCTCGACCGCCCGCTGCGCGAGGCGCGCGACGACTTCGAGCGCGCCTATTTCGAGTTCCACCTCGCGCGCGAGGGCGGCAGCATGACCCGAGTCGCCGACAAGACCGGACTCGAGCGCACCCACCTGTACCGCAAGCTCAAGCAGCTCGGGGTCGACTGGGGCCGCCCCGGCCGCAAGGCCCAGCTGGCCAGCCCCGCACCGCCCGACGACGACGCGGCAGGCTAAGCCCTGCCGCCGCGCCGCGAGTGTTTGCTATGATTGCGGGCTTCGTTTGCAGGCGCTTAGCGAAGACTTCGCGCCCTGCCTGCACGACGTTCTGGCCAGGTAGCTCAGTCGGTAGAGCAGCGGATTGAAAATCCGCGTGTCGGCGGTTCGATTCCGTCCCTGGCCACCAACACCCTCAAAACCAGCCCCGCGTGGGCTGGTTTTTTTTCGGGGCGGCCCGGACGGTCATGTGTGGCGGAGGGTGTTCATGGGCAATGTTGCTTTGCAACAAAAACTTGCGATTGGGGACAGGCCGACACAGCAGGGGTTTTCTGCCCGGCCTACATTGGTCGCATGAGGCCCGCAATTCACCCGCCGCGCATCGTGGCATGGTGATCATGGCGTGGGCCAGCTTTCAGGAGAACACCATGACCATCTACCGCAACCTGCATCCGAAGAGCTTGCCGCCGCACGCGCGCATTTGCGAGACGGACCTTGGTCGCCCCGCACGCGTGGACATGGACACGCCGGCCACGGCGGTCATGACCGACCTGCGGCGCGTGCCGGCGGTGACCATCGCGCCGGACGCGACTGTGGAGACGGCGCAGGAGCGCATGATCCATGCCCGCGTGCGGCTGCTTTTGGTGACCGCGCCGGGCGGGGAGGTGCTGGGCCTGATTACCGCGCGCGACCTGCTCGGTGAGAAACCCATCCGCGTCGCGGTCGACGATGGCGTCGCGCGCGACGCCGTGACCGTGGCGCGGGTGATGGTGCCGCGCGAGCGCATTCAGGTGCTCGACTACGGCGAGGTGCAGCACTCGAGCGTGGGCGATGTGGTGATGACGCTGCGCGAAGCCGGCCGCCAGCACGCGCTGGTTCTCGAGCAGGGACCGGTCCCGGTCATTCGCGGCATTTTTTCCACGACCCAGATCGGGCGCCAGCTCGGTTCGCCGATCGAGGCGTCGGAACGCCCGCAGAGCTTCGCCGAAGTGGAACATCTGCTCGCGGCGAGTTGAGCACGTGCGCGCGAGGGGTTGCCGCTTCGCGCCCGCCAGTTGGCAGGCTGCGAGGTCGACGCCCCAGTCGCCGCACAATAGCGGTACGCGAAGCGGCGGGCGCGTGCCTGCCGCATGACACGCAACACAGGTCCACACGATGCACGATCTCGGTCTTGAAGCCCGCCAATTCGTCCGCGCCCATCCCAACGGCGTGCTGTCCACGCTGTCCAAGCGCCTGGGCGGTTTCCCCTTCGGCTCCATCGCGCCCTTCATGCTCGACCATGCGGGGCGATCCGTCATCCTCATCTCCACGCTGGCCGAGCACACCAAGAACCTGGATGCCGACCCGCGCTGCAGCCTGATCGCCCATCCTTGCGCGCAGGACGCACAGGCGGCCGGGCGGGTCACCCTCGTCGGCCATGCCAGCCGCTTGGCCGAGAAGGACGCCATGGGGCCGCGCTACCTGCGCTATTTACCCGAGGCCGAGGGTTACTTCGGCATGCACGATTTCTTCTTCTACCGGCTGGAGATCGAGGCGGTGCGCTTCATCGGCGGATTCGGCAAGATCCACTGGATCGCCCCGGCCGACTTCGCGCCGCCCGCCAACGACCTCGATGCGTCCGAGCCGGGCATCCTGGCGCATATGAACGCGGACCACGTCGACAACCTGCGCGCCTACTGCGCCCATGTGCACGGCGTGCAGGCGCAAGAGGTGGCGATGATCGGCGTGGACACCGACGGTTTCGACGTGCGCGCCGACGGTCGCTTGCTGCGCTTCGCTTTCACGCAGCCGGTGCGCAACGCCGGCGAGGTGCGCCAGGCGCTGGTCGATCTCGCGCACCAGTGCCGCCAGCAGGCTTGAGCGCGCCGCATCGCCGCCCCGAAGGCGGGCAGAAGCCGCCGAGGACGCGCGCGGGATGCCGGTGGCGCAAGCCTTGCCGAGGGCCTGTTCCGGCCGGCCCAAGGCTCTGCTAGGCTCGCCTGGACCGATCCCGCGTATGCCGCCATTCACCGAATATCCGGAACTTGACGCCACGGACCTCGCCGCCCTCATCGCGCGCGGCGAGGTCAGCCGCGCCGAGGTGCTCGACGCCGCGCTGGCGCGTCTGGATGCGGTGAACCCCCATGTCCATGCCGTGGTGATGGATGGGCGCGAGCAGGCGCGCGCCCAGCTCACGCGAGACGCGGCCGGGCCGTTTTCCGGTGTGCCCTTCCTGCTCAAGGATCTGGGCCAGGATGTCGCCGGCCTGCCGTCCACCTGGGGTTCGCGCGCGCGCCGCGGCGTGCTGGCCGCGGCCACCAGCGGTGTGGTGCGGCGCTGGATGGATGCGGGGTTGCTCGTGCTGGGCAAGACCAATCTGCCCGAATTCGCGCTCAAGGGCGTGACCGAACCGGCGCTGTTCGGCGCCACGCGCAACCCCTGGAACCTGGCGCGCACGCCGGGCGGTTCATCCGGCGGCGCGGCGGCGGCGGTGGCGGCCGGCATCGTGCCGGTCGCTGGCGCATCCGACGGCGGGGGCTCGATCCGCATTCCCGCCGCGTATTGCGGCTTGTTCGGACTCAAACCCTCGCGCGGCCGCGTCAGCCACGCCCCGGGAGACGGCGAGGTCTGGGACGGTGCCAGCGTCACGCACGCGCTGTCGCGCAGCGTGCGCGACAGCGCCGCCCTGCTCGATGTGATCGCCGGCGCCGAACCCGGCGATCCGTTCGTCGCGGCCCCGCCTGCGCGGCCCTATGCCGAGGAGGTGGGCGCCCCGCCGGGGCGCTTGCGCATCGGGTTTGCCACCGATTCGCCGCTGGGCTCGCCGGTGCACGCCGAGATGCGCGCGGCGGTCGACGGCGCGGCGCGGCTGCTGGAATCGCTGGGGCACCATGTCGAGCCCGCCGCGCCAGCCATCGACGGCCTGGCGCTGGCGCAAAGCTATCTGGCCATCTACTTTGGCCACGTCGCGGCCGAAGTGCGCGCCTGCATTCGCGACTTCGGCGCGCGTCCGTCCGATTTCGAGCTCGACACGCGCGCGCTCGCGGCGATCGGCGACAGCCTGCGCGCCGGCGAATACGTCCGGCTGCGCACGCGCTGGAATGATTTTTCCCGGACGCTGGCGGCATTCCACAACCGATTCGACTTGTTCCTCACCCCCACCACCGCGCAGCCGGCCGCGGGCATCGGCGAGCTCGACACCCCGCGCTGGCAGCAGGCCGCGCTGCGCGCCATTCTCGGCCTGGGCGTGGGGGGGGTGCTGCGCAGGCTCGGCGTGGTCGAGGATCTCGCGCGGCGTAATCTCGAGCGCACGCCGTTCACCCAGCTCGCCAATCTCACCGGCTGTCCGGCGATGTCCGTGCCCCTGCACTGGGGCCGCGACGGCATGCCGGTGGGGGTCCAGTTCGTCGCCGCCTGGGGCCGCGAGGACCTGCTCATCCGCCTGGCCGCGCAACTCGAAGTCGCGCAGCCCTGGGCGCAGCGCCGGCCGAAGCTGCCGGCCGAACCCGGGGCGGTGCGATGAGCGCCGCGCCATCGGACGGCCGGCTCAGCCTGCGCCGCTACGGGGCGCAGGCCGCAGGCCATGCGCACGACCACGTGCAGGTGCTGTGGGCCTGCCGCGGTGTTCTGTCGCTGCGCATCGACCGCCGCGCGCTGGACCTGGCGCCCGGCACGGCTTGTGTGATCCCGGCACAGGCCTGGCATGGCTACGCCGCCGCGCGAGGCAGCGTTTGCCTGGTGCTGGATACCCGCGCCGCCATCGCGTCCAAGCTGCAAGCGCGGCTGCTCGACGCCAGGCCTCTCGGCGGCTTGCTGCGCTGGCTGGAGCAGGCCGCCGGCACGCCGCGCGCCGAGGCGCTGCTGCAGAGCGCGCGGCCTTTGCTCCAGACCTGTCTGGACGACGCCGGCCAGGCGTCGATGGCGCCGCCGCGCGTGCGCCGCGCCATCGATTGGGCGGCCTTGCAGGGCTGGGTCGACGCCAGGCTGGATCTGCCTCTGCGGGTGGCGGATCTCGCCGCGCGTGTGCACCTGAGCCCGACCCAGTTCACCGTGCGCTGCATCGAGGAGCAGGGTTTGCCCGCGGCGGGCTGGCTGCGCCAGCGCCGCGTGCTCAAGGCGCAGGAACTGCGCCGCCAAGGCTGGTCCGCCGAGCGTGCCGCGCTGGCCTGCGGCTACGCCAGCGCGTCGGCCCTCATCGCCGCCACGCGTCGCGCGCAATAAAGCGTTGGCTCACGCGGCGCGGGGCCTTGGGTCCAGTTCCGCGCCCGGACCCGCGCCCGACCGTCCGATCGCGACAGTTGGCCGTTCAAGCGCGCAAATTCCGTCGTCCCTGCGCCTCTACATTGCGTGGATGATCTCGCGCCAGGCCGCCGCCAATCTCCATGCCCTCGGGGCCATCGCCATGTGGTCCAGCCTGGCCACGCTGGGCGTCAAGCTGGGGCAAGTGCCGCCCTTCCTGCTCACCGGGCTTGCGCTCGTCATCGGCAGCGTGCCGGCATGGCCCTACGCGCGCCAGTGGCGGGTGCGCCCGGCGATTTTGTCGCTGGGGGTGTACGGTCTGTTCGGCTTTCACTTCCTGCTGTTCATCGCCTTGCGCCACGCTCCGCCGGTGCAGGCCAATCTGGTGAACTACCTCTGGCCCTTGTTCATCGTCGTGCTGGCACCCTGGCTGTTGCCCGGCGTGAGGCTGCGGCCGGTGCACGCCGCTGCGGCCGTCGTCGGCTTTGCCGGCGCCGTGCTGGCCATTCTGGGCGGGCGCGGACTTCGCGGCGGCTTCGCCTGGGGCTATGTGCCCGCGCTCGGGTCCGCGCTGGTCTGGGCCACGTTCTCACTCGGTTGCCGGCGTCTGGCGCAGCAGGGGCGCGGCTTTCCGACGGCGGCCATCGGCCTGTTCGCGCTGGTTTCGGGTTTGCTCGCACTGCTGTGCCATGCGCTCCTGGAGCCGACCTTCAGCCTTGCGCCGGCCGCATGGTTTCGCATCGTCCTGCTCGGGCTGGGGCCCCTGGGCGCGGCGTTCTATCTCTGGGACCGCGCGCTCAAGCTGGGCGATGCGCGGCAGATCGGGGTGCTGGCCTACATCACGCCGCTGGCCTCGACCGCGCTGCTGGTGTGGGCCAGCGGCCGGCACTTGACCTGGCCTCTGGCCCTGGCCGCGGTGCTCATCGTCGGCTCGGCGCTAGCCGCAGTGCGGACCGGGAACTGAACCGCGCCGTGCTCAGCGCTGCTTCGACATCCGTCTGCGGCGGGGCCGGCCGCGGGGCCGCAAGACCGCCGCGCCGGGCAGGAAAACCTCGCTCACCCACAGCGCCTGGCCGGCGTGGACGAAGGCCGAGCGGCGCGCCCAGAGCCGGGTGTCCGGCGGCAGGCCAGCCGCAGCGCAGGCGGCGCGCTGCAGCGGGTGGCCCGGCTTGAGGTGCCGGACTTCGATGGCGCCGCGCCGGGTGAGGGGGCGCGCGAACACGGCGTCTCCCACCGGCTTGCCGCCGATGCGCGCGAGCAGGCGCCAGGCACCGCGCAGAACCTCGGTGCGCGCCACGCTGTGGGCGTAAACGACGGGGACGCCGTCGGCCAGCAGCAGCACCTCGCGGACCCAGGCCTTGCGGCCCTGCGGCAAGCCAAGCAGCGGGGTCTCGTCGCGATGCGGCGTCGCTGGGCGCTGGCCGAGGCGCAGCAGCACGAACTGCCCGCAATGGGCGCGAAGGCGCGCGGTGAGCGAGCCGCGTTCGGCCAGCCAGCCCGCCAAGCCGCTGCGCCCGGCGGCCGGGCGCAGCGGCAGCCAGGCGCCGGGGCGTGGCGGATTTGCAGGCGATTGGCGCAAGGCGCTGACGTCCGGCGGTCCTGGCATGCGGTCGGGTTCAGCCCAGGTGCTTGGCGAAGAAGGCCAGGCTGCGCTCCATGGCCAGCTTGGCGCTGGGGGCGTCGAAGCTGGCGCGGGCGTCGCAGTTGAAACCGTGGTCGGCGTCGTAGACGTAGAACTCGGCGTCGGGGTTGGCGCGGCGCACCGCTTCACGGTCGGCCTCGCTGATGTGCGCGTCCTTCAGGCCGTAGTGGAACAGCAGCGGGGCCTTGGCCTTCTCGCCCACCAGCTGCGCGTTGCGCCCGCCGTAGTAGCTCACCGCGGGGAGGCCCAGGCGGATGGCCGACAGGTAAGCCACGCTGCCGCCCCAGCAATAGCCGACGATGCCGACCTTGCCTGCGGATGCGATGGCCTTGGCCGCCGCGTCCACGCCGGCGACGGCCGAATCGAAGCCGAGCTTGCCGACCAGTTCCAGGCCCTTTTGCATGCCGGCCTGGTCGTAGCCCAGCTCGACGTTCTTCTCGACGGGGTCGAACACCGCCGGCGCGATCGCGGTGTAGCCGGCCGCGGCGTAGCGGTCGGCCACGCTGCGGATATGCGGATTGACGCCGAAAATCTCCTGCATCACGACGATGCCGCCTTTGGACGGGCCGGTGGGTTCGGCGAGGTAGGCGCTCAGTTGCTGGCCGTCCGCGGTTTTGAGTGCGAGGGTCTTGCCCATGGGGTTCTCCGGTTGAAATCGCCATGCCGCACGATGCGCATGTGCAACCGCACATTCTCGTCACGACGCTGGATGTGTGCAGATGTCACTTGCGGTCATGCCTGGCCAGAATCGTGTGAAACGCCGGCATCGCCCTGCCCCAGGCCGAGTTGCGCGACATAGGCCAGCACCGCGCGACCGAGTTCCTGGCGCAGCGATGCGGCATCGACGCCGGGTCCCAGGGTCAATAGACACTGCGAGACCCAGCCGTAGACCATGGCGTGGACCATGCGCGCGGCCAGCAGCGGCGGTTGCGCCAGACCGGGACAGCGCAGCGCCTCGTGCCACAGCCCGACATGTCGGAGGTATTGCTGGCGAAACGCTTGCGGGCTCGAGATTTGGCGCTCGAGCTGGAACAGCGCGGCCCAAGCCGGCGCGTCGATCAGCACGTCCCCGACCTGCTGATCGAGCAATGCGTTGACGCGCACGTCCCGCGGCGCGCCGGCGTTTTGCGCGATCACCGCGTGGCCGCACGATTCCAGTGTCTTGACGCGCTGATGGATGCACAGCGCCGCGAGCGCGTGCATATTGCCGAAGTATTCGTAGAACGTGCCAACCCCGACTCCTGCGACCGCGACGACTTCGCGGATGGTCGTGCGCGCATAGCCGCGTTCGATCAAAACCCGAACAAAGGCGTCCTGCAGCGCCTGTGAGCTGGCTTGCGCGCGCGACTGGCGCGGGCGCCTGCGCATCGCGGCGGGCACCTGTTTGGCGGCCGATGCGCCGGCCTCCGCAATCCGAACACCTCGTGCGGCCATGTTTCCTAGACTTGATTGACGATTCATCGAACCGAGAGGAAGGCATCATGCGTACCGCGACACACGAAGTTTTCAACCAGTTCGCCGAACTGGCAGATTACAACCTGCTGGCGACCGACCCGGCGTTGCGCGAGGCGCTGGAGCGCGCCGGCGCGCAGTGGGCCTCGCCACAACTCGAAGCCTACGCGGACTGGCTGGGGCGCGCCGAGACCTATGCGCTGGCGCAAGACGCCAACCGCTATACGCCCGAACTCAAGGCCTTCGATGCGCGCGGCAGGCGCATCGACCAGGTGCAGTTCCATCCGAGCTGGCATGCGCTCAGCCGCGCCTATCGCGAGCAGGGGCTGATTTCGACGCCATTTCGCGAAACGCGCGCGGGACGCTGGAGCGCGTGGGCGGCGGGTTTTTACCTGCACGGCCAGATCGAGCAGGGGACGCTTTGCCCGATCAGCATGACGACCGCCGCCATACCTCTGCTGCAAAAGGAGCCGCAGCTCTGGGCGCGGCTCGAAGACAAGCTCTACAGCAGCCGCTACGACGCGCGCGACATGCCGCTGGAGCACAAGCCTTCGGCCTGGGTCGGGATGGGGATGACCGAAAAGCAGGGCGGTTCGGATGTGCGCGCCAACACCACCGCGGCGGTTGCGGTCGGCGCCGGCGGACGCGGCGGCGAATACCTGCTGCGCGGTCACAAGTGGTTTTTCTCGGCGCCGATGTGCGATGCGCATCTGGTCGTCGCCAGCACGCAGGACGGCGGCCATGCCTGCTTCTATGTTCCGCGCTGGCGTCCCGACGGCAGCAGAAATGCCGTGCTTCTCCAGCGGCTCAAGGACAAGGTCGGCAACCGCAGCAATTCGAGCGGCGAAGTGGAGTTCGACGATGCCTGGGGCATCCTGATGGGCGAGGAAGGACATGGAATCCGCACGATCATCGAAATGGCCACGATCACGCGCTTGACCTGCGTCATCGGCAGCGCAGCGATCATGCGCCAGGCGCTGGTGCAGGGGGTGGTCTATGCGCGCCAGCGCAGCGCCTTCGGCAAGCGCCTGGCCGAGCAGCCCTTGATGCAGGCCGTGCTGGCCGACATGACCCTCGAAAGCGAGGCCGCGCTGGCGCTGGCGATGCGCCTGGCCGAGGCCTACGAACGCGAGGACGATCCGGTGCAGCGCGCGTGGAAGCGCATCATGACGCCGGCGGCGAAATTCTGGGTGTGCAAGCGCGCGGTCGAACTGACCGGCGAGGCGATGGAGGTGTTCGGCGGCAACGGCTATGTCGAAGAGGGCGTGATGGGGCGCCTCTACCGCGAAGCGCCGGTGAACTCGATCTGGGAAGGCTCGGGCAACGTGATGTGCCTGGACGTGATGCGCGCGCTGTCGCGCGAGCCCGATTCCGCCGCGGCACTGCTCGCGGACCTGGCGCAGGGCGCCGCCGGCGACCCGGCGCTCGCCACCGAGGCCAAGGACCTGATGCTGTGGCTTTCCGCGCCCGGCCGGATCGGCGAATCGGACGGTCGCGTGCTCGCGCAGCGCCTGGTCCTGCTCGCGCAAGCCTGCCTGTTGCGGCGCAATGCCGCGCAAGCCGTCGCCGACGCCTTCATCGCGACGCGCTTCGCCGACCGGCGCTGGGGACATGTCGTGGGCGGCCTGGACACCCGCGCCATCGACATGCCGGCCTTGCTGCAACGAGCCTATCCGGCCTGACGCCACGCAACGGCGCCACATCACCATCCAAAACGAGGAGGGGACATGGATCTGCTTTCAGCGTTCGACGCCGCCGCGCGCAAGACGCCGGACCAGGCTTTTCTGCGCAGCGAGGGCGAGTCGATCAGCTATGCCCGGATGCAGTCGCGGTCGCGGCGCGCGGCCGCGGTGCTGCACGACTGCGGAGTCCGTGCTGGCGACAAGGTCGCGATCATGGGCCTGAACGCACCGGGATTCGTCGACGCGCTGCTCGGCGCCTGGCGCCTGGGCGCCGCGGTCGTGCCGGTGAACCACAAGCTGCAGGCGCCCGAGGTGGGCTACATCCTCGGGCACAGCGCAGCCAGGGTCGTCGTGTTCGACGCCTCGCTCGCCGAGGTGCTGTCGCGGGTCGACGCGGCGGCGCTTCGCCTGAGCACCGGCGGCAGCGTGGACGGCGCCGGCGACTTCGATGCGCTGGTGGCGGCGGCGCGGGACATCGCGGGCGAGGCGCCGGTGGAAAACGCGGTGGCCGAGGTGCTCTACACCTCGGGAACGACGGGGCGGCCGAAAGGCTGTCTGCTGACCCATCGCAGCGTGGCGTTTGCCGCGATCACCGCGGCGCTGGCGTTGTCGATGACGCGCGGCGAGCGCACGCTGATCGCGATGCCGCTGTGGCATTCCTCGCCGTTGAACAACTGGTTCGGGGGAACGCTGTACGTCGGCGGCACGGTCGTTTTCCTGCGCGAATACCACCCGCAGCAGTTCCTGCAGACGGTGCAGGACGAGCGCGTCACGCTGTATTTCGGCGCGCCCGTGTCGTACTTGCTGCCCTTGCAGAAAGTGCCCGACTTCGACCGTTACGACCTCTCCAGCGTGCGCGCCTGGGTCTACGGCGGCGGTCCGATCGGCGCCGACGCGGCCGTGAAGCTCGCCGCCGCGTACAAGAGCGACCGTTTTTATCAGGTCTACGGCATGACCGAGACCGGCCCGCTCGGGACCACGCTCTATCCCGAGGAGCAGGCCGCCAAGGCCGGGTCGATCGGGCGCCATGCGCTTGCGGGGGTCGATATGCGCGTCGTGCGCGACGACGGCACCGATGCGCACAAGGGTGAGGTCGGCGAAATCTGGCTGCGCACGGAAAGCGTCATGCTCGGCTATCTGCACGACGAGGCTGCGACCCGGGCCGCGTTCGCCGCGGGCGGCTGGTATCGCACCGCCGACCTCGCGCGCATCGACGACGACGGCTATCTGTTCATCGTCGACCGCACCAAGGACATGATCGTCACCGGCGGCGAGAACGTCTATTCCAAGGAGGTCGAAGACGCGATCGGGGCGCACCCCGACGTCGCCGACGTGGCGGTCGTCGGCCGCGCGCATCCGGAATGGGGCGAAACCGTCGTCGCGCATGTCGTGCCGCGTCCCGGTTGCGTCGTGACCGGTGACGAACTTGCGCCGCGTATCTGTCCAGCCGGATCGCGCGCTACAAGATCCCGCGTCTTTACGAATTCAAGCCCAGCCTGCCCCGCACCCCGACCGGAAAGCTGCAGAAGTTCCTGTTGCGGCAGTAGCGTCCCGCCCAACGGGGTCGCGCGCAGCGCGGGGGGCTCACCCGGCGAGCGCGCCGCGCGCGCAGGCCAGCGCCTGCTGCGCATAGGCGCCGCCGAACAGCAGGGCGTGGTTGAGCAGGTGGTAGAGCTGGTACAGCGGCCGCCGGCGCGCGTAGCCGGGGCGAAGCCGAAGGCGCGCGCCATAGGCCGGCCAGAACCCCGCCGGCGGGCTGCCGAACAGCTCCATCATCGCCAGTTCGGCTTCGTGGTCTGCGCAGCTCACGGCGGGGTCGTAGATGACCGGGGTGCCGTCGGCCAGCATGCCCCAGTTGCCGCTCCACAGGTCGCCGTGGATCAGGCTGGGGCGCGGGATGTCGCCGTCGGCGAAGAACGCGGGGAGGGCGTCGCACACCGCGTCGACCGCGCCGAGCAGGGACTCGGCGGCCCCTTGCCGGGCGAGGCCCTGGCGCATCGGGCGCAGGCGGCGCTCGCGCCAGAAGCCGAGCCAGTCGTCCAGCGCGTTGCCGCCGGTCCAGCCGTTGGCCTGCGGCGTGGCGCCGATGAAATTGTCGGCCTCCCAGCCGTAGCGCGGCTGGGGCCGGGCGTGCAACGCGCCGAGCGCGGCGCCGAGGCGCGCGCCGAAGCCGGCGTCGGGCGGGGCGAGGTCGAGCCAGCGCATGGCCAGCAGCCCGCCGCCGCCGGGAAGATCGGCCAGGGCCAGCACCTCGGGAGTGCGGACGGTGCGCGTGGCGGCGATGGCCGCGAGCCCCTGGGCTTCGGCCCGCAGCATCGGGGCGCGTGCGCCCGGCGCGGTCTTGACGAACAGCCGTGCACCGTCGGCGCCATCGGCCCGCCAGGTGTCGCAGAAACCGCTCGCGTGCAAGGGCCGCACGGTCCAGCCGCCGCCCAGCGCGGCGCTCAGCGCCCCGGGCAGTGCCGGGCTCATGGCGACTCCCGGCGCCGCGCGCAGCCCTCCGCGAGGGTTGCACACTTCTGCGGAACAGCGGTGCGGAGTGCGCTCATGCCGCCGCGGCTTGCTGGCGCAGCAGACGGGCCAGGTAGTGGCCGGTGAGCGAGGCCGGTTCGGCCGCGAGTTGCGCCGGCGGACCCGCCGCCACCAGGCGCCCGCCGCCGGAGCCGCCTTCGGGGCCGAGGTCGACGACCCAGTCGCTGCTGGCGATCACGTCCAGGTTGTGTTCGATGACGACGATGGTGTTGCCGGCGTCGCGCAGGCGCAGCAGCACCTTGAGCAGCAGGTCGATGTCGGCGAAGTGCAGGCCGGTGGTGGGCTCGTCGAGGATGTACAGGGTGCGGCCGGTGTCGCGGCGCGAGAGTTCGAGCGCGAGCTTGACGCGCTGGGCCTCGCCGCCGGAGAGCGTGGTCGCGCTCTGGCCGAGGCGGATGTAGCCGAGCCCGACTTCCTGCAGGGTCTGCAGCTTGCGGGCGATGGCCGGCACCGCGCTGAAATGCTCCAGCGCCTGGTCCACCGTGAGGTCCAGCACCTGGGCGATGTTCAGGCCGTGCCACACCACGTCCAGGGTCTCGCGGTTGTAGCGCCGGCCGTGGCACACGTCGCACGGCACGTACAGATCGGGCAGGAAGTGCATTTCCACTTTCACCAGGCCGTCGCCCTGGCAGGCCTCGCAGCGCCCGCCCTTGACGTTGAAGGAGAAGCGCCCGGCGTCGTAGCCGCGCTCGCGCGACAGATTGGTTTGCGCGAACAGCTCGCGCAGCGGCGTGAACAGGCCGGTGTAGGTCGCCGGGTTGCTGCGCGGCGTGCGGCCCAGCGGCGACTGGTCGACCGCGATCACCTTGTCCAGTTTGTCGAGCCCGTGCAGCGCGTCGAAGGGCGCGGGCTCGGTGTGCGCGCCGTTGAGCGCGGCGGCCGCGGCGGCATACAGCGTGTCGTTCACCAGCGTGGATTTGCCCGAACCGGACACGCCCGTGATGCAGGTGAACAGCCCGAGCGGAATGCGCGCGGTGACGTCCTGCAGGTTGTTGCCGCGCGCGCCGGTCAGCTCCAGCCACTGCTCGCCGGGGCTGCGGCGGCTGCCGCCGGGGGCGATGCGCTTGCGTCCGCTGAGGTAGGCGCCGGTGAGCGAGCCCGGGTCCGCCGTGATCTGCGCCGGCGTGCCCTGCGACACCACCTCGCCGCCATGCACGCCGGCGCCAGGGCCCATGTCCACGACATGGTCGGCGGCGCGGATCATGTCCTCGTCGTGCTCGACCACGATCACGCTGTTGCCGAGGTCGCGCAGGCGCTTGAGCATGGCGATGAGCCTGTCGTTGTCGCGCTGGTGCAGGCCGATGGACGGTTCGTCCAGCACGTACATCACCCCGGTGAGGCCGGAGCCGATCTGCGACGCCAGGCGGATGCGCTGCGCCTCGCCGCCCGACAGCGTGTCGGCGCTGCGCTCCAGCGTCAGATAGCTCAGGCCCACGTCGTTGAGGAAGCGCAGCCGGGTGGCGATCTCGCGCACGATGCGCGCGGCGATTTCGGCGCGCGCGCCCTCGAGTTGCAGCGCGTCGAACCAGGCCTGGGCCTGGCGCAGGGTCATGTGGCCGAGTTCCGGCAGGGTCAGCTCGCCCACCGTCACCAGGCGCGCCTCGCGCTTGAGCCGGCTGCCGCCGCAGTCCGGGCAGGTGTGCACGCTGCGCAGGCGCGACAACTCTTCGCGCACGGCGATGGTGTCGGTCTCGCGCCAGCGCCGCTCCAGGTTGGGCAGCACACCCTCGAAGGGGTGCTGGCGGGTGACGGTCTTGCCCTTGGGGTCGAGGCTGGTGAAGGTGATCTTGTCGTTGCCCGTGCCGTGCAGCAGGCGCTGCTGCGCGGCCTCGGGCAGTTGTTCGAACGGCGTGTCGAGGTCGAAGCCGTCATGCGCGGCCAGCGCCTGCAGCTGCTCGAAGTAGAAGCGGTTGCGCCGGTCCCAGCCGCGTATGGCGCCGCTGCCCAGGCTCAGCTCCGGATGCGCCACGACCAGCGCGGGGTCGAACAACTCGACCTGGCCCAGGCCGTCGCAGCCGGGGCAGGCGCCGGCCGGGTTGTTGAAGGAGAACAGGCGCGGCTCCAGGTCGGGCAGCGCGGTGCCGCAGATGGGGCAGGCGAAGCGGCTGTTGAAGCCCTGCTCCTCGCCCGTGTCCAGGTCGAGCGCCACGGCGCGGCCGTCGCTCAGGCGCAGCGCGGCTTCCAGGCTCTCGGCCAGGCGCTGGCGGATGTCGCCGCCGGTCTTGACGCGATCGACCACCACCTCCAGGCTGTGCCGGGCGCCGTCGTCCAGCGCCGGCAGGTTCTCGGCTTCGACGATCCGCCCGTCCACCCGGAAGCGCACGTAGCCCTGCGCGCGCAGCGCGGCCAGAAGCTCGGCATGCCCGCCCTTGCGCCCGTCCACCACCGAGGCCAGCAGCGCCAGCTTCTGCCCCGGCGGCCGCGCCAGCAGGGCGTCGACCATTTGCGAGACGGTCTGCGCCTGCAGCGCCTGCGTGGGGTGGTTGGGGCAGTGCGGCACGCCGACGCGCGCCCACAGCAGGCGCACATAGTCGTAGATCTCGGTCACCGTGCCCACGGTGGAGCGCGGGTTGTGGCTGGCCGACTTCTGCTCGATGGAGATGGCCGGCGCCAGGCCCTCGATCACGTCCACGTCCGGCTTTTCCATGCGCTGCAGAAACTGCCGCGCGTAAGCCGACAGGCTTTCCACGTAGCGCCGCTGGCCCTCGGCATACAGTGTGTCGAAGGCCAGGGACGACTTGCCGGAACCCGACAGCCCGGTCACCACCACCAGGCTGTTGCGCGGGATGTCGAGCGAGATGTTCTTCAGGTTGTGGGTGCGCGCGCCACGCACGCGGATGCTCGCGGCCGGCGGCGCGACGGTGGCGTCGTCGGAGGCGGTGTCGATCAGGGCGAGGCGGTCTTGAGCGTTCATGGCGGCGATGCTGGACAACACGCAACTATAGGCGCGCGGAGGCTTTCCGCGCGCCGCACAGGAATGCCAAGCAAGGACTGTGCGCACCGGGGGGGCTGTTTTCGACGTGGCGCGGGGTTGGCCCGCCCAGAGGGCGGGCATCGTGCAACCGACTGTAAAGCGGGGGAATTTTCACCTGCCGCGGACCTCCTTCCTGAGAAGAATGGGCGAAAATGCAGTGTCTTCCCGGGGCAGGCCGCCGAGCCGCCGTCCTTTCCGGGATGTGAACCGGTGGATTCCAGTTCCCATCCGCCGCCTCCAACCGGACCGAACCGGTTTCGTTTCAGCACACAGATCACCTCGTCGACCCATGTCCGCCACCGCATCGAACCGTGCCGCACCATTGCCCCAGCCATCCGGCATGACCCCGGCCGAGCGCCGTGCCAGCACGACCCTGGCGTCCATCTACGGCCTGCGCATGCTCGGCCTGTTCTTCATCCTGCCGGTGTTCGCCATCTATGCCGAACATCTGCCGCTCGGCCACGACAAGACCCTGGTGGGCCTGGCCATGGGCATCTACGGGCTGACCCAGGCCCTGATGCAAATTCCTTTCGGCATGGCCAGCGACCGCTTCGGCCGCAAGCCGGTGATGGTGCTCGGCCTGCTGATCTTCGCCGCCGGCAGCTTTTGCGCCGGCTCGTCCGACAACCTCTACCTCATCATCCTCGGCCGCGCCATCCAGGGCGCCGGGGCCATTTCGGCGGCGATCTCGGCCATGATCGCCGACGCCACGCGCGAAGAGCACCGCACCAAGGCCATGGCCCTGGTCGGGATGACCATCGGCTTCAGTTTCATCGCCTCGCTGGTGTTGGGCCCGCCGGTGTATCACGCCATTTCCGTTCCCGGCATGTTCATCCTCACCGGCCTGTCGGCGCTGGTCGCCATTGCGGTCATCATCTGGGTGGTGCCCAACGTGCCCATGGTCAAGCACGCGGAAGAACTCGAGGGCCACTGGGCCAAGGCCGTGTTCACGCCAGCCCTGCTCAAGCTCGACTTCTCCATCTTCGTGGTCAACTTCCTGCAGGTCAGCATGTTCGTCGTCGTGCCCGTGGCCCTGGTGCAGTACGCCGGCATCCCGCTGATGCACCATTGGATGGTGTATCTGCCGGTGACCGTGGTGTCCTTCATGCTGTCGATCCCCGGCATCATCTGGGCCGAGAAGCACGGATACATGAAGGTGGTCTTCGTGTCCTCGGTGGCCTTGCTGGTGCTCACCATGTTCGGCTTCGCGGCCGGCTACAAGAGCCCGGTGGCCTTGATCGCCGCTTTGTTTTTCTTCTTCATGGCCTTCAACGTGATGGAAGCTTTGCTGCCGTCCCTGGTGTCGCGCACGGCGCCGCCCAGCCGCAAGGGCCTGGCCATGGGCATCTACAACACCGGGCAGTCGCTCGGCCTGTTCGCCGGCGGCGCGGTAGGCGGCCTGCTGGCCCAGCACTTCAGCAAGGAAGCCGTGTTCCTTGCCGCCGCCGCGCTGGCCGCGCTGTGGCTGGCGGTGGCCATGACCATCAAGCCGCCGGCCAAGCGGGCGAAGGCGGCCGTGCAGGAGCAGCAGCCCCAGGCGCAGCCGGGCTGAACCCCGCGTTTTTTCCCGCGGGCCTGCGGGTGCGCGGCCTGCTCGTGGCGACCCGCGCGTCCTCGAGGCGTCGGGGCGGGGCAAGTCCACAAGGCGTTGTCAACCATTGCGCGGCACGGCTTGACTCCGGACTTTGGTACGGCTCTACAGTGCCGCCATCGTCAACCCCATGGAGTTTCGGCATGTCGCAACCCAGTCCATCCAACCCGCCCACCGGGCGCGGCGCTCTGTTCGCCGGTGGGCTCGCGGCTATCCTGGCCTCGACCTGTTGCCTGGGCCCGCTGATCCTGCTGTCGCTGGGCATCAGCGGTGCGTGGATCAGCAATCTGACCCTGCTCGAACCGTACCGGCCGATCTTCATCGGCGCTGCCCTCGTCGCCCTGTTCTTCGCCTACCGCCGCCTGTTCAGGGCTCCGGCGGCATGCACGCCCGGCGAGGTCTGCGCTATTCCCCAGGTCAGCGCCACGTACAGGCTGCTGTTCTGGATCGTCGCAGCCCTGATCGTCGTTGCCCTGGCTTTCCCCTACGTCGCCCCCCTGTTCTATTGAATTGAAAGGAATCCCGATGAACAAGCTCCTGACCGCCCTCGCCGCCGTCTGCGTTTTCAGCGCCCCCGCCTGGGCTGCCGAGCAGACGGTGACGCTCGCCGTGCCTGGCATGACCTGCGGGGTCTGCCCCATCACCGTGCACAAGGCCCTCACCGCCGTGCCTGGCGTGGAAAAAGTGAGCGTGGACGAGGCCAAGAAAGACGCCGTGGTCACGTTCGACGATGCCAGGACCAATGTCAAGGCTCTGATCAAGGCCACCACCGATGCGGGCTATCCCTCGACGGTGGCGCAGTAAGTCGATGGCGCGACGGTTCGACCGGCGCCCGGGCCATGCCGCCGCGGCGGGGCGCGGGGATCGCCAACCCGGTTCGCGCATCGCCGGCGGCATCGCCCGGCACGCGGCGTGAGCGGCCGGGCGCCGAGCGCGCCACAGCCACATCAGGGACATCGTGTATCCGAAGCTTGGCCTCGCGCTCGTGCCGGCCGGGGTGATCCGGGCCTTGGTCGGCTTCCTCCGAATCCATCCATCCCAACGACAAGCACATGCAAACCCTGAGCATCAGCGGCATGACCTGCAACAGCTGCGCCATCCACGTCAAGGACGTCCTGGAACGGCTGCCCGGCGTGAAGTCCGCGCAGGTCTCGTATCCGCAGGGCACGGCCCAGGTCGTCGCCGATGCCGGCGTCTCGTTTGACGCGATGGCTGCGGCCGTGGCCAAGGCCGGCTACTCGGCGAAACAGGCGACCCGCTCGCCCGAGAGCTCGAGCGGCCAGCCCGGCGACACCACCGGTCCCGCCCGGCATGGCGATGGCAACGGCCTGCGCATCGCCGTCATCGGCAGCGGCGGGGCGGCCATGGCGGCGGCCATCAAGGCGGCCGGCAGCGGCGCCCAGGTCACGCTGATCGAGCGCGGCGTGATCGGCGGCACCTGCGTCAACGTCGGCTGCGTGCCGTCCAAGATCATGATCCGTGCCGCGCACATCGCCCATCTGCGCCGCCACAGTCCGTTCGACGCCGGCATCGAGCCCGCGGCCCCGGCCATCCTGCGCGACAAGCTGCTCGCGCAGCAGCAAGCGCGTGTCGACGAACTGCGCCACGCCAAGTACGAAAGCATTCTCGAAAGCCAGCCGGCCATCACCACCCTGCACGGCAGGGCCAGCTTCAAAGACGCCCGGACGCTGGTCGTGACGCTGCACGACGGCAGCGAGCGCAGGCTCGGATTCGACCGCTGCCTGATCGCCACCGGCGCCAGCCCGTCCATCCCACCCATTGCGGGCTTGAAGGACACGCCATACTGGACTTCGACCGAGGCGCTGGAAAGCGACACGATTCCGCCGCGCCTGGCGGTCATCGGCTCTTCCGTCGTGGCGCTGGAACTGGCCCAGGCCTTCGCCCGCCTGGGCAGCCAGGTCACCGTCCTGGCGCGCCACACGCTGTTCTCGCAGGAAGATCCGGCCATCGGCGAAGCCGTTGCCGCCGCGTTCCGCGAGGAGGGCATCACCGTGCTGACCCACACCCAGGCCAGCGCGGTGGCTCATGCCGGCGGCAGCTTCGCGCTGACCACGAACCGTGGCGAGATTCGGGCCGAGCGCCTGCTGGTGGCGACGGGCCGCGCGCCCAACACGGCGGCGCTCAATCTGCAGGCCGCCGGGGTGGAGTGCGACGCGCGCGGCGCCATTGCGGTGGACGACCATCTGCGCACCAACGTGCCCCACATCTATGCCGCCGGGGACTGTACCGATCAACCCCAGTTCGTCTATGTGGCCGCAGCCGGGGGCACGCGTGCGGCCATCAACATGACCGGAGGCGATGCGACACTCGACCTCTCGGCCATGCCGGCCGTGGTGTTCACCGACCCGCAGGTGGCCACGGTGGGCCTGACCGAGGCCGAGGCGCGGCGCCAAAACATCGAGACCGCCAGCCGCACGCTGAGCCTGGAGAACGTGCCCAGGGCGCTGGCCAACTTCGACACGCGCGGCTTCATCAAGCTGGTCGCTGATGCCGGCTCCGGACGCCTGCTCGGCGTGCAGGCGGTGGCCGCCGAGGCCGGCGAACTCATCCAGACCGCGGCATTGGCGATCCGCAACCGCATGACGGTGCAGGAACTGGCCGATCAGTTGTTTCCCTACCTGACCATGGTGGAGGGCCTGAAGCTGACCGCCCAGACCTTCACCAAGGATGTGACGCAACTGTCGTGCTGCGCGGGGTGAACAGGCCCTAGCTCTTGCGGCGTGGAGCAGGGTAGGGTTTCAGCCGCTCCTCTTTGTGCCCCAGCGCCTCGATTGGCGCTATCCTTCCGACCCAGCCCGCAGAGCGGCCGCACGGGCCGCCGGGAACGCCCGCCGCGCGGGCCACACCTACGCTCAGGATTCGATATGGCTTCCGTCAACAAAGTGATACTCATCGGCAATCTCGGCCGCGACCCCGAGGTGCGCTATGCGCCTTCCGGCGCCGCGGTCTGCAACGTGTCCATCGCCACCACGCGGCAGTGGAAGGACAAGTCCGGCGAGAAGAAAGAAGAGACCGACTGGCACCGCGTGGTGTTCTACGACCGCCTCGCGGAGATTGCCGGCGAGTACCTCAAGAAAGGCCGCCCGGTTTATGTCGAGGGACGCCTGAAGTACGGCAAATACACCGACAAGGACGGCGTGGAACGCTACACCACCGACATCGTCGCCACCGAAATGCAGTTGCTCGGCGGTCGTGAGGGCGGTGGTGGCGGCGGCGGCGACGACGAGGGTTACACGCGCAGCCGCGAAAGCGCTCCGTCCCGTCCCGCGGCGAGCCGAGGCTCGGCGCCCGCAGCCAAGCCGGCAGGCAATTTCGACGACATGGACGACGACATTCCTTTCTAATTACTACCAACCGGCTTTCTTGTTGGTAGCGGCCCACATCTCTTAGGAGAGTGGGCCGTTTTCGTTTACCAACACTTTTCCTGCCACCGATCATGGAGGGCCCCCTGTCCCGATTTCGATGCGGTCTCGCATCGATGCGGCGCTGGTCCCGGAGGCGTGAGCGGGATTCAGCTTCGAACCCCACCCACGTGGCGGCGCCTTTCAGCGGCGCCTTAAAGTTTGGCCATATCGATTACGAAGCGATATTTCACATCGCTTTTAAGCATGCGCTCATAGGCCGTGTTGATGTAGTCCATTGGGATGGTTTCGATGTCCGAAACAATGTTGTGCTCGGCGCAGAAGTCGAGCATTTCTTGTGTTTCGCGAATGCCGCCGATGAGCGATCCGGCCAACTGGCGGCGCTTGAAAATGAGGTTGAAAACTTCCGGCGACGGGTGCGGTTCCGAGGGTGCACCAACCAGGGCCATGGTGCCATCGAGCTTGAGGAGTTGCAGGTAGGCGTCCAGATTGTGGGGTGCGGCAACGGTATTCAGAATGAAGTCGAGCCCGTTGGCGTGCACGGCCATTTGCTCGGGGTCGGTTGAAATGCAGACTTCGTCCGCGCCCAGCCGCTTGCCGTCCCCGATTTTTCCGGGTGAGGTCGTAAACAGCACCACGTGAGCGCCCATGGCGTGCGCGATTTTGACGCCCATATGGCCCAGGCCGCCGAGGCCGACGATCCCGACCTTCTTGCCAGGCCCGACCTTCCAATGCCGCAGCGGCGAGTACGTTGTGATTCCCGCGCAAAGCAACGGCGCCACACTCGCCAAATCCCTTTCGTCGTGCTTGATGTGCAGAACAAAGGACTGCTTGACGACAATGGTTTTCGAGTAACCGCCGTATGTGTTCTCGCCGCCGAAGACAGGGCCGTTATAGGTGCCGGTGAAGCCATGTTCGCAATATTGCTCCTCGCCTTCCTGACAGGGGTGGCAATGGCCGCAACTATCGACCATGCAGCCGACGCCAGCCAGATCGCCCACTTTAAAACCATGAACCTGATTCCCGACGGAAACGACGCGGCCGACGATCTCATGGCCGGGCACGGAAGGGTAGAGCGTGTTCTTCCACTCGTTGCGCGCGGTGTGCAAATCCGAGTGGCAGACGCCGCAATAAAGAATCTCGATCTGCACGTCGTCAGGACCGGGCTCGCGGCGCTCGATTTCGTAGGGGACCAACTGGCTTGTCGCGCTGAGTGCTGCGTAGGCTTTGCTCTTCATCATGGTGGAAATGCTCCGTCGTTGGCTGAGGGCCCAGCACAAAGGGCATGCCATGAGAAAGCCTGGCGAGGCCGCGCATGGCATCTTCCAATGTTCCGCTGGGAATGACAGGCGGTTTGAGGGCGTCGCGCCCGAACCGTACACAGGCAGCTGGCGAACCGCTTCAGCGCTGGAATGCAGGCGTTGAAGCGATCGCTGATGTCGTGGGAATGTCTATCTGCGAATTATGGTCGGCGCATCGTCAGCCCGTTGCACCGATGGTCTAAAGCCATGCCTTGGATGGTGCCAAAGCATCTCGGTCGTGCAGACTCGGCACCGATGCGTCTTGAATCCGGCGCCGTTGTTCGGCGCCGCAGCGCGGGGCTTCTGCCTGCCGACACTGACACTATTCGATGGCTTTGGTAATGTCTTCGATGATCTTCTTGGCGTCGCCGAAGACCATCATGGTTTTGTCGAGATAAAACAAGTCATTATCCAAACCCGCATAGCCCGTGGCCATGGATCGCTTGTTCACGATCACGGTCTTGGCCTTGTAGGCCTCGAGAATGGGCATGCCGGCAATCGGCGACTTGGGATCGTTCTTCGCCGCCGGGTTGACCACGTCGTTGGCGCCCAGCACCACGGCCACGTCGGCCTGCGCGAACTCGGGGTTGATGTCGTCCATCTCGAACACCTGGTCGTAGGGCACCTCGGCCTCGGCCAGCAGCACGTTCATATGCCCGGGCATGCGGCCGGCCACCGGGTGGATGGCGTACTTCACGTTCACGCCGCGCTCGCCGAGTTTTTGCGCCAACTCCTTCAGCGCATGCTGCGCGCGGGCCACGGCCAGGCCGTAGCCCGGCACGATGATCACCGTTTCGGCGTTGCCCAGCAGGAAGGCCACGTCGTCCGGGCTGCCGGACTTGACCGTGCGCTGCGCCCCGCCCGTGGCGGCCACGGCGGCCTCGCCGCCGAAGCCGCCGAGGATGACGTTGAAGAACGAGCGGTTCATCGCCTTGCACATGATGTAGCTCAGGATCGCCCCGGAGGATCCCACCAGCGAGCCGGCGATGATGAGCATGCTGTTTTCCAGCGAGAAGCCGATGCCGGCGGCGGCCCAGCCCGAGTAGCTGTTGAGCATGGACACCACCACCGGCATGTCGGCGCCGCCGATGGGGATGATGATGAGCACGCCCAGCACGAAGGCCAGCGCCAGCATGACCAGGAAGGGCGTCCAGTTCGCCGTGGCCCAGAACGCCAGGCCGAAGCCGACGGTGGTCAGCGCGATGGCCAGATTGATCCAGTGCTGCGCGGCAAAGCGCACCGGCGCGCCCTGGAACAGGCGGAACTTGTACTTGCCGGAGAGCTTGCCGAAGGCGATGACCGAGCCGCTGAAGGTGATGGCGCCGACGATGGCGCCGATGAACAGCTCGACGCGGTTGCCGTAGGGCAGCGGATCGCCCATCGCGGCGACGATGCCGAAGGCATGGGGCTCGGCCACTTCGGCAACGGCGATGCACACCGCCGACAGGCCGATCATGCTGTGCATGAAGGCCACCAGTTCGGGCATCTTGGTCATCTCCACGCGCTTGGCCATGGTGGCGCCGATGGCGCCTCCCACGACCAGCGCGGCGAGCACATAGCCCAGGCCGGCGGCGCCGGCGTCACCGCCGATCTTGACGATGAGGGCGACGGTGGTGAGCGCGGCGATGGCCATGCCGGTCATGCCGAAGACGTTGCCGCGCCGGCTCGTGGCCGGGTGCGACAGACCCTTGAGGGCCTGGATGAAGAACACCGAGGCGACGAGGTAAAGCAGGGTGACCAGGTTCATGCTGAGGGTCATGGCAAATCCTTGCGTGCGATCTTGGCGTGGTTCATGGTCATTCGGCCTTCTTGGCGACGGGACGTTCTTTTTTCTTGAACATCTCCAGCATGCGGCGGGTGACGAGGAAGCCGCCGAAGATGTTCACCCCGGCCATGGCCACGGCCAGCATGCCCATGACCTTGCCCAGCGGCGTGACGGTGAGCGCGGCGGCGAGCATGGCGCCGACGATGATGATGGCGGAGATGGCGTTGGTCACCGACATCAGCGGGGTGTGCAGCGCGGGGGTGACGGTCCACACGACGTGATAGCCGACATAGATGGCCAGCACGAAGATGGTGAGGTTGATGATGAAAGGAGAAATTTCGTGCATGTTCAGTCCTTCGTGAAGGCAATGCTGGGAGCGGCGCGGCGCGCGGCGGCAATGCGCCGGCCTTGCGCCGCGCCAAACGGGGCAGGTGCGGCCATGGGATCAGGCCGCCTTGCGCTTGACCTCGCCGTCCCGGGTCATCAGGCAGGCGGCGACGATGTCGTCGTCCATGTTGACGATCAGGCCCTTGTCCTTGTCGAGCACGAGCTTGAGGAAGTCCAGCACATTGCGTGCGTACAGCGAGGAGGCGTCGGCTGCAACCATGGCGGGCAGGTTGGTCTCGCCGACGATGGTGACGCCATGCCTGACCACGGTCTTGTCGGCTTCGGTCAGCGGGCAATTGCCGCCTTGCGCAGCAGCCATGTCGACGATGACCGATCCGGGGCGCATGCCCTGGACCATGGCCTCGCTCACCAGCACGGGGGCACGCCGCCCGGGGATGAGCGCCGTGGTGATGACGATGTTGGCCTGCTTGACGCGCTCGGCCACCAGGGCGGCCTGGCGATCCAGCCAGGCCTTGGGCATGGGCCGGGCGTAGCCGCCCACGCCTTGGGCGATCTCGCGTTCTTCGTCGGTCTCGAAGGGCACGTCGATGAACTTCGCGCCGAGGGACTCGACCTGCTCCTTGGCGGCGGGGCGCACGTCGGAAGCTTCCACCACCGCGCCCAGGCGCTTGGCGGTGGCGATGGCCTGCAGCCCGGCCACGCCGGCGCCCAGAATCACCAGTCGGGCGGCTTTGACGGTGCCGGCGGCGGTCATGAGCATGGGCATGAAGCGGGGGTAGAGGTTGGCAGCCAGCAGCACGGCTTTGTAGCCGGCGATATTGGCCTGGCTGGACAACACGTCCAGGCTCTGTGCCCGCGTGGTGCGAGGGGCGGCTTCGAGCGCGAAGGCCGTCAGGCCGGCCTGGGCCAGGGCTTGCAGGCCTTCGGCGTTGAAGGGTTCGAGCATGCCCACCACGGTGGCGCCGCGCTGCATCTGCGCCAGCTCGGCGTCTTGCGGGCGACGCACCTTGAGCACGAGTTCGGCCCCCAATGCCTCGGCCGCCGTGACCATTTGGGCCCCTACGGCCTCGTAGTCGGCGTCCACCGCGCCAGCGGCCACGCCCGCCCCGGCCTGCACCACCACCACATGCCCCTGGGCCACGAGCTTCTTGACGGTCTCGGGAGTGGCGGCCACCCTGGCCTCCCCCGCCACACTCTCAGCCGGAACGCCGATGCGCATGAATCCTTCTCCTCAACAAATAAGTGACTTGACCGCCGATCGCGTGATCGCAGCGGCACGCTGGTGTTCGTTATTGCACCCGCACGGATGAGCGCGCGGAGATCGATGATGGAGCGCGGGGCTCTAGGCCGCGCGCAAACCGGAGGCCTTGATGATCTCCAGATCGAGGCTTGGCGCTTCTGGCTGTGACGCGATGTCCAGAATGCAGGCCTCGGCTGTTTCGAGGTTGTTGTCGCGTGCGAAATTCAGCACGAAGGCATATGCCATGGGCTCGATGTCGGCCAAGGCGCGGCTGAGCACAATCGAACGGACGCCGTCAACCAGGGTCGGCATGCAATAGGGCGAGTAACAAAGGTGCTCTTCCTGATGCGCGTGGGCGGCGGGCCGGAACTGGGCCATGACACCGGCCAGACGCTCGGCCCAATCGCTGGGACGGAACAAGCGGCCTTCGTGGGTGCGGCCGAGAATCAGAATTTCACCGGGTTTCAGGATGCGCTGAACCAGCACCGAATCGAGCATGGCAAGAATCTTGAATATTGCGATGCATCAATTTTGCCGTGTTGCGGCGCATCATGGCAAACCCTAATTCGTAAGTTTTTGAACAATCCGACGAACCAAGGGCGGTTGTAGTCTTGAACAACGGACTATTTGCCGATTCATGCGATGGTGTTCGCGATTTCCGCCGAAACATCGAATGAAATCTTTCGGCTGATTGGCGGGTCTCGTCAGCGTTTACGCGCCACGGCGTCGAGCAGGGCCGAGCGTCCCGCGTGGCCGTTGCCCTCTGCGAGATCGTCCTCGTATTCACGCATCAGGAGCCATTCGGCCTGGGGCAGCAGTTCACGCACCAGCGCCTCGGTGTACAGGTGCTCCAGCTTGCCCGGCCCGCCGGTGCGGTAGTCGAGCTGTTTGGGGGTGTAGCCGTGGAGCAGCAGCAGGCCGCCGGGGGCAAGGGTCTGCCACATGCCGGCGAACATGCGCGCACGCATCGCCGGGTCGGCGAATTGGACGAAGATGGCAGCCACGGCATCGTAGGCGCCGGTCGTCCAGGCCCAATCGTCGACACCGGCCACCTGGAAATCGACGCGCGCGCCGCGTTCGGCGGCCCAGCGCCGAGCCTTGTCGACGGCGACGGGCGAGAGGTCGAACGCGGTGACCGTGTGCCCCTGATCGGCGAGGTAGATGGCGTTGCGGCCTTCGCCGTCGGCCACGCTGAGCACGCGGCTGTGTGCGGGGATGCGGTGCGCTTCGCGGCGCAAAAAGGCGTTGGGCTGGTCGCCGAACAGGAGGCCGGGCTGGGAGAAGCGGGCGTCCCAGGTGGTGCGCGCGTCCGTGAAGCCTGCATGGGGGTCGGGTGTGCTCATCGCGAGGGCTGTCGAGGCGTTAGGGGAAGGTTTGCGGTCGAGAACGCGCATTATTGAAGCTTTTTCCCTTCGCCGTCGTAGACCGAGACCTCGATCGGAATGCCGGCGCGCACGCTCTGGCCCACGGTGCAGAACTCCTCGAACTGGCCGATGATGCGGTCGAGATGGTTCATGCTCGCCGCGGGCGCGCCGATGCGGATGTCCAGCTCGATGCGCAGCACGCGCAGGCGCCCGGCTTCGTTGCGTCCGATGTGCGCGAGCGCGGTGGTGGTGATGCCCTGCGGGTCGTTCTTGAACTTGGTGAGAGCGAAATACAGGCTGGAACTCATGCAATTGCCCACCGCAGCGAGCAACAGGTGGGCAGGCGAGGGCCCGGCGCCCTGGCCCAGTGGCGGCGGCTCGTCGGACAGCACATGCGGGGCGACGGATGCGAATTCGATGTCGAATTGGTAGGCCTGTTTCTGGCGCAGGACGACGCTGGGCGGATTTTCCTCGGACATGACGTTCTCCACAAAAAGATGGTCACAGCTTACGCAAAGCCGCCGCTTCGTGATTTGCGCCTGCGCAGAACCTTGGTGCGGCGGGACGGGGATGCGCGCCGATCGGAATGTGTCGGCGGCGTAGTCCCGCGGCGACAAAATTCTTGCCCAAGATCAAGGATTTGGCGCCGTGCCGACTGAAGCGTCGCCAGACGAGGACAGTTTGCGGCGCACAAGTCTCGGCAATCGCGCGCGGCACAAGGTTGAGTGCGCTATAAGCTATTGATTCGCTTGAATCAAATTCGTCCAGGCACACCCCTTGCAAAAGGGAGGTCGTGAGGCCAGCCGGCTTCGCAATGTCCAACCTTTTCAAGGAGTGAACACATGATTTCGACGACTTCGAGCCGAAAGCAGATGTCCCAGGCTTTGCGCCCGCTTCTGGCAGCATGCATCCTCGCCGCAGTCGGCGGCGCTTCCGCATGGGCGGCCGATCCGGGTAGTAACTCGCAGCCCCTGGGAGCGCCACCAGCGGCCATGCAAGGCCAGGCTCCCGGCGGCGGTGGCGGCGCAGTCTCGGGCAACAAGGAAGCCACATGTGCCGCGCAGGCCAAGCAGCAAGGCCTGAAAGGGCAGCAGCGGCAGCAGTTCATCCAGCAGTGCATGCAAGGCTGAGCACGCTCCATCCGGGAGTATTTCAATGGCCCGCTTCGGCGGGCTCGGGCCACGCTTCGCGTGGCCCTTGCGCATGGCGTGGGCAGAAATCCACGGTTTCTGTTTGAGCCTCCGGGACCCACCCGAATCAGGGGGGCATGGGGGTAGGCCGCAATAAAGACACTGGCCCGCTGGGTTTGACTCATCAATAATCCAGCCATGACCGCCAACGCCGATACTGTTTCAGATTTGGCGCAGGATTGCCCTGCCTATGGGACGCGCGCGGCGGCATTGTTGCAAGCTTTTGCCTCCTCATTGCTCGCGCTGGTGGAGGGTTGGGTCGAGTCGCTCTACGCCGGCTTGCCGGGGGGCGACGGGTACGGGGCTTTGCTGACGGCCTTGGGGCCGGACGATGGCGCGGCTTACCGGCGACGCCAGGCCGAGCATCAGCGCTTGCTGCTCACGCCCGACACGTCCGGCGAGGCAGCAGATGCGTCATCGCGTCAGCTTGGCCGCGTGCACGCAATGACCGGGGTCCGGGTGGCTTGGCTGGTGGAGTCCTATGGCGCGTGGCGGAGCATCCTCAGGCAGGCGCGGACTGGGGACGCCACGCAAGGCTGCCCCGCGATGACCGAGGCGGCAGGCGATCTCATCGAACAGCGCATGGCGCGGGATCTGCACGTGCAGATCCAGGCGCACGAAGAGGTCGAGCAGCGGCTGGCCGAAGCGCTCTCGCGCGTGGATGATTTGCTCCTGCAGGATCTGCCGCCGCCCGACCTCATTGCCGGCGCGCTCGATATTCTTGTCCGCCTGGACGGCATGGTCGCCGCCACGCTGGGTAGGCCTGACGCCGACGGCGAGTTTCAGTTCGAGGTGGTGCGCGGCGCCGGATTCGAGCGCTATGTGGAACACGCGGCCAAGGGGCATGCGGCGCCCATCAGCATTCGCGCGGACGACCCCACCGGAGGCGGGGCCTCGGGCCGCGCCTGGCGCAGCGGCCAGGTGCAGCACACCGCGGCCTACGCCACCGATCCCGCCATCGACCCCTGGCGGAACGATGCGCGCGAGCTCGGCATACGCAGCGCGGTGGCCATTCCTCTGCTCGACGCCGATCGGCAGCCGGTGGCACTGGTCGATCTGTACGCGGAGTGGCCCGGCTATTTCTCGACTCCGGCGCGGCGCACCTTGCTGACGCACCTGCAGCGCGCCCTGAGCCATGCGCTCTCGCGCAGCGTGGCCTCGACCCGGGTCATCCCCTACGAGACGCGCCGCCTCTATCGCCAGTGGCTCGACGCAGGGGCGCTCGAGATGCATTTTCAGCCGGTCGTGGCACTACGCAGCGGCAAGGTCGCCAAGTTCGAGGCGCTGGCGCGGCTGCGCGAGCCAGAAAGCGGTCGTCTGGTTGGCCCGGCCGAATTCCTGCCCGCCTTCGATGCGCGCCAACTGCTGCTGCTTTTCGAGCGCGGCCTGGAGCAGGCTCTGGCCGCGTTGCGCATGTGGCGGCAACAGGGACTGGACGTCGGCGTGTCCATCAATCTGCCGCCGCATGGGCTGAGCGATCCGGCTTACGTGCAGGCCGTGCAGACGCAGTTGCATGTCACGGACGTGCCGCCTGGGCGCCTGACCCTGGAATTGCTGGAGAGCGGAGAGCTGAGCGAGGCGGCATTGCGCGAGCCTTTGATGGCCAGGCTGCACAACCTGGGCGTGCTGCTTGCCGAGGACGATCTCGGCGCGGGCTACAGCTCGCTGCTGCGTCTGGACAGCATAGCCTTCAACGAGGTGAAGATCGACCAGGGCTTGGTGCGCCGCTCGGCCTTCGCGCCGCAAAAGGCGCTCGACTTCATCCGCCACCTCGCCCGACTGAGTCAGGACCTGAACATTCCGGTCACGGTGGAGGGCCTGGAAACGCTGGGACTGATCGAGGCCGCCGCCATACTCGGTGCCGACTTCGGCCAGGGCTGGGGCATTGCACGCGCCATGCCGGCCGCCGAGGTGCCCGCCTGGTCGAGGCGCTATGTGCTTGAACTGGACCCCGAGCATCCACGCACCGCACTGGGCAGCTATGCCGCCTATCTGCTGTGGGAGGCGCAGCTCGCGGCACTGACGCCCTGGCCCGACTTGTTGGAGCGTTTCGTGCAAGTCCCATCCGGCTTGGGCAACTATTTGCTGTCGCAGGATTTGCTGGGAAGCGCGCTGGATTCGGCGCGGCAGCTGGTGCTGAGCGCGGCGACGCAGGGGCCGGCCAGCCAGGCCTACCGCCACGCGCGCCAAAAGCTGCGCATCCTGCTGGCCGCCCATGTGCGCCAGGCCAACGGTTTTCCCACGGGTTGAGGCGACCGAAGCGTTCGATTTCTGACCGATGCATTGGAAAAGTCGGCCAATGACTGCAAGCTGCGCGGCGATGTTGCACAATCGAAGCGCGTTTCGCGGCTCAGGCGCGCTGCAAGGCGAGCCTGAATGCCTGCCTGTGCGGGGTTTCCGCACGACGAGCATACGGAGGAAAGCGTGATGGCCCTGTCCAACCGTCTTTTGCTGCAGCCCGCCGAGCAACGCCTGGCGGGCTTGCCCCTGCCCTGCGCCGTTCAGCTTCCCGGAGGTCAACGCATCGGCGCAGCGAAACCACGCCTGCAGCTGGTGGTGCGCGACATGCGCGCGCTCATGCATTTGGCGCAAGGGGCGATCGGGCGCCTTGCGGAAGACTACGTCGAAGGCCGGCTGGAAATCGAAGGCCGGCTGCGCGACCTGATGCTGGCCGCGCCCGCATTGCTCGGCACCGATCCGACGCGCGAACCCGCGGCCCTCGTGCCGCGCCTGCTGCAGCGCATGCAGCGCGCCGTCTGGGAGCGCACCCACCACAGCCGGGCGAAGGATGCGGCGCAGATCCAGCACCACTACGACGTTTCCGACGCGTTCTACGCCCTGTGGCTCGACCCGCGGCGGGTGTATTCCTGCGCCTATTTCGCCAGCCCGAGCATGAGCCTGGCCCAGGCCCAGGAGGCCAAGCTTGAGCACATCTGCAACAAGCTCATGCTCAAGCCCGGCGAGCGCTTCATCGACATCGGCGCCGGCTGGGGCGGCCTGCTGCTGTGGGCCGCCGAGCACTATGGCGTGGACGCCACCGGCATCACGCTCTCGCGCAATCAGCATGCCTACGTCAACCGCCTCATCGAGCAAAAAGGCTTGCAGGGCCGCGTTCGCATATTGCTGCAGGACTACCGCGACGTCGACGAATCCCAGCCCTACGACAAAGTGGCCTCGGTGGGCATGTGCGAGCATGTCGGCCGGCCCAATCTGCCGCTGTACTTCGCCAAGATCCGCCGCCTGCTCAAGCCCGGCGGCCTGGTGATGAACCACGGTATCACCGCCGGCGGCACCGACAACCCCCAGCTTGCCGGCGGCATGGGCGACTTCATCGAGAAATACATCTTCCCCGGCGGCCAGCTCGTGCATGTCAGCGTCATGCTCGACACGATGGCGCGCGGCGGCCTGGAGCCGTTGGACGCCGAGTGCCTGCGCCCGCATTACGCGCAGACCCTGTGGCACTGGCTCGACGCCCTGGAGGCGCGCGAGGCCGAGGCGCGCCGCGTGCTTGGTGACAACGCGGAGAAGGTGCTGCGCGCGTATCGCCTCTACCTGGCCGGTTCGGCCATGGGCTTCGAGCAGGGCTGGATCTCGCTGTTCCAAATTCTCGGCGCGCGCCCGAACGGTCAGGTGGAAATGCGGCCCGGGGTTTCCACGCGCCTGCGCGCCACCCAGAGCGAGTACCCTTTCAACCGCGCCTACATGTACGCGCAGGACCGTACCGAGGCGATGCAGGATGCGCCAAGGGCCAGGCAACAGCGCGACACCGAAACCATCTAGGCCGACGCGTCGCATTCCCGAATTCATGATGACCGAGGCGCCCATGCCATGCTGTACAAATTCAAGTCCCAAGCCGATTCCGACCTGTTCATGAACCAGGGCCCGGCCGAACGCATCCTGGCCATCATCGGCAAGGACCCGGGCCCCAAGGGCATCATCGAACCGGCCGACATGCCGCAGGCCATCGCCAGGCTCGAGGCGGCCGTGGCCGAAGACGAGAAGTTCCGCAGCGAACGCGCGGCCAACGGAGAAACCGCAGGCAGCGCGGCGAGCTCGGGTTCGCAGGTCATCACGCTGCACCAGCGCGCATGGCCGTTCTTGCAGCTGCTCAAGCGCAGCCTGGAAGCCGACAAGCCCATCGTCTGGGGTGTCTGACCCGGACAAAGCCGCGGTACCGGGGGTGGCTTGGCGTCGGACCCCCGGGAATTCCCGGGGGTTTTGACGCGGCAGTTGTCAGCAAGCGGTCAGACGGGCTCTCAACAATCCTCACACTCCGTAACGCAGGTAACTTGACGTTACGTTGGCCGTCCGAGATGGCGGCATTGAGTCCGTGATCCGCGCGCTTTGCGCGGACATCATTCCAACGAGGAGACAGCTTCATGGCATCCATCACCCTGAACGCCGCGCCGCGGCCCATGACCGGGGAGGAGCGCAAGGTCATCTTTGCATCCTCGCTCGGCACCGTGTTCGAGTGGTACGACTTCTATCTCTACGGCTCGCTGGCGGCCATCATCGCCAAGAAATTCTTTGCCGGACTGGACCCCGGTTCCGCCTTCATCTTCGCGTTGCTGGCCTTCGCCGCGGGCTTCATCGTGAGGCCTTTCGGCGCCTTGCTGTTCGGCCGCCTGGGCGACATGATCGGGCGCAAGTACACCTTCCTGGTCACCATCCTGATCATGGGCTTGTCCACCTTCATCGTCGGCCTGCTGCCGAGCTATGCCGCCATCGGCGTGGCGGCTCCGGTCATCCTCATCGCCCTGCGCCTCTTGCAAGGCCTGGCATTGGGCGGCGAGTATGGGGGCGCCGCGACCTACGTCGCCGAGCATGCGCCGCATGGCAAGCGGGGGGCCTACACCTCATGGATCCAGACCACCGCCACGCTGGGCCTGTTCCTGTCGCTGCTGGTCATTCTCGGCGTGCGCACCGGCCTGGGCGAAGAGGCGTTCAACGACTGGGGCTGGCGCGTGCCTTTCCTGGTGTCCATCTTCCTGCTGGGCATTTCGGTGTGGATACGCCTCAAACTCAATGAATCGCCAGCCTTCGCTCGCATGAAGCAGGACGGCAAAACCTCCAAGGCACCGCTCACCGAGTCGTTCGGCAAATGGGGCAACCTGAAGTTCGTCATCCTCGCCTTGCTGGGTCTGGTGGCCGGGCAGGCCGTGGTGTGGTACGCGGGCCAGTTCTACGCCTTGTTCTTCCTGACGCAAACCCTCAAGGTCGACGGCGTCACCGCCAACCTGCTCATCGGCCTGTCGCTGCTGATCGGCACGCCGTTTTTCCTGGTGTTCGGTGCGCTGTCGGACAAGATCGGCCGCAAGCCCGTCATCCTCGCGGGCTGCCTGCTGGCGGCGCTGACTTATTTCCCGCTGTTCCAGGCGCTCACCCAGGCCGGCAACCCCGACCTCGCCAAGGCGCTGGCGAATTCCCCGGTCACGCTGGTGGCGGACCCGGCCGAGTGCTCCTTCCAGTTCAATCCCACGGGAACGGCCAAGTTCACCAGTTCGTGCGACATCGCCAAGCAGATGCTTGCCGCGTCCTCGGTGAACTACACCAACGTGGCGGGAACCGGGGTGGCGCAGATCCAGGTCGGCAGCCAGGTGATTCCCGCTTTCGAGGGCAAGGGGCTGCCGGCCGCCGAGTTCAAGGACAAGGAAGCCGCGCTGAAGAAGGACATCGGCGCCGCGATCAAGGCTGCCGGTTATCCGGCCAAGGCCGATCCGGCGAAGATCAACAAGCCGCTGGTGACCGCCATCCTGGTGCTGCTGGTGATCTACGTGACCATGGTGTACGGGCCGATCGCCGCCGCCCTGGTGGAGCTTTTCCCCACCCGCATCCGCTACACCTCGATGAGCCTGCCCTACCACATCGGCAACGGCTGGTTCGGCGGCTTGCTGCCCACGATCGCCTTCGCCCTGGTGGCGCAGAACGGCAACATCTACTACGGCCTGTGGTACCCCATCATCGTGGCCGGAGCGACCTTCGTCATCGGCTTGTTCTTCCTGCCGGAAACCAAGGACCGCGACATCTACGCCCATGATTGAGACGGCCTGAAGGCGGCGCGCGGCATAACCTTGCCGCAAGCCGCGGTTTTCCATGGATCGAACGAGGCCCGCCAGACGCGGGCCTCGTCGCGTCGGGGCGGCACAGGCAACGGTTCCGCGGCCCTTGCTGCATCAAGGGCGCAGGCGCGGCGTAAGCTTGCGCCGTCCTTCATCATCGCCGCTGGCATGGCCGTGTTTTTCAAGCCACGCCAGCGGCGCGCCACCGCCATGCACACAGGATTTCATGCCAGATCATCGAGCGCAGATGCGCAGGCTCCCGTTCGGCGTCCGCAACTGAGCGACGCGCGCGTGGATTTGACGCGTGCCGTCATCGTGCGCAACGAGTACGGCGAGCAGCAGGAAACCCATATCCCGGCCGAGCGTCCGCTCACCTTGTATCTGGACAAGCGCGAGATCGTCACCCTGATGACCGTCGGCGCGGCGCCCGAGTTGCTGGCGCTGGGCTATTTGCGCAACCAGCGGTTGGTGCGCGACATCGGCGACATCGCGTCGGTGCAGGTGGATTGGGACGTGGAGGCTTGTTCCATCACCAGCCGCAGCGGTTTTGCCGATCTGGAGCAACGCGTCGAGGCTCCGCGCGTGGTCACCACCGGCTGCGGCCAGGGCACGGTGTACGGCAGTCTGATGGACGAGGTGCGGGGCGCCGAACTGGACCCCCACACCCGCATCAGCCAGAGCGAGCTGTACGCCTTGCTCGACGCCATGCGCACGCACGACTCCATCTACAAGACGGCCGGGTCGGTGCATGGCTGCGCGTTGTTCGAAGGCAGCCGGTTGCTGATGTTCACCGAGGACGTCGGCCGCCACAACGCGGTCGACGCGATCGCCGGGTGGATGTGGCTGCACGGCGTGGACGGCGCGGGCAAGGTGTTCTACACCACCGGGCGGCTGACTTCCGAGATGGTCATCAAGTGCGCGCTGATGGGCGTGGCCATCCTGGTGTCGCGCTCGGGCGTCACGCAGATGGGCTACGACATCGCCGCACAGTTGGGCATTGCGCTATTTGCACGATGCACCAACAGGCATTTCCTGCTCTACACCGCGCCGGAGCGTTTCGGCGCCGAACCCGTGCCCCGCGTGCCCCGCGTGGCCCCGGATCGAACCTGAAATGCAGGCCGCCTAGCCCCCGAAAAGATCGCGCCCGCTCTGCGGCGGCGCCAGGCCGAGGTGGGCATAGGTCGCCGCGCTGGCGATGCGCCCGCGCGGCGTGCGCTGCACATAGCCATGCTGGATGAGGAAAGGCTCGATCACGTCCTCGATGGTGTCGCGTTCCTCGCCGATGGCCGCCGCCAGATTGTCCAGCCCCACCGGGCCGCCGCCGAAGCGGTGGATGATGGCTTCGAGCAACTTGCGGTCCATGACGTCGAACCCCAGCGGATCGACGTCGAGCATCTTCAGCGCCGCGTCGGCCACGTCGATCGTGATGCGGCCGTCGGCGCGCACCTCGGCGTAGTCGCGCACGCGGCGCAGGAGGCGGTTGGCGATGCGCGGCGTGCCGCGCGATCTCCGCGCGATTTCCAGCGCGCCGTCCCGCTCGATGCCGGCCTGCAGCAGATGCGCCGAACGCTGCACGATGGTGGTGAGTTCCTCGGTGGTGTAGAACTCCAGCCGTGAAACGATGCCGAAGCGGTCGCGCAGCGGATTGGTCAGCATGCCGGCGCGAGTGGTGGCGCCCACCAGGGTGAAGGGCTGCAGGTCGATCTTGACGCTGCGCGCGGCCGGGCCCTCGCCGATCATGATGTCGATCTGATAGTCCTCCAGCGCCGGGTAGAGGATTTCCTCGACCACCGGCGACAGGCGGTGGATCTCGTCGATGAACAGGACGTCGCCGCGCTCCAGGTTGGTGAGCAGGGCGGCGAGATCCCCGGCGCGTTCCAGCACCGGGCCCGAGGTCGAGCGCAGGTTCACCCCCATCTCGTGGGCGATGATGTGGGCCAGCGTGGTCTTGCCCAGACCCGGCGGGCCGAACAGCAGCACGTGGTCCAGCGCCTCGCCGCGCTTGCGCGCCGCGCCCATGAAGATGTCGAGCTGCTCGCGCACCTTGGCCTGGCCGATGTAGTCGGCCAGCTTCTGCGGGCGCAGCGCGCGCTCCACGGCCTCTTCCTGCGGCGATGCGGGGGCGGCGCTGATGATGCGCGCGGGTTCCAGGCGGTCGGCTTGAATGCTCATGGCGGCTTGCGTGCGGAGGGTTCTGGCTTCGGCGGCGCGGCGATCAGGCCTTGGCCAGCAGCTTCAGCGCCTGGCGGATGCCGTCGTCCACGCCGCTGTCGGCGGGCAACTTGGCGACGACCGCGCTGGCCTCGCGCTCCGAATAGCCCAGCGCGAGCAAGGCCTGCAGCACGTCGGCATGGCCCGGCGCGACGCCGCCACCAGCGCTGTGCAGGGCGAGGTCGGGGCCGAGCTTGCCGCGCAGCTCCAGCAACAGACGCTCGGCCGTTTTCTTGCCGATGCCGGGCACGCGGGTCAGGCGCGAGGCGTCCTGCGCGGCCACCGCCTGCGCCAGTTCATGCACACTCAGCCCCGACAGCACGGCCAGCGCGATGCGGGCGCCGACCCCGGAGATCTTGATCAGCGCGCGAAACGCCGCGCGCTCCTGCGGCGTGGCGAAACCGAACAGCTGGTGCGCATCCTCGCGCACCGCGAGGTGGGTCAGCAGGGTCACGGCCTGGCCCACGGCCGGCAGCGTGTACAGCGTGCTCATGGGCACGTCGAGTTCATAGCCCACCCCGGCGCAATCCACCAGGAGTTGCGGCGGGGTCTTGTCGAGCAGGGTGCCGTGGATGCGTCCGATCATGCCGAGGACTTTAGCAGCCCGCGGCGCGGACCGGGCCGGTCAGGGCGGTTCCCGCCACGCGCAAGTTCGGCGCGGCTAAACTGCGCGGTTACATTGCGCAACCGCTCATGAAACCTCAATCTTCCTACACGCATGACGAACTCGTGGCCTGCGGCCACGGCAAGCTGTTCGGCCCCGGCAATGCCCAGCTTCCGCTGGGCCAGATGCTGATGATGGATCGCATCACCCAGATCGCCGACCAGGGCGGCGCCTACGGCAAGGGCGTGATCCATGCCGAACTCGACATCCGGCCCGAGCTGTGGTTCTTCGGCTGTCATTTCGAGAACGATCCGGTCATGCCCGGCTGCCTGGGCCTGGACGCCATGTGGCAGCTGGTGGGTTTTTTCCTCGGCTGGATCGGCGCTCCGGGGCGCGGCCGCGCTCTAGGCGTCGGCGAGGTGAAATTCACCGGCCAGGTGTTGCCGAGCGCCAAGCTGGTCACCTACCGCATCGATCTCAAGCGGGTGATCAATCACCGCCTGGTCATGGGCATCGGCGACGGCAGCATGAGCGTGGACGGTCGCGAAATCTATACCGCCAAGGATCTGCGGGTCGGGCTGTTCACGTCCACCGAGGGCTTCTGAGTCCCCCAGGCCGGGGGCCGCGCCCAGCCCGCCGCCGCGGCTCAGGCCACGGCCTTGAGCTTGGCCTGCAGCCCCTTGAGCAGCTGTTCGCGTTCGGCCTGGTCGGCGTGTTGGAGCAGACGGTTGGCGCCTGAAAGGATGGCGCGGATCGACGCCGTCACGATATTGGGGTCGATGCCGACGCCGAAGGTCGATACCGGCATGCCCTCCATCGCCACCTCGACCATGGCCACCGCGCGCGCGTTCGCGCCCAGGCCCAGCGCGCGCTCCTCGTAGCTGTGCACCACCAGCGGCAGGTGCAAGGCATGCACCGCGGCGTCGATCGGGCCGTTGCCCTCGCCGCGCAGCGACACGCGGCGGTCGTCGACCTCGAGTTCGAGCCGGATGCCCTGCTCGTGTCCGTGCTCGTTCAGATGGTGCGCCACGTAGCGCAGCGGCTCGTCGGTCTGCACGTATTCCGCATTGAACATGGCCCAGAGTTCCTGGGCGGTGACCTCGGCGCCGGTGGCGTCGGTGTGGCGCTGGACCACGCCGCTGAACTCGACCTGCAGCCGCCGCGGCATCACCAGCCCGTAGGTGGACTCGAGCAGGTAGGCGATGCCGCCCTTGCCCGACTGGCTGTTGACGCGGATGACCGAATCGTAGGTGCGGCCGAGGTCGGCCGGGTCCACCGGCAGGTAGGGAACCTCCCAGATGGCCGTCGCCTTCTGCGCCGCGAAGCCTTTCTTGATCGCGTCCTGATGCGAGCCGGAGAAGGCGGTGAACACCAGATCGCCCACATAGGGATGGCGCGGGTGGATGGGGAGCTGGTTGCAGTCCTCCACCGTGCGCGCCACCGCGTTGATGTTGGAGAAGTCCAGGCCGGGATGGATGCCCTGGGTGTAGAGGTTCAGCGCCAGGGTCACGAGGTCGACGTTGCCGGTGCGCTCGCCGTTGCCGAACAGGCAGCCCTCGACGCGGTCGGCTCCGGCCATCACCGCCAACTCGGCGGCGGCCACCGCGCAGCCGCGGTCGTTGTGCGGATGCACCGAGAGCAGGATGCTGTCGCGCTGGTCCAGATGACGGTGCATCCACTCGATCTGGTCGGCGTAGACGTTGGGCGTGCTCATCTCGACCGTGGCCGGCAGGTTGAAGATGATCTTGTTCTCGGGCGTGGGCTGCCACACCGCGGTCACGGCGTTGCACACGGAGGCGGCGAAGGGCAGTTCGGTGCCGCTGAACACCTCGGGGCTGTACTGGAAGGTCCAGCGGGTTTCGGGGCGCTCGGCGGCGAGCTGCTTGATGAGCCTGGCCGCGTTGACGGCGATCTGCGTGCAACCGGCCTCGTCGACATTGAACACGATGCGCCGGAAGTTGGGCGCCGTCGCGTTGTACACGTGCACGATGGCCTGCCTGGCGCCGCGCAGCGACTCGAAGGTGCGGCGAATGAGATCCTCGCGCGCCTGGGTCAGCACCTCGATGGTGACGTCGTCCGGAATGTGGTCGCCTTCGATGAGCTCGCGCACGAAATCGAAGTCGGTCTGCGAAGCCGAGGGAAAGGCCACCTCGATCTGCTTGATGCCAATCGCGCACAGGGTCTTGAACATGCGCATCTTGCGCTGCGCGTCCATCGGTTCGAACAGCGCCTGGTTGCCGTCGCGCAGGTCGGTGCTCATCCAGATGGGCGGTTTGCTGATGACCTGATCCGGCCAGGTGCGGTCTTTCAGGCCCACCGGCGGCATCGGGCGGTATTTGGTTTCGGGGTGCTTCAACATGGCGGCAATCTCCGGCAAGACAAATGCAATTCAGAATGGGTTCAGCGAGGGGCTTCCAGTGTGCGACCCAAGGCAGCCGGGCTGTCGCGAGCGCAGGGCCCGGCTGCCGATGCTTAGTCGTTGCAGCGAAAGGCTGTGCGGGAAGGCTGACATGGCGGATTCCGAAAAAGGCAGCGCCTGGAATGGATCCTTCGGCTGCTGCTGGCGCTGAAGCTCAGCGCACGAGTCCCGTGGGGGACGAATGAGGGCGGCTGGGTCGACGTTCAGGTGCGCGCCGGGCGCAGTCGCCGAGCCCCGTCCACCCGTAGCAGGCGCAGCATCTGGGCACGCTGCATGGCGGCAAGGGCCGCAGCGGTGGTGCGCATGGGGTGTTGGAAGGGCTTCATCACGCCGCAACAGTAGCAAAAACGGTGCGGCGCGTCAATTGCAGGGGCAAGCCAGCCCTGAAGCCCGCGCGGCGCGGGCGAGCGCGGATGCGCCGTGCGGCCGCCGCGCATGCGTGGCTATTCCACGTGTTCGACCGCGAGCGGCGTTTTCTTGCCGTTCTTGAACATGGACAGGGTGATGCTGGGGTGCAGAAGCTCTCCCGTGTCGGTGAAACGGATGTCATTCCCGGTGATGCCGTTCAGGCCGACGTTGCGGATGAAGGGGAGATAGACCTTGGGGTCGGGCGATTTGGCCTTCATCATGGCGTGGGCGAGCACCATGGTGGCGTCGTAGGCGTAGGGCGAATAGAGCTGAAAGGCGCTGGCGCCGAATTCGGCGTCGTAAGCGGCCTTCCACGCTTCGCCCCTGGGCATCTGGCTCAATGGCACGCCGCCCTGGGCGCAGATGGTGCCGTTCACGTCGCTGCCGGCCAATTCGGCCATCGCCGGGGCGCAGATGCCGTCGCCGCCCATCAGGGTGGCCTGCATGCCGAACTGCCGCATCTGCCGCACCAGCGGCCCGGCCTGGCTGTACATGCCGCCGTAGAACACCACGTCGGGGTGGTAGCTCTTGATGCGCGTGAGGATGGCCGAGAACTGGGTGGTCTTGTCGTCGGTGTATTCGCGATCGACCACGTGCATGCCGAGTTTTTTCGCCGTGGCGGTGAACACGTCGGCCAAGCCTTGGCCGTAGGCGGTGCGGTCGTCGATCACGGCGACCCGCGAGGCCTTGAGCGTGTTGCCGGCATAGTCGGCCAGGCCCGCGCCCAGGGCGTTGTCGTTGGCGATCATGCGGAAGAAGGTCTTGTAGCCCTGCTGCGCGATCTTGGGTGCGGTGGACGAGGGGGTGATCTGCGGGATGCCGGCCTCGCTGTAGATGCGCGCGGCCGGAAAGGTGCAGCCCGAGGTCTGGTGGCCGACCACGCCGTTGACATGCTCGTCGGCCAGCTTTTGCGCCACCAGCGTGGCCTGGTTGGGCAGGCCCTGGTCGTCCTCGGCGTCCATCGCCCAGTGCACCGGCTGACCGGCGATCTCGGCATGCTCGGCGTTGAGCTTGCGGATGGCCATCTGCACACCGTTCACCGCATCCTGCCCGCTGGCCGCGAGCGCTCCCGACAAGGGGACGGCGACGCCGATCACCACGCGAAGCTCGGCGGCTTGAGCCCTGCCCTGCAGGGCCATCGCCAGCACGGCGGCGGCGATGCTTGTGAATAGGGTCCTTGTGCGCATGCTGCATCTCCTTGAACGGGAATCCATGAAATCCAGGGGCTGAGATAGCCGGCCCTTCGGCCGCCGCGGCTTGGCCCCGCACACCGCGTAGCTTGAAGCAAGTTCCGGGCGCGCGGTGTGACAGGTTGTATGCGCGAGGCGCGGCCGCGGGACAGCATGCCCACACGCCTAGCCGATCAGCCTGCCGCGCCGCATGCGCATGCGGCGCAGCTGGGTTGCGCTGATGGCGCCCGCCGGCGCCATCGCGGCGGCGGGTTGCTCCATCGTGGTGCGCGCGCCGGTCAGCGCTGCGAGGCCGCGCTGGGCATGCGCGTGGCAGATGGCCAGCCCCAGCGCGTCTGCCGCATCCGGGCCGGGCTGGCCGGGCAGGGTCAGCAGGCGCATCACCATGTCCTGCATCTGGGCCTTGCTGGCGCGACCGTAGCCGACGATGGATTTCTTGAGCTGCAGCGCGGTGTACTCCACCACCGGCAGGCCCTGCGCCACCAGCGCCGCGATCGCGGCGCCGCGCGCCTGCCCCAGCAGCAGGGTGGACTGCGGATTGACGTTGACGAACACGATCTCCACCACCGCCACGTCCGCCGCCGCGTCGCGCGCCACCGTGCTCACGCCCTCGAACAGCGTTTTCAGCCGTTCCGGCAGCGTGCCTTTGGGAATGCGAATGGCGCCGCTAGCCTGGTAATGCAGGCGCTGGCCGCAGGCTTCGAGCAGGCCGTAGCCGGTGGTGTTGAGTCCGGGGTCGATGCCGAGGATGCGCATGGTCTGGCCCCGCGGTTCGAGCGGGGTTCAATGCCGGAAGTGCCGCATGCCGGTGAACACCATGGCCATCCCGTGTTCGTTGGCCGCGGCAATCACCTCCTCGTCGCGCATCGATCCGCCGGGCTGGATCACGGCCTGGATGCCGGCGGCGGCGGCGTTGTCGATGCCGTCGCGGAAGGGGAAGAAGGCGTCCGAGGCCATCACCGAGCCGGGTACCGACAAGCCGGCCTGCTCGGCCTTGATCGCGGCGATGCGTGCCGAATTAACACGGCTCATCTGGCCTGCGCCGACGCCGACGGTGGTGCTGTCCTTGGCGTAGACGATGGCGTTGGACTTGACGAACTTGGCCACGCGCCAGGCGAACAGCAGGTCGCGCATTTCGGCTTCGGTCGGCGCGCGCTGGGTGACGACCTTGATCTCGCCGTGCAGCGCCAGGTCGGCGTCCTGCACCAGCAGGCCGCCGTTGACGCGCTTGAAGTCCAGGCGCGGCAGCGGCTCTGCGGGCCAGGCGCCGCATTCCAGCAGGCGCACGTTCTTCTTCGCCGCGCACACCTCGATGGCCGCCTGCGACACCCTGGGCGCGATGATGACCTCGACGAACTGGCGCTCGACGATGGCCTTGGCCGTTTCGCCGTCGAGTTCGCCGTTGAAGGCGATGATGCCGCCGAAGGCCGATTCGGGGTCGGTCTTGTAGGCGAGGTCGTAGGCCGCGAGCAGCGACTCGCCATACGCCACGCCGCAGGGGTTGGCGTGCTTGACGATGACGCAGGCCGGCGCGGCATCGAACTGCTTGACGCACTCCAGCGCGGCGTCGGCGTCGGCGATGTTGTTGTAGCTCAGCTCCTTGCCCTGCAGCTGGCGGGCGGTGGCGATGCTGGCCTCGCGCGCGCCGGGTTCGACGTAGAACGCGGCGCCTTGATGCGGGTTCTCGCCGTAGCGCAGGTCCTGCGTCTTGACGAAGCAGGTGTTGAACTGGCCGGGGAAGGCGGCCTTGCCGCCGTCCTGCAGGGCCGAGAGGTAGTTGGAAATCGCGGCGTCGTATTGCGCGATGCGGTTGAACGCGGCCACGGCCAGCGCGAAGCGCGTCTTGCCGGAGACCGCGCCAGTGGACTCGAACTCGGCCAGCGCCGTTTCGTATTGCGCGGCATCGGTGAGCACGGTCACGCCCTGCCAGTTCTTCGCCGCCGAGCGCACCATGGCCGGGCCGCCGATGTCGATGTTCTCGATGGCGTCCTCCAGCGTGCAGCCGGGTTTGGCCACCGTGGCTTCAAACGGGTAGAGATTGACGATCAGCCAGTCGATCGCCGGGATGCCGTGGGCGGCGATGGCCTGCACGTGGGCCGGGAGGTCGCGCCGCGCCAGCAGGCCGCCGTGCACCTTGGGGTGCAGGGTCTTCACGCGGCCGTCGAGCATTTCCGGGAAGCCGGTGTGCGCGGCGACTTCGGTGACGGGCAGGCCGGCCTCGGCCAGCAGCTTGGCGGTGCCGCCGGTGGACAGCAGGGTCACGCCCTTGGCGTGCAGGCGGCGGGCGGCGTCGACGACGCCGGTTTTGTCGGAGACCGAGAGGAGCGCGTACATGAATGGGTTCGTCGAAGGCTTTGGATGGCGGAGGCGGGCGTTCGCAACCGGTTCACTTGATGAGCTTGTGGTCCTTGAGCTTTTTGCGCAGGGTGTTGCGGTTGATGCCCAGCCACTCGGCGGCGAGCGACTGGTTGTCCTGCGCGCGGCGCATCACGGTCTGCAGCAGCGGCTTTTCCACGGTCTGCATCACCATGCCGTGGATGCCGTGCGGCTCGGTGCCGTTGAGGTCGTCGAAATAGGCCTCCAGGCTGTCGATCACGCACTGCTCGAGCGGGGGCTTTTTACTCATGGACGCACCCCGGCGCAGCACGGGACCCGGGTTTGGGCGGGCGCATGATGGGAACGGCGAAGCGTTGCATGGGGCTCATGCCGCCAGGGGAATGGGTTGGGAATCGCATGATGTGTCCAGCGCGTCGAAATAGGCCGCCACGGCGTCCACCTGGGCGCGTGGGTCGCTGAGGGTGTTGAAGCGGGCGCGGAACGCGGCGCCGCCGGGCAGGGCGGCCACGGCCCAGCCCACATGCTTGCGCGCGGTTTTCGTACCGGCCTCGCCATAGAACAGCTGGTGCGCCCGCAGGTGTTCGAGCAGCCAGGCGCCTTGCTGGCGCAGGCTGGGTTGTTCCGGCTCGGTGCCGCTTTGCAGGGCCTGCGCGATATGGCCGAGCAGCCAGGGGCGGCCGAGCGCGGCGCGGCCGATCATCACCGCGTCGGCGCCGGTTGCGGCCAGCACGGCGCGCGCCTTGGCCGCCGAGTCGATGTCGCCATTGGCCACCACCGGAATGCGCAGTTCGCGCTTGATCGCGGCGATGGTGTCGTACTCGGCCTGGCCGCCGTAGCCCTGGTCGCGGGTGCGGCCGTGCACCACGATCATCGCCACGCCGGCGTCCTGCGCGGCGCGGGCGATGCGCGGCGCGTTGCGGACGTCGGCGCACCAGCCGGTGCGCATCTTGAGCGTGACCGGCACGTTCAGCTCGCGCATCGCCCGCACCACGGCGTCGACGATGCGCAGCGCCTGCGTCTCGTCCTGCATTAGCGCCGAGCCGGCCCAGCGGCTGCAGACTTTCTTGGCCGGGCAGCCCATATTGATGTCGACGATCTGCGCGCCGGCCTCGACGTTGGCGCGCGCCGCATCGGCCATGTCCTGCGGATCAACCCCCACCAGTTGCGCCGCCACCGGGCCGGGTTCGCCGGCATGGTTCATGCGGCGCGAGGTCTTGAGCGTGTCCCACAGTTCGCGCTTGGAGGTGACCATTTCGCTCACGCAATGCCCGGCGCCGAGCTTGCGCGCCATTTGCCGCCAGGGCAGGTCGGTCACGCCGGCCATGGGCGCGGCGAACACGCGGTTGGGCATCTCGAACGGTCCCAAGGTCAGGGTTGTCGCGCGAGCGGTGCCGGGGGTGCTGGTGGACGGGGACAACATGCGGAAAGCGAACGGTTGCGCGGGGTGGCGCTGCTTGTTTTTTGTGCAGGAGGCGCATTCTAGCCCCGCCGAATCGGGCCGCCAGCGGGCGGATGTGCGAGCCGGCGCGCGCGGATGCGTTTCCAGACGCGGAGTTTCTCGGCGTCGCTGAGGGCGCTCCAGGCGGCGATTTCGTCCAGCGTGCGCTGGCAGCCGCGGCACAGGCCGCTGGCCTCGTCCATCGAGCAGACCTGGATGCATGGCGAAGGCACGCGCATGGCCGGCGTTCCGCGCCGCGGTGTGGCCTCACTCACGCCGCGAGGCCCGCGGCGCGCGCCTTGTCGGCGGCCTTCCGGGCGAAGCGCTCGTAGTCCACCACCATGCGCTCGTGGGTGCCTCGGCTGATGCATTCGACGGCGTCGAACGCCTCGGCGCGGAACACGACACGGCGTCCGTTCACCGCGACGACTTCGGCCGTCACGTGCACCGTCATGCCCGGCGGGGTCGGCGCGAGGTGGCTGAAGTCCACGTGCACGCCGAGCGAGCCTTCGCGCGGCCAGTCGAGAAACGGCAGGATGGCGCGCTGGCAGCAGCCCTCGATCAGCGTCACCATCAGCCCCGTGGCGAGCACGCCGGGCATCTGGGCGAATTCGGGGAAGGTGTCGGCATACAGCGCAGGCACGGTCACACCGGGTTGGACCGTGTAGTCGAAGGCGAAGCGGGTGCCGGTGGGGATGGGTTTCATCGCGGGAGGGGCTTGAAGGCGTGGACAGGTTCAGGCCTGCGGCGGCAGCGTGACGGCGCCGGGCGGCACATCCAGCCAGCGCCGCAGATCGTCGGGCAACAGGGGGAACACGGCATGCGGGTGGCCGGCGGCGGCCCAGATGCGGTCGAAGCGCCACAGGCTTTCGTCCAGCAAGGCCAGCGGCGCATGGGCATGGCCGACGGGGCTGACGCCGCCGATGGCGAAGCCGGTGCGGGCGCGCACGAAATCGGCGTCGGCGCGCGCCAACGGGCCTACCTGGGCGGCGACCCGCGCCTCGTCGACGCGGCGGTCGCCGGCGCAGACCACCAGCACGGCGCGGTCGGACGCGACATGGCGGAACACGATGGACTTGGCGATCTGCCCGAGCCGCACGCCGAGCGCGTCGGCCGCCTGCTGCGCGGTGCGCGCCGCGGCGTCGAGCATCACGGGCGGTTCGCCGTGGCCGAGCGCCTGCAATGCGCTGACGACGCGCCGCACGGAGTCGGGCAGGGTGTCGAGCTGGAGCGGGTCGGGGTTGGACGTGGGCATGGTGAGGGCCGGATCAGGGGGCGGGTGAAGGCGGGCGCGCCCGTTCCTGCGCGGCGGCGAAGTCGGCGTCTTTTTGCTGCGCGCGCCGCACGGCGGGCCTGGCCAGCACGCGGTCGATATAGCTTTGGACCGCCGGCAAGGGCGGAACCAGGCCGAAGTGCGTGGTCCAGCGCAGCGCCGTGCCCCACAGCACGTCGGCGGCGGTGAAGCGCTCGCCCAGGATCCAGGGGCCGGTTTCGAGCTGGCGGGTCAGGGTGCCGAGCATGGTGTCGAAATCGCCGTAGGGCGAGGTGGACGGCGGCGCGGGCTGGCGCTTGAGGGCGCGGTCGACCACGGCCGGTTCGAAGCTGGAACCGTAGAACACCAGCCAGCGCAGGTAGGGGCCGCGCAGCACGTCGCCGACGGCCGGCGCCAGGCCCGCCTGCGGGAACAGGTCGGCCAGGTAGATGTACACCGCGCCCTGCTCGGTGATCAGCGCCTCGCCGTGGCGCAGCGCCGGGACCTTGCCCATCGGGTTGACCGCTAGGTAGGCGGGCTGCCGCTGTTCGCCGGCTTTCATGTCGAGCAGGTGCATCGTGAAGTCGGTGCCTTCGCGCAGGCCCAGTTCTTCGATCAGGGTCAGCACCCCGGTGGAGCGGGTCTGGGGGGCATGGTAGAAGTCGAGTTGCGGGGAGTCGGCCATGGTGTCCTCGTCGGTCAGCGTGCGCGCCGATGGCGCCGGAAGGTCAGGCGGCGCAGGCCGTGGGGTTGGCGTTCTGCGCCGACCATTTTGCCAGCAGCGCGCGTCCGGCCCGGCTGTTGTTCGGGCGGCCGATGGCGCGGCTGATGAAGTCGCCGGTCTCGGCCACGGCGCGCAGGTCCACGCCCGTGCGTAGCCCCAGGCCCTCGAGCATGTAGAGCACGTCCTCGGTGGCGACGTTGCCGGTGGCGCCCTTGGCGTAGGGGCAGCCGCCCAAACCCGCCACGGAGGCGTGGAACGCGGAAACTCCGCTTTGCAGCGCGGCCAGGATGTTGGCCAGGGCCTGGCCGTAGGTGTCGTGGAAATGCCCGGCCAGGCGGTCGAGCGGGAAAACGCCGGCGGCGGCTTCGAACACCGCCTGCACCGCGCCCGGGGTGCCCACGCCGATGGTGTCGGCGATGTCGATCTCGTCGCAGCCCAGCGCGGCCATGCGCTGCACCACGTCCACCACGGCTCGCGGCTCGACCTCGCCCTGGTAGGGGCAGCCCAGCGCGCAGGAAATGCTGCCGCGCAGGCGCACGCCGGCCGCCTTGGCGGCTTGCGCCACGGGTTCGAAGCGGGCGATGGATTCGGCGATGGAGCAGTTGATGTTGGCCTGGGCGAAGGCTTCCGAGGCGGCGCTGAACACCACCACCTCGCCGACGCTGGCGGCCAGCGCCGCCTCCATGCCCTTCATGTTCGGTACCAGCGCCGAATACACGGTGCCGGGCCGGCGCCGGATGCGGGCCATGACCTCGGCGCCGTCGGCCATTTGCGGCACCCATCTGGGCGAGACGAAGGCGGCCGCTTCGACATTGGGCAGGCCGGCGGCCGAGAGCCGGTCGATCAGTTCGACCTTCACCTCCGGCGGCACCGGGTTGGCCTCGTTCTGCAGCCCGTCGCGCGGGCCGACCTCGACCAGCTTGACGTGCTGCGGCAAGTGCATCGTGGGCATCGCAGTCTCCTTGTTGCCTTGTTGGGAAGGCCGGGCGCTCAATAGCCCAACCGCGTATCGACCAGGCCGCCGGGCCGGTCGCCGCGTTCGATCGCGGCGATCTTGCGCATGACCTGCGCGGCCGAGGGTCCGACCAGGGTTTGCGCCGCGACATGCGGGGTGACGCGCACGCGCGGGTGGCGCCACAGCGCGTCGCTCGCGGGCAGCGGTTCGGCGTCGAACACGTCGAGCAGGGCGCTGGCGATGTGGCCGGTGTCGAGCAGATCGAGCAGGTCGCCGGTGTCGACGACCGCGCCGCGCCCGGCGTTGATCAGGTGCGCGCCCTTGGGCAGGCGGTTCAGCGCGGCGTAGTCCAGCAGGCCGCGGGTCTGCGCGGTGAGCGGCAGCAGCACCACCAGCACCCGGGTCTGGGCGAGGAATTCGTCCATCCGCGCCAGCGGGTAGAACGGCCAGGGCGCATCGAATCCGTCGCGCGCTTCTCCGCTGCGGGTGCAGGCCAGCACCGGGAAGTCCATGTCGGCCACGCGCCGCGCGGCGGCATAGCCCATCTGGCCCAGGCCCAGGAAGCCGACGTTGTAACCGCCGCGCGGGGCTAGCGGCAGCGGCTCCCACTTGATCTGCCGCTGCAGCGCGGCGTAGTCGGCCATGCGGCGGTAGGCGTGCAGCACGCCTTCGGCCACGTAGTCGGCCATCTGCCGGCCCATGCCGGCGTCTTCCAGGCGGATCAGCGGCACGCCGGGCAGGGCGCGCTGCATCAGCGGCAGCACGGCGTCGACCCCGGCGCCGAGGTTGAACACCGCGCGCAATCCCATCTGGCCGGCCAACCAGTCCGACGGCGGTTTCCACACCAGGGCGAAATCGGCCTGCGCCTCGGGATCGGCGGCGGCGTCGACGACCTCGATCGCCAGGCTCAGTTCCGAGGCGTGCTGCACCAGCGCGTCGCGCCAGCGGCGAAACGGCTCGTCGGGGTCCCACACGGCGAGCTTCATGCGGCGGCGTCCTCGGTATCGGGCGTGGCGGCCTGCGCCGTGGCGTCGCGCATGCGCAGCAACAAGGCGCCTTCCTGGATCTGCTCGCCCACGGCCACCAGCACAGCGTCGACCACGCCGTCATCCGCGGCGTGCAGGGTGTGTTCCATTTTCATGGCCTCCAGCACCACCATGGGCTGACCACCGGCGACCTGCTGCCCGGGCCGCACCAGCACGGCGGCGATGCGCCCCGGCATGGGCGCCGCCAGACTGCCGCTGCCGCCGGCTCCGGCGCTCGCCGCGAGCGTGATTGCGTCGTGCAGTTCGGCAATGCCGTGCCCGCCCTGCGCGAACACATGCAAGCGTTTGGGCGCGACGGGGTCGTGCGCCACGTGGGCGCGCAGGGCGAAGTCGCCCCAGCTTGCGGCCAGGTGCAATTCGTGGGCGCCGCTGGGCGCCGCATGCCAGCGCAGGGGTTGGGCCGCGCCCTCGCCGAGCGCCAGCCGCCAACCGCCATGGGCGCGCTGCAGCAACGCCTCCATCGGCGTGCGGTTGTCCTGGCGCCAGCGCAGACGGCGCGGCGGCATGGCGCCGTTGCTCCAGCCGTCGCGCGCGCTCCAGGGGTCGGTGGTTTGTCGCGCGCGTTCGGCCTCCAACTGGGCGCAGGTGGCGGCCGCGCAGATCTGTTCGGCGCTGAGCGGGCTGGCCAGCAGCGTGTCCAGTTCGCGGGCGATGAGGCCGGTATCCATGCGCGCGGCGGCGAAGTCGGGCGACTGCAGCAGCCGCAGCAGGAAGGCGGCATTGGTCTCGGGGCCGACCACGCGCACCGCTGCCAGCGCGCCGGCTAGGCGCGCCAGCGCCTGCTCGCGGGTCTCGCCCCAGGCGATGAGCTTGGCGATCATCGGGTCGTAGTGCGGCGTGATGACGTCGCCCTCGCGTACCCCGCTGTCCACGCGCAGCGCGGCCGGCCGCTGCTGCGTGTCGGCGCCGACCTCGAAGGCCACGTGCGGCGGCAGGGCGAAGCGGGCCAGGCGTCCGGTCGACGGCAGGAAGCCGGCGACCGGGTTCTCGGCGTACAGGCGCACCTCCACCGCATGGCCATGCGGTCGTGCCGGTGCGGCGGGCAGCGCCTCGCCGGCGGCCACGCGCAACTGCCAGGCCACCAGGTCCAGCCCGGTGATCATCTCGGTGACGGGGTGCTCCACTTGCAGCCGCGTGTTCATCTCCATGAAGTAGAAGCCGCGAATCCCGCCCTGGCCGTCGCCCTCGGCGATGAACTCCACTGTGCCGGCGCCCACATAGCCCACCGCTTGCGCGGCGGCCACCGCGGCCTGCGCCAGCTCGGTGCGCTGCGCGTCGCTCAGACCCGGCGCGGGGGCTTCCTCCACGACCTTCTGGTGGCGGCGCTGCAGCGAGCAGTCGCGCTCGAACAGCGCCACGGTTTTGCCGTGCGCGTCGGCGAACACCTGGATCTCGATATGGCGCGGGTTGCGCACCAGGCGCTCGACCAGCACCGCGTCGTTGCCGAACGCCGCCTGCGCCTCGCGCCGGCACGAGGCCAGCGCGGCGGGAAAGTCCGCCGCGTCGAGCACCTCGCGCATGCCCTTGCCGCCGCCGCCCGCGCTGGCCTTGATCAGCACCGGGTAACCGATGCGCGCCGCCTCGGCGGCCAGCAGGGAATCGTCCTGCGCCGCACCGTGGTAGCCCGGCACCAGGGGCACGCCGGCGGCCTGCATCAGGCGCTTGGACTCCGCCTTCAGGCCCATGGCGCGAATCGCGCCCGGAGGCGGGCCGATGAATACGACACCCGCCTGGGCGCAGGCTTCGGCGAATTCCGCGTTCTCGCTCAGGAAGCCATAGCCCGGATGCACCGCCTGCGCGCCGGTGTCACGCGCGGCCTGCAGGATGCGCGCCGCGTTCAGGTAACTCTGCGCCGCCTGGGCCGGGCCGATGCAAACCGCTTCGTCGCAAGCCGCCACGTGTGCGGCCTGGGCGTCGGCCTCTGAATACACGGCCACCGTGCGGATGCCCAATCTGCGGCAGGTGGCGGCGATGCGGCAGGCGATTTCGCCGCGGTTGGCAATGAGGATTTTGTTGAACATGGTGTCAGTTCTTGGCGTTGGGTTCGACCGGGTCGACATCGGTCACGTCGTGCATCTTGGGCAGTGCCCTGACAGGCGGCGGTGGCGCGGCTGGCGGCCCGGGTTCGGGGCGACCGCTGAACAGCCGCACCAATCGGCCGAGCAGGCCGCGCACGAAATGGAAACTGCGATGCGCCAGCCATACCATGGCGACGAGCAGCGCGGCCAGGGCGAGGAAAAACACCACCGGGTGGTTCCACGCCAGCCACAAGCCGCCAAGGACCAAGGCATCCTCGCCCAGGGAGGCGCCGATGTTGGAGAAGGGTTCCGGTGAGGTGTTGATGGCCGCGCGCGTGGTCAGCTTGGTGCCGTGGCTCACCGCCGCCAGACTGCCGCCGGCCGCGGCGGCGAGCGCGGCGATGAACCCGTGGTCCAGCCCGAACACACTGGCCGCGAGCATGGCGCCAGCCGGAATGCGCAGCAGGGTGGAGACGAAGTCCAGCAGGCTGTCGACGCCGGGAATCTTGTCGCCGATGAACTCGAGCAAGGCCAGCAGCCCGGTGATGCCGACCGCCACCGGGCTGGCCAATATGTGCAGACCGGGTGGCAACTGCACCCAGCCGGCCAGTCCCGCCACGCCGACGGCGAACATGACCAGGAAGGCGCGCAGCCCGCTGGCCCAGCCGAGCGCGGCGGCGAGGGCAAGAAGCTGCAGCGTGTCGGGGGTGGTGGCGGGCATGGGCGCGGGTGCGGGTCGACGGCAAGATTGGCGCGCGCGACCCGTCAAGGACTATGCGGCTGGCTGGATGGGTATGCGGGTCTGGGCGGGTGCGGCTTGGGGCTGCGCTGCTTGAGTCGCTGCACCGTCGCTCGCCGCATGCAAGCCCAGGCGCGTGAACAGCGCGCGGTCAGCATCCACATCGGCGTTGCCGGTCACCAGAAGGGTGTCGCCGTAGAAGATGGAATTGGCGCCGGCGAGGAAGCACAGCGCCTGGATGCCGTCGCCCAGCTCCTTGCGGCCGGCCGACAGGCGCACCCAGGCCTTCGGCATGGTGATGCGCGCAGCGGCCACGGTGCGCACGAATTCGAAGGGGTCGAGGTCGGGCGCCTGTTCCAGCGGCGTGCCGGCCACGCGCACCAGGGAGTTGATGGGCACGGATTCCGGGTAGGGATCGAGCCCGGCGAGCTGCGCCAGCAGCCCGGCGCGGTCGCGCCGGCTCTCGCCCATGCCGACGATGCCGCCGCAGCACACGTGCATGCCGGCCTCGCGCACGACCTGCAGCGTGTCCAGACGCTCCTGGTAGGTGCGGGTGGTGATGATGTTGCCGTAGAACTCGGGCGAGGTGTCGAGGTTGTGGTTGTAGTAGTCCAGCCCGGCGTCGGCCAGGCGCTGCGCCTGCTGGGCGTTGAGCATGCCCAGGGTCATGCAGGTTTCCAGGCCCATGGCCTTGACGCCCTCGACGATGGCGGCCACCTTGTCGATGTCGCGGTCCTTGGGTTCGCGCCAGGCGGCGCCCATGCAGAAGCGGCTGGCGCCGGCGTCCTTCGCCGCCTGGGCGTTGGCCAGCACGAGGTCGGGGTCCATCAGCTTGTCGGCCTTCACGCCGGCTTCGTGGTGGGCGGACTGTGGGCAGTAGCCGCAGTCTTCCGGGCAGCCGCCGGTCTTGATCGACAGCAGCGAGGACAGCTGCACCTCAGTGGGGTCGAAGTGGGCGCGATGCGTCTGCTGCGCTTGCCACATCAATTCGGGTAGGGGCAGGGCGAGCAGGGTTTCGATGCGCTCGGGCGTCCAGGTCGGGGATGCGTGCGTTGTGGTCATGGCGTGGGTCTGTGTAAGGTCAGGTGTTCGCCCAGGACGGCTTGCGGCGCTGCAGGAAGGCGGCGATGCCTTCCCGCCCGTCGTCGCTGGCGCGGGCCTGGGCGATGCGTTCGGCGGTGTCGGCCAGCAGCGCCTCGTTGACGTGGCGCGCGGCCACGTCGGCCAGCAGGCGCTTGGCGGCGGCCAGGGCCTGCGGCGAGGCGGCCTGCAGGGCCGCGCACCATTGTTGCACCTGGGCGTCGAGCTGTGCGGCGTCGGCGGCCACCTCGTGCACCAAGCCGTGCTGCTGCGCGGTCGCCGCGGAGAACACTTCGGCGGTGAGCGTGTAGCGCTGCGCGGCGCGCGCGCCCATGGCGCGCAGCACGTAGGGCGCGATGGTGGCCGGAATCAGCCCGAGTTTGACTTCGCTCAGGCAAAAGCGCGCGGGCGCGGCGGCTGCGGCCAGGTCGCATGCAGCCACCAGGCCCACCCCGCCGCCGAAGGCGTCGCCCTGCACGCGGGCGATGACGGGCTTGGGACACTCGGCCACGGCGCGCAGCATGCGTGCCAGTTGCATGGCGTCCTCGCGGTTCTCGGCTTCGCTGTAGCCGGCCATGGCGCGCATCCAGTTGAGGTCGGCGCCGGCGCAGAAGGCCGGGCCTTCGGCCGCCAGCACGATGACGCGGACCTGCGCCTGCGCGCCGAGTTCGATGAAGGCGGCGTGCAGCGCGGCGATGGTGGCGGCGTCGAAGGCGTTGCGCACGCCTGGGCGCGCCAGCGTGACGGTGGCCACGGCCCCGGCACGGGACACGGTGATGGATGACGGATTCATGCTTGCTGCTGTTCCTGTTGTCGGCGCTCGGCCTGGAGCATCCACACCAGATCGATTTCCGGGCTGGGGTGGCCCATCATGGTGAGCGCGGCCGTGATCTGCCCGCGGTGGTGGGTGCCGTGGTTCAAGGCATGGGCCAGCGTGGCGGCGTAGGGCAGGCTGGTCGGTACGCCCTGGGTGGTGGTGTAGTGCAGCTCGCCGGCAAGGCGCTCCCCGCTCAGGTGCGCGACGAAAGGCTCCCAGACCGCGACCGCGTCGAGCAGACGCTGGCGCAGGCGGGGGCGGTCTGGCTCGGCTTCCATGTCGAGCTTGATCTTGGGCGACACGCCCTCGGCCAGACGCGGAAACCACAGCAGCGCGTCGCCCACCAGCAGATGGTTGAGCGTGCCGTGGAGGCTCTTGAAAAACAGGCCGCAATCCCGCCGGTAGTCGGCCTCGGGCAGTTGCGCGACATGTTCGTCGAGCAGCTTGCGTGTGGCCCAGGCGTGATAACGGGCCATGGTGCACAGATGGTTGCGCAGGGCGGTCATGGTGGGCGCGGCTTGTTCGTGGGCAATGAACGGGAATGGTGAATCAGTGCCGCCAGACCTTGAGGCCGCGCAGGTCTTCCATGACGTCGAAGTCGGCGTCGTTGTGCAGCAGGGCGTGGTCGTGCTCGATGCAGTAGCTGGCTTGCAGGATGTCGATGGGGCTGCGGACGGTGTAACCCATCGCGCGCAGCAGGCGGTCGTGCTGCACCGCCTGCAGGGCGTTGTGTTCGCCGCCGATGTCCACCGTGGTCAATGCGGCCAGGGTCTTGCGCGCGGCGAGATGGTCGCGCTCGTGGCGGAAGCCGCGCAGCACCTCGAACAGCACCAGGTCGGCCACCGCCAGCGGCGCCATGTCCTCCAGCAGCCAGGCGAGCTGGTCGGTCTGACGGGTGGTGCGGCCGTTGAAGAAGTCGATCCACACCGAGCTGTCCACAAGGATCATTTCGCCGCCTTGCCAGGATCCGTCGCGGAACCGTAAGCCTTGCGCGACTCCTGCACCATGGGCGGCGCGGCGCCCGCGGCCAGGGGGTCTTCCCAGCGCAGCTTGCCGCGCAGGGCGAGCAGATCGCGATAGGCCGCCTGCCGGCGCAAGAGTTGCAGCCCGGCTTCCACCGCGTCTTTCTTGGTTTTGAACGGGCCGGCGCGCATGGCGGCTTCCATCAAGGCGTCGTCGATGTCGATGTTCGTGCGCATGATGTGTATAAGGTCTGATAACAATGCGCATTGTATGCTTGTCACATCCGGAACACGCCGAACCGCGTTTCGGGAATCGGCGCGTTCAGCGCGGCCGAGAGCCCCAATGCCAGCACGCGGCGCGTATCGGCCGGGTCGATGATGCCGTCGTCCCACAGCCGGGCCGTGGCGTAATACGGGTGGCCCTGAGTTTCGTACTGGGCGCGGATGGGCGCCTTGAACGCCTCCTCCTCGTCTGCGCTCCAGGCGCCGCCCTTGGCCTCGATGCCGTCGCGCCGCACGGTGGCCAGCACCGAGGCGGCCTGCTCGCCGCCCATCACCGAGATGCGCGCGTTGGGCCACATCCAGAGCTGGCGCGGGCCGTAGGCGCGGCCGCACATGCCGTAGTTGCCGGCGCCGAACGACCCGCCGACGATGACGGTGAACTTGGGCACCTGGGCGCAGGCCACCGCGGTCACCATCTTGGCGCCGTTGCGGGCGATGCCTTCGTTCTCGGCCTTGCGCCCGATCATGAAGCCGGTGATGTTCTGCAGGAACACCAGCGGAATGCGGCGCTGGCAGCACAGTTCGATGAAGTGCGCGCCCTTGAGCGCCGACTCGGAGAACAAGATGCCGTTGTTGGCCACGATGCCCACCGGCATGCCGTGGATGTGGGCGAAGCCGCACACCAGAGTGGTGCCGTAGCGGGCCTTGAATTCGTCGAGTTCCGAACCGTCGGTGATGCGGGCGATGATCTCGCGCACGTCCAGCGGCTTGCGCAGGTCCAGCGGCGCCAGGGCGCGCAGGTCCTCGGCGGGGTAGGCGGGCTCGCGCGGTTCGCGCAGGTCCAGGCCCTGCGGCTTGGCGGGGGGCGCCGGCAGGTGGCCGACGATGCGGCGGGTGATGGCCAGCGCCTCGGCGTCGTCGTGCGCGTAGTGGTCGGCCACGCCGGACAGGCGCGTGTGCACGTCGGCGCCGCCGAGGTCCTCGGCGCTCACCACCTCGCCGATGGCGGCCTTCACCAGCGGCGGGCCGGCGAGGAAGATGGTGCCCTGCCTGGCGACGATGACCGACTCGTCGCTCATCGCCGGCACGTAGGCGCCTCCCGCGGTGCACGAACCCATCACCACCGCGACCTGCGGGATGCCGGCCGCCGACATGGTGGCCTGGTTGTAGAAGATGCGCCCGAAGTGGTCGCGATCGGGGAACACCTCGTCCTGGTTGGGCAGGTTGGCGCCGCCCGAGTCCACCAGGTAGATGCAGGGCAGCCGGTTCTCGGCGGCGATGTCCTGCGCGCGCAGGTGCTTTTTCACGGTGAGGGGGTAGTAGGTGCCGCCCTTGACCGTGGCGTCGTTGCAGACGATGACGCATTCGCGCCCGTTCACGCGGCCGATGCCGGTGATGATGCCCGCCCCCGGCGCCGCGTCGCCGTACAGGCCGAGGCCGGCCAGGGCCGAGAACTCCAGGAAGGGCGTGCCGGGGTCGAGCAACTGCGCCACGCGTTCGCGCGGCAGCAGCTTGCCGCGCGCGGTGTGCTTGGCGCGCGCGGCTTCGCCGCCGCCGAGCGCGGCCGCGGCGAGCTTGGCGTTCAGGTCGTCCACCAGGGCGCGCACGGCATCGGCGTTGGCGATGCTGGCGGGGCTGCGGAGGTCGGTGCGGGATTCGATGCGGGGCATGGGTGTTGAGGGTGGCGTGGAGTGCGGAACCGGGGCCGGCCGGCCCCGGCGCAAGCGGCGGGCTCAGGCGGTTTCGGCGTCCCGCAGGCCGAGTTCCTGCTTCATGGCCTCGCGGATCTTGAACTTCTGCACCTTGCCGGTGATGGTCATGGGGAAGCTCTGCACGAAGCGGATATAACGCGGGATCTTGTAGTGCGCGATCTGCCCTTTGCAGAAGTCGCGGATGTCGTCCTCGGTGGGCGCGGCGCCGGGCTTGGGGATGATCCAGGCGCACAACTCCTCGCCGTACTTCGCGTCGGGCACGCCCACCACCTGCACGTCCTGCACCTGCGGGTGGCGGTAGAGGAATTCCTCGATCTCGCGCGGATAGACGTTCTCGCCGCCGCGGATCACCATGTCCTTGATGCGCCCGACGATGTTCACGTAGCCCTCGGCGTCCATGGTCGCCAGGTCGCCGGTGTGCATCCAGCCCTCGGCGTCGATGACCTCGCGCGTCTTGTCCGCGTCGCCCCAGTAGCCGTGCATCACCGAATAGCCCCGGGTGCACAGTTCGCCGGGCGAGCCGCGCGGCACCACGTCGCCGGTCTGCGGGTCGATGATCTTCACCTCCAGATGCGGCTGCACCCGGCCCACCGTGCTCACGCGCTTCTCCAGTGGCGTGTCGGTCGAGCTCTGGCAGCTCACCGGCGCGGTTTCCGTCATGCCGTAGGCGATGGTGATCTCGCTCAGGTGCATGTCCCGCACCACGCGCTTCATCACCTCGGTCGGACAGGGGCTGCCGGCCATGATGCCGGTGCGCAGCGTGGACAGGTCGAACGCCTTGAAGCGCGGGTGGTCCAGCATGGCGATGAACATGGTCGGCACGCCGTGCAGCCCGGTGCAGGCTTCGTCCTGCACGGCCTGCAGCGTGGCCAGCGGGTCGAAGGCGTCGTTGGGATAGACGATGGTGGCGCCGTGCGTGAAGCAGGCCAGGTTGCCCAGCACCATGCCGAAGCAGTGGTACAGCGGCACCGGAATACACAGCCGGTCCGCCGCGGTGAGTTTCATGGCCTCGCCGATGAAATAGCCGTTGTTCAGGATGTTGTTGTGGGTCAGCGTGGCGCCCTTGGGAAAGCCCGTGGTGCCGCTGGTGAACTGGATGTTGATGGGCTCGTGCGCGTCCAGCGCCGCCGCGGCCTCGGCCACCGCCGGGTCGTCGGCGCTGCCGCGCGCGTTCCAGTCGGCGAAGCGCAGCATGCCCGGCTGTTCGGCGTCCCCGAGCGTCACCACCAGCCGCAGCTCGGGCAGGCGCGCGGCGCGCAGCTCGCCCGGCGCGCAGCGGTCCAGCTCCGGCGCGAGTTCGCGCAGCATGGCCAGGTAGTCGCTGGTCTTGAAACTGGGCATGGTCACCAGCGCGCGGCAGGCCACCTTGTTCAGCGCGTATTCCACCTCGCTGGTGCGGTAGGCCGGGTTGATGTTGACCAGGATGATGCCCACCTTGGCCGTGGCCAGCTGCATCAGCACCCATTCCACGCCGTTGTGCGCCCAGATGCCGACGCGGTCGCCCTTGCGCAACCCGCTGCGCAGCATGGCGCTGGCCAGCGTATCGACTTCGCGCCGCAGCTCGGCATAGCTCAGGCGGCGGCCCTGGTGGCGCGACACCAGGGCTGCGTGCTCGCCCTGGCGGGCGGCCATGGCGTCGAAGAAATCGCCCAGGGTCTGGGTGATCAGCGGTTCGCGGTCGGTGCCGCAGGCATAGCTGGCGGTGAGGGGCGTCGTCATGGTTGTCTCCGGGCAGGGGCTTGCGGCGTTCGGGCGCCGTCTGCCTGCGGGTGGTGCGATGGGATGTGCGGAGGTGAGGTTCAGAAGCGGGCGGTGAGCCAGGCGTCGAGCTGGGGCAGGCGGTCCACGCCCCAGAACGGCTCCTCGTCGACGATGAAGAACGGCGCGCCGCACACGCCGCTTTGCAGCGCGCGGTCGCCGTTGGCCTTGAGCTGGGCCTTGATCTGCGGGTCCGCGCACCAGGCGTCGATCCGGGCGGCGTCCAGCCCCAGATCCCGTGCCAGTTCGTGCAGCACCGGCACCTCGGCGATGTTGCGGCCTTGGGTGAAATACGCGGCGAAGCAGGCGTGCGCCCACGGCGCCGCCAGTTCGGGCCGATCGCGCTGCAGGCCGACGAGCGCGCGCGCGGCCTGGTAGGTGGCCACGGGGAAGGGTTCCGGGTGGGCATAGGGCACGCCCAGGAAGCGGGCCGAGCGCGGAATGTCGATGCGCGCGTAATCGCCTTTGAGCGGCTGGTCCGTCAGGGGCTTGGCGCCGGTCATGGCGAACACCGGGCCCAACAGGATGGGCACCCATTCGAGGTTGCGGTCGTGCTTGGCCGCCAGCGCCTCGATCCGCGTGCTGGCCAGGTAGGAATAGGGCGAGGAAAAATCGAAGAAGAAGGCGATGGGGCTGACGGGCATGACGGGTCTCCGGGGGGCTGTTCCCGACGTTATAGCGCGCGGGCGATGAGCATCTTCTGCACGTCGCTCGTGCCTTCGTAGATCTGGCACACGCGCACGTCGCGCCAGATGCGCTCGACGGGAAAATCGCTCACGTAGCCGTAGCCGCCGTGGATCTGCATGGCGTCGCTGCACACGGCCTCGGCCATGGTGCTGGCCAACAGCTTGGCCATCGCCGCCTCCTTCAGGCAAGGTTGTCCCGCATCCTTCAGGCTGGCCGCGTGCCAGACCAGTTGGCGTGCGGCCTCGATGCGCATGGCCATCTCGGCCAGGCGGAACTGCACGGCCTGATGTTCGAAGATGGGTTTGCCGAAGGCCTCGCGCTGGCGGGCGTAGGCCAGCGCGGCTTCGAACGCGGCGCGCGCCATGCCCACCGCCTGCGAGGCGATGCCGATGCGCCCGCCCTCCAGGCCCGAGAGCGCGATCCTGTAGCCCTCGCCTTCGGCGCCGATGCGGTTTTCCAGCGGCACGCGGCAGTTCTCGAAGCGGATCTGTGCGGTGTCGGACGCGGTCTGGCCAGTCTTGTGCTCCACCCGCTCGACGCCGTAGCCGGGCGCATCGGTCGGCACGATGAAGGCGCTGATGCCTTTCTTGCCCGCCGCGCGGTCGGTGGCGGCGAGCACGATGGCCACGTCGCCGTGCTTGCCGCTGGTGATGAACTGCTTGACGCCGTCGAGCACGTAATGCTGGCCATCCCTCCAGGCCGTGGCGCGCAGGGCCGAGGCGTCGGAGCCGGCCTGCGGCTCGGTGAGCGCGAAGGCGCCGATCATCGCGCCGCGCGCCAGCGGCTTGAGCCAGCGTTCCTTCTGCGCCTCGCTGCCCCAGGCCGTCAGGATGGAACACACCGGGCAGTTGTTGACGCTGACGATGGTGCTGGTGGCGCCGTCGCCGGCGGCGATCTCCTCGATGGCCAGCGCCAGCGCCAGGTAGTCCAGCCCGGCGCCGTCCCATGCGGTGGGCACGGCGACGCCCAGGCAGCCGAGTTGCGCCAGGCCTTGCAGGGCTTCGCGCGGAAAGCGGGATTCGCGCGCCCATCGCGCGGCGTGCGGGGCGATCTCGGCGCGCACGAAATCGCGCACCGCGTCGCGGATCATCCGGTGGTCGTCATCGAGCAGCATGGTCAGTTCGGAAGTTTGGCCGTGACTTCGATTTCGATGCGCATGCGCGGATCGATCAGGCCGCAGACCTGCGCGGTGGCCGCCGGACGGGCCCGCGCGAAATACGCGCCGAACACCGGCGCGAGGCGCTCGAAGTCCGCGGCGTCGGTCAGCAGGTAGCGCACCCGCACCACCTCGTCGAGGCCGCAGCCCGCCTGGCGCAGCGCGTCCGCGATGTTGCGCATGCACTGGTGTGTCTGTTCCACCACGTCCGGGTCGATGGTCATGCGCGCGTAGTCGAACCCGGTGGTGCCCGACACGTGCACATAAATGCCGTCCACCACGGCGCGGCTGTAGCCGGCCAGGGCCTCGAACGTGGAGCCTGAACCGATGGTCTTGCGCATGGTCGTTTCCAGAGCGTTTTCGGCGATCGAGATTGTCAGAGTGGGCGCGGGCATCTCGCGCCGCGGACTCACAGCAACTCCAGCGCAAGCGCCGTGGCTTCGCCGCCACCGATGCACAGCGCCGCCACGCCCTTTTTCAGCCCGCGCTTGCGCAGTGCGCCGAGCAGGGTGACCACGATGCGCGCGCCCGAGGCGCCGATGGGGTGGCCCAGCGCCACCGCGCCGCCGTGCACGTTGACGATGTCGTGCGGCAGGTCGAACTCGCGCATCGCCGCCATGGTCACCGCGGCGAAGGCTTCGTTGACTTCCCACAGATCCACGTCCTTCGCCGTCCAGCCGGCCTTGGCGAGCACCTTCCGGATCGCGCCGACCGGCGCGGTGGTGAACCACTCGGGCGCCTGCGCGTGCACGGCATGCGCGACGATGCGTGCCAGCGGCGCGCAGCCCAGCTGCCTGGCGGTGGACGCGCGCATCAGCACCGTGGCCGCGGCGCCGTCGGAAATGCTCGACGAGGTCGCGGCGGTGATGGTGCCGTCCTTCTTGAACGCGGGTTTGAGCCCGGGAATCTTGTCCAGCTTGGCTTTGAACGGCTGCTCGTCGTGCTTGACGAGCACTTCGCCGCCCTTGCCGGGCACGGCCACCGCGGCCAATTCCCAGTCGAAGCTGCCGTCCTCGTTGGCCTTCTTGCTGCGCTCGGTGGAGGCCACCGCGAAGGCGTCCATCGCCTCGCGCGTGAAGTTGTATTTCGCCACGCAGCTTTCGGCGAACACGCCCATCGCCTTGCCGCGGTCGTAGGCGTCTTCCAGCCCGTCCATCGCCATGTGGTCGTAGAACTGGGTGGCGCCGTATTTCACGCCCTTGCGCACGAAGGCCAGGTGGGGCGCGTTGGTCATGCTCTCCATGCCGCCGGCCACCACGGCATCGGCCGAGCCCGCGGCCAGCATGTCGTGGGCGAACATCATCGCCCGCATGCCCGAGCCGCACATCTTCGACAGCGTCACCGCCCCCGCCGACTGCGGCAGCCCGGCCTTGAGCGCAGCCTGCCGCGCCGGGGCCTGGCCTTGCCCCGCCATCAGGCAGTTGCCCATGAGCACTTCGTCCACGGCGTCGGGCTTGATGCCGGCGCGTTCGACGGCGGCGCGGATGGCGACGGCGCCCAGTTCCCAGGCGGGCAGGGCGGCGAAGTCGCCGAGCAGGCCGCCGATGGGGGTGCGCGCGGCCGAGACGATGACGATCGGATCTGAATTCATGGGGTCTCCAGAGGGGTTGACGAGGGTGGGGATGCGGCGGGCGGCGCTTCGCCGATCTGCTGGTTGAAGCGCCGCGACGCGTCGTAGGGAAACACGTCGAACACATGGCCTTCGCGCGTGCGCTGCTGCTGGTTTTGCCAGAACGCCGCGTCCAGCAGGTCGGCGTGGTGGCGCATGAACACCTCACGCACCTTGGGGTTGGCGAGCAGGAAGGTGCCGAAGGTTTCGGGGAAGACGTCGTGCGGGCCGACCGGGTACCAGGGCTCGGCGGACATCTCGTCCTGCTCGCAACGGGGCTCGGGCACGCGGCGGAAGTTGCAGTCGGTGATGTATTCGATCTCGTCGTAGTCGTAGAACACCACCTTGCCGTGGCGGGTGATGCCGAAGTTCTTCCACAGCATGTCGCCGGGAAAGATGTTCGCCGCCACCATGTCCTTGATCGCGTTGCCGTAGTCGGTCACCGCCGCCTCCAGCTGCTCCGGCGTGGCTTCCTGCAAGTAGATGTTCAGCGGAATCATGCGCCGCTCGATGTAGCAGTGGCGGATGACGAGCAGGCCGCCGTCCTCCTCCAGCTGCGAGGGGCAGGTGGCCTTGAGTTCGGCGATCAGCTCCGGGTCGAAGCGCTCGCGCGGGAAGGCCACGTTGGAATATTCCAGCGTGTCGGCCATGCGGCCGACGCGGTCGTGCCGCTTGACCAGCAGGTACTTGCTCTTGATCTTCTCGCGCGTGGTGTCCTTGGGCGCGGGGTAGAAGTCGCGGATGACCTTGAACACGAAGGGAAACGACGGCAGGGTGAACACCAGCATCACCATGCCGCGGATGCCGGGCGCGGTGGTGAAGCGGTCGCTCGAATGCCGCAGGTGGTAGAGGAAGTCGCGGTAGAACAGCGTCTTGCCCTGCTTGGCCAGGCCCAGCGCGCTGTACAGCTCCGAGCGCGGCTTGCGTGGCATCAGCGAACGCAGGAACTGCACGTAGGCCGAGGGCACCGCCATGTCCACCATGAAGTAGGCGCGCGCGAACGAGAACACCAGCAGCAGGTCGTCCTCCTCGAGCAGCGCGGTATCGATGATGAGCCGGCCGCGCTCGTTGTGCAGGATCGGCAGGGCCAGCGGAAATTCCCAGAAGCCGTTGATGATCTTGCCCACCACATAGGCGCCCTTGTTGCGGTAGAACAGCGAGGACAGCACCTGGATCTGGAAATTGCTGCGCAGCCGCGCCCCCGCCAGGCGCTTTTCCACTGCGTCGAGCACCAGGCCGATGTCGCGCTCCAGGTTCTCGAACGGGCGCTGCAGCTGGTAGTTGTGGATGATGCGCGTGAGGGTGTCGCCCAGGGTGTCGCGCTGCGGGTAATAGGCGCGGAAGGTGGGCTGGGCCGCGGGCTCGTCGTATTCGATGTACTCGGTGGACACGGCCGGGCGCACGAACAGGATGTCGTTGTGGAAATGCCTGCGGTGCAGGATTTTGGTCGTCACCGAGTTGAAGAAGGTCTCGGCCAGTTCCGGCTGCAGGTGGTTGGTGAGCAGGCCGATGTAGTGCAGCTTGGCCTGGTGCCAGGTTTCGGTGTCCAGGTGCGCGGCGTCGAACGCGGTCTGCAGGTGCTCGGTCGCCTCGTCCACCCGCATGTCGTAGAAGGCGATGCGCTCGCGCTGCGCGCGCTGCTGACCGGCCCAGTCGGCGGCCTCGAAGCGCGCCTTGGCTTCGCGGCTGACCTCGCGGAACAGCCGGTAATGCTTGTTGAACCCGTCGAGCATGGCACGCGCGATGGCGAAGGCCACCTTCGAATCCAGGCGCGGGGGGAATTGGTTCATCGAGCCCTCATCGGCAAGACCACGGCACCGACTGTACCCGCGCCGCGTGTCCAGGAACAGGGAGGGGGGCGCTCCCGGCGCGCCGGGCCCATGCTAGGCTAGTTAACCGCACGACGCTGCCGCGGCGAAAGGCCCGAACGAGGTCTTTGCCGCCGTGCGCGACATTCAACCCCCTCGATCTTTCAGGAGACACGCCATGCCCGGACTGCTGCCCCATGTCGACCCCGATGGCCTGCTGGAATATTCCGTGGTCTACACCGACCGCGCGCTCAACCACATGGCCAGGCGTTTCCAGGGCGTGATGACCGACATCGCGGCCATGCTCAAGCAGGCCTATGGCGCGGATGCCGCCGTGATCGTGCCGGGCAGCGGAACCTTCGCGATGGAGGCCGTGGCGCGCCAGTTCGTGCCGGGCGGGCGCGTGCTGGTGATCCGCAACGGCTGGTTCAGCTTCCGCTGGTCGCAGATCATCGAGACCGGCAAGCTGTCGGACCAGATCACCGTGCTCAAGGCGCGGCGCACCGCCGACGCGCCCGAATCCCCCTTCGCCCCGGCGCCGATCGACGAGGTGGTCGCCGCAATCCGGCGCGAGCGTCCGGCCGTGGTGTTCGCGCCGCACGTGGAAACTTCCGCCGGCATGATGCTGCCCGACGACTACCTGCGCGCCGTGGGCGAGGCCGTGCGCGCGGTGGACGGCCTGTTCGTGCTGGACTGCATCGCCTCCGGCGCGATGTGGGTCGACATGCGCGACGTCGGCGTGGACGTGCTGGTGTCGGCGCCGCAAAAGGGCTGGAGCGGCCCGCCATGCGCCGGTTTCGCCATGCTGGGCGAGCGCGCCGTGCAGCGCCTGCAATCGACGCAGAGCGACAGTTATTCCTGCGATCTCAAGAAATGGCACCAGATCATGCAGGCCTACGAGGGCGGCGGCCATGCCTACCACGCCACCATGCCCACCGACGCGCTGGCGCAGGTGCGCGACGTCATGCGCGAGGCCTTCGACGTCGGGCTGCCCAAGCTCAAGGCGGCGCAAATCGAGCTCGGCCGCGCGGTGCGCGAGAGTCTGCAGCGCCGTGGTCTGCGCAGCGTGGCGGCGCCCGGGTTCCAGGCGCCGGGCGTGGTGGTCAGCTACACCCGCGACCCGGACCTTCAAAGCGGCAAGGCGTTGGCCGCGCAGGGCTTGCAAATCGCCGCCGGCGTGCCGCTGGCCTGCGACGAGCCGGCCGATTTCCGCAGCTTCCGCATCGGCCTGTTCGGGCTGGACAAGTGGGCCGACGTGCCCGCCTGCGTGCGCCGGCTGGACGCCGCGCTCGACGCGGCCGGGCTGCGCGCCGTAGCCACGACGCAGGCCCAGTTGGCCTGAGGTCGAGGTGCTGGCCGGGCCCGCGCCCGGCCGACATGAACGACGCGGCCGCCCGTGCGCCGCCTCGTGACGCCGCGCGGCAAGAGGCCCGCGCATCATGCCGTCTCCGCGAACAGCTCCCGGCCGATGAGCATCCTGCGGATCTCCGACGTGCCCGCGCCAATCTCGTACAGCTTGGCGTCGCGCCACAGCCGCCCCAGCGGGTAGTCGTTGATATAGCCGTTGCCGCCGAAGATCTGGATGCCTTCGCCCGCCATCCAGGTGGCTTTCTCGGCGCACCACAGAATCACCGCGGCGCAGTCCTTGCGCACGCCGCGCGCGTGGCCGTCGCCCAGGGCGTCGAGGTTCTTGCCCACGGTGTAGAGCAGGCTGCGCGCCGCCTGCAGCACGGTGTACATATCGGCCAGCTTGGCCTGGATGAGCTGGAACTCGCCGATGGCCCGGCCGAACTGGGCGCGCTGGTGCACATAGGGCACCACGTTGTCCATCACAGCCTGCATGATGCCCACCGGCCCGGCCGCCAGCACGGCGCGCTCGTAGTCCAGCCCGCTCATCAGCACCTTGGCGCCGGCGCCCACGGCCCCCAGCACGTTGGCGGCCGGAACCCGCACGTCCTGGAACACCAATTCGCCGGTGTGGCTGCCGCGCATGCCCAGCTTGTCCAGCTTTTGCGCCACCGAAAAGCCGGGCATGCCTCGTTCCACGATGAAGGCCGTGATGCCCTTGCTGCCCGCGCCGGGGTCGGTCTTGGCGTAGACCACCAGCACGTCGGCGTCCGGGCCGTTGGTGATCCACATCTTGGTGCCGTTGAGCACGAAGTCGTCGCCATGCCGGTCGGCGCGCAGCTTCATGCCGACTACGTCCGAACCCGCGCCGGCCTCGCTCATCGCCAGCGCGCCGACATGCGCGCCGGACAGCAGCGCGGGAAGATAGGTGCGTTTCTGCGCGGCCGTCCCGTTGCGCCGGATCTGGTTGACGCACAGATTGCTGTGCGCGCCGTAGCTCAGCCCCACCGAGGCGCTGGCGCGGGAGATTTCCTCCATCGCCACCATGTGCGCCAGATAGCCCATGCCCGTGCCGCCGTCCGCCTCCGGCACGGTCACGCCGAGCAGCCCGAGCTCGCCGAACTTGCGCCACAGATCCATCGGGAACTGGTCCGTGCTGTCGATCTGCGCGGCGCGCGGGGCGATTTCCGTCTGCGCGAAGTCGCGCACCGCGTCGCGCAGCGCGTCGACGTCGTCGCCGAGTTGAAAGTCCAGTCCGGGCATTTCCATCACATCTCCTCGTGTCGTGATCCGTGCGCGCCGCGCCGGCCCGTCAATCACAACCCAAGCCTGGGCTGACCTCAATTGACGTTTACGTAATAGGAATATCTAGGCGTTACTGTAGAAAGACTGCAGGACTTTGTAAACACACGACCCTGGCACTGTGTCGTGCTGCGCCCGGGAAGGCCGCAGTGGTTGACACCAGGATCCATGCGGCATATGTTCAAACATATGTTATGGGAGTGACTGGATGGATACCGCCCAACGCCACGTGCGCCTCTTTCGCAACGGCCGCAATCAGGCGGTCAGGATTCCACGCGACATGGAACTTCCTACGCGCGACGCGGTGATCCGCCGCGAAGGTGCGCGACTCATCATTGAGCCTCTGCCTGTCCTGGGCCTGCTTGCCACGCTCGCGGACCTGCCCGATCTTGCCGAGCCGTTTCCCGACGTGGACGCGGAACTCGGCGCGCTGGACGACGTGGCGCTGTGAGCGCGCCGCAACGTGGGCCGCAGTATCTGCTGGACACCAACATCCTCTTCGCCTTGGTCCGAAGCCCGCGCGGCCCGGTCGCGCAGGCCATTGCGCAGGTGGGTGAAAACGCCGTGTTCACGTCCATCGTCGTGAGCGCGGAATTGCGCTTCGGCGCGGAAAAAAGCCGGTCGCCGCGTTTGTTGCGGCAGGTCGAGGCCGTGCTCTCGGCACTGGACATTCGGCCCATCGAACAACCCGTCGACGTGCACTATGCCGTTTTGCGCTGGCATCTCGAGCGCACGGGCCAGAGCATCGGTCCCAACGACATGCTGATCGCCGCCCATGCGCTGCAAGAAGCGGCAACCCTGGTGACAGTCAACGTGGGTGAGTTTTCCAGAGTTCCCGGCCTCGTCGTGGAGAACTGGCTCGACTCGCCGGGCTGATTGTCTCAGGCCGGCCTTTCCTCGTCACCTAAATCCCGCAGCAGGGCGCGCGCCTCGGCCTCGTAGGCGCCGATCTCGGCCATCGTGGCCTGCAGGTCGGCCATGCGGTCCTCGATGTCGCGCCGGTGCAGCGCGAGCACTTCTAGGTAGCGGCGCAGTTGCGGCGCGGTGTCGCGCGGCGACTCGTACATGGTCACCAGCTCCTTGATCTCCGCCAGGCTCATGCCCAGCCGCTTGCCGCGCTGGGTCAGCTTCAGCCGCGTGCGGTCGCGCTGCGCGTACACGCGCTGGCGCCCTTGGCGTCGCGGGCTGAGCAGGCCGGCTTCCTCGTAGAAGCGGATCGCGCGCGGCGTGAGGCCGAACTCGCGCGCCAGTTCGGTGATCGTGTAGGTGCTCTTGCTCGGTTCGGCCATGCGGGCGGGTGTCCGGTTGACGTTTACGTCAAGTGTAGTCAACGCAACGCGCGCGGGCTTTTGAATGTCCGCCGCACGTACCGACACTTTTCGTCACGTCTGTGTCAAGAATCAAAAGCGGCTGACGTTTTTCGGCCGCCAACCGTTTTAATGCGTTGATTTTGACGGGGTTTCCGTGAAATCCGTCACGCCTTCCGCGCGTATGCTCAGGCCTAATTGTTGCGGAGGCTTCGCTTCATCCAGGCGCGCGCAGGCGCAGACAGTCCGGCATGGCCGCGCAGCGCTACGGGCAAACCACCTACAGAACCAACGACCACAGGGAATCCACCATGCGCCACGTCCAGCGTCCAGCCGCCGGCTTTTTGAACAAGGGTTTCACCCTGATCGAGCTGATGATCGTGGTTGCCATCATCGGCATCCTGGCCGCCATCGCCATCCCCGCCTACCAGAACTACACCGTCCGCGCCCAGGTCACGGAAGGGCTGAGCCTGGCCACCGGCGCCAAGGTGGCGGTGTGGGACTTTTATTCCCAGCACGGCGCATTTCCCGGCAGCAATCAGTCCGCCGGTCTGGCGCAGCCGCAGTCCATCACGGGCAACTACGTCAAGCGCGTGGACGCCGCCAACGGCCTCATCACCATCGTCTACGGCGGGAACGCCAACACCGCGATCCAGAACAAAACCCTCTACCTGTCCGGCAAGTCGTCCGCGGACGGCTTGCTATGGACCTGCACCACCGCGCCGGGCGGCACCGCTCCCGCCACCGCCGTGCCCCGGCAGTACCTGCCGAGCTCCTGCGCCTAGGTTTCTTGTCGCTTGGCCTGAATCAGGCGCGGCCTCAGCCGCGCGTGCGGGAGCCCATGGCCTGCCCGCTTGTCTTGAGCCGCGATCTTCCAATCGCAGCCCCGATCGCGCGGCGGTATCGGGCAGACAAGGTCCGAAGCCCGGTTGATGTTTCCCAAATTCCTGACCGCCCGACTCCTCCCCACCCCAACCCTCCCCATGTATGGGGAGGGGGCACAGCTCACCCGCCATGCGTCGGCCGTCGTCTGTGGAAATCGCAATAGCCCCCGTTTTGCGCGGACCCGCGGTTTCCATGCGGCGCTTCGGCACAAGATTTGCATATCAGTTTTCAGGCGCGCAGCGGCGCACGTCGGCAGATCATCGGGAAGCCAACCGGCACTGACAAGTTCCGGTGCATCGAATCAAAAATTGTCAGTTAAGACCAAAAATTGTCCGGCTGGACTTTGGAATGGGCGCCAAACCGTGAAGCAGATCACACAATGTGTGAACAACCGCGCTGGCATGGAAGCTGCTTTTCCGAACCGGCCCCGCAGGGGGGATTGACGTCAACCCAACAACGGCCAGGCGTCGACACCGGTGTTTTCCGGCGCAATGGCCGCAAGCCTTCACACTTCTAGGAGCTGTTTTCATGAAAAAGCAACTGCAACAAGGCTTCACCCTGATCGAGTTGATGATCGTGGTGGCCATCATCGGCATTCTGGCCGCGATCGCGATTCCGGCGTATCAGAACTACACCATCCGCGCACAGGTCACGGAAGGCCTTTCACTGGCAGATGGTGCCAAGACGGCGATGACAGAATATGCCTCGAATCACGGTACCTGGCCCGCAAGCAACGCATCAGCTGGCCTGGCCCAGGCGGCTAGCATCAATGGCAATTATGTGACTAGCGTTGATGTCGGCACGACGCCAGGCACCATTACCATTACTTATGGCGGGACCAAGGTGAATACCAATATTTCCGGTAAGACTTTACTGCTTGTTGGCGCATCCAGCGGGGGCTCATTCTCGTGGACTTGCAAAGCAGGTTCAATTTCTACCAATTATCTTCCCTCTTCTTGCACTTAATCTCATCTCCGGGACTTACACCCGCCGCAAGGCGGGTTTTTTATTTCTGAGATTTGAGTTGCGATAATTGAGTTTCACAATGAGCGAGTGCTGCCGTGCTGAAAACCAAAGATCTATTCATTCTAAATTTATCATTGGTGTTAATTGCTCTTGGATTCGTCGCGGCAGTATTGGCGCCCCAGCACTTTCTGCCGATCCCGAGCTTTTATCAAGAGATTGCCGCTGGCGCAGGTTTTTTGCTTGCATTCACAATCTCAGTGGTTGGTGGGCTATTAAGGACGCGATGGCAGTTGCCATGGGCAAGTATTTCTGCGCTCATTTTCATTGTATTATTGTTAGTTGGTGTGCGGATTCATCCGGAAGCAAGTCTCGATTACATGCTATGGCCTTTGGGGGCGTTGCTTATCGCTGCAATGGCCGCATGGTACGGCCATAATGTAGCGCGGCAGGGGGGCGCTGAAAGGCTTATGGGATTTTTGCTTTTTTCTTTTTTTTTGGCAGGGATGGGCACTGCATTATTAATATGGGTGCAGCTTTTTAATCCTGGTGGAGAGTCCTTCTGGTTATTCCCACGCCAGGTTTTGCAAGCACCCTCAGGAAATTTAGGTCAACGTAACCAATCTGCGTTAGTGCTTGGTTTCGGATTGATGGCGTTGGCTTATTGGGGGCGACAAGGAGTTGCATATGTTGTGGCGAAGCGGGCATTGGTCGCCGCGCTTATGCTATTGCTGGTGAGTGGTATTGCGCTGACCCAAAGCCGAGTCGCTTTTGGGTTTTTATTTGTCGTGGGACTTTGCTTTGGCATGTTATGGGCCGAACCCCGCAGTAGATTCAGGGCTGCGCTATTAGGGGTTTTGGGTGTGGGGTTAGCGTATTTAATGTTGCAATGGATAATCTATGTTGGCCTAGGCCTTGGGCAGTTGTTTCCTCCAGGAACGCAGCGGTTGGTGGATCGGGGTCTTGGGCAACGCCTTGGTATGCTGCAAGTGGCGTGGGCAGAATTTAAGTCGCATCCGATATTCGGCGGTGGGTTTGGGAGCTTTTCTGATTGGGAGTTTCGCCTGGGGTTGCAGCAGGCGCATCCTTTGTTCTCGACCAATGCGCACAATATCTTTGCGCAAATTGGGGCGGAATTTGGTATCTCGGGTTTGCTGGCATTGTTGGTACCAGGCTGTATCAGCTTGTGGCTGATATCAAGGCAGCTATGGGGGACTGGTTTGGCAGCCTGGCCGGCATGGAAGGTTCCCGCACTAGGGGTATGCGTGATGCTGTTGGGTTACAGCATGACGGAGTTTCCACTTTGGTATGTCTATTATCTTATTCCGTTTGCCTTGTGTTGGGGTGTACTTGACAGTACAGCAGTGCAGTGGCCTGTAACACGCTCTGTGCAGGTTCTTCTTGGTTTATTGCCGTTGATCATGCTTGCGTTCATGGGATGGGCAAGTGCTAGGTATATAGATATCGTGAAATTAACAGCCTTGGCGGCTGACAGTTCAGTATATAAGAAATATCAAGGAATCTATCAAAGAAATTTGCAAAATATTATCGTAAGTCCTGGATTTTCGCCTATCGTAGAGGCACTTAATTTTTACAGTTTGAGTGTCGATCCGTTCATGTTACGCGAAAAAATTGCCTTGGGAGAGCGTGCAGTAGGAAATTACACGGGCGCGTGGTTTATGCAGAAGCTGGCTTATCTCTATGCACTGAATAAAAAGCCAAATAATTCAGCTTTAACCCTTGCAAAGGCATGCGCGTTCTACCCCGATGCTTGTCCGGAAGTGCGTGAAAGTTTGCACCATCTACAGAGCTTGGACCCGAATATCTACGATCCTGTCGCCAGAATTTTTGCAACACTGCCGCAATCGACCTTGCAGCCAGTTAATGTGAATGCGCTCAAACCATGGGAACATGGCGATACTGGGACTGTGGTAACAATCGACCCCAAGAAAACGTGGTTTGGATTTGATCTGGCGTTCTATGCGTCGGGTGTCGGGAAAGAGGGTGCGAATGGTGGGACATTTGTCACTGCTCAATCGCCCGGCAAAGCGGTAGGCCATGGCGCAAATTCTGAGCGGCAGCAGGGGTCGGCAGAACCAAAGCCATAGCATGAAAGGCTGACGGTTTTGAGCATGCTCGGTAAAGTGAAGCAGCTCATCGTAGTGTGGCCTGAGCGGGTGGACCCTTGAAACTCTCCCGCAAACGCGCCCGCGCCAAGATCCTGCGCCTGCCGCCGTCGGTGCCGCGCAATCCGCTGGTGGCGCCGACGCTTCAGCGCAAGGCGGGGACGCACGGCAAGTCGCGCAAGGCCGAGCGGCGGGCGGCGCGGGTCGCGCTGCGCAAGGAGCGGGAGGGCTGAGGCCGGGCGGGCGCCAAAGATCGGCATCGCGCCGCACGGCGAACAAACTGTTGCAGTGTCGGCGCGGGGTTTTTTCTAGGATGCCAGTGCATCGGGTGCCGGCATCCGGGGCCCGGCAGTCGGGGAGTCTTGTGATGCAAATGCGACATCTTGGCACCAGCGGTCCGCTGGTGTCCGCCTTGGGTCTGGGCTGCATGGGTATGTCGGAGTTCTACGGGCCGGCCGACGAGGCGCAGTCGATCGCCACCATCCATCGCGCGCTCGATCTGGGCCTGAATTTTCTGGACACGGCCGACATGTACGGCGCCGGCCACAACGAAGAGCTGGTGGGCCGCGCCATTCGCGGCCGGCGCAGCCAGGTGGTGCTGGCGACCAAGTTCGGCAATGTGCGTGGGCCGGACCGCAGCTTCGCCGGGGTCAACGGCCGGCCGGAGTACGTGCGCCAGGCCTGCGATGCCAGCCTGCGACGGCTGCAGGTGGACGTGATCGACCTGTACTACCAACACCGGGTCGATCCGCAGGTGCCCATCGAAGACACGGTGGGGGCGATGGCCGGCCTGGTGCGCGCCGGCAAGGTGCGCTGGCTGGGCTTGTCCGAGGCGGCGCCGGCCACCATCCGGCGTGCCCACGCGGTGCACCCGATCGCCGCGCTGCAGACGGAATACTCGCTGTGGAGCCGCGACCCGGAGGGCGAGCTGCTGGATACGGTGCGCGAACTGGGCATGGCCTTCGTCGCGTACAGCCCGCTGGGACGGGGGTTTCTCACCGGCGCGATTCGCCAACTGGACGATCTGGCGCCGGACGACTGGCGCCGGCACAACCCGCGCTTCACGCCGGAGAACCTGGCCCACAACCTGCGCCTGGCCGACACGCTGCGGGACATGGCCGCCGAGCGCGGCTGCACCGCGGCGCAGTTGGCGCTGGCCTGGCTGCTGGCGCAGGGCGACGACATCATCCCCATTCCGGGCACGCGGCGCATCGAGCGCCTGGAGGAAAACCTGGGCGCGCTGCAGGTGCCGCTGAGCACGGAGGATCTGCTGCGCATCCACCAGGCCATGCCCCCGGGGGCGGCCAGCGGCATGCGCTATCCCGACGCGGCCATGCAGGCGTTGAACCGCTGATCTGCAGATCTGCTGATTTGCATCAGCTTGACCAGTCCGTACCTTGCGCGGCGGGGTGGCGCCGGCCTCACGGCGCAGTTACAGTGAATGGCGGCCTTACCAGGCCGCCATTCACTTCGGCGCCACGAGCGCCATCACAACGCACGGAGACATCAATGCTGCAAACAGCCAGCCCGAACAACCCGCTGTCCTACATCGACCCCCAGCCCGACAGCCCCTGGCAGACCTATCTATCCCAAGTCGAGCGCGTGCTGCCCTATCTGGGCCCCCTGTCGCGCTGGGCCGAGACCCTGCGGCGCCCCAAGCGGGCGCTGATCGTGGACGTGCCCATCGAGATGGACGACGGCACGGTGCGCCACTTCGAAGGTTTTCGCGTGCAGCACAACCTCTCGCGCGGCCCCGGCAAAGGCGGCGTGCGCTACCACCCGCAGGTCACGCTGGAAGAAGTGATGGCGCTGGCGGCCTGGATGACGGTGAAGAACGCCGCGGTGGGCCTGCCCTTCGGCGGCGCCAAGGGCGGCATCCGGGTCGAGCCGGGTGAACTCTCGCACAAGGAACTCGAACGCCTCACAAGGCGCTACACCAGCGAGATCGGCATCATCATCGGCCCGCAGCAAGACATCCCCGCGCCCGACGTCAACACCAACCCCCAGATCATGGCGTGGATGATGGACACCTACTCCATGAACATCGGCGGCACCGCCACCGGCGTCGTCACCGGCAAGCCCGTCCAGCTCGGCGGCTCGCTCGGGCGCGTCAAGGCCACCGGGCGCGGCGTGTTCGTCACCGGGCGCGAAGCCGCGCGGCGCATCAACCTCCCGCTGGAAGGCGCGCGCGTGGCGGTGCAGGGCTTCGGCAACGTCGGCGCCACCGCCGCCGAATTGTTCGCCCATGCCGGCGCCCGGGTCGTCGCGGTGCAGGACCACACCGGCGCCGTGCTGCACGCGCCGGGGCTGGACGTGCCGGCGCTGCAGGCCCATGTTCAGGCCCATGGCGGCGTGGCCGGCTTCGAGGCGGCGCAGCCCATCGCCCGCGAGGACTTCTGGGACGTGCCCTGCGACATCCTCATCCCCGCCGCGCTGGAAGGCCAGATCACCGAGGCGCGCGCGCGCCGCACCGCGGCCAGGCTGGTGCTCGAAGGCGCCAACGGCCCGACCCTGCCGGGGGCCGACGACATCATGGCCGAGCGCGGCGTGCTGGTCGTGCCCGACGTCATCTGCAACGCCGGCGGCGTGACGGTGAGCTACTTCGAGTGGGTGCAGGACTTCTCCAGCTTCTTCTGGAGCGAGGACGAGATCAACGCCCGGCTCGACAAGATTCTCGGCGGCGCCTTCGCGCATATCTGGGACACCGCCGACCGGCTCAAGATCACCCTGCGCACGGCCGCCTTCGTCGTGGCCTGCGAGCGCGTGCTGCAGGCCAGGGCCGAGCGCGGGTTGTATCCCTGAGAACCCGGCTCCCTCCCCATGCATGGGGAGGGCTGGGGATGAGCGTTTCAGCGCAGCGCGTAGGCGGCTGCGGTGCCGGCGAACACCGCGAAGCCCAGCCAGTGGTTGTGGCGAAAAGCGGTGAAGCAGTGCGCCGGGTCGCGCTGGCGGATGAGTGTGTAGTGCCAGACCGCCATGCCGGCCGCAGCCAGCAGGCCGAGCGCGAACGGCCAGCCCAAGCCCAGTTGCAGGCCGGCTGCCAGCCACATCGCGAGGTAGATCGCATAGCTCGCCATCACCGCGGCCACGTCCGCCCGGCCGAAGGTGATGGCCGAGGTCTTGATGCCGATCTTCAGGTCGTCCTCGCGGTCCACCATGGCGTATTCCGTGTCGTAGGCCAGCACCCAGAACAGGTTCCCCGCCAGCAGCCACCAGGCCAGCAGCGGCACGTCGCCGCGCGCCGCGGCGAACGCCATGGGGATGCCGAAGCTGAAGGCCACGCCCAGATAGGCCTGGGGCACGGCCAGCCAGCGCTTGGTGAACGGATAGGCCGTGGCGATGAGCAGCGCGGCGAACGACAGGGCGATGGTCAGCGCGTTGGTCAGCAGCACCAGGGCGAAGGCGGCCAGCGCCAGCGCCGCGCCCACCGCCAGCGCCTCGCGCGGCGACACCGCGCCGGAGGTGACGGGCCGGTGCGCGGTGCGGCGCACGTGGCGGTCGAAATCGCGGTCGGCCACGTCGTTCACGGTGCAGCCGGCCGAGCGCATGAGGATGGTGCCGAGCACGAACACCGCCAGCAGGGTCGCGCCGGGAAAGCCTCCCGCCGCCATCCACAGGGCCGAGAGGGTGGGCCACAGCAGCAGCAGCCAGCCGGCGGGCCGGTTCCAGCGGATGAGGTCGAGCCAGAGGCGAAGTCGTGATGCCATGCGGCGCATTATCTCCGGCGCCGAGCCGCGGCTGCGCCTGTCAACAGCCAGGCGTGGCCTGCGTTATGGTTCGAGCGTCGCACGTTCTCACATCCCAATGTTCAGGAGGCATTCCGATGAACCCAGTTCGCATCGCCGCCATGGCCCTGCTCGCCGCGGCAAGCCTGCCGGCAACCCCTGCCCAGGCGCAAAGCGTGTCCTTGAGCGTGGGCGGCCAGCTTGCGCCGGGCGTCTACGGCAGGGTCGACATCGGCAACACGCCGCCTCCCGTGGTGTACGCGCAGCCGGTCATCATCGCGCCACCCCCGCCCACGGTCGTGGCGCCGGCCCCCGTGTACATGCACGTGCCCCCGGGCCAGGCCAGGAAATGGGCCAAGTACTGCCGCCGCTACAACGCTTGCGGCGTGCCGGTGTACTTCGTCCGCACGCCCGAATACGGCCCCGAGCGGGGCATGCGGGAGAGGGATCGGGAAGAGCATGGCCATGGCCACGGTCATGGCCGCGACTGACCGGGCCCCGCCGCGGGGCGCGTCGTCCCCGCGCGGAGCTTTAACCTTCGAGCAGGGATCTCAGCATCCAGGCCGATTTCTCATGGATGTCCATGCGCGCCGACAGCAGGTCGGTGGTGGGCTGGTCGCCGGCCTTTTCGGTCAGCGGCAGCAGTTCGCGCGCGGTGGCAGCCACCGCCTCGTTGCCTTTCACCAGAATGCGCACCATGTCCTCGGCCTTGGGCGGAATCAGCGGCACGTCGCCCAGCTTGGTGAGCTGGCCGTAGGCGGTGTAGGAGCCGGGGGCCGCATAGCCCAGCGCCCGGATGCGCTCGGCCACCGGGTCCACCGCGTTCCACAACTCCGTGTACTGGGTCATGAACATCATGTGCAGGGTGTTGAACATCGGGCCGGTGACGTTCCAGTGGAAATTGTGGGTCGTCAGGTAGAGCGTGTAGGTGTCGGCCAGCAGGTGCGAAAGCCCTTGCGCAATGGCGGCGCGGTCCTTGTCGGCGATGCCGATCTGCACATTGCTGGAGGTGGCGTGCAGCTTGGGGCCTGAGGTCTTGGTCTTGCTCATCGGTGGTTCTCCCGGTCGTTGAGAAACAATCCAGCGCGGCGTCCGGCTTATGCCGGGGACGGGCCGCGTGCATGGGGCTATCGGTCGATGTCGCGGCCCGGCAGGCTCAGCACCAGCAGCGCGCACAGTACCATGAAGGCGGCCAGCACGAGGATGCCGCCGTTGGTGCTGTGCGTGGCCTGCTTGACCCAGCCGACGATGCTGGGGCCGAAGAAGCCGGCCAGGTTGCCCAGGGCGTTGATCAAGGCGATGCCCGCCGCGGCCGCCGTGCCGGTGAGAAACGCGGTCGGCAGGCTCCAGAACAGCGGCAGCACGGTCATGATGCCGCAGGTGGCGAGGGTCAGCGTGAGCACCGCGCCCAGGGTGTTGTCGGTCCACAGCGTGGACAGCAGCAGCCCCGCGGCCCCGAGCAGCGCGGGAATGGCGACATGCCAGCGTCGCTCGCGCTTGGCGTCCGAGCGGCGGCCCACCAGAATCATGGCGAGGATGGACACGCCGTAGGGAATGGCCACCAGCCAGCCGATGACGAGCGGGTCGCTCACGCCCGTGGTCTTGAACAGCAGCGGCAGCCAGAAGCCCAGTCCGTACAAGCCCATCACCACCGAGAAATACACCAGCGCCAGCAGCCATACGCGCGGGCTTGCCATGGCTTGCAGCGCCGAGGCATGGGTCTTGGTCTGGGCTTCGCTGGCGATGCGCTCCTGCAGCAGGGTCTTTTCGGCGTCGGTCAGCCATCGCGCCTGGGCGATGCCGTTATCCAGATAGAGCAGCACCACCACGCCGAGAACCACCGCCGGCAGGCCTTCGAGCAGGAACAGCCACTGCCAGCCGGCCAGGCCGGCGTGACCGTGGAAGGTGTGCAGGATCCAGCCCGACACCGGCCCGCCGATCAAGCCCGAGAGCGCCACGGCCGACATGAACCAGGCCGTCATCTGGCTGCGCCGGGCCGCCGGGTACCAGTAGGTGAGGTAGAGGATGATGCCGGGGAAGAATCCCGCTTCGGCCAGGCCCAGCAGGAAGCGCGCTACGTAGAACATGGCGGGCGTCTGGATGAACATGGTGAGGGCGGAGATCAGCCCCCAGGTGATCATGATGCGGGCGATCCAGATGCGGGCGCCGACGCGGTGCAGCACCAGATTGCTCGGCACCTCGAACAGGAAATAGCCGAGGAAGAAGATGCCCGCGCCGAAGCCGTAGACCGCATCGGAAAACTGCAGGTCCGACTTCATCTGCAATTGCGCGAAGCCGACGTTGACGCGGTCCAGGTAGGCGACGAAGTAGCACAGCATCAGGAAGGGAATGAGCCGCCAGCCGACCTTGCGGTAGGTGGCGGCCTCGAGCGTTGCGGTATCGCCGGCGGCGGCTTGGGTTGCCTGCATGGTGTCTCCTCCAGGGGTGTCGTTGTGCCTGCAAGCCTAGCGCCGCCGCGCCGGCTTGTCTTGCGCATCACCGCCCGGGCCGGCGCGGTTCAGTCGGCCCTGGCTTCGGGCGCCGGCTGCGGCGCCGGCGCCTTGGGGAAGTAGTTCTTCTGCGCCAACGCCTCGTACAGCGGCGGCGTGAACAGGGCCGACACGCGCGTGGCCAGCAGGGCGGTGGCCATCATCGGGATGACCATGCCGCTGCCGTTGGTCATTTCCATGACGATGACGAAGGAGGTCAGCGGCGATTGCGTCACGGCCGCGAGATACCCCGTCATGCACAGCGCGATCAGCGCCGGCAACGGTGCCCAGGCGAAGACGGCATGCACCCATTGCGCCAGACCGGCGCCGATGGACAGCGAGGGCGAGAACAGGCCGCCGGGAATGCCGGCCATGTAGCTGATGATCATCGAGGCCCATTTGGTGATGGCGTAGCCCTGGCTAAGTGGGGCCGTGCCTTCGAGCAGCCGACGCGCCTGCTCGTAGCCGCTGCCCCAGGTTTCGCCCCCGGTGGACACCCCGAGCGCCGCGATGGCGAGGCCGATGATCAGGGCGTAGAGCAGCGGCTTGTCGGCGCGCCAGAGCTGCAGCGGCCTGGGCATCCAGACCTCCCAGCGCAGCAGGGCCCAGTTGAACGCCGCGCCGAGCAGGCCGCAGAGCAGGGCCGTGAGCAGCACGGGCAGGACGAAGTGGATGCTGAAGCTGTGCGGCACGTTGAGCTGGCCGAAATACAGGTAATTGCCGGCCAGGGCCAGCGAGGTCAGGCCGGAGAACACCACGGCGGTGATCATGGTGCCGTTGGTGCGGTTCTCGAAGTCGCGCGCGATTTCCTCGATGGCGAAGATGATGCCGGCCAGCGGGGTGTTGAAGGCGCCGGACAGCCCGGCCGCCGCGCCGGCCAGCAGCAGCTGGCGCTCCAGCCTGGGCCCGGGGTGCGGATAGAAGCGCCGCGTCTCGGCCATGATGGCCGCGCCGATGTGCACGGTGGGCCCCTCGCGGCCGATGGTCATGCCGCCGAGGAATCCCAGCAGCGAAATGAACAGTTTGCCGAAAATGACGCGCAGGCCGAACAAGCGCTTCATCAGGGTTTCGTCGCGCGGCGCGTGCAAGGCGGCGATCACCTGCGGGATGCCGCTGCCTTCGCTGCCGGAGAACCAGCGGCGGGTGAGGAACACCGCCAGCACCGTGAAGGCCGGCGTGATGAGGAAGGCCAGCCAGGGCCGCCCGGCGATCCAGGCGACGAACTGGTTGTAGGCGGCGGTGCTCCAGTTCGCGTACAGCACGGCGGCCAGGCCGACGAGCAAGGCGCCGCCCCAGGGGAGGCCGAATTGGAGCAGGAGACGGCGCGAGCGGCTGCGGATCAGCCGGGTCAGGGCGCGGCGCCGCGAGGTTCCAAGCCGGGGCGACGTCTCTGCGGATGCGGGCGGTTCGGACTCATGCGCCATGCGGCCATGATAGTGGCCCGCCTTGCCCGCGCGGCGGCGCGTTTCGGGCCGGTGGCGGGCTCATCGGCTTGATGCGCGCATGGATACTCCAAAACGTATCCACGCCAAAAACGGCGCGGAACCATAATCCGTACAAACCCTAGATTCATCCCATTTCAGGGTGCGTGGGCGGCTCTGGCTGCAAACCGCATGCAAGGGCGGGCGATCTTGCCCCTGCCGCCTCGACCCCGAGCAAGGTCCGTCATGCAAACCGCCATCGATCTGTCGCGCGGCCAGTTCGCGATGACCGCCATGTTCCACATCCTCTGGCCCATCCTCAGCATCGGCCTGGCGGTTTTCCTCGTCGCGGTGGAGGCCCTCTGGCTCAAGACGCGCGACGTCGCCTACTACCGTCACGCCCGTTTCTGGAGCAAGTTGCTGGTGCTGAATTTCACGGTCGGCGTGGTCAGCGGCATACCGCTGGAGTTCCAGTTCGGCACCAACTGGGCGGGTTTTTCCAACGTCGCCGGCGAGTTCTTCGGCAACATCCTGGGCTTCGAGGGCGCGATGGCCTTCATGCTGGAAGCCGGCTTCATCGGCATCATGTTGTTCGGCTGGGGCAGGGTGAGCAGGGGCGCGCACCTGTTCGCCACCGTCATGGTCGCGCTCGGCGCCAGCCTGTCGGCGTTCTGGATCATGGTGGCCAATTCCTGGATGCAGACCCCGGCCGGCGTGACGCTGGACAACGGCAGGCTGGTGGTCACCGACTACATGGCCGCCATCTTCAACCCCGACATGCCCTGGGGCGTGGCGCATATGTACGTGGCCGCGCTGGAGACCGGGGCGTTCGTCGTGGCCGGAGCCTCGGCCTACTACCTGCTGCGCAGGCGCCACCCGGAGTTCTTCTTCAAGTCGTTCAAGATCGCCTTGCTGGCGCTGGTGGTGCTGGCGCCGCTGCAGGTCTGGATCGGCGACTCCAGCGGCGTGGAGGTGTTCCGGGAGCAGCCGGCCAAGGGCGCGGCCATCGAGGGACATTGGCACACCAACGGACCGGGCGTGGGCGCGCCCTGGGCGCTGCTGGCATGGCCCGACCAGGCCGCGCAGAAAAACGACTGGGCGATCGAACTGCCGGACATGCTCAGCGTGCTGGCCACGCACAGCCTGAGCGGCCGGGTCATCGGCCTGGCCGACATGCCGCGCGCCGACCAGCCGCCCATGGTGCCGCTGTTGTTCTACGCCTTCCGCATCATGGCGGGCATCGGTTTCTGGTTCGTGTTCCTGGCGTTCTGGACGCTCTGGGCCTGGCGCAAGGCGCGCGGCAAGGTCGACGCCCTGCTGGCGCATCGCAAACTGTTGTGGGCCTGGGTGCTGACGGTCCCGCTGCCCTACGTCGCGGTGGAAATGGGCTGGCTGGTGCGCGAGGTTGGGCGTCAGCCGTGGATCGTCTATGGACTATTGCGCACGCAGCAGGGCGCGTCGGCGCTCTCGCCCTATACCGTGTCGGCCAGCATGGCCATGTTCGCGGTGTTCTACGTGGTCCTGCTCGTCACCTTTTTCATCTTCGCGCGGCGCTGGTTGCGTGCCGGGTCCGACTTGAGCTTGCAGCCGCCGCAGGACCCGCGACGGGTGCTCGACGTCAAGGGCGGCATTTATGAGCATTGATCCGGTGCCGAGCCAAGCGACGCATCGCGCACGACCATCATGATCGACAACAGTTTGCAGCCCTTGCTTGCCAATGCATGGTTCCTCATCTTGGGGCTGATCCTGGCGTTCTACGTCATCACCGACGGCTTCGACCTGGGCATCGGCATTCTGTCCCTCGCCACGCGGCGCGAAACCCACCGCAGCGCGATGCTCGAATCCATCGGCCACGTGTGGGACGCGAACGAAACCTGGCTGGTGGTCTTGGGCGGCGCGCTGTTCGGCGCTTTCCCCGCCGTGTACGCCATGGTGCTGCACGCGCTGTACGGGCCGGTGATGGTGATGATCGGCGGACTCATCCTGCGCGGCGCCGCCTTCGAGTTTCGCCATGCGGCACGCGACAAGCGCGGTTGGGACCGCGTTTTCGGCGCCGGAAGCCTGTTGGCGGCATTGGCGCAGGGCGCCATCCTCGGTCAACTCGTTTCGGGGCTGCGCGAGGGTTGGGTGGGGTGGGCCTTCTCGGCCGTTGCCGCGCTGGGCGTCGTGGCCGGCTACTCCCTGCTGGGGGCCAGCTACCTCGTCATGCGAACCAGCGGGGGCCTCGGGCAGGCGTCGCGCCGGCATGCCCGCGTCAGCCTCTGGACGACGGTGGGCATGGCCGCCGTCCTGACCCTCGCCACGCCGTTCGCCAGCGTCGAGGTGCGCAACGCTTGGCTCGATCCGCATCGCATGCCGATTCTGGGGGTGCTCGGGCTGCTGGCCGTGTCGGCTTTCGGCTACATCCTCCACGCGCTGCGCCGGGGTGTGCGCGGCCCGTTCCGCGCCTCGGTGCTGCTGTTCGCCGTGTCGTTCGGCGGCCTGGCGCTGAGCATCTACCCGGCCATGGTGCCCGGGCACGTCACCATCCTGCAGGCCGCGTCGAGTGCGCCGACGCTGCTGTTCATGCTCGTCGGCATCGGCATGCTGCTGCCGGTGATGATCGGCTATAACGCCTATCAGTACCTGGTGTTCCGCGGCAGGATCGTCGTGCACGAGGGGGCCGAGCGCATGGCGGATGCCCCCTCGCGACCCACCTCCGCGCCTTGAACCGGCCGGATGCCCAAACCGTGTTGCGCCGGTTTTGTGAAATAAGCTGATACGCGCCGGCGCCATGTCAGCCTTGATGACTAGGGTTTTTACGGAGTAGGATGCTCGAAAAACAGCAATTTTTGATCCTTGTCATTTCTCGTTTGCAACCGCCGGCAGCTCCATCATGCGCCTTCTGAACAAACTCTCTCTATCCGAAAAACTGTTGCATACAGGTTTCATCATCATGGTCTGTGTTGGCCTGCTCGCTGCCGAGGCCTACCTCTACGTGACCCACACCGGGCTCGACGGCAAGTCGGGCGTGACGCTCAAAGACATTCAAATTTCCTATTACGGCGACCGCTCGTCGAGCAAATTGCAGACCGTTTTGCCGACGATGCTCACGAACGCCGGCGTGCCCAAGGACCAGTGGCCCAAGATCACGCAGACCATCGACCATTGGGTGGTCGGCGGCCAGAGCAAGGCCGAGTATGAATCGCAGATCAAGCCCATCATCGATCAGCATTGCATGATGTGCCACAGCGTGGCGATGAGCAAGCAGTTGCACAATCCGCCCCTGGCCTCTTACGACGACGTGAAGAAGGTCGCCGCGGTCAACACCGGCATGTCGTACAGCAGCATGCTCATGGGCGGCATGGTGCACCTGACCATGCTCGGGGTCATTTTCTGGATCGCCGGCTGGATCTTCCTGCAGACGCGGGTGAACAACCAGATCAAGGCCATTTCGGTGATCGCGCCCTTCCTGGCCATGCTGCTCGATTATTCCGGTTGGTTCCTCACCCACATGAACCCCGACTTCGCCTGGATGGTGCTGGTGGGCGGGGCGCTGTCCTGCCCGATCGCGATGCTGGAGATGGGCGTGTCGCTGATCGATATGTGGATCGGCCTGCCCGGCTTCCTGCAGCAGCGCGTCGTGGCCGAATTGCCGCCCGGTTCGCGCTCTTCCCAGCAGCCGCAGCCGACCTGAATCGGGTCCGCGGTCTCTGCCGACTTCCGAAGGCCGGTGCCAGCACCGGCCTTTTTTTGTGCCCGCCATCCCCGCACTGCAGGGGGCCGCGGGCCGGCACCGAACCCTAGAATCCACCCATGCCCGAACCCATCTCAACTCCCGCCCTGCAGGTCGTCGTGCTCGCCGCAGGCCGCGGCACGCGCATGCGCTCCGCCCATCCCAAGGTGCTCCAGCCGCTGGCCGGAAGGCCGTTGCTGGCCCATGTGCTCGACACCGCCGCGCAGCTGCAGGCGCAGCGGCGCGTCGTGGTCGTCGGCCATGGCGCCGCGCAGGTGCGCGAACGCTTCGCCCAGGCCGATGCGCAGTTCTGCGAGCAAAGTCCCCAACTCGGCACCGGGCACGCCGTGTTGCAAGCAGCCCCATGGCTGGACGACGCGGCGGTGGTCCTCGTGCTGTATGGCGACGTGCCCCTGGTGCGCGCGGCCACGCTGCGGCCGCTCATCGATGCGGCGCGCGCTGGAAGCCTGGCCTTGCTGACCGTGACCCTGCCCGACCCCGGCGGCTATGGCCGCATCGTGCGCGACGCGGCGGGGCAGGTGCTGCGCATCGTCGAGCACAAGGATGCGAACGAGGCCGAGCGAACGATTGCCGAGGTCAACACCGGCATCCTCGCCGCGCCGGCCGCGCTGCTCAAGCGCTGGGTGGCGGCCCTGCGCAACGACAACGCCCAGGGTGAGTACTACCTCACCGACGTCGTCGCGCAGGCGATCGCCCAGGGCGTGGGCGTGCAGGCCTTCGCGAGCGCCGACCCGGACGAAACCCTGGGCGTGAACGACCGCGCCCAGCTGGCGCAACTCGAGCGCATCGTGCAGGCCCGGCAGGCCCAGGTCCTGCTGCAGGCCGGTGTGACCCTGGCCGATCCGGCGCGCATTGACATCCGCGGCGCGGTCACTTGCGGACAGGACGTGTTCATCGACGTGGGCTGCGTGTTCGAGGGCCAGGTGGAACTGGCCGACGGCGTGCACGTCGGCCCCTACGCCGTGCTGCGCGACGTGCGCGTCGGCCGCGGCAGCGTCGTGCAGCCGTTTTGCCACCTTGACGGCGCCACCATCGGCGCGCAGGCCCAGATCGGTCCCTTCGCCCGCCTGCGGCCCCAGGCCACGCTGGGCGACGGCGTGCACATCGGCAACTTCGTCGAGGTGAAGAACGCCAGCATGGGCCAAGGCGCAAAGGCCAACCATCTCTCCTACGTCGGCGACGCCGAGGTGGGCGCGCGGGTGAACATCGGCGCCGGCACCATCGTCGCCAATTACGACGGCGCCAACAAACACCGCACCGTCATCGGGGACGATGCCCACACCGGCTCGAACTCGGTGCTGGTGGCGCCCATCACCGTGGGCGCCGGCGCCACCATCGGCGCGGGGTCCACCGTGACCCGCGCCGTCCCGGCCGGTAAGCTCACCGTGGCGCGCGCCCGCGCCGTCACCCTGGAAGGCTGGAAGCGGCCGACCAAAAATAGCGAAGGAAGCTGACCCATGTGCGGAATCGTCGGCGCAGCAGCGCAACACGACATCGTGCCGACCCTGCTGGAAGGCCTGCAGCGGCTTGAGTACCGGGGCTACGACTCCTGCGGGCTGGCGGTGCAGAAAGACGGCGGCATCTCGCGCCTGCGCACCACCCAGCGCGTGGCCGACCTACGCGTGCAGGCCGAGGGCCTCCAGGCCGTCACCGGCATCTGCCACACCCGCTGGGCCACGCACGGCGCGCCGGCCACGCACAATGCGCACCCCATGATTTCGCGCGACCAGGTCGCGCTGGTGCACAACGGCATCATCGAGAACCACGACGAACTGCGCGCCGAGCTGCGCGCCGCAGGCTACGCGTTCGACAGCCAGACCGACACCGAAGTCATTGCCCACCTCATCCACAGCCTCTACGCGGGCGATTTGTTCGCCGCCGTGCGCCAGGCGGTGCGCCGTCTGCGCGGCGCCTACGCCATTGCCGTGCTGCACGCCGGCGAGCCGGGCGTGGTGGTCGGCGCCCGCGCCGGCAATCCGCTGGTTCTCGGTCAGGGGAGCGACGGTTTCTACATCGCTTCCGACGCGCTGGCCCTGGCCGGCGCCGCGCATCAGGTGGCCTATCTGGAAGAGGGCGACGTGGTGTGCATCACCGCCGGCGCCTTCCGCCTGGTGGACGCCGCCGACCAGCCCGCGCTGCGCGACTGGCGTCCGCTGGAGGCCTACAGCGGCGCCACCGAACTCGGTCCCTACCGCCATTACATGCAGAAGGAAATCTTCGAACAGCCGCGCGCGGTGGCCGATACCCTCGGCGGCATCGAGCACATCGATCCGGCGCTGTTCGGCGACTCCGCGGGGACGCTGGCCGGCGTGCGCCGCGTGCTCATCCTGGCCTGCGGCACCAGCAGCTACGCCGGGGCCGTCGCCCGCCACTGGATCGAGGCCCTGGCCCGCATTCCCGTGGACGTGGAAACGGCCAGCGAATACCGCACCCGCGACAGCGTGCCCGACCCCGAAACCCTGGTGATCGGCGTCTCCCAGTCAGGCGAGACGGCCGACACCCTCTCCGCGCTGCGTCACGCCCGCGCCCTGGGCATGACGCGCCAGCTGGCCATCTGCAACGTCGCCGGCAGCGCCATGATGCGCGAGGCCTCGCTGCGCTTTCTCACCCACGCCGGGGTCGAAATCGGCGTGGCCTCCACCAAGGCCTTCACCACGCAATTGGTCGCGCTGTTCCTGCTCGCGCTGGTGCTGGCCAAGCAGCGCGGCCGGCTCGACGCGCAGGCCGAGCGCGACCATCTCCAGGCCCTGCGCCATCTCCCGGTGGCCCTGCAGGCGGCGCTCGCCACCGAGCCGCAGATCATCGCCTGGGCCGAAGCCTTCACGCGCAAGAACAACGCCCTGTTCCTCGGCCGCGGCATGCACTTTCCCATCGCCCAGGAAGGCGCGCTCAAGCTCAAGGAAATTTCCTACATCCACGCCGAGGCCTACCCCGCCGGCGAACTCAAGCACGGCCCGCTCGCCCTCGTGACCGACGAAATGCCCGTGGTCACCGTGGCCCCCAACGACGTCCTGCTCGACAAGCTCAAGAGCAACCTTCAGGAGGTGCGCGCGCGGGGCGGCGAGCTCTACGTGTTCACCGATGCCGGCACGCGCATCGAGGCCAGCCCCGGCGTGCACGCCATCCGCCTGCCCGAGCACTACGGCCTGCTGTCGCCCATCGTGCACGTGGTGCCCCTGCAACTCCTCGCCTACCACACCGCCGTCGCCCGCGGCACCGACGTCGACAAACCCCGCAACCTGGCCAAGAGCGTCACGGTGGAGTAGAGAAGTTTGATGTTCCGGTGTTGTTGTTGACGCCAAATGAAATTCTATCCTAACAAATAAAGTACTATCCTGAAAAATAAAGTTCTATCCTGTCGCGTTAAGGAACTACTGGACTGTTTACGGATTTTTCAGTCGTTACCGACTCGGGTGCTGAACGTCATGGCGGACTCAAGGCTGGCGGGCCAGGCGTTGCCGGGCCGCGTCCCGGCGCCCCGGGGTGATGGCCCCTGCGGGCGAGCCATCCAGGTTGACCCGCAGGTGCGCACCCAAACCACCCGCCTGTACGCTGGCGAGGAGAGATGCGGATACAGCAGTTGCTTGGACAACGGATGCAAAGCCGTGCCCGAGAGGGTTTGGCTTGCAGGCTGGGCGCGCATCCACCGCGCGAACTGGGTGTGAATGTCCGCCGCCAACGGCAGCAAATAGGGCGCACGACCGGGCTGGTCATCCTCAGCCGCTTGCAGTTTCAGCACCGGCAAGCCGGCCAGATAGGTCTGCGCCACCGGGCGCAGAACCTGCAATCCGGCATCCTTGGCGGCTTTCTCCGCGAGGTTACGCAGGCGGTTGAACGCCCGGGTTTGGGCCAGCGCAGCGTCCAGGGATGCAGATTTGGAAGATTCGACAGTGGAAGCTGAAGTGGAGGCAGACGGGTGGGGTACGGGGATGAGCCCAGGGTAGGGCAGGGAAAGAGGACATACGCTGAACGCACTTTGCGATCCGTTTCTGAGACGATCCCAAGCGGACCGCCGGGAACAGACAGCGTTCAGGGATGAGGATCACGCGTCCCCAGGCCCTCCGCGACCAAGGCCAACGCATTATTGATTCGGAAGTATTTAACTTGAAGTATTCGCATGCGCCATCATGTTGGTGTGATGGAAGCAACTGACATGAGATCGCTGTCGCGCGACGCGCGACACGAGAGACGCGTGCAGGTCATCCGCCTACGCAAAGCGGGCCGGACCTACGACGAGATTGCGGCGCAGACTGGGTTGAGCCGCACCGGTGTGTTCGACATCTGCAAGCGCCACGAAGCGGCGGGCGCGAAGGCCTTGCGCGACGCACCCAGTGGGCGCAAGAGCGGCGATGGCCGGCTGCTGGACGCGGCACAGGAGGCGACGGTGCGCAAGCTCATCACCGACAAGACGCCTGACCCGTTGAAGATGCCCTACGCGCTGTGGACCCGCACGGCGGTCGCGCAGCTCATCGAGCAGCGCTTTGGCATCCGGTTGGCGGTGCGCACGATGGGCCTGTACCTGGCGCGCTGGGGCTTCACGCCGCAAAAGCCGATGAAAAAGGCGTACGAGCAGTCGCCCGCGGCGGTCAAGAAGTGGCTCGAGGAGGACTACCCGGTCATCGCCGCGAAGGCCAAGTCCGAAGGTGCGGAGATTCACTGGGGCGACGAGAGCGGGCTGCGCAGCGACGACGTACGGGGTCGCGGCTTCGCGCCCAAGGGGCAAACGCCGGTGATCCGCGTCAACAACAAGCGCCACGGCCTGTCGGTGATCTCCACCGTGACCAACAAGGGGCAGATGCGCTGGCGCATTTTCGACGGCGCGCTCAACACGGACATCCTGATCGACTTCCTGCGCCGGCTGATCAAAAGGGCGAGCAAGAAGTTGTTCCTGATCCTGGACAACCTGCGGGTGCATCACGCCAAGCCCGTGAAAGCTTGGCTGGCCGAGCACGCCGATGCGATCGAGGTGTTCTACCTGCCCAGCTACAGCCCCGAACTCAACCCCGACGAGATGGCCAACGCCGACATCAAGCAAGCGGTGACGACTCTGGCCCCGGCGCGCACGAAGCTGCAACTGGTCAAGGCCACCGCACGCCACCTGCGCAGCGTGCAACGTCAGCCTGAGCGGATTCGCAAATACTTCGAACATGGACCGGTTCGTTATGCGGCTTGATTCAAGTTCGTTGATGCCGGCTCAATAAGGCACGCCCTCGGCTTGGGCACGAGAGAGCTTGGCGTGGATGGATTTTGGCACGCGCGCTACGAATTGGCCAGAAACGCTCGGCACCATCGCAACGGTCGGGTCGAAGGACGGCACAGGAAAGTCTCGGCCCCTGTTATGCAATGCAGCAGGGCCTTTCACACTAGGCTCACGATGTGACAATTTCGTGATTGTTGACTCTTGCTAAAGCAACTGCATGTCATTCATATGTCTGCATGCGTACAGCACAAGGCATGAATTCAATCATTGTTGTAGACTTGAAAAATGGAAAAAATATCCGCAACTTCAATCTTCGAATCGCTCTCGTCAGGTGTGCGGTTGGACGTGTATCGGCTGCTTGTCAAAAAGGGGCCTGAGGGCTTGGTGGCTGGCGAGATCGCGATCACCCTTGACGTGCCGCCGACCAACCTCTCCTTCCATTTGAAGGCCCTGACCCAGGCCCGCCTTCTCACTGTGGAACAGGAGGGGCGCTACCTGCGCTATCGGGCGAACATTCCATTGATGCTGGATCTGATCGCCTATCTCACCGAGGAGTGCTGCTCCGGGCGCCCGGGGCAATGTCCGGGCTTGAGCAGCGCTTCAACCTACTGCGACACGGCACTGCCGACAGCTTCGCCAACCCTAGTCGAAACCTGAGCCATGAACATCCTCTTTCTCTGCACAGGGAACTCCTGCCGCTCGATTCTGGCCGAAGCCACGTTCAACCACCTGGCTCCCGCCGGCTGGATGGCGATGAGCGCGGGCAACCATCCAACCGGGCAGGTGCATCCGCGCTCGCTGGCCTTGCTGGAGCGGGAAGGCATCCCGGCCGTTGGACTCTCCAGCAAGTCCTGGGACGACTTGCCCAAAACCCCGGACATCGTGATCACCGTCTGCTCCAGCGCCGCAGGCGAAGCCTGCCCGGCCTATCTTGGCCCGGTCCTGCGCGCGCATTGGGGTGTCGAAGACCCTGCGCATGCAACTGGGGACGACGAGGCCATCAATGCTGCCTTCATGACAGCCTATCGCATCCTGCGCACCCGCATCGAGGCCTTCCTCTCCCTGCCGCTGACGGAGTTGAAGAGCGATCCTGCATGCTTGAAGACGCATCTGGATCGGATCGGTACGCCTTTTTTTTGTGACAAAAATTCAACCATTGATGGAGATTCATAATGAAAGCCATTCAAATCTATGACCCGGCCCTGTGCTGCAGCACTGGCGTGTGCGGCGTGGAGGTCGATCAAAGTCTGGTCAGCTTTTCGGCGGACGCCGATTGGGCCAAGCAAAACGGTGCGCAGATCGAGCGTTTCAATCTGGCCCGGCAACCGCTGGCATTCGCCGAAAACCCGACGGTCAAAGCATTCCTGGAACGCTCCGGCCAGGAAGCCCTGCCCCTGGTTCTGGTGGACGGTGCAGTGGCATTGGCGGGCCGCTACCCCAACCGCATGGAGCTGGCTCGCTGGGCAGGCATTTCACAACCGGCAGCAGAGTCGAAAGCCGCGCAAGACTGCTGCTGAACGCGGGAAATACCGTCATGAAATTTCTCGAACAGCCGCCGCGCTTTTTCTTTTTCACCGGCAAAGGCGGCGTGGGCAAGACATCGCTGTCCTGCGCCACCGCCATGCAACTTGCCGGACAAGGCATACGGGTGCTGCTGGTCAGTACCGATCCAGCGTCCAACATTGGCCAGGTGTTCGGCCAGGCCATCGGCAACACGATCACCCACATCAATGGTGTGCCCGGTCTGTCGGCTCTGGAAATCGACCCGCAGCAAGCGGCACAGCAGTACCGGGAGCGCATCGTCGGCCCGGTGCGCGGGACGCTGCCGGACGACATCGTCAACGGCATCGAGGAACAGCTCTCCGGCGCCTGCACCACCGAAATCGCCGCCTTCGACGAATTCACCGCGTTGCTCACCGACTCGGCTCTGACCGCTGACTACGACCACATCATTTTTGATACGGCCCCGACCGGCCATACCATCCGGCTGTTGCAATTGCCCGGCGCATGGAGTGATTTCCTTGAAGCGGACAAGGGCGATGCCTCCTGCCTCGGCCCATTGGCCGGACTGGGCAAGCAGCGCGCCCAATACAAGGCGGCCGTGGAGGCTTTGGCCGATGCCCAGCGTACCCGCTTGATTCTGGTGGCCCGCGCCCAGCCAGCCGCCTTGCGGGAGGTTGCACGCACCCATGAGGAACTCGCCGGCATTGGCCTGTCGCAGCAGTATCTGGTGATCAACGGCGTCCTGCCGCCGGAAGAAGCCGCGCACGACCCTCTGGCCGCAGCCATCTGCGCGCACGAACGGACCGCATTGGACGCAATCCCTGAGGTGCTCAAAACTCTGCCCCGCGATCGGGTCGCACTCAAGCCCTTCAACCTGGTCGGCCTGGATGCCTTGCGCCAGTTGCTGGTCACGACGGCCTCGCAAGCGCCCAGCACCCATGCGGCTCCGGCCGTACTCGTACTTGATGCCCCCAGTCTGTCCGCCTTGGTCGATGGCATCGCCGAAGACGGCCGCGGCCTGGTGATGCTGATGGGCAAGGGCGGCGTAGGCAAGACCACCCTGGCCGCCGCCATCGCGGCCGAACTGTCCCATCGCGGCCTGCCGGTTCATCTCACCACGTCCGACCCGGCAGCGCATTTGTCTGAGACGCTGAGCGGCGCGCTGGACAACCTCACGGTCAGCCGGATCGACCCGCACATCGAAACCGAGCGCTACCGGCAGCACATATTGGCCACCAAGGGCGCGCGGCTCGATGCGGAAGGCCGGGCGCTGCTGGACGAGGACCTGCGCTCGCCCTGCACCGAGGAAATCGCGGTGTTCCAGGCCTTCTCGCACATCATCCGCGAGGCAGGCAGGAAGTTCGTGGTGATGGACACGGCACCGACCGGCCACACCTTGCTGCTGCTCGACGCGACAGGCGCCTATCACCGAGAAATCGCCCGCCAGATGGCCGGCACCGGGCTGCACTACACCACCCCGATGATGCAGTTGCAGGACCCCAGGCAGACCAAGGTGCTGATCGTGGCGTTGGCCGAAACCACCCCGGTGCTGGAGGCGGCAAACCTGCAGGCCGACCTGCGCCGCGCCGGGATCGAGCCCTGGGCCTGGATCATCAACAACAGCATCGCGGCGGCCGCGCCGAACTCGCCCTTGCTGCGTCAGCGTGCCAGCCACGAACTGCGGGAAATCGACGCCGTCGCGACCCGCCATGCCCGGCGCTACGCGGTCGTGCCGCTGCTGAAAGAAGAGCCCGTCGGCGTCGATCGCCTGCTGGAACTGACTGCCCGCCCCAGCCTCATCACCGAAAGAGCTTGACATGGCCGCAAAAATCTACAACGCGCTGTTCATCTGCACCGGCAATTCCGCGCGCAGCATCATGGCGGAAGTCATCTTGAACCATCTCGGTCGAGATCGGTTCAAGGCGTACAGCGCGGGTAGTCATCCTCGCGGCGAAGTGCATCCGCTCACGCTCGAAGTGCTCGCCGGTCAGCACTATGACCTTCACGGCTTGCGCAGCAAGAGCTGGACGGAGTTTGCGGCGCCGGATGCGCCGTCGATGGATTTCATTTTTACAGTCTGCAATCAGGCGGCTGGCGAAGCCTGTCCCGCATGGCCGGGTCAACCCATCACCGCCCACTGGGGTTTCGCTGATCCAGCCGCGGTTGTCGGGGATCGTGAGCGTCAACTCAAGGCCTTCGCCAACGTGCACTTCCAAATCGCCTCTCGCATCCGTCCGCTCCTCGCCCTGCCTATCGACAAGATCGACCGCATGTCGCTGCAAACCCAGTTGCGTGATCTGGGCCAACAACGTACAGAAAACAGGGCGTGACCCCTCATCGCGTATGCATCGCTCCGGATCGCCAGCGGCGGAGCACGAGGCGATTCTCTCCGGCGCCAAACCTGGAAAAGGAACAAGTATGACGCGCCTGCTCATCATCGGCGGCAGCGATGCGGGCATCAGCGCGGCATTGCGGGCTCACGAGATCGATCCCCGAGCCGAGATATCCGTCCTGTTGGCCGACGCGTACCCGAACTACAGCATCTGCGGCCTGCCCTTCTACCTCAGCGGCGAGACGCCGGATCACCGGCAACTCGCCCATCGCACCGCGTTCGACGGCATCGACATCCTGACGAACCATCGGGCCGTAGTCATTCATCCTGTGGGAAAGAGGGTCGATGTCGTGCGCGGGGCGAACGGCCGTGCGGAGACGATGCGCTATGACCACCTGATCATCGCCACCGGTGCCGTCCCAGTCCGTCCCCAAGGGTTACCCGGCCTCGATCTCCCCGGCGTTTATGGCCTGCACACCATGGCGGACAGCTTCGCGGTCCATCACCATCTCACGACGGGCGAAGCGCGTTCGGCCCTCATCGTCGGCGCGGGCTATATCGGCGTGGAGATGGCCGACGCGCTGCGGCATCGGGGGATCGATGTCACACTCGTGAGCCATACCGATCCCGTGTTCCCAAGCGTCGATCCGTCGTTCGGCAGACTGATCGGGGAGGAGTTGTCACGCCATGGCGTGCGGGTCGTAGCCGGTTGCACCGTCGAGCGCATCGAAGCCGCCGGCAACCGGCGCGGTCTTACGGTGTCGGGTTCGGGCGGGTTTGCCGCCACTGCCGATCTGGTGCTGGTCGCCACCGGCGTGCGCCCTGACACCACCCTTGCCGCCACGGCTGGGATTGCACTGGGGCCCTCGGGCGCCATCCGCGTCACGCAGCGCATGGAAACCACGATCCCCGGCATCGGGGCCGCCGGCGACTGCGTCGAGACCTGGCATCGGATCCTCCAGCGACCGGTGTACCTGCCGCTTGGGACGACCGCGCACAAACAGGGCCGTGTGGCCGGCGAGAACGCGGTGGGCGGAGAGCGCTCTTTCGCGGGCTCGGTCGGCAGCCAGACCGTGAAGGTGTTCGAGTTGGCGATCGCACGGACGGGCTTGTGCGAAGCTGAGGCGCGCACGGCCGGCTTCGATCCCGTCACCCTCGAGATCGAAACCTGGGATCACAAGGCCTATTACCCAGGCGCGCATAAGCTCCGCATCCGGGTGACCGGCGATCGCCGCACTGGTCGTCTCCTCGGCGCGCAGATCCTCGGCCACTGGCGTTCGGAGGTGTCGAAACGCATCGACGTGTTCGCAGCAGCCCTGTTCCACGGCATGGGCGTCGAAGACTTGAACGATCTCGATCTCAGCTACACACCTCCGTTCAGCAGCCCCTGGGACCCGGTGCAGATGGGGGCGCAGGCCTGGATGAGCGCGGTGAAAACCGGTGCTGACAAGTCGTTCACCGCCGATCGACCCACAAATCTTGAGAAAGGAACACAGCATGAAAGTCCGTGACCTGATGACCCCGAACCCGATCCGGATCGCACCGGAGACGCCCGTGGCGGAGATCGCCCGCATCTTGATCGAGCACCGCATCAACGGCGTTCCGGTGACCGATGCCGAGGGACACCTGCTCGGCCTCGTGACCGAGGGCGACCTGGTGCATCGTGCGGCCGACGAGCGGTTGGAGCCGCGCGAATCGGTCTGGAAGGAGAACTTCTACCGCTCCGTGTTTCGCCGGCGTACGCCGGAGCCGGACAAGGCCGAGGGCCGCACGGCCGCGCAGGTCATGACGCGGGAAGTCCTCACCGTGGCACCCGAAGACCATGTCACCGTGGCCGCGCGTCTGCTGGTGGATCACAGCATCAAGTCCCTGCCGGTGATCGAGCACGAACGGCTGGTCGGCATGATCTCGCGCTTCGATCTGGTCAAGCGCCTGGCCAACAGCGGCCCGGATGCCTTCAACCCCATGCGCAAGAACTGAGCCGATGCTGATCGCACTGCTGATCTTCATCGCCACGCTCGTCTTGGTGATCTGGCAACCGCGCGGGCTGGGCATCGGCTGGAGCGCGACTTTCGGCGCCATTGCCGCCCTTCTGACCGGCGTGATTCATCTCGCCGATATTCCGGCGGTTTGGCACATCGTTTGGAACGCCACCATTACTTTCGTCGCCACCATCATCATCAGCCTGTTGCTCGATGAAGCCGGCTTTTTCGAGTGGGCGGCGCTGCGTGTGGCACGTTGGGGGCGCGGCAACGGGCGCGGACTCTTCGCCTTCCTGGTCCTGCTGGGCGCAGCCGTGGCGGCCTTGTTCGCCAATGACGGCGCAGCGCTGATTCTGACGCCGATCGTGATGGCGATGCTGCTGGCGCTCGGGTTCAGTCCGGCGGCAACACTGGCTTTCGTCATGGCCGCCGGCTTCATCGCCGATACATCCAGCCTGCCGTTGATGGTGTCCAACCTGGTCAATATCGTCTCGGCCAATTTCTTCAACATCGGCTTCAACGCATACGCCGCGATCATGGTCCCGGTGGATATCGCCGCGATCGCCGCCAGCTTGGTCGTGCTGCTGCTCTATTTCCGGCCCAGCATCCCCGCCCAATACGACATGGCGCAGCTCAAACAGCCGCATGAGGCCATTCACGATCCGGCCACGTTCCGCATCGGGTGGGTGGTGCTGGCGCTCCTGCTGCTCGGGTACTTTGGTCTTGAACCGCTAGGTGTGCCGGTCAGCGCCGTCGCGGTCTTCGGTGCGCTGCTGCTCCTCGGCGTGGCTGCGCGCGGCCATGTCATCAGCACCCGGAAGGTGTTGCGCGAAGCACCCTGGCAGATCGTCATTTTCTCGCTGGGGATGTATCTGGTGGTGTATGGCCTGCGCAACGCCGGAATCACTGGGTATCTGGCGGACCTGCTGAATGTTTTCGCCAACTATGGTGTCTGGGGCGCGGCGTTTGGCACGGGCGTGCTGACGGCATTCCTCTCCTCGGTGATGAACAACATGCCAACGGTCCTTGTGGGTGCGCTCTCCGTTGCGACGACGAACGCCACTGGCACGGTGCGCGAGGCCATGATCTATGCCAATGTCATCGGCTGTGATCTGGGGCCGAAGTTCACGCCCATCGGCAGTCTGGCCACCTTGCTCTGGCTGCACGTGCTCGCGCGCAAGGGCATGACCATCGGTTGGGGGTACTACTTCAAGGTGGGTGTCCTGCTGACCGTGCCCGTCCTGCTGATCACGCTGACCGCGCTCGCACTGCGTCTGAGTCTGGCTTGAAGCGTTCATCGCACGTGCCAGGATACGAAGCGGGTCCATGGCAACATGCGTTGCACAGCCAGACCCGTTCTCATCATCGATCGGCGATGCCGAGAACAGTGACATTGCCACGCGCGAAACCTATTCCGCGAAAGCTCGAAGATCGGGCAGCTCGGGTTGCGTTTGTGCCAGCTTGGCCGCCACTGCCGCTGCCTCATCCGCGGACAGGCGGACGAATTCCTCGACCAGACGCATCCACACTCCAATCTGCGGTGGCAGCGGGCCTCCATGCAGCAGCCAAGGGCCCCGCTGCACGATGAGGGTGGGAAAGTTCTCCACCTCGTAGTCGCCCAGCACGGCATGCGCATCCTCCACATCCACCCACAGCATCCTGGCTCGTGGGATGCGCTGCGCCAATGCCCGGAAATTGGCCTGCCACAGGTTGCACGCGACGCACCACTGCGCACACAGGCAGGCCACGATCAAGGGTCCAGAGGTTGGCTCGCGGTCTGCGGCGGATATCGCCTGCGCGTTCACGACTGCATGACGCCCCAGTAGAGGATGAACACGGCCACCAGCGTGGAAATGGCCCAGGCCCAGGGCGGCATCATGAACCACAGGCGCTCGACCATGCTGCCCGGGGTCTGGCCGGCCGCCTCGCCGCGCACATTGCGCTCGAAGCGGTTGAAGAACTCCTCGATCAAGCCCTTGACGGCCTGATCCACCGCACTCTGTCCCATCTGCGCGATGGCGCCGCCCACCTCGGCGCTGGCCTGATAGTTCATCCGCGTCCCGCCGTCGCTGGGCTGCAGCGCGATGAGCGCGCGGCCGATGCCGAAACCGGCATTGCCGCCATTGCCTTCGAAGCGCAGCACATAGCTGTGCGGCGGGTTCACGTCCTCGAGCGTCAGCGTACTGGAGAAACGCGTCTTGTAGCCGGCGATATCGAGCACCTGCACGACTTCGAACTGCCCCTCGCCAGTCTGCGTCACCCACTCGCAACCTGGAATGCACGCCTTCAGCATCCGGGTCGCGTTGAGCGCCTCCCAGGTTTGCGCAGGAGTCAGGGGAATGTGGCGTTTGCCTTGGACGTCCATGGGTGATGTCTCGACATGATTGACGGGGAAGCGGGATCGATTGTTCGGAGGGATCTGACCAACTATGGCAAACGACCGACGCGTTTCCATTTTCCACGCTAAGTATTTTCAAATGCAGCGATCTTGATTCAAGTCAAGAATATGTGTTCGGCACGATCAGCCCGGCTGGAAAATCCCATCGTTTGTCCGGGCAAACTCCATGATGCATCGTTCCGATACTTGTCTGAGTAAACGAGTCCGTCGCAGGCGCACGGGTACGACGTGGTTTTTGCGCTCTTGAAGCCACCCAGGCTTGGGGTGTTGCACTTCAGATTTGAGGCCGCCCCCTTTCCCATGCGTTTGTGACGCAGCAAGATCAACCGTGTATGTTGCCCCAATATCAGCCACGGCTTATGCAGACTTTCCCTAATAGCTGGAGTCGGTGTGGCCCAATAAAGTCTTGCACGAGGATGCATGAGGGCAAGCCATGAATCCTCAACGACGTATGGGGTGGGTTGCCACAGGCGCGCCAGGTTGCGTGGCCCAGAGCGCTTCCTTGCGTCGAGTCCATGGAATCTTCGGCAAAGGCCAGGGCGAAGGCGGGACCACCACGGGCTCAATTCGCCGGTTTATCCCAGGGGCAGGGAAAACCTTTTTGAAACTTGTTCAAGGAGATTTATTTTGAAAAAACATCATCTTTATGGAATGATCAGTCTTCTCGTCGGGTTTGCCATCTTTTTAGGTGCGACTCTGAGTTGGTCTGGGGGATGGATGCACGGAATGACCCACAATCTTCCATTCCTGGCACTTGGTTTTTCATTATTCATCGCGGCATTTGCATTTTTCACAGCCACTCCGAAAATGTCGCCCAAAACATCCAGCGCACAAAATTGAGATCACGGCAAAACCGTCTGCAAACCCAATGAGTCCATCATTGCGCGATGTCTTCAGGATGAGAGTTTGTTTTTCGTCTTCGTTTGCTGTGGCTGCCGTTTCCCTGCTCGCTCTGATGCAGGCATCTGCGGCAGGGGAACCGGCGACCCAAGTCCCCTCCAAGTCGGCGAGTACAGCGTCGGTCACGATTCATGTCAACGCGAGCGAAAAGGTCCTTGCGCGCGGCGCGGCTTTGTACAAACAGGTGTGTAGCGCCTGCCACGGCCCCGTGGCGTCGGATCGGCCATGGGTCGATTCGAAATTGACGTCTTTGCAACAGGCCATCCAATTTGCCCAGCACTCCGGCGCTCCCAAGCTTGGGGACGCATGGAGTTGGCAACCGCATCTCGCCAAGGGTATCGATGTTCTTGATGAGCACGCCATCCACGGCTACTCCGGCAGTGCGGGCGTGATGCCGCCACGCGGCGGATCCCATGCCAGCGACGCCGATGTGAAGGCTGCCGTGGACTTCATGCTTGCGTCGTTGGCTCCGCCACAAAATCGACCCTCCAAGAATCTGACGGGCAAGCCAGAGGACAGGTACAAGAACAATCGTGTCTCGAGGTGATGTGCGGCGACCACGCCGATTTACGATCCAACTGGAAGCCTCCGATCACCAGAGACTGATCAATCTCGCCTCGTCTCACAGCCTGACCGTCAGCGAGTACATCCGGCATGCCTCTCTAGGCTGCGAGATCGACACCTTGCCCCTGATTGAAGCCGTCAGCGAACTCAGACAGCAGGCAGACATGTTGAGAGGCCTACATGCCAACTCAGGGGGCTGTCACCATGATGTGTGGATGAGGTTTCTGGCGAGTCTGGACAGACTGCGCGATCTTGCGCGTGCGACCGCTGCGGCCACCGGACACCGAGAGACGGCGGGGTGGGTGGGCCGATCGACGGCCGAGAATATCGTCCCCGATTGATTCGACCACTGCCCCCGAAATCTTTGTCATGGATCACACCACACGCCATTTTCTCGAACAAGCCTTGCAGAGCCTGGAAACGCTGGATCTTCTGGCCGATGCCGAAGGGGACTTTCCCATTTTCTATGCCAATCCCACGGCGCAAAGCACATTCGAGCGTTTCGCCGACATGTTCAAACCCGCACTCGGTGGGATTGAACCGCGTCAGGTCATCGGCGCCCCTTTGTGGCCGATCTGCGGCAGGGGAGATGAGATGCGCATGGCCTTGCGGGACGTGGCCAGCGGAACTCGTGACGCTCTTCGCCAGCAAGTGGAAATCGGGACTTTCCTGTTTTCCGTCGTGATTGCGGTCGTTCGCGACCCGCAGAGCCAAGTCTGCTGCCTGCATGCCAGTTTGCGCAATATCTCTGCCCGACGTGAAGCCGTGCAGCTCAACGAGCGACTCAAGGCAACCTTGGGAGCGCTCTCCCGTGCCGAGTCGGAAGTTGGTGAGTCGATGCAAGCGGTCGACCAAGCCATCCGCAAGGTGGATGCGGTGATGATGGACAACGAGCGCTCGGTCACCGAGCTGAACGACCAGATGAAGTCCATCGCTCTTTTGGTTCACGATATTCGCAAAATTTCCTATCAGACCAATCTGCTGGCATTGAACGCCGCTATCGAGGCAGCACGCGCCGGCGAGGCCGGACGCGGCTTTGCAGTGGTGGCTGATGAGGTTCGCAACCTCGCGCGCCAGGTGCAGGATGCCACCGTCCGCATTGAAACCAACACCGAAACCATGGCCGGGCAGGTACACCGCATCGGAAGCGCCAGCAGCCAGTCCAGGAAGGAGCTGGCGGCCGTTGATGTCATCGTGTCCAAGTTGCAGGGTCAGGTCCGAGACATGCAAAGGCTCGCCACGCAAATGCTGCTCAAGGCTGCGGAGGATGATCACAAAAACTTCGTTGTCAAGATTCTGGCCGAAGCCGATCGGAGCCCGTCCACCATGCCAACAGAGGACGTGTCCAATCATCACCAGTGTGCGTTTGGTCAATGGTATGACGCGCAAGGCAAGGCGACGTTCGGAGATCTCGCGGCCTTCCGCGCAATCGAGCCCATCCATGCCCAGCTCCATACCGTAGCGCGCCAGATCTTGCAATCGGCCCAAAGCAATCACCGCGCCGAGGTGATCCGATTGTCGACCACGCTGTTGGACGCTCAAGCAGACGTTCTGGAAAAGCTCCATATCCTGGGCAGCGACATTGGTCGTCAAACGACGACCCATTCCAAGCAGATTGCTGGTGAACATGCCTGAGGAATGACCCGCTCAGCAATGAGCCCAATGAAGCTCAAGACTGGATCAGTCGGATCCTTGAGTGGGTCCTCGACCTCCATCGACTGCCTCAAAACCCACCTGTTCAACCAACAGCCGTGTCAGTTCCTTGCTCGCGGCATCCTGCCCCTCCCCCATGTACGCGTGCATGCCAGAACGCCAGTTTGCTGTCCTGCAGATCCCGCGACGATGAAATGGCTCAGAGGGGCTGTTAGCGAGGTCGATGGTGCAATGACCTCCCGTGATAGGCCAACGCGTCGAGGAATGTGTGCACCCAAGTTCGACGTCTTCGCTCTCTGATTTTGCCTATGAACCCAGACGAATCAAGGGGCTCAATTCCAGTTTAGGAATCTGGTAGTGAGCGGCACTCATCAGGTCGATGCCGCAAGCCAGTTCGTCCAGCCAGTCCAGCAACTGGACGATCGCGGCTCCCTTCATCGGCGCGCCGTGCTGCGGCACGATCATGCCGATGTCGAGTTCGCGCACCATACGCACCCACAGCTTCAGAATCTTGTTGCTCACCATATAGCGGCGGTGGAAGGCTTCCATGCCCGGCGGCATGGGGGTCAGACTTTCCAGGAAGTGCGAAGCTTTCTCCCCGCTGACGAGCGATACGCCCAGGTCGCCCGAGAATAGGATCTTGCTCACCGGATCGTAGAACTGGAAATTGCCTTCGGCATGCATGAAATGCGCTGGCAGCAGCCAGAGTTCGGTACGACCGAAGCGCAGCCGTCCGCCCTCGTCGGGAACGGCGATGACGCGGTCGTCCGTCTTGCCGAGCTTGCAGAAATGCGGCGCGAAGCGCGCCCACAGCCTGGAGATGACCAGCTTGGCCTGGGTCGAGGTCATCCAGCGGTCCAGCGAGGCGATGATGTCGGGGTCGGCGTGCGAGGCCAGGATGTAGTCGAGCTTGTGCGGCGCGATGGTCTTGCGCATGGCCAGGCTCAGCTCGTTGTACGTCATGTTGCCGCCGGGGTCGAGAATGACGCCCTCACCATGGTCGACGATCAGGAACTGGTTGGCCTGCACCGCCTCGGCCTCTTCGGGCACGAGGTCGGTGAACATCACGCAGGCGTGGTTCGGATCTTTGTAGAGTTCGATGGACATGGATCACCGCGAGTGGAGAACGGGAGGCTGCGCGTCCTTCATCATTGGAATGGCAAGGCGGGCGAATGGGTGCATTTCATTTTCGGCTTGCAACACGGCCGCTGGAAGCATGCCGGGTACGGAGCCAGCGCATCAGGCCATGCGCCCATCGGGCCCACCGGTGACGCCCTCCCGAATGGTCGGGATCAACGGCTTCCGGGTGGTCGGGCGACCAAGTGCTGCGCCGAAGAGCGCGATCCAATGTTTCGTCGATATCGCTGCGCTTCTTCCTGCACATCACACGCCCCCCGGTGTTTCGACGTTCCAAGCTGCCGGGCCATCATCGCTCGGCTGGTTTCTCGGCCCAATCGACAATCGGGTCGATCCCGTAGCTTGGCGAGACGGATCGAGTCGAAGAATGCTCAGGGCCGATCGCATCGGAAACCGGTCAAACATCTTTCACGACGCTTCAGGACAAGATCGAGGGCCATTTGCGTCACTCATGTCGTGATCCAGGCGCTGCGCCCTGCTCGATATTTTGCGCATTGGCACGGTGACCTGTCGATGCATTCCGCGCGTCGATCCCCCAGCGTTGCAGTGCCGTGTCATCGCTTTCGCGGGCATCGACCCAAGCCGGGCCCAGCGTTGTGGTTTCCTTTTTCCAGAACGGGGCTTGCGTTTTGACATAGTCCATCAAGAATTCCCCGGCGCAAAATGCCGCAGCGCGATGCACGCTGGCCACCAGCACGAGGACGATCGGGTCCCCAGGCAACAAACGGCCGACGCGATGGATCACGGTGACGCCGAGCAAGGACCAGCGGCTTTGCGCCTCGGCCACCATCGCCGCGATGGATTGCTCGGTCATTCCCGGATAGTGCTCGAGTTCCATCGCCTGCACGTCGGCCGACGCTGCACCCTGTTCCGGATGACTGTCGCGGCACACGCCCTCGAAGCAGACCACCGCGCCGATGTCGCGTCGGGTCTCGCGCAATGCGCGCAGCTCAGCGCCGGCATCGAAGACTTCAGACTGGATGCGAAGGGTGTTCACGGCCTCACCCCCCGGTGACCGGCGGGAAAAATGCCACTTCGCATCCGGCCTGCAGCTCGGTCTGAGTATCCCCCATCGTCTGGTTGCAGGCCATGCGCAAGGGCCGCGCGGAATCCAGCGCCTCTGCGTGGCGCTCACTGCGTGTCATCAGCCAGGCGCGCATCTCACCCAGGGTGCGAATCTGCTCCGGCAGTTCATGGTCTTCCCGGCCCGTGCCGAGGCACTCGCGCACATGGGCAAAGTATCGAACCGTGATGTTCATGGGAACCTCCAGGATAAGGAAATCAAGGCAGATGCCGGTTCTGCACGGGTGCATGATCCATGCCGACAAATTGACCGCCGGACCGGCGGTGAGGAACGGTGGGCAGGGATGATGCCTGCGTGGCCGGAGTAGAGCCCGCTTCAGCTTGCGGCCTCTTGGCGCCAGACGCAATACCCGCGCGGCGCTGCCGGGCCGAAAGCGGCTTTCGGACCTGCACATAGGCATCCAGCGCATCGCGTTCGATGGCGTAGCGGCCGTGCCCCAGCCGCACAAGCCAACCGCGCTGCCTGAGTTGAGACAAGGCTCTGCTGGCCGACTCCATCGCCACGCCGAGCAGGGCAGCCAGATCGTCCAGCTTGGGCAGCAACAGCGTCTCGCTCCACGGCGGATCCGTCAGCGCCAAGATCAATTGCGCCATCCGGGGCACAACGGGGCGCTGCCCCCCGTAGAGGCAGGACCAGTCGTCCGCCTGCTGCAGGGCGCGATGCCAACGCTCCATCATGTCCAGACCCCCATCGCACCGCCCTGCGTCCTTGTCCTGGAGCCGTGTGATGGGGATGCGGCAGACCCGCACGGTTTTGACGGACGAAGCCCGATGCAGAAAGGGCTGGGTGACCAGACTCTCCAGTCCGATCACGTCCCCGCGTTTGGCGACCCGGGAGATCCGGCGCTGGCCGTCGGGTTCGATGCAAGCCAGCGTGACGAGATCGGTGCGGATCACGTAAACATGGTCGCCGCGCTTCCCAGGCTCGTAGAGTACTTGCCGTGGGCCGTATTGCACGTCGTCAATATTCTCGGCAACAGCGTTCAGCTCCTCCAGGGGCCAATGCTTGAAGATGCACTGTGCGCGTATTGCGCATTGGTGGCATTGGGCGCAACCCTTGCGTACGCCCTCACTCTCGTGCTGTCGGCTCATCACGTTCGCGCTCCGGGTTGGCTTGCGACAAAGCGGCGATGCCTTGGCACAGCCTGCAGCGCATGGGAACGCGTCTTCCCGCAACATGGCGCACCCCGAGCAAGATCCTGCAGCGTGATCGCTTGTAAAAACTCCAGGCTGCAGCGATTCAAGGCCGTCTCGAGTGCCCGCAAGGCGGTGGCCTCCAGGCTGGCCCGGTTCCGCGCTCCGATCAGCCGGCCATGGGCGGCCTCACCAGGCCCTTGTTGGCTCGCCAGGACGATATCCGCCGCGGTGATCCAACGTGGCGCGCGTGCCAGCCCATAACAATCATCAGGGGCGGACTTGCAGCGCAGCAGTCCTGCGTCCATCAAGCGCTCGAACAAGGTTTTCAGGGTGGACGGGGCCATCTGCAGCGCCGCTCCGAGATCCCGCACGCTGGTGGACCCACTGCGCGCCCTGGCCAGAGCCAACATCACCTCGAGTGCAAGCTGTTCCTGGTGGGTCGGTTTCATCCGTCGCCTCCGCATGTTTGCCCCAGGACACGCTCGACGCGCGATCTTGTCCGCGGGAAACCCTCTTGTCTCGCCCACAGCCAAACGGACACCGATTCCACGAGACGCTGGCCGCGACGCGTTTGCAAGATTCGCATCACACCAGCCCTTCGAACGGCAGGAAATCGACCATCTTCCCGGCGTCGATGCCACCCTGGTCGTGGGGCAGCACCAGCAGGCCGTGTGCCGCGCTCATCGAGCGTAGGATGCCAGAGCCCTGATCGCCAGTGGTGCGTGCTCCCCAGCCGCCGTCCGCTTGGGCCTCGAGCACGGCGCGTTGGTATTCGGTGCGGCCCGGGCGCTTGCGGATCGCATGCAGTGCGCGCACCGGCAGCAGTGGCTGCGGCTTGGGGCTAGCGCCCATCATGCGCAGCAGCGCCTCGCGCACGAAGGCGTAAAAGGTCACCATGACCGCCACCGGGTTGCCCGGCAGGCCGAACAGCACCGCTGTGTGCACCCCGCTGGCGATGCGGCCGAAAGCCATTGGACGTCCCGGGCGCATCGCGATGCGCCAGAAGGCTACGTCGCCGAGTTTGGCCATGACGGCGCGCAAATGGTCGGCTTCGCCTACCGACACACCGCCGGAGGTGATGACGGCGTCGGCGTTTTCGCAAACCTGGCGCAGCGCGGCTTCGAGCAGCGCGGGATCGTCGCGCACCACGCCGAGGTCGAGCACGTCGCAGCCCAGGCGCGTGAGCATGGCCCAGAGGGTGTAGCGATTGCTGTCGTACACGCTGCCTTGCGCGGGTGGCTCGCCCAGGCTGCGCAGTTCATCCCCAGTGGACATGAAGGCCACGCGCAGCTTGCGCCACACCATTACTTCAGGTAAGCCGAGCGATGCAACCAGCCCGATATCGGCCGGGCGCAGCAGCTTGCCCACAGCCAGTGCGGGTTGACCGGCGCGCAGGTCTTCACCACGCTGGCGGGCGTTGTCGCCTGGCTTGAGCACGCCTGCAGGGATGTGCACGACGTCGCCTTCCAAGCGCACGAATTCCTGCGGCACGACGGTGTCGCAGCCTTCGGGCATGACGGCGCCGGTCATGATGCGCACGCAGGCGCCGCTCGGCACGGCGCCGGTGTAGGCATGGCCGGCCAAACCTTTGCCGACAACTGTGGGCGCCGCCGCGCCGCCGGCCGCCAGATCGGCGCCGCGCAGCGCGTAGCCGTCCATGCCGGCGTTGTCGTGCGAGGGCACGTCGAACGGAGCGATGACGTCTGCGGCGAGCACGCGCCCGAGCGCGGCGCGAATATCGACGCGCTCGGCGGTGCGCACGGAGCGTACAAAACAGGCGATGATGTCCTGCACCTGATCGACGCGCAGGGCGTCGGGGTCGTAGCTGCCGACGCAACAGACGACGGCGGCGAGATCAGGAAACGTCAGGCTTGCGGACATGCGCTCACCCTCCGATGGCAAACATCTCGGGCTTGCGCACGGCCTGCAGCAAGCCTGCGCCATCAAACCCGCGCAACTCGGAATAGCGATCGTCACGCCGGCTCCAGACTTGGGCGAGGGCGGCCTGCAAGTCGGCGTCGCTCGCCTGTTGTATGCCCTGCTGCGCGTCGCCGCGCAGCAGGGCGCGCAGGTCGTGGCCGTGGCTGGCGAAGAGGCAAAGGTAGAGCTTGCCTTCCATCGACAAGCGGGCGCGGTTGCAGTCGTGGCAAAAGGCCTGGGTGACGCTGGAGATGGCGCCAATTTCAAGGCTGCCGTCGTCCAGCAGCCAGCGCTCGGCGGTTTCGCCCAGCACGGTGGGGTCGAGCGCGTGCAGCGGGTGGCGCTGGGCAATGCGCGCCAGCAACTCGGCCGAGGGCAGCACCTGATCCATGCGCCAGCCGTTGGTGTTGCCCACGTCCATGAATTCGATGAAGCGCAGCACGACGCCGCTGCCGCGGAAATGCTCGATCATGGGCAGAATCTGGTCGTCGTTCACACCGCGCTGCACCACCATGTTCACCTTCACCGGATGCAGTCCGGCGGCCTGCGCCGCGGCGATGCCTTCCAGCACGGTTTGCACCGGAAAGTCCATATCGTTCATGCGGCGGAAGACGGCGTCGTCAATGGCGTCCAGGCTCACGGTCACGCGGTGCAAACCGGCCCGCGCCAGTGCTTCGGCCTTGCGCGCGAGGATGGAGGCGTTGGTGGTCATGGTCAGTTCCACCGGCTCGCCGTCCGGCGTGCGGATGGCGGCGAGCATGGCCACCAGGTCCTCCACGCCCTTGCGCAGCAGCGGCTCACCGCCGGTGATGCGCAGCTTGCGCACGCCCAAGCCGACGAACACGCGCGCCAGGCGCTCGATTTCCTCGAAGCGCAGCAGATCGGCGTGGCGCAGGAATTCGTAATGCGCGTCGAACACCTCTTTGGGCATGCAATAGGTGCAGCGGAAATTGCAGCGATCGGTGATGGAGATGCGCAGATCGTGCAGCGGCCGGCCCAACTTGTCGGCCAGCAGCGCACCGGGCGCGAGGGAGTGCGCGGGAACGGCCGGCACGCTGGAGGCGTAGCGGTGATCGACGATGGGAATGGTTCGCTCGGACATACAGGGGCTGAGGGCGGGATGGATGCAGCGCGTGCGGCATCTCAGTTGACGATGCAGACTGCTGCGCACAAGGCGTCGGCCAGTGTGCTGCTCAGGCGGTACGTGACCTGTCGCCCGCTACGCTCGCGGCGCACGATGCCGGCCTGTCTGAGCAGGCGCAGATGGCCCGAGATATTGGGTTGGGAACTGTCGATGCAGTCAACCAGTCCATGCACGGTCTGGTCGCCGTGGCGCAACTGGCAGACGATCTGCAACCGCGTCGGGCAGGCGAGTGCGGCGAAGAGTTCGGCGGCCTCCTGGAACACCGCCTCCAGTGCGTCACCTTCTTGGGCCTGGTCGGTCGTCGCGAGGGTGTTGGCAAAAATCTGCGGGGCGTGCGTCACTCGAGCAATCCATGCTGGTAGTGCGGGGCGAAACCCTCATGCCAGGCTTCGCCGAGCTCGGAACTGAAGTAGTCCACAAGGCGATAGCTCATCGGTGTGGGCTCGTCCATGAGTGCCCGATAGACGGCAACGCCGTCCTCGGGATGCAAATCACGGTGCGCGCGCGCTGCCGCTTCGACATAGCCTTGGGAGCCGATGGCCAGCATCATGCTGCGCTGCTCCGGCTCGCCGCGGTGAAAACTCTGGGCGAAATACACGACTTGGTGGGTGGTTTTTCGGGGCGATGTCTGCATCGAAATCTCCGTGCGTCGACTGAAAGTTTCACAACGTCTCGACGAAATCGACAGGCGACGGGCGCACCCGGCTGGTCTTGGCTTTGGCCACCGTGCCGACAGCGATGAAGCAAACCGCTTGTTCGTTGTCGGCAAGCCTGAACAAGTCGCGCAAGGCTCTCGACTCCATCGCCTGCCCGCTGACCAGCCCGGCGCCGAAGCCATGGGCGTGCGCCAGCAGCAGCATGTTTTGCAGTGCACAGCCGAGCGAGACCAGGCGCTCGCGCGGCGGGATCTCGGGGCTGGCATCGTCGTGCGGGCGGGCGATGGCCAGCGCCAGGAAGGGCGCGCGCGCAGCCTTGGCCCGTGCCTCGGAGCGTTGCTGCGCGGTGGCGTCGGGGTCGCGTTCGAGCAGGGCTTGCACGAACGCCTCGCCGAGCCGCTGGCGCCCGGCGTCCGAGACATGCACGAAGCGCCAGGGCAGGATCAAACCGTGGTCGGGCGCCTGTGCAGCGGCGGTGAAGAGTTCGCGAACCTGCCCGGCATCTGGGCCGGGTTCGCCCAGCCGCTTGGGTGAGGTCTGCTGGCGTTTGCGCACGAGCTCGCAAATGAGTTCGGCGTAGTCGATCGGTTCCGCGAGAGTCATGGCGTTGGACATAGGAAAGTCAAAATATGCCGAGGGCAGCTCGATCGAGTTGGTCCCCGGTTCGGCCGGCGTCGGCACCTGGCCCCAGGTGCCGACGTGGCCGTGCAGCACCGCATTGACCAGCATCTGCTCGGCACCGGGTTTGCCCGCGTATTTCTCGGCCACGGCCTCGTACGCGGGGCCGACGACCTTGTGATCGGCGGTATGGCAGGTCAGGCAGTTCTTCCGCCGGGCCAGGGTCAGCATGGCCGAAGCGCTGGTGCCGCCCACAGGTGCGTGGGCGGTGGCCGGTGTCTTGGCCTGGGCGTTCGGTGTCGGCGCTGCCGCGGAGAGCGAGGCGGCGTTCCACTTTTCGGCCATTCGAGGGCCGGATGCGACCACGAGTTGTGCCACTGGTGCAATGCGCCGAACGATGGCGCGGGTGGACATCGGCGACGAATCCGGGTTTGGTCCCACTGTGTTGGACAGGTAGGAAGCGATCAGAAGCAGGACGATCACGGGCAGCGCGAAGCTCGCCGGGATGATCAGGAGCAGCTTGCGCAGGGTCGCCCCGAACGGCAGTTCGTGCGTGGGTGTGGGTTTGGAGCGCGAGGCTGGTGGGGTATGCATGGCGGTGAGGTCTGATCAAGTGCTGTTGCACGCGCCCTCAATGGCCTGGGCAAACGATCTTGCACAGATCGGCCACGAAGGTGTTGCGGATGCGGTACGTCACCGACTGACCGCTCCTCGACCGATCCACAATGCCGATCTGGTGCAGTTGGCGCAAATGCAGGGACGTGTTGGGCTGGCTGCTGCCGATCCGGTTGGCAATCTGCTGCACGTTCATGTCCTGCTCGCGCAGGTGGCAGACGATGCTCAATCGCATCGGGGATGACAGCGCGGCGAACAGTTCGGCGGCCGCCTCGAAGACGGCGGCGACGTCGTCCTCGTCCGTGCTACGGAGCTTGCCGGTGGCTCGTGCGCGACGGTCAGCGCCACTGGAAAAAGGAAGTTCGTGGTGCATGGTTTCCGGGGGTGGAATGAAGGGAACTCCCTGCGAGGTTGCGGGCTTGGATCATGCCAGCCGGAGGCGCCATGGGGTGACGCCACCGGCCGTTCCGTTTTCTGTCCTGCTGCTTTATTTCAGGCTCAGGATCCATGCCACCAATTGCTTGGCCTGCGCCGGGGTGACATCGGTGTTGGCCGGCATCGGCACCTGACCCCAGGTGCCGACATGGCCGTGCAGCACGGCGTTGACCAGCATCTGTTCGGCACCGGGCTTGCCCGCGTATTTTTCGGCCACGGCCTTGTAGGCGGGGCCGACGATCTTGGCGTCCACTGCATGGCAGGCCAGGCAGTTCTTCTGCTTGGCCAGAGCCAGCATGTCAGGGGCGGCCCAGGCCTGGGCTGCGAACAGGGCCAGAGATGTGCACAAAAAGAACTTTTTCATCGTGATTCTCGGTTGATGGGTTGACATGGAATGCACCTCCTCCCGCATTCAAAAAAAGGGCCCCAGCGTAGGAGCCCAAGGAACTGCCGCCCGAGGAGGACAGCGGTTCTCCCGAGGCCGCCGTGGCCTGGGAGAATTGGAACGATTCAAACCCCGTACATGCGGCTCTTGGTCGAGACGGTGCGTTGCCAGTCCGGCATCGAGCCGACGCGGCGAATGTCGGCCCAGGTTCCCTTGTGATATTCGAGGAAATGCACATCTGTGGCGGTGGTCACCACGGAACCCACGACACCTTTGGGAGCGCCGAAGACGACGAAGGACTGGTTGGGCTTGATGGTCGGCTCCGGGTAGGCCATGGCCATCGTGGTGCCGTAGTCGTTGTAGATTTCGACCACATCGGTCGGCTTGACGCCGAGGGTCGCCATATCCGCAGGATTCATCTGGATCACCGCCATCGGGTAACGGTCCATGATGAAGGGGTCGTATTGGTTGTTGTACCAAGACTGCCAGACTTCGTTGAACCGGCCGTTGTTGATCCAGAATTTGTACTTGGCCTTGACCTCGGCTGCCTGTTTGAGCCAACCATCCCACTTCGCTGGAAAGACCTGGATCTTGCCATTGGGCGTGTCGAACTTGTCGTCGGGATAAAGCGTCGGCGAACCCAGCAGCTTGTCTCCATCAACCTGCTTGATCGGCATCTGCACGCCGTTGTTGCCAGCTTTGCGCAGCAGTGCATACGTGGCCATGTAGCCCGTGGCGTAACCCTCGCTGTCGATTTTGGGCGCGCCCGGTCGACCGACCTGGCGGAATCCATCATTGAAGGCATCTTCTGGGGTTGTCCACTCGAACCCTTCGAAGCGCTTGGCCATCTTGGCATTGCCTTCGGCCTCGTACATCACGCGAATGGTGTTGGCGATGCGCGCGGCGATCAGGCAGTCGGGAAGCGCCTCGCCGGGCGGGTCGATGAATTTCTCGGAGAGGCGCAGGCGGCGCTCACCGTTCATCGAGGTGTGGTTCATTTCTCCCGGCAGAGCGCCCGGAAACATCACATGGGCCGCCTCGGCAATCATGGTGGGATAGATATCCATCATCCCGACAAACAACCCGCCCTTTTGCGTCGCCTTGTAGATCACGTCCACCATCTCCTTGGGCGTGGCGCCACGTGCCTGGCCCATGGCCTGTTTGACGATCTGACTGCGGCGAATGACGGCTTCGCGCAGAGCCTGGGCATTGTTGGTAGTCTGGAAGGTGTTGCACGCCCAGAACGTCATCATCTTGCCCTTGCCATTGATGAGGTAAGTATCAACCTCGATCAATTTGTCATGGCGCGGAATGGGAAAGTCGGCGGCCGGATAGCGGGACTTGGGTTCCGGATATGGGGGCCGTGTGTAACCTTCCTGGTGACCGCCCATGCGCACCCAGCCTGTCCCACGTCGGCTGCCCACATTGTGCGTGGCCACGACAACGGCACCGATGGCTTGTTCAGTGACGTAGTTGTTGTTGCCCCAGATGATGCCTTTCTCGAAGGCATGCATGGTGCGTGGCTGCTTACCCGGAGCCTTGGGTTTGTAGCTCCACTCTGCAGCCTGCTTGATCTGCGCCACCGGAACGCCGGTGATGCGACTGCATTCGTCCAGCGACATGGCGTTGGCCTTGACAGCCGCCTCGAAACCTTCCGTGTGGTTGGCAATGAAGTCCTTATTGATCCAGCCTTGATCGACGATGTAGGTCAGCAGGCCATTGAACAGGGCGCCATCGCTGCCGGGATTGATCGCCAAGTGCAGAACTTGATCCTTGGCCAGATCCTCACAAATCGAAATCGACGGATTGCGACGCGGGTCGACGAAGATGAATTTGCCAGGACCGACCGGTTCGCCAGGGAACATTTTCTTCTTCTTGTCCACCGTGCCGCCCTGCAGATTGGGCAGCCAGTGCACGAGGAAGTAGTTCGTCTGGTTTTCGTAAGGATTGTTGCCGATGGACCAGATGACGTCCGCCAATTCGGCATCCTCGTAGCTGTTGTTCAGCTCGAAAATGCCCATGTCACGGTTGCCGAAGCATTCGGAGTTGTACGCCGGACGGTTGTGGATGCGCACCGTCGGGGTCTGAATACCGGTGAAGATCAGCTTGCCGGTGCCCCACGTGTTCTCGAAACCTCCGCCGGCCCCCCCGTGGTCAAACATGGCCACAGCGATCTCGTCCGGACCATCTTCGTCCAGAATTTTTTTGACCATGCCGCCATAAACTTGGGAGGCGTAGTCCCAGGAGGTGTCCATCCACTGGTCACCATAGTAGACACGGGGATGAAGCAGACGCTCTTTGGCGAGGCCATCGGCGTTGTAGAAGTAGGAAGCCATTTTGCCCCCCCGGGTCGAGCTCAGCCCCTGGTTGACGACGCAGGCCTTGTCCGGCACGATCATGACGGCTTTACGCTTGCCGTTCTTGTCGGTCAGCACATTGGTCATCGCCGGGGTCATGATGGTGGCGAAGGGCGGAAGTTGCTTGCGAAAATCAAGCCCCAGCGCGTTCTGGTGGGGCGCTCGCCCGCCCTCGCGGTCGGCATCCCAGGTGTAGGCGTGGTAGCCACAGCCCACGATGCAGAAATGGCAGGTCAAATTGGTTTTTTGCGCATCTGCCGGCGGCAGCGCGACACGATCCTTGAATTGCGACATGGTGTTCGTCTCCTGACGGTGATGGGCTTACAGCACGTTGGCCTGGCGGCCGTAGATCAGGCCGGTGACGGCCACGGCGCGAACACTGTCGGAGGCCGGGTCGTACTCGAGTTGGATTTGCGGCAGATCTTCGGTCGCCTGGCCGCAGATCATCTGACCCGACTTCTCGGGATCGAACATGCTGTAGTGACAGGGGCACTTGAAGCGCTGCGTGGCCGGGTCGTACATCAAGGGGCAGCCCATGTGGGTGCAAAGATTGCTGTACGCCACGATGTCCCCGTCGGGGCCAACGCCGCCTGCGACACGCTGCCCCATCTTGATGGCCACGCAAGGCGAGTCGCCATCCGGATAGCTGAACGACACGGGTGTGTTGGCCTGCATGCTTTGGGCCTTGCCGACGGAAATCTTGGGATACGGCAGTACTGCGGCGCCGGCTGCAGTCTGGATAGCGGCTTGGTTATTCCCCGCCGCCACGGCGGAGCCAACCGGGCTGACGGCCGCTCCGACCCCTGCTACGCTGGTGCCGGCAACTTTCAGGAAAATCCGGCGCGATACTTTTTCAGTCATGATGCCTCCTCGGGTGAGTTAAAGCTCGTTAAAGCTCGCTAACAGTTGAAGAGTCGCTTTTTACATCCGAACAAGAGCCATAGATATAGTGAAAACACGCATCCCATCAGTGGCAAGTTTATCACGGACCGCCGAGTACTCCATTTACGTTACGTTATCGTAACGTTGGATTTTGTCGCGTTACGATAACGTAACATTCGAACGTCAAAATCTCGCGCAAAGAACGACCTGTTCGTTTCCTCGATTCGAGTCAATGATATTCGGCAATACCCTAATCGCTGGAACCGAGCGGAGCTTTCCCGATCCATGTTGGTGGTAGGTCGCGTGGCTTTCACGTGAGCGCCTATCGAACTCATCGCAAACAGGGAAAGCGACATCAACATGGATCCACAACGACGCTTCTGGCTGCTCGCCACGGGCGCGACCGGCTGCATCGGCTGTGCGGCCACGGCAGTCCCGTTCATCGAATCGATGGACCCTTCGGCAGCGGCTCGGGCAGAAGGTGGCCCGATCAAAGTCGATTTCACCGGCCTAGAGCCCGGGCAGCGCAAAACAGTTTTGTGGCGCGGCCAGCCGATCGGAATCCTTCATCGCACGCCTGCGATGCTGGCTTCCTTGAATGTCACACAGTCCAGGGTCGTCGACCCTCTTTCCCAGAGCACGCAATACCCGACGCCAGAATGGGCGCGCAACCAGTGGCGCTCCACCAAACCAGAATATTTCATCTGGACCGATATCTGTACACACCTTGGATGTTCGCCCACAGATCGACTCAATCCGGGACCACAGCCAGGCTTGCCATCAGATTGGGTTGGGGGTTTTCTGTGCCCGTGTCATGGCTCGACTTATGATCTGGCAGCCAGAGTTTTCAAGAATATGCCAGCACCAGGTAATATGGCTATTCCTGATTATCATTTTGTGCGGCCCACTGAAATCATCCTTGGCGTTCCGCCGCATGGTTCGTAGGACCGTGCCGGTGCTGCGGATGATCAAGCACGCGGGTGATCAAGCCATCATCGAGGGCGCCCCTTTTCTTGGGCATCGGTAGCCAATTGACCGGAGATCAGCGCAATCGCCTCGCCTCAACTTGCTGTCCCAGGCTCACCTTCTCTTGGTTCGAGTCCCGGATTTGTCCGCCAGATTTTGGGATGGTCGATCTTCTGGAGGCGCCAGCGACGCAAGCATGAAGCCCAGCCGGGCTTAATTTGTCAAATTGCTTCTAACAGGACTTCCAGGTGGCCAAGCGCAGGTACGGTTTCGATGAGGACAAAATCGCTCGATTCCTGAAGGAAGGGCGTGGGCAAGGGCGTGGAAAGGATTACCGACCTTGGCTCAACGTCCAAGATGTGTCTTCACGGGGTCGATCTTCTCGGATTCACAGCCGCAAGACGGGTCGCGAACATCATCTGCTGTCGGATATGGAGACAGCGTTGTTCCTGTTGCTTGACTGGTCAGATGCGGTCACCGACATTCGTGAGCAGTTTCCACTGGATCGGGACGAGACACGACGCATTGCTGCCGACATGGGAGTTCGGCACCCAATCGATACACAAAGTCGCACCGACATCGTGATGACAACCGACTTCATGATTAACCTGGGGGCAGGTAACACGAGTGCGCTCGTCGCTCGGTCCGTCAAACCAGCGTCTGAGCTCGATGAGGACCGTACGCTTGAGAAGCAAGAAATCGAACGCCGCTATTGGCAAATCAAAGGGGTCGACTGGGGCTTGGTGACCGATCTCGATCTGCCTGCCCAACGTATCAAGAATCTTCGTTGGTTGCATGAGATGCAGTCATTGCAACTGATGACGGCACCGCAACCCAGCTACTGGGATGAGCGATGCGGGAACTTCTTGGCCTGTTTGCCTCAGGCGACCGGCATGTCCATCAAGCAATTCTTCCGGCTTCTGGAAAGCACGCAAGGCTTCGCCATCGGCGAAGCGCTGACCGTCTTACGGCATCTTGCTGCCAACAAACGAATCACCATCGATCTCAATACCAAGTTCGACATGCAAATGCAAGTGGATTCGCTTGAAGTCGTAGTTCCAAATACTGCGGCGCAACAAACCAGGAAGAGTGCCTGATGCTGTTGCGAAATGATCTGCTCGAATACGGCGAGCCGCATGCTCGCACGATACGTTTGTTGTGGTTACATCCGACACAGCCTGTCGGGTTCGTGATCGACACCAAAGCGCACGATGCCACGCCGGAACTGGTGCAGTTGCAGGCCCTGCAATCCGATTTGCAAGCAGGTTGTTCAAGGTTGCTGACTGCTGACCCCTATCTGGCCATTGTGGAGGAAGCATCCCTGCCTGAGCAGCGCAAAATCAAGCGAGACCGTGCGTGGCAAATCGTTGCCGATTTGATTTGTGACGAGCCCGAGATCTATTACCCCGGGCACCGAGCACAAAAAGTCGCCGGGTGCGTCGCCGCCGGACTGGCAACGCGAGCCACCATCTACCTTTATCTACGGCGCTATTGGCAGCGCGGTCAGACGCCAAATGCATTGCTTCCCGACTACGCAAACTCAGGTGGCAAGGGAAAGGCGCGTTCAGCCAGCAGCTCGGACATCAAGCGCGGCCGTCCCCGCAAGCTCGGTGAGTTACCGGGTCTCAATGTCGACGATGGCATCCGCAAGATCTTCCGCGTCGCCGTGGCACGCTACTACACCACACAGACCAAGTTCACGCTGCGTGGTGCGTACGACCAGATGATCAAGGATTTCTTCTGCGAGCGCACGATTGATCCTGGCACTGGCCGCGTTACCCATGCCCCAAATGGCGCCGCCTCGGCCAGCGGTTTCCCAAGCTTTGGCCAGTTCAATTACTGGCTGGAGCAGGATCACGACCGACTGGACATCAAGCGTGAGCGGTTGCGACCACGAATCTATGACAAGGACCTACGCGGGCTCATTGGCACATCGACAGCGGAGGTCTGGGGTCCGGGTGCGCGTTATCAGATCGACGCGACAATCGCCGACGTGTATCTGGTTTCGCGCATCGACAGAAGCAAGATCATTGGCCGTCCAGTGCTCTACGTCGTGATCGATGTATTCAGTCGAATGATTGTCGGCATCTATGTCGGTCTTGAGGGCCCGTCATGGGTTGGAGCCATGATGGCCCTGGCCAATACGGCCTGCGACAAGCAGTCCTTCTGCAAGCGAAGCGGCCACGAGATTGATTCTGAGACCTGGCCCTGCCACCACCTGCCAGCCACGCTGCTGGGTGACCGGGGTGAAATCGAAGGCCGCATGATCGAGACGTTAATCAACAACTTCAATGTCACGGTTGAAAGTGCTGCGGCATACCGTGCGGACTGGAAAGGCATTGTTGAGCAACGATTCCGCCTGATCCCTGCCAAGTTCAAGCCGTATGTGCCTGGCTATATCGATGTGGATTACCGCGCCCGTGGTGGCAAAGACTATCGGCTTGATGCCGTACTTGATCTTGATCAGTTCACCCGGATCGTGATCGCGTGTGTTCTGTACTACAACAATCATCATGAACTGAAGAGATACGACAAGGACCGTGACCTCGCAGCCGACAACATTGCAGCGGTGCCCATCGATCTATGGAACTGGGGCATCGCCAACCGCAGTGGCAGCCTACGCCAATACCCGGAGAATCTGGTTCGTTTCAGCCTGCTGCCGGTCGAAGAGGCCACAGTCACGCTCAACGGCATCCGCCTGCGAGGCATCTTCTACACATGCCAGAAAGCTCTGGAGGAAAGGTGGTTCGACAAGGCGCGACAGCGTGGCAACTGGAAGGTGAAAATCTCCTGCGATCCACGCAACCTCGATGAAATCTACCTGCACGATCCCGAGGCGCCGATGCAATTCCAAGTCTGCCAACTAACCGAGCGCAGCCGGGCACATCAACAAATATCAGTATGGGAACTCGGGCAACTGCAAGAGGCAGAGAAGCAGATTTCGGCGAAACGACAACCACGCCAGCAACTGGCCGCGGCCGACTTGGCTGCCAGCATCGAAGGGATCGTGTCCGATGCCGTGAAGTTGAAGGGTGAACCCAGCACCGAGAGTGCGGCCAAACGCACCAAGAACATCCGCGCCAACCGCGCCGTTGAGAAGTTGGTCAATCGAAGCGCCGAGACTTTCCGCTTTCAGGCTGAACCATCGAGTCAGAACGCCAGCAAGAGTGCTGACATCATTCAGTTTCCAAACGCTGTGCCTGATGATTACAGCGAGCCGGACATCACCGAAATTCTGGGTAGCACTCAACGCCATGATGACAAGCCCTGAAACGCCGACATCTTCGTTGCCCGAGTACGAAGGCAATCCCTTTATCGCACGCCTGCCGCCATTGGGGTCGCAGCGGCAGTTGCTTGACGCCCTCGCGGCGAGGCCGGAATTTCATGTGCGGGAGAGAGGCTACGCAGCCAGTCTGCGCAAGCACTGCATCATGCGGTTGGGGCGGTACTTCGAGCCATTGGAACGCCAGATCCAGTTGGCCGATCGCTTCGGCATGCTGCTACGCCAAGGCTATGTTGGTCGCAACCCACTCACCCACGACTACATCCGGCATTTGCAAAGCGGTGCCGAGCGGATCGAGGCGAAGTCACTGACCATCCCGACTCGTCAGCCGGTGGAGAACACTGCCACCAGCTTCGCGCTGGTCGGCTGCTCCGGCATCGGCAAGTCCAAGGCTATCGAGAAAGTCCTGCACCAGTACCCGCAATGCTTCCAGCACACAGCCCCCTTTAGTCTGGTGCAAATCACATGGCTGAAACTGGACTGCCCACACCAGGGGTCTCCCAAGCAGCTCTGTATCAACTTCTTCTCGGCGGTCGATCGATTAGTTGGTACCAACTACTTCAACTGGTACGGCAGCCGTCGTGCCAGCGTGGACGAGATGATGGTGCATATGGCGCACGTCGCCAACCTCCACGCCTTGGGCGTGCTGGTCATCGACGAAATTCAACATCTGAACAAGACCAAGATCGGTCCCGATGCATTGCTGAATTTTCTTGTCACGCTCGTAAACACCATCGGCGTTCCGGTGATCTTGATTGGCACGCTCAGTGCGATCCCGCTGTTACAGGAGAACTTCCGTCAGGCCCGGCGTGCCAGTGGACTGGGCTCACTGGTCTGGGATCGCATGCCCAAGGGCAAGGCTTGGGACTACTTCATTGACCAGCTCTGGCAGTATCAATGGACATGTGAGCCGACGGAGATAAACCCTGAGATCCGTGAGGCTCTCTATGACGAGAGCCAGGGCATCATGGACATCGTCGTCAAGCTTTTCATGCTGGCGCAGTTGCGTGTGATCGGCATTGGTGAGGTTCGGCGCGGGCCAGAAAGATTGACTGTCGAATTACTTCGCAAGGTCGCCCGAGAAGACTTCCAGGTGGTTCGACCGATGCTGGATGCGCTTCGCTCGAATGACAAAAAAGCATTACTGAAATACGACGACTTACTGCCCCTGCACGCTCATGTGGATCAAGTGTTGGCTTCGGCGCTCAAGACACAGTTGCCTGACGTGGTGCTATCGCCTGCTGTCGTAGAGCCCGCGAGCGTACTAATGCAAGATGACGGCATTGACACGACTCGTGCGGCCCTGAGATCACTCGGCGTCGCCGACGATGTGGTGGACGTGTTGATCAATGAAGCGAGCGGCCTGAATCCATCAGCCGATCCGCTTTTGCTGATGGCAGCGATCACGGAGCGGTTGGCGAAGCGCCTGGTGCAGGTGCGCAAGCCCCAGGCGCGCAAGCCACCAAAGGCCTCGGCAACGCCCGCACAGGACTTGCGTCACATCGTGACGCTTGGCAAGCAGGCCGGTCAGTCCGGCTATGAAGCGCTGCTGGCCGCTGGTTTTGTGAAACCGCCATTGCTTGATCTTGCGGCGTGACGGTGGCGTAGATGCTCACGTATTTTCCGACGGTCTATCCTGGTGAACTCCTGTACAGCGTGCTTGCTCGCTACCACCGTCATGTCGGTGCGCCAAGTCCAATGCATACCCTAGATGCGCTGTTTGGCAACCGAAAAGTCATCGCCACTTTTGACTTGCCAGGGCATCTTCAGGCGTTGGCCGATCGAATTCCTCCAGATCGGGCGTTGAACGTGGATCGCGTCATCGACACGCTCACGCTCTATCCCTACCTCACGGCATTCGAACCGCCCGCACTGCAAGAGAAAGTTCGCCGAGCAATGGGGCAAGGTGCCATTGATGGACTACATGTTCGCCTCGGACTATCTGCCTTTCGTATTGGGCGGGTCCAGCAACTGCGCTTCTGTCCGACATGCGCATGGGAGATGAAGGCGCTTTATGGAGAGCTTTGGTGGCGCCGTGATCACCAACTACCCGGCGTCCTCGTCTGCCCAGAACACGGGTGCCCTCTACAAGGAAGCACAGTCCGCCTAGCGAAAGTTAGCCGACACGAGTTCGTTGCGGCAACACCAGATAACTGCCCATCACATGCTCGATCAGTCGCCCCCTTGATGGAGCATGTAAGTTTGGCGCACCTGCAACGTGTAGCTCGGAGAAGCGCCGATTTATTGTGTAGCCCACCAGACGGGCGCACCTTGTGGCAGTGGACTGGGTTTTATCGCAGTCACATGCTTGAAATCGGGTTGTCCAAGTCGGATGTGACGATGAACCAGCATCGCTTTGACAGGGATTTCCGCAATTTCTTTGGCGGCGCTTTGGATCTGCTGCCCGCAGTGATGGACGACGGCGCTTTCGCAGGCGATTGGTTGGCATCAATGGTGCGCAAACATCGCAAAGCCCATCATCCTTTGCATCACATTCTGGTTCAGGATTTCCTGGCACAAAGGGAGCGGCTCGATTCTGTATTCGGTGCCGGACCGTGGCCCTGTATCAACCCATTGGCAAACCACCGCTCATCGGCACCGATCAAGAGTTTCACCCAGCATTGGAACCACGGTAACAGGGTTGGTGTGTTCTCCTGTGGTTGTGGCTATGTTTACACCCGCTGCCTTCAATCGAAGACGGGCGCACTTGGGGCACCACGTTTTCTCCAATACGGGCCACTTCTGGAACCTGCATTGCGTCAACTCGTGATCGCTGGGAAAGGGCTGCGCGAGGTCGGTCGATTTCTACAACTCGATCCGAAAACTGTGGTGCGTTTGGCGGGTGAGTTGGGCATCGCAATCCCATGGAAGCCGTTGCCGCATATTGAAAAGGTGCTGGTATCGCCGGAATCAGTTGCCGACTCCGCAGCATCTTTGGCTCAAGCCAGCCCAGCAGTGCCGGTGACTCGCGACGTGGCACGCCGGACTCGTCGTGCGTGGCCGGAGATCGATCGTGACTGGGTCACGAAGCTCAGTGCATGGGTCGACATTGTTTGTCAAGAGAGGCCGCCTGTGCGTATCACTGTTGCCGAACTCGAGCGTCGGGCCAACCGGCGCGACTGGCTACTCAAGCGTCGGCATCACATGCCGTTGACGATGGAGTTCTTGGATCAAGCAGTGGAAACGGTAGAGCAATTCCAGCTTCGCCGCATTCACTGGGCGATCGCCGAATTGGAGTTGTGTGGCGCTCCCGTCAAGGCGTGGCAAATCATGCGAAAAGCCGGTCTACGCTCAAACAACTTGGCGCGAATTCACGCAATACTTGATGAGGCCCCCATCATGATGCGCATTGCAGCATGAGCCGTTTATTGATCAGGCAGCTTACCAACCTCGGCCCTGAACATGTCGAGATGTATTGGCTTGCAGGCCTAGTCGAGAAGGAGAGCGGTTGGTTCGTCCGGGCTGCCATGCGGGGGGTCGAGTCGGGTCAGTACAGCAAGGTCGAGTTGCCGATAGGATTGCTTCCAATTTTGTCGCTTGGGCATGTTTTCGCGCGGGGTGAACGACAGTCCTTGCCAGCGCGTGGGTTGATTGGGCAAGCGACGATTTCGGATACGTCGGAATGCGAAGAAATCACCTCGGCTGATATACCAGCAGGTCTCTATTCTTTCGACCGCAGGGGCAGTGGCATTCAGCGCCTGCTCCGGTACAGCACAGCGCAAGGGGATGTGCTGATTCCTACCATTGAACTGGTTCGCTTCCTTTTCTTGCACAACAGCACACTGGCGCATGCCATCGTTCGCCCCGGTGCATTGAATCTGCTTTTCCACCCCGAAGCTCCTGGCTATCAACGTGTGCTGACGTTGCGCTTCACGTCAAAGCTACCCAAGAGGTGCCTGTCGCATCAGTTCGCACAGGAATTTGCGTGGATCGCACTCGATCCAGGTGCGCGGCGCGCTTGGGATCGTGTCTGCCTCCAATCCATCGGCAAGGAGTATGTGTCCTTCACCCCGCCACAACTGAGAAATTCAGTATGGAAATTCCGAGGCGTTCAGCAGGGCAACCAATGGTTGGTGCTCGAACTCCTGCATCTGACTGGCAAGCACCATCCTTGCGACGAGTTGTATTACGGGCACCCCTCCATGAAGGAGGTCATCCGCAGCAAAGAAAACGCAGAAAGAAAGCCAGGGGCAGACACCAATGGTGATGATGTATCTAGGGAGCACTTCGTCTACGACTATGAACTGGACGATGGGCAAGACGGAGCCAAGACGCACGGCGAAAAAGCGACGGATATCTATTCCAAGCAATCTGAGTTCGACCGTAGCATCACAGTTGAAAAATTACTGATCAAGCTGGACAGGCCGGGCGGCAACTGGGCAACGGAACCCGTGTCCACCACGGGGCCGATGGTTGAGGTTCGTAAAACCATCAAAGTCAGCTCGGGCGATCAGAGACTCAGTGCAACGTTGCCGCCGCTTGAGTTCAAGCTGCTCAAGCCAGCCAGTTGGGATTGTGCTGGCGACCTGAGTGCGCTGGCCGGTACGGTACAGAAAATGGCGCAAAGGAAGCCTCAGATCCAGTTTGGGATGTCACTGTGTTATCTCAAGACGGGGCGGGTGTTCTCGATGGCCAACCGCAAGCCTCGAGTGGGGCTGGTGGTAACAATCATGCCGCCAGGGTATCCGCCTATCGTGCTGCTGGATGTGGAGCGCACTGGGGATGTCGCACTGTCCCTGATTGCTTTGCGCTTCCGCCATCGCACGACTTTTGATGTCGTCGAGGCTTCGGTCCAACGATCTCTGGATGGCTTGGTCGATGCCAGCGGTCACTGGGATCATGAGGTTGAGCAAGAATTGTCCAAAGTGTGCGCTTGCGAGCGAATGCCCAAGATGCTGACCCCGAGAAACAAGGCTGATGCAGAAGGACAAACCGCTTTATGGGCGATGAAACTGCTACTCAGGCTTGGGCTGGAAGTTGCGCCTGTTTCTTCCGGCGCAGGATAGGACTTTATTTTGTGTGTTTGGCGCATGCACGGCGCCGGTTGATCAAATCAGGATAGAACTTTTCGATTTGGACTGCAAGTTAAAGTCTAATAAAATCAATAACTTGATGTCTTTTTAGGATGCGACTTTATTTGTTGCGAACAGTTGTGGAATTGCAGTTAAAGGCTGTCCCGCGCAGATAAGACCTGTCTCACCTGAGGCCTGGTGGGACGCCGGGGTCTCCGGATCTGGGTGGTCAAGGCGGGACTGCCTAAGAAGTCGCCGGGGCTGCTCCGCCAGGTGTGGGCCCCGATCGTTGCCAACCGCGCCAGGACCGACAGGGCCACTTCCCCACGCGTAGGGCGCTAGCTGCCTGGAAGCGCCGAAGGTCTGTGGGCGTCAGCTCGTCGGCCAGAGCTGTCGCCGCGCAAGGCATCTGGCGATTGCCGCTATGCGGCAGGCAACGGTTCATCGCTAGCATCGGGCCCGTGCGCCGGGTCGCGTTGGTCAAGAGCTGGAGCCTCCGTCAAATCCGGGGCGGTTCAGCTGAGATGGCGCCAACCACTAGCCCCAATACTGTTCAGATACGTAGGATTGGTGTTGGCTGATGGTGTTGATGGAGTACCTCTCCGCGATGTCGGAGGTTGTAGTTGCTCATTTTGCGTTTGACGCCGCGCGGGTTGGTCCGACCTCGGCTGCTCACGCAGCGACCGCGGGCGATTTCCTCGAACAAGGCGTCGCGCCAGCAAGGCAGTCGCTCAGGGGGGAATGGCCGCGGCCTGCGGCATTTTTCGCTTGATCACTCGCACTGCGTGGGTGAAGCTCAAGCGATCCGGATCGAGTCCGCGTGGCCAGGCGGCTTGCGCCATGATTTGGCGAATCGCGAAGTGCGCCAGAAGCAGTCCCCAAAGTTCCTGCCTCACCAGTTCCGGTGTCTTGCTTCGCAGGACGGTGCTGTTGGCTCGCAGGTGCGTCTTGAATTCGGCGAAGACGCTCTCGACTTCCCAGCGTTCGTGGTAGAGCGCCGCCAGCTCGAGCGCCGGAGCATCCTCGGGATCCAGGATGTTGGTGACCAATCGGTAGCTGTCCTGTGTTGGCGTGGCGGAGTTGGTCAACAGGTACTCGACGATCCGAATCGTTTGCCCGACGCGCTCGCTCCTGCGATCGTCGCTGTCGAACACCGTACTGAGATAGGAGCCGTCCGGCAGCGCTTTTTCAATCGGCAGTTTGCTCGTAGACGGCACTCGCCATGCCAGTTTGGCACCGGTGGCGCACGCGATCTGCCAGAGCTTGAATCCGTAGAAGCCGCGGTCGGCAAGCACGAGCATGTTTGCTGTCAACTTCTGGGGCAGCAGTCGGCTCGCCATGACGCGTTCGCTCTGGCTGTAGGGGCCGATGTCGGCGGCCACAACGGCGTGGGTGCCGCACTCGACCAAGCCCAGCAGCCGGGCCTGTGGAAAGGCGCTCTGTCCGCGTGTGGCACTCGGGTAGCCGAAGTAAGAGGCGTTGGCCGCCTCGTCCGCCACGTCCATGCCGCTGCCATCCAAAGCCATCACGCGCAGCCCGCGATACCAAGCTCCAGGTGCCCCGGGCGCTGCAAGCGGCCGCAACACCCGATCAGCCAGTTGATGCATGACCTCGGCACCGAGCCGCGTGCGCGCCTGCGAAATCGCCGACTTGCTGGCCTGGACTGCACCAGCCCGGCTATCGCCGAGCCATTGCAGGCCCTCGCAAACGACGCGCAGAACCTCCTCCAGCGGCGCCTCCCGCCACAGCGCCAACGCCATCACGTAGTACACCACCGCCGGCGCTGGAAGAAGACGCTCGCGCTGGCTTGCTCGGCCTGTCTCGCTTAGCACCTCCTCGATCAGCGCCCGCGGACAAACGCTGGCCAAAACCCCCGCGCTGATCAGGTGTGCCACGTCAACCTGGGCCGGTAACGCCTTGCGTGTCCTGGCCATGCCTCATCCTCATCGACACCTCGATGAGGATGAATTATGACTGATTGCCTGCTATCTGAACAGTATTGCCACTAGCCCCCAGTAGCGCAGGCCGCTACTGGGGGCGCGAACCCATCAGCCCCGCGAACCATTGCTCGGGGTCGCGAAGATCAAGATTTTTGGCGGTGTAGTCCATCTGTTCCAGCCAGGGGGTCAACCTCTCGCGCAACGCGATCGTGGCGTCCCCCGGAAGGAGAGGCATCGCTCGCTCGAGATTTGATCGTAGGCGCTGGGGGAAAGTCGTTAGTGGATCACCAGGCTGGCAGTTGATGCGCAAGGTATCGCGCAATTCCAGAGCCTGGGTCAGCCTTGCTCGCTCCTCATCGTCCCTCGCGGCCGACGGCATGCGGTGCTTCAAGAGTTCGTTAAGCTCACCATGGATCGCGTTGGTTGCAAGGCCAGCGAGGTCGAATAGCATGACGTGTGCCCATGGGGTGATCGCCGATCGGATCGCGGCTTGGTCGACCCCGGCATCTTCGAGCGTTTGACGAACCTCGCACGCGAGAGCGTAGGACTCCCGCGGGCTGAGAGCTGAATCCCAACGCCCTACCCTGGCCCCGAGCGACACGAGCGTTTTCCCAGTGAGCGCCGACAAGCCGCGCAAGCGCTCGATCAACACCTCGGCCTCATCGATGGTCTTGCGCATCTTGACTTCCATCGACAGCCCCTTGAGCGACTCGAACCGATCGACGCTGGCCGCGAGAAGAAGGACCAGGCCGGCCGCAAGTGCCTTTACGCCGTCATCGACATGCCCTGCAATCGTGAGTCTCACGCCCTCCAAGGTCACGACACTCCCCGCGACCGTCAGGATGCCGCTGATGGCACCGTAGAAAACGCTCTTTGCTCGGCTCATGATGCTCCCCGCGGCGCCGCCCGAAAGAGAAACAATAGCAGGCCCAGCGCGTAGCCCATTTCCGCGTATTCACTGCTGAGGTTGCAGCCCTAGAATCGATTGGCCAGTGCTCTCGATCATGGCGGTACATCTGTCGGTTGCCCGGGAGGATCTGTGATGGATTTCGACTGAATCGTCTTCCGATTGACGGGTTATCGGCCAGTGCGGGCGTTGGGCGCAGCCGGTGCCGGCGGCCGCAATGGTGCGGGCAGCGGTCGCCCAGATCACCGGTACCCTGAGCGGCCGCTTCCAGCGCAGGCGAATTGGTGCTCTCGACCCCAAGCAGTCCTACAGCTCGCCTGGTTCAGTGCAACAAAGCGGGCCGCTACAAGCGAGACACTGGCGACGGGAGTTGCACCTGCGACTGCCGCAGAAACCCGGTTTACCAAGGCCTCGACCTTCGCGCCATTATGTGTCTGTTGCACATACCAACTCAGGAATGTGTGCTCGCGGCTCCTTGACCATGAGGGCCGGCCGTTCGACGTCCACGCCCAAGGCCCTGCACCCGGCAGGCAGATGGCTTCGCAGGCGACTTTGCATTACGCTACCCTCCATGAACACGATTCTCTCCCCGATCGAGTCCGAATTCGGCACCCAGCAGGAAGCCCAGGCGCATGACGCCTGGTTTCGCAGCCGTGTGCTGGAAAGCATGGCCGACACACGACCAGCCGTGCCACATGACCAAGTTGTGGCCGAGACGGAGGCCATCATCCAGGCTGCCGAGCAAAGGCAGTCGGTCCGGCGGCGTTGACGCTGCCCATCCATTGGTCGCAGCAGGCGCGCGCCGACCTGCTCGCGATTGTCCGCTACATCAGCGAGCGCGATCCGGACGCCGCGCGCAGAGTGCGTGACTGCATCGTCAGCGCCGTGGCCACCACGGGCGATCATCCGTATCTGTACAAGCCCGGCCGGGTCGCTGGAACGCGCGAGCTCATAGCCCATCCGAACTACATCGTTGTCTACAAGGCCAATCCGGCTGAAGCGCCGAGGCGGCCGATGTTCGCGTGATGCGTGGAAAAACCATGGAAATGGCCGCCCCGAATGCCAGCGAGGTGTCAATTCTGGCCGGAATCTGGCTCCCTGCCCAGAAATTGAGCAGCGGGTGAGCGCCATCATGCGCTTCCGAAAGCAGGAGTGCGTGCGTTCATTGGGTTCTTCAACGGTCTGACTAAGTGTGACCAATGGCTTACGCGCGCACCTCACGAACGCATGGTGGCTTCAAAATCGCGGCTTTGCAGGGGTTGCAGCTCTGCGAGGTATTTTTGGAAATTTCGCTCAAAGCTAGTGCCCTTGTCCGCAGGGCACACGCCCGCTCGGAGCTTTTGCACGAGACGCTTGAGGGCTTTCTTGCGCGCTAGCGGGACCACGTTGTAATACGACAGGCGCTCGACGAGTGCTACGGCCTCATCAAGGTGGGGCCCGCGAACGGCGTCAAACGTCGGATCCTCCTGCCCGTACCACACCATCAAGGCGGCGGCACGCACATCGGCGAGTTCAACATTCCCAAGCCCGACACGCGCGACTTTGGCAAACGCGGTGTTGGCTGCGATCGTATCAACTGCTGCCATCCTAAGCTCCTCTCTCATGCTTTCTAAGATATGGGCTGCTGCCGGTTTCGTAGACACCTTTCCCCTTCTGCGACTGCGGGGTGCAGGACGCCGTCGAAGTCAAGGAACAACGCTGTGTCAGTGTGTGGGTGTTGATTCATCGGCACAACTGAGCCAGTGATCACGTCGAATGCTGAGCCACTGGGTTGATGGATGTTTTGGCTACTCGGTTGTGGATAAGTCTATCGGGTCTGCTGTTTTTCGATCTCCTTTCTGCGCTTTGCCGCGTGGCTTTGGTGGTGCCGCGCCAGCGGCACTGGAATGCTTGAATCGCCAGCTCTCATTGCCGGTCTCCACGATGTGGCAGTGGTGCGTGAGGCGGTCGAGCAAAGCCGTGGTCATCTTGGCGTCGCCGAAGACGCTGCTCCATTCCGAGAAGGTGAGGTTGGTGGTGATCACCACGCTCGTTCGCTCGTACAGTTTGGAGAGCAGGTGGAACAGCATCGCGCCGCCTGATTGCGTGAACGGCAGGTAGCCCAGTTCATCCAGGATCACCAGATCGACGTACATCAGCCGGTGTGCCATTTGCCCAGACTTGTTCTGCGCCTTCTCCAGCTCCAGGGCATTGACCAGCTCCACCGTGGAGAAGAAGCGCACCCGCTTGCCATGCATGCGGATGGCCTCGATTCCCAGGCTCGTGGCCAGGTGGGTTTTGCCCGTTCCGGGGCCGCCGACCAGCACCACGTTGTGCGCCGAGTCCACGAAGCCAAGGGTGTGCAGCTGGCGCACCAACGCCTCATCGATTGGCGTGTGAGCAAAGTCAAAGCCAGCGAGATCGCGGTGCGATGGGAACCGCGCCACGCGCATCTGGTAAGCCATGGAGCGCACCTCGCGCTGCGCGGTCTCGGCCTTGATGAGCTGGTGCAGCACGGCCTCGTGATCAAGCGACTTCATGCGGGCGGTTCCCAGCACCTCCGGCCATGCACTGGCCATGCCATGCAAGCCCAGCGCCTTGAAGGCATCCATGACGTCATGCATGGTCGGACTCCGGTGAAGCCTCGTGAAGCGGGAGGCTGCGCAGTGCGTCGTAACGCTGCAGGTTGGCCAGTGGCGGCGTGTTGAGCGTGAGCCTCGTGGCCACAGGTGGCTCGGGCATGCGCTGCTCCTGCAAGCGCGATAGCACGTTGAGCACATGCTCGGCACTCACCCGCCCGGACTGCAGCGCCAGCTCCACCGCCACCAACACGGCCTCCAAGCCGTGCAGGCTCACGCCCATGAGCACCTGCGCCATCACCCTGTCACCACCGCTGTGGCGCAGCAACTGGCGCTGCAGCTCCTGCAGGGGTTCGGGCATGGTCTTGAAGGGTGCGCCGTTACGCAGCCCGCCGGGCTTGCGCTCGATCAGCGCGATGTAGTGCATCCAGTCGTAGAGCGTCTGATCCCGCTCGAAGCTGCGCGCCAGGCGCACCTGTCGCCCGTCAGGCCCGACCACCAGCAGACCATCGGCATAGGCCCGCAAGCTGACCACCGCGTGGATCCATTCGCACGGCACGCTATAGCGGTTGCGCTGGAAGTGGATCAGCGAAGTGGCAGAGACCCGAACCGGCTGCTCCACATAGCCATCAAACGCTCGGGGGTTGGGCATGAGGCGAACCCGTTCGTCCTGCCAGACATCGGCCACCGTGAGCTGCGTCCATTCAGGGTGGCTCATCTCGGCCCAGGCCTTCACACAGGCCTGCTGCAACCAGTCGTTGAACTCGCCAAGCGATCCCCAGCGCCGTTCACTGGCCTCGCGCCAGATGTCCTTGCGCCGATCCTGAACATTCTTCTCGACGACCCCCTTCTCCCAGCCGGCGGCCCGGTTGCAGAACTCCGGCTCGAACAGATAGTGCCCGGTCATGGCCTCAAAGCGCGCGTTGACGCTGCGCTGCTTGCCCTGGCCGACCTTGTCCACCGCCGTCTTCATGTTGTCGTAGATGCCCCGCCGGGGCACGCCACCGAAGAGAGCGAACGCGCGCGCGTGCGCATCGAACAGCATCTCGTGCGCCTGGCTGTAGTACGCCACCAGGCAGAAGGCACGACTGGCCGCCAGCTTGGTGTGTGCCACCTCCAGGCGGCGACGCAGCCCACCGATGAAGAGGTACTCGCAGCTCCAGTCGAACTGGAACGCCTCGCCCAACTCGAAGCTCAGCGGTATAAACCCCGCGCCGCGTGCCGCGTTGCCTTGCTCTTGCTGCCAGCGCTGGGCAAATGTGTACACCGGCCCCCGGCTGCCGCTGTAGCCCTGCGCCCGCAGCGCTTCAAACATCGCCTTGATCCCGCGCCGATCGCGTTTGCTGCGATGGCTATCGGCTTTGAGCCACTGGCTCAACTGCTCCTTGTACGGATCCAGGATGCTGGGACCTGACACCCGTTGAGGGTATCTGGGCTCGGTCATCTGACCATCTTTGAGCCACTTGGTGGCTGTGTTGCGCGAGATGCCCAGCCTGCGGCTGGCCTCGCGCACCGACACGTCCTGCCTCAGCACGAGGCGGCGCAACTTGCTCAATGTGCTCACGTTGATCACTCCTGCTCCCCTGTGCTGAAAAACTCAGCACGATAGAGCGGCAACGTGGCTCAGATTTCAACGTGAACGCGTCCCCAAATGGCCCAGTTTTGGAAATGAATCAACAAGCAGGCGGTTCAAAGCGATCACGCCATTAAAAATACTCCGCAGCAACGCTTGGCAGCAAGTTGTACGGACGGATCCCTCACATCCCCTTGGGGCGTTCCTTGATGGGGAGCCTTTCATCCGGCTTGGCTTGTGTCCTGGGTGGAAAATTGGCGGGCTTTGCGCTTCTCGAGTTTGAACCCTTCACAGGCTGCACGGTCATGGCCTTTGCGGAACCGTCAATCGGGGTTGTTTCCAGTGGCTTCTTCATGATGATGACCTCTGATGAATCCCGTGCCCGCGATATTGCGAGGTGCCGGGCAAAAAAAGCATCGCAAGAAGCCTCATCAAGGTGGGGCCCGCGAACGGCGTCAAAAGTCGGATCCTCCTGCCCGTACCACACCATCAAGGCGGCGGCACGCACATCGGCGAGTTCAACATTTCCAAGCCCGACACGCGCGACTTTGGCAAACGCGGTGTTGGCTGCGGTCGTATCAACTGCTGCCATCCTAAGCTCCTCTCTCATGCTTTCTAAGATATGGGCTGCTGCCGGTTTCGTAGACACCTTTCCCCTTCTGCGACTGCGGGGTGCAGGACGCCGTCGAAGTCAAGGAACAACGCTGTGTCAGTGTGTGGGGCCATGACTAGCTTTGGATGGCGGCGAACGAGGTGAGTCGTGCTGGCGTTGGAGGCTCCACGGCGGCACTGAGGCGCTGAAGAAATTCCAAGTGCAGGTCGCTGGCGTTTTGAACTTTCATGACATCGTGCGGTGTACGTGTGCAATGCTGAGGCGGCATCAAGCTGTTGATGCGCACATCGCTGCGAGCTTGTCGCGCAATTCCGCGTGCACCGCGGGTTCGCTCAAGCCCGCGTGCTCGTGCGTGTGAACAAGTCGGTCACGGCACCAATCGGGCCAATCTTGCGCGTCGTCATCGAGCGCGAGCCAGTCCCGCGGTTGACGGCGCTGGACGTCATCCCAGACCTGGTACCCGCGCGGCATCGCCGCGAAGGCTTGGGGGTTCATGATGCTGTGATACGTCGCCCCTATCACCCGTGCCCGCAGCGCGGGTGTGAGGCGCTTTGCTGCGCGGCTGTAACTGAACACCCTGACCCACGACGTGCTCAACACGATGCGCACCGCTGGGTATGGAGCCAGCAGGGTCTCAAGCAGCGCTGCATGCTGGAACAGCGAGTAGCCCTCCGGTGCGTCCAGATAGGCCCCTTTCCTGGGATGCCAATGCACGTTTTCGTGATGCAAAACGCCGTCAAAATCAAGATAAAGGACGAGCTCCCCGCGGCCAGTTGGACGTTTCATAGCTTGCATCCCACTGGTTTCATGAGAGAGGTTGGCCCCATCAGAAAACATCGTTCGGGACCGAGGCGATACTGGCTGTTAATCGAAAAATACCGTTAGTTAACAAGGAGTTATGCCATTTTTGTTGTCACCCTGAATATAGCCAACTACAGTCATTGCGTCCAGTCGACGTGGAGGCGCAGACGATGGAAGTGAGGCCAGTCTGTTGGCGCCGATCGGCATGTGGCTCAAATCGGCATCGGCGCCAACACTGCGAGGCACCGACAGCGTCCTCTCGGCGGTATTGCGTGCATGCCATACCGGCCGCGGCAAGGCCTCCGGTCCGCTGATCGCGATGCTGCCGCAAGCCGATCCTTCTTAATGGCAGTAAGCGACTTTGTTTGCGCGACCGTCCTGGATCAAGGTTCCCGGAGCATGCTTGGGATGCGGCGGTTCACGAGAGGCCGCATGGCGGCAATGCGCAGCCATGAAAAATCAAGGCGCTGGCGCGTAGCCTGTAAGCAACTTTATTTCCCGCGCACATTAATGATTGTGGGAAATAAAGTCCGTCGGGCGGTAATAAAGTCCGTCGGGATTTCGGCAAAGCCCGTCGGGTCTGCCTGACCTTCCGTGACCGCCCTATTCCCTATTGATGGAGGCTGCGTTCGTCCCATTCATCGGTTTGCTCACTCGAAGAGTGTGGCGACCTTCGCCAGCACTTCATCCATGAGCGGCGCTGGCAGCGTATCTACCTTGCGGGCATGGCGGGCTGTCAGGTCGATCACGCGCGGCTGGTCGCAGCGCACAACGCCTGTGGTCTTGATGCCGGTCAAGGGCACAGCGAAGCCCAGGCGGCGGGCGAACTCCCCGCCATTGGTGATCGGCAGGATCACCGGCAGCTTGGTGGCTTCATTGAACTCGACGGGCGATACGACCAGGACGGGGCGGCTGCCGCTTTGCTCGTGCCCGGCTGTCGGGTCGAGCGACACCATGTAGATGTCACCGCGCCTCATAGCAGCTCGCCACCCACGGCGGGCGCATCGACCCATTCGCGTTCCGCAGCCGGTTGCGGCTGCGAATAGTCCGAGTCGGCCAGCAGTTCGGCAAGCGTGTAGCGCGGTCGCGGGCGGGGATCGACCACCAGACAGCCATGATCGACGGCCAGGCCGACCGTCGCACCAGCTTGCAGATGCAGTTGGTCAAGGAAGGCGGGCGGCACCGCCAGCATGATCGAACCACCGACCTTGCGCAGATTCGTCGTGTGCATGATGAACCTCTCATGGAGTGAATTATATAAAAGTATAACTCCTATTGTTTAGGCTGCAATCTACTTTCAGGCAGCGTTTGCACTGCTGACCTGCCATGAGGGGTCGGAATTGCTGATGAGTCCCCTGCACTGTTGGCGCCGATGCCGATTTGAGCCACATGCCGATCGGCGACTAGGCCATGGAAAACGAACTGCGCGGGGCGTCCGGCTTGAATTCGTCGCGCTCTAACCGGCTCACTGCAAACCCGGCGCATGGCTCAAATCGGCATCGGCGCCAACATCCATGAGGCGCTGGGCCATGAACTGCACCATCTGGCGCAGCACGTCGACATCGGCCCCCTTCTCGGCGAGCTCGGTCAATGCGATAGTGGCGTTAGTCATCGTGGTTTCCTTCAGACAAGGATTGGTGGGTCGCACCTCAACCTTATCCGGACTTCACGATGGCCACCCCATCTCCAGGGACGACCGGCGCGCGGTGAGCTGCGAAGGGCGTAGCCCGGAGCAGCTCACCGCGCCAAAGACTTACACCACTCGGCGGGACATTACCCATCGACATTGGGGTGATGCAGGTACTGGCGATCACCTCTGGTCAAAACTTTGCCGGCACCCTGGTCAATTCGGCATCGGCACCAACACTCAGGCATCAGAAGCGATCGAGACATTCCCTGCCAACACGATCACCTTCCCCGCATCGAACTCCGTGGACTTTTCGTCATAGCCGCGCGGATTGCTCACCACCCGTGTGCCGTGGATGTTCTGGTCGAACGCCACATGCGTATGGCTGCACATCCGTTCTTCGCAACGCACGCCTGCGAAGTGTTGTTCAGCCCAGAGCAAGTCGGCAGGTTTGGGGTAACAGGGGCGCTTCCCGCCGCGCATCGATCTCGGCAAATCTAGCGCCTGACCTCCACCGTCACGTGGGACAAATCGGTGAAGCGGGTCAGCAGGCGTTGGTAATGCGCGCAATCTCTGGCAACGTCCTGGCTTTGCACCGCGACGATGGCGCCCAGGTGGCCGGGGCCGAGGCGCCAGAGGTGCAGATCGCGGATGTTGTCACCCTGCGCTTTCACCAGCATGGTGATGTCGTGGCTGAGCCGACGGTCAGGGTTCATGTCGAGCAGGATCGCCCCGGTGTCGCGAACCAGGCCAAAGGACCAATTCGCGATCACCAGTGCGCCGACGATGCCCATGACCGGATCCATGAAATTTAGGCCGAAGAACTTGCCTGCGGCCAGGCCCAGGATCGCGAGCACCGAGACCGCCGCGTCCGCCGCCACGTGAACGAACGCCGCACGCATGTTGTGGTCGCGGTGGTGTTCGCCATGCGCCGGGTGTGCAGGCTCTTCGTAATGCAGTGTTGCGCCGAACGGCGCGAAGCGCGCCCCGAGGTCGACGTGCAAGTCGAAATCGTGTGGCTCGGGAATCTCGTCGACGGATTCCCAGCAGTTGCCGGCATCGCGCAAGGCAAAACGCTGTTGCCGGCCATCGGCGCGGACCGTGGTCAGCGTGACGTCGGCCGCACGCAGCGCGTGTGCCGGGCCGGGCTCCTGGAGATGGCGCACCTGGAAGCGCGGTGGCACCCCATCTTCTTCGATGCTCAGACGCAGCCGCCCGGCGGGGGTGTCGAGCACGCGTGGTTCATCCTCGTGCGCATGGTTGTTGTGACCATGGCCGTGACCGTGACCATGGTCGCCGCCGCTGAGCATCCAGGCGCTGACGATGTTCACGGCCAGTCCGAGGAAGGCAATTGCGATCGCTTCGTCGAAATCGATGCGCACGGGATGGAGTAGACGGTCGACCGCCTCGTAGCCGATCAACAGCGCGATCATCGCCAGAATGATCGCGCTGGAAAACCCGGCGAGATCGCCGACCTTGCCCGTGCCGAAGCTGAAGCGATTGTCGCGCGCGTGGCGGCGCGCATAGGCGTAGGCCAGGGCCGCGATCAACATCGCTGCGGCGTGGGTGCTCATGTGCAGGCCGTCGGCGATCAGCGCGAGGGAACCGAAGCGCAGGCCGCCGACGATCTCGACCACCATCACGACGCTGCACAGGGCGATCACCGACCAGGTTTTGCGCGCGTTGCGATCATGGCCTTCGCCGAGGAACACATGCTCGTGGTCCGGCACCGTGAGTGGCGTGGTGGCGTTCATTTGAAATAGCTTCTGAACACGTCAACAAGTTCCTCGGCCGCGCCGGCGGCCATCGGATCCTTGTCCTTCAAGGGCTCGACGAGATGGCTCTGGATATGTTCCTCGACGACCTCGCCGAGCAGGCCGTTGAGCGCACCGCGGCAACCGGCGATCACATGCATCACTTGCTCGCACCCCGCCTCGGACTCGAGTGCGCGCTCGATGGCGTCGACTTGTCCGCGGATGCGGCGCACCCGATTCAGGAGCTTTGTTTTCTGGCGAATGGTGTGGCTCATCCGCCTATCATAGCCTACCCCCCTATTCCTCCTGGTGATCGACGCATGCATCCTTTCCTCACCTCGACCGCTCTGGTCGCCCTGGCCGAAATTGGCGACAAGACGCAACTCCTGTCACTGTTGCTGGCGGCCCGCTATCGCGCGCCCATCCCCATCGTCCTGGGTATCCTGGTGGCAACCCTGGCGAACCATGGAATCGCCGCCGGCGTGGGCGACATGCTCGCCCGTGTCTTGGAACCGTCGATCCTGAACTGGGCCGTCGTCCTGTCCTTCGTCGCCATGGGGCTGTGGATTCTGGTTCCCGACAAGCTGGATGAGGAGGACCTGTCCAAGCGCAGCGCGCGAGGCATTTTCCTGACGACCGCGCTGTCGTTCTTCCTTGCCGAGATGGGCGACAAGACCCAGGTGGCGACCATCGCGCTGGCTGCGCGTTTCAGCGCGTGGATCCCCGTGGTGGCCGGCACGACGCTGGGCATGCTTTTGGCGAACGTTCCGGTGGTGCTATTCGGACACCGGTTCGCGGATCGCTTGCCAAGCCGGTGGATTCATGCCGTCGCGGCCGTCATGTTCATCGTTCTGGGCGCCCTCGCGTTGCGTACCGCATTGCTGACCCGGTAGGCGGCAGCAAGCTGGTGCTCGACTTCCCTCTGGCCGCCGATTGAGCCCGAGAGCCAGACGGGCCCCCAGTTGCTGCGCACACTCGGATTCGGGTGTGCTGTCACCTCGGCCACAAGGATTTTCTGCTTGCAGTTTGTCGTACATCATGCCCATGCCGCGGCGCTCTTGTGATACTGCCATCAGTATCTGGCGAAACAGTCGAAAAGCATCGCTTTAAACGCATTCACGGCTTTCTCCCATGGTTTCATGCTCAGCCTTGAGCGCTTGCGGCAAGAGCACGGTGCTAGGCATCGACCAAGGGATAACGCAGCGCACAACCTGCAAGGGACTACAAAATCATGCAACAGTCTTCACAGTCTCCAGTATCCCGTCGCCAGCTTCTCCAGAGCGCCGGTCTTGCAACCGTCGGCGCCGTCATGGCTGGCACCAGTTCGGCGACTATCGCCGCCGAGGCGAATCCCGAGCCGGTTTCCGCCAAGAATCTCCGCGGCCTGATGAGCGCTCTGCAGGCGAATGTCGGGCGTCGTGATTTTCGTGAAGTGCCCATGATTCTGACGGACCCGTCTGACTGGGACGACAAGGCCTTGAAACTGCTGTTCGCCTATGCCGGGCAGCCCAAAGAGATCTTCGATAACACGGATCTTTTTGGACCCTGGCTGAACCTCATGCGCAATACCATGAACGCCATGGTGTATGCATGGAAGCAGCCTGATTTCCTCGCCACCTCAGCCACCCACGGTCCTGCGGCCATGGCCTTATACGACCAGCACGTTTGGGACAAATACAACCTACCAGGGTTCATCGCCCGGAAGCTGGATAAGAAAATCGACAGAAACACCTTCATCGAGGAAAAATCTGTGGCGAAAGCATCAGCCGACGATGTCCAGAATGAAACGGGTCCTTTTTCCGCGGTTGGCAACAACATCCCCGCGCTTCAGCGCCGCGGCGTGGTATTCCTGGCTTGCCATAACGCGATTTGGGAACTCAGCGAAGCCCTGATGAAGTCTGGCCACAACCCTGACAAGCTATCGCACGGACAACTCGCAGCCGACCTGACCAACCACCTTGTCGAGGGCGCCGTGCTCACCCCAGGCATTCTCGCCACCGTTGCCGTGATGCAGCGCAACGGATTCCACTACGTCATTTGAGCTGGCGGTTGCCTCCGAGGAACTGGCCGAATCCGTTTATTGCTCGACCGGGCGCTCGCCGGAATCGCGGAGCGCCCGCAGATCACGTACGAAACGCAAAGCGGCACCACGCTGCTTGGCCTCGTCGAGGCCGGTTTGGGCGTTGCCGCGGTCCCAGCCATGGCGACGCCCGCGCCGAATGAGATTGGCATGACGCTACGGGGGCATGACCCTCGGCTGGCTTGGTGACGCGCGCATGCCCTGCTTTGATGCTGCAAAGCAACAAATAGTGTGAGGGCTCTTGAATCGTGGCCGGGACCTGCTAGATTAGGGTTAACCCTAATCACCACGCAAGGTTCTTCTCACAAGGGAGATACATCATGAGCACGTTCACGCAATTCCTCCACAAGATTTTTTCAGGTATCGAATCGCAAGAGCAACGCGATGAAGACTATTTGGCGCAATCTGTCGACGCATCGGACCTTGAGCGTCGCATCCACGAACTGGAGTACCGGGGCACCGAGCAGCAGAGCTTTCCGCTGCATGCGGCATTCCCCGCGCGCCAAGGTCGGAGGGCGCTGTGGTAATTGCCTGCACGTCTGGCCGCGATCCAATTCAGGGCTCCCAATCGCCGGCAGGCCTGGCGCGAACGGACAATCCCGCGCCGTTTACCAGCGCAGCCAAGACGTTTCTGCGCGTGCCGTTCGATGCCATGCGCGAGCAATACGCCAGCGCTGTCCGAGCCGGCCTGATCGAGTGCTCGCTGCTTGCCTCGGCTCGCTTTGAGCGCAAGTTGGGAGAGCTTGAGCGCGTGGCTCTGGGGCCTTGGGCACGTGGGCTCTGACCCGCGAACTCGCCTCCGCCCTCTCATCGATTTTTCGACGCTCCCGAAGATTTCTTGGCCGGTCCGCCGCTGGCGCCGCCGTGCGGCAACTGGTCGCAGCGGCGCAGCGACAAGACCACGCTTGACGCCCGGCTGCGCGGGCTTTTACGATAGTGGATGTTTTGACTTCGAGCCGCGATGCGGCCCAACCCGACCCCATGGACAGTGACAGTTGTCGATCGTTGAAGTGACCGCCTGAAGGCTTTCGACACCAGACTCTGTCTGCGTCGCCGCCGCCTTCAGGCTGGCGGTGGCCCCGGGACGCCCAGCGCGTCCTTATACCTCCCCCCTCTTCGTGTGAGTCGACGCGCGTGCGTTTCGTAGACGCTTGCGCGCGACCTGTTCAGCCTTCCCACGAGACAGGAGGACACGATGTTTGTGTTCAAGAAAAAGATAGCGATGTTTGCCCGGCCCTCGTACTCGGAGGTCCGAGCAGCCTCAAGCCCGCCGGCGGATTGGTGTGCGGCCTCGCGCATCGCGTTGGTCGACATGCGTCTGGCGTCCCTGAGCATCGTGCTGGAACAGTCGGGCACGCTCGAACGCCGTGACGCCACCGGTGCCGAGGTCCGCGCATGAACACCGAAATCGCGGTCCTCGATTCCAAGCTCCGCCCGGAGCGTGCGCCCCTGCCCGACGACCTCGAACACCGTCTGCGCGATCGCCTGTACCTGGACGAACTGCGCCGCGGCAAGCAGAACTGGCGCACCCGTCTGGCGCTGGGGCTGGCCCTGATCGGCCCCGGCGTGCTGGTGATGCTGGGCGACAACGACGCCGGCGGTGTCGTCACGTATGCCCAGACTGGTGCGACCTATGGCTTGGGCATTTTTCTTCCCATGATGATTCTTTTGGGCTTCGTCGCCTATGTGGTGCAGGAGATGACCGTCCGCTTGGGCGCCGTCACGCGCCGCGGCCATGCCGAGCTGATCTGGAAACGCTACGGCGCCTTTTGGGGCTGGTTCTCGCTCATCGACCTGGTGGTGGCGAACGTGCTGACCCTGATGACCGAGTTCATCGGCATCCGCCTGGGTGGCCAGGCGCTGGGGCTTTCGCCCTGGTTGACCGTGCCCGCCTCGCTGGTTTTCATCACCTATGTGCTGGTGTTCCTGCGCTACTGGACCTGGGAGCGCATCTCTCTGTTCATCGCGGTGTTCAATCTGATCTTCGTGCCCTTGGCCCTGCTCTCGCATCCGAACTGGCATGCGGTGGCGCAGGCCTTCGTCGGGCATGGCTGGATCGTGCCGGGCGGGTTCCTGTCGTTGACCTTTCTGGTCCTGATCTCGGCCAATATCGGCACCACCATCGCGCCCTGGCAGCTGTTCTTCCAGCAATCCTGCGTCGTCGACAAGGGGCTGCTGCCCCAGGACATCCGCGCCGGCCGGCGCGATCTGATGCTCGGGGTGGTCGGCATGGTGTTGGTCGCCATGGCCATCATCGTCCTGGCCGCGCAAACCCTCAAGGGCGTGCCCAAGGTGCAGAATCTGGACGCCGACCTCGTGCTCGGCGCCATTCGCAGCCGGCTGGGCGACGGCATGATGGCCTTGTTCGCCCTGGGGCTGATGGAGGCCGGTCTGATCGCCTCCATCGTCATCACCGCCAGCACCGCCTGGGCCGTGGGCGAGGCGTTCGAGATCGACCGTTCGATCAACGCGTCGCCGCGCAAGGCCATCGGGTTTTACCTGCCGGCGATCGTCGGCACGGCCCTGGCCGCCATCGCCGTGCTGAGTCCGGGCCTGCCGCTGGGCTTCCTCAACATCAGCGTGCAGGTCATCGCCACGGTGTTCATGCCGGCCGCGATGCTGTTCCTGCTCATGCTGCTCAACGACCGGGAACTGATGGGCGCGCATGTCAATTCGGCACGCCGCAACATGGCCTCGGTCGCCATCATGGCCGGGCTGATCACGTGCAATGTCCTGTATGGCATCGCCACCTTGTTCCCTCGCGCGCTCGGAGGTTGAGGCATGAAGCAACTCCATGAGTTCGACACCGAAGACGTGCGTCGCCTGGTCGAGGACGAGGGCTGGCATGAGCCGCTGCCGGATGTGCGGCGCGTGCAACTCACGTCCCGGCAGCAAGCTGTGTTCTGGGGTTTGCGGCTCTACGTCGTGGTGATGACGGCGGTGGTCGTCTGGGCTTTTTTGCACGGCGCGGGCGGTTGAGACCCCGTGCACCGGCACCCCGCGCTTCAGCTATGGGCGTAGGTGAAGCCGGCCAGTTCCAGTTCGACGAGTTCGCCCACCACGTCCGGCGTCAGAATCACGCCCGGAATCAGGTGGTTGGTGAGGTCCGCCGCCAGTTCTCCGTGTGACAGCTTGTCCGGGTTCTGGCGCTCCTTGCGCAAGTGCGCGGCCAGCCCCCAGATGCCGTCGTGGCAGGCCAGGAAGACCACGCCGCGCTTTTGCAGGACGGTGATGCTGGTGGCCTTTTTCGAGAAGGGGCCTTCGGGGTTCTGGAAGTTCGCCGGGTCGGCCAGCGCGGCCGAGGGTATGTCGATGAAGGTGTTGCGCTTGAACTTGCCCTTGGTCAGCTTGGCGAAGTTGTACTTGTCCCAGGCCGCCTGATCGAACAGCGCCAGCGCGGCCGAGCTGTGGGTGACGGAGGCGATGAGGAAGTTCGGATGCTTGAACGCCCAGATCTGGGAATTCAGGGTCAGCCGCATCAGGTTCAACCAGGGGCCGCCGAGTTCGGTGTTGTGCCACACCATCTTCGGGTTGCCTGGGTAGTGCAACACGTCCTGCATGGCTTGGTCGTCCCATGCGTCGGGATCGGTCAGCGTCATTGGAACGGTCTTGAAATCGCGCCGCCGCGGTGCCGCGGCAAGCTTCTTGCCGAGGGCCTCCAGCAAATCCGCCCCCGGCGGGAGCAGGTGCAGACGGTCGGCTTGCTGCGCCTCGCCGCCCGCCGCATAGGCCGGCACCCGCGCGCCAAGCCCGAGGCCGGCGACGCCGGCCCATGCCAAACCGCGCAAGACCTCGCGCCGTGTGCAACCCGTTTCGTTCATTCGGATGTCTCCTGCCTGCCCGCGCTTGAAATGTCGGCTGCCGCGAAGCCCCGGCCCCAGACGCGGCCCCCTTGCCAAGGGCGTTCACGCGCCCACATGGGGCAATGATGCGTCAGGTTCGGGATCCATGCCAGCGCTTGCCGGCGCGTGGCGTCAACCGCCGAAATAGCCGGGCAGGATTTTCTCGCTGGACGTCTTCGGGTCGTCGGCCAGCAGGTGCGGGTCCGTGGTGACGATGATCAGCCCGGCCATCGGGTCGCCGAAACCATGCACCGTCGGCCGCTTCTTGGCCACGTAGCGTCCGCCGGGTTCCTGGGTCAATTCGGCATGCACCGAGCAGTAATAGAACTTCAGGCCCGGATGCTTGAAGGTGATGGAGTAGGTATGCACGGGGTGCCCGGGTCCGGGCGTGCCCTGGACTGCGCCTTCGAAGCGTTTGCTGGTCGCGCCGGTTGCGGGGTTGAAGCCGATGATGGTGTGCGCGCCGGTGTCTTCGTCCACGAACACCACCGGCTGGCCCGGGCGCACCGCGACCACGTTTTCCAGGAACATGTTTGCGCCGTTCATGTGCACGTAGACCGGCGGTACGGCCGCCTGCGCGGTTCCCGCCATGCAGGCGGCCGCGCCGACCATCGCGGCGATGTGAAGAGGGCTGCGCCGCAACAGGTGCGCGGGGCGGGTTGAGGTGGCCTTGACCATGCGGAACTCCGGTGATGGGGTGGAACGACGCCCACAGGCCCGCCACATTAGGCTCGCCGCCATGCGCTGGTCAATCAGCCCTGACATCGCGTTACGCGCGTTACGTCTCCCACGACCGTCCGGCGCGCACGCGCGCAAATTCGTAAAGTATGGCGCTCACCGATACCCGCCTCCCGACACCATGATCGTTCGTCCCCGCTTGCATTGGTTCCGCATGCTGCTGGTGCTGCACGGATCCGTGCTGCCGAAAATTGCGTTCCAGCTCATGCTGATTGCGGCCATCGCCGCCGGCATCACGCTCAGCGGCGGCGAGTTGCTGGGCTGGAAGGTGGGCCTGACCTTCGTGCCGTTCAGCCTGATCGGCATTGCCCTGGCCATCTTCCTGGGCTTCCGCAACAGCGCCAGCTACGAGCGATACTGGGAGGCGCGCAAGCTGGTGGGGGAACTCCTCAATGCGTCGCGCTCGCTGACGCGCCAGTACCTCACATGGGTCGATCATCCGGTCGATGCCCGGGACTTCGTGTACGGCATCATCGCCTTTGCCCACGCGCTGCGGCACCAACTCAGGGGTTCGGATCCGGAACCGCAATTGCGTGTGCTGCTCGGCGCCGAACGGACCAAGCGGCTGGTCACGGCGCGCGCCAAGCCCGCCATGCTTCTGTTGCACCTCGGGGAGATGCTCGGCCAGGTCGGCGCGCAGGGCAGGCTGCATCCCCAGCTCGCTGCCCGCATGGACCAGACCTTGAGCGATCTGACAGCCGTTCTCGGCGGCTGCGAGCGCATCGCCAACACGCCCATTCCATATACCTACTCGGTCATCGTGCACCGCACGGTCTACCTTTATTGCTTTCTGCTCCCCTTCGGCCTGGTCGGCAGCATCGGGCTCATGACGCCATTGATCGTGACCTTCGTGGCCTACACCTTTCTTGCCCTCGACGCCCTCAACGAGGAGTTGGAGGAGCCCTTCGGGACCTTGCCCAACGACCTTCCGCTTGACCACTTGACCCTGGGCATCGAGATCACACTGCGCGAAATGCTGGGAGAAACCGATTTGCCTCAGCCCACCGCGCCCCGGCATTATGTGTTGACTTGACCGGGCCGGCGGGGCTTCGCCCGCTCCAGCGGCCAAGCCCGCAGCGGGAGATCGTGTTCTGCGGCCAGGGCCTCGAGTTGCGCGGCGCCATGCGCCCTGCACCAGCGTGCGATGGCGGCGCGGCTGGCGCCGCCGGCAATCCGGGCCAGAGATTCGGCGAAATGCGGCTCCAGCGCGGCCAGCGCGACCAGCCCGTCGCGGCAGGGGTACACGGCGTAGCCCGGCAGTCCTCCGCCGAGCAAGGCGCCGGCTCCGGCGAGGCCGACGTCGCGGGGTAGTGCCGCAAACCCCGCGGCATCGGACAAGGCCACTTGCAGATGCACGCCGCAACCACTGGCGCGCGCTTGCATGACGGCGCCCATGGCGGCTTCCATGACCACGAGTGCCCCGGTCATGTCCGCCAGCAGGGTTGACGGCAGGCGCGCGGTGTCGAGCAATCCGGCTTCGGCCTGGTAGGTCAGGTCGTGGCCGGGCTGATTCGCGCGTCGCCCCGGGTGGCCGACGATGGACACCGTGGAGAGATGGGGATGCGCGGCCGAGAGCGTTGCGCGGTCCAGACCCAGACGCGCCAGAGCCGGCGGACGGAACGCCGTGAGCAGCAGATCGCTTGCGCGCAGCACCTCGTGCAGGGCGGCTTGGCCGGGCTCGGTCTTCAGGTCCAGCGCCTGCACGGCGACGCCGCGGTGCATGGCGCGGTAGAGCGCGGCGGACATGCTCCGCATCGGGTCGCCGGAGGGTGGCTCGATCTTGCGCACGTGGGCGCCGAGCGCGCGCAGCCTGGCCAACGCCACCGGCCCGGGCAGATTCAGCGCCAGGCTGAGCACGCGCACGCCAACCAGGGGGCGGAAGGTTGCTGGATGGTGTGGCAGCAGCTGCGCGGTGCGCGTCATACGTGATCTCCGAGCTGTCGAGAAGGCCGGTCAGCGCCATCAAGCGCGACGTGGCGTGTGCTGGGCACGAGGCCAAAATGGGTGCGCACGGCCGAGGCTAGGCGCCGTCGCGCAGGCGTTGCAAGGCCCTGCGCTGCTGCTTGGTGGGGCGGCCATGGCGTGTGGCTTCAGGCTCGGGGCTCAGGCGCCGCAGTTCGGCGGCCTGCTCGCGCGCCAGCCGGCTCGCCTCGGTTTCGCGGTACAGCGCCTGGGACAGGCTGGCCGACTTGCGCTGGGTGCCGAGCGCCAGCACCTCGACGCGGAAGCGGCCGCGCTCGATCTGCAGATCGACACTGTCGCCGATGCGCAATGCCTTGGCCGGTTTGGCCGGCGCGTCGTTGACGTGAACCCGGCCACGTTCGCAAGCCTCGGCGGCCAGCGCGCGGGTCTTGAACCAGCGCGCGGCCCACAGCCATTGGTCGAGACGGGCGCGGTCGGTGTCGGGGAGGGTTGCGTTCATGCGCGGGAGTCTTATGGTTTCCGCGCATCATAGGCATGCGCGCCCGGGCCGTGCGAAACGGCCAGGGCGCGGACGGATCAGTCCGCGTTCGCGCTTTCGACGCTGTTTTCCAGCACGGCCCCGGTCTTGGCGTCGACGCCGACTTCACGCACGGTTTTGCCGGCTTTGATGTCGAAGGAATAGCGCAGACCGCTGCCGCCCGGCTCGCGTTCCAGTTCCTCGTCGGCGATGGTGCCGCCGGGGACCTGCTTCAGCGCGGCGGCGCGCGCCTGCTCGAGGCTGAGCTTGGCTTCCTTGGCGAGTGGCTGCCCGTCGAAGGCCCAGGCCGAAGCCGACGCTACGAGGACGCCGAGAACGAGCAGGGAAGCGGAGATGATGTTGCGTGGCGTTGCCATGATGAGAACTCCTGGTGTGAAGGCTGGATGGCCGGCGTGGCCGGCATGCCGCAAACGGTTCGCGGACGAGGAGGAGTTTCCGCCAGGCGAATGAGCCCGCGCTTAGCCTTGGCCGAGCACTCACTTAGCCGGGTTGGCGCCCGCGCGGCGTGGCGCCGTGGTCATCTCAAGGAAACGCCGGGCCGCCCCAATTTTGGTTGACTCCACGGGGGGCGGGCCGGGCGCGGCCCGGCCCTGGGGGCGCTCAGAGCGTGCCGTTCTGAATCAGTTCGATCTTGTAGCCGTCCGGGTCTTCGACGAAGGCGATGACCGTGCTGCCGCCGGCCACCGGACCGGCCTCGCGCGTGACCTTGCCGCCCGCGGCCTTGATCCGGCTGCAGGCGGCGTAGGCGTCATCCACGCCGAGCGCGATGTGGCCGAACGCCGTGCCAAGGTCGTAGTGGTCGACGCCGTAGTTGTAGGTCAGTTCGATTTCGGCCTGCATCGGGTTGGCTTCGTAGCCGACGAAGGCCAGGCTGTACTTTTGCGCCGGGCGGTCCGTGGTGCGCAGCAGTTTCATGCCGAGCACGCGGGTGTAGAAATCGATGGAGCGCTGCATGTCGCCGACGCGCAGCATGGTGTGCAGGATGTGCATGAATCAACTCCGGTTGGGCCGATCGCGGGTGATCGGCGGGGCAAACCGGCATTGTCGGCAAATCCGCCGCGGCGTGCAGGGCGCCGCGCGGTCTTACCACGGGGGCAGCAGGCTATGCCGAAGTTCGCTGCGCGCGTCGCGCCATTCGGGGAAGAGTTCGCCCACGGTTTGCCAGAAGCGCGGGCTGTGGTTCATTTCGCGCAGGTGAGCCACTTCGTGCGCGACCACGTAATCGACGATGGCGGGCGAGAAGTGCAGCAGCCTCCAGTGCAGGCGCAGCGTGCCGCAGGCCGTGGCGCTGCCCCAGCGCGTGGCGGCCGAGGTGAGTTTGATGGCCTTGACCGTGACGCCCAGTTGCCGCGCGAAATGGTCGGTGCGCTGCGCGAACAGGGCCATGGCCTCGCGCTGCATCCAGGCCTGGGCGCTGTCGCGCACGCGGCGCGCATCGCAATCGGCTGGCAAGGGTAGGTGCAGTTCGCCGGTTTCGCTGAGCAGGCGAGGGTCCCTTCCGCTTGCGCCCAGGCGCAGCGTGAGCGTGCGGCCGAGATAGGGCAGCCGGCCGCCTTCACGCCAGTCGATGCGGGCGGCCTGCTGCGCCTGGCGGCGTTGCTCGCGCAGGCCGTGCTGGCGCATCACCCAGGCTGCCTTGTCGGCCAGCATCGCCTGCACCTGACCCTGGCCTACCCAGCGCGGCGCGCTGACGACGATGCCCTGGTCGTCGATGCGGATGCCGATGGAGCGGCGGCTGGCGCGGCGCAGCACGTAGTCGAAACGGTGCTTGCCGTCGTCGTAGCGCCGCGTGGCCGGCGGCTCGGGCGCCTCGACCTGCGGCGCTTGGCGTGGCGCCGGGGCCTGGGGGAAAGGCGTCGGCGGCGGGCTCGGCTGCAGGGCGGGAATCGCCAGGTCCACGCCGTCGAACAGGCTGAGTTGTTTGCTGGGTTCGGTCTTGTCGTTCATGCGCGGTTCAGGCGGCCGGACGGGTTGCGGCATGGTTCGGCGCGGGTTCGGCGTAGGCCAGCGGGTCGAGCCGGTGCATTTCGGCCTCGATCCATGTTTCCACTTCAAGCATGAGATCGGCGGGCGTGCGGCCGACCGAGTCGATCGGTCGTCCGATCGACATCTCGATGACACCGGGCCGCTTGATGAAGGCCTGGCGCGGCCAGCAGCGGCCGGATGTCACGGCGATGGGCACCACGGGTACGCCGGTCACCGTCGCCAGCTTGGCCCCGCCCAGCTTGTAGCTGCCCTTGGCGCCGCGCACGATGCGCGTGCCTTCGGGGAACATGATGATCCAGTTGCCTTGCTCCAGCAGCTTGCGGCCCTGGTTTTCCACCCGGCTGAAGGCCTCGGCGCGGCGGCTGCGATCGATGTGGACCATGTCGAGCCGACCCAGGGCCCAGCCGAAAAAAGGCACGTAGAGCAGTTCGCGCTTGAACACGAAGCTCATGGGGCGCGGCATCATCACCGGGAAGGCCAGCGTTTCCCAGGCCGACTGGTGCTTGGCCAGCAGGATGACGGGACCATTCGGCAGATTCTCCATGCCCTGCACATGCGCGCGCATGCCGCAGATGGCCTCCGCGCCCCACAGCGCCATGCGCACCCAGCCGATGCAGAAACGGTAGAGCGGCGTGCCGCGCACGAACAGGGACATCAGCACCGCCGCGGTCCCGTAGGGGATCACGGTGCCGATGAGCCAGGCCATATAGGCGGCCGAGCGCAGCCACAGCCCGAGCGTGACGGGCGGCAGGTCCGCGGTGGCTCGCCGGCGCGTCGATTCGGCTTCGGGTTGCATCATGGGCGCAAGCAGGCGGATGGCCCCGGCGCGACGGCGCGCGGGCATGCCCGCGCCGCCAGCCAGTCCGCATCGAACGTGGGTTTTCTCATGCCGTGGCTTGCGGCTTGGCCGGCTGCGACAGCAGCCAGTCGGTGAAGGCGGCGAGGTCGTCGTGCACGTGCGTGCCGGTGGGCAAGGTTTCGGCCGCCAGGGTGCGCTCGCCCTTGCCGGTGCGCACCAGATGCAGGCCGCAGCCCAGAGGCTGCGCGGCCTGCAGGTCGCGCAGGCTGTCGCCCACCGCGGGGACGTCGCGCAGGTCGTCCAGCCCGTAGCGGTTGGCGATGTCCTGGAACAGGCCGGGCTTGGGTTTGCGGCAATTGCAGTGATCTTCCGGCGCGTGCGGGCAGAAGAAGATGGCGTCCAGGCGCCCGCCGGCCGTCGCCAGGCTTTTCTGCATCTTGAGGTGAATGGCGTTGAGGGTGTTCATGTCGAACAGGCCGCGTCCGAATCCCGACTGGTTGCTGGCGATCACCACGCGCCAGCCCTCATGGTGCAGCCGCGCGATGGCCGCCAGGCTGCCGGGCACCGGCACCCATTCGTCGGGCGACTTGATGTAGTCGTCGCGGTCTTCATTGATTACACCGTCGCGGTCGAGGATGACGAGTTTCATGCCGCTATTGTCCCGCAGCGCTCAGGAGGCCAGACGCGACAGGTCGGCCACGCGGTTCATCGCGGTTTGCAACCGTGCCAGCAAGGCGAGGCGGTTGGCACGCAACGCGGGGTCCTCCACATTCACCATGACGTGGTCGAAGAAGGCGTCGACCGGGACTTTGAGGGCGGCGAGATATTTCAGGGATTGCGTGTAATCGCCGTGATCGAACGCGCTGTCGGCGGCAGGCGCCACCGTCCTGAGCGCCTGCGCCAAGGCCTTCTCCGCCGGCTCGAGGAGGAGGTCGTCGCGCAACGCGGCAGGGTTGGCCGGCTGCTCGGACTTTTTCAGGATGTTGACGACGCGCTTGTTCGCCGCCGCCAGCGCCGGGGCTTCAGGCAGCGAGACGAAGACACGCACGGCCTGCAGGCGCTGCGGCACGGTGGCCAGGATGTCCGGCCGCAGCGCGAGCACGGCGTCCACGTCCGGCGCTGAGAAGCCCTGCTCGCGCAGCAGATTGTCGAGGCGGTCGAACATGAAATCTCGCACGGCGGCAACGGGGTCGGCAAAACCGGGCACCCCGGCGAAGGACTCTGCTGCCTTCTTGAGCGTGTCGGTCAGAGAAATGCCTGTTGCACGTTCCATCAGCATGCGGATCACGCCCAAGGCATGGCGGCGCAGCGCGAAGGGGTCTTTGTCGCCGCTGGGCTTTTCGCCGACGCCGAACAACCCGACCAGGGTTTCCAACTTGTCGGCCAGCGCCAGCACCAGCCCGACGTCGTTGCGCGGCAGATCGTCGCCGGCGAAGCGCGGCCTGTAGTGGTCTTCGATGGCCTCGGCCACCTGCGCCTCTTCGCCGTCATGCAGGGCGTAATAGTGGCCCATGATGCCTTGCAGTTCGGGGAACTCGCCCACCATGTCGGTGAGCAGGTCGGCTTTAGCCAGCAGGGCTGCGCGGTTGACCAAGGCCACTTGATCAGGCGCCCAACCGATCTGCTCTGCAATACCGCGCGCAATCGCTTGCACGCGCCGCACCCGTTCACCCTGCGACCCCAGTTTGGCGTGGTAGACCACCTTGTCCAGCCCCGGCACGCGGTCTTCCAGCATTTTCTTGCGGTCCTGGTCGAAGAAGAACTTGGCGTCGGCCAGGCGCGGGCGGACCACGCGTTCGTTGCCGAGCTTGACCGCGCCAGGGTCGATGGGGGTGATGTTGCTCACCACCAGGAAGCGGTGGGTCAGCTTGCCTTGCGCGTCGAGCAGGGGAAAGTATTTCTGGTTGGCCTTCATCGTCAGAATCAGACATTCCTGCGGCACGTCGAGGAATTCGCGGCCGAACTCGCACACCAGCACATTGGGGCGTTCGACCAGCGCGGTGACTTCGTCGAGCAGCGCGTCGTCCTCGATGGGCTTGACCTCGCCAGCCGTGGACCCGGCATGCTCGGCGGCGACTTCCGCCGCCGCGGCGCGCAGCTGGTGCCGGATTTCGGCGCGGCGCTCGGCGAAGCTGGCGATCACCGCGCCCTCGTCGCGCAGTTGCGCGGCGTAGCTGTCGGCGTCGCGCAGCACGATGGGGTCGGCCTGCGCTTCGAAGCGGTGGCCGTGGGTCTGGCGCCCGGCGTGCAGGCCGAGGGCTTCGATCGGAACCACGTTGGCGCCATGCAGCGCCACGAGCCCATGGGCCGGGCGCACGAACTTCACCGTCGTCCAGCCGTCGGCGAGCTGGTAGCTCATCACCTTGGGGATGGGCAGTTTGGCGATGGCGTCGTGCAGGGCTTTCTGCAGGGCGTCCGCCAGTTGCGCGCCGGCCGCCATGGTGTCGATGAACAGGGTCTCGGCCTTGCCTTCGCCTTCGCGCCGCAGTTTTTGCACAGATTGTGGGTCCAGGCCCAGCGCGGCGAGTTTCTTGATCAGCGCTGGCGTGGGTTGACCCGCAGCGTCCAGGCCCACCGAGACCGGCATGAGCTTTTGCGCCAGGGGCCGGTCGGCCGCACGGGGCAAGACCCCGGTGACATGCACCCCCAGCCGGCGCGGGCTGGCGTAGGGTGTGACCACGGCGTCGGCCGGGGCCAGTCCTTGTTCCTTCAGGCGGTGGGCCAGGGTGTTGGCGAAGGATTCGCCCAGCGCGGACAGGGCCTTGGGCGGAAGTTCTTCGACCAGGAGTTCGACGAGCAGATTGTTCATGGTGTGATGGTCGGGGCCGGGGCTGGCCGGGCTTGGCGCGCAAGGGCCACAGTCCTCGGCGCTTGGAGCGTCTGGGTAGGGATCACGCGGCTTTTTTCTGCGCCAGCTGCGCCAGGACCTCGTCGGCCCAGGGTTTCGGCGCCATCGGGAAACCGAGGCGGGCGCGGCTGTCGAGGTATTCCTGCGCCACGCCGCGTGCCAGGTTGCGGATGCGGCCGATGTAGGCGGCGCGTTCGGTGACCGAGATCGCGCCGCGCGCGTCCAGCAGGTTGAAGGTGTGGGCGCATTTGAGCACCTGCTCGTAGGCGGGCAGGGCCAGCTGCGCGCCCATCAGGTGCTTGGCCTGGCGCTCGTGGGCGCCGAAGGCCTGCAGCAGGAAGTCCACGTCGCTGTGCTCGAAGTTGTACGCGCTCTGCTCCACCTCGTTCTGGTGATAGACGTCGCGGTAGAGCAGCGGGCGCTTGGTGCCGTTGACCATCGTTTCGGTCCACACCAGGTCGTACACGCTTTGCACGCCCTGCAGGTACATGGCCAGACGCTCCAGGCCGTAGGTGATCTCGCCGGTGAGGGGCTTGCAGTCGATGCCGCCCACCTGCTGGAAGTAGGTGAACTGGGTGACCTCCATGCCGTTGAGCCACACTTCCCAGCCCAGCCCCCAGGCGCCCAGCGTGGGGTTCTCCCAGTCGTCCTCGACGAAGCGGATGTCGTTGGCGCGCAGGTCGAAACCCAGTGCGCGCAGGCTGCCCAGGTACAGATCCAGAATGTTGGCCGGCGCGGGCTTGAGCACCACCTGGAACTGGTAGTAGTGCTGCAGGCGGTTGGGGTTGTCGCCGTAGCGCCCATCCTTCGGGCGCCGGCTGGGCTGCACATAGGCCGCGCTCCACGGTTCGGGGCCGATGGCGCGCAGGAAGGTGGCGGTGTGACTGGTGCCGGCGCCCACTTCCATGTCGTAGGGCTGCAGCAGGGCGCAGCCCTGCTCGGCCCAGTAGCGCTGCAGGGTGAGGATGATCTGTTGGAAAGTGAGCATGAGCGGGCGTTTGAAAGGCTCGAAGCACCACACGGAAGACGGCGCGTCGGTTCGGAGATGAAATTGCGATTTTAAGAAGCCCGCTTGCGCGCCAGCGCCGCGCCCGCCGCGAGCGCGAGCAGGCTCAGGCCGACGATGGGCAGATAGCCGTAGCGCGAGGCCAGCCAGGCGAAGGGCGTGAGTCCCGCGTAGCCCTGCACGTGGCCGCTCAGCACGCCCACGGTGTAGGGCTGCAGCATGGCCTGCACGCGGCCCTGCGCGTCGAGGATGGCGGTGGCCCCGGTGTTGGTGGCGCGTATCGTGGGCAGCTGGAATTCCAGCGAGCGCATGCGGGCGATTTCCAGATGTTGCGGAATGACGATGGTGTCGCCGAACCAGGCCAGATTGGTCAGGTTGGCGATGATGTTCGGCGCCTGCCGGGGATCGCGGAAGCGCTGCGCGAGTTGTTCGCCGAACAAGTCCTCGTAGCAGATGGTGGGGGCCACCTTCACGCCATGCACGTCGAACGAAGGCTGGTCCAGCGTGCCGCGCGCGAAATCGCCCAGCGGCATGTCCATCAGACGCACGAACCAGTGGAAGCCGTAGGGAATGAATTCGCCGAACGGCACCAGGTGCGCCTTGTCGTAGCGGTAGGGCTGGGCCCCGCCGAGGCCCAGCACGCTGTTGGTGTATTGGTCGGCGCCGCGCGTGAGCGGGATGCCGAGCAGGGCATGGGCGTGGTGCGCCATCAACGCGGAAGTCAGGGCGCGCAGATAGCTTGGCGGCAGATCCTCGGGCAGCACGGGCACCGCGGTTTCGGGCGTGACGATGAGGTCGGCGCGCAGCGTGGTGAGCCAGTCGCCGTACAGGTCGAGCGTGGGTTTGAGCCGCTCCGGGCGGAATTTCTCGCTCTGCGGCACGTCGCCCTGCAACAGCGCCACCGTGAGTTGCGGGCCTTCGGGGTGGGTCCAGCGCACCTTGGCGAGCTGCTGGCCGCCGGCGGTCAGCGCCAGCATCAGTGCCACGCTCAACCCGGCGCCGCGCAGACTCACCTGGGTGAGCAGGGCCAGCAGCGCGGCGGTCAGCGCGGCGGCGAAATCCACGCCGTACATGCCGAGGATGGGCGCATAGCCCGCCAGCGGGTTGCCCACCTGCGCGTAACCCAGCGCCAGCCAGGGAAAGCCGGTGAACACGGTGCCGCGCAGCACTTCCGACAGCGCCCAGGCCCCGGCGAAGGCCAGCGCCGCGCCGAGCGCGCGCAGCGCGTGCCAGGGCTGCCGCGCTGCGGGCGGGGCCAGCGCCGCGGCGAGAGCGCTGGCGAGGGCCGGGTAGATGGCCAGGTAGGCGCTGAACAGCAGCACCGCGCCCCCTGCAAGGGGCGGCGGCATGCCGCCGTAGACGGCCATGCTGATATAGAGCCACCACACGCCGCCGGCGAACCAGCCCAGGCCGAACGCCAGGCCCAGTGCGGCGCCGCGCCGGGCGCGCGCTGTGGCGCTGGCGGCGGGCGTGCGCCACAGCAGCGCGATGAAAATGGCCAGTGCCAGGACCGAGAACGGACCGAACCGGGGCCGGCCGAAGGTTTGCGCCAGCGCCAGGCCCAGCAGCAGGGCGAGCAGGGCGGAGGACAGGCCTCGCCAGCGGGTGGCAGCGAGATTCGGTTTCATGGCCGGACTCCTTGCGACAAACGGCGGCGGCCGCTCCAGAGGCGGATGGACGGCGGGTGATCGGGCAGGGCGGGGCGTTTCTCAGGCATAGGGATCGGCAAAACCGAGCGTGCGCAACAGTTCGCGTTCGGCGGCTTCCATGCGTTCGGCGTCGGCTTCGTTTTCGTGATCCCAGCCCATGGCATGCAGCACGCCGTGCAGAACCATGTGGGCGTAATGCGCCTGCAGGGGCTTGCCCTGCTCGGCGGCCTCGCGCGCGACCACGGCGTCGCACAGCACGATGTCGGCCGCCGGTGGCCAGGGCTGGTAGTCGAAGGTCAGCACATTGGTGGCGTAGTCCTTGCCGCGGTAGCTGCGGTTGAGCTCGCGGCCTTCGTCGGCGGTCACGAATCGCAGGGTGATCTCCGCAGCGGCGTCTGGCGAAGCGGCGTCGCGCAAGCCAGGCTCGGCGGGGCCGGCGCGCAGCGCCGCGCGCACCCAGCGCGCGAGCCGGTGACGGGGCAGTTCGGCGCGGTGCGCGGCGCTGGCGAACTGCACCGAGAGACGCAGGGCAGGGGGCGGGGCGCGCATGCGGCGGCTCAGGCGGGGGGCTTGCGGCGTGCGCGGGTTTGGCGAGGCGCTGGCGCGTCGTCGGTTTCGGGGACCGCTGTTGCGGCCGGTTCGGGCGCGCTGCGCGGTCTGCGTTGCGCCGCCACGGGGCGCGCGCGCCGGTCTGGCCGTGCTTCTTCGGCCTGGGCCTGGCTCTCGGCCCGCTCGTAGGCTTCGACGATGCGCGCGACCAGCGGATGGCGCACCACGTCCACCGTGGTGAAGCGGGTGACGGCCACTCCGCGCACGCCGCGCAGGATGCGCTCGGCTTGCGTGAGGCCGCTTTGCGCGCCGCGCGGCAGGTCGACCTGGCTCAGGTCGCCGGTGATGACGGCGCGCGAGCCGAAGCCGATGCGGGTGAGGAACATCTTCATCTGCTCGGGCGTGGTGTTCTGCGCCTCGTCGAGGATGATGAAGGCGCTGTTGATCGTGCGCCCGCGCATGAAGGCCAGCGGCGCGATCTCGATGGTGCCGCGCTCGAACAACTTTTGCGTCGACTCGAAGCCGAGCAGGTCGTAGAGCGCGTCGTACAGCGGGCGCAGATAGGGATCGATTTTCTGCGCCAGATCCCCGGGCAGAAAACCCAGGCGCTCCCCGGCCTCCACCGCCGGGCGCGTGAGCACCAGGCGCTGCACCGCGTTGCGCTCCAGGGCGTCCACCGCGCAGGCCACGGCCAGGAAGGTCTTGCCGGTGCCGGCCGGTCCCAGGCCGAGGGTCAGGTCGTGGCCGAGGATGTTGCGGATGTATTCGCTCTGGTGCGCGGTGCGTCCATGCAGGCCGGCGCGCCGGGTGTGCAGCACGGGCTCGTCGTCCGCCGTTTGCAGTTGCGGCTCCTGTCCCTGCGCGGCCTGGGTGAGTTCGAGCTGGATGTCGTCCAGGTTCAGCGGCCGCTCGGCACGCAGCCACAAGGCCTGCAACAGGGCCAGCGCCGAACGCGCGCGCGCGCCTTCCAGCGTGAAATGCTGCTCACGATGGCGGATGGCGATGTCGAAAGCGATTTCGATTTGCCGCAGGTTTTCGTCCAGAGGCCCGCACAAATGGGCGAGCCGGACGTTGTCGGCAGGCGAGAACTGGTGTCGAAGAATCAAGGGTGTGTCGCATCCGGTGAGCTGATGCCGGCCCGGCATCGAGGCCACATTGTGCGGCAAGCCGGTCTGGCGCATGGGGTTTGGGGGTGGCTGTGCGCCGTCCTTACAATCGGATGCTTACGCATCCCCTACGTATCCCGATCTTTCTGCACACTGCCCATGCCCCAAGGTTCGCGTTGCACCCTGATCGTCGAAGATTTGCCAGAGTCGCGGACCGCATTGGCGCGCCTGCTGAGCCAGGTTTTGCCCGATCTGCCCGTGTGCGAAGCCAGCACGCGCGCGCAGGCCGAAACCCTGATCCGTTCCCGCCCCATTGAGTTGGCCCTGATCGATTTCGGCCTGCCGGACGGCAGCGGGCTGGACGTGTTGCGCTTCCTTCACACCAACCAGCCCGAAGCGCGCGGGGTGGTCGTCACGATGTTCGATGACGACTCCCACTTGTTTCCCGCGCTGCAGGCCGGCGCGTTCGGCTACGTGCTCAAGGATCGTCCCGAGATCGAGTTGGTGGCGCAGTTGCGGCGCATCCAGGAAGGCGAGCCGCCGCTGAGCTCCACCATCGCCCGCCGCATGCTGCAGCACTTCACGGCGATCAAGCAGGCTGTCAGCCAGACCGATGGCCAGGGCAATCCCGTGAAATGGGGCCGCCGCGTGACCGACGTGGGCGGCAACCCGCCGACCGATCCACAGGACTTGGCGCGTTACCTCAGCCCCCAGGCCAACGCCCGGCCCGGCATGGTGGAGGAGCCCGAGGTGGTGCTGACCGAGCGCGAAACCGAGGTGTTGCAGCGTGTGGGCAAGGGCTACACCCTGCCCGAGATCGCGCTGCAACTGGGCTTGTCGCGTCACACCGTGGCCGACTACGTGAAGCAAATCTACCGCAAGCTCGACATCTCCTCGCGCGCCGAGGCCGCGCTGGAGGCGGCGCGCCGCGGCCTGGTGCGCTGACAACGGCACAAGATGCGCGAATCCATCTGCCACCTCAATGGCGACTACCTGCCGCTGGACCAGGCCCGCGTGTCCGTGCTCGATCGCGGCTTTATCTTCGGCGACGGCGTGTACGAGGTGGTGCCGGCTTATGCCCGCCGCCCCTTCCGGTTCGAGCAGCACATCGCCCGCCTTGGCCGCTCGCTGCGCGAGATCGGCATGGCGGACCCGCTCGGGCGCGAGGCCTGGCGGGCCCTGGTGACGCGCCTGCTGGCGGATAACGATCCCGCCGATCAATGCATCTACATCCAGATCACGCGCGGCGTGGCCCGGCGTGACCACGCCTTCCCCAAGGATGCGACCGCGCCGACGGTGTTCGCCTACAGCTTTCCTTTTCCGCACGTGCCGCAGGCCTTGCGCGAGCAGGGCGCAGCCTGCATCACCCTGCCCGACACGCGCTGGCTGCGCGCGCACATCAAGAGCATCGCGCTGCTCGGCAATGTGCTGGCGCGGCAGGCTTCGGCCGAACTCGGCGCGCAGGAAACCATTCTGATCCGGGATGGCTGGCTCACCGAGGCTTCGGCCTCGAATGTGTGGCTGGTGCGCCATGGCCGCCTGGTGTGTCCGCCGATGGACAACCTCAAGCTCGAGGGCGTGCGCGTGGGGCTGATGGACGAACTGGCGCAAGTCGCCGGCGTGCCCCTGGAGCGTCGCCCGGTGGCGGAGTGGGAGCTGCGTTGTGCCGACGAGATTCTTCTCAGCTCGGCGACCAAGGAGGTTCTCGCGGTCACCACGCTCGACGGACGCGCTGTGGCCACGGGGCGCCCCGGCCCGGTCTATGCCGCGCTGCACGCCGCTTATCAGGCGGCGAAACAGACCGTCTGAGTCACCAGGTTCGGCACCCCACCCCGCCCGTTGGGACTCAAGAACGCTTGGGAGCCGCCCGGCGTTTTCTTGCGAGGCGGCCCAGGCCGGTTTGCTTGCAGGACCTGGCCGTTGTCCCGGGACAACACCGCCGACCGTCAGGAATCCCCATGCCGGTTGTGGCGCGTGATCTGGGGGACAATCGACGCATTCGAGTCTTTCCGCGCCCTGCCCACTGAAGATGCGGCGCCGGGCCACTGCCATCATGAACACCCTCAAGTCCGCGAGCCAACTGACCTCCAAGCCGGAAGCCAGCTTGATCGAATATCCCAGCGACTTTCCCATCAAGATCATGGGCCGCAATGCCGATGGTTTTGCCGATGCGGTGATCGCCGTGGTCCTGCAGCACGCGCCCGACTTCAACCCCGCCAGCGTGGAACTGCGCCCGTCCAGCGGACGCAACTACCTCAGCTGCACCTGCACCATCCGCGCCACCAGCCGCGCCCAGCTTGACGCGCTTTACACGGCGCTGACCTCCCATCCGATGGTCGCCGTGGTGTTGTGAGTTTTGCGTGCAAAGGGCGTTCGCAGGATCAACCCATGGTCAAGCACATGGCGCGTAGCACTGGCTTGCCGCCCACGTTCGCCAGCGGGAACCAGGCCCAACCAGTGGTCGGGTCGATGGCCACGCTATGCGCGTCAGGCCCAACGAAACCGCGCCACAGCGTCCGCAGCTTGCCGGCAGCGATGCTGAACACGCTCACCACCCCGCTTTCGCTGGCAACCCACAGACGCTGACGCCGCGCATCAAGCGCCAGCACGTCGGGGTCGCGGCCGAGGCGGTTGAGTTGTACCGGGCGCAGGCTGGGCAAGCCGAGGGTCAACAAGCGGGCGTTGCCATCGCAGGCGACGAAGGCCAGATGGTCGGCGTCGTCCACCAGCAGGCCGTGGTTGTGCTGGCAGGTCGCGGGCAGGGTGACTCGGTCCTCAATCTCCATCGTTTCGGGGTCGATGGCGACGATTTGGCCGCGGGACTGCACATTCACCAGCACCCGGTTTGAGGCCGCGTCGAACGCGCTGTTGCCTGCCTCGCCGCCAAGTTCGAGGGTTTGTTCCACCCGCAGGGGCGCATCACCGCCGATGACGGTTTCCACGCCGCCGCGCTCATTCGAAACGAACAATCGACCCAAGGCCGGCACCCAGGCGCTGCCGTCGGGAAAGCCGCCCGCAGCAAACCGTTGCACCACTGCCAAGGTGCGCAGGCTGACCGCCACTACGCGGCCGTCGCCCCAGACCCGATCCAGTCCAGCGCCGGGATCGCTGATGAACGCCAGGTGCAGCGCCGGAGCGAGAGTGATGCCGGTGGGCGCAGCCAGGCCGACAATCTGACCTATCAGGCGCTGCTGTCGCGGGTCGAACACCAGGGTGCGTCCAGCGCCCATTTGGTTGATGAACAGGCGGTCCTTGGCCGCATCCAGCCCCATGTAGTCGAAGCGGCCCGCCGCGCCCGGCAGCACGATTTCGGCCATGCGCTGCATGGTGTCGGGCGGGCTGCCGCGGCCGCTAGCAAGGTTCGGCAATAGCAGCGCGACCAGCAAAAGCAGAAAGCGGGTGATGGGCTGCATGAGTGTTCCGATCAACGACGAGGAGCCAGGAGATCCGATGTTTGTTTCAACTATAGCGTTATAGTATTAACTATTACAAACGTCGTGTTTGTCGCTTTCGCTTCCCCATTCCGCGCACACCATGACCTGGCTCGCCCTTTTCCTCAGCCTGCCCGCCAAGGCGGGCACCGGTCGCATGCGGGTGTGGCGCGAACTCAAAGCGCTGGGTTGCGCCACCTTGCGCGATGGTGTTTACCTGCTGCCGGACGCACCGGAACATGCGCAGGCGCTGGAGACAGTCGCCGCCGCAGTGTTGGCCGCCAAGGGTACGGCGGAAATCTTCCATCTCAGTGGCCGTGATCCGGCGCAGGACGTTGCCTTACGCGCCTTGTTCGACCGTCGCTCCGATTACGCCGCGTTGGCAACGGCCTTGCGCGACCTGCAAAGCGGCCTGGGTGTCTTGGACGTTGGCACCGCGCAGCGACGGCTGCAAACGCTGGAGCGCCGCTTTGCCCAGATTTGCGCAGTCGACTATTTCGCTGGAGAAACACGGCGCCAAATCGGCGCACGACTGGAGGATTTGCGCACGATGCTGAGTCGCCATTTCACTCCTGACGAGCCCCATGCGGCATCTGCCGGCCCTATCGTCCGTCTCAACCCGGCGGATTACCAGGGGCGCGTCTGGGCGGCACGCGCCCGCCCCTGGGTGGATCGGCTGGCGTCGGCCTGGCTGATTCGCCGCCGCATCGACCCGCAGGCCCGCATCGTCTGGCTGGCTGCTCCTGCCGATTGCCAGCCCGATTGGCTGGGCTTCGATTTCGACGGCGCAGCATTCAGCCATGTCGGAGCCCGTGTCACTTTCGAAACCCTGCTGGCGAGCTTCGGCCTGGACGCCGAAGCTCCGCTCGCGCGCCTGGGTGCCCTGGTGCATGCGCTGGATATGGGCGGTTTGCAGGTGGCCGAAGCTCCCGGGGTCGAGGCGCTACTGACCGGTCTGCGCGTCAGCCAGCCCGACGACGACGCCTTGCTGACCGAAGCGATGAAGGTGTTCGACTGGCTGCTGCAGAGCAATCAAACGGAGCCCCGATGAGTTCACCGAACCCCGTTTCCCCCGCCTCGCCGCCGTCCGCGCTCATGCCGCTCACCGCACCGCCTGTGAGCCCGCGTTTCACCGAAGCGCTGCTGTTCTGGCTCAAGCTCGGCTTCATCAGCTTCGGCGGCCCGGCCGGGCAGATCGCGGTGATGCACCAGGAACTGGTCGAGCGTCGGCGTTGGATTTCCGAGCGGCGTTTTCTGCACGCGCTCAATTACTGCATGGTGCTGCCAGGGCCGGAGGCGACGCAACTTGCCATCTACATGGGCTGGCTGCTGCATCGCACGCGCGGCGGCATCGCTGCCGGGGTGTTGTTCGTGCTGCCTTCGCTGGTCATCCTCATCGGCCTGAGCGCGGTCTACATGGCCTACGGCAACCAGCCGCTGGTGCTGGGCGCGTTCGCCGGGGTCAAGCCGGCAGTGGTGGCAGTGGTGGCGTTCGCGGTCTGGCGCATCGGCTCGCGCGCTTTGAAGAACGGGGTGCTGTGGCTGATCGCGGCGGCGGCATTCATCGCCATTTTCGCGCTGGGCCTGCCGTTTCCGGCCATCGTGCTCAGCGCCGGGGTGGTCGGCTGGATCGGCGGACGCATCATCCCGGGCAAGTTCCAGATCGGCGGCGGCCACGCCGCGGCGCACGCCGCGTACGGCCCGGCCCTGATCGACGACGCCACGCCGACGCCCGCGCACGCCCGCTTCCGGCCCTGGCGCCTGGTCGCGCTGCTGGCCATTTTCCTGGCGCTGTGGGCGGGGGCTTTCGCGCTGCTTCCCGCTGGCGCGCTGCGCGACATGGGGCTGTTCTTCACCAAGGCCGCTTACGTCACTTTCGGCGGCGCTTATGCCGTGCTGCCTTATGTCTATCAGGCCGGGGTCGGGCATTTTCACTGGCTCAGCGGCCCGCAGATGATCGACGGCCTGGGGCTGGGCGAAACCACGCCGGGGCCGTTGATCATGGTGGTGGCCTTCGTCGGTTTCGTCGGCGCCTGGACGCACCAGGTGTTCGGCCCGCACTCGCTGTTGCTGGCTGGAGCGGTGGGTGCCGTGGTGGCCACTTTTTTCACCTTCCTGCCCTGCTTTCTGTTCATTCTCGCCGGCGGCCCGCTGGTGGAGGCCACGCGCGACGACTTGCGTTTCACCGCGCCGCTCACAGGCGTGACGGCCGCCGTGGTCGGCGTGGTCCTGAATCTGGCCCTGTTCTTTGCCTGGCATGTGTTGTGGCCGCATGCCACATCTGCGGCGCCCTTCGCGGGCGGGTTCCAAGTGCTGCCGGCCCTGATCGCGCTGGGCGCATTCGTCGCCTTGTGGCGGGGCGGTGCGGGCATCATGCAGGTGGTGGGGGCCTGTGCCGCGCTTGGCCTGGTTATTTCTGTGCTGGGATAGGGCGAGGGCGATGCGGCCGGCAAGGCGGCTTCTGGTTGATCCCGATGCCAGACGCAATATGGGCCGATGCATGTGCCGATGCGCGCGGCGCTAGCATTCCCCTGCTGGCTGGAGCGTCGATAGTCGACCTGCCGGCGCCTGCAACGACAAAGCCATCCGCATGACAGCACACCCGCAACATTCCATCAACGTCCTGCGCGAGCGACTCGGACACTCCATCGTCGGTCAGCAGGCCCTGCTCGACCGCCTGGTCATCGCCCTGCTCACCGGCGGACACCTGCTGGTGGAGGGGTTGCCCGGGCTGGCCAAGACCACGGCGGTGAAGGCCTTGGCGGCCGCGGTGCATGCCAGTTTCCAGCGTATTCAGTTCACGCCCGATCTGTTGCCGGGCGATCTCACCGGCACCGATGTCTACCTGCCGGCCGAGGGTTCGATGCGCTTCGTGCCGGGACCGTTGTTCCACGATATCGTGCTGGCCGACGAAATCAACCGCGCCCCGGCCAAGGTGCAGTCGGCGCTGCTCGAGGCCATGCAGGAGCGGCAGATCACGGTGGGGGGCGTCACGCGCACGCTTGCGCCGCTGTTCCTGGTCATGGCGACGCAGAACCCGCTGGAGCAGTCCGGCACCTACCCCCTGCCCGAGGCGCAACTCGACCGTTTCCTGCTCCATGTCGTGCTGGACTATCCGCAGGCCGACGAGGAACTGCGCATTCTCGACCAAGACCTGCAGCGCAACGCGACCGATCCTGAGCCCGGCGCGGCGCCCGGCAACGCGCCGGCGATGGATGCCGCGGCGGTCTTGGAGGCGCGGCAAGCGGTGCGGCGCATCCACCTGGCGCCCGTCCTGCGGCACTACATCGTCGAACTCGTGCGCGCCACGCGCAACCCAGGCGCGCAGGTGCCGCGCCTGCAAGGCATGGTGGAAGCGGGGGCGTCGCCGCGCGCGGTCCTGGCGCTGGCGCATGCGGCGCAGGCGTTGGCGTATCTGCGCGGGCGCGACTTCGTGCTGCCGGACGACATCATCGAACTGGCACCGGACGTGCTGCGGCATCGCATCGTGCTGGCGCTGGAGGCGGATTTGCAGGGACAAAGCCGCGATGACCTGATCGCAGCGCTGCTGCAAGCCATTCCCGTGCCTTGAGGGCCGGCGGGCCCTAGCCGACGGAGACCGTCTCCCCCATGCGCGCAGCTTTGCAGGCCATGCGCCTTCGCCTTCGACGGCGAGGGACCACGCCAGTGCATGGCGCGGAAACGGGCCGCTTGTTGCATGTGGTGGACTGGATCGAAATTCGCGCCGTTCTGCGTCAGCGTGCCGTCGCCGACGCGGCAGCGAGGCCTTTGACCCAGCGCAACCCGGGCGAGGGCCGTTCGATCTTCGTCGCGCGCGGCATGGACTACGCCGAAAGCCGGCCTTACCAGGCCGGTGACGACATGCGCAGCATGCACTGGCAACTGCTGGCGCGCACCGGCAAGCCTCACGTCAAGCTGTATCACGAGGAGCATGCCGGATCCTGGCATGGTTTGATCGACATGCGAGGCCCCATGTTGTTCGGCACCCGCGTGCGCACCAAGGCGCAGCAGGCGGCGCGCGTTGCGCTGCTCGCGGCCGGATTGCAGGCGCTGGCCTCGCCGCAAACCCTGATCGCCTGCACCCTGTGGCGTGCCGACGGATTACATGGGCGCGGCTTTGGGCGTGGCTCCGTCGCCGTGCGGCGCCTGGCGGCGTGGTTGATGGCCGAGCCCCTGCCGGCCCCCGGCGCCGTCGCGGGCCAGGATGATCGTGCGGATCGGCCGCGCGAGGCCTTTGCATCCTGGGTCAAGTCGCTGCTGGCCGGGCAGCCGGGCCCGTCGCGATTGGCCTTGGCGAGCGACTGGTCCTGGGCCGATGCCCAGACCGATGCCACGCTATGGCGGGTCGCGGCTTTCGTCGATGTGCGCGCCACGCGCGTGCGCGACCCGGCCGAGATCGAGCTGCCCGCCATGCCCGGCGCCTGGTTCGAGGACGCGGCCGGAGGCGTTTGCGGTTGGGTCGAGCTCGACTCAGCCGCGCGTCAACACCATGCCAACGCGGCAGCCGGCGCGGCGGCGGCCCGCGCCCGCGCCTTGCGCAGCATCGGCGTGCCGCTGGGCGAAGTGCTGACGCCGGAGAATGCCGCCGAAATCCTGCAAGCCCTGGCCTTGCCGGCGCGGACCCAAACCGGCTCGGGCGGTCTGGCCGCGCAGACGGCCGGTGCCCCGCGCAAACCGGCCATGCCGACATGATCGACCGTATCGCAGCGCTGGCCGATATCGTGCCGCCGGCACCCGCCATGCCGCCCCCGCCCCAGCCCTGGTGGTTCGGGCCATGGGGTGCCGCACTTGCCGGCGCCCTGCTGTGCACTGCGCTGTGTTTGATTTGGGCGGTCTGGCGCACACGTGGCCAGCTGCGCGCACTGCGGGCGTTGCGCCGTTTGCGAAAGAGGTCATTGGCCAGCCCGCCTGCCGCGGACCAGATCGGCTTTGCGGCCAGCGCGGCGCTCGCCTGCGCGCAGCGGGGAGGCGTCGAGGCGCATGACTTGCCGGCAGCGTGTCGCGCCCAGCTCGACGCCCTGCGTTACCAGAGGCCGGGTCTGACCGGCGCGGACTTGCAGCCCGTGTTCAGCGCTTTGAACGCGGCCTTGCGCGATGTGGCTTGGCTGCGTGTGGTGTCCCGGCGCGCGCCGGCCTCGAACGCGGCCGAGGCTCCGTCAGGCCCGCGCGAGCAGGCGAAGAGTTCGCCTGCTCGCGCCATTTCTGTGCAGGGGGCTCATCCGCGCGGGAAGCAAGCGCCATGAGTCCGGTGCTATCTCCCGTCGTCATCGCCTGGCAATTCCTGCGCGACTTGCAGTGGGGTGAGCCGCTGGCTTTCATCTTGATGCCGCTGCCTCTGATCCTGGCCTGGCTGCGCTTGCGTCGTGCGCCGGAAAACGAGCGTGCCGCGTCGCGCCCGGTTCTGCTCCATCCCGATCTGCATGGTTTGTTGCACGGGCGGCATGAGAGCGGTATCTCCGGCGGCGTTTTCCGCCGCATGCTGCCGGCCCTGGCGCTGGTTTGCATGGTGCTGGCGCTGGCGCGGCCGCAACGGCCGGGGGCCTGGATCTTGCCGCCGCCGCAGGGCCGCGACATCGTCGTCCTGCTCGACACTTCCCTCACCATGAGCATCCACGACCTGCGCTGGAACGGCAAACCTGCCGAACGCCTGGCCGTGGTCAAGCAGGTGTTCTCCCGCTTCGTCCAGGCGCGCGCGGGCGACTGTTTCGGCATCATCGCCTTCGGTTCACACGCTGCCACCATGTTGCCGCCCACCTTCGACCGCCAGCTCGCCGCCGCCATGGTGGAGCGCACCCGCGTCGGCATGCTGGGCGACAACACTGCGCTGGGGGATGCCATCGGTCTCGCACTGCGTCAGGTTCGACCCGAAGGCCGGCTCAAACCCGTGATCATCTTGTATTCGGACGACGGCGCCAGCAACGCCGGACAGATCAGCCCGGCCCAGGCCGTGGCGCTGGCACGCGCCCTCGGCGTGCGCATTTTCACCGTGCAGGTGGGTGATACCCCCGCCAGTGGCAAGCCCTACGACGTGCCTGCGTACCGTGGGCCGCAGCCCGACATGCTCGGGATTGCCGCGCAGAGCGGAGGCCGGTTTTTCTACGCCTCATCGGCGGGCGCGCAGGAAGCGGCCATTCGCGCGATCGGCCAGCTCACGCCCACGCTGCAGCCGCCGCCGCATCGGCGCATGACGGAGGAACTCTATGCCTGGCCCCTGGGTCTGGGTGTCTTGCTCTGGTTTTTGGCGCAGTGGCCATGGCCGCGTATGGGCTGGCGGCTCGGCAGGGCGCCAGGCGCGAGGTGACGCGGTGAACGTGACGTGGTTCACAGGGTTGCAGTGGGCGCATCCCTGGGCCTGGGGGCTGGCAGCCTTGCCTCTTGCTGTCGCGGGCTTGAGGTTGTGGCGTGCGTCGCGGTCGCGCCATGACGCCTTCGCCTACGCCGATGCGCATCTCCATCCCTGGGCCGTTCGTACCGGATCAGGCGCTCAGCCTGTCTGGCGACAAGTCATGCAAGTGCTCGTCGGGTTGCTGCTTGCCGCGAGCCTGGCCGGTCCGCGTCTGCCGCTCGCGCGGACCGCAGGGGGGCCGCCTCAGACTCGGCATGCCGTGAACGTCATGGTCGTGCTCGACGCCTCGCCGGGAATGGAGGCCGCCGGGCCCGATGGCGTCTCGCTGATGGAACGGGCACGCCTCGCGTTGCTGGACTTGCTGCCGCATCTGCGTGGCGAGCGGCTTGGGCTGACCGTCTACGGAAAGGGCGCGGGTGAATTGCTTCCCTGCACGGATGACATGCATATCTTCACCCTGGGCGTGCAGCAAGCGGGGCCGGAACTGCTGCAGGCATCGCAAAGCGCCGGTTTGCCCGGGGCTCTTGAACTCGCCCGGCGTGCGTTGCTGCGCACGCCCGGGGCTTCCCGTGCCGTGCTGTTGATCGCCGGGGCCGATCCGGCCAGTCCGGCCAGCGCGCGCCTGCAGGCGCAATTGCGGCAGCAGGCGGTGAGATTGCGCGCTGACGGCGTCCCTGTTTTTGCGCTGCTGCTGCAGCAGCGCTCTTGGTTCAGTCGGTCCGCATCGCGGCTCGATGCGGACCCGATCGAGCGCCTCGCGCAAGCAACAGGAGGCATGGCGGTCGGCCTCGACGCGGATCCATGGCCGGTGCTCTACGGCGATGGCTTGGCACGCCTGCCTTCCAATCCGATTCCGCCTGCCGCGCTGGCGGGCTGGAGGGAGCTTTATGGAATACCGCTGTTGTGCGCCATGGCCCTGACATTCTTGCTCGCCTTCGTTGATGTCCGCAGGGGTTTGGGTGCCCGGGCGTCTGCTCTGACGCTGCCGATCGCCGTGTCGTGCCTCCTTGCCGTGCCGCCGCAACCGGCCCATGCGCAGGACACGAACACGCAAGCCTGGTCGGCCTGGCAGGCCTGGCGCGGCGGACGCTACGCCCAGGCCATGCGCTTGTATGCCGCCATCCCGGGATTTCATGCGCGCATGGGCGAGGGCGGCAGCGCCTACCGCCTCGGTGCGTTCGGACCGGCACTCGAGGCCTATCGCCGCGCCATGCTCGATGCGCATACTGATGTCCAGCGCACCCAGGCACTCTTCAATTTGGGGAATGCGGCGTTTCATCTTCCCGGCCATCTGCGTGAAGCCATCGATGCCTACCGGGCCAGTCTGGTTCTCGCCCCCGCTGATTCAGCGACGCTACGCAACTTGCGCTTGGCTGAGGCGCAATGGAGCCAGGAGCATCCGGAAAGTGCCATCACCGGGATACGCAAGCGCGGTCCGGCGTCGCATCACGATCATTTCGGCGTGGACAGCGGGCGACCGCCCAGTCAAATGGACCACAAGCCCGAGGCCGACTCCAGGCTTGTTGCAAGCGACCAGTCCCTGCAGGCGGGAGGTTTGCTGCAGCAAGACGAGCTTTCGCGGGATTCGCGTCACGACCTATCCCCGCCGGTCATCGACTTGCAGCCTGCCCTGCGCAAAATGCAATTGCTTCACGATCATGCCGCGCAACTGCTTGGGGGCTTGCTGGAGCAGGACAACAGGCGCGCAGTGTTGGCCGTGCAATCGACGCCATGATGATGATTCGATGCGCGCCAGGCGCCGCACGCGTTGCGGCGACGCGAATCATCCGCCATGTGTTGTGCGCGGCGGCTTTGCTGCGCTACATGCATGCCGATCCGGCAGCGGCGGCAATCTTGACCTGCCGATCCGAGCCCGCCCACCCCGTGCTCGGCCAACCCGTTCTTTGGAGAATTCGCGGTCTGGATCTGTCGCAGCCTCTGCCCGACTGGCGCCCTGGCGATTTTGGTGAGGATTGGCTCTTGCATGGGCAAAGCACCTCACGATCGGTCGACTCCAGGGGGCACACGCTCCAATCGGCGGAAATCACCCTCTATCCCATGGCGTCGGGCGGATTGAAGCTGCCGTCATTGGATATCGGCGGTCTGCATTGCGCTGCCACCCAGATCGATGTCGCTGGGCATGCGCCGGGAGAGGCGCCGTTGCGTATGGCTTCGCGTATCGCGCCAGCCCGGCCGATGGTGGGGCAGATGACGCGAATCGAGCTCGATCTCGGCGGGCCCGGGGGGGTGGTTTGGGGGCCCATCGTCGCCCAGGCGACGAACGCCAGCCTGCGTGAGCTTTCCGCCACCGACACGGCGTCCTCGGCCCGAGGCGATACAGCGACGCAATGGCGTTATGTATGGGACCTCCTGCCGCTACGCCCAGGGCCGCTCACGATGCATTTCGGCTTGCTCGAGGCCAGGCGCTTCGGCCAACTGCTGATTTACCCGCCCTCAAAACTCGTTTTCCAGGTCCGGCCCCTGCCCGCATTTTGGCCAGCCGGGCTGCCTGTGGGGCGTCCGCAATTCCTCGCCCCGTCGGCCCCGGGGCAGTTGCATGTCGGCGGGCTTGGCATCTTGCGGGTCCGGCTCCGCGCAGTGGGGCTGAGTGCGCAGATGCTGGAAAGCATCGTTGCGGCGTCCGTGGTGCCCGATGGGCTGAACATGTACCCGCCACGCATCCGCCAACTCGATGCGCCGGACCAAGGTTTGCAACAGATATGGCTGATCGATTGGCCATTTCGCGTGGAGCGCGCCGGCCTGGTGCGATATCCCATCCTGCGTTTGCCTTATGAGGATCCAGAGCTCGGCGCGCCGCAAGCCGCAGAGGCCAACTGGGGGCGCGTTCAGGTCGATGATCCTGGGGCGCGTCGCTTGCGTCAATGGGCGCTCGCTATCCTTTCCTTCATCGGATTTTCCGCTGTCGCCGGATCCGCCTACAAGGTGTTCCAGGCGAGCAGAGAAAAACGACGATGGACTGCGATCGGCCTGAATCAAGACGCACGCACACTCGAGGCGCTCTGGGCAATGGCGCGCATCGGTTCGCAGAATCCTGCACTCACATTGCGGATGTGGCTCACACGCCAAGCGCAAGCCCAACAGCGGCACGTCAAGCTTGTCGAGGAAGTCGAACGCCGCTTGTATGGGCCCGAGGCGCCGCGGAACCCCTCGAAGGAATAGGCGTTCGTGCTGTGCATCGGGGCTGTGTATGTATAGATAGAGAGGGAGTGGCAATGGACAAGCTCGCGGCTTCGGTCTCGAGCCGCAAATAGATGTTGACAGACCGTCTGGGGTGATGCAAAATTTCGTTCTTCGTTGCTCGCGGCGAAGGCCTGCAAAAGCACCTGCAAGCCACTGCAAGCGGCAAGAGTTAAGTTAAGCAAGTTTGGTTAAAAATAAACCTTACGCTTGACTCGGAAATAAAAGTTGTGCAAGAATATCGATTCTCCGCTGCTGATGCAGCAGCCGCAAATAAGCGGGTTCATTAAAAAAAAGCAGCCGATAAGTGTGGGCGTTTGGCTTGAGAGCAATCAAAAGTTAAACGCTCGCAAAGAAGTACGGAAAAATCCGTAATTCCTTGAAGAGCTAGCCTTAATTGGCAAACCAAGATTAAACTGTAGAGTTTGATCCTGGCTCAGATTGAACGCTAGCGGCATGCCTTACACATGCAAGTCGAACGGCAGCACGGGGGCAACCCTGGTGGCGAGTGGCGAACGGGTGAGTAATGCATCGGAACGTGCCCATCGATGGGGGATAACTGCGCGAAAGCGTTGCTAATACCGCATACGACCTACGGGTGAAAGCAGGGGACCGCAAGGCCTTGCGTCGATGGAGCGGCCGATGCCGGATTAGCTAGTTGGTGAGGTAAAGGCTCACCAAGGCAACGATCCGTAGCTGGTCTGAGAGGACGACCAGCCACACTGGGACTGAGACACGGCCCAGACTCCTACGGGAGGCAGCAGTGGGGAATCTTGGACAATGGGCGAAAGCCTGATCCAGCAATGCCGCGTGTGGGAAGAAGGCCTTCGGGTTGTAAACCACTTTTGGCGGGAAAGAAATGGTCTGTGCTAATACCACGGATTGATGACGGTACCCGCAGAATAAGCACCGGCTAACTACGTGCCAGCAGCCGCGGTAATACGTAGGGTGCGAGCGTTAATCGGAATTACTGGGCGTAAAGCGTGCGCAGGCGGTTGGGAAAGATAGATGTGAAAGCCCTGGGCTCAACCTAGGAATTGCATTTATGACTGCCCGACTGGAGTACGGTAGAGGGGAGTGGAATTCCGCGTGTAGCAGTGAAATGCGTAGATATGCGGAGGAACACCGATGGCGAAGGCAGCTCCCTGGACCTGTACTGACGCTCATGCACGAAAGCGTGGGGAGCAAACAGGATTAGATACCCTGGTAGTCCACGCCCTAAACGATGTCGACTGGTTGTTGGACGGGAAACTGTTCAGTAACGAAGCTAACGCGTGAAGTCGACCGCCTGGGGAGTACGGCCGCAAGGTTAAAACTCAAAGGAATTGACGGGGACCCGCACAAGCGGTGGATGATGTGGTTTAATTCGATGCAACGCGAAAAACCTTACCTACCCTTGACATGTCTGGAATCCCGAAGAGATTTGGGAGTGCTCGAAAGAGAGCCAGAACACAGGTGCTGCATGGCTGTCGTCAGCTCGTGTCGTGAGATGTTGGGTTAAGTCCCGCAACGAGCGCAACCCTTGTCATTAGTTGCTACGAAAGGGCACTCTAATGAGACTGCCGGTGACAAACCGGAGGAAGGTGGGGATGACGTCAAGTCATCATGGCCCTTATGGGTAGGGCTACACACGTCATACAATGGACGGTACAGAGGGTTGCCAACCCGCGAGGGGGAGCCAATCCCATAAAACCGTTCGTAGTCCGGATTGCAGTCTGCAACTCGACTGCATGAAGTCGGAATCGCTAGTAATCGCGGATCAGCTTGCCGCGGTGAATACGTTCCCGGGTCTTGTACACACCGCCCGTCACACCATGGGAGTGGGGTTTACCAGAAGTAGTTAGCCTAACCGCAAGGAGGGCGATTACCACGGTAGGCTTCATGACTGGGGTGAAGTCGTAACAAGGTAGCCGTATCGGAAGGTGCGGCTGGATCACCTCCTTTCTGGAAAACGCTTGAAGGTCAAGCGCTCACGCTTATCGGCTCGGCAGCCTGCAACAATGTTTGCGGTGATTGGTGGCGTTTCATTGCAGCCCTCTTGGGTCTGTAGCTCAGCTGGTTAGAGCACCGTCTTGATAAGGCGGGGGTCGTTGGTTCGAGCCCAACCAGACCCACCACCCTACGATTGGTGCGATTCACCTGGGGGTGTAGCTCAGCTGGGAGAGCACCTGCTTTGCAAGCAGGGGGTCATCGGTTCGATCCCGTTCACCTCCACCATCAAACGCAAGTGCATATTTTATTTGTGTATTTGCGTTTGATTTTCAATAGGCTGCGTTCTTTAACAATTCGAAAAGCTGATAATTGCATTTGTATATGCATTTGCGATTGCATCAAAACTTTGTCAACGTACTATTTCTTTGGCTTAGGTCAAGGTTATAGGATCAAGCGACTAAGTGCATACGGTGGATGCCTTGGCGACTACAGGCGATGAAGGACGTGGAAGCCTGCGTTAAGCTGCGGGGAGCTGGCAATCAAGCTTTGATCCGTAGATGTCCGAATGGGGAAACCCACCCGCAAGGGTATTCTTTGCTGAATACATAGGCAAAGAAGGCGAACCGAGTGAACTGAAACATCTAAGTAACTCGAGGAAAAGAAATCAACCGAGATTCCGAAAGTAGTGGCGAGCGAAATCGGACCAGCCTGTACGTTTTAGCGTAGATATCAGGGGAATCTCTTGGAAAAGAGAGCCACAGTGGGTGATAGCCCCGTACCTAAAAATATTTGCGTGGAACTAGGCGTACGACAAGTAGGGCGGGACACGTGTAATCCTGTCTGAACATGGGGGGACCATCCTCCAAGGCTAAATACTCGTAGTCGACCGATAGTGAACAAGTACCGTGAGGGAAAGGTGAAAAGAACCCCGGGAGGGGAGTGAAATAGATCCTGAAACCGTATGCATACAAAAAGTCGGAGCCCGCAAGGGTGACGGCGTACCTTTTGTATAATGGGTCAGCGACTTACATTCAGTGGCAAGCTTAACCGAATAGGGAAGGCGTAGGGAAACCGAGTCCGAACAGGGCGTTCAGTCGCTGGGTGTAGACCCGAAACCGGATGATCTATCCATGGCCAGGATGAAGGCTGGGTAACACCAGCTGGAGGTCCGAACCGACTAGTGTTGCAAAATTAGCGGATGAGCTGTGGATAGGGGTGAAAGGCTAAACAAATCCGGAAATAGCTGGTTCTCCTCGAAAACTATTTAGGTAGTGCCTCGTGTATCACCTTCGGGGGTAGAGCACTGTTTTGGCTAGGGGGTCATGGCGACTTACCAAACCAAGGCAAACTCCGAATACCGAAGAGTGTCAGCACGGGAGACAGTGCACCGGGTGCTAACGTCCGGACACAAGAGGGAAACAACCCAGACCGCCAGCTAAGGTCCCTAAATATAGCTAAGTGGGAAACGAAGTGGGAAGGCTTTGACAGTCAGGAAGTTGGCTTAGAAGCAGCCATCCTTTAAAGAAAGCGTAATAGCTCACTGATCGAGTCGTCCTGCGCGGAAGATGTAACGGGGCTAAGCTATATACCGAAGCTGCGGATGTGCGTAAGCACATGGTAGAGGAGCGTTCCGTAAGCCTGCGAAGGTGTTCTGTAAGGAATGCTGGAGGTATCGGAAGTGCGAATGCTGACATGAGTAGCGTTAAAGGGGGTGAAAAGCCCCCTCGCCGTAAGCGCAAGGTTTCCTACGCAACGTTCATCGGCGTAGGGTGAGTCGGCCCCTAAGGCGAGGCAGAAATGCGTAGCTGATGGGAAACAGGTTAATATTCCTGTACCACTGTCTAGTGCGATGTGGGGACGGAGAAAGTTAGGTTATCCAGGTGTTGGATGTCCTGGTTCAAGCAGGTAGGCGTGCCCCTTAGGCAAATCCGGGGGGCTAAGCTGAGATGTGATGACGAGGCGGCTTGCCGCTGAAGTAACTGATACTCTGCTTCCAAGAAAAGCCACTAAGCTTCAGCTAGACGTGACCGTACCGCAAACCGACACTGGTGCGCGAGATGAGTATTCTCAGGCGCTTGAGAGAACTCGGGAGAAGGAACTCGGCAAATTTGTACCGTAACTTCGGGATAAGGTACGCCCCTAGTATGTGACGCCGTACAGGCTGAGCAGAATGGGGCCGCAGTGAAAAGGTGGCTGCGACTGTTTATTAAAAACACAGCACTCTGCAAACACGAAAGTGGACGTATAGGGTGTGACGCCTGCCCGGTGCCGGAAGGTTAAGTGATGGGGTGCAAGCTCTTGATCGAAGCCCCGGTAAACGGCGGCCGTAACTATAACGGTCCTAAGGTAGCGAAATTCCTTGTCGGGTAAGTTCCGACCTGCACGAATGGCGTAACGATGGCCACACTGTCTCCTCCCGAGACTCAGCGAAGTTGAAATGTTTGTGATGATGCAATCTCCCCGCGGAAAGACGGAAAGACCCCATGAACCTTTACTGTAGCTTTGCATTGGACTTTGAACAGATCTGTGTAGGATAGGTGGGAGGCTTTGAAGCCGGGATGCTAGTTCCGGTGGAGCCAACCTTGAAATACCACCCTGGTGTGTTTGAGGTTCTAACCTTGGTCCTTGAATCAGGACTGGGGACAGTGCATGGTGGGCAGTTTGACTGGGGCGGTCTCCTCCTAAAGCGTAACGGAGGAGTTCGAAGGTACGCTAGGTACGGTCGGAAATCGTGCTGATAGTGCAATGGCATAAGCGTGCTTAACTGCGAGACTGACAAGTCGAGCAGATGCGAAAGCAGGACATAGTGATCCGGTGGTTCTGTATGGAAGGGCCATCGCTCAACGGATAAAAGGTACTCTGGGGATAACAGGCTGATACCGCCCAAGAGTTCATATCGACGGCGGTGTTTGGCACCTCGATGTCGGCTCATCTCATCCTGGGGCTGTAGCCGGTCCCAAGGGTATGGCTGTTCGCCATTTAAAGAGGTACGTGAGCTGGGTTTAAAACGTCGTGAGACAGTTTTGTCCCTATCTTCCGTGGGCGCTGGAAGCTTGAGAGGGGCTGCTCCTAGTACGAGAGGACCGGAGTGGACGCACCCCTGGTGTACCGGTTGTCACGCCAGTGGCATCGCCGGGTAGCTATGTGCGGAAGAGATAACCGCTGAAAGCATCTAAGCGGGAAACTCGCCTCAAGATTAGGCTTCCCTGGAGACTTGATCTCCCTAAAGGGTCGTTGAAGACGACAACGTTGATAGGCTGGGTGTGGAAGCGCAGTAATGCGTTGAGCTAACCAGTACTAATTGCCCGTGAGGCTTGATCCTATAACTTTGACTTAAGATTGATGTAATCGCAACAGCTTTTCGAATTGGGCGCTCTGCGCCGACAAGTTACGCCTGATGACCATAGCGAGGTGGTCCCACTCCTTCCCATCCCGAACAGGACAGTGAAACACCTCAGCGCCGATGATAGTGCGCATTCGCGTGTGAAAGTAGGACATCGTCAGGCACACCATCAAGCCCGGCCATTTACTGAATGGCCGGGCTTTTGTCATGTTTTATTGGATGATTTCTAGAAGTACCTCCTACAAGGAACCATAATGCCAACCATCAATCAGTTGGTTCGCCAAGGGCGTGTTGCGGAAACGATCAAATCCAAAAGCCCGGCGATGGAGAATTCTCCTCAGCGCCGAGGAGTCTGTACCCGTGTCTATACGACAACGCCAAAGAAGCCCAACTCTGCACTTCGCAAGGTTGCGAAGGTGCGTCTGACGAATGGCTTCGAGGTCATCTCCTACATCGGTGGTGAGGGGCATAATCTTCAGGAGCACTCCGTCGTATTGGTGCGTGGTGGCCGTGTGAAGGATCTTCCTGGCGTCCGCTATCACATCGTGCGCGGCTCTCTCGATTTGCAAGGTGTGAAGGATCGCAAGCAATCCCGCTCCAAATATGGTGCCAAGCGACCCAAGAAATAATTTATTGGCCATCCTGTTCAACTCCTGCACGTGGAGTTGAGTAAGTGCCCCGGCTTTGCCGGGGCTTGGGCATTTTGCCCGACTGAAAATAAGGAACTGCTATGTCTCGCCGTCGTGTTATCGCCAAGCGCGAAATTCTTCCCGACCCGAAATTTGGTAATCTCGATGTTGCCAAATTTATGAATGTGGTGATGTTGTCTGGCAAAAAGGCCATCGCCGAAAGCATCGTCTACGGCGCCTTCGAAGCCATTCAAAACAAGACGGGTAAAGACCCGATTGAAATCTTCAGTCAGGCCTTGAGTAACGTCAAGCCTATGGTCGAGGTCAAGTCGCGCCGTGTTGGCGGTGCCAATTATCAAGTTCCCGTCGAGGTGCGGCCTCAGCGACGTGCGGCATTGGCAATGCGTTGGATTCGGGAAGCAGCCAAGAAGCGTGGGGAAAAATCCATGGCGCAGCGGCTTGCCAATGAATTGGTGGAAGCGTCGGAGGGGCGCGGGGCGGCCATGAAGCGTCGCGATGAGGTGCATCGCATGGCCGAAGCCAATAAGGCTTTCTCGCATTTCCGGTTTTAATTTTCGGGGCTCATGATGGCTAGAAAAACTCCAATCGAGCGGTACCGAAATATCGGAATTTCCGCGCATATCGACGCTGGTAAAACCACCACGACCGAGCGCATCCTGTTTTATACCGGTGTGAATCACAAAATCGGCGAAGTCCATGACGGCGCGGCCACCATGGACTGGATGGAGCAGGAGCAGGAGCGTGGCATTACGATTACATCGGCTGCCACAACTTGTTTTTGGAAAGGGATGGATCTTTCCCTGCCAGAGCATCGGATCAATATCATTGATACCCCGGGTCACGTGGATTTCACCATTGAGGTGGAGCGTTCCATGCGTGTTCTCGATGGGGCCTGCATGGTCTATTGCGCTGTCGGTGGCGTTCAGCCGCAATCTGAAACGGTCTGGCGCCAGGCCAACAAATATAAAGTTCCTCGCCTTGCATTCGTCAACAAGATGGACCGCACCGGCGCAAACTTTTTCAAGGTCTACGACCAAATGAAGGGGCGGCTTAAGGCCAACCCCGTGCCCGTGGTTTTCCCCATTGGTGCTGAAGAAAATTTCAGAGGCGTTATCGATCTTCTGAAGATGAAGGCCATCATTTGGGATGAGGCCTCCCAGGGCATGAAATTCGAGTATCAGGAGGTCCCTGCGGAACTCCTTTCCGATGCCGAAAAGTGGCGTTCTGCCATGGTTGAAGCCGCGGCAGAAGCTAATGAAGAATTGATGAATCGCTATCTTGAGTCCGGCGAATTGTCGGAAGAAGAAATCAAGCTTGGCTTGAGAACGCGTACGATCGCGGGTGAAATCCAGCCTATGCTTTGCGGCACGGCCTTCAAGAATAAGGGCGTGCAGCGCATGTTGGACGCCGTCATTGATTTTCTTCCTTCTCCGGTTGACATTCCGCCAGTGCACGGGACGGATGACAACGAACATGATACTGTGCGCCGAGCTAGCGATGATGAAAAATTTTCTGCGCTTGCGTTCAAACTAATGACAGACCCCTATGTGGGGCAGCTGACCTTTATCCGCGTCTATTCTGGCATTCTTCAGTCGGGGGATACTGTTTACAACCCGATTAAGGGTAAAAAGGAGCGTATTGGTCGCTTGCTGCAAATGCACGCCAACCAGCGCGATGAAATCAAGGAAGTGCGCGCGGGAGACATTGCCGCCTGCGTCGGGCTGCGCGAAATCACGACTGGTGAAACCTTGTGTGATCCGGAATCCATCATCACACTGGAAAAGATGGTGTTTCCGGAGCCTGTGATCTCTCAGGCCGTTGAGCCCAAGACTAAGGCCGATCAGGAGAAAATGGGTATTGCGTTGCAACGGCTCGCGCAGGAGGATCCGTCCTTCCGCGTGAAGACGGATGAGGAGTCGGGCCAGACCATTATTTCCGGGATGGGTGAACTTCATTTGGAGATTCTTGTCGACCGGATGAAGCGTGAATTCGGCGTCGAGGCCAATGTCGGCAAGCCGCAAGTCGCATACCGGGAAACGATCCGCAAGACTGTCGACAACGCCGAGGGTAAATTCGTGCGCCAGTCGGGTGGTAAGGGGCAGTATGGCCACGTCGTTCTGAAGATCGAACCGAATGAGATCGGCAAGGGCTTTGAGTTCGTGGACGCGATCAAGGGTGGCGTGGTGCCGCGTGAATACATTCCCGCAGTGCAAAAGGGCATCGAAGAGACGCTAAATTCCGGCGTGCTTGCCGGCTATCCCGTGGTCGACGTCAAGGTAACGCTGCACTTTGGTTCGTATCACGAAGTCGACTCTTCCGAGCAGGCATTCAAGATGGCGGCGTCCATTGGCTTCAAAGAAGGGTGTCGCAAGGCCAATCCTGTGATCCTTGAGCCCATGATGGCCGTCGAGGTCGAGACGCCTGAAGACTACGCAGGCAACGTGATGGGTGATCTTTCTTCCCGCCGCGGCATGGTTCAGGGTATGGATGAAATCGTGACGGGCGGCAAGGTGATTCGTGCCGAGGTTCCCTTATCCGAAATGTTTGGATATTCGACCACCCTGCGTTCGATGTCGCAGGGTCGTGCAACGTATTCCATGGAATTCAAGCATTACGCAGAGGCTCCGCGTAACGTGGCGGAAGCCATCATCAGCGCGCGTTCAAGCAAATAATTCAGTTGATTCTTTCCAAGTTCTAGAGGCATTCATCATGGCGAAGAGCAAGTTTGAGCGGACCAAGCCACACGTGAACGTGGGGACGATCGGTCACGTGGACCACGGCAAGACCACCCTGACGGCGGCGATCACGACCGTGCTGTCGAGCAAGTTCGGCGGCGAGGCCAAGGCGTACGACCAGATCGACGCGGCGCCGGAAGAAAAGGCGCGCGGCATCACCATCAACACCGCGCACGTCGAGTACGAGACGGCCAACCGCCACTACGCCCACGTCGACTGCCCCGGCCACGCCGACTACGTCAAGAACATGATCACCGGTGCGGCCCAGATGGACGGCGCCATCCTGGTCGTGTCCGCCGCCGACGGCCCCATGCCCCAGACCCGCGAGCACATCCTGCTGGCGCGCCAGGTGGGCGTGCCCTACATCATCGTGTTCCTCAACAAGTGCGACATGGTCGACGACGCCGAGCTGCTCGAACTCGTCGAGATGGAAGTGCGCGAGCTGCTGTCCAAGTACGACTTCCCCGGTGACGACACCCCCATCATCAAGGGCTCGGCCAAGCTGGCCCTCGAAGGCGACAAGGGCGAACTGGGCGAAGGCGCCATTCTCAAGCTGGCCGAGGCCCTGGACACCTACATCCCCACGCCCGAGCGCGCCGTCGACGGCGCCTTCCTCATGCCCGTGGAAGACGTGTTCTCCATCTCCGGGCGCGGCACGGTGGTCACCGGGCGTGTGGAGCGCGGCATCATCAAGGTCGGCGAGGAAATCGAGATCGTCGGCCTCAAGCCCACCCTCAAGACCACCTGCACCGGCGTGGAAATGTTCAGGAAGCTGCTCGACCAGGGCCAGGCCGGCGACAACGTCGGCATCTTGCTGCGCGGCACCAAGCGCGAAGAAGTCGAGCGCGGCCAGGTGCTGTGCAAACCCGGCTCGATCAAGCCCCACACCCACTTCACCGCCGAGGTGTACGTGCTGAGCAAGGACGAGGGCGGCCGCCACACCCCCTTCTTCAACAACTACCGCCCGCAGTTCTACTTCCGCACCACCGACGTCACCGGCGCCATCGAACTGCCCAAGGACAAGGAAATGGTCATGCCCGGCGATAATGTGAGCATCACCGTCAAGCTCATCGCCCCCATCGCCATGGAAGAAGGCCTGCGCTTCGCCATCCGCGAAGGCGGCCGCACCGTCGGCGCCGGCGTCGTCGCAAAAATCATCGAGTAAATCCGAGGCGCGCCTCGTCTTCCTCGCTCTTTGGAACTGCAATGCAAAGTCAAAAAATCCGAATTCGCCTCAAAGCCTTCGACTACCGACTCATCGACCAATCCGCGCTGGAGATCGTCGAAACAGCCAAGCGCACCGGTGCCATCGTCAAGGGACCGGTGCCCCTGCCGACGCGGCTGCAGCGTTTCGATATTCTGCGTTCACCCCATGTGAACAAGAGTTCGCGCGATCAGTTCGAGATCCGCACACATCAGCGCTTGATGGACATTGTCGATCCGACGGACAAGACCGTGGATGCGCTGATGAAGCTGGATCTGCCCGCAGGCGTGGATGTTGAAATTAAGTTGCAGTAGGCACTAGCCAAGCAGTTCGCGTCTCGTTATACTGCTTGGCTTTTCCGCATCGCGGCGCCTTGTTTGACAACTTGCGCTGGGTGCAAAACTGAAGTGCGTGGTCCGGCCTTGCGGGGTCGGGGGCTCACTCCAATGATCAAATGACGCCAGCCAATCGCAGCTGGCATGGAGAAAACAATGAGTACGCAAGCACTCGGCCTTGTTGCGCGCAAGGTCGGCATGATGCGGGTGTTCACGGCCGATGGGGTCTCGATCCCGGTCACCGTTTTGGACGTGTCCCGCAATGCTGTGGCGCAAATTCGCCAAGCCGATAAGGATGGCTATAGCGCCATTCAGGTTGCCTTCGGTGCGGCCAAATCCTCCTCTTTGACCAAGGCCGAGGCCGGGCATTTGGCCAAGGCGGCCGTCGAGCCCGCCAAGGTTCTGTGCGAGTTCCGCGTTCCCGCAGAGGTCGCCGCCAACTATCAGTCCGGTGCCAAGCTGCCGGCGACGCTGTTTGCGGTCGGGCAGCGGGTTGATGTGCGTGGCGTCACGATCGGTAAGGGTTATGCCGGTGCAATTAAGCGCCATCATTTTTCGTCTAACCGCGCATCTCATGGCAACTCCGTCACGACGCGTGCGCCGGGTTCCATCGGTATGGCTCAGGATCCCGGGCGCGTCTTTCCGGGCAAGCGTATGTCCGGCAGGCTCGGCGGCGTGAATGTCACGGTCCAGAATCTTGAGGTTGTGCGTGTCGACGAGGCTCGCGATCTGATCATGGTCAAGGGGTCCATCCCTGGTGCGGATTCGGGCTGCGTGACGGTCCGGCCGGCTGTGAAGAAGGCGGGGGTTCAGTCATGACTCAGCTCTACTACGTTGCTGCGGATGGCGCGCAAGGCCCTGCTTTTGAGGCGCCCGATACGATTTTCGGTCGTGAGTACAACGAGGCTTTGATCCATCAAATCGTGATTGCCTACCAGGCCAATGCGCGGGCAGGCAATCGTGCGCAGAAAGACCGCGCCGAAGTCAAGCATTCCACGCGTAAGCCGTGGCGCCAAAAAGGCACGGGTCGCGCCCGCGCTGGAATGACCAGTTCACCTCTGTGGCGTGGGGGCGGGCGTATTTTCCCGAATTCTGCGGATGAGAATTTCACGCAGAAGATCAATAAGAAAATGTATCGGGCCGGCATGCGCTCGATCCTGTCCCAATTGGCGCGGGAGGGGCGGGTCATGGTGGTCGACGAGCTGGCCGTCGAGGCTCCCAAAACCAAGCTTCTGGCGACCAAGCTTCGCGCCATGGGTCTGGATTCGGTGCTCTACATCGCCGATGACATCGATGACACCTTGATGCTGGCGGCGCGCAATCTGCCCAATGTTTTGCTGGTCGAGCCACGCTATATGGACCCGCTTTCCCTGATTTATTACAAGAAAGTCTTGATCGCCAAGGGTGCGCTTGCCAAGCTGCAGGAGATGCTGTCATGAACCAGCAACAGACACGTGAAGAGCGCCTGATGCAGGTGCTGCTTGCGCCCATCATTTCTGAAAAAGCCACCATGCTTGCCGAGAAGCGTAACCAAGTTGCTTTCCGTGTCCGCCAGGACGCGAGCAAGGAGGAGATCAAGGCGGCCGTCGAAGCTTTTTTCAAGGTCCAGGTGACCTGTGTGCAGGTTCTGAACCAGAAAGGCAAGGTCAAGCGCACGGCGCGCGGCGTGGGCCATCGCAATAACGTCCGCAAGGCCTATGTCAGCTTGGCTGCAGGACAGGAATTGAATTTCGCCCAGGAGGGTGTCTAACCATGGCTGTCGTCAAAGTCAAGCCCACTTCGGCCGGGCGTCGCGCTGTCGTGAAGGTGGTGCATAAGCATCTGCACAAGGGCGCGCCGGAAAAGAGCCTGCTGGAGCCGCAGAAGCAGAATGCCGGCCGCAACAATAACGGCCATATCACGGTGCGCCATCGTGGCGGCGGCAGCAAGCAGCACTACCGCGTGATCGATTTCCGTCGTGACAAGGATGGAATCCCTGCCAAGGTCGAGCGCATCGAATATGACCCGAACCGCACGGCGCACATCGCTTTGTTGTGTTACGCCGATGGCGAGCGGCGCTACATCATCGCTCCGCGAGGAGTCGAAGTCGGGGCGACTCTTGTGAGTGGCTCTGAGGCGCCGATCAAGGTCGGCAATTGCTTGCCGATCCGCAGCATCCCCGTGGGTTCGACCATACACTGCGTCGAGATTTTGGCTGGCAAGGGGGCGCAAATGATTCGATCGGCAGGATCCTCGGCGGTCCTGATGGCGCGCGAAGGCGTGTATGCCCAGGTCCGTTTGCGTTCCGGCGAGGTGCGCAAAATCCACGTCGAGTGCCGCGCCACGATTGGCGAGGTGAGCAACGAGGAAAACAGCCTGCGCCAATATGGCAAAGCCGGCGCCAAGCGCTGGAAGGGCATACGTCCCACGGTACGCGGTGTGGCAATGAACCCGGTCGATCACCCCCATGGTGGCGGCGAGGGTAAGACCGGTGAAGGTCGCACCCCTGTCAGCCCATGGGGCACGCCGACTAAGGGCTACCGCACGCGCCAGAACAAGCGCACGCAGGGCATGATCGTCTCGCGTCGCAAGAAGTAAGTAAGAGGCCACTATGACTCGTTCTCTCAAAAAAGGCCCGTTTTGCGATCTTCATCTAATCCGGAAGATCGAAAGCGCTGTCGCCACGAAAGATAAGAAGCCCATCAAAACCTGGTCGCGCCGTTCCACGGTGTTGCCCGAGTTCATTGGCGTCACCATTGCCGTACACAACGGACGTCAACATGTGCCTGTTTACATCACGGACCAGATGGTGGGCCACAAACTCGGTGAGTTTGCCCTGACCAGGACGTTCAAGGGCCATCCCGCGGACAAGAAGGCTGCCAAGAGGTAAGAAACCATGGAAACACGAGCAATTCTGCGCGGCGTCCGCTTGTCAGAGCAAAAAGGCCGTCTGGTCGCTGACCTCATCCGGGGAAAAAAGGTCGACCATGCCCTCAATACATTGGCTTTCACGCCGAAGAAGGCCGCCCAAATCATCAAGAAAGTCCTCGAGTCTGCGATTGCGAATGCCGAGCACAACGATGGCGCCGATATCGACGAGTTGAAGGTGAAGTCCATCATGGTCGAGCGCGGCGCTTCATTGAAGCGTTTTTCGGCGCGGGCCAAAGGGCGAGGCAATCGGATCGTGAAGCCGACCTGCCATATCTATATCACCGTTGGGAACTAAGGACACGAGATGGGACAGAAAATTAACCCAACCGGTTTTAGGCTGGCGGTCACGCATGATTGGACCTCGCGCTGGTACGCCAGCGGAGCGCAATTCGCCAAAATGCTCAATGAGGATATTGCAGTTCGCGAATTTCTTGCGAAAAAGCTGAAGGCGGCGTCGGTTTCGCGCATTGTGATCGAGCGCCCCGCGAAGAATGCAAGGATCACGATTTTCAGTGCGCGGCCTGGTGTCGTGATCGGGAAGAAGGGTGAGGACATCGAGGCGCTCAAGGCCGAACTGACCAAGCGGCTGGGGGTTCCCGTGGCGGTCGACATCGAAGAGGTGCGCAAGCCCGAAATCGATGCGAAGCTGATCGCCGACTCCATCACCCAGCAGCTGGAAAAGCGCATCATGTTCCGCCGTGCGATGAAGCGCGCGATGCAGAACGCCATGCGCCTTGGTGCCCAGGGCATCAAGATCATGTCTTCGGGGCGGCTCAATGGTATCGAAATCGCCCGTACCGAATGGTATCGAGAAGGCCGTGTTCCGCTGCAGACCTTGCGCGCCGATATTGACTATGGATTTTCGGAGGCGAAGACCACCTATGGCGTCATCGGTGTCAAGGTCTGGGTCTATAAGGGCGACACCCTGGGGCGTGGCGCTTTGGCGCAAAAGCCGGCTGAAGCCGCAGAAGTCGAGCGCCGCCCCCGTCGTGACGACAAAACCAATCCACGCCGTAACCGTCGTGCAGATTCCGGACGTGGTGACGCACATGCGGCTCCTGCGGCCGCAGCACCTGCAGCAGCGCCCGAAAAGCGTGTACGCAAAGTCAGTAAACCTGAATCGCCGGCCGCCGTGCCGAGCAAGCAAGGAGAATCGTCATGATGCAACCTGCGCGTCGTAAATACCGCAAGGAGCAAAAGGGCCGAAATAAGGGCGTTGCAACACGCGGCGCCTCGGTGGCTTTCGGTGAGTATGGTTTGAAGGCGACGACACGCGGACGCTTGACCGCGCGCCAGATCGAGTCTGCGCGTCGCGCCATCTCCCGGCATGTCAAGCGTGGTGGGCGCATCTGGATCCGTGTGTTCCCGGACAAACCCATTTCAATCAAGCCCGCGGAAGTGCGTATGGGTAACGGCAAGGGCAACCCCGAGTATTACGTGTCTGAAATCACGCCGGGGAAGGTCCTGTACGAAATTGACGGTGTGCCCGAGCAACTGGCGCGCGAAGCTTTCGAGCTCGCGGCAGCCAAGCTGCCGTTTCGCACGGTTTTCGTCGGTCGCCGCTTTGGCCTTTGAGGTGAGATGATGAATCTAGAAGAGATGCGCAAATTGGACGCGGCTGGTTTGCAAAATGAGCTCAATGCTTTGCTCAAGGCGCACATGGGCCTGCGCATGCAAAAGGCAACGCAACAGTTGCAAAACACCAGCCAATTGACGAAGGTGCGCCGCGATATCGCGCGAATCCGTACGCTCATTCGCCAAAACACTATGCAGGAGTCATGATGTCGGCAGCTGAGAGTTTGACCCGCGTGTTGACGGGGCGTGTGGTGAGCGACAAGCGTAACAAGACGGTTACCGTGCTTGTCGAACGCCGCGTGCAACATGCGCTTTATGGCAAGTACATCGTGCGCTCGAAGAAGTACAGTGCGCATGATGAGCAGGACCAATTCCATCTTGGCGATCTGGTCGAGATTGCTGAGTCGCGTCCGATCTCCAAGACGAAGTCCTGGGTTGTCACCCGACTTCTTGAGAAATCGACGCTCGTTTGAACGCCAGGCGTTGTCGGCGCGCGTGCGCAGTCTGGCGCACAGTCGCGCCGATCTTCAGATCGTCTGCCGCCGCACTTCTAGACTGTGGCGGCGGGCAAGAAGATCAAAACAGGTCTTGACGGCCTGATTTTTTTCGGTAAAAATTACAAGTTCGCCATTTTGGCGCTTCATTGACCCACGAGCTGGGCCCAAGACTGCACGCCGCTGCTTGATGCTGCGGGCAAGTTGGGAAAAGGATTCCACATGATTCAGATGCAATCAAGGCTGGATGTTGCTGACAACACTGGCGCAAAAACCGTTATGTGCATCAAGGTGCTCGGCGGCTCCAAGCGCCGCTATGCTGGCATTGGGGATGTGATCAAGGTCAGCATCAAAGAGGCGGCTCCGCGTGGGCGCGTGAAGAAAGGCGAGGTTTTCAATGCCGTCGTGGTGCGTACTGCCAAGGGCGTGCGGCGTGCGGATGGCTCGCTCATCAAGTTTGACGCCAATGCTGCGGTGTTGCTCAATGCCAAGCTTGAGCCGATCGGCACGCGCATTTTTGGCCCGGTCACGCGCGAGTTGCGCACCGAGCGCTTCATGAAAATTGTTTCCCTCGCGCCGGAAGTGCTTTGAGAGGTAAGTCATGAACAAAATCCATAAGGGCGACGAGGTCGTCGTGATTGCTGGTGCGGATAAGGGGCGTCGTGCGAAAGTGCTGGCTCGCCATGGTGATGAGCATGTGCTCGTCGAGGGTGTGAACCTGGTGAAGCGGCATACCCGGCCCAATCCGATGCAAAACCAGCCGGGCGGTGTCGTTTCCAAGGAGATGCCGATCCATCAAAGCAATGTGGCCATTTTCAATCCGGCATCCGGCAAGGCCGATCGTGTTGGTGTTCGTTTGCTCTCGGATGGGAACAAGGTGCGCGTGTTCCGTTCGAGTGGTGAAGAGATCAAGGTCTAACTGGGGGCGTTATGTCGCGCTTGCAAGAGTTTTACACAGGTCAAGTCGTGCCGGGTCTGCAAAAGCAGTTCGGCTATGCGTCGGTCATGGAAGTTCCGCGCATTACCAAGATCACGCTGAACATGGGCGTATCCGAGGCGGTGGCTGACAAGAAGGTCATCGAGCATGCGGTGGGGGATTTGACCAAGATCGCGGGGCAAAAGCCCGTCGTGACCAAGGCCAGGAAGGCAATCGCCGCATTCAAGGTGCGCGAGGGCATGCCGATTGGTTGCTCTGTCACCTTGCGCGGTCGCCGCATGTACGAATTTCTTGACCGCCTCGTGACCGTGGCGCTGCCGCGGGTGCGCGACTTTCGTGGCGTTTCGTCGCGGGCCTTCGATGGGCGCGGGAATTACAACATCGGCGTGAAAGAGCAGATCATTTTCCCTGAGGTTGAGTATGACAAGGTGGATGCTCTGCGGGGCTTGAATATCAGCATCACCACGACCGCCAAGACCGACGATGAGTGCAAGGCGCTGCTTTCCGCTTTTCGCTTTCCTTTCAAGAATTGAGATCGCCATGGCAAAGCTTTCACTGATCAACCGGCAAGAGAAGCGCGAGAAGCTGGTTCAAAAATTTGCAGCCAAGCGCGCCGCTCTGGAGGCCATCATTGCCGATTCGGCCAAGTCGCATGAGGAACATTTGCAAGCGCGCCTGGCCCTGCAGCAATTGCCCCGCAATGCGAATCCCACGCGTCTGCGTAACCGCTGCGCCCTGACAGGTCGTCCGCGCGGCACGTTTCGCAAGTTCGGGCTGGCACGCAACAAGATTCGTGAGTTGGCGTTCCGCGGGGAAATCCCTGGCGTCACCAAGTCAAGCTGGTAATGCGGCTATCGGAACTCACCGGAGAATATTTCAATGAGCATGAGTGATCCCATTGCCGATATGCTGACTCGCATTCGAAATGCGCAGCTTGTCGAGAAGGCTACGGTCAGGATGCCGGCCTCCAAGTTGAAGGCTGCCATTGCGCAAGTGCTGCAAGACGAGGGCTATATCGACGGCTTCGAGCTGTTGCGCGACGGAGCCAAGGCGGACCTGCAGATTGCGCTCAAGTATTACGCCGGGCGTCCGGTCATCGAGCGCATTGAGCGTGTCAGTCGCCCCGGGCTTCGAATTTACCGCGGGCGTCACGCCATCCCACAGGTGCTCAACGGGTTGGGTGTCGCCATTGTTTCCACGCCGCAAGGCGTGATGACCGATCGCAAGGCCCGTCAAGTGGGTGTTGGCGGTGAGGTCCTTTGCTATGTTGCCTAATTGAGGGCTGGCCATGTCGCGTGTCGCCAAAAATCCTATAGTCGTGCCCAAAGGCGTTGAGGTGTCCTTGACGCAGGAGCAGATTGCCGTGAAGGGCGGTCTGGGTCGTCTCGAGCGTCCCTTGAACCCCTTGGTGAAGGTCGAGTTGCAGAGCGGTGCTCTGACATTCGCTCCGTCTGATGCGAGCCGTGAGGCGCATGCCCTGTCCGGTACCTACCGTGCGCTGGTTGCCGGCATGGTGGCTGGAGTGGACAAGGGCTTCGAAAAGAAGCTGACCTTGGTCGGGGTGGGTTACAAGGCTCAAGTCCAGGGGGCCAAGCTCAATCTGTCGCTGGGTTTTTCGCACCCGGTCATTCGCGACATGCCCGCGGGGATCAAGGTCGAAACGCCAACGCAGACTGAAATCGTGCTCAAGGGCGTTGACAAGCAGCTTGTCGGTCAAGTCGCTGCGGATATTCGCGCGATCCGTCCCCCCGAGCCTTACAAGGGCAAGGGTGTGCGCTACGCCAATGAGGTCGTGGTGATCAAGGAAACCAAGAAGAAATAAGGGGTTGTGACATGTTGAACAAGAAGCAAGCCCGTCTGCGCCGCGCCAAGGCCACCCGTTCGCACATTGCACGCATGCATGTGACGCGTTTGGCTGTGCATCGCTCGAATGCCCACATCTACGCCAGCATCATTTCCGATGATGGCACCCGTGTCCTGATGACGGCATCGACCGCAGAAGCCGAGGTGCGTCAGCAGCTGCAAGGCTCGGGTGGGAACGTCGGTGCGGCGCAAATCGTCGGTCGACGCATCGCTGAGAAGGCCCGTGCCGCAGGCATCGAGCAAGTGGCTTTCGATCGCTCTGGTTTTCAGTATCACGGCCGCGTCAAAGCCTTGGCTGAAGCCGCTCGTGAAGCCGGTTTGAAATTCTGAGGTTGAGATGGCCAAAGTCCAAGCAAAGATGAATACCGAAGCCCGTGATGATGGGTTGCGGGAAAAAATGATCGCCGTGAACCGTGTGACCAAGGTGGTCAAGGGCGGTCGCATTCTTGGTTTCGCTGCGCTGGCCGTGGTTGGCGACGGCGATGGCCGTATCGGCATGGGCAAGGGCAAGGCGCGCGAAGTGCCTGTGGCTGTCCAGAAGGCGATGGATCAGGCACGGCGCAACATGATCAAGATCAAACTCAAGAATGGCACCTTGCATCACCAGGTGTATGGCAGCCATGCCGCTTCCGACGTCATGATGTCGCCTGCGCCGCAGGGCACGGGCATCATCGCGGGCGGCCCCATGCGCGCCATTTTCGAGGTCGTCGGCATCACCGATGTGGTCGCCAAGAGCCATGGCTCAACGAATCCGTACAACATGGTTCGCGCAACGCTGGACGGGTTGACCAAGGCGAATACGCCGTCGGAAATCGCCATGAAGCGCGGCAAGACTCTCGAAGAAATACTCGGTTGAGGCACATCATGCAAGACAAGAATGTCGTCAAAGTGAAGTTGGTGCGGAGTGTGATCGGCACACGTGCTGATCACCGCGATACAGTGCGCGGCCTCGGCTTGCGCCATATTCGTGATGAGCGCACTTTGGAAGATACGCCCTCGGTGCGTGGCATGATCCGTAAGGTCGATTACTTGGTTAAGGTCATTGCCTAAACTGGCATATTGCCGCCCTCTATTTGTGAGATTCAGCATGCAACTCAACACCATTCAACCTGCGGAAGGTTCACGCCATAGCAATAAGCGCGTTGGGCGGGGGATCGGCTCAGGTCTAGGGAAAACTGCGGGGCGCGGCCACAAGGGCCAGAAATCACGTTCGGGCGGTTACCACAAAGTTGGTTTCGAGGGCGGTCAAATGCCTTTGCAGCGCCGTTTGCCGAAGCGCGGTTTTAAGTCGTTATCGGCAAAATTCAAGGCCGAGGTGCGTTTGTCCGAGCTTGCTGCTGTTGCAGGCGATCAAGTGGATTTGTTGACGCTGAAGGCTGCCGGGCTGATTTCCGATCAGGCGCAATCGGCGAAAATTTTTGCCTCCGGCGAAGTGTCTCGCGCCTTCACCGTATCCGGCGTTTTCGTGACCCGCGGGGCACGCGCCGCCATTGAGGCGGCGGGCGGTCGTATCGTCGCGCAGCAGGACTGAGACCGAGTTCACTCATGGCCAATCAATCCAGCGCACTCGGAGGTGGGAAGTACGGGGACCTGACCAAGCGTCTCGTGTTCCTGCTGGGCGCTTTGATTGTGTTCCGGATTGGCGCGCATATCCCTGTGCCGGGCATCAACCCTCAGCAGTTGCAGCAGTTATTCCAGAATAATTCCGGGGGCATCCTCGGGTTGTTCAATATGTTCTCTGGCGGGGCGTTGTCTAGATTCACGGTCTTTGCGCTGGGGATCATGCCTTATATCTCGGCTTCCATCATCATGCAGTTGCTGACTTATGTCATCCCATCGATGGAGGCCCTGAAAAAAGAGGGACAGGCCGGACAGCGCAAGATCACGCAATACACGCGATATTTCACGCTTGTGCTCGCGGTTTTTCAATCGCTTGGCATTTCTGTCGCGCTGGGGTCCACGCAGGGTTTGGTGATCAACCCCGGGCTTGGCTTCACACTGACGGCGGTGGTCAGCCTGACGGCAGGGACGATGTTTCTGATGTGGCTGGGTGAGCAGGTCACGGAGCGCGGATTGGGGAATGGTATTTCCATCATTATTTTCGCGGGCATTGCTTCGGGATTGCCGACCGCGCTAGGGGGGTTGCTGGAGTTGGTCCGCACCGGCGCAATGAGTATTCTCGTTTCCATTTTCGTCTTGGCCATCGTGGTGGCGGTGACCTATTTTGTTGTCTTCGTCGAACGGGGCCAGCGCAAGATTCTGGTCAATTACGCACGGCGTCAGGTCGGCAACAAGGTCTACGGCGGGCAATCCTCGCATTTGCCACTAAAGTTGAATATGTCGGGCGTCATTCCTCCGATTTTCGCGTCATCCATCATTCTGCTGCCCGCGACCGTCGTGAGCTGGTTTGGTTCGAGCCCGGGCATGAATTGGTTGAAGGATGCTGCGGCGCTGCTATCGCCCGGACAGCCAATTTATATCGCGCTGTACGCGACCGCGATCATTTTCTTCAGTTTTTTCTACACAGCCTTGGTTTTTAACAGCCGTGAAACCGCGGATAATTTGAAAAAGAGCGGAGCTTTCATTCCTGGTATTCGACCTGGCGACCAGACTGCCCGCTACATTGATAAAATTTTGATGCGTCTCACCTTGGCGGGCGCCCTCTATATCACTTTGGTCTGTCTCCTGCCTGAATTTCTCGTTTTGAAGTACAACGTGCCGTTCAATTTTGGCGGCACGTCCTTGTTGATCATTGTGGTGGTGACCATGGATTTTATGGCGCAGGTGCAGGCTTATGCCATGTCGCATCAATACGATGCTTTGCTGAAGCGTGCGAATTTCAAAAGTGGCATGACCTTGCGCTGAGCCCAAAAAAGAATCTATGTCCAAGGACGATGCCATTCAAATGCAGGGTGAGATTTTGGAAAATCTCCCCAATGCGACGTTTCGCGTCAAGCTCGAGAATGGCCATGTTGTGCTCGGCCATATATCGGGAAAGATGCGTATGCATTACATCCGTATTTTGCCGGGCGACAAGGTCACCGTTGAACTGACGCCCTACGATTTGACGCGAGCGCGGATTGTATTCCGCGCCAAATAAACGAGGTAAATCATGAAAGTTAGTGCGTCCATCAAAAAGATGTGCAGAAATTGCAAAATCATTCGCCGCAAAGGCGTCGTTCGCGTAATCTGCACAGACCCGCGCCACAAGCAGCGCCAGGGTTGATCGGCCTAATCTGAGACGAGGAATTCCATGGCCCGTATTGCTGGTATCAACATTCCACCGCATCAGCACGCCGAGATCGGTCTGACTGCGATTTATGGCATTGGCCGTACCACGGCGCGCAAAATCTGCGAAGCAGCTGGTATCGCGTATTCGACCAAGGTGAAGGACATCACCGACGCCGAACTGGAGCGGGTTCGCGAGCAGGTTGGTCAATACGTGATCGAAGGTGATTTACGGCGCGAGGTGTCGATCAATATCAAGCGCCTGATGGATCTCGGCTGCTACCGCGGCATGCGCCATCGCCGCGGCCTTCCGGTCCACGGTCAGCGCACGCGCACCAACGCGCGCACCCGCAAGGGACCACGCAAGGGCGGCGTGGCGTTGAAGAAATAAGGACACAAGGAATAGTCATGGCTAAAGCCCCAACTCAAGGTTCCGCGCAGCGCGCGCGCAAGAAGGTTCGCAAGAATGTTGCGGACGGTATTGCGCACGTGCATGCATCGTTCAACAACACCATCATCACCATCACCGACCGCCAAGGCAATGCGTTGTCCTGGGCTTCGTCCGGTGGCCAGGGTTTCAAGGGGTCGCGCAAGTCCACGCCGTTCGCTGCGCAGGTGGCCGCGGAAAACGCCGGTCGCCAGGCCATCGAATGCGGCATCAAGCAGCTCGAAGTGCGCATCAAGGGCCCCGGCCCTGGTCGTGAATCAGCGGTGCGCGCGCTCAATGGCCTCGGCATCAAGGTGATTCAGATTGCCGACGTCACGCCTGTGCCGCACAACGGCTGCCGTCCTCCGAAGCGCCGGCGTATCTAATAATCTCTGCATCGCAAAGCCCACTGCTGAAGCCTGCGGGCTCCAGCTCCCGCAATTTCGTGTTGCGGCAGTTAATTGAAAGGACAAGAAAGTGGCACGTTATCTAGGCCCGAAGGCCAAACTTTCCCGCCGCGAAGGCACCGACCTCTTTCTCAAGAGCGCGCGTCGCGGTATCGAATCAAAAGCCAAATTCGATACCAAGCCTGGCCAGCATGGCCGCACATCGGGTGCGCGGCAATCCGATTACGCAACCCAGCTGCGTGAGAAACAGAAGGTCAAGCGCATGTACGGTGTGCTGGAGAAGCAGTTCCGCCGCACGTACGAGAAGGCGCAGAGCCTGCGTGGCAATACCGGTGTGCATCTGTTGACCTTGCTGGAGTCGCGGCTGGATACCGTGGTTTACCGCATGGGCTTCGCCTCGACCCGCGCCGAGGCGCGCCAGTTGGTTGGCCACCGGGCCATCTTGGTCGACGGTCAGGTGCTGGACATTCCGTCCGCCCGCGTGATGCCGGGCCAGACCGTGTCCGTGCGCGAGAAGGCCAGGAAGCAGTTGCGCATCGCCGACGCGCTCAAGCTCGCCGAAGGCAACGGTTTTCCCGCCTGGGTCCAGGTTGACGCCAGCAAAATGGAAGGTGTGTTCAAGAAGACTCCGGACCGCGACGAGTTCGGCAGCGACATCAACGAATCGCTCATCGTCGAGCTGTATTCCCGCTAAAGTTCGACCCGCCTCTTGCGGCGGGTTTTTCGCCCGGGCGCTTCAAGCGCCCTTTGTCTTTTGACTCCATCAGCCTTATCCGTGTAACGAGCGGAGGGTCTTGAAAGGAAATTCATGCAAACTGCATTGTTGCGCCCCAAATCCATCCAAGTCGAAGCCCTGGGCCCCTTGCGCGCCAAGGTCACGCTTGAGCCGTTCGAGCGCGGCTACGGCCATACGCTTGGCAACGCCTTGCGGCGTGTGCTGTTGTCGTCGCTCGTGGGCTACGCGCCCACCGAAGTCAGTATCAACGGCGTGTTGCACGAGTATTCGGTGGTCGATGGCCTGCAGGAAGACGTCATCGCCGTCTTGCTCAACCTCAAGGGCGTCGTGTTCAAGCTCCACAACCGCGATGAAGTCACCCTGTCGCTGCGCAAGGAAGGCGAAGGCGTGGTCACCGCGGCCGATATTCAGACGCCGCATGACGTGGAAATCATCAATCCCGAGCACGTGATTGCCCATCTGTCCCAGCAGGGCAAGATCGACATGCAGATCAAGGTCGAGAAGGGGCGTGGTTACGTTCCTGGAAATCTGCGCCGCTATGCCGACGAGGGCGGTAAGACCATTGGTCGCATCGTGCTGGACGCGTCATTCTCGCCGGTGCGCCGCGTCAGCTACGCCGTGGAAAACGCGCGTGTCGAGCAACGCACCGACCTGGACAAGTTGGTGATGGAGATCGAGACCAACGGCTCCATCAGTGCCGAAGAAGCCATCCGTACCTCCGCGCGCATTCTGGTCGAACAGCTATCGGTGTTCGCCAGCCTGGAAGGTGCCGAGAAGACGCTGGAAACGGGCGGTTCGGCCAGCGCCCAGCAGTTCGACCCCATTCTGCTGCGTCCCGTGGACGATCTGGAACTCACCGTGCGTTCGGCCAATTGCCTCAAGGCCGAGAATATCTATTACATCGGCGATTTGATCCAGCGTAGCGAAACCGAGCTGCTCAAGACCCCGAATCTGGGGCGCAAGTCGCTCAACGAAATCAAGGAAGTTCTGGCCGCGCGTGGCCTGACCCTGGGCATGAAGCTGGAAAGCTGGCCGCCCGCGGAACTGGAAAAGCGCGCCAGCTGATTGTTGTGTCGGGCCTTGTTGTGCAAGGTTCTTCACGTCAACCGCGGTCGGCATGGTTTGCTCATGCCGCCGTACAGTGCAAGGCCAGTACCTGATCCGGCTGGCCCATCTCGATAAAGAAAGGAAAGCACCATGCGTCACGGACACGGTTTACGCAAACTCAACCGCACATCCAGCCACAGGCTGGCCATGTTGCGCAATATGGCGAACTCGCTGATTGCCCACGAGGCCATCAAGACCACGCTGCCCAAGGCGAAGGAACTGCGCCGGGTCGTCGAGCCCTTGATCACACTGGGCAAGAAGCCGTCGCTCGCCAATCGCCGCCTGGCTTTCGATCGCCTGCGCGATCGCGACTCCGTGGTCAAACTGTTCGGCGAACTCGGCGAGCGCTACAAGACGCGCCCGGGTGGTTACACGCGCATTCTGAAGTTTGGCTACCGCGTGGGCGACAACGCTCCCATGGCCTTGGTCGAACTGGTGGATCGTCCCGACGAAACCGCGACAGGCGCGGACAAGGCAGCATCCCAAGGCGAGTAAGACCGCCCATGACAAGCTCCGCGGAGCTTGCCGGCAAACCGGATCCGGCCTCATCTCGGGCTCGATCCGGTTTTTTCATTTGTGCCTGGCGCGCCGTGGCCATCTAACCCGTCCGCACAACCATCAACGAATACGCGCATGAGCACGACAACGCCGCTTGCGCCCGCACCCCGGGCGCAATCCCAAGCGCAAGCCGGGCGGACGCTGTTGGACGTGCGCGATCTGCGCAAGCGCTATGGCGCCCAGGAGGTGGTGGGTGGGCTGAGCTTCCATATCAAGGCCGGCGAATGCTACGGAATCATCGGTCCCAACGGCGCCGGGAAAACCACCACCATCCGTCTTTGCCTGGGTTTGGCCACGCCGGATGCCGGCAGCATCGCCTTGATGGGGCGAAACATTCCTCGGGACGCCAGGCTGGCGCGCATGCGCGTGGGGGTGGTGACCCAGTTCGACAGCCTCGATCCGGACTTCACCGTCGAGGAGAATTTGCTGATCTACGGGCGCTACTTTGGCATGTCCGTTCGGCAGATGCAGCCGCGTATTGCGAGCCTGCTCGCGTTTGCCGCCCTGGAGGGCAAGGCCAGGGCGCGCATTGCCGAGCTTTCGGGGGGCATGAAGCGACGGCTGAGCCTGGCGCGCGCATTGATTCACGATCCCGACATCCTGTTTCTCGACGAGCCGACCACGGGGCTGGACCCGCAGGCGCGTCACCTCATCTGGGACAGGCTGAAATCCCTGGTGGCGGCAGGCAAATCCATTCTCCTGACGACGCATTTCATGGACGAGGCCGAACGGCTGTGCCAACGCCTGCTGGTGCTGGATCATGGGCTGAGCCTGGACGAAGATGCGCCTCTGGCTCTGATCTCGCGCCATGTCGAACCCGAGGTTATCGAAATGTACGGGCCGCGTGTCGATGAGGCCGAAGCGCTGGCGTCCGCGCATGCCCATCGCCTGGAGCGCAGCGGCGACACCCTGTTCGCCTACGCGCATGACGCCACGCCCGTGCTGGCCGCCGTGCAGCCGCTGGCGGACGGCTTGCGCATCCTGCATCGGTCGGCGAATCTGGAGGATGTGTTCCTCAAGCTGACCGGCCGGCAATTGCGCGATTGAGGCCCTCGCAGATGCCCCGTGCTTCACGGACGAGGTTTTCGCGTCCCTTCCCAAGATCCCGCTTCCCCACACTGCCCACGACATGAACGCGGACCCTGCACAGCGCACACCGGCCGGACCATCCGCCGACGCGCCCGAACCGGAGCTTGTCTTGCCGCGCTGGCGCTTCTGGCCGGTATGGCGGCGCAATGCCCTGGTCTGGCGCAAGCTCGCATTGCCCAGTCTGCTGGGCAATATCGCCGAGCCCTTGCTGACCCTTGCGGCTTTTGGCTGGGGTGTCGGCTCGCTGGTCGGCAGCGTGGATGGGGTGCCGTACATCCTGTTCCTGGCTTCGGGCACGGTCAGCATGAGCGTGATGAATTCGGCGAGCTTCGAGGCCTTGTATTCCGCGTTCTCGCGCATGCATGTGCAAAAGACCTGGGATGCGATACTCCTGACACCTACCGGGCTGGACGACGTGCTGTTCGGCGAGTTGCTCTGGGCCGCGACCAAGGCGCTGACAAGCGGCGTGGCGCTGGTGGCGGTCGTGGCGCTGCTGGGGATCAGCCGGGAACCCACATTGCTCGCGGTTCTGCCCCTGCTGGCGCTCGTGGGGATGATGTTCTCGGCGCTGGGACTCATCATCAACGCCCTGGCGAAGTCCTATGACTTCTTCACCTATTACTTCACGCTGGTGCTGACGCCCATGACCTTTCTGTCGGGCATCTTCTTTCCCTTGTCGGCCATGCCAAGCTGGTTGCAGGATCTGGCGCGCGTACTGCCGCTGCAGGCCGCGGTGCAACTCGTGCGCCCGTTGTTCTTCGGTCGTTGGGACGCCCACGCACCGCAGCATCTCGCCGTCTTGCTGGCCTATCTGGCGGCAGGCTGGTTCATCGCCCGCTGGCTGACACACCGCCGGTTCGCGGCCTGATCGTGGCTTTAGAGCTCGGAATTCGCCCGGACGCGGGGAACGACAGTGGCCCGAAGGGCTCACAGCGTATGGGAATATCGATCTCAGCTTATATTTCACGATACGTCGATGCCTCGCCTTTTCCCAACGCGGGGTGCTTGCCCCCGCGTCAAGCGATGCATCAAGACGGATCAGGAGACGCCTACATGAATCCTTCCCAGCACGCCGCGCGCTGCCGGTTCCATGCCTTGCGCACGCTCGCCGCCCGATCCCTGTGGGGTCGGCTCGGTGGCGTGGTCGTGCTGTTGGTCACGCTGTTCGGCGCCTGGCCCGCCCAGGCCCAGGATGGGAAATTCCTCCCACCCGACCAGGCGTTCCAGTTCAGCATCAAGCCGCAAGGCCCCAAGACCCTGCTGCTGACGTTCAACATCGCCAAGGGCTATTACATGTACCAGGAGCGGTTCCACTTCGAGCCGCAAACGCCTGGCGTGACCTTGGGCAAGCCGGGTTTTCCCCCGGCGGAGAAGTTGTTCGACAAGAACCTCGGGCACGAGGTGTTCCACTACCGCAATCAGGTGGTGTTTCCCTTGCCGGTGGAGGCCGCTCCGGCGGATTTCAAGCTGCAGGTGACCTATCAGGGCTGCTCCGACGCGGGGCTGTGCTATCCGCCCATCGACAAAACCGTCGACGTCAGTCTGCAGGGTTTTGGTGGCAAGGGCACCGCCAGCATCGAAGGTGACGAGGGGCAGTCCACGGCGGCAGCCTCCGGGGGCTTGCTGGGCCGGCTGATGGGCGCAGGGCCAAGCGGCGCGGCGTCCTCGCCGAGCGCGGCGACCACGGCGTCGAGTCCTGCAACGGCGGCTCCGGCTCCAGCCGCGACGGGAGTGGCCACCAGCGGAGAATCATCGCGTATCGGTGCGGCGCTCAAATCCGGCAGTCTCATCACGATCGTGCCCATGTTCCTGGTGTTCGGCCTGCTGCTGGCGCTCACGCCCTGCGTGCTGCCCATGATCCCCATTCTCTCCAGCATCATCGTCGGGCACGGCGAAAAGGTTTCGCACCTGCGCGGGCTGTTTCTGGCGGCCGTGTATTCGCTGGGCATGGCACTCGTCTATACCGCCTTCGGCGTCGCCGCCGGGCTGCTCGGCCAAGGGCTCGCGGCGTCGCTGCAGAACCCCTGGGTGCTGTCGGTGTTCGCCTTGTTGCTGGTGTTGCTCTCGTTGTCCATGTTCGGTTTTTACGAATTGCAGATTCCCGCCAGCTGGCAAAGCAAGCTGTCGGCCACGTCGGGAAAACTGCACGGCGGCCATTTCGCCGGCGTGTTCATCATGGGCGGTATTTCGGCGCTGATCGTCGGCCCCTGCGTCGCGGCACCGTTGGCAGGCGCCCTGCTCTACATCAGCCAGACGGGCAATGCCGTGATCGGCGGCATCGCGCTGTTCTCGCTGGCCGCGGGCATGAGCGTGCCGCTGCTGCTGGCGGGTTGGAGCGCGGGGGCTTTGCTGCCCAAAGCCGGCGGCTGGATGGACGGCGTGAAATACTTCTTCGGCGTGCTCCTGCTCGCCACGGCGCTGTATATGGTCGCCCCCGTGCTGCCAGGCTGGCTGCTGATGCTGGCGTGGGCCGCGCTGTTCATCGTCAGCGCCACCTATCTCCATGCCTTCGACCGTCTTCCGGACGATGCGTCGGGCTGGCGGCGCTTGTTCAAGGGCTTTGGCGTGGTGTTGGCGCTGGTGGGAGCCGTATTGGTGGTGGGCCTGGCAGGCGGCAGCACCAATTTGCTGCAGCCCTTGGCGGGCATGGGCGGAATGGCGGGGGGCGCTGTCGCACAGGAAGGCGTGACACCGCAGTTTCAGCGCGTGAAAACCGTCGCGGAACTGGACCAGATCGTCGCCAACAGCAGCAAGCCCGTGATGCTGGACTTCTATGCCGACTGGTGCGTGTCGTGCAAGGAGATGGAGCATTTCACCTTTACCGATCCTGCCGTGATCCAGCAGATGGCGGGCATGACGCTGCTGCAGGCCGACGTCACCGCCAACAACGCCGACGACAAGGCACTGCTCAAGCGTTTCGAGTTGTTCGGTCCGCCCGGCATCATCTTTTTCAAGGGCGGCAAGGAGGTCGGGAGGGTGGTCGGCTTCGAGGACGCCAAGACGTTCCTGAATTCCATGCAGCGCGCCGGCGTCTGAACTCAGCCTGTACGAAAGCCTTGAAGAGACCCGCCTTGTGCGGGTCTCTTCGCATTCAGGCGGCGTCGGTGTCGGCCGGGGCGACCTCGACCAGGCAGTCGTAGAAACAAGGGCCGGCACCGAGGTCGGTCAGGTGTTGATGGGTGAGCTGGTTGACGTTGACGCCGGCCGGCGAGAGCTTGCGCCACCAGATGCCGAACGCCACCACCTGGCCGGCGCGGGTGCGGTCGCTGATGCGCGACCGGCATCGATAGCTGCCGCGCTCGTTGAAACAGCGCACCATGGCGCCGTCGACGATGCCGCGCGGCGCGGCGTCGTCGGCGTGGATGAGCAGCAGCGGCTCGCCCTCAGCCTGGCGCAGCGAGGTCACGTTGACGAAGCTGGAATTGAGAAAGTTGCGCGCCGGCGGCGAGATCATCGCAAGGGGAAAGCGCGCCGCCAGCTCGGGCGCGGTTTCGGCGCATTCATAGGGCAGCAGCACCTCGGGCAGGGGATCGCGTCCGGCGGCCTGTTCGCCGGCCGACCAGAATTCGCAACGCCCCGAGGCGGTGGGGAATCCGCCCGCGGCAAAGGGTGCGTCGGGCACGGCGAGCTTCATCCAGCCTTTCTCGCGCAAGGTGTCGAAATCGATCTTGCCGTTGCGGGCATCGGCCGCGATGGCCTGGGCCGCGATCTGCGCGTCGGTCTCGGCGAAACAGGGGGCGGTGAACCCCATGCGCGCCGCGAGGTCGCGGAAAATCCGGCTATTCGGCCGAGCCTCCCCCAGCGGGGCGATGGCCGGGTTGTTCGCCAGCCAGTAGCGGTGGCCGTAGGCCTTGTGCACGTCCAGGTGCTCGAGCTGGGTGGTGGCCGGCAGCACGTAGTCGGCGTAGTCGGCGGTGTCGGTCTGGAAATGCTCGAGCACCACGGTGAAGAGGTCTTCGCGGGCGAAGCCCTGCGCGACTTTCGCGCTCTCGGGAGCCACGGCGACCGGGTTGCTGTTGTAGACGATCAGCGCCTCGATCTTCGGTCCGAACGCAGCACTGGAGTCGCGCAGCAGGTCGTCGCCGATGGTGACCATATTGATGGTGCGCGGCATGCGCCCGGCGAGCAGGTCAGGCCGCTCCAGCGCCTTGCCGTTCACGGCGAAATGGCTGGACGCGGACATCAGCAAGCCCCCTGCCGCGTCGCGCCATGCGCCCACGAGCGCGGGTAGGCAGGCGATGGCGCGCGCGGCATTGCCGCCGCCGCGCACGCGCTGCAGGCCGTAATTGACGCGAATGGCCGCAGGCTTCGTGGTGCCGTAGTCGCGCGCCAGGGCGCGGATCTGCTCGGCCGGCACGCCGCACAAGGACGCCGCGCGCTGCGGCGGCCATTGCAGCGCGCGCTCGCGCAGGGCGTCGAAACCCAGGGTATGGCGCCCGATGTAATCGTGGTCCAGCCAGTCGTGGGTGATGAGTTCGTGCATCAGCGCATAGGCCAGCGCGGCATCGGTACCGGGGCGCAGCTGCACATGCTCATGGCATTTCTCGGCGGTGTCGTTGCGCCAGGGATCGATGCACACCAGTTTGGCGCCGGCGCGCTTGGCGCGCTGCGCGTAGGTCCAGAAATGCAGGTTGCTGGTGATGCTGTTGCTGCCCCAGATCAGGATAAGCCGACTGTGCTCGAACTGCTCGACGTCCATGCCCACCTTGCCACCGAGAACCGTCCCCAGGCCGGCGCCGCCCGCGGCCGAGCAGATGGTGCGGTCGAGCCGGCTCGCGCCGAGCTGGTGGAAAAAACGTGACGCGACCGATTCGCTTTGCACCAGGCCCATGGTGCCGGCGTAGCTGTAGGGCACGATGGCCTGCGGATCGCGCGCGGCAATCGTCCGGAGCCGGGCGGCGATGTCGTCCAGCGCCTCGTCCCAGCCCACCTGCACGAATTGCCCGCTGCCCTTGGGCCCGCTGCGCTTGAGCGGGTGCAGCAAGCGGTCCGGGTGGTAGGTGCGCTCGGTGTAGCGCGAGACCTTGGTGCACAGCGCGCCATGGGTCGTGGGATGTTCCGGGTCGCCGCGGACGGAAACCGCCACGCCATTCCGCACGGTGACGAGCAGGGCGCAGGTGTCCGGACAGTCGTGCGGGCAGGCCGCGCGGACGATGGTTTCGGGGGCGGTGGCGTTGGGCATGGGGTTCGTCGGATGGCTGGGCTGAAGCACAGGTCGAGTTTAGGCCGCCTCAGCCCATGGCGGCGGCGCAGGCTTTCGGCAGACGGGCGAGGCTTGGGCGAAAATGCCACGGACCGACGCGACAAAGCAGGGGACAACCATGAAGATCATCGATTCCATCGCCACCGAGGCGGCGCGCTTTCGCGACATCCGGCGCGACATCCATGCGCATCCCGAACTGTGCTTCGAGGAGGTCCGCACCAGCGACACCATCGCCGCGCTCTTGGCCGGATGGGGCGTCGACGTGCATCGCGGGCTGGGCAAGACCGGCGTGGTGGGCGTGATTTCCGGCTCGCGCGGACCAGGGCGCAGCATCGGCTTGCGCGCCGACATCGACGCCCTGCCCGTGACCGAGAAGAACACCTTCGCCCACGCCAGCGTCCACCGGGGCAAGATGCACGCCTGTGGGCACGACGGCCATACCGCGATGCTGCTGGCGGCAGCCCACCACTTGTGCGCGAACCGGGATTTCGCCGGTCGCGTGGTGTGCATCTTCCAGCCGGCCGAGGAGGGCGGCGGGGGTGCGCGCGAGATGATCAAGGACGGTTTGTTCGAGAAGTTTCCGGTGGATGCCGTGTTCGGCATGCACAACTGGCCCGGACTGCCGGCCGGGCATTTCGCGCTCAAGGCCGGGCCGGTGATGGCTTCCAGCAACGAGTTCCGCATCGTCGTGCGCGGCAAGGGCTCGCACGCCGCCATGCCACACCTGGGTCTGGACCCGGTGCCCGTGGCCTGTCAGATGGTGCAGGGCTTCCAGACCATCCTCACGCGCAACAAGAACCCGCAGGAGGCCGGAGTCATCTCGGTGACCATGATCCATGCCGGCGAAGCCACCAACGTCGTGCCCGACACGGCCGAGATCCAGGGCACTGTGCGCACCTTCACCACCGCCCTATTGGACCTGATCGAAACCCGCATGCGCGAAATCGCCACGCACATCGCGGCCGCCTTTGGCGTGCAATGCGATTTCGAGTTCGTGCGCAACTACCCGCCCACCGTGAACCACGCCGCGCAAACCGCTTTCGCGCATCGCGTCATGGCCGAACTGGTGGGGGAGGAGGCGATCCACGAATTCGAACCTTCGATGGGGGCCGAGGACTTCGCTTTCATGCTGGAGAAGCGCCCAGGGGCCTACGTCATCATCGGCAACGGCGGCGGGGATCATCGCAGCCCCGGCCACGGCGCCGGTCCCTGCACCCTGCACAACGCCAGCTACGACTTCAACGACGACATCATTCCCCTGGGCGCGAGCTTCTGGGTCGAACTCAGCCGGCGGTGGCTGGCGCAAGCTTGAGGTCGCCGCCGTCTCGGCATCAACCCGTCTTGCAGGCTTGCGGCTTCTGGTCCTTCAGCAGGGCGGGATCCAGCCGGCGCAGGGTTGCGGCCTGTGCCGGCGTCAGACCGTCGAGGACCCAGACCACCGCCGACATGCCGGCATTGCGCGGCACCACCTGCGCGCTCTTCACGCCCTTGGCCTGCATCAACTTCAATTGCTGTTGCGCGGCGGCTTGCGTGGGCAGAATGCCCAGCGAAATGCCCGGCATATACCGTGGACGGTCGGTGACGGCGCCGTAGCTGCCTTCCTTAAGTTCCAGGCGCTGCAATTCGGCCAGCTTGCTCTTGAGGGCCGCCGCGTCCGGGTAGGGGCCCATGAACACCATCCATTGCGGGCCGAGTGCTTGCTGTTTTTCCACGGGAGCCAGGCCGGCTGCGCGCAGCGCCGCGCCGACCTCAGGGCCGGCGGTCAGGTAGGGACCGACTTGCAGGCAGAGCTTCGGCCCCGCGGCGGCGCTCACCGCGTTTGATGCGGCGGGTTTCGCCGCCGAAGCGGCGGAAGGCGGCGCAGGCGCAGAGGCGGCGGACGCGGCGCCGGATGCCGGACTCGACGCGGGGGCCGAGGCGCCCGATTCGGGTGCGGCGATCACCAGCCGCTCCGGGTGGATTTGTTGCGTCAAGCGCTGGGGTTCGGCCACGTCGTGCGGGCCGAGACCCGCAGCGCGCAAGTAGCCGTGCGACCAGGCATAGAACGCCAGATTGGCCAGGATGAGCAGCAGGACGAAGGAACGCAGCATGGTGGAAATGGCATGGGACCGGCGGGATGGGTGGATTGTGGCTCAGGACGGGGTGGTCGTTCGCAGGTCCGCCGCGCGGCGCAGCGAAACATCGCCGCTGGCCACGCGTCGCAGTCCTTGCGGTGTTTGCAGCAAGAGGCAGCCTTGGTCGTCGACGCCCAATGCCAGCCCCGCCGTATGCCGCTCGCCGTGGTCCAGCACCGCGACGCTCTCGCCGCGCCAGGCATGCAGCCGGTTCCAGGCCTCGGCCCAGGGCGAGAAGCCGGTTTGGGCGTAGATCGGAAGACCGGCGAGCATGGCGGGGGCGAGCAGGCGCAGCATGTCCCAGCGGCTGGTGCGCAGTCCGCAGGCATCGAGGCCGACGGCCTCGGGCCATTCGGGCGGGGTCTGCAGGTTCAGGCCGATGCCGATCACGGCCCAGCGCGCCTGCGCGGTATCGGCCAGTTCAACCAGGATTCCGGCAAGTTTGCGGTTTTGCAGCAGCACATCGTTGGGCCACTTCAGCTGCGCGCCGGAGGCGCCCAGCGCGTGCAGATTTTGCGCCAGCCAGACTCCCACCGCCACGCTCAGGCCGGCAATGGGCGTGCCGGGCGCGAAGGGCCACGCCAGCGAGCACAACAAGCTGCCGTCACGCTTGCCATCCAGCCAGGGCCGGCCCTGACGCCCGCGTCCGGCGGTCTGGTGCCCGGCCACGCGCAACTGGGGGTCGAGCGCGCAGTTGTCGCTGCGCACGCGCTCGAGCAGATCGGCGTTGGTCGATGCGGTCTCGGGCGTCCAGGCGACGGCGCAGCGCAGGTTCTGGGCCGCGAGCGCGGCCTGCAAGGCCTGCGCGTGCTGCGGATCATCGGCGAGGCGCGATGGGGGGGCGGTCATGGCGTTCAGCGCTTGGGCGCGAGCATGGTGCCGCGGCAGGCGACGGCGCCGCAGCGACAGACATAGTCGCGCTTGAGCTTGGGGGTATAGCGGGCGTCCAGGCTCAGGCGGTAGTCGTAGAACAACTCCTCGCCGGGAGCGATGTCGCGCAGCGCGTGGATGTAGACCCGTTCGCCTTCCTGCCTGGCCTCGCAATTGGGCGCGCAGGCGTGGTTGATCCAGCGCGCGCTGTTGCCGCCGACGTTGGCGTCGATCACGCGGCCGTCGTCGAGCGAGAAATAGAAGGTGTGATGGGGTTGGGCCGGGTCGTGCGGGTGGCGGCGCAGGGCCTCTTTCCAGGCGATGCGCTCGCCGCGGTATTCGAGGATGCGCGAACCGGCGGCGATGGGCCTGCGCGCGAACACCCCCTTGCCGTGCACGGGGGACGATCGCACCTCGGTGCGCGGGCCATGGGAGGGAACCTTCGAGGCAGGGGCGGTCTTGGTTGGAGGCATGGGAAGAAGGATGTCGCGGCCTTGCGGTTTCACCTGCGACGGGAAACTGGTTAAAGTAAAAAAAGGAGTGGGAGATCGGCCGCGGCACTGCGGCGCCATGCAGCGGCGCCGTGCCGGCGCGGTGCGGGCTACCCGCGGGAGACAGGAGTGCCGGCGCTTCTTGCGCTGGAATTGTAGGAGCACCATCATGCGTCAGCAGCGTCGTTTGCATCTCAAGGCCCTTGCCGGCGGCGTTGCCGCGGCCGCCGAGCATCGAACTGATCGATGGCAGGACGCTTTCGGCGCACGACCTCAAGGGCAAGGTGGTGGTGCTGGAATACTGGGCCACCTGGTGCCCGTTCTGCGCCAGGCAGATGCCCCACATGCAGAAGCTGTACGCCCAGCACCACAAGCAGGGCCTGGTGGTGCTGGGGCTGTCCATCGACAAGAAAGCCGCCGATGTGCTGCCCTATGTCAAGCAGCGCGGCACGACCTTCCCGGTCGCCTGGCTGTCGCCCGAACTGGCCAAGACATTGCCCAAGCCGCCAGGACTGCCGGTGACCATCGTCATCGGGCGGGACGGCCGGGTCAAGATGGCCGAGTCCGGCGAGATCTTCCCGGAAGATATCGCCGGCATCGCCAAGCACCTCTAATTTTTCTAGGTCCCTCATGAGCAAGACTCTGGTCATTGCGGAAAAACCCAGCGTGGCGCAGGACATCGTCCGCGCCCTCACGCCCGTTGCCGGCAAGTTCGACAAGCGCGACGAATTTTTCGAGAACGACACCTATCTGGTCACCTCGGCCGTCGGCCATCTGGTGGAAATCGGCGCGCCCGAGGCCTTCGAAGTCAAGCGCGGCAAGTGGAGCTTCGCGCATCTGCCGGTGGTGCCTCCGCATTTCGACCTCAAGCCCATCGAGAAGACCAAGTCGCGCCTGTCGGCCATCGTCAAACTGCTCAAGCGCAAGGACGTGAGCGCTGTGGTCAACGCCTGCGACGCCGGGCGCGAGGGCGAACTCATCTTCCGTCTGATCCAGCAATACGCCGCTGCCCGGCAACCCGTGCAGCGGCTGTGGTTGCAGTCGATGACGCCACAAGCCATACGCGACGGTTTCGCGCATTTGCGCAGCGACGCCGAGATGCAGCCCTTGGCTGCGGCCGCGCGCTGCCGCAGCGAGGCCGACTGGCTGGTGGGCATCAACGGAACGCGGGCGATGACCGCGTTCAACTCGCGCGACGGCGGTTTTTTCCTCACCCCGGTGGGTCGGGTGCAGACGCCGACGCTGTCGGTGGTGGTGGCACGCGAGGAACAGATCCGGCGCCATGTTGCGCGGCCCTACTACGAAGTGCAGGCCGGTTTCGCCGCCGCCGCCGGGAACTACAACGGCAAGTGGTTCGACCCGGCGTTCAAGAAGGACGCCGACGACGGCGACCGCCGCGCCGACCGCTTGTGGGACCGCGCCCAGGCCGACGCCATCGTCGCGGCGTGTATCGGCAAGACGGCCGAGGTCACCGACGAATCCAAGCCGGCAACGCAGATCTCGCCCGCGCTGTTCGACCTCACAACCCTGCAGCGCGAGGCCAATTCGCGTTTCGGTTTTTCGGCCAAGATGACGCTGGCGCTGGCGCAGTCGCTGTACGAGAAGCACAAGGCGCTGACCTATCCGCGTACCGACTCGCGCCACCTGCCCGAAGACTACGTGGCCGTGGCGCGCGACACCCTCAAGGTGCTGGGGGCGGGCGAGGGCGCCGCGGCGCCGCTGGCCGGTTTTGCCCGCACCGCGCTGGAGCGTGGCTACGTGAAGCCGAACAAGCGGGTGTTCGACAACGCCAAGGTGTCGGACCACTTCGCCATCATTCCCACGCCGCAAGTGCCCAAGGCGCTGAGCGAGGCCGAGGCCAAGCTGTACGACATGGTGGCGCGGCGCTTCCTCGCGGTGTTTTTCCCGGCGGCCGAGTTCCACGTCACCACCCGCATCAGCCGCATCGACGCGCATCAGTTCCGCACCGAGGGCCGCGTGCTGGTGGTGCCCGGCTGGCTGGAAATATATGGCCGCGCGCAACAGGGCGACGACGCCAATCTGGTCGCGGTCGAGCCCGGCGAGAAGGTCGCCGCCGAAACGGTGGAACTGCTGGAGCACAAGACCAAGCCGCCGGCGCGCTACACCGAGGCCACGCTGCTGAGCGCGATGGAAAACGCCGGCAAGATGGTCGATGACGAGGACTATGCCGAAGCCATGGCCGGCAAGGGACTGGGCACGCCTGCCACGCGCTCGAGCATCATCGAAGGCCTGTTGGCCGAGCAGTACATGCTGCGCGAAGGTCGCGAACTGGTGCCCACCGCCAAGGCCTTCCAGCTCATGACCCTCTTGCGTGGCCTGGGCGTGGAGGAACTGACCAAGCCCGAGTTGACCGGCGAATGGGAGCTCAAGCTGGCGCAGATGGAGCGCGGCCAGATGCAGCGCGACGCCTTCATGCAGGAAATCGCCGCGATGACCGAGGCCATCGTCAAGCGCGCCAAGGAATACAGCCGCGACAGCGTGCCGGGCGACTACGCCACGCTCGAGACGCCCTGTCCGAGCTGCGGCGGCGTGGTGAAGGAAAACTATCACCGCTTCGCCTGCACCCAATGCGATTTTTCCATCGGCAAACACCCGGCCGGGCGCAGTTTCGAGATCGCCGAGGTCGAGCAACTGCTGGCCAACAAGCGCCTGGGCCCGCTCACCGGTTTTCGCAGCAAGATGGGCCGGCCCTTCGCCGCCGAGCTCAAACTCGCCCGCGAAGGCGAGGCGGGACAGTGGAAGCTCGAATTCGACTTCGGCCAGCCCATCAGCGGCGAAGGCTCCGAGGCCCCGGATTTCACCGGCCAGGAGCCGCTGGGCGCCTGCCCCAAGTGCAGCGGGGCGGTCTTTGATGCCGGCAATGCCTATGTCTGCGAACACAGCGTGGGTCCGGCGCCGACGTGCGACTTCCGCAGCGGCAAGATCATCCTGCAGCAACCCGTCGAACCCACGCAGATGCAAAAGTTGCTGCGCGACGGCCGCACCGACCTGCTCGACGGTTTTGTTTCCGCGCGCACCAAGCGCAAGTTCAAGGCCTTCCTCGTGCGCCAGCCGGACGGCAAGGTCGGTTTCGAGTTCGCGCCGCGTCCCGCAGCCGCGGTCAAATCGGCAGCAGCCGGCAAGGCCCCTGCGCGCAAGGCCGGAACTCGCAAGGCCGCGGGCTGACAGGCCCTAGATCGTGCGCCGTCCCAGTTCTGCCGGGTCGGCCGCGGCGAAACGCAAGCGCACGACCAGCCCAGGCGCCTCCCGCCCCGCGCAGGCCGGGTTGTCGCCGAGTTCGACGCCGGCTCCGTGCTGGCGCGCGATTTCCTGCACGATGGACAGCCCCAGGCCGCTGCCGTCGTGGCCGGTGCCGAGGACGCGGTAGAACGGATGGAACACCCGTTCGCGTTCGGCGGGCGCGATGCCCATCCCGCTGTCTTCCACACTCAGTTCGACGCGCCAGTTCGCGACATCGGCCTGCAGGCGCACGGTCACGCTGCCGCCGCGCGGGGTGTAGGCGATGGCGTTGTCGAGCAGGTTCTTGGTGAGCTCGTGCAGCAGCAAGGCGTGGCCGCGTATCCAGAGCGGCGCGTCCGGGGCGTCGAACTCCAGGTCCTGGCCCTTGTCGAGGGCCATCGGCGCCAGTTCTTGCACCGCGTCGCGCACCGGGCGGCGCAGATCCAGCGTGGCCGATGCGCCGAGTGCCGCGACACCTTGATTTTCGGCGCGAGCAAGCAGGAGCAACTGGTTCACCAGTCGCGTGGTTCGCACCACCGAGAGGCTGATCTGGCGCAGGCTGGCGCGCAATTCCTGCGGATCGGTTTGGCGCGCCGCAAGCTCGGCCTGCATCCGCAGTCCCGCCAGCGGCGTCTTGAGCTGGTGCGCGGCATCGGCGATGAAACGCTTTTGCGTGAGGATGGATTGCTCCAGCCGGCCGAGCAGGCCATTGATCGAGTCCACCAGCGGCGCGATTTCCTCGGGCGCCTCGCACTGGTCGATGGGGCTGAGGTCACCGGGCTGGCGCCGGCGGATGCGGGCCTGCAGTTCATTGAGCGGCACGATGCCCTGGCCGAGGCCGAACCACACCAGCAGAATCGAGATGGGCACGATGACGAACTGGGGCAGGATGACCCCGCGCACGATCTCCCGTGCCAGCGCCGTTCGGCTTTCCAGCCCCTCGGCAACCTGAACCAGCAGCAAGGCCGGCGCGGGGCTTGCCGCTCCTGCCGTGCGTGCCGCGGGGGCGGGGATCCAGCGCCAGGCGATGCGCAGCGTGCGGCCGCCCACCTCGGCGTCGCGCATGTGCACGCCTCCCGTCCATGGCGCGGCGGCGTCGGGCGGCGGCGGGATGGCCGGGTCGCCGCCCAAGACCTGTCCCCCCGCGCCGCGCAGCTGCATGAAGACCCGATCGCCGCTGGACAGGGCATCGGTTTGCGTGCGCCGCAGCAGCGGCAGCGCGGCCGCGGGACTGCGCTGCGCCAGTTCCGCCAGGACGGCTACGCGGCGCTCCAGGCCCTGGTCGAAGGGATGGGTGGCGATGGCCTGCGCCACCAGGTAGGTGATGCCGATGGACAGTGGCCACACCAGCAGCAGCGGCACCAGCATCCAGTCCAGGATTTCACCGAACAACGAGCGTTGCCTGGGCCTGCGCCGCGGATGCGCGACTTCATCGAGCGGCGCGGTGTTTGGCGGCGCATCGCCATGCTCGGTGGTCTTGGGCAGGCTCGCCATGGTTCGGGCTGGTGGGTTGGCGGCGCTGACCGCCATCGGTTCAGGCGGTCTGTTGCGGGTTGCCCGGGATTTTTTCCAGGCAGTAACCCAGGCCGCGCACGGTGGCGATATGCACCGGACCGACCTCGATCTTCTTGCGCAGGCGGTGGATATAGACCTCGATCGCATTGGTGCTGACTTCCTCGCCCCACACGCAGAGGTGGTCGACCAACTGGTCCTTGCTCACCAGGCGACCGGCGCGTTGCAGCAGCACTTCGAGCAGGGCCAGTTCGCGCGCGGACAAGTCCACCACGCGGTCGTCCAGCATCACCACGCGCCCGCTCAGATCCACGCTCAGGGGGCCGTGGCGGATCATGGAGCTGGCGCCGCCCATGCCGCGGCGGGTCAGCGCCCGCACGCGCGCTTCCAGCTCGGCCAGCTCGAAAGGCTTGGCCATGTAGTCGTCGGCCCCGAGGTCGAGGCCGCGCACCTTGTCTTCCACGTTGTCGGCCGCGGTGAGGATGAGCACGGGCAGCAGGCTGCCGCGGCTGCGCAGGCGGCGCAGGACCTCGAAGCCGGACAGGCGTGGCAGGCCGAGGTCGAGGATCAGCATGTCGAACTCGCTGGTCTGCAGGGCCGAGTCCGCCGCCGCGCCGTCGGCGACCTGATCGACGGCATAGTGGCTGGCGCGCAGCGACCGGGTCAGGCCGTCGGCCAGGACCTGGTCGTCTTCGGCGATCAGGATGCGCATCGCTGTCTCCTCGTTGTGGGTGCCGCTTGGCGGGTCATGTGAGGTTGATTCTAGGGACACCGTGGTCCCGCGCGGCGCCCGAACACGTCGAAACTGCGATCCCCAGTCCGCAGGCTGCCTTTCGACGCGCAGATCCTTTGAACGACATCAATCAACGGGTCGCGGGCCGGGAGGATCGTGCGGGCCGGGCGCGTCCGGTTGCAGTTGCAGCCGATGCCGCGGCAGATGCTGCGGCCAGTGCTGCTGCAAGTAGGCGATCACCCCTTCGCGCACCCGGCACTGCAGCTCCCAGGAGCGCGCCGAGTTGGCGGCGCTCACCAGCAGGCGCACCTGCTGGCCGAACTGGTTGGCGTCGGTGACGTGCACCTTGGTCAGCCGTCCGTCCCAGTCCGGGTCTTGCGCGCAAAGGCGCTGCAACTCGGCGCGGATGGGCTCGATGGGCATCGCGTAATCGACCCAGACGTACACGCTCGCCAGCAGGCTGGCGCTGGTGCGCGTCCAGTTCTCGAACGGGTTTTCGATGAACCACTGCAGCGGAAAAATCATGCGCCGCTCGTCCCAGATGCGAAACACCACGTAAGTGCCGGTGATTTCCTCCACCCGGCCCCACTGGCCTTGGACGATCAGCACGTCGTTGATGCGGATGGGCTCGGTCAGCGCGATCTGCAGGCCGGCGAGCAGGTTGCTGAGCACCGGCCGCGCGGCAAAGCCCACCACCACCCCGGCGATGCCGGCGGAGGCCAGCAGGCTGGTGCCGATCTGCCGTACGTCGGGGATGCTCATGAGCATCCCCGACAGACCCACCAGCGCGATGAGCAGGCTGGCCACGCGGGTGAACACGCGCGCCCGCGTGATCGCGCCGCGGGCGTGAAGGTCGACGTCGAGCAGCCGGGGATCGTCGGGCAGTTGCACGCCGCCGCGGCGCAGCAGCGCCACTTCGCCGGCGGCTTGCACCAGGCGGATCGTCAGCCAGGTGAGCACGCCGATGGGCAACAGGCGCATCAGCGGCGGCAGCCAGTCGAGTTCTCGCAGATGGGCGTGCAGCAGCACGACCTCGGCGCGCAACACCAGCGCCAGCCACAGCGCGCGCAGCGCCCAGCGCAGGCGCTGCGCCAAGGCCAGCGCGACCGGGTGCCGCCGCAGCGGCCTGCGCACGAGCTGCTCCAGCAGCAGCCATGCGGGGGCCGCCAACAGGGCCAGCGCCATCGCCAGGGTTTCAGGCCGGTGTGACGTGGCCCAGGCCAGGGCTTGCAGCAGCGGCGCAACGCGATCGTTCATGGCCGTGCGCGCCTCATCGAAACACCCACAGGATCGCCACGATCGCCAGCGCGACGAGCGCGGCCCAGGCCCAGGTGTCGGCCGGAAGCCGCGGCAGCCAGGCGCGGATCGCCGCCCAATCCAGTGTGTGGAGTGCCGTGGCCGCGCCCATCGCCTCAGGCGGCCTTGGCTTTCCCACCTTGCGGGCGCCGCAGGGCGCCGAAGGCGGCGAGCATGTGCCGGGTCCAGTGTCCGATGTCGCGCTGGCAGACGACGGCGTCCAGGCGCTGCATGCGCTGGCGTTGTTCGTTGATCGGCATGTCGAGCGCGCGGTCGATCGCGGCGTCCATCTGGCTGATGCTGTTGGGGTTGACCAGCACGGCGTCGGCCAGCTCCACCGCGGCGCCGGCGAACTCCGACAGCACCAGCACCCCGCTGTCGTTGACGTGCGCGGCGACGAATTCCTTGGCCACCAGGTTCAACCCGTCGCGCAGCGGCGTGATCCACGCGATATCGGCGGCGCGGTAGTGGCACAGGGTTTCGGTGAACGGCATGGACGTGGTGGAGAACACGATGGGCTGCCAGCTCAGGGTGCCGAAATGCCCGTTGATGCGGCCGACCAGCTGTTCGATCGTGGTCTGCGTGGCGCGGTACGCGGTCATGCCTTCGGCGGGTGCGACTGCGGTGAGCAGCAGCTTGACGCGGCCCAGCCACTCGGGGCGGCGCTTGAGCAGGCGCTCGAAAGCGGCGAGCTGCTCGCGCGTGCCCTTGGCGTAATCCACCCGGCCGACCGAGACGATGAGTTTGTCCGCGCCGAGTTCGGCGCGGATCTGGGCGGCGCGCGCCAGGTTCTCCGGGCGTTGCACCGTGGCGCGAATCAGCTCGGCATGGGTGCCGATCGGGGTGGCGTCGATGTGCACGGAGTGCCCTCGCAAGCGTATGCACACCGGCGTGCGGGGTTCGGCCAGCGCGGTGCGGCCGCCGCGCAGTTCGGCCGGCACGTCGCGCTCGACGATGTCGTCCACAGTCCGCAGGCTCTGCGCCAGCGCCGCGAAGTTGCGCGCGTAGCGCGGGATGTGAAAGCCGATGAGGTCACACGCGAGCAGGCTGTCGAGGATTTCGTCGCGCCACGGCAGCACGTTGAACACATCGGGCGGCGGAAACGGCGTGTGATGGAAAAACGCGATGCGCACGTCCGGGCGTAGTTCGCGCACGAAGCGCGGCACCAGCCACAGGTTGTAGTCGTGCACCCAGACCACCGCGCCCGGCGCGGCTTCCTCGCACGCGGCTTGCGCGAACAGGCGGTTGACTTCGCGGAACGTGGCCCAATCGGTGTTGGCCGAGCTGTACAAGCTGGGGAAGGCGTTGAGGATGGGCCATAACGCCTCCTTGGACGTGACGTGATAGAACTGGTGCACTTGCTCGGCCGACAGCGGCAGGCGGACCACGTCGTAGCTGCCGAAGCTGTCGGTGATGCCGATGCGGCGCTCGAATTTCGGCGGCTTGCCCGCCGGCGATTTTTTCCACGCGATCCAGCTCGCCCGCGCGACCCGGCCGATGAAGCCCTTGAGCGCGGGGACGATGCCGTTGGGGCTGGCGTTTTCCCTCAGGACGGTCTTGCCGTTCTCGACGTCTTCCTCATACGGTTGCCTGTGATAGACGATGACCAGCGATGAAGCCATTTGCATCCCCCGGTTGATGGAAACGCCGCAAGGCGTCGAGCACGCCGGCTGCGCCCGGGTGCGGGCTGCGGTAGACGTTGTTGCTGTTCCGGATCGCGGCGTCCAGCGCGGCTTCCCGGTTGGCCACGGCCACGCCGGCCAGGCCGGTCTGGAACATGGACAGGTCGTTGAGCGTGTCGCCGGCGACCAAAGTGCGGCGGGCGGGAAGCCCAAGCGCGGCGAGGGTGCGCAGCAGGGTCGGTCCCTTTTGCACCCCGCGCGGCAGCACGTCGAAGAAGCGGCCGTCGGAAAGCAGGGTGTCGAAGCCCAGGCGCTGCACGTCGCCGCACGCCTGCAGCGCGTGCGCCGGGTCTTCGTAGTCGTAGGAGCGCCTGCGCCCGCTGACGACCGACTGCGGGCGCAGGTTTGGATGCCGCCGCATGACGCGGTCGATCTGCGCGCCGGCATCCGCGGGCCAGCGGGCATCGAGCCATCGCTCCACCGCCGGCAGCGGCGCGTAGGCCGGGCCGACGGCCACGCTGGTGCCGACGTCGCCGATCAGGTGGTCGGGCCGGACCGGGAGCTCGTTGGCCAGCTGGCGCATGAAGTCCTGGCCGCGGCCGCTGACGAAGATGAGCACGATGCGCGCGCGGTGGCGGGCGATCCAGTCGTACAGCGCGGCGCGCTGCGCAGGGCTGCCGCCGAGAAAGGTGCCGTCCAGATCGGTGGCGAGGATGGTCTGTTCCATGGTCCGCCCTTATTGCGCGTGAAGGCAGGGCTGGCGCTGCGCCGCCGGACGCAGCGTGCCGGTTTCGTGTGCCGTCTTCGGCGCCGACGTCAGGGCCTGGGCGATCGTCATCTTGGTTTGATCGGCAGGCGCGGCATGGATCAGGCGCTCCAGGGCGCGTTCCGGCGTGACGTGCTGCATCAGCACGTCACGCACCGCGCGGGCCACGTGCAGCCGCAGCCCGAGGCGTTGTTCGAGCACCCGCACCGACACGCTGCTGGCGACGCCTTCCGCAAGCTCTTCGGTGTCGCCCGCGGCCTGGTTGCGTCCCAGGCGCAGGCCCAAACGCGTATTGCGCGACTGTTCGCTGGAGCAGGTGAGGAACAAGTCGCCCGCGCCGCAGCTCGACAACAGGGTTTCGACCCGGCCGCCCAGGGCGACGGTGAGGCGGCGCATGTCGTCCAGGCCGCGCGTGACGATGGCCGCGCGTGCGTTCTCGCCCAGGCCGCGGGCCGTGGCCATGCCGCAGGCGATGGCGATCATGTTCTTCAGCGCACCGCCCACCTGGGCGCCCACGGCGTCGTCGGTCAACTCCAGTCCAATCCCGGCCGGGGCCAGCTGGCGGTGCAGCTTGCGGGCGAAGTCGCGCGCAAGCCTGGCATCCGGACTTGCGGCGTTCAAGGCTGGCATGGCCAGCGTCAGGACGGTGGGCAGGCCCTGGGCCACCTCATGGGCAAAACTCGGCCCGCCGAGACTCCCGACCGGCGTGCCGCGGCCCAGTTCCTCGCGCAGAACCTCGGTCATCAGAGCGCCCGTGCCGTGCTCGATGCCCTTGCATGCGGCCAGCACCGGCACCCGATGCCGCCCCAGCAGGCCCGCGGCGCGCCGGGCCACCTGGCGCAGGGCCGCGCACGGCACGGCGATGATCACGCAATCCGCATCGCAAAGCGCCTTGGCCATGTCGGTGTCCGCACGCAGCCCGGCCGGAAGGTCGATGCCGGGCAAATGGCGCGGATTGCGGTTTTGGGTCTGAATGGCATGCGCCAGATCGGCGCGCCGGGTCCACAGCGCCACGCGGGCGCCGCTGCGGCGCAGGGCGACTGCCAGCGCCGTACCCCAGGCCCCCGAGCCCAGGACGGCAACCCTGGCGATGGGCGGCGGGCAGGCGCCGTCCACCTGGCCGATGGGGGCGTCAAAGGTGTCGATGATCGCGTACATCGCATCTCCTCAGTCGTGGGTGGCTGTTGGAGCGCACCCGTTGCAGGATGGCCGTCTTGTGCCGGCCATGGCGACTTGGGTGGGCCGTGCGTTGGGCCGCACGGCACCGAAGGCGCGCGCATCAGGGCGCGCCTGGATGGCGGGAAGATCGCGGCGCGCGGTCTGGCGCCGGATGTTGCGTCGCGCCCGGAAGGCGCGAAACTGGGTTAGCGTGACCGCCGCGTACTCACAAGCGAGACTTGTGGCGAGAAATCATTACAAACTAAATTGTAAGACAATTTCAACCCAAAATAAACAGATATAATTTCAAATTACTATAGTTTTATAGATTATTAATCAGAATATATTCGCACCCCTCGATCATCTGCCCGGTGGCGCGTGCATCGGGCGGCCAGGCCCGGTTGCGCTGCACCATCGCGGCGTCAAGCCGTGCGCAGCGCCACGTCGAGCAGGGCCTCGATGGCGCCCCAACCGCCCGCCGCCCGCGGATCGTTGATCAGCGCCACCACGGTGGAGCGCCGTCCGCCTGGGGACTGCACATAGCCGGCCAGGCTCAGCACATTGCGCAGGCTGCCGGTCTTGGCATGCACCAGGCCGGCTTCGGGGCTGCCGTCGAAACGGCGTTTGAGCGTGCCGTCCTCGCCGGCCAGCGGCAGCGAGGCGATGAACTCGGGCATCACCGGGCTGGCCCAGGCGGCCCGCAGCAGGCGGTTGATGTCGTCGGCCGAGATGCGCGCGATGCGCGACAGCCCGCAGCCGTTGTCCAGCACCAGGTCTGGCATGGGCAGGCCATGCGTATCCAGCCACTGGGTGGTGGCCTGTGCGGCCTTGGCGAAATCGGCCGGGGGGCCATAGGTCTGCAACGCCAGCGTGAGGAACACCTGCTGGGCCATCACGTTGTTGCTGTATTTGTTGATGTCGCGCACCACCACGGCCAGCGGGGGCGAGTCCCAGGTGGTCAGCAGCGTGGCGCTGGCCGGCAGCCGGCCAGAGACGACTTGCCCATGCCATTGAATGCCGACCTGGGCGAACAGCGCGGCCAGCATGCCCTGGACGAAGGTGTCGGCCGGCATCGGCGCGGCGATGTTCCAGGTCTGGTCGCCGCAGGACGCGGCATATCGGCCGTCGAAGCTGGGGGCGAAAGGCTGTTTGAAGTCCGCGCCCAGCCGGTCCTTCCAGGCGCCGCATGCGCCCTGGTCGAGCCGTGGTGGGTGTCGGACCGCGTAGCCGGCCATCGGCGGCTCCACCGTCACGTCGACCGCGCCGCCCTGGGCCGCGGGCTGGAAGCCCAGCCGCATGGCCTTGAAGTTGACGAGAAACGCATCCGGCCCCACGTTGTAGGGCGCCAGCGCGTCGCCGTCGAAGCCGCCGGGGTCGTGCGGGGGCAGGTCGAAGGCGCTGCGGTCGACCAGCACGTTGCCGTCGAGCTTGCGCAGCCCGAGGTCGCGCAGGCGCAGCGCCAGGGTCCAGAGGTTGTCGGCCATCAAATGCGGATCGCCGCTGCCGACGAAGGCCAGGTCGCCCGATAGCACGCCGTCCTCGAGGGGGCCGACGGCATAGACCGGCGTTTTCCAGCGGTACGAGGGCCCCAGCATGTTCAGCGCGACGTAGGTGGGCACGAGTTTCATCACCGAGGCGGGGTTCATGGCCTGCGCGGGATTGAAGACCAGGCTCGGCCGCGCCTCGTCCAGCGCCTGCACGACAAAGCTGCAGGCCGAGGCGGGAATGCGCGCTTGCGCCAGGGCGCTGGCCACGGCCGTCGGCAAGCGGGTGGGGGGCGCTGCGGGGTGTCGGGGGCGCTCTCGCGCGGCCGCAGGAAGGCCCAGGGGCAGGGCGGCCAGGGCCAGGCTCGAACACAAGGCGCGGCGGGTCGGATTCATGGGCAAAGGCTGGGGGGCGCAGATCAGCGGAGCATGCTAAGGCCGTTGTCCGCGCCCTGGCTGAAGCCGGCCTGAACCCCTCGGCGCGCAGCGCGGGCGCCGTGCATCGCATCGCCGCGGCGAGCGCGGATCGGGCGGTCGCATGGCTGGGGCGCTGAAGGTGAAACAGGGGGCGGCTAAACTCGCTCGCATTCCACCGCGCCGCGCCCATGGGCCGCCCCAACGGTTCCCGCCTTCCACGCCCGCCCGACCGCATGACCTCCCCCCTGCACGTGCTCGCTTTCGACTCCAGTACCGAGTGGCTGTCGGTCGCGCTCGACCTCGGGCAGGGCCGGGTTGTCGCACGCACCGAACCGGGCGGCGCGCGAGCCTCGCAGCGCCTGCTGCCCTTGGTGCAGGAACTGCTGGCCGAGGCCGGCATCGCCCTGCGCGAGATCGGACTCATCGGCTTTGGCGCCGGCCCCGGCGCGTTCACGGGACTGCGCGCCGCATGTGCGGCCGCGCAAGGGCTGGCGTTCGGGTTGGGCGTTGCCGTGGTTCCCGTGCATACGCTGCTGGCCGTGGCGGCTTCGGCCGAATTGCCCAATGCTGCAGATGTGCTCGTCGCCAACGACGCCCGCATGGGCGAGTTGTACTGGGCTCGATGCGTCCGAGCGGACGCAACCTGGCGCCTGCAAGGCGCGGCGCGCGTGGATGCTCCTGCGGCCGCGGCTGCGGCCTGGAGCCTTGAACTGGGCGCTGCGCCCGCATCCACGCTGACGCTTTGCGGCAATGCGTGGGACGCGCACCGCGCCACGCTTGCCGCCAGTTTGCCCGCCGGGTGGGCGCCCGCCCTCGCGGCGGCGCGCACGGTCGCTCCGTCCGCGGCTGCCGTTGCGGCGCTGGCGCGCGCCGCCCATGCGCGCGGCGAGGCGCTGCCGGCAGCCATGGCGCAGCCCGTCTACGTGCGCAACAAGGTGGCGCTGACCACCGTCGAGCGCGAAGCCCTCGCGGAAGTCGGCGCGCAGCGCCGGGGGCTCATATGAGCGCGCAGGTCGACGATCCCTTGCGGCAAGCCGCGCTGCGCGACATGACCGAGTCCGACCTGCGCGGGGTCGTCTCCATCGAGACGCGCGCCTATGAATTCCCCTGGAGTCGCGGCAATTTCGCGGATTCGCTCAACTCGCGCTACGTGGTGCAGGTCATGGCGCTGCCGGACGGCACCGTGCTGGGCTATTTCGTCGCCATGCCGGGGGTGGAGGAAATGCACCTCCTCAACATCACGGTCGATCCGGCCCTGCACGGCCGCGGCCTGGGTCTGCATCTGCTCGATGGCGTGTTGCTGGCCGCCGTGATGCACGGCGCGCACCTGCTGTGGCTGGAGGTCAGGCCGAGCAATCGCCGCGCCATCCGGCTGTACGAACGCTACGGCTTCCACGCCGTGGCCAAGCGCCGCAACTACTATCCGGCGCTCGACGCCTACGGCCAGCCCAGCAAGGAGGACGCACTGGTGATGTCGGCCCCGGTGGATGTGCTGCGCGAGCGCCGCGGCGTGAATTGACGCCCGGGGGCACCATGGAGCATCCCGTTCTCGACCCGAACCGCCTGGCCATGCTGCGGGCGTTGGGCCTGCCCGTGGCGTACGTGCGCCGCAGCCTGCTGAGCCCGCATGCCTTGGCCGGCCTGCTGCCGGAGTTGCCCGGCTGGGCGGTCGAGGCCGGCGCGCAGGCGGCGCGTGCGCCTGTCCCGACAGCGCCGCAGGCGCGGATTCAGGCGCCGAGCCCCGCGCCGGATTCCCGTCCGCCCAAGGCCATGCCCACGATGCCGATCGAACCGCAGCCGCGCGTCGTGCGCCCGCCGCTCACCGGCCCGCGTGCCGACCAGATCGCCGCGCTGGACATGGACGGCCTGCGCGCTTTCACGCATGACTGCCGGGCCTGCAAGCTGGGCGGCCTGCGCCACCAGGCCGTGTTCGGCGTCGGGCATGCCCAGGCCCAGGTGATGGTGGTCGGCGAGGCCCCAGGAGCCGAGGAGGACCGTCTGGGCGAGCCTTTCGTCGGCGCCGCCGGCAAGCTGCTCGACAACATGCTGCGGTCCGTCGGGCTTGCGCGAAGTGGCGACGATCCCGCGCGCACGGTGTTCATCGCCAACGTCATCAAGTGTCGCCCGCCCGGCAACCGCAACCCGGAAGTGGACGAAATCGCCCAGTGCGAGCCCATTCTCAAGCGGCAGATCGAACTCGTCCGCCCGCGCCTGCTGCTGGCGCTGGGACGTTTCGCCGCGCAGACGATGACCGGCAGCCAGGAGCCGATCGGCCGCCTGCGCCAGCGCGTGTTCGACTACCAGGGCATCCCCGTGGTGGTGAGCTACCACCCGGCCTACCTGCTGCGCAGCCCACTGGAGAAGTCGAAGGCCTGGGCCGACCTGTGCTTCGCCCAGGACACGCTGGCCTCGCCTCGCCAAGCCCCCGCCACGACCGCTTCCTAGAATACCGCCCATGACATTCATCGACCAATGGCAGCAGGCTGCCCGCCGCAACGCCAGCAGCCTGTGCGTGGGCTTGGACCCGGAACCCGAGCGCCTGCCCGCTCCCTGGACCCACGACACCACGCGGCTGTACGACTTCTGCGCCGCCATCGTCGATGCCACGGCCGATCTGGTCTGCGCCTTCAAGCCTCAGATCGCGCACTTCGCCGCCGTGGGCGCGGAGGCCCAGCTCGAGCGCCTGGTCGCCCACATCCACCGCAATGCGCCCGGCGTGCCGGTGATCCTCGACGCCAAGCGCGGCGATATCGGCTCGACGGCGCGGCACTACGCGCGCGAAGCCTTCGAGCGCTACGGCGCCGACGCGCTGACCGTTTCGCCCTTCATGGGTTCCGATTCGCTCGACCCGTACATCGACAGCCACCCGGACCGGGGCCTGTTCGTGCTGTGCCGCACATCCAACCCCGGCAGCGAGGATTTGCAGGCGCTGCAACTCGCCGACGGCGGGCCGCATCCCCACCTCGGCGCCGAGCGCCTGTTCGAGCGCGTCGCGCGCCTGGCCACCGGCCCGTGGAACCGCAGCGGGCAGATCGGCCTCGTCACCGGCGCCACGCGGCCCGACGACATCGCCCGCATCCGCGCCATCGCGCCGGACGCGCCCCTGCTCATTCCCGGCATCGGCGCGCAGGGCGGCGACCTGCAAGCCACCGTCGGCGCCGCACGCCGCTGCTTCCTGATCAACGCCTCGCGCAGCGTGCTCTATGCCAGCGCCGACGCCGACTATGCATCGGCCGCGCGCACCGAGGCCGCGCGGTTGCGCCAGGCCATCGCCGCCGCGCTGCCGGTCTGAAGACCTGTCCTCCCATGCCCGAAACTCCCGCTTCATCCCCGCTCACCCACTTCGACCACGCTGGCCAGGCGCATATGGTGGACGTGGGCGACAAGGCCGAAACCCAGCGCGTGGCCGTGGCCGCCGGCACCATTCGCATGCGGCCCGCCACGCTGGCGCTGATCCAGTCCGGCAGCGCCAAGAAAGGCGACGTGCTCGGCGTGGCGCGCATCGCCGCCATCATGGCGTCCAAGCGCACCGCCGATCTCATTCCCTTGTGCCACCCCATCGCCCTCACGCGCGTGACGGTCAAGTTCGAAATCGACCCGGACCACAGCAGCGTGCACTGCACCGCGCGCGCCGAAACGCGCGGCCGCACCGGCGTGGAAATGGAGGCCCTCACCGCCGTCCAGGTCGGCCTGCTCACCGTTTACGACATGTGCAAGGCCGCGGACCGCGGCATGCTGATGACCGACATCCGCCTGCTCGAGAAGGCCGGTGGCAAGAGCGGACATTGGCAGGCCGAACCGCCGTCGCCCTAGGCTCTTGCAGGGTGACGGCGGCACCCAATATCAGTTGTTGTGCACCCATGCCCACCCAGGGGACAAGCCCCGTTCCTACAATCGCCCCATGAACACCCTGACCGATCACACGCTGTTGCGCCTGGATGAAGCCCGTCGCTTGTTGCTGGCGCCGTATGGCATCGACGAATCCACCTTGCAGCGCACGCTGGCGCGGGCTTTCGAGCACAAGCTCGACTATGCCGACATCTACATGCAGTACACGCGCTCCGAGGGCTGGAGTCTGGAGGAGGGGCTGGTCAAGTCGGGCTCCTTCGGCATCGAGCAGGGTTTCGGCATCCGTGCCGTGCAGGGCGACAAGACCGCTTTTGCGTACTCGGACGACATTTCCGAGGCGCGGCTGATGGAGGCGGCGGGAACCGTGCGCGGCATTGCCCGCCAGGGGCGCGGGCGCGTCAAGCTGGGCGGCGGGGCGAACCCGGCCGACGGCCGCGCCCTGTATGACGCCATCGACCCGCTGGCGGCGCTGGATTCCATCGCCAAGGTCGAACTGCTCAAGCGGGCCGATGCGTTGGCACGCGCCAAGGACCCGCGTGTGGCGCAGGTCATGGCCAGTTTGTCCGGGGAGTACGACGTGGTGATGGTGATGCGCTCCGACGGCGTGCTCGCCGCCGACGTGCGCCCGCTGGTGCGCTTCAACGTTTCGGTCATCGCCGAGCAGAACGGCCGGCGCGAAACCGGTTCGTCGGGCGGCGGCGGGCGCTATCCCTTGAGCGAATTCGACGCCGCGACCGTCGAACATCATGTGGACGAGGCCGTGCGCCAGGCGCTGCTCAACCTCGAATCGCGCCCGGCTCCGGCCGGCGAGATGAGCGTGGTACTGGGCTCCGGCTGGCCCGGCATCTTGCTGCACGAGGCCATCGGCCACGGTCTGGAGGGGGACTTCAACCGCAAGGGCTCCAGCGCCTTCGCCGGACGCCTCGGCCAGCGCGTGGCGTCCAAGGGCGTGACCGTGCTGGACGACGGCACCCTCGAGCGCCGGCGCGGTTCCTTGAACGTGGACGACGAGGGCAATGCCACCCAGCGCACCGTGCTGATCGAAGACGGCATTCTGGTCGACTACATGCAGGACACCCTCAACGCGCGCCTGATGAAGCGCGCGCCCACCGGCAACGCGCGGCGCGAAAGCTACGCGCATGTGCCCATGCCGCGCATGACCAACACCTATATGCTGGCGGGCGACAAGGACCCGCAGGAGATCGTCGCCAGCCTCGACCGCGGCCTTTACGCGGTGAACTTCGGCGGCGGCCAGGTCGACATCACCAGCGGCAAGTTCGTGTTCTCCGCCAGCGAAGCCTGGTGGGTGGAGAAGGGCAAACTGCAATATCCGGTGAAGGGCGCCACCCTGATCGGCAACGGGCCGGACGCCTTGACGCACGTGAGCATGATCGGGCGCGACCTGCAGCTCGACCCGGGTGTGGGCACCTGCGGCAAAGAGGGGCAGAGCGTGCCCGTCGGCGTCGGCCAGCCGACCCTGCGCATCGACAAGATGACCGTCGGCGGAACGGGCTGAGGCGCCGGACCCGGCGCAGATCGCGGGGGCTGCCTGCGCGCATGGCGCCTAAGCCGTCGCTAAGCCTGCGCGTTTAGCTTGATACACGCGGCCAGCCCGCTTCACCCATGACGACCACCACACCATGCACCGACCACAGCCGTCCTACAGCGCACCCACACGCTTTTTCCACTGGGCGATTTTCATCCTGCTGCTCATCGAATTCCCGATCGCGTGGACCATGCCCGACGTGCGCCGCGACACCTTGCCCCACGGACTGATTGCCTGGCACATCTTCTTCGGCACCCTGATCCTGGCCGCCATGTTGCTGCGTGTGCTGTGGCGGGCTTCGCGCAGGGCGCCGCCGGAATTGCCCATGCCGAAGTGGCAGGCCGTCGCGGCCAAGTTCACCCATGGGCTGCTCTATCTCGGCTTCATCGTCCTGCCGCTGCTGGGCTGGATGAATGCTTCGTCGCGCGGCTGGGACGTGAAGCTGCTGGGCTTGATTCCGCTGCCCGCGCTGTCGCCGAGCGGTTCGTCCTGGGGGCATGAGATGGGCGATGTGCACCAGGCCGTGGCCATCGGTCTGCTGGTGCTCATCGGCCTGCACGTGCTGGCCACGGCCTACCACGAGGTGGTTCTGCGCGACGGCACGATGCGCCGCATCCTGGTGTCCTGGAGGCGCTGATCCACGCGTCGGCCCAGGCAGCGCAGCGTGCCCGAGCCGGTTTGGCCCCCCTCAAATCACCTTCAACGCCCTGAGTTCGGGTTTCGGCTTCGGATCCTTGATCGGCATGGACTCCAGGGCCTGCAGCACCAGCCGCGCCACCAGCAGGTTGCGGATGGGCTTGCGGTCCGCCGGCACCACGTACCAGGGCGCATGCTTGGCATTGGTCAGCTGCAACGCGCTTTCATAGGTGGCGTGGTAGTCGTCCCACAGCTTGCGTTCGCTCAGGTCGGAAGGGTCGAACTTCCAGTGTTTTTTCGGGTTGTCGACCCGCTCCTGCAGACGCTCGCGCTGTTCGTCCTTGCCGAGATGCAGGAAGCATTTGACGAGGGTCGTTCCGCTTTCCGCGAGCATGCGCTCGAAGTCCGCGATCTGCGCCAGCCGCGCTTCGAATTCGTTCTTGTCGATGCTGCCATGCACCCGGTTGATCACCGGGTCCTCGTAATGGCTGCGGTTGAACACGCCGATGCAGCCCCTGGGCGGAACTTGCGCGTGCACCCGCCAGAGGAAGTCGTGCCGCTGCTCGGTCGGCGTGGGGAAGCTGAACGAGGCGGCGCGGATGCCCAGCGGGTTGACGCCGGTGAACACGGCCTGCGTGGTACTGTCCTTGCCGGCGGAGTCCAGGCCTTGCAGGATGACGAGCAGCGCCAGCTCCTTGCGTGTGAACATGCGGTCCTGCATCTCGCCGATGCGCTGACGTAGCGCAGCCAACTCGATTTCCACGCCGTTCTTGTCCTGGTATTCGGGAAGGTCGACGGCGGTGTCGCGCTTATCGAGGCGCGGCGCTGATTTCGGTGCGAAGCCGAGTTGCTCGAGATTCTTGAGGTTGTCCATGGACGTGACGCGTGTCGCGAACAAAAGTGCATGGTAAGCGTGGACTGCGCGGCCGCGATGGGGCCGGTGGCGGGGGAGAACGCATCTTGCGCCGACTTGAACAACCGGGTTTGGCGCGTCGGCTTGCCGGGCGGAAACTTTTGCCGCTACACTTGTCCCACGATTTTCTGCAAACAGCCATGTACCACGCCGGTTTCAGCTTTTACTTTTGGTTCTCGCACCGCACCGGCGGAGGGAGAGGGCGGCTTGCAGCCTGATTGAAACGAATCCCGAAAAAACCGCCGGCCCAGCCCGGCGGTTTTTTTTGGCCGGGCCGGCAAGGAAGCCCACCATGTTCGACGACACCCCGACCCCGATCCCGACACTTCAGCCGTCCACCAAGCCAGGAGAGCCCGTCATGCCCTCGAAGCCGTCCGCCCCGATGCCCGAGTGGCGCGCCGCCCCGTCCGAGAAGACCTCCGCCACCGACGATGAGCGCATCAAGGACGTCATGCCGCTGCCGCCTCCCGAGCATCTGATTCGTTTTTTCCCCATCGCCGGAACGCCGGTGGAGCGCTTCATCCAGGATGCGCGCAAGGCGGTGCGCCGCATCGTGCAGGGCGAGGACGACAGGCTGCTGCTGATCATCGGCCCCTGTTCCATCCACGATCCCAAGGCTGCACGCGAATACGCCCAGCGCCTGGTCGAGCAGCGCCGCAAGCACGCGGGGGAACTCGAGATCGTCATGCGCGTGTATTTCGAGAAGCCCCGCACCACGGTGGGCTGGAAGGGCTTGATCAACGACCCTTACCTCGACCAGAGCTACCGCATCGACGAGGGGCTGCGCATAGCGCGCGAGCTGCTCATCGACATCAACCGCATGGGGCTGCCGGCCGGCAGCGAATTCCTTGACGTGATCTCGCCGCAATACATCGGCGACCTCATCTCCTGGGGCGCCATCGGCGCGCGCACCACCGAGAGTCAGGTGCATCGCGAACTGGCCTCGGGCCTGTCGGCGCCGATCGGCTTCAAGAACGGCACCGACGGCAATCTGCGCATCGCGATCGACGCGATCCAGGCCGCCCGTCGCCCGCATTCCTTCCTCTCGGTGCACAAGAGCGGACAGGTGGCCATCGTGCAGACGCGCGGCAACAAGGATACCCACGTGATCCTGCGCGGCGGCAAGACGCCCAACTACGACGCGGAGCATGTGCGCGGCGCCTGCGCGGCGCTGGAGGCGGCCAAGCTGGAGTGCCGATTGATGATCGACTGCTCGCATGCCAACAGCGAGAAGCAGCCCGAGAAGCAACTCGACGTGGCGCGCAATATCGCGGCGCAGCTTGCGGGCGGGGAGCGCTGCATTTTCGGCGTCATGGCGGAAAGCCACCTCGTCGCCGGGGCTCAGAAATTCACCCCCGGCAAGGACGATCCCGCCTGCCTGACCTACGGCCAGAGCATCACCGACGGCTGCCTGCCGTGGGATACCTCGGTGGATCTGATCGATGCGCTGGCGGCCGGCGTCAAGGCACGGCGCAAGCGCAAGTGAGTCCGGGCATGGACTCCGCGCCGCAAACGTCGTTCCTGCGCGGCACTTTGCGCGCGCTGGGCGCTGTGGCCACGGCGATGGTGGGGTTGCGCCGCAGGCAGGACCGCGAGAAGGACTTCGCCACCCTGAAGCTGGCGCATGTGGTGGTGGCCGGGATCGTCGTCGCGGCGATCATCGTCGTGACGCTGATCGCGCTGGTGGATCGCATCGCGTCTTGACCGGCTCTTCACGCGTTCGCGGCCTGGTTCGTCGCCGCGCTTGCGGCATGACGGCGCCATGAAAAAACCCCGCGCGAGGCGGGGTAAGGTCAGTCACTCGGAAACTTGCGCGCTGTCGTTTCAGCCCGGCAGACCAACGGTCGGATTGCCCAGATTGGTCCACTCGTTCATCGATCCGGCGTAGAGCTTGGAGTTTTTGTTGCCCATGATCTCGTGCACCACGAACCAGGCGCCCGATGCCAGGTGGCCGGTGTTGCAGTAGGTGGTGGTCGGCGTGTTGGGGCTGATGTTGAAGTCGTGGAAGATTTTCCTGTAGTCGGCCGCGCTCATGAACATCGCCGCACCGTGGTCATCCTTGACGATGGCGTCGATGGGGAACGACTTCGCGCCAGCCAGATGACCGGCCGTCTTGTTGATCGGCTTCTTGGCGATGCCGAGGAATTGCGCGGTCGGCCGGGCATCGATGAACTGCTCGGAGCCACTGCGCAGTCCGTCCTTGACGTCCTGCATGGAGGCGAGGATGGCCTTGTCTTCGCCGCTGGCCTTCCAGTCGCCCGCAGTCTTGGGGGCGGGACTGCTGCTCACCGGATAGCCCGCATTGATCCAGGCATTGGTGCCGCCATTGAGGATGGCGATCTGGTCGTGCGGCACGCCGAAATAGCGCAGTTGGAAGTACAGACGCGTGCCGCGGTCCATCGCGAAGACGGCGTTGCCGGTGGGCACGATGACGATGGGCTTGCCGGTGTCGAGGCCGGCGTTGTCCATCACCTTGGTGAAGTCTTCGGCGGTGGGCATCATGGCCTTGAGCTTCACACCGTCGACCGTCCGCGTTTCACGGATGTCGTTGAAGTTCACCAGGATGGCCCCGGCAATGTGACCGCCGGTGCGCTCCAGCCTGTGCTCCTTGCCGAACTGCGGCTGCGCGGTGAACAGCTTCATGCTGCCGCCGCCGCGGATGTCGACCACCGTCACGTCCTTGAGGTGCGCATGCAGCCATTGCGGCGTGACCAGCGGGCCAGGCACGTCCATGGCCATGGCGCCCTGTGCGGCGGCAAGCCCCAGGCCCAGCACGCTCGCTCCTATCCATTGTTTGAGTTTCATTTGTCATCTCCTCCTCGGTTCAAAACGCTCTGACTGCATCCAGGATCACGCATGCGTGTGTCGGCCCGTGTGCAGGGATCCAGGCCGACTCCTCTTCCGCGCGGCGCGTCGTGGAAACCGCCGCATGAAATGCTTCGTCGCGCTCGGCTTGTCCCGTTGTTCTTGGGGAATGTCTCCTGGCTCTCGCCGGGCGCGGCTTGATTCGGGGGCGGCACGGCAACGGGCTGCTGGGCTGGTTGCCGCACCTGACCATGGCAACGAGGAGAGCGAGTCATGGCTGCAATGCAATCTAGCCAATACTTGGTGGAGTAGTTGTTGCGCTCATGTATCGGCTGTGTCGAAGCATTTCGATCGTCACGGGGTTTGTGCTCATGGGAAAAACCCTCGCCGCACTGCTGGGCCTCGAGATCGATCATCCGCCCGATTGCGGCGGCTGGCTCGGCCCGCGGCGGCGTCGAGGGCGGGGCCTACAATTGAAAGGTTTACCGTTCGCGACCTTCGACACGCATGACCCCCACACTGCTTTCGACCAACATCACATCCTTGCCATTGCTCTCGCGCGGCAAGGTGCGCGACAACTACGCAGTGGGCGACGATTTGCTGCTGATGGTCGCCACCGACCGCATCTCGGCCTTCGACGTGGTGATGGATCAGGGCATCCCGGGCAAGGGGGAAATGCTGACGCGCATCTCCTGCTTCTGGTTCGGTCTGCTCGAGGACGTGGTGCCCAACCACCTCACCGGCATCGACCCCGCGAGCGTGGTGGCGCCCGGCGAACGCGAGCAGGTGCGCGGTCGGGCGCTGGTGGTCAAGCGACTCAAGCCGCTGCCCGTGGAGGCCGTCGTGCGCGGCTATCTGGCCGGCTCGGGCTGGAAGGACTATCAGACCGGCGGCAAGGTCTGCGGCGTGAGCCTGCCGGCGGGTTTGCAACAGGCCGCGCGTCTGCCGCACCCCATCTTCACGCCAGCCACCAAGGCCGAGCTAGGCGAGCATGACGAGAACATCGATTTCGGGCAGATGGTGCGCCTCGTCGGCGTCGAATTGGCCGCCCAGGTGCACGATGTGAGCCTGGAAATCTACAACCGGGCAGCCGCGCATGCGCAGGCCCGCGGCATCATCCTGGCCGACACCAAATTCGAGTTCGGCCTGGACGCGCAGGGCAGACTGGTGTGGATGGACGAGGCCCTCACGCCCGATTCGTCCCGGTTCTGGCCCGCCGATCAATGGCGCGAGGGCATCTCCCCGCCCAGCTTCGACAAGCAGTTCCTGCGCGACTGGCTGGAAACCGTGCCAGGCTGGACCAAGCAGCCCCCGCCCCCGCCCTTGCCCGCCGAGGTGCTGGAGGGGACGGCGGCCAAATACCGCGAAGCACTGGACCGGCTCACCGCCCGGATTTGAGCCTGGGTTTCGCGCGGCGCGCGGCCCGTGCCGCGCGGATCAGCTCAGCACGACCATGCTGAGGCGCCTGCGGTAGCTCTCCACGGTAGGGTCCGTGGCCGGGGCTTGTCCTTCCGCCGGCTTGGCTGCGGGCGGGGCGATGAGTTCGAGAATGGCGATGTAGGCCTTGCGCGCGGTTTCCTCGTTCCAGGTTCTGTCGCGCATCAGGATTTCCAGCAGTTCGTCCATGGCCGCCGTCCAGCGCTGCGCCGCCATGTGGCGCTGGGCGAGTTGGAAGCGTGCGGCAAAGTCCCGCTTGTCGGCGGCGATCCGGGCTTGCAGCGCGGTTTCGTCGGGAGCCTGGGCGGCGGCCTCGATCGCGTCCAGCCAATGCTTCAGGGCATTGGCGCGGGCGTCGATGGCGACTTTGCCGGCCAGCGGCTCGAAGGCGCGGCGCGCGTCGTCGATGCGGTCCTGCTGCAGCAGCAGCTTCACATAGTCGGCCCGCGCGACGTCGTTCGCTGGGTTCGTGGCCAGGGCCTGCTGCAGCTTTTCAAGGGCCGAATCGGGGTCTTCGGCGGCCAGGGCGTCCAGCGCCTCGGTGTCGTCCCCGGCCGATTCCTGTTCCGCTGCGCTGGGCACATGCTTGTCCAGGAATTGGCGAATCTGCGCTTCGGGCAAGGCGCCGACGAAACCGTCCACCGGCTGGCCGTTCTTCATCAGCACCACCATCGGGATGCTGCGCACGCCGAAGGCTGCCGCCAGGTCCTGCTCCTCCTCGGTATTGACTTTCACCAGCTTGAAGCGGCCGGCGTATGCGGTCTCGAGCTTTTCCAGCACCGGCCCGAGGCTGCGGCAGGGCCCGCACCACGGGGCCCACAAATCCACCAGCACGGGCAAGGTCTTCGAGGTTTCGACCACCTCGGTTTCGAAATTGGCAAGGGTTGCGTCGATCATGATGGGTTCTCCAAAAACGCGATGTGGGGACGCGGTGGCGTATTTCCAGGGTGTCGGAGCAGAATTCACCGGGCTCGGCCGGTCGCTGCACGGCATCATCGCGAAGCATACCGGCCCCCGTAAAATGCCGGGTTTTGCGGAGAGCGGGCGATGGCCATGATCGGCGTGGTGATGGGTTCGAGTTCGGACTGGGACGTGCTGCGGCATGCGGCGGAAATCCTCGCGCGTTTCGACGTGCCGCACGAAACCCGCGTGGTCTCGGCGCACCGCATGCCCGATGCGATGTTCGCCTATGCCGAACAGGCGCGCCGGCGTGGGCTGGCGGCCATCATCGCCGGCGCGGGTGGCGCTGCGCATCTGCCCGGCATGCTCGCCGCCAAGACCACGGTGCCCGTGCTGGGCGTGCCCGTGCCGAGCAAATACCTGCGGGGCGAGGACTCGCTGCTGTCCATCGTGCAAATGCCCAAGGGCATTCCCGTGGCCACCTTCGCCATCGGCGAGGCCGGTGCGGCGAACGCCGCGCTGTTCGCCGTGGCGATGCTGGCCGCCGGGGACGCGGCCCTGCAAGCCCGGCTCGACGCGTTTCGCGCCGAGCAGACCGCGCAGGCCGAAGCCACGCGCGTCGCGCTCTGAGCATGTGCGCATGCGTTTTGCGGGCCCGCGCCCGCGTTGCGTTTGCCTGACTGGATGCAGACCTCTGTTTGCCATGACGATTGACTACATTGCGCCCGGCTCCAGTCTGGGCGTGCTCGGGGGTGGCCAGCTGGGCCGCATGTTCGCCCAGGCGGCCCAGGAGGCCGGCTACCAGGTGCATGTTCTGGAGCCCGACGCGCATGCGCCGGCGGCCCAGGTCACCGCCACCCATCTTCGCGCGGCCTACGACGACACCGATGCGCTTCATGCGCTCGCCCGCGCGGCTGCCGCGGTGACGCTGGAGTTCGAGAACGTGCCGGCTTCAGCGCTGGAATGGCTGGATGCCCATGTGCAACTCGCGCCGCACGCGCCGGCCGTGGCCGTGTGCCAGGACCGCGCCGCCGAGAAGGCCTTGTTCACGCGGCTGGGCGTGCCGTGTGCGCCGCATGCCGTGATCGCGTGCGAGCAGGACGCGCGGGACCCCAGGCAGGCAAGCTTGTTGCCCGGCATCCTGAAGACCGCGCGCATGGGCTACGACGGCAAAGGGCAGGTCGGCGTGCGAACCCTGGCCGAACTGGCCGAGGCCTGGAATGCGCTGGGGGGCGTGACCTGCGTGCTGGAACAGCGCCTGGTCTTGCGACTCGAGTTGTCCGTGGTGCTGGCGCGCGGGCGCGACGGGCGCATCGTGCACTATCCGCCGCAGCAGAACCTGCACCGCGGCGGCATCCTGTTCGCCAGCTTCGCGCCGGGCGCGGAGCTGGACGAAGCCACGGTGTGCCGAGCGATCGACGCGGCGCATGCCATCGCCCAGGGGTTGGAGTATGTGGGGGTGTTGTGCGTGGAGTTTTTCGTGTTGGGCGACGGCAGCCTGGTGGCCAATGAAATGGCGCCGCGTCCGCACAATTCCGGCCACCACACCATCGATTCTTGCGACCAGTCCCAATTCGACCTGCAGGTGCGCGCGCTCGTCGGCGCGCCGCTGATCGAGCCGCGCCAGCACAGCGCCGCCGTCATGCTCAATCTGCTGGGCGAGCTGTGGTTCGACGCCGGGGGCCGTCTGCGCGAGCCGGACTGGCAGGCCGTTCTGGCGTTGCCCGGCGCCCATCTGCACTTATACGGCAAACGCGAGCCGCGTCCCGGCCGCAAGATGGGGCATCTGACCTTCACCGCACAGCAGGCCGACGAGGCACGGGCGCGGGCCTTGCGGGCCTGTGCGGCGCTCGGCCTCGCGCCGTTCTGACATGCGGGTCACGCAGGCGCCGGTGTCTCCGGACGAGATCGTGCAGGCGGCGCGCCTGCTGGAGGCTGGGGAACTCGTCGGTCTGCCGACCGAAACCGTGTACGGCCTGGCCGCGGACGCCGACAACCCGCGGGCGGTGGCCAAGATCTACGCCGCCAAGGGCCGCCCGCCGGATCACCCCGTCATCGTCCATCTGCACCGCAATGCCGACCCCTTGCGCTGGGCCGCCGCGTTGCCGGACGTCGCGCGCAAGCTGATCGAGGCCTTCTGGCCCGGCGCGTTGACCCTGGTGCTGCCGCGCCGCCCCGGCATGGCCGAGGCGTGCGCCGCAGGCCAGGACACCATCGCGCTGCGCTGCCCCGATCACCCGGTGGCGCAGGTCGTGCTGGCCCTGTTCAAGGGCGGGCAGGGCGGCTTGGCCGCGCCTTCGGCCAACCGCTTCGGGCGCATCAGCCCGACCACGGCCGCGCACGTGCGCGCCGAACTCGGGGATGCCGTGGCTTTGGTGTTGGACGGCGGCCCCTGCTCGGTGGGGGTCGAGAGCACCATCGTCGATTGCTCCCATCTCGGCGCCACCGGCTTGCCGCGCATCCTGCGTCCCGGCGGGCTGGGCGCGGCGGAGATCGCGGCGGTTCTCGGCTGCAGGCCCGAGCAGCTTCAACGCGGGCTGGCAGCAGATCGGTCGGCCGAGTCGCCGGATGAAACCAGGGGCGGGGGCGACGTGTCTGACGATGGCGCGGCGCACGCGGTTCCTCGTGTGCCGGGGGCGCTGGCTTCGCACTACGCGCCCGCGACCCGTTTGCTGCTGCGCTGCGCCGCCGCTGTCGATGCCGATTGGCCGGCGGCGCGACGGGTAGGTGTGCTGGCACCCCGCGCGCAGCCGGCGGCCAATGCCCGGGCGGTCTGGCTTGCGCTGCCCGCCGATGCGGCGGGCTATGCCCATGGCCTGTACGCGGCCCTGCGCGATCTCGACGCGCAGGGGCTGGCCGAGATCTGGGCCGAAATTCCGCCCGAGGGCTTTGCCTGGGACGCGGTGCACGATCGCCTGCGACGCGCGGCAGCCGGTTCGCGCTGATCCGGCGGAGGGGATGCCGCGCGGCGGGCGCCCAAAATACATCGCGTGGAAACTATTTGTTGCAAAAATTCCATGAACTTGGCAAGTCAGGGGTTTATCGAGCTTGCGGGAGGGCTTGAAACAGGTTTAGGCTTTGCACGAACGGTCGTTCTATTTTTGCCGCGACCCCGTCAAACTGCCGGGCTCATGTCAACGCCGCGCAGACCATTCCCTACAGATTTGGAGACAGAGGCATGCGATACATCCATGGGTCTGCGCTGGCACTGGCCAGCGCTGTGTTGCTGGCGGGTTGCGGGGGCGGGGGCAACCCCAGCGCGCCCACGCTGGCCACGGTCAGCAGCGTCAACGCACAAAGCACGGCACCGACCGCGCCACCTTCGGGCGGATTCAAGGCCGTGGTGTCTTTCGGCGACAGCTTGTCGGATATAGGGAGTTACACCCTGGCTGCATATAGTGTCTACGGCAATCCGGCCTCGCCGCAGTACAACAGCAATATTCCTACTTGGTCGCCACCAACGCCTTACGCTGGTGGCGGGCAGTTCACCGTCAATGGCGCGTCTACCGGCAACTGGATTGGTGATTTGTCGTCAGCTTTGCAGTTGCCGATCACGCCAAACGTGATTGGTTACGCAGGGAACTATTTCAACCCGTCAACGGCGCCTGCTCCGAGTACATCGCCCGTGTACTGTCCTTTTGGTGTGCAGTCGAATTGCTTTGGTTTCGCCCAGGGCGGCTCGATGGTCAGCAACCCCAATGGCATCGGCCATAGCGGCGGCGCGATGACCATCCCCGTGACGCAGCAGGTGCAGAATTACCTGACCCAGTTCACCACCTTCAACAGCGGCCAACTGGTCACGGTGCTGGCCGGCAACAACGATATCTTCACCGCGCTGGGCACGGTCAGCGCCCAGCTCGCCCAGGGCGTGCCGCAAGCCACGGCCGTGGCCCAGGCGCAGGCTGCCGTCGGGCTGGCGGCCGACCAGCTTGCCGGCGTAGTGCAGAGCATTCTGGCCAAGGGCGGCAAGTACGTCCTGGTCTATACCTTGCCGGATTCGTCGCTGACACCCTTCGGCCGCGGCTTGCCCTATACCGGCGCCACGCCGCCCGCCGCGCCGCCTGCCGGCTATGTGTGCAACAACCTGGACCCATCCCAGCCCTGTTACCTGCTTTCCAATTTGGTCCAGCTGTTCAACCAGCGCCTGCTCAACGATCTGCAGGGCCAGCCGGTGAAGGTGCTCGATGGCTACAGCCTGCTCAATCAGGAGATGGCGAATCCCGCGCAATTCGGCTTCACGAACGTGACGACACCGTGGTGCGATCCGGCCACGACCAGCTCCTTGCTCTGCAATGTGAATACGCCCTTCGCCGCGGCTGGGGCGAGTACCGCCAACCTCGGAAGCTGGCTGTTCGCCGACTCGGTCCACCCCACACCCGCCGGCTATCAGGTCATCGCCAACGCAACCCTGCAGGCCATGAAGGGCTTCGGCTGGGCGCAGTGACGCGCGCCGACACACAACGACAAGGAGACCTCTCATGACTACATTTCTGCGCAAGATCTGGCGTGTCGCGCCGCTCGCTGCGGCCCTGGGGCTGGCAGGGCCGGTGGCTTACGCAGATGGGTCCACGCCCAACACCGTTTACGTTGGCGTGGCCTATATGCAAAACCATTCGAGCCTGCCCGACCTGTCCGGCTACAACACGCCGCCGGGCCTGAACCTGAACGTGGGCAATGCCGCGACGCTGGGACTGACCTATGTGCGCGACCTGCCGGGGCCGTGGAGCTTCGAGCTGGCGCTGGGCTATCCGCCGCGCGTGCGCACCGATGCGATGGGGGCCAACTGGGCCAAGCTCGGCATCCAGCCCGGCACCGGCATCACCGACGTTGACGCCGTTTCGCCCACGGCCTTCATCAACTATCACTTTTGGGGCCATGACGCGAAGTGGTATCCGTTCGTCGGGCTGGGGATCAACTACACGCGGTTCACCAACACCAAGGCCTTGAGTTCCCTCACCAGCCACCTCGGCCCGACCGACATCAGCCTGTCGGATTCCTGGGGCGCGGCAGCGCATGCGGGCTTGATCTACCACATCGACGCGCGCTGGGCCGTGGTGGGAACCATCGCCGTGGCGGATGTGCAAAGCGATCTGACGACCACCTCGTATTCCCCGTCCAACCCATCGCTCATCACGTCGCAGTCCAAGACGCACATCAATTTCCATCCCATCGTGTACACGCTCGCCGTGGGCTACAGTTTCTGAGCATTGCCGGCGCGCAGCCCGCCGTCGATCGGCGGCTCCGCATCATTGACGTGGGGCGCAAGCCCCTTTTTTTATGCGGCAAGCTTTTTCCATGGCTGTTTTTATATAAGGGGTATCCACTTAGCTCCAGTGAAGGCAGAATAGCTGGATGGATATCCAGACTTTAGCGCCAACGCCCGGAAAAGACTACCCACAGACCTGGAACGAGTTCCTCGACTGGTTTGGCACCGAAGAGGCGTGTCTGACGTACCTGGAACGATTGCGCTGGTCCAGCGGATTTGTTTGCCCACGCTGCGGCTGCGCTGGGCAGGCCTATCGCGCCACGCGTGGCCGGCTGATGTGCCCGAGCTGCCAGCACCAGAGTTCGGTGACCGCCGGCACCATCTTCGACAAGACCCGCACGCCACTGCGCGTGTGGCTGGCTGCGGCCTGGTACCTGACCAACCAGAAGCAAGGTGTGAGCGCTTTGGGGTTGCAGCGCGTGCTGGGGCTGGGCAGCTACCAGACCGCGTGGACCATGCTGCACCGACTGCGTCGTGCCATGGTTCGCCCGGGCCGCGAGCAACTCAGGGGGTTGGTCGAAGTTGACGAGACCTACCTGTCCATCACGGACAGACAAGCCCCCATCTCTCCCAAAGGGCGCAAGAGCAGCACGAGCAAGGTGCTGGTGGTGATGGCAGTGGAGATGCTGGAGCCCAAGGGGTTTGGCCGCATCCGCCTGCGCCGCATTGCCAACGATTGCGCCTCGTGTGTGATGCCGTTCGTGCAGGAGGTCATCGAGCCAGGCGCACAGGTGCGCACGGACGGCTCGGCCGCCTATCGGTCGTTGACGGAGTTGGGCTTCATCCATCAGCGCACGGTCATGCTGGGCTCCGATGTCCCCGCCCATGTCTCGATGGCAGGAGTGCATCGGGTGGCCGCTCTGGTGCAACGCTGGATTCTGGGCACCCACCATGGCTCGGTGCAGCCCGAACACCTGGATGCCTATCTGGACGAGTTCGTGTTCCGTTTCAACCGCCGCACGTCCAACTCGCGGGGCCTGTTGTTCTACCGGTTGCTGCAACAAGCCGTCGCCACTGCACCGGTGACCTACCGCGATGTGGTGCGAAAGGCTTGAATGTTTGGGTGACGGCCATAGAATGCATGTACTGGGTATTTATCCAGCATCCAAGCGTCACTGGAGCTAAGTGGATACCCCTTTTTTATATACAGCTGTGATAAATTGCGACCCATCTCCAAACAGACGGGGCTGGACAAATGGAACAGGGCAAAACCATGGTGAATGCAGAAAAAGCCAAGGCGCTGGCGGCAGCGCTGTCGCAAATCGAAAAACAGTTCGGCAAGGGTTCGATCATGCGCCTGGGCGAGGGCGAGGTGGTGGAGGACATCCAGGTCGTGTCCACCGGCTCGCTGGGCTTGGACATCGCGCTCGGCGTCGGCGGCCTGCCGCGCGGGCGGGTGGTGGAGATTTATGGTCCCGAATCGTCGGGCAAGACCACGCTGACCCTGCAGGTCATTGCCGAGATGCAAAAGCTCGGCGGCGTCTGCGCCTTCATCGACGCCGAGCATGCGCTGGACTCGCAATATGCGCAAAAACTGGGCGTCAATCTGCAGGACCTCCTGATCTCCCAGCCCGATACCGGCGAGCAGGCGCTGGAAATCGTCGATGCGCTGGTGCGCTCCGGTTCGGTCGACCTGGTCGTCGTCGACTCGGTCGCGGCACTGACGCCGAAGGCTGAAATCGAGGGCGAAATGGGCGACGCCCTGCCGGGCCTGCAGGCCCGGCTGATGAGCCAGGCGCTGCGCAAGCTCACAGGGAGCATCAAGCGCACCAACACGATGGTGATTTTCATCAACCAGATCCGCATGAAAATCGGCGTCATGTTCGGCAACCCCGAAACCACCACCGGCGGCAACGCGCTCAAGTTCTACGCTTCCGTGCGCCTGGACATCCGCCGCATCGGCGCCATCAAGAAGGGCGAGGAGGTCATCGGTTCGGAGACCAAGGTCAAGGTGGTGAAGAACAAGGTGGCGCCGCCGTTCAAACAGGCCGAATTCGACATTCTCTACGGCGAGGGCATCTCACGCGAAGGCGAGATCATCGACCTTGGCGTGGCCGCCAAGGTGGTGGACAAGTCCGGCGCCTGGTATGCCTACAAGGGCGAGAAAATCGGCCAGGGCAAGGACAACGCCCGGGAGTTCCTGAAGGAGAATCCGGCCATCGCCACTGAAATCGAGAATGCCGTGCGCGAGCAGCTCGGAGTGCCGGGGATCCAGCAAACACTGGCCGCTGCAACCACCGAATGAGCCCGCGCGCCAGCCCCCGGCGCCCCTCGCACGACGATGCGGGGGCGAGGCAGCGCATCTCGGGCGGGTGCACATGCAAACGACAACGCCCAGCCTGAAGGCACGCGCCCTGCGCTTGCTGGCCTTGCGCGAGCACAGCCGCGCCGAACTGGAGCGCAAGCTCTCGCGCGTGAGAAAGCCGGGCCAGGAGCCGCCCGACGCCACCGCGCTCGGCATATTGCTGGACGAACTGCAGGCCCTGGGCCTGCTCGATGAGCGACGTTTTGCAGAGTCCCTGGTGCGCAGGCGCCAGGTCAAGTACGGCAGCCAGCGCATCGAGCAGGAGTTGCGGACGCATGGGCTGACTGCCGAGGTCATCGCACCGCTGATCGCGCGGCAGGCGGACGACGTGGCGCGCGCGTTGCGTATCTTGTGCAAGCGCCATCCCGCAGCGCCGTCGAACGCCCAGGAACGCGCCCGGCAGCAGCGTTTTTTGCAGGCCCGCGGTTTTTCATCCGACGTGGTGCGGCAGGCGATGAAGCAGCGCGGGGGCGCGCAGGCCGACTTCGATCCAGGCGACGATCCGGACGATCACACCTCGGTTTGATCCGATCCATTCGTCGGGCGCCGATGCGCTGCTAAACTCTGTTTTTTGCGCCGCATCAATTCCCGTGCCCCTGACCGATACCCCACACGCCGGGGTTCCAATTTCAGGTTCTTCCATGATCGACAAGAACCCACCTGGCCGCCGTCTGGTACATCGGCGGGCCATTGACGTGCAGGTCTTCGCGCATCACGATGGCCTGCTATGGGATCTCGACGCCACGCTCGAAGACACCAAGACCCGCGAGTTCGAACTCGCCACCGGCCCGCGCCGTGCCGGCCAGCCCATCCACAGCATGCTCCTGCGGCTGACCATCGATACCGAATTCAACGTGGTCGATGCCAGCGCCCGGACCCTGGCCGCGCCCTATCCCGGGTATTGCGAAGACTATGGCGAGGCGTACCGCAGCCTGATCGGCCTGAACCTGCTGCGTGGTTTTAGCCATGCCGTCAAGCAGCGGCTGCATGGCGTTCTGGCTTGCACCCACATCACCGAACTCACGCGCGTGCTGCCGACTGCCGCCATCCAGGCTTTTGCCGGCGAAGTGATACGCCCGCAGGCGAGCGACGAGCAGCAGCCTTTCCAGCTCGATCGTTGCCATGCTTTGCGCCTCGATGGCCCCGCCGTCATGCGCTATTACCCGCGCTGGGCGAAGCCGCCGGCGCAAGCGAACTCAGGCGCCGCGACGCAAACGCAACCCCAATTCGAATCGACTTGATCCGCTACGCAGCGGCCTTATTCCCATAGTGACCGGAGAGACGACACCATGAAGATTCACGAATACCAAGGCAAGGCGCTTTTGCGAGAGCGAGGGGTTCCTGTACCGCGCGGGGAGGCGGCGTACACGGTGGACGAGGCGGAGCACGCGGCGCGAGAGCTGGGCGGGCCGGTGTGGGTGGTCAAGGCGCAGATTCATGCGGGCGGGCGCGGCAAGGGCGGGGGCGTCAAGCTGGCGCGCTCGGTGGACGAGGTGCGCACGCTGGCCGGGCAGATGCTTGGCATGCAACTGGTGACGCACCAGACCGGCCCCGGCGGGCAGACCGTGCGGCGGCTGCTCATCGAAGAAGGCGCCGACATTCGCCAGGAGTACTACGCCGGGCTGGTGATCGACCGCGCCGCGCAATGCGTGGTCGTCATGGCCTCCAGCGAAGGCGGCATGGACATCGAAGACGTGGCCGCCCACACCCCCGAGAAGATCCACAAAGTCTGGGTCGACCCCCTGGGCGGGCTGCCCGAGGCCGACGCGCTGGCCCTGTGCGCCAAGATCGGCCTGCCCGAGGCCAGCCGGGCCCAGGGCGCCGCCGCCCTGCAAGGGCTGTACCGCGCCTTCTGGGACAACGACGCCTCGCTGGCCGAGATCAACCCCCTCATCGTGCAAGGCGACGGCAGCGTCAAGGCGCTGGACGCCAAGTTCAACTTCGACGACAACGCCCTGTTCCGCCACCCCGAGCTCGTGGCCCTGCGCGACCTCGACGAAGAAGACCCCGCCGAGATCGAAGCCTCCAAGCACGACCTGTCGTACATCCAGCTCGACGGCAACATCGCCTGCCTGGTCAACGGCGCCGGCCTGGCCATGGCCACCATGGACACCATCAAGCTGTTCGGCGGCGAGCCCGCCAACTTCCTCGACGTCGGCGGCGGCGCCACCGCCGAGAAGGTCACCGCCGCGTTCAAGATCATGCTGCACAACCCCCAGGTCAAAGCCATCCTGGTCAACATCTTCGGCGGCATCATGCGCTGCGACGTCATCGCCGAGGGGCTCATCGCCGCCAGCCGGGCCGTGGCCCTGAACGTGCCCCTGGTGGTGCGCATGAAAGGCACCAACGAAGACCTGGGCAAGCGCATGCTGGCCGACTCCGGGCTGCCCATCATCAGCGCCGAGACCCTGGCCGAAGCCGCCCAGAAAGTCGTCACCGCCGCGGCCTGAGCCCACATCCCCTCCGCAGTCTTTGACCCCTCATCCACATCATTCGCAAAAAGCGCAGGGCCGCCCCAAGCTTTTTGCGCTGGCCAAGCCGGCGCAAAGTATCGCAGGAGCGCAGCGACTGAAACTTTGCGACGAAAGGCTTGTATGTCCATCCTCATCGACCAGCACACCAAAGTCATCACCCAGGGCATCACCGGCAAGACCGGCCAGTTCCACACCCGCATGTGCCGCGACTACGCCCACGGGCGCGCCGCCTTCGTCGCCGGGGTCAACCCCAAGAAGGCCGGGGAGGACTTCGAGGGCATCCCCATCCACGCCAGCGTGGCCGAAGCCCGTGCGGCCACCGGGGCCACCGTCTCCGTCATCTACGTGCCGCCCCCCGGCGCGGCCGCGGCGATCTGGGAGGCGGTGCAGGCCGACCTGGACCTGGTCATCTGCATCACCGAGGGCATTCCGGTGCGCGACATGATGGAAGTGCGCGCCAGGATGCGCGCCAAGGAGGCCGCCGGCGGCAAGAAGACCCTGCTGCTGGGGCCGAACTGCCCGGGGCTGATCACGCCCGGGGAAATCAAGATCGGCATCATGCCCGGGCACATCCACCGCAAGGGGCGCATCGGCATCGTCTCGCGCTCGGGCACGCTGACCTACGAGGCGGTGGGCCAGGTCACCGAGCTGGGGCTGGGGCAAAGCAGCGCGGTGGGCATCGGCGGCGACCCCATCAACGGCCTCAAGCACATCGACGTGCTCAAGCTGTTCAACGACGACCCCGACACCGACGGGGTGATCATGATCGGCGAGATCGGCGGCCCCGACGAGGCCGAGGCGGCGCGCTGGGCCAAGGAGCACATGACCAAGCCCATCGTGGGCTTCATCGCCGGCGTCACCGCCCCGCCGGGCAAGCGCATGGGCCATGCCGGCGCCCTCATCTCGGGCGGCGCCGACACCGCCGAGGCCAAGCTCGAGGTCATGCACGCCTGCGGCTTCACCGTCACCCGAAACCCCTCCGAAATGGGCAAACTCATCCAGAAAAAATTGGGCTGAAGAGAGTTTCGTGCCGGAGCCGGCGGCAAGCGTCGTCTGAATCACGCCACAGGGAGTCGAGCGGGGGCCGTTGCGTTTGACGAGGGCAGCTTTTTTGCCGGCCTCCCGTTATGCTGCACCTCGTTGCGGTTGTTGCCGCGTTGCGCATCGAGTGGAGTCTTCCCTTGCCGTTGGAGTCCTTTCTCACCCCCGTTTTCTGGGCCGCACTGGGCCAGATCGTTCTGATCGACATCCTGCTCGGCGGTGACAACGCCGTGGTCATCGCGCTGGCCAGCAGAAAGTTGCCGCCGCTGCAGCGGCGCAAGGCCATCTTCTGGGGCACGATCGGCGCGGTGGCCTTGCGCGTGGTGCTGATCTTTTTTGCGCTCAGCCTGCTCAAGTTGCCCTTCTTGAAAATCATCGGCGCAGTGTTGTTGCTGTGGATCGGTGTCAAGCTGATGCAACCGGACGATGAGCCGGAAGGGGGGCATGGCAGCGTGCAGGCGGCCGACAAGTTATGGGCTGCGGTCAAGACCGTGATCGTCGCCGACTTAGTCATGAGCCTGGACAACGTGATCGCCATTGCCGGCGCGGCGCAGAATGCCGGGGCCGACCATAGCTTGATTCTCGTGATTTTCGGCTTGGTGTTGAGCGTGCCCATCATTGTCTGGGGCAGCCAGATGGTCATCGGGCTGATGACGCGTTATCCCGTCATCATCACACTGGGCGCTATGCTGCTGGGCTGGATCGCCGGCGGTCTGGTCGTCACGGATCCGGCCGCCGAATCCTGGGTGCATGCCCAGAGTTGGGGCCAGCGGGCGGGCATGCTCGCCGGCGCAGCGGGCGCCATGCTGGTTTGGGGCATCGGACAATGGATACGCAGCAGGCACCGCCGGCTTGCTTCGACCGATTAACAGAGAGCAGGCACGATGGCTTCCCTTGCTGCGTCGAAACCCTATGCCACGCGCCTTGAAATGGCCAGTTGCACAGACATGGGCCGGGTGCGCGAACACAACGAGGATGCGATTGCCTGCGACCCCATGGCGGGCGTGGCGGTCCTGGCCGACGGCATGGGGGGCTACGCGGCGGGCGAAGTGGCCAGCGGGGTCGCCGCGGCACAGATCAATGCCGATCTGAGCCGCATGAAAGCCGAATATCCGCGCATCAGCGCCATGGATTTGTCGAACGCCATGCGCGAGTCCATCCTGCGAGTCAACAGCCAGATCTACCGGTCGGCCAAGCAGGACCTGCGCTACTCGGGCATGGGGACGACTTTGGTGGCGGCGGCGTTTACCGGCAATGTCGTGGTTCTGGGGCACGCCGGGGATTCGCGCGCCTATCTGCTGCGCCAGCGTCGCCTTGCCCAAATCACCAAGGATCATTCGCTGTTGCAAGAGCAGATCGACATGGGCTTGGTGCGCGGCGAAGAGGAGAGCGCCAAAGCCGTGAAGAATCTGGTGACGCGCGCCCTGGGGGTGGATTTGGCGCTGGAGCCCGAACTCGGCATGCATCCGGTTCTGACGGGTGACCAAATTCTTCTGTGCTCGGACGGGCTGAGCGATATGCTGTCCGACAACAGCATTCAAACCATCCTGAACGATTATGAGGGCGCGCCTGCGGCTGCGGCGCGCCGTTTGGTGCAAGAGGCGAATCTGGCCGGCGGGCGCGATAATATTTCGGTCATTATCGTGCTCGTACACCCGGATTCGCGCGAATAAGATACCGATACTCCCCAATCCGACGCGACTCCCGATTCACATCGCGAACAATTTCTTGACAGACAAGGTGGATCGCCATGGCCAAACTGGTCATCTTTCTCGACGATAAGGTTCTCAAGGAAGTGGTTCTGAACAAGGATCGCATCACCCTTGGCAGACGCCCGCACAACGACGTGGTGATCGACAACCTCGCCGTCAGCGGCGAGCACGCCGTGCTATTGCGCGAGGGCGAGGGCTACGTTGTGCAGGACCTGGGCAGCACCAACGGCTCTTACATCAACGGCAAACCCATCAAGCGTTCGGTTTTCAACGAGGGCGATTCCCTCGACATCGGCAAGTACACCTTGCGCCTGCTGCTGGATTCGCGGCAGTCGGCCTTTTCCGGGTCGCGTTTCGGCAATTCCCGCTTCGGCCCCACGGGGTTTGGCAATTCCGCAGGCGGCGCCTCGGGTTTTCGTAATTCGCGGGGCGGGGACACCACGTCCAGCTTCAGCCAGACGCAGCACCATGACGCATCCAATTTGCCGGCGTTCAAGATCCGCGTGGTCAGCGGGTCGGCTGCGGGGACGGAGTTGGTCCTGAGCAAGCCGCAAACCACTTTCGGCCAGCATGGGGTGATGGTGGTGAACATCCAGCGCAATCCGCGCGGCTATGAACTCAGCCAGATCGAGGGCGAACAGCGCGTGCGCATCAATGGCGCGGCTCTGGGTCTGGTGCCTGCGGTGCTGTCGTCGGGCGATGTGATCGAGTTGACGGGCGGCACACGCTTGCAAGTCTTGCCGGCCTGAAGCCCAGGCTTGCAGAGGCGCTGCGGCCGGGTCCGGCCGCAACTGCCCGCCCCCTTCTGCGAAGGGGCGTTCCCGAGATCAACGGGCCACGCGCATCACCTTGAGCATATTGGTGCCTCCCGCAGTGCCGATGGGTTCGCCGCAAGTGATGGCATAACTGTCGCCGGCAACCAAGGCGTGGCTTTTCACAAGCATGATTTCGGCCTGCTTCAGGGCCTCGTCGCGGTCGCTGGAGAACTGCATATGCACCGGGCGCACATTGCGGTAGAGGGTCATGCGCCGCACCGAGCTGATCTGCGGGGATAGCGCATAGATCGGCATACGCACGCGGTGCCGACTCATCCAAAGCGCCGTCGAGCCGGACTCCGTGAGCGCAACGATGGCCTTGCAACCGAGGTGATGCGCGGTGAACAGCGCGGCCATGGCGATGGACTGATCGATACGCGTGAAGGACTTGTCGACGAAGTCATGCTCGAGCTTCATTTCCTCGAACAGTTCGGCTTCCATACAGATGCTGGCCATGGCCTCCACCGTTTCGACGGGGTATTTCCCGGCCGCGGTTTCGGCCGAGAGCATCACTGCATCGGTGCCGTCGAGGACCGCGTTGGCCACGTCGGAAACCTCAGCCCGGGTGGGGACCGCGTTGGTGATCATCGACTCCATCATCTGGGTGGCCGTGATGACCACGCGGTCCATGTCGCGCGCCATGCGGATCATGCGTTTTTGCAATGCGGGCACGGCGGCGTTGCCGACTTCGACGGCGAGGTCGCCGCGCGCCACCATGATGCCATCCGAGGCTTGGAGGATTTCGGCCAGCGCCGGAATGGCCTCGGCGCGTTCGATCTTCGCAATCAGCGAGGGCCTGTGCCCGTAGGGCTCGCCGGCGACATAGGCCAGTTGCCGGGCCAGTTCCATGTCGGTGGCATTCTTGGGGAAGGACACGGCCAGGAAATCGGCCTGGAAGGCCATGGCCGTGCGGATGTCCTCCATATCCTTGGCGGTGAGCGCGGGAGCCGTCAGGCCGCCGCCCTGCTTGTTGATGCCCTTGTTGTTCGACAGCTCGCCCCCGATCACCACCGAGGTGACGATCTTGGAACCTTCCACGGCCTCGACCGCCAGCACGATCAGGCCGTCGTTGAGCAGCAGGCGGTCGCCGGGTTTGACGTCGCGCGGCAGATCCTTGTAGTCGAGGCCGGCGATATCCTCGTTACCCAGTTCGCAGTTGGCATCGAGCGTGAATTGCTTGCCCTGCTTGAGTTCGATCTTGCCTTGGGCGAATTTTCCGACGCGGATTTTCGGCCCTTGCAGGTCGGCCATGATGGCGACCTCGCGGCCGCAGCGCGCGGCGGTTTCACGCACGAGCTGGGCGCGGTCGATGTGGTCCTGCGCTTTGCCATGGGAGAAGTTCAGCCGCACGACATCCACACCGGCGCGGATGATGCGTTCAAGAACGTCGGCGGATGAACTGGCTGGGCCGATCGTGGCCACGATTTTTGTTGCACGGGTCATGGGAAGGTCTGCGTGGATAGGCGAGGGAGGAAAAACCTGGTTTGCGGCGCTGAAACCTAGAAAAATGGCAGAAACGTGAACAAGTGTGCAGCAGTGTAGGTCCTGATCGCGTCAGTTTCGCGTCAAGGTGTCCCAATCTAGACGTATGCTTTGACGGCACGCACAAGATCAAAAATACAGGACACGCCCGGGACGGGGCGAGGGGGAACGATGGGATGCCATATTGCAGAGCATCATCACAGGCCGGGGCGCGAGGGCGCATCCCGTGGGGCGTGACACGATGTGCCCGTCGCTGAGCCAGGGCATGTCCGACGCCTTTCGTTCCGAGGATATGGCCGATTCTGCCGCCGTCCAGCGATTGCTGGAGGCCGTGGACCTGCCGATCGGCCGCTGGGATCGCCAGGCACGCCTGACCTTTTGCAATCCTCCCTATCTGCGCTGGGCCAAGCGCAGCGCGCAGGATTTGCTGGGCTACACCTTGGCCGAACTCTTCGGACCGGATGCATGGGCCCGAGCCCGCGACGCTTTTGCGCAAGCCTTCAACGGCCAGGTTGCTGACTACGAGCGTCTTCTGACCCATCTGCATCCGCCGCGGTGGGGGCGCGTGCAGGTGTTTCCCGAGCGCACGGCGCAGGGCGAGATCGTGGCCGTCTACACCATCGCTTTCGACATTCACAACGATGTGGTGCTGGCCGAGGCGCTGCGCCGTTCCAACTGGATGCTCGAGCAGCACATGCGCAATGCGCCCTGGGGGGTGGTGGAGACCGACGGCGATTTGCGCGTGACGCGTTGGTCGCCGGCCGCAGAAGCTCTGCTGGGCTATTCCAGCGAGCAAAGCCTGGGACTGGCCTGCCTGGACCGTGGCGTGTCGCTCGACGAACTTGCTGGCTGGCAGGGTGTCCTGCAAAGCATCCGGGCCGGCGAACTGCAATCGACGGTGGTGCAACGCCCGCACCAGCGACCCGACGGCCAGAACATCTGGACCGAATGGACGCTTTCCGCGCTGCGCGATCCGGCGGGCTCGATGGTGTCGCTGCTGTGCTTCGTGCGCGACGTCTCGGATCAGGTCCGGCGCCAGGCGCGTTTGCTGCGCGAGGCCGAATACGACGCGCTGACCGGTGTGCTCAGTCGCCGCGCCATCATGCAGCGCCTGGATGCCGCGCTCGAGCGGCGCCAGCCTGGTGAATTGCTCGCCGTGTGTTTCGTCGATCTGGATGGCTTCAAGCCGGTGAACGACCGTCTTGGCCACCACGAGGGCGACCGCTTGCTCAAGCATGTCGCGCAGGCCCTCGCCGCCAGCGTGCGCGGCGATGACGTGGTCGGACGCCTCGGCGGGGACGAATTCGTGGTGGTGGGTCTGCTGCGCAGCGAACGCGACGCCGAGCGTCTGGCCGAAAAACTGGTGCATGCCGTGCGCAAGGCGTCCGAAAATACGCACGCGCAGGTTCTCGTCACGGCCAGTGTCGGCGTGGCCATGGTGCCGCAGCATGCGAGCAACAACTTCGATCTGCTGCAGCGCGCCGATGACGCGATGTATGTCGCCAAGCGGGGCGGCAAGAATCGTTGGGCGATTTGCCAGAATCCCGAGCTACAGGCCACGCCGCTTTTGGTCACTCCCGCCTGGGAGTGAGGTTCAGCCCAACCAGGTCTGTAGCCCGAGCAGCGCCCAGTAGGCCAGCATGCCGCTGACGATGGTGCCGAGGATGCCGCGGCGCCACATGTAGTAGCCGCTCGCGACCCCCGCGGCGCCGAGCTTGATCCACGAAGGCCCCAGATCCGTTGCCAGCAGCAATTCCGGCGCCACCACGGCGGCCAATGCCGCTGCCGGCGCATAACGCAAGGCCAGGCGTAGGCGCGACGGCAAATCCCACGCCCGGCGCGGCAGCAGGAACAGGGAGCGCGTGACGACGGTCACGGCGGTGAGGCCCACGACCAGGGCCATTTCGGTGATGAGGTTCATGGCGTGTTTCGACAGGCTAGAGCGCAAGCCCGGTGCGGCGCTGGCTCCAGGCATCCCAACTCATGCCCACCAGCAGGGCCAGCGCGATGGCCAGTACCAGGTTGAGTTTGAGCGGCAGCCAGAACAAGGTGGTGCTCAGCGCCGAGGCCATCACGATGACCCCGGCCACGGCGCGATTGGCCATGAGGCCCAGCACGATGGCCAACAGCGCCAGGGTGCCCGCAAAACCGACCCCCCAGGAATCGGGAAACAATTTGGCCAGAAAAATGCCGCTGATCGAGGGAATTTGCCAAAAGGCCCAATTGGCCATCCCGCCGCCAAGGAAGTAGCGGGTCTGCTCAAGCGAGCCGTCGGCGACGGGATGGCGGCGCAGCATCATCACCAGATTCACGTCGCCAATCAGATAACCGTACGCCATCCGTTTGAACAGGCTCAGGCGTTCGAGATAAGGGCGCATTTGCGCGCTGAACACGACGAAACGCAGGTTGACGCAAAAGGCCGCGCCGAACACCAGAAGCAAAGGCGCGCCGGCGGCGATCAAAGGCAGGGCGGCCAGCTGGGCGCTGCCGGCGTAAACCGTGAGGCTGATGGCAAGCGCCAGCCAGACGTTCAGACCCGACTTGACCATGGCCACACCGGTCACCAGCCCCCATGCGCTTACGCCCAGGCCCACGGCGCTCATGTCGCGGGCACCTTCGCGGAACGATGGGTCGGCCAATAAATGGCGCAGGCGGACAGCAAGCAAGGGGAGTCTCCGTTGGGGGCATGCTCAGCGCATGGATGCCGCCGGGAACCGGCAAAGCCGGCAGCGGCAGAGCGATTTTGCGCCGCGGCATGAGCCTGTGCAAGCTCGGTTGTGTCGCAAGTCTTTGCCGGTGCCGGGTGTCGTTTCTCGCGCCATTCATTGTTTCCCGCGCTATTGCCACTATCGCCGCGATGGCCTATTGCCGTGGGACGACGATTCTGCGCAACACCGGAGCTTTGCGCAGGATGGCCTGAATGCGGGCGACGTCCGGGTCGCCTCGCAGCCCGGCTTCGGCGGCCAGAACGCCGAAGCTGGTGGCCGTCTGCGGCGCGTAGCGCCAGAACGCGTGCGCGGTGTAGCGCGCCAAATCCAGCGCCTTTTGCGTTTCGCCCAAACGCAGCAGCACGATCATGCGGCGCGACAGCAGGCCAGGGTCGCCCCAGGCATGGGACGAGCGGTCGAGCAGGGCCAGATCGGTCTGCAGTTGCGCGCGGCCGGCTGCCGGAGCGGGCAGCACCGTGGCGGCCTGCGCGAACTGTGCCAGCGGCACGAAAAACCAGTTGTCATGCATGGCGACCTGGCGCGCCAGCAGACCTTGCTCCGCGTCGCCGCTGTAGATCTCGGCGGTCCTGGCATAGTCCAATGCGGCTTTGGCGGTCAGCAAAAGCGCCAAGATGCCGGCGGCGATGCCGGCGCCACGTTGCAATGCGAGGCTTCGGCGCGGCGCGATCACCTGTTTGGCCGGGGCTGTCGCGCCTTCCGACCATCCCAGCACGAAGGCGAAGACGAGCAGGAAGTACACATACCAAAGCGGATACTCCACCAGGCTGTGCAGGCCGATGAAGGCCACCGCCAATAGCGCGGGCAGCGCGGCGATACGCCGGGCCGCGCCAGCCAGGCCGGCGCGCCAGGGCTGCGCGATCTGCCACAACCAGGCCAGCGCGGCGATGACGACGGGCAGGGTGCCGGCCAAGCCGGTTTCGGCCAGCAATTGCAGGATGAGGTCGTGCGCGTTGTCGATGTTGTCCAGCGGCAGGGGGTGCAGGCGTCCGGCCAGCGTCGTCTGCTCCAGCCCCCAGCCGATCTGGCCCCAGCCCCAGCCGGTGACGGGATGCATCTGGAACACTTGCCAGGCGTTGCGCCAGATGATGGCGCGGGCGTTCACCGGCTGGTCGATCTGACGCGTCACGGCGTCGAGGTAGCTGATCCACTTCAGATGGTCGGCCACGTGCAGCCCCAGCCACCATGCCGCATACAGGAGCGGGGCGGCCAGCAGCGGCCGCCACGCGGCGCTGCGCCAGGCACCGGGAACCGCCAGCAGAACCAGCAGCGCGACCACGACCACGTGTACGGTTCCGGTGCGCGAGCCGCTCACCACCAGGGCCCAGGCCAGCATCGCGCAGAAGGTCCATACGGTGCGCGGGCGCAGGCGCGGCGCCCAGCCGGCCAAGCCGGCCAGGCCCAGCGCCACGGCGGTGGCGTAGTGGTTGGGCTGGCGCAGGTTGCCGTAGATGCGCCCGTCGCCAGGGAAGCTGACGATTTGATAGAACCAGGGCGCGTGCGCGTTGAACCATTGGCCGAGTGCCGGGCTTTGCCACAACACGAACTGTACGAGGCCGATGGCAGCCTGGGCCAGGCCCTGCGCCAGCAAGGCCGCGGCAGCCAGGCGCAGCCAGCCCGTTTGCCGCGAGAGGGCCAGGCCCAGGCCCGCCACCAAGGCGGCACCGAGCAGGAGCAGCACGGCCATCCAACCCTGGCCCGGATAAGCCAGCCGGCCCGCGAGCGTTTGCGCGGCGATCACCGCGGCAAGGGCGACGAAGCCCCACACGGCCGTGCCCAGGCGCGGCAGCCTGCCCGTGGCGGCCGCGGCGATCAGCACGAGGCTCCAGAGGGTCGCGGCCAGCAGCATGGTCCCGGTCTTGGCGCTCGGGCCGGGGTCGACGGGCCAGACGAAGGGCAGGGCCAGGGCCAGCGCAAGCAGAATTTGCGCGGCCTGGGTCACGCGTGCGGCGGTGAGTGCGCCAGACGGCGCGGCGACTTGTCGGCTGAGTTGAGGGGTCATTGGGGAAGGAGTTTGTCGAGCCGCTTGTCCAGCTTCCACTGCTGCTGCAGCGCGAGCAGACGGGCGTCGATGATCGAGGCTTCGAAATAATTGGCGCCAGGCGTGCGCTGCGCGATCTTGAGCTGCAGGATGGCGCCTTCCATATTGCCCTCCAGCGCGTAGGCCTCGCCGGTGGCGCGGTGCTGCGCGGCGAATTCGCCGGTTTCGCTGTAAGCCTGGGCCAGCCATTTCCACATCTGGATATCGTGGGGATGCAGGACCGTCTGTTCGCGCAGGAAGTCGCGCGCAGCTTGCTTGTCCGGCATGGCGAGCAGGGCGCGGGCTTGCAGATGCAGCGCTGCGCGAGAGCCCGGATCGGTTCGGCGCAACTGGCGGGCCAGGGCAAGCGCCTGCGCGGCCTGCTGTCCCGCCAGCAGCATCTCGCCGCGCTCGATGTCGAGCGGCAGGCGGTCCTTGGGCGTGAAGCCGGCCGCGGCGGCATCGGCCCGCTGCAAGGCAAGCGTGGCTGCGTCCTTCTGGCCCACGGCTTGAAGCGCCAAGGCCTGGCCGTAGGCCCAGGCCGCCTGCTGCGCCGGGAATTCCGCAGGCTTGTCGGCCAGTTCCGCGGCCAGTCGGCGCAGGTCGTCGGCATGCGTGAACGTCAGCATGCGCGCGCGCGCATTCATCAGCCAGAAGCGCAGGGAATGATCGGGCGGAAGCGGCTGGTTGCCGCCGCGAGCCTCGGCATCCGCGATGCGCTCGCTGGTCAATGGGTGGTCCTGCAAAAACGCATAGACGTCGGCGTTGTCGAGGCGGGACATGTTCTGCAGACGCTCGAGCATGCTGGCCATGGCCTGCGGCGGATAGCCGGCCGCCCTCAGGATGCCGGTTCCGACGCGGTCGGCGTCGCGTTCGTTGTTGCGCGAAAAGCGCAGGGCGCGGTCCATCGCGGCGGCTTGCCCGCCCAGCGCCAGCCCCTCGGCGGCCTGGCCGTTGCCCGAGGCGCCGGCCAGGATCGCCAGCACCAGCGAGCCGATGGACAGGAGGTTGTCGCCGCCGGCCCGCGCCAGGCGCTGCGCGATGTGGCGCTGGGTGATGTGAGAAAGCTCGTGGGCGAACACGGCGGCGAGTTGCGCCTCGGCGCGCGCGTCCTCCACCAGGCCGGTGTGCACGCCCATGAAGCCCCCGGGCAGGGCGAAGGCGTTGAAGGTGGCGTCGCGCAGCAGGAACAGCTCGAAGCGGTGCGGCGCATCGGGCTCGGCCGCGGCGTCGGCGGCCGGGGTCAGGCGCTGGATGATCCCTTGCAGGTAGTCGTGCAGCACGACGTCGTGCAGATACTGGGGCTGCTTGCGCATGTCGGCCATGATGCGCTGGCCCAGGCGCATTTCCACGGCCGGCGAGAGCTCGCCTTGGGCGGCGTCGCCAAGGGCCGGCAGGCGGGCGATCGATTCGTCTTCCGTGGCGCGCGCGGAACCGGGTATGCCAAGCAGCAGCGAAAAGCCGCAAAGGCCGCAGCGCAGCAGACCACGGCGCCCAGGATCGGCTGGCCGATGCGGCGCGCGGGCGGAGGGATGTTGCGGCGCTGTCATGCCGTGGGTCGCTGGCGTGCTGGTGCTGCCCTGCTGCGCTAGGCCGTCAACGCGGCCAGCGCGCGCAACTGGCCCTCGGGTTCGTACTCGGCCAGCACGGCCTGGGCCAGCGGGGCGAGCCTGGCGCAGTCGGCCCGCAGGATTTCCTGCTTGACGCTGAGAATCTGGGCCGGATGCATGGAAAAGCTGCGCAGTCCCAGGCCCAGCAAAAGACGCGTGAGACTCGGATCCCCAGCCATTTCGCCACATACGCTCACGTGCACCGGGCGGCCTTTCCAGGCCTCGGCCGCATGCGATTGGGCGATGGTTTGCGCCAGCAGCTGGAGCACAGCGGGATGCAGCGGGTCGTAGAGGGCGGCGACGCTCTCGTCGGCGCGGTCGATGGCCAGGGTGTACTGCACGAGGTCGTTGGTGCCGACCGAGACGAAGTCGAAATACTTGAGGAACAGCGGCAGCATGAGCACCGCGCCGGGGACTTCGATCATGGCGCCGATCTCCGCAGGGCCATAGGCCTGGCCCGCGGCGGCGAGCTCCGCGCGCGCGGTGTCCAGCAGCGCGAAGGTCTGGCGGATTTCCCCGGCGTGCGCCAGCATCGGAATGAGGATGCGCAGCGTCCCATAGCGCGCGGCGCGCAGCAAGGCGCGCAGTTGGACGCGGAACATCGCGGGGTCCGACAGGCTGTAGCGGATGGCCCTCAGGCCCAGCGCGGGGTTGAGGTGGGTGAACTCGCCGTCGCGGTAATCGTCCACGGCGTCCAGCGGCTTGTCGGCACCGATGTCGATGGTGCGGATGGTCACCGGACGCCCGCCCATGCCCTGCACCACGCGCCGGTAGGCTTCAAATTGTTCATCCTCGCCAGGGAGGTGGTGGGCGCGGTTCATGAACAGGAACTCGGTGCGGAACAGGCCGATCCCCGCCGCGCCGGCGTCGAGCGCCGACTCGCAATCGTCGGGCAGTTCGATGTTGGCCAGCAGTTCCACCATCTGCCCGTCGAGGGTGCGCGCAGGGGTGTTCTTCAGGCGCTTGAGGCGCTCGCGCCCAAGCTCCGACTCCTGCTTGCGCACCCGGTAGTCTTCGAGAATGATGGGAGAGGGGTCGACGATGAGCAGCCCGCTGTCGCCGTCGATGATGACCCAGTCGTCCTGGCGGATCAGCCGGCTGGCCTCGCGTGCGCCGACCACGGCCGGGATGTCCAGGCTGCGCGCGACGATGGCGGTGTGCGAGGTCTTGCCGCCCACATCGGTGGCGAAGCCGCTGAACACGCCTTGCTTGAACTGCATCATGTCGGCCGGGGCGATGTCGTGCGCCACCAGCACCAGGTCTTCCTCGCTTTCCATGCCGCGCGCCAGGCCGCCGGTGCCGCGCAGCGCGCGCAGCAGGCGCTCGACCACCTGCTCGACGTCGGCCTTGCGCTCGCGCAGATAAGCGTCCTCCATGTCGTCGAAGCTGCGCCCGACCACTTCGAGCTGGGCCGTCAGCGCCCACTCGGCGTTGTAGCGGCGCTTGCGGATCCAGGAGGCCGTCTCGCGCCCGATCTGCGGGTCGTCGAGCAGCATCTTGTGCACGTCGATGAAGGCGGACAGCTCAGGGGGGGCATCGGCCGGCAGCTCGGCCTGCAGCGCGTCGAGTTCGGCGCGCACCGCCTGGCGCGCCGCGCGCAGGCGGTCGACTTCACGTTCCTCGTCGCCGGCATCGACAAAGTAGTGCGCCACGTCCAGCCGCGCCGAGGACATGAGCACGGCGCGCCCGACCGCGACGCCGCGAGAGACTGGAATGCCGAAGATTTGCAGTGCCATGGGTGCAATGGTAGAGGGGGTCAATGGGGTCTGTCGCGGTGGGCGTGGCATTGGGTCGGCGTCATGCGTATTCTCGACCCGCGCGTCTTTGGCCCGGCGCATGCGGCGCGCGCCCTCGGCGTCGGCGTCGGCATGCGGGCGACGTGCGCGCAACTCCGTGGTCGCGAAACCGGGGGAGGTTGTTCCCGGCGCGGAGGCGGACGCCCGCTTTTTCCTCCCGGCGTTTATGCGCGTTGGGGCGAAGCGGGATTGAGCGATGCCACGTCGAGCACGAAACACGCGCCACCTCCCGGATGCGGTTCGTAGTGGACGTCTCCGCCGTGCAGCCGCGCGATGCGGCGCACCAGGGGCAGGCCAAGCCCACTGCCGTCGCCGCGGCCATGCAGGCGCACGAAGGGCTCGAAGATGCGTTCGGCTTCCGCTGCGGGCACGCCCGGCCCCCGGTCGCACACGCGGATGCGCACGCCCTGCGGCGTGTTCTGCACGGTCAGCTCGGGCGGGCTGTTGGGCGCGTGCTTGCGTGCGTTGTCCAGCAGGTTGCGGATGGCATGCCGCAGCAGGCGTTCGTCCCCGAGCAGGCGGACCCAGTCCCCCTGGACCTCGGCGTTCTCGCGGGAAGCCTCCTCGGCGGCGAGCGCCAGCACGTCGACCTCGCGCACGTTCAGAACCCGCGGTCCCGAAGCGTCGAGCCGGCTGTAGAGCAGGATGGTGCCGATGAGTTCGTCCAACTCGGCGAGATTGCGCCTCGCCTCGCGCAAAGCCGCGTCGCGCGTGGGGCCGGCCTGCGGCTGGCCCAGGGTCTCCAGCGCCATGCGCAGGCGCGCAAGCGGTGTGCGCAGCTCGTGCGAGGTATAGGCCAGCAGGGATTTGTGGCTGTTGACCAGGGTTTCGATGCGCCCGGCCGCCTGGTTGAACGCCGCGGCGAGCGCGGCGACTTCGTCGCGCCCCTCGACCGCCACGCGCGCGCCGAGGTCCAGGTCGCCGAGCGCTTGCACGCCGAGTTGCAGGCGTTGCAGGCGGCGCGTCAGGTGCTGCATCAGCGGGAAGGTGACGGCACCGACCACGAGGGCGGTGAGCACGGTGGTGGTCAGCGGGGACAACAGCAAGTGGCGCCACGGCGAAGGCCTGATGCCTTGCATTTGCATCATGGCCCGAAACATTTCGCGCCGCAGGGCATGTTGCTGGGGATCGGAGAAGAACAGCCAGTGGATGACCACGGCCGAGACCACGGCCTGCAGCAGCAGCGCCAACGCCAGCGCCAACCCTAGGCGCGCCCACAGCGGCGAACGCACAACGTCATCCGCCGGGATGGTTTGCTGCGGGGCCGCCACGGTCGCGTGTGCCGATAGGGGCGGCGGCGTTGCCGGGGGCCCTGGGGGCGAGGAACTCATGTGCCGTCCTGGCTGCGCGCAAAGACGTAGCCCGCGCCGCGCAGGGTCAGGATGCGGCGCGGGTGGCGCGGGTCGTCTTCCAGGGCGGCGCGGATGCGGCTGATGTGCACGTCGATGGAGCGGTCGTAGACGTCTTGCGCATCGCTGCTTTTCACCGCGTCGAGGAGAAAGTCGCGCGACAGCACGCGCCCGGGGTGTCTGGCCAGGGCCAGGAGCAGATCGAACTGGTAGCCGGTCAGCGGGCGTTCTTCCCCGTCCACCCGTGCCTGGCGCGCCGCGGGGTCGACTTCGAGGCGCCCGAAGCGTAGAAGCTGGGTGGGCGTTGCGGCTCCTTGGCGGCGGCGCACGATCGCGCGCAGCCGGGCCAGGAGTTCGCGCGGCTCGAACGGCTTGGGCAGGTAGTCGTCGGCGCCGAGTTCGAGGCCGACGACGCGGTCCAGCGGATCACCGCGCGCGGTGAGCATGAGGACGGGCAGATCGCTGCCGGTCCCGCGCAGACGCTTGCACAGATCCAGGCCGTCGCCGTCGGGCAGCATGAGGTCGAGCACCATGGCGTCATAGCCGGGACCATGGCCCACGGCGTCGTCGAGGCTCAGCGCCGCATACGCCTGCGCGATGCTCGCGACGCGGCTGACGTTCCATCCCGCCGCGCCGAGGTAGTCATCCACCATCCGCCCCAGTCGCTCGTCGTCTTCGACGAGCAGGACGCGCTGGTTCATGGCGGGGTTCTCGTGCTTCGATGCGGCGATCACAGCCGCTTATTGATCGCCAGGGGCCTTGTCCATGCCCATGCCGTGCCCCATCGGGCCGTGGCCGTCGCGGTCCAGGCGATGCTTCATGCGCTCTTGCATCATGGCGTAGGCCTGTTGGCGCTGCGCAGGGGTCAGGACCAGGGCGATTTCATACTGGGTCTGGGTCATCTGGCGCGAGAGCTGATTGGCAATCGCCATCTGCTTGCTGCGCAGATTCTCCAGCGCGCCGAAGTCGATCGTGGACGCGGACAACAGCTGCATGCTCTGCTGTCTCAGTCCGTGCATTTGCTCCATCAGCGGTCGATTGTGTTCCCAGGCGCTTTTCTGCAAGGCGCGAATGCGGGTGCGCTGTTCGGGCGTCGCATGCACGCGATCCAACATCCGTTCCATCATGCGCTCCATGCCTTGGTGCATGTGGCCATGGCCCATGTCGCCGGAGCGCATGTCGTGGTTCATCGGGCCGCCGTGCTGCATCATTCCCGCAGCCGGAGCCGCCGGCGGCGCGTCGGACTGCGCCAGGGCCGACGTGCTGGCGGCGAGACTCAAACCCAGCGCGAGGGCGCCAAGCGCACCTGCGGAAACGAAGCGCTGTGCAAGCGGGCGGGTTGAAGCATGTGACTTGGTCATGATCGGATCTCCGTGGGGCCCCGTCGAGGGGGATGTGCGCATGATGCGCGGCCTAGTTTGCGCGTGTTTGCCCCGATTGTGTCGGAATATTGCGCCGGCGGCATCGTGTCATGGGGGCGGCAACTCGGCATGGCGAGGCGCGCCCTCGGCTCGGCTGCGACCGCGCGGGTTCGGGCCGAAACGCTATTCGCCTTCGCCGAACTTGTTGTCCACCAGGAAGGCGAGCTGATCCAGCGCCTGTTCTGCATCGTCGCCCTCGGCTTCAACCCCGATGCGGGTGCCCGGGCCGGCGGCCAGCATCATCACGCCCATGATGCTCTTGGCGTTGACGCGGCGCGAGCCTCGCGACAGCCAGATGTCGCTGACGAATTCGGAGGCAAGCTTCGTGAGCTTGGCGGAGGCGCGCGCATGCAGGCCCAGTTTGTTGCTGATGAGCAGTTCGCGTTTCAACATGTTGGTGGATCGGGTGCTTCGTCGTTGTGGAGTTCGGCGATGCCGCGCGTGCCGCCTGCCAGGGCGCGGGCCGTGAGGGCGTCGAGCGGCTCCTTCTGGTAGCACAGGGTGCGCAGCAGCATGGGCAGGTTGACGCCGGAAACCACGCGCACGGCGCAGGCCGATGCAGGCGCGCGGGCCAGGCGCTGTGCCAGGTTGCAGGGCGTGGCCCCGGCCGCGTCCACCAGCACGAGAGCCGTTCCGTCGGCGCTGACGTGGGCCAGGGCCGTCTGGGCCTGCGCCAGGAAGCTCTCGGGCGAGGCATCCGCGGGCACGTCCAGCGCTTCGAGCTGGCTTGGGCAGCCGGCGTAGACATGCTCCGCGCAGTCCCGGAGGGCGCTGGCGAGGGGAGCGTGGGCGATGATGAGGATGCCGGGCATGGGGGCAACTCGAGATGGCGCGCCGAAGGCGCGGCCTGGCTGCAGATCGACAAGTTTAGCCGCAATGCTGCATTGCGGAAAGTCAATCTCCTGCGCCGTGGCCCGACAGCCGGACCGATCCGGAAAAAGTCTGGGCCGCTTCGGGTTTGTAATCCTTGGCGTGGCCGAAGGCCGTGGCCTGGTACACCTGCGAGCCCTGGGCGAACAGCACGACGCGCTCGCGCAGCGGCTTGCCCGTGGGAGATTTGCCGGAAATCTCCAGATCGAGCGCGTCGGGCAAACCGCCTGCCGTGTGGTCGACCGCCGATGCTCGGCTGCGCGTGACGGTGCCGCCGACATTGTGGACTGCTGCCTGGTGCAGCACGGCCAAGGCCGCCCCGACCCGGCTCGCGTCCTTCACGTCCGCATGGGCCAGGGCGAAGGTCATGTCGTCGGCGGTGCAGCCGGTCATGCTCATCTTCACCGTGTTGCCGGCCAGGCGCACATCTTGTGTGATTTGCTGCGGCTTGCAGGGAAAACTCAGCAGGATGTCGAGGCCCTTGGGGCGGATTTCGCGCCAGTTCAGCGCCGGGGAGCAGGCCGCGATCAGGGGAACGGCCAGCACGAGCAGCGCCGCGCGCGGCCATCCCCGCTGGCGCCGGGGATGAAGGTCTGGATTTAGCATGGGCGCATTATCCGTGCATGCGTTCATGCACACCGGGAGTCCTGCCATGCTTCGCCTGCCGTCCTTGTTTTCGTCGTTTCACGCCGCAAAGGGCTTGCGCCTGCGCGCTGTGTTGCAGGGCGCTTGGGTCGCTGCGGGGTTGGCGCTGGGGCTGGGGCTGGCAGGGCTGGCGCAGGCCGAGACCTACCTTCCTCCGGCGCGTGACCTGCAGTCCACCGCGGCCCAGGCTGCCGCCAGGCACCAGCCCGTGGTGGTGATGTTCAGCCTGCCGGGGTGCACCTATTGCGAGCGGCTGCGCAAGAGCACCTACCAATGGCTGGTGAAGGATGGGTATGTGGTGCGGCAGGTCGAGATGGATTCGAGCGACCGTTTGCTCGGCTTCGACGGCAAGCCGAGCACAGGCAAGGCCCTTGCCCGGCATTACGGCGTCAAGCTGGCGCCGACGGTGCTGTTTCTCGGCCCGGGCGGACGCGAGGTGGCCGAGCGCCTGGAAGGCGCTGGACAGCCGGATTTCTACGGCGCCTTCGTTGACCGCGCACTCAAGCAAGCGGAACTGGCGCTGGGCGCCAGACCGCCAGTCGGCACGGCCCCGCAATCCTGAGCCTGTCGCCACCGTCGCCCGGCGGGCGCGCGATTGTCCATTCCATGTAACCGTGTATTGCCCATCCCCCGCATACTCCATGCAGTATTGATATACTGGCACCAGTATTTGATAGCGTGCATTTCTGGGGGTGTTGACCTACTCGGCCTATGCTTCGGCTGGTTGTCGAGCAGGCGGGTTGGGTCATGCTGGACGCGCATGGCGCTTTGCCGCCCCCGGAACGCATCATGATTCGAAGGGGGTTCTCAGCATGACTGATTCCGCAACGCGCCGGATCGGTATCGGGTTTCTGGCTTGGGCCGTGGTGTTTCAAGGTGCGGCATCGGCCATGACGCTGGATTTTCGCCAGGCGGTCGATATCGCGCTGCGTCAAAATCCAGATCTGCTTGCGGTCCAGGCGCAGATCGCGCAGGCCAAGGCCGGCGTGGCCCAGGCCGAAGGCGCGCGCCTGCCCAAGATCACCGCCACCGTGGGCGCAACCCGCACCAACGATCCGCTCAACGTCTTCGGCATCAAGCTGTCCCAACGCGGTGCCACGTTCAACGATTTCGGCGCCGGGCAGTTCAACCCCGCCGTGCCCGGCGTCCTGAACATCGCGCCCGACAACCTCAACGAGCCCAGCGCGGTGAACAACTTCAGCACCCGGCTGGAGGCCCAGTTGCCGCTGTACACCGGAGGCAAGCTGCAGGGGTATATGCGGCAGGCGCGTTCCATGCTGCTGGCCGCGCAATCGGGCGACCAGGCCGCGCGCCAGCAGATCATCGCGCAAGCGCTGCAGGCCTATGACGGCGTGTATACCGCGCAGGCTTTCGAAGGCGTGGCGGCCAAGGCGCTGGACGCGGCGCAAAGCCAGGTCAAGATGGTGGACAGCTTGTACAAGCAAGGCGTGGTGATCAAGAGCGACCTGCTTTCGGCCCAGGTGCATCTGGAAGACGTGAAGCTGCAGCAGCAGCAGGCGGCGGACATGCGGGCGCAGGCGATGGATGCGTTGCACGTGGTGCTGGGCGTGCCGTTGGCCGAACCGATCGAGCTCGGCCCCGAGGTTCGGGTCGACATGCCGCCCGGCCAGCCTGACGGCTGGATCGGGCAGGCGCTCGAGAACAATCCGCAGATCCTCGCGCTGCGCCACCAGATCCAGGCCGCCAGCGGCAAGGTCGAGGTGGCCCGATCCGACCTGTATCCGCAAGTGGGCGCCCTGGCCCGCTTCGACACCAATGATCCGACGCTGGGATTCGGCGCGCACAGCTACACCATCGGCGCGCAGCTCACCTGGACTCTGTTCGACGGCGGCGTGGCGCGCCAGGGGGTGGACCAGGCCATGGCCGCGCGCATGGAACTGCGGGCCAAGCTGCAGTCGGCGGAGAACCAGCTCGGCATGCAAATCCAGGACGCCTACCGCAAGGCGGTGGCGGCACAGAACCAGTTCAAGACACGCGAGCTTGCCGTGCAGCAGGCCGAGGAGGCCGCGCGCATCGTCACCAAACGCTACGCCGACGGCGTGGGGACCCTGGTGGAGATGCAGGGCGCGCAGGCCCAGCTCGACAAGGCGCGCGCCGACCTGGTGCTGGCGCGCAACCAGATCAATATGCAGCGCGCCGCCCTGCGTCTGGCGATGGGCCAGCTCGACCTGACCGGCTTGCAGCAGGTCCCGGCCCAGCCGCCCATGGCGGCGGCATCCGCGGCATCCGTGCCGGCGCAGCCCTGATCGCACAACATCCATCCGACCGAACACAACGTCGAGAACACCATGAATGACGTTCAAACCCGATTCCTGCCAAGTCTGAAACGCACGCCCGTGGCGCTGGTTCTGGCCGCCGCGCTGCTGTCCGCCTGTGGCCACCAGGACGAAGCCGCCACATCCGGCGCCGTGGCGCCGCGCAACGTCGCCGCCCAAACCACCAAGCTCGCCACCCAGGAGCAGCAGGGACAGACCTTGCTGACCGGGACGGTCGTCTCCAGCAACCAGGTGCAGGTGGCTTCGCGGTTGATGGGCTATATACGGGCCATCAAGGTTCACGAGGGGCAAACGGTCAAAGCCGGGGAGCTGTTGTTCGAGGTCGACCCCACCGATATCCAGGGCCAGGTGGCGCAGGCGCGGTCGGGCTTGGCCCAGGCGCAGGCCAATCTGGCCAATGCCAAGGCCGACTACGAACGTTTCGGCAACTTGTACCGGGAGCAGGCCATCCCCCGCCAGCAGTGGGATCAGGTCCAGCTGCGCTACAAGGTCGCGCAGGCGCAGGTGGCCGCGGCGCAAGCCGGCTACGACACCGCGGGCGCGCAGATGCGCTATGCCTCGGTCACCTCGCCGATCGCCGGTGTGGTGGTGCAGAAGATGGCCAACCCTGGCGATCTGGCGGCGCCCGGGCGGCCTGTTCTGGTGATCGAAGGCCAGGGCAAGCTGCAGGTGCAGACCCAGGTTCCCGGCGATGTGTTCGATCGCATCAAGATCGGCGACAAGGTCCAGGTGTACGCGGGTGACAGGATCGTCCCCGGCACCATCGCCCAGGCCGTGCCCGCGGCCGATCCGATGAGCCACACCCACACCGTGAAGATCGACCTTCCCGCCGATGCCGGCGTGGACAGCGGCAGCTTCGTGCGCGTCGGCTTCGCCGTGGGCAGCGCGCCGCAGTTGCGCGTGCCGCAAAGCGCGGTGGTCGACCGTGCCGGCATGACCGGGGTGTTCGTGGTGGACAAGGACGGCATCGCCCACTTCCGCCTGGTGCGCCTGGGCGCGCAGGTTGGCCGCATGGTGGACGTGCAGGCCGGTTTGAACGCCGGCGACACCATCGTCACCAGCAATCTGGCCGAAGTGGAAAACGGCGTGAAAATCGGCGGAGGCAGCCGTGGCTGAACATGCCCCCATGAACAGCGCGGGCAAGCTGGCGCGCGCCTTCATCACCTCCAAGATCACCGCGCTGATCATGGTGGCGCTCACCCTCGCCGGGGTGCTGGCGCTCGTGGTGACGCCGCGCGAATACAACCCGCAGATCGTGGTTCCGGCCGCCAACATCATCGTGGCCAAGCCGGGCGCCGATCCGCGTGAAATCCAGAATCTGGTGGTCAAGCCGCTGGAGGCCATCATGGCCTCGATGTCCGGGGTCGACCACACCTACGGCTACGCGAACAACGATTTCGGCGTGGTCACGGTGCAGTTCAAGGTGGGCCAGGATCAGGAGAAAAGCCTGGTCAAGATGTACAACCAGCTGATGCAAAACCTGGACCGCATCCCGCCCGGCGCGATGCAGCCCGTGGTCAAACCCATCGACGTCGACGACGTCCCCATCCTGACCGTCACGCTGTCCTCGGCCAGCCTCGACGGCATGCAGCTGCGCGACGTCGGCGAGAAGGTGCTTGCCCATCTGCGCAACGTTCCCGGCGTGTCGTTCACCGAAGTGGTGGGCGGCGCGCCTCGCGCGGTGAACGTCTGGATCTCGCCGTCCAGGCTGGCCGCGGCGGGCATTTCCCTCGAGCAGGTGGACAAGATCCTGCAAGGCAGCAACGCCGCGGCGCCCATCGGCAACGTGGTCGACGACAACCGCGTCACGCCGGTGCGCATCGACAGCTTTCTGGGCGATGCGCGGCAGGTGGGCGACATCCTGATCGGCGCGCCGAACGGCAAGCCGGTCTACCTCAAGGACGTGGCCCGGGTCGAGAACGGCCCGGCCGAGTTGGACCAACTCTCGCACTTCGCCTGGGGGGCCGCCGCGAAGGGCAGGCCGCACGGTCAGGAGATGAGCGCCGTCACCCTGGCCATCGCCAAGAAGTCGGGCACCAACGCCGTGGTCGTGGTGCGCGACGTGCTGGCCAAGCTGGACACGATCAAGGCTTACGCGCTGCCGCAGGGCGTGCATGTCACGGTGACGCGCAACGACGGGCACAAGGCCGACGAGGCGGTCAACACCCTGGTGGAGCACCTCGGCGTCGCCATCATCAGCGTGACCCTGCTGCTGTGGTTTTTTCTCGGCTGGCGCGAGGCCGGCATCGTCACGCTCACGGTGCCGCTGACGCTGTTTGCCGTGCTCACGGTCGACCTCATCATCGGCCAGACCATCAACCGCATCACCCTGTTCGCGCTCATCTTGTCGCTGGGCCTGCTGGTCGACGGCGCCATCGTCGTGATCGAGAACATCCACCGCCATCTCCACCATGGCCCGGCCAAGGACTTTAACCAGACCGTGGTGCAGGCCACCAACGAGATCGGCAATCCCACCAATATGGCCACCCTGGCGGTGATCCTGGCTTTCGTGCCGATGGCTTTCGTCACCGGCATGATGGGGCCGTTCATGCGCCCGATTCCGATCAACGTTCCGGTGGCGATGATCGCCTCGCTGGTGCTCGCCTACACCGTCGTGCCCTGGGCGGCGCGGGTGTGGTTGAGCAAGAAGGCGGCGCGCGAGGCCCTGGCGCGCACCGAGAGCCTGGAGGAGGAGGGGCAGCGCGAGCAGGATGCGCTGCACCGCGCCTATCTGAAGCTTTTCGAGCCCTTGCTGAGGAGCCGCACCCGGCGCAACGTGATGTTCCTGGTGGTGGCGCTGCTGCTCATCGGCGCCATGCTCATGCCGGCCTGGCAGTTCATCCGGCCTTCCGGCATGAACGGGCCGTTGTCGGCCTTGGGGGTTGAGCTCAAGATGCTGCCGAACGACAACACCAACACCTTTTTGGTCGAGGTGGATACGCCGGCGGGGTCTACGCTGGAGCGCACCGACGAGGTGGCGCGCGCCGTGGGCGACGTGCTGGCGACCAATCCTTATGTGCTGGACTACCAGACCTTCGTCGGCCTGGCGGCGCCGATCGATTTCGCCTCGCTGGTGCGTGGCGACATGCTCAAGCGGGGCGACAACTTCGCCCAGATCCGCGTCAATCTCGTTGGCAAGAGCGCGCGTTCGGAAAGTTCGCACGAGATCGTGCAGAAGCTCTACGACCAGCTTGCCCCGGTGCGCGCGCGCTTCCCCGGCAGCTCCATCAAGCTGTTCGAGACTCCGCCGGGGCCGCCGGTGCGCGCCCAGGTGATGGCCGAACTCTACGGCCCCAACTACGACGTGTTGCGCAAATCGGCCAAGGACGTGCTGGGCGATTTCGACCATGTCTACGGCCTGATGAACCAGGACGACTCGGTCACGGCAACGACCGCCGAATACCGCATCAAGATTGACCGGCAGAAAGCCGCGATGTCGGGCATCGTGCCGGGGCAGGTCATCCAGCTGTTGCACGACGACGTGTCCGGACTGAAGGTGGGCGCCATCCACGACGGCAACGCCATGGAGCCGATCGACATCATCCTGCGCATCCCGCGCGCCGATCGGCAGAGCCCGCAGCAGCTGCTGGACGTGCCGATCCAAAACGCGCAAGGCAAGGTTCTGCCGCTGTCGGCCATCGCCACGGTGGAGAAGACCACCCTGGCCAAGCCCATTTACAGCCGCGACCAGCATCCGGTGGTCTATGTGGGCGGCGAGATGGTCCGCTCCAGTCCTGTGTACGCCACCCTGTCGCTCAACGGCATGCTGGACGGCAAGAAGCTTGCCGATGGCACGACCTTCACCACCGGCAACCTTGGGTTCGCCGACACGCCGCCGTCCGATCTGAAGGGCTACCAGATCCTGTGGGGCGGCGAGATGCGCCTGACCCTGGACGTGTTCCGGGACCTCGGCTCGGCGTTCATGGTGGCGCTGGTGTTCATCTACCTGCTGCTGGTGGCGTACTACAAGTCCTTCCTGCTCCCGGTGATCGTGATGGGGGCGATTCCCCTCACCCTCATCGGCGTGTTCCCCGGCCACTGGCTGACCCACCAGTCGTTCACCGCCACGTCCATGATCGGGGTCATCGCCCTGGCCGGCATCGTGGTGCGCAACTCGCTGTTGCTGATCGACTTCATTCTCGAATACCGCGCCCGCGGCTACAGCCTGCAAGAGTCGGTGGCGCAGGCCGGCGCGGTGCGCCTGCGGCCCATTCTGCTCACGGCGCTGGCCATCATGTTCGGCTCGGCCATCATGATCACCGATCCGGTGTTCGGCGGCCTCGCGGTCTCCCTGATCTTCGGCACCTTGCTGTCGACCATCCTGACCCTGATCGTGATTCCGCTGCTGTATTACGTGTGGCAGATTCGCGTGAAACCGGCTGCCGCGGAACAAGCATGAAGTCCGCGTTTTTGCATCCTGTCATTTACTCTCTTGATACACGGGTGAGTTTGCACTACTTTTTCGCATGTTTTTTCCCTGACCTGCTGGAGCTTCGTCATGACCGTTGAACGTTACATCCGCGTTTTCGCCGGAACCTTCATTCTTCTCTCGCTCGCCCTCGGCCTGGAAGGCAGCCCGATTTTCGTGTCCAAGTGGTTCTTGTTGGTCACGGCTTTCGTCGGCGCCAACCTGTTGCAGTTCGGCTTTACCAATTTCTGCCCGCTCGGCCTGATCCTGAAAAAACTTGGGGTGCCCGAATCCAAGTTCAGCTGCGGCAGCTGAACCCCGCTGGCGGCGCATGGCGTTCGCGCGGAACGATGCGGACACGGGGCGGCGGCGATTGGGGGGTATGTCGCCCTTCAGCCAGGGCCTCGTCCCTTGACCGCGTGCATGCGGCGGCCGAGCCCGGACCAAGTTGGCTGAGTATCATGATGAAAGGCGTCATCGAATGATCAAAGCCATTTCGCCCAAGAACCGGCCTCCTGGAGGGTTTGCCATGTCTGTTCTCACCAACGAAGCCTCGCGCACCGACATTCTCAACCGTCTCAAGCGGGCGGAAGGCCAGTTGCGCGGCGTGCAGCGCATGATCGACGAGGGCGAGCCCTGCCTGAAGGTCGCGCAGCAACTCTCGGCCGTGCGCAAGGCGCTCGACAGCACGTTCGTGCGGATGACCGTGTGCTACATCGAGCAGGAACTCGACTCGCGCATCGAGGGCGGGCCGGCCGAGAAGGTCCGGCTCGAATCCATGATGGAAGAGATGGAAACCCTGCTCGCACGCATGACCTGATCCGTCCCGGATCGCCTTGTCACATCGGGCGCCCGCGCGGCTCAGGCGCCGCGCTTGTGGCCACCGGGGGCTCCCGCCGACGGCGACCAGCCCATCAAGCCAAAGGGGCGGCCGGCAAGGCCGCCGAGAATCCATCCTCTGCCGCAGCGCCGACGGCGTCGATCACCCCGCCGCCCAGGCAGATTTCCCCCGCATACAAGACCGCCGATTGCCCGGGCGTGGCAGCCCATTGGGGGGTGTCGAATTCGAGCGTGAAGCCGTTCGCGCCCGATTCCCCGATGCGGCAAGCACTGTCGGCCTGGCGGTAGCGGGTTTTGGCGCTCAAAGCCGCGCTGTGGGTTTCGGCGGCCTGGGGCGCGTGCCCGGCGACCCACGCGGCGTCGGCGACGAGCAGACCACGGCTCAAGAGCCAGGGGTGGTCGTGGCCCTGGGCGACGAAGAGCGTGTTGCTCGCCATGTCCTTGCGCGCGACGAACCACGGCTCGCCGCTGCCGTCCTTGCTGCCGCCCAGGCCGATGCCCTTGCGCTGTCCCAGGGTGTAGAAGGCCAGACCCACGTGTTCGCCGATGATGCGGCCCTCGGGCGTTTTCATGGGGCCCGGTTTCGTCGGCAGGTAGCGGTTGAGAAATTCACGGAACGGACGTTCGCCGATGAAGCAGATGCCGGTCGAATCCTTCTTGCGCGCATTGGGCAGACCGATGTCGGCGGCGATGCGGCGCACCGCGGTCTTGTGCAGTTCGCCGACCGGAAACAGCGTTCTTGAAAGCTGCGCTTGGTTCAGGCGATGCAGGAAATAGCTCTGGTCCTTGGCAGGGTCGAGCCCCCGCAGCAACTCGAAGCCGGACGCGGTTTCGCGCACGCGGGCATAGTGCCCGGTGGCGATCTTCTGCGCGCCCAGCCGCATGGCATGGTCGAGAAAGGCCTTGAACTTGATCTCGGCGTTGCACAGCACATCCGGGTTCGGGGTCCGCCCGGCGGCGTATTCGCGCAGGAACTCGGCGAACACGCGCTCCTTGTATTCGGCGGCGAAGTTGACGGCCTCGATGTCGATGCCGATGACGTCGGCCACGCTCGCGGCGTCCAACCAGTCCTGGCGCGACGAGCAATACTCGCCATCGTCGTCGTCCTCCCAGTTTTTCATGAACAGGCCGATGACCTCATAGCCCTGCTGCTTGAGCAGCCAGGCCGAAACCGACGAATCCACTCCTCCGGAGAGGCCGACGACGACGCGGGGCTTGGTGTGACGCATGGGCGCATTTTAGGAGCGCGCCCGGCGGCGCGCGTCCTTGCGGGAAGGCGCTCTCAATCCCGCGGAGCCTGCACGTCAGGATGGGTGTAGACGGCGCTCAACGGGAAGTGCCGGCCCGCCAGATGGTCCTCCACGCAGCGCAGCACCAGCGGGCTGCGATGGCGCTCGGCACTGGCCCGAATCTCGTCCGGGGTGAGCCAGAGCGTGCGCACGATGCCCGTGTCGAGGGCCTGCCCGGGGATCGGATCGCCGACCCGGCCGTGAAAGGCCAGTCGCAGATACGTGACGTCTTCCCCAGGGCGCTGGAAGCGCGAGAGATAGATCCCGAGCAGGCCAACGGGTTCGAAGGCGCGGGCCGTTTCCTCGAGCGTTTCCCGCACCACGCCTTGCACCGGGCTCTCGCCACGCTCCAGATGGCCAGCGGGATTGTTCAGCCGCAAACCCTCCTGCGTGTGTTCCTCGACGAGCAAAAAGCGGCCATCGTGCTCGATGACGGCGGCGACGGTGACGCTGGGTTTCCAGACTTGGCGCATAGGGACGTTTGTGGCGGGCGAGGAGACGGAATTCTTGCACCAAGACCGCTGCCATGTCTTTGTCAGCTTGGCCCCCCGTTTGGCCGAATGCCGTACTTGGGCGAAAATGCCGTGCTAGATCGAATTTCCAAAGCCATCCAATTTGAGGAGAAGGATTCATGCGCATCGGCGTTCCGGCTGAGAGTGTGGCGGGGGAGGCCAGGGTGGCCGCCACTCCCGAGACCGTCAAGAAGCTCGTGGCCCAGGGGCATGTGGTGGTGGTGCAGGCCGGGGCGGGCGTGGCCGCTGGCGCGGTGGACGCCGACTACGAGGCCGTAGGGGCCCAAATGGTCACGGCGGCCGAGGCATTGGGGGCCGAACTCGTGCTCAAGGTGCGTCGCCCGCAAGACGCCGAGCTGGCGCAGATGCAGCGCGGCGCCACCGTGGTGGGCATGCTCGAACCCTTCAACGCCGAAGGCCTGCAAGCCCTGGCCCAGGCCGGCCTGACGGCCTTCGCGCTCGAAGCCGCCCCTCGCACCACGCGGGCACAGAGCCTGGACGTGTTGTCCAGCCAGGCCAATATCGCCGGCTACAAAGCCGTGCTGCTGGCTGCCAACCTCTACCCCCGCTTCATGCCCATGCTCATGACCGCCGCCGGCACCGTCAAAGCCGCCCGACTGGTGATTCTGGGCGCCGGCGTGGCCGGGCTGCAGGCCATCGCCACCGCCAAGCGCCTGGGCGCGGTGGTGGAAGCTTCCGACGTGCGCCCCGCCGCCAAGGAGCAGGTCGAGTCCCTCGGCGCGAAGTTCATCGACGTGCCCTTCGAGACCGACGAAGAACGCGAGATCGCCCAAGGCGTGGGCGGCTACGCCCGGCCCATGCCCAAGGCCTGGCTGGATCGCCAGGCCGCCCTGGTGGCCGAGCGCGTCAAGCAGGCCAACATCGTCATCACCACGGCGCTCATCCCCGGGCGGCGTGCCCCCGTGCTGGTGAGCGAGGCCATGGTCCAGGGCATGCGCCCCGGATCGGTCATCGTCGACATGGCTGCTGCGCAAGGCGGCAATTGCCCGCTGACCGAAGCCGACAAGACCGTGGTCAGGCATGGCGTCACCATCGTCGGCGAGACCAACCTGCCCGCCATGGTTGCAGCCGACGCCTCCTCGCTGTACGCACGCAATGTGCTGGACTTCCTCAAGCTCGTGCTCGACAAGGACAAGGGCCTGATCGTCAACATGGACGACGACATCGTCGCCGCCTGCCTGATGACCCGGGACGGCGAGGTCAAGCGCAAGGCGGCCTGATCCCATGGCCGCACCTGCCCCGTTTGGCGCGGCGCAAGGCCGGCGCATTGCCGCCGCGCGCCGCGCCGCTCCCAGCATTGCCTTCACGAAGGACTGAACATGCACGAAATTTCTCCTTTCATCATCAACCTCACCATCTTCGTGCTGGCCATCTATGTCGGCTATCACGTCGTGTGGACCGTCACCCCCGCGCTGCACACCCCGCTGATGTCGGTGACCAACGCCATCTCCGCCATCATCATCGTCGGCGCCATGCTCGCCGCCGCGCTCACCGTCACGCCGCTGGGCAAGGTCATGGGCATGCTGGCCGTGGCCATGGCCGGGGTGAACATCTTCGGCGGCTTCCTCGTCACCCGCCGCATGCTGGAGATGTTCAAGAAAAAAGAACGTCCCGTCGCCAAGAAGGCCGAATGACCATGAACCACGCCAAGATCGCACGCAAGGATTTGCCATGACCCTCAGCATGAACCTGGTCACCCTGCTTTACCTCGTCGCCTCGGTGTTCTTCATCCAGGCCCTCAAGGGTCTGTCGCACCCGGCCACGAGCCGGCGCGGCAACGTCTTCGGCATGACCGGCATGGCCATCGCCGCGCTCACCACCGTCGCCCTCATCGTCAAGATCGGCGGTGACGCCGGCGCCGCCGGCCTGGGCTATGTGCTCGCCGCGCTGGTCGTGGGAGGCGCCATCGGCGCCACCATGGCCAAGCGCGTGGAGATGACCAAGATGCCCGAACTGGTGGCCTTCATGCACAGCATGATCGGCCTGTCGGCGGTGTGCATCGCCGTTGCCGAAGTGGCCGAGCCCCATGCCTTCGGCATCGTCGCCGCGATGGGCGATCCGCTGCCCTACGGCAACCGCGTCGAGCTGTTCATCGGCGCCATCGTCGGCGCCATCACCTTCAGCGGCTCGGTCATCGCCTTCGGCAAGCTCTCCGGCAAGTACAAGTTCCGCCTGTTCCAGGGCGCGCCGGTGCGCTTTGCCGCGCAGCACTGGATCAATCTGGCCATCGCGCTGACCACCGTCGGCTTCGGCCTGGCGTTCTGGGCCACGGCGAACTGGACGCCCTTCCTGGTCATGCTGGCGCTGGCCTTCGTGCTGGGCGTGCTCATCATCATCCCCATCGGCGGCGCCGACATGCCGGTGGTGGTGTCCATGCTCAACAGCTACTCGGGCTGGGCCGCCGCCGGCATCGGCTTCTCGCTGGAAAACAGCATGCTCATCATCGCCGGCTCGCTGGTGGGATCCTCCGGGGCGATCCTGAGCTACATCATGTGCAAGGCGATGAACCGCTCGTTCTTCAACGTCATCCTCGGCGGCTTCGGCGGCGAGGCCGCCGTGGCCGCCACGGGCGGGGCGCAGCGCACGGTCAAGTCCGGCAGCCCGGACGACGTGGCCTTCCTGCTGGGCAACGCCGAAACGGTGATCATCGTGCCGGGCTACGGCCTGGCCGTGGCCCGCGCGCAGCATGCGCTGAAGGAGTTGGCGCAAAAACTCGGCGAGCGCGGCGTGAACGTGAAGTACGCCATCCACCCGGTGGCCGGCCGCATGCCCGGGCATATGAACGTGCTGCTGGCCGAGGCCGAGGTGCCCTACGACCAGGTGTTCGAGATGGACGACATCAACCCCGAGTTCGCGCAGGCCGACGTGGCCGTGGTGCTGGGCGCCAACGACGTGGTCAACCCGGCGGCGAAGAACGATCCCAAGTCGCCGATTGCCGGCATGCCCATTCTCGAGGCCTACAAGGCCAAGACCGTGATCGTGAACAAGCGATCCATGGCCACGGGCTATGCGGGTTTGGATAATGACTTGTTTTATCTCGACAAAACCATGATGGTCTTCGGCGACGCCAAGAAGATCATCGAAGACATTACCAAAGCCATCGAATAAATGGGGTTTTGCACAAGGGCCGCCTTCGGGCGGCTTTTTTCGTGGCCGGGTTTTGGATTATGATGTGAACATTCTGATTTTTCTTCATGTCCAAACCCGAGGAGGTCCCGATGTCGTCCTATAAAGAATTGCTCGCTCAAATTGAAATGCTCAAGCAGCAGGCCGAATCGCAGCGCAAGACGGAAATCTCCCAAGTCGTGGCTGATATTCGCGCGAAAATGCAGGAGTACGGAATCAGCCTAAGCGATCTGGGCTCCACGGGCCGCAGTTCGCGCAGCAAGGGCACCACCGTCGCCGCGAAATACCGCCATCCCAAAACCGGCGACACCTGGACCGGTCGCGGCAAGATGCCCAAATGGCTGCAGGGCGAAGTCAATACCGGCAAGCGCAAGGAAGATTTTCTCATCGCCTGAGGCGCGTCGAGCCAACCCGTGACCGTGGTCAGCGGGTTTGATGCACAAACGGCCCCGAGTCATAACTCGGGGCCGTTTCGTTTCTGGGTTCCAACTTTAAGCACGGCTTCAAGGATGGGCAGGCTCGCGGTACGAGACCGCCGACCGCATCACGATGTCGAATCGCCGTTCTTCGCATGGAATACGACCGAGCCCTAACTGTCTGTCCCGGTGCGTGTCTTGATATTCATCGAGCCATGTACGTTTGGGTATGGGCGTATCCAATCCTGTCGATCAGGGGCCGGGAGCTTTGTGCGCAGCGCGCAGACAGGCCATGCTCCGATCGTTTCCGTGCTGTTTGATCTGGCGCAACGCAACTGGGGTGCGACCGTCGCCGCGGCGCCGCGGCATGCCTGCTGCGCGCTGTTACGCCGCGCGCGGCGAGGCCGCGTATGGGCCGCAATCGTCAAGGGTGCCACTGGATTTCGTCGTTTCAGTGCGTTTTCTTGAAGTGTTTACATCCTGTCATGTTCATTTCGGGCAAATTTGGCGCATATTAGTCAGCAAAGTGACAATTGATCGAGATGAAGCCCAAGGACTACGCCGAAATCATCCAGTCCTGCCGCTGGATGGCGGACTTGCAGGAATCCGAGCGCACGCGCGTACACCAGGATTTGAGTGTACGGATTGCCGAGCCAGGGGATGTGCTGTGCCGCAGCGGCGAAGTCGCGGGGCAATGGGTGGGCGTGCTTAGCGGGCTGGTCAAGGTTGCCGCCGTATCGACGGCAGGCAAGACGCTGGCCTACACCGGCGTGGCGCCAAGCGGATGGTTTGGCGAAGGTGCTCTGCTGAAACGCGGCGTTTGGCCGTGCGACGCCATCGCCCTGCGCCGAAGCCATATCGGATTGCTGCCGGCAGATACTTTTTTCTGGCTGATGGACCGCAGCCTTGTGTTCAACCGCGTCATCATCAATCAGATCAACGAGCGGCTCAGCCAGTTCATCAGCCAGCTGCAGTTCGATCGCATGTCGGGTTCGGACGAACGCGTGGCCCATACCCTGGCGGCGATGTTCCATCCCGTGCTGTATCCGGGGGTCGGTCATGTGCTGCGCGTCACCCAGGATGAACTCGGGCAACTGTGCGGCTTGTCGCGCCAGCGCGTGAATCAGGCCCTGCAACGCCTGATGGGCCTTGGGCTGCTGCGTTTGCGCTACGGCGGGATCGAGGTCGCCGATGCGCAGCGTTTGCGGGCATTCGGCATCGACATGCAGAAGTTGCGTGCCGCGGCGCCGTCAAGGGAGCCTGCGGCTCAGTTCGACGATATCGGCTGAACCCGGTTCGCGCCGGGGCTCGGCTTGAAGCGCGACGCCGATCTCATGGGGCCCGGATGGGTGATCGACCCGGGGGTAGGGCGGAGCTGGCCATCGCCACTGTGATGCGGGAAACAGTGCGCGCATGCCATGAATATCGCAGTGGTAGGGCGGCCCCTGGATCAGGCCCTCGGCCGCTCCCGGTTTGGGCGCCTGCATGAAGAGCGCGTAGAGGCGCCCGTGAGGGGCCAGCCAATCGCGCAAACGTGCCGCGTAGATGCTCCAGTCGTCCGGATGCAAGGCACAAAGGCAGGTTTGTTCATAAATGGCGTCAAACCTGGTCTGCGGCGACCAACTGCGCACATCGGCCTGGATGAGCGTGGCTTTCAGGCCGGCTTGGCCGAGGCGTCGCCCGACGCCTTCCACCGCCGCGGGGGCGTAGTCCAGCGCCGTGACATCAAACCCGGCGGCGGCGAGCGCGAGGACTTCGTGCCCATTTCCGCAGCCCGGCACGAGAATGCGGCAGGGCGACAGGCTGCCTTCGCGCAGCCAGACCTGGAGTTGGGGGTTGGCTGCGCCGCGATCCCATGGCGTCGAGCCCTGCTCGAAGCGTTGCTGCCAGAATTCAAGGTCGGGTCCAGCCATGACGGATAGCGTCTCCCATGGATCGGCGCAGTCTCGAGCGGATTCGAAAGACCTTGTCGCCGGCTTGGTATTGTGCTCCGGCCGCCCCGTTTCCGGTGGTCGAGGCCGGCTCTGCACCGGCTGGGCGGCAACGGTCGAACGCGATTTCCGCGGCTCAATAGAATGCACATCCTGATTCGGGGTAACCCGGATACCCTCAACCCGAGCGCATGTCCCAACCATCCAAGCAGCCCCTGGTCGAATTTGCCGCAGTCGATTTCGGCTACGACACACGCCTGATTCTCGGCAACGTGTCGTTCCGCGTCATGCCTGGGCAGGTCGTCGCCGTCATGGGCGCTTCTGGAGGGGGCAAAACCACCGTCCTGCGCTTGATCGGTGGTCAAGTCCGCGCCCGCGCCGGCTCGGTGCGTTTCGACGGCCAGGATGTGGGCGCGATGAGCCACGCCGAGATCTATGCCGCGCGTCGCCGCATGGGCATGCTGTTTCAGATGGGTGCATTGTTCACCGACCAAACCGTGTTCGACAACGTGGCCTTCGCGCTGCGTGAGCACACGCGGCTGCCGGAAAGCATGATTCGGGATCTTGTGCTCATGAAGCTCAACGCCGTGGGGTTGCGCGGCGCGCGCGATCTCTACCCTGCGCAGTTGTCCGGCGGCATGGCCCGGCGCGTGGCCTTGGCGCGCGCCATTGCGCTGGACCCGGCCTTGGTGATGTACGACGAGCCGTTCGCGGGGCTCGACCCCATTTCGCTGGGCATCTCGGCGCGGCTGATCCGGACCTTGAACGACGCCTTGGGTCTGACGAGCATCGTGGTTTCGCACGATGTGGACGAAACATTCGCGATCGCGGACCAGGTGTTCATTCTCGGCAACGGGACGCTCATCGCCGAGGGCCCACCCGCCGCGCTGCGGGCCAGCGCCGACCCGCTGGTGCATCAGTTCGTGCGCGGCGAACCCGACGGGCCCGTCGGGTTCCACTACCCGGCGCCACCGCTCCAGGCCGATTTCCTGGGCGGCCGCGGAACCAGCGCATGAGCGAGACGCATAGGCCCCGCATGATGTTCTCCAAGCCGTCCCAAGCCATCGCTCGCCACCCGAGGCCAGACAAGGCATGAAGACTCCCATGTATTTCGTCGCCGCGGTGGGGACCAGAACCCGCGGGCTGCTTCAGGATCTCGGCTACGGTCTGCGCCTGTTCCTGCGCTTGCTGGTTTTGCTGCCCCGCACCTTGCGCCGCCCGCAACTCATCGCGCAGCAGGTTTTTTTCCTGGGCAACTATTCGTTGTCCATCATCGCCGTGTCCGGCCTGTTTGTCGGTTTCGTGCTCGGCCTCCAGGGCTATTACACCCTGTCGCACTATGGCGCGGCCAATTCGCTGGGCCTGGTCGTGGCGCTGTCGCTTGTGCGCGAACTCGGCCCCGTGGTGACGGCACTCCTGTTCGCCGGACGCGCGGGAACCTCGCTGACGGCGGAAATCGGCCTAATGAAGGCAGGCGAGCAAATCGCCGCCATGGAGATGATGGGCGTCGATCCGCTTGCGCGCATCCTCGCCCCGCGCTTCATCGGCGGCATGTTCGCCATGCCGCTGCTGGCCGCGGTGTTCAGCGCGGTGGGCATCGTCGGCGGCTACATCGTCGGGGTGATGATGATCGGCGTCGACGCCGGAGCGTTCTGGTCGCAGATGCAGGGCGGCGTCGATGTGTTCAAGGATGTGGGCAACGGCGTGATCAAGAGCGTGGTGTTCGGGGTGGCCGTGACTTTCGTCGCCTTGTACCAGGGCTGGCGCGCGCAACCCACGCCCGAGGGCGTGTCGCGCGCCACCACCCGCACCGTGGTGGTGGCCTCGCTGGCGGTGCTGGGCCTGGACTTTGTCTTGACGGCGTTGATGTTCAGCACATGAATGTTTGGCGCCCTGCCGTTCCTGCGTGCAGCAGCGAACCGGGAGGGCGAAAAGGAGTCTGGCATGGAGAGTAAAAAGATCGATGTCTGGGTGGGGCTGTTCGTGCTGATCGGCGCGGCGGCTCTGCTGTTTTTGGCGCTCAAGGCGGGTAATCTGCTGAGCCTGAATTTCGGCCCGACCTATGATGTCAGCGCCGAGTTCGACAATATCGGCGGACTGAAGGCGGACGCACCGGTCAAAAGCGCGGGAGTCGTTGTCGGGCGTGTGGCCGGCATCCAGTTCGACAACCGGACTTTCCAGGCCAAGGTCACGCTGGCGCTGGACCAGCGCTACAAATTTCCCACCGATACCTCGGCCAAGATCCTGACCTCCGGGCTGCTCGGCGACCAGTACGTCGGGCTTGATCCCGGGGCCTCGGAGAAGAATCTTCACAATGGCAGCATGATTCAAAACACGCAATCCGCCGTGGTGCTGGAAAATCTCATCGGGCAGTTCCTCTACAACAAGGCCGCCTCCGGAAACTCCGGATCCTCCGGATCGGGCGCGAAATAATTTTTCAGGAGCAAGTGTTGAACCCAGGCCACGCTGCCAAACCCTATCCGCCGCGCCGGCACCTGCGCGCAGTGCCAGCTCTCGCGCTGGCCGCGAGCCTGTTGGCGGGTTGTGCCACGAACAATCCGCAGGATCCGCTCGAACCGTATAACCGCGCCATGTTCACCTTCAACAGCAAGGTCGACAAGGCGGTCGTCAAGCCGGTGGCCATCCGTTACAAGGACGTCGTCCCCACGCCCATGCGCCATGGCGTGACCAATTTTTTCGGCAACCTGGGTGACGTCTGGTCCATGACGAATGATTTCCTCCAGGGGCATATCGTCACCGGACTCAACGGCTTCATGCGGGTGGGGGTGAATACCGTGTTCGGCCTGTTCGGCGTGCTCGACATCTCCACTGAAATGGGCCTTTACAAACAGCCGAATGACTTCGGCTTGACGCTCGCGCGCTACGGTGTGCCGTCCGGTCCATTTTTCGTCATCCCGTTGCTGGGCCCCAGCACGGTGCGCGACGCCGCCGGCACCGGGGTCGACATGTACTACGCGCCGTTGAACTACACCACCAACGAGACCGCGGTGCGCAACGCGGCTTCGGCGCTGCATCTCATCAATTCACGCGCCAATCTCCTGACCACCACCGATTTGCTGGAGCAGATCTCCCTCGACCCCTACATTTTCACGCGCGACGCCTATCTGCAGCGGCGCAGAGCCCATGTCAAGGCCGTGCGCGGCGAAGGCATCCTGTCTCCCGGTCCTGTCGACGAGGGCGGCGACAGTGGTGGTGAGCTAAACCCTGACGCGGCCGCTCCGGCCGTGCCCGCGGCGACACTGGCTTCATCGGCGCTGCCCGCCACGCCTGCGGCCTCGGCTGCCGTCCATTCCACAGCGCGCCCCTGAGCGCGTCATCGTTCTTGCTCGGGGGGCGTTAAGTCCTTGAGCCGAACCTTCCGGAGAACACCATGTTTCGAACCCTGAAAGCTGCTTTCCTATTCCCTGTCCTGGCTCTGGGACTGCTCGCTGCGCCCGCGGCGCAGGCTGACACCCCGGCCCCGGTGCAGGTCATTCAAAAACTGTCGGAATCCGTGATGACGGCGGTGAACAACGACCCTGCCATCAAGTCCGGGGATCCGCAGAAGGTCATGGAACTGGTCGAGACCACGGTGCTGCCATTCGTGGACTTTCGGCACATGACGGCATCGGCGGTCGGACGTTACTGGCGTCAGGCCACGCCTGAACAGCAGAAAGATCTGCAGCAGCAATTCAAGCTGCTGCTCATCCACACCTATTCCGGCGCCGTGAGCCAGATCAGGAACCAGAAGATCGACTACCTGCCGTTTCGCGCTGCTCCCGATGCCACGAACGTCGTGGTGCGAACCCGCGTGATGAACAACGGCGAACCCATCCAGCTCGACTATCGCCTGGTGAAGGTCGGCAATGACTGGAAAATTACCGACGTCAACGTGATGGGGATCTGGTTGGTGGACAACTACCGCGGCGTCTTTGCGCAGGAAATCGGCCAGAAGGGGATCAACGGGCTGATCCAGACGCTGGAAACCCGCAACAAGCAGCTGGCTCACGGTGGCCAGGGCCAGGGCTGAACATGCCCGATTTCTCGCTCCCGACGCGCGTCACGGTTTCGGAGGCCGGCGCGATTGTCTCGCATGCGCTGGAGGCCTTGCGTGCCGGCGATCCCTCACAGCCCTGGACCGTGGACGCATCGGCCCTGCAGACCTTCGACTCGGCTTGTCTGGCGCTGTTGCTCGAGCTGCGACGGCACGCCGCCAGCCGCAGCCTGCAGGTGCTCGGCGCGCCGCCGCGGCTGGCGCATCTCGCCACGGCCTACGGGTTGGACTTCGCGCTGGTCGACATCGCCGTGCCAGCCACGCATGCCTGAGAATCTTCCGGTCGCGGCCGTCCCGCAGCCATTGCCATTGCATGTCTGATCCATCCACGATCGTTTCTTCGGTTCCCGCGGTCCGCTTCGATGCCATCGTCAAACGCTACGGCGCGCGCGCCGTGGTCGACGGCGTCAGCCTGGATATCGCCCAAGGGGAATTCTTCGCCCTGCTCGGCGCCAACGGCGCCGGCAAGACGACCCTGATCAGCATGCTCGCCGGCCTCACGCGCGCCAGCGCGGGCAGGGTTCAGGTGCTGGGGCGCGATGTCGCGCTGGATCCCATCGCCACGCGCCGGCTGCTGGGGGTGGTGCCGCAGGAACTGGTGTTCGATCCGTTTTTCACGGTGCGCGAAACCTTGCGTCTGCAGTCCGGCTATTTCGGCCTGGACCGCAACGACGACTGGATCGATGCGCTGTTGCACAAGCTCGGCCTCACTTCCCAGGCCGAACAGAACATGCGCCAGCTCTCCGGCGGCATGAAGCGCCGCGTGATGGTGGCCCAGGCCCTGGTGCACAAGCCTCCGGTCATCGTGCTGGACGAGCCCACCGCGGGGGTGGACGTGGAGTTGCGCCAAAGCCTGTGGCAGTTCATCACCGAGCTGAATCGCCAGGGCCATACCGTGCTGCTGACCACGCACTATCTGGAGGAGGCCGAGGCGCTGTGCAGCCGCATCGGCATGCTCAAGCTGGGTCAGCTGGTGGCGCTGGATTCGACCACGGCGCTGCTGTCGCGCTTTGCCTCCACGCAGATGCTGTTCCGCCTGCAGGCGGGGCGCCTGCCGCCCGAGTTGGCGTCGCGCTGCAAACCCGACGCGGGCCGGCTTGGCTGTACGGTGCGGGACGCCGCCGAGGTCGAGCAGATTCTCGGCGCTTTGCGCACCGAGGGTTGCGTGGTGGATGAACTCGAGGTGCGCCGCGCCGATCTCGAAGACGCATTCATGCAGATCATGGGCCGCGACGCGCGGCAGGCGCAAGGCGCCACGAAGGAGGCCCGATGACAGGCCTGTTCACGCTGTTCCGCAAGGAGCTGCTGCGTTTCTGGAAGGTCAGCCTGCAGACCGTGGCGGCTCCCGTGCTGAGCAGCTTGCTCTACCTGCTGATCTTCTCGCACGCGATGGCGGTCCACATCAAGGTGTTCGGGTCCGTTCCCTATACCGCCTTTCTCATTCCGGGCCTGGCGATGATGAGCGTGCTGCAGAACGCCTTCGCCAACACCTCGTCGTCGCTGATCCAGTCCAAGATCACCGGCAACCTGGTTTTCGTGCTGTTGTCGCCGCTCAGATCCTGGGAACTGTTCGCCGGCTATGTGGCCGCTTCGATCGTGCGCGGACTGGCGGTCGGGCTGGGCCTGATCTTCGTGGCGCTGTGGTTCGTTCCGCTGGAGTTCCGGCATCCGCAGTGGATCGCGGTGTTCGCCGTGCTGGGCGCCTCCATGCTGGCGTCGCTCGGGCTCATCGCCGGAATCTGGGCCGAGAAGTTCGATCAGATGGCCGCGTTCCAGAACTTCATCATCGTTCCCGCCACCTTCCTCTCCGGCGTGTTCTATTCGGTCCAGAGCTTGCCACCCTTTTGGATGGCGATCTCGCACCTCAACCCGTTCTTCTACCTGGTCGACGGTTTTCGCTACGGTTTTTTCGGCGTCTCCGATGCTTCGCCCTGGCTGTGCCTGCTCGCCGCGCTGATCGGCAACGCCGTATGCGGGGGCGTGGCCTGGGCATGGCTGCAGCGCGGGTATAAATTACGCAACTGATCCACGCCGCGCAGCGGTTTTCCCCATTCTCCTGGTTGCTCATCATGGCGCTCCCGACTCCCGAACAACTCCGTGCGCTGATCGCCGCCGGCCTGGAATGCACGCAGCTCGACGTGCAGGGCGACGGCCAGCATTTCTTCGCCACCATCGTCAGTCCGGCGTTCGCCGGGCAGTCGCGCCTGGCCAGGCACAGGCTGGTGTACGCGGCCCTCGGCGAGCGCATGCGCGCCGAAATCCACGCCCTGTCCATGCGTACCCTTGCGCCCGGCGAGCCATTGCCGGATTAGATTTGTCTTGTTGCTGGGCGCCTAAAATGGCCCATCTCTTGCCCGGCCGAGATGCCAGGCGCAGTCGAGCCGCACCCCGAGTTCGGCTCCTAGGACTAACCACCGCCTGATTCCCGGCCGGTTGGACAACCCCGATCCTCATGGACAAATTACGCATTCAGGGCGAGCGCCCGTTGCACGGAGACGTGCAGGCCAGCGGGGCGAAAAACGCGGCCCTGCCGTTGATGGCCGCCAGCCTGCTGACGGATCAGCCCGTTCTGCTGGACAACGCGCCGCAGCTCATGGACGTGCGGACCTTGGGCCAGCTGCTGGCCGGCATGGGGACGCAGGTCGAGCAGCAGGGCGAGCGCATACGCCTGCAGGCGGACCGCATCGCGCATTGCGAGGCACCCTACGAGCGCGTGAAGACCATGCGTGCCAGCGTGCTGGTGCTGGGGCCGCTGGTGGCGCGTTTCGGCCATGCGCGGGTCAGCCTTCCGGGCGGCTGCGCCATCGGCGCGCGGCCGGTGGATCAGCACATCAAGGGATTGCAGTCGCTCGGCGCGCAGGTGCAGGTGGAGCACGGCGACATCGTCGCCAGTGTGCCTGGCGGACGGCTTAAGGGCGCGCGCATCAGCACCGACATGATCACCGTCACCGGCACCGAGAACCTGATGATGGCGGCCTGCCTCGCTGAGGGCGAGACTGTGATCGAGAACGCCGCGCAGGAACCCGAGGTGGCCGACCTGGCGGCCATGCTGGTGGGCATGGGCGCGCGCATCGACGGCGCCGGCACCTCGCGCATCCGCATCCAGGGCGTCGAACGCCTGCACGGCGCTTCGCACAGCATCGTGCCGGATCGCATCGAGACAGGCACCTTTCTGTGCGCGGCGGTGGCCACGCGCGGCGACGTGACCGTGCGGCGCTGCGCGCCCGATCATCTGGACAGCCTGCTGGACAAGCTGCGCGAGGCCGGCGCGACCGTGAGCCGCGGGGCCGACTGGATCCGCGTGCAGGCCGACGCGATGCCCGGCGGGCGGCCGCGCGCGGTGTCGGCGCGCACGTCGGAGTATCCCGGCTTCGCCACCGACATGCAGGCCCAGTTCATGGCCGTGAATTGCATCGCGCAAGGCGCCGCGCATCTCACCGAGACGATTTTTGAGAACCGTTTCATGCACGTGCAGGAATTGGTGCGCCTGGGGGCGAACATCGCCATCGAAGGCAACACCTGCGTGGTGCAGGGCGTCGCGCGTCTGTCCGGGGCCACCGTGATGGCCACCGACCTGCGCGCCTCGGCGGGCTTGGTGATTGCCGGCCTTGCCGCCGAGGGCGAGACCGTCGTGGAACGCATCTACCACCTCGACCGCGGCTACGAGCGCATGGAGCACAAGCTGGCCGCACTGGGCGCGCGCATCGAGCGCGTACGCTGAACGCCGACCCCTCCGACCCTTGCCGCACGCAAGACATCCCGCTTCCGGTAACCTCGCCATCATGCTCACCCTCGCGCTGTCCAAAGGCCGCATCTTCGACGACACCCTGCCGCTGCTCGCACGCGCCGGGATCACCGTGGCCGAAGATCCGGAGTCCACCCGCAAGCTCATCCTGCCCACCAATCGCGCCGATCTGCGCGTGGTGCTCGTGCGCGCCAGCGACGTGCCCACTTATGTGCGCTACGGCGGGGCCGATTTCGGCGTGGCGGGGCTCGATGTGCTGCTCGAGGCCGATGCCACGCTGGGCGGGGACGGCATGTACCGCCCGGTGGATCTGGGCATCGCCCGCTGCCGCCTGAGCGTGGCAACCCCGCAGGGCTTCGACTACGCCCACGCCGTGCGCCAGGGGTCGCGTCTGCGCGTGGCGACCAAATACGTGCATCTGGCGCGCGAGCATTTCGCCGCCAAGGGCGTGCACGTCGATCTGGTGAAGCTCTACGGCTCGATGGAGCTGGCGCCGCTGATCGGCCTGGCCGACGCCATCGTCGACCTGGTCTCCAGCGGCGGCACGCTCAGGGCCAACGGGCTGGTCGAGGTGGAGCCCATCATGGACATCTCGGCCCGGCTCATCGTCAACCAGGCCGCCTTCAAGACCAAGACCGCCGCGCTCAAGCCTCTGGTGGACGGATTGCGCGAGGCTTCCAACAACATCCCGATTTCAGCATGACCACTTCCGCATCCGAATTGCTGCTGCGCCGGCTCAATACCTCCTCGCCCGATTTCGAGGCGCAATACGCCCAGCTGTTTGCGCGCATGGCGGACGAGAATGCCGACATCGATGCGCGCGCGGGCGAAATCCTGGCCGCGGTGCGGGCACGCGGCGACGCCGCCGTGCTCGAATTCACGCGACGTTTCGACCGTCTCGACGCTCCCGACATGGCGGCGCTGGAGATTGCGCAATCCGAGCTGCGCGCCGCCCTGTCGAGCATTTCCAGCGAGCAGCGCCAGGCCCTCGAGCAGGCCGCCGAACGCGTGCGCGATTATCACCAGCGCCAGATGCAGCAAGTGGGGCGCAGCTGGGAATACCGCGACGCCGACGGCACCCTGCTGGGCCAGAAAGTCACGCCGCTGGACCGCGTGGGCATCTACGTCCCCGGCGGCAAGGCGGCATATCCCTCGTCGGTGTTGATGAACGCCATTCCCGCGCACGTGGCCGGCGTGGAGGACATCGTCATGGTGGTGCCGACACCCGGCGGCGAACGCAACACCCTGGTGCTGGCGGCGGCGGCGGTAGCCGGCGTGCGCCGGGCCTTCGCCATCGGCGGCGCACAGGCCGTGGGGGCGCTGGCCTACGGCACTGCCACCGTGCCCAAGGTGGACAAGATCGTCGGCCCGGGCAACGCCTACGTGGCCGCCGCCAAGCGCCGCGTGTTCGGCGTCTGCGGCATCGACATGATCGCCGGACCTTCGGAAATCCTGGTCATCGCCGATGGGTCCACGCCGCCCGAATGGGTGGCCATGGACCTGTTCAGCCAGGCCGAGCACGACGAACTGGCGCAAAGCATCCTGCTCTGCCCGGACGCTGGGTACATCGAGATGGTTGCGACCGAGATCCGCCGCCTGTTGCCCGGCATGGCGCGGCGCGACATCATCGCCGCGTCGCTGTCGGGCCGTGGCGCGTTGATCCAGGTGCGCAACCTGGACGAGGCCTGCGAACTGGCCGATCGCATCGCTCCCGAACACCTGGAGGTGTCCACCGCGGATCCGAGGCCGATCGCCGACCGCCTGCGCCATGCGGGGGCGGTTTTTCTCGGCGCCTACACCTCCGAGTCGCTGGGGGATTACTGCGCCGGTCCGAATCACGTCCTGCCGACCTCGGGCACCGCGCGCTTTTCCTCGCCGCTGGGCGTGTATGACTTCATCAAGCGCACGAGCTTGATCGAGGTCAGTCATGCCGGAGCGCAGCATCTCGGGCGCATCGCGTCGGTGCTCGCCCATGGCGAAGGCCTGCAGGCGCATGCCCTGGCGGCCGAGATGCGACTGGATCGGGCGCGAACGCCATGAGCCGATTCTGGAGCGAGGTCGTGCATGGCCTGACACCCTATGTCCCGGGCGAGCAGCCCAAGATCCCCGGGCTGGTGAAACTCAACACCAACGAATGCCCGTACGGCCCCAGCCTGCGCGTGCTTCAGGCCATACGCGACGCAGCGGGCGAGGATCTGCGCCTGTATCCCGACCCCGAGGCGCGCGCGCTCAGGGATGCCGTCGCCGCACATCACGGCCTGGAGTCCGCCCAGGTTTTCGTCGGCAATGGCTCGGACGAGGTGCTGGCCCATGTTTTCCAGGCATTGTTCAGGCACGAGGCGCCGCTGCTGTTCCCCGACATCAGCTACAGCTTCTATCCCGTTTATGCCCGGCTCTACGGCATCGCCACCCGCCCGCTGCCGCTTGACGAGGACTTTCGCATCCGGGTGGACGACTACCTGGCTGCGGGCCCCAATGGCGGCATCGTCTTCCCCAATCCCAACGCGCCGACCGGCATCGCGCTCGACCTTGCCGAGATCGAGCGTCTGCTGCTTGGCAACCCGGATTCGGTCGTGGTGATCGACGAAGCCTATGTCGACTTCGGCGCACACACCGCCGCTCCGCTCATCGACCGCTATCCCAATCTGCTGGTCGTGCGCACGCTGTCCAAGGCGCGCGCGCTGGCCGGCCTGCGCGTGGGCTATGCGCTCGGCTACCCCGATCTCATCGAGGCCCTGGTACGGGTGAAGGACAGCTTCAATTCCTATCCGCTGGACCGCCTGGCCATCGCAGGCGGCGTGGCCGCGATGCAGGACGACACCTGGTTCGCCCACACCCGCGGCCTCATCATCGCCAGTCGCGACAAACTCACGGCTGGCCTGCAGGCGCTCGGTTTCGAGGTTTTGCCGTCTGCGGCGAACTTCGTCTTTGCGCGCCATCCCCTGCATGACGGCGATGTCCTGTCCGCCGCCCTGCGCGAGGCCCGCATCCTGGTGCGGCATTTCTCGCAGCCGCCGCGCATCGCATCCTTCCTGCGCATCACGGTGGGGACCGACGCGCAGTGCGATGCGCTGCTGCAGGCCCTGTCCGCCATCGTTCCGTCGGAGGCGGCGTCCGCGCTTCGTTAACATGGCGGCATGGCGCGGCGCTTGGCCGCTGCCGCATTCCATCTCATCCATGCGCACCGCACAGGTCATCCGCCAGACTGCCGAAACCCGCATCGCGGTCGAGCTCGATCTCGACGGTTCCGGTGTTTCCAAGCTCGCCACCGGCATCGGGTTCTTCGACCACATGCTCGACCAGATCGCGCGTCACGGCCTGGTCGATCTTGCCGTGCACGCCGAGGGCGATCTGCACATCGACGGCCACCACACGGTCGAGGACGTGGGCATCACCATCGGCCAGGCGCTGGCCAAGGCGCTTGGCGACAAGAAGGGCGTGCGCCGCTACGGCCATGCCTATGTGCCGCTGGACGAGGCGCTCTCGCGCGTGGTGGTCGATTTCTCCGGTCGCCCCGGGCTGGTGTGGCACGTGCCCTTCGCGCGTGCGATGATCGGCCAGTTCGACGTGGATCTGGCGCACGAATTTTTTCAAGGCCTGGTCAACCACGCTTTCATCACCCTGCATGTGGACAATCTGCGCGGCGAAAATGCCCACCACCAGTGCGAAACCGTCTTCAAAGCCTTCGGCCGCGCCTTGCGTGCCGCGGCTGAAATCGACCCGCGCATGGGCTCTGTCATACCATCGACCAAAGGCTCGCTGTGAGCGCCGCGCGTCGCAGCGTCCCCGTCTTCTTGTCGCGTTAAATCTCCCACACCCCTCTCCGCAGCTTCCGACGTCCGCATGAAAACGGTCGCCATCGTCGATTACGGCATGGGCAACCTGCGCTCCGTGTCGCAGGCCGTGCAGCATGTCGCCAAGGGGCTGCCCTGGCGTGTCGTCGTGACATCCGACGCCAAGCAGGTGCGCGAGGCCGATCGCATCGTGCTGCCCGGCCAGGGGGCCATGCCCGACTGCATGCGCGAGTTGCGCGACTCTGGCCTGCAGGACGCGGTGCTGCAGGCCGCTGGCGCGCAGGCGCGAGACGGCAAACCCCTGTTCGGCGTGTGCGTGGGCATGCAGATGCTGCTCGATCGCAGCGAGGAAGGGGCAACTCAAGGACTCGCGCTCATCGCGGGCGACGTGCGCCGCTTCCAACTCGACGGTCAGATCCAGCCCGACGGCAGCCGCTACAAGGTGCCGCACATGGGCTGGAACACCGTGCATCAGGTGGTCCACGATGGGCGCCCCCATCCTTTGTGGGCTGGCATCGCCGACGGTGCCGCCTTCTACTTTGTGCACAGCTTCTATGCGCAGCCGTCGGAAGGGCGCAACACCGCGGGCCGTACCGAATATGGCGTGACGTTTGCAAGCGCCATTGCGCGGGATACTATTTTCGCCACACAGTTTCACCCTGAAAAAAGCGCCGCGGCAGGCCTCGTGCTTTACCGCAATTTTCTCGACTGGAGGCCTTGAGCCGACACGCTGGCAAAAGGCCCCGAACCGTCGTCGTTCCGTCCCATGTTGCTGATCCCCGCGATCGATCTCAAGAACGGCCAGTGCGTCCGCCTGGAACAAGGCGAAATGCAGGCCGCCACGGTGTTTTCCTCGGATCCGGCCGCCATGGCGCGGCACTGGGTGGAGCAGGGCGCGCGCCGCCTCCACCTGGTCGATCTCAACGGCGCCTTTGCCGGCAAGCCCGAGAACGAACCCGCCATCCGGGCCATCCTGCGCGAGGTCGGCGAGGACGTTCCAGTGCAACTCGGCGGCGGCATCCGCGATCTGGAGACCATCGAGCGCTATCTCGACGACGGCCTGAGCTATGTCATCATCGGCACGGCCGCGGTGAAGAATCCCGGCTTCCTGAAGGAGGCCTGCAGCGCCTTCGGCGGCCACATCATCGTTGGACTCGATGCGCGTGACGGCAAGGTGGCGACGGACGGCTGGAGCAAGCTCACCGGCCACGAGGTGGTGGATCTCGCGCGCAAGTTCGAGGACTATGGCGTCGAGGGCGTGATCTACACCGACATCGGCCGCGATGGCATGCTCACCGGCCTGAACATCGAGGCCACCGTGCGCTTGGCCGAAGTGCTGTCCATCCCCGTCATCGCCTCGGGCGGGCTGTCCGGGATGGCCGACATCGAACGCCTCATCGCGGTCGAGAGCAGCGGCATCGAAGGCGTCATCTGCGGCCGCGCCATCTACACCGGGGACCTGGATTTCAAGGCGGCACAGCAGCGCGTCGAGGCCGAGTCCGCCTGAGCCCGGCCATTCGGGGCAGTCTGTCCACACCGGTCGATCGGAATCCCATGCTGTTCAAACGCATCATCCCATGCCTGGACGTGACCGCGGGACGCGTGGTCAAGGGCGTCAATTTCGTCGGCTTGCGCGACGCCGGCGACCCCGTGGACATCGCCGCGCGCTACAACGACCAGGGGGCGGACGAACTCACCTTTCTCGACATCACCGCCACCAGCGACGAGCGCGACATGCTGCTGCATGTGATCGAGGCGGTTGCCGCGCAGGTGTTCATCCCGCTCACCGTGGGCGGCGGCGTGCGGACCGTGGAGGATGTGCGCCGCCTGCTCAACGCCGGCGCCGACAAGGTGAGCTTCAATTCCGCCGCGGTCGCCAATCCGCAGGTGATCGCCGACGCTTCGGGCAAGTACGGTGCGCAGGCCATTCTCGTGGCCATCGACGCCAAGCGCAGGGACAACGCAGCGGGGTGGGATGTCTACACCCACGGCGGAAGGCGCAACACCGGGCTGGACGCGGTGGACTGGGCGCGCCGCATGAGCGCGGCCGGCGCCGGAGAAATCCTGCTCACCAGCATGGATCGCGACGGCACCAAGGCGGGCTTCGACCTGGAACTCACCCGCGCGGTGGCCGACGCGGTTTCCGTGCCTGTCATCGCCTCGGGTGGGGTGGGCAGCCTGCAGCATCTGGCCGACGGCATCACCCAGGGGCATGCCGACGCGGTGCTCGCGGCCAGCATCTTCCACTATGGCGAACATACGGTCGGCGAAGCCAAGCGTTTCATGGCCGCTCGGGGCATTCCGATGCGGCTCGACGCCGGCCTGGCGGCCTGACCCGACAGCCGGACGCCGCGCGGCAAAACAGCGTGGCGCCGCAATCACTACACTTCCCGCATGAACTGGCTCGACGACATTCACTGGGACGCCGCCGGCCTGGTGCCGGCCATCGCGCAGGAATCCGGCAGCAAGGACATCCTCATGGTGGCCTGGATGAACCGCGATGCCCTCAAGCGCACGCTCGAACTCGGCGAGGCCGTCTACTGGTCGCGCTCGCGCAAGCGTCTATGGCACAAGGGCGAGGAATCCGGCCACGTGCAGAAGGTTGAATCCGTTCGCCTCGATTGCGATGGCGACGTGCTGCTGCTGACCGTGCGCCAGCTCGGCCACGAGCCGGGCATTGCCTGTCATACCGGGCGCCACTCCTGTTTTTTCCGCGAACTGCAGCAAGGGCGCTGGACCTCGGTCGAGCCCGTCTTGAAGGATCCGGAGCAAATCTACCGATGAAGCCCTCTGCCCAATCCGAGCCGGTCCAGCCCGCGGACGTGCTTGGCCGTCTGGCCGATGTGATCGAGCGCCGCAAGCAGGCCGATCCCGCCGGTTCCTATGTGGCCAAGCTGTTCGCCAAGGGCGAGGATGCGGTGCTCAAGAAGGTGGGCGAGGAGGCGACCGAATTCGTGCTCGCCTGCAAGGGCGGGCAGCGCCAGAACATCGTCTACGAGGCGGCCGACCTGTGGTTCCACGCCCTGGTGGCGCTGTCCAGCCACGGCATCCGTCCGCACGAGGTGTTGGCGGAACTGGAACGGCGCGAGGGCTTGTCGGGCATCGAGGAGTTCGCCCGTCGCGGCGCCAAGTCCTGAACCTCGGCGTCGCCTTGGGCAAACCATGCCTGTCGCCAACATTCACACGACTACGTCCTGATCCAAACCATGCACGATCCGAACTGCGTTTTCTGCAAAATCATTGCTGGGACCATTCCCAGCAACAAGCTGTTCGAGGACGACGAAGTCCTCGCTTTTCACGACATCAACCCGGCCGCGCCGGTTCATTTCCTGCTCGTGCCCAAGCGGCATATCGCCACGCTCGCGGCAGTGGAACCCGGTGACCAGTCCTTGCTCGGTAAAATGATGATCTTGGTTCCGCAACTGGCCGAGCGGCAGGGCTGCGGTGACGGCTTCAAGAGCGTCATCAATACCGGGCCGAATGGCGGGCAGGAGGTTTACCACCTGCACATTCATGTCTTGGGGGGCCCCCGCCCCTGGAAACGCGCGACGATCTGAAAGTCGCTAAGGAGTATCGTGATGGGCTCATTGAGTATTTGGCATTGGTTGATCGTCCTGGTCATCGTGATGATGGTGTTCGGTACGAAAAAACTGAAGAACATCGGCTCCGACCTCGGCTCGGCCGTCAAGGGCTTCAAGGACGGCATGCGTGAAGCCGAACCCGACGCATCGGCGTCCGCAACACCGGCGGCCAGCGACAAGCAGCTTGCAGGCCAGGCTGGCGCGGTGAAGAAGGACGCCATCGATGTCGAGGCCAAGGAAAAAATCTGAATTCCGCGCAGCGGCGCCGGGCCGGCCATGCAGCCGGCCTTTTTGTTCCCAGGCGCCTGGGCGATAGGCACTGACAAGCAGCCATGTTCGATATCGGCATTTCCGAACTGGGCGTGATCGGCGTGGTCGCGCTCATCGTCCTCGGTCCTGAAAAGCTGCCCAAGGTTGCGCGTACGGTCGGCAATCTGCTCGGCCGCGCGCAGCGCTATATGGCTGACGTGAAATCCGAAGTCAACCGGCAGATGGAACTCGAGGAACTGCGCAGCATGAAGTCCACGGTCGAGTCGGCCGCCCAGGACATCCAAAGCACGGTGGCGAAGAATATCGGCGAGGTGAATCACGAATTCGATTCGGCCTGGAGAGAGGCCACCGCCGGTCTGTCCGGCGAGGCGCAATCGACGGACGCCCCGAGCGACGGCTTCATCCTGGACAATCACAAACCCAAGCGTTTGAAAAAATCCACGGGCCAGGCCGTGCCGCTGTGGTACCGGCGCCAAGCCCGCGTCCGCAGCCATGCCCTGTCCGGCGCGGCCCGGGTCGCGCGCCACCGTCCACGCTCCGGTCTTTGAGCCCGCTTTCCCCTTCTTCGCCGTTCAAGTGACCGATCCCAAGCCGTCCGACTCCCCATCCCCGGAAGCCGAGCAGCCCTTCGTGACCCATCTCGTCGAGCTGAGAGATCGGCTCATCAGGGCCGTCGCGTCCGTGGGTGTCGTCTTCGCCGTTCTGGCCGTTTACCCCGGACCTTCAGGACTCTTCGACCTGTTCGCCAAACCGCTCATCGCGCATCTGCCCCATGGCTCGACCATGATCGCCATCGGCGTCATCACGCCGTTCCTGGTGCCGCTCAAGCTCACCATGCTGGTGGCGTTGATGATCGCGCTGCCCGTGGTGCTTTATCAGCTCTGGGCCTTTATCGCTCCCGGCTTGTATGCGCACGAGAAGCGCCTGGTCGTGCCGCTGATCTTCATCAGCACGCTGTTGTTTTACCTCGGCGTGGCCTTCGCCTATTTCATCGTGCTGGGGAGGTTGTTCACCTTCATTCAGGACGTGGCGCCCAAGGTCATCACCGCAGCGCCCGACATCGAGTCGTACCTGAGCTTCGTGCTCACGCTCTTCCTGGCGTTCGGCACGGCCTTCGAAGTGCCCGTGGTCCTGATGCTGCTGGTGCGTTTCGGGGTGCTGACCATCGCCCAACTCAAGGCTTGGCGCAGCTACTTCATCGTGGTGGCCTTCATCATCGCCGCCGTCATCACGCCTCCCGATGTGTTCTCCCAGACGTCTCTGGCCGTGTCCATGATCCTGCTCTACGAGGTCGGGATCGTCGGCTCGCGCATGTTGGGCAAGTACGCCCGGGCGCCCGAGGACGAGGCCGAGAAACCAGCCGATGCAGAGCCTCCGGCGTGACGGCACGCATCCCGCGGAAAGCGTGCCGCGCGCTTCAGCTCACGGCTGATCGTCATCGGACGGGTTTGCGGGGGCGGGAAGCTGCGGCCTCGTTCCCACTTTGACGCGCAGATTCTGTTCGCGACCCTTGCGCAGCACGCGCAAGGTTGTGTCGCTCCCGGGTTTGAGGGCGGCAACGACATTCAGCAACTGGCCGGTGTTGCGCACCGGCTGGCCCGCCACATCCATCACCACGTCGCCCGGACGGATGCCGGCCAGGTCTGCGGGGCCGTTGCGCAGCACGGCCGTGACGATCACGCCCTCGGCTTCGGGCAAGTTCAACGCTTGCGCCATCTGCAGGGTGACGTCCTGGGGCTCCACGCCAATCCAGCCGCGCACCACGTGGCCGGTGGCGATGAGCTGTTGCAGGACATTGCGCGCAGTCGATGCCGGCACCGCGAAGCCGATGCCGAGCGACCCTCCGGAGCGCGAGAAGATGGCGGTGTTGACGCCCAGAAGATTGCCGTAGACGTCCACCAGGGCGCCGCCGGAATTCCCCGGATTGATCGCCGCGTCGGTCTGGATGAAGTTCTCGAAGGTGTTGATTCCCAATTGGGTTCGGCCCAGCGCGCTGATGATGCCCTGCGTCACGGTCTGACCGACACCGAAGGGATAGCCGATGGCCAGCACGACGTCGCCCACATGGGCCTTGGTGTCGTCGCCGAAGGCCAGCGTGGGGAGATTCGGAAGGCCGATTTTCAGGACGGCCAGATCGGTGTCGGGATCGCGCCCGACCACCTTGGCGGCGGCCTCCCGGCCATCGGCCAGCTTGACTTCGATTTCCTCGGCGCCTTCGATCACATGGTTGTTGGTCAGCACATAGCCATTCGGACTGACGATGACGCCCGACCCGAGCCCGACCGTCGGCTGACTCGGATCCGGGCCGCCGAAGAAACGCTCGAGCGGTGAGCCTCCCCGGGGGCTGCGTGCCCGCGTGGTGGTGACCGAGACGACGGCCGGCATGGCTTTGAGCGCTGCGGCGCTGTAGGAGCCGGGCGCCGCAGTTGGTGCCGGCGTGCGCGCGCTCGGGATTTGCAGCATGAGCCTGGATTCCTCATGGGGGCGCGCCAGCCATTGCGGTGCGATCATGCGCACCGCAAACAGCACGGCCAGGGCCACTGTCGTCACCTGAGCGAAAATCAACCACAACCTGCGCATATGCACCTTTCCGGAACATGATCAACCGCGAACAACTGGCCGCGTATCTGCACGATTTCTTGCAGACGGATACCTTTGAAGATTATGGCCCAAACGGCGTGCAGGTCGCGGGCAAGGAGAGGATCGCCCGGGTGGTCAGCGGCGTCACTGCCAGCCTGGCACTGATCGAGCGTGCCATCGATGCCGGGGCCGACGCGATCCTCGTGCACCACGGCTGGTTCTGGCGCGGCGAGGACCCGCGCATCGTTGGCCAAAAGCGGCTTCGCCTGAAGGCACTGCTCGGCGCAGACATCAACTTGTTCGCCTATCACCTTCCGCTGGATGCGCATCCGCTGGTGGGCAACAACGTCCAGCTCGCGGCGCATATGGGGTGGCGTGTCGAGAACACATTCGGCAAGCAGGGACTTGGGCGACTCGGAGCGGCGCCCCAGGCCACGCTTGCCGACCTGGCCGCCGCGCTCCGTGTGCGGCTGCGGCGCGAGCCCGTGTTGGTGGGGGATGCGTCGGCGCCGGTTGGCCGGCTGGCCTGGTGCACAGGGGCGGCGCAGGGTTGGATCGAGCAGGCGCACGCGGCGGGCGCCGATACCTATGTCAGCGGAGAAATATCCGAGCCCACGGCCCACTATGCGCGCGAAATGGGCGTGGCCTATCTGGCCTGCGGCCACCATGCCACGGAGCGTTACGGTGTCCAGGCCCTGGGCGAGCATCTGGCGCGCAGCTTCGGCCTCGAACATCGTTTCATCGACATCGACAACCCGGCATGAACCACACCGCAACCCTGGCGATCTCGATGGGGGATCCCGCCGGCATCGGGCCGGAAATCATCGTGAAGGCCTTTGCCGCCGGGCAGGCCGGCGGTTGCGTCGTGTATGGCGACGCCCAAGTGATCGCCGATGCGGCCATGCGGCTTGCCTTCGACCCCGATACGGGGCGTCCGAGCGTGGCCCGCATCGACGCGCCCTTGCGGCGTGCCGATTTGCCCGTCGGCGTGATTCCCGTGATCCAGGCCCCGGGCCTGCCGCCAGGAGGATTGCAAGGTTTGGCGCTGGGGCGTGTCGACGCGCGCGCCGGCGCGGCCGCGCACGCAGCCATCGTCGCCGGTGCCCAGGCGGCGTTGCGCGGCGACGTCGCGGCCCTGGTGACGGCACCCATCCACAAGGAGTCCTTGCACGCGGCGGGCGTGCCCTTCCCAGGGCATACCGAACTGCTCCAGAACCTTTGCGCTGGAGCGCCGGTCCGCATGATGCTGGCCAATGATGCGCTGCGAACCGTGCTCGTTACCGTGCACATGAGCGTACGCAAGGCGATCGAGGCGATCACCACGGAGTCGGTGCTGGAAACCTTGCGCATGACCCAATCCGCAGCCGCGCATTGGGGCCAACAGCATCCACGCATCGCGGTGGCCGGACTCAACCCGCACGCGGGCGAAGGGGGGCTATTCGGCGACGAGGAAAGCCGCGTCATCGCCCCGGCCATCGCGCAGGCCCGCTCCGAGGGCATCGACGCGAGCGGGCCCCATGCGCCGGACACGGTGTTCATGCGGGCGCGCAACGCGCCGGATCATCCCGGCGAGTTCGACGTGGTGGTCGCGATGCTGCACGACCACGGATTGATCCCTGTGAAATACCTCGGCCTGGACGCAGGGGTCAACGTCACGCTGGGATTGCCCTTCATCAGGACCAGTCCCGACCATGGCACCGCGTTCGATATTGCCGGGCGCGGGCAGGCCAATCCGGCCAGCCTGGTCAGTGCCATCGCCATGGCGCGGCGACTCGCGGCGGCGGCCGGCAACGCTGCGGTCAGCGTTTGAGCGCGTCGCGGATCTCGCGCAGCAGGACAATGTCCTCGGGCGTGGCGGCCGGCACAGGCGCGGGCTGAGATCGCTTGAGTTTGTTGATCTGCCTGACCATGACGAAGATGATCAGCGCGAGGATCAGGAAATTGATCACGATGGTGATGAAAGAGCCGTAGGCCAGCACCGGGACATTGGCTTTTTTCAGCGCAGCCAGCGTCATCTCGGTGCCTGAAGGCACGACGCCCAGCGGGATGAAGAAATTCGAGAAATCGATCTTGCCAATGACCGCACCGACCACCGGCATGATGATGTCATTGACCAAACCGTCGACGATCTTGCCGAACGCTCCACCGATGATGACGCCGACTGCCAGGTCGATGACATTGCCCTTGGCGGCGAATTCCTTGAACTCATTGAGGAAACTCATAGCACGCTCCGTTCAAACGGTAGAGAAAGCTGGAATGTAAAGCAATGCTGCAAATTTCGATATATCTGTAAAGCACGTCATTCTTGATGCCTCATGTTTTCCATCCAAACGGGGTGAGAAGCCTAAATATTGCGGCGCAACATCCATTTTATTGATCAAACGCAATGCGCGAGCCCTAAATCAGTGATCTCTTATACAGGCTTTTCCTAATGCCAAATTCGCGCTGCGGGACCAGAATTCCATCGCTTCACTACCGCACCCACATGATGGATTCCCAACGCAGAACTTGGTTGATTGCCACAGGTGCCGCCACCTGTGTCGCCGGGGTTGCCACGGCCGTCCCCTTCGTCGAATCCATGGAGCCATCGGCCAAGGCCAAAGCCGAGGGCGGCCCTATCGAGGTGGATATTTCCCAGCTCCGCCCGGGCGAGAAAATGACCATCCTCTGGCGCGGCCAGCCCGTGTGGTTCCTGCGCCGTACGCCGCAGATGCTGGCGTCGCTCAACATCACGCAGTCGCTGGTGGCCGACCCCCTGTCCAAGCGTACCCAGTTTCCTACGCCGCCATGGGCACAGAACCAGTGGCGTTCGATCAAGCCCGAGTACCTCGTGGTCGTCGGTATTTGCACCCATCTCGGTTGTTCGCCCGTGGATCGGTTCACGCCCGGCCCGCAACCTTCGCTGCCGAGCGACTGGCAGGGGGGCTTCCTCTGCCCTTGTCACGGTTCCATTTTTGATCTGGCGGCGCGCGTGTTCAAGAACATGCCTGCTCCGGACAATCTGGTGGTGCCGCCGTACCACTACGTCAACGACCGAAAAATTCTTCTCGGCGAACACAAGGCCTGATCGCCTCGAACAGGAGACAAGCATGGCTGAACAGACTTTGCCAGACACCCCCGTGCCAGGAGCCGCACCGCGCGGGGGCTTGCGTCAATGGGTCGACGACCGGTTCCCGTTCTCGGCGCTCTGGGCCGCACATCTGACCGAGTACTACGTCCCCAAGAATTTCAACTTCTGGTACTACTTCGGCTCGTTCGCCATCGTGGTGCTGGGCATCCAGATCGTCAGCGGCATTTTTCTCGTCATGCATTACAAGCCCGATGCCGCACTGGCGTTCGGCTCGGTCGAATACATGATGCGTGACGTGCGATGGGGCTGGCTGATCCGCTACATCCATTCGACCGGCGCATCGGCGTTTTTCGTCGTCATCTATATGCACATGTTCCGCAGCTTGCTGTACGGCTCCTACCGCAAGCCGCGCGAGCTGGTCTGGATCTTCGGTTGTCTCATCTTCCTCAGTCTGATGGGTGAGGCCTTCTTCGGCTACTTGCTGCCCTGGGGCCAGATGTCGTTCTGGGGCGCGCAAGTCATCGTCAACCTGTTCTCGGCCATACCTTTCATCGGCCCCGATCTGTCGCTCTGGATCCGGGGCGATTATGTGGTGAGCGACGCCACGCTGAACCGCTTTTTCGCCTTCCACGTCATCGCCATTCCCTTGCTGCTCATCGGGCTGGTCGGTGCGCACATCATCGCCCTGCACCAGGTCGGGTCCAACAACCCCGACGGCATCGAGATCAAGGCCAACAAGGATGCGCGGGGGAACCCGCGCGACGGCATTCCCTTCCATCCCTACTACACGGTGCATGACCTGTTCGGACTTTCGGTCTTCCTCACGATCTTTTGCGCCGTGTTGTTCTTTGCGCCGACCTTCGGTGGATACTTTCTTGAGCACAACAATTTCATTCCCGCCAATCCGCTGAAGACCCCGCCGCACATCGCGCCGGTCTGGTACTTCACTCCCTTCTATTCCATGCTGCGCGCCACCACCAGTACCTCGGTGCACATCTGGATGGCGGTCGCGAGCGTGGCAGGCCTGTGGCGCGCCTGGAGCCTGCGGCGCCATCCTTTGCGGCTCGCCGTCCTGGCCGCCGGCATGGCCTTCTTGTTGTGGGCTTTGGCCACGGTGGATGCCAAGTTCTGGGGCGTGGTGGTCATGGGTGGGGCGGTGATCTCCCTGTTTTTCCTGCCATGGCTGGATCACTCCGCGGTCAAGTCCATTCGCTACCGCCCCAAGTGGCATCTTTCTGTGCTTCTTGTGTTTGCGCTGGCCTTCGTCGTGCTCGGTTATTTCGGCATTGAGGAGCCATCCCCCACGGGATACTGGATTTCGGTGACTTGTACGTTCATCTACTTCGGGTTCATTTGGTTGATGCCGTGGTGGAGCAGGCTGGGGGAACCTAGGCCTGTGCCCGAGCGTCTGGTCTACCACCCACACTGAGCGATGAACATGTCCCACATCTTTCGTGCGCTCCTGCGCCTCGTGCTCATGCTCGGACTGGGTTCCACGACGGTGGTCGCACTTGCCGCCGCCGAACAAGAGAGCGTTCCGCTGCAACAGGCGCCGTATCGTGTGAACGACCTGCTCGCGCTACAGAATGGCGCGAAGCTCTTCGTCAACTACTGTCTGAACTGCCATAGCGCGGAATTCATGCGCTATGAAAAACTGCGCGCCATCGGACTGACGGGCGAGCAGGTCCAGAAGAATCTCATGTTCAGCGAACCCAGGCTCGGCAACACGATGAAAATCGCCATGACGCCTGCACAGGCGCAGGCGTGGTTCGGCGCGGCGCCGCCAGACTTGAGCGTGATCGAACGGGCACTGGCTTCGCACCGCGGTTCGGGGGCCGACTACCTCTACACCTATTTGTTGTCGTTCTATCGCGACGACACGCGGCCCTCCGGGTGGAATAACCTGGTGGTTCCGAATGTGGCCATGCCCAATCCACTTTGGCCTCTGCAAGGGGAGCGCGCGGCCCGGTTCGAACTCAAGAGCGACCCCGCCGACCCCCATGTCCAACTCAAGACCTTCGCGGGCTATGTGCAGCTCACGCCGGGGAGTTTGAGCGCAAGGCGGTATGATTCACAGATTGCCGATCTTGTGGCCTACATGCAGTGGATGGCCGAACCGGACCAACTCGAGCGCAAGCGACTCGGTGTCATCGTGTTGCTGTTCCTGGCCGTGTTCACGTTCATCACGTGGCGCCTCAAGTCCGAATACTGGAAAGATGTGAAGTAATCGAGGCCGGGGCCGAGTCGCCAAAACTCCGCGCCCCGCCCGCATCCGACTTTCTTTCGGAAGGTTTTTCGGGGGTGAGCCTGCTCACTCCCTTCGCTTTTTCAGGAGTCGCCCCTCATGATGGTGCTTTACTCAGGCACGACCTGCCCGTTCTCGCAGCGCTGCCGCTTCGTCCTTTTCGAAAAGGGCATGGATTTCGAAATCCGCGACGTCGACCTTTTCAACAAGCCCGAAGACGTCAACGTCATGAACCCCTACGGCCAGGTGCCCATCCTGGTCGAGCGTGATCTCATCCTGTACGAGTCCAACATCATCAACGAGTACATCGACGAGCGTTTCCCGCATCCACAGCTCATGCCCGGAGACCCGGTGGCGCGCGCACGCGTGCGCTTGTTCCTGTTCAATTTCGAGAAGGAGCTGTTCGTCCACGTCTCGACCCTGGAGTCGCGTGCCAGCAGGTCCAATGAAAAGGCCATGGAGAAGGCGCGCGCTGCCATTCGTGATCGGCTCACGCAGCTCGTTCCCATTTTTACCAAAAACCGCTTCATGCTGGGCGACGACTTCTCCATGCTCGACGTGTCCATTGCCCCGCTGCTGTGGCGTCTCGACCATTACGGCATCGATTTGCCGAAATCGGCCGCGCCACTGGCCAAGTATGCCGAACGCATTTTTCAGCGCCCGGCCTATATTGAAGCGCTGACACCTTCAGAAAAGGTCATGCGCAAGTAGCAAGGAATGAGGCCCACGTTTCCGTCATGAGCAACGCCGCCGAAAGCCCGAGTTCGACCAAGCCCTATCTGCTGCGCGCACTGTACGAATGGTGCACCGACAATGGATTCACGCCGTACCTGGCCGTGCATGTCGATGGCCAGGTCCGTGTTCCACGCGAGCATGTGAAGAACGGTGAAATCGTACTCAACATCAGTTTCGGGGCTACCAGCGGCTTGAAGATCGGTAACGATGATGTCAGCTTCAGAGCGCGCTTCGGCGGCGTCGCGCGCGACATTCTGGTCCCCGTCAGCCATGTCACCGCCATCTATGCGCGTGAGAACGGGCAGGGCATGGCTTTCCCTGTGCCCGAGGCCAGCCACGATGAAACGGGGGAAGCAGATCAACCGCGGATCAAACTTGACCTGCCGCTGTCGAATCCCGGAGAGTCGGTGCACTTGCACGCCGTGCCTGACCCCTCGGCGTCTCCTTCCGGCGGTCCTAAGGGGGAAAGCAAACCCACCGTGCTGCCATCGGCGCCAGCCACGGCGGATGAGCTCGACCCGCCAGAGCCACCGCCAAGGCCTTCGGGGCCGCACCTGAAACGGGTGAAGTAATCCGCAGGAAGTTTGTACTGCGGTTGCTGTGAACGCATAGCCAGATCAATCGCGCCGCTTTAGCTCAGTTGGTAGAGCAACCGCCTTGTAAGCGGTAGGTCATCTGTTCGAGTCAGATAAGCGGCACCAAATTCTTTTGATTAAACAATAGCTTAGCGTTTACCGATAAGCGCATTGAAATATAACGCGCAGCCGCTGCGCCAATTCCGCGCCAATTCCATGCCAGTCGCGTGGCGCGGTAACGCTGCTGACATCTGCCGTAAACAGGTTTCCTCCAACGCGCTCGCTACACGAACTCCACATTTTTTGGAGTTCACCATGGCAGCCATCACGCATCGTCCCTCCGGACACTATCAAGTCCGCGTACGCATCGAAGGCCGTTACATCACCAAGACCCTGCGCACTAAGGCTGAAGCCGAGCGCTGGGCGAACGTCATCTCGTCTGAGGTGATTCTGGGAACCTACTTCGACCGCAGCCACGCCGTGAAGACCCACATGGGCGACTTGCTCGAGCGCTACATCGCCGAAGTCACGCCGACCAAGAAATCGGCTGCAAAAGAAGCTCAGCGCCTGCGCATGCTCAAGCGCGAATTCGGCCACTACACCTTAGCCGCGCTCCAGCCCGAGGTCATCGAAAATTTCAAGCTCAGGCGTTTGGCGCAGCGTTCCGCGCAGACCGTCGTTCATGACTTGAACTCCCTACGCACAGTCATCAACCACGCACGGCTGGCCTGGGGGTTGAAGATACCGAGCAATCCAGCGGAAAACATCAAGAACCCCAAATTGCCCCACTCAGCACAGCGTAAACGCCGGGTGAGCGCCGACGAAGAGCGGTATCTCTTACTGGCCGCGCGTCAGTACGATTCACCGCTTCTGCCCATCATGCAGCTCGCAGTTGAGACCGCTATGCGCGCGGGTGAGATGCTTCGTGTGCGCTGGCGGGACGTGCGCCTGGACGAGCGTTTTGTGAAGCTCTACGACACCAAAAACGGTGAGGACCGGGATGTGCCCCTCAGCTCGCGCGCCCTGGCGTTGCTTCATGCACTCAAGCCGGGCGCGATGGACGAAACCGCGCGCATTTTTCCGGCGTACGAGAAGTCCGATTGCTATCAAAAGGCGTGGCAAAAATTGAAACCCCGGCGGCCACCCAAACTGCCCCACTTCTGGCCACCCAAACTGCTCCACCTGGCCGGGGTGATCTGAGCCGCTGATCGCGGCGACGGCGACCACCTCGGGGCCAGCCGGCAGGACGTTACTTTCCACTCCCTCAACGTCGAGGGAGAGGCACGGGAGTGAACGTCTTGAAGCCGCATCTGCAAACCACCATTCGCACGCTGCTGGAGGCCGGCGCCACGCAGCGAGAGATCGAGCGCGTCACCGGCATCTCGCGCCACACCATCCGGGCCTGGCAGCATCGATTCACCGAGGAGTCCGAGGCAAACTGCTCCGGGGTGGCCACCGGCTCGCAGGAGCAAACTGCTCCACCCCGGCCACCGGCGCCGACCGCCACGACGACGTCGCTGTGCGAGCCGCACCGGACCTTCATCGAGGCCCAGCTGCGCCTCAAGCGCAACGCCACCGCGATCTACCAGGACCTGGTCGACCAGTTCGGCTTCGCCGGCCACTACAACTCGGTCAAGCGCTTCGTCGCCCGGCTCAAGGTCCGCGAGCCCGAGCAGTTCGACCGCCTGGAGTTCGCCCCCGGCGAGGAGATGCAGGTCGATTACGGCGAGGGCGCCCTCACGCGCGTGCCCGGCACCGCCCGCTACCGCCGCCCGCGCCTGTTCGTGGCCACGTTGCGCTATTCCCGGCGCAGCTTCCGCCGCGTGGTCTGGAAGTCCAGTCAGCAGGTCTGGGCCGAGCTGCACGAGCAGGCCTGGCGCTACTTCGGAGGCTCGGCCCACTACGTCGTGCTCGATAACCTCAAGGAGGGCGTGCTCAAGCCCGACCTGTACGAGCCCGAGCTCAACAAGGTCTACGCCGCCACGCTGGCGCATTACGGGGTCGTCGCCGACCCGGCGCGGGTGCGCGACCCCAACCGCAAGGGCAGCGTCGAGAACGCCATCGGCCACACCCAGGCCACGGCCCTCAAGGGTCGGCGCTTCGAGAGCATCGAGGAGCAGAACGCCTTTCTGGAGCACTGGGAGACCAAGTGGGCGGCGCCGCGCATCCACGGCAGCGCGCGCCGGCAGGTGCAGGCCATGTTCGAGGAGGAGAGAGCCCACCTGCAGCCGCTGCCGGTGCTGGGCATGCAGTACTTCACCGAGGTCGAGCGCACCGTCGCCGACGACAGCTGCGTGCGCGTCGACCACTGCAGCTACGCCGCCCGTCCGGCGCGCATCGGCACCCAGGTGCTGGTGCGCATCTATGCCCGGCGCATCGAGATCCGCGACCTCAAGACCCAGGAGCTGCTGCGCACCCATGACCGCGCCGAGCACCCCGGCACCGTGGTCCTGCCCGCCGAGGAGCGCGTGTTCAACCCCTCGCGCGAGACCCGCCGCATCCTGGCCCAGGCGCGCGCCATCGGGGCCGAGGCCCTGCGCCTGTGCGAGCTGCTGTTCGCCGTCGAAGGCCGCGTGGGCCAGCGCAAGCTCTGGGGCATCGTCTCGCTGGCCGGGCGCTATCCGCGCCGCCTCGTTGATGCCGCCTGCGCCGCCGCCCTGGCCGACGGGGTCTACAGCTACCGCCATGTCAAGGCGCTGACCGAGCGCCTCGTCACCGAGGCCCTGCAGGCCCTCGACCGCGGCCCGACCGCCGAGCCCCTGACCCAGCAGCACGAACTGATCCGCCCGGCCGAGGAGTACGCCGATCTGTTCGCCCGCGCCGCCGCCGAATCCCTCAACCATGAACGGAGCCCCCAGCATGACCCTCAATGAGATCGAACGCACCCTGCGCGAGCTGCGCCTCTCGGGCATCGCCGACACCCTGTCCACCCGCGTGCTGCAGGCGCAGAGCAGCCAGGAGCCGTTCCTGGCCACCCTGGGCGCCATGCTGCAGGACGAGCTCGACCGGCGCCACTCGCGCCTGACCGAGCGGCGCTTCAAACAATCGCGTCTCGACGAGAAGGCCACCCTGGCCGACTTCGACTGGCGCTTCAACCCCAAGCTGCCGCGCGCGGCCTGCTTCGAGCTGCATACCCTCAAGTTCATCGGCGACGGCGCCAACGCCCTGATCGTCGGCAAGCCCGGCACCGGCAAGAGTCACGTCGCCAAGGCCGTGGCCTACCAGGCCACCCTGCAAGGCTTCGACGTGCGCTACGTCGAGGCCGACACCGAGTTCGCCCACTACGCCCTGGCCAGCACCCAGGAGCAGGCCGCGCTGCTGCGCGCCTGGGTCGAGCCCGACCTGCTCGTGCTCGACGACCTGTTCCTCGCCCGGCGCATCGGCGACGCCGCGGCCGAGCTGCTGCAGGCCATCGTCCACCAGCGCTACAAGCATCGCCGATCCATCGTCGTGACCTCCAACCGCGTCGTGCAGGACTGGGGCCGCTACCTCGGCGACGCCACCATGGCCACCACCATCCTCGACCGCCTCATGCACCGCGCCACCATGCTCGAGTTCGAGGGTCGCAGCTACCGCCTCAAGGAGGCCGCCGCACGCATCGCCGTCACCGCCGATGCCTCATAATCCAGCCGTCCTGCCTGGAGCAGTTTGACCGGCCAAAGGTGGAGCAGTTTGACCTGACCATCGGGGGAAATGCCGCGCACGCAGCCTGGCGAATGAGCAGGGCGACTGGCGCCCTGGGTTCCTGCACGATTTACATTTTCACGATTTTCGGCACGAGGCGACGTCGCGTATCGCAAAACGGGTCCCCAACGTGATTGAGCTCGCCGCCATCACCGGGCATAAAACGTTGAAAAGCCTGATGGGTTACTACAAGACGGATGCCACAGAGCTCGCACGCAAGCTGGATTGAGCCGACAAAAAAGACCGGACCCTAGCAGGGTCCGGTGAATGGTGCCGTAGTGGCCTCTTCGGTTAATGCAACGCGGTGCTCGGGTTTGACGCCGAACCCGGCGCTGGAGGCGGTGGAAGCTCGTCAACAAGCACGTACCAAACCTCCTGAATCGAGAAAATGGGCAGCAGCGACTCGCCCTCGCCGGCCAGGATATGAACCAGGGACACCAGTTCTTGAGCCTGGCTTGCAACGTCGACTGTAGGCATCGGCTTGTCCAGCATGGCTTTGACGGCGGGCCATTGACCTCGTGAGTCACCCGCGAGCGGGTTGATGACCTGCACGAGTGCAAGTTGATGCGTCTCGACGATGTCCAGGGCGCACTGCATCTGGTGCTTTTCCTCTGCGGCTTCTGTGAGCCACGTCTTGGCCTTATCCGTCAACAACGGCACGATGAACCGAACTTGTGTTGAGCCAGCCTGGGTCGTGAGCACAGCACAGATGATGCCGCCGGGGCTGCGCGCGATGCCAAGCGCTGCCGCTTGCGGCAGCAGTGCAGATTCAAGATGGCGGACGATGGCGTCCGGTAGCGTTGCGTACAGCGCGTGGCTGGTCGCGGTCGGGAGTTGCTTGAGCGTATTGAACTCCTGCTGGAGCTCTTGCCTTGACAGAAGCGTGCCGAAGGTGACGTTGGCGCTTTGTGGTGAGGTTTTCTTATTCATGCTTAGGTCCTTTGCCAAGAAAGTTGGCCTTGGACTTCGTGTAGCGATAGCGATGACGCCGGTTTTGCACGCACGATGGGTATTTGCAGCCTCTCCAAATAAACAGCGGTTGCTACAGGTCAGTACGTACAACTCAAACAACCTGCCCCATGCCCAAGCTCTTGACCCCCGCCGACCTCGCCGCCCTGCTCGGCATCTCGATTCATACTGTCTACCACCGCAAAGCCAAGGGGCTGGACCTGCCACCTGCCGTCAAAGTCGGCCGGCTTCTGCGGTTTCCGGATGACGGTGTGCGGCAATGGCTGGGTTCGCTCCAGTCAGCGTGCGCGCCTGCTGGCACCGCCAAAGTCAGCGCATAAAACACGCCCCGGCCAGGGGGCGTGCAGGACATCAAAAGCGTCCGACCCCTTCCAAGGGCCGGACATGTATAGCGACCGTCATTTGTCGCGCCAGGGCATGTGAATTTCGCCTCTTGCCGGGGCTGTCACTGAGACAGCCCTGATGTCAGCACTCGCCATCTACGCGCAACCGGTTCACGAGGTTGCGCTGTATCACTCACCGAAGCGCCCCGGCTTTGTCGCGTTGTGCTACTCGACCGGCAGCGGGCGGACGCTCGCCCGCGAGGCCTTCCAAAGGCTGAGGCACGATTGGCCCCCGACGGACTTGACACCGCGGGAGACTGAGACACTCCAAGCGAAGTTGAACGCGCAAAAGGGCCAGGCCTTCAAGCAAGTTCCACTGCGCTTGACTGCTTTGCCTGAAGCAATGCGCGACCCCTGGGCATATATTGACCTTCTCCCAGGAGACTCGCCGGAGACGACCAGCATCTGGCTGTCGCAAGCGGAGTTTTCGCAGCCCAACCGGCAGAAAATCAACCTTGCCCATATCGCGGCATGCTGGGTCGACATTGACCTACGCCATGAAAACTCGCCGCCGCATCTGAGGCGTCTCTCCCCAGACGCTGCGCTCAAGCTGACCCTGGCTCGGTGTAAAGGCGAAGGGGTGCCACAGCCGTCCGCGGTGTACTGGACGGGCCGTGGCCTGGCTGTCAAGTGGTACTTGACCAAGGCGCTCCCGAAAGCCGCATATCCACGGTGGGCTGCCGTGCAATCGGCGCTCGTGAAGCTGTTTGAATCGCTCGGTGCCGACGCTTCCGCCCAGGATGCCAGCCGCATCCTGCGACTGGTTGGCACGTGGAACCCCAAAGCTGCGGAGACGTGTCGGCCCCTGTTCGTCGATGAGTTTTTTGGGGAAGTCGTCAAGCTGTCTTTTGATGACCTCGCCGATGCCGTGCTGCCCATCGCCCGGGCTGAGTTGGCCGCATTGAAGGCTCGACGTTTGCACAACGCGCCAGGAAAGCAGCGTTTGCTTTGCTTGCATGGCGGACGTGAAGAGCGCGGACGGGCTTCGAATCTCGAAGTCTTCAATCCAGTGCGCCTGGCGTGGCTGCAGCTCGATGACTACAGGAAGCTAGCGTCCTTGAGACCTGTCGCGCAGCGCCCAGAGGGCTGGACAAACACCTTGGTCTGGCTGGCCACCTCCGCACTCGTGATTGAACCGCCCCGGGTTTCGTGGAGGCTAGTTGGTTTAAGTCATGCCGGAATGGCGTGTTGACTGGCTTGTTGG
>NZ_LT592169.1 GCF_900088825.1 Thiomonas delicata | reverse complement strand
CCCCGGCGGCCACCCAAACTGCCCCACTTCTGGCCACCCAAACTGCTCCACCTGGCCGGGGTGATCTGAGCCGCTGATCGCGGCGACGGCGACCACCTCGGGGCCAGCCGGCAGGACGTTACTTTCCACTCCCTCAACGTCGAGGGAGAGGCACGGGAGTGAACGTCTTGAAGCCGCATCTGCAAACCACCATTCGCACGCTGCTGGAGGCCGGCGCCACGCAGCGAGAGATCGAGCGCGTCACCGGCATCTCGCGCCACACCATCCGGGCCTGGCAGCATCGATTCACCGAGGAGTCCGAGGCAAACTGCTCCGGGGTGGCCACCGGCTCGCAGGAGCAAACTGCTCCACCCCGGCCACCGGCGCCGACCGCCACGACGACGTCGCTGTGCGAGCCGCACCGGACCTTCATCGAGGCCCAGCTGCGCCTCAAGCGCAACGCCACCGCGATCTACCAGGACCTGGTCGACCAGTTCGGCTTCGCCGGCCACTACAACTCGGTCAAGCGCTTCGTCGCCCGGCTCAAGGTCCGCGAGCCCGAGCAGTTCGACCGCCTGGAGTTCGCCCCCGGCGAGGAGATGCAGGTCGATTACGGCGAGGGCGCCCTCACGCGCGTGCCCGGCACCGCCCGCTACCGCCGCCCGCGCCTGTTCGTGGCCACGTTGCGCTATTCCCGGCGCAGCTTCCGCCGCGTGGTCTGGAAGTCCAGTCAGCAGGTCTGGGCCGAGCTGCACGAGCAGGCCTGGCGCTACTTCGGAGGCTCGGCCCACTACGTCGTGCTCGATAACCTCAAGGAGGGCGTGCTCAAGCCCGACCTGTACGAGCCCGAGCTCAACAAGGTCTACGCCGCCACGCTGGCGCATTACGGGGTCGTCGCCGACCCGGCGCGGGTGCGCGACCCCAACCGCAAGGGCAGCGTCGAGAACGCCATCGGCCACACCCAGGCCACGGCCCTCAAGGGTCGGCGCTTCGAGAGCATCGAGGAGCAGAACGCCTTTCTGGAGCACTGGGAGACCAAGTGGGCGGCGCCGCGCATCCACGGCAGCGCGCGCCGGCAGGTGCAGGCCATGTTCGAGGAGGAGAGAGCCCACCTGCAGCCGCTGCCGGTGCTGGGCATGCAGTACTTCACCGAGGTCGAGCGCACCGTCGCCGACGACAGCTGCGTGCGCGTCGACCACTGCAGCTACGCCGCCCGTCCGGCGCGCATCGGCACCCAGGTGCTGGTGCGCATCTATGCCCGGCGCATCGAGATCCGCGACCTCAAGACCCAGGAGCTGCTGCGCACCCATGACCGCGCCGAGCACCCCGGCACCGTGGTCCTGCCCGCCGAGGAGCGCGTGTTCAACCCCTCGCGCGAGACCCGCCGCATCCTGGCCCAGGCGCGCGCCATCGGGGCCGAGGCCCTGCGCCTGTGCGAGCTGCTGTTCGCCGTCGAAGGCCGCGTGGGCCAGCGCAAGCTCTGGGGCATCGTCTCGCTGGCCGGGCGCTATCCGCGCCGCCTCGTTGATGCCGCCTGCGCCGCCGCCCTGGCCGACGGGGTCTACAGCTACCGCCATGTCAAGGCGCTGACCGAGCGCCTCGTCACCGAGGCCCTGCAGGCCCTCGACCGCGGCCCGACCGCCGAGCCCCTGACCCAGCAGCACGAACTGATCCGCCCGGCCGAGGAGTACGCCGATCTGTTCGCCCGCGCCGCCGCCGAATCCCTCAACCATGAACGGAGCCCCCAGCATGACCCTCAATGAGATCGAACGCACCCTGCGCGAGCTGCGCCTCTCGGGCATCGCCGACACCCTGTCCACCCGCGTGCTGCAGGCGCAGAGCAGCCAGGAGCCGTTCCTGGCCACCCTGGGCGCCATGCTGCAGGACGAGCTCGACCGGCGCCACTCGCGCCTGACCGAGCGGCGCTTCAAACAATCGCGTCTCGACGAGAAGGCCACCCTGGCCGACTTCGACTGGCGCTTCAACCCCAAGCTGCCGCGCGCGGCCTGCTTCGAGCTGCATACCCTCAAGTTCATCGGCGACGGCGCCAACGCCCTGATCGTCGGCAAGCCCGGCACCGGCAAGAGTCACGTCGCCAAGGCCGTGGCCTACCAGGCCACCCTGCAAGGCTTCGACGTGCGCTACGTCGAGGCCGACACCGAGTTCGCCCACTACGCCCTGGCCAGCACCCAGGAGCAGGCCGCGCTGCTGCGCGCCTGGGTCGAGCCCGACCTGCTCGTGCTCGACGACCTGTTCCTCGCCCGGCGCATCGGCGACGCCGCGGCCGAGCTGCTGCAGGCCATCGTCCACCAGCGCTACAAGCATCGCCGATCCATCGTCGTGACCTCCAACCGCGTCGTGCAGGACTGGGGCCGCTACCTCGGCGACGCCACCATGGCCACCACCATCCTCGACCGCCTCATGCACCGCGCCACCATGCTCGAGTTCGAGGGTCGCAGCTACCGCCTCAAGGAGGCCGCCGCACGCATCGCCGTCACCGCCGATGCCTCATAATCCAGCCGTCCTGCCTGGAGCAGTTTGACCGGCCAAAGGTGGAGCAGTTTGACCTGACCATCGGGGGAAA
>NZ_LT592168.1 GCF_900088825.1 Thiomonas delicata | reverse complement strand
TGTTGATTCATCGGCACAACTGAGCCAGTGATCACGTCGAATGCTGAGCCACTGGGTTGATGGATGTTTTGGCTACTCGGTTGTGGATAAGTCTATCGGGTCTGCTGTTTTTCGATCTCCTTTCTGCGCTTTGCCGCGTGGCTTTGGTGGTGCCGCGCCAGCGGCACTGGAATGCTTGAATCGCCAGCTCTCATTGCCGGTCTCCACGATGTGGCAGTGGTGCGTGAGGCGGTCGAGCAAAGCCGTGGTCATCTTGGCGTCGCCGAAGACGCTGCTCCATTCCGAGAAGGTGAGGTTGGTGGTGATCACCACGCTCGTTCGCTCGTACAGTTTGGAGAGCAGGTGGAACAGCATCGCGCCGCCTGATTGCGTGAACGGCAGGTAGCCCAGTTCATCCAGGATCACCAGATCGACGTACATCAGCCGGTGTGCCATTTGCCCAGACTTGTTCTGCGCCTTCTCCAGCTCCAGGGCATTGACCAGCTCCACCGTGGAGAAGAAGCGCACCCGCTTGCCATGCATGCGGATGGCCTCGATTCCCAGGCTCGTGGCCAGGTGGGTTTTGCCCGTTCCGGGGCCGCCGACCAGCACCACGTTGTGCGCCGAGTCCACGAAGCCAAGGGTGTGCAGCTGGCGCACCAACGCCTCATCGATTGGCGTGTGAGCAAAGTCAAAGCCAGCGAGATCGCGGTGCGATGGGAACCGCGCCACGCGCATCTGGTAAGCCATGGAGCGCACCTCGCGCTGCGCGGTCTCGGCCTTGATGAGCTGGTGCAGCACGGCCTCGTGATCAAGCGACTTCATGCGGGCGGTTCCCAGCACCTCCGGCCATGCACTGGCCATGCCATGCAAGCCCAGCGCCTTGAAGGCATCCATGACGTCATGCATGGTCGGACTCCGGTGAAGCCTCGTGAAGCGGGAGGCTGCGCAGTGCGTCGTAACGCTGCAGGTTGGCCAGTGGCGGCGTGTTGAGCGTGAGCCTCGTGGCCACAGGTGGCTCGGGCATGCGCTGCTCCTGCAAGCGCGATAGCACGTTGAGCACATGCTCGGCACTCACCCGCCCGGACTGCAGCGCCAGCTCCACCGCCACCAACACGGCCTCCAAGCCGTGCAGGCTCACGCCCATGAGCACCTGCGCCATCACCCTGTCACCACCGCTGTGGCGCAGCAACTGGCGCTGCAGCTCCTGCAGGGGTTCGGGCATGGTCTTGAAGGGTGCGCCGTTACGCAGCCCGCCGGGCTTGCGCTCGATCAGCGCGATGTAGTGCATCCAGTCGTAGAGCGTCTGATCCCGCTCGAAGCTGCGCGCCAGGCGCACCTGTCGCCCGTCAGGCCCGACCACCAGCAGACCATCGGCATAGGCCCGCAAGCTGACCACCGCGTGGATCCATTCGCACGGCACGCTATAGCGGTTGCGCTGGAAGTGGATCAGCGAAGTGGCAGAGACCCGAACCGGCTGCTCCACATAGCCATCAAACGCTCGGGGGTTGGGCATGAGGCGAACCCGTTCGTCCTGCCAGACATCGGCCACCGTGAGCTGCGTCCATTCAGGGTGGCTCATCTCGGCCCAGGCCTTCACACAGGCCTGCTGCAACCAGTCGTTGAACTCGCCAAGCGATCCCCAGCGCCGTTCACTGGCCTCGCGCCAGATGTCCTTGCGCCGATCCTGAACATTCTTCTCGACGACCCCCTTCTCCCAGCCGGCGGCCCGGTTGCAGAACTCCGGCTCGAACAGATAGTGCCCGGTCATGGCCTCAAAGCGCGCGTTGACGCTGCGCTGCTTGCCCTGGCCGACCTTGTCCACCGCCGTCTTCATGTTGTCGTAGATGCCCCGCCGGGGCACGCCACCGAAGAGAGCGAACGCGCGCGCGTGCGCATCGAACAGCATCTCGTGCGCCTGGCTGTAGTACGCCACCAGGCAGAAGGCACGACTGGCCGCCAGCTTGGTGTGTGCCACCTCCAGGCGGCGACGCAGCCCACCGATGAAGAGGTACTCGCAGCTCCAGTCGAACTGGAACGCCTCGCCCAACTCGAAGCTCAGCGGTATAAACCCCGCGCCGCGTGCCGCGTTGCCTTGCTCTTGCTGCCAGCGCTGGGCAAATGTGTACACCGGCCCCCGGCTGCCGCTGTAGCCCTGCGCCCGCAGCGCTTCAAACATCGCCTTGATCCCGCGCCGATCGCGTTTGCTGCGATGGCTATCGGCTTTGAGCCACTGGCTCAACTGCTCCTTGTACGGATCCAGGATGCTGGGACCTGACACCCGTTGAGGGTATCTGGGCTCGGTCATCTGACCATCTTTGAGCCACTTGGTGGCTGTGTTGCGCGAGATGCCCAGCCTGCGGCTGGCCTCGCGCACCGACACGTCCTGCCTCAGCACGAGGCGGCGCAACTTGCTCAATGTGCTCACGTTGATCACTCCTGCTCCCCTGTGCTGAAAAACTCAGCACGATAGAGCGGCAACGTGGCTCAGATTTCAACGTGAACGCGTCCCCAAATGGCCCAGTTTTGGAAATGAATCAACA
>NZ_LT592167.1 GCF_900088825.1 Thiomonas delicata | reverse complement strand
GTGCGTATTCCGGACCAACGTGACCGCTGATTCCGGTCATCGTGACCGGGCGATTCCGGGAACGTGACCGGCGAATCCGGTCATCGTGACCGGGCCGTTGGACTACGACACCGGAATGGTGTTGCGCATGAATCAACCTGGCGGACCAAGTAGCTTCACTGCATTTGCAGGAGCCCCATGGCCGCCCCAAGGATCAACATGCGCAAACTCAAAGACGCCTTGCGTCTCAAACTCGAAGGTGGGCAATCCCACCAGCAAATAGCCACCGCTCTGGGCATCTCCAAAGGTGTGGTCACCAAGTACGTCGGCTTGGCCGTGGCCGCCGGCCTGGACTGGCCCACCGTGGCAGCGATGGACGAAGCAGCCCTGGAGCGGCAGCTTCTTTCCGCACCGCGGCCCAGCGATATCTACGCCCAGGCCGACTACGGCCGCATTCACCAGGAGCTGCGCCGCAAAGGCATGACGCTGGCACTGCTGTGGGAGGAATACTGCGCCCAGACCGGCGACGAACACGACCCCGAGCATCCCGTCAAACCCTGGCGCTACTCGCAGTTCTGCGAGAACTACCGCCAGTTTGCCAATCGTCTGAAGCGCTCAATGCGCCAAGTCCACCGCGCCGGCGAGAAGCTGTTCATCGACTACGCCGGACCCACGGTGGCTTTGACCAATGGCCAGCGCGCCAACATCTTTGTCGCCGCCATGGGCGCCTCGGGCTACTGCTTCGCGCTGGCCACGCCGGCGCAAACGGCCTGCGACTGGCTCGGCGCCACGGCGCGCGCGCTGACCTTCTTTGGCGGCGTGCCGCAACTCATCGTCCCAGACAACCCACGCGCCTTGGTCAAAAGCGCCAACCGCTACGAGCCACAGTTGAACGACACCGTGCTCGACTTTGCCCGCCACTACGGCTGCTCGGTGCTGCCCGCGCGGGCTTATCACCCACAGGACAAAGCCAAGGTCGAGCTCAGCGTGCAACTGGTGGAGCGCTGGATCTTGGCGCGCCTGCGCAAGATCCAGTTCGCCACCATCGACGACGTCAACGACGCCATGGCCCCGCTGCTGGAATACCTCAACCAGCGCGCCTTCCAGAAGCTGCCCGGCTGCCGGGCCAGCGTGTTCAAGGAAATCGATGCCCCGGCGCTGATGGCGCTGCCGCTGCAAGCCTGGGAATGGGCGGTCTTCAAAACCGTGCGCGTGCATATCGACAGCCACATCGAGTTCGAAGCCCACCGCTACAGCGTGCCCCACGCCCTGGTGGGCATGGCGCTGGAGCTGCGCATCACGGCCAGTGCCGTGGAGGTGGTGCACCGCGGGCAACGCGTGGCCAGCCACAGGCGCTGTGCGCACCCGGGGGGCTTCACCACCGTGGCTGAACACCTGCCCGATCGGCACCAAGCCCAGGCCCAGTGGACGCCCGAGCGGCTCATCCATTGGGGCGAGCGTGTCGGCGTGGCCTGCGCCCTCACGGTGCGCCGGATGCTGGAGCGGCAGCGGCATCCCGAGCACGCGTACCGAGCGTGCCTGGGGTTGTTGTCCTTGAGCAAACGCTACGGCGACGCACGCCTGGAGGCGGCCTGCGTGTTGGCGTGCGCGTTGGGCACCTCCAAGTACACGCACATCCGCGACATCTTGGTGAACCGGCGCGACCTGCTGCAAGCCAGCACCACGCCCGAGTGGACGAGCCCGTCGCACGCGCATGTGCGCGGCGCGGATTACTACCAATGAACATCCCACACGAGAACGAGACGACCATGATGATGAACACGACCCTGAATCAGCTGCGCGGCTTGCGGCTGGAGACCATGGCCCAGGCCCTGGAGCAGCAACTGCGCACCGGCGGCATGGCCGCCATGAGCTTTGAGGAGCGGCTCGCCCTGCTGGTGGACCGCGAAGTGCATGGCCGGCAGGACCGGCGCTGCGCGCGCCTGCTCAAGTTGGCCAAGCTCAAATACCCACAGGCCGCCATTGAGGACTTGGACAGCCGCAGCACGCGCGGCATTGAGCGCAGCGCGGTGATGAGCCTGGCCCTGGGCGATTGGGTGCAGGCCGGGCATGCGGTGCTGATTACCGGCCCCACCGGGGCGGGCAAATCGTGGTTGGGGTGCGCCTTGGCGCAGCACGCTTGCAGGCGTGGCCACAGCGCCATCTACCAACGCGTGCCCCGCCTGGGCGAGGAGCTGCGCATACGGCACGCCAATGGCACCTTCACGCGTTGGTTGGACACGCTCAAGAACACGGACGTGTTGCTGCTCGATGACTGGGGGATGACGGCCATGGATGCGCAAACGCGGGCCGATTTGCTGGAGATCATTGATGACCGGGCGGCCAGCCGCGCCACGATCATCACCAGCCAGTTGCCCATTGAGCATTGGCACGAATGGATTGGTGACGCCACGATGGCCGACGCGATGCTGGATCGGCTGATGCAAAGCCATCACCGACTCACGCTCACCGGAGAGTCGTTGCGCAAGAAGGTGCCGGCCAAAGGCAAGGCGGGCTCGCAGGCGCCCGCAAGCAAAGATACCGATTGATTCTCTGATGCCTGTCGAGCGGGATCATGCATACATGCCCGATCGGGGGGTGCCTCCGGCGGCCTGGCGGGGGCCTGACGAAACCGTTTCAACAACAATTTGAGAAAGGAAAGCCAACCCTCAAAGCAAGCCAAACCTAAAATCAAGCCGCGCAACACCACCATCGGTCACGATGACCGGAATCAGCGGTCACGTTCGCCGGAATACGCACC